>CAVWRT010000001.1:0-788064 GCA_963757585.1 Rubricoccaceae bacterium
CGGACCGCTCCGCCGGGTGCTCACGTCGGCGGCGTGCGCCTCGCCCCGGAGTCGCCGTGCCGTTCACCCAGAGGGAGAGCCCCAAGGCGGTGCTGCACGATCGCCGCGAGACGTGGAGGGAGAGCCCGGATCTCGGTGAGGGTCAGATCCATCCCGGCCACCTCAATCGTCAGGGCGTCACGGACGCCGGACCGGAGAGGCAACTCGGGAAGGGGCGGCGGAAGGCGGGGAGAGTCCACGGCACGGGCGGCCGGTAACGATCCCGTAACATGGCATCCGTAACCGCTCGGTGGATTATCAGCGCACGGACCCCGTATGAATCCGTTCGAGGTCGAGCCTACGGAGAGCGCTCACAGACGGTCTCTGAAGGCCCAAGCGGTTCAGTCGTCCAGCCGGACCTCGCCGTACCGGTTCTTCCCCGAGCCCCCGTTCGAGCCCGCGTCCACAACGTAGCCGAGGCCGGCACCCACGGGGAGCGCGCGGACCCACTGCGCGTCGAGGTCGCTGGCGACGAGCCGGGCGGCGCCCCAGTCCCCCTCGGCGCTGGCGCTGACGTGGTAGAGGTGGCCGGTCCCGTCCTCGACGAACAGCACGTGGACCTCCGCGCCCACGGCGACGACGTCCGCGGCGACCTGGTCGGAGTCGACGGGGTTCTGGGCGACGGCCCGCTCGGTCACCCGGGCGGGGTCGCGCATCGAGCCGTCCCCCCCGACTCGCCGGGACCACAAGCCGCCGTCCGGACGCCGGTACACCACGACCACGGCGTCCCCCGCGACCGCCAGCGGCGCGACCGCCCCCACGTCGGTCTCCGTCGTGCCGAGTCCGTCGGCCACCAAGAGGGCCGGGGACAACGCCAGGCCAGGCCCGACGCGCCGGAGCCAGGCCGTCCCGTCGCCGGCGGTGTAGGCGAGGTGGACCACGTCACCGGGACCCCGCGCCAGGTGCGGACCGGACTCGACGGGGCCTCCCGGCGCGACGTCGACCTGCGGGGACCACCCGCCGTTGGCGGAGCGCGTCCGGAGGTGCAGGGTCTCGGGCCCGCCGTAGACGGCGACGAGCGTGCCGTCGGGGCGCGCGACGAGCGAGGCCACCTGGGTCGGCGGCTCGCCGGGCTCGGCGACGAGCTCGTCGGTGAACGCCCAGGTGCCGGGGGCCGTCGGGTGGTCCGACGTCCGGAAGGCGTGGTGCCAGACGTGCTCCGAGGTCTGATGGAGGACGTGGAGTGTCCCGTCGTGGACGACCGCCCCGACCCCTTCCAGGTCGTCGGCGGTGGGCCGGTGGGCGCCGTCGACCTCGCGCCAGGTGCGCCCGCCGTCGCTGGACGTCACGACCATCATCACGTTGTCGGTCTCCGTCGGCTCCATGACGACGAAGAGGTCGCCGTTCGAGGCCTCGAACGGGCCGATCCGCGACGGCGTCTCGACGAACGTCCCGCCGAGGTGGCCGGGCGGCACCGCGAGCGTGACCGCGGCGACGGCCGAGACCGGACGGCCCGCGCCGTCGACCAGGCGGAAGGCGAACGCGTCGCCGTCCTCGTTCGCGACCGGCCCGTCGGCGTAGCGGCGGACGACGACGGGCCACTCCCACTCGCCATGGGTTCCGGAGGCCGCTCCGGCCCCGCTGGCGGCGTTCAGCGAGACGCCCGCGCCCGGCGAGAACGGGAGCGCCGAGCCCGCGAGGAGGTCGACCGTCGCCGCGCCGTCGGCATAGGCCGCCGTCGAGACGACGCTCACGCGCGGCGTGGCAGCCTCGGGGTAGGGGAAGTCGTGGGCGCTGACCCGCTCCCACGGCCCGCCGCCCCGGCGGACCTGAAGCCGGAGCGAGTCGCCGTCTCCCGCTCGCGCTTCGAACCGGATGCGGAAGGGGCGGTCGGCTATGACCGTCGCCGGCTCGCCCTGGGCGGCGGCCCAGCCGCGGTCGGCGTCGAGCGGCGCGCCAGCGTCGGAGCGGACGCGGAACGCCTCGCCCGCGCTGGCGGCTGGGCCCGGGGACGCGCAGCCCGCCGCGCTGGCGGCGAGGGCCGCCAGCGCGAGAGACACGACGAAGACAGGGGTCGTGCGCATGGTGCGGGGTCTCAGGTCCCCGCTCGCGAGGCCGAGAGCGCGGCCGAGGTGGGGAGTCTGAACGACCAGGCGGGCTCAGTAGGTCATGCGGACGCCGATCCAGCCGCTGGGCCGGTAGAACTCCCGCTGGATCGGCCGCGTCTCGATGCCCTGGAACACCACGAGCGGCGCGTTGAGCAGGTTGATCGCCTCGCCGAAGACCTGCACCCGGGGCGTGACCTGGAACGACGCCTGCGCATCGAGCCCGTGCCGCTCGCGCACGAACAGGTCCGCCGCGCGGCTCGCGCCCACGCCGTCGCCGCCGAACTCGTCGAGGAAGCGGCCGGTGTAGTTGTACGAGAGCTGGCCCGAGAACCCCGCCATCTCGTAGCTCAGCGCCACGTTCGCGAGGTGGTCTGCCTGGCCGGGGAAGACGGCCTCGGAGCCGTCGGCGAGGGTGGCGTCGCTCTGGGTGTAGGTGTAGTTGGCGTAGACGCCTAGGCCGGAGAGCGCGCCGGGAAGGAACCGGAGCTGCTGCTGCACGGCCACCTCCACGCCTAGGATGCTCCCGGACTCGCCGTTGATGGACTGCGTCACCTCCAGGTCCTCGCCCGTGACGGCGCTCACCTCGTCGAACCGAGTCGACACGATGGGGTCGGTGATCCGCTTGTAGAACACGCCCGCCGAGACCACGCCGATGCTGCTCAGGAAGTGCTCGGCGAGGAGGTCGAGGTTGAGCGAGCGCGCCGGGCGGAGCGCGGGGTTGCCGATCTCGACCTCGTCGTCGTCCTGGACGCGGTAGGGCGCGAGGTCGAAGAAGTTGGGCCGCGCCAGGGCCGTCGTGACCGCGGCGCGGACGTTCGTGCGGGGCGTGGCGCGGTAGCGGACGTGGAGCATGGGGAAGAGGTACCCGTAGTCGCTCGTCGCCGTGGCCGCGCGGACGCCCACGAGGTCCGTCGAGACGTCGCCGTCCTCGTCAACCTCCTCCTCGACGACGCTCTCGAAGCCCGTGCTCTCCACGTCGGTAAACTCGAAGCGGGCGCCCGGCAGCACGAGCCAGTCGCCGAAGGCGAGCTCGGCCATCGCGTAGGCGGCGTAGGTGTCCTCGCGCGCGTCGAAATCCTCGAGGTCGCCCTCGATCCCGGCCACGTCGTCGGCCTCCAGCCCGTCGCGGAACAGGCCGACGAAGCTCGCGATCTGCTCGTTGGACGTGAGCGTGCCCGGGAGCGGGTAGTCGCCGGGGACGTAGCCGTAGCCCGCGCCGAACACGTCGGCGAACGAGGCGTCGCCGAACTCGGCGAGGGTGAGGTCGAGGCCCTCGTACGCCGACTCCCTCACGTCCTGGTCCTTCCGCTTGAGCCGGACCTTGGCGCCGACCTGGACGCGGCTCCGCTCGCCGGCGAGCGCGAACGGGAGCGCGACGTTGAGCGCGCCGACGTAGTCGGTGTTCGTCGTCAGGCTGGCGGCCGGCTCGATGGCGTCGAAGGCGAACGCGGAGGCGTCGAGGCCGCCGGCGAGGCCGAGCGCGGGGCGGTCGGGGTCGCCCAGGCTCGCGCTCCCGAAGGCGACGTCCTCGGCGACGAAGGCGATCTCGTCGTCGTTGGGCGTGTCCTCCTCGGACGCCGCGACCGTGAGCCGGTAGTCCACCTCCAGCCCGGTCGCGAAGGCGTGCTCGCCGCCGGCGGTGAGGTTGAGGGTCCGGAGCCGCTCCGTGCGGTTTTTGTGGTTGTACTCCACCTCGCCGTCCTCGGGCACGAACACGGCGCGGCGGCGCTGCTCGCTGTCGCGGAGCTGGCTGAACACGCCGCGGACGAAGAGCGTCTGGCCCGGCGCGAGCGCGTAGTCCACGGCCGCGTGGCCGCCGATGCGCTCGCGCACCAGGTCGTACCAGCGGGCCTGGAGCTCGGCCAGCCCGTCGTCGCCCGAGGGGACGTCGTCGTCGCCCAGGTCGTACTCCGGCTCCAAGTCGTCGGAGCCGAAGGCGCGGTTGTTCAGCGACGCGCCCGCGATGACGCCCAGGCGGCCGTCGGGCGTGCGCGTGCCGAGGGTGAACGAGCCGCGCCCGGCGGCGTCGGCGCGCAGGCTGGAGTAGCCGCCGGCGAGGTCGCCAGCGGCGAAGAACTGCTGGGGCGCGCGGCGCGTGACCAGGTTGACCGAGCCGCCGATGGCGTCGGCGTCCATGTCGGGCGTGATGGCCTTGGAGACCTCGATGGCCTGGAGCACCTCGGTGGGCACGGCGTCGAGGGCGATCTGGCGGACGTCGCCCTCGGGCGAGGGGATCCGCTCGCCGTTGAACGTGACGGTCGTGAACTGCGGCGAGGCGCCGCGGATCTGAATGAAGCGGCCGTCGCCCTGGTCGCGCTGCACGCCGATGCCGGGCACGCGCTGCAGCGCCTCCGGCGCCGAGACGTCGGGGAACCGGCCGATCTGGTCGGCCGAGATCACGTTGACGATGTTGGCGGCCTCGCGCTGCTGCTGGAGCGCGACGGCCTGCCCCTGCGCGCGCGTGCCCAGCACCACGGCGCCCTCCATTTCCAGGGACGCCGGCGCGAGCGCCACGTCGGCGCGGACCGTCGCGCCCGGGGCCACGGTCACGGGCCGGCGCGCCTCGGCGTAGCCGAGGTAGTTGACCGAGAGCGTGTACGTCCCGGCGGGGACGGCCGCGATGCGGTAGCCGCCCTCCGCGTCCGTCGCGGCGCCGCGGACGAGCGCGTCAGCGGCGTCCAGGAGCCGGACCGTGGCGCCCGGGAGCGGGCCGCCTGCCGCGGCGTCGGAGACGTCCCCGATCACGAGGCCGGACTGGGCCGCCGCCAGGGGGGCGACGAGGAGCAGGAGGACGGGGAGCAACAGGCGCATCGACGGGCGGGAGTGTGAAGGCGCCAACTTCCCCGCCTGCCGGTAGGCGCCGGTTAGCCGAGCGTTACCGGTCCGTTAGCGGCGCGTGACCGCAGCATTGCTACTGGGTTACGGTCGCGCCCAAGGCCTGTGGTGGCGCCTCGCGCGAGCGCCTGGCGGCTAGACTGCCGGTTTCGATCGCCAGCCGCCTCTACGCCCATGCCCCGCGTCGCCTGTCTCCTCCTCGTGGCCGCACTCACCGCGTGCGCGCCCCGCCCCCTCGCGCCGGACCTCCAGGCGCCGGAGGCGTCCGGCGCGGCGGACCGGGGCACGGGCGACGGCCCCCGGCACGTCTACCTCACGTGGCAGGGCGATCCCGCCACGACGATGACCGTGGTGTACCACACGTTCGGCCGAGCGCCAGGGCCCAGCGTTGTCCGCTACGGGCCGGAGGGCGACGGCGCGTTGTCGCTCGACGCCCGCGGCGCGAGCCACCAGATCCCCGGGCTCGACGAGGAGCGGTGGGTCCACGTCGTCGAGCTGGCGGGCCTCGGCCCCGGCGCGCGGTACCGGTTCGTCGCCGGCGCGCCCGGGGCCGAGGGCGCCGAGCGGGCGTTCCGCACCGTCCCCGACGACGATCGGCCGGTCCGGTTCGTGTCCGGCGGCGACCTCGGCGTGAGCGACGAGGTGCTCCGGCTCCACCGCCACGCGGCCGCCTACGGCCCCCAGTTCGCCCTCGTCGGCGGGGACGTGGCCTACGCCGACGGCGACCTCGGCCGCGTCGCGCGGTGGGACGCCTGGTTCGACCAGTGGGCCCACATGGTCACGCCCGACGGCCTCACCGTCCCGCTCGTGCTCGCCGTCGGCAACCACGAGGTCCAGGGCGGCTACCTCGGCGGCGTCGAGAGCGCCCCGTTCTTTTTCGGGTTCTTCCCGCAGACGCCGCGCGACGCGCCCCGGAGCTACTTCCGCCGGGCGTTCGGGGCGAACGTCGTCGTGTACGCGCTCGACACCGGCCACGTCGTCGCCCACGGCGGCGAGCAGGCGAGGTGGCTCGACGCGCAGCTGGCGGCCGACGCCGGCGTGCCGCACCGGTTCGCGCTCTACCACGTCCCGCTCTACCCCAGCCACCGGGCGTACGACGGCGGGATGTCGGTGGCGGGCCGGGCGGCGTGGGGCGACGTCTTCGACCGCCACGGGCTCACGGCCGCCTTCGAGAACCACGACCACACGTTCAAGCGGACGCACCCGCTCCGCGGCGACTCCGTCGACGCCGACGGCGTGCTCTACCTCGGCGACGGGGCCTGGGGCCGGGGCGACCGGCCCGTCGACCTGTCGCGGCGGTGGTACCACGCCAAGGCCGGCTCGCTCCGCCACGTCTGGGTCGTTGACGCCCGCGCGGACGGCGTGACGTACCGCGCCTTCGACCTCGACGGCCGCCTCCTCGACGTGGTCCCCGGCGGGACGCCCGAGGCGGACGCGGCCGACGCCTACTTCGCCACGCGCGAGCAGAGCTACGCGCTCCGCGACGGGTCGGTCACCGTCGCCCCGCTCCGGGCCCAGGGCGCGACGGACGAGGCTCGAGTGGCCGTCGAGGTCCACAACCGCGAGGACTACCCGCTCCAGGGCCGGTTCACGCTCGGGGGGCCTGGCCTCCAGGTCGAGCCCGCCGCGCACGCGGTCGCGCTCCAGCCGGGCCAGCGCCGCGCGCTGGCGTTCACCATGCGGACGGCCGCGCCCGTCACGCCCGGGGCGTTCCCGGCGACCCGGCTCTCGGCCGACCTCGCGTTCGAGGCCCCAGACGGTGAGATCCGGTACCGGTCCGAGCGCGCCGTGGCCGTCGAGGCGACGTACCAGTCGGAGCGCGCGGCCGCGACCGTCGACGGCGACCTCTCGGAGTGGGGGCCGCTCCCGTTCGCGATGACGCGGCCCGCAGAGGCCCGGCTCGCGGGCGACCCCGGCCGCGACGCGCCCGACCTGTGGGACGGTCCGGCGGACGCCTCGCTCGCGTTCGGCGTCCGCCACGACGCCGGCGGCGTCACGCTCGGCGTCCGGGTCGAGGACGACGCCGTCTCGACCGACCCGGGCGAGGGCCCGTGGGACGCCGCGACGGAGGCGCCGCGCCACGACGCACTCATCGTCTGGGCCGACCCCCACCCCGGCGGCGAGGGCGACGACGACCCCGCGTTCGTGGTCGACCTCTCGGGCGCGAGCGAACGGGGCATCGTCGTCGTGGACGGCGACTTCGCCGAGCCCGCCGCCGCCGTCCGCGCCGCCAGCGGCCCGACGCCGACCGGCTACGCCGTCGAGGTCTGGCTGCCGTGGTCGTTCTTCCGGGGCCGGTCCGACGCGCCGCTCACGGCCATCCGCCTCAACCTCGCCCTCGCCGACCGGGACGCCCCGGGCGAGCTGGCCCGGGTGTACCACTGGCGGCCGGCGTGGGAGTCCGAGGGCGACTACCCGTGGTCCGGGGTCGTCGGCCTCGGCGACTAGGTCGGGGGACCGGCGCGCGCGCTCCGCGACGAGCGCGGCCGGGCGCTACCGGACGACGGTGAGCGTCCGGGTGGCCGTCGTCGCCCCGTCCGTGACGCGGAGGACGTACACGCCCGCCGCCAGCGGGGCGGTCTCGAAGTCGAGCGCGTACGCCCCCGCCGCCTGGGGCCCGTCGTGGAGCACGGCCACCACGCGGCCGGTCGCGTCGAAGACCGTCGCCCGGACCGTCCGCGGCTCGTTGAGCACGTAGGCGAGGTGGGCCCGGCCCGCTGCCGGGTTCGGGTAGGCGCCCACGATCAGGAGCGCCTGTCCCGAGCCCGGCGCGCCCTCGGCCGCCACCTGGAAGGCCGGTGGGTCGGCCGGGGCCAGCGCGGGCGGGCTCGGCTTGCCCGCGGCCGGGGCGTCGGCCCGCTGCAGGCGGTTCGCGCCGGCCTCGGTGTAGAACGACCGGCTGTACCGCTCCGTCGAAGCGGGGTCGAGGATGGAGTTGACGTAGAACCAGTCGGCCTGGGCCCGGGCCTCGGTCAGGTCCAAGACGAAGTACCCGTGCTCGTCGAGCTCGACCGTCTTGAGCTGGGGGTAGGCCGCCGCCAGCCCGACCTCGCTCTCGGTGGGGACGTTCTCCGGGACGGCCTCCGCTGGGATCCCGAGCTGCTCGTTGAGGTTGGCCGCGGTCACGCTCGGCGTCACGAACTCGACGGCGACCGAGCCGGCCCCCGTCGCCGGGTCGTACCCGCCGAACGGCTGGACGGGGAGGTCCGAGGCCCACGTCGTGTGGATGTCGCCGGTGACGACGACGGTGTTGTCGACCCCGTTCTGCTGGAGCGCCGTCAGGATCCGCTCGCGCTCGGCCGGGTAGCCGTCCCACGCGTCGAGGTTGGTGAACGGGGCGGCGGTGCCCGAGAGGAAGGGGTTGAACGCGAGCTGCGTCATCATGACCTGGTTGCCGAGCAGCTTCCACCGGGCCGTCGACGTGGTGAGGCCGTCCAGGAGCCACTCCCGCTGGGCCGCGCCCAGGAGCGTCCGGTCGGGGTCGAGCCAGCGCGTCGTGTCGACGGCGACGGTGCCCGCGGCGGCGTCGGTCTTCGTCGCCAGCTGCTCCATCCGGCCCTGGAGCCGGGTGTCGAGCATGGAGATCTCGGCGAGCGGCCCGTAGCTCAGGCGCCGGTAGATCCGGCCGGACTCGCCCCGGGGGTCGGGCCGGCGGAGCGGGATCCACTCGAAGTAGGCCCGCTGGGCGTCGCCCTTGCGCCGGGCCCAGAGCCCCTCGTCGGCGAAGAGGGAGTCGCCGGCGGCGCTGAGGCCCCGGAACTCGTTGTGGTTCTCGGCCCCGCCCTCCCAGGCGTCGTTGGCCGACTCGTGGTCGTCCCAGACCGTGATCCAGGGGTGCTGCTGGTGGGCCGAGCGGAGGTCGGGGTCGAGCTTGTAGAGGGAGTGGCGGAGGCGGTAGTCGTCGAGCGAGACGGTCTCCTGGAGCGGGACGTGGGCGCGGTCGCGCGCCACCACGCCGTCGTTGCCGTAGGTGCCGGCCCCGTACTCGTAGAAGTAGTCGCCGAGGTGGAGGACGGCGTCGAGGTCGGCGCGGGCGCCGATGCCGCGGTACGAGATGAAGTACCCGTGCTGGTAGTTCGAGCACGACGTGACGGCGAACCGGAGCTGGCCGACGCCTTGGGCCGGGGCCGTCCGGGTCCGGCCGGTGATCGAGTTCGCGCCGAGCGCGGTGAACCCGTAGTAGTACGTGGTCCCGGCCTCCAGCCCGCCGACCTCGAGGCGGACGGTGTAGTCCAGCGAGGCGTCCGTCCGGGCCGTCCCGCTCTGGACCACGTTGTCCAGGCCGGGGTCGGTGGCGACCCGCCAGCCCACCTCCACCTCGGCGTCGGTCTCGGGCGTCACGCGCGTCCACAGCACGGCCCCGTCGGGGGCCGGGTCGCCCGAGGCGACGCCGTGGAAGAACGGGCGGAGCGCGGGGTCGAACAGCAACGCACCCGCGGTACCCGTCCGGCCCTGCCCGGCCTCGTACGCGTGGACGGTGACGTTGAGCGGGAGCCCCTGGCGGACGTCCTGGGCGGTGGGCGAGGCGGCGGCGAGGAGCGCCACGAGGACGGCGAGAAACAAGCGCATGACGGGCGGGGTCGGGGTACGACGAGGCTAGAGCCCCGACCGCTCGCTCGACGTGACCCCACCGTGGCCTGACCGTTACCGATCCGTGACCTCCGCCGTCGCGCCTCGCCAAGTCGCCGACGCCTTCCTCCAGCGGCCAGGGCTCGGCATCGCGGGGGGAGGGGACGCGTCGCGACGTCTCGCACGACGGCGCCCAGCGCCGGGACACACAACGATAACCGACCGATCTGAATACTCGGGCTGGGCTGGGGGTTCGAGCGGTCATGCGCCTCGCCCTCCTCTTCTTCCTGCTCGCGCTGGCCGGCTGCGCCGGGTGCGAGGAGACCGACCCCGGCGGCTTGTCCGGCTCCGTCCGCGTCGACGGCTCGTCGACGGTGTTCCCGCTGGCGGAGGCCGTCGCCGAGGAGTTCATGCGCGACCACCCGGGCGTCCGCGTGACGGTCGGGGCGAGCGGGACGGGCGGGGGGTTCGCCAAGTTCACCCGCGGCGAGACCGACGTCTCGAACGCGAGCCGGGCAATCGACGCCGACGAGATCGCGGGCCTGCAAGCCGCCGGCGTTGACTTCGTCGAGCTGCCCGTCGCCTACGACGGCATCGCGATCGTGACGCACGCCGCCACCGACTGGGTCGACTGCTTGACCGTCGCCGAGTTGCGGCGGATCTGGGAGCCGGGCAGCCGAGTCGACACCTGGGCCGACGTCCGCCCCGGCTTCCCCGACGCCCCGCTCGAGCTGTACGGGCCGGGCACGAGCAGCGGCACCTACGACTACTTCACCGGTGCCATCATGGGCGAGGAGGGCGCCAGCCGGACGGACTACACGGCGTCCGAGGACGACAACGTGCTCATCCAGGGCGTCGCCGGCGACGAGGGCGCGCTGGCCTTCTTCGGGCTCGCCTACGTCGAGGAGAACGCCGACCGGCTCCGGGTCCTCGCCGTCGACAGCGGGGCCGGGTGCGTCGTGCCCTCGGCCGAAACCGTCCAGAGCGGCGCCTACGCCCCGCTCGCGCGCGTCGAGTTCGTCTACGTCAACGCCGACCGCGTGAACCCGGTGCTCGACCAGCTTGTCGACTTCACGTTCCGCGTGGCCGGCTCGCTCGCGCGCGAGGTCGGGGCGGTGCCGCTGAGCGACGAGGGCTACCGGTTGGTCCGAGAGCGCTGGGCGGCGCGGACGACCGGGAGCGCGTTTGTCGGCTTGCGTGCCGCGCGCGTGGACGACGTGCTGGGCGGCGCCGCCAGCGGCCGACGGCCCGCCGCTACGCCCACCTCGGGAGGCGCGCCGTGAGCACCCCCGACCTTGCCCTCCAGCGCGGAGCCGCGGCCGTTCCGCCCTCGCTCACCCGCAACGTCTCGCGCGGACCGGTCGAACGCGCCGTCGGCGCGGCGCTGGCGGCGTGCGCGGCCGTGACCGTCGCGACGACCGTGGGGATCGTCGCCGTGCTCGTGTGGGAGTCGGTGGGGTTCTTCCGCCAGGTGCCCGTCACCGAGTTTTTCGGCGCGACCGAGTGGACGCCGCTCTTCGTCGACGGCCAGTTCGGCGTCTGGCCGCTCGTAGCCGGCACGCTTCTCATCACGGCGATCGCGGCCGTCGTCGCGCTCCCGCTCGGGCTGCTCGCGGCCGTCTACGTCTCCCAGTTCGCCACCCCGCGCGTCCGGCGCGTGGTGAAGCCAGCGCTCGAGTTGCTGGCGGGCATCCCGACGGTCGTCTACGGCTTCTTCGCGCTGACGGCCGTGACGCCCTTTCTGCAGATGTTCGTTCCCGGGTTGGGCGTGTACAACGCGCTCTCGGCCGGGCTCGTCGTGGGCGTGATGATCCTGCCACTCGTGGCCTCGCTGAGCGAGGACGCGCTGGGCGCCGTCCCGCGCCGGCTGGCCGAGGGGGCCTACGCGCTCGGGGCCACCGAGGGCGAGGTCGTCTGGCGGATCACGGTCCCGGCCGCGCTGTCGGGCATCGTGGCGTCGTTCATCCTGGCGCTCAGCCGGGCCATCGGCGAGACGATGATCGTGGTCCTGGCCGCCGGCGCGACGCCGCTGCTGACGCTTGACCCGCGCGAGAGCATCCAGACGATGACGGCATTCATCGTCAGCGCCACACTCGGCGACACGCCCCAGGGCTCGGCCGTTTTCCAGGGGCTCTTCGCCGTCGGCCTGCTGTTGTTCTTGGTCACGCTCGCGATGAACGTGGGCGCCCAGCACATCGTCCGCCGCTTCGCGCAGCGGGCCTAGCGCCGCCATGCCCACTCCTGCCGTCTCCCTCACCGACGTCCCGCCTGGCCTCGCCCGGCGGCGCCAGCGCGGGCGCGTGCTCCGTGCGTGCGCCGCGGCGGCCACAGCGCTCGGGATCGTCGTGCTGGGGATCCTGCTGGTCCAGGTGCTCGTGACCGGGCTGCCGTGGCTCAGCGCCGACCTGCTGTTCGAGTACCCCTCGCGGATCGCCGAGCGGGCCGGGCTGAAGGCCGCGATCGCCGGGACGTTCTGGCTCATGGTCATCACGGCGACCGTCGCCGTCCCCCTGGGTGTGGGCGCGGCCGTCTACCTGGAGGAGTACGCCCGGCCGGGCCCGCTCCTGCGCCTCGTCACGCTCAACATCGCCAACTTGGCCGGCGTGCCGAGCGTGATCTACGGCATCCTGGGGCTGGCGGTGTTCGTGCGCGTGCTCGGGTTCGGCGCCAGCTTCCTGGCCGGCGGCGTCACGCTCGCGCTCTTGGTCCTGCCCGTCATCGTGATCGCGACGCAGGAGGCGCTTCGCTCGATCCCCCGGGGCGTGAGGGAGAGCGCCTACGCCTTGGGCGCGACGCGTTGGCAGGTCGTCCGGGCGCACCTCTTGCCGCTGGCGGCGCCGGGCGCGCTGACCGGCGTGATCCTGGCGCTGTCGCGCGCGATCGGCGAGACGGCCCCCATCCTGGTCGTCGGCGCGGCCACGTTCCTGGCGTTCCTGCCCCAGACCCCGCTCGACGCCTTTAGCGCGCTCCCGGTCCAGATCTACAACTGGGCGGGCCGGCCCCAGGAGGAGTTCGAGGGGCTGGCCGCGGCCGGCATCCTGGTCCTGCTGGCCGTGCTCCTCGTGATGAACGGGCTCGCCATCTGGCTCCGCGACCGCGCCGAGCGCCTCCGCTAGACCCCCACCGCCATGACCGAGCTGACCCCCATCGCCCCCTCCGCCTCGGCGGACGCGCCGCCGCCCGGCCCCGCCGCCCGCGTCAAGGTCGAGGTCCGCGACCTCAGCGTGTGGTACGGCCCGACGCAGGCCCTCCACGGCGTCTCGATCGACGTGCCGGAGCGGTCGGTCCTGGCCTTGATCGGGGCCTCGGGCTCGGGCAAGAGCACGCTGCTCCGGGCCATGAACCGGATCCACGAGTTGGTGCCCGGCACGCGGACCGAGGGCTCGGTCCGCCTCGACGGCCGCTCGGTCTACGGCGACGCCGACCCCGTCCTGGTGCGCCGCTATGTGGGCATGGTGTTCCAGGCGCCGAACCCGTTCCCCAAGTCGATCTACGAGAACGTCGCGTGGGGCGCCCGGATCAACGGGCTCGAAGGCGACATGGACGCGCGCGTCGAGAACGCGCTCCGCCAGGCGGCGATCTGGGACGAGGTGAAAGACCGGCTGAGCGAGCGCGCGACCGGGCTCTCGGGCGGGCAGCAGCAGCGGTTGTGCATCGCGCGGACGCTGGCCGTCGAGCCCGAGGTGATCCTGATGGACGAGCCGACCTCAGCGCTCGACCCCCGGGCGTCCGGGCTCGTCGAGGAGACGGTCCGCGAGCTCGCCGACCGCTACACCGTCGTCATCGTCACGCACAACATGCAGCAGGCCCGGCGCGTGTCCGACCGGACGGCGTTCCTTCACGACGGGCGGCTGGTCGAGGTCGGCCCGACGGACCAGGTGTTCACGTCGCCGGAGCAAGACCGGACGCGCGCGTACGTGACGGGCCAGTTCGGCTGAGACGCAGGACACCGAGGACGCCATCAACGCGGTTCGAGCAAGGTCGGGCCGAGTCTCAGTTCGGTCAGAAAACGGCCGCTTTCGAAGGTGCACCGACCGGACTCTCACACTGGCGATCACAAAGCCGCTTCCGTTCAGCAACCTGTCCCGAAAACAAAGTCCGGATATCGCTCCGTTGTCGGACTCGTGCGACGGCGTACTTGCTACGGCGACCCAGTCCGGCTCGGGCGTTCCATCCCTGGCACCGAGTGTTTACATCCACACGGAAACAGAACTTGCCAGGCCGTACCGGGTCTCGTCTCGATAGAATCAGGTTGGACCTTCCTGTGCGTCAACTGCTGGGTCGTTGAGGTCTAGCCGAAGCTTGCGGAGGACCTTACGGACTTCGCCGAGGAGCGGAACGAGTTGCGCCTCGTCGACTCGACCCTCCGCATTCGCCCTATGGGCAGCGACGTTCAGGCGGGTCCCAAGACCGCGGAGCTCTTCCCGCTTCAACCGTGTCGCCTTGGGCTTGGGCGAAGCGACGAGCGCTTTCCGCCTGACGTGTTCCGACAACGTGATACCGGCCCGAGCGGCGGCCAATTGGATCCTCGCCTTCTCGCGAGCCTTCAGCCGGAAGAGGATTCGGCGAGTCCGCCGGGACGCTGGCGACTTGCGCGGACGTCCGCCTCGCGAGCGGCCCGGCCATTCGGATTCGGAAGGGTTCTCCGACATGGGTTTGAGAGGTCGAGTTCTTGCTTAAGCATCGGCGCGGCCCTAGCCGTGCCGACTGCGAATGACTCAGGCCGGTGGGAGGCGGCTAGAGGTTTTTGTGCATACAAAAACATTACTTACCAAGCCACACCAGCCCCGCCGACCGTCGCTAACAGGAGCGCCAGTTGGCTGGACGCCCGGACACAGTCTGTTCAGGTTCAGCACGGCCGACTGGAGCTCGCGCAACCCGAGTCTTCCGGCTCAGTCCCGGCTTCACTTCCCGTCGTTCCCGACCGGGAATCGGCCGGGGAATACGAGTTGTCGCCATGCTTCACGACGCGACCCCCGAGCTTCGAGATGTGATTCCGGATCGTGCTCTCCTTGGACTCGCGCTCGGCGGCGAGGGTCGTGAGCGCCACCGGCCCGCCGCCGGACTCGAACAGCCGCAGGAGCGCGAACAGCGTCTGCTCATGGGCGGGCGCGTGGTCCTCCGCTCCCCAAGCGATTCGTCCGCCGTGTCGAGCGTCTCGAACGTGACCTCGGCCCGGCCGTGCTCGTCAGCGAGGTGCGACACACGGAGGTAGACCGGGCTCGACGCCGCGCTGAAGTTGGACTTATCGGGGCGGAGCGCGAGGGCGTCGCCAGCGGGCGCCAGGAAGAACGTCGAGCGCGCGAGGGCTCGCTTCATCCCGCTCCCGAAGATGGTCGCCGACGACTGGTTGCCAGCCGCCGCGCTCTTGGTGATGTGGTCGATGGAGAGCGAGGTCCCCCACGCCTCGACGTGGCGCATGACGGCCACGACGTCCCGCTGCTCCTTGGCGTCGCCGAGCGCCCCCAAGGAGGACTCCCCGCCGTCCGCCCCACGACAGCTCCTCGTCGAGCTCGACGTGGCGGAGGCGGCCGCGAGTCGTAGGACCTGCGGTCACTTGCCATAGGACCTGTGGTCGCTCGCCCTACCCAGGTTACGAAGCTGCACATCAGTACATTAGGTTGCAACTGCTGTTGCATCCAATCGCCTGCTGCGATGCTGGGAGAACAGTTGGAACGCGACAAACGGTGCGACTTGAACAGGCGTGGTGTAGCCCGCGAGGCTTCCAGACCCCAGTCGAGCTTGGCGTCAGTGCAGAGTTCCGATGACAGCGCACACCAATCGTCAGCTCCCTTCTTCCGACGGCACAACCAGTCGCTCCCGGACGGCTTTCGCAACGGCCGCGCTCGCCGAGTGGACGTGGAGCTTCTGGTACACCCGCTGGACGTGCTTGTTGACGGTTGAGGCCGAGATGAACAGTCGGTCGGCGATGGCCTGCTGGGCCAGCCCGTCCACCATCGCGTCCAGGACGTCGCGCTCGCGCGGGGACAGTCCGTAGGTCTCGGCCGACGGCTGGCTGGCGAAGAACCCCAGCACCCGCTCAGCGACGGCCGCCGGCAGGAGCACCCCGCCGGACGCCGCCTCCCGGAGCGCTGCCACCACGCGGTCAATGGGCTCCCCCTTGATTAGATACCCCGACGCCCCCGCGCGCAGCGCCGCGAAGATCGCCGACGGCTCGTCGCGGCCTGTCAGCATCACCACCGTCGAGTCCGGGTGCGCTGATTTGAGGGACGACGTGGCCTCGATACCCGAGGCCCCCGGCAAGTTGACGTCCATCAAGACCAGGCTGGGGCGGTCGAGGGCTCCGACATGGCTCACGGCTTCGAGCGCGCCCTCGGCGTCGGCGAACGACCGGTCGACTCGGAACGATGGGTCCAGCCCGACGACCTCGGCGAGGGTGCGCCGGTACTCCGCGTCGTCCTCGACGATCCAGACGGAGTGGGGCAGGGCGGCAGGGGGCATGGGTGGGGCGGGGCCGGCGGGTGCCAACTTGGGACGCAGGGCGTGCGGGGTCAATGGGGCGGACGCACCATTCCCGCGGTCAAGCCCTGACGCGCCCGACGCGCGAACGGGACCTGGAGGGTGACCCGGGTCCCTCCGTCCGGTCCCGGGCCGATGTCGAGGCGCCCGTCTAGGCGGTCGGCGCGCGCCCGCATCGTTGCCAGGCCCCGGCCCCCAGCCTCGACGTGAGCGGGGAGCCCTCGGCCATCGTCGGTGACCTTGACGGTGAGCCACGACGCCCCGACCTCGACGCGGACCTCGACGGCGCTGGCCTCCGCGTGGCGGACGACGTTGTGGAGCGCCTCCTTGACGACGAACAGAACGTCCCGGCGAGTCGCCAGCGGGACCGACCCCACCGGGGCGGTCTCCGGGACAACGACGCGGTGGGGCAGGGCGACGAGCATCCGGTCGGCCACCTGGCGGACGCGCTCGACCAGCCCGCCGAGCGTGTCGGAGCCCCCGTCGATGACCCACACGGTGTCGCGGAGGTCGGCGACGACGTCCCGCGCGGTGGCCGCGAGGCCGGTGAGGCGGTCCCGCTCCTCGGCGGGCACGGCCGGCTGGCGGGACGAGAGCTCGACGGCGAGCGCGAGCGCGCTGACCCGGCTGCCCACGTCGTCGTGCAAGTCGTCGGCGATCTGTCGCCGCGACGTCTCGACGGCCAAGAGCTGCTGGACGCGCCAGCGGTAGGTCGCCACGCCCAGCGCCACCAGCGCGGCGAGGGCCAGGAGCCGCGCCCACGCCGTCTGCCACCAGTGCGGGAGCCGGATGAGCGAGAGCGTCGTGGCCTCAGCCGTCCACACGCCGTCGGCGTTGGCGGCCCGGACGCGCAGGGTGTACGCGCCCGGCGGCAAGCCGGCATAGCTGGCGACGCGGCGCGTGCCGGCCTCGATCCACTCGTCGTCGAAGCCGTCTAGCCGGTAGGCGTACCGCACCTTGCGAGGGGCCAGCACGTCGAGCGCCGCAAACGACACCGCGAAGCCGTCCTCCGCCGCACCCAGACGGACCGAGCGCGCGGCCCACAGCGCCGCCGGGTCCCGGTCCGAGCCGTACACGTCGAGCGCCGTCAGCACAACAGCGGGGGGCGGGCGCGGCACGCCCAAGCGGTCCGGGCGGACGGCCACGAACCCCTGGACGCCTCCGAACAAGAGCGTTCCCGAACGGAGTCGGTGGGCCGCCGTGAATGCGAACTCGGTGAACGGCAGGCCGTCCTCGGCGTCGTAGACCACGAACCGGCGGGCGCCCCGGTCGAGGCGGGCCAGGCCGCGGTTGGTGCTCGCCCAAATCCGCCCGTCGGCGTCTTCCAAGACGCCGTTGACGGTCCCCGGCGGAAGCCCCTGGGCCGCCCCGAACCGCGTAATCCGCCCGGTCGCGGGGTCGAGCCGGTTGAGCCCGGCATCGGTCCCAACCCAGAGCGCGTCGTCGGCGGCCTCCAGCAAGGAGTACACCGCCGGGCTGTCGAGCGCGCCCGCGTCGAACTCGTCGGCCGAAATGTGGCGGACCGCTCCGCCAGCCGTGACGCGGTAGACGCCCCGGTCCGAGGTCCCCGCCCAGACGCCGCCCGCCCGCGACGTCACGACGTGGTACACCGTCGGCGGGGTGCGCCCCAGGCGGACGCGCTGGACCCAGCCCGATTCGAGGTCGATCCGGTCGAGCCCGGCCCCGGTCCCCGCCCACGCCCACCGGTCGTCGGTGGCGACCCCGTAGACGGTCTGCGACGACAGCGACGCCGGGTCGCCTGCGTCGTGCGTGACGGCGAACGACGCGCCCGTCGCGGGATCGTAGACGCAGATCCCTTCCCAGAAGAACCCTGCCCACAGCCGCCCCCGGCTGTCCGCTGCCAGCGCACGCGGGAACACAGCACCGAGGCAACCGGGCGCGGCGGGCCGGTACGTGCGGGAGGCGGGGTCGGCAACGGCGACGCCGGCGGCGGTCGCGACCCAGACGCGACCGCCCGCCTCGGCGAAGTCGCGGACGATCCGGGCGTCGATCAGCAGCGACGCGGGGGCGTAGGCCGTGAACGGTCCGGACCGCGCCGCCGAGAAGGCCGCACCGTAGCCGACGGTCCCCGCCCACACGATCCCGGCGCGGTCCACGTGGAGCGCCATCAGGTCGGGCGTGGGCAGCACGCCGACCTCGACGCCTCCGGTGAGCGGCGTCGGCACGCCCGTCGCGGGGTCGAGGCGGACCACGCCGCCGCCGTAGAGCGCCGCCCACGGCGCCCCGTCCGGCCCGGCGATGATCTCGCGGACGTGGGGGTAGGGGAGCGCGTCGGTGACGCGGGTAAAGGCGTCGCGGGCGGGGTCGTAGCGGCTCAGCCCACCCCGGTGCCCGATCCAGACGACGCCCTGACCGTCCTCGTAGACCGTGTGGACGGCGCCGCTGACAGGGGCGCCGGGCGAGCCGTCGGCGGGGTAGCGCGCCAGCGCGCGGGCGCCGGGCTCCCAGCGGACGATGGCGCCGTCGCCGTCCTGCGCCCAGACCGCCCCGGCGCGCGTGACGGTGAAGCCCGTGATGCTCACGCCGGCCAGGCCGCCGAGGGGGTGGCCCCGGAACCTCTCGACGCGCCCGGTCGCCGGATCGACGCGGCACAGGCCGTTGCTGGTCCCCGCCCACAGCTGGCGGCGCGGCCCGACGTGGACCTCGAACACGCGGTTCGAGGGCAGCGAGGCGTCGTTGTCGGGGTCGTGTCGCAGGCGCGTGAAGGCGTCGCGCGTGGGGTCGTAGCGGCTCAGCCCGCCCCGGTCGGTCGCGATCCAGAGCGCGCCGTCTGCCGTCTCGGCGATGTCGGGGACCGAGTTGCCGCCGAGCGACGTCGAGTCGCCGGGGACGGCGAAGTAGGTCGCGACGTCGTAACCGTCGAAGCGGTTGAGCCCGTCGTAGGTGCCGAGCCAGACGAACCCGCGGCGGTCGCGGTGGATGGCCTGGACGGTGACCTGGGAGAGCCCCTCGGCCGTGGTGAGCCGCTTGTAGACGGTCGGCGCCGGCTGCGCCCCAATGGGCGGTGTCATCGCGACCACCGCGACCAGCGCTGCCAGTCGCAACGGGCTCGGGACGGGGTTGCGGGGTGTAGGCACGACTGGGGAGGTTCAGACTGGGCGGGACAGCGGTGATGGCTGCCTAAACACTGGGTTGCCTAAGGATAGAGGGCCGAGGTCGAGTGTGGGGGAAATGGTGTAGTCACCCCATTGAGACACATGGGGCCGCGGGCCTAGCGTGGGACACCACGTGGGACGACACGGAACGGCCCCTCTGCGGCTCGGCTCGCTCCGCCCTCCTTTGGGCGACGACAGCCGGCACCGGAGGGGCCGTTCGGCCACCCTGGCCCTCACGGACGTGTCGGCCGACGAGGACCTCGTGGACCCGCATGCCAATGCGCCGGCCGCCCACTGGCCCCTCCTCAACCCTCCCGCTCATACGGCCATGAACGCTCTCCTCCACACCCGGCTTCTCGCCCTCGCCCTCCTGCTGGCGGCCCCCGCCAGCGCCCAGGACTACGCCCACGACGCCCGCGCCGAGGCGCTCATTCCGGCCATGCTGGGCCGCGGCGACGCTGGAGTTGCCATCCCGACCCGGGAGACCGCCTTCTTCATCAACCCCTCCCACGTGGCAGCCACGACCGGCGGGTTCCACTTCTCGCTCGTCGGCGTGGCCGTTCGCGGGACCCCGTCCGTCCAGACTGTCGGGGAGCGCTTGTTGGACGAGATCGAGAGCGACGAGTCGTCCTCCACGTTGACACGGGAGCTGGCGGCCGAGATGCGCCAGCCCCTTGAGGCGCGAGCCACCGCCCTTCTGCCGTCCTTCAGCTTCCGCGCTGGCCGCGTCGGCGCCAGCGCCGGCGCCTTCGTCCACTCGACGGCTCGCGTCCAGTCCATCGGGGCGCCCGATGGCGACTCGTTGTACGCCTTCACCCAGACCGACGGCATCGGCGCGTTCACGCTCTCGGTCCAGCTCCCGGAGTCCCAAGCAGGAGCCATCACCGTGGGTGCGGGGGCGCGGTACATCCGCCGCTACGCATCGACCTACGACCTCTATTCCGAGGACATCGAAGATCTGGACGACCCCGCGTTGGTGGAGGGCTCGACGGTCGCCGTGGATCTGGGCGCGCACTGGAGGACGCCCGTCGCGGGTCTCGACGCCGCGGTCGCGGTGTACGACCTCGGTGGAGGCATGGAGTACGAACCGAGCGACTTTTTCGGGCTCCTCGGGAGCGGCGGAGATGCCTCCGAGGCGCAGCGCATCGAGCGGGCGTTCGAGGGCCGTGACGGGCGCGCGTCGTTCCGCGTGGGGGCCGCCTACCGTCCGGCGCTGTCCAACCCGGTCGTGGGCGTCGTGCTCGCCGCCGACTACGTGAGCGCGTCTACGACGGCCTACTCCCAGTCGCTGCTCGGGCACCTCCGGCTGGGCGCCGAGGCGACGCTCGGGAACCGGTTGGGCGTGCGGGCCGGGCTCTCCGGCGCGGGGCCGTCGGTCGGGGCGTCGCTCAATCTGGTCGTGCTCAAGCTCGACTATGCGCTGTTCTCCCAGCACACCGGACGCATCGAGGGGCAGGACGGCGGCTTCCGGCACGCGCTCCTGCTCCGCCTCGGCCTCGACTAAGCCAGGCCTCCCGCGGATATGCCCTCGCTCATGTCCTCCGCCCAACACCCACGCACCCCACACGACCCATGATTCGCTCACGCCAACTCCGATTGATTCCGCTGGCCTTCTCGCTCCTGCTGGCGGGCAGCGCCGAGGCGCAGATCCAGCGCACGATCTCTTTCCAAGGGACACTGGCTGACGCTGGCGGCGACCCGCTTGACGGGGAGGTTCCGGTGACCTTCCGCCTCTACGACATTCCCTCGAACGGGAGTGCAGTCTGGTCCGAGTCACAGACGGTGGTCGCTGTCAAGGGCGTGTTCAACACTCAACTTGGCGAGACCACCCCACTTCCCGATCCGTACCTCGGCACCTACCGCTGGCTGGGCATCGAGGTCGACGGCGGGGGGGAAGGGACCCCGAGACTTGAACTCACGGCTGTCCCTTTTGCGCTCACCTCGGAGCACGCTGCCACCTCGGATCAAGCCGTCGCGGCCGACACGGCTGACTTCGCCCGCCGTACGGCGCCAGGGTGGACGCCCGTGAGCGAAACGCTTGGCCTTGTCGCTTTCTCAAGTGAATTCGAAACCCCGCCAGAAACTGCATTTGATATTCCATCTAGTATTCCTAGAACGGCGTCAGAAATATTGCTTGATGTATATTATTACCTGGGAGCTGAATTTAGCAGTGGGTGTGACGAGGATACTAGTTCCGAGTCAGTAGCTAGGTTTTGTAGTATTGCAATCCCAGTTTCTACTCAGTACAGAGGGGTTCCGTTCGGCATAAGCCCTGCATATGTAGGAGGTGGCGGCGCCGAAGGTTCTCGCGGCCGCAGAGGTGGATCCTTGTCGATCTGGGTTCCCTTTGATCCAGGATCGAGCGTCACGGTCGGTACCCCGCGTCTAGTGGAGGCCGGGGGGTCCTCGCTGGACCCGGTGAGAGGCTACGTGAGAGTTGGGATCATTGGGTACCGATAGATGAACCATCTCCTACTCACAGCACTTCTCGCGCTCTGCGTCCCTGCTGCCGCTCAAAGCCTTGATTCCGGGAGCGTCACGACGGGGTCCGTCACGACCGCCAGCCCGGGTGGAGGTAGCGCCGCGCTCGTCGGGTACCACGTCGTGGGCACGGTCACATCTTCAACCTCGACCGTAGGCGCCGGTCCCTTCTACGGAACGCCCGTGTTTTCCGTCGCCACCGCCCCCTCTGGTGGCCTCGCCGATGCCCTCGTCGCCCCGTTCCCGAACCCGACGACACGATCCGCGCGCGTCGAGTTCACCCTCTCACAGCCTTCGGACATCACTCTCGACGTGTTCGACGTGACGGGCCGCCGCGTCGCCTCCCTCGCTGGCGGGGCGTACGCGGCTGGAACGCACGGCCTGGACTGGGACGCCTCACGCGTCTCGGCTGGGCTGTACGTGCTCCGGCTCCGGGTGGGCGGGCAGGGGTTCTCACGGAGGATCACGGTCGTCCGCTGACCGGGACGCTCCGGACTGGAGCGGCGGAGGGAAGCGCGCACCACGCGTCCATGCACTTCCGGACGGTGCTGGACGGGACACCTGCTTTCTCCAGCCGTCCCATGATCTCGTCGCGAAACGCGCCGTTTTGGTAGAGGCAGCACATCAACTCCGTCAATCCGTCGGGTCGCTTCGGGTCGCGCTGGGGGCTCGGCTCGTCGCCTCCGATCCAGATCACCCCCGTGCGCAACTGCTCCCGGGTGAACGGCCGACCTCGCGTGGTCGTCCCGCGGCTTATGACCCTGAGGCGGTAGATGCCCGGGACGGCGCCGGCGAGCGTCGTGGAGAACCGGCCGTCGCCGTGGTTCGAGAGCGTGACGATGCGGACCGCTCCGCCTGGATCCGTGACGGTCGCGGAAACGGTCGCGGACCCACGGAACGGTCCCCCGTACTCCGTCAGCTGAGCCGTGAGGTGCATCTCTGCCCCGGGCTCGCGGCTCGCCTGCTGCAGCGTCACCTCCATGCGGAGCGTGGAATACGTCTGAGCAATCGCCGAGTACCGGACGACGCCTCGACCCAGGCGCTCGATTCTGCCAAGCTCGCTTGTGAGAGACACTCCCTGCTCCAGCCTGTTGGCCAGCGAGCCCCGAAGGCCCTTGAGGTAGTGGACCAGCGCCTTCTCGTCCATCCGGAGGCGCATGTGCCAACGTCCTGCGTGGGCTTCAGCCCCACCTAGGACCACCGGAAGCGAGGCCCGCATCAGCGTGCTCGCGCTCGACACGGCCCGGTCGAGGAGCGGGCTCGAAGCCACCTGGAAGGCGTCGAAGACCGTGCCGTCGGGCGCCTCGAGCGAGATGTCGATGGCCTCTGGAACGTCGGCCAGCACCAGCGCGGTGATCTCGACGTCCGCCTCGGTCACGTCGAACGGGATGCGGACTCGCGGCTGGGTCCGGGTCAGCGCCCCCTCGGGGTCGAGGATGATGTCGTTGTTGCTGACCCCAGCCAAGATCTGCACGTAGTACTTCTCCAGCAGAAAGCTGTCGTCGGTGGTCAGGAGCCCGGTCATCAGGAGGTAGCCACCGGTGCTGCCCGCCAGACTGGCTAGGGCGCCCGGCTCGATCTGGTCGGCTGTGCCCAGGCCAATGGCGTAGACCTGCTGGTCAATCACGCCGTCGCTGACCTCGGAGATGTACTTGGAGGCGGTTTCCTTGCCGTCCGTGAGCACGATCATGGCGTGCTCGTCGTAGCCGGCAGACCCGTTGAGGGCGCCGCGTGCGAACTCGATCCCGTCGCCGATGGCGGTCATCCCGCTCGGGTTCGGCTCGTAGGCGCGAATTGCGGTTCGCAACGCCTCGCGCCCGGAACCAACACCGACGGCTCCAGCGCTCACGATCGACAGGAGAGGGTGTGCATCGCTGTCGTAGCTGTTGGCGCCGAGGCCGGTGTCCTCGTAGGCCACGTCGGCGAGTACCTGAGCAGCTTTCTTGAGCACATCCTTTTTGAGGCGCCCCTCCGACGTCATGTCGAGCATGCTCCCCGACTGGTCGAGGACCAGTTGGACGGCAGCCGTCGGCCGGGTGACGCAGTTTCCCGTGAGGGGGATGCTCCAAGGAGTGGCCGTGCCCGCCAAGCTGATCTCGATGGTGTCGCTGTGGCTCGTTCCAGCCGCCGCGCAGTCGTAGCGGACCCAGACTTTGGCCAGCCGGGCGGAGCCGGCGTCCGGGTTGGAGACCAGGATCGGGTCGAAGGCTACCGAGAAGGGAGCCGACGGGGCGCTGGTCACCTGGAACGTCACGGGCACACACGTGTCCACGCGGAAAACAACGGGGCGGACCGTCGAGAGGCCCTCCGGCACGTCGTCGAAGGACACGGACAGGGTCTCGAGCGCGACGTCGCCCGTGGTCGAGGGGACGGTGTAGGCGGCCATGTCGTCCCGGATCGCCTTCAGGCAGACGGCGCAAAAGGGCCGCGTCGTGACCCGCATTTTGCACCTGTACTGCGGGCGGTACATGCCGCACTTGTGCGTGCCGGCGCCCTCGAAGGTGCCCACGATGCCCGCTGCGACGGGACTGGCCTCACCGTTGACCGTCGTGCAGTCGGCGTTGGGCATGGTCGGGTTGTCGGGGCCGGCGGTGACCAGTGCCGCCCATTTCACGAGGGCGGGGTCGCTCTCCGCGGTGACGTTGCGCGCGGCCGGCTCGGTACCCGTGAAGGTGTCGTCGCCGTCATAGTCGTACTCGTCGGCGAGGGCGAAGGCCGAGTGCCCGATCTCGTGAATGGCCACGTCGCGCCAGTCCGACCCGCCCGTCGTGGTCCAGCCAATCGATCCACCCCGTCCCCCTCGCTGGCTGTCATTGACGACGACGAGAATCTGCGTCCATTCTGGAAGCTCGCCCTCGACCGTGGTCTGGACGAGCGTGTCGTCGCCGGACATGCCCCGGTCGACATCGCCTCCAGCGCAAAAAGTCGAGTCGAAATAGGTGTCGACGGCGGTGGGCACGAACGAGTCCGGGAGATCGGCGCAAGCCGGCTTGTCGGCGCCCGACTCGTCGGAGACCACGTCGAGGCGGTAGACGTTGACCGCACAGGCGACGGCTTCCTCGTCGAACGGAGCTGTGGCGAACAGACGGTCGACGACGGCCTGGGCGTCAAGGTGAAACTGAGCAAGCTCAGCGGCCTGGTAGCCGTCGGAGGTGATCACGAGGTTCCAGCGTGTCGATGGCGCGCCGCCGTCGTGGATCTTGGTGAGGCCGGAGACCGACCCGTTTGCTGCACCCATGGGTCTATGGACGGTTGGAGAGAAAGGGGACAGAAGGCGAGCTAGCTGGCGCTTGTCTGGCTGGACCCGTGCTGGCCGGCGCCAGTCGTGCCTGGTGCGTGCTTGAGATCCACCTGGACGCGCTCGTTTGGCTTCGAGCCGGGCTTCTGACGTGGCGTGCGCTGGAGCAGGTGGACCGTCCGGGCTTCGTCCAGGTCGGGCACGACGACGTGAAACAGGATCGCGCGCTCGCCGTGACGGATCCGTCTGAAGGGTTGCTTTGGGTTGTCCGTCGTGACCTCGATGGTCTCGTCGAAGGCCGGGCTGTGAACGAGGCGCTGGTAGAGAGCCTTCCCTTTGGCATCGCGAACCTCAACCCAGGTGCCGCTGCGGCCGAGGAGATTCTCAAAAGGCGTCGGCGGCGGGCACCTCATCTGGACCGAGTCGATCTTCTGGATCTCAACCTCGCGAGGCCCAACGCTCATCGTGAGTCGGATGGAGTCCATGGCTACTTTGGTAGAAGTCGAGGGATAGGGTATTGGAAAGAAAGTTCTTACGCAAGGGCGGCTTCGAGATTCTGTGCCCCTCTTCCCCTGACCCGTCGCTCTCGACCACCGAGGCAGGCCCGCGGCGCGAACCCGGCCCCGCTGTCGCTGAGGGCGCTCGCGATCAGGCCATCTCGGTCACAGCGCCACCATGGCGTCTATTCGTAGCGCCGACGTGTTAAGCGGGGTCACTTAGCGCCTAGATCGGGCTCGGCTCCGCCGTCTCCGCAGGGGTGCGAGCCGGGGTTGCCCGGCCCGCCTCGGTGGCGCCACCGAGGCGGGCGGAGTCAAAAAAAGCGGCCTCCCCCGGTGGGAAGGCCGCTCGGTGCCCGGGACTGGACTCGAACCAGCACGGATTTTACTCCACACGCCCCTCAAGCGTGCGTGTCTACCAATTTCACCACCCGGGCAGGGAGGCCGCGCAGGGCGCGTAAAGAACAAGGCCGAGAGGGTGACTCCGGTTGGGCTCGAACCAACGACCCGCTGGTTAAAAGCCAGCTGCTCTGCCAACTGAGCTACGGAGTCCGTGCCGGGAGCGCGGCGCCGCGCCCAGCGGGTAGACGACGAAGGTAGGAAGAGCCCCGGCACCTGGCAACGCGGGCGTGTGGAGCGCAGGCAAAGACGCGTCCGAATCCCTCACCGGGCCACGTCGTAGCAGGCCTCTTGCCCCTTGCCTCCTCGACCATGCGCGCGCTTTCCCTTGTCCTCGTCCTGGCCTTCGCCCTGCCCGCTTGGGCACAGTCCGAGGAAGACGTCACCTTCGGCAGTTCGCCGGGCGTGACCTTGGCCGGGACCCTCACGATTCCTGCTGGCACCGGGCCGTTTCCGGCCGTCGTGATCGGGTCGGGGTCGGGAAGCCAGGACCGCGACGGGGGGCCGGGCGCTGGCATGTTGCCCGACTCGCTGGCGATGTACCGCCGCCTCGCGCACGCCTTGGCCGACCGCGGCATCGCGGTGCTGCGGTACGACGATCGGGGCGTGGGCGGAAGCACCATTGAGGGCGAGGCCGGCTCCACGACCTCGCTCGACTTTGTCGACGACCTCGTGGCGGGCGCCGAGCTGCTCGCGGCGCGCGCGGACGTGCGCTGGGTCGGCGTGGTGGGTCACAGCGAGAGCGGCATCCTGGCGCCGCTGGCGGCCGACCGCTCCGACGCCATCGACGGGCTCGTGCTGCTGGCGGCGACCGCCGAGCGGGGCCTGGAGACCATCCTCGACCAAAACCGCACGGTCGGGCTGGCGCCGCTGGAGTTATCGGACGCCGAGATGGACGCCGTTCTGGCTCCGCTCCGGGAGCTGTTCGAGTTGGTCGCCGCCGACCCCGAGGCAGACCTCACCGACGGCGAGAGGGCGCGCGCGCGTGCGCTGTTCGTGGCCTCCAACGCGGCGCTCCCGGACGCCAAGGCGGCCGCCATCGGCATGACGCCCGAGCGCATCGAGAAGATGGCCGACGGCGCCCTGCCCAGTCTCACCTCGCGCGCGTTCCGCACGCTGCTGTCCGTCGACCCGGCGACGTACCAAGCTGGCATCCGCGTGCCGACGCTGGGGCTGCTCTTCAGCCTCGACCAGCAGGTGCCGCCCAGCCGCAACGCCGAGCCCATGCGCCGCGCGCTCGGCGCTTCGAGCAGCCCGGCCTGGCAGGTGACCACGCTGAGCGGCATCAACCACGTGATGCAGACCGCCGAGACCGGCGCCGTCTCCGAGTACGCCCGCCTCGGGGCGGACATCGACCCCCGGGTCGCGGCGACCATCGCCGACTGGGTGCTCGCGACGGCAGCCGAGTAGACGCCCGAGGCGGCGATCTCGGGACGAGTCCTCTTGAGGCCAACGCCAAACGGAACGATGTTGCCGCACCTCACGCCATCCTGCCGACCGATCACCCCGCTATGCGTCTTTCTCTGATTGTCCTCGCCGTGCTTGCCCTCGCGACGGTTGCCTCCGCCCAGGTCTTGCCCGCAGAAGCTCGCGCCTACTTGGGCGACTGGGTCACCTACAGCGACGACGGTACGGAAGCCCAGGCCGTCGTCCGGATCAGCGAGTCCGGCGGCGTGCTCCAGGGCCGCATCGTGCGCGTCCTCCCGACCCAGGAGTACCCCGAGCCCCAGTTCCGGTGCGACGACTGCAAAGGCGACTACCAAGGCGCCGACCTGCGCACGGTGCCGCTTATCGAGGGCATGACCTGGGACAACGATGAGTTTTCGGGCGGACGGATCACCGACCCCACCACGGCCCGTCGCTACCGCGGCTTCCTCAAGCTGGAGCGCGCCGACCGCCTGCGCGTGCGCGGGTTTCTGGGGATTCGTGCGCTGGGGCGGACCCAGGTCTGGCGCCGCGCGCAGTAGCCCCGCCTCGGTTTCCCCATCTCGGCCTCCCCGCCTCGGCCTCCCCGCGGAGCCGCCGAGGCGGGCGAGGTCAGGCCTCGTCCGGCAGGCTCTCGTGGTAAATCTGGCCGCCCAACGCCTCGAACTGGCGGCTCTTCTCGCGCATCCCCTCCGGGATGGCCGCCTCCACGTCCACGCCGTGCTCGGCGGCGTAGTCGCGGACGTCCTGGGTGATCTTCATCGAGCAGAACTTGGGGCCGCACATCGAGCAGAAGTGGGCCACCTTGGCGCTCTCCTTGGGCAGCGTCTCGTCGTGGAAGGCGCAGGCGCGCTCGGGGTCGAGCCCTAGGTTGAACTGGTCCTGCCAGCGGAACTCGAAGCGGGCTTTGCTCAAGGCGTTGTCGCGCGCCTGGGCGCCCGGATGCCCCTTGGCGAGGTCGGCGGCGTGGGCGGCGATCTTGTAGGTGATCACGCCCTCGCGCACGTCGTCGCGGTTGGGCAGGCCGAGGTGCTCTTTTGGAGTGACGTAGCACAGCATGGCGCACCCGAACCACCCGATCATCGCCGCGCCGATGCCTGACGTGATGTGGTCGTAGCCCGGCGCGATGTCGGTCGTGAGCGGACCCAGCGTGTAGAACGGCGCCTCGCCGCACCAGTCGATCTGCTTCTGCATGTTCTCCTGGATCATGTGCATCGGCACGTGACCCGGGCCCTCGTTCATCACCTGGACGTCGTGCGTCCAAGCCGTCTTGGTGAGCTCGCCCTGGACGTAGAGCTCGGCAAACTGGGCGTCGTCGTTGGCGTCCTGGATCGAGCCCGGGCGCAAGCCGTCGCCGATGGAGAACGAGACGTCGTAGGCGGCGCAGATCTCGCAGATCTGGTCCCAGTGCGTGTAAAGGAAGTTCTCGCGGTGGTGCGCCAGGCACCACTTGGCCATGATGGAGCCTCCGCGGCTGACGATGCCGGTCCGCCGGCTGGCGGTGAGCGGGACGAAGCGCAAGAGGACGCCGGCGTGGATCGTGAAGTAGTCCACGCCCTGCTCGGCCTGCTCGACGAGCGTGTCCGCGAACAGCTCCCAGGTCAGGTCCTCCGGCGTGCCGCCGACCTTCTCCAGCGCTTGGTAGATCGGGACCGTGCCGATGGGGACGGGGCTGTTCCTCAAAATCCACTCGCGCGTCTCGTGGATGTGCTGGCCGGTGCTCAGGTCCATGACCGTGTCCGCGCCCCAGCGCGTGGCCCAGGTCAGCTTCTCGACCTCCTCGGCGATGCTCGACGTGACGGCCGAGTTGCCCATGTTGGCGTTGATCTTGACCAGGAAGTTGCGGCCGATCGCCATCGGCTCCAGTTCGGGGTGGTTGATGTTGGCCGGAATGATGGCCCGGCCTCGGGCGACCTCTGAGCGCACCCACTCGGGCGTGATCTCACGCGGGATCGCGGCGCCGAAGCTGTGGCCGGCGTGCTGGGCGAACAGACCGGGGTCGGTGGCCCGCAGCGCGTCCAGGTTCTGCGCCTCCCGAATCGCGACGTACTCCATCTCGGGCGTCACGATGCCTTTGCGGGCATAGTGCAACTGCGTCACCGTCTGCCCGGGCCGTGCGCGGCGCGGGCGGTGGACGTGCTCGAAACGCAAGTGCTCCGTCTTCTCGTCCACCAGCCGCTCCCGCCCAAACGCCGAGGTCGGCCCCTCCAGAAACTCGGTGTCGCCGCGCTCCTGGATCCAGGCGCCGCGGACTGAGGGCAGGCCGGCGCGCAGGTCGATGGTCGCGGCCGGGTCGGTGTACGGGCCGGAGCAGTCGTAGATCGGGATCGGCGGGTTGGCCTCGTCGCCGAACGAGCCGGTGGTCGGGCTCTGGTCCACGACGCGCATCGGGACGCGCAGGTCGGGGCGCGAGCCGGTGACGTAGATCTTGCGGGATCCCGGCAGCGGCCGGCGGACCTCGTCGGACAGCTCCTCCAGGCGCGTGTGGGTGGCGTCGTTGGCGGCGCGCTTGGCGGCGGCGGTCGTGGGCATCTCCATGAGATCGGGGGGCGAGGGTGCCCGCCTCGGTCGCTCCGTCGGGAGGGTCGCCGAGGCGGGCGGGGCTAGAGGGCGAAGTCGTTGGTCCAGTACACGTCGGCGCCGGGCGTGGCGTCGATCAGGCCGCGCTCGGCCATCCAGGCCTCGAGGCGGGCGTAGTAGTCGGCGCTCATCGAGAAGTCGTGCGTGAAGCACGGCACGGTCGCGTCGTAGATGGCGCCCGTCAGCGCGTCGCCCAGGTCGGAGCCGGTCATCCGGAAGTAGGCCTCGCGCGCGGCGTCGGGCTCCTGCTTGACAGCGTCGACGCCGCGGCGCAAGATGCGGACCAGTTTCTCGAAGGTCTCGCGCTCCTGGGCCAGCTTGTCGGGGTGCGTGATCAGGACCAACTGGCAGAAGTCGGGCACGCCCCAGTCTTTCAAAGCGAACAGGTGGACGTCGAGCCCGCGCTGCCGCGCCTCGACGATCTCGAAGTTGTGGAACACCAGCGTCGCCACGTCCGCCTTGTCCTCAGCCAGGGCGTCGGTGTGGTAGAACGAGTTGTTGACGCGGCCGTAGCCGTCCTCCGTCCCGGCCGGCCCGCCGTCGGCCTCGACCATCGTGGCGACGATCGCGGGGCCGCCTGGGCCCGGCGCGCCGGGGTACTGGATGCGCGTGCCGGCCATGTCGCGCGGGCGCGCGATCTCGGCCCGAGCCATCACGCCGCCGTTGGTGTGCAGAAAGCGGGCGAAGCCGACGCACATCTCGCCCTTGGCGCGGTCTTGGACCAGGTGCAGCGGCTCGGTGACCGCGCAGTCCATGTCGCCGCGCTCGATGGCCTCGACGGCGTCCAGGTGCTCTTCGGGCTCGATGAGTTCGACGTCCAGGCCCGCGTCTTTGAACCAGCCGCGGTCCTGGGCGAGCAAGAGGGGGGCGTGGTCGGGGTTGAGGAACCATTCCAGGCCGAGGCGAAGGCGCGTCACGGTGCTGTCCAGAGGGTGAGGGGGTCTGGAAGCCGGGAGCGCCCGCCTCGGTGGGTCTGTGGGGTGTCCCGCAGAGAGACCGAGGCCGACGTGCCGGAAGCTCTCCCTACGCCGGTGCAAACCGGATCAGGTGCGGAGGGTGTTTCTCAGTCCCGCGAGCGGGACACCCCTGGCTTCCGCTGCCAAGGTAGCCTGCCCGCCGCGCCTGCGCCCACCCCGGTGCCGGTTCGTCTTGGTGCCGGCTCGTCTCGGTGTTGCCGTGACGGATGGGCGCGCGCGGCCCGAGTGTCTCCACCCCAGCGCCGAGGTGGCCCAGCCCGCCCGCGGCCGGGGCGCGTCCGCGGTCGGCGCGCGTCAGTAGGGCAGGGCACGGTAGGTCCGGCCCTGCTCCAGCACCACGTCGCGCGGCGAGGCGTTGGCAAAGCTGACCGGGACCGGGCTGTAGGGGTAGGTCCAGCCTCCGGTCGTCACGATGACGTGCAGATGGGGGCGGCCCGCTAAGCCGGTGTTGCCGCTGCGCCCGATGGCGTCGCCCGCGTCGACGCGGTCGCCCACCTCGACGTCGGCGCCGCCCTGCGTCAGGTGCATGTACTGCGCAAACGTGCCGTCGCCGTGGTCCACGACCACCAGGTTGTTGGGGAAGCCGCCGTCCCGGCCCGAGGCCTCGACGTGGACTACGCGGCCGGCCCGGGACGCCGTCAGCGCCGTGCCGATGGGCATGACAAAGTCGTAGCCGTAGCGGTCGGGCTGCGTGGGGCCGTGGAACGTCGAGGAGCAGTTGCCCAGGTTCATCCGGTAGGCCGCGCCCACGGGGTAGGGCAGCACGTAGGGCGTCTCGCTCAGCCCGGGGTAGGCCTGGCCGTCGCAGCCGAGCAGGACGGCGTCCGGCGGCGAGGCCGGGTCGCAGCGGACGAGCGCGAGCGCGAGAACGAGGGCGAGAGACGCGGTGCGAAGCATGGCGGAGTCGGGGAGGCGGTCCCAACATCCCGCCGGCTCAGGCTGTGCCGCGTCCCAGGCCGGGAACTGGGATCGCCGGCTCGGCCCCGTCCCCCCGGATCGTGGTCTCGCCGAGCGGAGAGAGCAGCGCCGCGCCCGGGTCGCGGCGGAACGCGCCCGGCGTGGTCCCGGCGTGCTGCCGGAACACGCGGTGGAACGCCGAGGTCGAGCTAAAGCCCGCGCGGTGGAGCACCTCCAACACCGTCGCGTCGGGCTCGGCCAGAAGCAGCCGCTGCGCCTCGGCCACCCGCAGCCGCCCCACGACGTCGTGGAAGCCTCCGCCCAGGCGGGCGTTGAGCACGCGAGACACGTCGCGCGTCGGCTCGCGGAGCTGGGTCGCCAGGGTCTCGACGGTCAGCGCCGGGTCGAGAAAGCCCTGGCCGCCCTGCAGCACGTCGCGGACCCGCCCCGCCAGGCGCGCGTCGGCCCGCTCGGTCTCGGGGTCAGGCCGAGGTGGGGGCACCGGCAAGGCCGCCGGCAGCCGCCGCAGCGCTCCCCAGGTGGCTCCGAGCCCGAACGCCAGCAGCGTGCCGATGGAGAGCGCCTCCAGCGCCGGGGCCCAGCCCGCCGCGCCCAGCAGCCCGGCCACCCAGGCCCCCTGGCTCGACGCCCAGTGGATCCCGAACACGGCCACCAGCGCCGCAGCCCACCGGCGGACGCTCGCGTCCAGCCCGCCAAGCGCTCGGACGGCGACCGCGAACGCCGCCGCCGCGACCACGTTGAGCCCGCCCAGGTAGCCGGCGTCGGCCCAGGCCGACGGGAACACGCGGCCGGTGAGCGCCAGCGTCAGGCCGGCCGCCGCCGTCGCCACGAGTGCGGGATACGCGGCGCGGGCGTCGCTCGGCACGAGCGGCCCGTGCGTCCGGGTCCGGACGATGGCGAGGGCCAGCAGCGGAGGCGACAGGGCAAACAGGCCCACGACGGCGGCTCCCGTGGCCGAGGGCGCCGCCCAGCCCAGGTGACGGCTCAGCGCGAGCCCGACCAGCGCGCCGTTGGTGCCCAGCAGCAGCGCCAGCGCCCGGGCCGCCCCGACCCGGCTCGGGGCGAGCGCCACCGCGCCCACGACGAGCACGGCGGCGGTGACCGAGTAGAGAGCCGCGAGGACGTCCACGGTGCGAGAGGGTGTGCACCGCCCAGGATCGTCCGCGCCGCTGCCGGGGTCAAGGGGAATCGGCCTCCGGACGCTGGCCTCGACCCGGGCCCCGTCCTCTGGACCCGGGCCCCGGCCTCGACCCGGCCCGCCTCGGCGTCGGGACCGAGGCGGGCGGGGTGGCTAGCGCTCGCCCAGGTACCACACCCGCAACATGCCTGGCGAGGAGCCGCCCGGACCCGGGCGGGCGTCTGGGGCCAGCTCCATCGTGCCGACCAAGAAGGCGGCTATCGGCATCATGGACCGGTCGCCGCGAACGTACTCGAGCTGGTTGCTCCGGCCCTGGTCGTCGGTGACGTAGCGGACCTCGACGTCTCCGGCGTCTCGCTGCTCCTGGCCGTAGATCTTGGGGATGGCGTTAAAGGTGTTGGTGAACGCCTGCTGCGAGCCGGGCGACAGGCGTGACACGTCGACACCGGCGTAGCGAACGGGCAACCGGTTGCCTTCGAGGTCGTAGCCAATCCGGGCGCGCGCCGGGCGCTCGGGAGCCGGACGGTCCAGGCGGCTGCCGTCCGGGCGGTCGTCGCCCCGGTCCTGGCGCTCGCCCTCGCCGGCGTCGCCGGCCGGTAGACGGAACGTGATGGGCAGCGCGAACCGGACGCGGACAGGTTGGCCGGCGTTCTGACCCGGCGTGAACCGGAGCTCGCGGACGGTTGCCAGGGCCGCCTCGGAGAGCATGTCGTGCGGGGAACGCACCACGACGGCGTCCTGGACGCGGCCTTGCTCGTCCACGATAAACTGGACGATGACCCGGCCTTCGATGCCCGCCTCGCGCGCCAGCAGCGGGTACTCGGGCTGGATCGCGGCGGCGCCGCCGATCAACTCGGGCTGGACCTCGGCGACTCCGAACACGTCGGGATCGTCCGGGTCGGGGACGGAGCGGCGGACCGGGGCGCCAGCGCCGACGCGGCCGGCCGGCGCTGGGCGCGACGCCGCATCCGCGGGAAGCCGGAACGCGACCGGCACCATGTACCGAACCCGAACCGCCTGGCCGTCCTGGCGCCCCGGCACAAAGCGAAGGCCCTCGACGGCCTCGACGGCCGCTCGGTCCAGGCCGTCGTTGCCCGACGACCGGGCCACCTCCGCGTCGGTGACCTCGCCCTCGGCCGACACGACGATCCGCACGATCGTCGTGCCCTGGACTCCGGCGCGCCGCTGAAGCTCGGGGTAGACGATCTGGTCGGCGAGGCTCTCCACGCCGCCGATGATCTCCGGCATCACCTCGGCAACGTCGAACACGTCGGTCGTGTCGCGGCGAGGGCTCCGGCTCGTCCGCTGGCCCAGGACCACAGAGATGTCGCCAAAGGACGTCCGGCCCCGGTCCATGCGGATGTCGCGGCGCAGCACCCCATCGTCAAAGTGGATCTGGAGCGGCAGGGCCACAGCGTCGGGGCGGTCGCTGGCGGCGAACGCGGCGACGGCCTCGGCGTGGGCACGCGTCGAGCCCGGGTCGAGCCACAGCTCCAGCGACGAGGGCGCGCCATCGGTGGTGTGGAGAAAGAGCCGCTCGACCGGCTGTCGGTCCGCCTCGGCGCCGAGGCGGGGAGAGCCGGACGGGCCCATCGCGGTCGTGACGGCGACGACGGCGGTCAGGGCGAGCAGGCCGGCGGCGCGGCCGAGCCAGGCCAGGCGGCGCGTGTGCGTGGGAGTGACGTGGCGTGTCATGGCGTCGATGCGTTGTTTGAGGGAGGAGGCGCCGCACGAGGCGCCCAGCGCCAGGGCGGGCGCCGGGCGGGCGGCGTACGAGAACAGCAGGTCGGCGTAGGCGCGGCGTCGGTCGGGGCAGGCGGCGAGCACGGCCGCGTCGGCGGCGCGCTCGCGGTCGAGGTCCAGGCCTCGGCCGAGCACCCAGACGAGCGGGTGCGCGGCGAACGCCGACGTCACGGCTCGCTGGGCCGCGTGCCACGCGTAGTCCGACCGGCGCACGTGGGCGACCTCGTGGACGGCGGCCACGTCGAGCGCGTCCGGCGCCAAGTCGGGTGGCAGGGCCACCATCGGCGCGCGCCAGCCGACCGTGAACGGAGCCGCGCCCGCCGGAGCTTGGGCTGCGCGGACGGGCCGCGCCACGTCCAGCCGCCGGCACGCGGCGTCGACAGCCGCTTGGGCGGGCGCCTGGGCGTCGGGGAGGTGGCGCCGCGTCCAGTCGGCGGCGGCGGCGGCGCGGCCAAACTGGACCAGCCGCACCGCCGCCAGCACTCCGGCCACGACGACGGCCAGACCCAGGGCGACGCTGACCGGCGACGGCCCGGACGCGATCACCTCGAGTGCCGGAGCTCCCACGTCGATGCCGGGCAGCCAGGTCGCGCCCGGCGCCAACCCGGCGACGGCACTGGCCGTCTCGGGCGCGACGGCGCGCAAGATGGCAGGAACGGCAACCGAGAGCGGGAGCGCCGCCAGCACGGCTCCGCGGACAGGCAGCGCCAGCGAGGCCTCCGCACGGCCCAGCCGCACCCCCGCCTCCGCCAGCACGGCGACGAAGCTCCAGGCCGCGACCGGCAGCCAGATCGCCTGGATGGAGGCGTCGCCCAAACGTGCGAGCCAGGTCAGGTCAGGCATCGGAGTCGGGGGCTGGGGCGTCGCTGAGCCCGTCGATCAATGCGCGGATCTCGGCCCGCTCGGCGTCACTGAGGGCCGCGCGCTGGGCCAGCGCCTGCACCAGGCTGGCCGTCGAGCCGCCGAACACCTTGTCGAGAATGCCCGACAGCAGCGACGCGCGGACCTCCTCGGCCGGCCGGGCCGCGCTGTAGACGTAGGCGGTGCCTTGGGACTCGTAGCGCAAGTAGCCCTTGGCGGCCAGGTTCTTCAGGACCGTCATCACGGTCGTGTACGCCACGCGTCGACGCGTCAGGATCTGGTCGTGGACCTGGCGCGCGGTCGCGGAGCCCAGGCTCCAGACCTCGCGCAGGACTTCCATCTCGGTGCCGCCGAGCGGGGTGAGGGGGTTGCGCATGAGTCGTTGGCTTGGTTCGTACTAAGCATATAGTAGATCCAGGCCGAGCGCAAGTCCCGCCGTCAGAATTCTGGCCAGGCCCGCCTCGGTCGCCGCCCCGAGGCGGGCCGTCTCGATGCTGGGCGGTCTCAGAACAGGCGGTCTCGGGGCGGACCGGTCTCAGGGCGGGCCGGTGCCGGGTGCCGCCGGCGACGAGGGCGCTACTCGAAGCGCGAGAAGTCGGCCGGGCGCTTCTCGAAAAAGGCCGTGAACGCCTCCTGCGCCTCCGGCGACGTCAGCCGCTCGACGAACAGCGCGCCCTCGTGCGCCATCGTCTCGCCGACCGCGTCGGCCGTCTCGCGCCGCATCAGCGCCTTGGACTGGCGGACGGCCTGGGGCGGCTTGGCGGCCAGCACGGCGGCACGCTCCAGCGCTCGCGCCGTCGGGTCTTCCACGACCTCGTTGACCAGGCCCACCTCGCGCGCGGTCTCGGCCGAGAACACCTCGCCAAACAGCAGCAACTCCGACGCCCGCGCGGCGCCCATGATGCGCGGCATGAGCAGGCTCGAGGCCGCCTCGGGCACCAGGCCGAGGTCCACGAACGGCATCTTGAAGCGCGCGTCGGGCGCGGCATAGGCCAGGTCGCAGTGAAGCAAAATCGTGGTGCCGATGCCGATGGCCGGCCCCGAGATGGCCGCGATCAAAGGCTTGGGAAAGCCCGCCGCCGCCCGCAGAAAGCGGAACGTGGGGCTGTCCGGCCCGGTCGGCGGGTCCATCATAAAGTCGCCCAGGTCGTTGCCGCCGGTAAACACGCCGCCGGCGCCACTCAGCACGACGGCGCGGACGCCCGCGTCGGCGCTCGCCGCCTCCAGCAGGTCTGCCAGGCGCGCGTACATGGCGCGCGTCAGGGCGTTCTTTTTGTCGGTCCGGTCGAGCACGAGCGACAGCACGCGGTCGTGGACGGTGGCGGCGATGTGGTCCTGGGTCGAGTCGGTCACGGCGGCGGGGGAGGGGGGCGGCAAGCTACCGGCGTCTCGCGAGGCGGCGCGCCTCAGCACCGAGGCGGACGGTGCCGAGGCGGACGGTGCCGAGGCGGACGGTGCCGAGGTGGACCGTCCAGCCGGCGCACGTATCTTTCCGGCCCTCTCTCGGTCCTGCTATGTCTCTCGCCCTCACCGCCCCGTCCGCCGCCTCCGTCGATCGCCTGCGCGCGTCGGATGCCCCGTTGGTTCTCCAGGCCGCGCTCGTCGTCGGCGTGGCGCTGCTGACGGCGGTGCTTGCTCAGTTCGAGTTGCGCCTCTACCTGTGGGAGGTCCCGCTGACGCTGCAGTCGCTGGCCGTCTACGGCAGCGGGCTGTTCCTGGGCTGGCGCCTGGGCGTGCTGTCGATGGCGTTGTACCTGGTGCTCGGCCTGCTTTTCCCGGTCTACGCCGGCGGCGGAACAGGCGTCGAGCACCTGCTGGGCGCGTCGGTCGGCTACCTGATCGCGTTTCCGCTCGTGGCACTCGTTGCCGGCGCCATCACCCAGTCGCAGCGCAGCGCAGGCCGCGTGCTCCTGGCCTTGCTGGCCAGTTCCGCCGTCCTGTTCGCGTGTGGCGTGATCGGGCTGCACGCCGTCGTGGGTCTGGACTGGGGCCAGGCCGTCATGAGCGGCTGGGTCAAGTTCCTGCCCTGGGACCTGACCAAGATCGCGCTCGTGGCGTCGGTCTACCTGGGCGCGCGGCGCGCGACGGCCTAGCTCACGGCTTCGGATCTCGACGCCCGTCCCGATACCTCGGGGCGGGCGTCGCCCGTTGGGTGCCACCCGTTACCCCATCCACCTCGGTCGCGGCTTGGTCCGTGCCACTCCCCCCGATCCCATGCGCTCCCTGCTTTCTCTCGTCGCCCTCGCGGCCCTCGTCGTCTCCGCCAGCGGCTGCGACTCGACCGAAGACACGGCCCTCAACGTGTTCGTCGTCGACTTCAACTTCGACAACCAGGACTACCGGGTCTCCCAAGACGGCCGGATCGCCTCGTTCGACGCCCAGGACGCCCAGGTCACGCGCGGCGACCTGGACCGCGCGCTGCGCACCGCCGGCGACGGCGCCCTGGTGATGCTCTACATCAACGTGGAACAGGTGCAGGACGTGGACGGCGCCGACGGCAACGTCACGTGGTCGGCGCTGCCGCTGACGCGCGGCTACGAGGAGCTCGTGCTCGCCGACGAGAACGGCTCCACGATCCAGGTCCCGGTCATCGCCTACACCTCGTCGTTCGAGTATTCCTTTGACAACGGAGACCTCAACTTCGACGTCGTGTCCTCGGCCCCGGCCTCGGACTTCGACGCCGACCCGACGGTGCTCTTCGACTTTTTGGTGCCTCAGCGTGAGGACGGCACCTCGCGCACAGTCGATCTCCGCCTGGTCACGATTCCCAACGAGTTGTTCCTGACCGACTCGCGCGCCGGCGCCCGGATCGACCTGACCGACTACCAAGCGGTCAAGCAAGCCTACAACCTGCCGGACTGACGCAGGCCCGCCTGACAACCCTCCGCCTCGCTGGTCGTGACGACTGGCGGGGCGGTGGTGTGTCGAGGCGGTGCCCGAGGCGGAGCGACCTGGGGCCGGGCTAGACGCTGTTGCGGGCCGTCCACAGCGCGGCGCGGTGCACGAACTCGTTCGTGGTCTTGAGCCCCAGCTTCTGCTTGATGTGCACGCGGTGCGTCTCGACAGTCTTTGGCGAGAGCATCATCGCGTCCGCGACCTGGGCCGTGGTCAGGCCGTGGCCAAAGTGACGGAAGACCTCGAGCTCGCGGTCGGTCAGGTCCGTCACCGCCGAGTCCGCCACGCTGCCGTCGGAGAGGTAGCTGCCGACGACGCGGTCCCGCAGGCTGTCCGACAGGTGGAGGCGCCCGTCCAGGATGGTGCGGATGCCCTCGACGAGCACGCTCGACGCGGTCCGCTTTTCGATGTAGCCGTGCGCGCCGGCGCGGATGGCGCGCTCGGCGTAGACCCCTTCGTCGTAGGCCGAGAGCACCAAGATGCGGATGTCCGGGTGCATGGACCGGATCTGCTTGGTCAGTTCGATGCCGTCGGCGCCGCCGATGGCGATGTCGGTCACCACGACCTCGGGCTGGGCCGAGCCCAGAAGCGACAACGCCTCGGGTGCGGTGGCGGCCTCCCCAACCACCTGTAAGTCCTCGTGTTGTGAGATCAGCGCCCGCACGCCGTCACGAGTGATGGGGTGATCCTCAACAAGAAAAATGCGGTGTGTCATGGACGAGAAGAGTGAGCGGGGACGCAATCCGAGCTTTTTGCTCAGGAAGTTCCGTAGGGAGGGTCAGGTTACGACGCTCAGACTGACGCCGTTGTGTCATGGTTTCAGTTTCAATTGAAAGTTGAGCGGAGTGCGATCGGAACGCGCGCCCCCGTTCACGGTGAGAGAGACCACACCTTGCGATCCCATGCGATTCCGATACGCCGAGTGGAATGCCGAGCGGCACGGCACCACGCGCTCCACCTTCGACACCCTGTTCGACCTGTTCCAGCAACTGCTGCTGCACACCGGCGGCGACGCCGACGAGGCGCTGCGCTGGCTGACGGCCATTGACAAGGAGTACGGGCTGACGGACGAGGAGATGGGCCTGGGCGACTTTATCGAGGCCTTGAAGGACAAGGGCTACATCGACCGCGACGAGGAGACGGGCGTGGTCGCGATCACGGCCAAGGCCGAGCGCGGCCTGAGAGAGCGCTCGCTGGAGGAAATCTTCAAGGACCTGCGCAAGGCGGGCCGAGGCGACCACAAGACGCCCTACGTCGGGACGGGCTCGGAGCGCCAGCCGGAGACGCGGCCCTTCGCCTTTGGTGACGACGTCCACGACATCGACGTGACGGGGACGCTGCAAAACGCGTTCAAGCGCGGCGGCATCGGCGAGTTCTCGCTCCAGCAGGACGATTTCCAGGTGTTCGAGACCGACCACCACACGTCGGTCGCGACCGTCCTGATGATCGACCTCAGCCACTCGATGATTCTGTACGGCGAGGACCGCATCACGCCGGCGCGGAAGACGGCGCTCGCGCTCGCCGAGCTGATCACGACGCGCTACCCCAAGGACACGCTCGACATCGTGGCGTTCGGCAACGAGGCCTGGGAGGTCGAGATGAAGGACTTGCCCTACCTCCAGGTCGGCCCGTACCACACCAACACGCGCGCTGGGCTGGAGCGCGCGCGCGACATCCTGCGGCGGCGCAAAAACCGCAACAAGCAGATCTTCATGATCACCGACGGCAAGCCGTCGTGCCACTTCGAGAACGGGCGGATGTACCGCAACGCCTACGGCCTGGACCGCAAGATCATCAACAAGGTGCTGGACGAAGCCGCGATCTGCCGCCGCGAGGGCATCACGATCTCGACGTTCATGATCGCGCGCGACCCCATGCTGCAGGACTTCGTGCGTCAGCTGACCGAGGTCAACCATGGCCGCGCCTACTACGCCGGCCTCGACGAGCTGGGCGGCTTCCTGTTCGAGGACTACGCCCGCAACCGCCGCAAGCGGATGCGCTAGTCCGCCTCGGTCGGCTTGGGGAGGGAGGCGTACGTTGCTGCCCCCCGACCCTGCCTCCATGCGCTGCGCGTTGCTGCTCGTCCTCGTGCTCCTCGCCAGCTGCGACGTCAACCCGTTCGACGACGCGGAGCAGCCGAGGGTGCGCGTGGACGTGTTGGACGGCGTGCCGGTGTTCTCGTGGACTCCGCAGGGCGCCCGGAGCCTGGACGTGTTCGAGGGCGCCGGCGTGACCGACGCGCTCGACGGCGCTCGCGTCTGGTCCGTCACCGCCGCCGACGGCGAGAACGGGATGCGCTCACCGGTGTCCTACGGCGTCGTCCCGGACGGAGGGGTGGCGGGCGTGGCCGCCCAGCCGCTCGTGGCGGGCCGTCCGTACACGGTCTACGTCCATCGCGACGACCCACGCGGGACGGGCGACGGGTTCACCAACACGAACAACCGATACGCGGACGCCAAGACGTTCGTCCCGTGACCCGAGGGCGGCAGGCGGAGGGTCGGCGGCGCCGCGGCCGGGCTCGCGCGCCTGCCCGAGGCGGGCCGGGTGGATTCGGTGAACGCCTTGCGACCCGCCCGTCGAGCGGCCACCTTGCGGCCCCGTCTGTTACGCCCGTGCTTCCTCGCGTCCTCGTCGTCACGTACTACTTCCCGCCGGCCGGAGGCCCGGGCGTGCAGCGCGTGCTCAAGACGGTGCGCTACCTGCGCGAGGCCGGGTTCGAGCCGGTCGTGCTTACGGTCGCCGACGGCGCGTTCCCCAGCCAGGACGCCACGCTCGCCGCCGACATTCCCGACGGCGTCGAGGTGATCCGGACGCGCGCGCCGGACCCGCTGCGCTGGTACGGACGCCTGACCGGCCGCGCCCAGGGCGACGTCCCGACGGGCGCCATCGACACCCAGGGTGCCCTGTCCCGGCTGGCCGTCTGGATCCGCGCCAACGTGTTCCTGCCGGACGCCCGCGTCGGCTGGGTGCCGTTCGCCGTCGCGGCCGGGCGCAAGCGGCTCAACCGCTCGGCGCAACTCGCCGACCCGTTCGCGGCCGTCGTGACGTCGGGCCCGCCGCACTCGGTCCACCTGGTCGGCCAGCGGCTCCAGCGCACCGGCGTGCCCTGGGTCGCCGACTTCCGGGACCCGTGGACGGCCATCAACTTCTACCACGACCTGCCCATGTCGCGTCCGGCGCGCGCGCTGGACCGCCGCTTGGAGCGCCGCGTGCTCCGCCAGGCCGACGCCGTGACGACGGTCAGCCCGGCCTGGGCGCGGCTGCTGGAACGCCAGGGCGGGCTGGCGCCCGGCGCCGTCACGGTCGTCCACAACGGCGTCGACCCGGCCGACCTCGACCCGGCCGACCTCGGCGCCGCCGAGGGCCAGGCCGTGCGCGCCGACGCGTTCGTGCTGGCGCACATTGGCAGCCTGTACGCGACGCGCAATCCCAGCGCCGTCTGGGCGGCGATTCGCAGCCTGCGCGCGCGCGGCGAGCTTGCCCGGCTGGCCGTCCGCCTTGTTGGAAAGACCGACGCCGCCGTCCGCCAGGCGGCCGAGTCGACGGGCGTCCCGGTCGAGGCCATGCCCTACGTCACCCACGCCGACGCGGTGCGCGAGCAGTCCCGGGCGGCGCTGCTGCTGCTGTCGATCGAGCCGTTCTCGGCAGACGACGGCATGATCACGGGCAAGCTCTACGAGTACCTCGCCTCGGGCCGTCCCGTGCTGGGCGTCGGGCCCGCCCGAGGCGACGCGGCGGCGCTGCTGGCGGAGACGTCGGGCGGGACGATGCTCGACCGCGACGACGTGGCGGGCGTCGAGGCCACGCTGCGCGAGCACTACGCCGCCTGGGAGCGCGGGCAGCCGCGGCCCGGCGCGCCCTGGAGCGCAGTCGCGCCGTACACGCGCCAGGCCCAGACCGCGCGCCTGGCCGACGTCATCCGCTCGCTGTAGCCGGCGCCATCCGCACCGCGGTGCGACCTTGCGACCATGTCCTCCGCCACGGCCCCCGACGCTGCCCACCGCGACCGCTTCGAGCGCACGCTGGCGTTTGTCGGCGCGTCGCTGGCGCCTCCGGCTCGGTTGCTCGACGTCGGGCCGGACAACGCGCTCGCCGCTCGCTTCCGCGAGTCGGGCTACGCCGTCGCCAACACCGGCACCGCCGACCTCGACGACGCGCCCGAGGCGGCCGCAGCCCCGGCGGACGCGCTGACGGCGTTCGAGGTGTTCGAGCACCTGGTCAACCCGCTCGGCGTGCTCCGGGCGGCCCGTGCGCCGCGGCTGTTCGCGTCGGTCCCGCGCCGGCTGTGGTTCTCGACGGCCTACCGCAGCGCGACCGACCCGTGGGACCGTCACTTCCACGAGTTCGAGGACTGGCAGTTCGACTGGCTGCTCGACAAAGCCGGGTGGGACGTCGTGCGCCGCGAGCGCTGGATTCCCAAGCGGTCCGGCGTGCCGCTCGGCGTCCGGCCCCTGTTGCGGACCCTCACGCCGCGCTGGTACGTCGTCGAAGCTGCCCGCCGCTAGGCCCATGCGCATCCTAATGGTCCTGGACCACCCGTATCCGTCCGACCTCCGCGTCGAGAACGAGGCCCGGACCCTGGTCGCTGCGGGGCACGACGTGACGCTTCTCCAGATCGCCCCGGACGACCGGCCCGCGGCCGACAGCCACCAGGGCACGCGGGTCGTGCGCCGGCGCCTGGCCAAGCGCGCCGTCGACTGGCTGCGCGGGTTCGCAGGCGTCACGCCCGTCCCGGACTGGATCTACGCCCGGATGATCCGCCAGGCGTTCGCCGAGCGCCCGTTCGACGCCATCCACGCCCACGACCTCTACCTGGTCGGCGGGGCGCTGCGCGCGGGCCGGCAGCTGGGCGTGCCCGTCGTCGCCGACCTGCACGAAAACTGGGTCGAGGCGTTGCGTGGCTACGCCTGGAGCACGCGCTACCCCCGCAAGCTGGTCGTCCGGATTCCCACGTGGTACCGCGTCGAGAGAACGTGGGTGCAGGCCGCCGACCGGCTGGTCGTGCCGATTGAGGAAGCCGCCGACCGCTACGCCCGCCTCGGCGTCGACCCGGACCGCATCGCCGTCGTGCCGAACACCGTCGACCTGGCCAGCTTCGACGCCTACCCGCTCGACCCGGCCGTCGAGGCGGCCGTGGCCGGCCCGTTCACGCTCGTCTACACCGGCAACATCGACGCCCACCGCGGCATCGACACGGCGATCGAAGCCATGCCGGCGATCCTGGCGGCGGCGCCCGAGGCTCGGCTAATCGTGGTCGGGAGCGGGCCGACCGTGCCCGAGCACCAGGCCCGAGTGGCGGACTTGGGGCTGGACGCCGCCGTGACGTTCGTCGGCCGCGTGCCTCAGCCGGCGGTCAAGAGCTACCTCGCCGCAGCGAGCGTCGCCCTGGTGCCGCACAAAAAGACGCCGCACACCGACCACACGATTCCGCACAAGCTGTTCCACGCCATGCGCGTCGCGACGCCCGTGCTGGCGAGCAACTGCGTGCCGCTGGAGCGGATTGTCGAGGCCGAGGCGTGCGGGGCCGTGTTCGAATCGGGCGACCCGGCGTCGTTCGCGCGCCAGGCGCTGAGCGTGCGCGACCCTGGCGATCGGGCGGCGATGGGCGAGCGAGGCCGCCAGGCCGTCGCCGAGCGCTACCACTGGGACGCCACGGCGGGGCCGCTGGTCGCGCTCTACGCCGACCTGACCTAGGCGAACCGGCGCGCCAGGTCGTCGGCGACGCGCTCGGCGGCGTGACCGTCCCACAACGGGGGCCGGGTGCCGGCCGGCCAGTCGCCCGCGAGCGCCTCCGCCAACGCTGCGTCCACGACGTCCGGGTCGAGCGGCAGGAGCCGGTTGGTGCCGTGCTCGACGGTCGCAGGCCGCTCTGTCGAGGGCCGCAGCGTAAGGCACGGCACGCCCAGAACAGTCGTCTCCTCCTGAACGCCTCCCGAGTCGGTGACGACGGCGCCCGCGTGGGTCTGGAGGTCCAGGAAGTCGAGGTAGCCGATCGGCTCCAGCGTGAGCAGGCCGGGAAGCCGTCCCAGCCGGTGCATCAGGTTGGCCGCGTCCAGGCGCGCGCGCGTGCGCGGATGCAGCGGCCACACGACCGGCCCGAGGGCGACGGCGCGCTCGACCACCTCGACGAGCGTGCCGAGGCGGTCGGGGTGGTCCACGGTCGCGGGGCGGTGCATGGTGACGAGCGTGTACCGGCCGAGCGGCACGCCGAGTGCGCGGGCGGCGCCCGTCGCTGCGGCCGCGGCGCGCGAGCGCTCCAGGGTGTCGATCATCACGTTCCCCACCATCACGATGCGGTCGTCGCTGTGGCCTTCGCGGCGCAGGTGGGCGACGCCGGCGGCCTCGCTGGCGTAGAGCAGGTCGGCCACGGCGTCCGTGGCGAGCCGGTTGAGCTCCTCGGGCATGGCGCGGTCGCCGGACCGCAGGCCGGCCTCGACGTGCGCGACCGGGATGCCGGCCTTGACGCCCGCGAGCGTCGCGGCGAGGGTCGAGTTCACGTCGCCCACCACGACCAGCACGTCGGGGCGCTCGTCGGCGAGCACGCGCTCCATGCCCAGCAGCACGCCCGCCGTCTGCTCGGCGTGGCTGCCGCTGCCGACGTCCAGGTGGTGGTCGGGCTCGGGTAGGCCGAGCTGCTCGAAAAACACGTCGCTCATGCGCCGGTCGTAGTGCTGCCCCGTGTGGACCAGCCGGGGCGCCAGCGCCGGGTGCGCCGCGAAGGCGTGGTAGAGCGCGCCCACCTTGATGAAGTTGGGCCGCGCTCCGGCGACGCTCAGGATTCGGATCACGGGGCTGGGGTACGTTGGCGCGTCCAAGGTACCCGCCCCCGCTTTCCGACCATGCTGGCACGCCTCTTCCGGCAGAGCGGGACGTACGCCATCGTCAACGTGATCGCCAAGCTGAGCGGGGTCGCGCTCCTGACCTTGTACGGCGACCCCGAGCTGTTTCCCCAGGCGGACCTGGGCCACCTCGGCGGGCTCAACGCCACGATGATGTTTGGGCTGCTGGCGGCCGGCCTGGGGCTGCCCTTGGGGATCATCCGGTTCTCGACCTCGCCGTCGCTGTCGGAGGCCGAGCGGTCGGCGGTTCCGGCGACCGCGCTCGCGCTGGCGGTGGGCGCGGCGGCTGTGTTCGGGCTCGCCGGCTGGGCGCTGGCGCCCTCCGCCGCGACGGCTCAGTTCGGCGACGCGTCCCGGATCGGTGTGATGCGCTGGCTGGTCGTGTTCGTCGCGTTCAAGACGGTCTCCGAGGTGTCGTACACCGTGCTCCGCCAGCGGGAACGGACGGGGCTGTTCGCGCTCGTCGGCGCGGCCGAGGCGCTGCTCTTGGCCGGCGGCGTGGCCGTGTTCCTGCTCCGAGGCGAGGGGCTGGAGGGCGTGATGAAAGGCTACGCCCTCTCCGCTGCTGTCGTCGCGCTGCCCTTGACGGCGGCGCTGCTGTGGCGCGTCGAGCGCCGCGTGCGCTGGGCGCTGGTCGGCCCCATGCTTGCGTTCGGCGCCCCGCTGATCGCGTCCGGCGCCGCCGGGCGATTCCTCAACCTCGGGGACCGCTACCTCTTGCTCTTCTTTCTGGGCGCCGAGGCAACCGCGCCCTACGAGTGGGCCGCCCGGTTCGGAGGCGTCGTGAACACGTTCTTGGTCCAGAGCTTCATGATGGCCTTTACCGTCCTGGGGATGAAGGCGCTCGACGACACCGGCTCGCCGGACCTGCACCGCCAGGCGTTCCGGCACTTCTCGGCGCTCGCCGGCTGGGTGGTGCTCGGCCTCGGGCTGTTCGTGGCCGACGTCAGCCGCGCGCTCACCGACGTCCCGGCCTACATCGACACCGAGGGGCTGGTGGTGCTGGTCGCGGGCGGGTTCGCGTTCTACGGCCTGTACTACGTCGTGGTGAACGTGCTCTACGCCGCCGGCCGGACCAAGGCGGTCGCGCTGGCGGTGGGCGGCGCGGCGCTCCTCAACCTGGCCCTCAACCTGGTCCTCATCCCGACCATGGGCATCGCCGGCGCCGCCGTCGCGACACTTGTCGCGTACGCAGCACTCGCAGTCGGGACGGCCCGGATGGCCCAGGCCTCGACGCCGGTCGCGTACTCGTGGCGGGCCTTGACGTGGGTCGTGGCGCTGACGACCGGGCTGTGGGCGGCGGGCACCGTCGCGGCCGACTGGAGCCTGGGCGCTCGGCTGGCGCTGCGTGTGACGCTCGCGGCGGCCTACGTGCCCGGGCTGTTCCTGCTGGGCGTGTACCGGCGCGACGACCTGGAGCGCGCGCGGGGCCTGCTCCGCCGCCGAGACCGCACCGAGACCGCACCGGACAAGACCGGCCCGGCGCGTTGATGGAACGCCGGGCAGAGGCTAGATTGGCGCCCCGGCGCACGCTCGCGCTGACTCCCCCCACACCAAGTAATCCCATGCCCAACGGAGACATCGGCGCCGCCCTCGGAATGGTCGAGACCAAAGGACTCGTCGGCGCCATCGAGGCCGCCGACGCGATGGTCAAGGCCGCGCGCGTCAACCTGATCGGAAAAGAACAGATCGGCGGTGGCTTCGTGACCGTGATGGTCCGCGGCGACGTCGGCGCGGTCAAGGCCTCCACGGACGCCGGCGCGGCGGCGGCCGAGCGCGTGGGCGAGCTGGTCTCGGTCCACGTGATCCCGCGGCCGCACACCGAGGTCGAGGCGATCCTCCCGGGCGAGTAACCCGTGGCCGACGCTTTCTCCGGCTCGGCGCTGGGCCTGCTGGAGACGCACGGCCTGGTGGCCGCCATCGAGGCGGCCGACGCCATGCTCAAGGCCTCGTCCGTGCGCCTGGTCCGCCAGCAGCGGACCGTCCCGGCCTTGGTGACGCACTTTGTGGTGGGCGACACGTCGGCGGTGCAGGCGGCCGTCGAGGCGGGCGCGGCCGCGGCGGCGCGCGTCGGCCGGGTCGCGGCGGCGCACGTGATCCCGAGCCCGTCGAGCGACGTGTGGCGCGTGCTGGTCGGGGTCGAGCCCGAGGGCGCGGTCCCCGAGGCGGCCTCCCCCGCCTCGGCACCGCCGCCGGAGACGCCGCCGGAGACGCCGCCGGAGACGCCGCCGGAGACGCCGCCGGAGACGACCGAAGACGAGTACGCCGACCGCACCGTCCGCGAGCTGAGGACGCTGGCGCGCGACCGCGACGACGACCGGCTCCGGGGTCGGGCCATCGCCAGCGCCACCAAGGACGAGTTGGTCGCGTTCCTGCGCGCGAGCGGCGACGCCCCGGACGGATGACCCCAGCCGTCACCCCGCGCCCGTCGTCCCGGCTGGCCGTGCGCGAGCGCCTGCGCGCGCTTCTGCCCGGCACCGACTTCCCGGAACCGGTCAGCCGTCGCTGGCTGGCCATGCTGCTGTCGCTCGTCGTGGCGCTGGTGATGTGGTTCAGCTTCAGCATGCGGGGCACCTACCCGGAGACGATGGAGCTGCCGATCGTGATCATGCGCGCGCCGCCCGGGCAAGCGCTCCGCGAAGCGCCACCGGAGACGGCGTCGGTGACGCTCAGCGGCGAAGGCTGGACCCTGCTGTCGCTGATCCGGAAGCCGCCCTCGATCAACGTCGTCGCCGACGCGGGCGTCGTCGACCTGGCCGCCGCGCTTCGGGAGTCGGGCTTGCCGCCGGGCATCCAGATCCAGAGCATCCAGCCCCAGACCATCGAGCTCGCGCTCGACACCCGGACCACGCGCCGGCTCCCGATCCGCCTGCGGCAGCAGATCTCGACCGAGCCGCCCTACGACCTGCGCCGCCCCCCGACGCTGCAGCCGGACTCGGTGATGGTGACCGGCGCGCAGTCGCTGCTCGGGAGCCTGGAGGACTGGCCCACCGAGGTGATGGTCGCGACCGACGTCACGCGCGACCTGCGCCGGCGCGTCGCGCTCGCGGACACGTTCGGCGGGCTGCTCTCGCCGTCGGTCACCGGCACCGTCGTCTCCGCTCGCGTCGACAAGTACACCGAATGGGACCGCGAGCTCACCGTCGAGGTCGAGAACCTGCCACCGGGCGTGCTCGGCGTCCGCTTCGACCCGGCTCTCGTCCGCGCGCGCTACCGCGTCCCACTCGAGGGCGACGAGTTCGACCGTGCCGAGACCTCTGCCGAGTTCCGCGCCGTCGTGGATTACTTCGACATCGCGCGCGACACGACCGACGGCGAGGTGCCGGTCTCCGCCCGGTGGCCCGACGATCTCGACGTGCGCGACGTGACGCTGTTGCCGGACCGCGTGGGCTACTTCATCCGGCGCCCGGCGCCCGTCAACTAGGCCGCACCGGCCGCTGCTCACAGCCGGTGGGGGAGGCCCGCGCCGCTTTCGACTTATGCTGTTTCTCGCTCTCGCGGTCGCCTGCAGCCTGGCCATCGCCGTCGTGTTTAAAGTCGCCGAGCGGCACGACCTCGACCGGACGGCGTTGCTGACGGTGAACTATCTCGCCGCGGCTCTCCTGGCGGTGGCGCTGCTGGAGCCGACGAACGCGATCACGCCCGGCTTGGTGGGCCTGGGCGTGGCCCAGGGCGTGCTGTTTATCGTGGGGTTCTGGCTGTTCTCGCTGGCGATCCGAGAGGCGGGGATGGGCCTGGCGGCGGGCGTGATGCGTCTGTCGGTCGCGGTCCCGTTTCTGGCGTCGTGGCTGATCTGGGCCGAGGTGCCGAGCACCTGGCAGATCGTGGGCCTGGCGCTGGCGGGCGCCGCGTTCTTTTTGGTCGCGCGCCCGTCAGCTCAAGCCCCCAGCGAGCGTCCGCCCGCCCACCTCGGCACCGAGGCGGGCGAAGCTGGCTCCGGGCGGACGCTCGGCATCCTGGCGCTGCTGTTCGCCTCGGGCGGGCTCGTGGACCTCAACATGAAGGTGTTCAACGAGTCCTTCGGCGGCCCGGACGGCATCTCGCTGCGCATGTTCTTGCTGGTCGTGTTTGGCGTGGCCTTCGCGGTCGGCGCGCTCGCGGTCGTCGCCAGCGGCGTGCGGTCGGGGCGCTGGCCGACGCGCCAGGCGTGGCTGTGGGGCGTCGGGCTGGGAATCGTCAACTACGGCTCGGCGGAGTTTCTACTGCGGGCGCTGGAGGTAGTGCCGGGGCCGGTCGCGTTTCCGGTCAACAGCGTCGCGATTGTGCTGGGCGCGGCGCTGATCGGGCGCGTGGTCTGGTCGGAGCAGCTGTCGAGGGCCAACCTCGCCGGGCTGGCGCTGGCGGCCGTCGCCTTGGTCCTGCTGGCGGGCTAGCGAGGCGCCCCGGCGCGGCCCCGGCTGGTGCCGCTGGTCGAGCGCGCCAGCCGGTCCAGAGCGGTCGCCGCCCCGATCCCAGTCGCGCAAGGCGGTGGGTGCGGCCGGGGGCGGCCGGCGGCGCGCTTGTGAGAGTGGCCGAGCGGAGGGCGCCTCGCCAAACCGCGCGTGCCCCTCCACCCCAAAAAAGGGCAGAGGACCTGGGTGGTCCTCTGCCCTTCGAGACACTCCGGCCGGGCGCCGTTCGGCCTGGCGCCGTTCGGCCTGGCGCTACGGCAGGCGCGTGATGCGCTGGACGCGCAGCTCACGGCCCGCCTGAAGGCGCACCAGGTAGGTGCCCGCGGCCACCGAGGCCGGCAGGTCCAGCATGTGGACGCCAGCGCTGCGCGCGCCCTGGGCCAGCGTCGCGACGCGGCGGCCGAGCAGGTCGTAGACCTCGACCGACACGTCGGACGCGGCGGGCAGCTCCACGCGTATCCTGACGTCGCCGCGCGACGGGTTCGGCGCGACCGACAGGCCCAGCTCCGCCTCGGCACCGTCCTCGGCCGAGACGGACTGGGAGTTCTCGAAACGCACGTTGCGGACGTCGATCTCGAACACATCCGGCTGGCCGCCGTCGTCGTAGGTGTAGAAGGCGACGAGCGTCACGTCCTCGGCGGTAAACCCGCCCTGGCCCGCGGCGCGCCGAAGCTCCGAGAACGGCAGCGTGACCGTCTGCAGGTCGTCTGTCAACTCGATCCAAGCGTGGAACGGCTCGACGCCGTTGGTCGAGGTCTTCTCGACGACCACCTGGACGCGTCCCGTGCCGCGCGCCTGGAAGGCCAGCGCCGAGAAATCCGACAGGTCGGCCGGGCGCGAGCCGGGATGGAGGCTGCGGAACAGGCCGGCCCACGTGCCCGTCGTGCCCGCCAGCCGCGCGTCGCGCTCGACGGGCCGCTGGTTGAAGCCGGCCTTGAGGCCGCCCGCCTCGACGGTGTAGTCCAGCACGTCGCTGGCGTCGCCGGACGTGTACGTCCAGACGCCATCAGCGAGGTAGACGAAGTCGGTCACCGCGCCGCCGGCGACGACGGAGAAGCCCGCGTCGAACAAGGCGCCCGTCTCGATCTCCGTCCTAAATCCGGCCGGCGGGACCGTCAGGGTGCGCTCGAACGCGGCGCGCGCGCCCTCCTCCGCGTCTGTCGTGGTTCCGTCGAGGCGGATGGTCTGCGGCTGGCCCGTCGTGTTGGCCACGTCGAGCACCAGCCGGCCCGGAACGTACTCGCCGCCGCGGACGAACACCGACGGCAGCGCCGGCGCGTCCTGCCCCGCGTTGCGGTAGCCGGCGTCGACCTGGGCCTCGAAGGCGTTCAGCATGGCCTCGACGAGCGAGAGGGCGGCGTCGGGCGTCGCGGCCCAGGCCTGGACGTTGAGCACCTCACCGGCCTCGCCTTCAGTGATGGCGTACTCCTCGGCGCGGAACCGGCTGTCGATGGTGTAGCCGCCGTCCTGCGGGTAGGCCACAAAGCTTACCGCGTAGTCCACGCGGCCGTCGGGACGGCTCACGTGCAGCAGCACAAACTCGCCGCCGGCCACGCCGACCGTCCGGACGGACTCCAGGCGCGAGCCCTTGACGCGGTCGCAGATGGCCTTGGTGTGGTCGTAGGTCTCGCCCGCCGGCGTCAGCACGGCCAGGGCGACGGCCGCGCGGTCGCCGTCCTCCTGGAAGTAGTCGGCGGCCAGGATGGCGCGGGCGTTCGTGATCTGGAGCAGGTCCTCGGGCGTCGTGACGTAGGCCGTCGTGGCGCCGGGGCCGGTCGTGGGAAGCAGCGCCCGCAGGTCGAGTTCGGCGCCGCGCGCCGTGCGAGCCTGAGCCGCGTCGAGGCGAACCAAGGCGGGCGCCTGGCCCAGGCGTGCGGTCTCGGCGCGTGCCAGCGAGCGCGACACCTCGCGCCGCGCCAGCAGCGTCGCCAGCGAGCCGTCCGACTCCAGCCCGCCGTCGTTGCCGCCGCTCGACGCCGTCGGCGAGAACGCGGCCAGGGCGTAGTCGTCCTCGGCAGCGTCGCCGTTGCCGGGCGTCGAGTCGGGGTCGGGCGGGTCCGAGGCAGCCACCTCGAACGGGACGCTGACCGCGACCGCTTGGTCGATCCTGACCTGGACCGTGAGCGTGGCCGAGGCGTCGGCGTCGAGGTCCAGCACCCAGCGCGTCCCCGCAAACGTGCCCGCACTGGTCGAGACGCCCACGATGGTGACGCCGGCGGGTTGCGACAGCGCGTCGACGGCGACGCCAGTGACCGCGGCCGGCCCGTCGTTGCGAAGCGTCACGACGGCCGTCACGACCTCGCCCACCTCGGGCGCGGGGTCGCTGACGGAGGCCGTCAGAGCGAGGTCGGCGCCGCCGCGGTCGTAGAGGCAGGTGGCGGACAGCCGGGTGCCGGCCGTGGCCGTGGCCTGGCGCCCGCTGCCCTGCGCCTTGAGGATCCAGGTGGTGCCCGATCCGTCGTGCTCGATTCGGAACACGTGCTGCTGACGGCCCGGCAGGAACGACGTCGGCTGGCCCAGGTCGCCACCGGCCGTGAACCGGTTGGCGTAGTCGGAGCCCGAGCCCGTCGGCGTCGCCACGGTCTCGTCGTTGCGGTTGAAGTACCCGTACCACGCGTAGTACGTGCCATCCGCCTTTTGGCCGATGCACTCGACCACGGGGCTGATCTTTTGGATGGTCTGCGCGGAGACTGGGGCGAAGCTGGCGGCAACGACGGCGAGGAGAATCAAGCGCATTGGCGCGGTGGGGCTCTAGTGAGAAGGCGAGTGCTCGGGAGGAAGCAATTCCCACGCCCTAGCAGCGCGGTTCGCACCACGCGCCTTCGGCCCCCCGCAAGCGTCACGCTCGCGTTCCAGCGGCTCTGGCCTGATCTGGCCAGCCAGCAACCCGAGGCGTCCGGCAGTTGGTAAAACGCGTTCATGGAGAGCGTTTTTACCTTGCCTGCCCAGAGCGTGCGGTTTCGCGCTGCCCCGGCGGCCGGACCCAAACTCGGCGCGCCTCCGTATGCGCGGCCTTCTCTACCGCTGCCCTCAGCCTGCATGGACCGCGACACTCTCGACTACACCCTGCGCCGCGGCCTGGCCGGTCTCGTCCGCCGACTCGACGCCCTCGGCGAGACGGCCCTCGGCCCCGACCAGCGGGTCACCGTCACGCTCGCGACCGCCGAGGCGAGACAGCTGCTCGCCGCGTTCGAGCGAGGGGCGCCTGAGCTGACGCAACCCGTCGAGACGCCGACGTTCGACGACCCGCCCTCGGTGCTGATCGTGGACGACAACCCGACCAACACGGCATTGCTGAGCGCCATGCTCGCGACGATGGGCGTCGAGGCAGCCTCGGCCAGCCAGGGCACTGAGGCGCTGGCCGCGTTCGAGGGCGCGCCCTTCGACTTGGTGTTCATGGACGTCATGCTGCCCGGCGACGACGGCATTACCGTGACCCAGAAGCTCCGCGAGCGCCACGGCGACCGGCCGTACATCGTGGGACTCAGCGCCCTGCCCGGCGCCGAGTCGCGGTGCCTCGCCGGCGGGATGGACGGGTTCTTGGCCAAGCCCATCCACCTGGCGGGCATCTCGGGCGTCATCGAGCAGTGCCTGGCCGCCGGGCGAGCGGCGGCCTAGCGTCCGTCACGTATATCCGTGCTTGATCCAGTCCAGCGCGCCCGCCACGTGCAGCACGCCCAGAAAGCTCGCTGCCGTCTTCTCGTACCGCGTTGCGACCGCGCGCCACTCCTTGAGCCGGCCCCATGCCTGCTCGACGTGGTGACGACGTCGGTACGCGGCACGGTCATAGGCGACAGCCGGATGCGTCTTGTTCGCCGGCACAACGGGGTCGGCACCAGCCTCAGCGATCCGCTCACGCCACGCTCGCGACGAGTACGCCCGGTCGCAGACCACGCGCCGCACCAGACCGAGGCACACAACGGCCGCCAGCAGTGTCGGCGCGGCGCGCAGTTCGGAGCGGTGTCCCGGCAGCAGCACGAACGCGAGCGCCCGGCCGCGCCCGTCGCAGGCCAGGCACGCCTTCGTGCCGAAACCGCCGCGGCTGCGACCGAGCGCGTGAGCTATGCCCCCCCTTTTGCGCCCGCCGCTTTCTGGTGGGCGCGGATGACCGAGCCGTCGAGCATCACCTCGGCCAGCGCCGCGTGCCGGGTGTCGCGCAGGTGCTCGAAGACGCGCTGCCAGACGCCGAGCTTCGACCAGCGGATGTGCAGGTGCGCCGCACGCGCCCACGGCCCGAGGTCGGCCGGGACGGCCCGCCACTTGGCTCCATTGCGGCATCGCCAGACGACGGCCTCAATCGCCAGACGACGGCCTCAACGGTCTGGCGCTCGTCCTTCATGGGCCGTCGTCGCGGTGAACGGACGTGGTCGAGCGCGTCTTTGAGCACGCGCCACTCGTCGTCGCTCAGAACCGGCATAGCGTCGGAGCGCTGGAGCGGCCGAAGCTATGCCGACTTACGTAACGAAGCCTAGAGCGCCGCCGGCCAGCCCCGCCTCGGCGCCGAGGCGGGCAGGGTCAGGCCGTCGCGCCGCCGCACGACGAGCCCGCGCCGGCGGTGCAGCCGTAGCAGTGGCGCTCGGTGCGCACCGTCCGCGCCTGCCACGCGTCCAGGTCGAAGTCGCCGACGGTCGCGAACGGGACAGCGGCGTCCATCTCGAGCTGCTGGTTAAAGTCGCAGTCGTAGACGCCGCCGTCCCAGCCCACCGAGACCGTGTTGCGGCACATCACGCCATCGAGCGTGCCCGGGTTGAACGCGCCCAGCAGCCGCTCCATGTAGGCGTCGAGCTGGCCCTTCTCGACCAGCCATTCCAGGTACCGGCTCATCGGCATGTTGTTGAGCGCGAACAGGCGGTCGAACTGGACGCCGTGGTTGGCGTCCAGCGCCACCTTCCACTCCGTCTCCAGCGACGCCTGGCTGCCCGCCAGAAACGAGCCGACAGGGTTCGTGACCAGCGTCAGCACCTTGTCGGGCGCGCCCTGGCCGTAGCCGGCCTCGTTGAGCATCCGCAGCGCCCGCAGCGACTTGCCATACGTGCCGTCGCCGCGCTGAGCGTCCGTGCCGAGCTGGCGGTAGTGGGGCAGCGAGCACGCCACCTCGACGCCGCGCTCGGCGAACCACTCGGGCAGGTGCTGGTAGCGCCGCACCGTCAGGATGGTCAGGTTGCACCGGTCGATCACGTGCAGGCCGCGCGCCACGCATTCGTCGACGAGGTACTCGAAGTGCGGGTTCAGCTCCGGCGCCCCACCCGTCAGGTCGACGGTGTGCAGCGTGCCTCCGTCGGGGTGCGCCTGGATGTGGTCGATGGCGCGGAGGCAGGCGTCCACGGCCGCCCGGCCCATGTTCTCGTCCGTCCGGTCCGGCCCGGAGTCCACGTGGCAGTGCCGGCACGTCATGTTGCACAGCTTGCCGATGTTGATCTGGAAGATCTCGAGCGCGGCGGGCTTGAGGCCGTGCTCCCACCCGCTCGCCACCAAGTCGCGGTGGAACCGCCCGGTGCCCGTCGGGCCCGTCGTCAGCGGCACCGCGTCCAAGGCCGCGATCTGGGCGCCGGGGCGCGCCAGCGCCGTGCGCCGCCCGTACAAGCTGGTGGTCTGCTTGGGGCCGTCCATGACGTCGGCCATGAGCTCGGCCGACAAGACCGTCAGCGGGATGGCGGCGCCGTCGCCAGAAGGGAAAGACATGAGCGTAAACAGTCGAGAGAAGGCTGGAGGACGACACGAAACGGGGCGGCTGTCCTACACGAACAGAGCGCCGCCCAGGCTACATCGTCTGCGCCCTGACGCCGTCGAGCATCTGGAGTCCGTGCACGAGCGAGGCGCCGCCGCGGATGGCCGTCGCCACATGGACCGCCTCGGTCATCTGTTCCAGGTCCGAGCCCTTGGCCAAGGCGTCCTGGGTGTAGGCGTCGATGCAGTAGGGGCACTGGACGGTGTGGGACACCGCGAGCGCGATCAAAGACTTCTCTCGGGCCGTCAGCGCGCCATCCTCGAACACCTTGCCGTAGTAGCTGAAGAAGGCGTCGGCGAGCGGCTTCGAGCCCTCGCCGATCTCAGAAAAGCGGGCGAGGTGCTCGGGCTTGTAGTACGTGTCCACGAAAATCCGGGGGGAGGGAGAAGGCAAGCTAGGCGCCGACGCCGAACGCCGGCAAGGCACGGCGCCGAGGCTTGTGCGCCGGGGCGGTTGTGGAGGGACCGGCAGACGGATACCTTACCGGACCTCCCACTCTGAGACCGTGTCCTCGTTTGTCGGCTGGATCCTGTTCCTGGCAGTGTGCGCCGCCATCGGCCTGGCGGTGGCGCGGCGCCGCCGAGCGCCGATGCCCGCGGCGCCGCTCGGCGACCCGGACGACCTGAGCATGCTCGGGCTGTCGGCGGCGCGTCCGGCGGCATCGCGCGGCAGCGAGACAGACTCCGCGGTCAGCGCTGCCCGGGGCCCCGTGCCCAGCGTGGTGCTTCCGCAAGCGTCGGCTCCGCGCGCCGTCGAGTCGCCGCGGCCCGGCGGCGTCCGGCTGAGCGACGCCGCGCCCTGGGCCGGCCGCGCCGTTCCCCTGCTGCTGGGCTCGCTCAGCGCGCACACGCGCGGCCCGGTCGCGGTGGTCCGCCACAGCCAGGACGCCTTCGAGGTGCTGGCGCGCACCGACGGCGGCCCGCTGACGCCGGTGCGCCGAGGCCCCCTGGGCCTGCGGGCTCGCGAGCACCTCGACGCCGACCGCCTCGACGGCTTGTCGGTGCTGGTGGGCGGAGCCGCCTGGGCCACGCCGATGGGGGACTACACCGTGCTGGTGTCCGGCGACGGCGACGCGGTCGACCCGTACCTCGACCTGCTGGCCAACCTCACGCCCGGCGTCGACCGCGCTTCGGCGCCGGCTCATGCGACCGCCCCGCCTGCGGGCGTGGCCGAGGCCGCCCCCGAGGCGGCCGCTCCCGTCCCGCGCGCCGTGCTGATCGGCGAGGAGCAGGACGCGGCCCGCGCGGCCGAGCGCCCGCTCGCGTTCGCGCTCGTCACGCTCGCCGACGCCGAGGACCGCCTGAGCCGCGACGACCCCGCCGAGGTGGCCGCCGCCGAGTCGGCGCTGCGCCGCCGCCTCGAGAACGCCGACGGCGTGCGCCGCGTCGAGCCCTTTGGCGACTTGCTGTTCGGCGCGTTCCTGGACCGCGACCCCGAAGGCACGGCCGAGTGGTGCACCGCACTCTCGGCCGCCGACCCGCCGCTGTTTATCGGTGCCGTGGCCCCGGCCGACGGCGAGCCCGCAGCCGTCCGCGACGCGGCGGCCGAGGCGCTGCGCGACGCCTACGACCGTCGCGGCGCCCGCATCGTGGTGGCCTAGACGCCCCGCCTCGGCGGGCCGCTGGCCGCTGCCGGCCCGAGGGCTGCGAGTGGAAACGCACGCGCGCGGCGCCGTGCTGGGAGGCGAGCCTCCTGCCACGAGGCACCGCGCCCGCAGCGAACTCAGTGAGGGCCCTTAGCCCTTGGGGCCGGCGAAGTACCAGATCAGCAGGCCACCCAGGGGGAAGAAGAACACCAGCGCGCCCCACAGCAGCTTGGACGTGGTGCTTGCCGAGCTGTTGGCGATCTGAACAATCGCCCAGACGTCGACGACGAGCAGGATCAGGCCGCACACGCCGCCGCCCATGCTGCCCGCCAGGTCACCGAGGTTGCCGCCCACGCACCCCGCGAGCGTAAGCGACAGGACGCCGAGGACGACAGCTGAAAAGGATCGGAGAGTTGAAGTCATGGTCGGAGGAGGGTTAGATCTCTGCAGACGACCGTGCCGGGCCTGCCGCTGGGGCGCGTGGCTAGCGCTGGTTGTCGCGAACGACGCGTTGCCCCCAGACCAAAAACGCCAGCACCCCGACGACGGGAACGCAGAACAGCGCGATCAGCCCCACCTTGATCCCGACCGCGAGGTAGGTTTTCCAGGTGGCGATCGCAGCCAGCAGCGCCAGCACGCCGTTGAGCACCGCGATCAAGGTCAGCAGCAGCGTCTTGGCCAGGCCGACGAGCGAGGCGGCGAGCAGAAGCGACATCAGCGGAGGGAGAAGAACCGGGCCGCTCTACGGGCGCACGGCACGGCGGGTTGCACCTGCGAAACCCACGAACCTCCTCAGATTGGCGCCTCGTCCCGCCCTAGGTTTCCGTCATGCGTATTGGCAGCCTCGACCTCGGCCCGCGACCGCTCCTCCTGGCCCCCATGGAGGATGTCTCCGATCCACCGTTCCGCCTGATCTGCCGGCGCTACGGCGCCGACATGGTCTACACCGAGTTTATCTCGGCAGGCGGGCTGGCCTACGGCGCCGAGGGATCGGTGCAGAAGCTCGAGTTCTACCCCGAAGAGCGGCCGGTCGGCATCCAGATTTTCGGCGGGGATCTGGAGCAGGTGCGCGGCGCGGCGGCCATCGCGGACGCCCAGCATCCCGACGTGATCGACATCAACTTTGGGTGCCCCGTCAAAAAGGTGGTCTGCAAGGAGGCCGGAGCCGGCATCCTGAAGAACCTGCCCAAGATGGAGGCCATCACCCAGGCCGTCATCGAGCAGGCGACGCGGCCGGTGACGGTTAAGACCCGGCTGGGCTGGAACGACGAGTCGATCCGGATCGAGGAGGTGGCGCGGATGCTGGAGGCGTCCGGCGTCGCCGCCCTCGCCGTCCACGGCCGGACGCGCGCCCAGATGTACCGCGGCACGGCGCGCTGGGAGTGGTTCCCCAGGATCAAGGCCGCGCTGCGGGACATCCCGCTGATCGGCAACGGCGACGCGTCGACGCCCGAGCGCGTGCGCGACATGTTCGACGAGACGCCCGTCGACGCGGTGATGATCGGGCGCGGCGCCATCGGCAACCCCTGGATTTTCAGGGACGCGCGGGCCCTGCTGGAGACCGGCGAGACGCCCGACCCGCCCTCGTGGCACGAGCGCATCTCGGTCGTGGCCGAGCACCTGACGCTCAAGTGCGCCTGGCTGGGCGAGCGCAAAGGCGTGCTCGAGATGCGCCGGATGTACGGCGGCTACTTCAAGGGCCATCGCGGCGCCAGCGACCTGCGCCAGCGGCTGATGCAGCTCCACGAGCGCGACCCGGTGCTCGACCTGCTCCACACCTGGCGGCCGTCGGACGAGGAGGCGTCGGTCCGCGTCGCGCGCCAGGTTCGCCCCGCAGCGGTCTCGGCACGCCTGCCGGCCAAAGCGCGGATGCCGGTCGCGAAGGACTCGGCGACAGGCTAGGGCAGAGAATCGGGCCCTGGGCACCTGGGCTTCGGCGGCGCGTTGGCCTAGCCCCGCATCCCGCCACCCATGACTGCTCGCCCTCTGCTTGTCGCCTTTGCCGTGCTCGCCGCCGGATGCTCCACCACCGAGGTGGCTCCGCCGGCCGACCTGCCGTCGGTGCCCGGCTTGGCCGTCGTCGCGGCCAGCGGCAGCGTGGCCCAGGCGACCGCCCGCCTCGACGCCGCGCTGGACGCCGCCGAGGCGGTCACCGTCGTGGCCGAGGTTGACCACAGCCAGAACGCGAGCAGCGTGGCGCTGTCGCTGCGGCCGACGCGCGTCCGCCTGTTCGGCAACCCCGTGCTGGGCACGCCGCTGATGATCAGGAACCAGCTCGCCGGTCTCGACCTGCCCCAAAAGATGCTGGTCTACCAGGACGAGGACGACCGCACTGTCGTGGCGTACAACACGACCGAGTACCTCGCCGCGCGCTACGGATTGGCCGGGACGCCGGCGCTGGCCCAGCTCGGGCCCGCCCTCGACGCGTTCGCCCAGGCCGCCGCAGGAGCCGCAGCAGACCCCACGCAGGCGACCGCGGCCGCGTCGGTGTCGCTCCAGCAAGGCATCGTGACCGTCGAGAGCGACGCCGACGCCGGCGAGACCTACGACCGGCTCCGCTCGGCGATCGTGAGCAACCCCAACCTGACGATCGTGGCTGAGGTCGACCACCAGTTCAACGCCAGCCAGGTCGGGCTCACGCTGCGTCCGACGCGGCTGATCGTGTTCGGCAACCCCCGCCTGGGGACGCCGCTGATGCAAGCCTCCCAGACGGTCGGCATCGACCTGCCGCAGTCGGTGCTGGTGTACCAGCCCGCCTCGGGCGCCACCCAGATCGCGTACGAGGACCCCGGCTTTCTGGCCGAGCGGCACGGCATCCCGGCCACGACCGCCGAGATCGACCAGATCCGGACGGCGCTGCGCCAGCTCGCCTCCGACGCCGCGTCGCAGTTCTAGCCGCCGGCGTGGAATCGTTGTGCGGAGCGAACCCCGCACACGCGCCGTCGTGTGGCCCCGATGCTGGCCCGCCGCTCGACCGATTCTGCTCCTGACCGCGTCGGGTTTGGCGCGCTGCTGCGCGAAAACCGAGACGTGCGGCTGCTGTGGGGCGGAAGCGTGGTCTCGCTCTTCGGCGACTGGTTCAACACGCTGGCGCTGTACCGCCTGGCGCTGGACCTGACGGGCTCCGAGGCCGCGCTCGGCGGCGTGTTCCTGACCAAGCTGGTGCCGCTGGCGCTGGCGTCGCCGATTGCGGGCGTCCTGGCCGACCGGCTCGACCGCCGCCACCTGATGATCGGGTCGGACGTGCTCCGAGCCGCCCTCGTGCTCGGTTTCCTGTTCGTGCGCGACGCGGACGACCTGTGGCTGATGTACACGCTGGCGAGCGCCCAGATCGCGGTCAGCGCAGCGTTCACGCCGGCCAAGAACGCGGTTCTGCCGCTGATCACGCGGCCCGGCGAATTGCTGACGGCGAACGCGCTGTTCTCGGCGACCTGGTCCACCATGCTGGCCGTCGGGGCGGCCGCGGGCGGGCAGGTCGTGGACGCGTTCGGCACCGACATCGTGTTCTGGCTCGACGCTGGCACGTACCTGGTGAGCGCCGCCTTGATCGCGGCGATGCGGATCCCGCCTCGCGCGGTCGAGCGCGCCGTCGGGGGCGTGGTCCGGTCGGGCCTGCGCCAGATCGCAGAGGGATGGCGCTACCTCCGCCGGCGCCCCGAGGTGGGACGCATCGCGCTCGCCAAGGCGACGTGGGGGCTCGGCGGTGGCGGGCTGGTGTTTGCGCTCACGCTGCTCGGCGACAGCTTGTTCGACACGGCCAGCACGACGGGCATCGGGCTGCTGCTCGCCGCGCGCGGGATCGGGACGGGGCTGGGGCCGGTCCTGGCCCGGGCGCTGTTCCACGACGAGCGCCGCTGGCCCGTCGTGATGGCCGTGTGCATCGCCATCAGCGGCGCCGGCTACCTCGGCATCGCGCTCGTGGCCAGCACGACGTGGGCGGTCGTGGCCCTGGTGGTGGTCGCGCACGCGGCCAGCGGGGCCAGCTGGGTGCTGTCCACGACCCTGCTCCAGCAGCGCACCGAGGACGCGCTCCGGGGCCGCGCGATCTCGACCGACTGGCTGCTGGTCACGCTGGTCGAGAGCGCGTCGATCGTGGTCGCCAGCGAGCTGGTCGAGGCCGGGGTCGGGCTGGTGCCGGTAATCGCCGGGCTGGCAGGGCTCCAGATCGCGGGCGCCGCGGCGTGGGGGGGCTGGGTGATCCCGGCCGAGCGTCGCGCCGCCGAGCACCGCGCGGCCGAGGGCGCCCGCCTCGGGGGTACGCTCGAGGCCCCGCACCCGTAGGCTCGCGCGCCGGCAGCGTCGTCGCAGCAGACCGACGCCGCGGTTGATCTGGGGCGGGAGCCGCCGATATTGGAGTCATGGACATCGACCCCGCCTCGCTCGCCATACGCACGGACGCCGCCGAGGCCGCCCTGCGCAACGTGGCGCTGTCGCGGCCCAACGCGCTCGCCCTGCTGGAGGACGGCGTGGCGCGGATCGCCGAGGCCCTCGGCGCCCGGGTCGCCATCGCGCTCGTCGGCGAGGGCCTGTCCAGCGCGTTTGTGCGGTGCGCCGTCTGGCCTCCGTCAGCGTCCGTCGACATGGTCGAGGCCGACGTTGCGACGGTCCCGTCGCTCACCGCCCAGCGCCCGACCGTGGTGTCGGCCGGGCCCATGCTCGACGCGCTCGGCGCCCCGGCGGTGCTGGTGCTGCCCGTCCAGGGCTCGGTGCCGGGGGCGTTCGTGCTGGCCCGCTCGGCGGCCTGGACCGACGGCGACCTGGGCGCAGCCTCGCGGTTGTCGGCGCTGTTCAGCACGCTGTGGTCGTGGTCAGAGGCCGAGGCGCGGTTCCAGCGCACCATCGCCGACCTCGACGACGCCCTGTTCACGTTCGGCCACGCCGCTTCGGGCCGCCGCAGCTACGCCTTTGTCACGCCCCAAGCCGAAGCGCTGACGGGCCTGGACCCCGACGCCATCCTGGCCGGCGACGCCGACTGGGCCGACCTGGTGGTCCCGGAGGACCAGGCGGCCTTCCAGGCCCACGAGGCCCAGCTTCGCGCCGGCCAGGCGTCGCGCATCGACGTCCGCCTGCGGCTTGAGGGCGGCGACGTCGTCTGGATCTCGGAGCGCGCCACGCCCAGCGTCGACGCGGCCGGTCAGCCCGTCGCGGGCGGCCTGCTGACCGACGTGACGGCCCAGAAGGAGGCCGAGGCCCAGCTCGACCGCGCTCGGCGCATCGCCGAGCGCGCCGCCCAGACGCGGATGTCGTTTCTGCGCGTGATGAGCCACGAGCTCCGCACGCCGCTCGGAGCCATCCGCGGGTTCGCCGACCTGCTGGTCGAGGAGACCGCCGGCCTGGCGGGCGTGCCGCCCGAGGTGGGCGAGTTCTCCGAAACCATCCGCGACGCGAGCGCTCGGGCGCTGCGGCTGGTGAGCGACCTGCTCGACCTGTCGCGCCTGGAGACCGGCGCGCTCGACCTGAACCACACCTCGGTCGACCTGGGCGCGGTCGCTCGCGCGGTCGCGGCGTGCTACGCCGACGGGCTGGCCGAACGCCGCGTCGCCTGCGCGGTCACCGTGCCCGCCGATCCGGTGCTGGTGCAGGGCGACGCGGCGCGTCTCGAGCAGATCGTGGACCAGCTGGTCTCGAACGCTGTCCGGTTTACGCCCTCCGGCACCGTCACCGTCCGCCTGGAGCGCGCCGGCCCTCAGGCGCGCCTGACGGTCGAGGACACCGGCGTCGGCATCGCGGACGACGTGCTGGACGGGGTGTTCGAGCCCTTCGTGCAGGAGGACGCGCGCGTCAACCGCGACTACGGCGGGACCGGCCTGGGCCTGGCCATCGCGTCGCGCCTGGCGGCCGAGATGGGCGGCACGCTGGACGCCGCCAGCGTCAAGGGCCAGGGCTCGGCGTTCACGCTGTCGATGCCGGGCCAGCGCTGAGCCGCCCGCCTCGGGGACCCGCCCGCCTCGGGGACCCGCCCGCCTCGGGGACCCGCCCGCCTCGGGGACCCGGCCGGCCAGGCGACCGAGGCGGACCGAGCCGAGGCGGACCGAGCCGAGGCGGACCGAGCCGGGTCCGGGGCGGCCGCGCTGTGGGTAGCTTGGCCCACCCCGCTCTGCGGGGCCCACGAGCCTCTGCGACCTGCTTCATGGACCACCCTGCGCTCCCCACCGTCAGCCCGCCCTCCAGCGGCCGAGTCTCCGAGCGCACCTCGGGGCATCCGGTCCCCGACTGGGTCGAGCTCCGAGGGGCCGACTTTTCGAGCATGTCGCGTGCCGACAAGGTGCGGCGGTTCCGGCAGATCCTGGAGCGCACCATTCACGGCATCGCCTTCAGCCCCTACGTCGACGGGCAGGAGCCGGGGCACGAGATCAGCGAGGCCCAGATCCGCGAGCGTCTGGACATTGTCAAGCCCTACGTGCGCTGGATCCGGACGTTCTCGTGCATCGAGGGGCATCAGCACGTCCCGCGCATCGCGCGCGAGAACGGCTTGAAGACGATGGTCGGGATCGACCTCGGGCCCGACCTCGACATGAACGAGACGCAACTCGCCAGCGGCATCGAGATCGCTCGCGCGGGCCACGCGGACATCCTGTCGGTCGGCAACGAGAACATGCTGCGCGAGGACCTGACCGAGGCGCAGCTGCTGGACTACATCGGGCGCGCCAAAGCTGCCGTGCCCGCCACCGTCCCGGTCAGCTTTGTCGACGCCTACTACCTGTTCGAGCAGCACCCGGCCATCGCCGACGCCTGCGACGTGCTGCTGATCAACTGCTACCCGTACTGGGAAAGCTGCCCCGCCGAGTACGCGCTGCTCTACATGAAGGAGATGTACCAGCGGGCGCTCAAGGTGGCGAAGGGCAAGCCGGTGATCATCAGCGAAACCGGGTGGCCCAACACGGGCACCCCGTTCGGCGACGCCGTCCCGTCGTGGGACAACGCGCTGGAGTACTTCGTCAACGCCTACACCTGGGCCCAGCAAGACGGCATCGACCTGTTCTACTTCGCCGCCTTCGACGAGGCGTGGAAGGTGGGAGGGGAGGGCGACGTTGGCGCTGCGTGGGGCCTGTGGGACACCGAAACCAACCTCAAGTATGTCTGAACCTGTCCTGTCGCGAAACGCGGCCTTGGGGATCGAGGTCGGAGACGCGATCTGCTACTCGGGCTACCGCGAGGGCCAGTCGCCGGTCACGGAGACCTTCCCGACCTACGAGCAGGTCTGCCAGGACCTGCGCCTGCTCGCCCCGTCGTGGCGCTACCTGCGGATGTACGACTGCAGCCAGCACGCCGAGACCGTGCTCGACGCCATCCGCCGCGAGGGCTTCGGGTTCAAGGTGATGCTGGGCGCCAACATGCGCGCCGAGGTGAGCAACCCCGGCTGCCCCTGGGACGCGACGTTCTCCGACGAGCAGCTGGCCGAGAACCGCCAGGCCAACAGCGACGAGATCGACCGGCTGATCGCGCTCGCCAACCGCTACCCCGACGCCGTGTTCTCGGTGTCGATCGGCAACGAGGCCTCCGTGGAGTGGACCGACCACATGGTCCCGGTCGAGCGCCTGGTGGCGTTCGCGCGCCGCGTCCGTGGCGCCGTGGCCCAGCCGGTGACGTTCTGCGAGAACTACGTCCCCTGGACCACCAAGCTGGCGCCTCTCGCCGCCGAGCTCGACTTTCTGTCGATCCACACCTACCCCGTCTGGGAGTACCAGCCCATCGACCGGGCGCTCGACTACACGCGCCAGAACTACCACAGCGTCGCGGACCGCTACCCGGACCTGCCGGTCGTGATCACCGAGGCGGGCTGGACCACGGCCTCGAACGGGCGCGGCATCGAGGTGGGGAATGCGTCGCCCGAGCTTCAGGCCGAGTACCTGGCCCAGCTTCTGGAGTGGAGCCGCGAGAACGACGTCCTGACGTTCGTCTTCGAGGCCTTCGACGAGCCCTGGAAAGGCTCGCCGGACGGGCTGGAGCCGGAAAAGCACTGGGGCCTGTACACCGTCGGCCGCACGCCCAAGCTGGCGCTCGCCGAGGCCCACCCCTGAGCGACAGCGCCCGCCTCGGGGCCGCACCCGAGAGCGCCTGACCGCGACCCTGGCCAGCGTCCTGCCCAGGCCTAGCGGAACAGCGGGCGCGCGTCGCGCAGGTCGTAGGCCACGCGCAGCGTCGCCAGGGTCACGCCGCCCGGCCCGACCCCGATCAGCCCGCCCAGCACCACGCGCTCCTTGTCCAGGTTGACCAGCCCGATGCCGATGCCGAGCGACGGGCGCAGCGCCGCGTTGCCGTTGCCGTCCAGCACGTTGCCTTCCCGGAACGAGATCGACGGCGAGAACTGCTCGAACACGTTGTCATAGGCGTTGCCCAGGTAGCCCATCACCAGCATGTCGATGCCGTAGACGCCCAAAAAGTCGAACACGGGCGCCCGGATGCCGGCGCCCGCGGCCAGCACGTCGCGTCCGCTCAGGCGCTCCTGGCGGAAGGCCGTCGCCACGCGGTCGTCCAGGACGGGCAGGTAGTAGAACGGGATGTCGTCGTCCTGGTCGTCCCCGTCGGCGTCGCCGGAGCGCGTGAACAGGCCGATGGCGCGCAGCACGACCGTCGTCCGGCCCCGGATGGGGACATAGCCGACGATGGAGCCCGAGTAGCGCGCCAGCGTCAGCTCGGAGTCGTCCAGGGCCACAAAGCGGCGGTGCTCGGCGGTCGCGAGCATCCCGCTGCGAGGGTAGGAGGGCCAGTCGCGCAGGTCGGTGGCCACCTCCAGCCCGACCGAGACGCCGTAGCGGCCCTGGCCGTCCGCGACCTGGACGGCGCGGCGGGATTTGTCGTCGAACGCGTCCAGCGTGCCCTGGCTCGCCTCGGTGTTGACGCCGCCCGAATAGTCGTAGAGCACCCGGATGCCCGGCTGGAGGTAGAGCGCCGTCGTGCCGAGCGGGTAGTAGCCCGCTCGGACCTCGGCCTGGGCCGCGTCGTGGAACAGGTTGACCTCGCTCTGGCGCAGCGTGTTGGGCCCCAGCCCGTAGTAGCGCCGGCGCTCCGTCGTCGAGCCGCCCACGTTGAACAGCACGTGGAGGCGGCTGTCGTAGGGGTCGTGGGTGAACGCGGTCACGTTCGCCGCCTGAAAGCGCTGCTGCAGCCGCAGGTCGATGGTCAGGTCGGTGCCCGTCCAGCCGACGTTCTTGATGCCCACGCCGCCGCCGATGCCGACGCCTCGGCTGGACGAGTACAGCGCCGACGGCGCGATGCGCGGCCTGAACCGGATGCCGGGGCGGTCGTCGCCCTCGTCGGGGACGGTCGTGCTGCCCGTCTCGGCGAAAATGTCCGACGCCTCCGACAGGTCGGAGGCGGTCTGGTCGGTCGGCGTGGTGGTCGTGTCGGGGGGGGCGGGCGTCTGGAAGACGGCCAGCAGAACAAGGGCGAGGAAACCGGGCACGCGCGAAACGGGGAGGAGACGGAGTCTACGCCGCCGGTATCTTTTCGCTCCATCCCGCGCAAACTCATGACGGTTCTGGTGGTCGGCGGCGGAGGCCGCGAACACGCACTCGTCGAGGCTCTGGCCCGAAGCCCGCGGCGCCCGACGCTGCTGTGCGCGCCCGGCAACGCCGGCACCGCCGACCGCGCCGAGAACGTCGCCGTCGCGGCCGACGACCTGGACGGACTCGTGGCGCTGGCCCAGCGCCGCGCCGCCGACCTGGTGGTGGTCGGGCCCGAAGTGGCGCTCGTCGCCGGGCTGTCCGACCGGCTCGCCGAGGCGGGCATCGCCGTGTTCGGGCCGTCCCGCGCGGCGGCCCAGCTTGAAGGCTCCAAGGCGTATGCCAAGGACGTGATGCACCGCTTTGGCGTGCCCACCGCCGCGTCGCGCACGTTCGGGCTGGGCAGCGTGGACGAGGCCCGAGCCTACGTCGACGCGCACCCGCTGCCGGTCGTGCTCAAGGCCGACGGGCTGGCGGCGGGCAAGGGCGTGGTCGTGGCCGAGACGCGGGAGCAGGCGCGCGACGCCCTGGCCGGGATGCTGGAGGAGGGCGCGTTCGGCTCGGCGGGCTCGACGGTGCTGGTGGAGTCGTTTCTCCAGGGCGAGGAGGCCAGCCTGTTCGTCGTCTCCGACGGCACCGACTACGTGGTGCTGCCGGCGGCCCAGGACCACAAGCGCATCGGCGAGGGCGACACGGGCCCCAACACGGGCGGCATGGGCGCCTACGCCCCGGCGCCGGTGGTCACCCAGGCCGTCCGCGAGCGCGCCGAGGCCGAGGTGGTGCGGCCCATCCTGGACGGGATGCGCGCCGAAGGGCATCCGTACCAAGGCGTGCTCTACGTCGGGCTCATGATCGACCGGGGCGCGCTGTCGGTCGTGGAGTTCAACTGCCGCTTTGGAGACCCCGAGGCTCAGGTGCTGCTTCCGCTCCTGACGTCCGACGTCCTCGACCTGTTGGAGGCCGCCGCGCACGGCCGCCTCGCCCAGACGCGCGTCGAGGTGGACGACGGGGCGGCGGCGTGCGTCGTGCTGGCCTCCCAAGGGTATCCGGGAGCGGTCGAGACGGGCCGGCTCGTCACCGGCCTGGACCGCGCGCGTGACCACGCCGCCGTGTTCCACGCCGGCACGGCGCGCTCGGCCGACGGCAACGTGGTCACGTCGGGCGGCCGCGTGCTGGGCGTCACCGGCACCGGCGCGACGCTGCAAGACGCCCTGGACGCCGCCTACGCGGGCGCCGACGCCGTCGCGTTCGAGGGCAAGACGCTGCGCCGCGACATCGGCCAGAAAGGCCTGGCGCACCCGTCCTCATGACCCGCCTCGGGGCCGTCGCGGGCCTGGTGGCCGGGCTGGCGGTGGCCGGGCTGGCGGCGGCCGGGTGCGCCGGTCCGCCCGTGGCGCGGGGCGCGTTTCAGGACCCGGTCGCGATTGCCGCGACGCCGGACGGAACCGTCTGGGTGGTGGACGCGGGCTCGGGCGAGGTCGTCGCCGTCCGCCAGGGTGTCGTGGTGCGCCGCATCGGCGGAGCGGGGACGGGCGACGACGCGTTTCTCGACCCCGTGGACCTGGACCCGACAAACGGCCAGACCCTCTTCGTGGCCGACCGCGCCGCGGGCGCCATCGTTCGCGTGACGGCCGAGGGGCGCATCGCCGAGTCGATTCCCGTGCCTGACGTCGACCCGGCCCAGCCCGTCCGCGGCCCGAGGCGGACCGAGGCGCGCGGGCAGCCCGTCGCCGTGGCCGCGGCGCCGGACGGGGGCCTGTACGTGATCGACGGCGGCCGTGGCCACGTGCTCAAGCTGGACGCCGATGGCGCGGTCGAACGCGTGCTCGGCGCGGGCGTGCTGTCCGACTCCGTCGACCTCGTCGTGGCCGACGACGGGACCGTCTGGATCGCGGACGCGGGGAACGCGACCGTGCACGGGTTCGACGCCTTCGGCTCGATGCGATACCCGGTTCGGGCCGTTATTGGAGGTGGGCGCATCGTCGGCCTGGCGGTCCAGGGCGACCGGCTGGCGATTGCCCAGACGCGCGTGCTCGGGCGGGGCCTGGGGTACGCGCCCGTTCCGCGGCGCGACGGCCAACCCGACCTGCGCGGCGTGGCGCTGCTCCCGGGCGGAGCCGCGGTCGTGCTCACGGCCGACGGCGTCGAGTCAGGGGACCCGGTCCTGGATTGAACGCCGGCGGTGGGGCAGGGTAGGTTGCCCGTCCACTGCCCGCAGCGCGCCCGCCCGTTCGAGACCGTCGTCCGCCCCGCCCGATGAGGTGTCTCGTTGTCCTGCTCCTGGCGTCCGCGTGCGCGGCCGTGGCCTCGGCCCAGCCGAGCGCGCGGCGCGACACGTTCGCCCTGGCGCCCGGCCAGACCTCGACCCGGCTGCAGGCGCGCCCGATCCCCGGCACCGAGACCGTCTCCGTCTTCCGCGACAGCGCGTTCGTGGCCCTGCCGGACTCGGCGTACGCGCTCGACAGCGCCGGCCTGCTCCGCCTCGCGGCCGCCGCGGACACGTTGCGGTTTGTGGCCGTCGCCTACCGCGCGGCCCCGTTTCTGGGCCCGGCGCGGGCCCGCATCCCGCCCGCCGACTCGCTTCGCGCGCTCTACGCGCCCGACACGACCGGCCAGCGCCGCGCGCCGCCCGGCCCGGCACGGGCGCCGCCGGCGATTGCGACGCGGGGCTCGATCACGCGCGGCGTCGTGGCCGGCTCCAACCGCGACGTGTCGGTGACGTCGGCGCTGCGGCTGTCGCTCGAGGGCGAGGTGTCGCCCGGCGTCACGCTGCGCGCGGCGCTGACCGACGAGGACACGCCGATCCTGCCCGAGGGCACCACGCGCCAGCTCTCCGACCTCGACCGCGTCTACGTCGAGGTGGACGGGCCCGGCGTGCGCGCCCGCTTGGGCGACGTGGACCTGGCCCTGGTGGGCACGGCGTTCGCGCCCCTGACGCGCCAGGTGCAGGGCGCCGTTCTGGAGGCCCGCTTGCCCCGCCTCGGCATGGTCTCGGGCCGGGCCGTCGCCTCCGCCAGCGCGACGCGGGGGCGGTTCCGGAGCCAGGACGTGGTCGCGCTCGAAGGCGTCCAGGGGCCGTACCGGCTGCAGGGCGTCCAGGGCGAGGCGTTCGTGGTGGTCGTGCCCGGGTCGGAGCGCGTGTTCCTGGACGGCCAGCGGCTGGCGCGCGGCGCCGGCGCCGACTACACCATCGACTACGGCACCGGCGAGGTCACGTTCACCTCGGCGCGCCTGATCACCGCCGAGCGCCGCATCACCGTCGACTTCGAGTACACCTCGGGCGGATTCACGCGCACGCTCCTGGCGACCGGCCTGGACCTGGACCTGGGCGACGCCGCCGACCCGCGCGCCCGCGTCGGCGTGCGCGTGTTTCGCGAGGCGGACGCGCTCGGGTCGGCGGCCGACATCGGCCTGGGACCGGACGAGCTGGACCTGATCCGCCAGGCCGGCGACACCGACGTGCTGGTGTCGGGCGCCCAGCGCGTCGCCTTCGACCCGTCCAGCCCGTTCGTGCTCTACGCCGTCGCCCAGCGCGACGAAGACGGCCAGCCGGTCGACGTGTTCGTGCCGGCCCAGCCCAGCGACGCCGAGGTGTTCCGCGTCCGGTTCACGACCGTAGCGCCGGGCAGGGGCACCTACCGCCGCGCCGGCTCGGCCCGCAACGGCATCCAGTACGAGTACGTCGGGCCGGGCCTGGGCGACGCGATCCCGTTCCGGCGGCTGCCGCGCCCCGCCAGCCGCACGCTCCTGGACGTCAACGGCTCGGTCGAGGTGCTGCCCGGGCTGGCGGCGTTCGCCGAGCTCGCGCGGTCCGTCGACGACGCCAACGCGTTGTCTCCCATCGGCGATCGCGACGACGGGGCCGGCGCGCTCGAAGCCGGGCTGCGGCTGGCCGACCTGGCGTTTGCCGGAGGCGAGGTGTCGGGCGAGGTCGTGGTGCGCGACCGCGCGGACGCGTTCCGCCCGCTCGACCGGGTCCGCGACGTCGAGTTCAACCGCCGCTGGAACCTGGCGCGCGCCGGGACGCCGTTCGGCAGCGTCGTCGACAGCCTGGGCGAGTCGGTGTCGGAGGCGCGGCTGGAGTGGACGCGCCTGGGCGCCCGCCTCCAGACCGAGGCGGGGCGACTCGGCCTGGCCGACTACCGCTCGACGCGCGCCCGGCTGGCCGCCTCGGTCGGCGACCCGGAGCGGTCGGTGGTGGCCGTCGAGGGCGCGCTGGCCGACACCGGCGGCGACGGCCCGGTCGCGGACGCGCTCGGCACCGGCGACTCGCGCCGAGCCCTGGTGTCGGGCGCGCTGTCGCTGGGCCAGGTCCGCCCGACGTTCGCGCTGGAGCACGAGCGGCGGCGCCAGTCAGGCGGCGCGATCCCGCAGGACGCGGCGCTGTCGGCGTCGTACGCGTTTACGGCCGTCCGGCCCGGCGTCGGCGTCTCGACCGGCGCGCTCGACGCCGACGCGACGGTCGAGCTGCGCCGCGAGTCCGAACCGCTCGGCCCGACCGGGCAGGAGTCGCTGGCGCCGTCGGCGACGGCCGTGACCTTCGAGGCGACCGCGCGGCACCGGACGGCGCGCGTCCAGACTGACGCCCGCGTCGCCGCCCGGCGCAAGCGCTACGGCGACGACTTCCGCCTGCTGGGCCGCCAGGACGCCGAGTCCGTCGCGCTCCGGCTGTCGTCGCGCGCGGCCTGGGACGGCCTCGACGGCCGCGTGGTCTACGACGCGCTGACCGAGCGCGCGCCGCTGCTGCAGGAGACGTATGTCCTAGTCGGGCAAGACCTTGGCGAGTTTGTCTGGCGCGATGGTGAAGGCGAGCCAAGGGCGGGCGAGCCCGACGGCGTCGCCCAGGTCGACGAGTTCTTCCCCGAGACGACGCCGCTCGAAGGCACCTACCTGCGCACGTTCGTGCCGGGCACCGACCTGGTCCCGACCGTCGGCGTGGGCCTGGGGGTGCGGCTGGGCGTGCGGCCGGGGCGCTGGTTCCAGGACGGCCGCCTCGGTCGCGTCGCCCAAGCGGTCGCGCTGCGCACCGTCGTCGACCTGCGCGAGCGGACGCGCCAGCCCGACGTGCTCCGCGTGCTGATCCTCGATCCCCGCGTCCTCCAATCTGACGCCGAGGTGGGCACGGTCGACGGCCGCTTCCGGGTCGAGCAGGAGGTGGTCCTGTTTCCCGACCTCCCGGACCGCGGCGCCCGGCTCGCCGTCGACCACGTGCGGACGACGTCGCGGCTGGCGGCCGGCCTGGAGCGGCGGCTGACGCAGTCGGCACGGGCCGAGGCGCACCGGCCGCTCGGCGCCGTCGAGGTGCGGCTAGCGGCCGTCGCCGGCCGCCGCCGGGCCGTCAGCGACGCGTTCGCCAGCCGCACGTTCGACTTGCAGAGCCTGGGCCTGGAGGGCTCGGCGCGCTGGGACCCCTCGGAGCGCGTGTCGCTGTCGCTGGCCCCCACCCTGACGACGCGGACCGACGCGCTCGCCGGGCCGGGCCGCCCGACCGGCGCCCTGGTGGCTCGCGTGCCCGCCGAGGCGCGCTGGACGCGGTCGGGGCGCTTCACGGCGGCCGCGCGCGTCGAGGTGTCCGCGATCCGGCTGCGCGGCGATGCCGGCGGCGGCCTGTCGCTGTTCGAGTTGACCGACGGACGGGGGCCGGGCACGTCGGTGCTGTGGGGGCTCGACGCCCAACTCGGCCTGACCGAGCGGTTGCGCGGGTCGCTGGTCTACGACGGCCGCGCGCCGGCCCAAGGCCGCGCCGTCCAGTCCGTCCGCGTTCAGCTTTCGGCGACGTTGTAGGGGCCGTGTGAAGAGGGGCGTCTCAGACCCGGGATGCGGCGCTCAGACGCCGGTTGGGCGCGAGCAGGCCATCCGGTAACACTGCCGTAACGGGGCGCCAACATCTTAGGCGCGCTCGTCACCTCCCACTGACAGGCATCTCCCACACTTTTCCTGTGACGCCCCACCTGCGGCGAGCGCCGCGCGTGACGGCGCTGGCGCTCGCGATCGGGGCCGCCTCGGCACAGCCGACGGGCACCCGGCTCAGCGGAGTCGCTTTCTTGGACTACGCCTACACCGCCTCCGACGACGACCTGGGAGCCCGCTCGCTCGGCGATCGCCGCCTGTCCCAGCCCGCAGACTCCGACATCCGCGACGACCTCCGAGTCCGGCGGAGGCGGGACGCGCAGGGCTCGTCGGCGACTGCCAGCGGCACGCCTGCGCCGTTCGCCGGAGACGCCTGGGTTGGCTCGCCGCGCGCATCCCGAGCCCACCGCGCTCCAGGTGGAGTTCAGCCGCTGCTGGTGTTCCAGTCCTCAGAGCCGGCCAGAGACTACCGAAGCCCGGAGTGCGTGCTGATCGACCGGCTCCAGAGCGGTCGCGACCTGGGGCTTCGCGAGCCCGTCGCGATGGAGAACGGGCCGCGCTACGCGGCCCTGACCGGCAGCGGCCGAGGCTTCCGGCCCGAGCCCAGCCTCCGGCTTAGGCCCGGGGGCGAGTGGGCTCGGCACGTCTGGGGTCGACAGGCGAACGCAACGGGCGCACTCCGTGCGTCAGGTGCTGGCTCCGTGGCGCGCGTGCCGTTCGGCGCGGACCCGGACCGGGAGCCGAGACGCGGGACCGGAACGGCCGGTGCCGGAACGGCCGGTACCGTGGCCGAGCGCTGCTGCGTCGGCGTCGAGGGCCTCTCCACCCAGACCGACGTAGACCGGGGCGCCGTCCAGGCACGGGACCGCTTCGGCGTCAGCGTGGTTGGCAGCGCCGGCGCGACGAGTCGCGCCGGCGCGCTCGCCCGCGACCACGATTCCGACGACGACGCGATCCAGACGGGTTTGGGTGCCCATCTTGTGATCGCCGTCCAGCCTCGGTCTTGTCGCTCCTGCCCCACGTGTGGGCGCGGGGAGAAGGCGAGAACGCTCCCGTCGTGGCGCTTTGCTGCCGCCGTCTGGTGCCACTCTACCCCCCGATGAACCTCTTCAACTTTCTCACCGGCTCTCGTCCGCCGCTCGTTGACCAGAGCATGACCGACCTGGGCACGATGCTCGACACGTCGGACTCGATGTTCGCCGCGGCCACCAACCTGCTGCTGGACAACGAGCCTCTCCACATCGACCTGTCGGCTCAGGACGAGATCGTCAACGAGCGCGAGCAGACCATCCGCCGGTCCGTGCTGGAGCACATCCTGGCCGACCCGCGCGGCGAGCTGGCGCTGAGCCTGCTGCTGGTCTCGATCGTGCAGGACGCCGAGCGCCTGGGCGACCTGGCCAAGAGCATCGCCAAGGCCGCCGACCTGGCCAATGCCCCCCGCATGGGCGCCCACGTCGACCGCTTGCGCGAGATCCGCGACCGCGTGCAAAGCGCGTTTCCGCGCGTGCGCCGCTCGTTCGTGGTCGGCGACGCCAAGGTGGGCCGGACCGTGATGGACGAGCACGCCCAGACCAAGACCGACGTCGCCGACTTTCTCAGAGCCCTCGCCGAGGCGGACGACGTCACGCCCAACCAGGCCGTCGTGCTGGCCATCACCGCGCGGATGATCGGGCGCACGTCGTCGCACCTGTCCAACATTGTCTCGGCGGTCGCGCTGCCGTTCGACCAGGTCCGCAACGCGCCCAACTGGAACGACACCGACGAGGACTAACCGCCTTGCCTTTCTCCCGACCGCACCCGCGGCCACACCCACCGACATGGCTCACGATCCCGACGACCACATTGACGCTAAGACCGGCTTGGTGCCGATCAACGAGGACGACCTCGACCGCGACCCGCTGACGCCCGCTCGCCAGCCGCTGTGGCTGCGCATCCTGGGGCTCATCGTGGTGATGAGCGTCTTTATCGTCGCGCTCGAACTGATGGGCGACGGCATCAAGGCCATCGGCAGGGGCAGCTTTGACCTGGAAGGCTTCCTGCGGAGCGCGACGGGCAGCCCCTTGCTGGCGCTCATCACGGGCATCTTGGTGACGAGTCTGGTGCAGTCGTCGTCCACGACCACGTCGCTGGTTGTGACACTCGTGGCGGCGGGCGTGCTGCCGGTGCCGGCCGCGATCCCGGTGATCATGGGCGCCAACATCGGCACGACGGTCACCAACACGATCGTGTCGATGGGCCACATCACGCGGCCGGGCGAGTTCCGGCTGGCCATCGCCGGCGCGACCGTCCACGACTTTTTCAACTGGATGGCGGTCCTGATCCTGCTGCCGCTGGAGCTGTTGTTCGGCGTGATCTCGACGCCGGCGCTCGCCATCGCCGAGCTGGTGCCGGGCGTCGACAGCGGCGGGCTGGGCCAGACGCCGTTCGACCAGCTCGCCAAGTTCCTGTTCGAGGGGCCGCTCGCAGAGAACGGCTGGATCACGGCGGCGCTCGGGCTGATGCTGCTGTTTGTCGCGCTGCGGTATCTGGTGGTGATCCTGAAGTCGCTGGTGCTGGGCCGCAGCGAGGGCGCGCTCGACAAGTACGTGTTCGGCAACCCTCTCGTGGCGATGGCCTTCGGCTTGGTGCTGACGTTCATGGTCCAGTCGTCGTCGGTCACGACGAGCCTGGTGATCCCGCTGATCGGGGCCGGGGTGATCACCGTGCGCAAGGTGTTCCCGTACATGCTGGGCTCCAACGTGGGCACCACGGCGACGGGCATGTTCGCGGCCGCGATCGCCATCTCGTCCGGCGAGCCCGAAGCCGTGGCGGGCCTGGAGATCGCGCTGTGCCACACCTTGTTCAACGTGTTCGGCATTCTGATCATCTACCCGTTGCCGTTCATTCGGGAGATCCCGATCCGGATGGCCGAGTTCGTGGGCGAGCTGGCGTTCAAGAACCGGCTCTACGCCGTCGCCTACGTGGCGGGCCTGTTCTACGTGCTCCCTGTCGTGCTGGAGCTGGCCTACCGGTTTATCGACTAGCGGCCCCCTCGGCCGTGCCCGCCTCGGTGACTCCGTCGGAGAACCTGCCGAGGCGGGCGGCACCACCGGGGCCGACGCGGCGTTGAGAGGGTCCACCTCGCACAATCGGATGCGCCTCGTCGTCCTGCTCGCCCTGTCCGCCTCGGCGTGCGCCCAGCCCGCCTCCGACAAGCCGTCGGAGCGGGCGGAGCCGCGCGCCTCGCGCGCCGACTCGGTGATCGAGCGGCGGGCGGAGCACCAGAGCACCCCAGCGCTCCGAGATTCCGTAGCCACCACGGCGCGCGAACTGGCAGCCGGGGAGAGCACAGTGCGTGTGCTGGTGCACGAACGCGGCAGCCGCGGGGCGCGCCTGGACGCCCTCAACCTGCACGACGACGAGGGCACCTCGGTCGACGCCGCGCTCGACGTCGTCCGCCAGCGCGGAGGCCGGGTCGTGGAGCTGGCGCACGCCGGGCGGCGCAACCTGACCTTCGGCGTGGGCGGCGAGGCGTTCGTCGCTGACCCCAACCGCATGTTTACCGAGGCGGGCCGGCGGCGCACGCTGGCGTCGCTGTCGCGCGACACGCCGGCTGCCCGGCGCGCGCTCGCCGCCTTCGCGGACACGGTCCTGGCGCTTTACACGGCGTCCTCGCCGGGCGTCGTGGTGACGTTGCACAACAACACCCCCGATGGGTACTCGGCGCGGTCCTACCAGCCCGGCGCCGAGTACGCCGGGGACGCCCAGGCGGTGACCGTCCACCCAGGCTCCGACCCCGACGACTTTTTCTTCGTCACCGACCGCGCGCTCTACGACGCCCTGGTGGGCCGCGGCTTCAACGCCGTCCTGCAGGACAACGCCAGCGCCACCGACGACGGCTCGCTGTCGGTCTGGGCGGCTCAGCAGGGCGTTCCGTACGTCAACGTGGAGGCCGAGCACGGGCACCGCGCCGAGCAAGCACGCATGATCGCGGCCCTGGTAGATGTGCTCGCCGCGGAGCGCTAGCGACCGGACCCGCAGCCGAGAGCGTCCGTATGATGGGGCACACCCGGTTCCGTCTCCCTATGCTGAAGAAGTTTTCCATCGTGCTCGCCCTGCTGGTCATCGGCGGCTTGGGCGCGGCCTCGGTGCTGATCCCCAGAAACCCCGACCTCGGCGTGGTCTTGCCAGACCCGATCACGCGCGACCTCGGTGACATCCTGGAGCGGGACACGCTCGTCGCCCTGACCTCCTACACCTCGACCAGCTACTTCCTGTACCGCGGTGAGCCGTTCGGCTTCGAGTACGAGCTGCTGAGAGACTTTGCCGAGGATCAGGACGTCGTGTTCGACATCCGCGTCGTCCCGCGCGACTCGATCTTGTACTACCTCAACGCGGGCCTCGGTGACGTGGCGGCGGCGCGCCTGCAACCCGTGCAGGAGGACACATCCAGCTTCGGCTTTACCCAGAATCTGTACCAGACCACGCCCGTCGTGGTCCAGCGCCGCGAGGACATCGACACCACCCAGGTCGAGATGCCCGACGTGCCGGGTGCGCTGGAGAGCCGCATCGCGCAGCAGGAAGGCGGCGACCTCGCTGCCGATCCGATCCAGATTCGCGCGCGTCCTGTCCAGCGGCCCTCCGACCTGGCCGGGCAGGCCGTCTTTCTGCCCGGCAACGATCCCTACGTGGACCGGCTGGTGGAGCTTGAGAGCCGCATCACCGGCGACATTCAGATCGTCGAGGTGGACACGACTACCGAAGCGCTCATCCGCAATGTGGCCGTCGGCAACATCGAGCTGACGGTGGCCCAGGAAAACGTGGCCGAGCTGGAGGCTGGGTACTACGAGAACCTGGTCGTCCAGCCCGCCGTCGGCGAGCCGCACGGCGTGGCCTGGGGCGTGCGCGCCAACTCGCCCTCGCTGGAGCAGGCGCTCAACGAGTGGATCATCGAGAACCGCGACACGCGGCGCTGGAACAGCCTGTACCGCAAGTACTACGTCGACCGCCGCGGCTACCGCGAGCGCATCGAGACGGGCTTTCTGACCGCCCGGACGGGCAACCTGTCCGGCTACGACGACCTGCTCAAAAAGTACGCGCCCGGCGTCGGGTGGGACTGGCGGCTGCTGGCGAGCCAGATGTACCAGGAGAGCCGGTTCGAGCCGCGCGCGCAGTCGTGGGCGGGTGCCCAAGGGCTGTTGCAGATCATGCCGGCGACTGCGCGCGACCTGGGCCTGGCCGATCCCTACGACCCCGAGCAAAACGTCGAGGCGGCCGTCCGCTACCTCAAGTGGCTCGAGGACAACTACTGGGGCGACACCATCGCCGACCCGGACGAGCGCAAAAAATTTATCCTGGCCAGCTACAACGCCGGGGCAGGCCACGTCAAGGACGCCCAGCGGCTCACCGAGGCCGAGGGGGGCAACCCGACGGTGTGGGAGGACGTGGCGTACTGGCTGCTCAAGAAGTCTGAGGCGACGACCTACAACCGGCCCGAGGTGCGACACGGCTACGCCCGCGGTCTGGAGCCTGTCCACTACGTCTCGATCATCCTGGAGCGCTACACGCACTACCAGCAGTTTGTCGAGGGAGAGGAGGGCGCGGAGTCGGTGCCCAGCCAGGAGTTGGAAATCTAGGCTGTGAACGCAAACCTCCTGCGTCGCGTCACGCGCGCGCTGGCGTGGGGCTCCATCGTGCTCGGGACGGTCGCGCTGCTCGGCGCGGCCGTCAAGGGAGATGGCTACGCGCCGGCGCTGGCAGGCATCGCGGTCGGCCTTGGAGCCCTGGCGGTGGCCCGCTCGACCGGCGCCACGCCCCGTTAGCTCCGAACGCCGCGCGAGTCCCGAGAGCCGCGCTAGCCCCGGACGCCGCGCCGGCCGGACGTGCGCTCCATGCGGTTGGGCAGCTCGGCCTCGACCGGCGAGAGGTTGCCTCCGGCGTCGGCGACAAACACCGAGACGTAGCCCCAACCCGCCGCCTGCTCGGCGTGCGCCTGGGCGCCGGGCCCCGCAAAGGCGAGCGGCGTGCCCAGGTCGGCGGGCAGGTCGTGGGCGGCGAACAGGTCCTCGTCGATCTGCAGCACGGCGGCAACGCCGTCGATGCGGGCGACCGAAGCGACCACGACGCCTCCCGCCTCGGTGAGTTGGTCGAGCGTGTCGGCGCCGCGCCACTCGACCGTCTCCATGACGTCGATCTCGGCCAAGACGGGGCTGGCGAGCGCGAACAGGGCGTCGCCGGAGGCAGGCCGCGCGCGGCCCCGGATGGTGCCCTCGCCGTCCACCACGACGGCCATCGACACGCCGTCGTACCCGAACGCGCGCGCTTGCTCCTCGGCGCCGTCGGTGGTGACCGACAGCACGGTCGCGCCGGCCGCTTCCAGGTCGCCGAGCGCGTCCGCGAGCGCGGCCCAGGCGTCGGTGTCGTCCGACGACGCGAACTGGATGACGATGGGCCGGCCCTGCAGCGTCGACAGCTCAACCGGCCCCTTGCTCGTCTGCACGGAGACGCGCGGCGCGGGCGCCCGGTCCGTCGAGGGCGTTCCGTCGGCCGACGGCGCGCCCGAGGCGGGCGGGGACGCGTCGGGCGCGCACCCGGCAACGCACAGCGCGGCGATCATCAGGGCGAGGCGGGCGCGCATGGCTCAGGCGGCTTGGACGGCGGAGCGCAGGTCGGCCAGGCGGATGCGGCCGTGGTTCTTGACGTCGACGGCCTCGCCCTTTGAGATCAGGATCGCCTGGGGCGTCTCGTGCTGGACCCTCAGCGTCTCGGCCAACTCGTCGGACAGCGTGCGGGCGTACTGCACCACAACGGCGTAGAGCGGCGGATCGGTGTCGCCTTCGAGCCCGACAAACTCCATCTGGCCTCGGGCCGAGATGGGGCACGCGATCGAGTGCTTCAGCAGGTAGACGGGGGCGTCGTGCGACGCCGCGAGCATCGCGTCCACATCGGCGCGAGTGGCGAGTTCCTGAACCTGGGCCATGCAAAGGGGGAATGCGCGAGCCGTACTTTGCGACGCCACCCTGACGTCTCCGGCCCACGCTGGAAGCTACGACGATCGACGCCCGCCATGTGCTTCTTTGCCCTGGGGCGTACCCCCATCTGACACCTATGGACGCCGAGACCGAGAGCACGCCCCTGACCGGCGCCGAAGAGGTCCGCTGGGACCTGACCGACCTGTACGCCAGCCCCGCCCACCTCGACGCCGACCTGGCCGAGGTGGAGCGGGCAGCGACGGCGCTCGCCGAGCGCTACCGAGGCCAGCTCGCAGCGCTCGACGCCGACGCGCTGGCGGCGGCACTCGCCGACCTCGCCGAGGTCCACGACCGCGCGGGCCGGGCCTACACCTACGCCTACCTCGCCTGGAGCACTGACACCGAGGACCCGGCCCGGGGCGCGCTGCTGCAGCGCGTCCGCGAGGCGTACACGCGCGTCGGGCAGTCGCTGCTGTTCGTGGACGTCGAGTGGGCGCGCCTCGACCTCGGCCACGCCCAGCAGCTGGTCGAGACCCCGGCGCTGGCCTCCTACCGGCACTACCTGGAACTAAAGACCGCGGCCCGCGAGCACGTCCTGTCCGAGCCCGAGGAGGCCATTTTGGCCGAGAAAGCCGTGACGGGCTGGAGCGCCTGGAACCGGTTTTTCGACGAGACGCTCGGCGCGGCCCGGTTTGTCGTGCGGGGCGAGGCGCTGCCGCTGCAGCAGGCCACGTCCAAGCTGCACGACCCGGACCGGCGCCTGCGCCGCGACGTCCAGACGGGCGTCACCGAGGGCTTGGAGACGCTGCAGCGCCCGCTCACCTACGTCTTCAACACCATCCTGGCCGACAAAGCCTCGGCCGACCGGCTGCGGGGCTACGACACCTGGATCTCGAGCCGCAACGAGTCCAACGAGACCGACGACGCCAGCGTCCAGGCGCTCGTGGAGGCGGTCACGGGCCGCTACGACCTGGTCGCCCGGTTCTACCGACTCAAGCGCCAGCTCCTCGGCCTGGACGAGCTCCGCGACTACGACCGCTACGCGCCGACCGGCGAGACCACCACGGTTGTGACCTGGGACGACGCGCGCCAGATCGTGACCTCGGCGTACGGCGACTTCGACGCCGAGATGGGCGGCATCGTGGACCGCTTTTTCGCCGAGCGCTGGATCGACGCGCCGCCGGAGGCGGGCAAGCGCGGCGGCGCGTTCAGCCACGGCGCGGTGCCGTCGGCGCATCCGTACATCCTGATGAACTACACCGGCCAGCTCCGGGACGTCCAGACGCTGGCGCACGAGCTGGGCCACGGCGTCCACCAGTTCCTGGCCCGGGAGCAGGGCGTCTACCACGCCGACACGCCGCTGACGACGGCCGAGACGGCGTCGGTGTTCGGCGAGATGCTGACGTTTCAGCGCACCCTCGCCCGCCTCGGCAGCCGCGCCGACCGCTTGGCGCTGCTTGTCGAGAAGATCGACGACACCATGGCGACGGTCTTCCGCCAGGTCACCATGAACCGCTTCGAGGACCGCATCCACACCCACCGCCGCGAGCGCGGCGAACTGACCCCGGACGACTTCGCGGACCACTGGATGAGCACCCAGTCGGCGATGTACGGCGACTCGGTCACGCTGACCGAGGGCTACCGCCGCTGGTGGAGCTACATCCCGCACTTTGTCCACACGCCGGGCTACGTCTACGCCTACGCCTTTGGCGAGCTGCTGGTGCTGGCGCTGTACGCGCGCTACCAAAGCGAGGGGCCGGGCTTCGCCCGGGAGTACCGAGACCTGCTGGCGGCCGGCGGCAGCGACTGGCCTCACGTGCTGGTGGGCAAGCTGGGCATCGACCTGCGCGACCCGGGCTTTTGGGACCGCGGCCTGGACGCCATCGAGGTTCTGGTGGCCGAGGCGGAGCGACTCGCGCGCGCGACCGACTGACCGGCGCGGACCTGGGTCGCGTGCGTCGGGCGCTGGCCCGGGTTGTCCACACGGTCCAGAATCCGCGCTGAGGTGCCGTATGTTGGCACGGACGGCCGTCCCCCTCCATGCCCTCGACCACCTTCGTCGCCCGCCGCCCGGGTCCGTTTTCGGCCTTGGTTCAGGCTGCAGAAATCGGCGGCGTGACCCTGGAGCCGCTGGCACCGGTGCGCACGCACGACCAGTACTACGACACCACGACCGGTGACCTGCTGCGCTACGGGCTGGCCCTGCGAGTCCAGGAGCAGGACGGGCGCCGCGTCGTGGGCCTGCGGCCGGTCGAGACGCGCGTCGAGCCGGTGCCCGGCGACGTCGCTCTGGAGGGGCCGGACCCGCCCGGACGCGGACTGACGGTGCCACCTGGAGCGCTCGCCGACGCGATCCGCGCCGTCGTGGGCGACGCCGCGCTGGAGCCGCTGCTCTCGCTGCGCCAGTACCGCACGCCGCGCATCGGCAGCGACGGCGGGCAGCGACTCGGGGTGCTGTCGTTCGACGTCGTGGTCTACGAGGTGCCGGGGACCCGGGTGGTCTCCAACGAGGTCGAGATCGAGGACGAGAACGGCTTGCTCGCGCGTCTGGCGGCCGTGTTCGGCGGCATGGGGCTGGAGCCCGAGCGCCGGTCCACGTTTGCGCGCGCGCTGCTCCGCCACGTGCGGCCCCTCGGCCAGCCCGTGCTGCTGCTCCCCGACGAGGCGAGCGCCCTCGAACGGGCCGCGCTAACCGGACCCGCTCAGGTCCAGCAGCGCGCGCGCGTGGTGCTGCTCGACGCGCGCGGGTTTCGCCCCGACACCATCGCCGCACAGACCGGGATGAGCATGGCACGCGTCAAGCACTGGCGCCAGCGTTTCCGCGAGATCCGCCTCGGGGTGCTGGAGCCCGAGCCGGCGCCGAGCCAGCCGGCGCCGAGCCAGCCGCAACCGCCTCCGGCGACCGCCGAACGTCGCTCGGTGGAGCCAGACGTGCCGCTTCACGCGGAGCCGGAGCCGCCCCAGCGCGCGCTGGCCGGAGACGGCTGGTCGGGCGACCCGGCCAGCGTCGACGACATGGCGGAGCTGTTGGAACTGTTCAGCCCGTCCTCGCCCGACACGCCGATGTTTGCCGGCGAACCCGATGACGGCGAGGCCGACGACGAGGACTCGCTTGAGGAGGACTCGCTTGAGGCGGTCCGCGTCTCCGGCCCGCACCGTGGCGAGCCGGACGACGGCGCGAACGGCGAGATGGCGGCTGCACGGCGCAGTCCCTACCCGTTGGTCTTGGGCCCGGTGAGTCTCGGGGTGCCGCCGCTCGCTCCTCCGCACGGTCCGAGCCTGCTGGTGTCCAAGCCCGTGTCTCCATCGGCGCGCTGGCACGAGGAGCCGCGTGCCGGCGCCGTGCCGGCGTCTCCGCCCGCCACGGCGCCGTCGGACGCGCTCCGGGCGCCGCCGGCGAGTGCGCCAGACTCGTTCGCCGACGTCGACCTGGAGGCGCACTATCGCGACTCCGGGGCGCCACCACCGAGCGTGCGCGAACGAACCCTGGACGACGCCTCGGCAGGGGACGGCGTGCGCGAGACCGCCGCGTCCCGGGTGCTCCAGGCCTCGGCCGAGCGGGCCGCGACTCGCCGAGTGCGCCCGCCTCGGTCCCGAGGCGGGGAGGGACGGCTCGACGGCGACACGCTCCTGGCGGACGCGGCCCGGCGTGTGCTGGGCGAGCAGTTGGCCCACGTCGAGGCGCGCGCGGATGCGTTCCGCGCCTCTCGCGCGCCGTCCGCAGCACGTGCGCTGCTGGCGGCGGCGCAGCGCCTGCGGCTGGGCGTCGAGACGTTCGGCCAGACACTTCCGCGTGACACCGGCCGGCACCTCGCGCGCGCGCTCCGGCCCCTCGCCGACGATCTGTCGGCCGGCCTCGACCACGCGCGCGGCGTGGCGTTGGCGCCTCACCGGCGGGACCTGGCATGGCTCTCCCGAGCGTCTCTCGCGTCGGCCGCCGAGCGGCTCGGCAGCCCTCGCCACCAGGCGTGGACGGCGCGCACGCACCGGCTGCTCGCCCACCTCGACGACGCCTTCTGGGCGGCCGACGTCGCGGAGCCGCCGGCCGACGACTGGGCTGGCGAGCCTGGCGACGCCCCCACCCCGACCCGCCTGCGCCACATGCTGGGATCGGCGCTCTGGACCCGCTTCGAGGCGATCTGCGCCTTCGAGGATGCCCTCGAACAGCCCGACGCCGGAATTGGCTGCGCACCTGGCGGTCGCACTGAGCGCGCTCCGGTTCGTGGTGGAACTGGCCCCGCCGACCGGCGGCGCGGCCGCGCTGTCGGCCGCGCTGACGACGGCCCAGCGCGAGGTGCTAAAGGCACGAACGGCCGCCATCGGCGCGGCGGCGGGCGCGGAGACGGCCGACCTGTCGGCCCTGGCGCACGCCTGGACGGAGATCACGGCCGCGCCATTCAAAACCCGCCTGGCAGCGGTCGCGTCGGTGATCTAGTCGGCCGCGCTCTGGTCGGCTCGGGCTCTGGTCAGCCCGCCTCGGTCTGGCTGCAGCGGGGCCTGAGCCCTACCGCCCCCCGGCGACTCCGCCATGCCCATCGCGGGGCCGAGGCGGGCCAGGCGGCGGCCTACGGCTCGAACTGCTGAGACGGGTACCGCGCCGCGTCGGGGCGCCGGATCCGGATCACCCCGTAGGCTGCCCGCGCGTGGCACGTGTTGCACCCGTCCACCATCTGGTCGTAGGCCGCCTGGAACTGTGCCCCGTCGCCCGACTGCGCGGCTTCGACCAGCGCGTTGGCTCGGGGGTCGGCGACCTCGGCGGCGAGTTGGCTGACGTCGGTCCCGTCCACCACGTAGCCGCCGTCGATCACGCGCGTGGCGCGCTCAGAGATCTTGTCGGCGTAGAACGCCGTCAGCGGCCAGTTGCCCGCCTCCGAAGCCAGCGCGGCCTTTTCGACGTAGCGCTGCATCAGCACCATGTGGTCCAGCAGCGAAGCCTCGTCTTCGGCCAGCCGCCCGTCGCGCTCGATCTGCCGCTCGCCCACGGTCGCGATGTCGGGGGCGAACGCCGCGAACAGCGCCGTGAGCAGGGAGAACAGCGCCACCATCAGGGCGACGAGCGAGACAGCGAGGGCGCGAGTCACAGAAGCACGGTGAGAGGCCAGACGAAACGGCGAGGGCCACCAAGACGCGTGCTGGACGGCGGGGATTCGCTCGGTTCGCACGACGGGCTCGGAACGCGGAGGGGGGCGCGCCGGGTTGGAACGAGCCCTTTGCCTCGGCCCGATGCGCGCACGCCTGCCCCTTCTCCTCGCCCTCGTGGCCGTCAGCGCCGGTTGCGCCACCGATCCCTCGGCGGACGCTCCGACGGATCGGCCCGCCTCGGCCACCTCGTCGGCGGAGCCGGGCGACCCGCCGGACCGCCGCGCACGCTCCGGGCCGAGTTCCACGGGCGGGCTGGACTTGGTGCTGCCCACCTCGAACCGCGGCCTGCTCGACGGCACGCCCGACACGTTCTACCAAGGCCTCGACACCACCATCGACAGCCTGCGTCCCGAAAAGTGGGAGGGAGGGCAGTACGGGTTCGTGCGCGACCAAGTCCCGACCGTCTTCGGGCGCCGCACCTTTCGGCGCGTCCACGAGGGCCTCGACATCGCGCCGACCGCCCGGGACGCGCAGGGAGACCCCGTCGACCCAGTCGTCGCCGTCAGCCAGGGCCGCGTCGCCTACGTCAACACCAGCGCGGGGGCGTCGAGCTACGGCAAGTACGTCGTCGTGGAGCACAACTGGAGCGACTCGCCGGTCTACAGCCTGTACGCCCACCTCGCCGACGTCTCGGTAACTCCGGGCCAGACGCTCGCCACCGGCCAGACGCTGGGGCGGATGGGCTACACCGGGCGCGGCCTCGGCCGCAGCCGCGCGCACGTCCACCTGGAAATCGCGTTCATGGTCAACCAGCACGAGCCGCTGTGGTTTGCGGAGTACTTCGGCGGCAACGACCTGCACGGCCGGTTTTTCGGCACCAACCTGGCCGGCGTCGACCCGGCGGGCCTCTACCTCGCCCTGCAAGCCGACCCCGGCCTGACCTTTCCCGAGTACGTGCGCTCGCTGGACGAGGGCTACGTCGTGGACCTGCCCGGCCGCCAGCCGCTCGACCTGATCGAGCGCTACCCCTGGCTGGGCGCCGAGGCGGCCGCAGCCGACCCTGCTGATGTGCCGTCGTGGCGCATCGCGTTTACCCAGGAAGGGGTCCCGATCCGGGTCGAGATCGGCGACGAGGACGTGGAGCGCCCCGTCGTGGAAGGCGTCAGCCTGCGCATCTGGCTCAGCGACGGCAGCACCAACCGGATGCTCCAGCGCCGCGGCATCGCCTACGAGCCCGCCCGGCGCGGCTACAGCTACTTCGCGCTCTACAGCACGACCGCCGAGCGCGCCCCCCGCTGGTAGTTCGGGAGGCCCGGAGCCCGGGCGCCCATTCCCGTTCCGTAGGGTAATTGCGGAGATGCCGCGGTGCGGCACCATCGCTGCTCGTTCAGGGTTGGTACACCCGCACCCACTACTTACATGGCTGACACCGCCCCTCCCGCTGACGCCGTCCCCGCCGGCAACCCTGTCGAAGAGCTGTCGCGCGGCGTCGCGTCGGTGCTCCCGTTCCTCTACGTCTCGTGGGCCGACGGCCTGCTGACGCCGTCCGAGATCGCTGCCGTCCGCGACCGGATCGCGGGCGAGGACTGGATGACCGACGCTGACCGAGCCCAGGTGACCGACTGGCTCGACCCGGCCTCCCCGCCGGACGCCACGACCTACTTCGGCTGGGTCCGCACGATCCGGCAGGCGTCGCGCCTCATCCCCGACGTGACCAACCAGTCGCTCGCCGACCTCGGCGAGCATCTCGCCTCCCTCAGCGGCGGCGACGGCGCCGGCCTTCCGCCGGAGGCGCGGCTGGCGCTGCGAGAGGTCGAGGCGCTGGTGGGCATGGTGGGCGAGGAGGTCGTGCGCGACCTGGTCGAGCATCGCCCCGAGCCCCAGGCCCGGCGCCAGGCCCCGGCGGGCTTCGACCTCGACGCGATGCAGGCGCTTCTCGACGGCACCTACGCCGACACCAAAAACCGCGTCCGCCGGCTGCTGAGCGACGCGGCGTTCGCTTTTCCCGAGCCCGACCTGCCGACGGACGAGTACCGCGAGGTCGTGCTCGGGTGGGCGCAACTGCTGGCCGACCAGGGCATCGGCGCGCTCGCCTACCCCGAGTACGCGGGCGGCGAGGCCAACATCGCCAAGTTTATCGCGGCCTTCGAGACGATCGCCACGCACGACCTCAGCCTGGTGGTCAAGTACGGCGTCCAGTTCGGGCTGTGGGGCGGGTCGGTGCACGCGCTCGGCAGCGACGCCCAGCGCCTCGAGTTGCTGCCTGGCATCGGGACGCTGGAGACGCCCGGCGCCTTCGCCATGAGCGAGCGCGGTCACGGGTCGAACGTCCGCGACCTGCAGACGACGGCCACGCTGGACCGCGAGACCGACGAGTGGGTGCTCCAGACGCCTACCGAGCACGACCACAAAGAGTGGATCGGCAACGCGGCCGCGCACGGCAAGATGGCGACCGTCTTTGCCCAGCTCGTGATCGACGGCGAGGGGCACGGGGTCCACGCGTTCGTGGTGCCCATCCGCACCGAGGCGGGCGAGGTCGTGCCGGGCATCCGCGTCGGCGACAGCGGGCACAAGATGGGCCTGAACGGCATCGACAACGGCCGCCTGTGGTTCGACGGCGCGCGCGTGCCGCGGACGTCACTCTTGAGCCGCTACGCTCAGGTGTCTCAGGACGGCACCTACTCGTCGCCCATCCCGAGCGCGGGCAAGCGCTTTTTCGTGATGCTCGGCACGCTCGTTGGCGGGCGGATCGCGGTCGGGAGCGCGGCCAACAGCGCGGCCAAAGCGGGTCTCACGGTCGCGGTTCGCTACGCCTCGCGGCGCCGCCAGTTCGGCCCGGCCGGTGGCGCCGAGGTCGAGATCCTCGACTACCTCAGCCACCAGCGCCGGCTGATCCCGCGCATCGCGACCAGCTACGGGCTGTCGTTCGCGCTGTCGCGCGTGGCGGAGGACTTTGCGGCGCTGCCTCCGGGCGGCGACACCCGCGAGATCGAGGCCCGCGCCTCGGCGCTCAAGACGATGGCCTCGTGGCACGGCACCTCGACGCTGCAAGAGGCGCGCGAGGCGTGCGGAGGCGAAGGCTTCCGCTGGTCGGCCCGGATCGCCCACCGCAAGGCCGACTCGGACATCTTTACCACGTTCGAGGGCGACAACACGGTGCTGCAGCTCCAGGTCGCCAAGGGGTTGCTGGCCAACTACAAGCATGAGTTTTCGGACCTCAACCTGTGGGGCGCCGTCCGCTACCTTCGCGAGCAGGCCAACGTGCGCCTGGGCGTGGTCAACCCGCTGGCACGGCGCAACACGTCCGAGAGCCACCTGATGGACCCGGCGTGGCACCTCGACCTGTTCGAGCGCCGGGAGCGGACGCTGCTGGTCCAGGTCGCGGCGCGCCTCAAGCGGCGCATCGACAAGGGTGTGGACTCGTTCGAGGCCTTTATCGACGTGCAGGACCACCTGCTCACGATGGCCACGGCTCACGCCGAACTGTTGGTGCTCCAGGAGTTCCAGCGCGCCGTCGCCGAGGTCGAGGACGACCAACTCCGCGGCGTGCTGTCGCTGGTCTGCGCGCTCTACGCGCTGGAGCACCTGGAGCGCGACCGGGGCTGGTTCCTGGAGCAGAACCTGTTCGACCCGCCCGTGGCCAAGGCCATCCGCGCCCAGGTCAACACGGTGCTTCACCGCCTCCGCCCGGTCGCCGTGGACCTGGTCGACGCGTTCGGAATCCCGGACGAGCTGCTCGGCTCCGAGATCGGCTCGGACCGGCTGCCGCTCGACCCATGAGGATCACCGATCTCGACGCTGACGCCGTCTACGTGGTCCGCCAGGCGTTTACCGACGACCGCGGCGTGCTGGTGCTTCCAGGCGACCGCCTGACGTACCTGCGTCACCGCGCCGTGCCGGTCACCGGCGCCTTCGAGATGACGTTCCGCGAAGAGACGCTGGTGCTCCACGAGGACCACCAGTCGGACGTCGTGGAGCACGCGGAGTGGTTTTTGGACCTGGGCTGACCCGGTGGCATGGCCCGCCTCGGCCGACGTGTGGCCGAGGCGAGCACCGAGGCGGAGCCAGCTAGCGTCGTGGCGGCTCGTCCAGGACCCGGGCCTCGATCTCGGGCCAGCCGTCGAGGTAGTCCACGAACACGGTCCAGAACACGCCGTTGAGCGCGTAGAACCACTCGGCGCGGGCGTCGACCGTGAGCGCGCCGTCGGCGGCGCTGGGGCGTGCCGAGGGCGCGAGCGCGCCCACGGTCCCAGCCGGCGTGAGCGCGGTCGCCTGCAGCGCCTGGATGCGGTGGATGGTCTCGTGGGGCAGCACCCGAGGCGGGGCGCCCGTCCAGACGCGCACGACCCGGCCAACCGTCCGCCCGGCGCGCCGGTAGCCGGGCCGGCCACCCAAGTCGTCAAACTCGTAGACGGGGACGCCGCGGCGCAGGCGAAGGCGCCCACCTCGGAGCGGGAACACGACCGACGCCACGACCGCGAAGGCGTCCACCTCGGTGGCGGCACGGGGCCCGTCGGCGGAGCGCGCGAACGGCGTCCGCACCCGGACGTCACCCAGCCCCAGCGGGACGCGGAGGTGCGACAGCGGCCCGTCGCCCGTCGCCGCGTTCTCGGCCAGGGACCCCGCCAGCACGGCCACGCCGATTGCCAGCGCCGGGTGGTGGCCCGACAGCCGCTTGGAGCCGTAGAAGCCGGCGCCGGCGACGGCGCCCCATCCCAGCGCCTGGGCGCCGTCGCCGACATCGCTCAGCGAGCCTTCGGCTGCGGCGCGGGCCAGCACCAGCGCCGCCGTCCCACCCACGTTGACGGCCGCGATCGCGCGCCGCATCTCGGCCGTCTCCATCGCCCGCTCGCGCTCGGCGTAGGACAACGGCCGCGGCTGGACCGGACCGGGCTGGGCCGACGCGGTCGCGACCCAGCCCAGCGCCAGCCCGAGGCGGAGCCAGCTACCCACGGAGCCGCAAGCGCGCCACGATCGGCAGGTGGTCCGAGCCGCGCCGAGCCGCGTCGCTGGTGTGCGCCGCGACGCGCTCGATCTCGGCGCCGCGCGCGTACAGCCGGTCGAGCGCGAGCACGGGGCGGACCGACGGGTACGACGCCGGCCACTCGTCGTTTTGGTGCCGCGTCTGAAAATGATTGTCGAGCGCGCGCGAGGCCTTGGTGGGGCGCCAGGCGTTCATGTCGCCGAGCAGCACGACGGGGCCGTGGATCAGTTGCGGGTGGCCGAGCAGCGCCTCCACCTGCCGCTCGCGCGTCCGGTCGACCAGGGCCAGGTGCGTCGCGGCCACCTGGACGGTCCGCTCGCCGTCGCTGACGGTGACGGCCAGGGCCGCGCGGCGCTCCAGCCGGCCAAACGTCAGGTCGATGGCGAGGGCGCCCGCCAGCGGCCAGCGCGAAAGCACGGCGTTGCCCAGCTCGCCCCGCTTGTGCACGCGCGTCACGACGAACGCCAGGTGGTAGCCCAGCCGGCGCGCGATCCCGCGCAGCGGGTCCGGTCGGTCCGTCGGCCGGAGGACTTCTTGGAGCGCCAGCACGTCGGCGCCGAGTTCCTCGATGACGGCAAACGCGCGCGCCGGGTCGAAGGCGCGCCCGCCTCGGACGCCCGCCCAGCGGTGGACGTTGTACGAGGCAATGTCGATGCGCCGGCCGAGCGGGCTCGGGGGCTCGCCGGGAGGCGCCGCGAGCAGCTCGGCGAGGTAGGGCGAGACGGGGGTGGGACGGGCCACGAAGGGGAGGGCAACAGGGGGTGAAGACGGCATGCCGGGGCGCGACGATCCCGCCGAATCCGTTATCCTCCGCACAACCAACCTTGACTCCATGGATCGCCTTCAGTGCAAAGCGTGCGGCTCGTATTCGATGCTCCCGATGGAGCTCGAGCCGGACGAGACCGACGACTTTGACTTCGTGGTGGACGAGCACGAGGCGCGCTTTTTTACGTGCCACGTGTGCGGCGACAACTGGCTCTCCGTCCGCCGCACCGACGCCGGCGACTGCCGGGTCACGTTCGTGCACCAGATGGGCTTGCAGCCGCTTCTCAAGCGGACCGCTCACCTGTCGACGCCCGTCTTGATGACCGAGGACACCGTCGACCGCTGGGACTACTTCCTGGGAGACACCGAGGTGGGTGAGGGCCGGTGGCGCACGCTCTTGGACGAGCGGCGCCAGATCCTGCGCTCGATCTGCTCGAACTAGCGGCCGGCACGCCGGACTCTGCGCGGGGCGTCTCGTCGGAGGCGCCCCGCGCGTGCGTCAGGGGAGCGCGACGCCGGCCAACAGGGCTAGGACGTCGCCCCGGCGCTGGGCCCAGACGTCGCTCGGCGCCACGACCTGAAGGGCCCAGTAGCCGCTCCGGCTCTGGGTGAACACGGTCACCCCGCGGACGCCCACCCCTTCCACCTCGACGCCAAAGCCGGGCACCGGCGCCGCGCTGGGGCCGACCGGCCGGGTGCCGTGGTAGCCGTGCGGCGTTTGGCCGCGCATCCAGCGCTCGCGCAGCAGGTCGTTGAGCCCGCCGACGCGCTCCAGTCGCACGATCGTGTCGCGGAGCGGGTGATCGGGCGCGGTGTTCTCGAACGTGTAGAGCCCGTAGGCTGGGTCTCCGTCGTAGGCGGAGGCCGGGCCGTCCCACCCGGCGGGCACCGTCACGCGCAACCCGGAGCCGAATGCGTGAACCGTCGGGGCGGGGGGCGGCGCCGGCGGCGGCACACTCACGACCTGGGCCTGAGCCGCCAGCGCGTCCGCCCCAGCCCTGCGCAGCAGCGCCCCGAGGCGGGGGCCCGCGGTCGAGTCGCGAGGAGTCGCGGTCGAGTCGCGAGCCGTCAGCGCCGAGTCCGGCTCGGCGCGTGGGGCCTCGGTCGCACGGCCAGAGGCGCCGGCCTCGGCGCGCTGAGCGACGGCCGGCGAGGCGGCGAGCAGCGCCAGCAGCGCGGCCTTTACAATCGAGGGCATGGGGGCGTCGGAGTCGTCGCCGGAGTATCGACCGGCGCGCCGGGCCCTAAAGCCGGACGGTCACGCGGAGCCCAGCCGACTCCCGCTCCAGCCCCACCGTCACGTCCTCGCTGACGTCGAAGTCGGCCAGCTCGGCCGCCACGTAGGCGTCGAGCGCCTGGAACGCGTACGCGACCGCGACCACCAGCACGCCGATGTCGCGCTGCCCGCGGGCCCGGTCGCGGATCGGCCTGACGGCGCCGAACGCCGGGGAGCCGAGTGCCATCCACTCGTCCTCGTAGCCGGGCGCGTCTTGGGCGCACACCTCGGCAAAGACGTCGCGGTCGTCCGGGACCACGTCTTGGGTGCACCCGGCGAACACGGTCGCACGGCGAAACCTCACGTACTGGCGTTGGCGGTCGGCGGCGAACACCACGCTTCCCAGGACGAGCGCCGCCGCAATCGGCGCCTTGAGGGGCTGGCGGTTGTAGACCTGTCCCAGGCCGGGCACCAGCAGCGAGCGCGTGACGGCGCCTCGGGCGGTGCGGGTGCTGGCCGAGTCGGACACGACCGGACCGGCCGTGGCGAGCGAGTCGAGCGGCTGCGCCAGCGCGCCGGCGCTCGCCAGCACCCCGAGCGCAAGGGCGGCCAGCGCGCGCACGACTACTCCCCAGTCAGGCGAGCCACGACGCGCTCCAGGTCGTCGACGGAGTAGTACGCCACCTCCACCACGCCGCCGCCGTCGGGGCGGTGCTTGATGTGGACGCGGCTCGACACGTGATCCCGCATGCGGCTCTCGAACGCCTCCACCTGGAGCCGGTCGCGCGGAGCCAGGGTGGAGGGGCTCGGCGCGTCCTTGGACGCAGGCGCGGGCGCTCCAGCTGCCTTGAGCGCGCGCGTCCGGTTCTCGACCTCGCGGACCGACAGGCCGTCGTCCAGGATGGCGCGGTGCAGGGCCAGGAGCGCGGGCTCGTCCTCGACGCCCACCAGCGCACGCGCGTGCCCGGACGACAGCGCGCCCTCGCGCAGCGATGCCTGGACGCGCGGCGGCAGGCGCAGCAGGCGCAGCGCGTTGGCGATCGTCGGGCGGCTCTTGCCCACCTTTTCGGCGACCTGCTCCTGCGTCAGCCCGACCTCTTCCATCAGCCGCTGGTAGCCGAGCGCCACCTCGACCGGGTTGAGGTCCTCGCGCTGGACGTTCTCCACGATCGCCATCTCCAGCATCTCCTCCGTGTCCGCCTCGCGGACGTAGGCGGGCACGCGCTTGAGCCCGGCGCGGCGGCTGGCACGCAGGCGCCGCTCGCCCGAGATCAGCTCGTACTTGCCGTCGCCGAGCGACCGCACCGTCAGCGGCTGGATGATGCCCAGCTGGGTGATCGAGGACGCGAGTTCGTCGAGCGCAGCCTCGTCGAAGTCTTTGCGCGGCTGGTACGGGTTGGGGCGGATCGCCTCGACGTCGAGATCGGCGACGCGGCCGACCAGGCGGCGGCGCTCCTCGAAGTTGTAGAGCCGCGTGCGCGAGCCGCCGTCGTCGGACGCCGAGTCGGGCTGGGAGGGGAGGAGGGCGCTGAGCCCTTTTCCGAGGACCGCTTTCTTGGGGGAGGCCATGAGGAGGCAGGCTAGGCGGTGGGGGCGTCTCCGCCGGAGCGGGGCAGGGCACCGCCCACCTCGGTGGAGTTGTCGGGCGCGACGCGCGACGGCGTCGCTCGCGAGGCGAGCACCACGCGGTCGGGCGAGGGCGCGCCGTCACCGTCGGACGGGACGGCCGCCGGCGGTGCCGAGGTGGGCGACGCGGCTGCCGGCGACGGCGCGGCGCGGGTCGTGCCGGCCTCTCGGGTTTCGCTGGCCTGGACGCGCGGCGCCGGCGGGGGGACGCGCAGGTGGGGCGCGTCGTCGAGCGGCGTGCCGTCGGCGTGCTCGGGCGCCTCTTCGAGGTAGCGCTGGTTGTTGCGCACCACCTCGGCCGCGGCGGCCATGTAGTTGCGCGCGCCCGACGACACGACGTCGTACAGGATGACGGGCTTGCCAAAGCTGGGCGCCTCCGAGATCCGGACGTTGCGCTGGATCACCGCCTCGAACACGCGGTCGCCGAAGTAGCGCCGCACCTCGGCCGCGACCTGGTTGGACAGCCTCAGCCGTCCGTCGAACATGGTCAGGAGCACGCCCTCGATCTCCAGGTCCCGGTTGAGGTGCTGGCGCACGATCTTGATCGTGTTGAGCAGTTGCCCCAGGCCTTCGAGCGCGAAGTACTCCGTCTGCACCGGGATCAGCACCGAGTCGGCGGCCGTCAGCGCGTTGAGCGTCAGGAGCCCCAGGCTGGGCGGGCAGTCGATCACGATAAAGTCGTAGCGCCGGCGCACGCGCTCCAGCGCCTTTTTGAGCACGCGCTCGCGCTCGAACAGGTCGATCATCTCGATCTCCGCACCCACCAGGTTGATGTGGCTCGGGATGACGTCCAGGAACGGCATCTCGGTGTGCAGCAGCGCGTCCTCGACGGCGACCGCGCCCGTCAGCACGTCGTAGACCGAGGAGGCGACCGTGCGGGGCTCGACGCCCAGGCTGGACGTGCCGTTGGCTTGCGGGTCGGTGTCGATCAGCAACGTCGGGTGCTCCGACGCCGCCAGCGAGGCGGCGAGGTTCACCGCCGTCGTGGTCTTCCCGACGCCGCCCTTCTGATTCGCGACCGCGATGACCTTGCCCATGGCAAGCGGGGTGGGGGACGGAGGGGCCCGATCCGCGAGGCGGTCGGTCGAGGCTGGCAATATAGAGCCGCCCGGCGGCTCCATCACCCGTGGGCGGCAGCCCGGAAAGAACGGGTCTGCCTAGCGCTGTGTGTCAGGTCAGCGTGGCTAACGCGTTGTGCAGGAACAACTCAAGCTATGAGCCAAACCGTCGAGATGCAGAAACCCCGACCAGCGCGGACGCTGATCGGGGTTTGAGCGGGTGGGTTGCGCCGGTTGTCGTCCCCCCGGACAGATCGCCAGGCCCAACCTCACTCGGTACTCGAACGATAGGGACCAGAACGTTCCCCGTCAAGGGGTCGGTTCGATTTCAGTGAAGGGGAAGGTGAAACCTGGACCCTTGCAGAGTCGATATTCGGGGGTCACACTCACTAAGCCATGCACCTCCGCTCGCTGGAAAACAAGGCCTTCCTCGCACTCGTGGCCCTGGTCACCGTGGCCTTCGCGTGGACCATCGGTGGGTTTCTCATGCCCGTGTTCTGGTCCGTCGTGCTGGCGGTGTTGTTCACGCCGCTGTTCCGCTGGTTCGAGCGTCGGCTGCGCGGGCACTCGACGCTGGCGTCGCTGCTCACGATTCTATCGGTGTTGGTGCTGGTGGTGGTGCCGCTGGTGTTCCTGGCGTCGCTGGTCACCCAGGAGGCCGTCGCCGTCTATGACCGCGTGGCGTCGGGCGAGATCGACCTGACGGAGCCCGTCGCGGCGGTCGAGGAGATGGTGCCCCAGCTCGTCCGCCGGGCCGAGGAGCTGGGCGTTGACTTTGACCAGGTGCGCGAGAACGTGGCGTCGTCGGCGCTGGCGGTGAGCCAGGAGGTGGCGTCGCGTCTGCTCGGAATCGGGCAGCAGGCGCTGCAGTTCACGCTGCTGCTGGCCGTGACGCTCTACGTGCTGTTCTTCTTCGTCCGCGACGGGCGCCAGCTCCAGGACGTGTTGGTGCGCGCCTTGCCGCTCGGCGACCCCCGCGAGGAGCGGCTCATCACCAAGTTCGTCGCGGTCACCCGGGCGACGGTCAAGGGCACGTTTGTGATCGCAGGTGTCCAGGGGACCATCGGCGGGATCGCGTTCGCGCTGCTGGGCCTGGGCTCGCCCATTCTGTGGGGCGTGATGATGGCCGTGTTCTCGCTGCTGCCCGCGGTCGGCGGGGCCTTGGTCTGGGTGCCCGCGGCGGTGTACCTGCTGGTCGTGGGGTCGTGGGGCAAGGCGTTGATCCTGGCGATCGTGGGCGCGGGCATCATGGGCACGGTCGACAACGCCCTTCGGCCCGTTCTGGTCGGGCGCGACGCGGGCATGCCGGACTACATGATCCTGCTCTCGACGCTGGGCGGGCTGGGCACGTTCGGGTTTTCCGGGCTGGTGGTGGGCCCGGTCGTGGCGGGCTTGTTCCTGACCGTCTGGGAGATCTTCGCCGAGGAGTTCGGTCCCGGCGACGACGAGGCCTCGGTCCCGGGCCTGAGCCCGGCCGTGGCCACGGCACTCGAAGACGATCCTGCCCGCCTCGAGCTGGACCCCGTGGTGCCCGAGGCGGACGAACCGCGGGTGCAGGGCGCCGACGTGGCGCCCTAGGCAGCGCGGCAGCACGACTGCCCCGGCGTCCTCGATGTTGGGATCAGGCGGCACCTCAGCGGGAGGGGAAGCTGACTCGGGGCCAGGTCCTGGCCCAACCGACGGCGCTGTTTAGGATCGCGATCTGTCCCCGAACTCGCTTCAACCTGCGCTTGAGTCTGGGGCGCTCCCGTCGCGCGGCGAGGCACTGCCAGGGACGGCACGGCGGCCGCCGTCGCAACGCACGCGCGTCCAGCGCTGCAAGCGTGCAAGGCGAAGGTCTCGGGCGGTCTGGCCGGCGTTGCCGGAGCGCTCAGAGGCGCGGACAGCTCCAGACCAACCCTGCCCCCGAGTCACGGTCGGGAACGTGCATTTGCGCACGATGCGTCCGCGGTTGGGTGCAACTGAATGGCAGCGTTTGGGGGGGCGGGCACAAGGCGTATCCTTCGACGCCTCCCGCCCCCGATGCCGTGACCCGACTGCTGGCCCTGCTCTCGCTCGTCGCCTGGGGCTGCGCCCCGTCGTCAGTTTCGACCCCGCCCGCCTCGGCCTCGCCTGCCGGGGAGCCGTCGGGGGCCGGCCCGAGCGACGGCTGGCGCCAGCACGACCTGTCGCGGCCCCCGCCGCCCCGCGTCGAGCCCGCCTCGGCCGGACAGCCGCCCTCGGACGCGGTCGTGCTGATCGGGGCCGACGGCGCGGGCCTGGACAACTGGGAAACCAACGCGGGCGCGCCGGCGCCGTGGCGCACTGAGGCGGGCGCGCTCGTGGCCGTCCCCGGCACGGGCGCCATCCGCACGCGCGAGTCGTTCGGCGACATGCAACTGCACGTCGAGTGGCAACCCGCGATGGAACCGGACAAGGACGGCCAGAACCGCAGCAACAGCGGCATCTTCCTGGCCGACGGCCGCTACGAGGTCCAGATCCTGGACATGCAGGACAACGCCACCTACGCCGACGGCCGCGCCGGCGCGATCTACGGCCAGTTCCCGCCCCTCGCCGACGCCAGCCTGCCGCCCGACGCCTGGCAACGCTACGACCTGTTTGTCCGGATGCCGCGCTTCGACGGCGACCGGCTGCTGGATCCGGCGCGCATCACCGTAGTCCACAACGGCGTACTGGTCCAGAACAACGAGGCGCTGCCCGGCGGCACGATGTGGCTGGAGACGCTGCCCTACGAGCCGCACGGGCCGGGCCGGATCTCGCTCCAGGACCACGGCAGCCCGGTCCGCTTCCGCAACCTCTGGGTGCGCCGCCTCGGCGACCGTCCGGCCCCACCCAGCGGGTACCCTGGGTTCCAGGCGCGCCGCGAGCCCGTCGACGCCGCCCGCTTTGCCGGACGGTACGACCGCGCCGGCGGCGAGGGCGAGTTCGTGGTCGAGCCGCTCGGCGACGGCATCGGGCTGTCGATGCCCTGGCGCCCCGGCGTGCTGCGGATGATCCCGGTCGGCGCCGCGACGTTCGAGCTGGAGCGCACCGCCGGGCGGATCGCCTTCGACCTGGACGCAAGCGGCCGGGCGACAGGCCTGACCATGACGATGGGCGGAGGAACCTACCCGGCCACTCGGCGCGCGCTCTGAGGGCGCCGCTCGAGCGGCCGTTCGCCACCTCCAACCGGCGCCTGCTCCCTAGCCCTTGCTGGCGCTGGACGACGCCTTCGGCGCCGGTCCCGAGGCGGACCCAGCCGAGGCGGACCCAGCCGAGGCGGACCCAGACGAGGCGCTGGCCTCGGCCGTGCTGGGCGCCGTGTCCGCCGAGGCTGGCTTCTTGGCGGGCTTGGAGTCGTCCTTGTCCGGCGTGCCGCTCTTGGTCACGTAGTCAGTGAGGTAGAACCCGGTCCCTTTGAACTGGAGCCCGGCGCCGCCCGAGATCACGCGCTGGACCGGAACGCCCGTGTCGGGGTCGGTCTGGAGCGCGTCGTCGGAGATCTTTTGGAACGCCTCGAAGGTGGTGCCATCGGGGCGGCGGTAGACGTAAGTCGGCATGGGTTAGCGTCGGGCGGTAGTCAAAAGGTCGTCGGGGACGGGGCCGAAGCCCCACCCCTGGATGGCGCGGCCGGGCGGCGTGCGGATGGCCTCCACCAGGGCGTCGGCCAGGGCAGGGCGCACCTCGCGGATGCGTCGGTTGCGGCGGCTCGGGTGGACGCGGTTGCTGAGCAACACCACGAACGACCGCTGATCGGGATCGATCCAGATGGAGGTGCCGGTGTAGCCGGTGTGGCCGAACGCGCGCGGCCCCATCTCGCCCGCCGACGTGTTGCCCTTGCCGGCGTTCACCATCCAGCCGAGCCCGGTCGGATACGTGCTGCGCAGGCGGATGGGGCGGGCAAACTGCTCCAGCGTCGTCCGCCGCACCAGTCGGGTGCCGTAGCCGGCGCCGCCGTTCGCCATCACGTAGGCGAAGCGCGACATGTCGCGGGCGGTCGAGAACAGGCCCGCGTGGCCGGCGACGCCGCCCATCACCGAGGCCGCCTCGTCGTGGACCTCGCCCTGGAGCATCCGCCCGCGAAACGCCTGGTCGCTCTCGGTTGGCGCGACCTCGCGGTCGACGACGCCGACCTCCCGAAACCCGGAGTGCCGCATGGCGAGGGGCTGGAAAATCTGCTCGTCGAACACGTCGCCCAGGCGGTCGCCGGTGACCGCCTCGATGACCTCGCCCAGCAAGATCATGTCGAAGTCGCTGTAGCGGGACTCGGCGCCCGGCCTGTACCGCAGCGTGTCGGCGTAGATAAAGTCCAGGGCGCCCTGGCGGTCCGTGATGCCGTGGCTCCAAAAGGGATACCAGGGGCGGTGCCCCGCCGAGTGCGCCAGCAGCTGGCGGATGGTGACTCGGTCTTTACCCAGGCTGTGGTAATCGGGGAGGTACGCCGTTACGCGCTCGTCCAGGTCGAGGCGCTTTTGCTCGACCAGCCGCATCGCCGCCGCCGTCGTGCCGACGACCTTGGTCAGCGAGGCCAGGTCGTAGGGCGTGTCCTCGGTTACCGAGGCGCCGGTTCGAGACAGGCGCCCGTAGCCCTTGAGCCGCAGCAGGACGCCGTCGCGCCCGATGGCGACGGCGGCGCCGGGGAAGGCACCGTCGCGCACGGCCTGCTCCATGACCGCGTCGACGCGGTCGGCCGCCTGGGCGTCGAGGCCGGCCTCCTCGAACGAGCCGGGGCGCAGGGCTTGCTGGCCAAAGTCGACGCCCGCACCGGCCGCCGCAACGCCCGCGACGCCCACGGCCAGCCGGCCTCGGACGTCGGCTCGGCCGGTCATGGCGAACGCCGCGGCACGCTGCGCCGCGTCGTCGTCGGCGTAGGCGATCACGGCTGCGGGGTAGCGCGGCAGGCCGGCGGCCAGGCGGGCGTCGCCCAGCGCGACCAGCACCGTCGGCGTGTCGGCGTCCAGGCGGTCGACGAAAGCTCGATGGCGGGGCGCCAGCTCGCCGTCGGGATCAGGAAGAGCGGCCACGACGACCAGGTTGGCGTCGCGCGCCACGTCGAGCGCCGTCTCGTACGGCTCCGGCCCCTGGCCCAACCCCAAGCGGACGTAGCTGGCGCGGCCTTCGGGCGCGACCTGCTCGGCGAGCGTGTTCACAAAGGCCAGCCCGCCGCCGTCCTGGACGCCGGGGTCCAGCACGACCACAAACGTCACCGGCGGCACGCCGGCGCCGACGAGTGGCAAGGGGCCGTCAGGCTCCTGAAGAACGGTGATGGCGGCGCGGCTAGCCTCCCGGCGCACCAGGCCGGCACGGTGGACGAGCGCCGGCGTGGGCGGGCGCCAGGCGTCGAGGCGCCGGCTGGGGCGCTGGTCCCCGCCGCCGCGCGCGGGCGGCGCCAGCGCCAGCCCGGCCCAGGCCTTGGCCGAGAGCACGCGGCGCGCGGCCGCCTGAACGCGCGTCGCGCTGAGCCGGCCCGCCTCGACGGCACGGAGCAAGGAGTCGCGCACGACCGCGGGCGCGTCCGAGAGCACCACGTCGGCGCCGGCGCGGACGGCGTCCACGGCGCGCGTCGCGCGCCGGTCGACCTCGGTCTGGATCAGGCCGCTGAAGCCGTCGAGCTGCTGGATGGCCGCGACGCGCTCGACGTCGTCCGGAGAATCGACCACCAGCCGCACCTCCATCAGCCCGGCGCGGCCCAGGTCGGGCAGCGCTGTCAAGCCCTCGTCGTCGCGGACGAACGCGGAGGCCAGCACGCCGCCCTCGCGCAGGCCCCGCGCCAACGCCTCCACGACCGGGCCGCCGGGGATCAGTCCGAACGCCGAGCCTCCGACGCCCAGCGACATCGGCACGCCCGGCGACTGGACGCCCAGGTCGACGGCGCTCTGTGCCAGGGCGTTGCCGGACAGATACGCCAGGTCGAGACGCCCGCCCGCAGCGAGCGCGGAGGGGGACGCAAACGCGGGCGCGTCGGCGAAGGGAAGCGCCAGCTCCGAACCCTGGCCGGTCGCGACCAAGATGGGCAGCGCGCCGGTGTCGCGCCAGCGGCGCAGGCGCGACAGGTGGGCGTCGGTGCCGCCGCCCGACACCTCGACGCGGCCGACCCGGCCCTGGCGCACCATCTCGTCGAGCCCGTCGGTGCCGGAGCGCGCGGCGATGAGCTGGCCAATCGCGGCCTCGGTCGACAGCGTGTCGGTGATCCGTCCGGCGAGGGCGGAGGCGTCCGACCAGAGAGCCGGCGAGGCGGGAGGGGCGGTCACCGGGACGCGCGAGGGCGCCCACAGCGCGGCCGTGGCAAGCGCGACGGCCACGACGACCTTGACGACGAGGGACATAGAGGGACGTGCTCCGGGGGAACGAGCCATCGGCGCGAAGGTAGCGCTCGCGGGGGCGTTCCCGGCGTGAGATCCCAACGCGACGCCGCCGGTTCTGGTGTCCGCCTCGGTCTCGCCGCGGGCCGGCTCAGCAGGCCGGCTCGGCAGGCCGGTCCGGACGGTCGGCTCGGGCGGCGGGCCAGCTCGGCAGGTCGGCCCGGGCGGCCGGCTCGGGCGAGACGCCGAGGCAGGCTGGCTCGGGCGGCTGGGACGCCGAGGCGGGCCGAGCTACTGGCGCGTGGCCTGAAAGGCATCCGCCAGGCTGCGGGCGTCGGCCGGGTCGATGCGGTCCAGGATGGGCGCGTCGTCGGTTTTGATCGCGTCGAACGGCGACGCGCCGCCGTCGGCCATCTCGATCACCAGCCGGTCGCCCTCCACGCGAACGTCGCGGATGTCGTCGAGCGGCACCTGGACCGCCGTGCCGATGTTTTGCGCCAGCGCCTCGGTCGCGGCACGGGCGATGCGCCCTCCGAAGCCTTCTTCCTGACCCGCCGCTTCGCGCGCCTGGTCGGTGATCTCGGCCTGAGTCTCCTTGGACAGCCGCGAGTACACGACGCGGTCGGTGAGCCCCAACTCCACCTTGCCGTCGGTCGTGAGCAGCGATTCCAGGTTGTCGCCGTCGACGGTCGCGGAGAACGCCACGCCGTCGGCCTGGGCGTCGACGGGAGCGGTGTCGCGGATGGCGTCCTCGACCTCGCCGGCGAGGCGGTCGGCGGCGGACGTGTCGTCGGGGGCGCACCCGGTCGCGAGCAGGGCGGCGGTGAGGGCGAGTCGGAGCATGGGATCAGGAGTCGGAGCGGGAGGCACGGCGCGGCTCGGCGAACGCCTCCGAGGCGCGCCACTCGGGCGCGAGGTCGGAGGCGGCGAGCGCGTAGCCGAGACGGAAGGCGACGCGCGCCTGTTGCACGGCGCCCGCCATCGACAGGTCGTCGGTCAGCTCGTCGCCCGGCTGGTGGTAGCGGTCGGCGCGGTAGTCGTCGCGCACGCGCTGGCCGTAGTCGTCGGCGCGGCCGCGGAACCGGTCGCCGGTGTTGAGGAAGACCGCGGGCACGCCGCCTCGGGCAAACGCGAGCTGGTCGGAGCGGTAGAACAGGCCTTGGTTGGGCGCGTTGTCCGGCGTCACCGTCATGCCCTCGGCCCTGGCCACCTCGGCAAGGAGGCCGGCCAGGTCGCTGCGCTCCGACCCGATGCCCACGATGTCGTCGGTGGCGCCGTGCAGGTTGCCGCTGTCCACGTTGATGTTGGCGACCATCTGGGACAACGGCACCGGCGGGTGTTGGGCAAAGTAGGCCGAGCCGAGCAGGCCCGCCTCTTCGGCGGTGAACGTGACGACGTAGACCGTCCGCTCCAGCGGGAAGTCGGCGGCGGAGAACGCCCGGGCGATCTCGATCAGCATGGCGACGCCCGAGGCGTTGTCGACGGCGCCGTTGTGGATGCCGTCCTGGCCCGCGGCCACCTTGCTCTCGTCGGTGCCGAGGTGGTCGTGGTGGGCGCCGTAGACGACGGCCTCGGCGGTCCGGCCGGGGATCTTGGCCACGACGTTTTGGCCGACCACGCCGGCGACCTGCTCGATTTGCATCGCGACGTCCACGGCGACCGGCAACTCGCTGGCGCGGAAGCCGCGCGTCCCGGCGCGGCGGAACCACTCGTCCAGCGTCGAGCCCGACATCTGGGCCAGGGCGCGCCCCGCCTCCTCGCTGATCCATCCGCGCACGTCGAGGGCGCCGTCGGGCGGCTGGGCACCGGACGGGTGCGCGCCCAACGCGTCGCTGGCGACGACGCCGAACGGGTAGCCCGCCGTCTCCTCGGTATGGATCAGCAGCATCCCGCGCGCGCCGCGCCGCCGCGCCTCCTCGTACTTGTAGGTCCACCGGCCGTTGTAGGTCAGCGTGTCGGCCTGGAACAGCCGGGGCTCCTCGGCCGTGGCCGGCGGGTCGTTGACGAAGGCCACGACCACCTTGCCGGTGACGTCGAGGCCGGCGTAGTCGTCCCAGCGCTCGGCCGGGTTGGTGATGCCGTAGCCGACGAACACCAGGTCGGCGCCGTCGAGGCGGGCGGTCGCGGCGTCGGTGTCGGTCGTGAGCGCCATCCCGGTGACAGGCTGGAACGACGCCGGCGCGCCGGTGTCCGGCCGAAACGTCAGCGGCGTGGTCTCGGTCACGCGGACGCTCCGGAGCGGCACGTCCTGGGTAAACGAGCCGTCAGGCATCCCGCCTTCCAGCCCCAGCGCCCGAAGCTGCTCGACGACGTAGTCGACGGTCATCTGCTCGCCCGGCGTGCCCGTCCCGCGCCCGCCGAACGCGTCCGACGCGAGCGTGGCGATGTGGCTGCGCAGCGCGACCGAGTCGATGGCGGCCAGCCCCGCCTCGGGCGCGTCGGGGACCGTGGCGGAGGCCCCGGGAGCGTCCGAGCCGTTGGGTTGGCAGGCGCCGAGCGCGAGCGCCAGCATGGGGGCAAGGAGAAAGCGGGGCATGGCAGAGGTCGTGGGCGAACCGCGAAGGTAGAGCGGCGGGCGGCTCGGGCCTCCGCCGGCGCGGCGTCCGTCCCCAGAGCGTCCGTCGGTTTAGCGTCCGTCGGCGGGGACGAGTCGCAGCGTCCAACGGGTCGCGCCCGGCAGGAACGGGCTCGGCCGGCCCTGGGCCCAGTCGTCGTGGCCGGCGCCCCAGTAGGGCGAGAGAAAGTGGCCGGCCTGGCCGCCGGGCATGTGGAAGATGCCGCGCTCCTCGTGGCCCGGCGACACCACCATGCGCTGCGAGGCGCCAAACGACGGGCCGGAGACGCGCGGCATCCGCTGGTCGCCGGGCTGCTCGACCGACGGCATGACCAGCCGGGACCCAATCCCAGGCAGGGCCGAGGCCATCGGGTGCTCCATCACGAGCGCGTTGCGCGCCCCCCAGGTGGCGTCCCCGAGGTCGGCGTAGTCGCCCGCGACGTCGTCCGCGGCGCCGAGCAGCAGCGCCGGCCACGAGCCGTACGCCGCGGGCAGCAGGTGCGCGGGCTGCTCGGAGACCAGGCGCCAGGCCGGCGTCTCGTCGCGCGCCGGCAGGCCGAGCGCGGTGCCGTCGGGAAGGCTCAAAAGCGGCATCAGCGCGCGGTCGACGACGGCGCTGCGCCACTCGCGCACCAGCCGGTAACCCGCGTCGGACGGCGCGGCGCGTCCGCTCCAGTGTTGGACGAGGGCGGCCATGTCGGCGCGTGGGCCGTCGGGCTCGGCGCCTTTCAGCGTCGCCAGCAGCAGGTCTCGCCAGCGCTGGTAGAACACGGCGCGGTCGTCGAGCTGGATGCCCAGCAGGTCGCGCTCCGAGATCGGCGCCTGGAGCGCGCGCAAGCCGTCGCGGATCTGCTGCGCCCGGGCGCCCGGTGCGTAGTTGCCGTCTCCGATCTTGGCGAGCGCGTCTCCGCTCACGACGCGCGCGTTCGCGGTCCACAGCCGCCCGTCGGCCGGGTCCACGACGCGGGGCACCTCGTCGGGGCGGAGAAACCGGGCCCACCGCGCGTTAGGATCGGTCGAGTCGACCGTCCGGTCCCCAGCGCGCCCCACGCGGTAGGGGATCTGGCCGGCGATGGTCCAGCCGATGTGGCCGTCGCGGTCGCCGGCGACAAAGTTCTGGGCCGGGATGCCCGAGCGGTTGGCCGCGTCGAGCGCCTGCTCCAGCGTCTGCGCGGTCTCGACCTCCAGCAGGCCGAGGTTGGAGGACTCGGGCCGGTGCGTGCCCCACTGCATCGCAAAGCGGTCGCCGTCGTGGCGAGCGGTTACCGGTCCCCAGGGCGTCTCCAGGATCTCCAGCACGCGCACGTCGCCCCCCACCACGATCTCCTCGCGCAACGTGTCGACGGGCACGCTGCCCGAGTCGGTCCGGACCCAGCCCGGGCGGTCGGGGTCGTCCACGAGCCGCACGTAGTCGATGTAGTCGCCGTAGGAGTTGGTAAAGCCCCAGGCGACGTCGCCGTTGCTGCCCACGATCATGAGCGGGGCGCCGGGCAGCGTCACGCCCGTCGTGCGCCGGCCGGCGACGATCTGGGACGCGCGGAACCAGATGTGGGGCAGGCGCAGGCCCAGGTGCATGTCGTCGGCGACGATGGCGCTGCCGGTCGCGCTGACGGCGCCCGAGACGGCCCAGTTGTTGGAGCCGGGGATGGCCGCCTCGGTGGCCGCGCGGGCCGAGCCGGGACGCCAGTCGCCGAGTTGGTCGGGCGTGGGAACGGGCGCGGGGGTTAGCGCCTCGCCCTGGATGGGAGCGTCCCACTCGTCGCCGGGCGAGGTCAGAAAGGCGACCAGGGCGGAGGGGAGCGCGGCGTCGAGCGCTCGCTGCTCGACTTCGAGCCCGCTGCCGCCGTCGAACTGCAAGTCGAGGGCCATGGCGTAGGCGGCCAGGATCGAGTCCTCGGGCCGCCACGGCTCGGGCGCCTGCCGCAGCGCGAGGTACTCGAACGGCCGCGCGCCGAGCGCGCCCAGCCCCGCGTTGGCGCCGTCGACGTAGGCGTCCAGCACGGCGCGGTGCTTCGCCGGCAGCGCCGCGACGACCTGGCGCGCACGCGCTCGGAACCGGTGGGTGCGCAGCGTCGAGTCGGTCCGCCAAGTCGCCTCGCCCAGCAGCGCGGACAGCTCGCCCGCTGAGGCCCGGCGCAACAAGTCCATCTGGAACCAGCGCTCTTGGGCGTGGACGTAGCCCAGCGCCCGAGCGGCGTCGGCGCGCGTGTCGGCGGTGATGGTGACCACGCCCGCCTCGTCGCGCTCGACCTGGACCGGGGCCGTGAGCCCCGCGACCGCGACCTCGCCGTCGAGGTCGGGGAGGCTGGCCCGGAGCGTCCCCCACACGCCGGCGGCGCCCAGAAGCAGCACGACGGCGACGACGACGGCGATGATCTTGAGGGCACGAATCATGGGACAAAAGGTCAGGAGAAACCGGAGGCGCGGGTCGCGACGTAGGACGCGTCCACCTCTAAGACTAGACATGCCGGGCCGCAACGTGTACCACATCGTCCCCACCGACGACCGCTGGGGTGTCAAGCTGGAGGGGTCGCCGACGCTGTCGTTCGAGACCGACGACCGCGCCGCCGCCGTCGACCGCGCCTCGGGCTACGTCCGCCAACTCGGCGCCGGGCGCATCGTGGTGCATTCCGACTCGGGCCAGATCGAGACCGTGCACACGTTCGACCGCCTGCCGACGACCGAGCCCTCGTGGACCGACGCCGTGTTGTCGCGCCCGCTCTACCTCGGCGTGGGCGTCGTGGCCCTCGTGGCGCTGGGGTACGGGCTGAGCCGGCGCTAGCGCCATCCGCTCGCGCGTGTCCGCCTCGGCGGCTCCTCGCCGGGGTTGCCGGGCCGAGCACCGAGGCGAGACGTGCCAGCCGCGCAGCCTGCCTAGTCGTCTAGCCTGGGCATCTGGGTCCGGCGCTCGTTCTCCTGCTGCTCGACCCGAGACTGGACGGCGTCGTTGTTCCAGCCGCGCGTGATCATGAGCGTCGCCACAACCGACAGGATGGCGATGAGGGCCACCATGATGGCCACCAAGGCGCGCGTTCGGGACGGGGAGAGCGGGTCGGTGGGAAGCAGGGCCACGGCGTCGGAGCGGAGAGACGCCGGCTCAACGCCCGACCGCTCGCGCGTGTTCACGGCCGGCCCCACTGCCGGACGAGCGCGTGGACGTAGGCCAGCGTCTGCTCCAGGTTCTGGACCGTGTTCCACTCGAAGCGGCTGTGGAAGTCGAAGCCGCCGGTAAAGATGTTGGGCGTCGGGACGCCTTTCTCGCTCAGCCGCGCGCCGTCGGTGCCGCCGCGGACCGGCTCCATCCGGGGCTCGAAGCCGGCCGCGCGCGCGGCGTCCACGGCGCCCGTGATGGCCCGGGCGTCCACGCGCTCGATGTGGGCCTTCATGTTGCAATAGCTCTCGGTGATCTCGACCGTCACCCGAGCGCCGCTCGCCGCGCCAAGCTCAGCGGCGAGGTCGCGGACCAATTTCCGCCGGGACTCCATCCCCGCATCGGTAAAGTCGCGCAGCAGCACGCGGACCGTCGCGCGCTCGGTCGTGCCCTGGACGGCGTGCGGGTGGAGGTAGCCGTCGTGCCCGCCCGTCGTCTCGGGCGCCTGGTCGGCGGGGAGGGCGGCGACGAACCGCGCGGCCACGCGCGCCGCGTTGATCATGACGCCCTGCGCGTAGCCCGGGTGCACGCCCACGCCCTCGACGGTCACGACAGCCTCGGCCGCGTTGAACGTTTCCACGTTGAGCGTCCCGACCGCGCCTCCGTCGATGGTGTACGCCAGGTCGGCGCCCCACCGCTCCAGGTCCAGCCGGTCGGTGCCCTTGCCGATCTCCTCGTCGGGCGTGAACAGCAGCCGCAGCGTCGGCCGCGGGTGCGGGTCGGGTCGGCCCGCCTCGGCGAGGTCGGCGGCGAGCTGGACCAGGACAGCCACGCCCGCCTTGTCGTCCGAGCCCAGCAGCGTGCGCCCGTCGCTGGTCAGCAGGTCGTGCCCGACGTGCTCGCGCAGCATCGGCTGGCGCTCGGGGTCGAGCGCCGCGTCGTCGGCGCCGGGCAGCACGATCACGCCGCCGTCGTAGTCCGGGTGAACGAGCGGGCGGACGTCGCGGCCCGGGGCGTCCGGCGACGTGTCGAGGTGGGCCACCAGCCCGACGGTCGGCAGCGCCCCAGCCTGCGCCGGCGGCAGCGACGACGGGATCGTGGCGAACACGTAGCCCCACGCGTCCTGCTCGGCGTCGAGCCCGAGCGCGGTCAGCTCCTCCACGAGCATCCGCCCCAGGTCGCGCTGGCGGTCGGTCGAGGGAAACGTGTCGGAGGCCGGGTCGGACGTGGTCCAGACTTCGGCGTAGCGGCAAAAGCGCTCAGCGACCGCGGGCAGGGTGGCGTCGCGCCAGGGGAGAGGCATGGCTGGAAGGCAGGCGTGGAAGGATAGCGGACGGCGCGGGCCCCGAGGCTGGGCCGGGCGCGCGTGCCCCGCTACCTTGCCGCCTCACGATCCCTCTTGCCGTGCCGACAGCGCGAGCCGAAACGGGCGCCGACCTCCGCCGACTGATCCTCGACCACGCCCGCCACCTGCTGGTCTCAGACGGCTACGACGCGCTGTCGATGCGCAAGATCGCCGCGTCGGCGGGCTGCAGCGCGACCAGCATCTACCTGCACTTCGCGAGCAAGGACGCGCTCACGCACGCGCTGATCTCGGAGGGCATGGCGGATCTCTACCGCGCCCTCGCCCAGGCCGAGGCGGGCCACCTCGCGCCGGCCGACCGCCTCGACGCGTTGTCGCGTGCCTACGTCCGGTTCGGGCTGACGCGGCCGGAGTACTACGAGGTCATGTTCCAGCTCCACCCCGAGCGGATGGCGCGCTACCCGGCCGAGGACTACCGCCGCGCCCGGCGCAACGTGGACCTGTTCCGCGACGCCGTGGCAGACGGCGTCTCCGACGGCTCGCTGTCGCCGCCGAGCGCGCCCGACGTCGCCGCGTCGGTGCTCTGGACGGCGCTGCACGGACTCGTGTCGCTCCACCTCGCGCGCCGCGTCGACGTGCGCGTGGCGGGCGACGAGTTGATCGACGCGGCGGTGCGCCAGGCGCTGGCGGCGCTCGGAGCGTAGCGACTCCGGCGGCGGTTCCCGAAGTCGGTTCAGCACCCGGGTCTTGGCATGGGGGAGTCCCCGGTGGGAAGGAACAAGTCGCCTTCGGGCGATCTTCAAACGACGAAAGCCCTTCCAGCTCACCCAGTCCTATGGCCTTGCAAATCCACACCGCGCCGCCGTCCAACATTGAGGTCGTCCTCGGCAAGACGATCCCGTCGCTGCTCGACGACGCGGCGGAGAGGTACCCCAACCCGCGCGCGTTCAACAACCCGGACGGCAACGGCTGGATGACGATGTCGAACGGGGAGCTCCGGGACGCCGCCGACGAGATCGCGCTCGGCCTGCTGGAAAACGGCATGGAGCGCGGAGACCACGCCGCGTTCTTTATGGACAGCGACCTGTACTTCGCGATGGCCGACTTCGGGACGCTCGTCGCGGGCATCGTCAACGTGCCGCTGTACACGACGTACGCGCCGGAAAACCTGGTCTACGTCACCCAGCACGGCGAGGCCAAGGCCATGTTCGTCTCCAACCCGGAGATGCTGACCAACTTTGCCGGATGGGCCGACCAGGTGCCGGACGTCAAGCTGGTGATCCTGGCCCAGGGCACGAGCGCAGACGCGGGATTGCCGGACGGCGTCACGCTGATGACGCTCGACGACCTGCGCGCCTCGGGCCGCGCGGCCAAGCAGAAGACCCCGAACAAGCCGGACGAGTTGCGGGACATGATCGACGCCCAGGACCTGGCGACGCTGATCTACACGTCGGGCACGACCGGGATGCCCAAGGGCGTCATGCTGACGCACGAGAACATCTCGTCGAACGTACTGACGGCGCTGCCCGCGCTCGGCACGCTGGGCCACCAGGACGAGACGATCGTGACGTTCCTGCCGATGACGCACATCTTCGCGCGGACGCTCACCATCGCCCACGTCGCCTACGGCCACACGCTGTACTTCACCAACCCCGACCAGTTGGTCGCGCACCTGGCCGAGGTTAAGCCGACCATGTTCTCGACCGTTCCGCGCGTGCTGGAGAAGGTCTACGACAAGGTCAGCCTGGGCGTCGCCGAGAGCGACGGGCTCAAAAAGACGATTGGCTCGTGGGCACTCGACCTGGGCCAGCAGTACGACTTGGCCAAGCCCGGCGGCGGCGTCTCCGGCTGGAAGCACGGCATCGCCGACAAGCTGGTGTACTCCAAGCTGCGCGAGAAGCTGGGCCTGACGCGCGTCAAGGCGGTCGCCTCGGGCGGCGCTGCGCTGCGCTCGGACCTGGCCAGCTCGTTCACGGCCTTCGGCATCCCGATCGTGCAAGGCTACGGCTTGACCGAGACGAGCCCGGTCATCACGATGAACAACACCAAGGCCAACCGCGCCGGGACGGTCGGCCAGCCGATTCCTGGCGTCGAGGTGGCGATCGCCGAGGACGGCGAGATCCTGTCGCGGGGGCCCAACACGATGAAGGGCTACTTCAAGGCCGACGACAAGACGGCCGAGGTGATCGACGACGACGGCTGGTTCCACACCGGCGACATCGGCGAGTTCACGCCCGACGGCTTTCTCAAGATCACCGACCGCAAAAAGGCCCTCTTCAAGCTGTCGACGGGCAAGTACGTGATCCCTCAGCCCATCGAGAACAAGCTGACCGAGAGCGCGCTGATCGAGCAGGCCGTGGTGGTGGGCAACAGCCAGAAGTTCTGCACGGCGCTGATCTTCCCCAACATGGAGCAACTCCCAATCTGGGCTCGCGAGAACGGCGTTACGGCAACCGGCGAGGACCTGATCCGCGACGCCAAGGTGCAAGCCCACTTCGAGGGTCTGGTGGCCGAGGCCAACGAAGGCATGGACCACTGGAGCCAGGTGCAGCGCTTCCGCCTGGTGCCCGAGCTGATGACGGTCGAGAACGAGCTGCTGACGCCGACCATGAAGGTCAAGCGCGGCCAGGTCAACAAGGCCTACGACGATTCCATCAACGACATGTACAAGGCCAAGGTGAACAAGAGCGCCCACGGCGTGAGCGCGGTCGCCTGAGCCATGCCGCAGGCCTGGCACGACCCGCCTCGGCACCGCGACCGAGGCGGGCGCAGCTGGGCTGCGCTCGCGCGCCGCCGTGGCCGGAGTACATGGCACGCGCCGGGCAAAAACGTGCTGAGCCGGTGAACCTCGGTGGCTTAACACTGTTAACCTCGTCCGACAGACCCCACACAGTTATGGACACCACAGTGACTTCCCACACCGGCGACGGTGCCTCGGCAGACGCCCTGCCACCCATGTCCGAAGCCTGGACGGCGCTCCAAGGGCGCGGCGTGGACCTGGACCGCCTGGCGACCGCGCTGGGCACGATGGACGAGGCCGGCATCGCCAAGACCACCAAGATGATCGAGCGCGCGAGCCGGGGCGAACGCCCCTACGCCGCGCCCGAACCGAACGGCGACTACTACGACATCGACGGGCTGATCTCACAGGCCCAGCGCGACAAGATGGCCGAGGTGCGTGAGTTTATGGAGACCGAGGTCGAGCCGGTCATCAACGACGCCTGGCTGGGCGACCGGACGCCGCTCGAGGTGCTGGTGCCGGGCTTCAAGAAGCTCGACCTGCTGGACCCGATCTACGGCAGCGACTTGGAAACGCGCGAGCCCAACGGGTCGGTGATGGAAGGACTGATCACGATGGAGATCGCCCGCGTCGACGTCTCGACGGCGACGTTCTTCGGCGTGCACTCCGGCTTGGCGATGCAGTCCGTGTTGGTTTGCGGGTCGGAGGAGCAAAAGGCGGAGTGGCTGCCCAAGATGCGTTCCTGGGAGTCCATCGGCGCCTTTGGGCTGACCGAGCCCCACGTCGGCAGCGCCATCTCGGGCGGCGTCCAAACGACGGCGCGGCGCGAGGGCGACGCCTGGATCCTGAACGGCCAGAAAAAATGGATCGGCAACTCGACGTTCGCCGACATGGTCGTGATCTGGGCGCGCGACGAGGCCGACGACCAGGTCAAGGGCTTCATCATCCGCGACCCCCAGGACAACCCGGGCTACGCCGTCGAGAAGATCCGCGGCAAGGTGGCGCTGCGCGCCGTCGAGAACGGCCAGATCACACTCACCAACTGCGAGATCCCGGAGACGGACCGCCTCCAAAAGGCCGACTCCTTCAAGCAGGTCGCCGAGGTGCTCAAGCTCACGCGCGCCGGCGTCGCCTGGCAGGGCGTCGGGTGCGCGATGGGCGCGTACGAGAAGAGCCAGCGCTACGCGACCACGCGGATGCAGTTTGGCAAGCCCATCGCCTCGTTTCAGCTGATCCAGGAAAAGCTGGTCCTGATGCTGGGCAACGTGACGGCGCTCCAGACCATGTGCTTGCGCCTGAGTCAGTTGCAGGACGCCGGCGAGATGTCCGACGCCCAGGCGTCGCTGGCCAAGGTGTTTACGGCCGCGCGGTGCCGCGACGTCGTGGCGCTGGCGCGCGACCTCCACGGCGGCAACGGGATCTTGCTGGAGAACCACGTCGCCCGCTACTTCTGCGACACCGAGGCCATCTACTCCTACGAAGGCACGAACGAGATCAACTCGCTGATCGTGGGCCGCGAGGTGACCGGCCTCGGCGCCTTCGTCTAGCGAGTCCACTCGCTGCCATTTACTCGACCGTCCCCTCGACTTTATCTCGACCCTTTTCCTCATGGAAACCCAGACTTTGACCTCCAACGGCTCGCCATCGAGCGCTTCCTCCGCGACGCCCGGGTGGGCCTACGTCCCGTTCCGCAACGCCGCCGTGCTCGGTGCTGGCGTGATGGGCAGCCAGATCGCTGCTCACCTCGCGAACGCTGGCCTCGAGGTGCTGCTGCTCGACGTGACGCCGGAGTCCATCGGCCGCGAGGGTGCCAAGAACAGCTTGGTCGAGAGCGCCTACAAAGCCGCGACCAAGATGAAGCCCGAGCCGTTCATGGAGGCCGCCGCCATGAAGCGCGTCACGCTCGGCAACTTCGACGACGACTTCGACAAGATCGCCGACGCCGACTGGATCATCGAGGTCGTGGTCGAGCGGATGGACGTCAAAAAGGACGTGCTGGCGCGCATCGAGAAGGTGGCCAGCGACACGGCCGTGATCTCGTCCAACACGTCGGGCCTGCCCATCGCCGAGATGTCGGCCGACCTGAGCGACGGGTTCAAGGCGCGCTTTCTGGGCACGCACTTTTTCAACCCGCCGCGCTACCTCAAGCTGTTCGAGGTGATCCCCACGCCCGACACCGATCCCGAGGTCGTCAACCGCGTCACCGAGTTCGCGCGTGTCCACTTGGGCAAGGGGATCGTGATGGCCAAGGACACGCCCAACTTTATCGGCAACCGCATCGGGACGTACGCCATGCTGGGCGCCGTCGAGCAGTTCGAGACCGGCGACTTCTCGATCGAGGAGATCGACGCGCTGACGGGCAAGCTGATCGGGCACGCGTCGAGCGCCACGTTCCGCACCGCCGACGTGGTCGGCCTGGACACCCTCCGCCACGTCACCGCCAACCTGTACGACGCCATCCCGGACGACGAGAGCCGCGACCGCTTCCAGGTCCCGGACGTGCTCCAGCGCTTGGTGGATCTCAAGCAGCTCGGCGCCAAGTCCAAGGCCGGGTTCTACAAGAAGGACGGCAAGACCATCAAGTCCTTCGACCTCGAGAGCGGCGAGTACGTCGACCCCAAGGAGGTCGGCTTTGACACCAAGCAGTTCCGCGGCGGGTCTCTCGCGGAGACGCTGCAAAAGCTGTGGGCCGACGACGGCCGCGCCGGCCAGTTCTTCCGCGAGACCACGCTCGACCTGATCGGCTACACCGCGCGCCGCACGCCCGAGATCTCGGACAGCCCGGCCAACCTGGACCGCGCCCTCCGCTGGGGCTTCGGCTGGGAGATGGGTCCGTACCAGATGTGGGACGCCTTGGGCATCGACGCCGTCCGCGACGCGTTGAAGGAGCACGACATTGCGGTGCCCGACTGGGTCGCCGACGTGCCGAGCGAGGGCTTCTACCGCGACACCGAGGCGGGCATCCCCGAGGTCTGGGCGCCGGGCGACGGCGCCTACCAGCAGGACCCGCGCCCGGCCGACGAGTGGGGGCTGACCTATCTCAAGGAGGACGCGAACAACACGCTGTGGCAGAACGACGAGGTGGCGCTGCTGGACGTGGGCGATGGCGTTGGGCTCCTGGAGTTCCGCTCGAAGTCGAACAGCCTGGGCCAGGAGGTCATCTCGGGCGTGATGGAGGCCATCGAGAAGGTCGAGACGGACCGCGACCTGCGCGGCGTGATCATCGGCAACGAAGGGTCCAACTTCTCGGTCGGCGCCAACCTCGGTGAGGTGGCGATGGCGCTGATGATGGGCGAGGTCTCGGACCTGGAGCCGTTTATCAAGGCGTTCCAGGACGCCGTGATGAAGATCCGTTATGCCACCAAGCCGGTCGTCGTGACCACGCATCAGCGCGTCTTGGGCGGCGGCTGCGAGATGACGATGGCGTCGCCGCACCCCGTCCTGGCGGCCGAGACCTACATCGGGCTCGTTGAGCTGGGCGTAGGGTTGATCCCGGCCGGCGGCGGGACGACCATGATGACGGCGCGCGCTGCCGAGCTGGCGGCCAGCCAGGACCGCCCGAGCGAGATCCAGCCGTTCCTGCGCCAGCACTTCGAGCAGATCGCGACGGCCAAGGTGGCCACCTCGGCGTTGCAGGCGCGCGAGATGAACCTCGTCGACGACAACGCGATCATCGTGATGAACGACGCGCGCCGCTTCTCGGTCGCCAAGACCGAGGTGGTGCGACTCAGCGAGCAGGGCTACCTGCCGCCAGCGGTCCGCTCGGCGATCCCCGTCCTGGGCTCGCCCGGCCGCGCGCAGTTTGAGATCGCGCTCTACCAGTTCGAGCAGGGCGGCTACGCCTCGGAGTACGACCAGTACCTGGGCAGCCGCCTGGCCTGGATCATGACCGGCGGCGACCTGACCGGCCCGGCCGAGGTCCACGAGGACTACCTGCTGGAGCTGGAGCGCGAAGTCTTCCTGTCGCTGCTGGGCGAGGAGAAGACCATGGCTCGCATCCAGAGCATCCTGACGACCAACAAGCCGCTGCGCAACTAGGCGTTGAAGGTCAAACGTGCGAGGTGCAATGTTCTCCCGCACGGATCGACAACTTTCAACACCGCACACCGAACGAAACATGCAAATCAACGAAGCTTACATCGTCTCTTCAGTCCGCACGGCCGTGGGGAAAGCCAACCGCGGCGCCTTGCGCAACGTCCGCCCTGAGCACCTCGGTGCGGTCGCCGTGACCGGCGCGCTCGACCGCGTCCCCGGCCTGGAGCACGAGCGGGTCGACGACCTGGTCTTGGGCTGCGCCTTCCCCGAAGGGCCCCAGGGCATGAACATGGCTCGGGCCATCGCGCAAAAGGCCAAGATGCCCGACTCGGTGCCCGGCGTCACCGTCAACCGGTTCTGCTCGTCCGGCGTCCAGACCATCGCCCAGGCGTACAACTCGGTCGCGATGGGCCAGGCCGACGTGATCGTCGCCGGCGGCGTCGAGTCGATGTCGAGCGTGCCGATGGGCGGGTTTTACTTCGCGCCCGACCCGAACCTGGCGGTCGACGACCCCGACTTTTACGCCTCCATGGGCATCACGGCCGAGAACGTGGCCGACCAGTTCAACATCAACCGGCAGGACCAGGACGCCTTTGCCGTCGAGTCGCACCGCCGTGCCCTCGACGCCATCGAGAGCGGCCGGTTCAAGGACGAGATCGTTCCCGTCCCGGTCGAGGAGGTGGTCTACGACGCCGAGTCGCGCACCAGCCAAGCGAAGTCGTTCGTCCATGACACCGACGAAGGCCCGCGTGCCGACACATCGGCCGAAGCTCTCGCGCGCCTGAACCCAGCCTTCAAGATGGGCGGCAGCGTGACGGCCGGCAACTCGTCCCAGATGAACGACGGCGCGGCCGCCTCGGTCATCGTCTCGAAGGCCGTGCTCGACGAGTTGGAGCTGACGCCGCGCGCTCGGATGCTCGGTTTCGCCGTCGCCGGCGTCGCGCCTGAGGTGATGGGCATCGGGCCGATGAAGTCGATCCCCAAGGTGCTGAAGCAGGTCGGGATGGAGATCGGGGACATTGACCTGATCGAGCTCAACGAGGCGTTCGCGAGCCAGTCGCTGGCGATCATTCGCGAGCTGGGTCTGGACACGGACAAGGTCAACGTCAACGGCGGCGCGATCTCGCTGGGCCACCCGCTCGGCTGCACCGGCGCCAAGCTGACCGCGACGCTGCTGCACGAGATGGAGCGCCGAAGCAGCCGTTATGGCATCGTGACAATGTGCATCGGCGGCGGCATGGGCGCCTCGGCGGTCTTCGAGAACCTGATGCGCTAGCCGCTCCCACCTCGGTGTCGCTGCCGAGGCGGACGGACCCAGCGGGCGCGGAGACGGTGGTCTCCGCGCCCGCCGCGCATTCGGGCGGTGCCGTTCCTGTCGGCCTCAAAACAGGGCTAACATCCGTGCGTCCGTTTCTAACGTCTCCGCATGGATCCCTCCGACGCGCTCCCGGCCGCTCCCTCTCAAACCGGCATCTTGGGCTGGATCGAACGGATCGGTAACCGCCTGCCAGACCCGGTCTTCCTGTTCTTCTACCTGATTGGCGGGCTGATCCTGCTCAGCCTGCTGGCGGCTGGGCTGGACTGGACGGCCCTGCATCCGACCAGCGTGGGGGAGGACGGCGCGCCGCTCGTGATCGCGGCCGAGAGTCTGCTCTCGGCGGCCAACATCCAGAGGCTGTGGGTCGAGATGCCGACCACGTTCACGCACTTCCACCCGCTCGGCTACGTGCTTGTCGTGATGCTGGGCGCGGGCGTGGCCGAGCGGACCGGCCTGTTCGGCACCGCCATGCGCGCGGCCGTCCGCAACGCGCCGACGCTGTTCCTGACGCCTGTCGTCGCCCTCGTCGCCATGCTGGGCAACCTGGCCGCGGACGCGGCCTACGTGGTGCTGATCCCTCTCGCGGCCGTGATCTACGCGGCCGCTGGGCGCCACCCGATCGCTGGCATCGCGGCGTCGTTTGCCGGCGTGTCGGGCGGGTTCTCGGCCAACCTGCTGCCTGGCCAGTTGGACGCGCTGCTGTTCGGCATTACGCAGGAGGCCGTCGAGACGATCGTGCCGACGTGGGAGGCCAACATCGCCGGCAACTGGTACTTTATCGCGTCGATGGTGGTCGTCTCGATCCCGGTGATCTGGTACGTCACCGACCGGATCGTCGAGCCCCGACTGGGCGGCTACGTGCCCGAGGGCGAGCACGCCGACGAGCCGGACGCAAACCAGGAGATCACGGCCGACGAGCGCAAAGGGCTCCGCCGGGCCGGCCTGGCCTCGCTCAGCGTGATCGCGCTGTGGGCGTTTTTCACCCTTGGCCCAGGCACGCCCTTGATCGACGAGGCTGCGTCGCCGGAGGCCCGTTTGTCGCCGTTCTACCGGTCTCTGGTGGCGGGCTTCTTTGTGCTGTTCCTGGCCGCCGGCTGGGCCTATGGCGCCGCGGTCGGCGTGGTCAAGAGTCACCGCGACATCGTCAAGATGATGGCTGGCTCGATGGAGGACCTGGCCTACTACCTCGTCCTCGCGTTCGTGGCCGCCCACTTTGTCGCCATGTTCAACTGGTCGAACCTGGGCCTGATCACGGCGGTCCACGGCGCCAACGGGATCGAGCAGATGTCGCTGCCGACGCCGATTCTGCTGATGCTGATCGTGCTGTTCACGGGCCTGATCAACCTGTTCGTCGGCTCCGCCAGCGCCAAGTGGGCGCTCCTGGCGCCGGTCTTGGTTCCGATGCTGATGCTGGTCGGCATCAGCCCCGAGATGACGACGGCCGCCTACCGCGTCGGCGACGGGGCGACCAACATCATCACGCCGCTGATGGTGTACTTCCCGCTCATCCTGATCTTTTGCCAGCGCTGGCAGAAGGGGTTTGGGCTGGGGAGCCTGGCCGCGCTGATGGTGCCGTACTCGTTCGGGCTGATGGTCGTCGGCCTGATCCTCGTCGGCGCCTGGGTGGCGTTGGACATCCCGCTGGGGCCCGGAGCCAGCGTGGAGTACGTGCTGCCCGGGCAGTCGGTCGGTCCATGACCGGTTCGGAGAACCCGCAAGAGGAGCAGACGTGCAGTATCGGCTGCAGAGCGAGGGCCGCGGCTCGCGCGACAAAAGGTGGCGCAGTACGCGGCCGGGCGTTGCCGAGGCGCCCATACCGTGTCCACCGGCAGCTTCTGGGTGTGACGTGACGCTGGGTTGATCGCCCCGGCCTCGGTGCCGCCACCGGGGAGGCCGCCAGCGATCATGGCCGCGGCCTTCGTTGCATCGTGCGGCCTCCGCTGCATCGTGCGTCACCGTCCGCTGCGTCACCGAGGCGGCTGGGGCCGGTCCGGAGCTCGCGGTCGTCGCCGTGCGAGAGTGCCGGACGTCGGTAGGGCATGGGGGGATGCCCTATGATGACGGTCGGAAGTCCCTACAACGTTGGTTTTCGGGATCGCTGGCAGGCCCAGGACGTGGTAGAGCTACCTGACAGCGCGTGGGCAACGTCGCACCCTTCGGCTCCTCCTACTTCTTGGTTTACCCCTATGGCCAACATTCCTGTCGAACGCACCTCTGCTGGCGTCCCGTGGTGGACGTGGCTGCTCGGTGCCCTCCTCCTCGGCCTGCTGGCCTTGTTCCTATTTGGTGCGTTCGACGACGACGACGACACGGTGGTGGCTGACACAGACCGAGTCGAAGTGGTCACCGACGACGCAGACCGCGTCGCGGTAGTCGACGAGCCAGACGATGTGAACGCTGCCGACGTGGACGCCGCCGGCTCCCTGGACCGGGTCGCTGTCACAGCGCTCGACATGTCCAACCTCTACGTGACTCGCGTGACGGGCGACAAGACGTTCTTCGTGGCCGCAGACGCCAACAGCACAGGCAACGAGACGCTCGTCATCCTCAACGAGAAGGAGTCGCCGGACGTGCCCGGAATCGAAGGCCAGGTGGACGTCAATCCTGGTCAGCGTCTGTCGTTGGCACGAGCACGCATGGAACCGCTTGGCAACGTCGACCTGACCGGCATGGGGCTGAGTGACGCCGACGCGTCCAAGCTGAGCCCCACGACCGAGGTCATCCGAGTGGATGACAGCGACGTCTCCATCCTCGAGGCCGACATGCAGAACGTCGAGGTCGGCAACTAGCCCTCTTGGAGCTCTCATTTCCTAGTTCTCACCTCTCCCTTCACGATTATGTCTCGCATTGCCCTTTCTGACGCTGGCGAGTGGAAGCTCGAATTCCCGGACAGCCAAGACATCCGCGGCTTCCGCGCCCTCGATGCCGACGGAAACGCTGTCGGCACCGTCGACACGATGATCGTCAACACCGAGCAGAAGCGCGTGGATGCGGTCGTGCTCGAGGACGGCACCGAGTACCCCGCCAGCGACCTGTCCATCGGCGAGGGCGTCGTCTACCTCACCACGGTCAGCGTCGGGCCGAGCGGAGTCAACAGCTCGGTTCGTGTCTACGGAGACGACGGCCAAGTCATCCGCCGCGTTGCCGTCGAGGACGGAGACTACGACGCGCACACCGACGCCTTCCGGACCCACTACGGGAGCTCCTACGCCGACGCGGACGGCACCTACGACGACCTGGAGCCTGCCTACAGGTACGGCTACGAGTCGGCACACGGGGACCAGAACCGCAACCGCCCGTTCGTCGACGCCGCGGACGACCTCCGGACGGAGTACGGCACTCGCCACGGCGACCGCGACTACGATGCCGACATGGACGCTATTCGGTACGGTTACACCCGGGCTCAGCACGCCACTCGATGAACACGCCCGTCATCCATGACCGTGAGGGCCAGAGTGGCATCGTCGAGGCCATCGATGCCGACCGGCTCCGGGTGCGGCTCGCCAACGGCGCGGCGCTTGACCTGCCGGCTACGCTCGCGACGCACCTTGAGGACGGTAGCTACCGCCTCGACGCCTCGTTCGGCGCACTCGGCACCGACGCCACCACGGTTCTCCACGAAGTCGAGGAGCACCTGACCGTGGGCGTGGTGCAGCGCGAGACGGGCCGTGTCGTTGCCCGAACCGTCACCGAGGCGCGCGAGCAGCCCGTCGATGCCGACGGATGGCGCGAGACCATCGAGGTGGAGCGCGTGCCCGTCAACCGACCCGTCGACGCCGCGGAGCCTCTCCGTGAGGAGGCAGGCGTCACCATCATTCCTGTCTACGAGGAAGTCCTCGTGGTCCACAAGCAGCTGGTTCTCCGCGAGGAGATCCGCCTGACGACGCGACGCGAGCCGGTCCCCGGCCCCGACGCCGTCACCCTCCGCCGCCAGCACGTCGAGATCGACCGGCTCCCGCCGGACGACGCTGGTGCCTGACACCCCCGTCAGCCCTCGACGTTTTCGTTTTCCCTCTCTACACCCTACCCCCCTAATTCCCATGGCTAAGACTGTTGTTGGTCTCTATGACGACCGTACCACTGCCCGCAAAGTCCTTGACGCGCTCGAATCCATTGGATTCGGTGACGACCATCTCCGGTTCGCCTCCAACGAGCAGGGCACCCCGTCCGACTATGACGTCGAGGCGGCAACCGAGGCCACGCCCGACGCGCTCGCTCGCTACGGCGTCGCTGACGATCAGGCCCGTTTCTACTCCGAGGGCGTCCGCCGCGGCGGCTCCATCGTGGTCGCCCGTGTGCACGACGGCGACGTCGACAAGGCCGTCGACGTGATGGCTCGGCACAACCCCGTCCGTTACGAGGACCGTGCGGAGGACTATTTGGCTGACGCCGACCAGACCGAGGCGTACTCGGCCGATCAGATGCAGCAGAACCGCGCCCAGTTCGCCGACCAGTCGCAGCAGCGGCTCCAGGAGATCGAGGAGCACATCAAGATCGGCAAGCGCGAGGTCGTGCGCGGCGGCGTCCGCGTCCACCAGTACGTCGAAACCGACGTCGAGGAGGAGACCTTGCGTCTGCGCGAGGAGAACGTGACGGTCGACCGCACGACCGTCAACCGCGAGCTCTCGCCCGACGAGGCAAACGCGGCCTTCGAGGACAAGACGGTCGAGGTCGTCGAGCGCAGCGAGGAGGCCGTGGTCGAGAAGACGGCTAGGGTGACCGGCGAGGTCGCCGTTGGCAAGGACGTCAACGTTCGCGAGGAGACGGTCGGCGGCGAGGTCCGGCGCACGCGCGTCGAGGTCGAGCAGATCGCCGGCGAGACGTTCGACGCGATGGACTCCGACTTCGAGTCCCACTACGGCACGACGTACAAGTCGACCGGACGGGACTACGACGCCTACAAGCCCGCCTACCAGTACGGCTACGCAGCCGGCCAGACGCACTCAGACCAGGACTACGCCTCGGTCGAGAACTCCCTCCGCTCGGACTACTCGACCCGGTACAACGGCGGTGACGAGAGCCTGTGGGGTGACTTCAAGGACGCCGTCGAGCACGGCTACAACAAGGCCAAGGCAGCGGTCTAGCACCCGCTGCGAGCACGCTATCGGGCGCGGGAGCTTCGGCTCCCGCGCCCTTTTTTGTCGCCGGGCACCGTCGTGGTGTCGCACGTGGCCACCGCCGGCCTTGACGGCGCTGCCCAGGCCACCGTCAGGGCGCCGAGCAGGCCGCACGCAGTCGGGGCTCCGCAGTCGGGGCTCCGCAGTCGGGGCGCCGCGGTCGCACGCGCGCCCCACCCGCCTCGGCGCCGAGGCGGACGGGGCTAGGACGCACTCGCGCCCAGCACGCGTGCGATGGCGGCGGCCAGGAAGCCGTACGCGAGCGATGCGATGAGCGCCGTCAGGGCACCGTCGACGTCGAACCCGTCCACGACCTCGGTCGCGATCCAGAACATCACGGCGTTGATCACCAGCGTGAGCAGGCCCAGGGTGAGCCAGCGGAACGGCGTCGTGATCAGCTTGACGACCGCGCCGAGCGTGGCATTGACCAGGCCCACCACGAGCGCGGCGACGAACGCCGTCTGCCAACTCGCGACGGACACGTCGGGGATGAGGTAGGCCACGATCAGGAGCGCGGCGGCGCTGGCAGCCCAGCGGAGTAGAAGCTTCATAGGTGTCGAGTGGAGAGGCGCTGGAGAGCAAAGTCGCCAGGCGCATGACAAGCCCGCTGGCGTCGTGCGCAAACGGCGCCCAGGCGCGTGTCAGTTCCGCGAGGCGCCTTTCGGACGGCCTGAGCCAGGTCTCGGCGTCGGGGCCGAGGTTTCAAAACCTGCACGGCCTGTGCCGTCGCCAGGGGGAGCTGCCTCGCGGCCACTGGCTCGGAGGGAGGCACGTCGGGCGCCAGCGCGCGTCGAGGTCGAGCCGCGGTAAGCGGTCCCAGGCGCCGAGTGTCACCTCCAGGCCGGAACGCCAGACCGGTGACCCGGCGTTGACGCTCCTCACCCCGCCGCCCCCGTGTCTCCAGAGCCGACCTCCCGCCGTCGCGGACCTGTCCTGCGCGCTCGACGCGCCGCAGGGTCGCCCCGAGCTCGGGCTGCCGTCCCAAACTTTTTCACGCTGATGAACCTGCTGGCCGGGTTCTTCTCGCTGATCCAGACCGCAGCGGGCAACCTGGAGGCCGCGGCGTGGCTGGTGGTGCTGGCCGCGTTCTTCGACCTGCTCGACGGGTTCATGGCCCGCCTGGTGGGCTCGTCCGGCGAGTTCGGGGTCGAACTCGATTCGCTCAGCGACATCGTGTCGTTTGGGGTCGCGCCCAGCTTTCTGCTCTACCAGTTCGGCCTGGACCAACTGGGAGCCATGTGGGGCGGGCTGCTCGCCAGCCTGCCCGCGCTCTTTGGTGCGGTACGGTTGGCCAAGTTCAACTCGCTGACGACGGTCGGCGAGAAGTCGACCGAGTTTTCGGGCTTGCCCATTCCGGCGCAGGCGGGCACCGTGGTGGTGTTCATCCTGGCCATGCTGGACCAGCAGTTTTTCGATGTGCTGGCACGGCCTCAGATCTCGGTTCTGGTCACGCTCGTGGTGGTGCTGTCGTTTTTGATGGTGGCTCCGGTGCCGTTCCCAGCGCTTCCCCAGCCCAACGCGCAAAACCTCCGGACCTACCGCTGGCGCTTTGCGCTTTTCCTGCTGGCCGTCGTGCTGGGCGTGATTTTCCAGGAGGAGGGGCTGCTGTTCTCGGCCGTGGTGTACCTGGGCTGGGGGCTGGGCCGCTCGCTGCTGTGGGCCGTCCGGATGGCGACCACCGACGCGCCGGACGCGCAGCCGCCTCCCGCCGACGCGTAACTTTCGGTCTCCGCCTCCAGCTTGATGTACATCGCCCACGTCCGCGTTTTGCTCCGTCCGTCCATCCTGGACCCCGAAGGCAAGGCCATCCAGAATGCGATCCGCGACCTGGGCATGCCGTCCGTGGAGGAGGTCCGCACGGGGTCGTTCTTCGCGCTCCGGGTGGACGCCGCGAGCCCCGAGGCTGCCGAGGCCACGGTCCGGCAGGCGTGCGAGAAGCTGCTCGCCAACCCCGTCACCGAGGACTTTACGATCCTCGCCTTGATGGAGGAGGACGGCGTCACCGCCTAGCGTCATGAACCGACGGAGTGCAGCAGGCCCAGCCGCGCCCGACGTGGCTCCGGTCGAGACCGAGCAGACCGACGCCGCGGTCGAGACGCCCTGGAGCGTGATCGTGTTCGACGACGACATCCACACCTTCGAGGAGGTGATCCTTCAGCTGATGAAGGCCATCGGGTGCTCGCCGGAGACAGGCTACCAGCACGCGCTGACGATCCACACCGAGGGCAAGGACTGCGTGTTCCAGGGCGACTTTTTCGAGTGCTTCCGCGTCCAGGGCGTGCTTAAGGAGATCGCGCTCGTAACCGAGATCGAGGGCTAGCTACCGCATGAACAGGTAGCTCAGCTTGACCAGCACCACGTCGTCGGGGTAGACCTCGAACGCGTCGCCGAGTTGACCCCTCGTGCCCTGGTCGAACGGCGACGGGCCTGCGCCGGTGAGCAGCCGCTCCTCGAACCGGTCCGCGTTGCGGCCCTGGCTCCAGACCACGAACAGCGCCGAGCCGGGCCGGTACTCCCACCGAAACACGGCGTTGGCGGTGACGGAGGCGAACGAAAAGTCGCGCCGCTTCGGGTAGCCGTCGAGCGCTCGCAAGTCGTCCGGCCCGGCCAGCAGCGTGATGTCGCGGTAGCGACCCCGGGCGGCAAACAGCTGCCCGTAGAACTGGAGCGACATCGTCGGCCCGAACAGGACCTGGGCGCGCGTCGTGACGTCGACTTCGCGCGTGTCCCGGGCGCCGAACAGCGACACGTAGTACGGCGTGCCCTCGATGCCCACCGGGGCGTCGGTGTACGGGTCGAGCCCGTCGAGCAGGCCCGCCGACGCGCCGAGGCCGACGAGGCCGGCCTCGGCGACTGACTCGGGGAGGTCGGAGATGGCGGCCAGGCGCAGCCCGTCGGCGCGCGCGAACACGGCCTCGCTGGCGACGCGGGCGCGCAGGCCGTCGCTGCCACCCACGCCCGCCTCGACGTCGAGCGCCAGGCGGTCGTTGACCGTCCAGTCGACCTCGGCGCCGACGCGGTACAGCGAGCCGCCGCCCCGCTGCCGGCCGCTCGAGACCGAGGCGCCCAGGCGAAGCTGGCGGCGCGAGTCGCTCTCCACGCCCAGCCGGACGTTGACCGACGGCAGGTTCGACACCGGCCCCAGCCCGCGCGACTCCAGCACGTCGACGCCGCCCAGCCCTCCCACCTCGACGCCGAGGTCGATCTCCTGGAAGCCCCTGAGCTCCACGCCGTTGGACGCGAACAGCCGCAAGCCCTGGCTGTCGCCGTCCGACAGCGTCCAGGTCTGGGTCGCGAACCCGCCCGAGCGCATCCGCCGGAACGGCCCGAACGGCTGGCCCTGGTTCCACAGGTAGCGGGCGCCTCCGCGCGCCTGGGAAATGTCGGTCTGGCGGAAGCGCCCGACATCGTTGAGGCGCAAGTCCGCGGAGTAGAAGCGCAGGCCGAAGCCTGGGAGGAAGTAGCCCGAGATGCGGTCCAGGCCCAGGTACGTGCCCGCCCCGAGCCGCAGGTCGCGGTCGCTGCTCTGCGCCGAGGCGACGGCGGTCCCCTCGAACACCCAGGACCCGCCGGCAAACCGCAGCGCCCAGTCGCCCGCCGCGACGGCCGACCGGACCGGCGACTCGTCCAGCTCGGCGTCCCCGAGGTCTCCGTAGCCGGTCACGCCGCCGCCGACGTAGCTCTGCCCCGCGAGTTCTTGCTTGACGCGCCCGGCGGCGTACAACCGGCTGGGGTCGAACCGGTCGCCTGTCGCCGAGGCCAACGTGCCAAACGAGAGCCCGCCGGGCGTCCTGCCGGTCAGCTTGGCGGCGGCGATGATGGGGGAGGCGCTCCCGACGCGGCGCGTGTAGAGCAGCGACCCGTCGCGCCCTCCGATGCTGAGGTCGAAGATCTGGGCGCCCTCCACGAAAAACGGCCGGCGCTCTTGGAGGACGGACTCGAACGTGCCCAGGTTGAGCTCCGCTGGGTCCGCCTCGACCTGGCCGAAGTCAGGGCTGATGGTGGCGTCCACGATCACGCTCGGCCCCAGACCCAGCTTGAGGTCGGCGCCGGCGCTCGTCTCGGGCGACAGCTGGCCGGTGCCGGGGGCGGCCTCGTCCTCGCCCCGCGACCCGCCCAGCAGCGTGAACGGGCGGACCTGGAAGACGGGGCGCGAGGCGAGCCCGTCCATCCCGACCAGCCGCCCGAACAGCCTCACGAGTCCGGCGCCGACCTGCTGCCGGGTGACCGGCGCCCAGAACGACGTCTCGCCCAAGACGGGGATCGTGCGGCGGAAGTTGACGCCCCACGACGGGCTCGCGTCCGAAAAGCGGAGCTGGGAGTAGGGAATGCGGATTTCGGCCGTCCATCCCTCGGGGTCGAGGCGGACGGCGGAGTCCCAGACGGCGTCCCACGAGTCGTCGTCGTCGGTGCCTTCGAGCAGGGCGTCGAACTGGACGCCGGCAGCGGTGAGCCCGAACACGTAGGCGGTGCGGCCGTCGTCGTAGCTGTCGAGGGACACGATGAACGCGTCGGCGTTGCCGTCGTCGTCGCGGCGGCTCAGCGTGGTGCGGATCTGGGACGGGTCCGAACTCCACATCCGGGCGCCCACCACGAGCGCGTCGGGGCCGCGGAGCACGCGCACCTCGGTGCGCTCCGAGGCGGGGTCACCTTCGGCCGGCTCGAACTGGACGAAGCCGGTCGCGACCTCGGCGTCCTGCCACGAGGCCTCGTCGAGCACGCCGTTGACGGCGACCGCGCCTGCCGAGGCCACGCTCAGGCTCGGAGGGGTCAGGAGGGCGAGGGCGAGCAGGAGAACCATGGCGAGGGGGGGGCGCACATGTAAAGTCGGGATCGCACGTGCGGCTGGCGTAGCCTTCGGCACGAATTCCCGCGTTCCCGTGACCGTCGACACCTACCTCACCCTGGCCGCGCCCTGCGACGCCGAGCCGCCCAAGGCCAAAAGGTCCCGGTTCGTGGCGCACGCGGTGCCGGTGCCGGACGCCGACGCGGCGCTGGCGGTCGTGGCGGGCATCCGCCAGGCCGAGTACTCGGCGACGCACCACGTGTGGGCCTACCGCCTGGGCCCGGACGCGCCGGCGCCGCGCCTCAGCGACGACGGCGAGCCGAGCGGCTCGGCCGGGGCGCCCGTCCTGCGAGAGATCGAGGGCCGCTCGTTGCACCACGCCGTCGTGGTGGTGACGCGCTACTACGGGGGCACCAAGCTGGGCGTGGGCGGCCTGGCCCGCGCCTACGCCGAGGCGGCCGGAGCCGCGCTGGACGCCGCGGTGAAACGGCGTGTGGTGCTGCGCGAGACGGTCCGGCTGGCGTTCGCGTTCTCGGACACGTCGCCGGCGATGCGGCTGCTGGACCGCTTCGACGCGCTCGTCGCCGACCAGTCGCACTCGGCGCGCGGCACCGAGCTGGCGCTGGCCGTCAAGCGCTCCGAGGTCGGCGCGCTGCGGGACGCGTTCGTCGAGGCGACCGGCGGGCGGGGCCGGCTGCTGGGCTGACACGGCCCGCCTCGGCACGCCTGCGGAGGCGCCGAGGTGGGCGGGGCCTACTCGGCCTCGGCCATCAGCGTCCGCATCGCGCCGACGGCCAGGCCGTCGACGTGCTCGTTGAGCGGGACGCCGCTGTGGCCCTTGACTTTAACCCAGGTCACCTCGTGCCGCTCGTTCTGTGCGATCAGCCGCTCCCACAGGTCGCGGTTGAGCACGGGCGACTTGTCGGACTTTTTCCACCCCCGCCGCTGCCAGCCGTCGATCCAGCGGTCGTTGAACGCGTTGACCAGGTAGGCGCTGTCCGAGTGCAGGCGGACCGCGCAGGGCTCCTTGAGCACTTCCAGCGCCTCGGCGGCTGCCGTCAGCTCCATGCGGTTGTTGGTCGTGGCCGCCTCGGCGCCCTTGAGGTCGCGCTGGACCACGTCGGGCGGCGAGCCGTGCAGCAGGGTCGCGCCCCATCCGCCGGGGCCGGGGTTGCCGGAGCACGCGCCGTCGGTGTAGATGCTGACGGTGCGGAGGGAGAGAGACACGGCGCGCGAAAGGGGGGGAGCCGGAAAGCTAGTCGAGGCCTCATGCCGCTGCCGGCGCCCGGGCGGTATGATTCGGCCTGGGAGCCGAGACTCCCGCAGTTGTCCCACCTCCCGCCGCGCTCGTGAAATTCGTCGACTACGTCACCGTCACCGTCCGCAGCGGACGCGGGGGGCCGGGGAGCGTCCACTTCCGCCGCGAGAAATACGAGCCCAACGGCGGGCCCGACGGCGGCGACGGCGGCGCGGGCGGCTCGGTCCTGGTCGAGGGCGACTCGCACCTCTACACGCTCCTCGACCTGCGCTACAACCGCCACCACTTTGCCGACAGCGGCGGCCCCGGGGCCGGGGCCGGCAAGTCGGGCAAGTCGGGCGACGACATCGTGCTGCGCGTCCCGCTCGGCACCGTCGTGCGCGACGGCACCACGAACGAGTCGCTGGGCGAGATCGTGGCCGAGGGCGAGCGGTTCGTGATCGCTCAGGGCGGCCGAGGCGGGCAGGGCAACACGCACTACAAAAGCTCGACGCGCCAGGCGCCCCGCTATGCCCAGCCCGGCGAGGCCGGCGAGGAGCGCGACGTCATCTTCGAGCTCAAGCTGCTGGCCGACGTCGGGCTGGTGGGCTTCCCGAACGCCGGCAAAAGCACGCTCGTGAGCTCGCTGTCGGCGGCCAAGCCCAAAATCGCGGACTACCCGTTCACGACGCTGGAGCCCAACCTGGGCATGGTCCAGCTGGGCGACTTCCGCTCGTTTGTGGTCGCCGACATTCCGGGCCTGATTGAGGGCGCGAGTGAGGGCCGGGGCCTGGGCCACCAGTTTCTCAAGCACGTCGAGCGCAACGCCGTGCTGCTGTTCTGCGTCGCCGCCGACTCCGACGAGCCGGGCGCGCGCTACCAGACGCTGCTGGACGAGCTGGCGGCGTTCAGCCCGCACCTGATGTCCAAGCCCAGACTCGTGGCGCTGACCAAGATGGACATCGTGGGCCCGGAACTTGCCGACGCCTGGGTGGAGGAGGTCACGGCCGGCTTCCCCGACGGCACCGAGGTGGTCCCGATCTCGGCCGTGGCGCGCACCGGCCTGGACCGCCTCAAGGAGCGGCTGTGGCCGTTCGTCGAGGCCGCGCGAGAGGCGCAGGACGCCGAGTAGCTAGCTCGGCTCGGCGACCAAAATCAGCGACAGGGGCGCCTCGGTCTCCGGGTGCAGTGGCTCGACGGCCTCCACGAGCCGCAGGCCGGCCGTGTCGAGGGTGCGCACCCAGGAGCCGAACGTGCGGAAGTACCACGGCATCGGCTCAAAGGCGCCCTCGAAGCCCGAAAACGACTCCTCGCGCCAGCCGTCGCGGTAGGCCCCGTCGACGCTCGCCGGGTGGACGGTCTGGATCAGCACGCGGCCACCGTCGAGCCGGCCCGCCGCGGCGCGCAGCACGCCCGTCACGTCGTCGGAGAGCAGCGCGAAGTTGAACACGACTGCGTCGACGGCGGCCCCGAGGCGGGCGGGGTCGGCGGCGGCTTGGGCGTAGCTGACGACCTCGAAGGCGCCGCCGGCCTGGCGCGCGGCGTCGACCAACTCCGGGCTCACGTCGACGCCCCGAGCCTTGGCGCCCAGCGCCGCCAGCGCGCGCACCAGCCAGCCCTCGCCGCATCCCACGTCGAGCACGCGGGCCATCGGCGGCAACCCGCGCACGACCGCCTCGACGATGGCGGCGTCGGTGCCGGACTGACGGTTTCCAATCGTGCCGTTGCGGACGGCGGCAGTCCAGGCGTCAGCGTTCGCGGACCAGGACTGGACCAGGCGGTCGGAGAGAGTCTGCATGGTAGGTCTTAGCAGGTTGGGGGCAGCTCCGGCGTGCGAGAGCGGCCACCTCGGGAAGCTAGGGTAGGGTCCGAGGGCGCCGCGTCGGCCGGTGCGGTGCCCACTAAGACGGCCGCGCGTGCCAGCACCGGAACTGGACGCACATCGACAGCCACGGGGCGTAGAGTCGGCTTCAGAATACGAGGAGTGCTTCCGGTCGCCCACAGGGTCCCGCGCACCCCGAGGGCACAGGTGCCGACGGCCCCCAGCGCACTCTGTGGCTCCTTGGTAGCGGAGGACCCGGTCTGCTCACTGGGCGAGCCGACTTGCACCTCGCAGGCCAACCTACCGGCGACCCAGGCTGAGGCGCAACCGGCCGAGTGCGTGCAGGCCCGTACCGAGGCGGGCAGGCTTGTGCCGAGGCGGGCAGGCCCGTGCCGAGGCGGGCAGCGTCGGCCTTCGTGCCGTCGCTAGGTTCCTGCATGGCCGACCTGTTTGCGCAGACCTCCGACCCCAAACCCACCACCGATCCTGATCAGGAACGCCGCGCGCTGATCGCGCTGTCGCTGGTGCCCGGCATCGGGCCGGGCCGCGTGCGCGCGCTACTGGCAGCGTTGGGGAGCGCGACGGCCGTGATGCAGGCGCCCGCCAGCCACCTCGTCCGCGTCGAGGGGATCGGTCGCCGGACGGCCGCCTCGGTGCGCGACTGGGACGACCCCGGCGCCGTCGACCAGCAACTCGCCCGGGCGGAGGCTGTCGGCGCGCGCGTGGTGGCGCTGTCCGACCCCGAGTACCCGGCGCTGCTGCGCGAGATCTACGACCCGCCGCCGTTCCTCTGGGTCCGCGGGCGGTTCGACCCCGCCGACGACGCGCCCGTCGCGATTGTGGGCACCCGGCGAGCGAGCGACTACGGGCTGCGCGTGGCGAGCCAGATCGGCGAGGAGCTTGCCCACGCCGGGGTCACGGTCGTGAGCGGACTGGCCTACGGCGTCGACGTGGCCGCCCACCGCGGCGCGCTGTCGGGCGGCGGGCGGACGATCGCCGTGCTCGGGTCGGGCGTCGACCGGGTCTACCCGTCGCGTCACACGCCCGTCGTGCGCGACCTGCTGGAGCGCGGGCTGGGCGCGGTCGTGTCGGAGTTTCCGATGGGGACCTCGCCCGACGCCACCAACTTCCCGCGCCGCAACCGCATCGTCTCGGGAATGTGCGCGGCGACGCTCGTCGCCGAGGCGCACACCAAGGGCGGCGCCATGCTGACGGCGGCGATGGCGCTGGAGCAAAACCGCGAGGTGTTCGCCGTGCCCACCTCGGTGTTCGCCCAGGCCCAGGGCACCAACCGCCTGATCCAGCAGGGGCTGGCCGGCCTGGTGACCTCGACCGCCGACGTGCTGGCAGTCGTGGCTCCAGCGGCCTCGGTGACGGACCAGAAGGCCCCGCAGACCGCCGCGCCTGCCCCGCCCGACCTCAACGCGGTCGAGCGCCGGCTGATGGCTGCGCTCGACACGACGCCCGTTCCGCTCGACACGCTCTGCGCCCAGGCCGAGGTGGACGCACCCACGGCGCTGGTGTACCTGCTCCAGCTCGAGTTCCGCGGTTTGGTGCGTCAAATGGCCGGCAAGCAGTTCTTCCGCACCTGAGTCCGGAACGGCACGTCCGCGGGCGCCGTTGGCCGGGGTCTCCCCTCCGGCTCCCGTGTCCTTGTTTCGCATCATCTTGTCCGGCCTCGCGGTGCTGCTGGTGCTGGTCACGGTCCTGCCGGCGCTCCGCTCGTCCGAGTGGTGGATCCGGATGTGGGACTTCCCGCGGCTCCAACTCGCAGTGGTCTCGCTGCTGACGCTGGTCGCGTTCGCCGTCGTCGCGGTCTGGCAGGGCGAGCCCAGCGGCTGGACCTGGGCGCTGTTCGCGGCCCTGGCCGTCGCGGCGCTGTACCAGACCTTCCGGATGTGGCCCTACACCCGGCTCCACGCGCCCCAGACCTTGGTCGCGGACCCTGCGCTCGCCACGCCCGACCGCCGCCTGCGGCTGGTCGTCTCGAACGTGCTGATGACGAACCGCCAAGGGGAGCTCTGGCTCGACACGATCCGCGAGGTGGACCCCGACGTGGTGGTGGCCGTCGAGACCGACGCGTGGTGGGCCGAGACTGCGGGCGCGCTCAAAGAGACACACCCCCACACCGTCGAGGTGCCCCAGGACGACACCTACGGGATGTGCGTGTACTCGAAGCTGGAGCTGGTCTCGGTCGAGGTCCGCCACCTGGTCGAGCCCGAGGTGCCGAGCCTGAACCTGATCGCCCGGCTGCCCTCGGGCGACGACGTGTCCATGATCTTTCTCCACCCGCGCCCGCCTCGGCCCGACATCCGGCAGGACTCGACGCTACGCGACGCCGAACTGGTGCGCGCCGGGCGCGACGTGGCCCAGATCGACCGGCCCGTCGTGGTGGCCGGCGACCTCAACGACGTGGCCTGGAGCCAGTCCACGACGCTGTTCCAAAAGCTGTCCGGGCTGCTCGACCCGCGCATCGGCCGCGGCACGTTCTCGACGTTCCACGCCGACCACTGGTGGCTCCGCTACCCGCTCGACCACGTGTTCCACTCGGAGCACTTTGCGCTCGTCGAGATCCGCCGGCTGCCCAACGTGGGCAGCGACCACTTCCCGATGATGATCGAGCTGGAGATCGACCCGTCCAAGATGCCGTTCCAGAAGGGGCCGGACGCTCAGGAAGACGACCTCGAAACGGCCGACGAGGTGGTCAAGGAGGTCGAGGAGTTCCAGGCCGAGGAGTCGGAGGACGAGCGCCAGGAGCGCATCCAGGAGGACGTGTAGCCGATGACGCTGGACCGCTACCGAGACCAGTTTGCCACGCCCGGCACCGTCTACCTCGACCACGCGGCGACCGGCGTCCTGGGCGCGCACACGCTGGCCGCGGCCACGGACTACCTCTCGGGCCGCGCCGGAGCCGTCGAGGGCCGCTCGCCCAACAACTTCCCCGCCGACCTGGAGCGCATCGACCGCGCCCGCCGCCGTGCGGGCGAGCTGGTCGGCGCGGCGCCCCAAGCGGTGTGCGTCGTGCCGCACACGTCGGACGCGCTGGGGCTGGTGGCCTACGGCCTGGACTGGTCCCCGGGCGACCGGGTGGCCGTGCCGGGCTGCGAGTTTCCGGCCAACGTGCTGCCCTGGCGCGACCTCGCCCGCCTCGGCGTCTCGGTGGACACGGTCCCGCACCGCGACGGCACGTTCACCGTCGACGACGTCGTGGCCGCGCTGACGCCGCGCACGCGCGTGCTCGCGGTCTCCGCCGTCCAGTTCTTGTCCGGCTTCCGCGCCGATCTGGCGGCGCTGGGCGACGTCTGCCGCCAGCGCGGCATCATGTTCGTTGTCGACGCCATCCAGGCCGTCGGCGCGGTCCAGATCGACGTCCAGGCGCTGGGCATCGACTTGCTGGCCGTCGGCGGGCACAAGTGGCTCGGCTCGCTGCAGGGCGGAGGGTTCGCGGCCGTGAGCGCGCCGCTGCTGGACCGGCTGGCGCCCGCCATCGGCTGGCTCAACGGCCCCGTCGACTGGGACGACTTCGAGGCCACGACCGGCGCGCTGCACCCGGACGCGACGCGCTTCCACCGCGGCACCTTCCCGACGGCCCAGATGCACGCGCTCGACGCCGCGCTCGGCGCCATGCTGGCCGTCGGCCCGGCGGTGATCGAGCGCGCCGTGCTCGGCCACGCCCAGCGCCTGGCCGACGGCCTGGCCCGCCTCGGCCTGGCGCGCTACGGACCCAGCGGGCCGCCCGCCTCGGGCATCGTCACGGTCCGCGCGCCCGACCCGGAGCGCGTCCACGGGCAGCTGGCTGCGGACGGCATCGCCATGTCCGTGCGGAGCCGGCTGCTCCGGTTCGCGCCCCACGCGCACACCCACCCCGCCGACATCGAGCGCGCCCTCGACGGCGTCCGCCGCGCGGTTCAGCCTGCCCGCTGGGTCACCGAGGCGGGCGCATGAGCCAGGAGCCAGATCCCGTCGAGGTCGAGATCGAGCTGCTGGTGCCCCCGGGCCAGGCGCCGATGCGGCTCGATGTCTACATCACCGACAAGACGGCGAACGCGACCCGGTCCAAGGTTCAAAAGGCCATCCGCGAAGGGCGTGTCGAGGTCAACGACGTGGCCGCGAGCAAGGTGTCGGCGCCCGTCCAGCCCGGCGACCGCATCGTGTGCCGCGTGCTGCGGCCGCCGCCCATCGACATTGTGCCGGAGGACATTCCCATCGACGTCGTCTACGAGGACGACGCGCTGCTGGTCGTGGACAAGCCGGCCGGGATGGTGGTGCATCCGGCCTACGGCCACCGCTCCGGGACGCTCATCAACGCGCTGCTCCACCACGTCGGCGCCGGGCCGGTGAGCGGGGACGAGATCAACGACACCGACGACGACGATCTGGGGCTGGCGACCGCCACGGCCGGCCCGCGCTACGACGGCGACCCGACCGTCCGCCCGGGCCTGGTCCACCGGCTCGACAAGGACACGACGGGCCTGATGGTGGTCGCCAAAACCGACGTCGCCGCGGCGCACCTGGGCAAGCAGTTCGCCGACCGCACGATCCAGCGGCGCTACCTCGCGCTCGTCTGGGGCGAGCCGGGCCACGGTCGAGTCGAGGGCTGGCTCGGCCGGAGCCCGCGCGACCGCAAAAAGATGTCGGTCCGCCCCGACGACGAGGGAAAGTGGGCGGCGACGCGCTACGAGAGCGTCGAGGAGTTCGGATTCACCTCGCTCGTGCGGTTCCAGCTCGAAACCGGGCGGACGCATCAGATCCGGGTCCACGCCGCGTCCATCGGGCACCCCGTGTTTGGCGACGTGACGTATGGCGGGGACCGGATCGTGTACGGCTCGGCCGAGGGGTCGCGCAAGGCGTTCGTGTCCAACCTGTTCAAGCGCCTGGGGCCACGCCAGGCGCTCCACGCGGCGACGTTGGGATTCGTGCACCCGACGTCCCGGGAGCCCATGTCGTTCGAGGCGCCGATGCCCGAGGACATGGACTGGGTGGTGGGCCGGCTTCGCACGGTCGAGGGCCCGGCGCGGACCAGCTAGCTTGCCGGCGCCCCTTCCGCCCCGGCGTCCCTTCCGCCCCGATGCCCGTGACCCTGGCCGACCGCCTTCCGCTGTCTCACGTTGTGACGCACCTCGCGCTGAGCACTCGGGACGAGGTGATCGCGTACCTGGCCGGACGGCTGGCCGACAGCGGTGCCATCGCCGACGCGGACCGGCTGACGGCCGACGTCCTGGCGCGCGAGCGCCGGCTCTCGACCGGCGTCGGGCAAGGGCTCGCGCTGCCGCACGCGCGCACGCGCGCGGTGACCGGCACCGTGATGGCACTCGCGACCCTGTCCACCTCGGTCGACTGGCGCGCCCTGGACGGCGCGCCCGTCGAGATCGTGGTGCTGCTGGCCGGGCCCGAGGCGGACCGAGCCGCGCACGTCCAGCTGCTCGCGCGCGTGTCGCGCGTGCTCAGCGGCCGCGACGTGCGCCGCCAGTTGGCTCGGGCCGAGACCCCGCACGCCCTTCTGGACGTGCTCGCCCGCGCCGAGCCGCCGGGCTGAGCCGCCGGGCTGAGCCGCCGGGCTGAGCCGCCGGGCCGAGCCGCCGGGCTCGTCCGCGCCGGCGGGGGGCCGTGTTTTCGCACAACGCGCGCAGCCAGGCGCACGCGGCGGCGTCACTTTGGACCCTCGCCCTCTTTCTGCGCTCATGGCCTTCCAGACGATCCGCGGCACCTTCGACGTCTTGCCCGAGGCGCACGCCGCCGGCGGCTCGGCGATCCCCGGCACGCCGGCCTGGCGCTGGGTCGAGGACGCCGTGCGCGGCGTGATGGCGCGGTTCGCGTTCGCTGAGATCCGGACGCCCGTCCTGGAGCCGCTCGACCTGGTGGCGCGCGGCGTCGGGGCGACGACGGACATCGTGAGCAAGGAGATGTTTGTCGTGGAGCGCTCGCGCGAGAGCTACGTGCTGCGGCCCGAGGTGACGGCCCCGGTGATGCGGGCCTACCTCCAGCACCGACTCGACCAGCGTGGCGGGGCCCAGCGGCTGTACTACATCGGCCCGTGCTTCCGCGCCGAGCGGCCCCAGAAGGGCCGGTTCCGCCAGTTCCACCAGTTCGGCACGGAGCTGATTGGGTCCGACGACCCGCGCGCCGACGCCGAGACCATCGCCAACCTGCGCGCGGTCTACGACGGCTTCGGCATCACCGACACGCGCTTGCGCCTCAACTCGCTCGGCGACGCCGCCGACCGCCCGGCCTTTCGCGACGCGCTGCGCGAGCACTTCGCCCCGCACGCCGGCGCGTTGTCCGAGACCAGCCGCCAGCGGCTGGCGTCCAACCCGCTCCGCATCCTGGACACCAAGGACCCCGCCGAGCGCGCGCTGCTGGCCGACGCGCCCCAGATCACGGACTTTCTGGGCGACGACGCCCGGGACCACCACGCCCGCGTCCGCGACCTGCTCGACGCTCTGGGCGTGCCCTACGTCGAAGACCCGCTCCTGGTGCGCGGCCTCGACTACTACACCCGCACCGTCTTCGAGCTGGAGTCCGACGCCCTGGGTGCCCAGGGCGCGCTGGCGGCCGGAGGCCGCTACGACGGGCTCGCCCAAGCGGTCGGTTCCAAGCACCCGGTCCCGGCAGTCGGCTACGCGGCCGGCATCGAGCGGCTGTTCATCGCGCTTGAGGCCGCCGGCATCGAGCCGCCGGCGGCGCCCGCGCCCGACGTGTTCATGGTCTGCCTCGGCGACGCCGCCGAGGCGGCCGGGTTCGGCATCGCGCAGTCGCTGCGCCAGGCCGGCCTGGCGGTCGACTTCGCGCTCGGCGGACGGTCGATGAAGGCCCAGATGAAGGCCGCCGACAAGTCCGGCGCGCGCGCCGCCGTGGTCCTCGGCGACGACGAGCTCGCCTCCGGCCAGGCCCAGGTCCGCGACCTGGGCGCCAGCGAGCAGCGAGCGGTGCCCTTGGCAGAACTGGCGGTCGCGCTCACTACGACCGGCCCAGCGGACGTTCGCGGCTAGCTTCCCCTCGTCTCCCTCGGCGCCCATGTACCCCAAGATCAGCGACCTCACGCTCGACCTGTTCGGCTTCGAGCTGCCGGTCCCTTTGTATTCGTTCGGCTTGATGGTGGCGCTCGCCATCATGACCGCGACGGCGTTGACCAAGATCGAACTCGACCGCCGCTTCGCGCTGGGCTGGGTCAAGCCCGTCCGCGCCACGGTCAAGGACGACAAGGGGCGCGAGAAGTCCGTGATGACGAGCCCGTCGGAGTTGCTGTGGAACATGGCGCTGCTGGCCGGATTTTTCGGCGTCCTGGGCGCCAAGCTGTTCCACATCATCGACTACTGGGACGAGTTCGTGGCCGACCCCGCGGGCATGTTTTTCTCGGGCTCCGGGCTGACGGTTTACGGCGGCATCCTGCTGGCCTCGGTCGCGATCCTGTGGTACGCCAAGCGCAAGGGCATCCACCGCGCCCACCTCGCCGACTCGGTCGCGCCGGGGCTGATGCTGGCCTACGGCATCGGGCGGATCGGCTGCTACCTGTCCGGCGACGGCGACTGGGGCGTGTGCTCGTCGCTGGCGGACAAGCCCGCCGCGGTCCCGGGCTGGCTGTGGAGCGAGACCTTCCCCCGCAACCTGCTGGGCCAGGTGGACCCCGTCGTCTACAACGCCGTCGAGCGCGGCGCCGAGTGCACGCTCGCCAACCCGACCGGCGTCTACCCGACCATGCTCTACGAGTTCGCCATGGCAGCCGTGCTCGCAGGCGTCTTGTGGATGCTGCGGAAGAACCCGTTCCGAGCGGGCTGGCTGATCTCGCTCTACGCCGTCTTCGCGGGCGTCGAGCGGTTCATCATCGAGATCATCCGCGTCAACCCGGAGTCGGCGTTTGGGTTGCCTCAGTCGCAGATCATCTCCATCGGCTTTATCGTGGCGGGTCTCGTGGGGCTGGCGCTGACCTCTCGGCGCGTGCACACGCCGCAGGAGCCCGCGCTCGCCACCCAGGCCAGCGGATGAACCGTGCCGCCGTCGCGCGAGGCAGGCGCGCCGCGACCAAGCGGGCGCAGGTGCCACACGCGAGGTCTGGCGCTGGGAGACACCGTGCCGGCACCGGGCCGGCACTGTGCGGGCTCGGCGCTGCGACGGCCTGGCACGCCGTGCCGGAGGCGCCGAGGTGCCGATGTGCACGCGGCACCCGTCCGTGGCACCGTTCCGCTCGCGTCCCGCCCCGCGTCGCAGGTCTGGAACGACGCGCTCGGACTCCACTCTCCATTTTGAGCCTGTGACCCGCATCCACCCCGACCCGCTCGACCTGGTCGCCACCGCATTCAACCGGATTGCCGACTGGGAGCGACGGTGGGGCGCCGTCGAGCCCCACCCCGCGCTGGCCGTCGAGGCGGACGCACTCGGCGACGCGCTGGAGGAGTACCTGGGCCGGATGACCGCGCCGCCTCGTGGCGAGACCCCGGGTATGTACCCGTTCGGGCACCCGCGCTACGCCGGGCAGATGCTCAAGCCTCCGCATCCGGTCGCGCTGGCGGCCTATGCGGCCGCGGCGCGCATCAACCCGAACAACCACGCGCTCGACGGCGGACCGCCGACCTCGGCGTTCGAGAAGGAGGTCGTCGCCGACCTCGGCGCGATGCTGGGCCTGCCCGGCGACGCGCTCGGCCACCTGACCGGCGGCGGGACGGTCGCGAACCTGGAGGCGCTGTGGGTGGCGCGCCAGGAGACCGGCGGCGCGGCGATCGCCGTCAGCGCCGAGGGGCACTACACGCACAGCCGGATGGCGGGCGTGCTGGGCGTCGAGTGCCGGACGATCGCGGCGGACTCCGCGGGCCGCATCGACCTCGACGCGCTGGAGGACGAACTCAAGAGGGGAGAGGTCGGGACGGTCGTGCTGACAGCCACCACGACCGGGATGGGATCGGTCGACGCCCTGGCGGACGCGATCCCGCTGTGCCGCGCCCACGGCGCCCGAGTCCACGTGGACGCGGCGTACGGCGGCTTTTTCCGCTTACTCTCGGCACCGGGCGTGGCCCAGGCCGCCGGCGTCGACGCGTTCCCCGCCCGCCACCTCCACGCCATCGCCCAAGCGGACTCGGTCGTGGTGGACCCGCACAAGCACGGGCTGCAGCCCTACGGCTGCGGGGCGGTGCTCTTCCGGGACCCGGCGGTCGGGCGGCACTACGTCCACGACTCGCCCTACACTTACTTCACGTCGTCGGCGCTGCACCTGGGCGAGATCAGCCTGGAGTGCTCCCGGCCCGGCGCCGCTGCGGGCGCGTTGTGGCTCACGCTCAAGGTGCTCCCGCTGGCGCCGGACCACGGCCTGGGACCGGTGCTGGCCGCCGGGCTGCGCGCGGCGCGGTCGCTGCATCGCGCGCTGGACGCCTCCGACCGTTTGGATGCCGTGCTGTCGCCGGAAACCGACATCGTGATCTATGCGCCCCGAGCCGGCTCACTGAGCGAGCTCGACGCCCAGAGCCAGCGCATCTTCCAGTCCGGCATGGACGACGCCGACGATCCCGTCTTCGTCAGCCTGTACCGCCTGGACGCGGACCGCCTGCTGGAGCGCTTCCCGGCTCTGGACCGCGACGCGAGCCAGGCGCGCGTGCTGCGGAGCGTGCTGATGAAGCCGGAGCACGAAGGCTGGGTGGACCGCCTCGGTGCCCGGCTGGAGGCTCTCGCAGCCGGCTAGCGCCGTCTCCTCCGGCCAGCGCTGTCTCCTCCGGCCAGCGCCGTCTCCTCCGGCCAGCGCCGTCTCCTCGCGCTTCTCGCCGTCCCCGACTGGCGCGCGGCACCACCGAGGCGGACCTTGCTGGCTCCGCGCTCCTCCGCCTCGCATGTCCCGATCCGCTTCCCGCACCGACGTCTTGGCCGGCCGCCACCCGGTCCGCGACGCGCTCGACCGCGCTGACGGGCGCGTCGAGAAGGTCTACCTCCAGCGCGGCGCCCACGGCAGCGCCATCGACGGCATCCGCCGCTCGGCGCGCTCGGCCGGGGTGCCAGTCCAGATGGTGCCGCGGCCCAAGATCGACGGGCTGGCGCCCCAGGCCGAGCACCAGGGCGTCGTGGCGGTCGTGGCGCCGGTCGCCTACCGCGACCTCGACGCCATGCTGAGCGAGATCGCCCCGGACCTCGACACGGTGCGCGCGACCAAGCCGGTCTTGATGGTGCTGGACGAGGTGGAGGACCCCCGCAACTTCGGCGCCATCCTGCGGAGCGCGGTCGCCGCGGGCGCGGCCGGCGCCGTCGTGCCCGAGCGGCGCATGGCCCCGCTGTCCGCGGTCGCCGTCAAGGCCAGCGCGGGCACGGCGCTGTCGCTGCCCATCGCGCGCGTGTCGAGCCTGTCGGAGTGCCTCCACCAGCTCAAGGAGCGCGGCTACTGGGTGATCGGATTGGCCGACGACGGCGTCGGCGAGACGACGACGGTGTGGGACTACGACTGGGACCGCCCGGTCGCGATCGTGATCGGCAACGAGGGGCAGGGCCTGCGGCCCGGCGTGCGCAGCGCGTGCGACGTGCTCGCCGCGATCCCGATGCGCGGGCCGGCGGAGTCGCTCAACGCCTCCGTCGCAGCGGGCATCGCGCTGTTCGCCGCCGTCCGGCACCGCGACTAGACAAAACACGGCGGGGCGGCCCAAGGCCGCCCCGCCGATCCCTCTGTCGGGCCGGCCGTGCCGGTCCGTCTCACCCAACCCTGGGGAGAGAGTGTGGGCGCCTAGGAGCGGCGCCGCAGGCCATAGACGATCTTGCGGATCGTGTCGAACTGGAGGTAGGGATGCTGCTCGCGGAGCTCCTCGATGGCCTCGTAGGCCGGCACGTCCTGGCCCCGCATTGAGCGGAACTGCTGGCGGATCTGGTAGTCGCGGACGCCCTTCTCGTTGAGGAGGTTGTGCGACTCGAGCACCTGGTAGACTTCAGCGGGCACCAGGTCTCCGAGCGGGTTCTGATCGAAAGTAAGCTCCATGTCAGTGGGGGGCGTGATCGTCTGAAGGGACGATACACACCTGGCACATGGGCTACCGCGGATGAGTCGGCGAACGGTCCCGAGGCGGGGCCGAATGGTTAGAGCTGTGGGCTCGGCGGCGGTCTCACCTCGGTGTGGACGCGGGCCCAGTCGGTCACCGCCAGCCAGCGCTGCCCGCCTCGGGCGCGGAGGCGGCCGGTGACCAGGACGCGGTCCTCGACGGCGACGCCCGGGGCCTCGGGAAACCGCAGCGGGAAGGCGTCGCCTCCAGCGCCCAGCCACACCCGGCCGTCGGCGTCGAGCTGGGTCACCACGCCGTCCATCGACACCTGGACGACGCGGCCGCGCACGGAGACGGTGTCGAGCTGGGCCGCCGTCGCGTCCTCAAGGTGGACCTGGGGAGACGCGCCGCCGGTGACGCCGGTCTGGGTCGCGAGCAGGGCAATGCCCAGCGCCAGCCCGAGGCCGCCCAGGACGGCTGCAAAGGCCGTGCGCGTCATGCGGCCTGGGCGCGGGCCTGGCTCGCGACCGCTCCGAACGAGGTGCCCTGCCACACCAGGGCCGCGATCCCCAGGATGCAGTAAAACACGATGCCGGCGGCATGGACCAGCAGGGCGTACGTCGCCGCGGGCGTCACCGCGACGGCGAACAGCAGCGTAAGGGCCTGCACGGTCGCGTAGTGGAACGAGCCGGTTCCGCCAGGCGCAGGCAACGCCATGCCGATCCCGCCGATGGCCATGACCGCCCACGCGTCGACGAGGCCCAGACCGTAGACCTCGTCCAAGCCCAGCAACCGCATGGGCAGGTCGGCCATCAGGCCGTACGACGCCCACAGCAGCACGGTCGAGAGCAGCACCAGGCCCGGCCGGCCGGTCCGGCCTACCGACGCCAGGCCGTCTCGGAACGATGTCAGCATCTCGGCGATGCGCCCCCGTCCGCGCCGGATCACGACCGCGGCTCCGGCCACCAGGCCCAGGCCGAGCACCGCGACGGCCACGACGAGCCAGGCCGGCGTGGCTGCAACGCCGGCCTCGAGGCCGGCCGACACGTCGCGGGCGATCGTGCCCAGGCGGTCTCTGAACAGCACGCCGACCGATGCCAGCGCGAGCGCGAGCGCGATCACGTCGAGCACGCGCTCGGCGACGACGGTTCCAAAGACGGCAGCGAACGGCGCCCGGGCGACTCGCGCGACGTTGGCCGCGCGCGCGACCTCGCCCAGCCGCGGTGCGGCGTAGTTGACCAAATAGCCGATGGCGACGGAGGCCGAGGTCAGGCGCAGCGGCACGCGCTCGGTCCGGTCGGGGAGCGCGTCGATCAGCAAGCCCCAGCGCCAGGCGCGCAGCACGACGGAGCCGACGCCGGCGAGGACAAACGGCGCCAGCCAAATCCACTCCCCGGCCGCCAGGGCGTCCGCGACGGCGCCGAGGTCGGCATTGCGCAGCGCGAGCCAGAGCAAGGCTCCGCCCAGCGCCAGGCTCAGGACGAGAGACAACAGGCCTTTGAGGCGGTCGGGCATGGGAGGGGAAGGCGACACGGGCGCGGAGCCACGGTGGCTCCGCGCCCAACGTCACCCTGAGCGGCGGGGTTCGCGCTAGCGCAGATCGACGACCTCGGTGCCGCGCGGGGCGGCGAACCGGAACGTCGAGGCGGGCAGGCTCACGTTGCGCTCGACGTCGCGCAGGTCGAACGCCAGCGTGCCGCCCGATGTGTCGTGGACGCGGACGCGCGTCGGCACGGCGTCTGAGGAGCGGACGTAGAGCGTCGCGTCGCGCACCGACGAGCCCGACTGCCGCGGCCGCAGCGTCAGCACGTCGTGGCGCACGCCGCTGATCGTGGCGCGCGACGCCCCGGTCACGCGGAACACGTCGAGGTAGTTGGTGAACAGCTGCCCGACTGAAAACCCGACGCGCGCCGGGTCGTAGTCCTGGACCACGACCTGCTCGTCGTCGCGCGAGTACGACCACAGTGTCGCGCCGTCGGTGACGAGCACCTGGCTGCCCAGGTCCAGCCGGAACGCGTCGTCGCGAACCGAGAGGGTGCCGTTGAGGCGCTGGCCGCCCGTCGTCTGGACGAACGACGCGCGCAGAGACTCGATGGCGCCGTAGCGCTGCTGGAGGCGCTCGGCGACGGCCTGGGCAGACTGGGCCTGTGCCATCGGCGTGAGGACGGCCGCCACCAGGGCCAGGGCGGTCAGGCGAGAGCGTAGCATGGGGGACATGGGAGTGGGGGGAAAGTGAACGGCGGTGATCCCCCGTCGGTGTGTCAACGCGTGTGCCGGCCGTGCCCGCGGAGACACTTTCGGGACATCTGCCGCCAAACCGGGGCGTTCGGGCCCGTCGCCCCGGCGAGAGCCGGCGGCGGCGGTCCCCGCCTCGGGCGCGCTGTCGACGGACCGAGACGGTGGCGTCCGCTGCACCCGACTAGTCGACGTGGCGCTCGCCTCGCCGGCGCAGGCCCCGCCCGATCCGGCCCTCGTACAGGTCCTCGCCCGACTGCATCCGCCGGTACGCCTTGAGCAGCACGATGCCGACGAGGAGGGCTCCGCCCAGCGTGACCACCAAAACGGGAATCCAGTACGAGTGGTCGAAGGCGCCCTCGACCCAGCGGGGCTGCTTGAGCCGCACGTCCGGGTTGGCGACGGCCGCCCACACCAGGTAGCCACCGACAAACGCTAGAAAGGCAGCCACGACAGCCAGCCCGGCCCGAAGCAACCGCCGCCCGAGGTCGAGGTTGCTCATGCGTCGACCGGGCGGACGGCGACACCTGCCGCCGCCAGGTGCGCCTTGGCCTCCGCCACGGTCACCTCTCGAAAGTGGAACATGGAGGCCGCCAAGACGGCATCCGCCCGACCCTCGACCAAACCGTCGCGCAAGTCGTCGAGCGTCCCGGCGCCGCCCGACGCGATCACCGGCACGTCGACGGCCCGGTCGAGCGCCTGGAGCAGCGCCAGGTCGTAGCCGTCGCGCGTGCCGTCGCGGTCCATGCTGGTCACCAACAGCTCGCCGGCGCCCAAGCGCACGCCCTCGCGCGCCCACTCGATGGCGTCGACGCCGGTCGCGGTGCGGCCGCCATGCGTAAACACTTGCCAGCCGCTCGGGGTCGCGCCGGTGCGCTTGGCGTCAATCGCCAGCACGACACATTGCGAGCCGAACGAGTCGGCGGCGCGCGTCAGCAGGTCGGGGTCGGCGAGCGCGGCGGAGTTGATGCCGACTTTGTCCGCGCCCGCGTCCAACAACGCCCGCACGTCGTCCACGGAGCGGACGCCGCCGCCGACGGTGAGCGGGATAAAGACCTGGTCGGCGGCCCGGCGGATGGTGTCGTACAGCGTCGCGCGGCCCTCGTGCGTGGCCGAGATGTCCAGGAACACGACCTCGTCGGCGCCGGACTGGTCGTAGAAGCGCGCCTGCTCGACCGGGTCGCCGGCGTCCACCAGGTCCACGAACTGCACGCCTTTCACGACGCGGCCGTCGTGGATGTCGAGACAGGGGATGATGCGCTTGGCGAGCATGGGCGAGGGGTTGGGCTAGCCGGTCTGGCCGCCCTGGAGCGCGATCCGCGCCGTCGAGAACCGGTCGAGGTCGACCTCTTCCTTGCGGTGCCAGCACCAAAACTGCTGGCACGGAAAGCGATTTTCGTATAGCGCGCGGCCGACCACGACCGAGTCCACGCCTTCGTGCTCGACGGCCTGGAGCGCCAGCAGGTCGCGGTACTCCCCGACGCCGCCCGAGGCGGTGATGCGCGTCGAGGACAGCCGCGCCGCCATCTCGCGATAGGCGTCAATGTTGGGGCCCTCTAGGGTGCCGTCGCGGCTGATGTCGGTGTAGACGATGCGCCGCACGCCCCGGCGCTCCATGTCAACGGCCATCTCGACCGCGTCCACCCCGGACCCGGCCTCCCAGCCCTCGGTCATCACCTCGCCGTCGCGCGCGTCGATGCCGACCACGATGTGGCTGGCGCCGAACCGCTCGACGGCCTGGCTGACCAGATCGGGGTTGCGCGCGGCGGCGGTGCCCAGCACGACGCGGTAGACGCCCAGGTCCAGCATCGACTGGATGTGCTCCATCGTGCGGATGCCGCCTCCGACCTGGACCGGCACGTCGAGCGTGGCCGCGACGTCGGCGATCACCTGGCGGTTGTGCGCGTCGCCCTCGGCCGTCGTGCGGGCCGCGTCCAGGTCGACCAGGTGCAGCACCTTGGCGTTCATCACGCGCCACAGCTTGGCCATCTGGACCGGGTCCTCAAAGTAGACCGTCTCGTCCTCGTAGCGCCCCTGCCGGAGGCGGACGCAGCGCCCGTCGCGCAGATCAATGGCCGGGATGACGAGCATGGTCTCAGGTGGGATTCCAGTCGGCGAACCTACGCAGGAGCGCCTGTCCCGCTCGTGCGCTTTTCTCGGGGTGGAACTGCACGCCCACCACGTTGTCGCGACCCACCACGGCCGGCACGTCGATGCCGTAGCGCGCCGTCGCCAGCACGTCCGCGGCCTGGGGCACGGCGTGGTACGAGTGGACAAAGTACATCCAGTGCGGCTCTGGGCTCACGACCGGATGCGTGCCGACGGCCCGCACCTGGTTCCAGCCCATGTGGGGCACCTTGAGCCGCTCGCCGGAGTCCTCCAGGTCGGCGGCGAAGCGCGTCACCCGGCCCGGCAACAGACCGAGGCCGACGTGGTCGCCGCGCTCGTCCGAGCCCTCGAACAGCAGCTGCATCCCGACGCAGACGCCCAGCAGCGGCACGCCGGCTCGGGCGCGCTGGCGCACGACCTCGTCCAGGCCGCGGCGCCGCAACTCGCCCGCGCACGCGCCGAACGCGCCGACGCCGGGCAGCACCAGCCGCTCGGCTGCCTCGACCTGGGCGAGGTCGCCCGTGCGGCGCACGGGGATGCCGGCCGCGACGAACGCTTTCTCCAGCGAGCGCAGGTTGCCGATGCCGTAGTCGATCAGGATCGTCATTCGGCTGCAACGCCGCTGCCGCGTCGGGGTCACGGCCGCGCGTCCGCTTCCGCCATTCTCCACGCGCGGGGCCCACGCGCAGGTGGGGAATCTTGAGCCGAGCGTGAAACCTCAACGCCCCCTCACCGATAACCCACCTCGACCGCCCGCTCGACATCGGGGCGGCGTGACTTATTCTGAGTTGTCCTCACCGCTTGCGGGAGGGCATCGCGGGGTCGGGTGCCTGTGGTGGGACGCCCGGCCCCGCCTGTGTTCAACGCGCACGCTCGGGCCGAGCCGTCGTCGGGGCAGCCGGCTAGGCGTCCGAGGCGAGGTCGGGCGCCTCGGTGACCGCGTCGCCCTTGAGGAGCGCGTCGAGTTGGTACTCGTCGGGCACGAGCACCTCGCGCGCCTTGGAGCCCTCGAACGGGCCCACAATGCCCGCGTCCTCCAGCTGGTCGACCAGCCGCGCGGCGCGCGTGTAGCCCACCGACAGCTTGCGCTGCAGCAGCGACACCGATCCCTGCTGGCTCCGCACGATCACCTTGGCCGCGTCCTCGAACAGGTCGTCGCGGTCGGTCGACGAGTCGCCGGCCGAGCCCTTGGGCGCGTCGCTGGCCGCCTCCATCGGCGGCAGCAGGTAGGGGCCGGCGCCCTCCTGGCCCGAGATGAAGCCGGTCAGCGCCTCGACCTCGTCGACCGACACGAACGGGCCCTGGAGCCGCGTTAGGCGGCTGCCGTTCATGTAGAGCAGGTCGCCGTTGCCGACGAGTTGCTGGGCGCCGCCGCCGTCGATGATGGTCCGGCTGTCGATCTTGGACGACGTCTGGTACGCCATCCGCGACGGGAAGTTGGCCTTGATAAGGCCCGTGATCACGTCGACGGACGGGCGCTGCGTCGCCAGCACCAAGTGGATGCCGACCGCGCGCGCCATCTGGGCCAGGCGGGCGATGGGGGCCTCGACCTCCTTGGCCGAGGTCATCATCAGGTCCGCCAGCTCGTCCACGATCACCACGATGTACGGCAAGTGCTTGTGCGCCTTACCCAGATCCGACAGCTTGCCCGCGGCGAACCGCTTGTTGTATTCCTCGATGCCGCGCACGCCCGCCTCGGCGAGCAGGTCGTAGCGGATCTCCATCTCGCGCTCGCAACTCCGGAGCACCGCCGCGGCCTCGGTAAAGTCGGTGATGATGGGGTCCTCGGCGTCCTCGGGCATGGCCGAAAAGTGGTTGAGCAGCTCGGCGTAGCCGTTGAGCTCGATCTTCTTGGGGTCGACCATCACGAACTTGAGGTCGGCCGGGTGCTTGGCGTAGAGCAGGCCCACGATCAGCGCGTTGACGCCGACCGACTTGCCGGACCCGGTCGCGCCGGCGACCAAGAGGTGGGGCATCTTGGCCAGGTCCTCCATAAACACCTCGCCCTCGATGGTCTTGCCGATGGGGGCCGGCAGGGCCATTTTGCCCCCACGCGCGGCGTCTTTGAACGTGGTCGTGGCGAGCAGCTGGCGCAGGCGCACCATCTCGCGCGTCCGGTTCGGGATCTCGACGCCGATGGAGCTCTTGCCCGGAATCGGCGCGATGATGCGGATGCCGGGCGCGGCGAGCGCCATCGCCAGGTCGTCCTCGAGCGCGGTGATGCGGCTGATCTTGACGCCGGCGGCGGGCGTCAACTCGTAGCGCGTGACGGTTGGGCCCACGACGGCCTCGATGGCGTCGATCTGGATGTTGTAGGTCTCCAGCTTGTCGAGCAGCACCTGCTTGTTGTCCTCGATCTCGTCCAGGTCCACTTCCTGGTCGTTGACCGACTGCTCCAGCAGCTCGATCGACGGGTATTGGTAGGGCAGGGCGCTGGCGTCGAGCGGCGCCGCCTGGACGCCGTCGATGTCCGCCTCGGCCTCGGCGACGGGAGCGGTGACGTGGAAGGCGGGGCCGGACCGCTCGGCATCGACGAGCGTGTCGAGCACGGGGTCGTCGTCCTCGGCGTCGTCTCCGGCCTCGGGCGCGACGGCGGCCAGCGAGGCGGGCTCCGGCCGAGCGAGCGCAGGTGGCGAGGCGGGAAGCGCGGGCGTCGGGAAGACCGTCGTCGCGGACGTCGAGGGCTTCGGTGCGGGCGCCGAGGTGGGCGTGGAGGCGGGCGCCGAGGCCTCCCGCTCGGCGCGGACGCGCTCCCGCTCGGCCATCGCCTCGTCCCGCGCCTTGGTGCGCAGCTCCTTGCGCTCGGCCGACGCCGCCCGAAACGTCGCCCACCGCTCGGTCACACTCGACTTGAGGCTCGTCACCGCGCCCTCGGCGCGGTCGAGGGAGGTCTGGATGTCGCGGTCGTAGACCAGCAGCACGGTCACCAGGACGGACACCGCGAGCACGATAAACGACCCGATGGGCTTCAAGATGCTCGTCAGCCAGCCGGACACGCCCAGCCCCAGCGCGCCGCTCCAGGCCGTCAGGTCGGTGTCGAGCTGGGCGTCGAACCAGCCGAAAAAGCAGGCCAGAAAGAGGGCGCCGGCCAGCGACAGGCCGGTCAGCATGGGCAGGAAGACGGGCGTTTTCTGGCGCAGGTAGAGCCAGCCCCAGGCCAGCAGGATCCCGATCGGCAGCAGGACGGGGTAGCCGATCAGGTTGGCCACCAGCCCGCGCGCCAGCGTCGCGCCGACAAAGCCGAGCAGGTTGTCGAACCGGTTGTCACCGCCCCCGACCAGGTCCTCGATGTTCTCCGTCTCCAGCCGGAGGTCGTCGGCCGGCGCGTACGAGACCACGGCGAGCGCGGCCAGGACGGCGAGCGCGATCAGCAGGATGCCCAGGATCTCCTGCTTCCGCTGACGCGAGAAGCCGCCGCCGTCGGCCTTTTTCGTTGGGGACCGGCGCTTGCTGCTGGATCGGGTCGTGCTCACCGGGACGGGGGGGCGGAGGGCGGGCAGGGCGTCCCAGCGAGGCTGACACGCGAGATTCCAAGGTACCACGCGGATTCCACACGCCGGGCATGCGCTCCGGCGACGGCCGAGCCCGCGCATTCGCTCGCCTCGATGCTTGCGCTGGGGAGATGATGCCCACCGCGCGACCGAGGCAGAGAGCCGCTAGGTGTGGAACGGCGGCTTGGTGACCGTCGCCGGAAGAACCCGATTCCGCACCGACACGCCCAGCTCCGTGCCCAGCGCCGTCACGTCGGGATCGTTGGTCACCAGCGCCAGCGCCACGCCCTGGCCCAACACCGGCGACTGGCTGCCGCTCGTGACCACGCCCACCTCGGCGCCGTCGCGGACGACGGCGTAGCCCGCGCGCGGGATCCCGCGCCCCTCGATCACCAAGCCGACGAGTTTGCGCGGGACGCCGTCTGCTTTTTGCTTCACCAGGGCATCGCGGCCCACGAAGTCGCCCGCGTCGGGCTTGACCACCCAGCCCAGGCCGGCCTCGTAGGGCGAGGTCTCGTCGTCGAGTTCGTGCCCGTACAAGCAGTACCCAGCCTCCAGCCGCAGCGTGTCGCGCGCGCCCAGCCCGGCCGGCGTGGCGCCGGCGCCGAGCAGCGCGTCCCAGGCCGCTCCGGCAGCCTCCGGCGACAGGTAGAGCTCCAGGCCCCGCTCGCCGGTGTAGCCGGTGTGGGAGACGATGGCGCGGTCGGAGCCGAACAGTCCGTCCTGGACTCGGAAGTGGTAGTACGGGATGTCGGAGGCGTCCTGGCCGGTCGCGCGCTCGAACACCTCGAACGCCTGCGGGCCCTGCAACGCCAGCAGCGCCCACCGCTCCGACTCGTTGGTCACCTCGACGTCGAGCCCGGCCGCCTGGGCGACCGCGCCAACGTGCGCCCAGTCCTTGTCGATGTTGGCCGCGTTGACGACGAGCAGCACGTCGTCCTGGGCGATGCGGTAGACCAGCAGGTCGTCCACGGCGCCGCCGGTGTCGTGGCACAGCACGGCGTACTGGGCGCCGCCGTCGGCCAGCTTGCCCACGTCATTCGTGACCAGGCGCTGGGCGAGCGCGAGCGCGTCCGGGCCCTCAAGCCTGAACTCGCCCATGTGGCTGACGTCGAACAGGCCGGCGCGCTCGCGCACCGCCGCGTGCTCGTCCAGGATGCCGGTGTACTGGATGGGCATGTCCCAGCCGCCGAACTCGGCCATCTTGGCGCCGAGGCGGACGTGGCGAGCGTGGAGGGGGGTGGTCTGGAGCGGCACGCGGTCGGGGAAAAGCGAGGGCTGCAAAGGTACGAGCCGCATTTCGAGAGCGGACTGGCACGCAGGCAACCTTAAGGGTTCCAGCGACGTGCAACGCTTTCCCTCTCTCCCATCCCCTCGCTCCCATGAGTCTCCTGACTGTCTTTCTCGTCCTCGCCGCCATCGCGCTCGTCGCGTCCCTCCTCGGCTTCGGCGGCGTGGCGGGCATCTCGAAGGACCTGGCCAAGTGGGCGTTGATCGCCGCCATCGTCCTGGCCGTGATCGGCTTCCTGCTTTAGCCCGCAGTCTCTGGTCCGTGGCGCTTCGACCTTCGGGTCGGAGCGCCACGTTTGTTTCGGCCTCATCTCGCACGAGATCATGCGCGCCTTGCTCCTCCGACCGTCCGGCGGTTCCATGACGGCCTCTCTGGAGGACGTGTCTGCCGACCGGCTTCCCGAGGCGGACGTCCTCATCGACGTGGCGCACTCCAGCCTCAACTACAAAGACGGGCTGGCGGTGACCGGCGAGGGCCAGATCGTGCGCGGCGAGTTCCCATTCGTGCCGGGCATCGACCTGGCGGGGACCGTCGCCGAGAGCGCGTCGCCCGACTGGGCGCCAGGCGACCGCGTGGTGCTGACGGGGTGGGGGACGGGCGAGAACCGCTGGGGCGGCTACGCCGAGCAGGCGCGGGCGTCGGCCGAGCATCTAGTGGCGCTGCCGGACGCGCTCTCGACCGAGGACGCGATGTGGATCGGGACGGCCGGGTTGACGGCGATGCTGAGCGTGCTCGCGCTGGACGCCCACGACGTGACGCCCCAAGCGGGCCCGGTCGTGGTGACGGGTGCGTCCGGCGGCGTCGGGTCGGTCGCGACGGCGCTCCTGGCCGACCTCGGGTTCGGCGTGCACGCGGTCACGGGCTCGGAGTCGGCGCACGCCTACCTGAGGGCTTTGGGCGCGTCGGAGATTGTGCCGAGGTCGGCGTTGTCGCGCGGGCCGGAGGCGCCGATGGCGAAGGGCGTCTGGGCCGGCGCCGTCGACTCGGTGGGAGGGACCACGCTGGCCTCGATCCTGTCGGCGTGCCGTCGCCACGCCTGCGTCGCCGCGTGCGGCCTGGCCGGAGGCGCGGAGCTGGAGACGACCGTCTTCCCGTTCATCCTGAGAGGCGTGACGCTGGCGGGCATCGACTCCAACACGGCTCCGGGCGCGCTCAGGCAGCGCGCCTGGCACCGCTTGGCGGACGTCGCGGGGCGGGGCGTGCTCGACCCGGTCCAGAAAACCGTTATTGCACTCAAAGACGTGCCAGCCTGGAGCCGCCGCATCGTCGACGGCCAGACCACCGGCCGCGTCGTGGTCGACGTCCGGGTCTAGTGCCGACGCGCTCCCCGTGGCAGCACCCCGCCCGCCTCGACGCCGAGGTGGCCATTGTCGGGGGAGGCGTGACCGGGCTCGCGACCGCGCACGCCATCGAGCAGCTTCAGCCTGGGACGCGCGTGGTCGTGCTGGAGGCCGACCGGCTGGCGTTTGGGGCCAGCGGCCGCAACGCGGGTTTTTTGCTGCTCGGCACGCACGCCGACTACGCCTCGGCGGTCGAGGCCTACGGTCACGCGCGTGCACGCGCCATTTGGGCCTTTACGCACGACGCCTACCGAGCCGTCGCCGACCTCGCCGGTCGCGCCGACATCGGATTTCGTGCGACCGGCAGCGTGCTGGCGGCGGGCTCCCTGGCCGAAGCCCGCCGGCTCCGCGCGTCGCGCGACGTGCTCGCTCGCGACGGCATCGCGTCCGAGTGGGTGGAGGCGGCCGAGCCGTTCGGCGTGTCGGGCTTCGACGGGGCCTTGTTCGTCCCGGACGGCGGCGTCGTGGACCCCGTTCGGCTGGTGCACGCGCTCGGGCGAGAAAGCCGCGCCCAGGTCGTGACCGGGTGGCGATGCCAGCACATCGAACCCGAGGGCGGCCGCGTCCGCTTGGGGAGCGCCCTGGGCACCGTCACCGCCGACCGCGTGCTGGTGGCGACGAACGCCTGGCTACCCGACCTCGTCCCCGAGACGAGGGGTGCCGTCCGCCCCGTCCGCGCCCAGATGCTGATGACGGCGCCGTGCCCGCCCGCGCTGTCGGCGCCGGTCTACTCGCACGACGGCTACTTCTACGTCCGCCAGCGTGCCGACGGGCGCGTGCTGCTCGGCGGCGCCCGCCACCTCCACCGCGACGCCGAGGTGGGGCTGGTCGATGCGACGACGCCCGAGCTTCAGGCCGATCTGGAGGCCTACCTCGCGCAGCACGTCCCCTCGCTGGCCGGCGCGCGTGTCGAGCGCCGGTGGTCAGGGCCGATGGGGTTCAGCCCGGACGGCCTGCCGCGCCTGGGCGCCGTCGCCGGCGTGCCCGGCGCGTGGTGGGCGGGCGGGTTCACGGGCCACGGCATGGGCTACGGCCTGCGGTTCGGACGCCTCGCCGCCCGCCGTCTTCTCGGCCTCTCCGACCCCGCGGCGGACCTTTTCGGCGCGCTGGGCGAATCAGCCCTTGCGGAAACACGCACGGAGCCCACTCCGGCGTTTCACCGACCCCTCACCCTCTGACCCCGATGGACACCACCTACCAGACTCCCGTCGCCGCGCTCGCCGACGACGCCCGCGCGGCCTTCCTGACGCGGACCTACACGCACCTGCTCGGCGCCATCCTGCTCTTCGCCGGCATCGAGATCGCGCTGTTCACAACGGGGCTCGCCGAGCCGATCGCCCAAGCGATGCTGAGCGTCAACTGGCTGTTCGTGCTGGGCGGCTTCGTGATCGCCGGCACGATCGCCAGCCGGGCGGCGGCGACTGCCACGACAAAGGGCGGGCAGTACGGAGCCCTGTTCGGCTACGTCTTGGTCGAGGCGCTGATCTTTGTGCCGCTGCTCTACATCGCCAACTACTACGCGCCCGGCGTCATCGGCAACGCCGCCTGGGTGACCGTCGCCGGCTTCTCCGCGCTGACGGCGATTGCGTTTTTCAGCGGCAAGGACTTCTCGTTTCTGGGCACGTTCATCAAGTGGGCCGGCATCCTGGCCATCCTGGCCATCGTCGGCGGCGTGCTGTTCGGGTTCAACCTGGGCCTGTGGTTCGCCGTCGCGATGGTTGGCCTGGCCGGCGCCTCGATCCTGTGGACGACGTCTCGCATCCTGCGCGAGTACCCTGAGGACCGCTACGTCTCGGCGTCGCTGGAGCTGTTCGCGTCCGTCGCGCTGATGTTCTGGTACGTCCTGACCATCTTCATGAGCAGCCGCGACTAACCGCGCGCCTCTGGATGGACACGGCCCGCCTCGGTGACGCACCGAGGCGGGCTGTTTTTGTGACGGGAGGAGCCCACGGCCGAGACGTGCGTACCGCACCCATGCGAACCCGCCGCCATCGAGCCCTCGTCGTCGCCCCCGCCGTCCTCGCCGGTGGGGCGGCCGTCGGCGTGTGGCTGTGGCGCCGCTGGGGCTACCGCGTCGAGGCGACCGAGCGCGAGGTGGCTCGCGTGCCCGACCCGCCGGTCGAGCGCGTCCCCGAGCCCGCCGGACGCGCGCCGGTCCAGGCCGAGGCCGACGGCGTCGGCGCGCACTTTCACCGCTTGTACCGGATCGACGTCGCCGCCTCAACTCTGACGCCCGAGGCGCTGATCTCGGCCATCGCCGCCGACATCCAGCAGTTCGTGCCCGACGAGATCGCGGTGTTCGACAAGACCGTGGGGCCGGAGGGACGGCTCGCCGTCGGCGACGAGTACCACATCTCGATCCGTGCGCCCTGGGACGGCCCCGTGCGCGTCGCCGAGGTTACCCCGACTCGCTTCACGTTGGCCACGCTGCAAGGGCACTTGGAGGCGGGCCAGATCCGGTTTCTGGCCCAGGCGCACCCCAGCCAGGCGGGCGCGCTCCGCTTCGAGATCGAGTCGTGGGCGCGGAGCGCGGACGCGGCCGTGGACTGGTTCTACGACGCGGCCGGCATCGCCAAAAAGGCGCAGCAGGCCATGTGGACGTTTTTCTGCGAGCGCGTGGCCGATGCGTGCGGCGGCGAGCCGCTCGGCGACGTCCAGGTGCTGACCGAGCGCGAGGCCGAGGCGTGAGCGACTGGACCCAGCGCGCCGTCCCCCACCGCCCGGACTGGCGGCGCTACCAGGAGCGCCTCGACGCGCTCCGGCACGCGCGCTACAACCTCGACCTGGACCGTGCCCACGAGTACACCGAGGCGGCCGGGTGGCACCTCGACCACCACGACGCCGACCTGACGCCCGAGCCGCCCGGGCCTCCGCTGCCACCCGACGATCCGCGCGCGGCCTGGGCCGTCGCCTGCGACCTGATGCGCGACTACGCCTTTCCCGACCCGTCGCTCGTGACCGGCATCTTCGCCCCGGACGACGCGCTGGCGGGCCGCCCGATGCTGCTGCGCGCCCGCTTTCTCGGCCTGTCGTTCTGGTTCGGCGTCAAGGTCGGCCGCGAGATCGACGAGGTGCGCGACACCGACGCGGGCCGCGTCCACGCGTTCGGGTTCGACTACGCGACGCTGGAGGGCCACTTCGAGATGGGGCAGATCACCTTCGAGGTGCGCAAAGCCGAAGCGACCGGCGCCGTGTCGTTCCATATCGACGCCTTCTCCAAGCCCGACCGGATCGGCAACCCGTTCCACCGACTCGGCTTCAAGCTGTTCGGCCGCCGGCTCCAACTCAAGTTCGCGCGGACGTCGATCGAGCGGATGCAACGCTTTGTGCGACAAGAGCTGGAGGCGCGAGCAAAGGCGCAGCCGGCGCCGGCTCGGGACACCGTCGCCCAGGTGGCGCCGCCAAGCGACGTGTAGCGACGCCGCCCGCCTCGGCACGTCTGTAAGACGTCTCGGCGCGCCAATGCCCGGCCGTGAACCTGGGGCGCGAGCAGGGATAGAACCCCGCCCCTCAGCTTCCCCCACATGACCACTCCGCTCGCCACCGACGCCCGCCCCGCCGACCTCAACCAGCGCCAGCACAACTTTTCGGCGGGCCCAGGAGCGCTTCCCACCGAGGTGCTGGAGCAGGTGCGCGACGAGATGCCGGCGTTCCCAGGGCTGGGCGCGTCGATGATTGAGGTCAGCCACCGCTCGCCCGCCTACACCGAAATCAACGAGCGCGCCCGCGCCCGGATCAAAAGCCTGCTGGGCCTGGGCGACGACTGGCACGTCACGTTCCTGCAGGGCGGCGCGTCGATGCAGTTCCACCAGGTCCCGCTCAACGTTCTCCCGCCCGGCGGCGTGGCGAGCTACCTCGACACCGGCGTCTGGAGTGCCAAGGCCATCGCCGAGGCCGAGACGGTCGCGGCCGGCCGCGGCGCGCGTGTGAGCGTCGCCGCCAGCAGCGCACCCGACTACACCCACATCCCGCCGCCCGGCGACTGGCAGATCGACCCGGACGCGTCGTACCTGCACTTTACGAGCAACAACACCATCTACGGCACCCAGTTCAGGGACGAGCCCGCCGTGGACATGCCACTCGTGTGCGACGCCTCGTCCGACTTTCTGAGCCGCCCGATCGACGTGGATCGGTACGGGCTGATCTACGCCGGGGCACAGAAAAACGTCGGGCCGGCCGGCGCGACGGTCGTGCTCGCGCGCGAGGACTTTCTGCAGTCGCGCCAGCCGGGCCTGCCGACCATGCTGGACTACGGCACGCACACGGCCAAGCTGTTCAACACGCCGCCCGTGTTCGCGGTCTACCTGATCGACAAGGTGCTGGGCTGGATCGAGCGCCACGGCGGGCTCGAGGGCATGGTCGAGCGCAACCGCGCCAAGAAAGACCGATTGTACGGCGCGCTCGACGCGAGCGACTTTTACCAGGCGAGCGTCCGTCCCGACAGTCGCTCCTGGATGAACGTCACCTTCCGCCTGCCCACCGAGGCGCTCGAGGCCGACTTTGTCGCGACGGCGGCCGCCGAGGGCCTGCTCGCGCTCAAGGGCCACCGCTCCGCCGGAGGCGTCCGCGCGTCGATCTACAACGCGGTCGAGCCCACCTCGGTCGAAGCCCTGGTCGACTTTATGACCCGGTTCGAGCGGGTCCGAGGCTAGGCCGGGCGGGGCACGCGCCCAAGCTCTGCCCGGGGATTCCACGGAACGACCGTGCCCCGGCGTCGTGTAGCACGAGCGGTGGGCCGGAAGGCGGCCACCCCACACTGCTAGCTTGTACAGCCCTGTACAGACCCTTCTCTGGTCCCCCCTATGAAACGCCTCGTCGTCGTCGAGTCCCCCACCAAGGCCCGGACCATCCGCAAGTTTCTGCCGTCGGGCTACCAGGTCGAGGCCTCGATGGGGCACGTCCGGGACCTGCCCTCGTCGGCCGCCGAGATCCCGGCCAAGGTCAAAGAGGAGAAGTGGGCCCGCCTCGGGGTCAACGTGGAGGACGGCTTCACGCCGCTCTACGTCATCCCGGCCGACAAGAAGAAGGTGGTCAAGCAGCTCAAGGACGCGCTTAAGGACGCCGACGAGCTGTACCTGGCGACGGACGAGGACCGCGAGGGCGAGTCCATCGGGTGGCACCTGCTCCAGGTGCTGGCGCCGACCGTCCCCGTCAAGCGGATGGTGTTCCACGAGATCACCAAGGAGGCCATCCTGAAGGCGCTCGACGAGACGCGCGAGCTGGACAGCCGCCTCGTCGAGGCCCAGGAGGCGCGGCGAGTCTTGGACCGCCTGGTGGGCTACTCGGTGTCGCCGGTGCTGTGGAAAAAGATCGCGCCCAAGCTGTCCGCCGGGCGCGTGCAGTCGGTCGCGGTCCGCGTCCTGGTCGAGCGCGAGTGGGAGCGCCTGGACTTTGTCAGCGCCAGCTACTTCGACCTGGCGGCTACGCTGGAGCAGGCCGGCGTCTCGTTCGAGACCAAGATGACGCACCTGGGCGACCAGCGCCTGGCGACGGGCAAGGACTTCGACGAGAAGACCGGCACGCTCACCGACAAGAGCGACGCGCTCGTGATGGGGGAGGACCAGGCGACCGGGTTGGCGGCGCGCCTCAAGAGCGCCTCGTGGCGTGTCGCGGCCGTCGAGCAAAAGAGCGCCAAGCGCTCGCCGGCGGCTCCGTTTATCACGTCGACGCTGCAGCAGGAGGCCAACCGGAAAATCGGGATGAGTGCCCGGCGCACCATGCAGACGGCGCAGAAGCTCTACGAGCAAGGGCACATCACCTACATGCGCACCGACTCGCCGACGCTGTCCAAGGAGGCCATCGGGGCGGCGCGCAGTGCGGTCGAGGCGCGCTACGGCGCGGAGTACCTGTCGCCCAAGCCGCGCCAGTTTTCGGGCAAGGTGCGCAACGCCCAGGAAGCCCACGAGGCGATCCGCCCGGCGGGCACCCAGATGCGGACCAAGTCCGAGTTGGGGCTGAGCGGCGACGAGGCCAAGCTGTACGACCTGATCTGGAAGCGGACCGTCGCGTCCCAGATGGCCCAGGCGCGCCTGCTCCGCACGTCGGCCACGATCCTGGCCGCCGAGGGCACCGACGACGCCTCGACGTTCCGCTCAAACGGACAGGTGATCGAGTTTCCGGGCTTTTTCCGCGCCTACGTCGAGGGCAGCGACGACCCGAGCGCCGCGCTCGACGACCGCGACAGCCCGCTCCCCGCACTCGCCGAGGGCGACACCCCGGCGTGCCAGGCCGTCGAGGCGGTCGGGCACGAAACCAAGCCGCCGGCGCGCTACACCGACGCCTCGCTGGTGCAGGCGCTGGAGAAGGCCGGCGTGGGACGGCCGTCCACGTACGCCTCGATCATCGACACGGTCGTGCGGCGCGGCTACGTCAACCGCGACAAAAACCAGCTCGTGCCCACGTTCACGGGCATGGCGACAACCAACCTGCTCACCAAGAACTTCGAGCGGCTCGTGGACACCGCCTTCACCGCCAAGATGGAGCAGCAGCTCGACGGCATCGCCGGCGGCACTGAGGAGCGCGTGCCCTACCTGGAGTCGTTCTTCAACGGCGCCGAGGGCTTGAACAAGCGAATCGAACAAGGGGTCGAGACGATCGACCCTCGCGAGATCTCGACCATGCGCCACGTTAAATGGGGCGCCTACGAGGTTCGCGTCGGCCGCTACGGCCCGTACACCGCCGGGCCCGACGGGCAGACGGCGTCCATCGCCCCGGAGACGGCGCCGGCGGACCTGCGCGAGGCTGACATCGCGGCGCTGATCGACGCCAACGATCAGGAGCGTCCGCTCGGCATCCACCCCGAGGCGGAGATGCCTGTCCTGCTCAAGTCCGGCCCCTACGGCCCCTACGTCCAGCTCGGCGACGACGAGGAAACCAAGCCCAAGCGCACGTCGCTGCCCAAGGGCACCAAGCCCGAGGACGTGGACCTGACGCTGGCCATTGCTCTCCTGGGTCTGCCGCGCACGCTCGGGCTGCACCCCGAGACCGGCGAGCCGATCAAGTCCAACATCGGCCGCTACGGCCCCTACGTGCAGCACCAGCGCACGTTCGCCAGCTTGAAGCCCGCCGACGGCGACGACGTGCTGACGGTCGGGTTGGAGCGGGCACTGGAGCTGATCGCGCAAAAGCGCCAGAAGGCCGCCCCGCTGCGGACGCTCGGTGCGCACCCGGTCTCCGGCAAGCCCATCGACGTGTTCGAGGGCCGTTACGGTCCCTACGTCAAGCACGAAAAGACGAACGCGACGATCCCCAAGGACCAGAACAAAGACGAGATCACGCTGGAGCAGGCGGTCGCGCTCGTCGATGCCAAGGCCGGCAAGCCGAAGAAGAAGGCTCCTGCCAAAAAGAAGCCGGCGGCCAAGAAGCCGGCGGCTAAGAAGGCGCCTGCCAAAAAGCCGGCCGCCAAGAAAGCCGCGCCGCGCAAGAAAGCCAGCTAGCCATGCCGCCGGCTCGCGTCGCCATCGTCGGAGGCGGGATCGCCGGGCTGGCGTCCGCGCTCGCGCTTCGCCAGCATGGCATCGCGTCGACGATCTACGAGAGGGTAGACGCCTTGCGAGAGGTGGGGGCTGGCATCGCGTTGTGGCCCAACGGGACGCGCGTCCTGGACACCTTAGGCATCCTCGACGCCGTCGCCGCGCGAGCCGGCCAGGCCACCACCGTCGAGGTGCTGAGCGCGTCGGGGGCGCGGCTGGCGCGCATGCACACGGCGCGCGACGATGCGCCGTCGCTGTGCGTGCGCCGTCCGGACCTGCTGGCTGTGCTGGCTGACGCCGTCGGAGGCGAGTGCCTCCGCCTCGGGGCTGAGGTCGAGCGCGTAGAGGCGCGCGGCGACTCCGCGGTCCTCAGGTGCGCCGACGGGTCGCGCGTCGAGGCCGACGTGGTGGTGGCGGCGGACGGGCTCCGGTCCCGGATCCGGGGCGCCGTGTTCCCGCCTGTCGCGGTCCGCTACCGGGGGTACACGGTCTGGCGCGGCGTGGGGCCGGCGACGGCCGGCTGGCCGCGCGCCGACGCGTGCGAGGTCTGGGGGCGCGGCCAGCGCTTCGGGCTGTTCCGCCTGCCCGACGGCCAGGCCTACTGGTACGTCTGCGCCTCGCGCCCGGCCGGCCAGCGCGCCGCCGACGAACGCGCCGAGGCGGCCCGCGTCGCGGCGGGGTGGCATCCGGCCATCCGGGCTACCATCGACGGCACCGCCGACGTGCACCGCCACGACGTGTGGGACCGGTCGGCGCGAGGGCGCACGGTCGCCGGGCGCGTCGTGCTGGTGGGGGATGCGGCGCACGGCATGACGCCCGATCTCGGGCAGGGCGGCGCCCAGGCGCTCGTCGACGCGCACGACCTGGCACACGCGCTCGCCAACGCGGGATCGGTGCCGTCGGCGCTTGCCGGGTTTGAGCGTCGCCAGAGACGCCGGACGGTGCCCCTGGCGCTGCAGTCGCGGCTGGCCGGGCGCATCGGCCAGCTGAGCGGACCGGCGGCCCGGGTTCGGGACCTGGCAACCCGCGCCACGCCGTCGCGCGCGTTTGCGGCGGCGTTCACGGCCGCCTACTGAGGCGCATCCTCGATCTCTTCGACGGGCTCGTCCGGGTCGTCGGGACGTCGGTCCTTGCGCCAGCGCATCCGGGTCTCCTCGGCGTGCGCCTCCTCGACAGACTCCAGCAGCGCGATGTAGCTGCCGTAGCGCTCCGGCGTGATCGCTTCCGCGTCGACCGCCTCTTGCACCGCGCATCCTGGTTCGTGGACGTGCGTGCAGTCGGGAAACTTGCAGTCGGGCAGATAGGGGCGGAACTCGACAAAGTAGCCGCCCAGCTCCTGGGGACCGAGATCCCAGATCCCGAACTCGCGCATCCCCGGCGTGTCCGCCACCCAGCCGCCCGCGGCAGGGAAGAGGGTGGAGAACGTGGTTGTGTGGCGCCCCTTCTGGCTTTTCTCGCCGATCTCGGACGTCTGAAGCCCCAGCCCGGGCTCGACGGCGTTGAGCAGGCTGGACTTGCCCACGCCCGACGGCCCCGCGACCACGCTCACCTTGCCGGCGAGGGCGGCGCGGAAGGCGTCGATCCCGAGCCCCGCCGTGGCGCTGGTCATCAGCACGGGGTAGCCCAAGCCCTCGTAGAGGTCGCGCCAAAAGGCCATCGCATCCTGGGCGCGCGGCTGGCCCTCCAGCAGGTCCGCTTTGTTGAGAATCAGGCCTGCCGGAATGTGCCGAGTCTCGGCCGCGACCAGAAACCGGTCGACGAATCCGGGATTGACCTTGGGCCCGAACGTCGCCTGGACGCACCACGCGCGGTCCACGTTGGCCACGATCACGTGCTCGCGAACGGCGCCGCGGCGGCCGCTGGCGCGACGGCTGAGCTGGTTGTCGCGAGGCGAGATGCCAGTCACCATGCCGATGCCGTCCGGGTCGATGCGCACGGTCACGCGGTCCCCGACGGCGAGAGGGTTGGTCTCGTCGATCTCGATGGCCTCCAGGCGGAACTTGCCCAGGATGCGCGCGCGCACGGTCTCGCCGTCGTCGGTCCGAATGTCGTACCAACTGCCGGTTGACCGGACCACGAGGCCCGTCGTGGTGCGGCTGATGGGTGGGCTCTCGGGGTCGCTCACTGAAACTCTCAAGGGGAGGTCCCGTCCAACGCAGGCAGCACACACAGGCTCCGTCCCCCTTTCGCTGCCCCCACGCTCATGGCCACCCCTCGCTCCACTCCGGACCCGTTCGACAGCGTCCGAGACGCCTTTTCAGACCTCGGCACCTCCGAGAAGGCCGCGTTCGTCCTCGAAGCCACGTTTGCGACCATCGGACAGGCGCTGGCCGAGACCGGCCGCCGCGCCGCCGCGGTCGTCGACGATCTCGACATCGACTCGTGGTTCGCCGCGCCTGCCGCCACCCCCCGAGCCGCGGCCACAGGCCACGACGACGAGGTCCCGCCGATGGCGGCGACGCCGGCGGACCTCAAAAAGACCTCGTCACGGAAGAAGCCGTCGGCTGAGACGCCGCCCTCCAAGACGGCAGGCACTCCACCGCCCACGCCCCCTTCCGACGACGACGCATGAGCGACTGGCTGACTCGCTACGAACGCGCGGGCTGGCTGGGCCGAGTCGGCTTGCTGGGCACCGGTGCGATCCGCGTCGTCGCCGGCGCGGTCGACCGTGGGCTGGAGCGTGCCGCCTCGGTGACTGTCGAGGCCAAGCAGGCCTTTGACCGAGAGCTCGACCCCAACATGACCTCGGCACGCATCCTAGAGGAGAGCGACGAGCCGTTCGAGGACTAAGCGGCCAAGGCGCGCGCGGCCTCGACGCCGAAAAAGCGCGGATGGGCTACGCGTTGAACCATGGCTTGGCCGTCCGCAGCCGTCGTCAGCTCGACGTCGAGCAGGCCGTGCGCGGACATCTCGATCACCACGGCGTGCCCCAGGCGAGAGGTGTCACCCGCAGCGTTGCCCGCCTCGGGCCGCAGCCAGCGCGCGGCGAGGCGGTTGATCTCGACCCAGGACAGGTGCCCAAACGGCGCCCGAGAGGCCGCGGCAAGAATCTCCAGGATAAAGTCGGCCGCGTACGGGAGGGCGTCGGCGAGCGGGGGACGGTCAGGCATCGGGGCGGCGGGGGGATGCCACAGAATCGCACGGGGGTGTGACACCCCTGTGACGTGGCCTCCGGTGGAACTGCGCGGGAGCCCGTTGCCACGAAGCGGCGTACAGGCCGCTCTAACTTCAAGCTCACGCTCTTAGCCCACCTATGGCGCGCCTTTTCCTCGTTCTAGCCCTTGTGGTCACGGGCTGCCAGTCCGATCCGACGGAGCCGACCGTCTCGACGCCGGAGACGCCACCCGCAGCCGCGGCGACCGCGCCCGTCGCCAAGCTCAATCTCAACGTCGCAAGCGAGGAGGAATTCAAGGCGCTCGGCATCGGCGACCGCATGGCGCACGAGTTCGACGAGTACCGGCCGTACGCGAGCATTCGGGAGTTCCGGCAGAAGATCGGCAAGTACATCGACGACGACGCGGACAAGCTGGCCGAGTATGAGGCGATGGTGTTCGTGCCCATCGACCCCAACAGCAGCGACGCCGAGACGCTCCAGCAACTGCCCGGCGTCACGGCCCAGGCCGCCCAGGCGCTGACCGAGGCGCGCCCGTTCGAGTCGGACCAGGCGTTCCTGGACGCCTATCTGGTGGCTGCCCCCGGGGGCGACGTCGCCGAGGCCCGCGCCTACCTTCGGTAGTGAGCACCTCGCGCCTCGGCGCCTCGCTCGGCGCATCCGGAGACTGGCTGCGCACCGTCGTGTGGGCGGTCGCGGGCGCCACCTACCTCGGCGCCCTCACCGACATGGTGCTGGTGGAGCACTACGAGGAGTGGCGGCAGTGGATCGCCGTCGTGGCTGCCGCTGCCGGCCTCGCCTCGGTCGCCTGGGCGTGGACAACGCCCACGGCGAGGTCGCTCAAGACCGTGCACGTGGTGTCGGCCGGGATCGCGGCCATCAGCGTACTCGGCATCGCGTTTCACCTGTGGGGCAACGTCCAGTTTTCGATCGAGGTCGCTCCGGACGAGACGCTGCGGGAGCGGCTGTGGGACACGCTCTCGGGCGGCAACCCAGCGTTGGCGCCTGGCATGATGGCTGTCGCAGCCGTGCTGGGATGGGCCGCGGCCTGGGACCACCCCGCGCGGCGCTAGTCCACCTCGCCGTCCGACACCACGACGGGCTCGCCGCGGTCGGGTGTGGTCAGCCGCTTTTCGCGGTCCGAGACGGTAAACAGGTCGGCGGGCGAGTCGACCGGGTCGGGCTCCAGCAGCAGGTCGAGCGCCTCGGGGATGCGCTTGACGTAGTGGATCTCGATGCCGTCGACCGCCTCGTCCTTGACCTCGTCGACGTCTTTCTGGTTTTTGTCCGGCAGCACCACGGTTGTGATGCCGGCTCGGCGTGCGGCGAGCACCTTTTCCTTGATCCCGCCGACGGGCAGCACCAGTCCGCGCAGCGTGATCTCGCCCGTCATCGCCACGTCGTGGCGGACGCAGCGCCGGGTGTAGATGCTGGCCAGCGCGGCCGTCATCGCGACGCCAGCCGAGGGCCCGTCCTTGGGGATCGCGCCGGCCGGCACGTGCACGTGCAGGTCCCAGTAGCGGAACGCGTCCGCGGGGATGCCGAGGTCGTCGGACTGGGCCTTGACCCAGGACAGCGCGGCCTGCGCGCTCTCCTTCATCACGTCGCCCAGTTTGCCCGTGAGCGTCATCCGCCCGGAGCCGCGGCTGACCGACGCCTCGATAAACAGGATGTCTCCGCCGACCGGCGTCCACGCCAGGCCAGTCGCGACGCCGGGCACCTCGGTGCGCTCGGCGAGGTCGTTGTGGAACTTGCGGCCCCCCAGAAAATCGGGCACCGACTCGACGGTGACGTCGCCGCGCTCGGCGTCGTCCACGGCGACCGTCTTGGCGACGCCGCGCACGACCGACCCGATGGTGCGCTCCAGCTGGCGGACGCCGGACTCGCGCGTGTAGCCCTCCACCAGCAGCAGCAGCGCGTCGTCGGTGATCGTGAACTGGTCATCGCGCAGCCCGTTGCGTTCGAGCTGGCGAGGCACCAGGTAGCGCTTGCCGATGGCGAGCTTCTCGGCGGGCGTGTAGCCGGTAATCTCGATCGCCTCCATCCGGTCGCGCAGCGGCGCCGGGATCGAGTCCAGGTAGTTGGCCGTCGCGATAAACAGCACCCTCGACAGGTCGTAGTCGAGTTCGAGGTAGTGGTCGTTGAACGTGTCGTTCTGCTCGGGGTCCAAGACCTCTAGGAGCGCGCTCGCCGGGTCGCCGCGGAAGTCCGTGCCCAGCTTGTCGATCTCGTCGAGCATGAACACCGGGTTGCTCGTGCCCGCCTTGCGCAAGCCCTGGATGATGCGCCCCGGGAGCGCGCCGATGTAGGTGCGGCGGTGGCCCCGGATCTCGGCCTCGTCGCGGACGCCGCCGAGCGAGATCCGGTGGAACTCGCGCCCCAGAGACCGCGCGATCGACTTGCCCAGCGACGTCTTGCCGACGCCCGGCGGCCCATAGAACATCAGGATGGGCGCCTTCATGTCGCCCTTGAGCTTGAGCACCGCCAGATACTCCAGGATGCGCTTTTTGACGTCGTCCAGGCCGAAGTGGTCCTCGTCGAGAACGGTCTCCGCGCGCGCGATGTCCAGCTTGTCCTCGGAGGTGTGGCCCCAAGGCAGGTCCAGAATCGTCTCGGCGTAGTTGCGGACCACGCCGTGCTCGGGGCTGGCCGGGTTGGTGCGCGCCAGCTTGGTCAGCTCCTTGTCGAGCGTCTCCACGACCGCCTCGGGCAACTCGTGGCGCTTGTCGGCCAGCTTGTCGCGCAACTCGTCGGCGTCGCGCGACGAGCCCTCGGTCTCGCCCAACTCGTCCTGAATCGCCTTGAGCTGTTGGCGCAGGAAAAACTCCCGCTGCTGCTGGTCGACGTCGGTCTTGACCTTGCTCCGGATCTCCTCGGAGATCTCCAGCACCCTGACCTCCTGCTCCAGGTGGTCCAGCACGAGCTGGGAGCGCTCCAGCAGGGGCCGCGTCTCCAGCAGCTGCTGCTTTTTGACGACGTCGATCTGGAGGTTGGACGCGATAAAGTGAACCAGAAAGCCGGGGCTCTCGATGTTCTGGATCGCGTACGCTGCCTCCGACGGCAGATTCGGGGACAGGTTGACGATCTGGACGGCCAGCTCCTTGATCGAGCGCACGCGCGCGTCGATCTCGACCGGGTCGATGTCGTCGGTCGCGTCCTCCTCGACGGCGCGGATGCGCGCGGTGAGGTACGGGTCGAGCTGGTCGAAGGCCTCGATCTCGATCCGCCGCTTGCCCTGAATCACGATCGAGACCGAGCCGTCCGGCATCTTGATCAGCTTCAGGATGGTGGCTGCCGCGCCGACGCGGTAGAGGTCGTCCGGGCCGGGGCTTTCCACCTCGGCCCGCTTCTGGGCCACCACGCCGACCATCCGGTCTCCGGCGTAGGCGTCCTTGACCAGCTGCAGGCTCGCGTCGCGGCCGACGGTGATCGGCAGCACCACGCCCGGGTACAGCACGGTGTTGCGCAGCGTCAGGATGGGGAGCGCGTGGGGCAGCGACTCCGCGCTCATCTCGCGCTCCTCGTCGGGCGTCAGGAGCGGAATGGACTGGCCGGGGTCGTCGGACGAGAGGGCGAGCGGAAGCATGCGGGGCGGCGAAACGCAGGGGCGGAGACATCGGCCCGAGGCGGGCCGAGTCAATCAGGTGAGGCCCGAGACGGGCTGGTGCGACCTCGGGCCAGGCGTAAACTCGCTAGGGCCGTCAGTGTCCCTCCCCGACCTCACCTTTGTGCGCGCCGCGCGACCCAGCGACTTTGTGGTCCCCGCTGCCGGCGGCGCCGTCGGCGCGCTGGTGCTGGGGCTGGTGGTGGCGCGGCTCTCGGGCCCGGTCGCCGGCTGGCTCGCCGGAGCCGCTGTCTGGCTGGGCGCCGTGGTGTGGTCCGCTGCGCCGTCGCTGCGCCGCCTGCGACTGGCTCGCAAGCCGTTCCCGCCGCGGTGGAGGGCGTGGCTCCGCGCGCGCGTGCCCCTGTACGCGGCCCTCCCCGAGCCCGAGCGCCGCCGCTTCGAGCGCGACGTGCGCTGGCTCGCCGACGAGCTGACGTTCGAGGGCGTCGGCGGCGCCGAGCCCACCGACGCGCGCCGCCTGGCGGTCGCGGCCGGCGGCGCGCTGCTGCTGCACGGCCGCCCCGACTGGGAGCTCCCGCGCGAGCGCAGCATCCTGTTCGTGCCCGACACCTTCGACGAGGCCTACGGGGACGAGGAGGACGGCCTCTACGACGGCATGGTGCACTCGCAGGGCCCGGTCGTGCTCTCGGTGCGCGCCGTCGAGCACGGCTGGGCGCGGGCGGACGGCAGCAACGTGGTGCTCCACGAGCTGGCCCACGTGTTCGACTTCGAGGGCTGGGAGGCCGACGGCGCGCCGTCGTTTCTCGACCCCAAGTCGGCCGACGCGTGGAGGGAGCTGGTGCGGCGCGAGATGCGCCGGGCGCAGCGAGGCGACGGCATCCTGAGGGCGTACGCGGGCACCGCGCCGGCCGAGCTGTTCGCCGTCGCGACCGAGCAGTTTTTCGAGCGCCCGGCGCGCCTGCGCCGCCACCATCGCGAGCTGTACGACGCGCTGGTGGCGTTCTACCACCTGACGCCTCCCGACGAGCCCGACGCCGAGCACGGCTCCAGCCTGATGGCGCGCCGCTGGAGCTGAGCCCACCGGCCCCCGCACCGGACGGCCCCCGCACCGGACGGCCCCCGCACCGGACGGTCCCCGCACCGGACGGTCCCCGCACCGGCTTCAGGGCACCCAGGTCCTCCGCCTCGGCGTCGAGGCGGGCGCAGCCGCAGCGCTAGGCGGCCAGCAGCGACCGGATCGCGCCGTCCAGCACGTCGAGCTGAAATGGCTTTTTGACGACGGCCCCCACGTCGCCCTCTTCCACGTCGGCGTCGGTGTCGCCGGTGAGCAGCAGGACGGGCAAGCCCGGGTGGCGGTTGCGGATGACCGCCGCCAGCTCGCGGCCGCTCATGTCGGGCATCGACAGGTCGGTCACTACGAGGTCGAACGGCGCCTCGGCCAGGGCCTCCAGCGCCGCCGGGCCGCCGTCGACCTCGGCCACGTCGTGGCCGCGCAGCCGGAGCAGCTTGGTCGTCACCGTGCGCACCATCGGCTCGTCGTCCACGACCAGGATGCGGAAGCCGGGCGCGGGCGCCGCGGTGGGGCGCGCGGCGGCTGCCTCCGGCGCCGGCGCCTCCGAGTGGAACGGGAACACCAACCGGAACCGCGTGCCCCGGCCCGGCTCGCTCTCGACCTCGATCCGCCCGTTGTGCTCCTGGACGATGCCCTGGCTCATGGTCAGCCCCATGCCCGAGCCCACCGAGCCCTTGGTGGTGAACAGCGGCTCGAAGATGCGGCGCCGGACGCTCTCGTTCATCCCGACGCCGGTGTCGCCCACCTCGACGGCCGCAGCGCGGTCCCCGACGCGCGAGGTGCGCAGCGTCAAGGTGCCGCCGGCCGGCATCGCCTGGACGGCGTTGAGCACCAGGTTGACGAGCACCTCGCGCAGCTCGGTCGGCGTGCCCTGGATCGAGGGCACCGGGCGCAGCTCGCGGACGATCTCGATGGCGATGCCGCGCCGCCGGGGCTCGTTGTACCAGTAGGGGCGCGTCAGCGTCAGGACCTCCTCGGCGATCCGGTCCAGGGCCACCGGCTCGCTGCGCTCGTGCTTCTCGTTGCGGATGTACTGCTGGATCTTGCGCACCAGCGCCGCGCCGTCCTGCGCCGCCCGGTCCAGCGACGCCAGGTGCTGGTGGGCGTCCGGCGGGGCGCCGAGGTGGACCAGGTCGGCGCGCAGCAGCTCGGCATGCCCGATGACGGCCGTGAGCAGGTTGTTGAAGTCGTGCGCGATGCCCATCGACATGCGGCCCAGCATCTCCATCCGCCGCCGCCGTGTCTGCTCGGCGGCCCAGCTGGCCGGCTCGCGCAGCACCTCGCCGGTGATCGAGACCGGGTAGCGCCCCGCCTCGCGGTCTGGCAGGCGCATGGGGTGAAAGTGGAGCAGCACCGGCGTCGGCTCGTCGGCGCCGGCCTGCTCGATCAGGAACACCTGGTGCGTCACGTCGGCGCCGCGCGCGGCGTCCACGACGTACTCCTGCGCAAAGCGGACGTCGTCGGGCGGGAGCCGGCCCCACAGGCCGTCCTCCCCGAACAGCTCGCGCCAGGCCTCGTTGCAGTCGAGGCGGTCGCCGGCGGCCGTCGCCAGCGCGGTGAGCATGTTGGCGGTGACAAACGGGAGGGGAGACGCGTCCATGCCTCAAGCTAGCCGAGTTGGCGGTGCGTGGCTCGGGTCGCGTTCTCACCGGAAGCGCACCTGGAGCGGGCTAGCTTCGGATCTCCTCGACACCGGCGCCATGTGGTCCTCTATTCTCGACACGATCGGCAACACGCCGCTCGTCCAGTTTCTGACGATGGGCCGGGACCTGCCGTGCACCGTTCTCGCCAAGGTGGAGTTTTTCAACCCGGGTGGGTCGGTCAAGGACCGCATCGGCCTGGCCATGATCGAGGACGCCGAGGCCAAGGGCCTACTCCGGCCCGGCGGCACCATCATCGAGGGCACCTCGGGCAACACCGGCGCCGGGCTGGCCATCGCCGCGATCGCCAAGGGCTACGCGTGCATCTTCACCACGACCGACAAGCAGAGCCCGGAAAAAGCCGACGTGCTGCGCGCGCTCGGCGCCGAGGTGATCGTGTGCCCCACGAACGTGGCTCCGGACGATCCCCGGTCCTACTACTCGGTCGCCGCCCGGCTGGCACGCGAGATCCCCAACTCGTTCTACCCCAACCAGTACGACCACCCGGCCAACGCGCAGGCGCACTACGACACAACCGGGCCCGAGCTGTGGGAGCAGACCGGCGGCCGCATCACGCACTTTGTCGCGGGCGCTGGCACCGGCGGCACCATCTCGGGCACGACGCGCTTTCTCAAGCAGAATAACGCCGATCTCAAGACCGTCGGCGTGGACCCGTACGGCAGCGTCTACGCCGAGTACTGGCGCACCGGCGAGTTCAAGGAGTCGGAGATCTATCCATACGCGACCGAGGGCGTGGGCGAGGACATCCTGGCGGGCAACATGGACTTCTCGGTCGTGGACGACTACGTCCAGGTGAGCGACAAGGCGGCGATGCAGATGACGCGGCGGCTGGCGCGCGAGGAAGGGCTGTTCGTCGGGCAGTCGTGCGGCATGGCCGTCGCCGGCGCGCTGGACTGGCTCCACGCCCACCGCGGCGAGCTGACCGAGGCGGACGTGGTCGTGGTGCTGCTGCCCGACAGCGGCTTCCGCTACCTGTCCAAGACGTACAACGACGAGTGGATGCGGCGCAACGGCTTTCTGGAGGCGCCCGCCGTGCTGACCGCCGCCGGGGTGCTCTCCGCCCGGGGCCGCACCGACGGCGTGCTCTCCGTCGACGCGGCGTCGACGCTGGCGGGCGCGATTGCGACCATGACCGAGCACGGCATCAGCCAGCTTCCCGTCGTGAGCGGAGGTGAGATCGTCGGCTCGCTGTCCGAGCGCGGCGTGCTGAGCCGCCTGATCGAGGCGCCCGAGGCGCGCGACCAGCCCGTCTCGGAGGTGATGGGGGCGCCGCTGCCCGTCGTGGAGGCGTCGCTGCCGCTGGACCGGCTCACCGCCCACCTCGACGGCGCCGCGGGCGCGGTCCTGGTGCGCGGAGACGCGTCGGGCGACGGCGCGCCGAGCTACCAGATTCTGACGCGCAGCGACTTGATCGCCGCGCTGGCGTTGGCCGGGCGCGAGCGCTAGCCCTGCTCACGTGCTGCACGTGGCTAGACCCGAGACGCGCCTGTCGCGCAACACGTTAAGTGCAAGCGCCTCCGAGGTTGTCGAGGGGCTCGTCCCCGAGCTCGGATGCGACCCAGGCTCGGACCTAGCGCCGCGCTCAGCCTGAGGCAGAACGTCACCGACCGCGCCTCGGCACGGGTCTAGCTTGTGCGCTCCCACCTCCCGCCTCATGGAAACGCCTCCGACGCCCGGCCCGTCCCTGTCCATCGAACTGTCCGAAGAGGTCGCCGAGGGCGTCTACTCGAACCTGGTCATGATCTCCCACAGCCCGGAGGAGTTCATCCTGGACTTTATCCGCGTCATGCCCGGCGTGCCCAAGGCCCGGGTCAAGAGCCGCATCGTGGTGACGCCGGGCCACGCCAAGCGCCTGCTGGCCGCGCTCGCGGACAACATCCAGCGCTACGAAGCGCAGCACGGCGACATCGGCGAGGTCGGCCAGCAGCAGATCCAGTTTAGCGGGCCCAGCGGCGAGGCTTAGCCGCCGACGCGGGGCGCGGCGCCGGCCTGGCCGTCGCCGAGCGGCCGGACGTGCGTGGCCCAGACGGCGTCGACCGCCTCGAGCAGTCGGTCGAGGTCGTCGCGCGTGTGCTCGGACGTCAGGCTCGCGCGGAAGCGCTGCTCGGTGGTGGGCACGGCCGGCGCTTCGATCTGGTTGAGGAAGATGCCGCGCTGGTTAAAGTCGTGAGCGGCCGCGCGGATGTCCGTGCGTGCGGGGACGGGCAGCGAGAACACCGCCGTCACGCCGGACGCCTCGAACCCCATCGCCTGCAAGCCGCGCGCGAGGTAGCCCGTGTTGTCCATCAGCCGGGCGTGGATCTCGGGCTCCTCGTCCAGCACGTCGAGGCCCTCCAGAACGGCGGCGCAGATGGCCGTCGAGGGCGCCGTCGAGAACACGTAGGAGCGGGCAAAGTAGCGGAGGTAGTCCACGACCGCGGTGTCGGCCGCCACAAAGCCGCCCGAGACGCCGAACGACTTTGAGAACGTGCCGATGACCACGTCCACCTCGGACTGCACGTCGAACATGGCCGAGGTGCCCTCGCCGTGCGGACCGGTCACGCCGGTGCCGTGCGCCTCGTCCAAGACAAAGGTGGCCCCGTGCCGGCGGCTGACCTCGCACAGGCGGTCCAGCCGCGCCACGCTGCCCGACATCGAGTAGACGCCCTCGACGCACACGAACAGATCCTGGTACGTCTCCGAGGCTTTGGTCAGCAGCTCGTCCAGCGCGCGAGCGTCGTTGTGGGGAAACGGCCGCGACTCGATGCGGCCCAGCTTGAGGCCGTCCAGCGTCGAGGCGTGAATCTCCGAGTCGTAGGCGACAAAGTCTCTGGGACCCGGCAGGGCGCTCATCAGCCCGATGTTGGCCGAGTAGCCGCTCGAAAACACCATGGCGCTTTCTTGCCCTTCGTGGGCCGCCAGTCGCTCCTCAAGCTGGCGGTGGAGGGGGCCGTGGCCGTTCAGGATCGGCGGGCCGCCCGCGCCCACGCCGAGGCGGGCGACCGCCGAGCGCACCGCCTCGATCACGCGCGGGTGCGTCGCCAGCCCCAGGTAGTTGTTGGAGCCGAACATGAGCATCGACCGCGTGGTGCCGTGATGGTCGCGGACGCTCACCTCGCGCCCGGTCTTGCCCAGGACCTCGCGGAACTGCAGTCCGTCTAGGCGACGGTCGCGCTCGCCGCGGACGCGGCTGCTGAACTCGGCCGTGCGGCTGGCGAGGTCCATCTGGGTCCGGATGCGAATCACGTCGCGGTAGGACAGGACACGGTCTGCTTTGCGTGGCGAAGGCGTCATCGGTAGGGGACGTGGGGGACGAGTATTTAAGGCCAGTCCTTAACGTGTGCTGGGCCATTCCCCCACGGACAAGTCCCAAACCTTCGAAATGGCGCGGAAACGCGTCATTACGCGGTCCGATTCTTTTGGCAGCGGTTATGCTTTGGTCAACAAGCACACCGTTACTGGTGCACAACGACCAACAGCCTAGCGCTCGAAGCCGAGCCGCTCTCGCGTGCTAGGAGGCGTGCGTCTGCGCCGTGTCGCGAGCGGCGTCGTTGAACAGCGCCTCGGCACGCCGCGCCTGCTCGTCCGCGCGTGCGCCGGGGGCGATATGCTCCAGCACGCGGAGCGTCGCGTGGACCGGCCGGGTGCGCGCGCACAGCCGCCAGTAGGCACGGAGCAGCCACTCGCCGTCCAGCCACGCGGCGTGCCCGTAGGGGTCGAACTGCAAGCTCACGAGCAGGATCGAGGCCTGGGCCTCGGCGGCGACCTCGAAGGCGCCGTGCCGGAGCGGCTGCACCTCGGGCCCGGGTCCGATCCGTCCTTCTGGGGCCAGCCCCACCGGCACCGGCGACCGGCGGACGGCGCGGCACAGGGCGCCGCGGGCGCTCTCCCGGCTCGCACCGTGCCCTCGCTCCACGTAGAGCGTGCCGAGCGCCGTCGCCATCCACCCGATCAGGGGCAAGCGCCGCACGCCGGCCGTGGCCAAAAACCGCATCGGGGCGGCGGCGAGCAGCACGAGAGGGTCCAGGTACGAGAGGTGATTGAAAAACACAAACCCCCGATGGCTGGCCAGCCGCTCGCGGCCGCGCACGCCCAGGCGGATGCCGGCGACCGCGAGCAGGCACCGGCACAGCGACTGCGCGGCGCGCTCGGCCGGGCGCACGCGGCCCGCCGTGCCGAACGGAGCGCTGGCCACAATCGCAATCGCGCCCACGACCAGCAGCCCGGCCGTCGCCACGACGCGACCGAGGCCGACCACCACGCCGAGCGGCGACGGGCGGGGGGGCAGGGCGCTGGGGGGAAGCGTCATGCCGAAACCTAGGACGCGCCGCGCGGCGCCCCGTGGTCGGATCGTACCAGTCGCTAGCGGTCCGCGCGGACCAGCAAGGCGGCGGCCAGCACGCCGAACGCGACGTGGGGTAGCCAGGCCGCGGCGGCCGGCGGCAGCGTTTGCACGTAGCCCAGCGGCTCGACGGTTTTCTGGACGGCGAGGTAGATGAACGCGACCCCCAGGCCCAGCGCCAGCTGCACCGCCTGCCCGCCTCGGCGGCGGCGTGCGGCGAGCGGAACGGCCAGCAGCACCAGCACCAGGTTGGCGAACGGGTAGGCGACCTTGGTGTGGTAGGCCACGCCCTGGCGCCCGCGCTCGGTCACGCCGGCGCGCTTGAGCGAGGCCACGTAGTCCCGCGCCTCCGGCAGCGTCAGCCGCTCGGCGTCGCGCTCCGACCGCGCCAAGTCTCGCGGGAGCACGGCGATGGCGGTGTCGAGCGCCGTCTCGTGGCGGAAGGTCTCGCGGCCGCCGTCGAACTCGCGCAGCGTGACGTCGCGGGCCTGCCACGTTGCCAGCGAGTCGCTCCACGTCATCTGGTTGGCGTCGAGCCGCCGCGCGATGCCGCCGCGCGCCGAGTCGGCCAGGCTGACGACCGAGACCTGAAAGGCCTGCTGCTGCTCGCGGTCGAAGTAGCGAGCCGTCACGATCACGCCGGGCGCGACCTGGCGGTAGATGTTTCCGCCGCCGTCTCCGTCTGGAGCGTCCCGGTAGAACTCGTTCTGGAAGTCCTGGAGCTTGGCCGTCGAGCGGGGCACGACCCAGCCGTTGAACCCGATCATGGCGACGGTGACGAGGACGGCCACGATCAGAAACGGTCGGAGGTAGCGCCACGTCGAGACGCCGGCCATCTGCAGCGCCGTCAGCTGCATCGACTGCGCCAGCCGCGCGGTAACGTAGACGGCCGACAAAAACAGCGCCAGCGGGCTCGTCAGCCGGATGATGTCGGGGACGTAGTGGTAGTACGAGCCCAGGATCTGGCGCGTCGTCGCGCCGCGGTCCAGGAAGTCGTCCACGCGCTCGGCAAAGTCCAGGGTGACGAACGTGGCCACCAGCAGGGCCAGCAGCAGCAGCGCTCCGGCTAGGAAGCGGCGCATCACGTGCCAGTCGAAGCGAGTCAGCAAGCTGTGCGGGAGGGGAGGAGCCTGCGAAGATCGGCACGGCGGCGGCTGGGCACCGGCGCTGGCGGAACGGGCGAGGCTAGCTTGGCGTGCCCACGACCGGCGGCCCCTGACGGCGCGCCTCGATCCCTCCGCATCCGCATCCAACCGCAATGAAGGTCCACGAGTACCAGGCCAAAGAGATTCTCGCCGCCCACGGCGTCAACGTCCAGCGCGGCATCGTCGCCGACACCGTCGACGGGGCGGTCGAGGCGGCCGAGACCATGGCGGCCGACGGCGTCACGCAGTTCGTGGTCAAGGCCCAGATCCACGCGGGCGGTCGGGGCAAGGGCGGCGGCGTCACGTTCACGCCCTCGCTCGACGGCGTCCGCGGCAACGCCGAGAAGATCCTGGGCATGACCCTCGTCACGCCGCAGACCGGGCCGGACGGCCAGCTCGTCAAGAAGATCTTGGTCACCGCCGCCGAGGACATCGCCAAGGAGTTCTACCTCGGCGTCACGCTGGACCGATCCCGAGGCCAGGACGTGATCATGGCGTCGACCGAGGGCGGCGTCGAGATCGAGGAGGTGGCCGAGGCGACGCCCGAGAAGATCCTGAAGGTCTGGGTGGACCCCGCCGTGGGCCTGCGCCCGTACCAAGCCGCCGACATCGCGTCGCGCCTGGGCTTCGAAGGCCAGGCGCTCAAGGACGCCCGGACGTTCGTCGTCCAGCTGTACAACGCCTACCGCCAGTCGGACGCGACGACGGCCGAGATCAACCCCCTCGTGCTGACCGACGACGGCCGCGTGATCGCGCTCGACGCCAAGATCGAGCTGGACGAGAACGCGCTCTTCCGGCACAAGGACCTGGCCGAGATGCGCGACGAGGCCGAGGAGGACCCGCTCGAGGTCGAGGCGGGCAAGCACAACCTCAACTACATCAAGCTGGACGGCAACGTCGGGTGCATGGTCAACGGCGCCGGGCTGGCGATGGGGACGATGGACCTGATCAAGCTGGCGGGCGGCGAGCCGGCCAACTTCCTGGACGTCGGCGGCACGGCGTCGGCCGAGACCGTCGAGGCGGGCTTCCGGCTCATCCTGTCCGACCCCAACGTCAAGGCGCTGCTGGTCAACGTGTTCGGCGGCATCGTGCGGTGCGACCGCGTCGCGCGCGGCGTCGTCGAGGCGGCGTCCAAGATTGACCTGACGGTTCCGCTGATCGTGCGCCTGCAGGGCACGAACGCCGAGGAGGGGATGCAGATCTTGAAGGAGAGCGGGCTGCCCATCGAGAGCGCGATCCGGCTGCAGGAGGCGGCCGAAAAGGTCACCGCGGCGCTCAACGCCTAGGCCCGACCCGGCCCGCCTCGGTCCCGAGGCGGGCCGCCGACCGCCGGAGGGGCACGCCGGCGCGCCCCTGCGCAGTTCCGACGCCATGTCCGCAGCCATCCAGATCGAGGGCGTTGTCAAGCGCTACGGCGACGTCGCGGCGGTCGACGGGGTGACGCTGTCGGTGCCTCAGGGCGCGTTCGTGTCGCTGCTGGGCCCGTCCGGATGCGGCAAGACGACCTTGCTGCGGCTCGTCGGCGGGTTCGAGACGCCCGACGCGGGCACGCTGCACATCGGCGGCGCTGACGTGACGCGCCGTCCGCCCCAGGACCGGCCGACGGCGATGGTCTTCCAGAGCTACGCCCTGTTTCCGACCATGACCGTGGGCCAAAACGTGGGCTACGGGATGCAGGTGCGCGGCGTGAGCCGCGCCGACGTCCGCCAGCGGACCGAGCGGGCCCTGGCCCGGGTCGACCTCGCCGGGCTCGGGGACCGACCCGTGGCGGCGCTGTCGGGCGGCCAGCAGCAGCGTGTCGCGCTAGCGCGCGCCATCGCCGTCGAGCCGGACGTGCTGCTGTTCGACGAGCCGCTCTCGAACCTGGACCTGGCGCTGCGCGAGGCGACGCGCGCCGAGCTCAAGGCGCTGCAGCGCGACCTGGGCGTCACCAGCCTGTACGTCACGCATGACCAGACCGAGGCGCTGGCGCTCAGCGACCAGATCGCGCTGATGCGCTCCGGCTCGCTCGTCGCCGTCGACTCGCCAGAGTCCCTCTACGCCGACCCGCCGACGGCCTACGCCGCGTCGTTTCTGGGGGGCGCGAATGTGGTCCGCGAGCGCGCCGTCGCGGAGCGGCTGGCGGGAGAGGCCATGCCCGACGGCGCCATCCTGGCGGTGCGCCCCGAAGCGCTCGAGCCGGTGCCGTCGGATGCCCAAGGCGCCGTCGCGGCCCGGCTCGTCAGCCGCCAGTTTCTGGGCCTGACGGCCGAGTGGACGGTCGAGGTCGACGGCGTCCGGCTGCGGTTGTGGACGGAGCCCGCCTGCGCCGTCCCCCAGGCGCTCGGTCTCGCGGCCCGACGCTGGCGCTGGGTCCCCGACGACCTGGGCTAGCGCCACCGGCTGGGCTCGCACGCGCGGCCCGGCGTACTCTCTCTGACTCCCTCCGACTCCATGCTCAACCCCGCCTCGCTCGAACTCCGCGACACGCTCGACGGGCTCACGCCGGCCCGCATCGCGACGCTGTACCGACGTGCCCCGCTGCTGCGCAAGACCGACAACCTGGACGCGCTGTGGCGCTCCTTCCAAGCGTCGTCGCTGGTGCTGACGCTGTGGGACCGCGACCGGCTGGTCGCGCTCGCCCGCATCCTGACCGACGGCGCCCAGGTGTCGTACCTGTGCGACCTGGCCGTCGGGCCCGACGAGCAGGGCGCGGGCGTCGGCAAGCGGCTCGTGGACGAGATCCTGACGCGCTGCGCCGGCACCGAACTGATCCTGCGCGACTCCGACCTGTCGACGGGGTTTTACGAGCGGCTGGGCTTCCGCCCCGTCGACAACGCCTGGGTGCGCACGCCATGACCGACGCCGCTCTCTCCGACGCGCTCGCCGCGCTCGACGTCACGCGCAAGACGCGTCGGTCGACGCTCCAGATCGTGGACGCGCTCGACCCGGCCGCGCTCACCGTCGTCCCGGATGGCTTCTCGAACCACGTGTTGTGGAACGTGGGGCATCTCGTCGTGACGATGCAGTCGCTGGTCTACGGGTTGTCCGGTCAGCCACTCGGCGTCCCCGACGGCTGGCTCGATGCCTTCCGCAAAGGGTCGACGCCGGAGGACGGCGTCGCGGCCGTGCCCTACGGCGAGATCCGCGACGCGTTTCTCGCCCTGCCGGACCAGGCCGAGGCCGACCTGCGCGCCGGCGCGTTCCGCCAGTACCGCGAGTACTTAACCACGCCCGGCGTCGTGCTGGCGGACGTGGGCGGCGCGCTCCGGTTCAACCTGTTCCACGAGGGCCTGCACCTGGGCTCGATCCTGGCGCTCCGCAAGCTGGTGGGATGAGCCGGGCGGGAGCTAGAGGCCCATCCCGACTCCGACGGACGGGAGCAGAACGACCCGCTGGTACGGGTGGTAGCGGTCGTAGAGCGCCGCGCCACCGGCTCGCACAAAGGAGCCCCTGCCGGTCGGCACGCGGACCATCAGCTCGGTCGAGGGGAAGACCTGTGTGCTGGATGGGTCGGGGGTGTCCGTGACCCAGGTGTAGAGGAATTGCGAGGAGAGACGCGTGAGCACGCCGCCTGCGCCGACCTCGACCTCGACGGGGCCGGCGTCCATCGAGACCCGAAGCCCGACCGGAATCGCGAGTCGGATGCCGCCAGCGGGGAACGTCCCCACCCCTGCGCGCACCGCGAGCGGCCCCGCGACTGTCCACTCGGCACCGAGCGTGACGCCGGCATTGCTCCCTCCGGCTTCGAGCGTGAGCCGGACGTCCTGGGAGGCCGCCGCCGGGGCGAGCACGAGCGCGAGAAGGGCGAGACGCAGCATGAGGGCGCGGGTGAGAGCCCTGAACTACGAACCCTACCTCGCACGTGCTGCACGGCGAGCCGATTCGTCTGCGCCAGCGGTCCGACCCTGCGAGCGGGGCGCAACGGCCGCGCCCCCCGCCGGCGATCCGCGAGGGGCGCGAGTGCGCCCGCCTCGGCACCGAGGCGGGGTGGGCTAGCTCGGCATGTTCGAGATCAGCTCGTCGCCGAAGGCGCTGCACGACAGCTTGGTGGCGCCGTCCATCTGGCGGTGGAAGTCGTAGGTCACCTTCTTGGACTGGATCGTCGTCTCCATGGCCGTGATGATGGCGTCGGCGGCCTCGGTCCAGCCCATGTAGCGCAGCATCATCTCGCCCGACAGGATCACGCTCGACGGGTTGACCTTGTCCTGGCCGGCGTACTTGGGCGCCGTGCCGTGCGTCGCCTCGAACAGCGCCACGCCGGTCGAGTAGTTGATGTTGGCGCCCGGCGCGATCCCGATGCCGCCCACCTCGGCGGCGAGCGCGTCCGAGACGTAGTCGCCGTTGAGGTTGAGCGTCGCGATCACGCCGTACTCGTCGGGCCGCGTCAGGATCTGCTGCAGGAAGGCGTCGGCGATGACGTCCTTGACCGTGATCGTGGTGCCGTTGCGCGTGAACTGGCGCCACGGGCCGCCGTCGAGTTTTTCGGCGCCGTACTCGGCGTCCGCCAGCTGGTAGCCCCACTCCATGAAGGCACCTTCGGTGAACTTCATGATGTTGCCCTTGTGGACGAGCGTCACCGAGTCGCTGCCTTGGGCGACCGCGTACTCCATCGCCGCGCGCACCAGCCGCTCGGTCCCTTCCCGAGACACCGGCTTGATCCCCAGGCCGACGGTGTCGGGAAAGCGGATGTTCTTGAACCGCTCGGGGAAGTTCTCCTTGAGCAGGCGCTTGAACGTCTCCACGTCCTCCGACCCTTCCTCGAACTCGATGCCCGCGTAGATGTCCTCGGTGTTCTCCCGAAAGATGACCATGTCCACCTTCTCGGGCTCCTTGACCGGGCTCGGCACGCCGGCAAAGTAGCGGACCGGGCGCACGCAGGCGTACAGGTCCAGCTTCTGCCGCAGCGCCACGTTCAGGCTCCGGATGCCGCCGCCGACGGGCGTGGTCAGCGGCCCCTTGATCGAGACCAGGTGCTCGGCCATCGCCGTCAGGGTGTCCTGGGGCAGCCACTCGCCAAACCGGTCGTGCGCCTTCTGGCCGGCGTACACCTCGAACCACTCGATCTTTTTGGAGTCGCCGTACGCGCTCTCGACGGCGGCATCGAGCACGCGGCTGGCCGACGCCCAGATGTCCGGCCCGATGCCGTCGCCCTCGATAAACGGGATGATAGGGCGGTCGGGCACCTGGAGTCCGTCGGCGCTCATGGTAATCGTGTCGCCCTGGCTGGGCGTCGAGAGGTGCTGGTAGCTGGCCATTGAGAGGAGTGGGGGGGAGATGTGGGCCTGGAATCTACCCAGCGCCGCGCGCGCCGACCCCGGCTGCGTCGGGAGCGGCCACGCCAGGCCGCAGACCTGAGTGCCGCCGCGCGTGACCGGCGGAGACGGCCGTGCCTATCTGGGCACACCTCGGCTCGCTCCACCTCGGTAGCTTTCCACGCCCGCTCCCAACCCTCATGCCCGACCTCCACGTCGGCCTCGTGTACGGCGGCCAGTCGGCCGAGCACGAGATCTCGATTTTGTCCGCCCGCAACGTGCGCGCCGCGCTCGGCGACCGCCACCGCGTGACGCCGCTCTACATCGACCGGGACGGCCGGTGGGGCGTCGGCGGCCCGCTGGCCGAGGGCTCGGACCCGGCGCGCTTCCAGCCCCATCGCGCCGGCGCGACCATCGAGGCGGGCGAGGTGGGCGGCCTGGACCTCGACGTGGCGTTCCCGATCCTGCACGGGCAAAACGGCGAGGACGGCGTGATCCAGGGCTTTCTGCAGGCGCTGGGGCTGCCCTACGTGGGGCCGGGCGTGCTCGCCTCGGCGACGTGCATGGACAAGGTCGCGGCCAAGCGGCTGCTGACGGCGGCCGGGATTCCCAACACCGACTACGTCGTCGTGATGGCGCACCAACGCGACGCGGTGACGTTCGACGAGATCGAGCGCCAGCTGGGCACGCCCGTGTTCGTCAAGCCGGCCAATTCGGGCTCGTCGGTGGGCATCACGCGCGTGGCGTCGGCCGGCGACTACCCCGCGGCGCTCGACGAGGCGTTCCGCTACGACCGGCTCGTCCTGGTCGAGCGCGGCATCGTCGGGCGCGAGATCGAGGTGGCCGTGCTGGGCAACGAGACGCCCCAGGCCTCGGTGCCGGGCGAGATCGTGATGACCTCGGCGTTCTACGACTACGACTCCAAGTACACCGACCCCGACGCCTCCCGGATGGACGTCCCCGCCGACCTGCCGGACGACGTGGCCGCGCGCATCCGCCAGATCGCCGTCGACGCCTACGTGGCGCTGGGCTGCGAGGGCTTGTCGCGCGTCGACTTTTTCGTGACGCCCGGTCACGACCTGCTGGTCAACGAGGTCAACACCATCCCCGGCTTTACCGAGCGCAGCATGTACCCTGTCATGTGGGCGGCGAGCGGCCGGCCCGCCGAGCAACTCGTGGACGACCTGATCACGCTCGCGCTCGACCGGCACGCGCGGGATGCGACTCGGTCCACCTCGCGGTGACGGCGGCCTCGGCTGCCCCAGGCGGCGTCACGGCCGCGGGACGTTGTCGGTGGTGATGCGCTCCTCGGCCAGGCTTTCCTCGCCCCAGCCGAAGAGACGTCCCAGCACGCCTCGGTGGGCGCGGAGGCTGTCGCGGCGGGCGTGGGCCATGCTGATGCTTGAGACGACGGCCTCGTCGGGATAGACCAGGGCGTAGAGATGCGCGGCCACCCCCTCGACCGCCTCCGACGCGGCAGGGCGCCCCAGGATCGCCGCGCGCAGCCTGGTCGGGCCGCGAGAGAACGTCACGGACAGCCGAACGGTTATGGAGTCTCCAGCCGTCAGCGTGCCCAGCGACCGCGTGTCGACCGTGCGTGGATCCTGCCCCTGACGCTCCGTCGTGACCGAGAGCTCGACGTCGGTCGTGCGGCCGTAGGACACGACCGTCACCTCGGCGTCGGCAGGGGCGTCGGGCCGGGGGGCTACGTCCAGAAGGCGGACGGAGACAGAGACTTGAAGGGATCCCTGCACGTCCCCCGAGACCCCGACGGGCGCCGACCGCGGTGGTGGCGCGGACCGCGGTGGTGGCGCGCACCGTGCCAGAAGCACGAGCGATGTCGCCGAGATCAGACCGACGATCAGGACGGTGCGGCGACGCATGGGATCAAGGGCAGCGCGGGCATGGCCTCTAGGATAGAGCCGTCTCCTAGATTCGCTCCGGCCGCGTGATCCGTCGGTCTCAGCCGCTCGGTTCGCCAAACGCCTCGCACCATGGGCGTGGGCACCCGGAGGGGGGGAGGGAGTAGGCGGCGCCCCTTCCCCAGCTTCGATGGCCTTCTCGACCGACACCCGAACCCTGCAGCCCGGCGACACCTACGTCGCAATTCGGGGCGAGACGCACGACGGGCACGCCTTCGTGGACGATGCCGTCGCCAAAGGCGCGACGGCGGTCGTGGTGGAGCAGCCGGTGCCCGAGGCGGAGGGCGTGAAGGTGATCCAGGTCGAGAGCAGCATCGGCTGGCTGGTCGCGCGGGCCTCGGCGCACGTCCGCGGCCTGGGGCTGCGGACGGTGGGCATCACCGGCTCGGTCGGCAAGACCACGACGCGGACGGCCATCGGCGCGGTGCTCCGCGAGTCGTTCCAGGTCCAGACCTCCGAGGGCAACAAAAACACGCCGCTCGGCCTGTCGCTGACGCTGCTCAACGCCGACCTGACGCCCGACACCGTTCTGGTGCTGGAGATGGGCGCGCGCTTCAGCGGCGACATCAAGGAGCTGCGCGAGGCGTTTCCGCTGACGGTGGGCGTGATCACGAACGTGCGCGGCGTCCACCTGGAGACGATGGGGAGCCTGGACGGCATCGAGCGCGAAAAGTCCGAGATCGTGCGCGGGCTCACCGAGGCGGGCACGGCCGTGATCAACGGCGACGACCCACGCGCGCGCCGCATGGCCGACGTGACGCGGGGCCGCGTGCTCACCTACGGCACTGGGTCCGACTGCGACGTGCGCCCGGAGCACGTCACGGCGACGCTGCCCATCCTGGGCGACCACGCGATCTACACGGCGCTCTGCGCGACCGCCGTGGGGCAGGCGCTGGGCATGGAGGCCCGCGCCATCACGCGCGGGCTGGAGGCGATGGAGTCCGAGCCCGGCCGGCTGCGCCGCCTGGCGGGTCGCGACGGCAGCACGCTCGTCGACGACACCTACAACGCCTCGCCGGACGCCGCGCGCTCGGCGCTCGGCGTGCTGGCGGGCCTGGACGCGACGCGGCGCACCGCTTTTCTGGGCGACATGCTGGAGCTGGGCGACACCGAGGTCGAGCAGCACCTCGACGTGCTCACCGAAGCGCTCGCCCGCGCCGACCGCGTCGTGGCCGTCGGCCCCATCATGCGCCAGGCCGTGCTCCGGCTCCCCGACACCTCCCGCGTCGCCGCCTACCCGACCAGCCAGGCCGTCGCCGACGACCTCGCCTCCGGCCGCCTCGGCGTCCAGGCGGGCGAGGCCGCGCTCGTCAAAGGCAGCCAGGGCACACGCATGGAGCGCGTCTCCCAAGCGCTGCTGTCGCCCGAGGTGGACCCGGCCGACGTGTTGCCGAGGCAGACGTCGCAGTGGAAGGCGATTCCCTAACGCTCTAGAGCCGTCCGACGAGCGCGCGCGCGCGCAGCTCCCACACCTTGCGCATCGCCTCGCGCACAATCGCGCTGCTCATCTTGCTCTCGCCCTCGCTGCGCTCGGTAAACACGATCGGCACCTCGACGATCGTGAAGCCCAGCTTCCAGGCCCGGTAGTTCATCTCGATCTGGAACGAGTAGCCGTTCGAGCGGACGCGCGAAAAGTCGATGGCGTGCAACACCTCGGTGCGGAAGCACTTGAAGCCGGCTGTGACGTCGCGGATCGGGATGCGCGTGATCAGGCGCGTGTACACGCCCGCGCCGTAGCTCATCACCAACCGGCCCAAAGGCCAGTTGAGAACCCGAAGCCCGTCCACGTAGCGGCTGCCAATCGCGACGTCGGCGCCCTGGCGGCACGCCGCGATCAGGCGCGTGAGGTCGTCGGGGTTGTGCGAGAAGTCGGCGTCCATCTCGCAGATGAACGTGAAACCGGCGTCGCGCGCCAGGCGGAACCCATGCAGGTAGGCCGTGCCCAGGCCCAGCTTGCCCGTGCGGCGCAGCAGCCCCACGCGGTCCGGGTAGCGCTGGCGGAGCGCGTCGACCAGGTCGCCGGTGCCGTCGGGCGAGCCGTCGTCGACGACCAGGACGGCGATGTCGCCTTCGAGCCCCAGCACCTGGGCCACCAAGGGCTCGATGGTGCCCGCCTCGTTGAAGGTGGGCACCACCACGACGGCGTCGCTGCTGGGCGGGGAGATGAAGGCGGAGGTCACGCTCTGAGAATACGCAGGGCCCTCCGGGCAGGCGCCTTGAGGCCCGGGTGAAACCTCCCGCCGGCTCCCTCTGTGCGCACGCCGAGGCGGGCCGGCGGTAGCTTGCCGGGACCGCGGATCTCAGCCGCCGCACGCTGGTTCGCCCCCCTCACCCGACTGCCTGCCCGCTATGGCCGGAACGACCGCCAAGAAGAAGCCTGCCTCCACGACGCCCGCGGGCGACGGCGCGGCGCCCCAGGCGTCCCGCAACGGCGCCGCGTCCTTCACGCCCGACACGCCCGACGTGCGGATCTACCGCAACAGCGGCCACACGCACGACAGCCTGGGCCTGAGCGCCGACGACGTGCTGGCGATGTACCGAAACATGCTGCTCCAGCGCCGCTTCGAGGAGCGCGCGGCCCAGATGTACGGGCGCCAGAAGATCGCCGGCTTTCTGCACCTGTACATCGGCCAGGAGGCCGTCTCGACAGGTGCCGTCTGGGCCACGCGTCCCGACGATCCCATCATTACGGCCTACCGCGACCACGGCCTGGCGCTGGCGCGCGGCATGTCGAGCGACGCCGGCATGGCCGAGCTGTTCGGCAAGATCGACGGCTGCTCGCGCGGCAAGGGTGGCTCGATGCACTTTTTCGACGTCTCGAAGCACTTCTACGGCGGGCACGGCATCGTCGGCGGCCAGATCCCGGTCGGCGTCGGGATGGGGTTCGCGTGCAAGTACAAAGAGACCGAAGGCGTCGCGATGGCGTTTTTCGGCGACGGCGCGATCAACCAGGGCGCGTTCCACGAGGCCGCCAACCTGGCCGGCCTGTACGACATCCCGGTGCTGATCATCGTCGAGAACAACGAGTACGCGATGGGCACCTCGGTCGAGCGCGCCCGTGGTGACGCGGCGCTCTACAAGCAGGCCTACCCCTACGGAATGCCCGCGGCCGTCATCGACGGCATGGACCTGTTCGAGGTCTACCACGCCTTCAAGGAGATCGCCGACGACGCCCGGGGCGTGACCGACGGGCAGACCAAGCCGTACTTCGTCGAGGTCCAGACCTACCGCTACCGCGGCCACTCGATGTCGGACCCGCAGAAGTACCGCACCAAGGAGGAGATGGAGTCCAAAAAGGGCGAGGACCCCATCATCCGCATCAAGCTCTACGTGCTGGAGCACGCGCTGGCGACCGAGGCCGACCTGGACCAGATCGACGACGAGGTCAAGGCGGAGGTGATGGCCGCCGTCGAGTTCGCCGAGAAGAGCCCTGCCCCCGACGTGTCCACGATGTACGAGGACGTCTACGTCCAGACCGACATGCCGTTCGTCGAGTAGCGACCGCCGGCCGCCCGCCGGCCCTGGCGACCCGACACGCAACCCCACGACGGACAACCGACCCCCACCCGATGGCTGACATTCAATTCCGAGAGGCCCTGCGCGACGCGATGACCGAGGAGATGGTGCGCGACGAGAACGTGTTCTTGATGGGCGAGGAGGTGGCCGAGTACGACGGCGCCTACAAGGTGTCGCAGGGCATGCTGGACCAGTTCGGGCCCAAGCGCATCATCGACACCCCGATCTCGGAGTCCGGCTTCACCGGCCTCGGCATCGGCGCGGCCATCATGGGGCTGCGTCCGATCATCGAGTTCATGACGTGGAACTTCACGTTCGTGGCGTTTGACCAGATCGTGTCCAACGCCGCCAAGGTGCGCTACATGTCGGGCGGGCAGGCCAAGGTGCCGATTGTGATGCGCGGCGGCAACGGTGGCGCCGGGCAGTTGGGCGCGACGCACTCCAACTCCGTCGAGGCGTTCTACTCGAACGTGCCCGGGCTCAAGATCATCGCGCCCTCGAATCCCGACGACGCCAAGGGCTTGCTCAAGGCCGCCATCCGCGACGACGACCCCGTCCTGTTCCTGGAGTCCGAAGTGATGTTCGGGCTCAAGGGCGAGGTCTCGGACGACGAGGACTACGTGCTGCCCATCGGCAAGGCCCGCATCGCGCGCCAGGGCGACGACGTCACGATCGTGGCGCACTCCAAGAGCTACTGGCTGGCGATGGAGGCGGCCGAGGAGTTGGCCAAGCAGGGCGTCGAGGCGACCGTGATCGACCCGCGCACGATCCGTCCGTTCGACACCCAGGCCGTCATCGACTCGGTCAAGACGACCAACCGACTGGTGATCGTGGACGAGAGCCAGCCGTTCGGCGGCATCGCGTCCGAGATCGGCTTCCAGATCCAGCGCGCCTGCTTCGACCACCTCGACGCGCCGATCGAGCGCGTGACGGCCAAGGACGTCCCGGCGCCCTACGCCAAAAACCTGATCGAGGCCTGGATGCCGTCCGTGGACGACACCATCGCGGCCGTCAAAAAAACGCTGTACATGTAGAGTCCGGGACGGGAGGCAGGTCTCTCGCCCCCGACTCCGTCTTGTTGATTTGTACCCCTCTGATTCCCACCCCGATGGCGATTGCAGTCGAAATGCCCAAAATGAGCGACACCATGGAGGAGGGCGTCTTGGTGTCCTGGCTTGCCGAGGAGGGCGCGACGGTGTCGGCCGGCGACGTGATCGCACAGGTCGAGACGGACAAGGCCACGATGGATCTCGAGGTCTACGACGACGGCGTGCTGCTCAAGCGCGTGGTCGGCGAAGGCGACTCGGTCCCAATCGGCGCGCTGATCGCGGTGCTGGGCGCGGAGGGCGAGGACCCGTCGTCGGTCATGGGGCAGTACGGCGGCGACGGCGCCTCCGCGCCTGCGCCCGAGGTCGAGCCCCGCTCGGACGCCGCCCACGCGGAGGCACCGAGCGGCGACGGCGCGACGGCGGCGGCACCCCCCGCCGCCTCGGCGCCGGCCGACCCAGCCCCGCCCGCCTCGGCACCCGCGTCGGCCGCGTCGGCACCCGCGTCGGCTGCCTCGGCACCCGCTCCGGCACCTGCGTCGGCGTCTTCGGGAGGGCGCGTCAAGGCGTCGCCGCTGGCGCGCCGCATGGCCGACGAGGCGGGTCTGGACCTGAGCCAGATCGCCGGCTCCGGGCCCGACGGCCGCGTCGTCAAGCGCGACATCGAGGCCGCCCGTGGCACCCCGCCGGCGCCCGCCGCGGCTCCGGTCGCCACGCCCGTCGCGCCGGCGGCCACGCCGGTCGCCCCCGCCGCGGCACCGGCCGCTGCACCGGCCGCGGCCCCTGCGGCCGGCTCCGACCAGCGCATCACCCAGATGCGCAAGGCGATCGGGCGGCGCCTGGCCGAGTCGAAGTACTCGGCGCCGCACTTCTACCTCACGGTCGACATCCGGATGGAGGAGGCGATGCGCTTCCGCGCCGACCTCAACGCGCTCGCCGCCGAGCAGGATCTGGCCAAGATCAGCGTCAACGACCTGGTCACGCGCGCCTGCGCTGGGACGCTCAAGCGCCACCCGATGGTCAACGCGAGCTACCTCGAAGCCGACGGCGTGATCCGAATGCACGCCGGCGCCCACGTCGCGATCGCGGTCGCGATGCCCGAGGGGCTAATCACGCCCGTCATCCGCGACGCGGACACCAAGGGCCTGGCCGCCATCGCCGCCGAGACGCGCGAGCTGGCGGGCCGGGCGCGCGACGGCAAGCTGGACCCGAGCGAGTACGCCGGCTCGACGTTCACGACCTCCAACCTGGGCATGTTCGGCATCGCCGAGTTCACGGCCATCATCAACCCGCCGAACGCCTGCATCCTGGCGATCGGCACGATCCGCGACGAGCCGGTCGTCGAGGCGGGCGAGGTGGTGGCGGGCAAACTGATGACCGTCACGCTGTCGTGCGACCACCGCGTCGTGGACGGCGCGACCGGCGCGGCCTTCCTGGGCGACGTCAAGGCGATGATCGAGCGCCCGTCGATGATGCTGCTCTAGCGGCATGACCGGCCCGTTCCGCATCGCGCACCTGTCGGACGTTCACTTTGGCCGGATCTCGGATCCCGCCGTCGTGGACGCTCTCGTGGACGAGGTCAACGCGGGCGGCGTCGGGCTGGTCGTCGTTTCGGGCGACCTGACCCAGCGCGCCCGGCGCCACGAGTTCCGCCAGGCGCGCGCGATGCTGGACCGCTTCCGGCCGCCCACGATGGTCGTCCCGGGCAACCACGACGTCCGTGCGTGGTGGCACAACCCGGTGGATCGGCTGTGGCGCTCGTCCAAGCGCTTCCGCCGATTCATCGACGCCGACGTGACGCCGTCGTTCGTGGCCGGCGGGGTGGCCGTCTTTGGGCTCAACTCCGCGCACGGCTGGACCATCAAGGGCGGGCGGATCCGGCCGGAGCACGTGCGCGCGATGGAGTCCTTTTTCGAGCGCCAGCCGCCGGCGGCGTTCCGCGTGCTGACGCTGCACCACCACCTGCTGTTGTTGGACGGGCTGGGCAACCACGACGTGTCGCGCGGCGCGCGGCGTGCCCTGGACGCCGCCCGACGCGCCCACGTGGACCTGGTGCTCTGCGGCCATCTCCACCGAAGCCACGTGGCCCCGGTCGAGCTCGCGCCCCCGACCGCCGGCAATCCGGACGGCCACCGCACGGTGATTGCCAGCGCAGGCACGGCGACCTCGAACCGGGGACGTGGGTCCAATCGCAACGTGAACTTTTACAACTGGATCGACATCGGGGTCGACCAGTTCACGGTCCAGGAGCGTCGGTTCGACTCGGACGCGGCAGCATTCCGGGACGAGCGCCAGACCACGTTCGACCGCGACCGCCGGCCCGCCTCGGCGTAGCCGCGGGCCGGGTCGGAGGCGTCGGCGCAGCGAGGGGCAACGTCGCGGGCGAGGTCCCGTAGGTTGGCGCCGCCCGACCGCGCCGCCGTGCCTGACGCTCAGACCCTCGACCCGCCGCCCACGCCGACCGAGGCGGACGCACTCGCCGCCCAGGCGCCGACGCTGTGCCTCAACTGCGGCGCTGACCTCCCGGGCCGGTTCTGCCCGGACTGCGGCCAACGTGACCAGCCGCTGCGCCAGCCCGCTCACGTCTTCGTCGCGGAGTCGGTGTCGGAGTACCTGGGCGTGGACGGGCGGCTGTGGCGGACGCTGCGGCGGCTGCTCTTCCGGCCTGGCGCGCTGACGGTGGCCTACCTCGACGGCCAGCGCGCCCGCTACCTCCGGCCGCTGCGGATCTACCTGACGGCGACGGTGCTGTTCTTTTTCCTGCTCTCGCTCCAGGACCCGTTCGAGATCCAGACCCGGACTCTCGAGATCGTCCCGCTCCCGGCCGACTCGCTCCAGCGCGTGGAGGACATCGACGACGCGTTGCACGACCGGATCGCGGCCGTCGAGGCCGAGCAGGAGGCGATCCAGACCGCTACCAGGGCGCAGGTCCCGTACCGAAGCGACTCGCTCGCGGCTCGGCCCCAGGCGTCGCAGGCGTTGGCCGATTCCCTCGAGGCGTTCCACGACCGGCTCAACGCCATGCCGGACGACTCGCTGATCGCCATCGCGTCGATTCCTGCTCGGGTTCAGGAGTCGTTGCGTGACTCGTCCACCGTCGAGGTCGCGACGCCGGTCAACCAGATCATCGGCGACGGTTTCCTCGACGAGCTGCCGGAGTGGGCCAAGGGAAATCTTGCTCGCCGGTACCAGGCCGCGGAGACCTCGGCGGAGCGCCGGTTGCTGAGCGCCCAGGTCCAGCGCGCGGCGCTGCGTCAGATCCCGACGGTGCTGTTTCTCGTGCTGCCGCTGTTCGCCGTTCTCCTCAAGGGCCTGTACCTGTTCGGGATGGGCGGCCAGCCGCGACGTCGGCCGCGGCTATTGGCGCCGTCGAGCGACGGTCGCTGGGCGCAAGCCTGGCACAGCGTCGGGCGGGTGCGGTGGCGGTGGGCGCAGTGGCGGGCGCACCGCCGCGTGCGCCGCCGGCGCACGGCGCTGGTCCTGGCGAGGGAGCGCAAGATCCGGGGCGCCGTCCGCCGAGGCCGCCGGTGGGTGGGCGGGCACCCCTGGCTCCGCCGCTGGCGGGTGTCGGTGATTCGCCGGCTCCGCCGGGAGCTGCGGATGCAGCGGACTCCGTACTACGCCGAGCATCTCGTCTTCGCGCTCCACGTCCACGCCTTTGCGTTTGTGATGTTCGTGGGGTTGCTGGCCGCGAGCGCGCTCTCGCTGCCGGGCTTGGTGAGCACCGTCCTGGGCGCCGCGATCCCCCTGTACTTCCTCGTCGCCCAAAAGCGGGTCTACGGCCAGTCGTGGCTCAAGACGCTTGGGAAGGCGTCGGCGCTCGGCGTCAGCTACGTCATCATCCTTGCGCTCGGCGTGGGGCTGGCGGGCGGGCTGGCGCTCCGGCTGGGCTGACATCCGGACACCACAGCGCCCGCCTCGGTACCGAGGCGGGCGCTGTCGCGGTTCGTCGCCAGGGGCTAGGCCGTCTCGCGCGTCGGCCCCGCCTGGCGGACGGCCTCGGTGACCTGGTCGCGGTACTTGTCGAAGTTGTCGGCGAACATGCCGGCCAGCTGCTCGGCCTTGGCGTCGTAGGCCGCGGTGTCCTCCCAGGTCTCGCGCGGGTGCAGCACGGCGTCGGGCACGCCCTCGATGGCGACGGGCACGGACAGCCCGAAGAACCGCTCCGTCCGCGTCTCCACGTCGTCGAGCTCGCCTGCCAGGGCGGCGTTGACCATGCGGCGCGTCCAGGCCAGCTTCATGCGGTTGCCCGTCCCGTACGGTCCGCCGGTCCAGCCGGTGTTGACCAGGAACACCCGAGCGCCCGTGCGCTCGACGCGCTCGCCCAGCATCTCGGCGTAGCGCGCCGGCGGGAGCACCATGAACGGCTCGCCGAAGCAGGCCGAGAACGTCGCTTTGGGCTCGGTCACGCCGCGCTCGGTCCCAGCCACCTTGGCGGTGTAGCCGCTCAGAAAGTGGTACTGCGCCTGGTCCGGCGTCAGCCGCGAGATGGGAGGCAGGACCCCAAACGCGTCCGCGGTCAGGAACACGACGGTCTCCGGGACGCCGCCCATGCCGTCGGCGCTGGCGTTGGGGATCTGGTCGATGGGGTAGCTGAGGCGCGTGTTCTGCGTCACCGTGCCGTCGTCGAAGTCGATGGTGCGGTCGGGGTTCAAGACCACGTTCTCGGCCAGCGTCCCGAACTCCCGGGTGGTGGCGTAGATCTCGGGCTCGCCTTCGGGGCTGAGCGAGATCGCCTTGGCGTAGCAGCCGCCCTCGAAGTTGAACACGCCCTCATCGGCCCAGCCGTGCTCGTCGTCGCCGATGAGCACGCGGCTGGCGTCGGCCGAGAGCGTGGTCTTGCCCGTGCCGGACAGCCCGAAGAAGACGGCCGTGTTGCCGCCGCCGACAGCCTCGTTCGCCGAGCAGTGCATCGGCAGCACGTCCTTGCCCGGAAGCACGTAGTTGAGCGCCGAGAAGATGGACTTCTTGATCTCGCCGGCGTAGTTGGTCCCGCCGATCAGGACCTGGCCGCGTCCGAGGTGGAGCAAGACAAAGGTCGAGGAGTTGAGCTCGGCGCGGGCGTCCTCGGCGACGGTCTCGGTGGCCTTGAAGTCGCACAGGTCCAGAACCGTGTAGTCGGGCTCGAAGTCGACCAGCTCCTCGGCCGAGGCAGGCCGCAGGAACATGTTGTAGGCGAACATCGAGTGCCACGCCTTCTCGGTGATCACGCGCACCTTGACGCGGTAGCGCGGGTCGGCGCCGGCGTAGCAGTCGCGCACGAACACGTCGCGGCCGGTCGCGTAGCGGCTCATGGCCTGCTGGATGGCGTCGAACGACGACTCCGAGACCGGCTTGTTGGTCGCGCCCCACGCCACGTGTTCCTCGCTGGACGCCTCGCGGACCACGAAGCGGTCGTTGGGCGAGCGGCCCGTGTGCGGGTCGGTGCGCGTCGCCAGCGGCCCGCCGGCGGTCAAACGTCCCTCGCCGCGGCGGACCGACAGCTCGACAAGGCGGGCAGGGGGGAGGTTGTAGTAGACCGTCTGGGTCCGGTCGAGCCCAAGCTCGGTAAGGTGGCGGAGGACGGGTTCGGGGGCGTTCATAGAGACACGGGTTGGAAGCGCTTCCGGCGGACTTGCGTTGACCCAGCCAGAGACCCCGCCCAAGGTAACGAGCGGGGCACGTTTAGAGTCCCGGCTCTCGTTGTGGGTCCCTGAGGCGGCGGCAACGCACGCTATCTTCGCCCAGCGCCTGGCTCAGCTCTACGTCTCCCCACAGGTCTCCATGACACGTTTCATTTCGGCGCTTCTCGCAGCTGTGGTCGCCCTGGCCGGCCCGACGGCCGCGGCGCAGTCGTCGGTCGAGTTCCGGCCCGACGCGGCCACGTTCCAGTACTCCCAAGACGAGTCGCTGGTCGAGGTGTACCTGTCGTTCCGCGCGGCGACGCTGCCGTTTGTCCGCTCGGACGAGGGGTTTCTGGCGACCCTGCCCACGCGGTTTCAACTGCGGCCGGTCTCGCAGTCGGCGCCCGCGGGGACGGTTGTGGAGCCGGTCTACGACGAGACGTTCGCGTTTCGCTACGCGGCGCCGGACACGGCCACGATCCAGCCGGAGCAGGTGTTCGTCGAGCAGCTGCGCCTGCTCGCCCCGCCAGGCGACTACGAGCTCGAGATCTCGGTCGCGCCCGAGGGCATGAGCCGCCTGGGCGCCGTCTTGGACGTCACCCTCCCCGACTACGCCGAGGCCGCTGGGACCGTGATCTCGGGCATCCAGCTCGCGACGTCCATTGGCCAAGCCCAGCCCGGCGACGCCATGTCCAAGAGCGGGCTGTCGGTGCGGCCCAACCCGGACGCGTACTTCGGGGGCGAGGCCGTCCCGGTCCAGTACTACGCCGAGGTGTACGCCCCGCCGGCGGACAACGGCGAGTACACGCTCCTGGCGTTCCTGGCCGAGACCGCCTCGGGCGCCGCGATGCCCGGGCTGGAGCGCCGCACCCAGCGCCCAGCGCGCGACGTCGACATCGCCATCGGACGGCTGGACGTGAGCGCCGTCCCGAGCGGGATCTACTACCTCCGCTTGGTCGCGCTCGACCAAGCCAACCAGGCGGTCGCCGAGCAGAGCAAGCGGCTGTTCATCATCAACCCGGACGTGATCGCGCAGGGCGGCGACATGAGCGTGCTGAGCTACGAGGAGTCGCTGTTCGTGGCGATGGGCGAGGAGGAGCTGGAGCTCAACATGCGGCACGCCTACGTGATCGCGAGCCAGCGCGAGCGCCAGCAGATAGGGGCGATCACCTCGGACGAGCAGCGCCGGGCGTTTCTCGCCTCGTTCTGGACCGCTCGCGACGAGGACGGCGTGCGCGGGGCAAATGCCGCCCGACGCACCTTCTACGAGCGCTTGATCGCGGTCAACGACCGCTTCAACGAGCCCGGAGGCACGCCGGGCTTTGAAACCCAGCGCGGGCGCGTGTACCTGACCTACGGCCCGCCGTCCGAGCTGGACCGCCGGCCCTTCGACACGCAGTTCAACCCGCACGAGGTCTGGACCTACGAGAACATCCCTGGCGAGGGCCGCTCGGTGTTCGTGTTCGTGGACCGCTACAACGCCTCGCAGTTCGAGCTCGTCCACTCGGACGTGACCGGCGAGCTGTCGGTCACCAACTGGCAGGCCGAGGTCATGCGCTAGAGGTCATGCGCTAGCACCGGCGAGCCCGGAGGCGCGCCCGTAGCTTGGGCGGTCCCCGGATCTCCCCGCCATGACTGAGCCGTTTACACGCGTCGCCGCCCTCACCGATCACGCCGACGAGGTGGTCACCCTGAACGGCTGGCTCTACAACGCGCGCGGAGGCAAGGGCCTGCGGTTTCTGGAGGTGCGGGACGGCTCGGGCGTGGTCCAGGTGGTGGTCAACGAAGGCGCCGTGGATGCCGCGTCGTGGCATGCGGCTCAGTCGCTGACCCAGGAGAGCGCGCTCCGCGTGGTGGGGCGCGTCAAGCGGGACGAGCGGCAAGCCGGGGGGGTCGAGATCCAGGCCGAGGCGGTCGAGGTGCTCGCCCTCGCCGAGCCCTACCCGATCACGCCCAAGGACCACGGCGTCGAGTTCCTGATGGACCGCCGCCACCTGTGGCTGCGCAGCCGCCGGCAGTGGGCGGCCATGCGGGTGCGCAACCGCATCATCGTGGCCATCCACGCCTACTTTCAAGGCGAGGGCTTTGTCCAGATGGACGCGCCCATCCTGACCGGCAACGCTGTCGAGGGCACGTCGACGCTGTTCGAGCTGGACTACTTCGGCGAGCCGGCCTACCTGACCCAGAGCGGCCAGCTGCACGGCGAGGCCATGGCGATGGCGCACGGCAAGATCTACACCTTCGGCCCGACCTTCCGCGCCGAGAAGTCCAAGACGCGCCGGCACCTGACGGAGTTTTGGATGATCGAGCCCGAGATGGCGTTCTACGACCTGGCCATGAACATGGAGGTGGCCGAAGAGCTGCTGTCGGCCATCGTGAAATCCGTTATTGCAAACTGTCAACCTGAGCTCGAAATCCTGGGCCGCGACGTCGGCGCGCTCCAGGCGAGCGTCGCCGAGCCGTTCGCGCGCCTGAGCTACTCCGAAGCCGTCGACCTGCTGACCGGCGACGCCACCCAGCTGATCCTGGACGCCGAGCAGGAGGGCCTGGAGGACCAGCGCGTGACGCTGGAGGCCGAGCGGGACCGCAACCGAGCGGCCTACGGCCAGGCCAAAAAGGGCGAGAAGCGCCGCATCGACGCGCGCGAGATCGAGATCAACGTCCGCCTGGGCGAGATCGAGGAGGGGCTCCGCAACATCCCGACCTGGAAGGCGTCGGCGGCGTCGTTCGAGTGGGGGGCCGACTTTGGCGGCAGCGACGAGACCATCCTGACCAAGCACTTTGCCACGCCCATCATCGTGCATCGCTACCCGGCCGCGGTCAAGGCGTTCTACATGAAGCGCGACCCCGACGACGACCGCCTCGCGCTCGGCATGGACGTGCTGGCGCCCGAGGGCTACGGCGAGATCGTGGGCGGGGGCGAGCGCGCGACCGACCTCGACTTTCTGCACGGCCAGGTCGAGGCGCACGGACTGCCCGAGTCGGCCTTCGACTGGTACTTCGACCTGCGGCGCTACGGCTCCGTCCCGCACGCGGGCTTCGGCCTGGGCCTGGAGCGGACCGTCGCCTGGGTCTGCGGCCTGCCGCACGTGCGCGAGACGGCGCCGTTTCCTCGGCTGCTGGGCCGCCTCCACCCGTAGCCTCGGCGTCTGCCCTCGTTCCCCTTGCTTCCGCCACGATGCGCTCCATCCTTGTCGCCGCGCTCGGGCTGGTCCTCGCCGGACCCGTCCAGGCCCAGTTCACGATCTCGGGCCCGCCCACCTCGGCATCGCTCCGCACCGTCGACGTCCGCGGGACGGGCCACGCCATCGCCAGGCACGACCGGGCGGTGCTGCGCGTCGCCTTCGACTCCAAGGGCGACACCGCCGAGGAGGCGCTGGCGACGCACCAGCGCGAGGTCGACCGGGTGCGGGCGCTGATGGAAGAGGCGGGCGTGAACCCCAGCCAGGTCTTTCTCGACCGTTTGTCGATTGGCTCGTCGCGCGGAAGCCGGATGACCGGCGCCGACGAGGGATTCTCGGCCAGCCGCCAGTTGACCGTGCACGTGGACGACCTGGACCGCGTGCCCTCGCTCGTCGCCGCGATCGCGAGCGATCAGGGCGACGACCTCCTGGCCGTCAACCAGCGCCAGGTCGACGTGAGCTACGTCGTCCGCGACGCCGACGCGTTGCAGCGCGACGCCTTGCGCGACGCCGTCGCGGACGCGCGCCAGCGGGCCGAACTGATTGCCGAGGTGGCCGGCCTCGCCATCGCCGACGTGATCGCCGTGCGCGAGGACGGCGCCGGCGGCTCGCTGTTCGACGCCATGGGCGCGGGCATGATGAGTGGCATGATGGACAACGGGCTCGAGGGGCCGGGCGGCGAGTTTCGCGTTCGCGTGGGGGTCTCGGTCACCTTCGCCCTCGACTAGCGGTGCCGGAGCACCCGCACGTCGCGCTCGGCGCGCGCCAGCTGTCGGCCGACGAGTCGCTCGAACGGTCGGCCGCCTTTCTGGACGCGATGGCGGCTCGGCGCTCGGTGCGCTCGTTTTCGGACCGGCCCGTGCCCCGCGTTCTGGTCGAGCGCGCCATCCTGACGGCGTCGACGGCTCCGAGCGGGGCGCACATGCAGCCCTGGACGTTTGTCGCCGTCTCGGACCTGAGCCTCAAGCGCCAGATCCGGACCGCCGCCGAGGCGGAGGAGCGCGCCAGCTACGGCGGCCGCATGCCGCAAGAGTGGCTGGAGGCGCTGGCGCCTCTCGGCACCGACTGGCGCAAGCCGTTTCTGGAGACCGCGCCCTGGATCGTGGTGCTGTTCGCCCAGCGCTACGGCGTTCGCGCCGACGGGTCCACGCGCAAGCACTACTACGTCCAGGAAAGCTGTGGCATCGCCGCCGGGCTGTTTGTCGCCGCGCTGCACCAGATGGGTCTGGCGACGCTCACGCACACGCCGTCGCCGATGCGCTTCCTGACCGAGATCTTGGAGCGCCCTCCCGGCGAGGCGCCGTTTATCCTGTTCCCCGTCGGCTATCCCCACCCCGACGCGACGGTGCCGGACCTGGCGCGCAAGCCGCTGGACGAGGTGGCCGTCTGGCGGGAGTCGTAGCCGCGCCGTCGGCGGTACGGATGCCGCGTCCGCGTCTGTGACCGAGAAGCCGCAGCGCCGAGTCAGCCCGCCTCGGTGGTCTCGTCCGGCGCCTGAGCCTCCAGGCGGGAGGGGTCGTCGAGATTGGTGTCGCCGGCCAGATCCTCGTCCTTAGCGTCGGGAGCCTCCACGTCGGGGTGCTCGGTTACGTCGGGAACGGGCGCCGCCAGCAGGTCCACGACGGCGTCTTCCAGGGCGGTGATCTCGTCCATGTCGATCTCGTCCTCGCCCCGCCAAGCGATGCGCCCGTCCCGGGCCACCAGCATCGGGTACACGCCGCGCGTCTTGACCTTGAGCTTTTTCTGAAACGGCTTGAGGTCTACAAAGATGGGCACGGTGCGCGCGTGCTCCGCGTCATCGTCCACCTGGCCGCGGATGCCCATGGTTGCCAGGCCGCCGAGCAGCTTGAGCTTGACGTTGACCACGGGCACTTCGATCACGCTGAACCGGTCGGGGTGCCGCTCCTTGATCCGCTCGCCGAGGCGGGCCCACTGGTCCGAGAGCGGGTCCCGGTCGTCCATGAACGAGACCACGAGCAGCGTCGCGTCGGACGGGAGGTCGTAGGGAAACTGGACCTCGGTGCCATCCAGGCGCTTGCCTTTGACGACGGGGAAGTGGGTCAGCGGGTCGGACGAGAACAAGCTCATCGGTGCGGAGAGAGAGGACGCACAATCTACTCGCCCACTGAGGGCCCGTGGGTGTTTGCGGCGTGGCCAGGCGCCCGGCGAGGGGAACGACGGTGGAGCGGCGCCCGGAGCGATGGGAATCGTGAACGCCGCGCCGGTCAGCACCGTGCGGTCGCCGAGCGACAGGTAGGTCAGCATGGCGGGCCGAGTGGGGTCGAGGTCACGGCTGACTGCTCGGCCTGGGTGGACCCAGTGCTGGCCCATGTGCGGCATGTCCGGACCGAGAGGGCGGAACCCGGCGGCCAGGGCGTCGGCCGGGTCGGCGAACGCCTCCAGGGCAGCAGAGGTCGCGGCCAAAAACTCGGACGTGGAGCGTGGCGCCTGCGCGCTGGCCGTTATTGCAATCAGAAACAAAAACAGGCGTGGCATAGCGGTTAGCGGATGGCGTCCAGCAATGAGGCGGTCTCGGGGCCTCCCACCTGATCCTGGCTCCGAGCCTCCAGCAAGCGCGAGAAGCAGGGTGTCGGGGATGCCGCTGGGGAAGCGGCTCAGCCGGATCAGCAGTGGCCCGTTGAGCGCGCGTCCGCCCAGTTGAATCTCGGCCGCCCGCCGCATCCCTTGCGGCGTCCGGCGCAGCAACCGCACGTCGGAGCCTGGAGACGTGCCCACGTAGACCACGCCCCGCGCGATGGATGGCTTGGGCACGCGCACGACCGCGCGCGGCTGTCCAACTGGATCGACGCTGTCAATCAGCAAGGCGTCCGGCTCGACGGCGAGCAGCTCTCCGGCCAGGATCTGCTGCCTGCCTTCGACGCGAACGGCGAGGGCCACCGTCGCCCCGTGCGCCTGGACCAGGTCCCGACCTTTGGAGCCGATGGTGCACCCCGTCAGGACGAGTGCGAGGAGCAACAAGCCTTTCATCGGACCGGGAGCATGGAGGACTCGAAGCGCGACTCGTAGTAGCCCCGCTTTGCTCGCCAGGTGCCGATCGCGGCCACCAGCGTGGAGTCGGTCGGCTGGAAGCGGCCCCGGTCGGGCTGGCGGAGCCAGTCGGGCCGCATCCACTCGATGTAGTGGCCCTGGGCCGACACGAACAGCGTCTGCGCGCGTCCCAGCGGCGCCGGCGGTGCAGCAAACGCGACGTGGAAGACCGAGCCCGGCCCGCGGACGGCGTGGCGTAGATCCGTCGTGCCAAGTTGGTCGGCCAACTCGGGCACGGCGCGGCCGTCGTCGTCGGTCACCGAGGCGAGCGCCACGGGCTGTGCCGGCGCCCTTCGGGCGCGTCCCAGCGTCGCCGCGTCCAGCCTCCACCCATCGGCCACAAAGCGCAGCCGCACCGTCAGCGTCTCGCCATCCGGGATGGGGACCACGACGGCGCGCTCGGCCCAGGCGATGGGCCCCGCCTCGGCGATCCGGTCGACCTCTCGCCACTGCCCGCGGTCGAGCACGTCGACCCGGAGCCCGAGGCGGCGCAGGTAGTAGTCGCCAAACTCGGCGACCGCCCCGATCGACGCCATGTCCTGCCCGATCCAGTCCAGCCCGCGCGCGCCCTGGCCGGCCAGCATGTGCTCGTAGAGGAGCACCGTCGTCAGCAGGCTGCTCCGGAACCGCAGGGCGAGCGCCACCGAGTCGGCCGCCGGCCGTGGGAACGCCAGCACTACGGCGTCGGTCAGGTCGGCCTCGGTGACGGCCGCGGTCACCGCGTCGGGCGTGGCGTAGGCCTGGCCGTCGGCGTGTGCCAGCGCGGCCAGCACGTCGCGCCCCGTGCGGTCGGTCGCGGACAGCGGGCGCACTTCGTCGCGCAGCACGATCGCTCCTCCGCCGTCGGCGGGCAAGGCGCGCTCGCTGACCGAGTGCTCGACGGCTTCTAGGGCGAGGTGGTCGATGTAGTGGGTTTCGAGTGCCTCGTTGCGGATTTCGAGCCGCACCAGTCCGTCGGCGTCCGGCCGGGCGTGGCGGAGCACGTCGCGGTCGCGCATCTCGAACAAGGGCGCGATGCTGTTGGAGAACAACTCGGCTTCGAGGGCGAGCGAGTCCGGCGTGACGGCGTAGACCGTCGGGCACGAGCCGAACAACGCGAACGCGGCGACGCCCAGCGCCGCGTAGCCGACGGCGCTGGCCCCGGCGCTGGCCAGCACCGAGGTCGCCACGTCGGTCTCCGTCGTGTACACCTCGGCACCGAGCACGCGGTCCAGCGCGACCGACCGGATGGCCTGGGTCTGGTTGTCGAAAAAGGTGACCCGGATGCCGTCGCCCGAGATGCTGTCGGCGCTAAACGTGGCGCCGTCTCTGAACACGGCGACCGACCCGTCCTCCAGGTGGACCCGCAGGGGCGAGGTCACGCGCCTCGCGCCGAGGTCGGCCAGAGACGCCGGCTCGACGACGGGCTTTTGGAAAATCAGCACGCACCCGGCGGCGCTCAGGCTGAAGACGATCAGGACAACGAGCGCACGCATGGGGTCTGGATGAAGCACGGCCAAGGTGCCCTGGCACGCCGGCATCGGTATGGTGCAAATGCACCACACCGCCATTCCCGTCGCCCCGCCTAGAAGCGGAACGCGTCCATGCCGGGGTAAATCGCCGAATCGCCCAGCAGCTCCTCGATGCGGAGCAGCTGGTTGTACTTGGCCAAGCGGTCGCTGCGCGACGCCGACCCGGTCTTGATCTGGCCACTCCCGGCCGCGACCGCGAGGTCTGCGATGGTCGTGTCCTCGGTCTCGCCCGAACGGTGGCTCAGGACGGAGGCGTAGCCGTAGTGGTGGGCCAGCTCGATGGCCTCCATCGTCTGCGTCAGCGTGCCGATCTGGTTGGGCTTGATCAGGATCGCGTTCGCCACGTCCTCGTCGATGCCGCGCTGCAGGCGCGTCGTGTTGGTCACGAACAGGTCGTCGCCCACGATCTGGATGGTCTCGCCGACCCTCTCCGTCAGCATCGCCCAGCCCTCCCAGTCGTTCTCGTCGAGCGCGTCCTCGATCGAGATGATGGGGTACTCGTCCACCCAGCCGGCCCAAAACTCGACCATCTCCTCCGAGGACACGCGGCGGTCCGGGTCGGACTTGTAGAACGTGTAGGCGCCGTCCTCGTACATCTCGCTCGCGGCCGGGTCGAGCGCGATAAACAGGTCCACGCCCGCCTCGTAGCCGGCCCGCTCGATCGCCTCCAGGATGACCTCGATGGCCTCGTCGTTGCTCTTGAGGTTGGGCGCAAACCCGCCTTCGTCCCCGACGGCCGTCGAGTAGCCCTTGCCCTTGAGCACGGCCTTGAGGTGGTGGAACGTCTCGACGCCCATCCGCAGCCCTTCCGAGAACGTCTCGGCACCCACGGGCATTACCATAAACTCCTGGAAATCAACGGAATTGTCGGCATGGCGCCCGCCGTTGATGATGTTCATCATCGGCACCGGTAGCCGGCGTGCGTTCGAGCCGCCGAGGTAGGCGTAGAGCGGCAACCCGGCCACGATGGCTCCGGCGCGGGCGGCGGCGAGAGACACGCCCAGGGCCGCGTTGGCGCCCAGCGAGCCAAAGGTGTCTGTGCCGTCCAGGTCCATCAGGGCGCGGTCGAGCGCGGGCTGGTCGAGCACGTCGAGCCCGGCGACCTCGGCCGCGATGGTCTCGTTGACGTTCGCGACGGCCTTGAGCACGCCCTTGCCGAGGTAGACGTCGTCGTCGCCGTCGCGGAGCTCGGCGGCTTCGTACTCACCGGTCGAGGCGCCCGAGGGCACCGCCGCGCGGCCGACGGCGCCGTCGTCGGTGATGACGTCCACCTCGACGGTGGGGTTGCCCCGGCTGTCGAGGATCTGGCGGGCGTGGACGGAGGCGATGCGAGACATGGGCGCGGGGTCAGGAGGGAGCCCCAAGATACCGGCAGCCCGCGCGCGCGCGCCCAGAGCTAGTAGGCGATCTGGTCCTCGATGGTCGGCGGCCGCGGCGTCAGCGTCCGCATCGAGTCGCGCCGGCGGGACGCGCCTTGGGAGGGCATCGTGCCGGGCGTGGCCTGGGCGTCGGCGACGGGCACGCGGCCCAGGTTGACGCGCGGGTCCATCGACAGCAGCGTCTCCGTTGTCGCCACCAAGTCCCGGAACGCCGCCGTGCGCCAGACCGAGCGGTGGATGCGCGCGATCTTGGCCTGCGTCTGGCGGAAGCGCGAGTCCGGGTTCTCCGACGCCAGCCGCTGCAACTGGTCGTGGATGCGGTCCATCCGCTGCACCGTCGCTCGGGTAAAGCCGAACTGGCCCGCGTCCTGGACCAAGCGCGCGTAGTCGCGGTCGGTCTGGGTGCGCTCGCCGGCGTCGAGCAGAAAGGTCCGCTCGTCGAACGTCTCGACCGAGCCGATCACGTCCAGCCCCACCCCGCGCAGCACCGAGGCGGCCCCTTGCGGCAGGAAAAAGCGCACCGGCTCGCTGCCGGCCGTCGCCGAAAAGCGGACGTCGCCGCGGGCCGGGATGCCGCGCGCCGCCGCCGGCAGGTCGATGTGCGGGTTGAGATCGCGAAACTTCTCGTACGCCGTGGCGCCCTGGGCGGGGCCCCAGTTGACGCGGCGCGCGTGCGGCTCCAGCGCGGTCAACAGCTGGGACAGGCTCACCGTCGTGCCCGGCTTGACGCGGACGCGCTCGGCGTGGATCGTCTCGGCGGGGTTGATCAGGCGGTCCTCGGTCGCCCGAAGCGAGCCGTACGCCTTGAGGACGTAGGCGCGCGACTGCGGTCCAAACGACGACACCTCGTCGACGCGCTGGAAGCCGTCGGTGACGCCCCACATGTAGGCGTCGGAGACGTGCTTGCCTTCGCTCCGCTGCAAGCCGGGGTGGGCGCGCAGGTACTCGCGGTACATCTTAAAGATGTTGCCGGGCCCGGTGTGGTACGCCGAGATGCCGGGCAGCTCGTGCCCGACGCTGTTGGAGTACGCCCGGACCAACATCAGCGACGGCTCCATCGCCAAGAGCGGGTTCAGCTCCTCGCGCACCTGGACGCTGCCGCCCGAGGCGACGGGGAGGGTGTACTGCTCGACGTCGAACATGCGCATAATGTCGGGCATCATCTGGAACCGGCTCCGTGCGCCGACGGGCGACACCAACTGGTCCTGGTTGAACGTCTCGACGGTGCCGATCTCGGTCGCGAGCACGCTCAGCCCCAGCCGCCGCGCCAGGTTGACCTCGTAGGTGATGTAGCGCTCGTCGCGGCCGCGCGCCTCGAGCGTCTGGTCGGCGTAGCCCCAGCGGATCACGAGGTTGCTCTGGGGGATGCCGTAGGCCTTCCACTTGTCGCGCAGCGTGCGCGTAGCCTCCCGGCGCGAACGGTTGACCTCGTCCCACGACACCGTCGACCCGGCCAGCTGGTCTTTGAGGTCGCGCAGCTGGAGCACCTCGAGCGTTTTGCCGGTCCGGTCGTCCAGCACCCGGATCGTAAAGTTGTCGTCCACGCCGTAGGCGCGGCGGTACATGTCGAGGCGCCAGCGGAAGTCAGCCAGGTGGTTGCTCGACGCGTCGGCGTCGGCAGGGAGCGCCGCGAAGGCGCCGGCGAAGTACTGCCCGTAGAGCCGGTCCGGGTGGATGTCGAGGCCCTTGAAGGTGTAGGGGTCCTCCGGGTTGGACGGTGCCGAGATCACGGCCGGGCCCGTCGGCTGCGCCCCAGTGTTGGCCTCGGCGCGCGGCTCGTCGCCGCGCAGCGCGAACGCGACAATGCCGATCGCCACCATCACGGCCAGCGACGCGAGCGGGACCTGGACCGCCTGCCGAAACGAGCGCCGCCCCTGAGCCGCCTGCGGCGAGGGGTCGTCGCCCGGCTCGATGGTCTGGCCCAGCGCGTCGACGGGGTCCGCGTCGACAAAGTCGGGGAGGGGGCGGAACGGGTCGAGATCGGAGGAAGCCATGGGGTGCGCCGGACGGGGAGAGGTCACCCGGGAGCACGCAAAAACCGGTCCTACTCCGTGCGGTTCCTAGCACCTCGATTCCCGGGCGCGCTCGACCAGGTCTCGGAACACGGCGTCTAGCGGAGGCTCCATCGCCTCGGGGTGAAACTGGACGCCCACAAAGCTGCCGTCGGCCGACTCGATGGCTTCGATCACGCCGTCGCGGGCGCGGGCGGCCACCACCAGCCCCTGGCCCAGCTCGGCGATGGCCTGGACGTGCCGCGTATTGACGACCAGGTCCGAGCGCTCGACCACGGCCGCGAAGTGCGTCCCCGGCTCGACCGAGGCGGGGTGCGTCGTGCCGCCGCGGCCCCGGCTGTGGACCTCGGTCTGCTGGTGCGCCTCGACGTCGGCGTAGATGCTGCCGCCGCGCAAGGCGTTGGCGAGCTGCATCCCGTAGCAGATGCCCAGCGTGGGGCGCGCGGCCGACAGAAACGCGCCGAGCAGCCGGGTGTCCGAGGCGACGCGGTCCGGGTCGGTCTCGTCGATGTCGTCGGGCAGCGCCCCCACCAGCCCCGTGGTGACGGCGGGCCCGCCGGTGACCACCAGGCCGTCGAGAAGCGCTGCGAAGGCATCCGCCGCTGCGTCGGTCGCCAGCATGGGCACGACCAGGGGCAGCCCCCCGGCGCGTTCCACCGCGCGAACGTAGGCCAGGTCGAGGCGCTGCTCGCGCGCGCCCCGGTCCGTGGTGTTGAGGGAGGTGGTGATTCCGATTCGAGGCCGGTCCATCGCAAGGTCGGGTTAGCGCAGGTCCGCGAGTCTGAGGCGTCCTGACCGAGGGCTGGGCGCCGGCGCGATGCTCATGATCAGGACGCCTTCCATGCGGATGACGCCCGTGGCATGGCGGTCGAACTCGCCGTCGTCGGCGGCCTGGTGCAACGCCGTCTTGATGGTGCGGGCCGCGCCCGCCTCGGTCGTCGAGAGGCCGTGGACCAGGCGGACGGTCGTGCGGCCATGCCGCGCGGCCTCCACGACGGCCGCGTAGGCCAGGTCGAGGGCCTCGTCCACGCGCGCGCCGTGCAGGTCCAGCGTCAGTGCACGACCGTCATCGTCGAGGCGAACGCGGGACATGGACTCTCGTGTGGGGAGGGCGCGAACGGAGTCTGGTCGGGCGCGTTCCTGTGCCACCTCTCTTCCCTACCGATGACCCTGAACTGGCCGACGATCAAAGCTGTGCTGATGACCACAGGACGCGAACTCAAAGACGACGACGTGCCGTCGCTCGCGGCTGCGATCGCGTACTACACCGTGTTCTCGCTGCCTCCGCTGCTGGTGATGATCGTCTACCTGGCCGGCGCGCTGATCGGCCCCGACAAGGTCGCCGAGATGATCACGTCGCAGGTGGACGGCGTCGCGGGCGCCGACGGGGCCGAGACGGTCAAAACCATGATCGAGAACGCCAGCTCGATGGGAAGCGGCATCGGCGCCAAGCTGGCCGGCATCGCGGCGCTGCTGTTTGGCGCGTCTGGGGCGTTCAGCCAGCTTCAAAAGGCGCTCAACCGGGCGTGGGAGGTGGAGGCCCAGGAGGGCGGAGGCATCCGGGCGCTCCTGGTCAAGCGGCTGCTGTCGTTCGGGATGGTCGTCACCATCGCGTTTCTGCTGCTGGTGTCGCTCGCCGTGAGCGGTGTGCTGGCGGCGATGGGCCAGGCGGCGGCCGAGCTGACAGGTCAGGGCGTGGCCGGGGTGGGCATGCAGGTGCTCAACTTCGTCGTCGGCCTGGCCGTCACCAGCGGACTGTTCGCCGTGGTCTTCAAGGTGCTGCCCGATGCCGAGATCTCGTGGCGCGACGTCTGGGTCGGAGCGCTCGTGACGGGCGTCTTGTTCACGCTGGGCAAGACGGCCATCGGCATCTACCTCGGCGTGGCCGACCCCGCCTCGGCGTTCGGCGCGGCGGGGTCCCTCGCGCTGCTGCTGATCTGGATCTACTACTCGGCGCTGATCGTGCTCGTCGGCGCCGAGTTCACCCAGGCCTGGGCCAACAAGATGGGCGATGGCATCCAGCCCGACGCCTCCGAGAGCGGCGACCCCACGGTGACGGTCGGAGGCGCCGACCAGCCGGTGCACCCGACGGCGCTGCCCCGCGACCCGGCGCCGTACTAGCCAGCGCCAGACGGGCCTGCGTCACAAGCGCTAGCCTCGGGGCTCGGGGCGAACCGGCCGCACGACCTCCTGGCTCTGAATCTGGTGCGCCAGATCGTGCAGCTCCGACATGTCGTCGCGGTCCAGCCCGAGCACCTCGCGAGCCTCGTGCAGGCCGACGTGCTCGGCGGGCTCGATGATGCCGTCCGCCAGCACGACGTCGATCAGGTTGAGCATCAGGCCGCGCCGCAGGTCCAGCTCCGAGTCCTTGAACTCCAGCAGGCAGCGCTCCAGCGGCGGCGGGTCGATGGCGAGCCGGAACACCGACTTGCGGGCCTCACCCGACAAGCCGCCGAGGTCGAGGGTCTCGAAGATGCGGTCGTCCTCGCTTTCGTCCATGTCGCGGTCCGCGGCGGACATCGCGAACAGGGCGCCGTAGAACGACAGCCGCCGGTCTTCGGGGAGGGAGGAAAGGTCCAGAGTGGCGATGGTAGGCACGGGCGTACGAGAGAGGGGCCGGCAAGCTAACCCACGGCCGGCCACCGCTACGCCGCTCGCGCCTGCCGAGCCGGGGTGAGCGGACGGATTCGCGCGGCCTCGGTGGCCGCGAACACGTCGCGTAGGTCGCGGCGCAGCCCGTCGGCGCAGGCCGCCTCGGGGCCTTCGGCAAACCGGCCCTCGACGGAGGCCACGAACAGCGGCCAGTCGGTGACCGACACGCCGGGCCGCAGCGACACCGGTTCAGCTGGCGCCGGGCGCTGGCGCAGGTGACGCACCAGCAGGTCCGTCTCGTCGTCCCAGCCGAGCGCCGGGCGCGGCGCCGTGCCCAGGTCGAGCCAGGCCGCCACCGTCCGCTCGAACCGGCCGACGGCGACGGCGAGCTGGGGCATCCGGTAGGCGTGGCGCAGCCTGAGCCCCCGCGACGACCGGTCGACGGATGCGTCGCGGCGGCGAAGCTCCTCGAGCGTTTGCGCCACTGTCCAGTCCATGCCCGAGGCGGGCAACGGCGCACGCGCGGACGGCGCCGCCGTGTCAAAGCGGAACGAATACTCGGCCAGGTGTGCCGCCGGTGGCGAGCCGAGCGGCTGGGGCTGGGCGAGCAGGTCTCGAACGCGAGCGGAGGGAGCAGACATGGGGCTGTCGGCGGCTGGTTGCGTTCAAGGTCACCCGCCGCGGTGTCACCGGCGTGTCACAGCCAGCGCATGACACAGGCACAGAGTCCCAGCCCAGCCGCCGACGGGCACGCACACGTCTGGGCGACTCTGCCCGCCTCGGCGGCTGGGTCGGCCTCGGCGGCTCCGCCCGGACCCGGGGCTAGCGCGCCGCCGAGACGCGCCAGATCACGTTCCCGACGTCGTCCGCGACGAGCAGGGAGCCGTCGCGGACCACCTCGACGCCGACGGGCCGGCCGTAGGCGGTGTCTTGGTCCTGGCTCAGAAAGCCCGTCAGCACGTCGATGGGCTGCCCGCTCGGCTGGCCGTCCGTGAACGGGACGAACACCACTTTGTAGCCGCTCTTCGGCTTGCGATTCCACGAGCCGTGCTGGCCGACGAACATGCCCCGCGCCATGCGGGGCAGCGTCGTGCCGCCCGACCAGGCCAGCCCCAGCGACGCCGTGTGCGGGCCGAGCGCGTAATCCGGCACGAGGGCCGTGGCCACCAGGTCCGGCCGCGCGTCGACGCGGGGGTCGACGGTGTCGCCGTAGTAGCTGTACGGCCAGCCGTAGAAGCCGCCCTCGACGACCGACGTCATGTAGTCCGGGACTAGGTCGCTGCCCAGCTCGTCGCGCTCGTTGACGGCCGTCCACAGCGCCCCCGTCGTCGGCTCCCAGGCCATCCCGACGGGGTTGCGCAGGCCGCTCGCGAAGATCCGCGTGGCGCCGCTGGCGGGGTCGACCTCCCAGATCGCCGCGCGGCCGACCTCTTCGTCCAGCCCGTGCTCGCCGACGTTGCTGGCCGACCCGACGGAGACGTACAGCCGGCTGCCGTCCGCGCTGGCGACGACGTTGCGCGTCCAGTGCTGGTTGTAGGTGCCGGCTGGCAGCGCCGCCACCGAGTCGGGTGCGGCGGTGATCTGCGTCTGCCCCTCGCGGTACGGGAAGCTCACGAGCGAGCCGCTGTTGGCGACGTACAGGCGGTCGCCGACGAGGGCCATTCCGAACGGCGAGGCCAGGTGTTCCAGGAACGCCGTCTGGACGTCGGCCCGGCCGTCGCCGTCGGTGTCGCGCAGCAGCGTGATGCGGTCCGCGCTGGGGACACCCGCGCCGGCCTTGGCGAAAAAGTAGGCGCGCACGCGCCCGACGAGCCCCTTGGTGCCCGCCTCGGGCGGCGCGTTCGACTCCGCGACGAGCACGTCGCCGTTGGGCAACTCGTAGAGCCAGCGCGGGTGATCCAGGCCGGACGCGAAGGCCTGAACGGCCATCCCCGCGGCGGCGCGCGGCATCCGTCCATCGGGCCACGGCTCGGCGTCGGCGATGTTGACGGTCGGGATGAGCGAGCGGTTGGGCTCGGGGATCGTAGGCGTCGGGCCGGTGCCGTCGGCGACCGCCAGGCGGGCCGTGTCGCCGCAACCAGCGACGACGAGCACGGCGATCAGCAGGCCGAGGCGAGGAAGGTGGAGCATCACGAGGGGGAAGGGGCCGCTTGCACTTCCGCTGGCCGTCCAAGGTCCGGCGAGCCAGTGGCGGGCGTGCCCTGGCCGGGCGGCCCGGCTGGGCCCGTCCGGGCCGTAGACTTCGGGGGCGCGCGTCCAGCGTGCGCCGGTCATCCCGCGCGCCGAGCGCACCTGTCCACCGTCCGCCGATTCCGTGCCGCCGTCTCAGCCCAGAAACCCGCTGCACGGCGTCACGCTCAAGCAGATCGTGACCGACCTCGTCGAGCACTTCGGGTGGGACGCGCTCGGCGAGCAGGTCCGCGTGCGGTGCTTTACGCACGACCCGAGCGTCGCGTCGAGCCTGCGGTTCTTGCGCAGAACGCCCTGGGCGCGCGAGAAGGTCGAGAGCCTGTACCTCTACATGCTCCGTGAGCAGGCCCGGCAGACGCGGGCCAGGCCGCCTCGGTAGTCCGCTGGACGCGCAGCGGCGTGGGCCGCCTCCGCCGCGGGCACGGCGCACGCTGGATCGCCCGTGTCGGTGGCGGGTCTACCTGGACCACCAGATGCCCGCCCGACCTCATGAGAATCGCCGTCGTCGCTCACTCCCGGTTTCCCCTCGCCGAGCCGTTCGCCGGAGGGCTGGAGACGATCACGTTCCAGCTGGTGCGCGACCTCGTCCAGCGAGGCCACGCCGTCGATCTCTACGCCCACGCCGACTCCAGTCCGTCGCTTCCTCTCGTCCCCATGCGTCGCGAGGCCGCAATCCTAGCCGAGTTCGACGACGCCATCGAGACCTCCGGGATGAGCCCGGGTGCCTTTGTGCAAGCCGTGATCTACTCCGACGTCATGGATCGGGTGCTCGCCGGTGCCTACGACATCGTCCACAACCACTCGCTCCACCACGTCCCCATCGTGCAGGGCAATGCGTTGGGCGCCCGTTGCATCACCTCGATCCACTCGCTGGCGGACAGCTACCTGCGCCTCGGCTTCGGCGCGCTGCCCGCCGTGCGCCAGACGGTCACGACCGTGAGCGACCACCAGTGGGGCCACCTTTCGGGGATCGTGGACATCGACCGGACCATTCGCAACGGGATCGACCTGGCCCGGTGGTCTCCGAGCTACCGTGCCCCGCAAGACTACGTGTTCTGGATGGGCCGCATGTGCGCCGAGAAAGCGCCTCACCATGCGATCCAGGCCTGCCTTAAGTCCGGGACGCGGCTGCTGCTGGCGGGCCCGGTCAGCGACGCTGAGTACGTCGACGCGTTCGTGCGCCCGCACCTGCACCACGACCAGATCGAGTACCTGGGCCACCTGACGCACGACGAGATCGGGCCGCGCCTGCGCAAGGCTCGCGCCTACGTGTTCACGAGTGTGTGGCAGGAGCCGTACGGCTTGACGATGGCCGAGGCGCTGGCGTGCGGCACGCCGGTCGTGGCCTACGACGTGGGCGCCGCGCCCGAGATCGTGACGCCCGAGGCGGGCATCCTGGTGCCGGAAGGGGACACGGAGGCGCTCGCGGAGGCGATGGACGCAGCCCGCTCCGTCGACCGCCGCGCGTGCCGACGGCGGGCCGAGGACGCGTGCTCGTCGGGCGTGATGACCGACGCGTACCTGGCGCTCTACCGCGAGATTCTCGACGCGCCGGCGCGCTGAGCGCAAGCCAGCGGCGATCTGATGCCGCGGGTCGGGCGCGCTACAGCTGGGCTCGCACGGCCTCCACCAGGGCCAGGTCGTGACCGAGGTGGGGCGAGCCGGCGTGCTCGAAAAAGGCCTGCATCCGGCCGAGGGGGCCCGGCCACGACCGCCGCATCTGATCCGTGACTCCGGCCGCCTCGGTGTGGTCGAGGGCCAGGTAGAGCGACATCCGGTAGCTGTCGGCCACGATCTGGCGGTACAGGGCGCGGCGGGCGGGGTCGGTGGGCTCCTTCGAGATGTCCCAGCCGTAGCCGTGGAAGTTGGAATACTTGATCGAGTGCGAGCCCCGCCCGTCAGCGAGCGCCGGGTCGTGGTTCTGGACGACCAGCTTTTTGGTGATCACAAACGCGTCGTGCAGCGCGTAGCCGCTCGCGTCCGGGGTCCCGTCCGGCGCCTTGTCGTCCACGAAGTCCTTTCTCAGAAAGTCCGTGAAGTACTCCGCCGACTTGGTCGAGTTGGAGCCGTGCGTGCGCTGCAGGCCTTGGTCGAACTGCCAGCCGGCGTAGAACCAGGCGATCTTGACGCGACGCATCTCCTCGTCGAAGCCGGCGCCGATGCGCTCCACGACCGGCGCCGGAAGCTCCACGTCGCCGTGTTTGTGGACGCGTGCGAAGTCGCCCACCATCCAGACAGGGTTGGGCCCTTTGTCGCGCGTCATCCGGCTGGGCAGCCACGCCGACGACGGGCGATCCTGCCACAGCGACTCCTGCGTCACCTCGCGCCGCAGCAGATGCTGAGCCACGAGCACCGAGTGGTACTTGTGAGCCATCAGGTCCTCGCCGTTGCCCGCAAACCCGCTCGAGGTCAGGCGCGCGGTCTCGTCCATCACCTCGAACAATCGGTCGTCGCTCGGGTCGGCGAGGTAGCGGTCGTGGAGCGCGTGGAGTTGGTCTCGCGCGCCGTCGTCGACCGGGTTGCGCGGAAGGTCGGGGAGCCAGTCGGCAATCGAGGCGTTGCCTTCGTGCGGGTCCTCGCTCCAGCGGTTGAGCGCGACCCCGATGGGCACGGTGCGGATGTCGACGGCCAGCCATCGGTCGCGCGCCGCCCGGGCCTGGTCGCGCGACAGCACGCGTTGGGGAAAGAGACTCGCCACGTCGGCTTGGCGGCCGAACGCCAGGTCGCGCGCGGCGACGGTCGCGCCGGGCAGGACGCGGCCGCCGGGCTGGAAGGGGCGGTGCGTGCGGTGGTCGCGCGGCGTGATCCCGTCGCGCTGGCGGAGCGCGTGGACGAGCGCGATGATGCGGTCGGCGTGGGCCTCAGACAGGTGGGGCTCGACGCGCCGGCGGAGCGTGGCGTCGTCGAAGTCGAAGTAGGCGAGGTCGTAGGCGTCCGGCGCGTGGCAGCTGGCGCACGAGGCGCCGTCCTGGATCGCGCCGACGGCCCGGAACGACGCGATCCCGTCGGCGATGACCTGGGCCTGCGAGACCGCCGGCGGGCCGCCGGTGTCTGGATCTGCAGGCTCCGTTCCAGGGGAGGAGAGGCTTCCAGAGTCGCATCCGGCTGCGACCAGCAGCAGGGTGAGAGACAACAACACGCGCATCGCAGAGGGGAGTCCGATGCACCGAGTATCGTTGCTCCCCTCTCGCGGCCCATTCAGCGGTGGCTATTGGAATGTGCCCGGCGTCCCGACCGGCTCACCCGCCCACCTCGGGAGAGCCGAGCGAAGGGCCCAGACCGCGGCGCGCTGCCTCGGACGTCCCCGGCGGGCCCAGGTACGCCGGGACGCGCACCGAGGCGGGCCGGCCTAGGCTTCGCTTTCGAGCACCATCGCGTCCCGGCCGATGATCGTGTCGAGCCCCTTCATCAGTTCGGGCGTCAGGTCCACGACGGCTGTGCGTGCGTGCATCCGCACCGGCTGGGGCAGCGCCCGACTCGCGACCTCGAAGTAGACCTTGCACGAGCCCGGGTGCTGCTCGCACAGCGCCTTGAGCGCGGCCACGTCCGCCTCGGTCGTCACGTCCACGTCGATCTTCAACGTCAGCGCCTTGACCAGCTGCTCGCGCACGCGCCACATGGGCAGGATGTCCTTGGCGACCAGCTTGAGGTCGCCGCGCGAGGTCTCGGCCTTGCCGCGCACCATCATCACCTCGTCGAGGGTGATCAGGTGGCCGCACTTTTCCAGCGTCTGGGCGAACAGCACGACCTCGGCCTGGCCCGTCGTGTCCTCCAGCGTCACGAACGCGATCGGGCGGCCCGACTTGGTCGTCCGCCGCGTGATCTCGGTCACGATGCCGATGGCCGTCTGGTCCGACTCGTGCATGATGTGCTCCGTGTTGCCCATCTGGACCGACGCGAACGCGCCGACTTCGGCGGCGAAGCTGTCGAGCGGGTGGCCCGAGACGTAGAAGCCCATCAGGTCGCGTTCGTAGCGCAGCGTCTCGCCCTTGGTCCAGGGCTCGCAGTGGGGGAGCGCCGGCACGAACGACGAGCCCGTGTCGGCGCCGGCGCCGAACAGCGACGACTGGCCCGCCGCCTTGTCGGCCTGCTGCTTCTGGGCGTAGGTCCAGGCCAGGTCCACGCCGTCGACGAACTGGCGGCGGTGGCCGTCGAAGGCGTCGAGCGCGCCGGCCGACGCCATCGCCTCCAGCGTCTTTTTGCCGACCGTGCGCAGGTCGAGGTCTTTGCACAGCGCGAACAGGTCGTCGAACGCCCCGCCCGCCTCGGTGCGCGCCTCGACCAGGGCCTCGATGGCACCCAGGCCGACGCCCTTGATGGCACCCAAGCCGAAGCGGATGCGCCCGTGCTCGACGGTAAAGTGGGCGGCGCTCCGGTTGACGCACGGCGGCAGGATCTCGATGCCCGTCACGCGCGTCGCGTCGAGCGCGATCGCCAGCTTGGAGCTGTCGGCCATCTCGGTCGTCAGCACGGCCGCCATAAACTCGGCCGGGTAGTGCGCCTTGAGGTACGCCGTGTGGTAGGCCACCACGGAGTAGGCCGCCGAGTGCGACTTGTTAAAGCCGTAGCCGGCGAACTTGGCCATCATGTCGAAGACCTCGTTGGCCTTCGCCTCGGGCACGCCCTTGTCTTGGGCGCCCTCCACGAACGTGGCGCGCTGCTTGTCCATCTCGGACTGCTTTTTCTTGCCCATCGCGCGCCGCAGCAGGTCGGCGCCGCCGAGCGTGTAGCCGCCCATCACCTGGGCCATCTGCATCACCTGCTCCTGGTAGACCGGGATGCCGTAGGTCGGCGCCAGGATGCCCTCCAGCATCGGGTGCGGGTACTCCACGACCTCCTTGCCGTGCTTGCGGTCGATGTAGCTCGGGATCAGGTCCATCGGGCCCGGCCGGTACAACGCGTTCATCGCGATCAGGTCGTCGATGGACGTCGGCTTGAGCTTGCGCATCCACTCGCGCATGCCGGACGACTCGAACTGGAAGATCGAGACCGTGTCGCCCTTTTGAAACAGCCGGTACGTGTCGGCGTCGTCGAGAGGGAGCGCGTCCAGGTCGATCTCGATGCCGTAGTTCTGCTGGATCAGCGCGAGCGCGTCGTCCAGGATGGTCAGGGTCTTGAGCCCCAAAAAATCCATCTTGAGGAGCCCAAAGTCCTCGATGTACTTGCCGTCGTACTGCGTCACGACCGCGTCGGCGGCGCCGCTCTTGCCGCGCTGGATCGAGACCGGCACGTACTGGCTGACGTCGCCGGGCGCGATGATGACGCCGGCCGCGTGGACGCCCGTGTGCCGCGCCGAGCCTTCCAGCACCGTCGCGTAGTGCATCAGCTTGCGGATGGTGGGGTCCGGGTCGTTGTACAGCTTGGCAAAGTCGCCGACCTGGTCCTTGGCGTCCTTGAGCGACACCTTGACGCCGTCCGGGATCAGCTTGGCGATGCGGTCGGCTTCGGGGAGCGGCACGCCCATCACGCGCGACACGTCGCGGATGACCGACTTTGAGCCCATCGTGCCGAAGGTCACGATCTGGCACACCGACTCGCGCCCGTACTTCTCGACCACGTAGTCGATCACCTTGCCCCGGCCCCGGTCGTCGAAGTCGATGTCGATGTCGGGCATCGACACGCGCTCGGGGTTGAGGAAGCGCTCGAACAGCAGGTCGTACTGGAGTGGGTCGATGTTGGTGATCCCGAGGCAGTACGCGACCGCCGAGCCGGCCGCCGAGCCTCGGCCTGGCCCGACGGACACGCCCAGGTTGCGGGCCGCCGTGGTAAAGTCCTGCGTAATCAGAAAATAGCCGTCGAAGCCCATCGTCCCGATCACGCCCAACTCCAGGTCGAGGCGCTCCCGGATGACCTCGGTGATCTCGGGCCAGCGCTTGCGCGCGCCTTCGTAGGTGAGGTGGCGGAGGTAGGCGCCCGTGTCGTCGTTGAACTCGGGCGGGATGGGGAAGTGGGGCATCAGGAGCGTGCCCATCGGGATCTCCAGCCGGCACTTGTCCGCGATCTCTTGGCTGGCGTCGAGCGCCGCGTCGACGGCGGCCTCGTTCTTGAACACGCCGTCGCGCACGCTCGAGCCAAACGCCAGCCGCATCTCGTCGGCCGACTTGAGGTAGAACTGGTCGTTCTCGAACCGCATGCGGTTCGGGTCGTGGAGGTCCTTGCCGGTTTGCAAGCACAGCAGCACGTCCTGGGCCTCGGCGTCGGCCTGGTGGACGTAGTGGACGTCGTTGCTCGCCACGACGCGGACGCCGTACTCGTCCGCCCAGCGCATCAGGACGGCGTTGCACGTCCGCTGGTCGGGGATGGCGTGGTCCTGGACCTCGATGTAGTAGTCGTCGCCGAAGATGTCGAGGTAGTCCTCGAACACCCGCTTGGCCTCGGCCTCGCCCTTTTTCAGGATCGTCTGCAGAACCTCGCCTTGCAGGCAGCACGTGGTCGCGACGAGCCCCTCGCTGTAGCGCCGCAACGTGTCGCGGTCGATGCGCGGCTTGTAGTAGTAGCCGTCGGTGTAGCTCAGGCTGGAGAGCTTGATGAGGTTTTTGTAGCCCGTCAGGTTCTTGGCCAGCAGCACCTGGTGGTAGCGCACGCGGTCGCTTTTGTCCGCCATGCCGGACGCCGTGACGTAGAACTCGCACCCTATGATGGGCTGGATGCCCGCGCGCTGCGCCTTGGTGTAGAACTCGGGGACGCCGTGGAGATTTCCGTGGTCGGTGATCGCGACCGCTCCGTGGCCCAGCTCCGCCGCGCGCTCGACTAGGCGGTCGATCTGGGCGGCTCCGTCCAGCAGCGAGTACTGGGTGTGGCAGTGGAGGTGGGAGAACTCGGGCATGGTGCGATCTCAGCGGGGGGACGGCAAGGTCGCCGACGGAGACCAAATCCGGCAAGGCCTGTGGACAAGTCGCCCCGCCTCGGGAGCGCGCCCAGGCGTGTCGCCTCGGTCTGCCCGCCCCGGCGACGCCACCGAGGCGGGCGGGGCCACAACAAACGGGGCCCTCCCTGGGAGGGCCCCGCAGGCCAGTCTAGCGGTGACGCCTGGTTACTCCAGAACGAGCTCCGAGGCGGGCAGCAGCACGGCGCTGATCTTGTGCACCACGCCGTTCGAAGCCTCGATGTCGGTCGTCTGGATCGTGGCGTTGGCCTGGGTGTCGAAGTCCTCGGTGTCGAGCCCGAGCCCGGTGCCCGCGGCCACGACGGTCAGGGTCTGACCGTTCAGCGTGGTGACGAGCTGGCCTACGGTCAGGTCGTCCGCTTCGAGTTCGCGGCCTGCGACCACGTGCAGGCTCAGGATGTCGGCCAGGTCGTCGCGGGCCAGCAACTCGGCGGCGGTCACGTCGAGCGAGGTGAGCAGGGCCTGGAACGCGGCGTCGGTGGGCGCGAACACGGTGAACGGGCCGTCCCCGCTGAGATCGTCGGCTAGGCCGGCTTCGACGACGGCCGCTTCGAGCGTCGACAGTTGAGCGTCGGCAGCGACGGTCTGGGTGATGGTCAGGTCGTCGCCGGTGGAGTCGCAGCCGGCGAGCACGATGGTGGCGGCGAGTGCCACAAGGAGGACAGGTTTCATCTGAGGCGTGGTGGTGGAAGGAGACCTGGCAACGAGCACGCAGAGGCGCTGTTTTGATGCCAACCGGACTTCACCGATCCATCGGGTGCGTCTCACGCGTCCCTCACGAACCGGGCGTCTGCGCATCGATCTCGTCGACGGTGCAGTCCAGCACCAGCCAGAACGTGCCGCCCGACAAGGTGCCCCCTCGGAACGTGCCCTGGCCTACCAGCCGCAGCGTCTCGTCGCCGTCGTCGAGCGGGTCGCCGTCGGACGTGACCTCGGGCGTCTCGACTCGGCCCGTCGACGACAGCACCATCGTGACGTCCGAGTCCCGAGCGAGCATCGTCTGCGGCGCGATGTGCAACTCGGTCTCGACCGAGACGTGGCCCGTGCTGTCGTCGAACGACCCAGCCGGCTGGCCCTGGATCTCGACCGAGGCGGAGACCTTGCCGATCATGGTCGCCACCCGGTCAGACACGGTCGGGAACTCCACGATGCGCAGCGTCCCGGCCTGGCGGTCCACCTCGGCGCGGGCGCGGAGAGGGCCGGCGTCTACGCGCTGGCGCCCGCCGCGCAGGATCGGGTGCGCGATGACGGCGCGGACCGAGACGGAGAGCGACGCGCCAAACTGGGCGGGACGTGGAGACGGTAGCGCCATGAGAATCGGGAGAGGCCAAAAAGAAGCCCGCTGGCCTTACGGGGCCAGCGGGCTCTGCAGGTGGACGTGGGACGGCACGTCTGTCACCTGAGCCAATAAACTCAACTCCAGGGTTCTATGACTCAGCTCCATCTCACTTTGGCACATATTCACCACAGTGTGGGAAACGCCCCTAAGGGGAAGCCCTTGGCTGGGTGGCCGCGGACCAGGCGATGCGGTCTCCAGGCACTAGTCCGATGCGCCTTGAGACCCCCGCGTCCACCTCGACCACAAACTGGGCCGGCCCCTCGGAGTACACGTTGTCGAGGCTGAAGGGCGTCGTCGCCTCGGCGATGTTGAGCAGCGTCGAGTCGGCGGCGTAGTACTGGATGTCGAGCGACCGCGGCGTGTTCATCATGTAGAACGCCTGCTCCTGCGCTGTCGGGAAGATGAACAGCATCCCGGTGTCGTCGGGGATCGTGGGCCGCTCCATCAGCCCGCGCATCCGGGTCGAGTCGGTGTCGGCGATCTCGATGTCGATGGTCTTGAGCGTGTCAGCGCCGCGCAGGAACGACAGCGTCCCGTCGATGCGGAAGCCGATCTCGGCGGGCGGGGCCGGAGCCGGCTCGGGCTCGGCGCAGGCGGCGAGAACGACGCTGAGGGCGGCGGCGACTAGGAAACGACCGATCACGATGGCAGGGGGAGCGCGGCCCAATCTAGCTCGCCAGCCGGACCGCCACGGCGTCGGCGACGGCGGCGCCCTCGACCGTCAAGCGCACGCGGTCGGTCGTGACCTCGACCAAGCCGGCGCTTTCGAACGCGGCCAGCTCGGCGCGGCGGTCGCGCAGCAGGTCGATGCCGTAGTCGCGCTCCAGCTGGTCCAGGTCCAAGCCCTCCACGAGCCGGCGCAGGCCCAGCAAGATGGCCTCGTCCGCGAGCGCGTCCGCGCCGACCTGCTCGCGCCAGTCGAGCGGGTCGTGGCCGGCGAGCGCGAGCGCCTGCCAGCGGCCCAGGTTGGCGACGTCGGCCCAGCGCCAGCCGCGGCTCCGGGTCTCGCGCCAGAACGAGTGCGCGCTCGGCCCCAGCCCGACGACGGTCTGGTGCGTCCAGTAGCCTTCGTTGTGGCGCGAGCGGTGGCCGGGCCGGGCGAACGAGGCCACCTCGTAGTGCTCGAAGCCGTGCTCGCCCAGGTAGTCGTGCGTGAACAGGTAGCGCTCGCGCAGCACCTCGTCGCCCTCGGGCACCACGCGGCCCAGGTCGACCAGCTTGCGCAGCGGCGTCTTGTCCTCGACGGTCAGGCCGTACGTCGAGACGTGGCTGGCGCCCAGGCGCACGGCGCGCTGGAGGTTGGCGCCCCAGTGCTCGAACGGCTGGCCGGGCACGCCGAAGATGAGGTCCACGGAGACGTCGCCGATCTCCGCGACCGCCGCCTCGACCGCCTCGGTCGCCGCGTCGGCCGAGTGGGCGCGCGTCATGAACGCCAGATCGGCGTCGAAAAACGACTGCACGCCGACCGACAGCCGCGTCACGCCCAGCGCCGCGGCGGCGCGCAGCCAGTCTCGGCCCGCCGGCCCCACCAGGTCCTCGGGGTTGGCCTCGACGGTGACCTCGCCGAGGTGGGCGGTGTCGAAGTGGGCGTGCGCGCCGGCCAGAATGGCGGCCAGCGACTCGGCCGAGAGCAGCGACGGCGTGCCGCCGCCGAGGTAGAGCGTCCGCAGCGGGGCGCGGTCACGGAACGCGGCGCCCTGGCGCGCCATCTCGGCACCGAGCGCGCGCACGAACGAGCCTTCGTCGCGCGCGGTCGTGGTGAGGTAAAAGTCGCAGTAGACGCAGCGCTGCGAGCAAAACGGAACGTGGATGTACAGCCCAGCCAAGAGAACACCAGTCGGGAAGAAAACGGCCGAATGCCCGCCGGGGTGGCGAACCGCGCCGGCGTGTGGCACCTTGCGCGCACACCGAAAGATCACTCATGTCCGCACTCACCGACGCCCTGATCGCTCGCCAGGAGAGGCAGCTGGGCGCGCCTCTCGATTACCTCCGCACCATCGCGGACTCGTCGACGGCGGCGTTCGTCAAGCTCGGCGCGTTCGCGCCCCTCGCCGCGCACCGCTCCGCAACGCCCCCGACGGTGTGGCACCTGGCTCGCCTGGCCGCGACCGTCGTGCAGGACTGCGGCACGTGCGTCCAGATCGTGGTCAACCAGGCGCGCGCCGACGGCGTGCCCGCCTCGATCTTGCAGGCGGCTCTGGCCGGCGACACCGAGCGCCTGGACGACGCCGAGCGACTGGCGCTGCGCTACGGCCGCGCCGTCGCCGAGCGCGAGGACGCGCGCGCGGCCGTGGACGAGGTGCGCGACTGGTTCGGGCCCGAGATCCTGACCGAGCTGGCACTCGCGGTCGCGACGGCCCAGGTGTTCCCCATCCTGAAGCGCGGCCTGGGGCAGGACCTGGCGTGCTCGCTGGTGACAGTTGAGATCGAAGGCGCGCTGTGACGGAGAGGCGTCACCGGGCGCGCTAGTTTGTCGCCATGCTCGATTTCGCTCGTCTGGCCGGCCAGTTCACCGACTTCGTCTCGTACCGGCGAGGCGAGGACAGCGCCCACCTCGGGCGCCTCGGTGGCGCATGCGACGCCCTCGACGACAGCGCGCCCACCTGGGAGGATCTGCGCGACCGCGCCCAGGCGCTCAAGGGCGGACCGCTCCGCGCGATTCCGATGTCGGCGCCGCACGACGCCCACCCCGGGCACGACCGGCCAGCGACGGTGACCGTCGTCGCCACCGACGGGTCGCAGATTTTCCCCGACCGCCACGTCGAGCCGGCGTGCTACCTGCTCAACGTGGGCCGCGTCGCGATCCACTACGGCACCCTGGACCCGCCGCTGCTCCAGGCCGAGCCGTCGCTGCGCTACCGCCAGCAAGACTTCGAGGACTTGGTCGACGACGTGGCCGACGCTAGCCCGCTCGACATGACGGCCGAGGTGGTCTCCGCCCTGCGCGACGAGCTGGAGCTGCGCTGGCTGTTCGACACCGCCGACGCCGAGCGCCGCAGCGGGCGCCCCATCGTGGCCATGGCCGACGGCACGCTGATCCGCTGGATGCTGCGCGGCATGAAAAATCGCCGGCTGGAAACGCAACTCCTGACGCGCTACGTCGCCGAGCTGGACCGCTTCCGCGACGCCGGCATCCCGGTCTGTTCCTACGTGTCGCGCCCGGCGAACGCCGAGGTCGTCAACCTGCTCCGCCTGCACCTGGGCGAGGACGACTGGTCGACGGCGCCCGACTCTCTCCGCGGGCTCCACGACCGGCACCTGTTCGAGCACCGGCTCGACGCCGGCCAGCGCTCGGCCGTGTTTCTGTCGCGCAGCGAGGTCCTGTCTCAGTACGGCCCGCACCGCATCGTCGCGTTCTACGTCCACGGCGGCGCCGAGGTGGGGCGGGTCGAGATGCCGGAGTGGGTCGCCCAGCAGCCCGGGTGGCTCGACCTGATTCACGCCGTGATCCTGGACCAAACGCAAAAGGGGGGAGGCTACCCGATCATTCTGCAGGAGGCGCACCAGCGCGCGGTCGTGCGGATGCAGGAGAAGGAGGTGTTCCACCGCATCCTGGCGCGCAGCCTCCACCAGTCGGGCACGTCGGTGCCGTCGTACTCGGGCAAGTCGGCGTCGAAGCGCGCGCCCCGAATGTGAGTGCGGCCTGAGACGCCGGCCGGGCGCGGCGCTCCCGCCCCGTTCCGCACGTCGGCCCCGAGCGACCTTCCAGCCGACACGTTGGCTGTCCCTTTTCCCCACGTCCCGTGCACGTCGCCGAAGTCATCGCCTCCAACTCCCGCGAGATCGTCGCCGAGGTGTACCGCGACGCCCAGGTCCCGGCGTTCGGCTCGTGGGTCGAGGTCGAGCTGGCCGACGGGACGGTGCTGTACGGGCTCGTTAGCCACGCCGAGATCGGGTCCGTGGAGCCTGGCCGGCAGGCGTCGGCGCTGGGCGCGGAGTTCGACCGCGACCGCATCCAGCGCGAGATGCCCCAGATCCTGGAGCTGGTCCGCACGACCATCCGGGCGCAGATCCTGGCGTACTGGGACGGCCGCGCCCGGCGCGACGGGGCGCCCGTCGTGCGCCAGACCATCCCGCCTCGGCCGGCGGCGCTGCACGACCGCATCCGCGTGAGCGGCCCCGACGCCGTGGCCGCGCTGGCGGCGCCGTTCGACGTGCTGCGGACGTTGGCGCGGCACCCCGACCCGAGCGTCCCGGCCGACGACCTGCTGGCCGCCGTGCTGGCCAACCTGGCCGACGCGCACGGCGACGCCGGCGACGAGGTGCTGGTCGAGGCGGGCCGGGCGCTGGCGCGGCTGCTCGACGAGGACCACGAGCGGCTGCAGTCGATCCTGCGGCGGGTAAAAGGCTAGGGATTTTTTGCCGTTATTGCAGTGGTGCAACGGTTTAACGCCGGCGTCGGTGGCTTCCCGGGCAGGCTCTCGACGGCTCTGCCCGCCTCGGTGACCTGACAGCGCGTGCCGAGTCGGTGTCGCAGCGCGCCGATGCGGGCCAAGACCGTCGCGTGGTCGACTGGTGCTGGAGGGACCCGGCGCGGGTACGCGCCAGCTCCGCCCGCCTCGGTGACCCAATGAGCCGAGTCGGTGCCCCGATGGGCCGTGCCGGGTCGGTGCCCCACCGCGCCGAGGCGGGGAGAGACCCGCGAGGCGGGCCGCACGTGGGACGGCGAGTCGGGCCTGCGTCGCGGCGCGTGCCGACGCGTGCCCGACGGCGCTGGCGGCGGGCCTCGACAAAAGCCACCGGTCGGGACTGGGGACGCAGCCGGCTAAAAGATCACGCCGGCGCGCACCGCGAGCACCGGGATGACGCTGTCCTCGCCGAACACCAGCGACGGGTCGGCCTCGACGAACAGGGACGCCACCGACAGCGGAAGCGCCAGCCCCGCGCCCGCGTGGATCGACGGCCCGCCGCCGCCGCCGCTGAACGGCAGGAACACGCCGAACCCGCCCAGCACGTAGCGCGCCGCCCCGTCGCTCGGCAGCGTCACGATCAGCGACGTCTGGGGGTTGAGCACGTAGCGCGCGTCGGAGGTGCCGCCGAACACGTGAGCGCCGATGCCGATGCTGCCGGCGACCGAGATGTCGGCGTTGACCGGCAGCGCGACCCGGCCCCGCACGCCCAGCGACGGGCCGGACGGCACCACGTCTTGGCTGTAGAGCGCCGTCGTGACGTCGAAGCCGACGCCGTAGCGGGGGGGGGCGACGCCCTGGGCCGAGGCGGACGAAGCCAGCAAAAGGATCAGCGTCAGCACGCGCATGGAGAACGGGAGTGAGAGGTGGCGCGTCTTAGTTTCTAGCGGCGCCCAGCACGGCGCCGTGTCCTCCCAAAGTAGCGTGCCCCACGATGTCTGACGTCCTCCACCTCCCCCACCTCGGCGACGGCGCCGGCACCATCGACGTCCAGGACCAAGGCCAGTCCGGCGACCCCGGAGCCTTCCGCGCGCTCGGCTTCCAGCCCGACGGCGTCTCGAACGGGACGTATGACCCGGCGGCCTTCCAGGCCCTGGACTTCTACCGCATCGACGACCTGCTGACGGACGAGGAAAAGGCGCACCGCGACCGCGTCCGCGCCTACGTGACGTCCGAGGTGCTGCCGGTCATCGAGCAGCACGCCCAGGCGCTCACCTTCCCGATGGACATCGCCCGGGGCTTTGCGGACCTCGGCGTGATCGGGCCCACGATCCCGACCGAGTACGGCGGCCTCGGCGCCTCGTCGGTCACCTACGGGCTGATGATGCAGGAAGTCGAGCGCGCCGACAGCGGCCTGCGCTCGTTCTGCTCCGTCATGGGCTCGCTGGTGATGTACCCCATCTGGGCCTACGGCTCCGAGGAGCAAAAGCAGCGCTGGCTGCCCCGGCTCGCCAAGGCCGACGCCATCGGCTGCTTTGCGCTCACCGAACCGAATGTCGGCTCCGACCCGGGTGCGATGCAGACGCGCGCCGTCCGCGACGGCGACGACTACGTGATCACGGGCCACAAGCGCTGGAGCACGAACGCGTCCCTCGCCGACCTAGCCGTGGTCTGGGCCAAGGACGACGCCGGCGACGTGCGCGGCTTCCTGGTCGAGACCGACCTGCCAGGCGTCTCGACGCCCCGCATCATGGACAAGTGGTCGCTCCGCGCCGCCGTCACGTCCGAGGTGGTGCTGGACGAGGTCCGGGTGCCCGCCTCGGCGATGCTGCCCAACGTCAAGGGACTGCGCGGGCCGCTGTCGTGCCTGACCCAGGCCCGCTACGGCATCTCGTGGGGCGTCCTGGGCGCGGCGATGGCCTGCTACGACGCCGCCGTCCAGCACGCGACCACGCGCGAGCAGTTTGGCCGGCCCATCGGGCAGTTCCAGCTCGTCCAAAACCACCTCGCGGACATGCTGGCCGACATCACCAAGGCCCAACTCGTCGGCTGGCGGCTGGGCCGGATGAAGGACGAGGGCACCATGCGGCCTCCGCACGTGTCGCTCGCCAAGCGCGACAACGTCCGCACGGCGCTCGCGGTCGCTCGGCAGAGCCGGCAGCTGCTGGGCGGCAACGGCATCCTGGGCACGTATCCGGTGATGCGCCACATGGCGAACCTGGAGTCGGTCGTGACCTACGAAGGCACCGACGAGGTGCACACCTTGGTGCTGGGACTGGAGGCGACCGGGCTGAGCGCGTTCAGTTGAGCCGGGCGCAGGGTCGAGACGCCCGGAGCGCTCTAGCTTCGGGCGACGCCCTCGCCTTGCCCATGCTTCGTCTCGCCACGCTCTTCGTCGCCCTTGCAGGGGCGAGCGCGTCACCGTCCGCCCAGACCTACTCCGGGCGCCTCGGCGCGGGGGACGGGCAACTGGGCTCGGGCGAGTTTGTCGACGAGTACTCCGTCAGCGTCGAGCGCGGCGAGGCCGTGCGCGCGACGCTGACGTCCGACGCCTTCGACACGTTCGTCATCGTCAAGTCGGCCACGGGTGCGCAGCAGGAGGACGACGACTGCACCGAGGGCGAGACCACGCGCTCGTGCGCCACGCTCGTCGCCGACCGGACCGGGCGCGTGCGGGTGCTGGTGACGTCGTTCCGGCCCGGCGAGTCCGGCGAGTACCAGGTGCGGATCGACGTGGCCCCGGGCGAGACGGCTCCGCCAGCGACAGCGCTCGGGCCAGACGACGCGGCGTTGCAGTCGGGCGAGTTGTACGACTCGACCACGATCGTGGTCGCTCCGGGCGAGCCGCGGCGCGTCGAGCTCCGCTCGGCCGCGTTCAACACCTACCTCATCGCCCAGGGCCCCGACGGCATCCGCCAGGAAAACGACGACTGCACCCAGGGCGACACCGAGGTCTCGTGCCTGACGCTGGACGTGCCCGGCGAGTGGCAGCTTCTGGCCACCAGCTTCGGCCCTGGCGAAACGGGGCCGTACACCCTCGACGACGGCTCGGCGCGCGCGTCAGCCCGGAGCCGCGACGGCGACGTGCGCGTGGAGGACGGCGAGCTCAGCCGCGACGACCCGGCGGCTCCCTCCGGCGCGTTTTCCGACGTCTACACCGCCGTTGGCACGGGCGGGGCGCTGGTGATCGACCTCCGGTCGTCGGCGTTCGACCCGTACCTGACGGTCGAGATGCCCGGTGGGAGCCGGTACAGCAGCGACGGCCACCAGGGCGCGCGCGACCGGTCGCTCGTGGTCGTGCAGACGCGGTCGGGCGAGAGCTACCGGGTCGCCGTCTCGTCGGCCGAGGTGGGCGCGACGGGCGCCTACCGGCTGGAGCTGCGGGACGAGGACGCCGTCGCGGCCGCCGGCATCCGCACCGAGACCGGCCGCCTCGGGGACGGCGGCGACCGCCTCGGGGACGGCGGCGACCGCCTCGGGGACGGACGGGCTGCCGACCGGTACACCTTTTCCGGCGTGCCCGGCCAGCGCTTGCGCGCCGACCTGACGAGTGAGGCGTTCGACACCGACCTCGTCGTCGAGCCGCCGGCGGGCCGCGCGCGCCGCAGCGACGGCGGCGGCCGGGCCGGGCACTCCCGGATCGACATGGACCTGACCGAGCCCGGCTTCGTACACCGTGGTCGTGACGTCTCGAGGGCGAGGCGAGGGCGAGTACCGGCTGGCGCTCGACCTGACCGAGCGGTTCGGCGGGCCCGTCTCGCGTGCGTCTGACCGCGAACTCCAGGGGGCGGACGCGCCTGCGACGGACGCCGGCGGCGCGCGCGTCTACGCCACCCCGGCGGCGTCGCGGCTGGAGCCGGACCGAGCGGTCGCCGGCACCTTAGGCGCGAGCGACCAGCGTCTCGACGGGGGCGAGTACATGGACCTCCACACGCTCGACGCCCAGGCGGGAACGTCGGTCCGCATCGAGATGGCCTCGGACGACTTCGACGCGGTCGTGGCGGTCGAGGCGCCGTCGGGCCTGCGCTTCGGCACCGACCGCGCCGCATCCGAGGCGGGCCAGGACGGCACTGGGCGCTCGGCGGTTGCGTTCGACGCGACCGAAACGGGGCGCTACCGCGTGATCGCGACCAGCCTCCGTCCTGGAGAGACGGGCGCCTACCGCCTCCGCGTCACCCAGGCCCAGGACTTCTGAGTTCCGACGGCTGGGCTGGGGCCAGTCGCTGGCGCCTCGGGCTGTGACCGCGTGGCCGAGGCACCTGTGGCCGAGGCGCGCGTGGCAGCCTGGGACTCAGCCTTCGCTTGCGGCGCGCGCCGACATCGTGCCGACCGACGGGGCGGTGCGCACCGACAGGCAGCGGTGGCAAGCGGCGCTGCAGAGGCTGGCAGGCAAGGCCACCATCCGCAGGCTTGCTGTTCCGACGCCGCCCGTAACCGTTCCGAGGCGGCGCCGTACCCTGCGCTCCCACACCTCCTGGACTCATGGAAGACGTCGCCTTCGTTCTCGCCCTGTTTATCGGGCTCCCGTGGGCGGTGTTCACGGGAATCGCCAAAGTCAAAGCCGCCACGCTGACGGGCCAGAGCGACACCATGAGAAAAAGCGAGCTCGACGCCATGATCCAAGCCGCCGTCGACGACGCGGTCGCGCCGTTTCAGCGACGCATCGAGACGCTGGAAGCCATCGCCATCGACGAGGACGCTCCCCGCGCCCGCCTCGACGCTGCCCTGCTGGCCGACGACACCGAGACGAGGGACCGCGGCGACGGCTCGGCCGCGGCGTGGCGCCGAACGCGCGACTGTCGTGAGGTCCGTCCGCCCCACGCACGACGACGGGTTTTGGGACGCACTCGCCGCGCGCGCCTGGCGCCGCGTGCGCTGGCGGCGGTCGACGAACGCCGGACGCACCGCCCGAGGGCGCGCGCTGCATCGCTTATGGGACGCCGATCCACCGGTCGGGCACCTACTACGTCCGGCCGGCCTACACCGACGGCGCGGACTGGCTCAGCCAGCAGGCCTACGACGAGATGGTCCGCCGGACGCGCCGGGGCCGCGCGTCGCGCCGGTCTGGCGAGCGGCCGGACTAGCCACGGCAGCGAGTGTGCCCGCCTCGGCAGCGACGGCGCCCGCCTCGGCAGTGTGCCCGCCTCGGCAGCGACTCAGCCCGCCTCGGCGCCGGCGGTGCTTGGCTCGCCGACTCAGCGACCGAGGCCGAAGGGGAGGGGCACGCGGTCGCCGCGGCGCAGCGGCACCTCGGCGCGGTAGACCACGCCTCCGTCCTCGTCGTAGGCCTGCACCTCGGCGCGCGTGCCCGACATCGAGATCGCCATGAAGCCGGGGATCCGCAGCGCGAACAGCGTGTTGGGCGTCTCCACGACCTCGCGCGTCAGCGACCCGGCGCCGGAGACGAAGTAGTCGATCGTGGACCCCTCGGGCCGGTGGTGCTGCAGGTTGTGGTCGTGCCCGGCGAGGTACATCTGGACGCCGGTGCGCTCGAAAATGGGGACCAGCGACTCGACCAGCCGCAGGTTGTCGGAGTAGCGGATCGAGCCGACGTAGATCGGGTGGTGCCCCACCACGATCTTCCAGGCGGCGTCGGAGCTGGCCAGGGTCTCCTCGATCCAGACCAGTTGGCGCTCGGGATCCCACTCGCCCGAGTCGCTAAACCGGCGCTTCTGCTCCTCGGGGTAGGCGAGGGGCGTGGTGTCGATAAAGACGAACAGCACGTCGGTGTCGTCGTCGATGGCCATCGTCTCGGCGTAGTACTGAGCCGGGAGGTACCACCGCTCCGACTGGTCCGTGTACTCGATCTGGGAGGGCACGCTGCCCATCCAGTCGTGGTTGCCGAGCGTCGCGTACCACCGCGACTGGAGCGAGGGCGCAGTGTAGATGTCCTCGAACGACCGCTCCCACTTGGGGTCCGAGGTCGAGGTCACGCCGTCGAGGTAGAAGTTGTCGCCCGTCGAGATCGTGAACCGGCTCTGGACGGCGGCCCCGATCCGGCCCATCCCCTGGGCCACCTTGGCCTGGTTGAAAAAGCCGTTGCGGCCCCAGTCGCCGATCACCAGGTAGTTAAACGCCGCCGAGTCGAACGGGACGACTCCGGCGCTGGCGGCCGCGTCGGGCACGCGCTGGCCGACAGGCTGCGGCGTGCCGCAGCCGACGAGGGCGGCGGCCGCAAGCGTGACAACGAGGAGCGAGAGGCGCATGGCGGAGAATAGCTACGGCGGTACGCGAGCCCGGCGCTCAGCGCGTCAGGAAGATCCCGGCGCCCACCTCGGCCGCGACGCGGCACACCACGCCGTCCCAGTCGGCCTCGGCCTCGGCGCCGTCGACCTCGACGCGCTGGGGGGCCCGGTCCAGCCCGTGGATCACGACGTCCCAGCCGTCCCACTTGGGCTCCCAGTCCCCCTCGGCAACCGGCTGCAGGCGCACGCTCTCCGGGTCCACGGCGAGACCGAGGCGGCAGGACCAGGCGTCGCCGTGGCCGTCGCCGGCGTCGTCGTAGAGCCACGACGCGTGCTCGCCCGGGGCCAGGTAGGCGTGGAGCTCCAGCCGGCCGACGGGCTGGCCGGTGTGCTGGCGGACCGGCGCCATCGGCACGACGGCGCCGCCGCGCGCGTAGAGCGGCATCCGGTCGAGCGGCGTCTGGGTCCACAGCGTCGAGCGGCCCTGGAAGCGCTCGCCCGTCGCCAGGTCGTACCAGCCGCCGGCGTTGTCGGGCAGGTAGATCTCGCGCTCGGCCTGGCCCTCCTCCAGCACCGGGTGCGCGAGCAGGCTGTCGCCGACGTAGAACCCGAGCGGGCTCGTCGTGCGGACGGTCTCGTCGTCCGGGTGGATGAGGGCCAGGGGCCGCATGATGGGCGTGCCGTCGGTCGCGGCCTGCCACAGCGCGGTGTAGAACACCGGCAGCAGGCGGTAGCGCAGCTCGATCGCCTCCCGGCACACGCGCTCGACCTCGTCGCCGAACAGCCAGGGCTCCTGGCGCGGCGTGTCGACGGCCGAGTGGTTGCGGAACAGCGGCGTCAGCGCGCCGACCTGGGTCCAGCGCGCGACCAGCTCGCCCGTCGGCGTGCCCACGAACCCGCCCACGTCCGCGCCCACGAACGGCATCCCGGAGACGCCCAGCGACAGGCACGTCTGCACGGCCAGCTTGAGGTGGTCCCAGGTCGCGGAGTTGTCGCCGGTCCAGCCGGTGCCAAAGCGCTGAGCGCCGGCGAACGCAGCGCGCGTGATGGTAAACGGGCGCGTGTCGGGCGCGAGCCGGCGCAGGCCGTCGTAGGTCGCGCGCTGCATCTGCATGCCGTACACGTTGTGCGCCTGGGCGTGGTCGCCGCCGCGGCCCTCGAAGTCGTGGCGCGCGTGGTCGGGGATCGTGCCGACCGCCTCTTCGCCCGCCATGGTGCCCTCGACGTGGGCCACGCTGAACAGCGCCGGCTCGTTCATGTCGTTCCAGATGCCGTCCACGCCCGCCTCGACGAGCCCGGCGTGCAGCCCGCCCCACCACGCGCGCACGGCCGGGCTGGTAAAGTCGGGGAACGCGCACGTGCCGGGCCACACCTCGCCGCGGACCTCGTCGCCGTCGGGGTAGCGCACGTAGGCGTCAAGCTCGGCGCCCTGGCGGTAGACGTCGTACGCCGGGTCGTCCGCCTTGACGCCGGGGTCGACGATCACGACCGAGCGGAACCCGTCGCGGCCCAGGTCGGCGAGCAGGCCGGGCGGGTCGGGAAAGCGCTCGCGGTCCCAGGTGAACACCCGGAAGCCGTCCATGTAGTGGATGTCGAAGTAGAGCGCGTCGCACGGGATCTCGCGCTGGCGGAACTGGCGGGCCACGTCGCGTATCTCGCCCTCGTTCATGTACGAGTAGCGGCACTGGTGGTAGCCCAGCGCCCACCGCGGCATCATCGGCGTGCGCCCCGTCAGCCTGGCGTACGACTGCACGACCCCGAGCGGCGTCGGCGCCGACAGGACGTAGAGGTCGAAGGCGCCGCCGTCGGCGTGCCAGAACAGGCGGTCGGCCTGGTGGGCGCCCAGGTCGAACGTGGCGCGGTACGGGTTGTCGTAGAACAGCCCGACCGCCGCGTCGGTGCCCTGCTTGAGCACGAACGGGACCGTCTTGTACAGCGGGGCCGTGCCGCGCTTGTACTTGAAGGCGTCCGTGTTCCACATGGCCAGTCGGTGGCCGCGCCGGTCAAGGTCGAGCGCCTTGTCGCCCAGCCCCAGCAGCCGGTCCTGGGGTTGCAGCGCCAGCGAGTGCGCGACGCCGTCCGGGCCGCGCGCGTCGACCAGGACCGCCTCGGTGTCAGTCTCGACGATGCGGAAGGCGCCCGAGGCTGGGTCCACCGTCACGGTCAGCGCCGCGGTGCGCGCCACGACGCGACCCGGGGCCTCCTCGACGCTCCAGCGCGACGGGCCGGGCCAGACGGCGTCCGGGTCGAGGGCGTACGACGTGGACTCGGCCGAGGCGCCTTGGTAGATCCGCAGGGTACGGTCGTCGAGCGCGTCCAGGCGCAGCGCGCCGCCGCTGAGCGGGACGGACAGTGTGCCGGGGTCAAGCGTGGTCTCCATGTCTGGGGCTATCGAATCGTGATCGTGCCGACGTCGGTGCGCGTGGTCACGACCAGCCAGGCGTCGTCGACCACGGCCGAGGTCTCGCCGTCGTCCCCGAGGCGGACCGTCTCGCCGTCGACGCTAACAACGGGGTCGTCGCTCAGGCCCGACGTGGGGATGCGCCACTCGAACTGGCGGTAGGGGAGGGCGCGCTCGCCTTGGCGCCGCACCGTCGCCCGGACGCCGTCATCGTCTGCCAGGTCGATGTGCAGGCGGAACCAGTCGCCGCGCTCGTGCGCGTAGCTGATGCCGTCGTCAAAGTAGAACGCCGACGTGCCTGTGCCAGGGAAGGCCCACAACGTCAGCGTGTCGTGGTCGGTCGTCTGGGTGGTGAGCGAGGGCGGGTCCAGGGCCACGACGCCTCCGGCACGGCCGTACATCGGCATCGTGTCGAGGGGCGCCGGGACGGTCTGGCGCTGGCCACCGGCGATGGCTTCTCCGCTCCAGACGTCGGTCCATCCGCCGGGCACGTCGGGAAAGTAGACCGAGCGCTCGCGCGCGCCCTCCTCGACCACGGGGCACGCCATCAAGGTCGGGCCGAGGTACACCTGGTCGTCGCAGCCGCGGTGGGTCTCGGCGTCGCCGGGGTGCTCCAGCACGAGCGCCTTCATCGGCGGCTCGGCCGACGCGGTGCACTCGGAAAAGGCCGAGTAGAGGGTCGGCATGAGGCGGTACCGCAGCTGCATGTAGGTGCGGCAGATGTCCTCGGTCTCGGGGCCGAAGCTCCAGGGCTCCTGCTCGCTTGTCGCCTCGTGCGAGTAGTGCGTCCGCATAAACGGGTAGAGCACGCCGGCCTGCATCCAGCGGGCGTAGAGCTCGGGCGTGGTCTGGTCGGCGAAGCCGCCGATGTCTGGGCCGCAGAACGCCAGCCCGCTCAGGCTGAGCGACTGGCAGATCTGGAGCGACAGCAGCAGGTGCTCCCACGACGACACGTTGTCGCCGGTCCAGGCCGCGGCGAACCGCTGGCTGCCCGCGAAGCAGGCGCGCGTGAGCAGGAACGGCCGCTCGTCCGGTCGCACGTCGCGCAGGCCCTGGTAGGTCGCCTGGGCCATCAGGAGGCCGTAGACGTTGTGGGCCTCCAGGTGGTCGGTCGTGGCGCCTCCGCGGTCGCCGAAGTCGAACTGCACCTCGTCCGGGAAGTCGCGGCCGCCCAGGATGGCGGGCTCGTTCATGTCGTTCCAAAAGCCGGACACGCCCGAGGCCAGGTAGCGCTGGTGGAGGTCGCCCCACCACGCCCGGGCCTGGGGCATCGAAAAGTCCGGCCAGTGGACGTCGCCCGGCCAGACGGTGTCGGTGAACTCGCTGCCGTCGGGGTTTTTGCAGAACAGCTGGCGCGTCTTGCCTTCTTGGTACGCAAAGTAGTCCGGGTCGATCTTGACGCCGGGGTCCACGATCGTGACCGTGCGCACGCCGAGGTCGGCGAGGTCGCGGTGCAGCGCCGGCGCGTCGGGGAACGTCTCGGGGTTCCAGGTGAACACCCGGTAGCCGTCCATGTGGCCGATGTCGAGGTGGATGCAGTCGAGCGGCAGGTCGCGGCGCCGGAACTCGTGCGCGATCCAGCGGACGTAGCCCTCGTCGTGGTAATTCCACCGGCTCTGGTGGTAGCCCAGCGACCACCGTGCGGGCATGGGCTTGTGCCCGGTCAGGTCGCAAAACCGCCGCAGCGGCGTCTTGAGGTCCGGCCCGGCGAAGACGTAGTAGCGCAGCTCGCCGTCGCTCGACCCGAACCACCAGTCGTCGGGCGAGGCGGCGCCCAGGTCCATCTCGGAGCGGTGCGTGTTGTCGAGGAACAGGCCGGCTCCGGTCCAGCCCGCGCCGGCGTCGCCCGCCCCGGTGTCGCCCGCCTCGGTGGGCGCGTGGACGAGCGAGAACGGGATCGACTTGTAGATCGGGTCCTGCTCGGGCGCGTAGGCGTAGGTGTCCGAGTTCCAGAACGTGAGCTGGCGGCCGGCGCGGTCGAGCCCGAACGTCTTGTCGCCCTGGCCGAAAAAGCGCGTCTCAGCGCCGAGCGCTTTCCAGCACCGGGTGACCAGCTTGCCGTCGATCTCGGCCCAGCCCGCGCCCGCCGAGTCCTGCAAGAACGGGCGCCCGTCCGACGTCTCGAACCCGACCCGGCACGGCGACTTGCTCACGCGGACCGTCATGCCGGGCGTGGCGACGGACCACGCCGCGCCCTCGTCCACGAGGGCCAGCGCCGCGCCGTCCCAGCGCGCGTCCGGGTCGAGCGCGTACGAAAACGGCGTCTCGTCGGCGCCGGCGCCGTGGCCCAGCGTCTCGAAGTCGCCCGACGGCGCCAGCCTCACGCGGGCCACGTCGCCGTCCAGCAGCGTCACCGCCAGGCGAGGCCCGCCGCAGTCCACGACCAGCGTCGAGCCGACGATCTCGGCGCCGACGGCGTCCCCGAGCAAGGTGAACCGGTCGTCCGGAACGGTGGCAAAGGGGCGGAGGGCGGCGCGCGGGCCGGCGTAGGTGCTCATGGGGAGTGGAAGCGCTTACCCGATGATACCCACGGCCCCGGCCCGGCAACCGCAAAGGACGCGTGGGCTGTGCGGCTGGCGGCGGAGGCCAGCGGGGCCGGGCGTGAGCGGCTCGGCCCCCCCGCGGCCGGGCGCCGCCGCGTCGTTCCAGCACGACGGCGAGGCACTCCGGCTAGCTGTCGGTCACGTCGACGGCGCCGGGCCCGACGCTCGGGACCCGGCCGTCGGGCACGCGGAGCGTGATCTCGGTCAGCTCCGGCCGGCAGTTGATCCGGACCGGAACGGTCGAAAAGCCGATGCCGCGGTTGATGTAGATCCGGTTAGGCGGCGCGCCGATGGAGTCGGCCGCCCAGCCGTCGGCGGCGACCTCGCCCTGGCGCACGATGTCGAGCCACGACGTGTGCTCGCCGGGGAGCACGCGCACCTGGCCGCCGTGGGTGTGGGCGGCCAGCGCGAGGTGGGCCTGCTCGCTGGGGATGTCGCGGAAGGCCTCCGAGTTGTGCATCAGCCACACCCGGGGCGCGCCTGGGGGCACGGCCGCCAGGGCGGCCGCCACGTCCGCCTTGCCGGCCCACGACGACCCGACGCCGGCCACCCACAGCGTGTCGCCGCCGGACACGACCGGCGTGGCGTCGTTCTCGAGCACCCGGACTCCGATGCGCTCGAGCTCCTGGCGGAGGTAGTCGGCGAAGGTCTCGACCACGGTGCTCGACTCCTTCATCAGCGAGTAGTCGTGGTTGCCCAGCACGGCGACGGTCGGGATGCCGGCCTCGGTCAGCGGCCGGACCACCTCGACGGCAGCCCGGACGCGCGCCGAGTCGGGCTTGTACAAAAAGTCGCCAGCGATAAGCGCCAGCGCGACCGAGTCCTCGATGGCGTCCTCGATGGCCTCCGAGACCATGCCCGTGTTGCCGAGCCACATCCCGATTTGGAAGTCGGCCACCAGGGCGACCGTCTTGCCGTCCCAACCGGGCGGCAGGTTTGGAAGCTCGGCCTCGAACGCCTGGTCCTCCAGGAGCACGCGCGGCTCGACGAACACGCCGTACACGGCGAGGGCCACGAAGGCGAGGGCGATGATGCCCAGAACAGTGCGCACGGCGGCGGGGGGCGATGAACGGCTAACCTACGGCTTGTCCGAAAAGCCCCTCCGATGCCGTCGGGCAGCACGGCCGCTGCGTCGCGCAACCCTGCCGTAGCGGCCGCGGCATCTTGCCTCGGTAGCGACTCACCCAACCGCCGCACACGCGGACCCACTCGTCCGGAGTCAGCTTCCCAGAGACGGTTTCGAGTGCGATCGGCCTCCAGTCGCCTGGCGAGCCCGTTCCCCCGTCGGAGTCTGGAGCGCGACGACGTCCGGACCGCCTCGGTGGTGACCTGGGGCCCTCGGTCCGCATCCCCCGAGGCGGAGGCACCCGCTAAAACAGCGTGCCCATCTCTTGCTGGAGATCGACCGCGGACTCGGCGACGGGGCCGCCCGAGCGGGCTTTGACGTCGGCGAACAGGTCGGGGCCGTACGTCCGCGTCTGAATCGTGATCGGCATGGGCACGGCGTGGCCCAGCAGCAGCGCCTGCTGCTTGGAGTCGAGCGAGGCCAGGATCTGGCGCAGCCCCGACGCGCCCGGCGTGCCGACGAGTGCGGCGGCGATGTCTTTCTCGTCGTTGAGCTGGGCGACCAGCTTGGTGCCGATCTGGCTCAGCACCTCCTCGTCGATGCCCGACGGCCGCTGGTCCACGATCAGCAGCGACACGAAAAACTTCCGCATCTCGCGCGCGATCTTGCCGAACGGCGTCTCGCGCGCGTTTTCGGGGCTGAGGAAGTTGTGCGCCTCCTCGATCGTGATCAAGAGTTGCTGGGGCTTGTCCGCCTCGCGCTTGCTCGACTCGTAGACCTCCATCTTCTTTTCGTAGCGCTGGCGCAGCCGCCGCGTGATCACGTTGGCGACCAAGAGATAGATCAAAAGCGACTTGTAGCGCCCAAACTGGAACACGACCGAGCGGCCCTGGTCGAGCGCCTCGAACAGCTCGTCGATGGCGTCTCGCTGGCCCGCACTCGGGGACGTGTGGAAAAACGGCAGCCCGTCCAGGCGGTCCAGCTTGCGCCTGAGCGCCGACAGCGAGCCGGGATGCGCACCCGTCTCCTCGGCCATCGCCTCGATCTCGGACGGATCGGCCTCCAGGAGCGCGGCCAGCCAGCGGCGGCCGTACTTCTTCTTGAGGCCGTAGGTGCTCTCGGTCGCGGTCGCGTTGAGGTTCAGCGTCTCGCGCAGCGGCAGCACGTCCTCGGGCTCGATCTGGTCGGCGTAGAGGTGCACCTCGGCGTCGGCGGACTGGTGGCGCGCGCGCAGCGACGCCGGGTCGAGCGTGAACAGCTGCACCTGGGACGGAAACAAGTCCTTGAGGCCCTGGACGAACGCACCCTCGCCTTCGCCCGACTCCTGGCGCACCGCGTAGCCGTACTCGCCGTGCATGTCGAACACCAGCGACGCCGCGCGGCCGGTCGCGATCGTGCCCGCCAGCAGCAGGCGCGTCAAAAAGCTCTTGCCGGTGCCGGTCTTGCCGAACACGGCGTTCGAGCGCTCGACAAACCGCGCCAGGTCCAGGCACACCGGCGCGTCCATGCCAATCGGCGTGCCGATCCAGAAAAAGCGGTCGCCGCCGTCCGACGCCTCGCTCCCAAACACTCGAGCCACGTCGTCGTCCGACGCCTCGCCGACGGCCGAGAAGTGGGCCGGGATGGTCTTGACCGGCAGCACGGCTTCGTCGATGCCCTGGGGCACCATCAGCTGGGGGCGCAGGGAGACGGTGGCGTAGGTGCCCGTACCCTGAAGCACGCGGCGGAGCAGGTCCTCGTCGGCGCCGGGCGGGCGCAGCAGGATGCCCTCGTTGGCGGCGTCGATGCGCAAGTCGGTGATGAGCGAGAAAAAGTCGTAGCGCTCGCCCTCGATCACGACAAAGGTGCCGGCCTTGACGGACTCGACCGACCGCGCGGGGTCGAGCTTCATCTCGACGCCCTTGCCGAGCGATCCGTGCGTCAGGACGCCGATGCGGGTGCGGGAGGCCATGGGTCAGTCGGGGTCGGAGCCGGAGAGATAGTAGACGCAACGCGGGCAGACGCGCATGGCGCGGCGGCGGACCAACTCGGAGCTGCAGTTGGGGCAGATGTCCCAGTGGGGGCGAGCCAGTCCACCAATCAGTCCGTTATTGCAGTCCAGCGACTGGTCCGCCTCCGGGAAGGGGAGCGCCGGCAGCACGGGGTCGGGGCGCGACGACGGGTTCACGCCAGCCCCGAGGCGGCCCGCCCCGCCTCGGCGGCCTGGCGCAGCGACTCGACCAGCGCGTCGAACTCGGGCCAGTCGGCGCGCTGGAACGACTCCACGGAGTCCCCGATGCCGACCGTCAGCTCGCCGTGCGCCAGCCGTGCCGACGACACGAACGCCGGCGCCGCCGGGATCGGCTCCGACGCCGCCTGCCAGACCGACTGCACCGCCGCGCTCGCGCCCGTGACCTCGATCTGCGCGGGCGTCGTCAGCACGTGGTTGTGGCCGACCGCTGCGGCCACGAGGTAGGCGATCGCGGCGCCGGTCACGAACGGCCACAGGATGTTGCGGCCCTGCAGCGCGGCTGCCAGCCCCACCGTCATCACGGCCAGCAGCGCCAGCGCGACAGGCCGCGCCTGGGCCTGGACCGCGAGCCAGGCTCGGGACACGTCGCCGGGATGGTGGATGCTGCGAAACGTCACGCGTCGTCCGGGTCGAGGAAGGGGTAGCGGAAGTGCGTCGCCGGCACAAACGTCTCTTTGATCGAGCGCAGGCTGGCCCAGCGCAGCAGGTTGAGCTTGCTCCCGGCCTTGTCGTTCGTGCCCGACCCGCGCGCGCCGCCGAACGGCTGCTGCCCCACGACCGCGCCGGTGGGTTTGTCGTTGAGGTAGAAGTTGCCCGCGGCGTCCGCCAGACGGTCGGTGGCGCGCGCCAGCACGGCGCGGTCCTGGCTGAAGACGGCGCCGGTCAAGGCGTAGGGGCTCGTCTGGTCCACGAGCGTCAGCAGGTCGTCGAACGAGCGGTCCGACACGTGCACCGAGGCGACCGGGCCGAAGATCTCCTGCTCCATGGTCTCGTAGGCCGGGTCGTCGGCCACGAGCACGGTCGGGTCCACGAAGTAGCCCTCGTCGCTACGGTAGGTGCCTCCGAAGGCGACCTCGACCCCGTCCGCCTCGGCCGCGCGGTCGATGTAGCCGGTGATCTTGTCGAACGACGTCTGGTCGATGACCGCGTTGACAAAGTTGGAAAAGTCCTCCGGCGGGCCGACGGTGATCTCGGCCAGCTGGGACTCGAGCGACGCGCGCACGGCGGGCCACAGCGACCGCTGCACGTAGACGCGGCTCGCCGCCGAGCACTTCTGGCCCTGGTACTCGAACGCGCCTCGCACGATGGCCGTCGCGACGGCGTCCGGGTTGGCGCTTTCGTGCGCGACGATAAAGTCCTTGCCCCCCGTCTCCCCGACGACTCGGGGGTAGGTCTTGTACGTGTCCAGGTTCGTCCCGACGGTGTGCCACAGGTGGTTGAACGTCTGGGTCGAGCCCGTAAAGTGCAGGCCGGCCAGGTCGGGGCTCGCCATGACCGGGTCGCCCACGTCGGCGCCGTCGCCCGGGAGAAACTGGATCACGCCGGGCGGCATCCCCGCCTCCTGCAGCAGGTCCACGATCACCTGGGCCGAGTACACCTGGGTCGGCGCGGGCTTCCAGAGCACCGTGTTGCCCATCAGCGCGGGCGCCGTGGCCAGGTTGGCGGCGATGGACGTGAAGTTGAACGGCGAGACCGCGAACACGAACCCCTCCAGCCCGCGGTACTCGGTCCGGTTCCACACGCCGGGCGAGCTGATGGGCTGCTCGGCCAGGATGTCGGCCAAAAAGTGGACGTTGAACCTGAAAAAGTCGATCATCTCGCACGCGGCGTCGATCTCGGCCTGGTAGGCGTTCTTGGACTGCCCCAGCATCGTCGCCGCGTTCATGCGGTCGCGGAACGGGCCCGCCAGCAGGTCGGCAGCCTTGAGCAGGATGGCCGCGCGGTCGGTCCACGCCATCCGGCTCCAGTCGTGGCGCGCGTCGAGCGCGCCCTGGATGGCGGCCTCGACATCCTCCGGGCGCGCTTTGTGGTAGGTACCCAGGGTGCGGCCGAGCTCGTGCGGCGGGTGCATGGTGGCCGTCCGCCCGGTTTCGACGCGGCGGCCGTTGACGACCGGCAGGATCTCGACCTCGGACGACCGCATGCGCTCGATCTCGGCCCGGAGCGACGCTCGCTCCGGGCTGCCCGGGGCGTAGCTCTTGACCGGCTCGTTGATCGGCAGGGGAGGGGTGGCGATGGCGTTGTGCATGAGGCAGAAAGGAGGGGCCGACAAGATATCGGGTCGGCCGATCTCGCACGGCCGTCTGACCGATCTTGCGACGTCTCCCCCCGGCAGCCATGATCGGACCGTTTGAACGCACCCTAGCTCTGCGCTACCTCCGCGGCGCAGGAGGCCACGAGCGCGACGGCTTTCTGCGCTTTGTGGTGCTGGCGGCCATCGGCGGCGTGGCCGTGGGAACGGGCGCGCTGCTGCTGGCGCTGATGATCGTGCGCGGGTTCAGCCGCGAGATCGAGGCCAAGATCGTCGGCTTTGGCCAGCACGTCCAGGTCGAGAGCTACCTGGGCGACCCGCTCACCGACACCGACTCCCTCGAGCAGGCCATCGCCGACATCCCAGGCGTGGTGCGCGTGGCTCCGTCGGTCATCGACTTTGCCCTCCTCAACACCGGCGGCGGCGCGGGCGGCGTCGACGGCATCCTGCTGTGGGGCACCGACCCGGCCGACCTGCCCTTTATCCAAGAGCGCACCGAGGCGGGCGTCTTCGACTTCGGGCCCGACGCCGACGGCCGGCCGGGCGTGGTGGTGGGCACGCTGCTGGCGGCACGGCTCGGCCTGGTGCTGGGCGACCGCGTCACGGCGTACTCGACGCGCGGGCTGGGCAGCGGCCAGCTCCAGTCGAGGCCCCGGATCACGCAGTACCACCTGGCCGGCACGTTCGAGACCGGCCTGGGCGACTTTGACGACCGGTTCGCGTTCTCCGCCATCGGCGACGCGCGCGTCCTGTTCTCGTACGGCCCGACCCAGGTCACCCGCCTCGACCTGACGCTGGACGACCGCACCCGGGCGCGCGAGGTCGCCGACCGGATCACGGACGAGATTGGGCCGCCCCTGTTCGCGCGCCCCATCGAGGACGTCTACCGCGGCTTGTTCGCCTGGGTCGAGTTGCAGCAAAGCATCGTGCCGCTCGTGATCTCGATCTTGGTGGTGGTCTCCGCCTTCAACATTATCGGGGCGCTGCTGATGGTGGTGCTCGAAAAGGCGCGCGAGATCGGGACCGTCCTGGCAATGGGCGCCAGCCGCGGCGCGGTCCGCCGGTTGTTTCTGGTGTTCGGGCTGATGGTGGGCTTGGTCGGCGCGGCCGCCGGGACCTCGGTGGCGCTTGTCCTCGGCTGGGTGCAGGACCGGTTCGAGCTGATCCAGCTGCCGCCCGACGCGTACTACCTGAGCAGCGCCCCGATCCAGTTTTCAGCGACCGACATCGCGATTACCGTTATTGCAACTGTCGTTCTTTGTGTTCTCGCCGCCTACTTGCCTGCCCGAGCAGCCAGCAAGATCGAGCCCATCCGCACGATCCGGTTCGGAGGGTAGGGGAGACGACGCGGTGAACCGCAGGCCCCGCTTCCGCGTAGCTCCACGCCCACCCTCTCATCTCCCTCGAATGGCCCTGACTTCCGGCGACGCCGCCCCCGACTTTACGCTCTACGACTCGTCCACGGAGCCGTTCACGCTGTCCCAGGCGGACGGCACGACCGTGCTGCTGTTCTTCCCAGGCGCGTTCACGAGCGTGTGCACAACCGAGCTCAACACGGTCGGCAACGACTACCAGCGCTACCAGGACCTCGGAGCGTCCGTCGTCGGCATCTCGACCGACTCTCCGTTCGCTCTGGCCGAGTTCAAAAAGCTGCACGACTTCCCGTTCCGCCTGCTCTCCGACCACGACGGCCAGGTGTCCGAGTCGTACGGCGCGAAGTACGACCACGACTTTACCCCGATGAAGCTGGACCGGATCGCCAAGCGCGCGGCCTTTGTGGTCGGCGCCGACCAAACGGTGGCGTACGCCGAGGTGCTGGACAACGCCGGCGAGCAGCCCGACTTCAACGCCATCGTGTCCGCGCTGGATGGCTCCGCCTAGCACCGGGGACCTGTGGGTCGGGCTGTCACCCGACCCGCTGCCAATCGCCGGCGCGCACTCGTTTCTGGCCGACCCGCGGTCCGGCGGCACGTGCGTCTTTGTCGGCACCACGCGACGGTGGACGGGAGCGGTCGAGACCACCGCGCTCGACTACCACGCCTACCCGGCGATGGCCGAGCGCAGCCTGCGAGACCTCGCGAGCGGCGTCCTGTCGTCGGCCGCTCACCGCGTCGTGGTGTTGCACCGGACCGGCGTGGTGAAGCCCACCGAGGCGAGCGTCATCGTGGGCGTGGCGAGCGCCCACCGCGACCTGGCGTTCCGCCAGTGCCGACACCTGATCGACCGTCTCAAGGCGGACACGCCCATCTGGAAACACGACCTGCCATGACCGACCGCTTCGACTTCCGCACCTTGCACGAGCGTGCCCGCGCGCTCCGCACCCGCATCGCGCTGCCCGAGGGGGAGGACCCGCGCACGATCCAGGCCGCCGCTTGGCTGGCTGAGCACGACATCGTCCGCCCGATCCTGATCGGCGACGAGGCCGCCATCCGCGCCGAGGCGGGCCGCCTGGGCGCGACGCTGCCCGCCTCGGTCTCGATCGTGGACCCTGCGCGCTCGGAGCGGCTGCAGGGCTACGCGCAGGCGCTGTTTCAGAAGCGCAAGCACAAGGGACTGACCTACGAGGGCGCCCGCGACTTGGCGACCGACGTGCTCTACTTTGGCGACCTGATGGTCGACGCGGGCGACGCCGACGGCTGCGTGGCCGGCGCCGCGCACCCCTCGCCGGACGTCGTCCGGGCGGCGATTCACGTGCTGGGCGTGGCGCCAGGCTCGGCGCTGGTGTCGTCGTTTTTCCTGATGGTGCTGTCCGACGGCCGCCCCCTCACCTACGCCGACTGCGGGGTCAACCCCGATCCGACGCCTGACCAGCTGGCGTCGATCGGCATCGACGCGGCTGCGAACCACCGGTTTTTGACCGGTCAGGAGCCGCTGGTCGCGTTCCTGTCGTTCTCGACCAAGGGCTCGGCGGACCACCCCGCCGTCGACGCGGTCCGCCAGGCGGTCGAACGGGCTCAGCGCCAGCGCCCCGACCTCCAGATCGACGGCGAGATGCAGTTCGACGCGGCGTTCGATGCTGGAGTGGGCGAGCGCAAAGCCCCGGGCAGCCCAGTCGCAGGGCGCGCCAACGTGTTCGTGTTCCCCGACCTCAACGCGGGCAACATCGGCTACAAGATCACCCAGCGCGTCGGAGGGGCCGAGGCGTTCGGGCCCGTGCTCCAGGGACTGCGCTTGCCCGCCAACGACCTGTCGCGAGGCTCGGACTGGGAGGACATCGCCAACGTGGCCACCATCACGGCGATCCAGGCCGGAGGGGCGAGATGACCGACATGTTGCCGTTATTGCAATGATTGTGTCCTGTGTGCAGACTGAGCCGTCGAAAGGAAGGGTAGACGAGAATCTCTCGACCTGTGAGGGGCTCGTGCTGGGCGCGGATGCTGATCTGATCGTGCTGCCCGAACTGTTCGCGACGGGATACTTTTTCGACTCCACCGAGCAGGCGCGGTCTGTGTCTGAGCCCGCGCAGGACGGTGCCACCACGCAGCGGCTGACGCAGTGGGCAGCCGCCACCGGCGCCACAATCGTCGCCGGAATCGCCGAACGGGACGGGGGGCGGCTCTACAACTCCGCCGTCGTGGTCACGCCTCACGGCTGGCTCGGGACGTACCGGAAAACGCACCTCTTTTACCAAGAGACGCAGCACTTCACGCCCGGTGACACCGGCTTCCAGGTGTGGACCGTGACCGACCGCCAGCGGCGCCCTTACCGACTCGGCGTGATGATCTGCTTTGACTGGATCTTTCCCGAGTCGGCGCGGACGCTGGCGCAGCGGGGGGCCGACGTGATCGCGCACCCGTCCAACCTGGTGCTTCCGCACTGCCCAGCCGCGATGCCCATCCGGGCACTGGAGAACGGCGTGTACACAGCCACCGCCAACCGCGTCGGGACCGAGACGAACGGCGACGAATCGCTGACGTTTATCGGTCAGAGCCGAATCTGCGCCCCCGACGCCAAGGTCTTGGCCGACGCGCCCGCCTCGGGCCCGGCCGTCATCCGCGCCGAGGTGGACCCTGGCCGCGCCCGCGACACCGCGCTCAACCCGTACAACGATCGCTGGCTCGACCGCCGGCCGGACCTCTACGCTCGCTAGCCGATGCCCAGGGTGGCGAGTGACTGCCTGATGCGATCCTGGGGCTTGGGGCTCAGATCCGGCTCGAAGGCCTGGCCTGTCATCACCTCGTACAACTCCACGTAGCGCGCGCTCACCTCGGCGACGAACTCGGGGGGCAGGTCGGGCACGGGCTGGCCGTCGAGCCCCTGAAAGCCGTGGTCCATCAGCCACTCCCTGACGAACTCCTTCGACAGTTGGCGCTGAGGCTGGCCCGTCTTCAAGCGCTCGGCGTAGCCGTCGGCGTAGTAGTAGCGCGACGAGTCCGGCGTGTGCACCTCGTCGATCACGAGCAGCCGACCGTGAGCGTCGATCCCGAACTCGTACTTGGTGTCCACCAGCAACAGGCCGCGCTGGGCGGCGAGTGCCGTCCCGCGCTCGAACAGCGACAGCGCGAGCCGGTTGGCCTGGGCCAGCACATCGGCGTCCACGAGCCGGCGGTCCAGGATCTCTTGCTGGCTCACGTCCTCGTCGTGGCCTTCGGCGGCCTTGGTCGCCGGCGTCAGCACCGGGGTCGGGAGCCGCTCGCTCTCGCGGAGGCCGTCGGGCAGTTCGACGCCGCACAGCTGCCGTCCTCCGCCTCGGTAGGTGCGCCAGGCATGGCCTGCCAGGTAGCCGCGGACCACGAACTCGATGGGCAGCGGCTCACACGCCACGCCGACCGTCACGTTCGGGTCGGGCACCGCGAGCACGTGGTTGGGAGCCACGTCGGCGGTGCGCTCGAAGAAGAACGCTGCCACGGCGTTGAGCACCTGGCCTTTGAGCGGGATGGCCTGGCGCATCACATGGTCGAACGCCGACAGCCGGTCCGTCGTCACGAGCACCATCCGCCCGTCGCCGAGGTCGTAGGTGTCGCGGACCTTGCCTTGGTAGCGGGCGCCGATGCCGAGGTCGGTCGAGACGAGCGCAGGGGGCAGCATCAGGGCGTGGGCGGCGCCGTCGAGCCGCGCTCCACGAGGTCGAGCGGAAGCTGCACGTGCATTCCGGGATCTCCGACGCCGTCGAGGCGAGCCAGGAGCCGCTCGGTGGCCATTCGCCCGCCGTCCTGCATGTGCTGCGACACGCTCGTCAGGTCGAGGAATCGGCTCAGCTTGAGGTCGTCGTAGCCCACGATCGACACGTCGCGCGGCACCACCAGGCCGCTGCTCCGGGCGTGCGACCACGCGCCGTAGGCCTGGACGTCCGAGGCCGCGAACACGGCCGTCGGCGGCGTGCCGAGTTGCATCAGCTGGGCCATTGCCTCGGCGCCGGCCTCCTCGGAGTACCCCGCGTGCTTGGTCGTGTCGCCTGCGGCCACGAGCGCCGGGTCGAACGCGATGCCCGCATCGTCGAGAGCCGACTTGTAGCCCTCGACCCGAGGGCCGGCGTTGGTGCTCCAGGCGTGCGCCGTGATCAGCCCGACGCGCCGGTGCCCCCGCTCGACGAGGTACGAGGTGGCGAGGCGGGCGCCTTCGCGGTCGTCCCACCAGAACGCGTCGAGGCCGGGGTGCTGGCTGCCCAGGAGCACCACGGGGGCCTGGAACTGCAGCAGCTGGTCCGCGACCTCGCCGTCCACCGGAAGCGACATCAGCAGCAGCGCGTCGACGGCGCCCCGGTTCAGAAACCGCTGGAGCGTGGGGTAGGGATGGGACGAGCCCAGGTTGCACAGCAGCAGGTCGATGTCGCGCTCGCGCAGCGCGTCCTTGACCCCTTTCAGCAACTCGACAAAAAACATCGACGTTGCCGAGGGCAATGCGACCGCGACGGACGTCGTGGACTGCTGGGCCAGCGAGCGTGCGGTACGCTGGGGCTGGAACTGCAGGCTGCGGATCGCCTCGCGCACGCGGTCGCGTGTGGCGTCGGACACCTCGCTGGAGCCGTTGAGCACGCGCGAGACGGTCGAAATCGCGACGCCGGCGGCATCGGCCACGTCGTAGATCGTCGGACGGGCTCCGGAAGAGCGGCGGTCAGGCATGGCGTGAGGGGGGCGACCGAAAGCCGGAAGCTACCGGAAGCGAACCCACCCTGCGGAATCGCGCCGCGATTTACTCGGGCGCGCGGAGCCCGAGTCGGGGCGCGTGGCCCTCCACCTCGGGCGCCGTGCGGACGGCGTCGGTGGCCTCGCGCTTGGCCGCCTGCAAGGCCGTGTGGAGGTCGTCGCCGTTGATCAGGCCCTGCAGCGCGGCAAGCGCGAACATGCTGCCGGCTCCGTCGGGCGAGCCGCCGAGGCGGGGCGCCTCGAACAGCGCAAAGTCCTCCCCGTCGTAGAACAGGTCGGCCGAGAAGGCGCTCGGGTCGTCGTGGCCGGGGTCGTCAGCGGCGTCGTAAAAGCGGTAGGGGAGGGTGCCACAGCGGATGCACACCGCCCGTGCGCCCCGGTTGTGGATGCGCTGGGCGGCCACCTGGGCGTCGTCGAGCGATGCGATCTCGCCCCCGGTGACCAACTCCGCATCGGCCCGCGAGACGGTGACCAGGTCCGCGACGCCGAGCCGCTCGGCGACCACGTCGATGCCACGCGCCGACAGCACCGTTTCACCGTTGGGGCCGGAGGCCACGATGTCGAGCACGACAGGACCTCCCAAGTGGGCCGCGGCATCGAGCACGGCGGCGGCCGTCTTGGGGCTGCCCAGAATTCCGACCTTGACGCCTCGTATCGTGCCCAACGCCGACAGGTGCTCCAACTGAGCGTTGACGGTGTCCACGGGCACCTCGGTCACGTCCGTGACACGCCCACCGCTGGCCACCACGATTGACGTGCACAGCGGAAGCGGCGCCAGACCCAGCGCCCGTGCGGCCAACACGTCCGCGGCGAGCCCTCGCTCGGTGGCCGTGTACAGGGCGCCGATGGTAACGACTGGAAGCAGGGTCATGTCTACGAGAAGGGGGGCAGCCAAGCTAGCGTGCCGCGTTCTCTGGCTCGTTCGCCTATTTTCCATCTCCCTCTCCCGAACCCCCATGGCCAGCGTCGAGCTCGAACACATCCGCAAGGTCTACGACAATGGCCACGAGGCGGTCCACGACGCATCACTGACCATTGAAGACGGCGAATTTGTGGTCTTGGTAGGTCCGTCAGGGTGCGGCAAAAGCACGACGCTGCGCATGATCGCGGGACTGGAATCGGTGTCGTCTGGCACGCTGCGAATCGGTGATCGCGTGGTCAACGACGTCGCGCCCAAAGACCGCGACATCGCCATGGTGTTTCAAAACTATGCGCTGTACCCACACATGAATGTCTTTGACAACATGGCGTTTGGTCTCAAGCTGCGTAAGTATGCAAAGTCGCACATTCAGGAGCGAGTCGATCAGGCGGCACAAATCCTGGGCCTCGACGGCGTCCTCGACCGGAAGCCGAAAGAGCTGTCCGGGGGCCAGCGTCAGCGCGTGGCGCTCGGACGAGCGATTGTGCGCAAGCCGTCTGTGTTTCTGTTTGACGAGCCGCTCTCCAACTTGGATGCCAAGCTGCGTGTCCAAACACGTACGGAAATATCAAAGCTCCACACGAATCTTGGGGCGACCATGATCTATGTGACGCATGACCAAGTCGAAGCCATGACCATGGGCGACCGGATCGTGGTGCTCGACGGGGGGCACATCCAGCAGGTCGCAGCGCCCCTGGATTTGTACAACACTCCCGCTAATACATTTGTGGCGAGTTTTATCGGGAGTCCCGCAATGAATCTGGTGTCAGGCCGCGCCGCTGGTGGAGTGTTCGTGTCGGACGACGGCTCTCTCCGCGTCGAGGGAGTTTCGACGGATGCCGACCGCGACGTCACGATCGGTATTCGTCCAGAAGACTTGTACACGGAGGCGCACGCGCCCACGAGCGACCGGCTTAGCAATGCATTTCCAGGCACGCTCGAGGTGGAGGAGCCCATGGGGAACGAGATTTTCGCCTACATCCGCGCAAGCCCGGACGCTCAGTTGGTGGCCAGGTTGGAGCCTCAACCGCTCGGGAATCCTGGCGATCAGATCTCGCTGCGTATGGATCTCGACAAGGTCCACTTGTTCGACCGCTCCAGCGGGGAGCGTTTGTAATGCCAGGCCAAGATTGGCTACGTTGGTCGCGTGCCGGCTTTTCGGCACGCCTCAATCACCTCCCGAACCCATGAACAAGACCTTTTCTGGGCTCCTCGCGAGCCTGATGTTGGTTGGTGCTCCGCTCGCGCTGACCGCGTGCGAGACCGAGACCCAGACCGAGTACGAATCCGATGGCGACGTAGACCGTGACGTCGAGATCGGCGTCGACGAGTCCGAAGTGCAAGACTTCCAGGACGGCGCTGCCAACCTCGGCAACGAGATCGAGGAAGGCGCCAACCAACTCGGCAACGACATCGAGGCCGGCGCCGAGCGCGCAGGCGATGCCATCGGAGACGCTGCCGATGACGCGGGCGACGAAATCGACAACGCGGTCCAGGACGCGCAGAACTAAGGAGTTGTCTCCCAGGCCGCCCATGCTACGGGCGGCCTGGTGAGACCTGGTTTTGAAGCGCGGGCTTCGACCACATCCGGTAGTCGGGCCAGGCGTGCCCGAGGCGGGGCGACCCAGGAGAACTGGACCGTCGGGACTGCGCCGCTGCGGAACACGCCGACGAAGTCCGGAGGTTCGGCAATCCTCCTATTCCCGATAACGCTTATTATCGAACTGGCGTAGATTGAGTCTTCGCTCCCTGCCAACTCCCCGATGACGTCTCCGCACTCTCCGGCACCGCTCGGCAGCCTGGCCCGCCTCGGGCGCGCGTTCACGGCGCAGTCCGACTTGGTGCCGCTGTTCCTGATGCGCTACGACCGTGATAACACGCGGCGAGCCTACCAGCGTGATATCGAGTCGTTCTTCGGCAGCCCAGTCGTCACGTTGGAGATGGCCGCCGCCGTGTCGTTCACGGACATCAACGCGCACCTGAACGCGCTCGACAGCGCCGGCAAGAGTCCGGCAACGCAGCGGCGCGTTCTGGCCTCGCTGCGAGGGTTGTTTGGCTGGCTGGCGGCGCTCGGGTTTCTCGACGTCAATCCGGCCGACCGGCACCTGGTGCGTCGCATCCCCAAGTCGTCCGAGGCGGACCGGCTTGCCACCGTCCTCACGCGCGAGGAAGCGACCCGTTTGCTAGCGGCCGTGAACCTGGAGTCCCCCTCCGGCGCCCGCGACTACGCGCTCGCCTTGACGCTGCTGAACTGCGTGCTGAGGCGTTCCGAAGCTGCGGCGATGGACGTCGAGGACATTGGAACGATGTCAGGCCATGCTGTGCTCACGCTCAAACGTGCGAAGGGAGGTGCCAACCAAGTGGTAAAGATTCCGGCTCGGGTGGCGACGCATCTCGACCGGTACCTGAGAGCGTCTGGCTACCGGTCGGGACCCGTCTGGCGATCTGTGTCGAACCGCAACCGTGGCCAGCGCATTTCTGGGTCTGCGATCTACAAGATCGTCAGCGGTCTGAGCAAAGCCGCTGGCATTCAGAACCGCGTCGGGGCTCACACGTTGCGCCACACAGGCTGTACGCTCGCCATCGAAGGCGGAGCCACCCTCCAACAGGTGCAGACCCACGCTCGCCACAAAAGCATCGAAACGACGATGCGCTACATCCACCAGCGCGACCGACTTGCCCATAGCGCGGCGGACTTTATCGATCTCTAATGGACTACGATTTGATTGTTGTCGGCGCGGGCCACAACGCCTTGATCTCAGCAGCGTACGCTGCCAAAGCAGGCTACCGCGTCGGCGTGTTCGAGCGCCGGGACATCGTGGGCGGCGCCGTGTCGACCATCGAGCACGTGCCTGGGTACCAGTTCGATCTCGGAGGTTCCGCGCACATCTTGATCCGGCTTACTCCGATTGTCGAAGAGCTTGGTCTTGAAGAGTACGGTCTGGAGTATCTCGAGCTCGACCCCTTGTTTTTTGCACCATACGAAGACGGATCATCGGTCTTTATCCACCGTGACGTAGACCAGACCTGCCAGGGCATCGAGCAGCAGTTTCCAGGCGAAGGCGACCGCTACAAAGCATTCGTCGACACGTGGCGACCGTTTTCGGAAACCGTACGCGACGTGTTCCTCTCTACGCCGAGTCCGCTTGAGTTGGGGAAAAGCTTCGCGTTCGGCTCGTCCGCGCAGATCGATTGGCAGAAGGCATTGTCTGTCATCATGCGGCCGTACGGCGAGGTGGTGGATCAGTTTTTCACCGAAGAGAAGGTCAAGACGCCACTCGTCTGGATGGCTGCGCAGAGCGGCCCCCCTCCTTCCGAGACCCTGAGCGCGCCGTTTCTGCTTTGGCACCCGCTGTACCACGAGAGCGGTGTGGCCCGGCCTCGGGGCGGCTCTGGAGGGTTGACCAAGGCGCTGGCAGCCATGATCCGCGCCCACGGCGGAGACATTCACACCTCGTCGCCCGTCGACAGCTTGTTGGTCAAGAGCGGGCGCGTCCAGGGTGTCTCTGTCGCGGGAGAGGTGTTCACAGCCCGCGCCGTGATGTCGGGCACACACATCTTGGAGACGCTGGACAAGCTGCTTCCCAGCGAGCATCGCCCAGCCGAGGCGGACTCCATGAGGGTGGGCAACGGCTTTGGTTCGATCCTGCGCCTCGCGCTCGACAAGCCCATCGAGTACGCGGCCAGCCCTGGAATTGAGGCCAGAACGGCGCTCCAGCTGGTCTGCCGCGACCGCCAGCAGATCATGGACGCCTACGCCGACTTTCTCAAGGGCGAGCCGTCCAGCGACCCGCCCATCGTGGCCATGTCGTTCTCGGCCGTCGACGACTCGCTTGCGCCTCCAGGCGGAGAGGTGTTGTGGCTGTGGGCCCAGTATTTCCCGTACGAGTTGGCGGGCACGGCGTCGTGGGACGAGATCGGGGACGAGGTGGCGGAGTCCATTCTCGACACCTTCGAGCCTTACGCGCCAGGCACCAAGGCATCCGTGGTAGGGAGCTTGTTTCAGCACCCGCTGTGGCTCGAGCGGGAGCTGGGCCTGTTTCGAGGAAACGTGATGCATCTCGAGATGACCATCGACCAGATGTTTAGCCTGCGCCCGTCGATGGGTCTGAGCGACTACAAGGGCCCCGTCGAAGGGTTGTTCCTGACGGGTGCCAGCATGCACCCAGGGGGAGGCATTATGGGTGCATCGGGACGCAATGCCGCGCGTGTGGCGTTGCGCTTTCTCGATTCCAAACCGTGACGATGGCAGACTCGCTCAGATACGCGCGTCAGATGGCGCTCCCGGAGATCGGAACGCAGGGTCAAGAGCGCCTGTCATCCGCGCGCGCAGTCGTGATCGGAGCGGGCGGGCTGGGATCTCCTGCACTGCATCACCTGGTCGCAACGGGTGTCGGAACGGTTGGCGTTGTTGAGTTCGACACCTTGGACATTACCAACCTGCATCGTCAGACGTTGTACTCCAGCGACGACGTGGGGCGTGACAAACTCGGGGCCGCGGTCGACCGGCTGAGGGCGATCAACCCCGACGTGCGCATCGTGTCCCACGCGCAGGCGTTCGATGCCGACTCCTCCGACCAGATTCTGTCGCAGTACGACATCGCGATCGATGGGTCGGACACGTTCTCGACGCGTTACGCGGCCAGCGACGCGTCCGTCCGGGTTGGGATTCCATTGGTGTACGCCTCCGTCGGTCAGTTCTCCGGCCAGGCCTCCGTCTTTGGCTGGAACGGCGGGCCCTGCTACCGGTGTTTGTTTCCCGAGCCTCCTCCCGAGGGTCTGATCCCGACGTGCGAAGGCGGAGGCGTTCTGGGAGTGGTGCCTTCCATCATGGGCACGATCCAGGCTGCGGAGGCGCTCAAGGTCATCCTCGGAATCGGAGATCCTCTCTCGGGACGCCTCATGCTGTTCGACGCCCTGTCGATGACCGCGCGAGAGGTGTTGTTTGACCGGGACCACGAGTGCGCAGCTTGCGGGGTCGGAAGAAAGAAAAAACAGAATGCAATAACGGAGGCCATCACTGAGATCAGCAGTGCCGACGCGCGAGCCGCGCTGAGCTCCGACACGCCTCCCCATCTACTCGACGTGCGAGAGGCGGCGGAGCGCAATGTGGACCACATCGGGGGGCGGCACATCCCACTCGGCATGCTGGCGGCGCGCGCGTTCGAGCTCGATGACCTACGCGACCGACCCATCGTGGTGTACTGTGCCTCCGGCGGGCGCTCGGCGACAGCCGCGAGGCTTCTCAGTGAGCGCGGGTTCGACGCGCTGTCGCTCCGGGGCGGGATTCAGTCGTGGCGGGCGAGTCAGCCGGCCTCGTGACCGAGCGGGCCGTGCTGGTGATTGCCGGCCCGACCGGGGTCGGCAAGTCCCGCCTCGGCATCGACGTGGCACAGGCCTGGGGCGCCGAGATCGTGTCCGCGGACAGCCGCCAGCTGTACCGAGGCCTCGACATCGGGACGGACACGCCGTCGGTCGCCGAACGCCAGGGCGTTCCGCATCACCTGATCGACGTCCTAGACCCGACCGAGCCGGTCAACGCGGGCTGGTTCGCGCAGCACGCCCGCCAAGCCGCCGAGGCGGCCTGGGCTCGGGGGCGAGAGGTGGTCGTGGTGGGCGGCTCCACGCTCTACGTCCATGCGCTCGTCGCGGGGCTGGCTCCTCTCCCCTCCCTGCCGCCCGGTCTGGAGCTAGAACTCGCGGACGTGGCCGCGACCGCCGCAGGCCGCGCCGATCTGTTCAAGGAGTTGCAGCGCCTGGATCCCGACGCTGCGGCTAGCTTGGACGCAAGCAAAAGCCAGCGCCTGGTGCGCCTTCTCGGCGTGGTCCGGCACACGGGGCGTCGAGTGTCGGATGTGTGGAAGGACGCGCAACCGGCTCCGCTTCGGACTCGGCTGGTGGTGCTGGAGCGCCCTCGGCCCGAGCTGTACCGCCGGATCGACCGCCGCGTGCTCGACATGCTCGGCCGCGGACTCGTGGCCGAAACGCAGCGCGTGCTCGACACATGGCCGGCGTCTCGGCCCATCCTCGAATCCACGATCGGCTACCGCGAACTGCTGCCTGTGCTGGCAGGCGACAGGTCGCTCGAGGATGCGACGGCACTGATCCAGCGCAACAGCCGCCGCTACGCCAAGCGGCAGCTTACCTGGTACCGTCGCTACCCGGACGCGTTGTGGCTCCAGGCGGACGCGGCGACTCCTGGCGCGGTGCTCCAAGCGCTCGACCACGCCTGACCGCGCATATGGCCAGGAGTGCCGCTCCGCCCCATCCGATTACGGTCACGGCGTCCGACGCACCTGGAAGCGCGTAGCCCAGGTATCCCGCGGACGACCATCCCACGAGCCACAGCACGGCAGTGCGACACGGCAGCCAGGGCATGAGAAACAGCGCTGGCAGCCAGTACCAAGGATGGAGCGTGCTCGCGGTGAGCACAAAGGCCAGCGCGCCCCACGCCACCGCTGTGCGCCACCGCTCCTGGGTGCCATCATCCGTCAACGCCCCCGCGGCGACCGCCGCCAGAAACGTAATCCCCAGCGCACGGCTGGCGGCAACCCCTGCCGAGTCTCCGAGCAGCGGATACGCAAGGGACTTGAGGAGTCGGTACGGTGCCGCGTACTCGTCGAACGTGCCGAAAAACAGGCCCAGGGACTCGACCATGTGGGCGGCCGCTGATGTGTTCCAAAATGGAACCGCCAGGAGGAGAGCGATGAGACCCGACGCTGCGACCCCGCGCCGGCCCTCGCGCCGCCAGGCTTGGGGGAGCCAGACTGCGGGATACAGCTTGACGCCCGCCGCCAGCGTCAAGCCCAGCGAAGCGACAGGCCAGCGGAACCGTCCGGCCAGCAGCGCGCCCGCAAGTCCGAGCAGGACGAGCGCCTCCGAGTGCCCCTGCCCCGCGATCTCCATCACGGCGAGTGGGCTCCAGGCGTAGAGCGCGGCCTGCTCCGGGCGCACCCGCCGCAGCAGCACAACGATGGCGCCTAGCTCGCAGAGCACCAGCATGGCTTTCCAGACCCACCACGCGTGGCGCCAGTCTGCCGACCCGCCCAGCGCGACGGCGGCTGCGAAGCCCAGTTGCGACACCGGCGGGTACACGGTGTGGTACCGCTGCGAGTTCATCCGCTGGTACTCGGTGCCCGCCTGGCGCTCTGCGAGAGCAGGGTCAGAGGGGCGATACTCGTACGGTGACACTCCGGCCTCGACCACGAGGCGCCCGTCCCACAGGTACCGGTACCCGTCGTCGGACAGGGTCGGGAGCATGGGCAGCGCGATCACGCGGAACAGAACAGCGCCCACCACAACCGTCGCCGGGCGTGGCGTCCATCGACGCAGGACGGCGACCAGGCCCGCAAAGGCGCCGAGGTGGAGTCCCACGAACGCGAGCCGCCACGCCAGCCCCGCCTCGGGCGTCCGTCCGGACCACACCAGCAGCCAGGCCAGCGCGCACCCCGCCCCGACTGCGCCCCACGACCTCACAAGCGGCGCCGGAATCGCATCACGAGGGTGCCAGGTCCAACGTTCTCGACGGAGTCCGCCAGTTGCGAGATGATGTAGAGTCCGCGGCCTCCCAGCGACAGCGGGTTGTGCGGCAACCTCGCGTGCTGGATTCGGTCGCCGGCTGGGCCCTGCCCTCCGTCGTCGACATGGACAACCGCGAGCCCGAGGTCGGCATCGACGCGGAAACGGATGGGCTCGGCGGCGTCCGGACCGTGCTCGACGGCGTTCGAGACCGCCTCGCCGACGGCCAGCACGACGCGCGAGGCGTCGTTGCCTGACCAGCCCGCTGCGGACAGGCGCTCGTCGGCATGGCTGCACGCCAGCGCGGTCGCGCGGGAGTCTCTCGGCAGATCAAGGTCAGCCACGACAGGCGCGCAGAATGTGGACCGCCAAAAGGTAGCGGACGGCCCGCCGCCGGAGCGCGCCGGCGGGCAGGCGGCGAACGGCGAGTGAGAGCACGGGGCTGACGGCGCGCGCGGCGATCGCCGCTCCCGGGGCGTGCTCGGCGACGCCGAGAATGCGAGAGCGACAGTCGGGATCGAAGCGTTGCAGGCTTCGACCGAACGCGGCGGCATGGCCGAGCGCCTGCGACAGCGTGCCCACGTTGTGCAGGCGGACCGTGGTGTCGGCCAGCCTCAGCCCTTGCGGCGCGAGCCGAGAGAGCCGGCAGCCGAGCTCGGTGTCCTCGCCGTAGCCGATGTCGGTCCGGAAGCCTCCTGCCTTGTTGAAAGCTGCTCTCGACAGGCCGCAAATCCCCGACAGAAAAAACACCCATCCAATAACGGCACCGTTGGATCCGGTCATTCGAGCGCCACGCCGATGGTGCGCTGCGTAGTCCTGATACGGCTCGTCGGGGTCCGTGACGGCTGGGTCGAGGCGGGCCACCGCGGCTATGGCCGAGCCAGCACCGGCCGCCTCGGCGAGCGCACGCCCGGTGTCCGGGGCCGGCTCGACGTCGGCGTCCAGAAACACGATCGTATCGCCGGACGACGCCGAGGCGCCTGCGTTGCGGGCTGCCCCCCGTCCGCTGTTGGTGGGGAGCCGGAGAATGCGAGCGCGCGACACGTCGGCAAGCGCTTGGCAGAGCCATGCGCCGGTGCCGTCGCTGGATCCGTCGTCGACCCAGATGACTTCGTCCACCTCGTGCATCGCCAGCACGGCGGGGACGGTGGTGGGCAGGATCGCGCGTCCGTTGTACACCGGGATGACGACCGACGTCACGAGATCCGCCGCCGCAGGAGCGCCTCGAACGCATCGGTCGACGCGTCCCACGAGAACCGGGCGACATCCGCGAGGGCTGCCTCCGCCAGACGCGCTCGCGCCTGGGGCGCGGCGAGCAGGTCGGCTGCCTGGCGCCCGACCGTGACTCCGTCGCCGACGGCCACCTCGATCATGGACCGACCGGCCCGCAGGTACTCGGATGGGCCTCCGCTTGCGGTCGCCACAACTGCGCAGCCACACGCAGCCGCTTCCATCGGCACCAGGCCCCAGCCATCCGATGCGCTCGTGTGCAGGCAGACGGCCGAGCGGTTGTACACCTTGCGGAGGCGATCCCGGTCCGGCCGGATCTCGACGTCCACCCAGCCGGGAAGTCGGTGGCGGGGCGGTCGCGCGGATACCACGCTCGCCTGGGCGGTGGGCCGGAGACGCCGGATCTCGGTCAAGGCGTCGAGGAGCACCTCGGGCCCCTTGACTCGGTGCCGGTGGTACAGCGCCACGACGCGTTCCTCACGGTCGCCGAGGTCGATGTCGAGCGCAAAGTCCGAGGGGTCAATCGCGTTCGGGATCACGCCGTCGACCGGATGGCCACACGCGCGGACACGGTCGGCGACCCAGCTTGACACCGCGATGCGGACGAGCGGCAGGCTCCAGGTCTGAGCGGCCGAGGGGCTGAGGCTGCGCTCGTCGCCCTGGATGAAATAGAACCCTCTCCCCTCTTTGGTGAGCCTGGATACCCACTCGGCAGTCTGGAATCCAGTTGCAATAACGGCATCGTACGGGACGCCTTCCGCTTGGTGCCACGACGGCGGCTCCCACGTCTCGACGCCCTCGACGTGGTACAACGGACGCGACGCCACGCCGTGCGCCGCGTTCCGCACGCGGACGGCAAGCTCCAGGGCGCGGCTCGCCAAGGTCCCGTCGCGTCGTGGGGCGATCACCGACACCTGGTGCCCCCGAGCGTGCAGTCCTGCCGCATGGCGGTACACGACCGCCGCCCCGCCCATTGGGACTCGAACGGGCGCCGGCAGCATGAACGCGATTCGCACTACAGCACCAGCAGATCGGTAGCCAGCGGCGTCAGGTTGTCGCACCCATCGTTGCGGAGCGCGATCACGTCCTCGATCCGGATTCCGAACGCTCCTTCGAGGTACACGCCGGGCTCGATCGTGACCGTCGCTCCGGCGGGCAGCACGTGCTCGACCTGCTGCGACAGCCGCGGCCACTCGTGCACGTCCAGGCCCACGCCGTGACCGAGGCTGTGCGAGAACGCGTCACCCAGGCCCGCGTCTCGGATGATGTCTCGCGCGACGGTGTCCAGGTCTCGCCCCGTCATCCCGGCGTGGGCTGCGCCGATGGCGGCACGCTGCGCGGCCTGGACCAAGTTGTACGCCTCGCGTCGGGCGCGGTCCGGCTCGCCCACCGCGACGGTGCGCGTCAAGTCCGCGCTGTACCCGTCGAGCATGCCGCCCATGTCGATCACCACCAAGTCTCCGGTCTGGAGCGCTCGGTCGCCGGGGCGCGCGTGCGGCAGCGCGCCGTTGGGCCCCGACGCGACGATCGGCTCGAACGACATCCGGGAAGCGCCCCTGACCAGGTGCTCGTGCACGATTCGCGCTCCGATCTCGCGCTCGGTGACCCCCGCGCGGACGTGGGGCAGCAGCGACGTGAACACGTCGCACGTGAGCGCCTGCGACTGGCGGACGGCCTCCACCTCGGCCTCGGTCTTCGCGGCGACCGCCTCGACCAGGAAGTCGGCGACGGGCACGAACGTCACGCGTGGGAGCGCCGCTTCGAGGCGGCGGAGATCGGCGATGGTCAGCCGGTCGGACTGCACCGCCATCCGCAGCCCGTCGCCCACGACGGCCGAGGTGGCCAGGGCGTCCGCCAGTGCTCCCGGAGCGATGTGGACGGTGGCCCCGCCCACCTCGGCGTTCGCCTGGGACGAGTAGCGCCCGTCGGTGGCGAACCACGCGGCGTCCTCCGTAACGGCGAGCAGGCCGTTCGAGCCCGTGAACCCCACGGCCCAGCGCAGATCGGTCGGATGCGCCAGGATGGCGCCGTCCGCGTCGTGCGCCGCAGCCAGCCGGCGGATGGTGTCGACCCGGTCGGTCACGACCGCGTCGAGTAGTTGGGCGACTCCTGGGTGATCGTGACGTCGTGGGGGTGGCTTTCGCGCAGGCCCGCGCCGGTGATGCGCACAAACTGGGCGCGCTCTTGCAGCGCGGCGACGCTGGCGCACCCGCAGTAGCCCATCGCCGCGCGCAGGCCGCCGACCATCTGGTACGTGATCTCTCCCAAGGTGCCTTTGTACGGCACGCGGCCCTCAATGCCTTCGGGCACCAGCTTGTTCAGGTCGTCCTCGGCGTCCTGGAAGTAGCGGTCCTTGGAGCCGGCTTCCATGGCACCGAGCGAGCCCATGCCTCGGTAGTTTTTGTAGCGCCGGCCTTCGTAGAGCACCGTGTCGCCCGGGCTTTCCTCGACGCCCGCGAACAGCCCGCCGATCATAACGGTCGACGCGCCAGCGGCCAGGGCTTTGGGAATGTCGCCCGTCTGCTTGATGCCGCCGTCGGCGATCAGCGGCACGTCGTAGCGCTGAGCGGCTTGGGCGCAGCGGAGCACGGCGGTCAGCTGGGGCACGCCCACGCCGGCGACGATCCGCGTCGTGCAGATCGACCCGGGACCGATGCCGACCTTGACGGCGTCGGCGCCGGCCAGGATCAGGTCCTCGGTGCCCTCGGGGGTCGCGACGTTGCCCGCGATCACGTCGAGGCCGTCAAACTGGTCCTTGATGCGGCTCACCATGGACAGCACGCCTTCGGAGTGGCCGTGCGCGGTGTCCACGACCACAAAGTCCACGCCCGCCTCGGCGAGCGCCGCGACGCGGTCCGGCGTGTCCGGCGTCACCCCGACGGCCGCGCCCACCAAGAGGCGCCCGAACTCGTCCTTGGCCGCGAACGGGTGCTTCTTCTTTTTCTGGATGTCCTTAAACGTGATCAGGCCGCGCAGCGTCCCGGTCTCGTCCACGACGGGCAGCTTCTCGATCTTGTGCTCCTGCAACGTGGCCTCGGCGTCGTCGAGCGTCGTGCCGACGGGCGCGGTGACGAGCGAGCTCGTGGTCATGATGGCGGACAGCAGCGTGTCGTTGTCCAGCTGGAAGCGCAGGTCGCGGTTGGTGACGATGCCGACCAGCCGCCGCTCGTCGTCCACGACGGGGATGCCACCGATCGAGTAGCGCGCCATGCGCTCGCGCGCGTCGCCGGCGGTGTCTTGGGGCCGCAGCACGATGGGGTCCCGGATCATGCCGCTCTCGCTCCGCTTGACGCGGCGCACCTCGCGCGCCTGGAGCTCGGCCGTCATGTTTTTGTGGAGCACGCCGACGCCGCCCTCCCGAGCCATCGCGATCGCAAAATTGGCCTCGGTGACGGTGTCCATCGCCGCCGAGACGAGCGGGATGGCGAGCGACAGGTTGCGCGTGAGCCGGGTCGACGTCGCGACCTCGCGCGGCATGACTTCGCTGCGCGCCGGGACGAGGAGCACGTCGTCGTAGGTTAGGCCTTCGAAAGCGATCTTATTCATGGGCGGAAGGATGAGAAAGCGAAGAGGTCTGGGCTAGAACACGATCGACTTGAGCTTGACCGAACGGCGGAGCGCGTTGACCTCGTGCGACTCCAGCCGGCGCCACCGGCCCCGGCGGAGCCCTTCCAGGTCGAGGCCCGCGTAGCCGATGCGGTCCAGGGCCACCACGCGGCGGTCCAGCGCCTCCATCATGCGCCGCACCTGGCGGTTGCGGCCTTCGTGCAACTGGAGACCAATGTCACGCTTGTCCGAGCCGACAAACGCGACGTGGTCGGCGCGTGCCGGTCCGTCGTCCAGGTCCACGCCGCGGCGCAGGCGCTCCAGATCGGGCGCGGTAAACGGCTCGTTCACCGTCACCAGGTACAGCTTGACGGCGCCGTGGCTGGGGTGCATCAGCCGGTGCGCCAGGTCCCCGTCCGTTGTGAGGAGAAGCGCGCCGGTCGTCTGCCGGTCCAGCCGCCCGACCGGGAACAGCGCGGACTTGAGGCGGTCGGGGATCGACACCAGGTCCATCACCGTCTGCCGGCCTCGGTCGTCGGTCACCGTCGTGATGGTGTCGCGCGGCTTGTTGAGCAGGATGTAGGCCAGGTCGGTCGGGCGGATCGGCTGCCCGTCCACCTCGACGCGGTCGTCGGGCGACACCTGGACGCCCATCTCGGTCGTCACCTCGCCGTTGACGCGGACGCGGCCGGAGGCGATCACCGTGTCGGACTCGCGCCGAGACCCGACCCCGGCGCGCGCCAAAAACTTGTTCAGCCGGACGGGCCCGTCGGGGTCGGGACGGGGGGCGGCGTCGGGCGCGCCGTCGCTGGCCCGCTCTTTCCGCTCGGCCTGGTGCCGGCGGCGCACCGAGGCGTCCCCTCCGGACCGGTTGCGCTTAGCCATCGTGCGAGGTGGAGGGGGTGGTCAGGTCGGCGAGAAGGCGTGCGCGCTCTTTGTTGAAGCTCGGGTCCGACAGGATCTCCTCGATCTCGCGCGTGCTCGGAAGATCGCCCAGGTCGGAGAGCGCGAATTGATCTAAAAAGCGATCCGTGGTGGCGTAGAGCAGCGGGCGCCCCACGCCGTCTCCCCTCCCACTGATGGCGACAAAGTCCCGTTCCATGAGCTGGCGCAGCGCGTAGTCGGATCCGACGCCGCGCACGTGGTCGATCTCGGGCTTGGTGACCGGTTGCTTGTATGCAATAACGGCGAGCGTTTCGAGCAGGGACCGGCTCAGCCGCCGCTCGTCCTCGCCGGCAAACAACGCCCGGACAAACGGCGCCATCTCCTCGGTCGTCGCCAGGCGCAGCCCGCCGGCCCACCGCTCGATCCTGAACGCGCGGCCGCCGGTGCGGTACGCCGCGTTGAGTCGGTCGACAGCCGCCTCGACGTCGGCGTCGGCGACCGGGGCGCCGGTCACGTCCTCGTAGACCCGAGCGACGTCCTCGGCGCGCAGCGCCACGTCGCTGGCGAACACCAGCGCCTCGACGGCCTGGTCGAACGTGTCGGCGGTAAACGGCTGGGTGTCCACTAGGCGGCGGAGGCGTAGCTCGACACGTCGGCCGAGGCGGGGGCGGCCTGCTCGATCGCGAAGTCGCTGGGATCGTGCCCGAAGATGATCGAGATCGCCTGCCGCTGGGCCAGGTCCAGGACGGCCAGAAAGGTCACGATCACGAACGCTTTGCTGCGCCGTGCGACCAAGGCCCGGAACGAGCCGCCGCCCTCTCGGGCGCGCTCCATGAGCCAGGCGCGCTGGGCCTCGATCGCAAACGACTCGCGCTCGACGGCGTGCACAGGCTGGGGCGCCTGCGACGCGATCCGGTCCAGCGCCGACCCGAGGGCGGCGACCAGGTCGAACACCGTCGCCCGGTACGTCACCTCGGTGGGCGCGCCGAGGCGGGCCCGCTCGGACGACGCGTCGCCGCGCGTCCAGTGCCGATGCCGCACCTCGAAGCGGCCGGCCAGCTCGCTCGCCGCTTCTTTGTAGCGGACGTACTCCAGCAGGCGCTCGACCAACTCCTGGCGCGGGTCGATAGGGTCGCCCGCGTCGTCCAGCTCGGGCCGGGGCATCAGCATCCGCGCCTTGATCTGGATCAGGAGCGCGGCGGTGTAGATAAAGTCCGCGGCGGCGTCGAGGTCGACGTGCTCCAGCACGCGGACGGCGTCGAGAAACTCGTCCGCGATGTGCGCGATCGGGATGTCGTGGATGTCGATCTCGTCGCGCCGGATAAAGAACAGCAGCAGGTCCAGGGGACCTTCGAACGGCTCAAGATGGACGCGGTGCATGGGCGGGCGGCTTTGCCGAAGCTACGGCCGCCCACGCGCTGCCGCCTGGGCTCGCCCGCCTCGGCGCCCCCGCGGGCCGGCTCAGGCGTTCTCCCGCGCGCGGAACCAGTCGACGGTCGTCTCCAGCCCGCGGGCCACGTCCACCTCGGGCGTCCAGCCCAGCGCCCGCTGGGTGTGCGACACGTCGAGCACGCTGCGCTCCTGCTCGCCCGGCTTGGCGGGCCCGTGCTGCTCCTCAGCGCCAGCGCCCGTAAAGTCGTTGATGTGGCCAAACAGCTGGTTGACATCCGTCTCGACGCCCGTGCCGACGTTGTAGATGCCGGACTCGTCGTTGCCGAGCGCCGCCACGAACGCGCGCACGACGTCGCCGACGAACACGTAGTCGCGCGTCTGCTTGCCCTCGCCGTTGATGGTCACGTCCTGGCCCCGCAGCAGGCGCTGGGTGAAGATGGCCACGACCCCGGCCTCGCCATGAGGGTTCTGGCGCGGCCCGTAGACGTTGCCGAACCGGAGCGCGGCGTAGTCCAGGCCGTACGTCTGGTTGTAGAACCGCAGGTAGTGCTCGCTCACCAGCTTGGTGATGCCGTAGGGCGACATCGGCCGCGTCGGATGCGACTCAGGCTGGGGACCGCCCCCGTTCACCTCGGGATCGGGCTCGCCGTAGATCGCGCCTCCCGTCGAGGCAAACGCCACCTTTTCGAGCCCGTTCTGGCGACCGGCCTCCAGCAGGTTGAGAAACCCGAGCACGTTGACCTGGGCGTCGAACTGAGGATCGGCGACCGAGCGGCGCACGTCCATCTGGGCCGCCAGGTGGCACAGTGCGGCAAACCGGTGCTCGGCAAACAGCGCCGCGGCCTCCTCAGATCGGATGTCGAGCTTGTGGAAGGTGGCCTCGGCCGGCACGTTCTCGCGCACGCCGCCCGACAGGTCGTCGACGACGTGGACCTGGCAGCCTTCGGCCAGCAGCCGGTCGACGACGTGGGAGCCGATGAATCCGGCGCCGCCGGTGACGAGGACGGGGCGGTCAGCGAAGGGGAAGGCCATGAGATGCGAGGTGTGGAGTTCAGAGTATCGCGACTAGCGCGTGGGGAGTAAAGCGGCGGTGCTCATGCGCTCGGGCGCAAACAGCTCGTCGGCGAGCACGCGGACGCCGTCCGCGGTCACGGCCTCGATCTCGTCCACGACGCGGTCGAGGGGGACGACCTGGCCGTACGTCAGCTCGACGCGTCCCAGCCGCTGCATCCGGTTCGTGGTGCTCTCCATGCCCAGCACGATCGAGCCTTTGAGCTGGTGCTTGGCGCTCGACAGCATCCTGGCGCTCACGGGCGTCTCGGCCAGCTTGGTCAGCTCGCGCTGGATCAGCCCCCGGGAGCGCTCGACGCGCGACGCGTCGGTGCCGATGTAGACGCCGACGTCGCCGGAGTCGGCCTGGATATTCGTGAACGAGTAGACCGAGTAGCACCACCCGTACTTTTCGCGGATGTTCTGGTTGAGCCGGCTCGACATGCCCCCGCCCAGGATCGTGTTGAGAACCGACAGCGTGGTGCGGCGCGGGTCGCGCGCGCCGAGCGAGCGCGTTCCCATCACGAAGTGCGCCTGCTGGACCGGCCGCTCCACCTCGGCGTGCCCCGGGACGTAGTCGTCCGACACGACCCGAACGGCTGGCTGGGGCGCACGGTCGAAACCGGCCAGCAGCTTTTCGACGTGCCGCACCACCTCGGTGTGGCGCACGTTCCCCGCGACCGCGACCACCAACCGGTCGGGGACGTAGTGGCGCTCGATGTAGCTCGCCAGGTCGTCGCGCGAAAACGAGCGGACGGACTCGGGCGTCCCGATGATCGGCCGGCCGAGCGGGTCGCCGGGGTAGACCAGGGCCTCGTAGTGATCAAAGACGTGGTCCTCGGGCGCGTCCTCGTACATCTTGATCTCCTCGACCACGACGTCCTTCTCCTTTTCGATCTCCTTGCCCGGCAGCGTCGGCTGGGTGACCAGGTCCAGGACGCTTTCGAGCGCGCGGCCCAGGTGCTCGCGCAGGCCGCGGGCGTAGAAGCACGTGTGCTCCTTGGTCGTGAACGCGTTGAGGTAGCCCCCCACCGACTCCATCCGCTGGTTGATCAGGTAGCCGCGCCGGCGCTGCGTCCCCTTGAACACCATGTGCTCGATAAAGTGCGTGATGCCGGCCTGAGCCTCGGTCTCGTCCCGGCTGCCCACCTCGACCCAGGCGCCGACGGCGACCGAGCCGACCGACGGGACGGTCTCGGTCAGCACGCGGACGCCGTTGGCAAGTTCGGTCCGCTCGATGGCGGAGATAAGCGGAGTGTCAGTCATGCCCGGCGGTATCCCGAGGCGGGCGGACGGTTCCTCGCCTGCCACGTCTTCGCCGCTACTGCGCCCGCCCGAGCGCCTCGACCGTTTGGCGCCGGTTCGTCTGGCGGCCCAGCGAGGTCTCGAACGCCTGCCTGGCCGCTTCGGTGTCCCCGGTGTCGAGCAGCGCCAGGCCCAGCGCCTCGTGCGCCGGAACGACCGGCGACGGCGGGCCAAACATCATGGGCGCGGCCGCCTCCAGCGCGGCCGCGTCGCGCAGACGGTCCAGCGAGCCGCTCGTGTCGCCCTCGGCCGCGAGCAGCTGGGCTTCAAGCTGCAGCCGGGCCGCGCGGGCCGTCCACGACGCCTCGTCGTGGTCGTGGGCGATGGCGTTGTCGAGCGCGGTGAGCGTGGCGCGTGCCGCCCCACGCTCGTTGCGTTGGATCTGAGCCGTTCCGCGCGCCAGCGCGTCGATGGCGATGGTCGTCGCGCCCATGTCCGAAGGCGGCGCGGCGTCCACGACCACGTCCCACGCCTGGAACGCGAGCGCGTGCTGGGATCGGATTCGGACCACGTGAGCCAGCGCGGACGGCGCCTCGTCTCCAGGGTACTCGGCCTCGGCGAGCGCGAGCAGCCGGTCGGCCAGGGCGCGGTCGTTTTGCTGCGTCGCGCCGTAGTGCCACCACCAGAGCGCGTGCCAGCCGTGCCCGTTGAGGGCGTCGCCCCGGCGGTCTGAGCCGTCCTTGGCCGCCAGGTAGCTCCGCTCGTTCATCTCGACGACCCGGTCCCACATCCCGAGCGCGAGGTAGATGTGGCTCGGCATGTGGAGCGCGTGGCTCGCCGACGGCGCGATCTCGGCGTACACGCGTGCCGGACGCAACCCCAGCGGCGCGTGCACGGGGTCGTCGTAGGCGTGGATCAGGTAGTGCGCCGCGCCGGGGTGCCGAGGGTTGACGTCGAACACCTCTTCGGCAACGGCGGCCGCCTTCATGTAGGTCGTGAAGTCACGTCCCTCGTGCGCTGTGCCCAAGAGCGCAAGTGCGTAGAACGAGCGGGCGTCGAGGTCGTCGGGAAACTGCTCGGCCAGACGCTGCATCGCCTGCGCGTAGCGGTCGTCGCGGTCCTCTTTGTCGCCGTCGCCGAACAGCACGTCCAGCGTGCCGAGGTAGGCCGCTTCGCGCGGCGTGACGTCGGACACGTCGACGCCCTGCAGAGCCAGTCGAGCCGCGTCCGGGTTCTGCTGCATCCAGATCGGATGGTTGTGGGTCATGGCCTCGCCCCAGGCGGCCATCGCGAAGTCGGGGTCGACTCGCCGAGCCTGCTGGAATGCGTCGCGCGCATCGTCATATTCGAACGAATGCAATAACAGCAGTCCCCGGAGGAACGACTCCTGGGCGTCAGCCGAGCCCGAGTTCTCGAACGAGGTCTCGCCCAGCGCGGGCTGAGCCGCAGCCGAGGCGGCCAGGAGACAGGCGAATAGAAGTGCGCGCATGGGAGTCGGGGTACAGTCGAAAACGGCGTCGCCCCGCCCGCCTCGGGGCCGAGGTGGACGGGGCGACCAGACAACAACAGGGTTAGGCCTGGGCAGGCTCGGCGGCGGCCACGGCGCCGTCACCGGCCGAGGCGGCGCCGTCGGGGCGCGGGATGAACGGCGCGCCGTGCTCGGGGAACTGCTTGATAAAGTCCTCCTGGATGGCGTGGCCGGTGCCCTGGGCGCTGGGCGAGGACTCGTGGATGTAGAAGTCCTCGTTGGGCATCGTGGCCACAAAGTCGAGTGCCGCCGCGGCGGCCCGGCGCATCGAGTCGTCCGAGTTGGCGTGCAGGCCGCGCACGTTGGCCAGGATGCGCTCGTGCGCCATGTGCATAAAGTGCAGGCCGGCCAGGCGGTCGCGGTCCCACTCGGCGCCCGAGGCGCCGTCGGCCAGCTGGCGGTCCAGCTTGGCGAGCACGCACGACCACGCGAACATCAGCGTCGCGTTGTCGGCCAGGCGCGCCTGGACGGTCTGGGCCGTCACGATCTTCTCCTCCATGCGCTTGGACGCCAGCTTGAACTCGCGCGTGTGCGTCTGGACGTGCGACGCCAGGCGGTCGGCGAACGTGCGGAGCGAGGGATGCACGCGCGTGACCGCGGGCTTGGCGACCTTTTTGCCCAGGAAGATCTCGGTCGCGAGCGGCGCGCCGGCCTTGACCGTCGCCGGCTGGAAGGCGCCGCCCAGAATGCGGGACACGTTCTCGCCCACCGTCTCGTCGTCGCTCCACTGGACCGTGTTGAGCACGCCCAGCATGTACTCGGCGAGCTGCTTGCCGCCGTACGCGAACACAAACGACTGCATCACCTCGTTCGAGCCCTCCACGATGCGGTGGATGCGGTTGTCGCGCCACAGGCGCTCGAACTCGTTTTCGGTGACGTAGCCCTCGCCGCCCATGATCTGCATGGCCGAGTCGATCACGTTCCAGCCTTCCTCGGAGCAGAACAGCTTGCAGGCGGCCGTCTCGACCATGATGTCGGCGTCGTGGCGGTCGAGCATGCCGCAGACGGCGTAGAGCATTGCGTCCATGCCGTAGCACAGCGCGTGCATCTCGGCGACACGCTTCTGGACGAGCTCGAAGTCGGCCAGGGGGCGCTGGAACTGGTACCGCGTGGCGACCCACTTGGTGGCCTGCTCGGCGGCCTGCTTGGCCGCGCCGGTCACGCCCGCGCTCAAGGTGCAGCGGCCGTAGTTGAGGCAGGTCAGCGCGACCTTCAGGCCTTGGCCTTCGCGGTGCAGCAGGTTCTCACGCGGCACGCGGACGTTCTCGAACGTGATGCGCGCCTGCCACGTGCCCCGGATGCCCGCCTTGGAGCGGTTCTTCTGGAAAAAGCTGACGCCCTCCATGTCCGGCGTCACGATCAGCGCCGAGACGCCCTTCTTGGTCTTTCCGGTCTTGGGATCGGTGACCTGCTGGTTGGCCATTACCGTGAGCAGGCCCGAGAGCGCGCCCGAGGTGATCCACTTTTTCTCGCCGTTCAAGATGTAGACCTGCTCCTCTTCGTTCCAGACGCAGTTGGTCTCCTGCCCGGCCGCGTCCGAGCCCACCTGGGGCTCGCTGAGGCAGAAGCCGGAGAGCGACTCGCGCGCCACCATCGGCAGGAAGCGCTGCTTCTGATCGTCCGACCCGAACAGCATCAGCGCCTTGCAGCCGATCGACTGGTGCGCCGAGACCATCACCGCCGTCGAGCCGCACCGGCGGCCGATGGCTTCCAACACGCGGTTGTAGCTGGCGACCCCCAGCCCCAGCCCGCCCCACTCTTCCGGGACCGTCATGCCCATCACGCCCATGTCGAACAGCCGCTTGATCACCCAGTCGGGCGTGAACTGCTCCTGGTCGATCTGGATCGAGGGGTGCTCGGTGTCGAGGTAGACGTTGAGCTCGGCCAGGAGCGCGTCCGTCTTGGCCTTTTCGGCTGGGCTGACGGTGGGGTACGGGAACACCAACTCCTCGCGGACGCGGCCCCAAAAGATGTTCTTGATAAAGCCCATCTCCTCGGGCTCGGGCCCGAGCATGGTCTCGGCTTCCTTGATCATCTGCTGGTCGCGGGCGGAGACACCCTTCATGCTGGAGAGAACGGACATTTCTGTGGAGAGCTGGTGGCTGGAAGCGCTTTTGGGACGACGAAACCTAGCGTCCGGGTCCCCGGATTCCCACCTCACGGTGCGAAGCGGGTGCGAGTTTCCGGCCATGCCTGACTCTTTCACCTCCCGCCTCGCCCAGTCCGTCGCCGAGGTGGGCGCGCCCGTCTGCGTCGGCCTCGACCCGGATCCGGATCGCTTTCCCGCCTCGCTGTCTGCAGGGGCGGGGTCGGTGGCGGACGCGGCTGCCACCTTTTGCGTGGCAATAACGGAGAATACGTGCGCGGCCGCGGCGGCCTTCAAGCCCAACCTGGCCTTTTTCGAGGCTCTGGGCGCCGACGGCTGGCGCGCGCTGGAGCGGGTCTGCGAGGCCGTCCGGGCGACGGGCCGGCTGCTGGTGCTCGACGGCAAACGCGGCGACATCGGCAACACGGGGCGCCGCTACGCCACGTCCCAGTTCGACCACCTCGGCGCCGACGCGGCCACGGTCGCGCCGTACATGGGCTCCGACAGCGTCTCCCCGTTCCTGGATCACCCGGGACGGTGCGCGTTCGTGCTCGTCGCGACCTCGAACCCGGGCGCGCTCGACCTGCAGCACCGCGACTCCGGCGGCACGACGCTGTACCAAGCGGTCGCGCGCATGGCCGCGGACGCGGCGCGACACCGCCCGGGCGAGGCTGGGTTTGTGGTCGGCGCCACGCGGCCCGACGTGCTGGCCGAGCTGCGGCAGGCGCATCCCGAGGTGCCCTTTTTAGTGCCGGGCGTCGGCGCGCAGGGGGGCTCGGCGGGCGAGACGATGGCGGCGAACGCCGGAGGCCCGATCCTGGTCAACGCCAGCCGCTCGATTCTGTACGCGTCCTCGGGCTCCGACTTTGCCCAGGCCGCCGCCGACGCCGCCGCCCGACTGGCGGAGAGCCTGGCCTAGCCGAGCAGCCCCGCCTCGACGCTCGCGCCGAGGCGGCCGGAGCCGAGGCGATCTGCGGCGTGTAACCTTCCGCCGGCAGGGTGCGTCGTCAGAGAGCATCCCGTACCTCCGATGTCCGCTGACGCTCTCCTCCGCCAACACGCTGACCTGGTCTACCGGGTCGCGCTGCGGATTACGGGGACGCCAGCGGACGCGGCGGACGCGGCGCAGGAGGCGCTGGTCAAGGTCTGGCGCGGCATCGAGGCGATTCCCTCAGAACGCCAGCGCGCCTGGGCGGCGCGCGTGGCGCGCAACGCGTCGCTCGACCTGCTGCGCCGCCGCTCGTCACGCCCGGCGCCCGGGCTGGCCGAGGCCGTCTCCGAACCGTCGTCGGCCTCCCCTCTGCCCGACGACGACGCCGAGGCGGGCGACCTGAGAACCCAGCTCGCCCGAGCCGTCGGCACGCTCGACGAGCCGTACCGTTCGATTCTGGTGCTGCGCGAGATCGAGGGCCTGTCCTACAACGAGATATCGGACGCGCTTGACCTTCCGCTCAACACGCTCAAGGTGTACCTGCACCGCGCCCGCCGCCGCGTCCGCCAGGCCGTGACGCTGGCCGCTCCCGACCTGGTGCCATGACCGACTCCTGCCTCCTGCTCGACGCCTACCTCGACGGAACGCTCCCGGACGACCACGCGGAGCGCTTCGAGATGCATGCCGCCGAGTGCGCGGCCTGCGAGTCCGCGCTCGCGCTGCCCGCCGACCTCGGCGACGCGCTGGGCGCGCTCGCGCAACCGACCTGCCCGCCCGACGTGCTCGCCCTGGCGCTGGCCTCGATGGAGTCGGAGCTGCCCGCAGCGTGGCAGCGCGAGCTCAGAGAGCTGTCCGCGACAGCGTGCCCGCCCGACGTCGTCACCGCTGCGCTGCGCCAGGCGCGGCGCGCCGCGGACAGACCCGTCGCACGCCCCGCCCGGCGCACCCCGGTTTGGCGCACCCCGGTTCGGTGGTCGGTGGGACTCGCGGCGATGGTGGCGATCGCGCTGGGGTGGGCGTTGCGGCCACAGACGGAGCCGACGCGTCCCACGGGCGGCGACCTGGCCGTGGCCGAGCAAGTGCCGCCGAGCCTCGCCCCCCCGACCCCGCTCGACCGCCCGGCGCGCGACTCCACGCTCCAGCCCGCCGAGGCGGACGTGGCGGTGGCGTCGCCCGAGCCAGCTGTCGCGGCCTCGGGCGCCTCGCCTGCCGCTCCGCCGGCGGTCAGGGCGCTCCGCCCAGCCGCTGCCGTCCCCACTCCCGACGACGCCGCGCCGAGCGAGGTCACCCCGGACTTGCTGGCTGAGCAGTCCGCAGCGCGGGACACGCTCGCGACGCCCGCAGAGATCGAAAGCGCCCAGCGCGACCTCGCGCTCGCCTTCGGCCTGGTCGCCGAGGCGCAGTCCCGAGCGGGGCGCCGCGTCCGCCAGGACACGGACGAACTGTCTAGCACGATTGGCCACACCCTTCCCTTTTAAACCCATGAAACTTCTATTTTTACTCGCCCTCGCGGCGACACTCGCACAGCCCCTCGCGGCCCAGCCGCTCGGCGCCGCTGAGCTGGACCGGCTGTTCGGGACCGAGCCCCAGGTCGAGGTCAACCTCCGAGGCTCGCTGATCCGGCTCGCTGCCGAAGCGGCGCGCGAGAGCGAGCCCAGCGCAGCGCTGATGTTGGACGGGCTGCGCGCGGTGACCGTTCGCGTCTATCCGGTCGCGCCCGCCGGAGAGCTCAGCGCCGTCGAGTCGCTGTCGCGCGTGGCCGAGAGTTTCGAGACCGACGGCTGGTTCACGCTCGTCCGCGTGCGGGCCTTGCCGGACAGCGACAACGAGGACGGCGACGTCTGGGTCTACGTGCGCGAGCTGGGCGACTCGTTCGACGGCATGGCCGTGCTGGCCTTCGACCGCGAGGACGAGACGGCCGTGTTCGTGCACATCGACGGCACCATCGACCCGACCCAGGTGAGCGAGCTCAGCCGCCGCTTCGCCCGTGTGGAGCTGGACGCCGACGACGACAATGATGAGGACGACGATGAGTAAGGCCCTGCTGCTGACGCTGCTGGTCGCTCTCGCCAGCGGATGCGTCTCGACGGAAATGGGCCGGCTCCAGCGCGACATTGCCCACGACTTGGAAGCTGGCGGGCAAGCCGAGGTCGGCCGCGGCTTCTCGATGGCGTTCGGTCGTGGCTCCATCGGGACCACGCGGTTTCTCGGACGCCTGGTGGCGCCGAGTTCGACGGAGCCGTACCGGCGGCTCAGCCGCCACGTCCGGCGCGTCAAGGTGGCGCGCTACCCCATCGTCGGCACCGTCGACGCGACCTTGATCGACCGGCCGGACGCCCTAGACCGCTACTCCGAGGACGGCTGGTACCCGATGGTCACGGTGCGCGACCAAGACTCTCGCGTCTGGGTCCTGGTCCGCGAGGACGAGGACATGGTCCTGACCGACCTGCTGTCGATCGTGGTCTCGGGCCAAGACCTGGTGCTGACGCGCGTGTCCGGCGACCTGTCTGGTCTGGTGCTGGACGCCGGCGCGATGGCCAGCGGCGACTTGTTCGGCGGCGCGCTGGACGGCATGGGCGTGTTCGAGACTGACGAGGAGTCGACGGACGGGTAGCTGTACGGCCCCGTCCGCCTCGGCCCCGTCCGCCTCGGCCCCGCCCGCCTCGGCCCCGCCCGCCTCGGCCCCGTCCGCCTCGGTGCGGGCGTCGTGCCGGCTTAGTAGGCGAGCACGGCTTAGTAGGCGAGCACGGCTCTCGCCGCCTGCTCCAGCCGGGCCGTCGCCGAGTACACCTCCGACTCGAGCGCCTTCGAGAACGGGATGGGCAGGTCGGCGCCTCCGACTCGAACCGGCGGCGCGTCGAGGTGGGCAAAGGCCGCCTCGGCGACCTCCGCGGCCACCTCGGCCCCGAACCCGCCCGTGCGCGCCGCTTCGTGGAGCACCAGCAGCCGCCCCGTCTTGCGCACCGAGGCCAGGACCGCGTCTCGGTCCCACGGCACCAGCGTCCGCAGGTCGATCACCTCCAGCGCGTACTCACCCGCGAGATCGTCGGCGAGCGACAACGCCCAGCTGCGCCCCACGCCCCAGGTCACGACTGTCAGGTCCGATCCGTCCCGGGCCAGGTCGGCCACGCCCAACGGGGTGCGGTGTTCGCCCGTCGGGACGGCACCGCGCATGGAGCGGTAGAGCGCTTTGTGCTCGAACACCAGCACGGGGTTGTCGTCCTCGATCGCCGACCGAATCAATCCCTTGGCGTCGGCGGGCGTGCCGGGGACGACCACCTTGAGGCCGGGGACGTGGCAGAACCAGGCCTCGGGGCTCTGGCTGTGGAACGGCCCGGCGCCGATGCCGCCTCCGAATGGGGCCCGGATGGTCACCGGCACCGGCGCGCCCCAGCGGTAGTGCGTCGTCGCCAGGTTGTTGACGATCTGGTTGAAGCCGCATGTGATAAAGTCGGCGTACTGCATCTCGACGACCGGGCGGAACCCGTCCAGGGCGAGGCCGAGCGCGCAGCCCAGGGCGCCGCTCTCGATGATGGGCGTGTTGCGGATGCGCTCGGCGCCGAAGCGCTCCACAAAGCCCGCCGTGACCTTGAACACGCCGCCGTACTCGGCCACGTCCTGGCCCATGAGCACCGTCGTGGGGTCGGCGTCGAAGGCCGCCTGGAGGCCGTCGCTGAGCGCGTCGATAAAACGCACGTCGGGTTGAGACGGGGCCCCCGAGGCGGGCACCGAGGCGGGCGGCGACGCTGCTGGGACCGGCGCCGAGGCCGGGGCGGCGAACACGCCGGCGTGCTCGTGCTCGGCGGTGCCGGTAACCTCGGGCTGGGTCAGAGCCCACTCGGCCACGTCCTCCACCTCGGCGTCCGTCTCGGCGTCGACGGCGTCCAGCCGCGCCGGGTCGACGCCGGCGTCGAGCAGCGACGCTCGAAACCGCACGACGGGGTCGCGCGAGGTCCACGCCTCGATCAGCTCGTCCGGGACGTATGTGGTGCCGCTGGCTTCCTCGTGGCCGCGCACGCGGAACGTCTTCATTTCGAGCAGTGTGGGCCCGTCGCCGGCTCGGGCGCGGGCGGCGGCAGCTTGGACAGATGCAATAACGGCCTTGATGTCGTTGCCGTCCACGACGGCGCCTGGCATGCCGTAGCCCGCCGCCGCGTCCGCGATGTCCGCGACGGGGACGGCGTCGGCGGTCGGCGTGGACAGGCCGTAGCCGTTGTTCTCGACCACGAACACGACCGGCAGCGACCACACCGCGGCCAGGTTGAGCGCCTCGTGGAAGTCGCCCTCGCGGGTGGCGCCCTCGCCCGTGAACGCGAGCGCGACGGCGTCCTCGCCCCGGAGTTGCGAGGCCAGCCCCAACCCGTCGGCGACGGGCAGCATGGCGGCTAGGTGCGAGATCATGCCCACGATGCGCTGCTCGGGCAGCCCAAAGTGGAACGTCCGGTCGCGGCCCTGGGTGAAGCCCCCCTCCCGCCCCATCATCTGGCAGAACAGCGGCCGCAGCGGCACGCCGCGCGTGGTCCAGACACCCAGGTTGCGGTGCATCGGCAGCAGCCAGTCGCGCTCCTCCAGCGCCCACGCGCAGCCCACGGCGATGGCTTCCTGGCCGTAGCCGCTGAACCACTTCGAGATCCGGCTCTGGCGGATCAGGCGCAGCATCTTGTCCTCGACGGCGCGCGGCAGGCGCAGCGCTCGGTACAGCGCGACAGGATCGTCGACGGGGGCCGCGGGCGGCTGGAGCGGGGTCATTCGGGGGGAGTAGGCCGGCCCGAAGCTAGCCTCTCGCGCCCGCCTCGGCGCCCGAGCGGACACCTCCGCCACTCCGTCCTCGCGGTCCTGAGCCTCGGCCGAGGTGGGCGGAGGCGCTCCCGAGGCGGGCGCTACCGGCCTCCGCCGCGCAGCGACGTCCGGACGGTGCGGAGCAAGATGTTGGCGTCCAATCCCAAGCTCATGGTCTCGATGTAGAACAGGTCGTACTTGAGCTTTTGGCGGACGTCGTCGAGCGTGTCGTCGTACTGCAGGTGGACCTGGGCGAGACCGGTGATGCCGGGCTGGACGCGGTGCCGGCGGCTGTAGAGCGGGATCTGGTCGCGCAGGCGGTCGACGAAGAAGGGACGCTCGGGGCGTGGCCCCACCAAGCTCATCTGGCCCAGCAGCACGTTCCACAGCTGGGGCACCTCGTCCAGGCGAGAGCGCCGCAGCCAGCGGCCGAGCGGCGTCACGCGGGCGTCGCGCGGCTCGGCCCAGACGGGCCCGGTCTCGCGCTCCGCTCCGTCCACCATCGTCCTGAACTTGAGCATGGTAAACGGAGTCCCGTCGCGTCCCACCCGGGTCTGCCGGTAGATCGCGCTGCCGTGCGACGTGGAGCGCACCAAGGCGGCGATCCCCACCCACAGCGGCGCGAGCAGCGCCAGCACGAACGCGCTGATTGCGACGTCGACCAGCCGCTTGGTGCGGCGCTCCCAGGTGGGCATGGGCTCGGGCAGCACCTCGATCAGAGGAATGCCGTAGGTGTGCTCGGTCCGGGCCATGCCGCCGACGGCCGCGTAGAAGTCCGGCACCAGCTTGAGCGTGACGCGCTTGCCGTCGCAGACGCGCAGCACCTCGTCGAGCATGTCGTGGTCGTCGGTGCCGAGCGCGATCAGCACGTCTTGGACGCCCAGCCGGTCGATCAGCCCGGGCAGTTCGGCGACCGCGGCATGCGGCGCCCCGGCGGCGGTCACCTCGACGGCGCCGGACGGGAGCGCGTCGCCTCCGGGGTAGCGCTCCTGGACCGTCTCCTCGCCCGCACGGGCCAGCACGGCCACCTGGACGGGCTCGCGCAGCCGCACCGCGCCCACGATCTCGATGTCGGCGGCGGGGTAGGCGGCCAGGTCGTGGTACAGCGTTTCCACCCGGTCCGACCAGCCCACCACGACGGCGCGGTGGCGGCCGTGCCCGCGCACCACGAGGGCCCGCTGCGCCGCCCGCACCGCGAACCGGCATCCGCCGACGCCGACCAGCTGGACCAGGGCATAGCTCGCGATCGCGGCTCGCAGCGAGTCCCCTTCGAGCCGGTCGATCACGATGCCGAACAGCAGTGCCAGACATCCGAACGCGACCACCCGGGCCAGCGTCACCAGCTCGTTGAGGCGGCCTCGGGCGTACTGCTCGCCGTACAGCCCGGCGAACGCGAACAGCAGCACCCATCCAGCCACGAGAGCCACCGCGGCCGGGCCGGCGTCCGTCAGCCAGCGCCACTCCGCCGGCCCACGCGCGACCAGCACCAGCGCGGCCAGGGACGCCAGCGCGTCCCCCACAACAAGGGCCAGGAGTTCCAGTCGACGAGACACGCGCAGGAGGCGGGGTACGCGTAGCAGAACGGTCTCAGTCGGTGTCGGCAGGTGGCTCAGCGAAGGTAGGCGCCGCCCGAACCCTGCGCAAGGCATCCAGGGTGGCCTAGCTTGACGCCACGACGCCGCGACGGAGCATGGACACCTGGCCGCACGGAGACGCCCGCGTGAGCTACGCCCGCGTGCGGTCGTGGGGCCGGGTCTGGGTGGCCGCCGGCGCGCCGACAGGGCCCGCCTCGGCGCGCGCCTCGGCGGCTCAGGCGTTCGAGGACGCCGCGCGCCAGGCGGGAGCTCGGGTGGTGTGGTTCGCGGTCGAGGAGCCGGGCCAGATCGCCCCGGGCCGTCCGTCGCTCGTGATCGGGGCGGAGCCGGTCTGGCAGGTCGCCCGGTGGCCCGAGATCGTGGCGCGCAAGGCCTCGGTGCGCGCGCAGATCCGCCGCGCCTGCAACAAAGGCGTCACCGTCGAGCGCCGAGACGAGGCCGTGCCGCTGGCTCACCTGCGGCCCGTCCTCGCCGACTGGCTCTCGACGCGCGGCATGCCGGCGATGTCGTTTATGGCGTCGCCGTTCGTGCTCGACGAGCCCGGCGAGCGCCAGTTCTGGGTCGCCAGGCGTGAGGGCGCGATCGTCGGGTACCTCGCGCTCGTGCCGGGCGACGAGGCGCTCGTGGAGTGGATCATCCAGACTCGCGCCGCGCCCAACGGAACGGCGGCAGCGCTGCTGGACCAGGCCGTCCGCTCGCTGCCGGCTGGCGGCGCGTTCACGCTGGGGATGGTGCCCCTGTCCTCGATGGCACCCCACTCCGACGCCGCGCCCAGCGTGGGGATGCGAGCGCTGCTGGCGTGGACGCGCGCTCATGCGACGCGATTCTACAACTTCGGCGGGTTGGAGCGCTTCAAGGCCAAGTTCGAGCCCGACGCCTGGCGCCCTCTCTACCTGGTCACGGACGGCCGACCAGTCTCGCTTGTGACCCTCCACGCCGTCGCAGCAGCCTTTGCGGCGCCTCGCGGGCCCACGCGCTTTGTCGCGCAAGCGCTGCTGGACGCCCTCGCCGACGAGCGACGGCGGCTCGGCCGCTGGCTGGGCCGGCTTAGTTGGCGCTAAAGCGGAAGGTGGCTTCGACGGCGTCGTTGATCTGGACCGCGTTGCGAGGCAGCGGCTGGGCGCGGCAACCCCGGACTACGGACTCGACGGCGGCGTTCAGCGCGGCGTTGCGCGTCACCGGCCGGTCGGCGACGTAGCGGCCGTTGGGCGCGAACGTAATGCGGTGCCGGACGCTGCCCACGACGCCGCCGAACGGGACGTCCGGGCAGGTGAACGTCCGGTTGCCAAATTGGAAGCCGACCTCGGCCGGCGCGTCTCCGCCCGAGCCGGAGCCTACGCCCGAGTCGGTCCCCAAGGTGGGCGCGTTGCCTTGCGAAGAGCCCGTCCCCTCGGTCTCCCGGGTCTGGGTCGGGGCCGTCGGTCGCGGCTGGGCCTGGGTGGCGCGGCTGGGCGGGTTGGGACGCGCCGGGCGCGCGTCGTCGCTCTGGACCGGCCGCGGGATGGGCCGCTCGGCGCGCGGAGGCGTCCGCGTGCGCTCGGGGACCCGGACCGGCGTCGCGGCCGGTGGCGCGGGCTGCTCGGGCGCCGGCTGGGTCATGGCCTCGGACGACTCGCCGGACTGGGCGCGCTCGGGCGGGCCCGTGACGACGGGCGGGACCGGAGCGATGCCGAACTCGATCTCGGTGAGCTGGGGCGGCCAGTCCGGGTCGAGGGCTTCCGGCGGCACGCGAAGCGCGAGCGCCAGCAGCAGCAGCACGACCAGGTGCAGCGACACGCTCAGGATCAGGCCGTCTCGGTCGTCGCGCGTCATGGCTTAGTTCGGAGTCGGGATCGCCGGGCCGGCAAGCCCGCCGAAACGATACGCCAGCGACACGCGGTGCGCGTAGCCGAGTTCGCTGGCCAAGCCGCCAAAGTCCCCGAACCCGTAGTCCACGTCCAGCGCGCCGAGGCGGACGCCCGCGCCCACGGTCGGCGTCAGCTGGGTGCCAAAGTCGGCGCTGGTCGCCACGTCAGCGATGCCGGCTCGGAAGGCGAGCACGTCGCGGTAGCTCATCTCGGCGCCGACGCGCGGCCGGAACGAGACGCCGCCGGCGTCCAAGACGTTGGCACTCTGGCCGTCGAAGGCCAGGTCGAGGTCCGACGCCAGCGTCAGGCCGATGTCGTCGGATAGCGGCACGAGGGTCGAGGCGCCCAGCCGCGCGACCGGCAGCACGACCTCGGTCAGCCCGACCGGGCGGCTGGCCTCCTCCACCTCGGCAAAGCGCTCGGCGTCGACGGACCACGACTGGACCATGCTGCTGGCGTCCTGCACGTTGACGCCCAGGCGCACGCGGCCGAGTTGAAGCTGGGCGCCCAGGTCGAGCGAGTAGCCCCACGCGCTCGCAAAGTCGCCCACGCCGCGTCGCACGACCTTGGCCGTGGCCCCGACCGACAGAGCGCCGTTGACGCCGCGCGCGTACGACACGAACAGCGCGTTGTCGGCGGCCGAGAACAGCGTCACGTTGTCCGGGTTGAGCTGCCCCGACACCGGGTCGTAGGCGTCGAGCGTGTTGGCGATGTCGTCGACGGCCGAGCGGAAAAAAGACACGGCCAGCGTCGACTGCCGCGTCAGCGGGTACGCCACCGCGGCGTAGTCGAACGACACCGCGCCGTCGAACCGCTCGGCGTGCATGTATGCCGCCTGGGGCTGGGCCACGGCGTTGAGCCCAGACACGTTCCAGTACCCCGCGGTAACGTCGTTGGCGTGCGAGACGTAGGCGCCGCCCATCCCCAGCGCGCGCGCGCCGACCCCTGACTCAAGGAATGCGGCGCCGTACTTCACGATCTCCTGGGCTTGCGTGGAGGCCGTACAGCTGAGGGCGACGAGAACGACCGCGAGGCGGCCCGTGATGGCAGTCATGGAGCAAGATGTAAACGACGTACCAGGGCGCAGACGCAGATCGGAAAGGTGGAACGAGCCCAAAGGTCGGTCATTGCCGGCCACGCGACAAGGCACGCCGGCGGAACCCGCTAGCTGCGGCGCAGACGCGCCCCGAACGCGCCGTCGGTGCCGTGCCGGTGCGGAAGCGCACGGTAGTACAATCCGTCCGCCATCTCGGCGGGCACGAACGGCGCCGCGGACTCAAGCGCAAAGTCCGGGTGCCGGCCCACGAACGCATCCACGCGGTGGTCGTTTTCCTCGGGCTCGACGGAGCACGTCGAGTACACCAGCAGGCCGCCTGGCGAGACGTGACCGGCGGCCGCGTCGAGCATTCGGTCCTGGAGGTCGGCGAGGTCGGCGAGCGCGGCCGGGCTCCGCCGCCAGCGCAGGTCGGCGCGCTTGGCCAGCACGCCCGAGCCCGAGCACGGCGCGTCGAGCAGCACGCGGTCGAACGTGCCGCCGGTCCACGACAGAAGGTCCCCCGTCCGTGCCTCGACGATGGTGGCGCCCTGGCGGTCGGCGGCCTGGCGGACCAGCGACTCCTTGGCCGCGCTGACGTCGAGCGCGACGACCTGGCCCCGGTTGCCCATCCGCAGCGCGGCACCGACGGCCTTGCCGCCCGGCGCGGCGGCGGCGTCGAACACGCGGTCGCCGGGCTGGGGGTCGAGCACGCGCACGACCAGTCCGGCCGCCTGGTCCTGGACCGCGCACACGCCCTCGTCCAGCAGCCCGCCCCGGAGCACGGGTTGGAGCCGGTCCACCTCGGCAAAGTCGTCGGCCCACCGAGCGGGCTCGGACTCGACCCCGAGATCGGCCAGTCGGGCCCGGAGCGCTGGCAGGCCGTCCGCGCCCGCGGTGCAGCGCAGCGTGTACCGGCCGGCGTCGTTGGTCGCGGCCAGAAACGCGCGCGTGTCGGCCTCGCCCCAGGCGGCCAGCCACCGCCGGACGGTCCAGGTGGGGTGCGAAAACTCGACGGCCAGGTCGTCCGCCAGGTCGCCCGAGGCGGGCACGGGCAGGGCGCCGGCCCGCCGCAGCCGGTCGACGGCGCGGAGCACGCCGTTCGCGAACGAGGCCGCGCCGCGGTGCAGCAGCGTGTGGGCCGCCTCGACGGCCTCGTTGACGGCCGCGTGGGGCGCGGTCTCCCGGATCACCAGGTCGTAGGCGCCGACGCGCAGGACCTGGAGCAGTTCGGGGTCCAGCTCGGCCAGCTTTCCTCGGACCACGTGGGCGAGCACGGCGTCCAGGTAGCGCTTCATCCGCGTCACGCCGGCCACGAGCGCGACGGCCTCGCGCGACACCTCGGCCGAGGTGGAGGCGTCGGTCAGCCGAGCCGCGTGCGCGCCGTCGTGTTCGATGCGCAGCAGGCGCCGGACGGCCGTGACGCGGGAGGAGGAGTCGGGCATTCGGCAAGCTAGGCGCGTCGGCGAACCGCCCGGCGCCGCGCGCGTTGGGATCCACCCCCTCTTCCCACGACCATGCCCGTCTGCGACACCTGCGGAAACGACTACGACCACGCCTTCCAGGTCACGCTCCACTCGGGCGAGACCTTGACGTTCGACTCCATCGAGTGCGCGGCCCAGCGCATCGCCCCGACGTGCGCGCAGTGCGGCGTCCGCGTTCTGGGGCACGGGCTGGAGGCCGGTGACGCGGTCTACTGCTGCGACCACTGCGCCCAGGCCGACGGCGTCACGGGCCTGCGAGACAGCGTGTGAGCCGGTGGCGCGGCGCCGGCTACAACCCGACCGCCAGGCCGACGTGGATCTTGCCCCGCCCGGCGCTCAGGTCCGGGTTGAGCGCGTAGGTCACGGTCGCGAGCCCGATCCCGGTGGAGACCCGAAGCCCGGCGCCGTAGCCCACCAGCCGGCGGCGCTCCGCCTGGGCGTCCGCCAGCGCCGGGCGGTCCAGCAGCCCGAGGTCGAGGAAGCCGAACGCGAACGAGGACGCGTCGAACAGGAATCGGTATTCGGCGAGCGCTCGGCCGTACGAGGCCGCCAGCAGCGAGGCCTCGTCGTAGCCTCGGAACGACGCGGCGCCTCCGAACCGGACCAGGTCGCCCTCGTCGGTGCGCGTGCCTACTGCCAGGTCGCGCTGGCTGACGACCGCGTCCGCCCCCACCACCAAGGTCTGGCGCGCGAGCGTGGGGACGAACGCGCGGGCCTGGACGGTGAGGCGCCGCCGCGAGGCCGCACGGGTCTCCGCCCGGCTGGCGCGGCCTTGCTCCACGACGGCGACCAGCAGCGCGCCGCGCCGCGGGTTGCGGACTGCGTCGAGCCGCCGGAACCGCAGCCCGGCGCCCACCAGCCACTGGTCGTCGCGGCGCACGCGCGGCACGCCGCCGACCTGGCGCGCGCCGAACGTGCCCGGGCGGACGGACTCGCGCGCCAGCGACACCGACACCTCCAGGTCGCGGGCCAGCAGGTAGCGGACGTCCGCCCCGACGCGCTGCCGCGACAGCGTCGAGTCGCGCGCGTCTCCAGCGAACGACGCGCCGACGCCGAACGCGCTGCCGAGCACGGACGGATCCGAGACGTCGACGGCGACCGACGACGCCAGGCCGGGCGTGCGCTCAAGCTGGGCGGAGGCGGTGCGCCCGCCGCCGAACAGGTTGCGCACGTCCACCCGCCCCCGGCCGACGACGCCACCCGGCGCGCCGCCCGCCGGCGGCAGATAGCCCAGCACGACGTCGAACGCGCCGGGCGGGGCCTCCACGACGGGCACCTGGAGAATCAGGTCTGCGCCGTCGAGGGCCAGCGTGGGCACGCCCACCTCGGTGTACAATCCGGAGGCCTCGAGCGCGCGCTGGATCTGCAGTCGGTCCACGTCGGCCGGCGCGGTGGGGCCGGTCAGCCCGGCGCGGCGGCTGGCGAAAGCCCGGCTGGCCCGGCGGGCGCCGACCAGTTCGACGGCCACGACCGGGCTCGCGGCGCCTTCGTCGACGCGCACGACCACGTCCACCTCGGCGCCGCCCTGGGCCACCCGGAGGTCGGGCACCAGCGACGCCGAGCGGTGCCCGATGGCGGCGTAGCGCTGGGCGGCACGCGCCAGGTCGTGCCGCAGCGAGTCCAGCTGAAACAGGCCTCCCACCTGGGTGCTCCACGATCCGACGTCGACCGCATCCAGCGACGCGCCCACCAGCTCGACCGACGCGACACGGGCCCGAGGCCCGCGCGTCACGAACACGGTGTCGGCGCGCGCCGAGTCGACCCGGGCCAGCAGCCACCCGTCGGCCGCCAAGGCGTCGACCACCTCGGAGGCTGCGCCCGGCGTCACCCAGCTCGTGTCGAGCGCGACTACGGTGCGGCCGGTCTGGGCGCCGGCGGCCGGGGCCATCAGCACGGCCAGCGCCACCAGTACGGCCAGCGCGGCGCCGAGGCCGAGCACCCGGCATCGTACCTTGGTCCGAATCGCTACCGCTGCCCGTGTCTGCATTCCGCCTGGGAGTCCTGTTGGTCACGACCGCCCTGTGCGCGTCCGCGCAGAGCCAACGGCCGGTCCTGGCCGCTCCGTCTGCCCAAGCTAGCCCGTCGGACACGTTGCGCTCCAGCGTCCGCGCCGGCGAGACGCTGATCGTGGCGCTGCCCGCGCGTGCGGCCGGCGCCCAGGTCCGCTACGAGATCGAGAGCGCGCCCGCGTTGTCCTGGCTCGTCGACCGCTCGTTCCTGTGGCGGACGCTCGACCAGGAGCGCGGCACGCTGCCGGTCCGGTTCCGCCGGTTCGGTGCCGCCGGAGGTGCCACAACGATTGTGTTGCTGGTCGAGATCACGCCCTAGGTGGACGCCGAGCTGGACCGCATCCGCCAGCCCGTCTCGGCCGAGACGCTGCACGCGTTCCGAGTGGCGCTGCCGGCCTGGTTCGACGCCGCCCGCCGCGCGATGCCCTGGCGAGAAGCCGGCCCGGACGGCGCGCGCGACCCGTACCGCGTCTGGCTGTCGGAGGTGATGCTCCAGCAAACGCGCGTCGAGACCGCGGTCCCCTACTTCCACCGCTTTACCGAGCGCCTGCCGACGGTGGGCGCGCTGGCCCGTGCGGACCAGGACGAGGTGCTCAAGCTGTGGGAGGGGCTGGGCTACTACAGCCGCGCGCGCAACCTGCACCGCGCGGCCCAGGCCGTCGTCCGCGACCACGGCGGACGCGTCCCGAGCGACGAGGCCTCGTTTCGCGCGCTGCCCGGCGTCGGGCCGTACACGGCCGCGGCGGTGCTGTCGCTGGCGTTCGGGGTGCCGCTCGCCGTGCTCGACGGCAACGTGATTCGCGTGCTCGCCCGGGTGTTCGCGCTCGGCGCCGACGCGCGCGCGGGGCGCACCCGCACCGCGTTGCAAGAGCTCTCGACGCGCCTGCTCGACGCGGAGCAGCCGGGGCGCTGGAACGAGAGCGTGATGGAGCTGGGCGCGACGGTGTGCACGCCCCGCTCTCCGGCGTGCGCGCGGTGCCCGCTGTCGGGCGTCTGCCAGGCGCGCGCGCTGGGCACGCCCGAGGCGTTCCCGGTCGTCTCCAAAAAGAAGCCGGTGCCCCACCATCTCGTCGCGGTCGGGCTGGTGATGGACGGGCCGCGCGTGCTGATCCAGAAGCGGCCGCAGGACGCCATGCTGGGCGGGCTGTGGGAGTTTCCCGGCGGCAAGGTCGAGGCGGGCGAGACGCCTGAAGAGGCGTGCGTCCGAGAACTCCGCGAAGAGCTCGCGCTGGAGGTGGCCGTCGAGGCGCCCGTCGCGATTGTCGAGCACGCCTACTCCCACTTTCGCATCACCATGCACGCGTTCCGGTGCCGGCTCGTCGGCGGCGAGCCGGCGTCGGCCACGGGTGAGCCCGTCGTCTGGGCCGACGTCTCGGACCTGGACGACTACGCGTTTCCCCGGGCCAACCGGCGCGTGATCGAGGCGCTCCACGCCGACCGCCAGGCGCCGCGCCTGTTCTAGCTCTGCCCCCGCCTCGGTGCCGAGGCGGGCGGGGCCGAGGCGGGCGGGGCCGAGGCGGGCGGGGCCGAGGCGGGCGGGGCCGAGGCGGGCGGGGCCGAGGCGGGCGCTGCATCTTGGACCCGTCGGGGCCGTAGGTTGGGTTGTCTCCCGCCCATCTCGTGGACGCCCTCGTCGACCTGCTCCCGCTCCTGTTTATCGGGGCGTACTACCTGCTCGCGGGCCGGCGCCGCGCCCAGCGGAAACAAGCGGCCCGCGACCCGGCGCCCTCCGCACCCCTGCCTGAGAGCCGGGTGGCCGAGGACCAGGGGTCCACGCCGTTCCAGTCGTTTCTGGAGCAACTCGAGGAGGCCATGGCCGAGGCCTCCGGCCAACCCGTCGCCGAGGCGGTCCCGGTGCAGAAGCCGCCGCCTGCCCCGACGCCAGAGTTCAATGCGCCCGTGGGGTCGTTCGACAGCGACGCCCCGAGCGACCACGAGGCGCACGGCTTTGGACCTGCCAATCCCGCGTCGGAGGAGTCGTTCGAGAAGCTACCGGTCTTTGCCGAGACGGGCTCGCGCAGCAGCGAGACCTACGACCCCCACGGGCTCCACACGCCGGCACAGGCGCGGGCGCGCAGCGGTTGGCAGCGCCGTCTCTCCGACCCGAAGGCGGCTCAGGATGCCTTTGTGCTCCAGACCGTGTTCGGCGCCCGAGGCGGACGCCGACGCCAAAGCCGCTAGACCTCGTAGTCGTCGGCCTCGCCCTTTTTGAACACGGACGCTGCGACGGCGCCGCCGATGGCGCCGATGATCAGGCCGCCGATTACGCTGATCGCGATCTCCGCCACCGGCCCGCTCATCGCGGATCCGGCCGCGAGTTGCTCGTCCACCTGAGCCGCGTCCAGGCCCGCGCCGATCATCATCTCGCGCTGACGCTCCAGCATCTCGGCCGCCGTCGGCAGAACGTCGATGGCTCGGAGCACCGCGGTGAGCGCGTAGCCGAGCACGCCGCCGGCCAGGCCCGCGACCGCACCGAGGCCGGCGCCCGAGCCCGCCGGGATCGTCAGCCGGTTGGTGCTCACGTAGTGCCAGACGCCCACCATCGGCCCGCTGAGCATCGCCAGGCACGCGCCGCACCCCCCGAGTGCGGCCGTGACCATGCCTCCGCTGGTGGCGACAAAGCTCATAACAGCGCCCACCAGGGCGTATACGAGGGCGCCGATCAGAATCGACGGGGTTTTGCTGGGCATCATGACGCGACGTGGGGGTGAGTGAGGGGCGCGCGAACAGCGACAAGGTTAGCGCCGACCATGACGCCTGCGGCCAACCCGAACACCAGGCCGGTCAAGACGCGCGAGCCGGGTGTGTTGGCCCAGACACCAAGCGCGCCCAGCGCCCAGTCGACCGCGGTCGGGACGGCGGCGAGCAGCAGCCACCGAGCCTGGGCGCCGCGATTAGCGAGGTTGCGCAGCGCGTCCGAGGCCAGCGGCACGAGCGCGATGCCCAGCACGAGTCCGGCCAGAATGCCGCTGCACCGGTGGCACAGCGCGATCGGCTCGCCGGCGATGTGAGGGGAGCGGTCTGCGATCTGGTGGCACGCCACCGAGAACGCGTGGTGGATCGCGGCGCCCAGCGTCCCGCCAACGACCGCTGGCAGCGCCGCGAGCACGGCGAGCGCCGCCGTGCCTGCCAGAGCCACGGCCCATCCAGTCGAGACGCGACGGCTGGCTGCCATGCTGCAATCTAGGTCCAACCCAGCCCGCCTCGGGTTCGAGCCCGCCTCGGGTTCGAGCCCGCCTCGGGTTCGAGCCCGCCTCGGGTCCGCGCCGGTGTCGCCTTGACGAGAGCTTTACCAAGACGCAGGGACCCGGAGGCGGATGGTCCCGTTGGAGGGATTAGCACTCCCAGGGGCGGAGTGCCAACACTCCGTCTCCGCCCTCCCTCCTACACCCCACACACTCATGGCAGCATCCATCAAGCCGCTTGGCGACCGCGTCGTCGTCAAGGCAGAAGAAGCCGAAACCCAGACCGCCGGCGGTCTCTATATCCCCGACACCGCCAAGGAGAAGCCCCAGCGCGGCACCGTGCTGGCCGTCGGCCCGGGCAAGACCGAGAACGGCACGCACGTCGAGATGACCGTCGCCGACGGCGACACGGTGTTGTACGGCAAGTACGCCGGCACCGAGATCCAGCTCGACGGTGAGGATGTCCTCATCATGCGCGAGTCGGACATCCTGGGCGTCGTCAACGGCTAGCCCGCCTCGGCACGCCTGCGAGCATTCCCGAGGCGGGCCGACTCTCTCTAACCCAACCCACTACCAACAGACATGTCTAAGCAAATCACATTCGACGCGGAGGCCCGCAACCAGCTCAAAGAGGGCGTGGACGCGCTCGCCAACGCCGTCAAGGTGACGCTCGGCCCCAAGGGGCGCAACGTCATCATCGAGAAGAAGTTCGGTGCCCCGACCGTCACCAAGGACGGCGTGACCGTCGCCAAGGAGATCGAGCTTGAGGACAAGATCGCCAACGTCGGCGCTCAGATGGTCAAGGAGGTCGCGAGCAAGACCTCGGACGTTGCCGGTGACGGCACCACGACCGCGACCGTGCTCGCCCAGGCGATCATGAACCAGGGCCTGCGCTCGGTCAACTCCGGCGCCAACCCGATGGACCTGAAGCGCGGCATCGACAAGGCCGTCATCCAGGTCGTCGCCCGGCTCAAGGAGCTGTCCCGCGACGTCGGTGGCAAGGAGGAGATCGCCCAGGTGGGCACGATCTCGGCCAACTCCGACGAGGAGATCGGCAACCTGATCGCCGAGGCGATGGAGAAGGTCGGCAAGGACGGCGTGATCACCGTCGAGGAGGCCAAGGGCACCGACACGTCGCTCGACACCGTCGAGGGCATGCAGTTCGACCGCGGCTACCTCAGCCCCTACTTCGTCACGGACCCCGAGTCGATGGAGGTGGTCCTGGAGGACGCCATGATCATGGTCCACGACAAGAAGATCTCGGCCATGAAGGACCTTCTCCCCGTGCTGGAGAAGATCGCCCAGACGGGCCAGCCGCTGCTCATCATCGCCGAGGACATCGACGGCGAGGCGCTGGCGACACTCGTGGTCAACAAGCTGCGCGGCACCCTCCGTGTCGCTGCCGTCAAGGCGCCGGGCTTCGGCGACCGCCGCAAGGCCATGCTGGAGGACATCGCCGTCCTGACCGGCGCGACCGTTCTCTCGGAGGAGAAGGGCTTCAAGCTCGAGAACGCGACGCTGGACTCGCTCGGCACCGCCAAGCGCATCGTGATCACCAAGGACAACACGACCGTCGTCGACGGTGCGGGTGAGCAGGCTCAGATCTCGGCCCGGATCAACCAGATCAAGGCCCAGACCGAGACCACGACCTCGGACTACGACCGCGAGAAGCTCCAGGAGCGTCTGGCCAAGCTGTCCGGCGGCGTCGCCGTGCTGAAGATCGGTGCCGCGACCGAGCCCGAGATGAAGGAGAAGAAGGCTCGCGTCGAGGACGCGCTGCACGCCACGCGCGCGGCCGTCGAGGAGGGCATCGTGCCCGGCGGCGGTGTCGCGTTGGTCCGTGCGCTCGATGCGCTCGACAACGTCGAGACCGAGAACGAGGACCAGGAGATCGGCGTCAAGATCGTGCGCCGCGCGCTCGAGGAGCCGCTCCGCCAGATCGTGAACAACGCTGGCATGGAGGGCTCGGTCGTCGTGCAGAAGGTCAAGGACGGCACCGACGACTTTGGCTTCAACGCCCGGACCGAGGAGTACGGCAACCTGCTGGCGATGGGCGTCGTGGACCCGACCAAGGTCACGCGCGCCGCGCTGGAGAACGCGGCCTCGGTCGCCGGCCTGCTGCTGACCACGCAGACGGTCATCGTCGACAAGCCCGAGCCCGAGTCCGCCCCGATGGGCGGTGGCGGCGACATGGGCGGCATGGGCGGCGGCATGGGCTTCTAGCCCAGCCGGCTCCCCCACCTCGGTGGCCCCACGGGCCGACCGAGGCGGGCCACGCCACGGGGCGGCTCCCTCGGGAGTCGCCCCTTTTTTGTGCGCCCGGATCGCCGGCGCGCCCGCGCGGCTAGGTTGCGGGATGCGTCCCTCCGCTTTTGTACTCGTCTCGCTGGCGGCCTTGTCGTTCGGCGTGTCGCGGTGCGGCCCCGCGCCGGCCGCGTTCCCGTCCCTGGACGTCAGCACGGTCGTGACGGGGACCTTGAGCGCGGACGACACCGACGCGCACGAAGGGGTCACGGCCGACGCCGTCGACCTGTCGCTCGCCGCCGACCAGCCCGTGATGGTGGTCGTGTCGTCCGACGTGTTCGCTCCGTTCGTGATCGCGGCGGTGCGTGGCGCGCCGCTGGGAGCGGACGCAGGCGAGGTCGGCGCCCGGCCGGCGTGCCTGACCCTCTCGGCGCCGCATCCGCTCGAGGTGAGGGTGTACGTGTCGAGCGCCGGCGGAGCCGCCTTCGGCGACTACCAGATCGAGGCGCGCCCGTGGGACGCCGCCTCGGCTCGGGACCTCGGATGTGCTCTGCTTGAGCCGTCCCTGGGATCTGGCTCCGGTACGTTGGTCTGATCCCGGCTGTTCGTCGCATCTCCCGCCGCTCGGTGCTCCATTTGTTTACCCAGGGTTCGCACGTTGAGGGGAGGATGCCCACGTGTCTCGCGTTTGCCAGGCGTGAGACCTCGCCACGTCCCTGCCCGCCCGAGACCCACGTTGGCACGGGTGGGCCCGTCCGGGGCGTCCGCTCGCGCGGCGTGCCACCGTGCAGAGTCCGTTCGGGTGTGCGCCAGATCCCGCGTTTCTGAGCGCGCCACTGCTGTCCAGACGCTCTAGACCATGTTCAAGCCCAGCCCATCTACCGTATCGCGCGTCGCCTGGGGCGTGCTGGCCTACACCGTCGTGGTGGTGCTGTGGGGCGCGTTTGTGCGCGCGTCGGGCGCTGGCGCCGGGTGCGGAGACCACTGGCCGCTGTGCAATGGCGAGGTGGTGCCGACGGCTCCGGCGCTCAACACCCTCATCGAGTTTGGGCACCGCGTCACGAGCGCCTTGGCCGGCGTCGCCTCGCTCGTTCTGCTCGCCGTGGTCTGGCGTGGCACCGCCCAGCGGCACCCCGCCCGCAAGGCTGCCGTCGCGAGCGTCGTGTTCATGATCCTGGAAGGCGCCATCGGGGCCGGCTTGGTGCTGCTCGAGTACGTGGCCTACAACCCGTCGATCGCCCGCGCGATCTGGATGGCGGCGCACCTGACCAACACGTTTCTGCTGATGGGCGCGCTGACGCTGACCGCGTGGTGGGCCGAGGGCCACCCGCCCCCCCGCCTCGGGCGTCGCCCCGAGGTGGGCTGGGTGGCAGCCACCCTGCTCGCGACGCTCGTGCTCGGCGCCGGCGGGGCGGTCACGGCGTTGGGCGACACCTTGGTGATCGGCGGTGGCATCGACCCGGCGACGGACCCAGTCGTGGCGGCGCTGCTGGGCGCCCGCGTCTTCCACCCGACGATGGCGTTTCTCACGCTCGGCATTCTGGGCGCGGCGGTCTGGAGCACCCGGCACATCTCGGCTCGCTGGGGGGCCGTGCTCATCGGCGCGTTCCTGGTGCAGATGGTGATCGGCGCCACGAACGTAGCGCTGCTCGCCCCGATCTGGATCCAGATCGTGCACCTGTTCGTGACCGATGCCATCTGGATCGCGATGGTGATCTGGGCGTCGGTCACCCTGGCAACCCCCCGGGCTGTCACCCCGGCACCGCCCACGGTCACCACGCCTGCCCGCGCCGACTCGGCTTCCGCCGACTTGGTGCCGGCCTAGCTCGGGCCGGGTCAGACGGACCGAGACCAGCGGCAACCATTGTGGAGGCAACGCGACCGGAGCGGGCGCGTACCGAGCGTCCACGTCCGCACGGCTGCTGTGTGTTTGGTCACGTTCGCTCTCGGCATGCACCCCAGGCACCGGCTGGTGCTGGTCGGAAACCGCGACGAGGCGACCGACCGCCCCGCGGCGCCGCTGGCGCGGTGGCCGGACGCCCGAACGGTGATCGCTGGGCGCGACCGGGTCGCGGGCGGCACCTGGGCCGGCGTCACCGAGGCGGGCCGGTGGGCCGTGCTCACAAACGTGCGGGACCCGCTCCGTCCCCGCACGCCGACTCGGTCCCGAGGCGCGCTCGTCGCCGAGTTTCTGGGGGGAGACGCGTCCGCCATCGACTACGCCGACCTCGTGTTCGCGTCCCGAAGCGCGTACGACGGCTTCAACCTGGTCGTGGGCGGAGTTCGCGACACCGCCGTCGTCTCGACGCACGCCCGCGCAGTCGTCACGCTCGGGCCGGGCGTGTACGGAGTGTCCAACGCCCACCTCGACACGCCCTGGCCCAAGCTGGTGCGCGCCCGCCAGGGCCTGCGGACAGCGCTGGGCGCCGACCCGGTCCGCCTCGGCGGCTTGGTGGACCTGCTGGACGACACCCGGGTGGCGCCGGACGACCAGCTGCCCGACACCGGCGTCGGCCTCGACCTGGAGCGCGTGCTGTCGGCCACGCGCATCGTCGCGCCCGGCTACGGCACCCGGGTCACGACGGCACTCGTGCTCGACCGCGACGGGTCAGGCCGCGTCGTGGAGCAGACCTGGAACGCCGACGGCACGGCCGGAGACCGCGTGTCCATCGCGTTCGGAGAGCGTACGGAGGTGGACGCTAGCTGAGCAACTCTGCCTTGAAGCGCTCCGCCAGCGCGTCGGCCGCCTCGGCGGTGCCCGCCTCGGTGTAGACGCGGATGATGGGCTCGGTGTTGGACGTGCGGACGTGGGCCCAGCCTTCGTCGAGGTCCACCTTGACGCCGTCGACGGTCGACACGCGGTCGGCCGGGTAGCGGTCGGCCAGCGCCGCCAGCAGCGCGCCGGCGTCCATGTCGGGGCTGAGCGCGACTTTGTGCTTGGCGATGGCATAGCTGGGGTAGGCGTCGCGCACGTCGCGGAGCGACTGGCCGGTCTCGGCCAGGTGCTGCAGCACGATCGCGACGCCCACGAGCGCGTCGCGGCCGTAGTGGAGGGCGGGCAGGATCACGCCCCCATTGCCCTCGCCTCCAATAACGGCACCGCTAGCCTGCATCGCGCGCACCACGTGGATCTCCCCCACCGACGACCGCACCACGCGCTGCCCGTGGCGCGCGGCGATGTCCTCGATGGCCCGGCTCGACGACAGGTTGGTGCCGACCGGCCCCGGCGTCTTGCCCAGTACGAAGTCGGCCGCGATCACCTGGGTCAGCTCCTCGCCGAAAAAGCGGCCGCCGTTCTCGACGAACGCCAGGCGGTCCGCGTCGGGGTCCACGATCACGCCGAGGTCGGCACCGCTGGACTCGACGTGCGACAGGATGCCCGCGATGTGGGCCGGCAGCGGCTCCGGGTTGTGCGCGAACCGCCCCGTCACCTCGCCATTGAGCACGTCCACCTCGGTCACCCCGAGCGCCTCCAGCATCGCCGGGATGGCGAACGCGCCGACCGAGTTGATGCCGTCGACCACGACCTTGAAGCCGCGCTGGCGGATCACGCCGGGGTCGATGTAGGGCAGGTCCAGAATCTTGTCGATGTGGTAAGGCAGCACGTCGTCGGTGGCGTAGCGGCCCAGGTCCTGGTAGCCGACGGTGTGCGCCGGCGCCCCCTGCTCGGCGAGTGCCAGCACGGCCGCGCCCTCGTCCGGCCCCAGAAACTCGCCGTTGCCGTCCAACAGCTTGAGCGCGTTCCACTCGGCCGGGTTGTGACTCGCCGACAGGATGATCGCGCCGTCGGCGTCGTGCTTGAGCACGCCCATCGCCACGCTCGGCGTGGTCGCCAGCCCGACGTCGACCACGTGGCACCCGCTGCTCTGGAGCGTCGCCGTGACGATCCGGGCGCAGACGTCACCCGTCACTCGGCCGTCGCGGCCCACGATCACCGTCGGCGCCGATTCGCTCTGGGCACGGAGCCAGGCGCCAAACGCGGACGCGTAGCGGACGAGCGCGGACGGGTCGAGGCCGTCGCCAAAGACGCCGCGGATGCCGGAGACGGATGCGATGAGAGGCATGGAGAGGTCGTTCGTGAGTGGAAATCGAGGCGCCGCGTTGTGGGACTGGCTCACAACCTGGCCCCGGCCGCCTCGGTGGGACGGCCGAGGTGGGCAAGGTGGCCTCGGCTGCGACTCGGCGCCAGGCCGCCAGCGCCAAGCCTCCGGGAAGTTCGCGTGGGCGGCGCCCAGCATCCGGACCCGGGGGTGCGGCCGCAAGAGTACTCCGCGCCATCTCTCTCGATTTTGACGGAACGTGTCGCGCCTCGCGCGTTGATTGAGTCTCCCCCCTTCGGCACGTATGAGGTCCTCGCCCGCGCACGCCGTCGCCGCCGCCGTCGAGGCTCCGGCCACGTTTGCCCTCCTCTCGGATTACAAAGAGCTGCTCAAGCCAGGCATCACGGCGTTCGTCGTGGTGATGGCCGCCTCGGGGTATCTGTTGGCCGTGCCCGGGCCGGTCGACTGGAGCGTGCTTTTGGGGCTGATGGTGGGCACCGGCCTGACGGGAGGCGGCGCGGGGGCGCTCAACCACGTCCTGGAACGCCGCCACGACGCCCGGATGGCGCGCACGGCCAACCGCCCGCTGCCGGCCGGCCGGATGGGCGTGCTCAACGCGGTCGTCTACGCGTTCGCCTGCGTGCTGCTGGGCGCGGCGGTCCTGGCGGTTGCCACGAACGTGCTGACCATGAGCCTGTCGCTCGCGACCGTCGTGCTCTACGTCGCGGTGTACACGCCGCTCAAGCGCACCACCGTCCACAACACCTTGGTCGGCGCGGTCCCGGGCGCGCTGCCGGCGCTGGGAGGCGCCGCGGCGGCCACCGGCGAGCTGGGCGCGGTCGGCTGGGCCATCTTCGCGATTCTGTACCTGTGGCAGCTGCCGCACTTCTACGCCCTGGCCTGGATGTTCCGCGCGGACTACCGCGACGGCGGCTTCAAGATGTTGCCCAGCGGCGCGAATGGCGAGCGGCGGCTGGCCAGAATCGCGCTCGTGGCGACCCTGATGCTGCTGGTTGTGGGCGTGCTGCCGGCCGTGGTGGGCCAGGCCGGCGTGCTGTTCATGGTGGGGATGGCCGCGATCGGGACGGCGTTCACGATCCCCGCCTTCTCGTTTTTCTCGGACCCCACCGACGAGCGCGCGCGGCGGCTGCTGCTGGCGTCGATCGCCTACGTCCCAGCGTTCTTCGTGCTGGTCGTCGCAGACTTTCTGCTGCGCTAGTGGCGCCCGCCCTCGCTGCCGACGGTCTCGGGTTTCGATACGGCGACACGATGGCCCTCGACGGAGTCTCGTTCGAGGTGTCCGCCGGTGAGCGTGTCGGGCTGCTGGGCCAGAACGGCAGCGGCAAGACCACGCTGTTCCGGATCGCCGCGACCCGGCTGAGCCCCGGGACGGGGTCGCTGCACATAGGAGGGCTGGACGTCACGCGCCACGCTGGCGCCGTCCGCCAGCAGCTGGGCGTCGTGTTTCAGACGCCGGCTCTGGACTCGGCGCTGACCTGCCGAGAGTCCCTGACTCTCCAGGCTGCGCTCGTCGGCATCTCTCGCCGCGACCGCGATTCCGTTGTGGCGCAAGCGCTTCGCGACGCTGGGCTGAGCGAGCGCGCCAGCGACCGGGTCGGCACGCTGTCGGGGGGGTTGGCGCGGCGCCTGGACCTGGTCCGCGGCGTGCTGCATGCTCCGGCGCTGTGCTTGCTGGACGAGCCGACCGTCGGGCTCGACCCGTTGGCTCGGGACGCGTTTTGGCGAACGCTCGACGCCCGTCGGGACGGCGCTCAGCTGATCGCCACGCACGACATGGACGAGGCGGCGCGCTGCGACCGGGTCGTGATCGTGGACCGCGGCCGCGTCGTGGCCGACGACACGCCCTCGGCGCTGACCGCCGCCCTGGGCCCGGACGCGCTGTGGCTCGACACCACCGACCCGGCGGGCCTAGCCCGCTCGCTTGCCGAGGCGGGCCACGACGCAACGGCCGTCGCCGACCGCGTGCTGGTCCGCGCCTCCGACGCGCGCCACCACGTCGCCGCGTTCTACGAGCGCGCCGACGTGCTCGGGGTGTCGATCCAGCCCCCCGGCATGGCCGACGCGTTCGCCCGGGCCGTCGCCTCGGCACCGCCCGCCTCGGCACCGCCCGCCTCGGTCTCGTGACGGACGCGGTCCTGGCCCTGTGGGCGCGTGAGGTCGCGGTGTTTCTGCGCGACCGCGCCCGCGTCGTCGGCGTGCTGGCGCAGCCGGTGCTGTTCTGGGTCGTGTTCGGGTTCGGGTTCATGGACAGCGTGCGCGTGCCGGGGTCGGACGCCGGCTACCTCCAGTACCTCCTGCCGGGCATGGTGGCCCTGACGATCCTGTTCACGGCGATCTACGCGACCTTGTCGGTCGTCGAGGACCGGCAGTCGGGCGTGTTGCAGGCGGCCCTGGTGTCCCCGCAGCCTCGGCTGGTCCTGGTGCTGGGCGTGGTGCTGGGCGGGACCACGCTGGCGGTCGGCCAGGCGGCCCTCGTCGCCGCCTTCGCGCCGTTTGTGGACCTGGCTCCCGGCGTTCTCGGCGCCGCCGTCGCCCTCGGCGCGGGCGTGCTGCTCGCCGTCACGTTCACAGCGCTGGGGTTTGTGATGGCCTGGCGACTCAGGACGACGCGGGCCTACCACGCGATCATGAACGTGCTGCTGGTGCCGGTCTGGCTCTTGTCCGGCTCGTTCTTCCCCGAGACCGGAGCCTCGGCCGGTATCGCGCTCGTGATGCGGCTCAACCCCGCGACCTACGGCGTGGCGATGCTGAGACACGGCCTGCACGGACTCCCTGACGCGATCCCGGGCTCCGACATCGGCCTCGGCGTCAGCGTAGCCGTGAGCGTGGCCACCGCAGCCGCGGCGCTGCTTCTGGCCGCCCACGTCGCCCGCCAGCCCGAGCGGTGAGCCCGGCCCTCGCCGACTGGGTCGAGGTGTACGGCGCGGCCGGCTTGTGCGCCGCCGCCTTTGTGGGCGCGACCCTGGTCCCGATCTCGTCCGAAGCCGCGTTCGTTGCTGCAGTCGTGGCGGGGCTGGACCCGGCCTCGGCGCTGCTCTGGGCGACGATCGGCAACACGGCCGGATGCCTGGTCAACTACGGGCTGGGCCGGGCGTCGAGCGGCTGGGTGGCCGACCGCCTCTCCGCGTCGAGAGTAGGCCAGGCGGCCGTGCGCTGGACCGAGCGCTGGGGACTCACCGCCCTCAGCCTGTCGTGGCTGCCCGTCATCGGAGACCCGCTGACGCTGGCCGCCGGCCTGGCTCGGGTCCCGCTGTGCTGGTTCGTGCCCGTCGTGGCCGGCCTGCGGCTGGCTCGGTACGCCGCGCTGCTGTGGCTGGTCTAGCCCCGCGCTCACCGAGGCGGACAGATTCACCGTCTCAGCGCGCTCGTTTCACCCGGCGTTGCCCGCCTCGCGCACGCGGCGGAGGCATCCGGGCGTTTCTTGCGGCATGGAGATCCGCCCCGACCTTCGCTCCCTGGACCGCGCCGCGCTCGAAGCGCTGGCCGCCTCGATGGGCGAGCCCGCCTTCCGCGGCCGCCAGCTGTTCAAGTGGGTCCACGAGAAAGGCGCCACGTCGCTCGACGCCATGACGGACCTGCCCGCGGGATTCCGCGAGCGTCTCCGGGCCTCCGTCTCGCTCGGGACCTTGACCGAGGTGCGCCGGCAGCACGCCACCGACCGCACCATCAAGTGCCTGTTCCGGCTTCCGTCCGGCCGCCACATCGAGACCGTCCTGATCCCCGACCTCGGCGACGACGGCGCGGCGCGGCGCCTGACCGTCTGCGTGTCGTCCCAGGTCGGGTGCGCGATGGGCTGCACGTTTTGCGCGACCGGGCTGATGGGCTTCCAGGAGAACCTGACCGCCGGCCAGATCGCCGAGCAGGTCCACGCGATGGAGCACGTCGGGCAGGAGGCGTTCGGGCGCGGCGTCTCCAACGTCGTGTTCATGGGCATGGGCGAGCCGATGCAGAACTACCGGGCCGTGACCGAGTCGCTGGACCTGCTGTGCGACGGGCTGGGTCTGTCGCCGCGCCGCATCACCGTCTCGACGGTCGGGCTGGCGCGCCGCATCCGCCAGTTTGCCGACGACCAGGCGTCGGGCGCGGTCCGCAAGGCCCGGCTGGCCATCAGCCTGCACGCGCCGACGGACCCGCAGCGCAGCGCCATCATGCCGGTCAACCGGTCAGAGAAGACGGACCTGAAGGCGCTCGGCGAGTCGGTCCGCCACTTCTACGCCCAGACGGGCCAGCGCGTCACCTACGAGTACTGCCTGTTCGAAGGCGTCAACGACTCCGTCGAGGACGCGCGCAACCTGGCGCGCGTTGCGAGCTGGGCGCCCGCCAAGGTGAACCTGATCATGTACAACCCCGTCGAGGGCACCGACTTCCGGTCGTCGAGTGAACCTCGGCTGGAGGCGTTTATCGCCGAGCTGGTGCGCCGGCGCGTCCGGGTGACGGTGCGGCGGAGCCGGGGCCAGGACATCGACGCCGCGTGCGGCCAGCTCGCCGTCGCCGCCCAGGACGGGCCGTAGCCCAGCACGCGCCGTGGCGCACGCGTCGCAGCACGCATGGCGCACGCGTCGTGGCACGCGCGCGGTTGGGCGTAAACTTGCGCGCTCCCCGACCGCCCCTATGGCTCCTCCCCGACCGTTCGACGTCTCCCCGCCCGACTCCGCCTGGCTGCGGATGGAGAGCCCGACCAACCCCATGACCATCACCGGAGTCATGGGCTTCGGCACCGACTTCACGCTCGACAACCTGCGCGAGTTCGTCGGCAAGCGACTCGCTCCGTTCGACCGCTTTCGGATGCGGATCGACGGCATGGACTCGGCGCGCCCGCGCTGGGTGCCCGACGAGGCCTTCGACCTCGACCACCACGTGCACGAGGTGGCCTGTGCCGAGCCCGCGAGCAAGACCGACCTCGAGGAGATCGTGAGCCGGCTGATGAGCGAGCCGCTGTCGTTCGAGCACTCGCCGTGGACGTTCCACCTGGTCCGCAACGTGTCCGACGCCGCGGGAGTGGCCGGGAGCGCCATCATCGGGCGCATCCACCACGTCATCGGCGACGGGATCGCGCTGATGCACGTCCTGATCCATGCCGTGGACGAGTACTTCGACCCGGAAAACCCGACCGGGCGCGGCCCCCGTCCGGCCAGGCCGCCGGCGGCCACGCGCGTCGCGAGGACGCTCAAGGGTGCCGGCGCCGAGACGCTGGACCTGCTGACCCACCCCTCCCACCTCGGCGACCGGCTCAAGTCGGTGGGCTCGGGTGTCGGGTCGCTGGGGCACCTGCTGGCCATGCGCCCAGACTCCGACACGGTGTTCAAGGGCGACGCGTCGCCGGGCAAGCGCGCCGCCTGGACCGAGGCCATCGAGTTGGACACGGTCAAGGCGATCGGGGACGCCATGAACGCCAAGATCAACGACGTCGTGATGTCGGTCGCCGGAGGTGCCGTGCGCCGCTTTCTGCAGTCGCGAGGTCAGGGCGTGGACGGCGTCTCGGTGCGCGTGGCCGTGCCGGTCAACGTGCGTTCGATGGACCGCGCCCACGAACTGGGCAACTCGTTCGCGCTGGCCTTTGTCGAGCTCCCCGTGTCGGAGCCCACGGCGCGGGAACGCTTGGTGACCGTCAAGGCCCGGATGGACGCCGTCAAGCAGTCCGCCGAGCCCGCCGTCGTGTTCGGGATCCTGCAGTCGATCGGCCGCGCGCCGATGTGGGCCCACCGGATGGTGGTCAAGATGTTCTCGGAGAAGGCGTCCGGCGTGCTCACAAACGTGCCTGGGCCCAGCGAGCCGTTGCACATTGTCGGGGTGCCGGTGACGACGCTGATGTTCTGGGTGCCCCAGGCCGGTGACATCGGCCTGGGCATCAGCATCATCAGCCTGGACGGCACCATGCGCGTGGGGGTGACGACGGACGAGTCCTACATCGCCCAGCCGTCCGATCTGGCGCTGGCGTTCGAGCAGGAGTTCGAGGCGCTGGCCGCCGAGTTCGGCGTCGGCTAGGCGTCGTAGTCGGTTTCGCCGGCGACCGCGCCGTCCGCGTTGTGGACCACGAGCCGGCTGGGCGCCTGCGCTCGCGCGGTCCGGCGCGCGTCGACCAGGGCCTCCTTTTTGGTCGCGTGGACGGACGTCGCCCGCTCGGCGCCGGCTCGCTGGACGGCCCAGCCGCGCTCGTGCGCGGAGACGGTGTACACCGTCCGCGTGCCGCTGGCCGAGGCCTGAGGCGCACGGGCGCCGTCGTGCAGCGCGGCAATGCGCGCCTGGAGCGCCTCCACCTGGGTTCGGAGTGCCAGCACCTCGTCGCGGCCCGGCACGCCCAGGCGGCTGAGCACGATCTCCACGGCCGCCTCGGCACGCTCCTGGACCTCGTCGGCGGCGCCCCCGGCCAGCCCGCGCGCCGAGTCCGCGACCGCGGCCGCAGCCGACTCGACCTGGTCGACCGCCGAGCGCGCAGCGTTGCCGCCAGTCTCGGCCACGGTCGTGCCGAGGTGGATCAAGCTCTCGAACGAGTCCCCGCCCTTTTTCCGGGCCTGCGCGAGCGCGCCCACCCCGGCGGCCCAGACGTCGGTGACGGGGCGCGGCAAGCCGCCTTTGCGCAGGGACTTAGGCAGCTTGGGAGTCGATGTCTTGGACGTGCTCTTGCCCATCGGAGTCGGTGGCGGTGAGCGCGTTCTACGGCGCCGGCCCCGGCCCGCGTTCCGGCTGGGGAAACGCGAGCCATGCGGCCGAGTACCACAGCCTCTCTCTCCCCCGCGCTCCATGCCCAGCCCGTCGACCTCCAGCACTCGCTCCCTTCTCGAAGTCGCTCTCGGCTTTCTCGGCGCTCTCCTGGTCGTGCCGCTCTTGTTCAAGGTCGTAACAGGCACCGTCAAGGGCATTTTCAAGCTGGGCACCACGCGCAAGCTGGCCGGCGAGGTCGTGATCGCGGGCCTGACGGCGCTGCTGACGCGCGAGGACGTGCTCGACAAGCTGTTCGGCCGCAAGGGCCGGACGGGCGACGGCTTGCTCAAGCCCCCGGTCGACTAGGTTTTGCTGCCCGTGCTCGGCTCCACTACGTCGCCGAGGCGGGCGGGAAGGCGGTCGAACAAGCGGAGCGCGTTGCGCGTCGTCCGCTCGGCGACGTCGTCGGGGCTCAGGCCGCGCGCCTGGGCGAGTGCGCGCGCGACCAGGGGGACGTACGACGGCTCGTTGCGGCCGCCTCGGTGCGGCGTCGGCGCGAGATAGGGCCCGTCGGTCTCGAGCACGATCCGGTCGAGAGGCACGTCTTGGATGGCCTCCGCCACGCCTGCGCGCTTAAACGTCAACGTCCCCCCCAGGCCGACGTAGAAGTCGAGCTCGCGGATTGCCTGCGCGAGCCAGCCGGGACCGCCGAAGCAGTGAAAGACGCCGCGCAAGCGTTCTCCTCCCGGCTCCGACGCCCGCACCTCGGTCAAGATGCGGACGATGTCGCGAGCGCAGTCGTCGCTTCCAGCCTGGTCGCGGTTGTGCAGGACAATCGGCAGGTCACGCTGGATGGCGAGCCGAGCGTGTGCCTCCAGCGAGGCGCGCTGAGCGTCGGCGCGCTCGCGGCTCCAGTAGTAATCCAGGCCGGTCTCGCCGATGGCGACGATGCGCGAGTCCAGGCTAAGCTGCTCGACGCGCTCGAACGCGTCTGCGTCGGCCAGATACGTCGGGTGCAGCCCGGCCATCGCGAACACGCCCGGGTAGGCGTCGCCAAGCTCCAGCGCGGCGCCCACTGACGCGACGTCGACGGCCGGCAGCAGCAGCACCTCGACGCCGGCGTGCTGCGCCCGGTCCACGACCTCGGCCCGGTCGGCGTCGTAGGCATCGCTGTAGAGGTGGACGTGGGTGTCGATCAGCATGGGCGCGCAAAGGGGGACGGTGCCACGCCCGAGCGCCGACCTAGATTCCGGCATGACCCCGACGACGCGGTGGCTGGCCGTAGGGTTGGCGTCCGCCGTGGCCCTGCTCGCCCTGCTTCCGCTGGCCTCACTGGGGCTGAGCTGGGCGAGCTACGTGCGCGACGTCGGGCTCCCCCTGGACCAGACGCCCGCGCTGGGGTACGACGGCGTCCGCTGGGAAGACCGCGGCGGGCAGGTGGTGGCGGCCTACGTCGTGCGCCGGGGCACCGCCGACAACGCCGGGCTGAGGGTCGGAGACGTGCTGCTCGCCCTCGACTACCGCTCCGTGCCGACGGCCACCGAGGCGGAGGCCCAGGTGGACCGGGCCACCGGCACGGTGATGACGTATTCGGTCCAGAGGCGCCAGACGACGAGTGACCTCCAGGTGCGCATCGTCCGCAACCCGACGTTTCTCTACCTGCTCTCGGATTCGCTATGGGCCGCAACCGGTTGGGGGTTTGCGCTCGTGTCGTTACTGCACCTGATCGCTTATCTGACGGTAGCGCCACTTTCCGCTCGCAGCATCCGAGCGCGCAGATCCCGGGTGCTGATCGGCGCGGCGCTGCTCTGGGTGGGGGGCAACGTGCTGCGCATCGTCTGGGTGTCGGCGCTGGGTGCGCCTTCGGGGGGCTTGCGCAGCATCGGCTTCGACGCGCTCACCCTGGTCGCGCTCGCCGGCTGGATCGCATACCCCGCGCTGCTGCTCGACCAGAGCCTCCGTGAGCGCCGGTTCGTCGTGGCCCTGGGCCGGTGGCGCTGGCTTCTGGCGGTGCCGCCGGCGCTGCTCGGCACCGGCGTGAGCGTCGCGACCATCGCGGGTCACGTGGGCCCCCTCCCTCCGGACGCGTTCGCCGTCCCGATCTTGTTCTACGTCTGCGTCTACGTCGGGCTGGCGACCGGCCTTACCGTGTGGCTGGTCAAGCGCACCGACGGTGGGAGCGTGCTGTGGAGCCGGGTCGGCAACGGGGTCGTGTTTGTCCTGGCCGTCGTGGGCGCGGTGATCGCCTGGACCCAGTTGGGCCCGGGCCCGCGCGAGGCGGACGTAGCCACGGCCTGGTTTGTGGTCCTGTTCCAGCTGTTCTCGCTGTTGCCCGTGGCGCTCGTGTCGTACTCGGTGCTGCGCTACGGGGCGTTCGACGCCTTGCTGGTCCGCACGGTCGCTACGCTGGCGACCCTGGCCCTGGCCTTTGTGGTGGTGACGGTCGCGGCGGCGCTGCTCAACGCCCTGCTGCCCGGAGGCGCCCAGCCGCTGGCGCTCGGCTTTGTCGTGGTGGTGCTGCTGCTGGTCGCCGAGTGGGTGTCGCCGGCGATCCGCGACCGCGCGCGCTCGGCGTTTCAGACGTCGCGGCAGCGGTCGCGCCAGCGCCTGGACCGCCTGGGCGAGGAGATCCGCAGCATCGTCGACCTCGAGGCGCTCGCCCAGCACGCGGCCGACCGGACCGGGCAGGCGCTGCAGGCGCGCTCGGCGGTGGTGTTTCTGCGCGCGGGCGGCTCAGAGTGGACCAAGGCGACCTACCGGCCGGAAGCCCCGACGTTTACGCACGTCGACCTCGGTCACGTCTGGGACCGCCTCCGGGACGAGGGCCGCGTGTGGTGCCGCAACGACGAGCTCAACGACTCCGCCATGCCGAGCGCCACCGCCGAGCGGCTCCGGCGCCTGGGCGTGGCGGTCGCGGTGCCCGTGTCGACCGGCCAAGGACGGCCGGTGGGCCTGGTGGTGCTGGGCCGCAAAGAGCGGAGGCTGACCGTCTACAACACCGAGGACATTGAGCGGCTGCGGGCGCTGGCCGGCCAGCTGGCTCTCGCCGTCGAGCGGCTGCGGCTGCTGGACCGCGAGCGCGACCTGGTGCGCCAGACGTCGCAGGCCGAGATGGTCGCGCTGCGCGCCCAGATCAACCCGCACTTTCTGTTCAACGCCCTCAACACGGTCGCCGCCCTGATCCGGGACCGGCCGGACCAGGCCGAGGAGACCGTCGAGCATCTGGCCGGCCTGTTCCGCGACGTGCTCACCGCCAGCGGCCACACGCTGATTCCTGTGCGCGACGAGATGCGACTGGTCGAGCGCTACCTCCGCATCGAGCAGGCCCGGTTTGGAGACGCCCTCACCACCGACATCCGCGTGGACGGGGAGGCCGCGGGCGCGATGATTCCGGCGTTCGCCGTCCAGACGCTCGTCGAGAACGCGGTCAAGCACGGCATCGAGCGCAAGCGCGGCGGCGGCGGCGTGACGGTGACGGCTCAGCGCGCGGCTGACTCGGTAGAGATCACCGTCACCGACTCCGGGGTCGGGCTCGCGCCCGGCACTCCGTACGGCGTCGGCCTCCGCAACGTCGCCGACCGGCTGGCGTTGCTCTACGCCGGGCGCGCCACGCTGACGGTCGCGCCCCAGCCCCCGGGCACGCGCGCTCACCTTTCCCTTCCCCTCGACACGTGATCGCTCTCCGCACCTTGATCGTCGACGACGAAGCGCCGGCTCGGTCGCGGCTTCGGCGCCTGCTCGAGCCCTTGGTCCAGCAGGGCCGGCTGTCGCTGTCCGAAGCGGCGGACGGCGTCGAGGCGGTCGAGGCCTTGACCGAGGCGGCCTATGACCTCGCCTTTCTGGACGTCCGGATGCCCGGGCTCGATGGGTTCGAGGTGCTGGAGGCGCTCCCGCCGGGCCGGCGCCCCGAGGTGGTGTTCACGACGGCCTACGACGAGTACGCCATCCGCGCGTTCGACGCCAACGCGACCGACTACCTGCTCAAGCCCGTCAACGCCGACCGGCTGGCCGAGGCCGTCGCCCGCGTCGAGGCCCGGCGCGGGCAAGGCGACGCTCCCGACCAGCGCCTCGCCGACCTGCTGGATGCGCTCGACGAGGCGGCGCCCGAGCCGGAGCCCGCGCACGACTTGCTGACCCGGTTCACCGTCCAGGGCCACGACCGGCTGATCGTGGTCGAGACGAGCGAGATCGTGGCGGCGGAGGTCCACGACGGCATCACCAGCCTGTACGTCTCTGCAGCCGCAGGCGCGGTGCCCCACCGCCACCTGGTTGGGTTCACGCTCGACGCCTTGCAGGCGCGGCTCGACCCCGAGTCGTTTATGCGCGTCCACCGAAACGCCATCGTCCGCCTGGGGGCCATCCACGAGATGATTCCCTGGTTTTCAGGCCGCTACAAGCTCAAGCTGTCAGGCGGGCACGAGGTCACGGCCAGCCGAGCGCGTTCGAGAGACCTCCGGAACCGCCTCAGTTTGTAACTGCACGGTTCCCCCTCTACTTTCTGTTGGTCACGCCCGCCTCCACGAGACGATACCCGAGGAGTCCGCCCCCACGTCGATGCGACTGCTTGTCTCGGTTCTGATGGCTTTGGTGTCGCTGGCGCCCCAGGCGCAGCCGTTCGCCGAGGCCGGGCCGGTCGTCCGGGTCCAGATTCTCGACGCCGTCGACCTCGGGCGGCCGACGCTGGAGGCCGTCGGGTCAAATGGCACCATCCACATCGACGGCATGCTGGTCGAGACGGCGCTGCAGGGCGAGCGCATCCAGCTGAGCCGCGACGGCTCCAGGGTCGACGTCCTGGTCGCGGGCCAGCGACGGTCCGGACGCGAGGTGCGGTTCGACGCGTCCGAGATCCGGGTGCAGACGGGCCGAACCGACCGACGCTATCCGTCACAGGTCACGGCCCGCATCGACGGCGGCGCGCTCAAGCTGGTCAATCATGCCCCGATGGAGCTCTACGTCGCCAGCGTTGTCGCGAGCGAGCTGAACTTTCCCGAGATCGAAGCCGCCAAGGCCCAGGCGGTGCTGGCGCGCACCTATGCCAGCCGGCGGCGCGGCCACAACGCTGCGTTCGACGTGTTCGATGACCAGCGCTCCCAGGTGTACCGCGGCCTCGCCACGACCACGTCGACCTCGCGCCGCGCGGCCCAGGACACGGCCGGCGAGACGCTGACCTACAACGGGGAGATCGCCGACGCCTACTACTTTTCGTCGTCCGGGGGGCATACGGCCAACAACGAGTCCATCTGGGCGGGAGCACCGATCCCCTACCTGCGGGGCGTCCCCGACCCCTACGACACGGTCTCGCCGGACCACACCTGGCGCACCTCGGCACCCAAGCGGGACGTGCTGCGGAGGCTGTCCAGCCAGTACGGCGGGTCGGTGAGAGGCGTGCACGTCGAGCGCCGGTCGTACAACGGGCGCGTGCTCAGCGTCCGGCTGGAGGGCGCGAACCGCGAGACCATCACGGGCAGCCAGTTCCGGCGCGCCGTCAACGCGGCCGTGGGACGCCGCACCGTGCGCAGCACGCGGTACGACATCTCGCTGGACGGCGACCGCTACGTGTTTTCGGGCGGTGGGTTCGGGCATGGCGTGGGCATGAGTCAGTTTGGGGCCGTCGGGCAGGCGCGTGCCGGGCGCAGCTATCGCGAGATCCTGGCCCACTACTTTGTGGGCACCGACGTCAGCGGTGGGACCGGGCCGATGGTCGCACGTGCGGGTCCGTCCCCGCGTGCGGCGCCCTCCAGCCCTGCCGATGTCCAGTCGGCGCCTCGGTCTGCGCTCCGGACGCGCTACCACGCGCCATCGGGCCGGCGGTGGCCGACGCCACGCCGCGAGGCGCAGGCGGCCATGCAGGCGCCCTCGGCCGGCACGACGCCCGCCTCCATCGCATCGGAACCCTCGACGCCGGAGACGCGCCCCGTTCGCCGGCGCACCGCGTGGTAGCCTAGATCACGACCTGAGGCGGGTCGCCAGGTCTCCACCAGGCCCGCGCCATCCGCGGTGTCGAAAACGCCCACCCCGCACGCCCGGCGGCGTCGACGGCGATCAGGCCACCGGTCGCCGGCTCGCCCGCCCACTGCACCGCCTGGGCCATCGCGTCGAGCGCGTCGCGCGCCGCGTCGGCGGGATTCGACCGGGGCAGCGCCGCGACCGCCTCGGCGCTGAGCTGGACCGTCAGGATGGCCTCGCCCCATCCGGTCGCCGAGGCGGCCCCCTGCGGCGTCGCGAGAAAGCCGGCCCCCGGGATCGGAGAGTCGCCCACGCGGCCCGAGCGCGTCAGCGGCGCCCCGCCTGTCGACGTGCCCGCAGCGATCCGCGCGTGGCCGTCGCGGACGACGCACCCGACCGTCCCGCGGGGCACGTCCATCCGGCCGGCAAAGCCGGCGCTGGTAAAGTCTGGGTGCGCCACCAAGCGGTCGTAGCGCTCGCGCTCGCGCGGGACGATGTGCGCGCTCGGGTCGACGGCGGGAAGCCCGCGCTCGGCCGCGAAGCGCTCCGCGCCCTCGCCGACCAGCAGGCGCGCCTGGCCGTCGGCGTGGAGCAGCGCGTGGGCGGCGCGGACCGGGTTGGCGATCCCGCGGACGTTGGCGACAGCGCCCCACCGGCGGTCGCGGCCGTCCATGACGCCGGCGTCCAGCTGGGGCAGCCCGTCGCGGTCCAGCACCGAGCCTCGCCCGGCGTCGAACGCCGGGTGGTCCTCCAGCGCCGCGATCACCTCCACCACGACCGCCAGCGCGTCCCGTCCCGCCTCGGCGGCGCGCTGGGCGACCCGGAGCGCGCGCTCGAGTCCTTCGCGGTGAGCACCGAGGTGGGCGTCGGGGATGTCCCAGGCGCCGCCGTGGATGAGGACGATGGCGCCGTCCCCCTCGACCGGGCCGCTCGTGCTAGACGAAGTAGCCAAACGCGTTCTCGAAGTGCTCGATCTCCGGCGCGCCGGGTCCGAACAGGACCGCGACCACGTCGAACCGCGTCGGGGACGGGATAAGGCGCCGCTCGTGCATGTAGGCCTCCGCGACGCGCATGATGGCCTGCTGCTTGGCCTTGTCGACGGCCGCCTCGGGCCGGCCGTAGCCCGTCCCGGAACGCGCCTTGACCTCGACAAACACGATCATCCCGCCGTCGTTGGTCGCGTTCGGCTGGAACGCCACGATGTCGATCTCCTCGCGCTGAAAGCGGTAGTTGCGGTCCATGACCCGGTAGCCCCGGGCCTCCAAGAACGCCGCGGCGGCGTCCTCGCCCTGCCGCCCAGTCTCGGCCGCCGTCATGTTTCGTCTGCGTTGCGCCGCAGCGTCGACGCAAACCGCGTCACGCGCCGGACGTTGTCGGTGCTTCGGCCGCGGACGAGGGGCAGGAGCGCTCGGGTAAACCCGTCGAACACCTCCATAATGTCCACCATGGCGTCGACGCGGTCGGCCAGCTCGGCGTCGGCCGGCGACGCGTCGGTGCCGTCGCGGAGCTCGGTCGCGACCTGGTCGAGGGCGTGCTGGACCGGCTTGATCTCGCGGCGCTGCCGCTGCTCGATAATGGTCGTGGTGATGGTCCACACGTCGGACTCGGCCACGAAAAAGTCCTTGCGCGAGCCCTGCTGGTGCGTTTTGCGCACCAGGTTCCACTCCACCAGCGCCCGCAGGTTCATGTTGGCGTTGCCCCGGCTGATCTGAAGGCGCTCCATGATGGCGTCGGTGTCGAGCGGCTCCGCGGCGGCGTAGAGCAGCGCGTGGATCTGCGCCATGGTGCGGTTGATGCCCCAGTGCGAGGCCATCTCGCCCCAGAGCAGCACGAACTCGTCCAGCGCGCGCCGCCCGCTCGGGGACAGGCCGGTGGCGATGGACGAGGGGTCGGGGGCGGGCACGGTGACGGCGGGAAGCGGACGCCGAAGATAGCCGTCTCGATGCGGCGCGATGCGCGGCGTACCTTCCCTCCCACTCCACGATGGCCGTGATCGTCACTCTCACCACAGATTTCGGGACCCGCGACGGCTACGTCGCCGCCATGAAGGGGGCGATGCTGAGCGCGCGCCCCGGCGTGACGCTCGTGGACGTGACGCACGAGATCACGGCGCAGGACGTCATGGAGGCCGCGTTCGTGCTCCGCCAGGTGGTGCCGAGCTTTCCGGCCGGCAGCGTGCACCTGGCCGTGGTGGACCCCGGCGTCGGGACGGCGCGGCGCGCGATCGCCGCGCGGTTCGAGATCGACGGCCGGGCCCACACGTTCGTCGGGCCCGACAACGGCATCCTGCCCCTGCTCGCGGGCGAGGCGGTGCGCGAGATCGCTGAGCTGGACAAGCCCCACGCCTGGCACGCGGACCCGCCCAGCAGCACTTTCCACGGCCGCGACATCTTCGGCCCGGTCGCGGCTCGGCTCGCCTCGGGCGCCACGTTGGCCGAGGTGGGCACCCCCGCCGAGTCGGCCGCGGCGATGCACTGGCCGCTGCCTCGCATCGACGACCAGGGCGTGGACGGCATGGTGATCCACGTCGACGGGTTCGGCAACTGCATCACCAACATCACGCGTGCCGACCTGGAGGCGCACCGCCAGGGACGGGCGTTCAAGTGCTACGCCGGCTCGACGGTGCTCCAGTCGCACCACCACACCTACGCCGAGGTGGGCCAGGGCGACCCGCTGTCGCTGTTCGGAAGCTCGGGCTTGCTCGAGATCGCGGTCAACTGCGGGGACGCAGCCGAGCTGCTCTCGCTCAGGCGAGGCGCGTCGGTGAGCGTCATCTACGGCATCCCGGGGCGCGATGGACGCGCGGCGACGGTCGCCGCTCACGCCGGATGAGCGACATCCAAGCACTCCCGGCCTTCGAGCGGACCCAGACGGCCGCTCCGCCCGTCCCCCCCGGCCGGCGTGTGCCGGCGTGGCGGGCGGCGGCGGCGGCGGTCGTGCTCGCGCTGGTGGTTGGCCTCGCGGCGTGGTGGTTCCGGCCGGGGCCCACCCAGGCCGGCGACCTGCTGGAGGTGCTGACCGAGGAGGCGGCCGACTTCGTTCCGGAGCAGCGCACCACCGACCCCGAGCAGGCGCGGACGTTCATTCTGGAGACGCTGGGCTGGTCCGTGGCCCCTCCGGACTTGCCTTCGCTGGCCCTGGTGGGCGTCGGCGTCCCGTCCATCGGCAGCATCCGGGAAACGTCCGCGTCGGCGCCGGCCGACGTTCAGGTGCCGGCGTTCCGCTACGAAGGCGTCGCGGGCGCCCGCGCCATCCTCTACGCCTACGACTACATCCTGCTCGACCGCGTCCGCGCCCAGATGGACGTGCCGGAGGGCACCTACGCCGCGCTGAGCGAGCCCACCCCGGTTGACTCGCGCGTCGTGGGCGGGGTGTACGTGGTGACGTGGCGCGCCCGGGCCATGATCTTTTCCGCCATCACGGACAACGAGGAGGTGGCCGACCAGATCCGCCAGGCGGTCAGCGCCTAGCGCCGTCACGCGGGCGCTAGCGTGATCCGAAACACGGTCCCCACGCCGACGGCCGACTCGGCGACGGCCAGCTCGCCGCCGTGGTAGGTCTCGACGATGCGTTTGGCCAGGCTCAGCCCCAGCCCCCAGCCCCGGCGCTTGGTCGAGAAGCCGGGCCGGAACACGTGCCGCGACGTCGCGCGGTCCATGCCGCGTCCGGTGTCGGCCACCTCGACGCGGACGCGGCCGTCCGCGCGCGTGGCGCGGATGTCGATGCGGTGCGGACCGGGCACGCCCTCCATGGCGTCGAGCGCGTTTTTGAGCAGGTTCTCGATCACCCACTCGAACAGCTCGCCGTTGAGGCTCGCCGACAGGTCGGGTGCCACTTCGACGGCAATCTGGACGGGCGCGCTGGTCGGCACGCGACGGCGGATGTAGTCCGCGACGCGGTCCAGCACCGGACGGAGCGGCGTCGGGGCGAGCGTGGGCTGGGAGCCGATCTTCTCGAACCGGTCGGCGACGCGGCGCAGGCGCTCCGTGTCGTGCTCGAGCTCGTCGGCGATGGTGGCCGGGCTGGCGGCGTCGCCCAAGCGGAGCAGCTCGATCCAGCCCATCATGGACGACAGCGGCGTGCCCAACTGGTGGGCGGCCTCGCGCGCCATGCCCACCCACAGGCTCGACTGCTCGCTCCGGCGGACGTACGAGAACCCGAGGTAGCCGACCAGCACGAACAGCCCCACCACGCCCAGCTGGACAAACGGGAACAGCCGGATCAGCCGTGCCAGCGGGCTCTCGCCGTAGTGCACCAGCTGGCCAAAGTCCTCGATCCGGATGGGCGGATGGACCGCGTCCATCTCGGCGGCCAGCGCCAGCAGGTCGTGGCCCTCGTCCACGTTGCGCGCGGCGACCGCGACGGTCATGCCCAGGTCGGTCACGACGGCGGGCACACTAAAGCGACCCGGCTCGATGATCTCGGTGAACACAAAGTCGAGGCCGTCGCTGGGCGGTCCCTGAGCGAGCGTGTCTAGGGCGGCCAGCACGCGCGCCCGGCGCTCGTCGCCGACGGTCGCCTGGCCCACGATGGCGCGCAGGTCGTCCCAAACGGCGGGGTCCGGCGCGGACGCCGAGGCGGAGACTCGGTACTGGTACTCGATGGCGCGAGCCCAGACCTCGACCGCCTGGGCGTCCTGGGCCTCCAGGCGGTCGGCCAGGGTCTGGGTGAACAGCAGCGAGGCGAGCGCGATCGCGACCGCGGCGACGATCAGCCCGAGCTTGATGCGTGTGCTGGTCCGGTACGGCGTCACAGCGCGGCGCCCGCCGAGGGCGCCCGCCTCGGGGCCGAGGTGGAGGGGGCGGAAAAGGTCACGCGGTCAAGCTAGCACGCCCCCCTCCGGCGAGGCCGCCCGGCTAGGTCGCCCGGTAGGCCGCCCGGCTAGACCGGTAGGCCGCCCGGCTAAGCCGCGACGAGGGTCTGCTCGCGCTTGGGCCCGGTCCCGATCACCGTGATCGGCACGTCCAGGTGGTCGCTGACGAACTGGAGGTAGCTTTTGGCCGCCTCGGGCAGGTCGCCGACCGAGCCGGCGTCCTCGAGGTCGCCGCTGAACCCGGGCAGGGTCTCGTAGACCGGCGTGGCGCGGCTCAGCGTCTGGAGGTCGGTGGGGAAGCGCGTGGTCCGCTTGCCGTCGATCTCGTAGGCCGTGCACACCTTGAGCTCGTCCAGCCCGTCCATCACGTCCAGCTTGGTGACCGCCAGTTCGGTAAATCCGTTGAGCCGCGTCGTGTAGCTGAGCGCGACCAGGTCGAGCCAGCCACAGCGGCGCGGGCGGCCGGTCGTGGCCCCGAACTCCTGGCCTTCGGCGCGCAAGCGCTCGCCGGTGTCGTCCAGCAGCTCGGTCGGAAACGGCCCGTTCCCGACGCGCGTCGAGTACGCCTTGACGATCCCGATGATGCGGTCGATGGACGTCGGCGGGATGCCCAGCCCGGTGCACGCGCCGCCCGAGGTGGGGTGGCTCGACGTGACGTAGGGGTAGGTGCCGTGGTCCACGTCCAGGAGCGCGCCCTGGGCGCCCTCGGCCAGGATCCTCTGGCCCTGGGCCAGGGCGTCGTTGAGGTACGCCGACGTGTCGGTGACGTAGGGGTCGATCAGCTGGTCGAACTCGACGTACTCGTCCACGATCGCGTCCACGTCCAGGCGCTCACTTTTGTAGACCGCCGCCAGGATGTCGTTCTTCTCCTCGATGGCGGCGGTCAGCTTTTTGCGTAGCACGTCCCGGTCCAAAAGGTCCACGACCCGGATGCCCGAGCGCGCAAACTTGTCGACGTAGGCCGGCCCGATGCCCCTGCCCGTCGTGCCGATCGCCTCGGCGTCGCGCCAGCGCTCGCGCGCCTGGTCGAGCGCCTTGTGGTACGGCATGATCAGGTGCGCGTTGTGGCTGATCTTGAGCCGCCCGTCGACGGGGTAGCCCAGCGCCTCGATCTGGCCGATCTCCTCGACGAGCGCCGCCGGGTCGATCACCACGCCGTTGCCGATCACGCACGTCGTGCCGTCGTGGAAGATGCCCGACGGGATCAGGTGGAGCACGAACGTCTCGTCGCCCCACATGATCGTGTGACCGGCGTTGGCGCCGCCCTGGTACCGCGCCACGACGTCGACCGTGGGCGCGATCAGGTCGACCACTTTTCCTTTTCCTTCGTCGCCCCACTGGGCGCCGATCACGACTGAGACAGGCATACTAGAGCTGGATGGGAGGTGAGAACCTCGAGACAGAAGAACCGATCAGACGCCTCCCGGACGCGTCACCCGGTCGAACGACGTGACGGCATCGCTGACGGAGTCGAACGACTGGAACACGCCAGACAGCTGGGTCACGTCCAGCAGCGCGCGGATGCGCTCACCGACGGCGGCCAGCCGCAGGTCTCCGCCCGAGTTGCGGGCCGTCGTCAGCGCGCCGATCAGCATGCCCAGCCCGGAGGAGTTCATGTGGCGTACCCGGGCCAGGTCCACCACGACGCGCGCAGGGTCGCTGTCGCGCGAGGCGTGGAGCGCGTCGTGGAGCGCCGAGCCGTCCGGCCCGCCCAGGGCGTCGCCGTCGAGCGAGAGCACGACCACGCCGTCGCGCTCAGAAGTTGTGATGTCCATCGGGAGTCAGGGTGGAGACGGCCAAGCTAGCCGCGGCCGCCTCGGCCGGCGCGGGGAGGGAGCCGGCGCCCCCTCCCCCATTGCATCCGGGCGCGCTAGGCGCGCGCCGCGATCGGGCGCCGCGCGGGCGCGTACTTGCCGCGCAGCGCCACCACGATCGGGCTCGCCACAAAGATCGACGAGTAGGTACCGACCCCGATGCCCACCAGGAGCGCCAGCGAGAAGCCCTTCAGGGCCTCGCCGCCGATCAGGAACAGCACGAAGACCGTGATCAACGTCGTGCCCGAGGTCAGCACCGTGCGCGACAGCGTGGTGTTGACCGCGCGGTTGGCCATGATCGCGAACGGCTCGGTCTTGAACAGCAGCGCGTACTCGCGGATGCGGTCGAACACCACGACGGTGTCGTTGATCGAGTAGCCGACGATCGTGAGCAAGGCTGCGATGATGGCCTGGTCGATCTGCAACGAGAACGGCGTCACGTTGTGCAGCAGCGCGAACAGCCCCAGCACGATCACCACGTCGTGCGCCAGCGTCAGCACGGCCGCGACGGCGTAGCGCCAGTCGAAGCGAACGAAGATGTAGAGCAGGATCACGAACAGCGCGCCCAGCACCAGCACGATCGCCTTCTCCTTCAGGTCCGACGCCACGCGTGGGCCCACCGAGTACGTGCCCGTAATGTCGGCGTTGCTGCCGGCGAACGACGACGCCAGCGTCGACTGGACCGTGTTCTGCAGCGCCTCCGCGTCGCCGCCCGAGGCCGTCCGAACCAGCAAGGTGTTCGGGTTGCCGTACTCCTTGACCTCGTAGATCTCGCCCGTCGCGCTGGCCAGCGAGGCGACGGCCTCGGTGGACGGGATGGGCTGCTCCGTCTCGACGATAAACTCGGTGCCGCCCTTGAAGTCGATCCCGGCTTCCAGCCCCGGATAGATCAGCGAGATGATGGCGACCGTCAGCAGGATGCCCGAGATCAGGTAGCTGTCTCGGTTGTGACTCAGAAAGTCAAACGTGGGGCTTTCGAAAATGCGCATGTCAGGAGGAGTCTTGGATGAGGGACGCGGGACGGAGCCGGCACGTGCCGGCCCCAGGTCCCTCTAGCCGAACGAGACGTTGACGCCGCGCTGGCTGACGAGATAGTCGAGGACCAGGCGCGTCACCACGAGCGCCGTGAACAGCGACGTCAGGATGCCGGCCATCAGCGTGACGGCAAAGCCCTGGATGGGCCCGACGCCGAACGAGAACAGGATGACGCCGATCAGGAACGTGGTCACGTTCGCGTCGGCGATGGCCGAGAGCGCCTTCGAGAAGCCGCCGTCGACAGCCGCGCGCATCGTCTTGCCCGAGGCCATCTCCTCGCGGATGCGCTCGAAGATGAGCACGTTGGCATCGACCGCCATGCCAATCGTGAGCACGATGCCCGCCATGCCCGGCAGCGTCAGCGTGGCGCCAAAGGAGGCCAGCACGCCGAAGATGAACAGGACGTTGAGCACGAGCGCGACGCAGGCCACCAGGCCGGCGCCTTTGTAGTAGATGGCCATAAACACGCAGACCAGCAGAAAGCCGACCGTCAGCGCGCGCGTGCCCGCCCGGATCGACGCCGCGCCCAGGCTGGGCCCGACCGTGCGCTCCTCCTCGATCGTCACCGGCGCCGGCAGGGCGCCCGACTTCAAGACCGTCACGATGTCGTCGACGTCGGACCGCGTGAAGCTGCCCGAGATCTGGGTCCGCCCGTTGGGGATCGGCTCGTTGATGGTCGGGAAGGTGTAGACCAGGTTGTCGAGCACGATCGCGACCGGCTTGTCGCGGTTGGCCGTCGTGATCTGGCGCCAGCGGCTCGCGCCGGCACTGTTCATGGTCAGCGACACCATCGGCGCGTTCGTGTAGGGGTCGAAGTCCGGCCCGGCGTCGGTCACGACCTCGCCGGTGAGCTCGACGCGCTCGTTGATCGCGACGACGTAGTACAGGTCCTCAGCCGCCGTCTGGCCCGCGTCGGCGTTCGACGTGTAGAGCAGGCGCACGCCCGGCGGGATCAGCGCCCGAGCGCCCGGCGCGTCGAGCAACCGAGCCACCTCGGCGGTGTCGCGGCCGGCGACGACGCCGAAGATGGCCGAGTTCTGGCCCGGCGCCGTCTGCAGCATCTGGAAGATGGCCGCCAGCCGGTTGCCGCCCTCCTGGGCCACGTCCGCCTCGCCGTCCAGGTCGAAAAAGTCGATGCTGGACGAGTCGGCTGCGCCCGCCTCGGTCGAGTCGTCGGCCACGCTGGCGACCTGGACCGCCGCGGTGTCGACGTCCGTGGCCGCCTCCGCCGGCTCGCCGTCCTCGGCGACCTGCTGGTAGTAGTTGAGGATCGCGGCGGCCGACTGCTGGATCTCGGCCGTGGGGGGCGTCAGGTGGAACGTCAGCTTGGCGGTTCCCTTGAGCAGCTCGCGCACGCGCACCGGGTCGTCGACGCCCGGCAGCTCGACCACGATGCGGCTGGAGCCCTGGCGCTGGATCAGCGGCTCGGTGACGCCGAAGCGGTCGACGCGCTGGCGGATGATCTCCTCGGCGCGCACGAGCGCGTCCTCGACCTCCTCACGCAGGTACACCTCGACCGCGTCGTTGTCCGACCGCGCCGTGATCTCCGAGGCCGAGTTGCGGAAGTAGCGCGCCAGGCGCGTGCCCTGGCGCTCCTGGCCCAGCGCGTCGGTGAACAGCGACACGAAGTCTTGATCAGACGTCTTGGCCTGCTCGGTGGCCCGCGCCAGTGCCTTGTCGAACGTCTCGTCGGTCCGGCCGTCAGCCAGTTCCGCCAAGAGCGCGCCCGTGCCGACTTCCAGCGTGACGTGCATGCCGCCCTGAAGGTCCAGGCCCAGCTTGAGCGACTCCTCGCGCGTCCGCTGCAGGTCGTCGTAGTTGTCGGCCTGGTAGGCGGCGGCGGCCGTCGAGTCCATGGCCGCGATCTCGCGGTTGTTGAGGGTGTTCTGAATCGTCGGGAACAGCTGCCACAGCGAGATGAGCAGCAGCGCCGCGACGGCGAAAATCTTGAATCCGTTGCCTTGCATGATGAGAGACGTCCGCGAGGACGCCGGGTAGTCGTAGGGAGCGCGGCCCCCAGCGGGCTCGCGCAGAACACAGGTCGGGGCGCCGGGGCGCTAGCGCCGGGGCGCTAGGGCCGGGGCGCTAGGGCCCGCGCGGCTGCGCCGAGGCGAGCGGGGTGGCCGCGCGCGCGTGGCGCGGCACGTCGGTCGCGGAGGCGTCCAGGGCGTCCGCGTGGACCGCCGACGCTGGGCCCAGGATGGCGAGCGAGGCGCTGGCGCCGGTCGCCGCGGTGGGCGTCGGCGCGGCGCGGTCCGGCGCGGGCGGAAGCACGCCGGAGAACGACTCGGCGCCCAGCAGTTGGGCGATGGCCGCCGCCGTGGTCCCGTCGTCGGCTTCGGCCGCGTAGGCGTGGGCGAACGCAGCCAGCGGCGCCGACTCCGCAGCGCGGGCCGCCTGCAGCGCGGCGTCGAAGGCTTGGGTATCGTCCAGCACGCCGCGCAGCGTGGCCAGCCGTCCGCTCTCGGCCGACGCGGCCGGCACCATCGACACGCCCACGCCCGCCATGACGGCGAGCGCGACGGCGCGAAGGAGCAGCGTGGAGCGGAACGGACGCATGGGCGGCGGGAGACGCCACAGGGTACGCCTGCGCAGCGGCACCGGGGATCTCCCGATGGCTCTTCGCGGCTCCTTTACCGAGACCCGCCTACTCCACGACCGTCACGCCTCGCCAGAAGGCTACGTGACCAGCGATCTCGCGGGCCGCCGCCTTGGGCTGAGCGTAGGTCCAGGCGGCGTTGGCATTCGCCTCGCCGCCGGCCACCACGTCGAAGTAGCTCGCCGCCCCCTTCCACGGGCACACCGACGTGTGCTCCGAGGGACGGATGTGCTCGGCGGCGACGGAGGCGCGCGGAAAGTAGTGGTTGCCCTCGACCACGATCGTGTCGTCGCTCTCGGCGATCACGGCGTCGTTCCAGATGGCTTTCATGAGATGGGAGTGAGAGTGAGTCAGAGTCGCTCGGCGCGGACGCCTCCGGCCTGGTCCCGAGGCGGGGGGACCACGCACACGCGCCCGCCTCGGAACGGGTCGAGCACGACCGGGAGCCACTGGTACTGGGCCAGGTCGGCGGGCTCGCGGCCGAACTGGGCGGCCACGGCGTCGCAAAGCACGGCGTAGGCCTGGGGCCCGATCAGGATGGAAGCGGGCTCGGCGCCGGCCTCCTGAAGATCGCGGACTTGCTGGTCGATCGTGGCCAGCACGTCGGGGGCGTCGGGGGCTTGGTCGGTGATCGTCATGGAGCCGCGGCGGAGCGAGGGGGTATACCGCGCCCCACCTTCCGCGATCCATGACGCACGAGACCGGCACCCGGACCAGCCCCGACGGCACGACGCTGCTCACCCGCAGCTGGACGCCCGACCGCCCGCTTCGGGCCCTCGTCGTGCTGGTCCACGGCGTCCACGAGCACAGCGGGCGCTACGCCTACCTCGCGAGCGCGCTGATGGCGCGCGGGATCGGTGTCCGGGCGCTCGACCTGCGCGGCCACGGACAGTCGGACGGGCCGCGTGGGCAGGTGGAGTCCTTCTCCGACTACCTCACCGACGTGGCGCCCTTGCTGGCCGAGGTGCTCGCCCAAGCGGACGTGCCGGTGTTTCTGATGGGCCACTCGATGGGCGGGCTCGTCGTCGCGTCGACGGTCGTCGAGCACGGCACGGACGGCTTGGCGGGCGTCATCCTGTCGTCGCCGGCGCTCAAGGTGGATTCGCCGGCGCTGCTGCGCGCCGTCGCGCCGTTCGTCGCGCGCTGGCTGCCCACCCTGCCCGTCACCAAGCTGGACCTGGGCCAGCTGTCGCGCGACCCGACCGTCGGCCGCAACTACAAAGCCGACCCGCTGACCATCAAGCGCGGCGTGACGGCTCGGCTGGGGCTGGAGATCCTGACCGCGACCGAGCACGTCCGCCAGCACCCCGACGCGTTCGACGTGCCGCTCTACCTGTTCCACGGCACCGCCGACACGCTGACCGACCCCGACGGCACGCGCTGGCTGGCCGCCCACGCCGCGTCCGACGACGTCACGCTGGCGATCCACGACGGCTTCTACCACGAGACGATGAACGAGCCCGAGCGCGACGACGTGATCGGCGCCTTGGCCGACTGGCTCGACGCCCGCCTCGGGGACGCCGTCGGCACACCGGGCTCCTGAGCCACGCGCGCAGGGCACTCGGCCCTCTCGGTTACCCCCCTCGCGGTTGCCCCCTCGCGGTCACCGAGGCGGGCCGAGTGCCCACGGCAAGAATCGAACTTGCGGCCTAGCGTTTAGGAAACGCTTGCTCTATCCCCTGAGCTACGTGGGCGGGCATCCAAGATAGTCCGGTCGCATCAGGGACCACCGGCGAAGCTCCGGTAGCTTGGCCGTCCCCTCACACCGGCTCATGGCTGACTCGTCACAACTCGGAGACCGCCGCACCATCCGAGCGTGGTCGCTCTTCGACTTTGCCAACTCGGCGTTTACGACGCTCGTCATCACGTTCATCTACGCGACGTTCTTCGTCAAGGGCATCGCGGAGACCGAGACCCAGGGGACGGTGCTCTGGACGTGGGCCGTGATCGGGCCGTCGGCCGTGATCGTCGCGCTGCTCTCTCCCCTGCTGGGCGCCCTGGCCGACCGGACCGGCACGCGCAAGCGCGCCCTGTTCATCTCGACCGCCGTCTGCGTCGTCGCCACGGCGCTGCTGTTCGTCCCCCAGCGCGGCGACGTGGTCGCGGCCATCGTGTTGGTGCTCATCGCCAACGTGGCCTTCGAAGTCGGCCAGGTGTTTTACAACGCGTTCCTGCCCGAGATCGCGCCGGAGGACCGCATCGGCCGGATCTCGGGCTGGGCGTGGGCGCTCGGGTACGCGGGCGGGCTGCTGTGCATGGTGCTGGCGCTGGCGGTCGTGATGCCCGAGCAGGCGCCGTTCGGGCTCGACAAGTCGACCGGCGAGCAGGTCCGCGTGACGAATCTGCTGGTGGCCGGCTGGTTCGCCTTGTTCGCGATCCCGGCGTTTCTCTATCTACGCGAGCCGAAGGCGGAGGGCGGGAAGAGCCCACGCGGCCTGATCGCGACCACGTTCGGCGAGCTGGGCGAGACCTTTCGGGAGATCCGCACGTACCGCCAGGTCGTGCGCCTGTTGGTCGCGCGGCTGTTCTACAACGACGGGCTGGTGACCATCTTCGCGATGGGCGGCATCTTCGCCGCGACCGCCTACGGCTTCGACGAGACCGACATCCTGCTGTTCGGCATCGTCTTGAACATTGCCGCCGGGCTGGGCGCGTTCGCGTTCGGATACGTGGACGACCGGATCGGCGGCAAGACGACCATCTTTATCTCGCTGGGCTTGCTGTGCCTCGCCACGCTGGTGGCCGTCCTGGGCCCGTCGCGTGCCTGGTTGTGGGGCGCCGGCGTGCTGATCGGCATCGCGTCCGGTCCGAACCAGGCCGCCAGCCGGTCCCTCCTGGGCCGGTTCGTGCCGCACGACAAGGAGACCGAGTTCTACGGCTTTTTCGCCTTCTCCGGCAAGGCGACCGCGTTTATCGGGCCGGTGTTGTTCGGCCTCCTCACTGCCGTGTTCGACTCTCCGCGCGCCGGCATCGCCGCCGTGCTGGGCCTGTTCGCGCTGGGGGCGATCTTTCTGACGCGCGTGGACGAGGCCGAGGGTGCCGCGCTGCGCGTCGCCTCCGCCACCCCCTCTGTATGACGACCGTCGCTGACGTTCTCGCCGACCTCGACGCCTGGGCCCCGCCCGGCCAGAAGGCCGACTTCGACCGCGTCGGGTTGCAGGTCGGAGACCCAGCGGCCGAGCTCACCGGCGTCGTGGTGGCGCTCGACCTGACGCCCGCCGTCGTCGCCGAGGCGGAGGCGGTCGGCGCCCAGATGATCGTGACGCATCACCCTGTGCTGTTCAAGCCGGTCGGGCAGGTGACCGCCGACGATCCCATCGGCTCGCTGGTGTGGCGTCTGGCGCGGGCGGGCCTCAGCTTCGCGGCTGTCCACACCAACCTGGACGCGGCCTGGGGCGGCGTCTCGTTCGCCCTGGCCGAGCAGATCGGGGTCCGCGACCTCGAGCTCCTGGCGCCGCTCGACGACGTGATGCGCACGATCGTGGTGTTTGCGCCCCAACCGAGCGCCGAGGCGGTCCGCCAGGCGATGGCCGAGGCGGGCGCGGGGCGAGTCGGGGACTACCAAGGGTGCTCGTTCTCGGTCGCCGGCACGGGCCGCTTTGTGCCCCTGGAGGGCGCGACGCCGGCGGTCGGGTCGGTCGGCCTCGGGGACGTGGTGGAGGAAGTGCGGATCGAGGCCGTCGTGCCGTCGTGGCGCGTGGCGGCCGTGCGGCGGGCTGTGGCCGAGGCGCATCCGTACCAAACGCCGGTGATGGACGTGTACGCCAACGAGGTGCGCGCCACGCGCCAGGGATACGGGGCGATTGGGACGCTAGACGCACCCGTGGCGCTGCCCCAGTTTCTGGCCCGAGTCCGCGACGCCCTGGATGCCGGGGCGCTTCGCTACGTCGGCGACGACGGCCAGACGGTGTCGCGCGTGGCGGTGTGCGGAGGCTCCGGGCTGTCGTTTCTGCCCGCGGCCCTGCGCTCGCGCGCCGACGCCTACGTGACGGCCGACGTGACCTACCACCGCTTTTTCGAGGCACTCGGCACCGACGGGACGCCCCGGATCGCGCTCATCGACGCGGGCCACTACGAGACCGAGGCGGTCACGGAGACGCTGCTCGCCGACCGGCTGAGCGCCTCGTTCCCCGACCTCGACGTCCGCACGACCGAGACTCGGACCTCGCCGATGCGCACCTTCGCGGGCTGACGCCGCGGCGCCACAATTCGCCCTTGTCTCAAAACCCACGGCGCCTCTCGGGGGTACCCTGAAACCCCAGACACCCGACACCGCGCGCATGGCGACCGAAACGACCACCATCGAGGACCAGCTCCGAGCTCTCGTCCGCCTCCAGCTTATCGACACCCAGATCGACCAGCTCACCAAGTTGCGCGGCGACCTGCCCGACGAGATCCGCGACCTGGAGGACGAACGCGTCGGGCTGCAGACGCGCTTGGGCAAGATCGACCAGGACAAAAAGGAGGCCGAGGTTCAGAAGAAGAAGCTCAAGCTGGACATCGCCGAGAGCGAGGGCCTGATCCGCAAGTACGAGGAGCAGCAGCTCCAGGTGCGCAACAACCGCGAGTACGATGCCTTGACCAAGGAGATCGAGGCGCACCGCCAGCGCATCCAGGGCGCCTACGAGGAGATCGAGCGCTATGAGAACCTGGACGTGGACTCGGCCGAGACCGTCGACGGCGCCGACGACCAGCTGTCGGAGCTGGAGGCCCGCATCAAGGAGAAGCAGGTCGAGTTGGAGCGCGTGGTCGAGGAGACCAAGACTGAGCAGGACCAGTTCGAGTCGCAGCGCGAGGCCGCCGCCGGCAAGATCGACGACCGCTTCCGCCGCGCCTACGAGCGCCTGCGCACGCGCGTCCGCGACGGGCGCGCCGTGGTGCCGATCGAGCGCGGCGCGGCGGCCGGGTTCATGGTGCCCCCGCAGCGCCAGGTGGAGGTACGCCAGCGCGACCGCATCATCGTCTCGGAGCACGACGGCCGCATCATCGTCGACGACGCCCTCTTTGCCGAGGTGGGCGGCGAGGTCTAGCCGTCCTCATTCGACTTTCGAGCGGGCGCCGGGCTGTGGCCGGGCGCCCGCTTGTACGTTTGCAGCGCGTCGGCCGGGCTGTCGCCTCGGGGCTCTGCCGCGGGGAGGAACGTCCGGACACCGCAGGGCACCGTGCTTGCTAACGGCAAGGCGCGCAGGCTTCGGCCGGCGTGACGGCATGTGCAACAGAGAACAGACCAGCCGATGGACGGGAAACCGTCACAGGTGATGGGTGAAACGGTGGGGTAAGAGCCCACCGGCGCGGGTGGCGACACTCGCGGCCAGGCAAACCCCACGGGGTGCAAGGCCACACAGCGTCCGCCTGGGCTTCGGCCCACGAAGGGTGCCCGCCCGAGGACGCGGGTAGGCCGCTCGAGGCCGCCGGCGACGGCGGTCCCAGATAGATGACGGCACAGAGCGGGGTGGGCGACGCCCCGGCTCGGACAGAATCCGGCGTACAGGCCGGCGCAGTCGCGGCGAGGCCTCACTCCGGTGGGGCCTCGTTCTGTGTGCGGCCGCGGCGCTCGGCCGACTCCGCCCGCCTCGGTCGCGCAGTGGACGGACTCCCCGATGCACGAACCGGGCGCCGATCCCGGTCCCTCCAGACACGGACCGAGGCCGCCCACACGCGCGGTGGACGGCCTCGGCGGCAAGTCAGTGCGCGGTGTTGCTACTCCGCAGGAGCCTCGGCCGGGGCATCGCCGGCGGGCGCCGGCTGGGCGGGCGCTGGCTGGGCGGGCGCTTGCTGAGCCGGCGCCGGCGCCTCGATGGGCAGCGGCGCAGCCGAGCCTTCCAGGCCACGGTCCTGCAGGATGCTGCCTCCGCTCCCGGCGCGCGGGATAAAGAACGTCGTGATCAGGCACAGGCCCAGAAACGTCCAGCCGAGCGCCCACGTCGCCTTCTCCAGCGTGTCCGGCGCCTGGCGCGCGCCCAGGATTTGGGTGGCCTGGCCTCCGCCCGAGATGCCCGCCAGCCCGCCGCCCTTGCCGCTCTGGAGCAGCACGACGAGCGACATCAGCAGGGCGACGATCAGGATCAGGACGATCAGGAAGTAGAACATCGGAGGTCGGGGGATGCGGCAGGAAAGCTAGCGCCAGGCCGCCGCGGGCGACGAGCCGGACTCGACTCGGCTACGGTGAAGACCGGGCCGCGATGGCGGCGTCGGCGAGCAGCAGCGCGACGCACGACTTGGCGTCCTCGATCTCGCCGCGCCGGGCCATCGCGGCGGCCTCGGCGAGCGGCATCCGGAAGGGCTCGACAAACTCGTCGGCGTCGACGGCCGTCTCCACCTCGGTCAAGTCCTCGGCCAGGAACAGGTGGATCACCTCGTTCGAGTAGCCGATGGCCGGGTACGTCGACCCCAGCGGCGTCCAGGCCGAGGCGGCCAGACCGGCCTCCTCGGCCAGCTCGCGCCGGGCGACGTCCAAGGGGCGCTCGTCGGGGCCGTCGAACTTGCCGGCGGGCACCTCCCAGAACTCGCGGCCCGTGGGAAACCGGTACTGCCGGATCAGGACCACGCGGCCCTGGCCGTCGACCGGGACCACGGCCGACGCGCCCGGGTGGTAAATCCACTCGCGCCCCGACGTCTCGCCGTCGGGCAGGCGCACGGTGTCGCGCTGCACCTTGAGCAGCACGCCGTCGAAGACGGTCTCGGAGGACAGGGAGCGCTCGGTGAGGTCCATCTCAGATCGCCCTGAGGGCGCGGCTGGCAGCGATTTTGAGCGGGTCGACGGACGGCGCCAGCGGCGGGTTGTAGATCAAGTCGTGGTCCTCGGCCAGCTCGCGCGCGGTGCCCTTGTTCTGGACCAGGGACACCAGGACGTTGGCCCGGAGCGCGGCGCCCTCCTCGCCCACGAGTTGCCCGCCCAGGATGCGGCCCGTCCCGCGCTCTGCGATCAGCCGCACGTCGATGGGGTGGGACTGCGGAAACGACCCGACCCTGCTTTTGTGGCGGACGTCGACGGCGACCGCGTCGAACCCGGCCGCCTCGGCCTGGTCGAGCGACAGCCCGACCGCGCCCACCTCGACGCCGAACGCCCGGACCGCGACCGCGCCCGCGAACGGGGCGAAGCGGTCGGCGCCTCCTCCGGCGGCCGCGTTGCGGGCGGCCACGCGCGCGGTGCGCCGCGCCGTCGTCGCGAGCGGCCACAGGACATGCGCGCCGTCGGGCGCGCGAGGGATCTCGGCGACGTCGCCGCAGGCCCAGACGCGCCGCGCCGACGTCTGCATCTCGGCGTTGACGCGGACGCCGCCGTGGTCCCCGAGCGCGATGCCCGCGGCGCGGGCCAGGTCGGTGCGCGGCTCGACGCCCACCGCGACGATCAGCATCTGGCAGCCCACGATCTCGCCCCGGTCGGTGCGCACGGCGCGGACGCGGCCCTGGTCGTCGGCCATCACCGAGGTCACGCGCTCCGGCCGCACCGCCACGCCGGCCCGGGCGACCGCGTGCTGCATGATGTCGCTCGCCTCGCACGCGACGGTCCGGTTGAGCACGCGCCCGGCCGGGTCCAGGATCGTGGCGCGCAGGCCGCGGTGCCGCATGGCCTCGGCCATCTCCAGGCCGATGTAGCCTCCGCCCGCGATCACGACGTGGCGGACCGGCTCGGTGTCGAGCCACCGCTCGATCTGGTCGCTGTCCACCTTGTCGCGAACCGAGAACACGCCGCCAGCCTCCTCCCCGTCGACGCCGAGGCGGCGGGCCCGGGCGCCCGTCGCCAGGATGATGCGGTCGAAGGTCTCGGTGCGGCTGGCTCCGTAGTCCAGCGCCTCGATGGTGAGCGCGCCGGACCGCGCGTCGAGCGCCGTGACGCGCTGGCGCACCCGGACCGCGACGCCGCGCGACTGCTCCATCGCCTCCGGGGTGAGCACCACCAGGTCGGCGCCGGGCTCGAGCGCGCCGCCGATGTGGTAGGGAATTTCGCAGGACCCGACCGAGATGTGGGGCCCCTGCTCGAACATCACCACGTCGGCTTGGGGCGCCTGGCGCTTGGCCTCGGCGGCGGCGGCGGGCCCCGCGGCCAGCCCGCCGATGACTGCGATGCGCATCAGGAAGCGAAGGAGTCGGTCACGGCGTCGTGCGGGGCGTCGGCGGGGTGGTCGTGGGAGCGCGGCTCCAGGTGGCTCGTGACCTGGACCCGGCTCTCGGGGAAGATCGCACGCTGGCGCGTCTCGACCACGGTCGCGCGGTCGTGGGCGTCGTCGAGGCGCATGCCGTCGGGCAGCAGCAGGTGCTGCTCGATCCAGACCTGGTCGTTGACGCGCCGGTGGCGCACGTGGTGGTGGCCCTCGATCACGCCCTCGACGACGGCGGCGTCCAGCACCGCGAGCACGCGCTGGGTCGCGTCGGGGTCGGCGGTCTCCATCAGGCCGCCGTAGGCGCTGCGCATGAGCGAGCCGCTCGTCCACAAGATGTTGAGCCCCACCAGGATGGCGACGACGGGGTCGAGCCAGACCTGACCCGTCCACCAGACCAGCCCGATGCCCACCAGCACGCCCAGGCTGGTCCACATGTCGGTCAAGACGTGGTGGCCGTTGGCGACCAGCACGAGCGCGTTCGTCCGCTTGCCGACGCGGACCAGCGTCAGGCCGAGCACCAGGTTGACCAGGCCGAGCGCGGCCGTGATCACCAGGCCGAGCCCGATCTGCTGCACCTCGGGCCCGCTGACCAGGTCGAAGCCGGCCGTCACGACGATGCCGACAGCGGCGAGCAGGATCAGCGCGCCCTCGATGCCGGACGAGAAGTAGGCGATTTTGCCGTGTCCGTACGGGTGCGACGGGTCGGGCGGCTGGGCGGCGTACCACAGGCTGAAGCCGGCCATGGCCGTCGCCGCGAGGTGGACGACGGACTCCAGGGCGTCCGACAGGATCGCCGTCGAGCCGGTCAGCCGGTACGCCACCAGCTTGCCGACCAGCATCACGACGGCGACGGACACGCTCGCGACCATCGCCAGCCGCTGCTGGCGCTCGAACGGCATCCCACCCTCGGCCGCCTCGGTGGGTCCGTGGGCATGGCCGCCGGGGCCGTGGGAGTGGGCGTGCAGAAGCATGAGCGCTTGTGACCCGCGCCGGCAGTGCGAGTTTCAGCCCTCCCCCTGCCCACGCCCATGACGCTCGAACACATCGGAATCGCACTCTCGTCCCCCGAACAGGCGGCGCTGTTCGAGCGGCTGCTTCAGGCGGCGCCCTACAAATCCGAGACCGTCGAGCGCGAAGGCGTGCAGACTCACTTTTACGGGGATGGAGGCGTCGAGGGCGCGGCGCCGAAGCTGGAACTGCTGGAGGCCGTGCGCGACGACTCCCCCGTCGCAACCTTTGTGGCCACGCGCGGGCCGGGCGTGCACCACCTCGCCTTCGAGGTCTCCGACCTGGACGCCGAGATGGACCGCGTGCGCGAGCTGGGGATCCGGCTGCTGTCCGAGGTCCCAAAGCCCGGTGCCGACGGCAAGCGGATCGTGTTTCTGCACCCCAAGGACACCGCGGGCGTGCTGGTCGAGCTGGTGCAGGCCGTCCGCCCAGCCCCACGGTGGACCGAGGCGGACGGGCTCGCGGTCCAGGTCTCGGGGCCGGAGGCTGGGCCGCCCATGCTGGTGATGCACGGCGCGCTCGGGTCGACGGAGCTGGAGACGGACCGGCTGGTGCGGACGTGGGAGCGGCGCTTCCGCGTTTACGCGCTCGACTTTGCGGGGCACGGGCGGAGCGCGCCTGTCGAGGGGGTGCCGACGTGGGAGACGTATCTCGGGAATGCAATAACGGCCTGCGACGCGTTGGACATCCGGGGCGCTGCCGTGTTCGGGTTCTCGATGGGCGGCGCGATCGCGCTCCACCTCGCGCTCGCCCGTCCCGACCGGGTCGGCCGGCTGGCCGTCCACGGCGTCAACGTGCAGTGGGACGCCGCCGAGGTCGAGGCGATGGTCGGGCCGATGGACCTGGACCGCATGGAGCAGGAGCATCCGTTCTGGGCCCGCCGGCTGGCCGACGTGCACGGAGACCGGTGGCGCGCGCTGGTGGCTCAGCTGGCGGCGTTCACGCGCAAGCTGCCCGACCAGCACCTGGCAGACGCCGACCTGGCTCGCATCTCGTGCCCGACGCTGGTCTCGACCGGCGACCGCGACCGCTTTTTCGACCTCCGCCACGCCGTCGGGGTGTACCGTGCCATTCCCGGCGCCCACCTTCAGGTCTTGCCCGAGGTGGACCACCCCATCCAGACCGTCGACGCGCCCTCGTTCGCCTCCGGCGTCGCTCGCTTTCTCAGACCCCAGTGAACGCAACCGTGTGGGTTCCAAGCTGGGTCGGTCCGGGTCATCGCCGGCGAGTGCGCTCGGTCCCCGGCCGGCGAGTCGGTCGTCCGCTCCGACTTTCGCGAGATCCTGCCGGGTGAGCTGCAGCAGCTCGCGCCTTCGGTGGGTGCCCTCACCCGCGGGCACCAACCTCGACACTCTGGACGCGCCCGGGTGCCGCTGACGGACGTGCTCGCCAATGCCCCGCTGCCGGCGCCGGTGACCGTGGCCGGGGTGGTCACCGGGTTGTACCCCTGCGCCGTGCCCGGACGGAGCCCCGTGCCAGCCCTGCATGCCGCCTCAACTGGAGGGCTCGGCCCCGGTCTTCAACCGCGGGTCGGCCTCGGTCCGCTTGTTTCTCGGCCCCGGCGTCACGTGGGGCCCGCTGCGGATCGGCCCGCGCGTGGTGGCAGTCGACGACGCGGGTGGCGAGCTGCGGGTGGTCGGCGTCTCGGCCCCGTGACGCATTGCGGGCCCGCTGGTGATGCACGGGTCGCCCGCGCGGGCAGCAGATGTGGGAGCGACACGAGCCTCCGCCTGGGGCTTAAAACCAGAGCTGGAGCCCGCCCGAGATGGCACGACGCGCCAGGCCGAATGCGCCGTTGAGATTGGCCGCGTCGGTGTCGCCCACGACCCGGATCGGCACCACGAGTGGCAGCACCGCGTCGACGCCGAACACCTTGAACAGCACGTGCGCGCCCACGAGCACGCCCGCCTCGGCGCACGACTCGCCGGGCTGCTCGATCACGTTGCGTGTGGTGCACGCGGCCGCGTAGCCGCCCGCCGTCGGCACCAGGGACAGTGAGCCGGCGACAGGGACGGTGTGGCTGAGCGTGGCCTCGGTCTGAGCGCCCAGCACGCGCACCCCGAAGCCCTCGGGGTCGGCGGGCGTGTCGCGGTCGGCGGCCAGCACCAAGCCGGACACCTGCGCGCGGGCACGGCTCCGGGACCCAATCGGCACCGTCATGCCAGCCAGGGGCTGGGCCATGACAAACGGCGCGACGTCGCTGTAGGCCAGGTCGCCGACGTACACCCCCACCCCAACGTCCCCGTAGTCGACGACGCGCGTGCCGACGACGACGCCCGCCAGCAGCGCAAAGCCGTCGTTGTAGCCCGGCGCGACGACGGGCGTGGCGTAGTACCGGAACGAGTCGGGCCGGGCCGTCTGGGCAGCGGCAGAGACCAGGGAGACTCCCAGGAGAACGGCGAGGACACAGGCGCGCATCTGAGGAACCGTGCAGTGAAGCGCAGAGCCGCCGGCTGCGGCTCGCGAGGCCGTGTAACCGTGTGCGGCTCCACGATAGTTCCTGCGACGGCGCGCCGGCGGCGACGCTGTCAGTGCCGCCACGGTGACGCACCGGCGTCAGTCGCGGGAGCGACGTTGCGCGATCGGCGTATGCCGCCCGTCCCCTCCGCTCCGATGACCGACGCCCTCTCCGACAAGCTCCGCCAGCTCCCGACTGGGCCGGGCGTTTACCAGCACAAGGACGCCCAGGGCCAGGTGCTCTACGTCGGCAAGGCCAAGAACCTGCGCTCGCGCGTGCGGAGCTACTTCCAGGACGGCCGGCCACGCGAGGCCCGGATCCAGGCCCTCGTCAAGAAGATCGTCGACGTCGAGGTGATCGTGACCGACACCGAAGCCGAGTCGCTGCTCCTGGAGGACAACCTGATCAAGAAGATCAAGCCGCGCTACAACGTCCTGCTCAAGGACGACAAATCGTACCCCTACATCTGCATCAAGAAAGAGCGCTTCCCGCGCGTCTTTCCCACGCGCAAGGTGCGGCGTGACGGCTCGGAGTACTTCGGGCCGTACACCGACGCCAAGGCGATGAACCTGATGCTGAAGACGATCAAGGACCTGTTTCAGCTGCGGTCGTGCTCGCTTCACCTTAACCAGCCGGCCATCGAGGCGGGCAAGTACCAGCCGTGCCTGGACTACCACATCCAGAAGTGCGCCGCGCCCTGCGTCGGGTACGAGACCGAGGCGCACTACAACGCGTCCATCGACCAAATCCGGCGCCTGCTCAACGGCAAGACCGGCGAGCTGATCGCGCTCCTCAAGAGCGAGATGAGCCGGCTGGCGGCCGACAAGCAGTTCGAGGAGGCGGCGCAGTACCGCGACCGCGTCCGCGCGCTGGAGACGTATGCGCAGCGCCAAAAGGTGGTCACCGATCCCGAGGTCGACCGCGACCTGTTCGCGCTCGTCGTGGACCGCGAGCAGGACGCGGGCGTCGGCGTGCTGTTCAAGGTGCGCGAGGGCAAGATCATCGGGCGCCAGCACAAGGTCGTGCGCGGCATCGAGGGCTCGGAGGACGGCGAGGTGCTGCAGCGCTTTGTCGAGGCGTACTACGCCAGCGCCACGTTCCTGCCCAACGAGGTGTACCTCGCCGGGCCCCTCGCCGAGCCCTCGGCGGTCGAGGAGCTCCTCCGCGAGCGCAAGGGCAAAAACGTCGAGGTCCGGACGCCCCAGCGGGGCGAGAAGGTGGACCTGATGAACATGGTCCAGGCGAATGCGCGGCTGCTGCTCGGCGAGTGGCAGTTGCAGCAGGACAAGCGCGAGGAGGACCGCATCCCGCGCTCGGTGCTGTCGCTGGAGCGCGACCTCCGCTTGAAGAAGCCGCCGCGCCGCATCGAGTGCTTCGACATCTCCCACCTCGGCGGGACGGGGACCGTCGCCAGCTGCGTCGTGTTTCAGGACGGCCGGCCGCGCAAAAGCGACTACCGGACCTACAAGATCCGGACGGTCCCGGACGGCAAGCCGGACGACTTCCAGTCCATGCGCGAGGTCGTGGAGCGCCGCTACGCGCGGCTGCTGGAGGAGAACGGCCCGTGGCCCGACCTGGTGATCATCGACGGCGGCAAGGGGCAGCTGTCGTCGGCCGTCGAGTCGCTGCGGCGCGTCGACGTGTACGGCAAGTTCCCGGTCGTGGGGCTGGCGAAGCGGCTGGAGGAGGTCTTTTTCCCCGGGACGAGCGAATCGGTCATCATCCCGCGCACGTCGTCGTCGCTGCGCCTGATCCAGCGCGTGCGCGACGAGGCGCACCGGTTCGCGGTGACGGCCCAGCGCAAGCAGCGGCGGATCAAGGACTTGCGCAGCGAGCTGCTCGACATCCCGGGCGTGGGCGCGGCGACGGCCAAAAAGCTCCTGACTCAGCTCGGAAGCCTCAAGGCCGTCAAGGTCGCGACCGAGGCGGAGATCGCGGCGGTGACCGGGCCGTCGGTCGCGCGCAAGATCCGAGCGCACTACGACGCGCCGGCCGAGTAGGCACGCCCGCCTCGGCGCGGCGATGACCGAGGCGGGCTACGTAGCAGCGGCCGGAAGGGAGTCCCCCTCCGGCCGCTGTCACCTGCCTGACCAGTTTCGCTACCCCGCGAGGGCGCGGAGTTGGCGTGCGGCGTCGAGCCGGCGCAGAGTCATCACGTCCGTGGTCTTCCCCGTCTCGACGAGGATGCGGCGCGCCTCGGCAGGGAGTTCGCAGTCCGGGCACACGGTCCCTCCCTGGATATGGGCCTCGACGGCTTGTGCTGCCCCGATCGACACAGCGCGGCGTTCAGCGGGTTGCCACTCCGAGCCAAAAGCGTTCACCGTCTCTAGCACGACCTCGACTTCCGGGCTTCCCTCCTCGACCAGCGACTGAGCGTAATCGAGAGCGAGCTCAGAAGCATCGGACTCTCCGCGGTTAGGGACCAGATACCCAACCAACATCAGCTTGGCCATGGACTGCTCGACCGTAGACCGCACCACCTCGGGCTCGGCGCTGCGGATTTGCTCCTGGGCCATCACGTGGGCGTCCTGCCACGTCTTGGCTGTCCCTGCCACCTCGTACATGGCGTCCATCCCGGCGGTGACACGATGCTGCAGGACATCCAGTGACAAACCGGGAGCTCGAGCGAACTCGATGCCATCCAACGCCTCTTCGACAGCAGCGGGATAGGAAGACGAGGACTCGAGGTCGGCCTGCTCGCAGGACGATAGAGTTGCCAGCAGCGAGGCCGAGACCAGCAGAGTTCGGAATGTATTGTTGCTCATTTTGATTTCTGGTGACGTGCGGCGCTAAGCGCCACGGGTGCAAAAAGGACGCGTCCGTGCCTCCGTACGAGCCACTCGATCCGTCGGAGCACGCGTATTGAGGCGAACAGTAGGACCCCCCGGTGGGATTGGGTCTCATCTCAGCCCACTCCCGGCACTCTTTTGCCCTGGAGAGCAATTGGGACTCCATCGTCCCCGACGTCTGGGAAGCCCCGAGGCTGATGACTGGAGAAGCAGCAGCGCAAACAGAAGAGTGACCGTGCGACACCTCGGTGCTACGTGTGAGATTCAGGGCCTGCAACGTTTTTGCAGCGACTCACTTTAACCCCCCCCCCCGCTTGTCAACCTCGGGTCATAATAAAATGTAGCCTTCGAGCTTGGCGTGTTTCATGCCAAAAGTGTCACTGTAGGGCGTTGAAATGCACCGCGACGCTCGCGGCGCGCGATGGCGAGTCACGGCGCGCCCCCGGTCGCCTCGGCGCACGCATGGACCGACTTGCAGCCGACGCTGGGCGAGGCTCAGGTGCGGTTGCGCCGGGCGGCATCTCCGGCGACCTTCGGGCTCCCCGTTCCCGGAGCACGCCGGGCTGCCATGCTGAACTACATCTGGGCCGGGCTGATCATCGTCAGCCTGGTCTTTGCCCTCGCCTCCGACATCGGCGACCTCACGGGCGACACCTACCGAAACGGCCAGCCGTTGCCCGTCGCGCTGGAGTTCGAGCGCCCCTACGACGCCGACGCGCCCAAGCAGCCGGTCCGCTTGGTGATCGACTCCGTCGCCTTCCGCCAGCTGTACGGCACCGACGGCACGCCCCAGGCCAGCTACGAGGCCACGCTCCGGCGGTCGGGCGACGAGACCGAGGTGGTCCTGGCCGACGCCGAGGCGGACCTGCCGGCGCCGCTGGACGTGATCCGGGACGCGACGAATCCGCGCGACAACATTTTGCAGGGCACGCTCGCCGACGTCCGCGTCCGCCAGGGCGATTCCAGCGCCGTCGCGACGGCGGGGCTGGTGTTCACGCCGGTCCGCTTCGTCAAACTGGGCGCGATCACGACGGCAGCGATCGACTTTGCCGAGGTGGCGGTCACGATCGCGCTGGGCCTGATCGGGGTGATGGTGCTGTTTCTGGGACTCGTCAAGATTGCGGAGGACGCAGGCATCATCTACTCGCTCGTCAAGCTGGTGCGGCCCGTGCTCGGCCCGCTGTTTCCCGAGATCCCCAAGGACCACCCCGCGATGGGGATGATCGCGCTCAACCTGGCGGCCAACGTGTTCGGATTGGGCAATGCCGCGACGCCGTTCGGCATCAAGGCGATGGAGGAGTTGCAGACCTTGAACCCCGAGCCCGAGACCGCGACCGACTCAATGGTGATGCTGCTGGCGCTCAACACGGCGTCGGTCCAGCTGATCCCGCCGATCACGCTGATCGCGATCCTGGGCGCGGAGACCAACAACGTCTACTTCCCCATCGTGTTCACGACGATGGGCTCGCTGATCGTCGCCATCGTCGCGGCCAAGACGCTGGGCCGGCTGCGGCGCTACCGCGCGACGAACCCGCTCCGCGACGGCGCGGTCATCTCCACCGAGGGCTAAGCCATGGGCACCTTCCGCGAAGTCATCAGCGTCCTGTCCATCTTCGTGCTCCCCACGATGCTGGTCGGGATTCCCCTCTACGGGCTGATCAAGAAAGTCCCAGTCTACGAGTCGTTTATTGAGGGCGGAAAAGAAGGATTCGGGCTGGCCGTCCGGATCATCCCGTACTTGGTCGCGATCCTGTTCGCGATCGGCATGTTCCGAGCGTCGGGCGCGATGGAGTGGCTGGCGACGGCGCTCAGCCCGGTCCTGGCGCTCGTCGGGATGCCGCCCGAAGTCCTGCCGATGGCGATCGTCCGCCCCCTGACCGGGTCGGGCTCGGTCGCGATCGTGGCCGACCTGGCCCAGCAGCACGGCGAGACGTCGATCATCACCCGGATGGCCGCCACCATGTTTGGCTCGACCGAGACCACGTTTTACGTGATCGCGGTGTACTTCGGCGCCGCCGGCGTCAGCAAGACGCGCCACGCCCTCCCGGCCGGTCTGATCGCGGACGTCTCGGCGATGCTGTTCGCCGTCTGGATGTGCCTGCTGTTTTTCGGATGACCCCGCCCGCCTCGGCGCCACCGCGGACGCCCCCGGGGCTGGGCCTCGCAGCCTCCGCGCTCGCCTAGCCGACGGACGCCAGCGCCAGGTCCAACGTCGCCAGGTGAATGCGGACCTGGGTGTCCAGGTCCAGCGCGCGCAGCCCGAACGGCGCCACCTGTGCGCCCAGGTCGCCCGCCTCGGCAGCGGCCTCGACCAGAGCCGGCATCGCGGACTGGAACGCCTGGAGCGTGGCGGGAACGCCGGGCGCTCCGTCGTGAGGCGCCGTCAACGCAAACAGCGGAAGCTCGGTGACGACGCACAGCGGCGACGCGGCGAGCGGCGACGCGGCGGGCGCCGTCGCGGCGAGCGTTGTCGCGACGGCCAGTTCCATCGACGACTGGCGGAAGCGGGCGGCCGTGTCCGGGTCGTCCCGGTCGAGAAAGTGCCGTCGCATGGCGGCGCCCTCGGGCGTGGACCAAAAGCCTGGCCCGCCGTAGCGGAAGCCTTTGTCGCCGTCCCGGTCGTGGTCGTGGAGCCGCAGCCCCGCAGCGGCGCCGAGGCGGGCGAAGCCGGCCCGGAGCGCGGCGTCACGGTCGGTCCCGAGCCACTGCTTCTCGATCAGCAGCAGCGCGCCTTCCGAGAACCCCATGCCGTGCAAGCTGGCGTGGAGCGCGACCGGGGCGTCGAACAGGAAGTCGGTCGCCGCGCGGTTCTCGGGCCGGAGGTCGGGGTAGCCGAACTCGATGTCGCGGCCAGGCGGCTCGCGGCGGCGCCCTCGGAGGTAGTGGCCCAGCGTGTCGACCGGGCGGTCCGCGTCCCAGCGCTCGATCCACGGCCGGTTGCGCGCCTCGCCGTCGGGGTTGACGTGGGGGACGACGCGGAACGTGAACCGCTCCCACAGCTCCTCCAGCCCGCCCCCGTCGGCGCCCCAGCCGCGCGCCGCCAGCCCTTCGAGCACGAACGTCCGCAGCGTTTCCGGGCCGACCGGCTCGTCGGCGTGCGCGCCGGCCACCAGCGTCACCCGCCGCGGACCGTACCCCAGGGTGACGCCGGCGATGGGTCTGCCCTCTTCGCTCGTGCCGATGGTCTCGAACGTGGCCAGGTCCGGGTTGTGCTCGCACGCCGAGCGCAGCGCCTCGAACACGTCGTCCGAGGTCCGGAACCGCAGGTCGGACAGGTCGAGGTCGGCGAGCGTCATGCGGTCCGGGCGGCGAACGCTTGGGCGCACGTGACGGCCCACGCGACGGCGCCCTCGATGTGGGCGGGCGTCGGGCCGCCGTCGATGTCGTGCAGCGGCACCGCCTCGACGGCTCCGCACTGGCCGAGCAGGGCCGCCAGTCTCAGCGCGGCCGTCTGGTAGAACGGGTCGTAGTCGCGGTCGCCCAGGCCGCACACGCCAAAGCGCACCCCCGACAGGTCCGGGCGGACGGCGTCGAGCGACTCCGCGAACTCGACGGCGTTGTCGGGGAACGTCCCCTCGGACCACGTGCACGTCACGGCGATCATCTGGGGGTGCTCCTGGAGCGCCTCGGGCCAGGCCTCGGCCATGTCCAGCAGGTGGACGGCGAAGCCCAGGTCGCCCAGTTGCTCCGCGATGGCGTCGGCCACGACTTCGGAATTGCCGGTCTGGGTGCCGACGAGCACCAGAACGTCGGGGCTGGCGGAGCTGAGGTCGAGCACGGGCGGAGAGGAGGAAACGGAGCAGGGGGCGGCGCGCGTGGTGCCCGCGCTCCGCCCCCTGCCCAAGATCGCCTGGTCTAGTCGTTCGGGTCCAGGATGTTCTCGGTCCGCGCCTGAAGGTCGAGCAGGTGGTACCGCTCGGCGCGCTCGCTGGCCGAGTTGTACCGCGGGACGGCACGGCTGAGCGCGGTTTGCAGCGACAGCAGCGCACCGCGCGCCAGCGGCCGGACCTCGGAGCGGGTCGCGCTCTGGGGCGAGTAGCCGTAGACGCGCGACGCGAGCCCCGCCGCCATCTCGTCGTCCGAGGTCAGCAGGTCGCCCAGGCGGTCGACGTAGGCGCGCTGGAGCGCGCGTCGCGCGGGGTCGATGGCGCGGCCACCGGCGATCTCCGAGAACAGGCCGGCCTGCAAGTCGTCCATCAGCTCGGCCGCGGGGTAGGCGTCGCCGGCGAGCCACTCCGCCTCGGTGAGCCTGCCGAGGCGGACGGGGTCGAGGATGCGGGCGAGCGCGCCCTCCTGCAAAGTCTGGATCCGCGTCGTGGAGCCGGCGGGCTCGATGCGGCCCAGGATCTCGGCGTCCAGCAGCCAGTCGGGCGTCCGGAAGCCCTCCTCGACCAGAAACGCGACCGCGGCGCGCTGGCGGTCCGCGGCGACCGGCCGGTACACCGTGCCGTCCTCGCCGACCATCTTGGGGTCGATCTCGACGCCGCCGATCTGGCGCCCGACGTGGCCGAGGTAGCGCGCCCACTGGCCCACGACCTGGCCGTACAGCTCGTCGAGGTCGCCGTAGTCCTCGCCCTCGACCGTCGTCCACTCTTGCAGGCGCGGCACGATGCGCTGCAGGTTGGCGAGCCCGAGCCGGGAGGCGTAGACGGCGTCGTCGCCCAGGTCCTCGCTCTGGCTGCGCGGGTCGACGGGGTCGCGCGTCTGGGCGCCGTAGCGCAGCGCCAGGTCGCCGCGCGTGGCCATGGTCATGGCCTGCAAGCGCTGGCGCTCGTCCTCCTCGCTCGTCGCGTCGGGAAAGTAGGTGTAGCCCCACTTGACGGCCCAGATGTCGTACTCGCCGACGCGCGGCATCAGCTGGACCACGCCGTCGCCGGGCTGGGCGACGTAGTTGAACCGGGCGTAGTCCATGATCGAGGGCGCGGTCCCGTGCTCGGCGGTGAACGTCGGGCTGCGCAGGCTGTCGACCGGGTAGGCGGTCGACGAGATCCAGTTGTGCGGCAACCCCAGCGTGTGCCCGACCTCGTGGGCCGACACGAACCGCACCAACTCGCCCATCACCTCCTGGCGAAACTGGGGAGCGCGCGCGTCCGGGTTGACGGCGGCGGTCTGGACGAAGAACCAGTTGCGCAGCAGGTTCATCACGTTGTGGTACCAGCCGATGTCGGACTCCAGGATCTGGCCCGTGCGCGGGTCGTGGACGTGGGGACCGTAGGCGTTCTGGGTGTCCGACGGGAAGTAGCGGATCACCGAGTAGCGCGCGTCCTCAGGGCTCCACGTCGAGTCGTCGGGCGCGTCCTCGGCCCGGATGGCGTTGCGGAAGCCGGCGGCCTCAAACGCCACGTTCCAGTCGCGGACGCCCTGCTTGAGCGGCTCGCGCCACTCGACCGGCGTCGCCGGGTCGATGTAGTACACGATCGGGTCGACGGGCTCGACCAGCTCGCCGCGCGCGTACGCCTCCAGGTCGCTCGGGACCAGCTTCCAGCGCGTGACGTAGCGGCGGGCCTCGGCGCGCTGGGCCGGCAGGCCGTAGTCGGTCTGCTCGATCGAGAAGTAGCCCACGCGCTCGTCGTAGCGGCGCGGGCGCATCAGCGCGTCGGGCAGCAGCACCATCGAGTGCGACATCTCGACGGACAGCGTCCCCGTCGAGGCATTCTCGGGCGGCTCGGACGCCTCGTAGGTCAGCACGGAGCGAATCTCGACGTTGCGCGGGAACGCCATCGCGCGCGCCAGGAACGAGCGGTCCTTGTCGAGCCGGCGCACCTTGAACTGCTCGCGCGCGCCTTGGGGAAGCCCAAAGACCGGCGTGTCGCCGGAGACGAACGTGCCCGTCATGTCGACCACGACCGAGGTCGAGTCTGTGCCGAGCGCCACCACGGGCACGCGCGCCACGATCGGCTCGAACTGGGCGTCGCGCACGGCGCGGTAGATCGGCAGGCTGTCGGCGGCCACGCTGCCGTAGCGGACCGTGCGCAGCAGCACGAAGTCGCCCTGGCGCTCCCAGCGCACGGCCTGGGTGTTGACCTTGGCGCCGCCGTACTGGTAGCCCTCGGTCGTGCGCGCCAGGCGCGACACGACCAGCATCTCGCGTCCCATCAGCGAGTCTGGGATCTCGAAGAGCAGTTTTTGCCCGTCGTCCTCCAGGTGAATCGCGAACAGGCCGTCGTCGCTGACGGCGCTCTCGGTCACGATGTCGGCGAACGGCTTCATCGCCGACTTGTCCGGCGTGGCCGCCGAGGCGGACGCAGCCGCGCCCGCCTCGGGCGCGGTCGAGGGCAGCAGCGTGGTGCAGCCGGAGGCGAGCAGCAAGGCCGCCAAGAGACTCGAACGGATCATGTCGATGGAAGGGTGAGAGCTAGCGGGCGACGCCGCTGCGGACGGCGACGAGACGGTCGGTAAAGCGGCGCGGGTCGTCGAGGTAGACGTAGGCCGTGAACACGGACGGGGCGCCCAGGCCGGGCGTGCCCGACGGGGCGCCGGTGTAGGCGTAGACGTAGCGCCCCTGCTTGATGGACAGCGTGCCTTGGTAGCGGCTCTCGGCCTCGACCCAGCGAAGCTCGTCGCGCGCGCCCGGGTTCCAGCCGTTGAACGATCCCGAGACGAACACCCGACGGCTCGACTGACGGCTGCCCGGTGGCACGTAGCGGAACGTCACGTCGACGTATTCGCCGTCGATCTGGGCCTGGCCCACGTCTCGGAAGACGGACGACACGAGCGGGACGGCAGCCAGCACGGGTTCGCGCACGTCCCCGCCAAAGTCGGCGTAGTCGAGGTCGAGAATGGCCGTCGGCGGCCGGGCGGCCGGGTCGATGTCGACGATCTCGCTGTTGAGGCCCAGAAAGCCGAGGTCCACCTCGAACAGCGAGCCTTGCTCGGCGAAGGCGTCCTCGCGCGGCAGGTAAAACTGGTAGAGCGCCAGGTCGATGAGCGACGGCTCGGGCGCGCACCGCATCTGGTCGGTGCGGCCGTTGCGGGCAAAGCAGACCGTGTAGCGCGAGCCGTCGAACTCGGAGATGGAGGCGTCGGGCCGGAGCCGGGCCGCGGGCTGGACGGCGAAGCCTACCGACCCGCCCTGAACCGTCGCCCCGAACGCCAACTCCACCTCGGCCAGCTGCTCGCTGACGTAGAACGGGGCCTCCAGCAGCAGCCGGCCCTGGTCGCGCACCTGGATGCGGTAGTTGCCGCTGACGCGGAACCCGATCGACGCGTTGGGAAAGCTGTAGCTGTAGTGCGTGTACGGGACGGCGACCGACGTGCCCGAGGTCCGGTAGTCCAGGATCTGGTCGGTCTCGAAGCCGGTCATGTACTCGCTCGGCACTAGCCGCTCCTGGCCGCGGCGGTCGGTGTGCACAAACGACACGTCGAGGGCTTGCCCGACCTGCCGGCCCCGGATGTCGAACCCCAGGCGCAGCGCACCGCCGCCGCCGAGCAGCACAATCGGCAGCGACGCCTCGTCGCCGACGGCGTGGAGCTGGACCGTGCCGACGCTGGTGTCGGCCACGACCCACTGGCCGGGCCGGGCCGCCGGCGCCGCCGAGGTGGGGCCGGCGTCAAATCCCTCCTCGGGCAGCGCGCACGCCGACGCGAGCGCCATCCCGAGGACGAGGGCAATCCGGCGAGAGAGCATCGGGTGGGTTTGGGGGAGCGCGCAAGATAGCCGGCATGTCGCGCACGTCGCGGCGCCACCGAAGGCGGCGCTGGTCGTCGCGCGCGACGGCGGCGTAGCTCGTAGGGCCCCGGCGCTCGAACGCCTGCGGAAGGCCGCTCAGCAGCGCGTCCGCCGGGTCGAGGGCGCCGGCCCGGAGCGCCAGCCGCGCCTGGAGCCACCGCGCGACTCGGCCCGCCTCGGTGGCCGCGTCGGGCACGCACCACCGCCGCGCAAGCTCCCAGGCCTGCGCCGGCCGGTCGGCCTGGGCGTGCACGAGGGCCGCCAGCACCGGGTCGCCGGTCTCCAGCCCTGGACCGAGGCGGTCGGGGCCGGCGGACACGAGCGCGCGCAGCAGCGCCGGCGACAGCCGGCGGCGCCGGTCCAGCACCAGCCGCCCCAGGGCATCGACGGGCGCCAGCGAGTCTCGCGCCGCCCGGTAGAGGGCATCTGCCGGAAGCCCGGAGAGCCGTCGGACGTCGGCCAGGTGGCGCAGCGTCGCGGGCTCCGAGAGCGTGTCTGCGAGGGCTTGAGCGGCCGACCGGTCGAGCGCGTCGGGCGCGTGCCCCTGGGCGAGGCGCGTCGCCAGCCGGCCGTCGAGCCCTGCCAGAAACTGGGGGTCGGCGTCGACGGCGGCGGCGTAGCTCGAAGCGGCGCCGGCGAGGTCGCCGTCCTCCCAGGCCTGGCGGCCTTGGCGGGCGTGCCGCAGCGCCGGAGGCACCACGTGGGGGCACCGCACCTGGAACAGCGACGGGCGCGAAAACACCCAGCGCGCGACCGCGACCGCTTCGGAGTCGATGGGCATGGCCGCGACCTCGGCGCCCCACTGCCGGCTGAGGCGGTCGAGCGACGTCCCGTAGGCGGGCTCGAACCGCCCGGTGCGGTAGGCCTGGCGGAACGGCGCGGGGCCGTGCCGGTCCAGCAGCCACCGCGCAAAGGCGCCGTTGACGGTGTACGCGACGCCGGCCGGCGCGCTCCAAAACCGCACCGACATGGTCGCGCGGACGACCGAGGCGGGGTCGGCCAGCCCGCCTTCGCCGTCGGGCAGGTCCAGGCCGGCGCGGACCAGCGCGGCGGCGCTCGGGAGGCCGTCCGGCGGCTCCAGCGCGACCGCCAGCCCCTCGACCAACCCAACCGCCGGGGACGCGCGCACGACCGGCATCCCGAACTCCCGGGCCAGCACGTGCACCATCTCGTGCCCCAGCGACGGGCCCACCTCGCGCGCCAGCATGTGCACCTGGGGCGACCTCAGCCAGACGGGCACCACGCTCGTCTCCCGTGAGCCGATCAGCGCCGCCTTGGTGTCGGGGTCGGGATACAGGTACACCTGGACCGGGACGCCGGGCGCGGCCGCGAGCGCGCGGGACAGCGTCTGAAACCGGTACAGCGTCTCCTCGGCCAGCCGAGCCACCTCCGCCTCGGTCGTCGCGGGGTCGAGGTGGAGCACGACCGGCCCCAGGTCGACGCGGCGGGACAGCGTGCGCTCGATACCGGCCTGGGTCTGGACGATGCCAGCCTGGGGCGCAAGCACGATGCTGGCCGCCGCCAGAGCGGTCATCCCCCACATCCCGAGCCGCGTTCGTGAGGTCGGCGCCCGGCGCCACGTTCCCAGGGCCAGCAGCCAGGCCGCCACAACCAGCGTCTGCACCTTTGCCGCCCACAGCCCCGGCCGGATCGCCAGCTCCAGGTCGTAGATCGGCCCGAGAACGCCGCCGAACACGTGGCTGTAGGTGAACAGTTGCGGATGGAGCAGAAGGTCGTAGGCCACGCCGCCCAGCGCGACCCCGAACACCACAGCCACGACCGCAGCGCCAGGCCAGCGCTCTGGCAACGCCCAGCCGATCCCCACGCCAAAGAGCACGCTCGGCGGGACGAGCAGCAGAAAAAGCCCCAGCCCTTGCAGGTAGCCGCAGTTGGAGCGCCAGGCCAGCGACAGCGTCATCAGCGCTAGTGGCACGACCAGCGCGCCAAGCTGGATCACGGCCGTGCGGCGCCACCCCATCCCCCGCCGCCACGCCGCGCGAGACGTGGTCGCGGCGAGCAGGCACCCGACGCCGGCCAGCACCGCCGACGACTCGGCATGGAGAAGCCCGAACACCGGGACCGGCCACAACGCCGCGCAGGCAACCCCGTACCCCACGGCTAGCCGGCGCCACAAGGGACGAGCGGACGGATCGGAGTCGGCGGCAGGCATCTGGAAAGATCGCCTCGGTGCGGCGACCGCTAGAGCAGGTCCACGGCGAGCCCGACGCTCAGCGCTTGGCGAAGCTGAACGTCTGGGCTGATGTCGGCGTCGTAGAGCACAGCCGCGTCGATGGTCACGTCGAGCACGTTGTTCACCTTGAGCACGAGCAGGTTTTCGAGCAGCGCGTCCGGCGCTGCCGTCCCGATCTGGCTGAAGCTCTGGAACGTCGCCAGGCGCGAGCGGAGCGTCACGTTGTCCACGACCTCACGCTCCAGCAGCAGATCCACGTCGATTCCGGCCTCGACCCGAACCGACTGGTCGAGTGCGTTGCCGAAGACCGGCCGCAGGCGCTCGATCCCGACAACGGTCTCCTTGAGGCCCAGCCCGGTCCGCGCCACGACGCCGCCGCCCGGTCGGTAGGCCACGCCCAGCGACTGCCCGAGCACGAGCGGCGAAAAGGCGTCGGACACTTTGAGTTCTTGGCCTGGCACGACAGCGAGCGACGGGTAGCGGTCGGCGTCGGGCGAGTAGTCGTAGCCGGGCGCGAACTGCGTCCGCAGCGAGAACGCGGCCGAGGGCCGGAGCGGCTGCTGCGAGGCCCGCTCGGCGGTCAGGTCGTAGCGGATCACGTCCTGGGCCTTGCGCACGTCCAGCGTGTCCTGGCGCAGCACGCCAAAGGCCAGCCGCGCCGACTGCGTGGTCAGCACCCTGCCCACGACGCGGTCGAACGAGCCGTCCAGGCCGGCCGTGAGCGCGAGCGCGCTGACGCCACCCTCCTGCCAGTTCGAGAACGCCGACTGGTTGCCCGCCAGCGACGCCCGCAGCGCTGACCGCCATCCGTCTTGGGCCGCCAGCGTGTCGGCGTCCTGCGCACTCGCCCCGGCGGCGAGCAGAACAGCGATCCAGGTAAGCAGGCGCATAGAGTCGGGGGAAAGACCAAAAAGAGGCCGCGCCACACGGTGGCACGGCCTCACAAGCAAAGCGGCGACCGTTTAGTCGTCGTTCTTCTTGTCCTGGACGTCGGTACGGATGTCCTGGGCGAGCTGCTTGAGCTCCTGCATGCCCTTGCGGACGCGAGTGCCGGCGGCCTTGTTGCCCTTGTCGTAGAACTTCTGGAAGTCGCCTTCGAGCGAGGAGACGTGCTCCTGGAGCTTGCTGAACATGCTCATAGTGAGAGTGAGGATGGGTTGGGAAGGGGTGGCAGTCGGACGGCGAAACGAGCCGTGCGCGATCGCCTAGAGTCCCCAAGATAGCCGTACGGGGCGTTTCCAACAACACGCCCCCTTCGATTCTAGCCTGTATCGGGGGATTTTCCAGATCACTCCATCTCCTAACTCGTCACAAAGCAAGTCGTTATGGCATCGGCCGTTCGCAACCTGGCGCGCAGCCCCAGGCCGACCGATCCGGCCGCCTCGGCGATGCGGCGGACCGCTCCGGGGTCGTGGACCAGGCCGCCGAGGTCGGCGTCCTCGACCGCGCCGTCCACCGAGCGGCGGCTCAGGGCCACGGCCTCGCCGCTCAGCGAGGACGCCAGCAGCCCCGCGGTGCGCGCGGGGTCGACCTCGGCTCCCTGCACCATCGCGCCCAGCAAGACGGTCACGCCCTGGCGCGCCAGGTCCGACACCCAGGCGCTCTTGCCAACCACCAGGCCTCCGGCCGACTGCCGGATCAGCCCTCGGTCTCCCACCATCGCGCCGACCGCGGCGACGCCTTGCTCGTTGAACTCGTGGATCATCTCGCGGTTGAGGTCCCGCATCGCCCGCTCGACGGCCTGGCGCTGGTCGTCGCCCTCGGTTCGCCACACGCCGGCGTCGGACCGAGGGATCAGCCCCAGAGACTCCAGCGCGCGCTCGCCGCGCTCGCCGCTGCCGTGGACCAGCACAATCCCGGCCGCCCGGCTCGCCAGGTCGCGGGCCAAGCCCGGAATAAACAGCGGGTCCCCGAGGTGGTACTCGTCGAGGTAGACAACGGTCGGGACCATGCTAGAGACTGAACGACTCGCCACACGCGCACGTCCGCGTGGCCTGGGGGTTGTCGAAGTGAAAGCCCTTGCCCTCCAGCCCGTCGGTGAAGTCGAGCGTGGTGCCCTCGACGGTCACCAAGCTGCGCGGGTCAAGCACCAGGCGGAGGCCGTCCACCTCGACGGTCTCGTCGGCCGGGCCGACGGTCGTGTCCCAGCCCAGGTCGTAGGTCAGGCCCGAGCACCCGCCGGGCACCACGGCGACGCGGAGGTAGGACGCGCCGAGGTCGACGCCCTCGGACACGGCCACCGAGGCCAGCCGCTGCCGCGCGCGCTCCGTCATGGCAAAGGGAGGCGATTCCGTCATGGCGTTGAGGGTCGAGTTCGAGGTTCCAGCGGAGAGTCTTCACCGCCGTCGAACCCTGCCGACGCGGCGTCTCCCTAACATCGTACACCGGCACGAGGCGGGGCTCGAAAGAGACGAGAATGGCGGCCCGAGCCGCCCTCTCGTTCGCCCCGTCTTCGGGGAACAGCCCCCACCCGGTCCGGTTCGTCTCAGCACACCAGTGATCCAACCATGAGCACCTACACCGAGCACGATTTCTTCGAGGACGTCGCCGAGGAGGGCTACAAGTACGGCTTCGTCACCGACACGCCCAGCGCCAAGGCGCCGAAAGGTCTGAGCGAGGACACCGTCCGCTACATCTCGGCGCAGAAAGAGGAGCCGCAGTGGCTGCTCGACTACCGCCTCAAGGCGCTGGCGCACTTTTTCCAACTGCTGGAGGACGGCCGCGAGCCCGACTGGGCCCACCTCAACGTCGACCCGATCGACTACCAGGACGCCTACTACTTCTCCGCGCCCGGCGACCGCGTCAAATACGACTCGATCGACGACGTGCCCCAGGAGATCCTGGACGACTTCGAGAAGCTGGGCATCCCGCTGCGCGAGCAGGCCGCGCTGGCGGGCGTCGCCGTGGACGCCGTCATGGACTCGGTGTCGATTGCGACCACGTTCCAGGCCGAGCTGGCCAAGGACGGCGTCATCTTTTGCTCGTTCTCGGAGGCCGTCCAGGAGCACCCCGAGCTGGTGCGCGCCAACATGGGCAAGGTGGTGCCCTACACCGACAACCTGTACGCGGCCTTGAACGCCGCTGTGTTCTCGGACGGCAGCTTTTGCTACATCCCCAAGGGCGTCCGCTGCCCGATGGAGCTGAGCACCTATTTCCGCATCAACGAGGCCAACACGGGCCAGTTTGAGCGGACGCTGATCATCTGCGAGGAGGGCGGCTACGTGAGCTACATGGAGGGCTGCACGGCGCCGATGCGCGAGGAGTACCAGCTGCACGCGGCGACGGTCGAGATCATCGCCCACGACCACGCCGAGGTCAAGTACTCGACGGTCCAGAACTGGTACCCCGGCTCGGCCGAGGGCAAGGGCGGCGTCTACAACTTCGTGACCAAGCGCGCGCTCTGCGCGGGCAGGAACTCCAAGGTGACCTGGACGCAGCTGGAGACCGGATCCGCGATCACCTGGAAGTACCCGTCGTGCATCCTGAAGGGCGACGGCTCGGTCGGCGAGTTCTACTCGGTCGCCTTCACCAAGGACTTCCAGCAGGCCGACACCGGGACCAAGATGATCCATCTGGGCAAGAACACCCGGAGCACGATCATCTCGAAGGGCATCTCGGCGGGGCAGTCCAACAACTCGTACCGCGGGCTCGTCAAGGTGACGCCCAAGGCCGAGAACGCGCGCAACTTTAGCCAGTGCGACTCGCTGCTGATCGGCGACCAGTGCGGCGCGCACACGTTCCCCTACATCGAGATCCTGAACGACACGGCCCAGGTCGAGCACGAGGCCACGACCTCCAAGGTCGGCGAGGACCAGATGTTCTACTGCCAGGCGCGCGGCATCTCGGAGCAGGACGCCCTGAACCTGATCGTCAACGGCTACGCCAAGGAGATCCTGGCCAAGCTGCCGATGGAGTTCGCCGTCGAGGCGCAGAAGCTGCTGTCGGTCCAGCTCGAAGGCTCGGTCGGCTAGCCCGGCCCCGCCCGCATCGGTGCCCGACGCCTCGGTGCCCGAGGCGGGCGCACTCGCATCGTTTACATCGGGGCGCCCCGCGCCCCACTCCACACCCTCGAATGTCTTTGCTTTCCGTCCACAATCTCCACGCCTCGGTCGAAGAGACCGAGATCCTCAAGGGCCTGTCGCTCGACGTCCAGCCGGGCGAGGTCCACGCCATCATGGGGCCCAACGGCTCCGGCAAGTCGACGCTGGCGAGCGTGCTCGCCGGCCGCGACGACTACGAGATCACCGAAGGCTCGGTGACGTTCGGCGGCCAGGACCTGCTGGAGATGTCTCCCGAGGAGCGCACGCGCGAGGGCCTGTTCCTGGCCTTCCAGTACCCCGTCGAGCTGCCCGGGGTGAGCACGCACCAGTTTTTGCGCACGGCCGTCAACTCGGTGCGCGAGCACCGGGGCCAGGACGAGCTGTCGGTCGGCGACTTTATCAAGCTGATGCGCGACAAGGCGGCGTTCGTCAACCTGGATCCCAAGCTGACGCAGCGGGCCGTCAACGAGGGCTTTTCGGGCGGCGAGAAAAAGCGCGCCGAGATCTTTCAGATGGCGATGCTCGATCCCCAGCTGGCGATCCTGGACGAGACCGACTCGGGCCTCGACATCGACGCCCTGCGGATCGTGTCGGCGGGCGTCAACAAGCTGCGCTCGGAGAACCGCTCGTTCGTGCTCATCACGCACTACCAGCGGCTGCTCAACTACATCACGCCGGACTACGTCCACGTGCTCGTCGACGGCCAGATCGTCCGGTCGGGCGGCCCCGAACTGGCCCTGGAGCTGGAGGAGAAGGGCTACGACTGGCTGATCGAGGAGGCGTCGACCTCGGCGTAACCCCGCTCTAGCTGTGACGCACGGCGGGTGAGACCCGCTGGGCGTCCCGAACCGCGCACGCGACGGCGCACGACATCCCGCATCTCAGACATGATCGATCTCGAACAACAGCCCGGATTCCTTGCCAACGCGACCGACGCCCTGGCGGGTGCGTTCGCGGGCGACGGCGCCCCCGACCCGTTCCAGGACCTCCGCCAGTCGGCGCGGACGTCGTTTGAAGGCAAGGGCTTGCCCACGACGCGCGACGAGGCCTGGAGGTACACCGACCTCAAGGCGGCGCTTCTCCCCTCCTACCGGCGCGCCTCCGCCGACGCCCAGGTGCCCGACCGCGCCATCGAGGCGGCCCGCATCGCCGGCCTCGACGCCGCGCTGGTGGTGGTCGTCAACGGCACGTTCGACGCTGAGCGCTCCGACCTGTCCGGCCTGCCCGACCGCGTGACGGTGGGGAGCCTGCGGAGCCAGGTGCTCCGCGACCCCGACAGCATCCGCGACACGTTTGGCCGCCACGTGGACCTGGGACGCGACTCGTTCGCGGCGCTCAACAGCGCGTTCAGCCTGGACGGGCTGTACCTGGACGTGCCGCGCGGCGTCGCCGTGGAGCGCCCGATCCAGGTCGTCCACATCGTCACCGCCGACGCGCCGACCTTCGTTCAGGGCCGCAACCTGATCGTGGTCGGCGAGAACGCGCAGGCGACCGTCGTCGAGACGTTCGCCGTGGAGGGCGAGGCCGAGACCTTCCGCAACGACCTGACCGAGATCGTGTGCGCCGCGGCGGGCGTCGTCCGCCACGTCCGCGTGCAGGACGAGGGGGACCAGGCGCACGGCGTGTCGCTGGTCCAGACCTACCAGGAGCGCGACTCCGACGTGTCCACGTTGACGTTCACGTTCGCCGGTGGCACCGTGCGCAACAACACCGTGATGGTGCCGGCCGGCGAGGGCGGCCAGTCGACGCTGGGTGGGCTCTACATCTGCCGCGGCAGCCAGCACGTCGACACCAACACGTTGGTGGACCACGTGGCGCCGGGGTGCCAGTCGAACGAGCTGTTTAAGGGCATCATCTACGACGAAGGCACCGGCGTCTTCAACGGCAAGGTGTTCGTCCAGCGCGAGGCGCAGCAGACGAACGCCTACCAGCAGAGCCAGGGCGTCGTGCTCTCGCCCCGTGCCCGGCACTACTCCAAGCCCGAGCTCGAGATCTACGCCGACGACGTCAAGTGCTCGCACGGGTCCACGACGGGCGCCATCGAGCCCGAGCACATCTTCTACCTGCGCAGCCGAGGCATCTCCGAGGCCGACGCGCGCGCGATGCTGCTCTACGCCTTCGCCCACGACGTGGTCGAGATGGTCTCGATGGAGCCCTTGCGCGACCACCTCGACGCCATGATCGCCGAGCGCCTCAAATAACTCGCACTGCCGGACCGGCTCCACCGCTGCCACACCTCCATGAGTGAGATCACGCGCGACTTTCTCCACGACGGCCGCGACGACGAGTCGCTGGCGACGATGGACCTTTCCGACATGGAGAAGGCCATGATCGACGTCGTGCGGACGATCTACGACCCGGAGATCCCGGTGCCAATCTGGGACCTGGGCCTGATCTACGGCTGGACGCTGACGGAGGGAGACAGCGGCACAGACGCGGCGGTCTCGATGACGTTGACCGCGCCCAACTGCCCGGCGGCGGAGTCGCTGCCGCGCGAGGTCGAGGAGGGCATCAACGCGCTGGATGGGGTCGGGCGGGCGTCGGTCGAGATCACGTTCGTGCCGTCCTACTCGATGGAGATGTTGAGCGACGAGGCCCGGCTGACGCTCGGCTTTATGTAGGCGCAGGGTGAGACGGCACCCCCTGGAGGCCGTGGCGGACCGCTTCAAAGCGCCGAACCCGAGCCGGAACGTTCCGCCTCGGCGTGTTGAACGAACGTGGTGGTAGGTGGCATACTCGCTGTCGGCGGAGCACTTGCCCGCCTACTCGGCCCCCCCTCGGCTCCCACCATGGACCACTCCGTCTACCGCGACTCCGTCTACCGCCAGGCCGAGCGCGCGCTCCGCAAGCCCAGCTCGGCGGTGTGGTTGCGCAGCGTGTGCGTGCGCACGACGCGCTTTGACGAGGCGCTCGACTTCTACGTCACCGCACTGGGCCTCACGCTCGGCGGCCTGGGCGTGCACCCCCTGACGGCGCAGCCCCGGGCGCAGCTGCTCGACGCCGAGGGCAACCGGGTGTTCGAGTTGGTCGAGTCCGACGACAGCACGGCGCGCGGCGTGCACGAGCTGGCGTTCGGGATGCCCCGGCGGATGTTTACCCTGCTGCGCGCCCGGCTGGACCTCCAGGACGTCGACTACAAAGAGTCGCCGGGCATCCTGTACCTCCGGGACGTGGACGGGACGCTGTTGCGCATCGAAGCGCTCTAGGCGGGCCTGCGGGTCTCCCCGCCTCGGTCCATCCGCCGACCGAGGCGGAGCCGGACGCGCCGAGCTAGGCGTCGCGCACGCGGACGTCGTCGGGCAGCTCGTCGGTGTCGTCGGAGCGCACCTCGACGCCTCGGCGGTGGAGCAGGTCGCCGCAGCGCTCGACGGCCTGGACCAGCCCGTCGGCCAGGGTTCGGCGCTGGATGCCCTCGCGGATCAGGGCGACCACCTCGACCCACTCGCCGGCCTCGACCTTGGCGCTGATGCCGGTGTCCCCAACCACCTCGATGCGGTGCTCGAACAGCGACACAAAGATCAGAATGCCGGTCCGGTCGCGCGTGTCGAACACCTCTTCCTCGACAAACGCGACGGCCGCCCGGCGGTGCACCTGGAGGTCCAGGCTGGCCGGGCCTGCCAGCCACCGCCGGACCGGCGCGATCAAACTGAGGAGGGCTCCGAGCACGCCGCCGCTCGCCATCGCGAGCCCGACAGCCCAGGCGGAGTAGAGCCAGGTCCACGTCCAGCCTTGGTAGAGCCAGGCGAGTGCGAGCATGGCGATGCCGGCCAGCAGCGCCACGAACGAGGCACCGCGCCAGGTGGCCGCGTCGTAGTCACCGCTCTGGCGCACCACGTAGGGCACGATCTCGCCGGCTGTGCGGCGCTCGGCCTGGGCGACGGCGTCGCGGATGCGCTCGCGCTCGGCGTCGGAGAACAAGGGGCTGGCGTCACTCATCGGTCGGGCGGTAGGCAGTGGCGAGTCGAGCCAGAATGGCGTTGACGCGGTCGGGCGAGGTCCGCTCGATGAGGCCCGGGAGCGCGCGCACGTCCGAGGGCGGGCGAGCCGGCTGGAAGCGCCCGGGCAGGCGGCTGAGTTGGTGCAGCGCGGTCGTGACCCCGAGCCCCGAGGCGGCAGCTTGCGACGCGTGCGTGCGCGCGCGCCGAGTCTCGCCGGCGTCGCCCGAGGCTAGCAGCCGGCCCACGTCCTGCGACAGCGACTCCACGCGCAGCTCGGCGCGCCCGTCGGCCGCGTCGTAAACCAGGTGGACGGCGTCGGCAGGCGCCAGCCGCTCGGACACGAGCGCGGCGGCCACCATCAGCGCGCCGAGGCCGGCCCAGTCGGCCTCGGCGCTGGCCTGGGCGGGGCGGTCGCGATCGGCGGACCGGGTCGGTGTGGCGCGGCGCACCGCACCGAGCGTGGTCGCGACCTCCGCCTCGACCCATTCTGGCAGGATGGCGCCGTGAAGCGTTACCGTCGTCTCGGCGATGGTGAGCCCGAGCGCCTCGATCTGGTCGCGGGCCGCTTGGACGGCGAGCGCGACGCCCTCCGCCGTCAGCACCGACTCGTGGGCGTGCCCGTCGATCAGGCAGACGCCGCCCGGCGAGCCCGTCTGGCTCACCTGCATCGCGTAGCCCGTCGCGTCCTCGTCCCAGGCGTAGAGCACCGTCAGCCCCGTAGCGAGCGTCCACTGCGTTACGCGGTCGTCCTGAAACTCCGACCGTTGCGAGATGCGGCGGGGAGGCGCGGCGGGAGGCTCGATGGGTCCGAGATCCGGGGGCTCGGTCTCCACGAGCAGCGGCGGCGGCGCAGGCGGCGCCACGACGCGCACCGGCGCAGCGGGCGGCGGCAGCGTCACCGGCGCGGACGCGGTGCAGCCGGCGAGAGTGGCGAGGCCGAGGGCGAGACAGAACAGGCGCATGGCCGGAAGCTACGGCCCCGAACGCGCTGTCCATCGGCGCATCAGCCAGCGTGCGGCTCCCAAGCTGGACGCCGCCAGCACGACCGCGGCGACCGCCAAGCGCACCGAGGCGGCGTCTCCGTCCACGCGCTGGAGCTGGGTGTACAGCGCGAGGGGCAGCGTCTGGGTGCGGCCGAGGAGGTTGCCTGCGACCACCAACGTCGCGCCGAACTCGCCCAGGCCGCGAGCCAGATGGAGCACGGCGCCAGCCGCGAGTCCGGGCAGCGCGAGCGGCACCGTCACCTTGAGGAACGACTCGGCCTCGCCGGCTCCGTCGACACGCGCCGCATCCAGCGTCTCGGCGGGCACCGACTGCACGCCCAATCGGGCAAACTGCACGAACAGCGGAAGCCCGACGACGGCGGAGGCGAGCACGGCGGCCCACCAGGTAAACGCGACCGACCGGGGCAGCACCGTCAGTAGCGCGTACCCCGTCACGACCGGCGGCAGCACCAGCGGAAGCATGATGGCAAACTCGACGGCGGGCGCCCAGCGCGCGCGTGTCCGCGCCAGCCACCAGCCGATCCCGACCGACGGAACGGCCGCGAGCGCCGTCGCGCACACGGCCACCTGGATGCTCAGCTGGACCGCGTGCCAGTCGGCCGCCGTCACGGCGCGGCCTCGAAGCCGGCCTGGCGCCAGGCATGGGGAGCGGCGAGAGCGTCGAAAACGGCGCTTGGGGCTCCGATCTCCGCCACGACAAACTGGATCTCAGGCATCGCAGGGAAAATGGGCCACACCGAGACGTCCGCACGTTCTCGCACGTCCGACGCGTACACGATGGCGCGGTCCGCGGCGCCTGTCTGGACGGCGGCAAGCGCGGCGCGCACGTCGGCGACGTAGACCGCCTCGGGCGCGACCTCGGCCCAGCGGCCCAAGCGGGCCAGGGCGCGCCGGGCGTACCTGCCCGCCGGCACGTGCGAGGGATCGGCGAGCGCGATCCGGCCCCGGAGCGCGGGCTCGCCCTGCGCGCTGCGCGGACCGGCGACCACGAGACGGCCGCTCGCGACGACGCGGCGGCGTCCGACCGAGACGCCCTGGGCGGCCAGCCAGTCCACCCAATCGGAGTCGGCGCTGACGAACACGTCGGCCGGCGCGCCGGCGGCGATCTGCCGCGCCAGCACCGACGACGCGGCGACGCTCACCGCGATCTGATCGGGGTGCGGACTGCGGGCCACGACGGCCTCCACCACGTCCGTCGTCGAGGCGGCGGCGAACACGACGACGGGCGGAGCGTCTGCGCAGCCCGCCAAGAGCGCGCACCAGGTCGCCGCCCGGATCACTCCGCCGGGATCGACGCCAGCGCCGCCTGGGCACGCTGGCGCACCGGCGAGCCCGGAGGCGCCAGTTCCAGCACGCGCTCGAACGACTCGCGCGCCGGACCCGTGCGCCCGATCATCAGGCGCCGCTCGCCCAGCAGGAACGTCGCGTCGAGGTTGTCTGGGTCGGCGTCGAGCACCGTGCGCAGTTCCTCGATGGGCCGCATCGGGTTCGACGGGTCGAAGGTGGCCGCCTCGGCGAGCGCCACGCGGACGCGCGGGCTCTCCTCGATCTCCAGGCTCTTTTCGAAGTCCTCGATGGCGCGGCGCGCCCACCGCACGCTGGCCTCGGGGTCGGTCTGGAGCGCGCCGAACGCCGCGGTGAGGTAGTAGCGCGCCGACTCGTACCAGCCCTCGGCGGTGCCGAGGCGGGCAAAGTCGTCGGCCGCGGTTTGCAGCGAGTCGGGCAGCGGTGGCGCGCCGGCCGGGATGGGCGCGGCCTCCCCGACGCTCAGCGCGTCGGTGTCCGGCGTGTCGAGGTCAGCGGGCGCGTCGCGGTTGGACAGCAGCGTCAGGCCGTAGAGCGCCACGACGGCCACGATGCCGCCGCCGATCACGACGAGCGCGCGCCGGCCCGCGTCCGACGGGGGGCGCTCGGTGGCCGTCGCCGGCGGCGGAGCGAGCACGGCCTCCAGGGCCGATCCGCAGGCGTTGCAAAAGCGCGAGCCCGGCGGCGGCGTGTGGCCGCAGTGCGCGCACGACGGAGCGCCGACGGGTATCACCCGCGCCTCGGGCAGACCGGCGGGAGTCCCGCACAGGTCACAGGTGGCAGCACCGGGCGCCAGAGCGGCACCGCACGACGCGCACGAGTCGGCCATGTCGCTAGCTGGCATCGCTGCCCACGAGCCGCTCGGCGCCGTCCTCCTCGACGCGCCGGCGGAACTCCTGGGCGGGCTTGAACACGGGCACCATGCGGCGCGGCACCGGCACCGGCTGGTCGGTGCGGGGGTTGCGGGCCGTGCGCGGAGCCCGCTCGACGGCGCGGAACGTGCCGAAGCCACGCAACTCGACGCGGTCGCCCTCGGCCACCGCGTCCAGCACCGAGTGCATGAACCCGTCCACGACGGCCTCCGTTTCGAGCTTGGTGAGGCCGGTCGCGTCAGCGATTCGGTCGACGATCTGAGCTTTGGTCACGAGTCGGGGGCCAGTCGGAGCTCCATGATACGGGGAACGCCCGGAAGCGATTGGCGCCGAGGCCGAGACGGAGTTAGTTTTCACGTGGTCGAATCGAGGTTTCCCACCGTCCCCCATCGATGCGCGTACTGTTCGTGGCTGGCGAAGTCGCCCCGTTTTCCGAGACCACCGTTACGGCTCAGGCCATGCGTGTGCTGCCTGAGGCGCTTCAGGAACACCAAGGCGCCGAGCCGCGCATCCTGATGCCGCGCTACGGCGTGATCTCGGAGCGCCGGAACCGGCTGCACGAGGTCATCCGGCTGTCGGGCGCCGAGATCTCGGCGGGCGACGCGACCGACACGCTCAAGGTCAAGGTGGCCTCGATCCCCGGCATCCGCCTCCAGGTCTACTTTATGGACTCGGTGCACTTTTTCAAGCGGAAGGGGCTGCACCAGGAGCGAAAGACCGAGGCGCTGTTCGAGGACAACCCGGCACGGGCGCTCTTCTTCGCGCGCGCCGCGCTCTCGACCGTGGGCAACCTGGGCTGGGGGCCCGACGTGGTCCACGCCGCCGGCTGGATCGGCGCGCTCGTGCCTCACGTGGTCAAGACCGAGCTGGCCGACTCGGAGCTGTTCGCCAACGCCCGCACGGTCTACACGCCTGACCCAGCCGACGCCTACCAGCCGACGCTCACCGAGGCCGAGGCCTCCCACCTCGGGCTGCCCAGCGGCTGGGCCGGCAAGACGTTCCGCGAGATCGGGCTGGACACCGCCGACGCGGTCGCCTACGCCGGGTCGGACGCGGCGGCGTCCGGCGAGCCGGAGGGCCCGGTGCTGGACGAGGACGCCGAGGCGATGGCCGAGCAGGCGGCCGCGCTGTACCAGAGCTCCGACCTAGCGGTCTAGCCCAGCCCTGCGGTAAGCACGGCCCTGCGGTCGAGCGCGGCCCTCGCGGTGTCACGCGACGCGCCCGAGGTGCCCGCCTTCTTTGCAGAGATCGCCCGGCTCTGAGCCAGAGCGAGCGGTAGGATGGCCTGCATCCCAATTCGAGCGCCCTCACGCGAAACACCCCGAGGCGCCGTTGGACTGGCATCCCGCCCACAGCACCCGCTCGCCCCGTGAGAACCCTCGCCGTCGCGGCCATCGCCGCCCTCGCCCTGTCCGCCTGCCAAGACCCCGCCGGCGTCGGCCTGGGCCTGATCGACGAGGAGCAGTCGGACCCGTCGGTGCGCGTGGTGGCCCTGGCCGACCTCGACACGCTGACGTTCGACCGCCCGGCCATCGGGCTCGCGACGGTTGCCGCCACCAACTCCCGGCCCCAGACGCGCGTGCTGGTGGGTGACGTGCTCGACCCGGTCTTCGGCGACGTCCGAGCGCTGGCCTACGTCGACGCTGGCCAGCCGGCCGCCGCGCGGTCGCTCGAGTCCGACGACGTGCGCGAGGTCTGGCTCGAGATGCCCCGCAGCTACACCTACGGCGACACCACGACCGCGCTGCCGGTCTCGCTCCACGACATCCAGGGCGACTGGGACGCGTCCAACGACTACCCCTCCGACACGACGTTCGCCGTCGGCGAGGCGCTCGTGACCGCGACGCTGGTCCAGGCCGATACGTTGGTCCGGTTCAACTTGCCAGCCAGCTGGGTCTCCCGCAACGCCGCGACGTTGGTCGGCACCACGTTCTCAGACGACTTTGAGGGGTTCGCGCTTCAGCCCGAGGCGGGGTTTGTGGCGTCCCCGGGCGTGGTGTTCGGGCTGGGCACGCTCAGCGCACAAGGCGCGGCGCTTCGCCTGGCGACCGACGAGGACACGCTGTCCTTTCCGCTGTCGGAGGTGTTTAGCTCCATCTCCGCGCAAGCGCCGGCGGCGCCGCCTGCGGGCATCTTGCCGGTGCGGCGCGGGACGGGCTCGGAGGTCCGGTTTACTGCAGACCTGAGCGCGCTCGGCCCGGTGCCGCTGGCCCGAGGCATGCTGCGGCTGCCCCTGGACGAGAGCTTTGCCGAGGTGGGCACGTTCGTGCGCCCGCTGGCCCAGCGCTCGGTGGCGTTCGGCGTCCGCGGCGCGGGCTCGGCGTCGCCGACGTACGTGCCGCTGGGTGTTTTGAATGTCAGCGGTGGACTGGCGTCCCTGACGGACACGGGCGCGCTGACGTCCGCGCTCCAAAACCTGCTGATCAGCCCGGAGACCGGGGGCTTCGACCGCTACGAGATCCGGCCGGACCTCAACCCGGACCTCAACCCGGCGTCCCTCGACATTTTGCCGGTGCGCCGGCCCCAGCCCGGGGACGACTCGGTCCCCCGCCTGACGCTGACGCTGGTCGGCGCGCCCGCCTAGCAACGTTGCCTCCGCTCGTGTGTCTCTTTTGAACCCGGCCTTTATGCGTTTCGTCCTTGTCGCTGCTCTCCTCTCGATGCCCGGTCTGGTTCAGGCCCAGGGCCAGAACAACTACGGCTCCATTTATTCGCTGTACGGCGTCGGAGAGCGGCTGGAGCACAGCACGTCGCAGTCGGCCATGATGGGCCACGCGGGCGCGTCGATGCGGTCGGGAGGCTACGTGGGCTTGGTCAACCCGGCGCTGTTCTCTGACCAGGGCGTCACCACGTTCTCGGCCGGCGCGTCGCTCGCGACGGTGCGCGGCGAGGACGCTCGGACCGCCGACGTCAGCACCGGCACGGCGGGCGACGTCGCGGCCCTTCACCTTGGCATTCCGCTGCTCATGGGCCGCCTCGGTGTGGCCATCGGCTACCGGCCGTACTCGCGCGTGAACTACCGCGCGGCCCTCGAGGACTCGATCTCGGTCGAGGGCGAGTTTGCGCCGTACACGCTCAACCAGGAAGGGTCGGGAGGCCTGCAGCAGTTGACGGCCGGGATCGGCACGCGCATCGGCGAGGCCGTCCAGATCGGCGCCAGCGCTGAGTTTCTGTTCGGCACCCAGGAGTTTCTCCAGCGCACGCAGTTCGACGACCGCGCGTTTACCCAGACGCGGCAGTCGCGCTCGACGCGCCTGAGCGGCGTCACAGCCACCGTGGGCGGGGCCGTGACCGCGCGGGCGCTCCGCGCCGACGACGACGCGCTGACGTTCGCCGCCTCGCTGACGTTGCCGACCTCGCTCTCGGCCACGCGCACGTCCACGCTGGGCGAGAGCCTGGACCGCGACACGCTGCGCGCGCCCGACGGCAGCCTGAGCCTGGACGGCACCGTCGACCTTCCGCTGACCGCCCGAGGCGGGCTCACCTACCGCTCGGGCGCGCGCTGGGCCGCGTCCGTGGGCGGCCTCTACGAGCCGTGGGCGGGCTTCGAGAGCACGCTGCCGCTGGGCGGCTTCGACGCGGCAAACAGCTTCGACGTGCTCGACGACCGCTGGCGCGTCGGTGGCGGCGTCGAGGTGACGCCCGCCGGGCGCGACCTGCGCGCGAGCACGCTGCGCCGCACGTCGTACCGGCTGGGCGGCTACGCCGAGCGCGGTCTCTACAGCCCCAGCGGTCAAAACGTGACCGCGCTCGCGCTCACCGGCGGCCTCTCGGTGCCCAACCGGCTGACCGGCGCCCGCTTCGACCTCGGCGTCGAAGTGGGGACCCGAGGTTCGACCACGGGCGTATTGGTTCGCGACAGCTTCCTCAAGGGGACGCTGACCATCAACTTCGGTGAGCGCTGGTTCGTCCGGCGCCAGTACAACTAGCCCCTCCCCCCTCGACTCATGCGACCGTCCCGCATCGCCCTGTTTGCCCTCGCCTTCGGAGCGTTCACCGCCTGCGCGCCGCCGCCTGCCACCGGCGACGCCTCCAGCAACTCGGCCACGCCGCCGCCGCCGCCCGGCGAGTACGGCCCCGGCGAGTACGGCCCCGGCGACTACTGCGCCGAGACGTACGTGCTGATCCAGCCCTCCAACCGGGCCAACTTCAGCCTGGGCAGCGAGTACTTCCGCGGAGGCGACTACTGCGCGGCCTACCCCTACATCAAGCACCTGCTCGCGACCGAGCCGCTGTTCACGGGCGAAGACCCCGACGACCGCAACTACCTGCGGATGGGCGCCATCTACGAGCAGTTCGCCGCCCAGGTCGACTCGTCCAACACGGCCGAGAAGTTGGCCTACCTCGACTCGGCGATGACGGTGCGCGCCCAAGGCTTGGACGCCATGCGCGCCCAGAACATCGCGTTCGACAGCTACCCGCGTGACCTGGTGGAGGGCTTCTTCTACTTCCAAAACCAGACTCTCTTCGAGGACGCCAACGAGAGGCAGTTTCAGGCCTTCTCGCGCGCCCTCGACGCGCAGCCCGACAGCCTGGACGACTGGTACATCAACCAGCTCTACATCACGTCCGCTGATCAGTTCGAGCCCGAGGACCCGGAGAAGCCGTCCTACATCCCCGCGCGTGCCGAGTACATCTCGCGTCTGGCGTCGGTGGTCGACAACCCGACGCTCAAGCAGTTCTACGAGGCGAACGCGACCTACTTCTCGACCGAGCCCAGCGAGCCCGGCGTCGCGATGGCCGTGGGCGAAGGCGGGGCCGACACCGTGGTCCGCGGCTTGATCGACGCTCTCGAAAGCGGCTCGCTCCGAGGCGACCGCGTGTTCGTGCTGCTAGCGACCGCTCAGCAGCAGCCCGAGCGCATCGAGGCGCTGGGCGCAGACCCGGAGAGCATCATCTCTCGGATCACGCGCCTGCCCGAGATCGAGTCCCAGGTCGACAACCCGCGGCTGCTGTACGCGCTCGCCCAGCGCGCCTATGGCGAAGGCGACCGCTCGCGCGGCAACACCCTTTTCGACCGCGCCATCTCGAACGCGTCCTCCAACTCTCAGCGCGCCGACTTCTACTACTCGCGCGGCGCCGGCCGCTACGGATCGTCGTCCGACTTTACGCGCGCGCTGGAGTACTTCCCGTCGCACGGCCCGAGCCTGTACCGCCGCGCTGGCCTGATCGGCGAGGCCGTCGGACGGCCGACGTCGCTGCGGGGCCGGTTCGCGTACTGGTGCTTGGCCGACATCTACCGCAACGTCGCCGCGTCGACCACGGGCAGCGTGCGTGACGCCTCGCGCCGCGTCGCGTCACAGTACGAGCGGTCGGGCCCGACGCGCGAGCAGTACTTCCTGGAAGGCTTCCGCCCGGGCCAGTCGGTCTCAGCGAGCCTCGGCTCCTACGGCTCGTGCACGACGCGCGTCCGCTAAGACCACCGCGCCTGGATTGACCGAGGCCGCTCCCGACATGGGAGCGGCCTCGTGTCGTTTAGGCCGACGTCGTCGAGCGGGTGCCCGCCTCGGCCACGTCGCGGGGCACGTCGCATCCGCACGCCCACTCGATCACCGAGGCGGCTGACGTGGTCACGTTCGGCGCGCTGCCACGGGGGTGACGGAGCCCACGCGGAGACGGAGCCCGCGTGATGCGCTCTTAGCGAGGCGTCGAGACCAGCGTGCCCTGCATCTGGGTGTAGTGCCCCGGCCAGGTGCAGATAAACACGTACTCGCCGGCGGGCGGCATCGTAAACACGACGGCCGTGCGCTCGCCCGGACCCGTGAGCGGGGTGTAGATCAGGATGGCGTCGTCGTCCGGGATGTTGTCCGGCGCGCGCGCTGCCGCCTGCCCCACGCGGTCGACGGCGCCCGCGTCGGCCAGCACGACCACGTTGTGCACCATCGCCGGGCTGGTCGTCGAGGTGTTGTCCATCACCAGCCGGACCGTGGCGCCCTCAGGCGCCTCGACGCGCGTGGTTTCGTAGCGCATCGCGTTCTTGACCGCGACCACCACCACCTCGGCGTCGACGGGCTGCTCGAACAGCGCGATCTGCTCGGGCGACGGCGCGGGGGGCTCCGCGCAGCCGCCGAGGCTGGCGAGTGTGATCGCCGAGAGTGCCACCAGGAATGTGCGGAGCCGGGCCCGCGTCGTGTCTAGAACGACCATGCCGCGTCGTCTTCTTCGGTGCGGCGCCGCGCGCGGCGCATCAGCGTGTCGTGGAAGGCGTGGACCTTGTCGTTGCCAGGCCAGCGCAGCGAGTAGCGGCCGTCGGAGCCCAGGTCCCAGGCCTGCCGGTTGTCCTCCAGGCAGAACTTGAGCGTGCGGCGCAGGCGTCCGCGCGCGGTCTCGTCCTCGATGGGCACCACCACCTCGACGCGGTCGTCGAGGTTGCGGCGCATCCAGTCTGCGGAGCCCATGTAGATGTCGGGCTCGCCGGCGTTGTGGAAGTAGTAGATCCGGCTGTGCTCCAGGAAGCGCCCCACGATGGAGACGACGCGGATGTTGTCCGAGATGCCCTTGAGCCCCGGCCGCAGCCGTGTGTGCCCGCGGATGATCAGGTCGATCTCGACCCCAGCCTGGCTGGCCAGGTACAGCTCGCGGATGATGCCCGTGTCGTCGAGCGCGTTCATCTTGGCGATGATCCGGCCCTTCTTGCCCGCCTTCTGGTGCTCGATCTCGCGCCGGATCAGGGACACGAACGTCGATCGGAGGTCACGGGGAGCAACCAGCAGCGACTGGTACTCCTGCTCCGGCGCGTAGCCCGTCAGAAAGTGGAACAGCCCGACCAAGTCCTCGCCGATGTCTTCGCGGCACGTGAACAGCCCGAAGTCGGTGTAGAAGCGGGCCGTCGTCGGGTTGTAGTTGCCGGTCCCGAGGTGGGCGTAGGTGCGGAGCCCGCTTTCCTCCTGGCGCACGACGAGCGTCGTCTTGGCGTGCGTCTTGAGCCCGATCAGGCCGTACGCCACGTGAGCGCCGGCGCGCTCCAGGCGCTGCGCCCACTCGATGTTGTTTTCCTCGTCGAAGCGGGCCTTGAGCTCGACGAGCGCCGCGACCTGCTTGCCCGCCTCGGCGGCCCGGATCAGGGCGCGGACGATGGGGCTGTCCTGGCTGGTGCGGTAGACCGTCAGCTTGATCGCCAGCACGCGCGGGTCCTCGGCGGCCTCCTCGATAAAGCGCTGGGTGCTGGCCGCGAAGCTCTCGTACGGGTGGTGGACGAGCAAGTCGCCCTGGCGTATCACCGCGAACATGTCGTCCTCCTCTTCCAGCAACGCGTGGCGCAGCCGGATGGGCACGACCGACTCCCAGGGCAGGTCCTTGAGGTCCGGGCGGTCGATCGAGGCCAGCTCGTCCAAGCCCACCAGGTCCAGCAGGCCGTCCACCTCGACCACGTCGTCGTCGTCGTCCAGGTCGAGCTCGCGGCGCAGCAGGTTCCGGACGCGGACTGGCATGTCGGCCTCGACCTCCAAGCGGACGACCTCGGAAAACTTGCGCTCGCGGAGCTCCTCCGAGATCATCTCCAGCAGGTCGTCGGCCTCCTCCTCGCTTCGGTCGACCGACGCGTTGCGCGTCACGCGGAAGGCGTAGCCGCCCTCGACCTCCATGCCTCGGAACAGCTCCTCGGCGTTGTTCCGGATCACGTCCTCGACGGCGACCACGTGGTTCGGCGCGCCCTCGACGGCCAGAAAGCGCCCGCGCACGGTCGGGACCTTGAGCCGCGCAAAGTGCTCGCTCTGGCGGTTGGGGTGGCGCAGCGTGAAGGCCAGCGACAGCGACAGGTTGGAGATGAACGGGAACGGGTGCCCAGAGTCGACGGCGAGGGGCGTCAGGATCGGGAAGATGGTCTCCCGGAACTCGCGGTCGAGCGCGGCCTGCTGGTCGTCCTCCAGGCTGTCGTAGTCGCGGACGACGACGCCGGCCTGCTCCAGTTCAGGCCGCAGCTCGTGCTCCCAGACGCGCGAGGTCTCTTGCGCGATGTGCCGCGCCGCGGCCAGCGACAGGTCCAGCTGCTCGCGCGGCGTCCGCCCGTCCGGCGAGAGCGCGCGCACGCCGGCTTCGAGCTGGCGCTTGAGGCCGCCGACGCGCTTGCGGTAGAACTCGTCGAGGTTGTTGATGGTGATCGACACAAACCGCACGCGCTCCAGGAGCGGCGTGCGCGGGTCGAGCGCTTGGAAAAACACGCGCCAGTTAAAGTCGATCCAGCTCAGCTCGCGGTTGAAGTAGAGCGACGGGTCGGACAAGTCGGCGTGGTCGGGCACCGGGATCGGCTCGACGGCGACCGGCAGCTCTTGGTCGATGCGGTCGCGGTCGGGCGTGCCCACCTCGGGCGCCGGCTCGGGCAGGCCGTCTCCGGCGGCGGGAGCGGTCGAGTCAGTCGATTTCTTGGCCATGCAGAGCGGCGGGGGGCGTGGGGCAAACTAGAACGCGCCGGCCGCTCCGACGCTCCCATTCCTGGCGTCTTGTCGAAGGATGCTGCCCTGCCGCCCAGGTCGCCGAGGCGGGCGGTGTGGCCGGCACGGCGGCGGCGGCGGGGTAATCAGCCCTCGCCGTTCCACTCCATGAACTCGCCGCGCTCGATCTGGCGGCGCAGGTCGTTGAGGTCGTTGACGTGGCGTTGCAGGTCCGAGATGTCAGCGCCGGACCGCTCCAGCGACTGCATCTTGGCCATCGCCTCGGTGACGGCCTCTTGGACGCGGTCCAGCTTGAGCAGCCGCATCGAGCCGGCCGCCGAGGCGAACGGGTTGTCGTCGCGGTGCTTGGGGTTGATGCCCACCTTGCCGTGCCAGTTGTCGCTCAGGCCGTGGCGCTCGGCCAGCGCCTCCTGGACCAGCACGCGCGCGCCGTCGCCGTGGTCGCCGCGCACGAACGGCGTCACGTCGATGGCGCCGGCCTGGAACTGCTCGATCAGCGCCTGGACGACGGTCTGGGCCGGGCCCGGCGTGAACTCCTCGACGCCCATCCGGGTCAGGATGTGCTCCACCATCGGCAGGCCGTGCTCCAGCATCAGCCGGATCAGCGACGACTCTTCGGGGCGGACGTCTGCCGGCACGGGCTCGGAGGGCGCGGTCTGGGTGTCGGGCTCGTCGGCCGGCGGCGGGCGCCGGCGCGGCGCCTGCCCCTCGAACTGGCGGCGCAGGTCCGACTCGTACACGTCGAGCGCGCCGGCGGCGCGCTTGAGGTACTCGCCGGTCTGGATGGGGTCGCCGAGTCTCTTGATCGTGCGCAGCACCTCGCCCACGGCGGCGCTCTTGCCCTCGGGCGTGGCCAGCGCGCCGGCGCGGCGCGCCTGGGCCACCAGGAACGCCACGAAGTCCTGACGCTCGTCGCGCAGAAACGCGCGAAAGGCGTCGGCGCCGAACTGACCCACGAACGAGTCGGGGTCGGCGCCGTCGGGGAGCGTGACCGCGTAGGGCGCCAGGCCGGCGTCGAGGGCGGCGTCGACGCCCTTGCGGGCTGCGCTCTGGCCGGCGTCGTCGGCGTCGAAGAGAAGCACCAGGCGCTGGACGTCGAGCTTTTTCAGCAGCGTCATCTGCGACCCGGCCAGCGCCGTCCCCGAGGCGGCCACGACGTTGCGGACGCCCGCGTCCCACAGCGACACGACGTCGGCGTAGCCCTCGACCACGATCACCTCGCGCTCGGTGCGGATGGCGCGCTTGGACTGCTTCATCCCGTACAGGACGCGGCTTTTGTGGTAGACGTCGGTCTCGGGCGAATTGACGTACTTAGCCGGCTGGTAGTCGTCGGAGCCCGTCTCGGTGTCGGGCAGGATGCGGCCGCCAAAGCCGAGCACCTTGCCGATCGGTGACAGGATGGGGAACATCAGGCGGTCCCGGAACACGTCGTAGTGGCCTCCCCCCTGCCGCTGCTTGGCCAGCCCCACCGCTTCCAGCACCTCAGGCTTGTAGCCCGCCTCGGTCGCCGCCTCGACCAGGCCGTCCCAGCGCGGCAGCGACACGCCGATGCCGAACTCGCGGACGGCGTCCTGGCTGAACCCGCGCGACTTGAGATACGCCAGCCCGCGCTCACCGTCGGGCGTGCCGAGCTGGCGGTAGTAGTAGCCGGCCGCAAAGCGCAGCGCCGCCGTCATGGTCGCCCGGCGGTCGGCCTCCGGGTTGTCGCCGCCTTGCTCCCGGATCTCGATGCCGGCGCGGTCGGCCAGGAGCCGGACCGAGTCCAGAAAGTCGACGCCTTCGATCTCCTGGATAAACTTGAACACGTCGCCGCCGCGCCGGCAGCCAAAGCAGTAGTACAGGTTCTGCGCCGCGTCGACCGAGAACGAGGGCGACTTCTCGTTGTGGAAGGGGCACAGCCCCATGTAGTTCTTGCCCTGCTTTTTGAGCCGCACCCGGTCGCTCACGACGTCGACCAGGTCACTGGCCGATCGGACGTCGTCGATCGTGGCGTCGGGGATGGAGGGCATGAGGGTCTGTGGAGTCGTCGGAGTTTACCCCGGCAGCGACGGGCGGTTGGCGACCGCGGCCGGGTCCCACGCCACCCGGTCGCCCACCCGGACGACGCCGTCGGTCAGGATCTCGGCCCGCAACCCGCCCCGCCGGACCAGGGCGCGGAAGATCTCCTCTTGGCCCGTCACGCGCACCAGGTATCTGCACGGCGCGCACAGCCGCCAGCCCCGAAGCTGGACCTCGCCGATCTGGAACGGGACGCCGCGCATCGCGTCGAGCGGCACGCCCTGGACGACCAGGTTCCGGCGGTGCTGGCCCAGAGACAGCGCCACGCCGAACTCGGCCTCGGCCTCGGCGAGCGCCTCGGCGGCGATCAGCGTGACCGCCCGGCCCGGGTGCGGCCAGCGGCTGAACGAGCCGGCGGACTCGGCGTAGCGGTCGCCGTCGAGCCCGCGCCCCGCCCACGCTCGCGCCTGGCGGAGGCGCCGCACGGGAGCGCCCGCTTGGCCAGCTACAAACAGGTCGGTCAGGATGCCGGGCACAGAACGCAGACCGCCGAAGCGGCGTTGGGACCCTCCACTTTCGCCACTCCCATGCCCGACGTTCCCTCGCCCCAAGACGCCTCCGCCGACGACCCGGTGACCGAGGTGGACCAGGAGACCGCGCCCACCCCCCAGGGCCGCGCCGACGACGACTCCGACGTGCGCGACGACGACGGCGACACGGATCTCCCCGATTGACTTCTGCCCCGATCCAGCCTTGTTTCTAGCCCCGGGACGGATCCGCCTCGCCATGATGATTGACACGCCCCCCGCCGTCTCGGCCCACCTCGGCGCGCGCTTCGCCCAGGTCCGCGCCTTTACCGAGCACCTGTGCCGCGACCTGGCGACCGAGGACTTCGTGGTCCAGTCGTCGCCCGACGTGTCGCCGACCAAGTGGCACCTGGCTCATACCACGTGGTTTTGGGAGACCTTTGTGCTGACGCCCTACGCCCAAGGCTACCGGCTCCACGACGAGCGCTACCCGTTTCTGTTCAACAGCTACTACGTCCAGGCCGGCGAGCGCCACTGCCGCGCCCAGCGCGGCTACCTGTCGCGCCCGACCGTCCAAGAGGTGTTCGCCTACCGCGCCCACGTCGACGCCGCGATGGCCGACTTTCTCGACGGCTTCGCCGAGGCGGACGCTCCCGACGTCGCGGACGTGATCGAGGTGGGCCTGCACCACGAGCAGCAGCACCAGGAGCTGATGCTGACTGACCTCAAGCACGTGTTCTCGGTCAACCCGCTGCGCCCGGTCTACACCGAGCGCGCCGAGGCGGCCAGCCCCGATCCGGGGCCGCTCGTCTGGCGCGCGTTCCCCGCCGGCTTGCACGAGATCGGGGTCGCGCCCGGCGGCAGCACCAGCCGCGACCGGTTTCACTTCGACAACGAGGGGCCGCGCCACCGCGCCTTTGTCGAGGCCTTCGAGATCGCGGACCGCCTGGTGACCTGCGGCGAGTACCTCGACTTTATGGCCGACGGCGGCTACGACAACACCCCCGTGTGGCTGTCGCTCGGCTGGGCCGAGCGCGTCGCCAACGACTGGACCGAGCCGTTCTACTGGGAGCAGCGCGACGGCGCGGACGGAGAGCCCGAGTGGTGGCACTTCACGATGTCCAGCATGCGCCCCGTCGACCCGCACGAGCCGGTCACGCACCTGAGCTACTTCGAGGCCGACGCCTACGCCCGCTGGGCCGGCGCCCGGCTCCCCAGCGAGCCCGAGTGGGAGGTCGCCGCGCGCACCGTCTGGGACGGCACCGGGCCGGCGCCGGGCGACTTTGCCGACGCCGGCCGCCTGCACCCGACCGCCAGCGCGCCCGCCGGCGGCGACGGCGCGCCGGGTGCGCTCCGCCAGATGTTCGGCCAGGTGTGGCAGTGGACCCACAGCCAGTACTCGCCCTATCCCGGCTACGCGCCCCTCGACGGCGCGCTCGGCGAGTACAACGGCAAGTTCATGGCCAACCAGTTCGTGCTGCGCGGGGGCTCGGTCGCCACCTCGCGGAGCCACATCCGGCCGACCTACCGCAACTTCTTCCCGCCCGAGGCCACGTGGCAGTTTACAGGTCTGCGCCTCGCCCGCTCGTGAGCGGCTCGCCCCGCCTCGGTACGTTTGCGGCCGATGTCCTCGACGGGCTCGCGCAGCACCCGCGGGCGCTGCCCGCCAAGTACTTCTACGACGAAGCCGGCTCCCGGCTGTTCGACGCCATCACGCGGCTGGACGCCTACTACCCCACCCGGACCGAGCGCGCGATCCTGACCCAGAACGCCGACGCCATCGTGGACGCCATCGGCAAGCACTCGACGCTGGTGGAGTACGGGAGCGGGTCGAGCGACAAGACCACGGTCCTGCTCGACGCCTTGCACGCGCGCCGGACGCTGGCGGCCTACGTGCCCATCGACATCTCGGAGGCGTTCCTGCTGAGCACCGCCGAGCGCCTGCGCGGCACCTACCCCGGCCTGCCCATCCTGCCGCTGGCGGCCGACTACACCCAGCCCTACACGCTTCCCGACCTGCCCGACTCGTCGGAGCGCATCGTGGTGTTTTTCCCCGGCTCCACAATCGGCAACCTGACGACCGATGAGGCGGTCGGCTTTCTCCGCCACGTAGCCCAAGTCGTGGGCGACCGCGGCGCGCTGCTGATGGGCGTCGATCAGTGGAAGGACGCCGGCGTGCTGCGCCTGGCCTACGACGACCCCGACGGCGTTACGGCCGCGTTCAACCTCAACCTGCTGCGCCGCATCAACCGCGAGCTGAGCGGCGACGCCGACCTCGGCGCCTGGAGCCACCACGTCCGGGTGAACGCCGAGGCGCGCCGGGTCGAGATGCACCTGAGGAGCGAGACCGACCAGACGCTGACGGTGTGCGGCCAGGCGTTCGCGTTCGCCGCCGGCGAGACCATCCACACCGAGAACTCCCACAAGTACGACGCCGCGTCGATGGCGGCGCTGGCGGCACGCGCGGGTCTCGACCGGCGCCAGCGGTGGACCGACGCCGACGACTACTTTGCGGTCGAACTGTACGAGACCTCCGGCCGGGCGTAGCGGCGTGCTGGGAAGCGGCCACAGGCCGAGTCTCGCCGCCGGGTCTGCGCGCGCCGGCTGAGTTTAGAGACCGTCGGCTGCCCGAGGCGGAGGACAGGCGCTAGATTTGGGCATGGCCAAAACCAGCAAACCCAAGGTCCCGACCAAGATCCTCGGCATCGACATCGGGGGGTCGGGAATCAAGGGAGCCCCCGTGCACACCAAAAAGGGCGTCCTGCTCAAGGACCGCTACCGCATCCCGACGCCCCAGCCGGCGACGCCGCGCGACGTCGCCATGACGGTTGCCGAGGTCATGAAGGCGACCGACTGGGACGGCCCCATCGGATGCACCGTCCCGGGCCGCGTGGTCAAGGGCGTGGTCGAGACCGCCGCCAACATCGACGCGTCGTGGACCGGCACGGACGCGCGCAAGCTGTTCCGCAAAACCTGCGGCGTCCCCGTCGCCGTGATCAACGACGCCGACGCGGCCGGGCTGGCCGAGGTCCGGTTCGGCGCCGGCCGCAAGCAGAAGGGCACAGTCCTGCTGCTGACGTTCGGGACGGGCATCGGCAGCGCGCTCTTTATCGACGGCACGCTGGTGCCCAACACCGAGTTCGGCCACGCCCGCTTCGACCACCGGATCGCGGAGCACGTCGCCGCCGACTCGGTCCGCACCAAGGAGCACCTGACGTGGGAGCGCTGGGCCAAGCGCCGCGTCCAGCCCGTCCTGGAGATGTACGAGTTCTTGCTCTCGCCCGACCTGATCATCATCGGCGGCGGGGTGAGCAAGCCGGAGCGGTGGGAGGCGTTTGGCCCGGCGCTCCAGACCAAGGCCGTGCTCAAGCCGGCCGCGCTCGGCAACGAGGCCGGCATCGTCGGCGCCGCCCTCGCCGCGCGCGAGATGCTCGGCGGGTGATCGAGCTCGACCGCGACGCTCCGCTGCCCTTGGCCGACCAGCTGGTCGAGGCGATGCGCTACGAGATCGCGGCGGGCCGCTACCGGCCGGGCACGCGGCTGCCCTCGACGCGGGCGCTCGGCGACCAGCTCGGCATCTCGTTCCACACGGCGCGCAAGGCGTACCAGAAGCTGGCCGAGGAAGGCCTGCTGGACGTCCGGCGCGGCGGCGGCTACACCGTCATCGAGCGCCAGGTGCTGTCGCGCTCCGAGCGGATGGAGCGCGGCGCGGGCGTGGTCCAGGAAGCCCTGCACAAGCTGGTCGGGCTGGGCCTGAGCGACGCCGAGGTTGACTACGCGGTCCAGGAAGCCGTCCAGTTTTTCGAGCGGCCCGGGGCCTCGCGGTCGCTCGCCTTTGTGGCGACCTACCGCGAGCTGGCCGAGAGCGGCGCGGAGCAGGCCGCGGCGGCGCTCCAGGAGCGCGTGGCCCCGGCGCTGTCGGCCGACCTGCCCGGCCTGGCCCGCCTCGACGGCCTGGTGGCCCCCTTGCCGCTGCTGCCCAGCCTGCGCCAGTCCCAGCCCGAGGTGGACCGAGTCGGCGTGGTGATCGAGTACCCGTTCGCCGTGCTGGAGCGCGTCGCGAGCCTGGGCTCGGGCGAGTCGCTGGGCCTGGTCACCCGCCATCCCGACGCCGTCATCCCGCTGTCCGACGACCTCCGGCGCCGGACCGGCTTTGCCGGCCCTGTCCTGGGCCTGCCCGTCGACGGCGACCGCCGCCAGCTCGACACCGTCTTGCGCCAGGCCACGCTGGTGCTGTACACGCCCCAGGCGCGCCGCCGCGTCCGTCCCCTGCTGAACGCGACCGAGACCGCGCACGCCGAACTGGGCGCACTCCTGTCGACAGACGCGCTCGCGCGTGTGCGCGACGTTCTCGGCGGCTAGCCCAGCGTCGAGCGCTCGGTCGCCGTCGGGGCCTCGCCGTCCACCTCGTCGTCGGGGGCCTGCTCGGGCGCAGTCTCGACGGCGGCCTCGCCCGCCGGCGTCTCGTCCTCCTGGTCAGGGTAGCGGACGCGGAAGTGGTAGATGCCGCACAGCAGGCCGTGGAACGCCTCTTTGATGCGCGCCAGGTCCACGAACGTCAGCGACGACTCGTCGAGCTGGCCGTCGGCGACGCGCGCGCTCACGATGCCCTCGATCAGCGACTCCAGCCGCTTGGGCGTCGGCTTGTCCAGGCTGCGGCTGGCCGCCTCGATGGAGTCGGCCAGCATCACAATCGCCTGCTCGTTTGTGCGCGGGCGCGGGCCGGGGTAGCGGTAGTCGGCCTCGTTGACCGACTCCGGGTCTTCGGCCAGCTCCTGGGCCCGGCGGTAGAAAAACTCGATCAGGCCCGTCCCGTGGTGCGTCGCGATAAAGTCGATCACGACCGACGGCAGGTTCTGCTCTTTGCCCAACTGCACGCCTTCCTTGACGTGCGCCGCGATCACCAGCCCCGACATCGACGGCTTGATCTTCTCGTGCGGGTTGTCGCCCGGCTGCTGGTTCTCGATAAAGTACTCGGGCTTGAGCATCTTGCCGATGTCGTGGTACAGCGCCCCCACGCGCGCCCGGAGCGCGTTCGCGCCGATGGCGTCGGCGGCGGCCTCGGCCAGGTTGGCGACCTGGAGCGAGTGGTTGAAGGTGCCCGGCGCCTGCATCGACAGCTTTTTGAGCAGCGTGCGATTCGTGTCGGACAGTTCAAGCAGCGTCATGTCGGTCGTGACGTTGAAGGTTTTCTCGATGCCCCACAGAATCGGGCCGACCAGCAGCACCAGGCCCGCGTTCGCGCCGATGGCGATCAGGTCGGGGATCAGGTCGCGCTCGAACGGGTCGGCGCGGAGCAGCTCGTAGCCGGTCAGCACGAGCGCGTAGGCCAGGAATACCAGGCCAGCGGAGGCCAGGATCTGGCTGCGGTTCTTGACGTCACGCACCGAGAACACGGCCAGCACGCCCACGATCAGGGTCGCGAATGTGAACGGGAAGTCGTAGCCGAACTCCAGTCCCCCGAGCGCGGCCAGCGTCATCGTGGCGAAGCTGCCGACCCGGCTGTCGAACACGATCGTCAGCAGGATCACGGCCAGCGGCACCGGCACGGCGTACTGGTAGGGGCTCCCAAACGCCCCGGCCACGAGGAAGCCCACAAGTACTCCGGCCAGCACCAAGCACGCCAGCAGGAACTGGCGTAGGTCGGAGTAGATCGCGGGGCGCAGCAAGTAGGTGTACAGGAAGAACAGCGCGATCGCCGAGAACACCAGCAGCGACCGGCCGATCACGGTCAGCGTCCACGACGCGTCTCCTCCCCGTTCGCGCTGCTCCATGGTCAGCGACTGGAGCTGCTCGTAGCGCTGCTCGGTCACCTCGTCGCCGGACCGAATCACGACCTGGTCCTGCCGGACGCGGCCGCGCGTGGGCAGCACCGACTGCAGCTTTTGGTCGCGCTTGCGCTCGGTCGCCTCGGCGTTGTACAAGAGCGACGGCTGGAGCGCTTGGCGAAACAGCACCAGGCCGACCGCCACGGTGTCGCTCCGGGTGGGGAAGGCGGCCATCAGGCTGCGCCGAGCGAGCAGCAGCGCCTCGTCCTTGCCCACCACGTCGCGCGTGCGGCGCGTCACCTCGGACCGTGTCGCGAGGTCCTGGACGAGCAGCGTCGACGATCGCACGGAGTCTTTCTCGACGTCGAGCACGCCACGGTCGAGCAGTTCGCGCGCGATCCGGCCGGCCTCGCCCAGCAGGCGGTCGTCCAGGGCGCGCGGCTCCGGCTGGGCCGACGCTTGCAACGACGACAGCAGCAGCATCCGCCACTGATCGTCGCTGAACGGGATCGGGTTGTCGGCCAGGCGGCGCGCGAACGCCAGCGAGTCCCGCCGCACGGCGTTGAGCGCGGCCGCGGAGGGACGGTTCGCGTTGGCGGGGTCCTGGGTGGCGGCGCGGCTCCGCTGAAATGCGGCGTAGGCCACGAACGTCGAGTCGAGCATCGCGTCGAGCAGGTCGAGGCGGGCGAGCGTCTGCGCCTTGGCCTCGGCGCGCTCGGTAAAGATGGGCTCCTCGGAGCGCAGGACGGAGTCCAGGCGCGCCTCGATTTGGTCCTCGGGCAGCCGGATCGAGAAGTCGAACGGGGCCACCACGTCGTCGCCTTTCCAGACCTCGCCCACGCGCGCCGAGCCGTCGTAAACCGCCACGTTGGGGAAGGCCAGCAGCCCGAGCACGGCCAGCATGGCGAACAGGCCGACGCGCGCCAGCACGTTGAACCGGCTCATCCGCGTCTCGACGGGGCGGCGCGAGTCGGTTCGCAGTCCGGCGCGGCGCGAGTAGCGGCCGGCCTTCGGGGCCAGCCCCAGCTTGTCTAGAATGCTCATAGGCGGTGGGACGCCCCCGCCGCGGGATCGGCTCCCGAGTGGCGCAGCGCGAGCAGCGCGCCGAGGCCGACGGTGATCAGGACGCCGATGACAGGGTACAACGGCCACGCGACCGCGCGCAGCCCGCCCGCCTCGCGGAGCGCGGCGTCAGGGCGCCACGCCCACAGCCAGCTGCCGTCGACGGTGCTCCACCAGACGCCAAAGATGACCAGCACCATCAGCACGATCGCGACCACGAAGGCGACCGCGGCGTCGAGTTGGCGCGCGCGCGCCGAGACCAAGCCCAGCACGAACGCGCCCAGCAGGCCGCCGTAGGTAAAGCCGGCGATGCCCAGGCCCAGCTCCACGACGGGGTTGTCCATGCCGGTAAACAGCATCGCGAAGCCGACAAAGACCGCGGCCCAGACCAGCGTCAGGATGCGGCTCAGCGCCAGCGCCTTCTGGGGATCCTCGGGACGCTTGCCGACGCGCTCCAGCAGGTCCATCAGCGTCGAGCCGGCGAGCGCGTTGAGCGACGACGACAGCGTGCTCATGGCGGCGGCGATGATGCCGGCGAACAGCAGGCCGCGCAATCCGGCAGGCATCTCGTCCAAGATGTAGCGCGGGAACAGCTCGTCGCCGCGCGTCAGTCCCAGGTCCGCGAGCGGGGCGCCGCCGTAGTGCACCCAGAGCGCCAGCCCGACGAACAGGAACAGCGCAAACTGCAGGATCACGAACACGCCGCTCCAGACCATCGCCCGGCGGCCGTCGGCCAGCGAGCGGCAGGCCAGGATGCGCTGCACGATCAGCTGGTCCGTGCCGTGGGACGCCATCCCGAACACGGCGCCGCCAACCAGAGACACCGGCAGCACGTAGGGCGAGGTGAGCATCATGCCCAGGCCCTGCGACAGCCCGAGGTCGACGACCTGGAGCTTGCCGGCTTGGGCCGCTTGGGCGAACGTGCCGGCCATCGGGCCCGTCAGCAGCAGCCCGACCGCGATGAGCGCGCCGCCGACGTAGATGCCCATCTGGACCACGTCCATCCAGACGACGGCCTTGAGCCCGCCCACATACGTGTAGGCCGCCGTCACGACGCCGATGGCCAGGATGATGGCCGGGTACCCGACGTCCAGGCCGGCCGCGCGCGCGATCACCTGGATCGGGATGGCCGTCGCGAACAGGCGGACGCCGTCGGCCAGCAGGCGCGTCAGCAGAAACGTGACCGAGGCCAAGCCGCGCATCCCGTCGCCGAAGCGGGCACCCAGGAACGCGTAGGCGGTCTGCTGCTGGCCGGCGAAGTAGCGCGGCAGCAGGACGGCCGCGACGATCACCCGGCCGATCAGGTAGCCGACGGTCAGTTGCAAAAACGTCAGCGCGCCGCCGTACGCGACCGCGGGCACGCCGATCACCGTCAGCGTGCTGGTCTCGGTCGCGACGACGGAAAAGCACACCGCCCACCACGGCAGGTCGTTGCCGCCCAGAAAGTAGTCGTCCGTCGACGCCTGCCGCCCGCCCGCCCGGAGCCCCAGCAGCACCACGCCGACGCCGTAGACCACGAGGACAACCAGGTCGAGAGGAGTCAGCATCAGGCGAAAGGGACGATGGGAGGGTCGATGTGGCGGAGCAGCCGCTCCACCACTGGGATGGCGGCGGGGTCGTCAGGCTCGCCGCGCACCATCAAGTCGTAGAACGGCTCGTGCGCCCGCTCGTGGAACCCGATGCGGACGGCGGCCGGCGAGGCTCCGGCCAACAATACCGCTCCCAGGTCGCTCGTGGGGGCCAGGTTCAGCGCGACGTCCGGCTGCCGCGTCCAGACGCTCGCGCGTGCCCTGGCGCTGGGCAGGCGGCGCCAGGTGTGCTCGTCGGGCCCGACGTGGCGGACGGCGCCCGCGAACCGGTCGGGCACGTAGCCCACCTCGGCGCCCGTCTGGACCGGGACGATCCGGCGGTCGGACAGGCCGAGGCGGGCGACGACGTCCCAGGCGGCGCGCAGCGGGGCGTCACCGTGGGGCAGCAGCACCAGCAGCGTCCGGTGCGTCGGCGACGGCGGGAGCGCGCGCGGAGCGCGCCGCGCCACCGCCATGCGAGCGTCGCGCAGCGCCATCCGGCGGCGGACGGGCTCCATCACGGGCCAAACAGGTCGCCCTGATCTTGGCTCGCAGCCGGCTCCGGAGGCGCGCTGTCGGCGTTGCCCGCATCCGAGGCTGCGGCATCCGTTGGCGGCTCTGGGGCCTCAGACGTGGGCACCGGGTCTGGAACGGGCGCGCCGGCCAGGATTGCCAGCAAGCCGGCTTCGTCGGCAACCGGGACGCCGAGTTCTCGGGCCTTGTCCAGCTTCGACCCGGCCGCCTCGCCCGCCACCAGCAGCCCGGTCTTTTTGGACACGCTCCCGCTGACCTTGCCGCCGGCCTGCTCGATCTGAGCCTTGGCCTGGGGCCGCGTCAGCGACGGCAGCGTGCCCGTCAGCACCACGGTCACGCCCGCCAGCGGCGCGTCGGCGTCCACGGTGGCGGCAACGCGCTCGCCGGGCTGGCGCGTCAGGTTGAGGCCGGCGCGCCGGAGCCCCTCGACGGTCGCGCGGTTGGCGTCGTCCGCGAACCACGCGACCACGCTCTCGGCCACGATGGGGCCGATGCCGTCGATGGCTTCCAGCGTCTCCCCGCTCGACTGGGCCAGGGCGTCGAGCGAGTCGTGGTGCGCCACCAGGTCGCGGGCCACCGTCTCGCCCACGTGGCGGATGCCGAGCCCGAACACCAGCCGCGACAGCGGGCGCGTCGTGGACGCCGCCAGGCCGGCCAGCAGCTTGTCGGCCTTGCGGTCCTTAAAGCCGTCCAAGCCCAGCAGGTCGTCGCGGTCGAGGCGGTACAGGTCGGGCAGGTCGGAGACCAAGTCGTGCTCGACCAAGAGGGCGGCGACCTTGGTGCCCAGGGTGTCCACGTCGAGGGCGTTGCGGCTGGCCCAGTGCTCGACGGCGCGCGTCAGCTGCGCCGGGCATCCGCCGTCGCGGTGCCGCAAGTCCACCTCGCCCTCGGGGCGGACGAGCGCGCGCCCGCAGACCGGGCACTCGGTCGGAGGCTGGTAGGCCGGCCGGTCGCGCGCGGGGTCGGCGGAGACCGGCCCGACGACCGCCGGGATCACGTCGCCGGCGCGCTTGACCACCACGTCGTCCCCGACGCGGATGTCGCGCGACGTGATGTAGTCCGCGTTGTGCAGCGTGGCCCGGGACACCACGACGCCGCCCACCTCGACCGGGGCGAGCCGGGCCAGCGGCTTGATCACGCCCGTCCGGCCGACGTTGTGGTCGATGCCGTCCAGCCGGGTCGTGGCCTCGCGCGCGGGAAACTTGAACGCCGTGGCCCAGCGCGGCGCCGTCGACACCTGGCCCAGCACGTCTTGGTAGTCCAGGCGGTCGAGCTTGACCACGACGCCGTCGATCTCCAGGTCGAGCGAGTCGCGGTGCCCCGCCCAATACTCGCAGAACGCCACCAGTGGGTCCACCTCGGTAAACGTCTGGCGGCTGGGCTGAGTCGGCAGCCCGAGCCCGTCGAGCCAGTCGAGCACCTCGGACTGGCGCGCCGGCACCGCACCGGTCACGGGCCCCAGCCCGTACGCCACAAACGACAGGTTGCGCGACGCCGTCACCGCCGAGTCGAGCTGCCGCAGGCTGCCCACGGCGCCGTTGCGCGGGTTGGCGAGCGGCTTGTCGCCCGCCTCGGCGAGGCGCTGGTTGAGCGCCTCGAACGTCGACCGCGCCATGTAGGCCTCGCCCCGGATCTCGACGCGCTCCGGCGCGCCCTCGATCCGCAGCGGAATCGAGCGGATGGTGCGGACGTTGCGCGTCACGTCCTCGCCCGTGCGGCCGTTTCCGCGTGTCGCGGCGCGCACCAGCACGCCGTCGCGGTAAGTCAGCGCCAACGCCAACCCGTCGATCTTGAGCTCGGCCACGAACGCCGGGCGCTCGCCCTCGACGAGCACGCCGTCCAGTCCCTTCATCGCGCGCTCCACCCAGGCGCGCAGTTGGTCGCCGTCGAAGGCATTGCCGAGCGACAGCAGCGGCTCGGGGTGTTCCACCTTGTCGAACCCGTCGAGCGGCGTGCCGCCCACGCGGGCGGTGGGCGAGTCGGCGGTTCGCAGGTCGGGGTGCTGGGCCTCGATCTCGCGGAGCGCATGGAACAGGCGGTCGTACTGCGTGTCGCCGACCAGGCTCTCGCCGTCGGAGTGGTAGGCGCGGCCCAGCGCGCGCACCACCGGCCGCAGCTCGTCGGCCAGCGCTCGCGCGGCCTCCGCCGCCGGGGGCGGGCGCTCGCCGAGGCGGGCGAGCAGGGCAAGCGCGGCGCCGACGGGGTCCATCCTAGGGCGTGGCCGGGCGGGCTGCGGCGAGCGAGTCCAGGATCGCCTGGCCGCGCGCGCGGTCGATGGTCAGCGTGCGGCCCGTGTTCGGGACCCAGCGCTGGCCTTGCAGCTCCAGCGTCGCGTTGGCGCCCAGGCCGTCGGCGCCCTCGCCCCACAGCACCACCAGCGAGTCGCTCTCGAAGGTTTTGGACACGCCCTCCTCCATCCAGTGGCCCAGCCGCGCATTCGGGGCCTCGGTCACGCGGAAGTTCTGGAGCTTGCCGCCGGTCGCGGTGACCGTCACGCGGATGGGAAGCTGCAGGCGCGGTCCGGGCGCGGCCAGGCTCGCGCCGGCATCCGACGAGTCGACGGCGGCCGGCTCGGGGTCTGTGCCCACCACGACGGTGTCCGGCTCGGGCTCGGGCTCGGAGTTGCCCGCGAACACCAAAAAGTACAGCGCGGCGCCGAGCGCCACGACCAGCAGCCCGAACAGGCCCAGGATGGTGCCCCAGTTTTTGTCGAACGAGCGCTTGGCGGAGGGCACGACGGGCCGGTTGACGCGCGCCTCGGCCAGCGTCTTGGGCTTGGCGCCCGGCGACGAGCGCTTCGGGGTTGCCGGGCCTTGCTGCAGCGCCTGGACCGCGGGGGGCAGGCCCGTCGCGGCGGCCGCGACCGCCGGCGACGGCGCGGCGGCTGCCGGCGGCGCGGCGGATGCTGGCGACGGGGCGGGCGGCGGCGCCACCGGCGCCACGTCGGCGGGTGCCGCGTCGGCGGGTGGGGCGTCCGGCGGCGGAGCCTCCTCGGGCGCCGCTGGGCGCGCCGGGTCGGTCGATGGGTGCAGCGACCCGTCGTAGGCGCCCTGCTGGTGCGCGGCGTAGGCGGCCGCGACCGCGCTGGCGGGCACGCCGACGGCCTTGGCGTACGACTGCAAGAACGCCTTGAGGTAGACCTCGTTGTAGGTCGGGTCCCCGATCAGCTCCCCGACCTCAAACCGGCGAAGCACGTCGACGGGGATGCGGGTCTTTTGCTGGATGTCGCTCAGCGACAGGTCCGCCGCTTCACGAGCGGCGCGGAGGTCGGCTTCGAACGAGGTCCCGGTGGGCACTGGCGCGTGTGGAGGCGTACAGGAAAGTAGTAAGCCCCGAGAGCGCGCGCGCGCGCCAGCAGCAGATCGAGGCGAAATCCCTTCAGACCGAGCCTGGTCCCTCCCGTGGCCGGCTCCTCCCGTGGCCGGCTCGCCCGCCTCGGTCTCGCCACCAGGGGAGTCGGGTGCTAAGCGAGGTCGGCGTGGTCGTCGAGGGCCTCGGCCCGGGTGCCGAGGCGGGCACGGTCGGTGCGCGTGGCTCGGTGCGCGTGGCTCGGTGCGCGTGGCTCGGTGCGCGTGGCTCGGTGCGCGTGGCTCGGTGCGCGTGGCTCGGTGCGCGTGGCTCGGTGCGCGTGGCTCGGTGCGCGTGGCTCGGTGCGCGTGGCTCGGTACCTACGCGAAACGCCCGGCTCTCGAAAGAGCCGGGCGCCTGTGTGTCGGGTAGGCGGGATTTGAACCCACGACCCCCAAGCCCCCAGCTTGGTGCGCTACCTGGCTGCGCCACTACCCGAACAGTCCCGCCGGAGCGGAGGCCGAAAATAGACGGCCCGTCAGAGGCGCCGCAACACGTCCCCCAAAAACGCACGGATGGACTCCAGCTCGTCGCGCGGAAGCTCGGCCGCCGGGCGGGGCGCGTCGCCAGCCTCCAGCACCTGCCGCGCGCCCTCCAGGGTGTACTTCTGGTCGCGCAGCAGCGCCTGGATCTGGCGGACGGTGTCGATGTCGCGTTCGGTGTAGGCGCGGTTGCCGGCCCGGTTCTTCTTGGGCGCCAGCGACTCGAACTCCGTCTCCCAGTACCGGAGCACGTGAGGCTTGAGCTCGGTCAGCTCCGCGACTTCGCGGATGGAGTAATACAGCTTGCGGATCCCGGGTGTCGGCATGGTGGAGAACGCGTGCGGAGCGCAGCCAGTGGCAGCGTGGCGAGGCGGGCAGGGTACGTTCGCCGGGTCTCCCCCACGCCCGTGTTTCGCTTCCGCTACGCCTCTGAAGTCGGTCTGCTGGCTGTGGTCCTGGTGTGGGGCGTCAACTTCGCGATCATTAAAGTACCACTGGAGGTGGCACCCCCGTACACGGTCAACCTGTTGCGGTTCGTGGTGTCGGTGCTGGTGCTGGGCGCGCTCCACCTGCGCGACGCGCGGCGCCGCGGCGTGGCGCCCTGGTCGACGTTTGCGGTCGGGCCCTGGTCTGTCGTTGGGTTGGGGCTGCTGGGCATCTTGGTCTACCAGGTGGGCTTTATCGTCGGCATCGACCGCGTCTCGGCGGGGATGGGCGCGCTCCTGATCGCGACCAGCCCGGCGTGGACCGCGGTCTCGGCGCACGTGCTGCGGCTGGAGCGGCTGCTGCTGCTCGGCTGGGTCGGGTTTGGCGTCAGCCTGCTCGGGGTCGGGCTGGTGGTAGCGGGCAACCCGAACGCGAGCTTCCGGGGCCAGGGCCAGGGCGTCGCCCTGATGCTGGCCGCCTCGGTGGCCTGGGGGGTGTACACGACGCTGAGCCGCCCCCTGCTGTCGCGCGGCGCGTCGCCGCTGGGCCTGACGTTCTGGGGCATCGTGGTGTCGTTCCCGTTCCTGTTCGCCATCGCGGCGCCCGAGTTCGCGACGGTCGACTGGGACCGGTTCACGCCGTCGGTGTGGTGGGCGCTGCTGTTCTCGGGCGGCTTGTCGACCGGGCTGGCGTACGCCATCTGGAACGCGTCGGTGCTCAAGGCCGGCTCGTCGCGGACGGCGGCCTTCTCCAACCTGGTGCCGTTTATCGGCGTCCTGGCGGGCGTGGTGCTCAACGGCGACCGCGTGACGCTGCTTCAGGTGGCAGGCGGCGCGCTGATCGTGGCGGGCGTGGTCGTAGTGCGGCGCCGGGGCATCGGGCCCGTCGAGCCTCGCCCGGTCGCCGCCGGCGCCGCCCGCTAGGCCCGCCTCGGCCTCGCCCCGGGCAGGGCCGAGGGCGCCGGGCGTCGGGCCGAGGCGGGGCTAGCCGCCGATCACGTCGAACGTCGAGCCGGTCACGGGCTCTTTCCGCACCTCGATGCGGACCGGGAACGCGTCCTTGATCTCGTCCAGGTGCGTGATCACCAGGATGGTCTCGAAGTCGTCCTGGATGGCGCGGATGGCGCCGATCATGGCCTGCAGGCCGTCGGCGTCCTGGGTCCCGAAGCCCTCGTCGATCACGAGCGTGCGGATCTGGGTGCCGGCCCGCTCGGCCAGCATCTGGCTCAGCGCGATGCGGAGCGCGAAGTTGACCCGGAAGGCCTCGCCGCCGGAGAACGTCTCGTAGGAGCGCGCCGCGCCCTGGTCGTCGGTGATGCGGATGTCGAGCGTCTCCTTGGTGCCGCCCCCCGTTTTCTTGTCCTTCAGCGTTTCGAGCGCCACGCGCGTCCGCCCTTTGCTGAGGCGCTCGAGCAGCAGGTTGGCGCGCGTCTCGATCTCGGGCAGCGTCTCCTCGATGATGAGCGACGGGATCCCGTTTTTGCCGAACGCGCGCCGCAGGTGCCCGTAGAGCGCCCGGTCCTTGACCACGTCTCTGAGTTGCTTGCGCACCTCGGCACGGCGCTGGCGGTCGCGGTCGGCACGGGCCAGCCGCTCGTCGAGCGCGCCCAGGCGCCCCAGTGCCTTCGACAGCCGCTCCGAAACCTCGGACCGCACCGCGGTCGCGTCCTTGAGCGCTTGCTCGGCCTGCGCCCGCTGCGCCAGGCGCTCGGCGAGCGCGTCGAGCGACGTGCGGCGAGACGCGGCCTCGGCCTGCAACGCGCGCCGGTCGTCGGCCAGGCGCGTGCGGCGCTCGCCGTCCTCGGCGCGGCGGCGGCGCGCGTCGAGCAGCGCCGACAGCTTGTCCGGCGCTTGGGCGAGCGCCCGCAGTGCCTGGCCGACGCGGTCGTGCTGCTCCGCGTCGTAGCCCAGCGACGCCGCTTGCTGGTCGAGGGTGGCCATCTTGTGGCTCAGCGCCGCCGTGGGCTCGCCGGAGTCGAGGGCGTCGCGGCGGCCGTCGAGGTGGGCCTGCTTGCGGTCGCGGTCGAGGCGCGACTGGGCCAGTCGCTCCCCGGCGACCGCCAGCGCGCGCGCCTGGGTCGTCCAGTGCTCGAACAGCGCCGCGGCGTCGCGAGCGGCCGCGTGCGCGTCGGCGTCGTAGGCCGCCTCGGCGAGCGCGTCGGTCAACTGGGCGCGCTCGGCGCGGAGCTCGGGCGTGAACGTCTCGGCGTGGAGCTGGCGCTGCAGGTCGCGCGCCTCCAAACGCAGCGCGTCCAGCCGCTCGGCCGCCTGAGCCTGCTGGCGCAGCTTCTCCACGCCCGCCTCCAGCGCCGACGCTGCGGCCGTGCCCGCCTCGATGGCCGCGCCGAGCGAGACGTACTCGGCGCGCAGCGCGTCGCGGTGCTCGACGGCGCGGGCGCGATCGGCCTCGGCCTGGTCCCGCTCGGCGCCGAGGCGGGCCAGGTCGGCGTCGTAGCCGGCCAGCACGTCGGCGCGGTGGGCGTCGGACAGGTCGCTCCCGCACGTGGGGCAGGTCTCGTCGCGCGACCCCGCCAGCTTGTCGCGCCGCGTTTGGAGGCGCGCGCGGTCGGCGTCGAGCGCGGTCAGGCGCGCGTCGAAGGTCTTGACGCTGGCCGCCCGCTCGGTGCCCTCGGCCTGCAGCGCCTCGCGCCGCTCCGCGGCGTGCCGGCCCGCCTGGGCGGTCGACCGCAGCGCGTCCAGGTCGACCGCCTGGGCGGCTTTGACCTCCTCCGCCAGCCGCTTGCCGTCGGCGATGACGCGGGCGCGCTGGCCCTCGATCGCCCCTTTGTCCGCCGCGAGCCGCTTGTCGATGTGGTCGACGCGCGCCTGGGCGTGGTCGCGCGTGGCGCGGACGCCGTCGAGGCGGGCCAGGTCGGACCGCGCTGCGCCAGCTTGGGCCAGCGAAGCGTGGATCTCGTCGCGGCCCGCCAGCGCCCGCTCGTCGGCCTCGATCTGCCGGTCCAGCGTCTTGAGCGCCCCTTCCAGACCCACGATCTCCGCCTTGGCCTCGGCGGTTTTGTGCTGGATCTCCAGCCGCAGCCCGTGCCGCTGGTTGTCGATGCCGCGGAAGAGCCCGGCCTTCTCGTCCAGGTCGGCGCGCTCGAGCCGGAGCGACTCGTAGCGGGCGTGGTCGGCCTCGATCTGGTCGGCGCCGGCGATCAGCGCGTCGGCCGTCGCGATGCGCGTGGCGAGGTCGGCCGCCTCGGCGTCGAGGCGGGCGGAGCGGGCGTCGAGGTCGGCCAGGGCCGCGCGCAGCGTCTCGGCCTCTCGCGCCGAGGCGTCGAGCGTGGCGAGTGTCGCGGCCGCCTGCTGCTCGGTGTGCTGCGCCGCCGCCCGGTCGGCAGTGGCGGCTTCCACGATCTGGGCGACCTCCCCACGCTCGGCCTGCCACTCGTCGACCGGGCCGAGCGACGCGTCCAAGCGGTCGCGCTCGGCCTCCAGCGCCGACGCGTCCTCCCGCAGCCGGGACCAGCGGCGCCCAGCGGCGCCGGCCATGCGGTCGTAGCGGTCGAGCGCCAAGATCTTGCCCAGGATCTCCTTGCGCTCGCCCGGCTTCTTCTTGGTGAACTCGTCCGACCGCCCCTGGAGCAGGAACGTCGAGTTGATAAACGTCTCGTAGTCGATCCCGATGCGCTCGTCGATGGCCGCCTGGGTGGCGCGGATCGAGCCCGCCGTCAGCGCCTGCCAGCCGTCGCCGTCGCGCACCTGGAGCTCGAGCCCAGGCTTGGACGTTTTGCCGCTCGCGGACTCGGTGTAGCTCCGCACGGCGCGGTAGGTGACGCCGCCGACGCGGAACTCGAAGTCGACCTCCATCGACCGCGCGCCGATCCGGAGCAGCTCCTCGTCCGGCTTGCGCGCCTCGCTGGACTTGCGCGCCTCGCCCCAGACGGCCCACGTCATGGCGTCCAAGAGCGCGCTTTTGCCCTGGCCGTTGCCGCCCGACAGGCACGCCACGTGGATGCCCTCCAGGTCGAGGACGGGCGCGTGTTCGCCGTACGACAGGAAGTTGGTGAGCCTAAGCCGGAGCGGGACCATGCGTGCGTCGGGGGAACGGGAAGCTACCGGCGTGCGGTGACGACCGGCGCGTCACACGCCCAGCCATGCCCACCTCGGCGGCGTCGCCGAGGCGGACCGACTCGGGAGTGAGCCGCTACTCCAGCGGCACCTCGCCCGTCACGGCCGGCGGCCGGCCCTCGCGCCAGGTGTGGAACTTGTCGACTAGGGCTTTCTGCAAGCCGGGCGTCACGGTGCGGACGGCGCTCCAGACTTCGGGCGCGAGCGCTTCGATGGGGTCGTAGAGCAGCGAGTCGGCGCGGTCGGCGGCGCCGATCAGGACCGGGGCGCCGCCGGGGATGGGCGCGAACGAGGTCGCGAGAAGCACCACGCTCAGGCCGAACGCGGCGCGGAGCGCGCCCAGGGCGCCACCGGCCGCCGTGTCCAGGCCGCCCAGCTTGATCGCCTCCAGCGTCTTGCGCGCCACGCGCGCGGCCAGCGTCAGCCCGAGCACGACCGCGCCTAGCACCACGACAAAGCCTAGCACGGGCGCCGTGCGCTCGCTGACGCCCAGGCTGGCGGCGACAATCACGCCCACCGGCCCCATCAGCGCCGTCGCCGCGACAAACCCCGCCACCCAGCCGACCGTCCCGACCATCTGCATCAGCGCGCCGGTCTTGAGCCCGCGCCACAAGCCGACGGCCAGCACCAGCCCGAGCACGACGTCGAGCGAGCCCACTACGCCGAGAGCAGCTGGCGCACGACGGCCTGGACCCGGCTGCCCTCGGCGACGCCCTTGAGCGCAGCCATCGACTCGCCCATCACGCGCCCCATGTCGGACATGGTGGTGGCGCCGGAGCGCTGGACGATCTCGTGCACGACGCGGTGAATGTCCTCGTCCGACGCCTGGGCGGGCAGGTAGGCCTCGATGTAGCCCAGCTCGGCCTGCTCGCGCTCGACCAGGTCGTCGCGGCCGGCCTCCTGAAACTGCTGGATCGAGTCGCGCCGCTGCTTGGCCTGCTTGGCCACGATCGCGACCGCGTCGTCGGGGCTCAGCGGCTGGCCGTCCTGCTTCTCGCTGGCCGTGATGGCCGCCTGGATGGAGCGGATGGCGCTCAGCCGGATCTTGTCCTTTTGGCGCATGGCGTCCTTGAGGTCGCGGGCCAGCGTTTCTTTGATCATGGGTTCGGGGGTTGGCCAAACCTACCTCCGCGCTGGCATCGACCGGTCGCTAGCGCAGCACGAACCGGATGGCGAGGGCGCCCACCCCGACCTGCATCCCAACAAGGGCCGCGGCCGAGAGGCGGTCCAGCCGCAGCGCCTCCTGACGCAGCGCCTCGTCCCCTCGGTCCGCGGGGTCGGTGCCCCGGTAGCGGTCGTCGACGGCGTCGGCGCGGAACTTGAAGTGGACGGCCAGGGCGCCCGCCGCGAGTGTCGCCGCCCCGATGCCCACGTCGACGAGCGTTCGCGAGGCGGTCGAGCGCTCGGTCGGCAGCAGCGTCGCGTCCGGCTGAGCGCCCGGCGCCGGCGTCAGGAGCAGCGTCACCGGGCCGGACCCGTCCGCCTCGGCGGTCGCGGGGAGGTAGCCGTCGAGCGAGGCGCCGAGGCGGGCACGCTCGCCCGGAGCGAGGTCGAGCACGAGGGGCGCCGTGCCGAGCGTGTCGCGGCGGCCGTCCGGATGCGTCCGCACCACGAGCGCGCGGATGGGCATCGTCTCGACGCGGACGCGCAGCGGCAGCGCCAAAGCCACCGTCACGGAGTCGCCCGCGTTGACCTGCGCCTCGGCCGCGTGCCGCCGGGGGTCCCAGACGCCGGACTCGACCAGCGCGACCCGCCGGGTGCCGGGCTCGACGGCGATCCACTCGCCCACAGCCCCTCGCTGCGTTCCGTCCACCCAGACCTGGCCCGACGGCGCCTCGACCTGGAGCCAGCCCGTCTGGGCCGCGACGGGAGCCGCGATGAGCAGGATCAAGGCCAGGAGTCGGTTCATGGCTGAGACCCGAAGGCGACGGCGTGGCCCGGCTCGACGAGGACGATCACGCGCCCGCCGCCGACGGCGATGTCGCTCTTGACGCGGCCGCGAAGCTCGGCCGACCACGTTTGGGCGCCGGTCTCGGCGTCGAGCGCGACCAGCCGGTTGCCCATCGTGCCCACCCACAGGCGGCCACTCGAAAACGCAGGCTTGGACGACACGACGGCGCCCACGTCGGTGCGCCACCGCTCGGCGCCGGTCTCGCGGTCGAGCGCGCGGACGGTCCCGTCGCTAAACCCCACCACGACGGCCTCGGCCAGCACCAGCGCCGACGACGCGCGGACGGTCGCGGAGTCCTGGACCGACCACACCACCTGCCCCGCCTCGGCGCCGAGGCGGGCCACCCGGCCGCGCGTGGTGGAGACGAACAGGTCGCCGGCGGCGGTCGGCGAGGCGTAGACCGGCGCGCCGAGCTCGGCCGTCCAGCGCTCGGCCCCGGAGGCCGGGTCGAACGCCGTCACGCGGCCGCGGTCGTCGATCACCACGGCGGACTCGCCGAGGACGACCGGAGCGGCGTGGACCTGGGCGCCAGGCTGGCCGTCGCGGCGCCACCGCTCCTCACCGGACGCGGCCTCGATGCCGACCGTGACGCCTGCGAGCGTCGAGGCGACCACCACGTCGCCCATCCGCACCGCGCCGCCCTGGACGCCGCCGCCTCGCCAGGTCCAGCGCTTGGCGCCGTCCGCGACGTCGTAGGCGACCACGCCGCCGCGCGCGTGCGCCGTCGGCACGTAGGCCGTCCGGCCGTCCGGCGACACGGCCACCTGGCCTTCGATGCTCTCGCCCAGCGACACCGAGCCGCGGACGCGGCCCGTCGCCGTCTCCATCACCACCAGCTCGCCCTGGCGCGTGCCCGTGACCACGAACTCGCGCGTCACAATCGCTCCCGAGGGCCCAAACGCGGCGCCCGCTGCCTGCTCCCAGACGCGCACGAGCGGGCCCTGGGGCGCGTCGCGGTCCACCTCGCCGAGAGACTGGCCGAGGTCGAGCGTGGTGCACCCGGACAGCACGAGCGCGAGCAGGAGCGCAGCCCGCCTCAAAAGTCGTAGCCGAAGAAAAACTGGGAAAACGGCTTGCGCTCGGACCAGTCGAACCCGTCCAGAAAGCGCCAGCCGACGTCGTAGCGCAGCACGATCGCGCCCAGCAGGCTCGTCCGCAGGCCCGCACCGATCGAGCCCTTGGTGGTCCCGATCAGCAGCTCTTCGCCCGGACCGACAAACGGGTAGTCCAGATCGCGCGTGGCGTCGGAGTAGCCGTCGGTCCAGTTGTGCGCCGCGTCGGCGAAGACGGCGCCGCGCAGCCCCACGATAAACGGGTAGAGCGGCGTGCGTTGCACGATGGGAAAGCGCAGCTCGTGCGACGTGAACCACAGCTTGGAGCCGCGCACGCGCAGCAGCGGGAAGCCCCTCAGGCTCCACGACCCGCCGATCAGGTTGAGCCGAGCGCGGCGCCCCACGTTGGCGGCCAGCAAGCCCCACGACGCAAGCGTGACGCCGTCGGCGATGCGGATGTAGTTGCGGGCGTCGACGCCGAGCGAGAAGTAGCTCTCGTTCGAGAGCCGGACGTCGGTCGTGTAGCCCAGGCTCGCGTTGGCGCGGAAGCCCTCGGCCGGGCCCCACATGCTGTAGAGCGCGTGGTCCTCGACAAACGTGACCGTGTTGGACAGCGTCGCCGTCTTGAGCGTATCGACCGACGGCGAGCCGCCCTGGAGCGAGCGCAGAAAGCCCGTCTTCTGCCCGATGCCGAACGACGTGGTAATGTCGACGCGCCGGAAAAACGACAGCGGGTAGTTGACCAGTCCCAGCACGCCGACCGTCTGCTCGTACGACGGGATGCTGGTCGGCTGCTGGGGGTCGGTGCGGTCGTAGCGCGGGCCTGCCAGCCGGAACGCGCCGTACCCGACGTTGGCGCGGCGGCCCATGTGCAAGCGCGTCACGGCCACGTTGAGCCCGTCCAGGAACGAGCGGCCGGTCTGGAGCGAGTTGGCCGAGTACGCCGTGACGAAGATCCGGTCGTTGCCCAGCATGTCCGAAAACGCGATCGTGGCGCCTCCGGCCTGGGCGCTCGCCGTCGTGGTCGTGGTGAGCCCGCCCTGGGCCACGTCGAGTTGGTAGCGGCGGCGGTAGGGCTTGGCGGGCTCCCCGCCCTCGACCGGGTAGCGCACGTAGGCCCAGGGCTGCGACGGCTCCGCGGGCGCCTCGACGACCGAGCGGACGGGGTCGGCCAGCAGCGAGTCGAGGCGGACGGAGCGGACCGTGAACCGCAGGTCCTCGAGCGCGGCAAACACCAGGTGCCCGTCGCCGGCCCAGACCGGGTCGTAGGCCGCGCTCGTCAGCTGGGTGAGTTGGTGGAGGCGCGTCTGGGCCGGCGCCGCCGCGGCGGGCTCCGTCGACGCGACCAGGCCCGCCTCGGTGCCCAAGTCGGCCACCCACAGGTCCTGGGCGCTGAACTTGCCGTCGGCCTCGCGGCGGGCGCTGGCGAACGCCAGGCGCCTACCGTCCGGGCTCCAGCGCGGCGACAGGTCTACCTGCTCGCCCGACGTCACGGCCCGGATGGCCGACGTGCCGAGGTCGTAGGTGAACAAGTTGTAGGCGCCGCTCAGGCCGGACGCCCCACGGTCCGACGAGAACACGACCGTGCGGCCGTCGGGCCCCAGGTCGGGCGCGCGGTCGTTGTAGGCGTCGTTGGTGAGCTGGCGCAGCCCGCCGCCCGAGCGGTCGTAGACGTACAGGTCGGCCTGGCCGCCGCGGTCGATGCCGACGAACACGACGCGCTGGGCGCCGGCGTCGACGTTGGGCGAGTACAGCGCCACGAGTTCGTCGAAGCCCAGCATCGCCACGCGGCGGTCGGCCACCAGGTCGTAGAGGTGGATCACGTCGGTCGCGCCGCGCTTGGTGACGAACGCCAGGATGCCGTCGTCGGAGATGTCCATCCGGCTCTCGAACAGGTGGAAGGCCTCGAAGTCGCGGCTCCGCCCGCCCTCGACGACCGTGCGCGGCTCGCCGACCGGCCGGAGGTCGCCGTCGACGGGCTGGGCCAGGATGGCGGTGTAGCTGCCTCGGTTGGAGTAGAACAGCACCTCGGTCTGGCCGTCGGGCCGCGTCCAGACGGCGGGCTTGGCGTTGAAGCCGCGCCCGGCGACGGCCTGGGTCGCCAGCGACGGCACGTCGGCGCCGACCAGCTTGGGCTCGTACTGGGCCCGGATCCAGGCCTCCCACCGGTCCGAGACCTCGTCCTCGGGCTGGCCCAGCACGACCTCGATGATCTCGGAAAAGTCGGTGTCGCGCCACGACTCCTCCATCAGGTCCAGCAGCCGCTCCTCACCGTACTCGTCGGCCACGAACCGGCAAAACGCCTCGCCCTCTTTGTACATCACGTACGAGCCGGCGATGCGGTCCATGTCGTGCAGCGGCACGAAGTAGTTCGAGGCCACGGCGTCGCGCAGGATCATCTCGTGCTGGAAGTCGGGCGTGCCGCTCCAGTACTCGGCGATGCCCTCGGTAAACCACAGCGGCGCCAGGCGCCCCGACGGCCGGCGGTGGTCGCGCAGCACGCGCGCCAGCTTGTTGAACGTAAACACGTGGACCAACTCGTGACGGATGACGCGCCGGAAGCGGTGCACGTCGCCGTCGGCCGGGATAACGACGCGGCCTTTGAGAAACTCGAAAAAGCCGCCCACGCCGTCGGGGATAAAGCCGGGCGTGATGTTGGTCTGCTTAAAGTGCAGGTTGGTGGCGTAGAACACGAGCGGGACGCGCTGGGTCAGCTCAAAGTCGAAGCGCGTGCGGAGCGTGTCGTAGGCCGCCTCGGCCTCGTGGGCGCCGATCGCCGCCAGGTCCTCCGCCTCGGGGTAGTAGTAGACGTCGAAGTGCTCGGTCTCCAGGACGTGCCAGTCGAAGCCCTCGTACTGGATCTTGTTGCGCCCAAAGCCCTGCCCGACGGCCGCGCTGGCGGCGGCGACCGCCAGCAGGACGGTCAGGAGCGGTCGGAGAGAACGGCGCATGGCGGTGGGTCGGGTCCAGACGGTAGGCACGGCTCGCGATCGGTGCAAGGGCAGAACCGCCGCGCCGCGCCGCTGTTGCCCGGCGGCGCGACTCCGCACGGGCTACTCGCCCGCGACGGCCCGGTTGTACTCCCAGACGGCCCGTGCCCGCTCGCGCCGCGCCGACACCGTGAGCACGCTGCCGGCAATCACCAGCCCGCTGCCTGCGAGGTAGATGGGCAGCCGGTCGCCACCCTCGTACAGCCCGTCGACGCCGTACGCCATCGCGGCCACGCCCGCGGCGACGGCGAGGGCCGCAAACAGGGTTCGCCGCTGGGCCGTCTCGGCGTGGTCGAGGGCGACGGGCACCTGCTCGACGGCGGAGACGAGCCCGCCACCGAGCAACCCGACCGAGCCCAGGCGGATTTCCTGCTCGGGCGGGCCGGTCAGAATCTTCTCGGTCCCGAAGTAGCCCTGCTCCAGCCGGATCGCGCAGTCGGTGTAGGTGCACGTCGCCTCGGGCGCGACCGGCTGGGCGAAGGCGGGGGCGGCGACGAGGACGGCGAGGAGGGCGACGCGCATACCGAGGCGGGGCAGGTGGCCCCGAAACGTACGGCGCGGGCGAGCCAGGGCCAGGTCACTTTCTCGGGCGCCGCCTCGGGCCGCGACTCAGGCCGAGCCTGCGGCTCAGGCCAGCGTCTTTTTCAGCTGCTGGATGGTCTCGACCGGCGTGGGATCGACGCCCTTGCGCATCGCCAGCCAGAAGCTGGCCGCGTCGCCGAGCTGGACCAGCGACAGCATCCGGTCGAGCCGCGACGAGTCCGCGACGGCGATCTCGGTCCATCCGCCGACGGCGGAGTGGAGCAGCTCGCTGGTCGCCTCGAAGCGCTTGGCGACCTGGGGGTGGTCGTCGGCGTCGCGCAGCGCCACCACCTGCATGGCCTGGGCGAGGGCGTCGGGCGCGGCCTCGAAGCCCATGATCTCGTTGTGGTCGAGCTCGGGCAGCACGTTACCGACCGCCGGATGCTTGGCGTTCTCGTGGATCTGGGTCCGCCACCGCATCCCCACCGCCTCCAGCAAGCCGGTCCCGGTGTAGACGACGGGCAGCGCGCCGACCCAGTCGGCCGACAGGTCGCGGGCCGGGTTGCCGTCGGCGTCCTGGTCGTGCGCCGCGGCGCGGTCGCGAGCGGCGTCCAAGGCGTCGGCCACGACGGAGTCGGGCAACTCCGCCAGCCCGAGTGCGCGCGCGATGCGCAGCACGACGCCGAGCGAGTAGCCGAGCGCGGCGCGGGGTTGGAGCCCGCCCGGGATCACGACGTGGTCGAGTCCGTCCGCCTCGGCCTGCTGGAGCGCCTGGCCGCCCGAGGTCACGACCAGGCAGCGCGCGCCGCGGGCACGGGCGTCGGCGAACGCGCTCAGCGTCTCCTCCGTCCCGCCCGAGTACGTCGAGACGATCACCAGCGTCTCGGCGCCCACCCAGCCCGGCAGCGCGTAGCCGCGGTTGACCATGAACGGCAGCGGCGACGACGCCTCGACCCAGCCGCGCACCAGGTCGCCTCCGATCGCCGACCCGCCCATGCCGCACACCACGACGCCGTCGAGCCGGGCGGCGTCGAGGCCGAACGACTCGGCCGCCTCTCCCCTGTCCCAGCCCGTCGCGAGGTGGTCTGGGAACGCGCGGATGGCGCCGCGCATGTCGTCAGGGTCCAGGTCAGCCGTGTGGAGAGCGTCGGTCATGGTCGGGGAAACGTCAGTCGTGGAGGTGGGCCGACACGCGAGACGCCAGCGTGTCTGTGGGGGCGTCCAGGCCCAGCAGCGCCGCCAGGTCGGAGTTGTGGCAAGCCAGGAAGTAGTCGAGCAGCCGGGCCACCGAGTCGGCGTCGGGCTGGCGGAGCGCGCGCGCGGCCAGGTCCTGGGCCTCGGCGAGCGTGAACGCGCGCAGCACGCGCTTGACAAGCGTGAGGTAGGCCGGCGAGGCGCTCAGCACCTCGACCCCGAGCCCCACCAGGAGCGGCGTCACGCGCGGGTCGGCCGCGATCTCGCCGCACAGGCTGACCGGGATGCCTGCGGCCTGGGCCGCCGCGACGGTCTGGGTGACGAGCCCCAGGACGGCCGGGTGCAGCTCGCGGTACAGGCCCGCTACCAAGTCGTTGCCGCGGTCGACGGCTAGCGTGAACTGCGTCAGGTCGTTGCTGCCGATGGAGAAAAAGTCGACGTGGCGCGCGAACGTGGCGGCCATCAGCGCCGTCGACGGCACCTCGACCATGATCCCGACCGCGACGTCGGCGCGGTGCGGCACGCCCGCCTCGGCGAGGCTGTCGACGACCTCGGCGAGGATGCGCCGGAAGGCCACGACCTCGCCCACGCCCGAGATCATGGGCAGCAGGATCTGAGGCGGCGCCGCGGTGGCGTCGGCGGCGGCGCGCAGCACGGCGCGCAGCTGGGGCCGCAGCAGGTCGGGCTTGTCGAGCAGGATGCGGATGCCGCGCCAGCCCAGCATGGGGTTGGCCTCGCGGCGCTTCATCGGCAGCACCTTGTCGCCGCCCAGGTCGAGCAGGCGGAACGTGACCGGGTGCGGCGCCGCGGCCACGACGGCGTCGCGGTAGACCTCGTACTGCTGCTCCTCGTCGAGCGCGCGGCCCTGGGTCAGGAACAGCATCTCGGTGCGGAACAGGCCGATGCCCTCGGCGCCGTACTCGTGCAGGAGCGGGAATTCCTCCCGGAACTCGACGTTGGCGCGCAGCGCGATGCGGTGCCCGTCCTTGGTCTCGGCCACGGCCAGCGCGACCGCCTCGCGGTCGTCGCCGAGGCGGGCGAAGCGGTCCGCCTTCTCGCGCGCCGCGCGCAGCGTCTCGGGCGTGGGGTTGACCACGACGGCGCCCGAGAACCCGTCCACGATTACGGTGTCGTTGCCGCGCACGTGCTCCGCCAGCCCGTGCAGGCTCACCACGGCCGGCACGCCGAGCGCGCGCGCCATGATGGAGACGTGGCTCGTCGGGCCGCCAAAGTCCAGCACGACGCCCAGCACGCCGCGCCGGCTGAACAGCAAGATGTCGGCGGCGCTCAGGTTCTCGGCCACCACGACGCGGTCCGGGTCGATGCGCGACACCGCCTGGCCTTGCTGCAGGTTGCGGAGCACGCGGTTTTGCACGTCGAGAAAGTCGGCCGCGCGCTCGCGCAGCGACGCGCTCGCGCTGCCTTCGAGGCGGCGCCGGTGCTCGGCCATTACCGACTGCACGGCCCATCCGGCGCCCGAGGCGTGCTCGCGGATGGAGGCCTGGACGGCGTCGTAGAACAGGCTGTCGCGCAGGATCAGCGCCTGGGCGTCGAAAATGCCGGACGACGCCTCGCCCAGCTTCTGGCGCGCGACCGTCGTGATCTTGTGCAGCTCGCGCTCGCTGCGCGAGACGGCGCGCTCGAACCGGCCCAGCTCGGCCTCGACGGCGTCTGGGCTGAGCTGCTCGGGCTTGGCCTGGTAGGCGCCCGCGGCGTACAGGTAGGCCGGCCCGATGGCGACGCCGGGCGCGACCGCGATGCCCTCGACCCGGAGTTCAGACCGGAGCGGATCGGACGGGAGGATGTCGGAGGTCGGCATGGCGCTAAGATCGCCCCGAACGCCCCGGCCGTGACAGCCTCGGCCGCCGGGTCTCCAGCACGCGACCGAGGCGGGCCCCGCCGGCCTCGGGCACGCGGCGCGCGGAGCCGGGCGAGTCTGGCATCCCGGCCAGGGCGCCCGCGCCGCGACAGGCCACGGGCGACATGGAAAAACCGGCCCTGGCGTCGTGCCTGGGCCGGTTGGTCCGTCGTGGCTCCCCGGGTAGGATTTGAACCTACGACCCTGCGGTTAACAGCCGCATGCTCTACCACTGAGCTACCGAGGAATGGGTCCGGCGCCGGCCAGCCCGAGGGCTGCGGCGGCGAAGCAGACCCAAGGTAGGGCTCTCGTCCCGCATCGGGCAAGACCCGAGCGCGGCCCCGGCCTCTTTCATTCCGCCTTCGCGGACCAGCGGGTGTGGTTGCCGAGCGCGTGCGCCGGCGGTACCCTCCGGCGCACCCCTCCCCTCGTACATGACCGGACTCGACTGGGCCATCGTCGCCGCCGTGCTGGTGGGGACGGTCGGCATCGCCGCGCTCTACGCCCGCCGCGCCAGCGCCGACACGGGCGAGTTTTTCGCGGGCGGGCGCGACCTGCCGTGGTGGCTGGCCGGCACGTCGATGGTCGCGACCACGTTTGCCGCCGACACGCCGCTCCTGATCGCCGAGGTGATCGCGGTCAGCGGCGTGTCGGGCAACTGGATCTGGTGGAACGGCGCCATCGGCGGCATGCTGACGGTGTTCTTCTTTGCGCGCCTCTGGCAGCGCAGCGGCGTGCTGACCGACGTCGAGTTTGTCGAGCTGCGCTACGACGGCCCGGCGGCGCCGGCGCTCCGGGCGATCAAGGCGGTGTACTTCGGGCTGTTCATGAACGCGGCCATCATCGGCTGGGTGTCGCTCGCGATGGAGTCGATCCTGAGCGTCCTGTTTCCCGAGATGCGGCTGTTCGGCCAGACCGAGTTCTCGGTGCTGGGGTTGGAGATCGGCGCGCCCCTGGCGACGGTCGGGCTGCTGATCGCGCTCGTGGCGCTGTACTCGCTGATGTCCGGCCTGATCGGGATCGTGGTCACCGACGCGTTTCAGTTCACGCTGGCCATGGTGGGCTCGGTCGCCCTCGCCTGGTTTGCGCTCGACCTGCCCGAGATCGGCGGCCTGGCCGGGCTCGCCGAGAAGGTGCAGCCCGAGACGCTGCGGTTCTTTCCGGCCTTTGGAGAGGCCTCGGCGGCGGATGGCGCCCTGTTCGTGATCACCGTTTTGGCGTTTGTGGCGTACTTCGGCGTGCAGTGGTGGGCGAGTTGGTACCCGGGTGCCGAGCCGGGCGGCGGCGGCTACATCGCCCAGCGGATGCTGTCGGCGCGGAGCGAGCGCGACTCCGTTCTGGCGGTCTTGTGGTTCAACGTGGCGCACTACTGCCTGCGTCCCTGGCCCTGGATCTTGGTCGGGCTGTGCGCCCTCGTGCTGTACCCCGAGCTAGGCGCGGAGCAGGCGCGCGAAGGCTACGTCATGGTCATGCGCGACACGCTGCCGCCCGGGCTGCTGGGCCTGCTGTTCGCCGCGTTCCTGGCCGCGTTCATGTCCACGATCTCGACCCAGCTCAACTGGGGCACCAGCTACCTGGTCAACGACCTGTACCGGCGCTTCGTCACGACTGGCGCCGGCCCGCGCCACTACGTGCTGGTCTCGCGCATCCTGACGTTTGTGCTCGCGCTGTTCGGCTTTTTGGTGACCACCCAGCTCGGCACGATCACCGAGGCGTGGGGGCTGGTGCTCTCCGCCTCGGCGGGCCTGGGGCTGGTGCTGATCCTGCGCTGGTACTGGTGGCGCGTGAGCGCCTGGAGCGAGTTGGTGGCGACCGCCGTCCCGCTGCTTTTGGTGACGCTGCAACTGCTGGGCGTGCCTGTGCCCTTCCTGACCGCCGACTTTCCCGAGAACTTGTTCGGCATCGTCGCCATCACGACCGTGTGCTGGCTCGCCGCGACTTTCCTGCTGCCCTCGTCCAGCGACGCCACGCTCGACGCCTTTTACCGCAAGACGCGGCCGGGCGGGCCCGGGTGGGCACCGTCGGCGCGGCGCGCGCCCGAGGTGACGCCGGACAGCGGGCTCGGCCGGCTCGCGGTCCGCTGGGTCGCGGGCATCGCCGTCGTGTACGCGGCCCTGTTCGGGATCGGGTGGCTGCTGTTCGGGGCGCCGGTCCAGGGCGCGGTCGCGCTGGCGGCTGCCGTCGCGGCCCTGACGTTCCTGGTCCGCGACCTGCGCGCGGACACCGAGCCGGCCGCGGCTAGCGCGTGACCACCAGCCGGACGGTGGCCTGCTGCTCGCCCGCACGGGCCCGGATCACGTAGACGCCCGAGGCCAGCCCCGAGGCGGACCACGTCACGTCGGGGTAGCCGGCGGGAAGCGGCCGCTCGCTGGCCGGGACGGCGACGCGCCGGCCCAGCAAGTCGAACACCTCGACGGTCACCACCGCGTCGTCGGGAAGCTCCAGCGGGACGGTGACCGGGCCCGACGTGGGGTTGGGATAGGGCGCGCGGAGACCGAGCGCGAGCGGGCGGAGCAGCACCTCCAGGCCCGCCTCGACGGCGATGTCGCCCCGAACCGGATCGTTCGTCGTGATCACGACCGGCGCCGAGTACGCGCTCGGGGGCAGGTCACCCGTGGCCAGCACAACTGTCAGCGCGACCTGGCCGCGGGGCGGGATCGTGCCCGAGGCGGGCGACACCGACGCCACCCAGACCGGCAGCAGGTCCGTGTCGACGGCGTAGGTCAGCGGGCCGTCGCCGTCGTTGGCGAGCGTCACGGTGCGCTCGACCGAGGCGCCTTCGATGGCGATGGCGTCCACGCGCAGCGCCGTCAGGCGCGCCGTCGGAGGCAGCACCGCCGTGCCCGCCAGCGCGATGGTCAGCGTGCCCGCCTCGGCGCTGGTCGTGGACACCTCGACCACCTCGGCGAACGCGCCTTCGCGGCGGACGCCCACCGAGGCGTCGAGCGCGGCGACGCCGCCCGGGGCGACCGTCACCGGCAGCCCGTCCACCGACACGTCGAGGCCGGCGGAGGCGACCGCGGTGACCTGGAACGGTGCGTCCGTCGCGTTCGTGACGCGCACGACGGTCCGGGTGGGGACCCCGACGAACGCCTGGTCGACGTCCGCTTTGGGGATCGTGGCCAGGCCGTAGCCGCCCGCGGCCAGCGTCGGGCGGAAGCTCGCCACGAGCGCCTGGCTGCGCGCGACCTGGCCGGCGGTGAAGCCCGTCATGCACGCGTCGTCCGAGTAGTCCATGTAGTTGCGGACCGGGTCCAGCCCCGCGTCGAGCGGGCACGAGTCCCGGGTGACGGGGCAGCCCGAGGCGCCGGAGCGCTCCTGGGGCGTGTCCTCGACGCCGTCGTTGGGCTCGGTGCAGCCGCCCGAAAACGTGTGGAGCAGCCCCAGCCAGTGCCCGACCTCGTGGGTGCCGGTGTGGCCCAGGTTGTAGGGTGCCGCGTCGCCGCCGGGCAGAGCCTGGTCCAGCAGCACGACGCCTTCGTTGCGGTCGGCTTCGCTACCGACGTACGGCGTCGTAGCCCACCCCAGGTAGTCGTCGGAGAGCGAGGCCGTGTAGACGTTCAGCACGCGCGCCGGATCAAGCGCCAGCTCGCCTTTGACCTGGCGCTCCAGCGCGGACCCCAGGCGCAGGCTTCGGTAGGCGTCGGCGTTCTCGACGCGCTGCACCAGGGAGACCGCGAACCGGTACCCGAACCGCGCGAACGTGGAGTTTAGGGTGTCGACCTGGGCCTCGATCCAGGCTTCGGGCAGGTCGCCGCGTGCGGCGCCGGACCCCGCTGACAGCACGTGGAAGGCGACCGGGACGGTGATCGGAGCCGCGTCCGCGACCCGCAGCGCGGGGGCCCGCGACTCGAACGCGCGGATGACCCGCATCGACTCCAGCGTCTGGGTGATCGACGGCTCCGGGGTGGCGCAGAGGCGCCCTTGGGGAACGACCTGAGCGCTCGCGCTGGCGGCGGCCGTCACAAGGGCCAGAACGAGGGCTGCGCGCATGCGGAGGGTTGTGGACGTCCGAATCTACGTTCTGACCCCACGTGTTGGTATTTGGTGCGGAATGTGCGCCAGCCCCCCGGGACGGCCGGGCCTGCCCATTTTCGCTCGCCCACGTTCCTCCGCGCGTCCCATGCCCGCATCGTCCGGCGACCAGGTCTCCGTTCACTACTCCGGCCGTCTCGACGACGGCACCCCGTTCGACTCGTCTCGGGGCCGCGCCCCGCTGTCCTTCACGCTCGGCGCGGGGCAGGTCGTGGCGGGCTTCGACGCGGCCGTGGACGGCATGGAGGTTGGCGAGACCAAGACTGTGCGGCTGCCGGCCGACCAGGCCTATGGCCCGAGGCGCGACGACCTGGTGCTGGCCGTTCCGCGCCAGTCGCTGCCGGACGGGCCGGAACCGGCGGTCGGGCAGCAGGTGCAACTCGGCATCGAGGGTGGAGGGGTAGTCGAGGCGCGCATCGCCGAGGTCACGCCCGAGACCTTGACCTTCGACGCCAACCACGCGTTGGCGGGCGAAGCCCTCACCTTCGACCTGGAACTGGTCGGCATCACCCCATAAGTCCATGCGCCGACCTGTGCGCCTGCTCGCTCCCCTTCTCGCCTTGCTGGCCGCCGGGCCGGCGCTGGCCCAGGCCGCGGCGGCTGATCCTGCGCCGGCCGCCTCGGACTCGACCGACGCGCGGCGGCCGCCGCTGTTCGTGGTCGGCGCCGGCGACGCCCGCGTCTACCTGCTGGGCTCGGTGCACGTGTTGCCCGACGGGGCGCTGCCCCTGCCGGCTCACGTCGAGGCGGCCTACGCCCAGGCGTCGGTGCTGGCGTTCGAGCTCGACCTGGACCTGGCCCAGGCCGGAGCGACCGGCATGATGGCCGCGGCCATGGACGAGGTCACGATTGGCGAGGCGCTGACGGCGGCGCAGTCCGACTCGCTCAACGCTGCGCTGGCGCTCCTGGGCATGCCGGCGGGCGCGCTCGACGCGCTGGAGCCCTGGTTTGCGAGCATGATGTACGGCGTGATGGCGCTCCAGCAGTCCGGGTTGCCTTTGCAGGAAGGCGGCGTCGACGCGCACTTTTTCGGCCGCGCCAAGGCCGACGGCAAGGAGCGGCTGGCGTTCGAGACCGTCGAGCTCCAGACCGCCGCCTTCGACGACCTCACGACGGCGACCCAGGTGGCGTACCTGCTGGAGTCGATCCGCCTCAGCCCCGACAGCCTGGCGACCCAGTTCGCCGACCTGGTCGAGGCCTGGGGCAGCGGCGACGACGAGCGCCTGGCGGCCATGATGAGCCAGGGCATGAGCCACCCCGAGGTGTTCGAGTCGCTCCTGATCACGCGCAACCGGGCCTGGATCCCCCAGATCGAGTCCTTGCTCGCCGGCAGCGAGACCGCGCTCGTGGTGGTGGGCGCCGGCCACCTGGTGGGCGAGGGCAGCGTCGTGGACATGCTGCGGCGGGCCGGCTACGCCGTCGAGCGGCTCTAGCTCCGCCCGCCTCGGTCAGGTCGCCGAGACTACCGAGGCGGAGCTAGGCGGCGTCGAGCGGCGTCACCAGGCGGCCGGACGAGCGGCCGTGCATGGCGTCGCGCAGGCCGAACGCCAGTGTGGTCACGATCAAGCCGCTGTGCCCGTTCGCCTCGACCGCCTCCACGGCGTCGGCGACGAGCGCGGCCATCGCCTCCAGGTCGGCGTGGGGCAGCGCGGCGACGAACTTGTGCACGGCTTGGGCCTGGTCCACGTTGACGATGGGCGCGTCGGCGCCGATGGCGCGCGCCAGCACCAGGTCGCGAATCCAGAGCGCCACCAGGTCGAGCCACGACTTGAGCGCCTCGCGCCCCATCTTGGTGGCCGCGTCGATCAGCGGCGACAGGTGGTCGGGCCGGCCTCCGAACGCCTTCCGCACAAAGTCGAGCGCGAGCGTGCGCTGGCTCTGGACGCGCTCGCTGCCGGCGATCTCCAGGGCGCGCGTGTACGAGCCGTCGGCCATCCGCGCGGTGACACCGGCCGCCTCGGGCGCCAGCCGGGCGCGCTCGACGAGCGCGGCCTCGATGGCCTCGGGCGGCAGCGGGTGAAAGCGGACGCGCTGGCACCGCGACAGGATCGTGGGCATCACGTTCTCGACGCGCTCGGCGGTCAGGATCAGGACCACGTCGGCGCCCGGCTCTTCGAGCAGCTTGAGCAGCGCGTTCGCCGCCTCGGTCCGGATGTGGTCGGCGTCGGTCAGCACGCCGACGACGTAGCGGCCTTCGGCCGGCACGAACGTCATCTCGCGCCGCAGCAGCTCGTTCATCGGTCGCTTGCGGTGCTCGACCTGCTTTTTGCTCGGCCCGTCGTCGTCCAGCCCGGCGCGCTGGCTGTAGTCGACCGGGGCGTAGGGCTCGGCGCCGAGCGCGGCCAGGCGGTCGGGGTAGTCGGCCGGCCGGTCGTCTTTGTCGGCGCCCTTGCTCACCTTGGGAAACGGCAGGTAGACGTGCAGGTCGGGGTGGATCAGGCGCCCGGCCTTGGTGCACGCCAGGCACGAGCCGCACGCGTCGCCGTCGGGCCCGCCGGGCCGGCCTCGGCGCTCGCACAGCAGCGCCTGGGCAAAGGCGAGCGCCGCCGCGCGCGGTCCCGACCCGGACGGGCCGTGGAACAGGTAAGTCCCGGCGACGCGCTCGGACGCCAGGGCGTGCGACAGCGTCTCGATGGCGCGGGTCTGGCCGATGACGCGGCTCCAGGGCATGACGGTCCGGGTGGGCCCGGCAAGCTACCGAGGCCGGCAGGGCAGGAGGGCGCGCACCGCCGACGTGCCGCCGAGCGAGAAAGCCTGGTCCCTCCCTGTCTCGTTTGTCCCAGACCCGCGAGCCGCCTGGTCGGCACCGACGCGCGCTGCTCGAGGTCGCCGGCGTCAGCCGAGCGGCATCGCGACGGTGACCGACAGGTCCTCGGCGCCCTCGCGCGCCCAGAAGCGGCGGCCGGCGGGGTTGGCGGCCAGCACGCCCGCCCGGATCTCGGCCGCCCCCGCCTCGGTGGCCCACTGGCGGACGCCGGCGAGAAGGGCGGCGCCCAGGCCGGCGTCGCGGGACTCCGGGACCACGTACAGGTCGTCCACGTAGGCGAAGACGACGGGCTCGAACGTGGGCGGCGTCTGGACCAGGTGCGCCGTCGCCAGGCCGACCGGCCGGCCCGCGTCGAGGGCCAGCCAGATGCGGCTGGTGCGGCTGCGCGACCAGTCGCGGAAGTCGGCCGCCCAGCGCTGGGGCGCGTCGCCCGCCAAGCGGTAGCGCGGGTCGAGCGCTTGGTGCTCGCGGTGGAGCGCGGTCCACAGCGCGAGCGCCGGCGCCAGGTCGGACGGGCGCGCGGGGCGGATGGTCACGCGGCCCGCCCGATGCGGCCCTCGGCGGCCAGCAACTCGGCGTTCAGGATCGCGCCGCCCGCCGCGCCGCGCACCGTGTTGTGGCTGAGCACCACAAACTTGACCCCCAGCACGGGGCAGTCCTGGATCCGGCCGACCGTCACCGTCATGCCGTCGCCCAGGTGGACGTGCGTGCGCGGCTGGGGCGCCGTCGGGTCGTCGTCGACGCGGACGGGCGTCTCGGGGGCGGTGTGCAGGCCGCGACCGGCGAGCGGGCTGCGCCACGACCGCAGCGCCTCGGCCACCTCGGCCGCGCCGACGTCACGCCCGAGGCGCACCGAGACGGCCTCCATGTGGCCGTCCACGACCGGCACGCGGTTGCACTGCGCCGAGACCACGATCTCGGCGTCCGCCACGCCGTCCGCGCCGAGCGTGCCCAGCAGCTTGCGCGTCTCGACGTGCATTTTCTCCTCTTCACCTCCGATGTAAGGCACGACGTTACCGAGCGCATCTAGCGACGCCACACCGGGATAGCCCGCTCCGCTCAACGCCTGCATCGTCACGACGTGGACGGCCTCGACGCCGAACGCGTCGTGCATCGGCTTCAAGGCCATCACCAGCCCGACCGTCGAGCAGTTGGGATTGGTGACGATAAAGCCCCCGCCGCCCCAGGTCTGGCGGTCGACGAGCGCGAGGTGGTCCGGGTTGACCTCGGGAATCAGCAGCGGCACCGTCGGGTCGAGCCGGTAGTTGCGCGCGTTCGACACGACGGCGTAGCCGCGCCGGGCCCAGTCGGCCTCGGCGTCGCCGGCGACCGAGGCGTCCAGGCCCGAGAACACCACGTCGACGGCCGGCGCGGCGTCGACCGACTCGACCACCAGGTCGCCCACGGCCTCGGCCAGCGGCTCGGCCTGGAGCCAGCGCGCCGCGTCGCGGTACGGTTTGCCCGCCGAGCGCTCCGAGGCGACGACGGAGACGATCTCGATGTCCGGGTGGCGAGACAGCAGGCGGACGAACGTTTGGCCGACGGCGCCGGTGGCGCCCAGGATGGCGGCTCGAAGCATGGCGTGTGGAGGGGGGACGGCGGGAAGATGAGCGCGCCGGCGCCCGGGCGGGGAGAAAAGTGGCCGAGGCCAGCGAGCCGCAGACTCGCGACATGCTCGCCAGCCGGGCTCAGGTGCTCGCCTTCTCTTCTCAGGACGCCCCGAGGCGGCCACGCTAGCTTGCCGCTCACCGACCTCCGACTCATGGCCACGCTGATCGACGGAACCGCCATCGCCGCCGCCGTGCGCGCCGAGGTGGCCCAGGGCGCCGCCGCCTTCCGGGCCGCGCACGGCCGGGCGCCGGCGCTGCGCGTGGTGCTGGTGGGCTCGCACCCCGCCAGCCAGTCCTACGTCCGCGCCAAGGCCCGAGCCGCCGGCGAGGCGGGCATCGACGCCGAGACGCTCCACCACCCCGACGGCTTGACCGAGGCGGGCCTGCTGGCCCTGATCGCGGCCCTCAACGCCGACGACGGCGTGGACGGCATCTTGGTCCAGCTACCCCTCCCGGACGGCATCGACGAGGCGGCCGTGATCCGGGCCATCGACCCGGCCAAGGACGTGGACGGGTTCCACCCCGAGAACGTGGGCCGGCTGGTGCTGGGCGAGGCGTCGCTGGAGCCGTGCACGCCGGCGGGCATCGTCGAGATGCTGCGGCGCACAGGCGTCGAGACGCGCGGCGCGCACGCAGTCGTGCTGGGGCGCAGCAACATCGTCGGCAAGCCGATGGCGTCGCTGCTGCTGCGCCGCGGGCTGGACGCGACCGTGACGGTGTGCCACAGCCGCACGCGCGACCTCGCCGCCGTCACGCGCCAGGCCGACATCTTGGTCGCGGCGATTGGCCGGGCTGAGTTCGTCACCGCCGACATGGTCAAGCCGGGCGCGACGGTGATCGACGTGGGCATCAACCGGGTCGAGGACACCAGCCGCGAGCGCGGCTACCGGCTGGTCGGCGACGTGGACTTCGACGCCGTCTCCCAGGTCGCCGGGGCCATCACGCCCGTGCCCGGCGGCGTCGGCCCGATGACGATCGCGATGCTGCTCGCGAACACGCTGGAGGCCGCCTCGCGCCGCGCGTGATGCAGCCCGCCTCCCCCGCCTCGGACGCGCCACCCGCCGACTCGCTGGTGGCCGACTCCTTGGCCGCGGTCCGCGACTCGCTCGCCGCCGCCGACTCGGCCGTCGTCGACACCGCCGCCGGCATCGGCGGGCTGACCAAGGATGTGGGCCAGGCCGCTGACGCGATTACCCAAGGTCGGTTCGAGGACGCGGCCAGCCTGCTCGCGTCGTCGCTCCAGAGCTTCGTCTTCGGGCACCTGCTCCCAGCCGTCCTGACGGCGGCCGTCTACTGGGTCGCGATGCGCGTGGTGCTCGGGCTGACGCGGCGGGCGCTTACCCGCTCGTCGCGCGTCGACGCCGGCGTGCAGCAGCTGATCCTGCGCGTCGCCCGGCTGTCGTTCGTCGCGCTGGGCGTCGTGGCCGTGCTGGGCGAGCTCGGGATCGCGGTCGCGCCGTTTATCGCGGGCCTGGGCATCGCCGGCGTCGCGCTCGGGTTCGCGGCCCAGGACACCGTCCAAAACCTGATCGCAGGCGTCACGATCCTGCTCGACCGGCCGTTCACGGTCGGCGACAACATCGAGCTGCACGACACCTTTGGCACGGTCGAGGAGATCACGCTGCGCACGACGCGCGTCCGCACGCTCGACAACCAGATGGCGATCCTGCCCAACTCGAGCGTGATCTCGGGGCGGATCATCAACCACTCGATGCTGCGGGCGCTGCGCATCACGGTCCCGTTCGGGATCGCCTACAAAGAGAGCCCCGCGGAGGCGCGCCGCGTCGTGCTGGCGCTGACCGGAGGCGACCGGCGCCTGCACCCGGACTACGCACCGACGGTCGTGGTCACGAGCCTGGGAGACTCTTCGGTGGACATGGAGCTTCGGCTGCACCTGCGCGACGCCAAGCTGGAGGTGCCGTTGCGGCTCGAGTACCAGGAGCAGGTGTTCGAGGCGCTCAAGGCGGCCGGCATCGAGATCCCGTTTCCGCACCTGCAGCTGTTCGTCGACGAGGCCAAGGCGTTCCACGGGACGCGCCTGCTCGGCCCGGCCGGGCCCGGCACCTCGGGACCGGCGCCGCCCGACGCCGAGCGTCCCAACGCCGAGCCGCCCGAGGCCTGACCGCACCGCGCCGCCGGCGAGGCGGACGCCGGCTCCGGCCGCCAGCTCGCCCCCTCGCTCAAGCCCTGGCTGGCGTCGGGCGCCTCGGGCTATCCTTGGCCAGGCTCGCCCATTGTGGACATGCGGATTCTCTTGCTGGTGCTGGCGGCCTCGGCGGCGCACGCCCAGGTCAACACCGAGCGCCTCCGGCGCGCCGTCGAGGCGGACGGGGTGACGGTGTCCGTCGACGCCTCGGCGGCGTTCGCGACCGGCAACACGGAGTACCTCCGCCTGGGGCTTGGCGGCCGGACCGACGTCCGCGCCGGAGACGACATGGCGTTCGTCGTCGGCCGCTTCGACCTGTCGCGCGCCGACGGCCGCTCGTTTCTCGACCGCTCGTTCCTGCACGGCCGCTACACTCACGCGCTGGCGCCCCGCGCCTACCTGGAGACGTTCGCCCAGATCGAGCGCAACCGGCAGCAGCGGCTGGTCTCGCGGACGCTGTTCGGCATCGGCGGGCGCTACGAGCTCATCGACCGGGACTCGCTGGGCCTGGCGCTGGGCGTGACGCCGATGTTCGAGTACGAGGAGCTGGACGACGAGCTGGGCGAGGCGCCGAGCGGCGTCGTGCGCGTAAGCTCGTACGCGTCGGCGCGCTGGACGCTGAGCGAGGCGACGGCGATCTCGACCACGACCTACGTCCAGCCCAGCGTGCAGGCACCCTCGGACCTGCGCGTGCTGCACCAGACGGCGCTCTCGGTCGGGATCACGCGGTCGGTGCGCTTGAGGGTGCAGGCCAACGTCCGATACGACAGTCGCCCGCCCGACGGCGTCGAGCGCACCGACGTCAGCATCGAGAACGGGCTGGTCCTGGCGCTACCGCTCCGGTAAATCAGGACTTATCCGATGCCGCCACGGGTAGGAACAGCGCTGCGCCCGCCGTCTAGTTAGCCGATACCAACTGCATCTGATGTCTACTCTTTCGGGCCGGACGGCCTTGGTGACCGGGGCCTCGACCGGCATTGGCCGTGCCACGGCCATCGAACTGGCGCGCCGAGGCGCGCGCGTGATCATCAACTACCCCTACCAGCGCGAGCGCGCCAACGCCGAGGCGACGCGCGAACTGGCCGAGGCCGCCGCGCACGCGTCGCACGAGTCCGGCCGCCTCGGCCACGCCGCCGAGGTGGAGTTTGCCGAGCGCACCGGCGGCGTGTGCACGCTGGTCCAGGCCGACGTCTCGCGCGAGGCCGAGATCGAGGGCATGTTCGAGTCGGCGACGGCGCTGTGCGGGCCCATCGACATCCTGGTCAACAACGCCGGCATCCAGATCGAGGAGCCGGCCAGCCACGAGACGACCGCGGCGCACTTCGACGCCGTGCTGGGCGTCAACCTGCGCGGCGCGTTTCTGTGCTCGCGCGAGGCCATCCGCGGGTTTCTCGACCGCGAGGCCGAGGGCCCGCGCGGCGTCATCGTCAACGTGTCGAGCGTCCACCAGCGGATCCCGCGCCCGCACTACCTCTCGTACGCCGTCTCCAAGTACGGCCTGCACGGCCTGACCCAGACGCTGGCGCTGGAGTACGCCGACCGCGGCATCCGCGTCAACGCCATCGCGCCGGGCGCGACGCTGACTCCGATCCAAAGCTGGCTCGACGACGAGGAGGCGACCCAGGTGGTCCGCGACCACATCCCGATGGGCCGCATCGCCCAGCCCGAGGAGATCGCGCGCCTGATCGCGTTCCTGGCCTCGGACGACGCGGCGTATGTGACCGGCCAGACCCTGTTCGCCGACGGCGGCCTGACGCTCTACGGCGACTTCCAGCAGCCCTGGAGCGGCTAAGTGTTCACCGGCGCCGGGACACGAGCACACCTGAGGCCCGTACCCGCTCTTTCTCGCTGACCCCTCCCTGTTGACCTACGACCTCTGCATCATCGGCGCCGGCGTCGGTGGCGGCGCCCTCGCCCAGGCCCTCGCCCCGACGGGCAAACGCATCCTGCTGCTCAACCGCCTGGGCTCGCTCCCGCGCGAGGCCGACAACTGGAACCCCCAGGCCCTCTTCACCCAGGACCGCTACAAGTCCGGCGAGGTCTGGACCGACGCCGCGACCGGCGAGCCGTTCCGCCCGGCCATGTACCACTGGCTCGGCGGCAACACCAAGGTCTACGGCTCGGCGCTGCTGCGCATGCGGCCCGAGGACTTTGACGAGCTAGAGACGCTGGAGGGCACCTCGCCCGCCTGGCCCATCTCCTACGCCGACTTGGCTCCGTACTACGACCGCGCCGAGGCGGCCTACCACGTCCACGGCCAGCGCGGCGCCGACCCCTTCGAGCCGCCGGCGGGCCCGTTCCCGCATCCGCCGCTGGCCCACGACGCGCGCATCGCCGAGGTCGCCGACGGGTTGCGGGCGCACGGCGTCCAGGCCTTCGAGTTGCCGATGGGCGTCAAGCTGAGCCAGGAGAACCCCGGCACGGGCGCCTTTGTGCTCCGCGAGACGTTCGAGGCGATGGGCCGCGCCGCCTTCGACGGCTTCCCGGACCTGCTCCACCTCAAGTGCGACGCCGAGGTGGCCTCGGTCGAGCCCGCCGTCGCCCACGACAACGTGACGCTCGCGACCGGCGTCGAGGTGACGCGCTTGGTGACCGACGCCTCGGGCGCGCGCGTCACGCACTGCGAAGCGGTTGTCGACGGCGAGGTCGTGGAGTTTCACGCCGACGCCTTTGCGCTGTGCGCGGGCGCGGTGCACTCGGCCGCGTTGCTGCTCCGCTCCGCCTCGGACGCGCACCCGGACGGGCTGGCCAACTCGTCGGGCACGGTCGGGCGCCACTTCATGCGTCACGTGACCTCCAAGTTCTACACCGTTGCCACCCAGACGCCCAACCCCACGCGGTTCCAGAAAACGCTCGCCGTCAACGACTTCTACTTCGGGCTTCCCGGCGACCCCGAGTGGGAGCACGTCCCGCTGGGCCACATCCACCTGATGGGCAAGCACGCCGGGTGGCAGATCGTGCAGGACCTGGGCGAGGGCGCGATCTCGCTCGACGACGCCAACGCCATCGCCGGCCACTCGGTCGACTGGTGGGTTCAGTCCGAGGACCTGCCGCTGGCCGACAACCGCGTCACACTGGACGCCGACGGCGGCATCGTGCTCCACTACCGCGAGACCAACCGCGCGGCTCAGGAAAAGCTGATGGACGTGCTAGAGGCCAAGCTGCGCGAGATCGGCTTCGACCAGTTTCTGCGCGTCCCGATGCCCATCTCGGTCGTCAACCACCAGTGCGGCACGTGCCGCATGGGCGCCGACCCGGCGACGAGCGTGGTCAACGTCCAGGGCCGGGCCCACGACCTGGACAACCTGTACCTGGCCGACGCGAGCGTTTTTCCCACGTCCGGCGCCACCAACCCGACGCTGACGATCGCCGCGAACGCCTACCGCGTCGCCGAGCACATCGCCCAGGCCATCGGCTGAGCGAGGGCGCCCGCCTCGCGGGCCACGCGGGCACGCTCAGGGCCGCAGTGCGCAGACCGGACGCGCGGTGCGATCTTGCGTGCCGCCCCAGCCCCCGCCCTCGTGGATCCCTCCCTGTTCGTTCTGTTCGGCGCCACGGGCGACCTGGCCGCCGTCAAGCTCTTCCCCGCCCTCTACCACGTCTCGCAACGCGACGACGTCTCCGAGGTGGCGACCGTGCTCGGCGTCGGCCGCTCCGACTGGACCGACGAGCGCTTGCAGGACGCGGCGGTCGACGCCCTCGCCGAGGCGGGCATTGCCGAGGCCGAGGCGCGCGCCTGGGCTCAGGCGACGCTGCGCTACGCTCGCGTCACCGCCTACGACGCCCTGGACCCCGTCTTCGAGGCGTGCGCGGCGCTGGAGCGCGAGCGCGGGCTGGCCGGCCACCGCATCTACTACCTCGCTCTGCCGCCCTCGACGTTCCCCGGCACCATCACGGCCCTGGGCCACCACGAGGCCGAGCGCGAAACCGTCGGCGACGACCGCCGGGCGGATGCGCCCTGGGTGCGCTTGGTGATCGAGAAGCCGTTCGGCAACGACCTGGAGAGCGCGCGCGCGCTCAACCGCGTCGTCCACGAGCACTTTCCCGAGGAGGACGTCTACCGCATCGACCACTACCTGGGCAAGGAGACCGTCCAGAACCTGCTGGTCTTTCGCTTTGCCAACGCCTTTTTCGAGTCGGCCTGGAGCCGGCAGGACGTCGAGCGGGTCGAGATCCTGGTCGCCGAGACAAACGACGCGGCCGGCCGCGCGGGCTACTTCGACGGCGTCGGCACGCTGCGCGACATGATCCAGAACCACCTCACGCAGCTGTTCGCGCTGGCGGCGATGGAGCCTCCGGCGCGCCTGGACGCCGAGGGCATCCGCCGCGAAAAGATCAAGGTGCTGCGCTCCACGCGCACCGCGCGCGCCGGCGAGGTCGTGCTCGGCCAGTACGGCCCGGGCCCCGACGACCCCGAGGGCTACGCCGACCACGAGGGCGTCGGCGCGGGCTCGCAGACCGAGACCTACGCCGCCGTCCGCCTGCACCTGGACAACTGGCGCTGGCAGGGCGTCCCGTTCATCCTGCGCACGGGCAAGCGCCTGCCCGAGCGCGTCACCGAGATCGCGGTCGTGTTCCGCCGGCCGCCGGTGACGCTGTTCCAGAGCGCGGGCGACTGCGACCCGACGCCCAACGTGCTCCGCCTGCGGCTGCAGCCCGACGAAGGGTTCCGGCTGTCCTTCGACGTCAAGATGCCCGGCGAGGGCTTCAAGGTGACCACGCGCGAGCTGTCGTTTCGGTACCAGGACACGTTCGGCGCCTTCCCCGACGCCTACGAGACCCTGCTGCACGACGTGCTGGAGGGCGACCCCACGCTGTTCGTCCACGCCGACGAGGCCGAGGAGGCGTGGCGCATCTACGAGTCCATCCTGGACAACCCTGACATCGAGCCTCATGCCTACGCCTCCCGCAGTTGGGGGCCCGAGGCGGCCGCGTCGATGGTGCAGGCGCCTCCGACGGAAGAGACCGGGGGCTCCGTCGAGGCCTGCTAGTCGCTTTCTTCGCCCACCTCGGTACCCGTCCCGCCATGCCTGCAGAGATCGTTGTCTTGCCCTCCGCCGCCGCCGTCGCCGAGGCCCTGGCCGACCGCACCGCCGCTGCGCTCCGCGCGACTCTCGCCCGAGAGTCCCGCGCTACGCTGTGCCTGACCGGCGGATCGACGCCCGTCCCTGCCTACGAGCGGCTCGCCCAGGCCGAGGGCATCGACTGGAGCCGGGTCCACGTGTTCTGGGGCGACGAACGGTGCGTGCCCGCCGACCACCCCGAGAGCAATGCGGGCATGGCCTACCGCACCCTGCTGACGCCCGCCGGCGTGCCGGAGTCCAACATCCACAAGATGCCCGGCAGTTGCCCGCCCGACGAAGGCTCGCGCGTCTACGAGCAGGCGCTGGAGCAGTTTTTCGGGGACGCGATGCGGATCGACGTGCTCCATCTCGGCATGGGCGACGATGGGCACACGGCGTCGCTGTTTCCCGGCACCGACGCCTTGCACCAGCGCGGACGACGCGTCACGGTGGGCCACGCGCCCGCCGACGCCACCATCCGCGACCGGCTCTCGCTGACGTTCCCGGCGCTCGCGACGGCCCGGCTGTGCCTGGTCGCAGCGGCGGGCGCGAACAAGCGAGACGCGTTCTCGGCGGCGCTCGACGCCTACGACGGCGAGCAGGCGGGCCCGCCCATCGCCCAGGTGTCGGTCGAGGGCGACCTGGTTTGGCTCGTCGACCGTGACCTCGCCCAGGGACTTACCGACGAGGAGTAGACTCGTCGCCGGTCGGAGACTCGTCGCGGTTAGACCGCGGTGCTGGCCGGGTCTTGGCGGGCAAGCCTTCGCCCTGCCTGTGCCGTCCGTCCACGAGCCCCTGGTCGCCGAACCCGCCGAGGTGATCGGCCGCATTCCCGAGGCGGCCATCCAGGACGCCTGGGTGCGCGGGCTGTTCGACCCGTCGGCGCTGCGCACCACGACGGGCGAGACGGTCGTGGTGCGCGACCGCGGCGTGCTCAACCGCGACTCGGGCCCGGACGTGTCGGGCGCGCGCGTCGAGGTGGACGGCATGATGTGGGCGGGCGACGTCGAAGTCCACCTCGCGAGCCGCGACTGGGAGGCGCACGGCCACGACCGCGACGACGCCTACAACCGCGTCGTGCTCCACGTGGTGCTGTCGGCGGACGCCCGCACGGGGACGCTGCGCCGCTCGGACGGCTCCCGGCTGCCCGAACTCGTGCTTCTCCCCCACCTCGACCACAGCTTGAGGTCGCTGCTCCGATCGTTCTACCTCACACCAGGCGCGCCGCCTCGGTGCCGGTCTCGGTGGGACGAGGTCTCGCGCTCGCTGCGCCGAGACTGGGTGCGCTGGCTGGGCGACGAGCGGCTGTCGGCGCGGTCGCGCCAACTCGCCCGGGCGTACGGGCGACGACCCGACCTGGACCGCCTGCTGATCGCGCGCGCCTTTCGCGCGCTGGGGTACGAGCCCAACGCCGACGCGTTCGAGACGCTCGCCGGCCACCTCGACCTCGGCGCGATCCGAGGCATGACCGGCCCGGCGATCCTCGACACGCTGCTCGCGCACTCGGGTCTGGCCGAGAACTCCATCTTCGAGACGCCGCCCGCGGTCGCCCAGCGGATGCGGCGCGAGGCGTGGAAGCGGGGCGGCCGCCCTGCAAACGCGCCTCGGCGCCGGCTGGCGCAAGCGGCCGCGTGGCTGGCTCGGGATGGCCCCTTGCACCTCGACGGCGTCGCGACGATGGCGCAGGCGGTCGGCGCGAGCGCGGCCGCGGCGCTGGACGTGCTCCGCCCGGCGACCCCGGACGGCACGCCCGTCCTGGGCCGGACGCGCGCGGCGCGTGTCTTGGTGGACGCCGTGCTGCCCGTGCTGCTGCTCGACGCCGACCAGCGCGACGACCGCGACCTCGAGGCGGCCGTGTACCGCGCCTACCGGTCGCTCCCCGCCCCGACCGACCGCATCGTGCGCGAGTTCGCACAGGCGGGGCTGGCCGCGCGGTCAGCGTCGGAGGCGCAGGGCGTGCACCATCTGGCGCGGCGCTACTGCGACGAGGGTCGCTGCGCGCGGTGTGCCATCGGGCGCGCCATCTATCCGGCGCTGGCCCAGACTGCGTGAATTGCCCCGTCCCAGCGCCCGAACGCAACTCGCGCTGCCACCGCGGGTAGACCTTTCAGTTCAAACTGAAAGTTCCCATGGACGTCGCCACGTCTCCGCCCCTCGCCGACACCGCGCCCCAGAGCCTGCGCGACATCCAGGCGCCCGTCGCCGCCGACCTGGACGTGTTTCGGCGTCACTTCCGAGACGCGATGCGCTCGCGCGTCCGCCTGCTCGACACGGTCGTCCAGTACCTGCTCAAGCGCAAGGGCAAGCAGATCCGGCCGACGCTCGTGCTGCTCTCGGCCGAGATCTCGGGCGGGATCACCGAGCGCAGCTACCGCGCCGCGGCCCTGGTCGAGTTGCTCCACACGGCGACGCTGGTTCACGACGACGTGGTGGACGAGTCGGACACGCGGCGCGGGGTGGCGTCGGTCAACGCGTTGTGGCGCAACAAAGTCGGCGTCCTGCTCGGCGACTACTTGCTGAGCCGCGGCCTGCTGCTGGCCCTCGACGACCACGACTACGACCTGCTCCACGTGATGTCGGACGCCGTCCGGCGGATGTCGGAGGGCGAGTTGTTGCAGATCGAGACGGCGCGGCGCCTGGACATGACCGAGGCGCGCTACTTCCAGATCATCGGCGACAAAACGGGCTCGCTGATCGCGGCCTGCATGGCGGCCGGGTCGGCCTCGGCGGGTGCCCCGGCCGAGACGGTCGCGCGCGCCAAGGCCATCGGCGAGACCATCGGCCTGGCCTTCCAGATCCGCGACGACCTGTTCGACTACGACCCCGAGGCGGCCGCGGGCAAGCCGGTCGGGCTGGACCTGCAGGAGCGCAAGATGACGCTGCCGCTGATCCTGGCGCTGGACCGCGCCGACGCCGGAGACGCCAAGCGCATCCGCAAGCTGGTGCGCAAGCGCACAAAGAGCCGCCGCGACACGGCCGAGGTGCTCCGGTTCGTGACCGACAGCGGCGGCCTGGCCCAAGCGCGGGCGCGGATGGAGACGCTGGCTGCCCAAGCGGCCGCCGACCTCCGCACGTTCCCCGCGTCTCCGGCACGCGAGGCGCTGGTTGGGCTGTGCGCTTACGTGGTGGCTCGCTCGCGCTAGGCGCCTCCGTTGCGCTTCGACTCGGGGCACGGTGAGCCGCCGTGCGGCGTATCCTCCGGTCTCCCCCAGCCCCCATGATGACGGTCCACTTTCTCGGCACAGGCTCCGCAAACGCCGGTCCGGACCGCACCACGACCATGCTCGCCGTCGAGCACGGCGGCCACCTGGTGCTGGTAGACTGCGGGGGCGACGCCGTGCAGCGGATGCAGGCGTGCGGCCTGGACCCGGTCCAGCTGGACGCCGTGATCCTGACGCACGAGCACCCGGATCACCTGGCGGGCTACCCGCTCTTGGTCGAGAAGCTGTGGCTGATGGGCCGGGCCGACCCGATCCCGGTCTACGGCCCCCAGGCGACGCTCGACAAGGCGCAGGCGTTGTTCTCCGTCTTCGACACCGGCAAGTGGGACGGCCTGCCCGAGCGCGCCTTCCACCCTGTCGCGATGGAGCCCGACAGCCCGGTCCTCCGCCTCGGCGACCTGACGGTGACGGCCAGCCCGGTCGACCACCCCGTCCCGACGGTCGGCCTGCGCTTTGAGGCGCCCGGCCGCGTCGTGGCCTACTCGTGCGACACGGCGCTCTGCGACGCCGTCGTGGCGCTGGCTCAGGGCGCCGATCTGCTGATTCACGAGGGAACGGGCTCGCTGCCCCAGGTGCACAGCTCGCCCGCCGAGGCGGCCGACGTCGCCCAGCGCGCGGGCGCGGCGCGCCTGGTCCTGGTCCACGCGCCCGTCGGCGCCAGCGACGACGACCTGGGGCCGGCGCGCGCCGCCTTCGCCCACACCGACTGGGCCTGCGACGGCGACCGGATCGAGATCGGCTGACTCCGTCGCTCGCCGTCGCCCGACCCGGCCGGCGCTACTGCAGCACCGTCACCTGGTCGGCCATGATAAACGCCTCGGGGTACTGGCGGCGGACCAACGCCAGGGCCGCGTCGGCCTCGTCGCGCGTGGCGAAGGCGCCGAGCTGAACCTTGTAGTACGGCTGGCGGAACGCGACGAGCGCCTCCAGCGACGGCGGTGCCCCGGCCTGCGACCGAGCGCCCTGCCACCACCGCACCGCGTCCGCGCGGACGCCCTCGGCGGCGTCCCGGCTGGACGACGTGAACACCTGGACGCGGTAGCCATCGACCTGAACCGGGACCGGCTCGGACGGCGCGGCCGGTGCCGACGCGTCCGGAATCACCACCCTGCCCTGCATCACGCGCGCCGGCACGTCGTGGACCACCTCGACGGCCACCTCGGGCTGAGCGTCGAGGCCGGCCGCGTCGAACGTCTCGTACGCCGGATACGTTGGGGCGGGCGCGTCGGGCTCGGGCGCCGGTCCCGTCTCGACAGGCCGCAGGCCCGAGCAGGCCGGGAGCACCACGAGGGCGGCGAGAAGCAAGGAGATCCGCATGGGGAGGGCTAGTAGGAGGCGTCGGAGGTCAGGCCGTTCAAAATAGCCACGCCGGCGCTGGCGCCAAGCCGCGAGGCGCCCGCCTCGACCATCGCGTAGGCGTCCTCGGCCGACCGAACGCCGCCGGACGCCTTGACGCCCATCGACGCGCCCACGACGCGCCGCATCAGCGCCACGTCCTGGGGCGAGGCGCCGCCCGAGGCGAAGCCTGTCGAGGTCTTGACGAATCCGGCGCCGGCGTTTTGCGCCAGGACGCACGCGATCACCTTTTCCTCGTCGGTCAGCAATGCCGTCTCCAGGATCACTTTAACCGTCCGGCCCTGCGCGGCCTGCACCACCGCCTTGATGTCGGCCTCGACCTCGGCGTAGCGCTCCGACTTGAGCAGGGCGATCGAGATCACCATGTCGATCTCTTGGGCGCCGTCCCTAATCGCCTGCTCGGTCTCGAACGCCTTGACGGCCGTCCGCGTGGCGCCGTGCGGGAAGCCGATCACCGTACACACCATCGAGGTCGCGCCCGCCAGCTCGGCCGCGGCGACCGGCACCCAGACCGGGCTGACGCACACTGACGCGAAGCAGTATTCGCGCGCCTCGGCGCACAGCTCGCGGATGGCGTGCTCGGTCGTGTCGGGCTTCAAGACCGTGTGGTCGATCATGCGCGCCAAGGGCGGCGCGAGCGCGCACGCGTCGGCCGGGCCTTGGGCGTCGGCGCGGAGGCCGAAGCGGGCGGCACCGGCGCCGATCATGCGCTGGAGCGAGTCCGAGAGTTCGCCGCCGGCTGCCGCGCCGTTCGACGGCGCCGCCGGCCTCGGCGCCGAGGCGGGCGGAGTCGCGGCGGGCGAGGTCGCGGCGAGTCGGTCGGCGAGGGCGGCTTTCTGTGGGTCGGTCATAGGTGTGCGGCGTTGGACGTGCGGCGTGAACGTTCAACGCCGCACGCATCCACCTTCAACGGGTCAGGCCGTCATCTCCTCGACTTCGGCGTCCAGGTTGTAGCGCTTGCGCTTCTCCCACAGCGTCTTTTTGGAGATGCCCAGCAGCTTGGCCACGTCGGCGTAGGACGAGCTGCGGTTGTTGGCGAGCGTGTGCTTGATGTACTCGTACTCCAGGTCCTCCAGCGTGGCGCTGGCGCGGAAGCGGAACGTGTCGGCGTCCGAGGTCGCGCCGTCGAACAGGTCCGACTTGAGCAGCACCAGGTCGCCCGCGTCCAGCCGAGGCTGCTTGGCGAAGATCATGGCGCGCTCGAGCACGTTGCGGAGCTCGCGCACATTCCCGGGCCAGTCGTGGCCCGACAGCTTGGCGGCGGCCTCGGCCGTAAAGCCCTCGAACGGCTTGCCGAACTCCCCGGCAAAGTCCTCGGCCAGCTTGTTGGCAATCGCGAGCACGTCTTGGCCCATCCGCCGCAGCGGCGGGAGCTCGACCGTGACCACGTTGATCCGGTAGAGCAGGTCCTTGCGGAACGCCTTCTCGGCCACCTTCTCCTCCAGGTTCGCGTTCGTCGCCGCCACGATCCGGGTTGTGACCTTGATCTGGTCCGTCCCGCCGAGGCGGCGGAACTCGCGGCTCTCCAGAAAGCTGAGCAGCTTGGACTGGAGCCCTAGGCTCATCGAGTCGATCTCGTCCAGGAACAGCGTCCCGCCGTCGGCGACTTCGAGCAGGCCCGGCTTGGCCGCGCGAGCGTCGGTGAACGCGCCTTTCTCGTACCCGAACAGCTCGGACTCGAGCAGGTTGTCCGGCAGCGCGGCGCAGTTGATCTCCATAAACCGCCCGCCCGACCACTTGGAGGCGTAGTGCAGCGTCTGGGCCACCAGGTTCTTGCCCGTGCCCGTCTCGCCGCGCACGAGCACGGTCGTGTTGGGGATGTCTTTGAGCGTCTCGATCGTTTCGCGGACCGCCTGCACGGGCTCGCTGTCGCCGATGATCTTGGACGTGGAGTGCTGCTTTTTGCGGGTGGTTTTGATCTCCTGGAGCTCCTTCTTGTCCGAGTACAGGTCGAGCGCCTTGGACAGCAGCGCCCGCATCTCCTCCAGGTTGACCGGCTTCTGGAGGTAGTGGAAGGCGCCCAGTCGCATCGCCTCGACGGCCGTCTGGACCGAGCTGTGGGCCGTCATCACGATCACCGGGAGGGTCAGGCCGCGGTCGCGCAGCACCTCGATCAGCTCCATCCCGGTCATGTCGGGCATCATCAGGTCGGTCAGCACCAGGTCGGGCGTCGTGCCGTCGTCGATGGCCTTGAGGAGCGGCTCGGCCGAGGTAAAGCCCTCCGTGGCGTACCCGTCGCGGTCCAGGACCTTGGCGAACAGCTCGCCGATCTTGGGATCGTCGTCCACGACGAAGATGCGTTTCTTGCTCATGTCCCGCGTGCGTGTGAGGGGGTGCTGCCAGGGACCAAAGGGTACGAATCGTAATGCCTCGCTGCCACCGGTTTCGGCCCGCGCGCCAGGTGTGGCGCCACGACCGGGATCGCGCCCGCCTCGACGCTGACCGTCATCTCGACCGCGTCCAGGCACAACGACTCGCCGTCGGCCTGGACGCCGATGCCCCGCCCGCCGTCGACGGCCAGGCCGAGGTGGTCGGTGCGACTCATCGTGACCTCGGGCGCGCCTACGTGGCCGCCGCGGAACGTCGTGGGCATCAGGGTCAGGGCACGGGCCGTCTGGAGGTGATCCACCACGCACACGTCGAACAGCCCGTCGTCTAGGCGGGCGTCGGGCGTGATCAGGAACCCTCCGCCTACCGAATGGCCGTTGCCGATCTCGCACAGAAACAGTGGCCCGTGGAAGTCCACGCCGTGCGCCCGAACCTGGACCACGAGGTCGGGGCGGCGCCACGCCCACAGCGTGCGAAAGACGGCCATCACGTAGGCCGCGCGCCCGCCGATCCATTTGGTCTCGGCGGCGATGGCGGCGGCGTGGGCGTCGAAGCCGACGCCCAGGCAGTTGGCAAACCGGCGCTGGAAGGTGCGCCCGGCGGTGTCGGTCCAGCGCGCGTGCCCCAGGTCGAGCGCGCGCGTCGGCGCGAGGGCCAGCGCCTGGGCGGCGTCGGCGAGCCCCTTGGGCATCCCGATCGCCGAGGCAAAGTCGTTGCCGGTGCCCAGCGGCAGCACCCCGAGCGTGCCGGGCGTGCCGGCGAGGCCGTTGACGGCCTCGTGGATGGTGCCGTCGCCGCCGGCCGCCACGACGGTGTGCCCGAGGCGGCCCCACTCGGCGGCCAGGCGCTCGGCGTCGCCGCGGGCCTGGGTCTCGACCACGCGCGCGTCGATGCCCGCCTGGGCGAGGGCCCGCTCGATGGGCTCGCGCAGCGCGCGGTTGCGCCCGCCTCGGGCGGCCGGGTTGAACAGAACGTGAGCCGTCTTCAAGCGGGTAACTTACCCGCTGTCCCTCGCCACGTCATGCCCCGGTCCCTCGTCTTGATTCTAGGCATGGCGTGCGGGCTCGGCGCCTGCCAGCCCGCCGCACCGGGCGATCTCCGCGACGACCTGGGACGCGCCGTGGTCCTGGATGCGACGCCGCGGGCGGTGTTGCCGCTGGCGCCCAACATCACCGAACTGGTGGCCGCCGCCGCGGGCGCGGGCCACCTGGCCGGGGCCGCGCTCAGCGACGACTGGCCCGCCGAGGTCGCGGCGCTGGAGCGCTTCCAGTCCTACCCGCTCGACCTGGAGCGCGTCGTCGCGCTGGAGCCCGACCTCGCCATCGGCAGCGACGACGTCAACCCGGCCGAGGTCGCGGACGGGCTCGGGGACCTCGGCATCCCGGCCTACCTGTTCCGCTTCCAGCACGTCGCCGACGTGCCGCGCGCGCTGCGGACGCTCGACACGCTGCTGGCGGTCTCGGGCGGCGCCCCCGCCGCGGCCGACTTTGAGCGCCGCGTGGCGGCGGTCGAGGACGCCGTGGGCCCGTTCGGCCGGCCCCGCGTGCTGCTGCTGGTGGGCGACCAGGCGCTCTACGCCTTTGGCCGCGACTCGTACGCGAGCGAGCTGGTGCGGCTGGCCGGCGGCGACAACCTGACCGACCGCTACCCCGGCGCGGCGTCCCAGCCGAGCGACGAGGCCGTGTTGGAAATGGCGCCCGAGGTGATCGTGGTGCTGAGCCCCGACTACGACCCCGCTCGGCTCGTCGCCAACCACCCCGCGTTCGCGGACCTCCCGGCAGTCCGCAACCGCCGCGTCTACGGGCTCGACCCGGACCTGGTCAGCCGGGCGGGGCCGCGCCTGGTGCAGGGGCTGGAGCAGCTCGCGCGCCGTCTGCACCCCGAGGCGTTTGCCGCCGGCGCCGCGTGAGGCGCGGCTGGGTCGGCCTCGGTCTGGCCGTGGCGCTGGTCGCAGCCGTGGCCGCGAGCCTGGCCTGGGGCAGCGCCGACCTGGGCCCGTCGCGCGTCTGGACCGCCCTGCTCGGCGGCGGCACCGAGGTGGACCGCACCATCGTCTGGACGCTGCGCGTGCCGCGCGTCGTGCTGGCGCTGTCGGTCGGCGGCGGGCTGGCCGTCATCGGAGTCGCGATGCAGGCGTTGGTCCGCAACCCCCTCGCCGAGCCCTACATCCTGGGCGCGTCGTCGGGCGCGAGTGCGGGCGCGGCGCTGTTTTACCTGGGATTCCTGCCGGCCGTCGTGTCGCGGGCGGCGTCGATGTCGGTCGTGGCTGTCGCCGGGGCCTGGCTGACAGTCCTGGCCGTGTTCGCGGCCGCCCGGAGCGGGCCCGTCCTGTCCACGACGCGGCTGCTGCTGGCCGGCGTGGCGATGTCGGCGATGCTGGGCTCGGTCACGGCGTTCGTGACGTTTGCCAGCCCCGAGCCGGACAAGCTGCGAGCGGTCTTGTTCTGGCTGCTCGGCTCGCTTCGCGGCGCGCGCTGGGAAACCGTCGCCGCACCGCTGGCGGTCGCCGTGGGCAGCGTGGGCACGCTGTGGGCGCTGTCCCGGCCGCTCGACCTGTTGTCGACCGGCGAGGAGGCGGCGGCGGCGCTGGGCGTCCCGGTCGAGGGCTTGAAGCGCGGGCTGATCGCGATTGCGGCTGTCGCGACGGGCGTGCTGGTCGCCTCGGCGGGCGTGATCGGGTTCGTGGGGCTGATCGTGCCGCACGCGGTTCGGCTGGTCGCCGGCGCGACGCACGGGCGCCTGGTGCCGCTGGCGTTTGCCGGCGGCGCCCTGTTCCTGTTGGTGGCCGACCTGGCGGCGCGGACCGTCCTGCCCGGCCAGGAGGTGCCCGTCGGCGTGCTGACGGCTCTCTGCGGCGTGCCGTTTTTTCTCGCGCTGCTGCGCCGGTTCGGCTCGGGCCTGGCCTAGACACGCGGAACCGGACCTCCGCTGCCGGGTGAGCCGCGGATGCCTCTGCCCACGCACTCCGCCCTCCGCTACGTCACGCCGCTGCGCGAAGGCGGGTCGCTGCCCGCGCTCGTCGAAACCGACGGCGGGATGACGGTCGTCAAGTTTCGAGGCGCGGGCCAGGGCGCGCGCGCGCTCGTCGCCGAGTTGATCGTCGGAGGCTTGGCGCGCCACCTCGGGCTCCCCCTGCCCCCGCTTGCCCTGGTCGACCTCGGCGACGGCTTCGGGCGAGCCGAGCCGGACCCCGAGATCCAGGACATTCTGCGCGCCAGCCGCGGCCTCAACGTCGGGCTGGGGTTCGTGCCCGGCGCGTTCGCCTACGACCCCGTCGCGCACTCCGGCCTCGTCTCCCCCGACCTGGCGGCCGAGGTCGTCTGGCTCGACGCGCTCACGACCAACATCGACCGCACGGCTCGGAACACGAACCTGCTGATGGCTCGGGGCGACGACGGCGCCGAGTTGTGGCTGATCGACCACGGCGCGGCGCTCTACTTCCACCACGACTGGGCGCGCGTGACGCCCGAGCGTGCCCAGGCGGCGTTCCCGGCCATCCAAGACCACGTGCTGCTGCCCCGAGCGTCGAGCATCGCCGAGGCCGACTCGCGCCTGGCCGGTCTGGTCACGCCAGATGCAATAACGGATCTTTTGTCTGAGGTCCCCGACGGCCTGCTCACCGCCGTTGCTCCTGGGCAGTCGCCCGACTTCGACAGCGCCCAGGACGCCCGGGACGCCTACGCCGGCTACCTGCGCCACCGGCTCCGCTCGCCTCGGGCCTGGGTCGAGACCGCCGAGGCGGCCCGGCAGCACGCGCCCGAGGTGTCGGCGCTGTCGTACCGCCGCTAGCCCCGTGCACGCCTACGACTACGCCCTGCTCCGCGCCGTCCGGGTCGCGACCGGTGACGCGGTCACGCTGGGCGTCGTGCTGCAGTGCCGGCAGTCGCGGTTTCTGGGCGTCCGCTGGCTCGACGCCGGCGCGGCGCCGCTCGGCCTGGACGCCGAACTGCTGCGGGCGGCTACCGAGGCGGTCGAGGTCGTGGTCCGGGGCGGAGCCGCGGCGGGCCCCATCGGCCGGCTGCCGCCCTCGGAGCGCTTCCACTTTCTGACCGCCGTGCGCTCCACCTCGGTCCAGGCGTCGGCGGTGCGGACCGGCCTGACCGACGACGCGCCGGCCACGCTCGACCGGATCGCGGCGCAGACCGGGCCGATCCTTCTCGCGCGGCCCGGAACCACCAAGGCGCCGACGGGCGTCTAGCCTCTTCCCATCCTCGCGCCCCCGTGTTCGACGACGACGACTTTGACGGCATGGCCGATCTTGATCCCGAAACGGTCGCGGCCGTCGACGGCGCCGCCGCGGAGGCGTTCGCCGCCCGCAAGGCGCGGCTGAGCCAGGCGCTGCTCGACGGCGAGACCGGCGTCCAGTACGAGTCGCTGGCCCTGTTCGCCGAGCCGCTGTTCGGCGTCTACGACCTCGACGCCGCCGACGCGTTCCGCCTGCGCTCCGACCCGGACGCGGTCGGCGACGACACCGTGGCGCTGCTGGAGACGGCGCGCGTGCTGTGGGCCTTTTTCTCGCTCCCGCCTTCCGAGCGCGCCCACAAGCGCGCCGCGCTCGCGGCGCAGCTGGTCGGCGACGACCCCTCCGAGGACGACTGGATGGGGCTCGACGGGCTGCTGGAGACGCTCGAGATCCACTGGCAGGCGCTCTTGCCCGAGGAGATCGAGGCCGCCCAGGCGACCGGCCACCCCGTCCTGGCCTTCGACGACCTGCTGCACCACCCCGCCTTCCGCGTCGGACGCGAGGAGGACGACGCGACGCACGCCGGCTACGGCGAGTCGGCGCTGAGCGAGATCGAGGCGCGGGCGCTGTTCGCACAGCCCCTTTTGGAGGACCCGGCGCTGATGAGCGACCCCGACGCCTTCGAGGACGCCTTGCAGAAAGCCGACGCCTACTGGGCCCTCGCCCGCGACTCGGGGAGCATGCCCCCCCAGGCCGCCGCCGACCAGTTTGCCGAGGGCGACGCCGATGAGGCTGCCCAGGCGGCCGAGATGATCGAGCGGTTTAGAACGCTCTTCCCCGAGCGCACCCCCTAGGACCCGGGGCTGAACCCAGCGCTAGGCTTCGACCCCGGGCGCTTGGGCGACGTGGGCGAGCATGCGGTGGAGCAGGTCCGTCCGCGAGCACACCGAGGGCGCCACGACCACGATGCGGGCGCCCGTCTCGGCGTTCTCCAGCAGCGCCGCGCACGGGTAGCGCTCCCGACGCGGGCCGGTCACGAGTTGGTGCTCGCGCTCGGTGAAGGCCAGCGGCGTGAACGACCACGGCTTGCGCACCGTCCAGTCGGTATAGACGATCTCGACCTGCTGGTCCGGGTCCACGACGCCGCCCTCGACGTCGAACACGCCGCGGCAGTCGGTCTCGAAGCCGAACAGCCCTAGCGAGTGCTCCCAGGCCGCAAACAGCGGCCCGTCGCCCCAGTAGACGGTTCCCTCGTGCTCGGGCGCCGGGAGCATCTCGTCGTCGCGCGGGTCGAAGTCCTGCCAGCGGCCGTCGGCCCAGACCTTCCACCAGAACATGCCCGCGTGCTGGCCCATCTGGGCGCCGCCGTGGTAGCTGGCGGTGATGTCGATGCGCGGAAAGCGGGGGCCCAGCAGCAGCAGCGACCCGCCGCGCGCCAGAAACCCGTCGATGTGGTCGGGCACGGACTCGCCGCGCTTGGTGCGGAACGGGAGCTCGTTGCCGACGATCACGACCAGGTCGCCGTCGCCGCCGAGGTCGCCGATCTCGCGCGCGGCCACGTGGCGCATCTTGCCGAAGTAGCTGACCGCGGCGCGAACGAACGACTGCAGGATGTCGGCGAACAGGCGCGGCTCGTCCATCAGCAGGGGCCGGGCGACGGGGACCGGCGGAGGCAGCGGCGGCATGGCCAGGTCCCCGCCCCACACGCGCTGGGGCGCGAACGACACCTCGATGGTGTGCGACGCGCCCGGCGAGACCGCGAAGCGGAAGTACTCGCTCGCGCCGTCCTCCTGGCGCTCGGGCTCGATCTCCTGGCCGTCGACGGTCACCAGCTCGACCGCCTCGCGCGGCGGGATGCGCAGCTCCAGCGTCTCGACCGACGTGCCGTCGAGCACCACCCGGAGGCCGTCCGTGGTCTCGTCGTAGTGCAGGTTGCCGGTGACCAGGTCGAGGTCGGCGCCCCAGGTCTCCCAGCCTCGGGGCGTGGCCGGGGCCAGCCGCACGGTCCTTTCGCCCGGCTCCCGGATGCTCAGGCCCACCAAGCCGTACTGGATGGCCTCCAGCATGGCGCCCGAGCCGGTGATAAAGGCGTGGCCGACGACCGCGTCCTGGGCTCCGTCGTCGGGGTCGACGTACTCCTCGCACATGCCGGGCAGCGTGGGCCGGGCGAAGGTGTCCACGATCTTGCCGAGCACGTGGAGCCCGCCTTCGGCGTCGAAGTTTTGGAAGCGCGCCAGGGCTTCGTGCGCCAGCCACCACGGCCAGACGCGCTGGTTGTGGTCGTTGTCGGCCGGGACGTAGCGCATCGGCAGGTCGGTCGTGACGGTGCCGTAGGTGCGCCACGAGCGCTCCCGGATGGTTTCGAGCGTGCGGAAGCGCTCGTTGCGGCTCGCGATCTTTTCGGCGACCGCGATGGCGTTGTCGGCCAGCATCAGCGTCGTATCCGCCACGCCCCACTGGACGGCGTTGTTGAAGTAGCCGCTCTCGTTCCAGAATGCGTCGTGGATGGACTGCCGCGAGTGGGCGGCCAGGTCGCGGTAGCGGCCGGCGTCGGCGGGACGGTCGAGGGCGCGGCAGATGTAGTCCATCCGCTTGAGCGCGGCGTAGTAGAGCGCGTTCGAGTACAGCGTCCGCTGGCCCTCGGGGAGCCGGAGAAAGCGGCTGTGGTCCATCCACTCGGTGACGTCGACGACGAGCCCGTCGTGGTCGCGCGAGACCCACAGGTCCATCCAGGGCTCGAAGGCCGCGACCATGCGCGCCAGCCAGGCGGTGTCGCCGGTGTGCTTGTAGACGCGCCACACCAGCTTCATCAGCCAGCCCAGGCCCTCGGCCGAGCCGCCCTGGCTGGTGTCGTCGGAGACCTTGAGGCCTTCGGGCGGATGCGCGCTGTAGCGCTCGGCCTCGTAGTCCAACGTCGACAGGACGGGGCCGACCAGGCCGGCCGCGATGCCGCCGGGCCCGAAGCCCGAGCCAAAGTCGCGGCTCCAGACGTCGCGCCAGCGGAAGATGTCGCACACCATCTTGGAGCCCGGCCCGCCGGGGTGTCCGTCGGCGTCCGGGTTCCAATCGTAGCCCTGGCGCAGGTGCACCTTGGCAAAGGCCACGGCGCGGTCCAGGTCGGGGTCGGGGGTGCGCAGCCGGAGCCCGCGCTCGGCGTCGGCGTCGGCCCAGGCCTGGACGGCCTCGAACGGGTCGCCGAGGCGGGCGCACGCGGCGTCGGTGCCGAGCAAGAAGGCCGCCCGGTCGCCCGGCTTCAGGCGGACGTGGAGCGTGCCGGTCGCGGCGTCCTGCTGGGTCGTGTCGGTGGCCGCGGTCTCGGTCCAGAGCGCGGCGCGCCCCTGGGCGGTGCCGAGCGCTTCGGCCTCGTCGCCGCGCGCCTCGGCGTCGGCGTCGGTGCCCTCGCCGGTGAGCTCGAGCGCCCAGTGGGCGTCGCGCGTGGCCTCGACCAGGATCACCATCAGCGTGTCGTCCGGCTGGGCGGCGACGGTCGTGGTGCCGCGGTCGCCGAGCAAGAAGCGCGTCCGCCCCGGCAGCACCTCGGTGCGCACGCCGACGCTGTCGGCCGGCTCGCCGTCGACCAGGAGGCGGTAGCCGCTGGACGGGCCGGCGAACACGAACTCGGCGCTGGCGGCGCGCACGCGCGCGATCAGGCGGCCGTTGCCGACGACGGTTTCGACGTCTCCGTCGTAGGAAAGGGGCTGCATGGTCCGGGGGGTGACGAGTCCAGAAAGGTAGAGGTGGGCACGGCTCGGCGTGCCAGGCTCGGGGCGCACGCTCGGGGGTCGAGGCGGGCCGGGTCAGGGCATCTTTTTGCGCGCGCGGCTCGGCGGCTCGGGCCCGGCCTCGACCACGAGGTGCGCGGTCTCGGTGCGGCCGCCCAGCGCGACGGACAGCGTGTAGACGCCCGGCTCGAGGTAGTGCGCGTCGGTCGCGTCGCCGGGCTCGCCTGTCGCCCGGTCCGAGCGCAGGTCGTAGCTGGCCAGGTTGAGGCCCGGCTGGGCGTCGTCGTCCCACCGGCGCACCACCGCGCCCGCCTCGGTGCGCACCTCGAGGCGGGCGGAGCCGGTGTCGGTTGTCCAGTACGCGATCTCGAGCGCCGGCTCGGCCGGCTCGGACCAGGTGTAGCCGCGGTCGCCCCAGTCGGCGCGGTGCGTCGTGGTGTCGGGCGCGAACAGGTGGAGCCGCCGGGCGCGGACATCGGGCGTCAGGCGGCTGACGTGGTCCAGGTCGGCGATCCAGACCGAGCGGCCGTGCGTGCCGACGACCAGGTCGCGGTCGCGCATCTGGACGACGAGGTCGTGGACCGGCACGCGCGGCAAGACCGGCGTGCGGAACCCGTCGTCCGCGCCCGCGAACGGGCCGGCCGGTGCGCCCTGGCGGGCGCGGTCGCCGTGGAAGGCGGTGAACGAGCCGCCGCCGTCGAGCGACAGGTAGAGCCCGCCGTCCGTGCCGACGTAGACCGCGTCGGGGTTGTGCGGGTCCTCTCTGGCAACGTTGACCGGTTCGGCGGGCAGGTCCGCCCCGATGCGCTGCCAGCTCCGGCCCAGGTCGTCCGAACGGTAGACGTAGCTCTCGAAGTGGTCCCAGCGGTAGCCGTTGAGCGCGACCAGGATCCGCCGGCGCTGGTGGCGGGACAGCTCGACGCGGCTGACCCACAGGTCGGCCGGCAAGCCGTCGGAGACGTCGCGCCAGGTCCGGCCGTCGTTCTCGGTGACCCAGACGTGCCCGTCGTCCGAGCCGGCCGCCAGCAGCCCGAACTCGAGCGGCGACTCGTGGATCGAGGTCAGCGTGCCGTAGGGCACGTCGCCCGGCTGGCCGCCGGCCGTCAGGTCGTCCGAGATCGCGGTCCAGGTCTCGCCGCGGTCGTAGCTGCGGTGGACCTTGTGGGAGCCGAGGTAGAGCACGTCGGGTAGGTGCGTGCTGAGCCAGATCGGCGTCTGCCAGTTGAACCGGAACGGGCGCTCGCCCAGGTCGTGCTGCGGCACGACGCGCTCCGACGGCCCCCGGCCGCCGTCGATGCGGGCGTAGTTGCCGAACTGGAAGCCGGTGTAGACCGTGCCGTCGCGGGGGTCGACCTGGATCTGCATGCCGTCGCCGCCGAACAAGCGCCGGTACGGGTAGTCGCCCTCGGCGCGCCACGCGGGCGACGGCGCGTAGTCGCTCGGGCCGACCCAGACGCCGTTGTCCTGCAGGCCGCCGTAGACGTTGTACGGCTGGGCGTCGTCGGTCTGGACGGTGTAGAACTGGCCGACGGCCGTCGTGTTGAGCTTGGTCCAGGTCGCGCCGCCGTCGTGCGTCAGGTTGGCGCCGCCGTCGTTGCCCGAGAGCATGAACCCGGGCCGCTCGGCGTCGATCCACAGGTCGTGGTGGTCCACGTGCACGTGGGGCGCGTCGGCGCGCTGCCACGTCGCGCCGCCATCGACCGAGCCGACGAGCGGAACGCCCAGCACAAACACCCGGTCGACGTCGGTCGGGTCCACGCGGACGATGGAGAAGTAGTAGCCGTAGGAGTAAAACAGGTCGTCCAGCGTGCCGTCGTGCGTCAGGCGCCACGTCCGGCCTCGGTCGTCGCTCCGGTACACCTGGGCGCCGACGACCGGCGTGTCGAACAAGGCCGCGTTGGCGTCGCCCAGAAACTCGACCAGGTCTCGGGGCGAGATCCGGCCGTCGCGCACGTCGTCCAGGATGGTCTCGGCGGTGTAGCTGTAGGGGACGTTGTTGGCGTCCAGGAACGCGTTGAGGTCCGCCTCGGCGAGCGCCAGGAACTCGTCGCGCGTCATGGTGGCCAGCGAGGCCGAGGTCACGGCCAAGACCTCGGCGTCGGGGTCGGCCGGGCGGCGCGCCTGGTTGTCGAGGACCGCGTAGACGACGCCCGACGGGTGCACGTCCAAGCCGATGCGCCCCACGTCGGCGCCGGTCGGGAAGCCCGAGCCCTCGACCGAAAGCCGGGCCCAAGTTGCGCCGTCGTCGTCCGAGGCCCAGATCCCCGAGCCGGGGCCGGCTTCTCGGAAGTCCCAGGCGCGGCGGCTCCGCGTCCAGGTCGAGGCGTAGAGCCGCCCGTCACGGGCGCGCACCAGGTCGATGGCGCCGGTGTCGCTGGCGTCCGAGCCGCTGGCGCCGGAGTCGCTGGCGTCCAAGCCGTTGGAGGCGCCGTCCGGACCGGGGGTGTCCACGAACAGCGTTCGCTCCCAGGTGCGGCCGCCGTCCGTCGTGCGGAAGACGCCGCGCTCGGAGTTGGGCGAGTACAGGTGCCCGACCGCCGCGACCCAGGCCACCTCGGCATCGTCGCCGAGCACGATGGCGCCGATGTGGTGCGTCTCGGCCAGGCCCAGGTGCGTCCACGAGTCGCCGCCGTCCGAGCTCCGGTAGACGCCTGTCCCGGCGTACGAGGACCGGCTGGAGTTGGCCTCGCCCGTTCCTACCCAGACGGTCGGCCCGTCGCCCTCGGGGTCGCGCCAGTCGACGGCGACGTCTCCCAGCGTGATCGTCGGCATGTCGTCGAAGAGCGGCGTGAACGACGCGCCGCCGTTCGCCGTCCGCCACAGGCCGCCCGAGGCGTAGGCGACGTAGAACACGGCCGGGTCGCCCGGCTTGCCCGCGACGGCCGCGACGCGCCCACTCATCACGGTCGGCCCGACCGACCGGAACGGCACCTCGGCGACGGGCGACGCGGCGGCAAGCTGGCGGTGCTGCTCGGCGGCCGACAGCCGCGCCGAGGCGGGCGTGGCCGCGACCGGGTTGGGGCCCGGCGCGACCGGGCGCCCGTGGAGGGTGCTGTCCCCCACGGTCTGTGCCCAGGTGGGCGCGGCAAGGCACAGGGTGAGCAGGGCAACGCGGCGCATCGGCAGGCAGTGTGGGAGCGGCGTCCAAACTAGGCCGGTGCGGCTTGGGCGAAGCGGCCTGCCGGGTACAACAAGGCAGGCGCACGCGCGTAGGTTGGCATACGCCACCCTAGACGCCCGTGTCCTCCTCAAAACGCAAGACGGCCCAGCGCGGCCTCAGCCTGGTCCGCGGCGACGCCGAAGACCTGGCCGACAACCCGAGCCGGCTGCGCGCGGTGATCCGCCGCGCCCAAGAGCAACTCCGCAACGACCGCAGCCGCATCGGCTCGCTCAAAGACGACGTGCCTCGGCTGGCCCGCCTCGGGTCTGCCATCGCACGGGGCGAGTACCGCCACCTGCCCTGGAAGGCCGTGTTCTTCCTGGCCGCGGGCCTGCTCTACTTCGTGACGCCCGCCGACCTGATCCCGGACTTTATCCTGGGAACGGGCTTTCTCGACGACGCCGTGGTCGTGGCCTACGTGATGAAAGCCATCCGCGACGACCTAGCGCGCTTCGAGGACTGGGAGTTGCAGAACGCCCCGGCCGATCCCGAGACCCTGAGCCCGCCGTACTAGTGCCGGCGCCGCCTGGACTCCGCCTGCTCGCCGCCGCGGCGCTGCTGACCGTGCTCGGCCTGGCGTCGGTCGCCTACGCCTCGTTCGGGTCGCCCGCCCGTCCGGACTTTTGGATGGGAGCCGGCGTCGCCCTGCTGGCCGCGTCCGCCCTGGCGCACTGGCAGTCGTCGAAGGCTCGGCCGTAGCCACCACGCAGGTGCGCCCTGACGCAGGTGCGCCCGCCTCGGCACGGTCACCGAGGCGGGCGCAGTCGGCGCGAGGCCGCGTCCTAAGGTCTTGCGGGAGCCTAGATCTTGTAGAAGCGCTCCTCGGTGATCTTGCCGTCCTTCCAGGTCTGGACGGCCACCTGGTCGTAGGTCTGGTCGCCAAAGTCGGAGTGGGTAAAGTCGAAGTGCCACTCGACGAGCGCCTTGCCGGCTTGCTCGTCGAAGCCGACCGACTTGACCTCGGCGTTGCGGAACTCGGTCAGGCCGTTGACAAAGACCTCCTCGTACTTGCGGTTGACGTCCTTGCCGACGCGGGGCGGCTGGCCGGCGTCGATCATCACGACGTCGTCGGCGTAGTAGTCCTCGAAGGCGCCCAGGATGTCGCCCTGGAGGATGCGCTGGTTGAGGTCGGTGACGGATTCTTGGATGGTAGGCATGGGGGAGCAGGGGGTTGGCTGCGTTTATTTGTTTGAACAACCTTTGTTCCCGGCCTCGGCCCACATGATGGGCCGGCGCTCACGGCCGAGCCTCTGGCGCGGCTCCGAGCGCCCGCCTCGGGGGGTGGCGCGGGACTAGGCAGTGTCCGGTGATTCGAGGATCCGGAGGTAGCGCTCGATGAACGCCACCTGCACCATCGCCCGGTAGCTCACCGCCAGCTTCTCCGAGCGTGACCCGACGCGGCGGTGCTCCTTGAGGTGACCGATCGTGCGCTCGACCACGTTCCGCTCCCGGTACAGAGCCCGGTCGAAGGCGAACGGACGGCCCCGCTTGGGCTTCCGGGACCCGTTCACCTTGATCGTGGCGCCGATGCCGCGCCGTCGACACCACCGCCGGGTCCGGTTGGCGTCGTAGGCCGCGTCGGCGAGCACCCGGCCGGGACGCTGGCGAGGACGGCCCCGTTCTCGGGCCACCGCCACCGCGTCGAGCGCCGCCTCGAAGACCGTCGACTCGTGGCGCTGCCCGGCCGTGAGCACGAACGCCAGCGGCACGCCGCCCCGGTCGGTCACGAGGTGAACCTTGGTCGTAAGACCACTGCGCGACCGCCCCAGCGCATGATCCTCCGGCTCACCCGCGCGAGCGGCTTCTGCGGCGGTGCCCCCCTTTTTCGGGCACCCGCGGCTGCGCGGGAGGCCCGGACGGAGGTGGCGTCGATGCAGAAGGCCGACCAGTCGATGAGGCCCTCGCGGTCGAGGTCGCGCTGGAGCCGGGCGACGACGCGGTCGAGCGTGCCGTCTCCGCGCCACCTGCGGAAGCGCTCGTAGACGGTCGTCCAGGGACCGAAGCGGTCGGGGAGGTCGCGCCACGGGGCTCCGGTCTTCATGACCCAGAGCACGCCGTCGAGCATAAGCCGGTGGTCCTTCCACTGGCCGCCGGGGCGGAGAGGGCGGTCGAAGAGCGCGGCGATGCGCGCCCACTGGCGGTCGGAGAGGGCATGACGGCGCGGCGGCAAGGGCTCGGCGGTGGTGAAGCCGCCGAGTCTACCGAATCACCGGACAGAGCCTAGCTGGCATTCGTCCGGGGGCGTTTGTCGGGCCAGACGCACAGGTCGTAGACCGGGCAGCGCGCGCACTCGGGCCGTCTCCAGTAGCAGCACTTTTGTCCGTGCAGCATGTACACCTCGTGGTGATCGTAAACCTGCTGCGCGTCCCAGGTAACGGGCACGAACGCGGCCAGCGCGTCGTGGCTGGGGCCGACCGCCATCCGCTCTGGAATCAGCCCCAGCCGCTGGGCGACGCGGTGGTGGTGGCTGTCGACGGGCAATGCCGGCACGCGGAGGCGGCTGAACAGCAGGACGGCCGCGCTCGTCTTGGGGCCGACGCCCTGGAAGGCCTGCAGCCAGACTCGGGCGCGATCGGCGGGCCAGTCGGCGAGCTCGTCCAGGCCCAGGCCGTCCGTCTCCGGCGCGTCGGTGATGGCCTGCAGCACGTGCTGGATGCGAGGCGCTTTTTGCTCGGGCCAGGTGCACGCCGCGATGGCCTCCTCCACCTCAGCCGTCGGCGCGTCTCGCACCTCGTCCCACGTCGGGAAGCGCTCGCGAAGCTGGTGGTAGGCTCGGCTGCCGTCGGCGTTTTTGGTGCGGTGCGAGAGCAGCGCCGAGACCAACTCCGAGAGCGGGTCCTTGGTCGAGAAATACGGGATGGGGCACTCGTACTCCGCGCACAGCAACTCGTGCGCACGGAGGGCCTTGGCCCGGAGCGTGGTGGGCGCGCCGTCGGGTGGCGGAGGGTCGAACAGGTCCATGCGCCCTCCGACGGCTTCTCGTGGCGGGCGTTGCCGGCGGCTACCTTTTCGGGCCCCTCCCCATGCCGCCCATGCCTCGCGTCGAGCGCGTTTCCGCCGCCACTGTCCGCCCGCTGAGAACGGCGGTTCTGCGCCCGGGCTGGACCGACCGCGTGGCGACCTATCCCGAGGACGACACGGTTGCGGTCCACCTGGCGGCCTTTCTCGACGGCGACGACGCGCCGCACGGCGTCGCGACGGTCTACGCCGAGCCCCCTCCCCGGTCCGTGTCCGGCGAGATCCCGAGGTGGGCGTACCCGCCGGGCGCCAGCTGGCGGCTGCGCGGCATGGCGACCTCGGACGGTGCGCGCGGGACGGGCTTGGGCCGCGCCGTCCTCGACGGCTGCTTCGACGTCGTCCGGGACGCCGGCGGGCGCGCGCTGTGGTGCAACGCCCGCGTCGGCGCGCTCGCGTTTTACCAGCGCCTGGGGCTGGTCACCGCCGGGCCCGAGTTCGACATCCCGGAGATCGGGCCCCACTACGTGATGTGGCGCGAGGTGTAGCATCGGCTGCCACCTGGTAGCCGGCCGCCGGTCCCGCCGCCTCGCGGGCGATGCCGTAGCCGACGTGCTGAGGCGACGGCCCGGCACATCGGGTGCCTCGGCCCAACCGTGCTCGCCGACGGGACGGATTGCCCGCCGACAGTACGGAAGCGCTTTGCGTAGCTTCACACTCTCTCCTCTCGCCGCCCGCAATGAAAATTCCGTCCCTCGTCCTCCGCCAGCTGTACACGAACGGAAGCCTGACCCCCATCGACGGCGGCGTCGCGTTCAGCCTCAAGAACCGGCTGACCGACGCCAAGCTGACCGGCCTGGAGAGCGTGACCATCGACGGGACCGAGGTCTCGGCCGACCGCCTGACGCTGTCGCTCGCCGACGGCACCACGCTGGCCGCCTCGGACGTCTCGTCGTCCAACCCACTGGAGTTCGCGCTCAAGGACGTCGTGACGGTCCACGTGCCGGGCGTCGAGGCGGCCGAAGGCGTCCACGAGCTGAGGCTCAAGTTCGGCATCGAGGGCATGGGCGATCTCAAGTTCAAGGTCAAGGACTCCGTCCAGGCCGAGCGACCCGACCGCGTGACGGTCCCGCGCGACCGCGCCGACGACTACTCCGAGGCGGCCATCCAGGAGCGGCAGGCGTTCGTCGAGGAGTACACCGGCAAACGCTTCGAGCACGTCAAGCAGTACTCGTTCGACCCCCACATCGCCGGCGGCAACGTCGAGTCGTTTATCGGCGTCGCCCAGGTCCCGATCGGCGTGGCGGGCCCGCTCCTGGTCAACGGCGAGCACGCCCAGGGCGAGTTCCTGATCCCGCTCGCGACCGCCGAGGGGACGCTGGTGGCCAGCTACAACCGCGGCATGAAGGTGCTCAACCTGTCCGGCGGCGTCACGTGCACCATCTCGGACGACGCCATGCAGCGGGCGCCCGTGTTCATCTTCGAGGACGCCCGCGGCGCGCGCGACTTCAAGGCCTGGCTGGCGGACAACATCGGCGAGATCGCGGCCCAGGCCGAGTCCACGACCTCGGTCGGCAAGCTGAGCAACATCGACACCTACCTGTCGAACCACTTTGCGTTCAGCCGCTTCAACTTTACCACGGGCGACGCGGCGGGCCAGAACATGGTCGGCCGGGCCACCTTTGCCGCGTGCTCGTGGATCCTGGAAAACAACGACACGATCCGCCGCTTCTACCTCGAGTCCAACTTCGCGACCGACAAGAAGGCGTCGATGGTCAACATCATGAAGACGCGCGGCAAGCGCGTCACGGCCGAGTGCAAGATTCCCGGCGACGTGCTGCGGTCAGTGATGCGCGTCGAGCCCAAGGGCCTGGCCTACCACTGGGGCGTCGCCGCCGGCATCGGGTCGGTGCTGTCGGGCGCCAACAACAACGGCCTGCACAGCCCCAACGGCATTACGGCCATGTTTATCGCGACCGGCCAAGACGTGGCGAACGTGTCGGAGAGTTCGGCGGCGATCCTGTACTGCGAGCACACCGACGACGACGCGCTCTACATGTCGATCACGATCCCGTCGCTGATCGTGGCCACGTACGGCGGCGGCGTCGGGCTGGCGACCCAGCGCGAGTGCCTGGAGATGATGGACTGCTACGGCAAGGACCGCGTCAAAAAGCTGGCCGAGATCATCGCCGGCGTCGTGCTGGCGGGCGAGATCAGCCTGGCCTCGGCGATCTCGTCCAACGACTGGGTGTCGAGCCACGAGAAGTTCGGGCGCAACCGCTAGCCCAGCGCGACCGCTAGCCTGGGCGACCGCTGGGCCCGCGACTTGAGCCCAGCGGCCCCCGCCTCGGTGCAGCGGCCGAGGGACCTGGGCGGAGCGCGTGGCGCCGGAGCCGCCTGAACCCTCCGCCTCCGCCCGTCGTCCAACCCCGCATGCCGCCTTCCGACCGCCGCGACCGCGACCTCGTCCCCGTCTCCGAGACGGCGAAGGGTCTCCACGCGCCCGACGCGGCCGGGCCGGACGCGCCCGAGCCCGCGGCGGCGTCCCAGGGCGACGGCGCCCGCACAGGCGCGCCCACCCGTGACGACCCCGCCCGCGACGACTCGGAGTGGATGCCGCGCCCGGCCGAGCCGCCGGCGAGCGGGGACAGCGCGGCAAACACCGACCTGGCGCCCGGCATCGCCGCCGAGCCGACCGTCACCGACGACCACGCCGGCCCACGAGACGACCGCCCCCCCGGCCCGGGTGGCGACAACCCGACGGCGACCGTTCACGCCAGCGCGGCGCCAGGCCCGGTCCGCGCCGCGCCGACGGTCCCGCCGTCCCCCGCCCCGCTCGCCGAGTCCGAGCGCGCCGTCGCGGCCGACCTCAAGCGGATGTCGCGCGTGCGCCGCCGCGCCGTCGAGGCGCCGGCCCTCGACGCCGACACCGAGGTGGCCCGGCAGGCGGGCTACGAGGTCATGCAGGTGGGCGACCCGCCGTCGCTCGTCAAGCGCTACTTCACCACGCTGCGCCACGCCAGCGGCCTGGTGCTCGGCAGCGCCGTCGCGGTCGCGCGCGACCGCGACCAGTTTCCCTGGGTCAAGGGCTTTCCGCTCTTCCTGATCAAGATCGCGGCGTTCTTCGCGCGCCCGTTCGTCAAGCGCGACATCCGCCGCCTGCGCCTGGAGAGCCAGCTGCGCCGCCGCCTGGAGATGCTGGGCCCGACCTACATCAAGCTGGGCCAGGTGCTGGCCCTGCGCGAGGACCTGCTGCCGCCGTTTATCACGGAGGAGCTCAAAAACCTGCTCGACCGGTTGCCGGTGATGCCGTTCCCCGAGTACCTCGACCGCATCGACAAAGGGCTCGGGCGGCCCTGGCAGGAGATGTTTACCCACATCAACCCCAAGCCCCTCGGCAGCGCGTCCATCGGCCAGATCCACCCCGCCACGACGGTCGACGGCGACGACGTGATCTTGAAAGTCGTCAAGCCGCACATCTATGTGGTGCTCAAGCGGGACGCGCGCCTGCTGGGCTTTTTCGGCTCGTTCTTGCAGGTGTTCTTCGCCCGCTACCAGCCCAAAAAGGTGCTGGACGAGTTTGCCGAGTACACGCTCCGCGAGGTGGATCTCAGGCGCGAGGCCGAGAACGCCGAGCAGATGGCGATGAACTTTGCCGACGTGCCCGGCATCCGCTTTCCCCGCATCTACCGCGAGTACTCGTCCCGCCTGGTGCTGACGATGGAGCGGTTCCGAGGCGTGCGCCCGGACACCTCCGAAAGCACCGCGCTGCCGCTGGCCGTGCGCGAGGAGATCGTGGACCTGGGCGCGCTCGCCATCATCCGGATGCTCTACCAGGACGGCTTTTTCCACGCCGACCTCCACCCGGGCAACATGTTCGTGCTCGACACCGAGCCCGACGCCCAGGGCGAGATCTCGCCCGCGATCGGCTTTATCGACCTGGGCATGGTGGGCTACTTCGACGGCGACCTGCGCCGGACGCTGCTCTACTACTACTTCTCGCTGGTGACGGGCGACGCCGAGAACGCGGCGCGCTACCTCGCCTCGGTCAGCCAGGCGGGCAAGAAGGCCGACCCCCGCGGCTTTCAGCGCGCCGTCGCCGAGCTGTGCCGCCGCTTCTACCGCGCCCAGAAGTACGGCGAGGTCAACGTGGGCCAGCTGATCATGGAGTCGGTCGGGCTGGCGGGCCAGTACCGGATGTACTTCCCGGTCGAGATGGTGCTGATGACCAAGGCCTTGGTGACGTTCGAGGGCGTCGGGCAGACGCTGATGCCGGGCTTCGACGTGGCCGAGGTCAGCCGCAAGCACGTCAACAAGCTGTTTATGAGCCAGTTCAACCCGGTCGCCCTGCTCAAGGAGAGCTTCCGCGGCGCGCCCGAGTTGGTGGACCTGATCGTCAAGGCGCCGACGCTGCTCTCGGAGGGCATCCGCTTTGCCGAGTCCCGGATGCGCGGCGCGAGCGAGAACCCTCTGGCGGGCCTGAGGACGGCGCTGCTGTCCGGCGCCAGCCTGGTCTCGGCGGTCGTGGCGCTGTCGCTCGGCAACCCGTGGTTTGTCTGGGTCCCGCTGTTCGCGCTCGCCGGAGGCTTCGCCATGAAGCGGAGCTAGGCCCCACGCGGCCCGCCTCGGTGACGGCGTTGCCGTTGCCGAGGTGTTCTCCCAGATCGGTGACCGCGTCGTCGCAGCGCGGTGCCGAGGCGGGCCAGGTCGAGCACGGGAGGCGCCCCACCCGGGTGCCGTCAGTGGCCGACGGCCAGCGCCGCGCCGGGCTTGTCGTGGACGGCGACCTGGTCGATGATCGCCTCGGTGTGGCGGTTCATCCCGACGACCTCCATCTCGACGCCGCGCTGGCGGTAGCGGAGCACGGCCTTGTCGATGGCGCCGACCGCCGAGGCGTCCCAGACGTGCGACCGCGTCAGGTCGAGCACGACGCGGTCCACGTCTTCGGTAAAGTCGAAGCGGTCCAGAAAGCCCGTTACCGTCACGAAGAACAGGTTACCCTTGACCGCGTGCGTCCGCGTGCGGCCGTCGGGGCTGAGCGTCGAGATCATGTCGGCCGTCTTGGCGACCTGGCGCGCAAACAGCAGCGCCGACAGCACGATGCCGGTAAAGACGCCAATCGCGAGGTCGTGCGTGTACAGAACCGTCGCAACCGTCACCACCAGCACCAGCGTTTCGGTGACCGGCATCGTGCGGACCTGGCCGATCGACGACCAATCGAACGTGCCGACGGACACCATGATCATGACCGCGACGAGCGCGCCCATCGGGATCAGGACCAGCCAGTCGGCCAGGACCAGGATAAAGAACAGCAGGAAGGCGCCGGCCGCGAACGTGGACAGCCGGCCGCGCCCGCCCGACGTCACGTTGATCACCGACTGCCCGATCATGGCGCAGCCGGCCATGCCGCCGAACAGCCCGGAGACGATGTTGGCGATGCCCTGGCCGCGGCTCTCGCGGTCCTTGTCCGAGGTGGTGTCCGTCATCTCGTCCACGATCGACGCCGTCAGGAGGGACTCGATGAGCCCGACGAGCGCCAGCGCGAGTGCGACCGGCGTGATGATGGCGAACGTCTCCAAGGTGAACGGAACCGTCGGCAGGCCCAAGGCCGGCAGCGCGGTCGGCAGCGCGCCCATGTCTCCGACGGTCATCAGCCCAGCGCCTCCGACGGCGACGACAACGGCGGTTAGCGCCAGGATCGCGACCAGCGGCGAGGGGATCGCGGTCGTGATCCGGGGCAGGCCGTAGATGATCAGCAGCCCGCCCGCGATCACCACCAGACCCAGCATCCCGCCGCCGACGATGAAGGGCACCTGGGCCAGGAAGATCAGGATGGCGAGCGCGTTGACGAAGCCGGTCATGACCGCGCGCGGCACGAACTTCATGTAGCGGCCCAGCTTGAACAGGCCGAACGCGATCTGGAACACGCCCGTCAGCAGCGTCGCCGCGAACAGGTAGTCCAGCCCGTGGTCGCGCACGAGCGTTACCATCACGAGCGCCATCGCGCCAGTCGCGGCCGAGATCATGCCCGGACGCCCGCCCACGAACGCCGTCACGACGGCAATGCAGAACGAAGCGTAGAGCCCCACCTTGGGGTCGACGCCGGCGATGATCGAGAAGGCGATGGCCTCGGGGATCAGCGCGAGCGCCACCACGATGCCCGCCAGCAGGTCGGCGCGGACGTTGGAGAACCACTCCTCGCGGAACGTGCGAGCGCTGGGGAGCGAGATGCCGTAGCGGCGGTCGGCCAGGATGGAGCGGATGTTCAAACGAGTCGAGAGATGCGCGGCGCAGGCGGTCCGGCCGGGGGGATGCAAAAAGGACCCGGGCGTCGGCCCGAGTCCTGGGTATCGGCGTCTGCGGCGGTGGTCCCAAGGGCTCCCCGAGGCGGACGGAGTCAAGCTAGGGCTTGGGACGCCCAGGGCCGCCCGGTTCGCACCCGTGCTGGCTCTGGAAGCGCTTGTCTTGTCCGAAAGCCCATGTCCAGTGGGCGCGCCGTTCACATGTCTGGGCCGTCGAGGCCCCGCCGGCCGGCTCCACCGATCGCCGAGCCAGGCGGCCCACTCCGTCCGCCTCGGCACCGCGACGCGACGGCCCGGCCACCGCGACGCGACGGCGCCGCCCGCCACCCCAAAGCGACGGCGCGGCCACCGAGGCGGGCACAGTGGGCGTCCAGCCGTGACCCGGCGTGGGGACGGCTAGAGCGCGCCGCGCAGCTTCTCGGCCGTCACCACGCGCTCGATGGCGAGCGCGAACGACGCCGCGCGCATGGAGCAGTCGCGCGCCTTCATCTCCTTGGCCACGTTGTCGTAGGCCGCGATCAGGATCTTCTCCAGGCGCTCGTTGACCTCGGCCTCGCTCCAGCGGAACTGCTGGAAGTTCTGGGCCCACTCGAAGTAGCTCACGATCACGCCGCCGGCATTCGCCAGGATGTCGGGGATCACCAGCACGTCGCGCTCGCGCAGCTGGCGGTCCGCCTCGGGCGTGACGGGCAGGTTGGCGCCCTCGACCACGAGCCGCGCCTTGACCGAGCCGACGTTGTCTTTGTGGATGGCGCCCTCGATGGCCGCCGGGATCAGCACGTCGCAGTCGACGCCCATAAAGTCCTCGTGGCTGACGCGCCCGCCGCCGGTGTAGCCTTGGAGGGTGTAGCGGCTGGCGTCGCTCTGGGCGTAGGCGGCCATCTCCTCCACGTCCAAGCCGTCGCCGTTGAAGTAGCCGCCGGTGTGGTCGCTCGCCGCGACGACCGTCGCGCCCGCCTCGGCCAGCAGGAGCGCCGCGTTCATGCCGACGTTGCCAAAGCCCTGCACGGCAACCCGCAGGTCGCCCGGAGCTTTCCCGAGGTGGTCACGGGCGCCCGCGAGCGCGGTCAGCATGACGCCTCGGCCGGTCGCCTGGGCGCGGCCCGGGCTGCCGCCCAGTTCGAGCGGCTTGCCCGTCACGACGGCCGGGTTGTACCCATGCTGGCGGCCGTACTGGTCCACGATCCAGGCCATCGTCTGGGCGTTGGTGCCCATGTCGGGCGCCGGCACGTCGCGGTTGGGCCCCAGGATGAGGTGGATGCGGCTGATGTAGCGCCGCGTGACGTGCTCCAGCTCGCGCTGGGTCAGGTTGGGCGGGTCCACGTTGACGCCGCCCTTGCCGCCGCCAAACGGGATGTCGACGAGGGCCGTCTTGTAGGTCATGGTCTCGGCGAGCGCCTTGACCTCCTGCTCGTCCACGAGCGACGAGAACCGGATGCCGCCCTTGAACGGCCCCCGCGCGCCGTTGTGCTGGATGCGGTAGCCGGTGAACGTCGTGAACGTCCCGTCGTCACGGTAGAGCGGCACCTCGACCTTCATCTCGCGGAACGGCGTCCGGATGAGCGTCCGCCACTCTGGACTCAGGTCGAGCAGGTCGGCGGCAGCGTTGAAATTGCCGGTGGCGATCTCGTAGGCGGAGACGGCGGGGACGTGGGCCATGTCGGGAATGAGAGAGGGCTGGCAAGATCGGAAGCGCTTTCGGGAAGGGCCACCGTCCGGCGCGGTTTCTTGCCCGCGCGCTGCGGATGCCCGCCACCAGTGGTGAGCGCGAGCCGGTGATCGGGCTCCGGTGCCCCTCACCGCGGCGCCGGATCTAGTCCCGCACCCAGATGCCCACCCCGGTCGCCGGCACGCGGACGACGCCGAGCGCTCCGGCCGGGCCGATGCCGGCCGGGTCTGCGCGCCCACCCTCGCTGTCCGACGAGGCCACCGGGCGCCAAGTGCCGTCGAGACCGGGCGAGAAGGTAAACGCGTAGTCGCCCACGTTGACGAGCACCAGAACGCGCTCCCCGACGACGTAGCCCAGCACGTCGGGCCGGTCGGCAAGCAGGATCGGGCGCACCCAGCCGTCGGGCACGGCGCCGCCCGCGCGGAAGACCTCGCCCGCCTCGGACAGCCGGAGCGCAATCAGGCCGCGCCACCAGTCGAACATGTCGGCGGTGTCCACGGGGCCTTCCTGGCCGACCGTCTCCCACACAAAGGCGTTGGCCGCGCGCAGGTTGTAGGTGTCGCCGCGCCCCTTGATGTAGATGGGCGCCAGCGGCATGGCCGTCAGGATGCGCTCGCCGCCGATGGCCTCGGGCAGCGGCGCCAGCCCCTTGGACCGCGCGATCTCGGTCCCGCCGTGCATCACGACCGGGCCCAGGCTGGTCAGCAGCAGCGCGGCCGCGATCCGCATCTCGGCGTCGCGCACGCCGGCGCGGCCGTCCCAGGCGCAGTCGCCGCTCTCGCACGACGCGAAGCGGTCGGCCAGGGCCCAGTTGTCGTGGATGTCGAGGTAGTTGATGCCCGCGTTCGGCGTCGGCTCCTCGGGGTAGTCGTTGGCGATGCCCTGGAGCGCGGCCTGGCGCGCCTCGGTGTCTCCGCCGGCAAAGCCGCGCGTGACCGGCGACGGCGCCGGGTGGTCGCTGGGCGCGCCCTTGAACGCGTTACGGGCGTCGTCCTGGAAAAAGGTGATCGGGCTGTCAGCCTTGTACCAGTCCCACGACGGGTTGGCCTCGTAGTCGGGGTCGTTGGACGCGATCCAGGGCTCGCCGTAGATCAGCACGTCGTCGCCCAGCTCGGCCTGCAGCCAGCGCAGCGTCTGCTCGTCGGTCTGGCCGGCCAGGTCGATGCGGAAGCCGTCGACGCCGAACACGTCGACAAAGTGCCGAAGCTGGTCGAGCAGCCAGCGCTGCGTCATCGGCCGGTTCTCGCTTTTGACCTCGTTGCCGAACGCGCCGATGTGGTTGCCGTCGTCGTCGAGCCGGTAGTAGTACCACTTGTCGATGCCGTTGAACGTCAACAGCCGCTCGTCGCCCTCCATGTTCTCGCCGGTGTGATTGAACACGACGTCGATCACGACGGCCATGCCTCGGGCGTGCAGCGTGTCGACGAGCGCCGCGAACCGCTCGCGCTCGCGCCCCGGCTCGTCGCCGGCCGACCGGAACCGGCTCTCGACGGCGAACGCGTGCGTGGTCCGGTAGCCCCACTGGTAGTTCTCGTCGGCGACGCCTTGCGCCTGCATGAACGGGTCGTCCGAGAACGCCGCCTGCCAGTCGGCGTCGGGGTAGTGCAGAAACTCCTGGACCGGCATCAGGTGCACCGTGTTGACGCCGAGGCGGGAGAGGTAGTCCAGCCCGATCGCCTCTCCCCGGCTGTTGGTCAGGCCGGGCGTGACGAACCCTTCGAGCGGCCCGACGCCGTCGGCCAGCGGCAACTCGTCGGTAAAGTCCTGCAGGTGGACTTCGTAGGCCACGACGTCTTGCATCGCCGGCCGGCCGCCTCGGACGGGTTGCGGCGTCTCGAAGCGGTCTTGCCACACCCGGCCTCGGCCCCACGAGTCGTCGGAGACGAGCGCGTAGGGGTCGCTGACGCGCTGGCCGGTCTGGTTGGTAAACGCCGAGCCGGGGCCGTCGGGGCCGTAGACCGAATAGTCATACCACGTTCCGGGCCGAGCCTCCTCCACGCTCGCTTGCCACAACCCGTCGGTCCAGGCGGGATCGAGCGAGCGCCGAGCTACCTCCTGGCCGGTACGGCTCTCGTAGAGGTGGAGGACGACCGAGTCGGCGCGAGGCGCGAACAGGCGGAACCAAGTGCCGGGTACGTGGTCGCCGGTCGTGTAGGAGGGGGTATTGAGGTGCACGCCCAGCCACCAGCGAGACGCGAGCGACGAGCCGGAGGGAAGGTCTCGCCACAGGCCGTCGAACCGAGCTCGGGCTCGGAGGCGCTGGTCCTCCACCTGGACCGTCACGTAGTGTACGTGGTCTGGGTCGAGGTCTCGGACCGTGAGCAGAGCGGATTGCGCTTCGTGAGGAGTCACGGCCTCCACCCGGACCGGGGTGCCGTCCCACCGCTCGATCTGGTACGCCCCAGGGTTCAGCGGACGGTCGGCGCCCTCAACGAGAACCCAGACCGCGTCCGGCCCGCGCAACTCGGCCACGAGCCGGGGCGGCGTCTCGCCAAAGCGGAAGATCAGGTTGCCGCCCTGCCCGTTTGGCGCCTCGGCCGGCGGGTCGAGCCAGCGGCCGTCGTCCACGCGAAACTTGAACGGCGTGCCCGGTTGGGGGCCCGCCTCGGCGTCGACGGCCAGCGTCCAAACCTCGCCCGCCTCGGTGAGCGCCCAGGCCGAGTCGTCCATGTCGGTGCTCCACGCGCGGAAGGCGCCCGTCACCACGACGCGCGCCGGGGCGAGGCCGTACGCGGACGGGTCGAACACGAACACCGTCTGCCCGTCGCGCTCGGCGTAGCCCTGGGCGCGCTCGGCCTGGGTCGGCGCGTGCGCCGAGGCGGCCACCGGCTGGGCCGAGGCGGTCGGCGCCACGCCCGAGGCGGCATAGGTCAGGAGCAGCGGGACCAGGACGGCGAGTCGGAGCATGGGACCGGGGGCGGAGTGCCCCAAAAGTAAGCGCTTCCACCGCGGCGTTGCGGCTGCCGCCGCTCGGTGAAAAGCGGGCCGATCCGGGCTCGAGGCCCGAACCTTGCCCTGGGATCCGTTTGTAGATCTGCCCGCCATCGACTTTCGCCATGCGCGTCACGCTTTTTAGTCTCCTCACGCTGCTCGCCATCGCGCCGGCCGAGGCGCAGCGCGCCTACGACCAGGCCACGCTTGCGGCCCTCCTGGACCGCGACGCCGACTACCCCGACCGGCCCGTCCAGTACCGCCGCTACCGCATCGAGCACGCGTCCGGCAACTCCGTGCTGGCCCGGCACCAGCTGTACGAGAGGCTGGGCGAGGGCGACCGCGACCTGGGCCGCGCCCGCCTGGGCATCGCCCAGCTGCTGGGCCAGCCCGACGTGACCACGCTCCGCACCGGCGAGTCGCTGGTGCTGCCGGACCGGCCCCAGGACTTCGACCTCAGCCCCCTGTCGTACGCGCCCTACCCTCGCTCGTGGGCCGGCGCCGCGGAGATCGACCGCACGGTCGTGGTGGACCTGACGACGCAGACCTGGGCCGCCTACGCCGACGGCCAGATTCAGCGCTGGGGACCGGTCTCGACGGGCAAGGTCACCACGCCGACGCCGACGGGCCGGTTCTTCATGAACTGGCGCGCGCTGGAGCGCGAGTCGACCGAGGCGCCCCCAGGCGAGACCTGGCTGATGCGCTACGTGATGAACATCCACGTCGCGCGCGGCATCCACCTGCACCAGTACCACGTGGTGCCGAGCGGGCCGCCCGAGGGCCACGGCTGCATCCGGATGGTGACGGCGGACGCGCGCTGGCTGTGGGACTGGACCGGCGGCGCGCAGACCACGCCGGGCACGGTCGTGATCGTGCAGGGCGAGACGCCCGCCGCCACGCCCGCCCGGTTCGTGGACGGAGCACGCGGCCCCGAGCGCGCGATGGTGTCGCTTCCGGCCGACCCGATGGCGGTCCCGCGCGGCGACCGCTAGCCTGGCCCATCTCGGCACCGAGGCGGGCGGAGTCAGTACAGCACGCGCGCGCGCAGCGTGCCCTCGATCCGGCGGAGCGCGTCGAGCACGCCGTCGGAGGTCTCGCAGTCGACGTCGGTCACGACATAGCCCAGCGAGCCCCGAGTCTGCAAGAACTGCGCGTCTACGTTGACGCCTTCGGACGACAAGACGCCGTTGATGGCTGCCAACACGCCCGGCACGTTCTGGTGGACGTGCAGGATGCGGTGGCACGTCGGGTGCGGCGGGAGCACGACCTCGGGGAAGTTGACCGAGGTCTCGGTCGTGCCGGTGTCGCTGTAGCGCACCAGCTTGCCCGCCACCTCGGCGCCGATGTTCTCCTGCGCCTCGACCGTCGACCCGCCGATGTGGGGCGTCAACAACGCCCGGTCGATGCCCTGCAGCGGCGACTCGAACGGGTCGTCGTTGGACCGCGGCTCGGTCGGGAACACGTCGACGGCCGCGCCGGCCAGGGTGCCGCCGTCGAGCGCCTCCGCGAGCGCGCCGAGGTCGACGACGGTGCCGCGCGAGGCGTTGATCAGCACGGCGTCGTCCTTCATCTGCCCGATCTCGGCGCGCCCGATCATGTCCTTGGTCTCCGGCGTGTCCGGCACGTGCAGCGTGACCACGTCCGCCTCGGTGAGCACGTCGGCGAGCGTGGCCACCGGGCGGGCGTTGCCGAGCGGAAGCACGTCCGAGGTGTCGTGGAACACGACGCGCATCCCCAGGCCCTCGGCCAGCACCGAGAGCTGCTTGCCGATGTTGCCGTAGCCCACGATGCCCAGCGTCTTGCCCCGGATCTCGCGGCTCGTGCCGACGCTCTTGGCCCACTCGCCGCGCTGCGCCCGAGCGTTCTTCTCGGGGATGCCGCGCAGCAGCAGAATCGCTTCGGCCAGCACGAGTTCGGCGACCGAGCGCGTGTTCGAGAAGGGCGCGTTGAACACCGCCACGCCGCGCTCGGTCGCCGCCTCCAGGTCGATCTGGTTGGTGCCGATGCAGAACGCCCCGACGGCCACCAGCTTGTCGGCCGCCTCCAGCACCTCGGCCGTCAGGTGCGTGCGCGAGCGGATGCCCAGAAAGTGGACGTCGCGGAGCAGGCCAGACAACTCAGCCTCGGGCACGGCCGCGGTGCGCCGCGTCACCGACGCGTAGCCCGCGTCGCGGAAGGCGCGGACGGCGTTGTCGTGGATGCCCTCCAGCAGGAGGACGTTGAGCTTGGACTTGTCGAGCGAGGTGGCGGCCATGAGGGGGCGTGGGGTCGGCCGCTACAGACCCAGCGCGCGCGCCGAGGTTCGCGCCGCTCCGCAGTCTCCCCCACCCTGGGCCTCCCGCCTCGGTGACGCGGCCGGCGGCCTCGCCGAGGCGGGGTCAGCCGACGACCTGGAGCTTGGCGAAGGCCAGCTTGAGCTTTTTCATGCCCCCCTTCTTAAAGTGGACCGTCGCCGAGGCGCGGTCGCCCACGCCCTCGACCGCGATCACCTTGCCGTTGCCGAACGAGCGGTGGTGCACCTGGGCGCCGGGCACGATCGCGCCGCCGCCGGCCGCCTCCAGCGCCGAGGCGCGCGCGGCGGCCGCCTCGCGGTTCGAGACCTTGGGGCCGGCCTCCGGCCGCAGCGACGACTTCCAGTAGTGCGGGTCGAGCTGGCCGTACTGGCCCGTCCCGCCCTCGGAAGGCTGGAACCGGTCCCCGCGCCGCTGGAAGGCGCCCCCCGACTCGGTCCGCAGCAAGTCGTCGCCGTCAAGCTCGTCCAGAAAGCGGCTTCGCACCGACTGCTGCTGGTCGCCGTAGCGGTAGCGGCTCCGGGCGTAGCTCAGGAAAAGCGCCTCCTCGGCGCGCGTCACGCCGACGTACAACAGCCGGCGCTCCTCTTCCAGCTCTGTGGGGTCCTGGGCGGCCTTGGCGAGCGGGAACAGCCCCTCCTCCAGCCCGGTCACGAACACGACCTTGAACTCCAGGCCCTTCGAGGCGTGGAGCGTCATGAGCGTGACCCGGTTCTCGTCGTCCCCCAAGCGGTCGACGTCAGCCACGAGCGAGACCTCTTGCAGGAACGACGCCAGCGTGCGCGGCTCGCCCGACGGGTCGCCGCCGGCGAACTCGGCGACGGCGTTCATCAGCTCGTGCACGTTCTCCAGCCGGGTCAGCGCCTCGGGCGTGTTCTGGTCGCGCAGCGACTTGAGCAGCCCGGTCTCCTGGATCAGCTCGCGCGCGAGCTCGTCCGCCGGAGCGGTCGTGGCCTTGGAGGCGAAGCGCGAGATCAGGAAGCCGAAGCCCTCGACGGCCTTGGCCGCACGCGCCGACAGCCCGGCGCCGCCGGGGTCCTGGATCGCCTGCCACAGCGACACGCGGTGCTCGGTGGCGTACTGGCGGAGTTGCTCGACGGTCTTGCCGCCGATGCCGCGCGTGGGCACGTTGAGCACGCGCAGGATCGAGGCGTCGTCGGTCGGGTTGACGGCCAGCCGGAGGTAGCCGAGCGCGTCCTTGATCTCTTTGCGCTGGTAAAAGCTGGTCCCGCCGACCATGCGGTACGGGATGCCGCCGCGCCTGAGCGCCTCCTCGATGGAGCGCGACTGGGCGTTCGTGCGGTACAGCACGGCGACCTCGCTCCACGACATGCCGGTTCGCGAGCGGATGTCGCGGATCGTGCGCTCGACCTTTTGCGCCTCGTCGCGCTCCGACAGCGCCTCCATCAGCACGACCGGGTCGCCCTCGTCGTTGTCGGTCCACAGCGTCTTGTCGAGCTGCGCCGAGTTGCCCTTGATCACGGCGTCCGCCAAGCGGACGATGCGCTGGGTGGAGCGGTAGTTTTGCTCCAGGCGGTAGGTGTTCGCGCCGGGATAGTCCTTCTGAAACGACAGGATGTTCTGGATGTCGGCGCCGCGGAAGGCGTAGATCGACTGCGCGTCGTCGCCCACGACGCACATGTTGTGGTGCTGGGCCGCCAGCAGCTTGGCGAGCACGTACTGCGTCCGGTTGGTGTCCTGGTACTCGTCGATGTGGAGGTACTTCCAGCGGCGCTGGTACTCGGCGAGGGTCTCCGGATGCGCCTCGAACAGCCGGATGGGCATGCCCAGCAGGTCGTCGAAGTCCATCGCGTTCGCTTTGCGCAGCGCAGCCTGGTACGGCGTGTACAGCTGGGCGGCGGTCTCGGTGAACGGGTCGCCGGCGAGCCGGGCGTACTCGTCCGGCCCGACCATCGCATTCTTGGCCGACGAGATCGCGTTCTTGACCGAGCGCGGCGTGTAGCGCTTGGGGTCGATGCCGTGGCGCGACATCATCTCCTTGATCATGCGCTCGGTGTCGTCCGAGTCGTAGATGGTGAAGTCGCGGGAGAACCCGATCTTGTCGGCCTCGCGACGCAGCACGCGGCTGAAGACGGAGTGGAACGTCCCGATCCACATGCCCTTGGCCTCGTCGCCGACCAGCTCGACCACGCGGGCGCGCATCTCGCGGGCGGCCTTGTTGGTGAACGTCAGCGCCAGGATCTGGCTGGGCCACGCCTGTTTGGCCGCCAGCAGGTACGCGATGCGGTGCGTGAGCGTGCGCGTTTTGCCCGAGCCGGGCCCGGCGATGATCATGACCGGGCCTTCGGTCGTGCGCGCGGCTTGGGCCTGAACCGGGTTGAGGCCTCCCAGCAGGTCCTCGGCACGCGCGGTGTCCTGCGTCGACAGCTCGCGCGTGGCGGTGTCGGGGTCTGCGTCGGGGCGCTCGGTGTCGGGACGGAGGGTGTAGGATTTCATGCGCCGCGTCTATTTCGTGTGCACAAACCTACCTCGACGCGAGACGCGCCGAGCGTGAGAAGCGCGCGTGAGGCCGGCGCCCGGCCGGTCCGGCGCTAGACTGCGGTCTCCCCCGAACCGATGCGCCACCTTTTGCTCGCCCTCGTCCTGACCGGTTGCGCCGCCGCCGATGCCCCCGCGACCGATGCCCCGCCCGGGGCCACCGACCGGGACCTGGTGGTTCGCGTGGTGGGCGCGTCGCCCGAGGACGCGTCCCAGCTCCGGCTGGCGGTCCGCTGGGTGGCAGGCAGCGGCCTGGAGGCGTTGCCCGCCGACCTCGACGACGACACGGGCGTGGTCGCGTTCGACGGCGACCTGCCGCTCGACGACAACGCGGTCTACTTCGACCCCGACTCCGGCGAGTTGGCGATCGACCTCGACGCGGTGGCGCCGGGCCCGCGCGTGCTGCGCGTCCAGGCGCGCCACGACGCCGCCGTCAGCCCGTGGCTGGAGATCCCGGTCTCCGACCGCCGCCTCGACCTCGACGGCACTGCGACCGACGCCGCGCCGGGCACGCTCTAGCCGCCCGACCGCGTGGCCCCGCCCACCTCGGCACCGAGGCGGGGGCACCGAGGCGGGGGCACCGAGCCAGGGACACCGAGGTGGGGGCGCCGCGCTAGTCGTCGTCGTCGTCCTCGACGCTCGTCCCCGTCAGGCGCCCGAGCGACAGGCCCATGATCCCGAGCCCGATGCCCTCCTGCGGCTTGAGAAGGTCCACGATCGAGGACCGGCGGATGGTCAGGGACTCCTCGACCTGGCGCTCCAGGCTGTCGAGCGGCATCGCGGCGCGGCCGAGCCGGAACGTCTCGTGCCCGGCGTAGACGCCGCGCGGGTTTCGCCAGCGCCGGCCCGGCGTGCCCAGCTCCCCACGCGCCCCCGGCACCACCAGGTCCAGAATCGTCGCCTGCCGAAAGCGCACCCGGGGCACGCGGTAGCCGGGCAGGTTGGCCGTCACCTCGCCGGTTCGGTCGAAGCGGTAGGGCAGCCAGAGCGAGTCGGCCAGCGCGCCCGGGCCCCACACCGATCGGTAGGTCCAGCGGTAGCTCGCGTCGAAGTAGTCGACAGCCCCGAGCCGGGAGCCGGCGTCGGCACGCAGGGTGGCCTCGGCGATCACGAGGAGAGAGTCGACAATGCGGATGCGGCCGGCCAGCAGGCCGCCCCGCCGAGGGATGACGGCCAGGTCGAGGTAGCGCAGGCCGTCCGCCTCGACGGTCTCCCCCAGCCGGAAGGCGTAGTTGTCGAGCGCGTCGGCCCGGGTGGGCGACGGAATCAGGCGGCCGTCCAGGAACAGCTCGTCCTCGAAGTACAGGTCGGGGATCGGCCCCAGGCGGGCCCAGCGGAACGGGCCCCCGTCGGGAAGGCGGCGCCGGGCCACGACCTCCTCCCGCAGCCCCGCCTCTCGGGTCCACGACAGGTTCGAGACGGCCTCGGTGAGCAGGATCGGGACCGGGCGCACGTCGGTGACGCCGTCGCGCGTCAGCAGAAAGCGCGAGTAGCCCTCGGCGGCGTACGCCCCGAGTCCCGCCGCCCGTTGCTCGCGGCGTGCCAGCACGCGTCGCCACAGCGCCTCGCCCGGCGGCTCGTCGGTGACCGTGACCTCGCCGAGCACGTAGGGCGCCGGCGACAGCCGCACGACTCGGCGCACGACGCCGTCGCGCACGTTGGCCGAGGTCACCACCACCTGGGCGCCGGCGTACCCGACAAAGCTGACGACGACCGTGTCGGGCAGCGCCGCCAGGTCGAGGCCGAGCCGCCCCTGGGCGTCCGAGGCGGTGCCCCCGGGCTGGCCGAGCACGCGCGCCGTCGCGCCAGGCAGCGTCTCGCCGGTGTCCGCGTCCTGCACCGTGGCCTCAAAGCGGACGGGCTGAGCGCTGGCGCCGGCGGTGACCAAGAGGAGCAGGCAGGCGAGCCTCACGAAAGACCTGGAGAGAAGGCGACCAACGACGGACGGCGGGCGCTCGTGCCCGTGCACGTACAGCAACTGCGGGACTTACAGCAACCGCGTCAGGCCGAACCCGACCACGACGCCGGGGGTGTCGGTCAGGCGGTACGTCGCGTCCAGCCGGACCGGAACGGTGTACCCGACCCCGAGCGACACCCCAATCTCGTGGTGCACGACCGACGGCTCGGTGGCCGCGCCCGCTGCGCCATCGGCCCAGGCGTGGGCGCCGTGGACCATCAGCGAGACGCCGCGCGGCGCCGCGCCGCGCCAGCCCAGGATCTCGAAAGGGACCGAGCGGAAGTCGTGCTCCCAGGCGGCGAGCGCGTACCGCTGAGCCAGCGTCAGCCGCCCCGTCCGGCTGCGGAGCGCGCCGAACGGCGCCAGGCCCGCGTGCTGGCCGTCGATCCCGAACACGCGCTGGACCGGCGCCGACTCCGTGGCGAGCCCGGCCGCCAGCCGCAGGTGCAGCGTCGGCGGGAGCAGGCGCCGGCGCAGCACCGTCGGGACGTACCAGCGGAGGTCGCCCTCGATGGAGCGGTAGCCGTCGTCGGCTTGCGGCGGCTCCCCGACCGGCTGCGCCCCACCGACGAGTGTGCCCACCTCGGCGCGCACCTCGGCCCCGCGATGCCCCGCCACCGACGCCGGCAGCCCCCGGCCCAGGCTGCCCACCTGGAGGCTCAGCGTCGCCGCGCCGACGCTGCGGCCGTCGGCCCGGACGTTGTCGGGCGGGAGGGCCCGGCCGAGCAAGGCGTAGCGCGTCGCCACAACGGCCGGGTCGTAGTCGTCCAGCGTGACGCCGAAACGGGCGACCGGGCGGCGTGCCCCGCCTCGGCGCCACCGCACCCAGCCGTCGACGCCGCCGCGCTGCGCGTAGTCGAAGTAGTCGTGCCCGTAGAGCAGCGCCGAGATGCTGTTGAGGAGCGGTGTCACATGGTCCGAGCCCGCCATCTCGGTGGTCTCGCTGCGGGCGCCGAGACCAATCTGGACGCTGCCCATCCGGGCCGCCACGGCGCCGCGCACCGAGACCCGGTCGGCGGCGGTCAGGTAGGCGGCGTCCAGGGTGGCCCCGAGCGGCCCGCGGCTTACCGCCACGTCGGCCCCGAGGCGGACGCCCTCGACGCGGTTGTACGCCACCACGGGGTCGGCGCTGTAGCGGAATCGGCCGGGCACCTCTGCCGTGCCGGACGCCTCGGCGGACGTCGACACGTTGAAAAAGCGCGCCAGCACGCCGCTCGGCCGGAGCGCCTCGGTAAGCGACTGGGTCGAGTCGATCTCGGCCAGGGCCCGCTCCTCGTCGGCGGAGAGCGGCACGACGCCCGCCGGCGCCAGGCCACGGGCCAGAGCGACCGAGTCGACCGCCGTCGCGTCGGACTCGTACAGCGAGTCGGGCACGGCCACGTTGACCGCGTAGTCGGTAAAGCGGCTGCTGATGGCGAAGCCGATGTCGGGAAACTGAAGAAGCGCGTTGCCGGGACGGCCGCGTCCGTCGATGCGGTAGTCGGCCGGCAGCCACACCTCGCGGCCGTCGACGCTCAGGCCGAACGGCGAAAACTGCTGCTCCAGCGTCATCTCGAACCGGTCCACCAGCGGGAACTGGACCGAGCGGCTGAACTGGGTCGAGAGCGAGACCAGCACGTCGGGCCCGGCCAGCACCGCAAGCGTGCCGTCCAAGCCCGGCTGGAGCGGGTTCCGAGGCCGGAACGAGAGGTCGTAGACGCGCTGGTCGCCCAGCGAGCGCGTGCCCTCGATGGCGAAGGCGTAGAACGAGGTCGCGCGAGGATGCGTCGGGCCCATCAAGGTGTAGCCGCCGAACTCGATGTCGTCGTCGTAAAAGTTGACCGTCTGGTCGGCGGCGGTGAACGCGTCGACGGGCAGCGCGCCCAGGTTGCCCGTCTGGCGGCTTCCCTTGACGATCTCGCGCAGCCCGCGGTCGCGGTCCCAGTACGCCGTCGTCTGCCCCTCGATCACGGCCACGATCCGGCCGGAGGCGCGGATGGTCTGGCGCGAGTACGCCTGGGCGCGCCACGTCCGGAGCCCCGCCTGCCAATGCGCCTTGCGCGCGATCACGCGACGCATGATCTCATCCGCCGTAACGCTCGCTGTGACAACGGCCTCCGCCAGCTGCGAGACGTCGGGCTCGAGCGCCAGGTCGACGCGCGCGCCCGTGACGGCGCGGACGGCGGGCTCGTACCCGATGTAGCGCACGCGCAGGCTGTCGGCTCCCTCGGGCACCTCAAGCTCGTAGTCCCCGGCACGGTTGGTGATCGTGCCCCGCGCCGTGCCGACAACCTGGACGGTCGCCGCGGCCAGCCCCTCGCCCGTCCGGGCGTCCGACACGCGGCCCGCGATCACGGTCTGCGCGCCCAGCGACGGCGCCAGCACGAGCGTGAGCAAGACGGCGACGAGCAGGCGCACGGGAGAACCGGAGAGCGTCACGAAGACGCCGGCTGCCGGCGTGCGGTCACCGTCAGCGGAGCCAGCCCGTCGCCGGTCGCCACGAGCCGGGCTCCGTCGTGCACCGGCCCGACGCCTTCGGGCGTGCCGGTGTAGATCAAGTCGCCGGGCTCGAGCGTGAAGATGGTCGAGCAGTACGCGACCAGCGTGGCGACGGGGAAGATCATCTGGGACGTGTTGCCGCTTTGCTGGGGCACGCCGTCCACGGCCAGGCGGATGCCCACGCGGCCGACGTCGGCCACCTCGGCGGCCGGGGTCAGCGGGCCGAGCGGCGCGAACGTGTCGAAGCCCTTGGCGACGGACCACGGGTGGCCCTTGGCCTTGGCCTGGGCCTGGAGGTCGCGCGCGGTCAGGTCGAGGCCGAGCGCATACGCCGCCACGTGGCCGAGTGCCTCCGCCTCGGGGATGTCGCGGCCGCCCGTGCCGATGACGGCCACGAGTTCGACCTCGTAGTGGACGTCGTGCGACTGGGGCGGCAGCACCACCTCGCCGCCTGAGGCCAGCAGCGCCGTCGAGGGCTTGAGGAACACCATCGGCTCCGTCGGCACGGCCGAGCCCATCTCGGCCGCGTGCGCGGCGTAGTTGCGGCCGATGCACAGCAGTTTGCCGGCGCGGACGTCGCGGCCGTCGGGGAGGGTCAGGGTCATGCGGACGTAGAAAGGTGGAGGGTGGCAATCGGCGACAGGCCGCCCGGTTCCGCCGCCCGATTCCGCCGCCCGGTTTCACCGGCCGGTGCGCACGCGGGCCGGGCGCCTCGGGCAGACGGGGGTGCCGGTCTAGGCCGCGAACAGGTACGGCTTCCAGGCCTGCTCGGCGGCCCCGATCAGGTCTCGGATGTGCATCACGTGGCTCGGCCGGAACGGGCGCCGAGGCAGAGGCATCCCGGCCTCGTCGGGCGTCCGGTTGCCCTTGCGGTTGTTGCAGGGCGTGCACGCGGCCACCAGGTTGTCCCAGGCGTCGCGGCCGCCGCGCGACTTGGGCATCACGTGGTCGATGGTCAGGGACTCGGCCGCGCCGCAGTACACGCACCGGTCGCCGTCGCGCCGGAGCACGTTGCGCCGCGTGAGCAGCACCTTGCGGTACGGCACCCGCACGTAGCGCCGCAGCCGCACGATGCTGGGCCACGGGTAGGTCTCGTTGACCGAGCGCAGCACTCGGTCGCCGCGGGCTTCCACGAGCTCCGCCTTGTCGAGCCAGACCAAGCCCACGGCACGCTCGACGCTGCACACCGACAGCGCCTGGAAGTCGGCGTTGAGCACCAGCACGTGACCGGCCAGCGCGCTCATGGCCGTCCCGCCGAGCGGGGGCCACACCAGGACCTGCGGAGACGAGTCAGGGTCGGGAAGGCGGCTGGGGGCTGCGTCCAGGCACCGGCGCCGGACGGCCCAAATATACAATGCCCCCCGGCCGCACTCGCAGCCGGGGGGCACGTGACGCCGTGGGGCGAGACTACTGGCAGTTCGACGCCGCGGCGCGACGCCAGGTCTGCGAGCGGCCGAGCGCGCGGATGCCGATGTAGCCGCGCAGGTACAGGCGGTCGCTGTTGCCGCTGACCAGGTTCATGATCGCGCTGTAGGTGCGGCCCGACTTGGGGTCGATGATGCTGCCGTCCTCGTAGCGGTTGCCGTCACGCGTGAAGCCACTCATGATGCGCTCGTTGCGCAGCACGCGGTTGTTGTAGCGGTCTGCGCAGTCCGTGCAGCGGCCTCCATCGGTGGTCAGGCGGACGATGTCCCCCACCAACGCGTTGCCACTCTGGTACACCTTGACGTAGGACTTGGTCGTGCCGTCCTCGTCGTCGATCGTCTGCCAGCACCCGACGGGCGACGCTTGAGCAAACGCCGGAGCGGCGAGGGCGAAAAAGCAAAAGGCCGCGAGGGCGCGGGAGAGGATTCGGGTCATCGGGCGGGGAGGCTGGAGGGGAGGATGCCGGGACGGCGAGCAGAAGACTTCAAGGCACGTGCCAGGTCGGATGCGGTCTGGGCCTGCATGAACGCTTCATGGAAGCGCTTTAGTGTACACTGTTCACCCAGCCTGAGGCAAGCCGCTGGCCCATCCCCACACACATTCGGGACGAGGCTCGACCGACTTTCAGGGCCGGCGCGGCGCCACAGGCTGTCGTTCTCGAGCCCACTCGCCGGGGGGTCGCGGCACGGCAAAAGGGGCCCCAACGACCACAGACGCCCAAGGGAGACGGGTCCACCACTCGCTCGGCACGCGTCGAGGCAAAGGAGCCGGCAGATTCCTCGCCGCGTTGAAATGCCCGCGTCGCCGCCGAGCGCGTACCTCCGCCTGAGGGTTTCAGCGGCGGCACGAGCGAGCCCGGCTGGCCACTCCCCACAGGGCGAAAAAGGCGGCGCCGCGCGCGAACCTTAGCGCTGACCCGTCGACGCCGAGCCCGCGTTGCCCAATGCGGACGCCAGAGCGTACACGATGGTGTCCACCTGGCACGCGCGCGGCTTGCCCGCCTCGGTCTCGCAGCGCGCGTGGCCAGGAGTTGCTGAACTGGGCGGCCAGGCGAGATCGTTGCGGCCTCGGGCACGCGGGCGGATGGCACCGGCGTTGCGCCCAAACCGTGCGATCTTCCGCCATGCGCGTTCTCATCCTGCTCGTGCTGGGCATTGCCCCCGCGTCGGCCCAGACCGAGGCGGCCAGCCAGGCGCGCGCCCACGGCGAGTTCGTCCGCGCCCTGACCGCCCAAGCCTTGGGCGACGACTCGACGGCGGCGCGCGTGCTGGACGGCTTGCTGGAGCGCGGCGACGACGCGACGCTGCTGGCCGTTCGCGCTCAGGTGGCCCGCGATCCGGCCGAGGCGGTCTTTTTCGCGCGCCGCGCTGCCGACCTCCTCGACCGCGCCGACGTGCTGCTCACGCTGGCCCGGTCCTACCAGGCACTCGGCCAGCTGAGCGAGGCGGCCGAGACCCTGGACCAGGCGAGACAGCTCGCCCCCGACGACCTCGACGTCGCGCTGGCCGGAGCCGACGTTGCCGCCCAGCGAGGCGACGCCGACGCGGAACACGAGGCGCTGGTCGCGCTGGTGCGCCTCGGGGACACCGTCGCCGCCCGGCTTCGGCTGTCTGCACTGGCCGAGGCGCGCGGTGACCTGCCGGAATCCCTGGCGCAGGCACGCGCCGCGTTGCGCCTGGCGCCGTCCGAGCCCGCCGTCCGCCGCCGTGTGGCCGCGCTTGAGGATCGCGGCGCGCCCGGCGCCAGCCCGGACGGCGACGGTCCACCCGCGGCCGGCGACGCCTCAGCCGGCGGAGGCATCGACGCGTTGCTGGACGAGATCGACCGCGACCCGCGCGACTTGGCGGCGTGGGTGGCCGTCCTGGACGCCCTCGCGGCGGCCTCCGACCCGCGCGCCGCCGCCACGGCCGACGACGCGATGCTGCTGTTCTCGTCCGTGCCCGCCATCGTCGCGAGCGCGGCCGACGCCTACCTGGCCGCCGGCGACCCCGAGGCGGCCCAGGCCGCCGCCCAGCGAGGGCTCGACGCCCTCGGCACCGTGGGCGACTCTCTGCCCGACGCCGACGCCCTCCGCGCTCGCCTGGCGGCCTTCCTCTCTCGCTGACGCCCCGCTCTCGTTGACCCTGCGCTCTGTGCCCCTCCGACGCCTGGCCGTCCTGACCGTCGTGCTGGCGGGCTGCCTGCCCCGCGGCCCTCTCGTGCCCGACGCGCCCGGCGGCGCGTCGGCAGGCTACCCGAACCACTCCGTCGCCCAGATTATCGGGGCGGTCGCGTCGTCGGTCGCGCCCGTGCAGTCGGTCGCTGCGGACGGCGACCTGGAGTACGTGAGCCCGGACGAGAGCCAGACGCTGACCTACAGCCTGCGCGCACGGATGGCGGACAGCATGTCGGTCGTGGTCCGAGGGTTTGGAATCGTGGGAGGCCGCGCGCTCGTCACGCGCGACTCGGTGTTCGTGATCAACCGGCTGTCCGACCAGTTCCTGCTCGGCCCCCTGTCGGCCGCCGATGCGATCGTGCCGGGCGCGAGCCAGGACGGACGGATCGCTCGCGCGGCGCTCGGCCTGCTCGTGCCCGAGCGCGACGTGGACTGGACCCTGGTCGCGAGCTCGGGCGTCTACCAGCTCACCGGCCGCGTACCGGAGGGCGGGAGCCGGGCCTACACCGTCGACCCGGCGCTGTGGCGCGTGACCCAGGTGCTCGAGTTTGACAGCGACGGCCGACAAGTGGGGGTGCACACGGCCGGCGACTTCGAGACCGTCGACGGGGTCGTGCTCGCGCGAACGGTTCGGCTGGAGGGCGCCGGCACAACCCTGGACCTGTCGCATCAGCGCCTCGTCGTCAACCCCGAGGAGTTGCGCATTCGCTTTTCCCGGCCCGATGGCTACGAGGTCATCAAGGTCCGCTGACTTTACCTTCCTCAGGGACTCGCCGACACTTCTGACGCATGCGTGGCTTTGCTCTCCTGGTCGTTCTCGTGTCCGCCTCGGCGCTCGCTCAGGACCGTGCGACGACGGAGCGCCGGCTCAGCGGGCTGCGCGGCCAGATCTCCAGCGTCGAGCGCCAGGTGCAGCAGACGCGCGGCCAGGAGGCGACCGCGCTCCAAGCCCTCAACGGCATGACGGCCGAGATCCAGCTTCGCGAGCAGCTGGTCTCCGGCTACCGCACCCAGATCGGCACCATTCAGGGCGAGACGCAGGCGCTGCGGCGCTCGATCGAGCGGCTGGAGTCCGAGATCGACCAGGCCAAGGAGTCCTACCGGCGCCGGGCGCGGCACGCCTACATGCACGGCCGCCGCAACAGCCTGGCCCTGATCCTGGCCGCCGGCTCGGTCAACCAGATGGTCGTGCGCGCGCGGTACCTCCAGCAGTTCGCCAACCGCCGGCGCGGCCAGGTGGACCGAATCGCCCAAAAGACGGGCGAGCTTCAAGGCCGCGAGCAGGCCGTGCGGTCGTCGCTGGAGGAGACGCAGCGGCTGCTCCAGCAGAGCCAGGCCGAGCAGCAGCGCCTGGCGCAGAGCCGGCGCGACCGCGAGGTGCTGGTGGCCGACCTGCGCGGCCGCCGAGGCCGGCTGGAAAGCGACCTCCAGCAGCGCCGTGCGGACGCGCAGCAGCTGTCCGGCCTCGTCCAGACCTTGGTGGCTCAGGAGCGGCAGCGCGCCGAGCAAGAGCGCCAGGCGCAGGCGCAAGCCGCCCAGGCCGCCGCCCAGGCGGCCGCTCAGCGAGAGTCTGAGCGCCAGGCCGAGATCGCGCGCGCGGCGGAGGCGCAGCGCCGAGCCGATCGGGCGGCCCAGGAAGCCCGCAACATCGCGCAGCGCCGCACCGTGCCCGAGCCTCGCCAAGCGGCCCCCGAGCCTCAGCGCGCGGAGCCGCAGACGAGACCGGCGGCCCCTGAGCCCCGCCGCACGGCACCCGAGCCCCGCCGCACCGCGCCCCAGCCTCGCCGTACCGCGCCCGAGCCCCGCGCAACCGCCCCGCCCGCCTCGGTCACGCCCGCGCCCACCCCGCCCGCCGACCTGGTGGCGGAAAACACGGACGCCTCCCCGGCCCGGTCGGCGCCCCGCCCCCGGCAGACGGCCCCCACCCCGAGGCGCGAGGCACCACCTGCCGCCCCAGCGCCCGCCGCCGACCGCCCAGTCGACCTGACGGGCTCGTTCCGCCAGAACCGAGGCCGGCTGCCCTGGCCCGTCGACGGGACGGTGACCGGCCGCTTCGGCACCCGGACCGACCCGGTGTACAACACCCAGATCTCGTCGGACGGCATCGACGTGACCGTGCAGTCGGGCGCGCCGGCGCGAGCGGTCTACGAAGGCGTGGTGCAGCGCGTCGGCACCATCCCGACGTACGGGACCTACATCATGGTCACGCACGGCGAGTACGTGACGCTGTACGGCAACCTGTCCCAGGTGGTCGTGAGCCAGGGCCAGCGGGTGCGCGCCGGCCAGGTGGTCGGGCGAGCGGGCACGGCCAGCCAGCGGCGCGGCAACCAGCTGTTTTTCGCGCTCTACCAGGGGGGCTCGCCCGTCGACCCGGTGCGCTGGCTCCGGGGACGCTAGCCGGCGAGGCGGCCCCCTACCCCGCCGAGGCGGGCAGGGTCACCACGACCGCGCTCCCGCCGGACGTCTCCTCGACGTCGAGCGTCCCGCCTCGGTCGCGGACCACTCGCAGCACGCGCGCCAGCCCGCTCGTCCGCCCCAGGCGGCGGCGCAGGGCGGTCGAAACGAGCATGTCTCCGTCGGACGCCACGCGCACCACCGCCGCGTCGCGCTCCTCGGCCAGCGAGACGTCTAGCTGGCTCGGCGCTGCGACGCGCAGGACGTGTCCCATCGCGTTCGTGACCACCTCGACCACGTCGCGGCGGGCCTGGTCGTCTAGGCCGTCCGGCGCCTGCGACCAGTCGGCCTGGACGGTCACGTGGGGCGCGGCGCGGCGGAACCGGCGCACGGTCGCGTCCAGCGACTGGCTCAGGCCCAGCCGTTGCATCCCTTCAGGGTCGAGGCTCAGCAGCGCGTCGTGCAAGCCGTGCTCGACGTCGCCCACGCGCTCGCGGACTCGGTGGACCACGTCGGCGTGGCCGTTTTCAGCGACACGAGCGGCGCTGCCGTCGGCTGCGATCAGGTCCATGTCGTGTCCGATCTCGCCGATGCGCAAGATCGGCCCCGCGTGGAGCGCCTCGGCCACCGACGCCGACGCGTGGCGGTGGGACCGTGCGGCACGTCGCAGCAGCACCCCCACGACCCCGACGGCGCCCAGCGCCACCAGCACCATCACGAGCGCGCGGACGGGCGCCCGCTGCCACCAGGCCGGCTCGATCACGACCGTGAGCGCGGCCGGCGCGTCGTTGAACACGGCGTCGGCGTTGGAGCCCACGACGTCCAGGCGGTAGGTGCCGGGCGCCAGTTCGGTGTAGGTCGCCGTCGGGCGCTCCCCCGTCGTCTCGCGCCACCCATCGTCGACGCCGACGAGCCGGTAGCGGTACCGGAGCGCTCGGGGCGCGGTGTAGTCGAGCGCCGCAAACTGGACGGACAGAAAGTTCTGGTCGTGACGTAAGCGCAGCGTGTCGCCGTCGAGCGGTCGGCCCGGCCGCTCGACGTCCCGCACGCGGACCGACGTGAACGCGACGGGCGGGCGGTAGGCGGCCACGCCCACCCCGGCCGGGTCGATCCGGATCAGGCCGTTGGGCCCTCCAAACCACAGGTCGCCGGTCGTGGGGCTCCGGTAGAACGCCATCAGGTCGAAGGCATCTCCTTGCAGCCCATGCGCTTGGTTGTACACCCGGACGGCGCCCGTGGCGGGGTCCAGCCGAGCCAGGCCGCGGCTGGTGCTGGCCCAGACACGGCCGTCGTCGTCGGAGAGCACGCCGTAGACCAGGTCGCTGGGCAGCCCCGCCTCGGTGGTCAGCCGGGTGGCCTCGCCGGTGGTGGGGTCGTAGCGGACCAGCCCGGCGCCGACGGTGCCCACCCAGAGCTCGCCCGGCGTCGCCGCGCTCTCTGCGATGGACCAGACGGGCGTGGTCTCGCCCAAGGCCGTGTCCTCGCCCAGGTCGACCGCGCCAAAGCGGATGCTCCGGCGCTTGTCGTCGTGCGTCATCTCGGCGAGCCCGGCGTCCGTCCCGACCCACAGCCGCCCGGACGCGTCCTGGAACACCCGGTTGACGGAGGGATGCGGCAGCGTCGAGTCGCCCGGCGCGGGGCGCACGCCCTCCCACCGGCCATCGTCGGGGTGGCGGACGGCCAGGCCCTCCCCGGTCGTCCCGACCCACAGGTGCCCCGAGGCGTCCTCGAACACGTGGCGGACGCCGAAGCCGCGCGGCTCGCCGGCGTCGTTGACCATGCCCAGCGCTTGGCTGGCGCCGACCTCGCGGCGGTACAGGCCCGTGCGTCGGTCGAGGCGGAACAGGCCGTTGCGCTTGCCGCCCACCCACAGCGTCCCGTCGGAGGCCTCGGCGACCTGCCACCACGCGTTTTGGTACGGGCCGGGCGGTGGCGCCCAGGCGAGTGGCCCGGGGACCTGCCGCGCGGGGACGGCGAACGTCTCGAACTGGCCGGTCGCGGGGTCCAGCCGGTTGAGGCCGTCGTTCGTAGACACCCAGAGCGCGCCGTCGCGGCTCTCGGACATGCCGTTGACGCGGTCGTCGGAGATCTCGCCGTCGCGCCCGCTGTAGCGTCGGTACACGGTAAAGGGGCGCACGGGCATTCGCCACTGGGCCAGGCCGCGAGCCGTGCCCACCCAGGCCGTTCCCTGCGCGTCCACCAGCAGGGCCTGGACGCGCTCGGCGGGCAGGCTGGTGGGGTCGCCCGGCCGGGGCGCCAGCCACCGCCAGTCTCCGGTCTCCAGCCCGACGGCCAAGACGCCGCTGCTGGCGGTCGCGAGCCAGGCCTCTCGCCCGACAACGCCGAGGTGGGCGCGCTCGCTGTCTCCAAACTCGGGCAGTTCGGCGGCGACGCGGACAAAGCGGCTTTGGCTCCACCGCCTCAGTTCGCGTGGGCCGCCGCCGCTGGGGCGTCCGTAGGCGAGCAAGCGGCCGTCGCCGTCGGTGCCCAGCACCTGGGGCTCGAAGTCTCTCAGGGCGATGGCTCGGCAGTCGCGCGCGGCGCCGTCGATGCGGCACGCGACGCCGCCAGCGCCCAGCACCCAGGCCGAGCCGTCGGGCAGGCCCTCCAGCGACACCGCCCGAGCTGCGCCCGCCTCGGCCGTGCGCCAGGGCAGTCGGATCTGCTCGACGCGGCGGGTCTTCGGGTTCAGCCGGCACACGCCCTGCGCGCGCGAGCCGTAGAGGACTCGTCCGCCGGCGTCCTCGGCGAGCCAGGAGACGCCACCCGAGCAGGCGCCGCGCGCGGGGGAGACCCGCTCCATCCGGTCCGTGCGAACGTCGTGGCGCGCGAGGCCCCGGCCGGTGCCCACCCACACGGTGCCGTCGCGCCCGACGTGGAGCGCCTGGATGCTGTTGGACGGCAACGAGTTGGCCTCGCCCGGGCGACGGCGCAGCACCACCACGCTGAGCCCGTCGTAGCGCGCGAGTCCGTCGGCAGTGCCGATCCAGACCAGGCCGTCGCGGTCCTGCGCGAGCGCTTGGACCTCGGGGTGAGGCAGCCCCAGGCTGAGCCGGTCGAACCGCACGTCGGACGGCCCGACCTGTGCTCGCACCGGGAGCGCGCATGCGAGACAGAACAGGAGAATCCGGTAGAGCACGGCAAAGCGAGAGCGCTCCGCAACCTACACCGGAGCCCGGGCCTCGGGATCGTCAGGCACGAGCCGAAGCGCCACCGAGTTGACGCAGTAGCGCAGCCCGCCTCGGTCGCGCGGTCCGTCATCGAACAGGTGCCCGAGGTGGCCGTCGCACGACGCGCACCGCGCCTCGATGCGCCGCATCCCGTGGCTCCGGTCGTCACGGAGCGTCACGCTGTCGCCGACGGCGTCGGTAAAGCTGGGCCATCCGCTGCGGCTGCTGAACTTGGCGTGAGACTCGAACAAGGCGGCGTCGCAGCCGGCGCACCGGTACACGCCGTCCGTCTCGACGTCGTGGTAGGCGCCGGTAAAGGCGCGCTCGGTGCCGGCCTCACGCAGCACGCGGTACTGCTCAGGCGTGAGGCGTTGGCGCCACGGGTCGTCGGTCATGTCGCGGTGGGAGACTGTGCCCGCTTGGGCGCCCGAGCGGGCACGCGGGCCGGTGGAGGGAAACGGAAACGCGCCAAGATTGCCATGGTGCCGGGCACGAAGCGGACGGGCTATCTCCGCTTGAGCAGCAGAAGCGTGGCTCCGGCGACGGCGCAGACGCCTGCCAGCAGCAGCTGAACGCCTCCTCCGTTGGGAAGCTCCAGCGCTCCGAGCGCCGCCAGGATCGCGCTGACCACGAGCAGCAGGCCACCGGCGACCTTGCGGGTCGGGACCTGGCGAGCCGACTCGGCGTCTGGGCGAGTCGCCCTTGGCTGTCGAGAGCGGGCATGGGCTGGCACTCGTTCCTTCGTCTTCCTCGACGTCCGCTTTTGTGGATCTGGCTTCCTGGAGGCCGGTGCCGAGGCCGGCTTGGAGCGGGATCGCGGCGTCGCAGCCGTCTCGTCAGCAGCGCTCGCGCGGGGGGAAGGCGTGGCGACCGGCGCCGGATCGGGCGCCGTGGTCGGTTGCGCCGCTGCAACGGGAAGCTCGGCCGAGTCAGCCCCCGAGGCGGGCTCCACGGTGGCAGGGTCAGCGGTCTCGGAGACCCGTTCGTCTGCAGCCTCAAGCTGGCGGTCGCGTTGGGCCTGCTCGCGCGCCTGAGCGGCTTGGGCGCGGCGCTCGATCTCCTCCTGCTCCGCCGTGGTCGCCGACAGCGTGTAGCGGAGCAAGGCCGCCACGCCGCCGACCTCGCTGAGCGCCGGGAACGGATCCGCGAAGTCGACCTCGGCGCCGGTCAGCGCGGCCTGGGCGGTCATGGCCTCGACGAGATCGACCTGGAACACGTCCGACGAGCCGCACACGCCGCAGGTGCGCGGCGTGCCGTGCTGCACGGTCTCGCAGTCGCGGCACTTGATGCCGCCAAACGTCGCCTCGCGGTCGACCAGCAGCGCCTCGACGCGGTGGGCGCGCAGCGCGTTCACGACCGAGGTGGCCCCAAAGGCGGCCAGGCCAGGGCCCATGCCCTGCTCGCGGATCTGGAGCCACAGGTCGTGCTCGGCCTCGCGCTCGCCGGTTTCTGCGAGTTCGGCGGCCCGCCTCAGCGCGTCCGCCTCGGACGCGTTGCCGTCGATGGAGCCGGAGCCCACCAGCCGGTCGGCGAGGTCGGTCCGCAAGGCCTCGGTAACGGCGCGGATGGGCTCGGCGGAGCCAACGAGCACCAAGCGGTCGAACGCGGCCTGGTCGGCGAGGTCGGCCAGGCCGTCGGCGATCTCGGTCGCGTACGCCTCGATCTGCTTGTCCCGGCGCCGCGCGTAGCGCTTCTGGCTCCACCCGCCTTTCTTGACGCTGTTCTTGACGTCGCCGCGGACCTTGCTCACGTCGTGGACGTCGTCGGCGCGCACCAGGTAGACCGTCGCGCGCGTGTTGTCGATCACCGCGACGGCGTAGGGCTCGTGCTCGTCGAGCAGCTCGTAGGCCGGGCGGAGATAGGGCGCGTCGCCCATCCAGACCTTGGTGCCGACGGCCGTGGGCAAGGTGTAGGCCTTGGCCAGCCCCGCCGCCCAGCTCGCGTAGACCGCCAGCGTGCCTCCCGCAGGCGCCGACGCCTGCTCGGCGAGCGTTCGCGCCACCGCCAGGCTTTCCTCGAAGTGCTCCGCCTCGGCGGGCTGGTCAGCGAGCAAGACGCGGATGCGGTCCAGATCGCCGTCCACCGAGGACCAGTCGTCGCCCGCGTCGAGGTAGACCGTCAGAAAGGCGCGCTCCGGGCCGCCGAGGTCGGCGAGGTCGCGAAGGGCAGCGTGGTCGATCATGGCGCACGGCGTGAGGGATGCCGTGTAGCCGTCAGCCCCGGCCGCGCTCCCGAGCCCGGACATCCGGGGAGCTTCCTCACCCCGATTCCATGTCCTCCACTGCCCCACCGAGGCGGGCCGAGCGAACGCAAAAGAGCGGCGGCCTCCGGAGAGACCGCCGCTCAGAATCGAGACGAAGCCGAAGGCTTACGCCTTGTCGTCGTCCGCGTCGTCCGTCGCCGCGTCGAGGTCACCCTCGATGGTCACAGACGCCTTGCCGAGCTCGCCGTCGGCGGTCTCGTCGGCGTCGTCGCCGGAAAGCGCCTCCTCGACCACCTGGCCGGCGGGCTTGGAGAGCACGTCGGGCGTCTTGACGTCGTCCGTCGAGTCGACGCCCGCGCCCTCGTAGTTGGCGCCCGTCGACACCTCCGTCGTGGGCGTCTCCTCGCCGATGGCCGTGTCGACGGCCCCAGCGAGCGAGCCCTCCTCGGGCACCGACGGCGACTTGAACGCCGCCTGGGTCGACGAGGCCGGAGGCACGTTCCCCGTCTCCTCGACGCGCTGCCGCGTCTCCTCGGCGGAGCCGCGCGGCACGTCAGGCTGCGAGGACGAGGTGCCGGCGCCGACCTGTCCTTCGACGTCGGTGTTGGCCTGGCCCGACGTCACCGCCGGCTCGTTGGTGTCCTCGTCCGAGACCGCGTTGGCCTCGGCGTCGGCCATCTGCTGGCGCAGCGCGGCCAGGCCCGAGAGCTCGCCCAGCGTGGCGGGGCCACTCTGGTTGCGCCCGTAGGACTCGACCTGCTTGCGCTCCTGCTTGAACTCCTGCTGCTTGGCCTGGCGCTCCTGGAAGCGCTCGGCGCGCTCGGAGGCACGGCCCTTGGCCGTCTCCGACATCACCAGCTCGCGGTCCTCGCGGTCCATCCGGATGGTCTGGAGCTCCAGCTCGTCGCCGATCTGGTAGGCGTCCATCGGCCGGCCGGGGCGCGACAGGTGCGAGGCGGGCACGAAGGCCTCGACCTCCAGCGGCAGGTCCACGACCAGTCCGCCGTCGTTGATCTCGGTGACCGTGCCGACGGCGTCCGAGCCTTCGGAGTACACCTCGGCGACCTTCTGCCACGGGTCGGTCGAGACCTGCTTGTGGCCGAGCGAGATGCGGCGCTGCGCGATGTCGATGTCGAGCACGATCACGTCGAGCTCCATGCCCTTCTTGACCACCTCGGACGGGTGCTTGACCCGGCGCGTCCACGACAGGTCCGAGACGTGGACCAGGCCGTCGATGCCTTGCTCGATCTCGACGAAGGCGCCAAACGTGGTGATGTTGCGCACCTTGCCGCGCGTGATCGTGCCGACCGGGAAGCGGGCCAAGAGCCCCTCCCACGGGTCGGGCTCGAGCTGCTTCATGCCGAGCGAGATCTTTTTGGTGTCCTCGTCCACCTTGAGCACCTTGACGCTCACGTCCTGGCCCAGCTGCACGCGCTGGGTGGGGTGCTTGACGTGCTCCGTCCACGACATCTCCGAGATGTGGACGAGTCCCTCGATGCCGGGCTCGATCTCGACGAACGCGCCGTAGTCGGTGATCGAGACGACGCGGCCCTCGAGCTGCATGCCCTCGACCAGGCGCTCGGCCAGGTCGTCCCACGGGTGCTTGTGGAGCTGCTTGTAGCCGAGCGAGATCCGCTGGCGCTCCTTGTCGTAGTCCAGGACCACGACGTTGAGCTTCTGGTCCAGTTCGAGCACTTCGCTCGGGTGACCGACGCGGCCCCACGACAGGTCCGTGATGTGGAGCAGGCCGTCCACGCCACCCAAGTCGACGAAGGCGCCGAAGTTGACGATGTTCTTGACCTGGCCCTCCAGGATCTGGCCCACCTCGAGCGAGTCCAGGATGTGCGTTCGCTGCACCTGCAGGTCCTTCTCGATCAGAGCCTTGTGGCTGATCACGACGTTGCCGTTGCCGGGGTTCGTCTTGACCACCTTGAATTCCATCGTCTTGCCGATGTAGACGTCGAAGTCGCGCACGGGGCGCACGTCGACCTGGGAGCCGGGCAGGAAGGCCTCGGAACCCAAGAGGTTGACGATCATACCGCCCTTGATCCGCTTGACGATCTCGCCCTCGATCACGGCGCCGGTGTCCAGCGCCTGGTCGATGATGTTCCAGCGGAGCTTGTCGATGGCCATCTCGTAGCTCAGCGTGAGCTGGCCGCGGCGGTCCTCCAAGCGCTCGACGTAGACGTCGATGGTGTCGCCGATCTCGGGCGTCTCGCCGAACTCGTTCTTGGCCACGACGCCGTCCGACTTGAAGCCGATGTCGACGACGACTTCTTTGTCGGTCAGCCCGACGACGGTGCCGGTCACGATCTGGTCGGCCTCGACCTCGCTGAGCGAGTTCGAGTACAGGTCGGTCATCTCGTCCGAGGCGGCGCCGGTGTCGGCGACCTGGGACGAGGCGCCGATGCCGGAGACGCCAGCGTTGGCCGCGTCGACCTCGTTGAGCTCGTCGATCGAGATCGTGCGGCCCAGGTTCTTGCCGGTGTAGCCCAGCGAGGCGGCCGTGGAGGCGCCGTCGCCCGAGGGCAGCGCGTCGGCCAGGGCCGGGGCGCGCTCGGCGACCACGTCGGCGACGGCGCCGACGGTGTCCGAGGCGGCGTGAGAGACGGTCTCAGCGACCTTCTTGGCAGCCTTGGTCGCGGCCTCGGCGACGTCTTCGGCAACGTGCTGGACCGCCTCGACGGCGTCCTCGGCGGCATGCTTGACCTTGTCGATCAGCGACTCGCCGGACGCCGTGGCGTCGGGCGCCTCGGTCGTGGCGCCGTCGCCGGTGGCGTCGAGTGCGGGGGCGTCCTCGTTGGACGCGTCAGGGGTGGGGGTATCAGCCATAAAGGAGTGTCAGCGGCCGGCCACCCGAACGGGTGAGAGGCGAAGGCAGGCGCTGCGGGGTCTAGGAGGAGAAAAACAAAAGCCCGTCGCGCCACCTCTCACCGGCGGAGCCGGGGCGGTGCGGGGCGTGAGGTCAGTCGGCCGAGACGGAATGGACGGCGTCCAGTACGCGCTCGACCTGCTGGTCGATGGTCAGGCCGGTCGTGTCGAGCACGACGGCATCGGGGGCGGGCTTGAGCGGCGAGAGCGCACGGCTCTGGTCGCGGCGGTCCCGCTCGGCGAGGTCAGACCGGACCGTCTCGAACGCTCCCGCCTCGGCGTCGGATCCGCCCTGGGCGAGTCGGCGCAAGGCGCGGGCATCGAGGTCGGCCACGAGAAAGAACTTGACGTCGGCGTCGGGGAATACCACGGTGCCGATGTCGCGCCCCTCGACCACCACGTCGCGCCCGTCGGCCGCGCGGCGCTGCAACGCGACCATGGCCTCGCGGACGGGGCCGAGGGCGCTGGCGCGCGAAGCGTCGAGGGCCGCCTCCGGGGTCCGAATCCGGTCGGTCACGTCGTCACCGTCGAGGGTGACGCGGACCGCGTCGGGGCCGGGCAGAAGGCGTACGTCGAGGCCAGGAACGAGGGCGAGCGCAGCGGTGTCGGTGAACGGGAGGCTCTGCTCGCGGAAGGCGAGCCCGACGGCCCGGTACATGGCACCGGTGTCGAGGTAGAGCCACCCGAGCCGGTCAGCCGCCGCACGCGCGGTCGTGCTTTTCCCGGACCCAGCGGGTCCATCGATGGCGACGATCACAGTGTGGAGCTCAAGGGAGCCTATCAGTATAGCCCGCTGGGCTCCCGATTCAGGGTCGCTCGGTGTGAGGATGTGGTGAGGCTGAGGTGGCCCGTCCGCACCCGCCGGCGGGACCTCGCTCGACCGTCCTCGGTTGGACACGCTCCACGCCCCACGTCGCGATGCGCCTGTTTCTTGGCCTTTCCCTTCTCTTCTTCGGGTGCACCGACGGCGACAGCGCACCCATCGCCGAGGACTCAGCGGCGGCCCCCGTCCGCCCCATGACCGTCTCCGAGGTTCCGTCGCTCGACGTGCATGGCCACGGGGGTGCCCGCTTAGGCCCCGTCGTCGACCGGCCCAGCCCGGAGGTGCGGGACCAACTGATGCGCGACATGATGGCCTCGCGCCGGCTCCAGGTCGACCTGAGTGGACGGCTCAACGAGGCTCCCAACTGGCGAGCCATGGAGGCTGCCGCCGACGAGATCGTGCCTCGACTCCTCGAGTCGACGCGAGCCAACGCTGAGGTGGACGTAGCCGAGCGGATCGTCCGCACCATCGTCGCGCTGCCCTCCCCCTCCCCGGACGACTTCGACGCGTTGGGCGAGTACACCCAGACCCTGGTTCGGTACCGGAGCGCGGAGGGGGACGACATCTTGCGCGCGCTGATCCGCCTGGAGGGAGTGTGGAGTCCCGAGCAGATCGCCGCAGCGGCGAGGACGGCGGCGCGCAACCTGGGCGCCCACTTTACCGACCAGGCGCAGTGCGTCGGCTGCACGGTCGAGGAAGCGCTGGCCGGGATGCTGCCCCAGAAAAGGATGTCGCTCGACCCGTATCTGTACGAGGTTCAGACGGTCCACCGGGAGTTGGTCCGCCTCGCGCAGTCCGGCGCGCTCGGGTGATGGACCTAGACCGCGCCAGAACCCGTATTCCTTTCGCGTCACGGCTTGGCCACGTTACGCTGGGATCACAACGCGCGGCTTCTACTCTACCTCCACCTTGATTCCATGGTCCGCGTTCTCGCCTGCCTGATTGTAGTCGCGGGCGGCTGCACGTCAATCCACCCGTCAGCCGACACCTCGATCCGCAGCGTCGAAGTCGCGCCGACGCCCGACGCGGTCGCCACGTTTGTCGCCGAGACGTTCGACGTCGGACCGGTCGAGCGGTTGGAGACCGTCCCTGGCACCCAGGTGTTCACTCGCATCGTTCAAACCTGGCCGTCTTTGCTTCACACGCTGCGAATGCTTACACCCGATACGCGCGCACTCGACCGCGTCGAGACGTACAGCACGGACGGGCAGCTTGTTGAGGTATACGTCTTCGAGACCGATGTCGCCGCCAAGCGAGTCGCTCCAGACCTTGCTTCCACGTTCAGCGGGTTGCCCGTAACGCGCGCCGAGATCGCAGACAGCCAGTACTACATCCACGGCCGACTTGTCGTGCGCGTGCTGACTGTTCCTGGCACAGACAACTTGAGCTACCGTCTCGACGATGGCCTCGGACAGCCCTGGACGGCCGGTGAATGGACGAGCTCCAGGCCGACGGCTTGGCGGGCATCTGGACGCACCGCGCACCAGGCCTACGAGCTTTCCGAGCTGCGAGAGGCCATCCAGCGCGTCGCTAGTATTTCAGCAGCGCGTGAGGACGCGACCGCGATCAGCACTCGCAAGGCAGGCCGCCAGTAGCTGTACCCCTGTGTCATCAACGGCGATCTAGCAAGTGTTTCCGTTCCGAGCCCTCGGTGCCTACGGTTGACTGGTGCAACTCTCCGGTCTACGGTATGCGCACTTTAGGTTCGCATCACAGATTCGTCCGCGTTCGCACCACGAAGGTCTGGTCCAAGCCGGCAGCCATCGCAGTGTTCGTCTCCTGGGCTCCAAGCTGTAACCCGCCCGAGCGCGTTGCCGGCCTTGCGGTAGACGGCACTGTGCTGGCGTGGTACGACTCGGATCTCTAGCGTCAGGGAACTCAGGGCTGTTGGCGCCGATGGCCTTCGAGCCCCTGTTCGTGTAGAGCCTTGATGCTCGGCCAATCGCTTGTGGAAGCCGTTTAGAGGTCTTCGACTACCCGATGTCTAGGGCGTCCAGGCCGCAGCGCGAGGTCATCAGCAGCAAGCTCGCCGAGCCTGACTCTTCACCAACTACCTTGACGCTGCCGTCCGCGGCTCAGTAGGGAGCCCCGTCGTCTCCGTTCAATGCCATGCGCGTTCTTCCTCTCGCAATCCCGTTTCTCATCCTCGCTGGCTGCGCGTCGGTCCGGACCCTGGACCTCGACCCGACGCCGGAGGCCGTCGCGTCGTTCGTGGCCGGGGCGCTGGACGAGCGCGCGTTTGAGCGCGTCTCGGTCATCCCGGCCGACAGCGTCCTGGAGAGGTGGTACACCTCAGATCTCCGGCGCCAGCGGAGGACCCGGCCCGTGTTCAAGACTCGCGGACTTCTGGTGCTCGACCGCGTCGGGACCTTCGCCGTCGGCCCGGCGCTCGTGGACGTGTTCGTCTACCCCACGGGCCGGGACGCCCAACTTGGCGTCCAAGGCCTCCAGGGCTCCTTCGGGAGGCAGCCGCTGGAAGGGGTCCTCCTATCGGCCCAGGCCGACTACTACGTCACCGGGTCGCTCGTCGTCCGAGTTGTGACCTCCGATGACCTCCTCGACGACACCAGTTATGCGCTCGACAACGGGCTCGGCCGCCCCCTGTACCGCACCTCTCGGCGCTCGTACCTGAATGCCGGCTCGACACCCTACGTCGATGACGCGTCTTCCACCGTCCGGACGTCGAGGGAGGATCGTTACAACAGCAGGCGATGAGCCAAGGGCTGGTCTTGCCACCTCGGTGCCTCCGCGGGCAGACCGAGGCGGGAGGCCTCACGTGCCGAGCGGTCTAGCGCTGGGCCGTCAGCGGCCTCTCGGCGAGGCTCTCGGCGAGGTAGCGCGTGAGCATGGTGAACAGGTGCATCCGGGTGTTGCCGCCGTAGATGCCGTGGTTGCGTCCGGGGTAGATCATCAGGTCGAACTGCTTGTTCTCGGCCTGGAGCGCGTCCACCATCGCCATCGTGTTCTGGACGTGGACGTTGTCGTCGGCGTCGCCGTGGACGATGAGCAGGTCTTGGGTGTCGGCGAGGTTGGCGGCATAGGTCGTGGGGCTGCCCAGGTCGTAGCCGCTGGCGTTTTTCTGGGGCGTCGACAGGTAGCGCTCGGTGTAGATCGTGTCGTACTGGCGCCAGCTCGTGACCGGCGCGACGGCGACGCCGGTGCGGAAGGTCTCGGGCCCGTCGCCGTACGTCATCGCCAGCAGCGACAGGTAGCCGCCGTAGCTCCAGCCCCAGATGCCGATCCGGTCGGCGTCGACGAAGTCCTGCGCGCCCAAATACTGGGCGGCGGCGATCTGGTCCTCGGCCTCCAAGATGCCGAGCCGGTTCTGGGTCAGCGTCTTGAACGCCTTGCCGCGCCCGCCCGTGCCGCGGTTGTCGACGCCCGCGACCAGGATGCCATACGTTTCGGCGAGGTAGTGGTGCCACAGACGCTCGGTCCCGGCCCAGCGGTCGGTCACCTCCTGGCTGCCCGGGCCGCCGTAGGTATGGACGAGGAGCGGGTACTGCCGGGCCGGGTCGAAGGCGCGCGGCTTGATGAGGTAGGCGTTGAGGTCGGTGCCGTCGGCGGCGGGGACGGTCATGAACTCGGGCGCGGGCAGGTCATAGGCCGCGATTCGGTCCTGGGCCTCGGCGTTGTCCACCAGCGTCTTGACGCGCTCGCCCGAGGCCCGGTACAGCGTCGTCGTGGGGACCGCCGTCGCGGTCGAGTAGGTGTCGGTGAAGTAGTCGAAGTCGCGGCTGATGTCGACCGAGTGCCAGCCGGCGCCGCGCGTCACCTGGACGGGGTCGCCGCCGGCCAGCGGGACGCGGTAGAGCTGGCGCTGCATCGGCCCGGCGGCGGTCGTCGTGACCCAGACCATGCCCTCGGCCTCGTCGACGCCGTGGAAGTCAGTCACGTCCCAGGTGCCCTCGGTCACCTGGCGCACGAACGTACCGTCGTTCTGGTACAGGTAGAGGTGGCCGTAGCCGTCGCGGTCGCTGCGCCAGACAAAGTGGTCGCCGTCGGCGAGGTAGGTGATGGTGCCCGTCGCGACGTCGGAGAAGCCGGTCTCGACCTCGATGTAGCTGTCGTTCTCCTCCTCCAGCACCTGGGACGTGCCTCCCGACTTGGGGTCGCCGTAGAGCAGGTCCACGTGGTTCTGGTCGCGGTTGAGGCGCAGCATCCAGACGTCCGAGGCGCCGTCGGCGAGGGTGGGCGTCCAGCCCATGCCGGCGATGTACTCGGTGTCGTCGCCGCCCTCGAACCAGGTGTCGGTGTCGAAAAACCGGGTCAGCCCGGTCGCTAGCTCGACCACGCCCACGCGCACCTCGGCGTTTGTCTCGCCCGCCTTGGGGTAGCGGAACTGCATCGTCTCGGGATACAGCGTGCGGAAGTCGGTCATCTGGAAGTCGCGCGTGCCCGACTCGTCCAGCTGGAAGAATGCGATGTAGCGGCCGTCAGGGCTCCAGCGGAAGCCGTCGCGCAGGCCGAACTCCTCCTCGTAGACCCAGTCGAACGTGCCGTTGATCACGCCGCCGGCAGCGCCGTTCGTGGTCAAGGCGCGCTCGGCGCCCGTCTCCAGGTCCACGACGTACAGGTTGCGGTCGCGCACGAAGGCGACGTGCTCGGCGGCGGGGTCGAACTTGGCGAACATCTGGAAGCCTGCGGCGCGGTCCGCGACCGGCGTCACGGTGCCGCTCTCGTTGTCCAGGACGTAGTAGTAGCCCTTGGTGTTCAGGCGCCAGACGCGCTCGGAGTCGGTGTAGAGCAGCGTGCGCAGGCCGTCGGCGGAGGTGGCGTAGTCCTCGATCTGGACCAGGCCGTCGCCGTCGGTCTTGGCCAGCGTCGCGCCGTCGATCAGCGTCCGCTCCTGATCCGTGGTCAGGTCGAGCTCGACCAGGCTGGCCGTGCCCGCCTCGCGGTCGGTCTCGACGTAGCGAAGCCGGGCACCGGACTCGGCCCACTGGCCGCCCTGGAAGCCCCGGGTCGAGAACTCCGGGCTGGCAAACAGCAGCTCCAGCGTCAGCGCCTTGGCAGCGCTCGGAGCGGGGTTCGCGACGGCTCGCTCGGCCGGAGCCACCGGAGGTGCCGACGGGGCCTGGCTGGTGGCACAACCGAGGCCCAGGCTGGCCAGCAGGGCGAACAGGACAAGGCGGGGTGCGCGAGCGGACATGGAGGTGCGGGAGCGAGACCGCAAACCTACGATGCAGCCGTGCGCCGTCCGCGACGTCCGCCCGCGCCTGGATGGCCGCTCGGTGTTAAGGCTCGCGAGCAACGAGCGGCAGCGCCAGCACGAAGCGCGCGCCCTGCCCGGGCTCGCTCTGCACCGTCAGCGTGCCGCCGTGCGCCTGGGCGACCGCGCGCGCGATCGCCAGCCCCAGGCCCGTCCCGGCGCCGCGCGTCCGCGCGCCGTCGCCGCGGTAGTAGCGCTCGAACACGGCGCCGAGCGCGTGCGGCGCGATGCCGACGCCGCTGTCCTCGACCGCGATCTCGACGCCGTCCCCGTCGGCGCGGGCACCGAGGCGGACGGTCCCGCCCTCGGGCGTGTGGTCGCGCGCGTTGTCGACCAGGTTGGAGAGCGCCCGCACCAGGCGCCCGCCGTCGGCCTCGACCGTCGGCAGGCCCGGGGGCAGGTCGAGGCTGAACTCCAGCCCGGCGTCGCGCAGGGCCGCACGGTGGCGTTCGGCGACGTCGCGCACCAGCTCGCCGATGGGGACGGGCCCCAGCCGCAGCGCGCGGCCGGGGTGGTCGAGCACGGACAGCTCGAACAGGTCGGTGACGAGCGCCGTCGCCCCGGCGACCTGGCGGCGTGCCGCGTCGAGGCCGGCGCCCAGGTCGGCGGTGCGGCCCTGGGCGTGGTGGCGCTCGGCCTCGTCGAGCGTGGCGCGCAAGGCGGCCAGCGGCGTGCGCAGGTCGTGGCCGACGTTGGCGACCAGCTCGCGCCGCAGCCGGTCGGTGGCGCGCAGCGACTCGACGCTGGCCTCGACGCGCTCGGCCATCTCGTTGACCGCGCGCGACAGCCGGCCCAGCTCGTCCGGGCCCGCCTCGGGCAGGCGGTCGGCGTAGTCGCCCTCGCCCAGGCGCTCGACGCGGCGCGTGACCTCGCGGACGGGGCGGAGCAGCCGAGCGGTAAAGAACGCCCCCAGCAGCAGCGCCAGCGCGACCGCCACGGCCACGGTCAGCGCCGTCGACTGCCAGAACGCGCGCTGGGTGCCGCGCTGCTCCTGCTCGGCGGTCTCGGTCAGCGGGCGGACGAGCAAGCCGCCGGCGGGCAGGCCGTCCGGCGCCAGGATCGGAGCCACGCCCCAGCCTCCGCCCGGCGCGTCCAGCGCCACCACCACGCGCCCGTCCTGAAGCGCGCGGACGGCCGGCTCGGGAATGTCCGGCACCGCGCGCCCCAGGTCGGCCATCCGCGTGCCGTCCTCGTCCAGCAGCACGACGGGATCGGGGAAGCGCGTGCCCAGGTCGGTCCGCAAGCGGTCGCCGATCACGATCTCGCCGAACGGCCCGATCTCGGCACGCGTCTCGACCTCCTCCGCGACCGCGTCCAGGCGCAGGCGCAGCGTCCCGGCCAGCAGCTCGCGGCTGCGGTCGTTGGCGAACACGCCGCCCAGCACGACCGCCAGCAGGGCGGTCGCGACCTGGGCGCCGACCAGCACGCCGGCCACTTTCCAAAAGACGGTCTGTTTCAGAAGGCCAGGGGTCGCGGAGCACGCGCGACGTTGCAGGACGCGCGCGACCTAGGAGACGGGCTCGGCAAACTTGTAGCCGACGCCCCAGACGGTCCGCACAAACTGCGGGTCGCCGGCGTCGGTCTCGATCTTGGCCCGCAGCCGCTGGACGTGGCTGTCGATGGTGCGGTCGTAGCCCTCGTAGGTGATGTTCCAGATCTGGTGCAACAACTGGCTCCGCGTAAAGGGGCGGTCGGGGTGGCGCGCCAGAAACAGCAGCAGGTCAAACTCGCGGACGGTCAGGTGCACCTCGCCCCCTCCCACCGTCACCTCGCGCCGCGCCGGGTCGATCCGGAGGGCGCCCGCCTCGATGGGCGCCTCGGCGTCGGGCCCGGCGGCGAGCTGCTCGCGAACGGTGCGCACGCGGCGCAGCGCGGCGCGGATGCGGGCGACGACCTCCTGGACGCTGAACGGCTTGGTCACGTAGTCGTCGGCGCCCACCTCCAGGCCCACGACGCGGTCCAGCTCGTCGGCGCGCGCGGTCAGCATCAGGATGTAGAGCAGCGGATGCTGGGCGCGCAGCCGCCGGCACACCTCGATGCCGTCCAGGCCCGGCAGCATCACGTCGAGCACGACCAGGTCGGGCACCTCGGCCTCGACGGCCCGAAGCGCGGCCGGGCCGCTGGGAGCCGTCGCGACGGCGTAGCCGGCCTCCTCCAGGCGGCGCGCCAGCGTCGGGCGCAGGTCGTCGTCGTCCTCGACGACCAGGATGGAGGCGTGCGTCATGGCTGGGGCGTGGGGTCGGCGGCAAGCTAGGCCGCGCGCCGGCGCGCGCGCCGAGGCGGGCACAAGCGGGACGGACTCGCCACGGTTCCGTGACATGACGCGCCGCGGCGGTGCGTTCTTGGCGTCGATGCGCGCCCTGGCTCTCTTGCTCTTGCTCCCCGCCGCGGCTCTGGCGCAGCCTCGCGCCCAGGCCGTCGTGGACGCGTGGCGGGCCGGCTGGGACCAGGCCGAGCCGTCGGCCGGCGGGGTCGAGATGACCGAGCGCTCGACGCACACGTTCGAGGGGCCGCGCGGAGGCCGTCAGGTCGAGATCGAGGCGGCGCTGCGCTACCGAGCCGGCCAGCGTCCCGAGCGGCACGTGCGCCGGGTTCGGGTCGAGGGCCAGGACGTCCGGCCGGAGCGCGGCCACCACAGCCACCGCCGGCTCGAGCGCGCGTTTGGCCGCTCGGGCCGGATGGCGACGCGGCCGCCGCCGCTGCCCCACAGGATGATGGGCCAGGCGCAGGCGCGAGACCTGCAGGAGGCGCAGTACCAAGGCCGCTCCGCCTGGCGCGTGACGCTGGAGACCGAGCGCGGCGAGTCGCTGGCGTGGTTTACGCGTTCGGCTCGGTCGCCTCAGCTGCTCGCCATCCGCACGGAGCGCGACGGCAGGCGCGTGGTGCGCGAGATCCGGTACACGCGCGTGCGCGGGCTGGACCTGCCCGCCTCGGTCGACGCCTCGGTCACCGCGCGCCAGCGGCGGCGGCTGCGCGACTACACCGTGAGCCTGCGCGTGGCGTCCGCGTTCAGCGACCACGCGCTCTTCTAGCCCGAGGCGGCCCGAGGTGCCGGCCGAGGCGGGCCAAGCGGCACCGTCCCAAGCGGCTACTTCCTTAAGCGGCTACTTGTAGACCGAGTCGGCGTCGAAGACCGGCGTGCCGACCGTCTCCAGCGCGCCGTCCTCGACGCGGCGGTAGAAGCACGACCGGTGGCCGGTGTGGCAGGCCGCGCCGCCCACCTGCTCGATCCGGAACAGCAGCGCGTCGCCGTCGCAGTCGATGTGGGCGCTCTTGACGGTCTGGACGTTGCCCGAGGTCTCGCCCTTGACCCAGACCTTTTGCCGCGAGCGGCTCCAGTACGTCATGACGCCGGTCTCGAGCGTCTGGCGCAGCGTGTCGCGGTTCATGTAGGCCAGCATGAGCACGTCGCCGGTGGCGTCGTCCTGGGCGATGGCCGCGACCAGGCCGTTGGCGTCGAAGGTGGCGGCGTCGAGAAGCGGGGTGAGTTCCATGAGTAGGGTAAAGGCGGGCCGCAAGGTGCCGACGATCGGCGCGCCGAGACGAGGAAAAGCCGGGAAGGCGATGTCGCGACCGCGCCGGTCCGTAGCCTTGGGCTCCGCACGTCTGCACCCATGCCCCGGCTTCTGCTCTCGCCTTGCGACGCCCAGCTGCCGTGCGGCCTCACCGTCGCGACGCGCGCGGACGCGGCGCCCACCGACCGGTTTGACGCGTGACGAAGCCTTTCCCCCGCCAGACGGTGTCCCCCACGCTCGGCGCGCTGCTCGGCCTCAGGCTGCTCGGCCTCGGGCTGCTCGTGGGCGTGGCTGGGTGCGCCACGCCCGCGGCGCCGACCGGGGGACCGGCCGACACCACGCCGCCCACTCTTGTGGAGGCGTTCCCGGCGGACCAGGCGACCGGCGTGAGCGACTCCACGCTCACGCTCGTGTTCTCGGAGCGGCTGGACGGCGCCTCCGCGGCGGCGGTCTCGGTGACGCCCGGTGACGCCCGGCCGCCCAAGGTCACCGTCGACGGCCGCGAGATTCGGATCGCGCTGCCCCGGCTGCGCGACTCCACGACCTACGTCGTCACGCTCGGCACGGCCCTCAAGGACGCCCGCAACGTGGCGCTCAAGTCGCCCATCACGTTCGCGTTTGCCACGGGCGACCGCATCGACCGGGGAACGCTGGCCGGATGCGTGCGCGATCCCGTCTCGGGCCGAGGCGTCCAGACCGCCGTCTGGGGCTACGTCCTGGCCGACTCTGCCTCGGCGCCGAACCTTGGCGCGCCACCCGACTACCGGACCGAGACCGGCACCGACGGCGCGTTCTCGCTGAGCTACCTCCGGCGCGCGGCCTACTTCGTGGTCGCGGTCCAGGACCGCAACCGCAACGACCGCATCGACCTGGGCGAGCGCGTCGCCGCGCCGCCGCGCGCGGCGCTCCGGGCCGACACGACGGCCTCGGAGCCCGAGCCGTTCTGGGTCGCGGTGACGGACACCGTCCCCCCCCGCGCCCAGCGCGTCCGCCCGCTCTCCGACCGCCGGCTGGCCGTGCGCTTCGACGAGACCGTCCGCCTGCTCCGTTCGGACGCGTCCGGATTGTCGCTTGCGGATTCCGCGAGTGGGCAGCGCGTCGGCGTCCAGCTGTACCAGCCTGCCGAGGCGCCCCAGGACCTGTTCTTGGTCGCCGACTCAGGGCTGCCACCGGTGCCCCACCGGGTGGCGTATGCCCCGCCCGATCCCGCCCTGGTCGCCGACTCGTCGGGCCGCGGCGCCGACGCGTTCGCGTTCGTCTTTACGCCGCCGACGCGCCCCGACACCGTCTCCGCGCGGTTTCTGGGCTTCACGCCGTCCGCCCGCGACAGCGTGGCCGTGCTCGCCCCGGGTCAGCGGCCGTCGGCGGCGTTCTCGTCCCCGCTGACGGCACAAGCGCTGGCCGAGCGCGTGCGGCTCATCAGCGAGTCAGGACGCCCCGGGCTTTGACTCCGAGGATGGAGTGACGGTGCGGCCGGCCGGGGATCTCCCGGCACAGTTCGAGTGGGTGGTCGAGATGGCGGACTCGACGTACCGGCAGCGCTACGCCGTCGCGACGGCGCGCGAGACCGGCGGGTTGGTGGGCCAGGTCGACGGCGGCGGGCTCGTCCGCGTCGAGGCGCGCCCCGAGGCGGGCGACCCCGTCCTGGTCACGGCCGACTCGGCGGGCGCGTTCAAGGTCGGCGGCTTGTTGCCAGGAGACTACACGCTGCGGGTGTGGCGAGACCTGGACGGCGACGGGCGCTGGACGAGCGGCGCCGTCGCGCCGTACCGTGCGCCGGAGCCGCTGCGGCTGCTGCTGGACCCGGTCCAGATCCGGGCGCGGTGGGAGACCGAGATTCCGACCCTAGCGCTGTGATCCTCCGTCCAGACCTGGAGCCTCTGCTGTCTGCCAGCGCCATGCGCGCCGCCGACCGCACGACGATCGAGGCGTGGCGCGTGCCCAGCCGCGTCCTGATGGAGACCGCCGGGCGGGCCGCCGCGCGCGCGATCTGGGCTCGGTGGCCTCGCCTCGGGCACGCGACGGTCCTGGTCGGCACGGGCAACAACGGCGGCGACGGCCTGGTGGTGGCTCGCGTGCTGGCTGCGCGTGGCGTCTCGGTATGCGTCGCGCTCGCACCGGGCGACGGCACGCCCGACCGGACCGCGACCCTCGACCTGCTCCGGCGCCATGCCGAGGCGGGCGCGGCCGTCGAGATCACCGACGCGCCGCCGGCCGGCACCGACGTGGTCGTGGACGCGCTTCTGGGCAACGGCGCACGCGGCGAGTTGCGCGGCGCGGTCCGCGAGTTGTGCGCCTGGGCCGGCGCCCAGCCCGCGCCCGTGGTCGCCCTCGACCTGCCCTCCGGCCTCGACGCCACGACGGGCCGGGCCGCCGAGGGCACGCCCGTCGCCACCCTGACCGTCGCGTTCGCCGCGCGCACGACTGGCCTGGTCACCGGCGACGGCCCGCGTCACGCCGGCGAGGTGGTCTGTGTCGAGATCGGTATTCCGTCGTCTGAACTCCGCGCCGGCGCGACTGCGTGGCGGGCGTCTGCGGCCTGGGCCGGCGCGCACCTGCCGCGCCGAGCGCACGACGCTCACAAGCACTCGGCCGGGCGCGTGCTCGCGGTCGTCGGCAGCCGGGCCTACACCGGCGCGGCCGTGCTGGCGTCGGCGGCGGCGTACCGTGCCGGAGCCGGAGCCGTCGTGGCGTGCGTGCCCGGCAGCGCCGCCGCGACCGTCGACGCGGCGCACGCCGAGGTCATGGTGTCGGCCCAGCCGGAGACCGCCGATGGCACGCTGGCGCCGCAGGCGCTGGACGCCCTGCTCGACCATGCCGCCTCCGCCGACGCCGTGGTGCTGGGCTGCGGGCTGGGCCGGTCGGACGCCACCGACGCGCTCGTGCGCGAGCTGGTGTCGCGCGTCCAAGCCCCTCTCGTGCTCGACGCCGACGGCCTCGGCGCGTTCTCGGGCCAGGCCGAGCGCTTGCGTCAGCGTGCCGGGCCGCTCGTCCTCACGCCTCACCTGGGCGAGCTGCGCCGCTTGCTGGGCGACGCTGCCTACGGCCCTCAGGACCGTGTCGAGGCGGCTCGCGCGCTGGCGGCGCAGTGGGACGCCACGGTCGTTTTCAAAGGGATGCCCAGCGTGGTCGGGTGCCCGGACGGACGCGTCGTGGTCGGGCCTCCGGGCGAGCCGTTGCTGGCCACGGCTGGCTCCGGCGACACCCTGGCCGGAAGCGTGGCCGGTCTGCTGGCCCAGGGCCTGGCCCCGTGCGAGGCCGCGGTGTGCGCGCTGCATCTGGGCGCCGCGGCCGCTCGGCTGTGGTCGGCCGAGCACGGAGACGCAGGACTTATCGCCTCCGACCTTGTCGCCCTGTTGCCTTCCGCCGCCCAGGTCCTCCGCTCGTGACCGCGACCCGCCTCGCGCTCGTCTGGAGCGTGCTCATCCTGGTGCTGTGCTCGGTGCCCGGCGAGTCGATCCCGGTCGACGCGTCGCTGCTGTCGCTCGACAAGTGGGTGCACGCGGGGCTGTTCGCGGCGTTCGGCGCGCTGTGGCTGCGCGCCCGGCCGGGACGAGGGTGGGCGATTTTTGCTCTGGGCGTGGCGTTCGGAGTCGGTATCGAGATTTGGCAGGGCGCCTTGCCAATCGGCCGGTCCGCCGACGTGCTGGACGCGGTTGCCGACGTGGTGGGCCTGGTCGCGGGGCTGGGCGCGCAGACCTGGTGGAGCAACCATTCGCCCGAGGCCGTGTCTCGGTAGGACTCACAGCCTGCCGCCTCATGCCCATCGTCAAAACGCCCGCCGCCGATCTCAAGCGCCGCTACCCGCTCTACGCCGAGGCCGGCCTAGCGCTCGCCCTGGGCGCGGCCATCCTGGCGTTCACCGTGCCGGGCCCAGCGTCGGAAGCCGCCGTGCTCTACGACGAGCCGGACCCTCCCATCGAGGTGCTCGCGCCGATTCCCCAGACGCAGCAGCACCTGCCGCCGCCGCCGCCGCCCGCGCCGCCGGCGCCCGTCGAGGTGCCTGACGACGTCCAGGCCGCCGAGGTGCTTGCCGAGCTCGACCTGGAGATCGAGCGCGACTGGCTCCCCCCCGTCGCAGTTGTCACGCCGCCCAGGCCCCAGGTCGTGGTGGCCCCGGCGCCTCCAGCGCCACCGCCGCCCCTCCCGACGGTGCAGCAGGACGTGGCGGACGAGGTGTTTACCGTCGTGGAGCGGCCGCCCGTCCTGATCGGCGGCATCGCCGCGTTGCAGGCCGCCGCCGAGTACCCCCAGCTTGCGCAGCGCGCCCAGATCGAGGGCCGCGTGACTGTCCAGTTCGTGGTCGACGAGCGCGGCAACGTCGTCGACCCCGTCGTGGTGCGCTCGCCCAACGAGCTGCTCTCCGCGGCCGCGCTCGACGCGGTCGGGCGGGTGTCGTTCGAGCCTGGGCAGCAGCGGGGCCGGCCGGTCAAGGTGCGGCTGTCCGTACCCGTCACGTTCCGCCTGCGCTGAGGTCGTGTCTGCCTCGGCACCGCCCAGCGCGACCTCGGCGACGGCCGGCGGCGGCGCCGAGGCGGGCGGACCGGCGCGCGAGCAACTCTGGCGTCCGCGGCGTGTCTTGGATCTGACGGCCGGCGCTGCCCGCATTTGTTCGCCCTCGTGAAGGACACGGACGCACAGACGGCCCTACCTTTCCTCACGCCCGGCCTGACCGGGTGCCCTCTCTCCCCACCGACATGGCCCTTTACAAGACGCCCAAAGCCGATCTCAAGCGGAAGTACCCGCTCTACATGCAGCTCGGGCTCCTCGGAGCGCTCCTCCTCGTCATCGCCGCCTTTACGGTCCCCATGAACCAGGGGGAGACGGTCGTGATCATGGAGGACGGCCAGGAGATCATCGAGCTGGAGGAGATCCCGCCGACGCAGGAGTTTATCCCGCCGCCGCCGCCGCCGCCCGCCCCGCCGCCGCCCCAGGAGGTCCCGGACGACATCGAGATCGAGGAGGACATCATCGAGGAGATCGACCTCGACCTGACCGACACGCCGCCGCCGCCGCCTGCCCCGCCCGCGCCGCCGCCCGCCCCGCCGCCGCCGCGCACCCCGGACGCGCCGCCCCCGCCGCCGCCCCCGCCGCCGCCGCCGGTCACGCCGACCGAGCCGGAGATCTTCGACGTGGCCGAGGTGCAGCCTGAGCTGATCGGTGGCCCGGGCTCGATCACGCCCGAGTACCCCGAGTTCGCGCGCCGCGCCGGCATCGAGGGCCGCGTGATCGTCCAGTTCGTGGTCGACGAGCGCGGCAACGTCGTCGACCCCGTCGTCGTCCGCTCGCCCAACGACCTGCTCTCGGAGGCCGCCCTCACCGAGGTGCGGACGCTCAAGTTCACGCCCGGCCAGCAGCGCGGCCGGCCGGTCAAGGTGCGCTTCTCGCTGCCGGTGACCTTCCGCCTGCGCTAAGCCCGCCAGGCCCGACACGCGCCGCCTCGGTCGCTTCGGCGACCGGGGCGGTGCTGCGTTTGGGCGGCGGCGTCAGGCACTTCCAGGCGTCAGGCATGTCCGGGCGTCAAGCACCTCGGCCAGACGCCTCAGGCCGACGCCGGCCGCACAAGGTGGCGCACGCCGCCGTCGGGGTCGCCGACGAGCGCGTCGCTCGCCAGGCCCAGGAACAGGCCGTGCCCCAGCACGCCGGGGATGCCGTCGATGGCGGCGGCCACCTCCGCTGCGCGGCCGAGGCGGTCGAAGCGGGCGTCGAGCACCCACAGCCCCTGGTCGGTCACGACCGGGCCGTCTTTGCGCTCGCCCATCCGCAGCGTCGGCTCGGCGCCCAGGCTGCGCAGCGCGCGCGACACCGCGGGCTCAGCAAAGGGCAGCACCTCGACCGGGACCGGCTGGCTGGTCCCCAAGACCTCGACCTGCTTGCCGGCGTCGACCAGCACCACGAAGCGCGCCGCCAGCGCCGCGATCACCTTTTCCCGGACGTGGGCCGCGCCTCGGCCCTTGATGAGGTCAAGTTGGGGGTCCATCTCGTCGGCGCCGTCGAGTGCCAGGTCGAGCGGGTGGCGGGACGGAGGCATCGTGGCCACGCCCAGTTCGCTCAGGCTAACCGTCGGCACGCCGGCGTCACGGGCCAGGCGCTCCGCGGCGAACGACGTGGGCACGCCGACCACGTCCAGGCCGTCCCGGACGCGCTGCCCGATTGCCTGGATGGCGAACGCGGTCGTGGAGCCTGTGCCCAGGCCGAGCCGCATCCCGTCCTCGACCAGGTCAGCGGCGGCGAGCCCGACGGCTCGCTTGGCCTCGGTCTGCGAGTCGGGAGAGTCGGGCATGGAGCGAGAGGAGCGTAAGGAGGGAAAGTCACGCCGCGCGCCCGGCCGGGCCGGCGCGACCGCGCGGGGTCGGTGTCGAGACGTCTACTCGTAGCGCAGCGCGTCGATGGGATGGAGGCGCGCCGCTTTCGTGGCCGGGTAGACGCCGAACACCAGCGCCACGACCGTGACGCCGAGCACGGCGACCGTGGCCCAGAGCCACGGGAAGGCCGGCGCCGACGTCAGCAGCGCCGCGACCACGTTGCCCACCAGCGCCCCGAGGCCGATGCCCACCAGCCCGCCGATCTGGCACAGCACGACCGCCTCGACCAGGAACTGGAGCAGGATGTCGCGGCGCGTGGCCCCGAGCGACTTGCGCACCCCGATCTCGCGCGTGCGCTCGGTCACGCTCACCAGCATGATGTTCATCACGCCCACGCCCGCCGCCAGCAGCGCGATCAGGCCGATCCCCGCCCCGCCCATCGCCAGCGCGTTCGTGAACGACGACAGGCTCTCGGCCGCGTCGGCGCTGGTGAACACGTGGAAGTCGTCGTCCGCCTCGGGCGGCAGCCGGCGGATGGCGCGGAACATGCCCACGGCCTCGTCCTGCGTCGTCGCCAGCCCCTCGGCGTTGGGTGCGCGGATGTCGATGCCCACGTCGTAGCCTTGCAGCCCGAACGCCGGGACGGCGCGCGTGATGGGCATCACGACCCGGTTGTTGCGGTTGCCGCCCAGCCCCCCGCTCTTTTCCGCCAGCACACCGACAACGGTCACACGCGTCCCCTCGACGCGTACGGACTGCCCGATGGCTTCGCCGTCTCCGAACAGCTTGTCGACCACCGTCGTGCCCAGCACGACCACCTCGCGGCCGGCGCGGACGTCGTCGTCGGTCAGGAACCGGCCCGAGGCCAGTTCCCAGGCGTTGTTCTGGAGGTAGGCTTGGTCGGCGCCGATCACGGCCACGTCGGGATCGGTGCGCTCCTCGGCCGTGCGCACCTCGCGGTTGAACGTGCGGACCTGGAGCCCGACCGCCGCGGCGCTCTCCAGCCGGTCCTGGAGCGCGAGCGCCTGGTCGAGCGTGATCTGGGGCCGCTTCTGCTCCTCGTCCGTCGGTGGGCGGTCGTCGTCGCGGCGCGAGATCGAGATGGTCTGCGTGCCGAGCGCGGCCAGCTCGCTCATCAGCGTCTCGTCGAGCACCTCGACGGCCGTCACGGACGCGATGACCGAGAACACGCCGATCGCCATGCCGACGAGCGTCAGCGCCGAGCGGAGCCGGTTGGCCAGCAGCGCCTGGAGCGCCTGGTAGATGGTCTCCGCCATTACTCGTACCGGAGGGCGTCGATGGGGCGCGACCGCGCCGCCTGCCACGCCGGGATCAGCCCGAACGTGACGCCGACGACGGCGCAGATCGCGAACGCGAGCAGGACCGTCCCGCCGGACAGGCTGGCGGTAAACACCTGGTTGATGCCGAACGCCACGCCGGCCGCAAGCGCCACCCCGATGGCTCCGCCGACGACACAGATCGCGACGGCCTCCAGCAGAAACTGGAACAGGATCGCGCGCCGCGTGGCCCCCAGCGCCTTGCGGATGCCGATCTCGCGCGTCCGCTCCTTGACGCTCACGAACATGATGTTCATCACCCCGATGCCGCCCACCAGCAGCGACAGCGCGGTCAGGAACAGGCCGACGCCGTAGGTGGCCACGCGCATGGTCTGGACCAAGTCGCGGAACTGGTTCTGGCTGTTGACCGCAAAGTCGTCGTCGCTGAGTGCGTCGAGCCCGCGCCACTGCCGCGACAGGCCCGTGATCTCGTCGATGGCCTCGGCCTCGGTGACGCCGGGCCTGAGGCGCACCTTGATGGACACGCCGGGATCGGCGGAGAACAGCCGCCGGTAGGTCTCGAGCGGCACGATGGCGCGGTTGTCGGCCGAGGCCATGCCCAAAAACGAGCCGCGCTTGGCGAGCACGCCCACGACCTCGAACCGCTCCCCGTCGATCCGGACGTCCTTGCCGATGGGGTCCTCGCCGGGAAACAGCTCGTCGGTCACGTCGACGCCCACGACGGCGACCGCGCGTGCGGCCCGGGACTCGCCGTCGGAGAAGAAGCGGCCCGCCTCGACGTCGGCGCCGCCGGTGTCGATGTAGTCGGCCGTCGAGGCCTCGATGGCCACGCCCGGGGCCAGGTCGCGGCCTCGGGTCAGCGTCGCGCCCGACCACGTCACCGGCGCAACGGCCTGGGCCGACTCGGCGCGCTGGGCCAGGAACGGCGCCAGGTCCTCCGTCACCGGCGGCCGGTTGCGGAACGTCCACCAGTCGCCGAGCACGATCCAGGGCGTGCGGTCCACGAACAGGGCGTCGTCGCCGATGATGGACATGGAGCGGTCGAACTCGCCCTCGATGCCGTTGATGACGGTGAACATCGAGGTCACGGACACGATGCCGATCACGATGCCGAGCGTGGTGAGCAGGGCGCGGACCTTGCGCTCCCACAGCGTCGACGCGGCAATGCGGACGCCCTCGGCGATCTCGGTCAGCAGTGCGGTCACGGGCGGCGGTGGGGCGAGGGCTGGCTACGGCTGGGCCTGGGCACGGTTGCGAACGACGCGTCGGTCGCTGGGCTCGCCCTCGGAGACACCGAGGCGGGCAGGACCGAGGCGGGCAGGACCGAGGCGGGCAGGACCGAGGCGGGCAGGACCGAGGCGGGCAGGACCGAGGCGGGCGGGGTCGGGCTAGGCGCGGGCGCGGTGACCGGCCATCTGGGCAGCCAGTCGGATCGCGGCGATCATGGAACTGGGGTCGGCGCGGCCTTGGCCGGCCCGGTCGAACGCCGTCCCGTGGTCCGGGCTCGTCCGCACGACGGGCAGGCCCAGCGTCACGTTGACGCCGGCGCCCTGGGTGAGCGCCTTGAACGGCGCCAGTCCCTGGTCGTGGTACATCGCGACGACGGCGTCGTGGTGCCGCCACGACGCGCGCCCGAAAAAGGCGTCGGCGGGAAAGGGGCCGCTCAGGCGCAGGCCTTGGGCGCGGAGCGCCTCCAGCGCTGGCGCGATCACGTCGATCTCGTCGCGTCCGAGGACGCCGCCGTCGCCCGCGTGCGGGTTCAGGCCCAAGACGGCGAGCCGCGGAGACGCGATCCCCAGGTCGCGGTACAGCGACTCGGCCAGCGTCCGGCAGACGCGCTCGATGCGCGGGCCGGTGATCTGCTCGGCGACGGCCGACACGGGGACGTGGACGCTCACGAGCGCGACGCGCAGCGCCGCGCCGTCCAGCTCGGCGGCCAGCAGCATCACGGCGGTCTCCGCCCGGGTGCGCTGCTGGAGAAACTCGGTGTGGCCGGGGACCTGGTAGCCGGCCAGCGAGATCGCCTGCTTCGAGATGGGCGCGGTGACCAGCCCGTCCGCCTCGCCGGACAGCGCCAGGTCGCAGGCGAGCGCGACGGCCTCCATCGACTGGCGCCCGCCCTCGGCCGTGGTGGCGCCCCACCGGTAGCTCGGGAGCGCGTCCGGCGTCGGGTCGAGCACGGCCAGGCCGTGGCTGGCCGCGAGGTCGCGGCTGGAGGCCAGAACATCGCGCGCGACCTCGGTGACCGGCCCCAGGGCCAGCGTCTCGGCCTGGGCACGGAGCACGGCCGGGCTTCCGACCGCCACCAGGTCCACCTCGGGGACGGCGCGGGCGGCGCGGAGCACCACCTCGGGACCGATCCCGTTGGGATCGCCCAGGCTGACGGCCAGGCGGAGGCGGCGGCTCACGCTACGACGCGAGCCGCGACTCGGCGCTCAGCAGGTCCAGCAGCAGACGCACGCCGAACCCGCTGCCTCCCTTGGGGCGGTACCCGTAGGCCGCGTCCAGGAACGCCGGGCGAGCCAGGTCGACGTGGACCCAGGGGTAGGCCGGCTCGTCGTCGGTGCGGGTAAAGTGCTCCAGGAAGGCCGCCGCGGTGATCGTGCCCGCCATGCTTCCGCCCACGTTCGAGAGGTCGGCGGTGTCGCTCTTGAGCTGGTCGCGGTAGTGCGGGTAGAGCGGCAGCGGCCAGGCGAGGTCGCCCGTCGCCTCGCCCGACTGGTGCACGCGGTCGGCCAGGTCCTGGTCGTCGGGGCGCGCGACGACGGCCGCGACGCGCTCGCCGAGCGCGACGCCCTGGGCGCCGGTCAGCGTGGCCGCGTCCAGCACCCAGCGTGGCGACAGCGAGCGGGCGTAGCTGAGCGCGTCGGCCAGGAGCAGGCGGCCCTCGGCGTCGGTGTTCATCACCTCGACGGTCGCGCCCGAGTGCATCGTCAGCACGTCGCCCGGCGCGTAGGCGCGGCCCCCGGGGCGGTTGTCGGACATCGGGAGCAGGCCGATCACGCGCACGGGCAGCGCCAGCTCGGCCGCGCCCACGAGCGCCGCCGCGACCGCCGCCCCGCCGGCCATGTCGGCCTTCATCTTGTCCATCGAGTCCTTGGTCGGCTTGAGCGACAGGCCGCCGGTGTCATACGTGACCGTCTTGCCGACCAGCACGATGGGGGCGTCCGCCTCGGTGCCGTCGGGCGCCCACTCGAGCACCACGAAGCGCGGCGGGTCCAGGCTGCCCCGGTTGACGCCCAGCAGCCCGCCCATGCCTTCGCTCGTGATCCGGTCGAGGCTCCACACGTCGACGCCGAGGCCGGCCGACTCGGCGCGCGCGGCGACGCGGTCGGCCAGGGCGGCGGGCATCTTGGCGTCGGGCGGGGTGTTGACCAGGTCGCGCGCCCAGGCCGTCGCGCGCGCCCGGATGTCGGCCTGGGCAATGGCGTCGGCGTGCGCCTGGCGGTGGTCGCGGACGCGCGCAAACAGCTCGGCCTCCGGCGGCGCGTCGGCGGTGCGGAAGTCGTCGTAGCGGTACGCGCCCAGCCGGAATCCTTCCACGAGCGCGGCCGACGCGTCGGGGCTCGCGTCGGCCGGGACCAGCAGGGTCGCGTGCTCGGGCTCCAGCGGCCGCGCCGCCTGGGCCGCGGCGGCGCCCGCCCACCGCCACCGCTCCAGACCTGGCTGGTCGCCCACCACCACGACCACGCGCGGCTCGCCGTCGTCGCCCGGCATCACGACCGGGGCCGAGGTTTTGCCGGCGATGCGGCGCGCGCCATCCGCGTAGGGCGCGTCCCAGGCGGTCTCGGCCGAGCCGTCGAGCACCAGGATCGTGAGGCCGCGCGGTGCGGGGTCGTCGGCGACGAGGACAGTCGTGTTCATGCGAGAGGCGTGTGCGGTGCGAGCGGCCGGACGGGCCTGGGTGCGGGCTTAGAGCGAGCCCTTGAACTGAGCCAGCAGGGCGAGGTCCTCGGCCGAGATCTCGTCCGACGTTTCGGGGACGCCGTCGGACATGACGTGCGGCGGGGCCGCGTCGACGACCTGCTTGAGCGTCCGCGCGAGCTGGCCGTTTTTGACGTAGGCGCCGGACGCGTTGGCGTGGCCTCCGCCGCCGAACGCCGCCGCCCAGGTGTTGATCGGGCAGTCGCCCTTGGAGCGGAACGACATCTTGATGCCGGACGGCAGCTCCAGCAGGATCACCGCCGCCAGCACGCCGTCGAGCGACAGGGCGTAGTTGATCAGGCCCTCGGTCTCGTCGAAAAAGGCCCCCGACTGCCGGATCATGTCCTGGGTGACGAAGATCGACGCCAGCCGGCCGTCGTAGTAGGTCTGGATGGTGCCCAGCGCCATGCTCAGCAGCGCCAAGCCCTCGCGGCTTTTGCCGTCGAACAGCGAGACGTGGATGGGCTCGGAGCGGATCTCGCCTCGCTCCAGCACGTCGCTCACGATGGCGTGCGTGCGAGGCGTGGTCGCGCCATAGCGGAACGAGCCCGTGTCGGTCATGATGCCGACGTAGAGCGCCGTCGCGACCGCGCGGTCGATCAGCGCCGGGTCGATGCCGGCGATCAGGTCGTAGGCGATCTCGGCCGCGGCCGACGCGTCCGTCCGCACGCACGACGCGCCGAACCAGCCCTCGGGGTCGGGGTGGTGGTCCAGGAGCAGCACCGGCTTGCCCGACTGGCGGAACACCCGGCCGGTGTCACCCAGGCGGTGCTCCGCGTTCGTGTCCACGACCAGCAGCACGTCCGCCTCGGCGACGGCCTGGGCCTGGGCCAGGTCGCCCGACGTGTACTGCTGGAGCAGGCCGTCGGGCTGCTGCTCCGCCAGCCAGTCGAGGTTGCGCGGCGGGGCGTCGGTGTTGAGGAGCGTGACGGTCTTGCCCAGCGACTGGAGCGCGCGGCCGATGGCGATCTGAGTTCCGAGCGCGTCGCCGTCTGGGCGCAGGTGCGTGGTCATGACGACGCGGTCTGCCGCGACGAGTGCGTCGCGGATGGCAGCGAGGTCGGGGGAGTCGAAAACGTCGGGCATGGGCACAGTCGGGGCCCGGGAAGCTACGGACCGTCCGCGTTCGACTTCGGCTCCGACTCCGGCTCCGGCTCCGGCGGCGACGCCAGGGCGGGATCGTGCGACCCGCCTTCGGTGCCGTCGGTCTGGGTCGGCGCCGTCGCGAGTTCGGGCCGCGAGCCAGCGTGCTCTCCCCGCTCGGCCGTCAGGATGGTGCGCGGCCCGCGGTCGAACGTGAGATAGTTGTAGAACCAGTTGGCCACGACCGACACCTTGTTGCGGAAGCCCACCAGGTTCAGCACGTGGACGGCGAGCCAGCCGACCCAGGCGAGGAAGCCGGTCAGCGTGAAGCCGCTCGGCATCTGGAGAACCGCGGCGTTGCGGCCGATCGTCGCCATCTGCCCCAGGTCGCGGTAGGCGAACGGGGCGTCCGCTGCCCCAGACGCGTCGCGCGAGACCATCGCGTCGATGAGTGCCGCGACGTGCCGACCCTGCTGGATGGCGACCTGGGCGACTTGGGGGTAGAGGTCTCCGCCGTCGTCGCGCGCGCCGGCCGCGTCCCCGACCACGAACACGCGCCGCTGACCCGCGACGCGCAGCGCCGCGTCCACCTCGACGCGGCCGCCCTTGGTCTGCGCCAGCCCGAGCGCGTCGGCGAGCGGGTTGGCCCGGATGCCCGCCGCCCAGACGACGGTTTGTGCCGCGATGCGGCGTCCGTCGGCCAGCGTGACGCCGCCGGCGTCGACCGACGCGACGTGGACGCCCAGCTCCACCTCGGCGCCCTTGCGGACCAGCTCGTCCCGGGTGTACTGGCGGAGGTCGGGGTCGTAGCCGCCGAGCGGGAGCCGCTCGCCGTCCACCAGGATCACCCGGGCCTGGGTGGTGTCGAGGCGGGGGAAGTCGCGCGCCAGCACGCCGATCAGCTCCCGCAGTGCGCCGGTCATCTCGACGCCCGTCGGCCCGCCGCCGACCACGACGGTCGTGAGGGCGCCGTCGGCGATGGCGCTGGCGTCGCGCGCGGCGGCTTCGAACCGGCCCAGCACGTGCCCCCTGAGCGCGATGGCGTCCGAGACGTTTTTCATTGGGTAGCCGTGCTCGAAAGCCCCCTCGACGTCGAAGTAGGCCGTTGACGCGCCCGGCGCCAGCACGAGGGCGTCCCAGCCCACCTCGTCTCCGGTGTCCAGGCGGAGCGTCCGGCGTGCCATGTCGACGGCGGTCACCAGCCCCAGCACGACGCTCACCGAGGTCATGCCACGCACGATGTGGCGGATGGGCTGGGTAATGTCGTCGACGTCGAGTCCGGCCGTCGCGACCTGGTACAGCAGCGGCTGAAACTTGTGGTAGTTGTTGCGGTCGACGAGCGTGACGTCGACCGCCACGCCGTCCAGCGCCTTGACGCATTCCAGACCGCCGTGACCGGCGCCCACGACAGCGACCCGGGGACGGACGCCGACGGACTCGAATGGATCGGGCATGACACCACCAGGGAGAGCACACGTGTACCGCCAGGGTGCGGCATGGTGCCGACGTCAGGGACGGCCTGAGCAGGCGCAATCGGGGGTTGGATCAGGAACGAATGCCGCATTGCGTCATAACTCAGCCACACGACTACGATTCCAATGACGACTCGCTCCCTGGCGGCCACCGCCGCGACCCTCTCCGCCCTTCCCATCGCCCTCGGCGCTCTCGTCTGGCACGGCTTGCGGGTCAACCGCGAGATGTGGCTCGACATCGACCCGTTCGAGATCGACCTGCAGCTCCGCGAGCGCAACGACGACTGAGGCGCTGGCTAGCGAAACGCCGACAGGTCGAGGGCATCCATCGCCTCTGACGCGCGTGCGTCCGTTGCCGCCGCCGCCTCGACCAGCACGCGCTGGCCGATCAGAACGCGAACGGAGGCTGCGCCTCCCAGGCTCTCGCGCTGCCCGGGCTGGCCGGCGATGCGCTCCGCGGTCGGCAGCGTTGGCCCAGCCGTGGCCCATCATCTCGGCCATCTCGGCCGACCCAAAATCGGTGACGGTCACCGTGACGTCGTCGTAGCGCGCGCTTGCCGTCTCGATCTGGGCGCCCAGGGCGCTGTCACGCTGCACGTCGAGCGACTCGCGGTCGCGGCCGAGCAGACGCAGGGGGAGCAGCTCCCCCATCCCGATCGAGGGCGCGCTCGGCGCGGGCGGACTGGGCGTGGTGGGGGGCTCCTGGCCGGGGCCGCACGCTGCCAGAACGAGAGTCAGAATCGCGATGCGCATCAGGGGGTGGGGAGTTGGCTGAGAAGCGGGCGCCACACGCCCAGGTCGCGAGCGAGTGTGACGACCGTCACGTCGCTGGTTCCGGGCGTGGCGCCTTGGTCGCTCAGGAGCACGTGGAGGAGATCGCCGTCCCGAACCTCCCCAACCACACGCCGAGGCGGGCCGGCCTCGCTCTGCACATCGACGGCGGCGAGGTAGAGCGCCGCGGCGTCCCGGGCGCTGAGCGCCTCCAGAGTGCGCGTCGGGGCGGCGCCGAGAACGTCGGCGGCCTCGAAGGTGTGTGCCACGCCCTCGCGACGGACGGTCACGGCGCCAGCGTCCAGTTCCAGAAGCCTGAGCGCGCGGGCCCGGGCCGCCTCGAGAGCGTCGGGGTGGAGCATCTCCGCAGCCTGCCGCCAGTCGCCTGCCGCAACGGCGCGCACGAACGACTCCGCGACCCGGCCCGCCTCGGTCTCAAGCTGGGCAGACGCCGCGGGCTGGGCCGGCGAGACAGGCTGGGCTGGCGCCGTAGGCTGGGCAGACGAGATGGGCTGGGCCGGCGCGACGGGCTGGGCCGGCCGGCGTAGGGGATCGGCTTGTGGGGACCGTGGCACCGCGGTCGGAGGCAGCCCGCGGGCCTGCTCCTGAGGCTCAGGTTCTGGAGGCGCGGCGGCTTCGGGTCGCTTCCGCTCCTCAGGTTCAGGCTCTCGAACCTCGTCGGAGGCGAGGCGTGCGGTCTCGGGGTCCTGGCGCAGCGCGTCGGCCAGGGCCTGAGCGTCGGGCTCGTCCATGCCGGTGATTCGGACCAAACCGTTGGAGATCGGGGCCGTCACGACCGGGGCGACGAGCACCCGGCCGTCGTAGCTCACGGCCAGCGTGCTGCCCACCGCGCGCCGGGTCAGGTCTGCAAAGGCTCGCGCGGCGTCGTCGGTGAGCCAGAGCGACACCGCAGTGGCGCCGTCGTCGTCGGTCTCCAGTCCGATGGTCTGGATGCTGGATGGCGGCAGGTCGAGCACGACCTCACCGACCCAGACGTAGCGATTCGGCGCCGTCACCACGGGCCGACGCGTCATGCCGTCGGTGTCGCCCTCGACGTCCAGAGCGACCGCGGCGTGGATCTGCACGCTCTGGGCCTGCACGGTGCACGCCAACAGCAGCACCGACAGCAGCGCGAGACCGCGCGCACGTTGTCTGGCGGTGGCAGGGCAGCGGTCAGAACGCCTGGATCGCACGGTGCGGCTACCGGTCTGCGTTGGGGCCTTCCGTCGGCGTGTTGCCGTGGTGGTCGCCGTGCTCCTTGACGTAGCGGCGGTTGTACTCGCGCTCGTACTCCTCGTCCACGGCCTTGCCGTCCTGGACGCGGTCGAAAGCGGCCACGTCGGGGTCGAGGCGGACGTCGGGCTCGGTGGGTTCCGTAAACATGGCCATCGCCTGGGGGGCCTCCCCTTTCGAGGTGGAGGCGTCAGGCTCGGCTGGCGTGTCGTCGGTGGCGCTCATCGGTCAGTGCGGATGGAGAGACGTGTTGAATGTCGGCGGCTCACAAACGTTCGGCGCGCGCGCCGATTGGCGCTCAACCGGAGCCGGTCGCCCTCGCCCACGGCACAACATCCGCTACCTTAGACGGAGCCCTTCTGATCTCGACTCTCATGCGCCTCGTCGCCCTTTTTGTCGCATGCTTGTTCTCGTCCCCCGCGTGGGCTCAGGACTCCAGCTTTGTGCCGGGCTACGTCGTGGTGGACGGGGACACCTTGAACGGGCAGATCGCGGTGGGCACGGAGGTCCAGGCATCACGCGGCGCCCGGTTCCGGGCGGCGGGCAGTGGCACCGAGCGAGCCATCAGCGTCACGGATGCGACGGCGTTCGGGGAGCGCGGCGGACGGGCGTACCGGCGGGGCCGCTTTGCGACCGCACCGCCTCTGGAAGGGGTCCCGATGCCGCGACTGGCGTTCGCTCGTGTCGCCCGGGACGGCGCGGCGGACCTCTTGGTCGCCGAGGCCACGTCGGGGACCCTGGCGTTCGCCTTCACCGTCGAGGGCGAGACGACTCCGCTCTACGTCTTCGAGCGCACCGTCGACGGTCCCTCGGGCAACCGCCTGCAACGCGTCGAGCAGTACCGCCAGGTGCTCCTGGTCCGCCTCGGCGGGTGCGGCGTCACGGAGGCCAGCGTGGCTGACACCCAACTCACCGAGGCCTCGCTGGCTGAGGTGATCGACCAGTACAACCGGTGCCAGGACTCTGAATATGCGACCACGCGAGCCAGCGCCGCGCCGCAGCGACGGCCGAGCGACTGGTCCGTCGAGGTGGGCGTTGGCCTCGCGACGAGCCAGTTCGAGCGAGCCATCCAGGTGTCCGTTGAGGATCCGGACCAGAGCTCGTCCTCGCTGGCGCTCGCCGTCGAGGTGTCCCCCGGCGTCCTGCCTGCCTCGGTGTCTTTTCTCGTAGGCGCTGAGTACGACCGCGGACTGATCCGAGTCACAATCGCGAACGGGTTTTCGCCACGCCGAGTCGACAGGCTCGACGCAGGGCTGCTGGTCTTGGGCGCGCGGTGGACCGTGCCCGTCGCCGGGACTCCCCTGTTCGTCGGAGCCGGGTTTGTCAACGGCCGGACGTTCAGGCAGACAGTCCGCGAGAACGAGTCGGGAGAGCCTTTGGACGAGACCACCATCCGGACCAGTGTCTCCGGGTTTCTGACCTCGCTCGGAGGGGCTACGCCGAACTGGGTGTGCGCCCGCTCGCCGGTCGGATTGGGCTTAAGGCCCGGTACCGCTCGACCTTGTTCTCCGAGAGCGAGCTCTACCTGCCGCGCAGCGCGGGCAGCCGCTACCAGATCCGAACGCTGTCCGGCTCGCTCACGGCTCGCTTTTAGCGACGGCGCCCCACCCGGAGGCTCCGAGTGGGGCGCGCCAGATGCTCCGCCTCGGTGCCGAGGCGGGCGGTCTCGGGCCTAGCCGAGCTGGGCCTTGGCCTGGCGGAACCGGCGGTCGGCCTCGTCCCAGTTGACGACGTTCCACCACGCCGAGACGTAGTCCGGCCGCTTGTTCTGGTACTTGAGGTAGTAGGCGTGCTCCCAGACGTCGATGCCCAAGATGCCGACGTGGCCGTGCAGCGCCGGGCTGTCCTGGTTCGGCATCCCGTGGAGGTGCAGGCCGTTGTCGGCGCTGTAGCCGAGCCAGGCCCACCCGGATCCGAACTGCCCCTTGGCCGTGGCCTCGAACTGCTCCTTGAAGGCGTCGAACGAGCCGAACGCCTGGTCGATGGCGGTCGCCAGATCGCCGGTCGGGTCCCCGCCGCCCGACGGCGACATCGTCGTCCAGAAGATGCCGTGGTTCAGGAAGCCTCCGCCGTTGTTGCGGACGGCGGTCTGCTTGTCTTTGGGGAGTTGGTCGAGGGCAGCGAGCGTCTGCTCGATGGGCTGGTCGGCATAGTCGGTGCCTTCGAGCGCTGCGTTGAGCTTGTCGGTGTAGCCCTGGTGGTGCTTGCCGTGGTGGATCCGCATCGTCTGCTCGTCGATGTGGGGCTCAAGCGCGTCGTAGTCGTACGGGAGGGGCGGAAGCTGGAAGGCCATAAGAGTGTGGGTCGGGAAGGGTCAGGGTCGTACCCAGCCTGCCGAGTGCCGTTTCCTGCCGCGGCCGGAATCCCTCCGCAGCAAGCACCAGGCGGTCCGGCACGCGCGGCCTCGCCGGCGACCAAATCTCCACCGGAGGTCTCACGGTGCCTGCTAGAGCGCGCCGAGCATCTTGCGTCGGTCCGCGTCGTCCAGCTGACCGAGGCCGACCAGCCGGTCCAGCGCGGCCTCGACCGCGCGGCGGTCCGTCGCGCCGGTCTCCTCTTCGAACGACGTGCCCAAGGCCAGCGCCTGCTGCAGAAACCGCTCGACGTACTCGGCAGCGCCCGGCTGGCCCGAGAAGTCGAGCGTCTCGGTGACGGTCGCCCGGGCCCGGTTGAGGTCGATCTGGATCTCGCGGCCGCCCAGCAGCTTGCGCTTGGCCTTGATGCCGACGATGTCCACGTAGCGGACGGTCCGCGCGGGCTGGAGGTCGTTGTTCTGGAAGACCAGCCGGTCGGCCAGGAAGACGGCGCCGTCCTTGGCCGAGCCCAGCCGCGTCGCGTCGTAGAGCGCGAGCACGTCGGCGGGGTCCACCTCGGGCGCGTAGTCGGCGAGGGCGGCGCGCAGCTTGGCCGACGGGATGTCGGGCGCCGCGTACAGCCCCAGGTCAGGCGCGGTCGGCAGGTAGTCGCGGAGCAGAGACGTCATGGCAGTGGGCTCGTGTCGGCCTGGGTACCGCCAGACGCGCGAGACGTTCTAGGGAACCACCACGAGCGCGGCCTCCCGTGCGCCGAACACGTCGGTCGTCATCTCGATAAAGCCGCCTGGCAGCATGCCCAAGACCAGCAGCGCGAGCGCGCACGCGCCAACGACGAGCGCCGTCGCGCGCCCGACCGGGAAGGCCTGGCGCGCGTTGTCAGGCGCCTCGTCCGGCGACTTCATCCACATCACGACCAGCACGCGCAGGTAGTACACCCCCGAGATGACCGAGGCGAGCACACCCAGAATCGCCAGCCACGTCAGGTCGGCGCGCACGGCGGCCGAGAACACCTGCACCTTGCCAATGAACCCGGCAAACGGCGGGAAGCCGGTCAGTGCAAACATGAACACGCCCATCGCGACGCCCAGAAACGGCTTGCGGTAGCCGATGCCCGCCAAGCTGTCGAGCGTCTGGTCGGCGCCTTGCTCGCCGTCCCACTCCAGCGCGCCCATCACGCCGAAGGCGCCGACGTTCATCAGGGTGTACGCCAGCAGGTAGAACAGCGCGCCGCCGTAGCCGACGGCCGAGCCGGCCGCGAGGCCGGCCAGGATGTAGCCCGCGTGCGCGACGGACGAGTAGGCCAGCATCCGCTTGACGTTCGTCTGGACGAGCGCGAGCACGTTCCCCGCCACCATCGTCACGGCTGCGACGATGGCGAGCGTGACCTGGACCGCGCCCTGCACCATCTCGGGCGACAGCGCGCGCGACAGCACGACCGCGAGTGCCGCAAACGTCGCGGCCTTGGACGCCGTCGACATAAAGGCCGTCAGCGAGGTCGGGGCGCCTTGGTACACGTCCGGCGTCCACATGTGGAACGGCACCGCGGACACCTTGAAAAAGAAGCCGACGAGCAGCAGGCCGAGGCCCGCTAGAAACAGGCCCGTGCGGCCAGTCGCCTCCAGGCCGACCATCAGCAAATCGAGCTGCATGGTGCCGGTGGCGCCGTAGAGCAGCGCCAGGCCGTAGAGGAAGAAGCCGGTCGAGAACGCACCCAGCAGGAAGTACTTCAGCGCGCTCTCGTTCGCCGTCGACTCCTCGCGCACCAAGCCGGTCAGGACGTACAGGCACACCGACATCGTCTCCAGGCCCACGAACAGCGTGATCAGGCTCCCGGCCGAGGCCAGCGTCATCATGCCCGCGGTCGCGAACAAGATCAGCGCGTGGACCTCACCGTAGTTGCGGCCCAGGCGGGACAGGTAGGGCACCGTCAGCACCAAGCTGGCGACGGCGCCGATCAGCACGATGATGTTGGCGATCGCCGCCGCGCCGCCGACAAACACCTGGCCCTCGAAGGCCGTGCCGGGGTCTCCGATCCAGAACACCTGCATCACGGCCGCGGCAGTCATGCCGATGCCCGCGATCCAGGGGATGACCGCGTCGTCGTTGCGGAAGGCGTCGAGCAGCACCACCAGCACGCCCAGGCCGGCGACCATCAGGATGGGGGCCGTTGCGGCGAGGTCAGCAAGAAACGAGTCGTACATGAGGGCGGTCCGCTGGGCGGCGAGCAGACGGAGGGTGAGTCGAGGTTAGACGGCCGAGATGCGGCGGGCCAGCTCCAGGTCGGTGTCGGTGACGCGGTCGCCGGCGTCGTGCGTCGAGAGCGCCAGGCGGACGTCGCCGTAGACGTTGGTGATCTCCGGGTGGTGGTCCATGCCCTCGGCCAGGAACGCGACGCGCGTCAGAAAGGCGAAGGCGGTCTGGAAGTCGGGGAACGAGCGCTCCCAGACCAGTCGCTGAGGCTCGGCCTGCTTGGTCCAGTCACCGAGGTCGGCCAGGCCCGCCTCGATGGCGTCGTCGGACAGGGGGGTGCGGTCCGGCATGGGCTAGAACGGGAGCGGGATGGCGCCCGTCGTGATCAGGCCGGCAGCCTGCGACACGGCCTCGACGGCGGTCTCCGTGTCGCTCGGGTGCGGGACGACCCAGCCGCTGAAAAACACGACCCAGACCAGGATGTAGATCGGCACCAGGATCGGCAGCGAGTACTTGACGACGTAGGCCACGAACGACGGCGTCTCGACGCCCGACGACTCGGCGATGGCCTTGACCATAAAGTTGGGGCCGTTGCCGATGTAGGTGAGGGCGCCGAAAAACACGGCGGCGATCGAGATGGCCTGGAGGTAGAAGGTCTCGGCCGGCAGGTTGGTGCCGAGCGCGAACGCCTCGACGGCGTCGCGGCTCTCGATGCTCGACCCGAACTTGCCCATCGCCGCCGACAGGAAGCTGACGTAGGTCGGCGCGTTGTCGAGCACGCCCGACAAGATGCCCGTCCCGAAGTAGAACTGCGTCACGCCCAGCGACTCGGCGTTGGTCTGGGCAAACTGGCCGATCAGCGTCAGCGCCGGCTGCATGGTCAGGAAGATGCCGATAAAGAGGTAGCCGACCTCCTTGATGGGCTCGAAGTTGAAGTCGTTGCCCTGGAGCACGGCCGGCTTGGCGGTCTTGTAGGCCAGTACGCAGACGGTGAACATGATCACCTCGCGGATGCCGAACGGCAGGTGGAACTGGCCGTGCAGGTCCAGCACCGTCCCCTTCATCCAGTCCATCACGTTGGGGTCCAGGAACACCGCGCCGATGATGATCGCCAGCCAGGCAAAGCCCGCCTTGCCCTCGATCTCCAGCCGCTTGGGGTTGGGCCGCGCCTGGTCCAGGTCGATGGCGACCTCACCAGGCGTGTGCACGTCCTCGACGTCCTGGATCCCCGGCGCCTCCGGAACAGCTGCCACACCCGGCAGCTCGCCCGGCTCGACGTCGCGCCCCGCGTCCTCCGCCTCCTCGCGGATGCTCTCCTCCTTGTTGCGGCTGTCGATCACGTAGAAGACGGCCAGGATCAGCAGGATCGTCGGCAGCCAGATGTGCCACAGGTTGATGACAGTCCAGAAGAACGGCACGCCGCGCAGAAAGCCCAGGAACAGCGGCGGGTCGCCAATCGGCGTCAGCGCGCCGCCGACGTTGGAGACGACAAAGATGAAGAAGATGATGTGGTACGCCTTGAGCCGCCCCGCGTTGAGCCGCATGTAGGGGCGGATGAGCAGCATCGAGGCGCCGGTCGTGCCGATAAAGTTGGCGATCACGCCGCCCACGAACAGCAGCGTGGTGTTGGCCTTGGGCGTACCTGCAAAGTCGGTTTTGATTAGGATGCAGCCCGACGCCACGAACAGCGATCCCAAGAGCGCGATAAACGCGAAGTACTCCAGCGCCGCGTGCTCGATGGGCGTGATGTCGCCCATGCCGATGAGGTAGTACGCCGCCACGAGCGCGCCCAGCCCGATCGCCACCTTGGGGTAGTGGTGGTGCCAGAAGTGCGGGTAGAACAGAGGCCCGGTCGCGATCATCAGGAGCAGGACCACGAACGGGATCGTGAGCCAGACCGGCGGCGGCTCGCCGTGCGCCCCGCCCTCGCCGTGCGGCTCGGCAGCGTGCTCGCCCTCGCCGTGCCCGCTGCCGGCGCCCTCCATCTCGGCCTGCTCGTCGCCCGCGATCACACCCGGGTCCTCGGCCTCGGCGCCGGGCTGGAGAGCGCCGAGCTGGGGAATGCCGGGCTGGAGAGCGCCGGGCTGGGACGCCTCGGCCTGCTCGGCGGCGCCGCTCGCCTGGGCCACGGCCACGTCCTGGCCGGGCGACTGCGCGCCGGCAGACGTGGCCAGCAGAACGAGAAGCGCGAGCGGTGTGAGGCGGCGGAGCATGTCGGGGCGGTCTAGAGGTCCTCCAAAGCAGGAACCGAGGCGGGCACAGTCGCGACGGCCTCGGGCCAGGCGACAGGCACCTGGACGATCTCACCGGGTGCTGCGTCCCGCACCGCCGCGGCCTTGTTGTCGGCCGTCTCGATCAGGGAGCGGACGGCCGCCTCCGAGCGCTGCAGAAACGGCATGGGCCAAAAGCCCATCAGCACCATCAGCACAACCAGCGGCATCAGCAGGCCGATCTCGCGGCCGTTCAGGTCCTTCATGGTCGCGTTCCGCTCGTCGGTGATCTCGCCGTAGAACGTCCGGTAGACCATCCACAGCAGGTAGACCGCCGCAAAGATGACGCCCGTCGTGGCGACCGCGATCAGCGCCGCGTTGCCGACGGTCCGCGAGCCCCACGAACCCAGCAGGATCATGAACTCGCCGACGAAGCCGTTCAAGCCCGGCAGCCCCGCCGAGGCGAACACGCTGAACAGCATAAAAAACGTCAGGACGGGGACGGACTTCGCGATGCCGCCGTAGTCGGCCATCGCGCGCGTGTGCCGCCGCTCGTACAGCATGCCGATGATCAGGAAGAGCGCGCCGGTCGAGATGCCGTGGTTCACCATCTGGATCAGCGAGCCCTGGACGGCCAGCACGTCGAAGGCGAACAAGCCGAGCACGACAAACCCGAGGTGGGACACCGACGAGTACGCGACCAGCTTCTTGATGTCGGTCTGGGCGAACGCCACGAGCGCGCCGTAGACGATGCCGACGACGGCCAGGATCGCGATCGGCATCGCGAACCGCTCCGACGCGTTCGGGAAGAACGGGATGACAAACCGCAGCAGCCCGTAGGTCCCCATCTTGAGGAGCACGCCCGCGAGCACGACCGAGCCGCCGGTCGGCGCCTGGGTGTGGGCGTCGGGCAGCCAGGTGTGGAGCGGGAAGAGCGGCACCTTGATCGCGAACGCCAGCCCGAACAGCCCGAACAGCCACATCTGGGACGACAGCGGCACGCCGAAGCTGACCAGCTTGTACCAGTCGGTCGTGAACACGCCTCCGTTGACGGCGTCGCCTGCTGCGTAGCCCAGCCACAGCACCCCGACCAGCATCAGCAGCGATCCGACGAGTGTGTAGATGACAAACTTGATCGCCGCGTAGACGCGCTCCTCCCCGCCCCAGATGCCGATGATGAACACCATCGGGATCAGCGTCAGCTCGAAAAAGATGTAGAACAGAAAAACGTCGAAGGCCGCGAACACGCCCAGCACGCCGGTCTCCAGCAGCAGCAGCAGTGCGTAGTACCCCTTGTGCGCCTTGCCGATGTACGTCCACGACGACAGCACCACGATCGGCCCCAGCAGCGTGGTCAGCAGCAGCAGCAGCAGGTTCAGCCCGTCGACGCCAACGAAGTACGTGATGTCGATGCCCGAGCCAAACCACGGCAGCCGCGTCATCATCTGGGGCTGGGTCGCCGTCGAGACCGAGGCGTCGAACCCGAGCCACAGGCCGATCGACAGCACAAACGTGGCGACCGTGGTCGCGAGCGCGGCCCAGCGGATCGAGTCGACCGACGGCAGCGCCAGCAGCAGCAAGGCGCCGAGCGCGGGCAGGAAGATGACGAGCGAGAGGAGCCCGGGGAGGTCAGCCATTGATCAGCATTCGTAGAGGCGCGGTGCGGCGCCTCCGGGAGAGCAAAGAGATCCGTCAGAGAAAGAGGACGAGCGCCACGACCGCGACCACGCCCACCACGATGCCGAGGGCGTAGGTCTGGACCACGCCCGTCTGGACGCCGCGCAGCCGGCTGGCGAGCGTGCGGAAGCCGCCTGCAAAGCCCATCACCGTGCCGTCGATGCCCTTCTTGTCGAACGGCGCGAGCCCCTGGCGGCTGCCCTCGACGATGGGGTTGACGATGGTCGCGTCGTACAGCTCGTCCACCTTCCACTTGGCGCTGGCGGGCGCGTAGAGCCAGCCCATGATTTTGCGCACGGATCGGTCCGCCTCGGGGCCGCGCTCGCCGAAGCGCAGGAACACCCAGGCGATGGCGATGCCCAGGATGGCCACCACCGAGCCGACGCCCAGCAGCGTCCACTCGACAGCATGAGACGGCTTGAACTCGTGCGCCAACTCGGCGACCGGCCCGCCGTACTCGGCACCCAGCCAGTGGTGGATCCAGCTTTCCGTCCCCAGCAGTTCGGCGATCACCGGCGGCAGGCCCAGGAAGCCAGCCACGATGCTCAGGCCGGCCAGCACCCACAACGGCACCGTCATGGTCCACGGGCTCTCGTGCGGGTGCGTGTCGAGCGAGTCGGGCCAGCGCGGCTCGCCCTCGAAGGTGAGCAGGTAGGCCCGCGTCATGTAGATCGCTGTCAGCAGCGCCGTCACGAGCCCGACCATCCAGACCAGGTAGCCGAGCAGGTGGCCGTCGTAGCCGTACTCGAAGGCCTTGAACAGGATCTCGTCCTTGGAGAAGAAGCCCGCCAGCCCGGGCAGCCCCGCAATCGCCAGCGTCGCGATCAAAAACGTCCAGCGCGTCGACGGCATAAAGCGCTTCAGCCCGCCCATCGTGCGCATGTCCTGGGCGTCGAACGGGCCGTCGTACGGCAGGATGGCGTGGCCGCGCGCGTGCGTGACGTGCTGCTCGGCAAACGGGTCGTTGGCTTTTTCGGAGTCGAGCGGCGTGTCGTGGCCGTGCGACGACGGGATGAGCCCCTTGTGCTCCAGCTCGTGCTCGACGTGGTGCATCGAGTGGATCACGCTACCCGAGCCCAGGAACAGGCAGGCCTTGAAGAAGGCGTGCGTCATGACGTGGAAGATGGCCACGAAAAACGCGCCGACGCCGGCCGCCACGAACATGTAGCCCAGCTGGCTGACCGTCGAGTAGGCCAGCACCTTCTTGATGTCGTTCTGCGTGATCGCGACGGCGGCGGCCATGATCGCCGTGAGCGCGCCGATGACGGCGATAATCGCCATCGCGCCCGGTGCCTGGAGCACGAGTGCCGACAGCCGCGCCAGCAGGTACAGCCCCGAGGTCACCATCGTCGCGGCGTGGATCAGCGCCGAGACCGGCGTCGGGCCGGCCATGGCGTCCGGCAGCCAGACGAAGAGCGGGATCTGGGCGCTCTTGCCCGTCGCGCCGATAAACAGCAGCAGGCAGACCCAGAAGCCGGTCGAGCCCTGGAACAGCGCCAGCGTCTCGGGCGCAAGCAGGGTCGCAAAGTCGAGCCCGAACGTGCCCGTGAAGCCCGGCGCCTGGACGACGGTCTGGAACATGATGAACATCGCCAGCAAGAAGGCAAAGTCACCGATGCGGTTGACGATGAACGCCTTGTTGGCCGCCGCCGAGTTTTTGAGGTCGGTGTACCAGTACCCGATCAAGAGGTAGCTGCACAGCCCGACGCCCTCCCAGCCCAGGAACAGCACCGGCAGGCTCTCGGCCAGCACCAGGTTGAGCATCGCGAAGATGAACAGGTTCAGGTAGGCGAAAAAGCGCCAGAACCCAGGATCACCCTTCATGTACCCGATCGAGTACAGGTGGATCAGCGAGCCCACGCCGGTCACGATCAGCGTCATCAGCAGGCTGAGCTGGTCGATGCGGTAGGCGAAGTCGACGCGCAGCGACCCGGCCTCCAGCCAGGTGAAGTAGCGCACCACCTCGGGCTCGGCAAAGCCCAGAAACAGCATCACCGTGACGCCGAACGGGATCAGCACGGCCAGCGTCGCCAGCCCGCCCAGGAGCGTCTCCTGCTTCCGCCAGCTCGGCGCGAACAGGCCCATCATCCCGTTGAAAGCTGCGACCAACAGCGGCGGGAGCAGGATGAGCCGGACGAGGAGTTCCATGAGGGGGTGAGGGATGGGGGAAAGCGGGGTGGTGGACCGGGAAGCGGCTTCCCGCGTCCGGACGCCCGGCTAGCCCCTGAACAGGCGGATCTCGTCGACGTTGACCGTCAGCTTGTTCCGGAAGAGCGCGATCACGATGGCGAGCCCGACGGCGGCCTCGGCCGCGGCGACGGACATCACGAAAAAGACCAGGATCTGGCCGTCGACGTCGCCGAACGACTGGCTGAACGCGACCAGCGTCAGGTTGACGGCGTTGAGCATCAGCTCGACCGACAGCAGGATCACGATCACGTTGCGCCGCAGCAGCACGCCCAGCACGCCGATCGTGAACAGAACCGCGCTGAGCGACAGGTACCAGGTGAGATCCATAGGGGTGTCGGCCTCGGTGCCGAGGCGGAGCTAGACGAAGCGCTTCTTGGCAAGCAGGACCGCGCCGATGGTGGCCGCGAGCAGCAGCGCGCCGACGATCTCCAGCGTGAACGCGTGCCGCGTCAGCAGCGCCACGCCGATCTCGTTGACCGAGGTCGCCACCACGGACTCCTCGGCGGTGGGCGCGTCGGACAGCAGCTCCAGCCGCTGCGCGACCACGGTCAGCAGCAGCGCCAGCACGCTCACGCCGCCCACGAACGCCGCCGCGCGCGCCCAGGTAAAGCTGCTCAGGCGCGGCATCTCCTCCAGGTTGAGCAGCATGATCACGAACAGAAACAGCACCATGATGGCGCCGGCGTAGACCAGCACCTGCACGACGCCGATAAACGCGGCGTTCAGCGTCAGGTAGAGGCACGCGATGGCCAGCATCGTCTGGACCATCCAGAGCGCGCTGGCGACGGGGCTGCGCGACAGCAGCATGCCCAGCGAGCCCGCCACGCTCAGCACGGCGAACACGAAAAAGAGAAACGGCTCCAGCATGGGTCGGGGTGAGGGGGCCGGGAGAGGGGTCCCGGCGCGGGCGAAGATACCGGCCCCCGAGGCGCGCCGACAAGCGATCCGGCCCAGACGCGGGATCTCTCGGTGAAGAGCCGCACCCCGGACCGCCCCGCCCCCGTAGCGGGCCGGCTATCTTTGCGCCCGCATGGTCGACCCGGCACCTCCCCCCTCCCCGCCTCGGCGCCGCCGCGTGCGCAAGCGCGACCTGCTGCTGCCGGTCGCGCTCAGCCTGGCCGCGATCGGCGTGATCCTGTGGCTGACCTACGAGCCGGGCGCGTTCGCGACCGTGCGGAGCACGTTTCGGCCCGAGATCTTCGCGCTCGCCGTCGCGGCGCTGGCGCTCCAGATCGTGTCCGGCGGCTTGCGGCTGCGCCACGTGTCGAAGGGGCTGCTGACGCCCCGAGGCGGGCTGCGCGCCCAACTCACGTGGGACTTTATGTCGGCCGTGACGCCGTCGGCGATGGGGGGCGCGCCGTTCGCGGCCTTTTTCATCGCCAAAGAGAACGACGTCGCCTACGGACAGGTGACGGCGCTGATGCTGTTCACGATGCTGATGGACCAGCTGTGGTTCGCAGTCCTGATCGTGGTGATGTACGTCTCGGCGATCTGGGTGCCGGTCTTCCCCACCAGCCTGGGCGCGGCGGGCATCGGCACGGTCGCGGCGTACCTGGGCGGCATGCTGTGCTACATCGCGTTCTTCGCGTATGCGACGCTCGTCAAGCCCGAGATCCTGGAGCGGCTGGCCAACCGGGTCGTCCAGTTCCGGTGGCTGCGGCGCTTCGAGGGCACGGTGCGCCGCGAGGCGCGCAAGCTGCGCCAGCAGGCCACCATCCTGCGCGGGCAGAAGCTGTCGTTCTACCTCAAGGGCGCGGGCTACACGCTGCTCTACTGGACGGGACGCTACGGCATCGTGCTTTTCGTGGCCCTGAGCTTTTGGCGCGAGTTCCGCCATGTGCTGTTCGTGCTGCGCACCGCCGGCTTGTGGCTGGCCGGGCTGGCCATGCCGACGCCGGGCGGGTCGGGAGGCATCGAGGCGCTCTACATGCTCTACCTCGCGCCCCTGCTCCCGGACGGATACGGCGGACCAGCGCTGCTGGCCTGGCGCGCGCTGGCCTACTACGGCGTGCTGGTGCTGGGACTGTTCGTGGCCGGAGGCGCGGTTCGCGCGCTGCTGGCTGGCGAGCGACCGCCCGAGCCCGACGCGCCGGCGGAGGCTTCTGGCTCGGCTGCGCCGCCGCCGCAGCCCTACGAACCCACTTCGGAAACGGTCCTGTGAGCACACCCCGCAGCATCGACGAGCGCCGGGCCGAGGTCGAGCGGTTCGACTTCCGCCGGGTCCACCCTGGCCTGCGGTTTGGGTCGGCGAGCGACCGGTCGGCGGCCTGGATCGACCAGGTGTACCCGCGCGACGTGTGGGCCGGCGAGGTTCAGACGCGCACCAAGAAGGTCGGCGGGGAGTCGTTCCAGGAGCACTTGCTGCCCGTCGCCTCCGTCCAAGACTACTTCCTGCACTTCGGCGTGCTGGAGATCGACTTTACCTACTACCGCGCGCTTCTGGAGGCCGATGGCAAGCCCTCCGCAAATCTGTTCACGCTGGAGCGCACCGTCGAGGCCGCGCCGGCGAACGCGCGCTTCGTGCTCAAGGCGCCCCAGCAGTTCCTGGCACGTCGGCTGCGCCGAAAGGTGGACGGCCGCTGGACCTACGTCGACAACCCCGACCTGTTCGACGCCGACGCCTTCACCAGCCGCTTCCTGGTCCCGGCGCAGCACAAGCTGGGCGTCAAGCTGGCCGGCGTGATCCTGGAGCAGCCCTACGAGCGAGCCTCCGACAGTCCCCCGTCCGAGCAGTTCGTGGACGAGTGGGCCGAGTTCCTGGACGCGATCCCCTCGGCGCCGTACCACGTCGAGGTCCGCTCGTCGCACCAGCTGACGGCACGGTACTTCGAGTGGTTGTCGAATGCCGAGGTGGGGTTCTGCTTTAGCCACTGGCAGTGGCTGCCACCGCTCATCGACCAGTGGCGGATGGCGGGCGAGCGCTTTAGCGACGGGCGCAGCGCCATCGTGCGCCTGATCCAGCCCCGCGACATGACCTTCGACGCGTCGTGGCGGCTGGCGCACCCGTTCGATGCGCCCGCGCCGGGCCTGAGCGACACGCCCGCCGCCCACCGAATGGTCGACGAGGCCACCGCGCTGATGTACCAGGCCATTGAGGCCGGCGTGACGCTGGACGTGATCGGCAACAACCGGGCGTGGGGCAACACGCCCGAGCTGTGCCGCACGCTCGCGCACCGGTTCTTGGACTTTGCCGAGCGCCGCGGCGCCTGACACGCCCCACCTCGGGCACGAGGCCAGCGGGGCCGAGGCGGCGACCGGATCGGGTCGGTCGCCGAGGCGGGCTAGGCCGCCGCCGGAGGAAACAGCGAGTAGATGGTCGCGACCGGGCGCGGATCGGCCGGCGCCTCCGCCGCGTCACGGAGCGGATCGGAGGGCGCGTCGACGGCCTCGTCGCGCGTGTCCTCGGCCCGGCGCTGCGCCGAGGCGAGCTGGGCCACCTGGCGCCGCAGCCGGCGCGCGCGGCGCCGCGACGAGCGGTCCAGGATCGAGTTGAGCTGGAGCCGGATCGCCTCGGTGCGCCGCGGCCCCAGGCCGTCCATCTCCTGCAAACGTCCGTCGTGCGCGGCGCGCTCCAACTCGGCGAGGGACTCGATGCCTAGCTCGGTCACTAGCCGCCGTGCCAGCCGCTCGCTGACGCCGGGGACGGTCGCGAGCAGCGTCGCCGGGTCGTCGGCGCGCAGCAGGCGGTCTCGCAGCCCGATGCGGCCCGACTCGATGTACTGGGCGAGGTGGTGGGCCAGGCTCACGCCGATGCCTGGCAGTGAGGTCAGCGCCTCCCGGCCGCCGTCGCCGTAGACGCGCGCGACCGGCTCGGCGTGCTCGCGGATGGTGCCGGCCGCCTGCAGGTACGCCTGGACGCGGTACGGGTTGGGCTCGCCCTGCCGCAGCAGCACCTCGGCCATCTGCTCAAGGGCCTCAGCGAGTTCGATGTTGGTGGGTCCGATGGGAGTCATGGGACTACGGGGTCAATGTGGTGCAAGATCACGCACCTGAGTGCCACCTGTGTGACACAGGCATCGGGCCGAAAACCTCCCGTTTTGACGCCTTAAGAAGGAGGGCCGCCCCCCCAGCGGGGCCGTCGCCCAGACCAGACGCCCGGCGCAGAGCCTCAGAGACCCTCAGCGTCTCCGAGGCTCTGCGCCGTGGGCCATCCGGGCAGACGGCCCAAACGCCCTACTCGACAAACGCCCTACTCGAACTGCGTGCGGAACGCGTCCAGCTCGGCCCGCAACTGGGCCACCTCGGCCTCGAGCGCGTCCACGCGCTCCGGCAGCGTCACCGGCGCCTCCGCCTCGGTCGCGCCGTGGGACCGGTCCGGCTCGGGCGCCGAGGCGGGCCGAGCCGCCTCGGCGTCGCCTGAGAGCAGGTGCGCGTAGCGGTCGGCCGACTGGCCCGGCTCGCGCTCCAGCCGGGCCACGAGCGGCTGCTCCCGGTCGCTCAGCATCCACAGCGCGTCCTCGACGTCGCCGACGCTGGCGAACTCGGCCAGCCGAGCGCTCCGCGTCTTGATCTCGCCCGGCGTCTGAGGGCCTCGGAGCATCAAGACGGTCAGCACGGCAAGCTCGCGCCGCGACAGGTCGAGCACGCGGTCGAGCAGGTGGCGCACCTTGGCCACGCGGTGGCCGGCTCCGGCCGACGTGCCGGCCAGGCCGCGCCGCATCAGGCGCTCGACGGCGGCGCTCACGTCGCGCTCCGAATACTCCGTCACCGGGTCCCGGGACGACTTCTGGTTGCACGCCGCCACCACGCTGTTCATGGTGAGCGGGTAGTGGTCGGGCGTGGCCATCGACTTTTCGGCGAGCGCGCCGGCGACGCGCGTTTCGATGGCGTCGAGCGTGGGTCTGGACATCGTGGAGGCGGGCTGAACCGGCGGAGGGCGGTTAGCGAGACGAGTGCTGGAGGTGCCGAGCGACTGCTTGGTGGAACAGGCCGGACCAGCTCGGCGGCGGGGCGGAGGCGAACGTCATCGGCGTGCGCTGGGTGGGGTGCTCGACGGTGAGGCGGTGGGCGTGGAGCGCGATCCCGCGGCCGTCGGCGAAGCGCGTTGGGTTGCCATAACGGAAGTCGCCCACGACGGGAGCGCCGCGCGCGGCGAGCTGGGCGCGGATCTGGTGCTTGCGCCCCGTCACCAGCTCCACCTCGACGAGCGAGCGGCGCGACTCGACGGAGAGCGTCCGCCAGCGCAGCGTCGCACGCTGCGCCTTGGGGTGGTCCGCGCGCACGACGCGGACGCCCCCCTCGTCCTTCTTGACGATGCCGTCGACCGCCTCTCCGGCCTGGTCCAGCACGCCGTCGAGAATCGCCAGGTAGCGCTTGTCGGTCGCGCGGCCTCGGAACTGCTCGCTCAGCCGGCCGGCGGCCTTCGAGGTCCGTGCCAGCACCACGACCCCGCTGGTGGGCCGGTCCAGGCGGTGGACCAGTCCGACGAAGACGTTCCCCGGCTTGTCGAACGTGTCTTTGAGAAAGGCCTTGGCCTCGGTGACCAGGTCGCGGTCGCCGGTGATGTCGCCCTGGACCAGTTGCCCGGCCGGCTTGTCCACGACCAGCAGGTGGTTGTCGAGATACAGTGGGGTCATCGGTGCCCGACCAGCGCCGCTCGGGCGCGGTTCCTCCGCCCGGCCTGCGCGGCTTCGCTACGCCGCCCGGGGCACCGAGGCGGGGGACGTCGGCTCCTCGACGGGCTGGCCCACGAAGCGCACGACCGCGAACAGCACCGCCGCGCAGATCGGCATCATCACCCACCACGGCGCGTTGTAGCCCGTCGGCAGCGTCCCCAGCAGCAGGCCCACCACGCCGACCGTCAGGGCGTAGGGCAGCTGGGTCCGCACGTGGTCGATGTGGTCGCACTGCGACGCCAGGCTCGACAGGATGGTCGTGTCCGAGATCGGCGAGCAGTGGTCGCCCCAGACCGAGCCCGCCAGGACGGCGCTGACGGTCGAGTAGATGATGTGGGTGTACTCGCCCGACGTGTGCAGGCCGTCGGCGGCCAGGACGCCCCAGGCAAGCGGGATCACCAAGGGCATCAGGATCCCCATCGTGCCCCACGACGAGCCGGTCGCGAACGCCGTCGCGGCGGCCAGCAGGAACACCAGCGCCGGCACCATGCCCGGCGACAGCGTGCCGGAGAGCTGGTCCGTGAGCCAGGCCGCCGTGCCGAGCGCGTCGTTGACGTTCGAGAGCGACCACGCCAGCACCAGGATCACGACCGCCAGCAGCATCGAGCGCATCCCGGCGAACCACGCCTCCATCGCCTGCTCCAGCGTCAGGATCCGCTGCCCGACCGACAGCAGCACGGCGACCACGACCGAGGCGAGCGAGGCCCACATCATGGCCGTGTACGAGTTGGCGTCGCCGATGATGTTTTGCAGCGTCATCGCCTTGCCCTCTTCCAAGACCGCCGCGCGGCCCGTGATCCACAGCCCGACCAGCACGCCGGCCACCAGCACCGCAATCGGCAGCAGCGCGTTGATCAGCCGTTGGGGCGCGTCCGGCGGAGGCTCCAGCAGCTCGGACTCCACCTGGGCCGCCTCGGCGGTCGAGCCGGGGCGGAACAGCTGGCCCGTCGTGCGGGCGCGGCGCTCGGCGGCCAGCATCGGCCCGAAGTCGCGCTTGGTCAGCGTGATCGTGAACACGAAGAACAGCGCCAGAATGGGGTAGAACGAGTACGGGATTGAGCCCAGAAAGATGGAGTACGCCGCCTCGTCGTAGCCCGGCAGCTTGGCCACCGCGTCGCCGATCAGCCCCACCTCGTACCCGATCCAGGTGGTGACGAAGGCCAGGCACGCGACCGGCGCCGCCGTCGAGTCGACCAGGTAGGCCAGCTTCTCCCGGCTGACGCGCAGGCGGTCCGTGATGGGCCGCATGGTGCCGCCCACGATCAGGGTGTTGGCGTAGTCGTCGAAAAACACCGCCACGCCCAGCACGGCTGTCGCGAACTGGCCTCGGCCCGCCGAGCGCGCCCAGCGCGTCACGACGTTGACGATGGCCGCCGTGCCGCCGTTTTTCTGGATCAAGCCAACCGTGCCGCCGATCATCATGGAAAACAGGATGATGGCCGCGTGGTCGTCGTCGGCGAGTGCGTCCAGGATGTAGGTCTGGATCGTCGGGAACAAGCCGGTAAACCAGCCCAGCGCCAAGTCGCCCGTCACGATCCACGAGCCCAGCCAGACGCCCAGGAACAGCGCCACGATCACCTGGCGGAACAGCAGCGCCGCCGCGATCGCCAGCAGCGCGGGCAGGATCGCGAGCCAGCCCACGTCGCGCACCGGCGCGTCGGCGCTCGCCTCCGCGACGTCGGCCGGCCCCGCCTGGGCCGCCTCGGGGTCGAGGTCGGGCGGGGCCGGGCTCTCGGCGGCCGGAGCCAGCGGACTCGCCCCTGCGGGTGCTCCGTCGAGCGTCACCGGAGCGTCTGCCGCCTCTTGAGGCCCGACCGCTGCCCCGTCCGGGACCTGCACGCCTTGCGCCCACGACGCGCTCGTGGCCAGCACCGCCAGCAGGGCCCACACCCAGACCGAGGCGGGCGGCCTGCGAGGCGCGGATCTGGACGGGTGGGCGGGCGCAGCGACCGTTCTCATGTGGTTCCGAAGATGCGGTCCCCGGCGTCCCCCAGGCCGGGGCGGATGTAGGCGTTCTCGTCCAGCTCGCGGTCGAGCGCGGCGGTCACGACCGACACGTCGGGGTGGTAGTCGGCAAGCCGCTCGACGCCCTCGGGCGCCGCGACCAGGCACACAAACGTCAAGTCGCGCGCGCCTCGGTTTTTGAGGTGGTTGATGGCGCCCGAGGCGCTGCCGCCCGTCGCCAGCATCGGGTCCACCACGAACACCCGGGCTTGGCTGACCTGGTCGGGCACGTTCGAGTAGTAGTCGACCGGCTCGTGGCTTTGCTCGTCGCGGTACATCCCCAGGTGCCCCACGCGCGCCTCGGGCACGAAGCGGACAAAGCCGTCGACCAGCCCCAGGCCGGCGCGCAGCACCGGGATCACGACCACCTCGCGAGCCAACCGGTGGCCGGCGGTTTCCTCCATCGGCGTGGTGACGCGCACCTCGCGGACCGGCAGCGTCCGCAGCGCCTCGTACGCCAGGATCGAGGACACGTCGGACAGCGTCTGGCGGAACGCGCCGTAGGGCGTGTCGCGGTCGCGCAGCGTGGTGAGCGCGCGCTTCAGCAGCGGATGGTCGACGACGGTCAGCACGGGCAGAGGGGAATGGGTCGAGACGCTGGACGGGGCAGGCAGCGCGCCCTGCCCCGTCTTGTGCCGTCCTAGATGCGGCCTTCGCTCTTGGCCTTTTTGTGCGCCTCCTCGTTTTCGACCCAGGGCTTGCGCTCGAAGTAGCTATCGGTCAGCTTTTTCAGGGTGCCCGAGAGCAGGATGAGCGCGAGCACGTTGGGCAGCGTCACCAGCGAGAGCGCCACGTCGCCCAGGTCCCAGATCGTGGTCACCGCGAGCACGGCGCCGACAAAGTGCATGATCACAAAGACGGCCTTGAACGGCAGGATCGCGCCCGAGCCGAACAGGTAGTTCGCGCACCGGTCGCCGTAGTAGCTCCACGAGATTGAGGTCGAGATCGCGAACAGGATCACCGAGATCAGCACGATGTAGCCGCCCAGCCCCCCCAGCCCGATCGGCGCCAGCCCGCGCTCGAACGCCAGCGTCGTCAGCGGCGCGCTCGTGCGGACGGTGTTGCCGTAGAGCCGGCTTACCACGTTGCCGTCGCCGTCGAGCGCCACGCGGCGCTCGGGGTCCACGGTGCCGGTAAACAGCTGCGTCTGGGCCTCGTCCACGTAGATCGTGTCCACGCCGACGCTGAAGCGGCCGATGCGCGGGCCGTCCGCCGGTGCCATGCCCTGGGAGTAGCTCAGCGTCTCCTGGCCCAGGTATGCGGTGTAGCCGGCCTGGCGGTCGCCCTCGACAAACGAAACGTTGCTGGCGTTGAGGTCAAGCGGGGCCGGGGCCGTGGCCTCGAAGGCACCCGTTGAGACCAGCACCAGCCCAGTCATGGTGCAGATGATGATGGTGTCGATAAACGGCTCCAGCAGCGCCACGGCGCCCTCGGAGACGGGCTCGTCGGTCTTGGCCGCCGAGTGGGCGATCGGCGCCGAGCCCTGGCCCGCCTCGTTCGAGAACAGGCCGCGCTGCACGCCATACGTCATCGTCGTCAGGAACACGCCCAGGCCGGTCCCGGCCACGCCGGACATCGGGCGGAACGCCTCCGAAAAGATGCGGCCGAACGCGGCGGGCACCTCGCCAATGTTGAGAAGCAGGATGGTCAGCGCGCCCAGCACGTAGACCGCCGCCATGAGGGGCGCGACGACCGACGTCACCTTGCCGATGCGGCTGATCCCGCCCAGGATCACGATGCCGACGATGGTGGCCGTGATCAGGCCGGTGATCCAGGGGTCGACGCCGAACGAGTCGAACACCTGGGTGGCGACCGTGTTGGCCTGGACCGCGTTGCCCGTCATGAACGACGTGACCATCAGGGCGAAGGCGAAGAACACCGCCACGGGCTTCCACTTTTTGCCCAGCCCGCGCTCGATGTAGTACATCGGCCCGCCTGACACCGAGCCCTCCCAGGCCTTGCCGTCCTCGTCCACGTGGACGTCGCGGTACTGCTGGGCCAGCGTGACCTCGGCGTACTTGGTGGCCATGCCCAGCAGGGCCGTGACCCACATCCAGAACAGCGCGCCCGGCCCGCCAATGTGGATCGCGATCGCGACGCCGGCGATGTTGCCCACGCCGACCGTCGCCGAGAGCGCGGTCGTGAGCGCCTGGAAGTGGCTCACGTCGCCGGGCTCGTCGGGGTCGTCGTAGCGGCCCGTCGCGACGGCGAAGCCGTGCGCCAGGCGCCTAAACTGGATAAAGCCGAGCTTGACCGTCAGAAAGACGCCGGTCCCGAGAAGCCCGATGACCAGGGGCCACTTGAGCACGTTGTTGATGACGTCGATGACGTGGGCGAGCAGCTCCATGAGGGCAGGTGGGGTGAGGGGAACGACGGGGCGAAGATAGGGCCGCACCCTATGGGGCGCCGGTCACGGTTGGGCGGGCGGCGCGGAGTCCAGGTCGTCCAGGAGGGCGCGCGCGACGCGCTGCTCCTGGAGCATCAGGCTGTCTCCGGCCAGGGCCAGAAACCGGTCGAGGTCGGCGCGCGCAGCCGTCGTGTCGCCGGCGTGGACGTGGGCGACGCCGCGGTCCAGCACGTGCGCCGGCGCGCCGGGCGCGATCTCGACGGCTCGGCTGAGGTCCTCGACGGCGCGCACCCAGCCTTGGTCCACCGACTGGACGACAAAGGCGCGGTGGCTGTAGATCTGGTCGAGCGGCGTGCGCGACGGCGCCCCGGCGCGGACGGCCTCGATGGCGTCGGACAGGTCGCGGTAGGCGCCGCGGGCGTCGTCCGGGCTGCCGGTGTCGCCCCAGCGGACCCAGCGGCACAGGCCGCGCGCCACGAGCGCGTCCGGGTCGCGCGGCGCCCGGTCGAGCGCAGCCTCCAGGCCGCGCAGGCCCGCCTCGACGTCTCCGCGGACGCACTCGGCGAACGCGTCCGGCAGGTCCGCCGCGGCTGCCGAGGTGGGGGGAGCCGGCGCCGTGCGGTCCTGGCACCCGGTGATCGTCAGCGCGACGGCGGCGCACGCCGCGAGACGTCGCAAGCGACGGGCGCGCGTGACGCGGAGGCCGCCCACAAGGCGGAGGCCGCCCACAAGGCGGAGGCCGCCCACAAGGCGGAGGCCGCCCACAAGGCGGAGGCCGCCCACTAGGCTTCGTTACGTAAGTCGGCATAGCTTCGGCCGCTCCAGCGCTCCGACGCTATGCCTGTTCTGAGCGACGACGAGTGGCGCGTGCTCAAAGACGCGCTCGACCACGTCCGTTCACCGCGACGACGGCCCATGAAGGACGAGCGCCAGACCGTTGAGGCCGTCGTCTGGCGATTGAGGCCGTCGTCTGGCGATGCCGCAATGGAGCCAAGTGGCGGGCCGTCCCGGCCGACCTCGGGCCGTGGGCGCGTGCGGCGCACCTGCACATCCGCTGGTCGAAGCTCGGCGTCTGGCAGCGCGTCTTCGAGCACCTGCGCGACACCCGGCACGCGGCGCTGGCCGAGGTGATGCTCGACGGCTCGGTCATCCGCGCCCACCAGAAAGCGGCGGGCGCAAAAGGGGGGGCATAGCTCACGCGCTCGGTCGCAGCCGCGGCGGTTTCGGCACGAAGGCGTGCCTGGCCTGCGACGGGCGCGGCCGGGCGCTCGCGTTCGTGCTGCTGCCGGGACACCGCTCCGAACTGCGCGCCGCGCCGACACTGCTGGCGGCCGTTGTGTGCCTCGGTCTGGTGCGGCGCGTGGTCTGCGACCGGGCGTACTCGTCGCGAGCGTGGCGTGAGCGGATCGCTGAGGCGGGTGCCGACCCCGTTGTGCCGACGAACAAGACGCATCCGGCTGTCGCCTATGACCGTGCCGCGTACCGACGTCGTCACCACGTCGAGCAGGCATGGGGCCGGCTCAAGGAGTGGCGCGCGGTCGCAACGCGGTACGAGAAGACGGCAGCGAGCTTTCTGGGCGTGCTGCACGTGGCGGGCGCGCTGGACTGGATCAAGCACGGATATACGTGACGGACGCTAGAGCGACTCCGGATCGACCTCGACCAGGCGCCCGCGCACCAGCGCCAGCGTCCGCGCCGGAAACTCGCGCACGATGCGGTAGTCGTGCGTCGCCATCAGCAGCGCCGTGCCCTGGCGGTGGACCTTGACGAGCAGCTTTTGGATCTCATCCGCCACGCGCGGGTCGAGGTTGCCCGTCGGCTCGTCGGCCAGGAGCAGGCGCGGGTGGTTCACGAGCGCGCGCGCGATGCAGGCCCGCTGCTGCTCGCCGCCCGACATCTCGCTGGGCCGCGCCTTGGCGCGGTGCCCCAGCCCCACCTGGGCGAGCGCCTGGAGCGCCCGCTCCCGCACCTCCTTGCCCGTCACGCCGGTCGCGTGCAGCGCGAACGCCACGTTGTCGTAGGCGCTGCGGTCGGGCAGCAGCTGGAAGTCCTGGAACACGATGCCCAGCATCCGCCGCAGCATGGGGATGTCGCGCGGCTTGACCGACTCGGCGTCGTACGGGCCCACGCGAACGGTGCCGTACTCGGGCGCCACGTCCATGTAGAGCAGCTTCAAGAGCGTCGACTTGCCCGATCCGGTCGGCCCGATCAGGTACACCATCTCGCCCGGCTGCATCGACAGGTTGAGGTCGCTCGCCACGTCGACGCGGGCGCCCGACGGGTCGGTGTAGCCGCACGCGACGTTGCGCAGCTCGACGAGCGCGCGCGCGCGCGCCGGCCCAGCCGAAGGCGTCGCGGCGGAGGTGGGGATGCGGTCGACCAGGTCCACGGACGTGCGCGGTGGGGAGGTGGCAAGCTACGCCGCCTGGGCGCGCGGCCGGCGCAGCACCCAGTGGACGCGCTCCGAATCTGCGTCGGCCGGGTCCAGGCCGAAGCCGTCGTAGGCCGCCTCCACCTCAAGCCCGGCCGACGCGATCACCTCGGCCACCTCGGCGAACGTGTAAGCGCGCTGGCGGTGCGTCTCGACCGAGACCGTGCCGTCGGGTGCGGTCAGCCGAAACTCGGTCGTGTGCAGGCGCGACGCGGCGTCGTAGCGGCTGGAGCGGACGTACGAGAACGCGTCGGTCGCGCCGGCGTCGTCGAAGCCGTCGGCGTGGTTGACCGAGTTGGCCGGCGTCGACTGGTCCAGGATCGCGAGGCCGCCCGGCACCAGCGCGTCGCGGACGTGGCCGAGCAGCACCTCGACCTCGGCCAGCTCAAGCAGGTAGTTGAGCCCGTCGTAGACCAGCACCACCACGTCGGCGGGCGGGCCGGGGACCGGCTCCAGGAAGTCGGCCAGGCCAAAGGCGACCGGGCGGCGCGCCAAGCGGGCGGTCTCGCGCGCCACCGCGACCATGGGCGCCGAGCCGTCGTAGGCACGGTACGCGTACCCGTCGCCCGGCCCGTACGGCTGGAGCACGACCGCCAGCGCGCCCGTCCCGCACCCCAGCTCGGTGACCGACGTGGCCTCGTCGTGGTGGATGCGGATCAGGCTGCGCACGTAGCCGGCCCACATCGGGTAGTCGACGTGCGCCATCACGGCGTCGTAGCCGGCGGCGAGGGCGGAGTACGGAGGGGTCATGGGCGTCGGAGGCACGGGCCCCAAGGTCCGGCGGCTCCGGGGCGTCGCGCCACCCCTGTCGCGGCCGCACCCCTGTCGCGGCCGCGCGGTGGCCGTGGCGTAGCTTGGCCACGGCCTCTCCCCTGCCCCATGTCGAAGCTTCGCGTCCTGAGCGAGTTCTGGCGCTTTCTGCGCGTCCGCAAGAAATACTGGCTGGCCCCGATCGTGCTCGTGCTGCTGCTGCTGGGCCTGCTGGTGGTGTCGGTCGGCGGGAGCCCGCTGGCGCCGTTTATCTACGCGCTGTTCTAGGCTGCGGGCGGTCTAGAGCGCCCGCTCGAAGCGCAGCCGGAAGTCGCGGTAGGCCGCGTTGTAGCCCGCCGCGGTCACCCGGAACCCCTCGGCCATGCCCAGCGCCGTCATGCCGGGGTGCTTGTTGGGAAAGGTGTCGTAGGCCAGGGTCGTGTAGCCCAGTCGGCGCGCCTCGGTCTCCATCCGGGCCAGCAGCACGCGCGCGATGCCTCGGCGGCGCCACGCCGGCGCCACGCCGCCCTTGGCGCTGTAAAACGTGGTCGCGGACTCGCCGTAGCCCACCTTGTACCCGACCGGCTGGCCGTCGACCGACGCCAGCAGCGGCACCAAGTGGTCGCGGTCCAGGCGGAAGATGACCCGGTCGTCGCCGAACACCTGCTCGTTGAGCCGGCGAATCTCGTCGAACCGCTCCAGTTCCAGACGCTCGATGGCGAGGCCGGGCGGCGCGGTGCGGGACGGGGCGAGGTCGAGTTGCATGCCGGTCGGGGGTCGCCTCACGGTAGGCACCACGGCGGGCCGAGTCAAGGCCGAGGCGGGCCGAGCCAAGGCCGAGGCGGGCTGAGTCAGGGTCGAGGCGGGCCGAGTCACGGCGGGAGGCTCGGCGGAGGCAGCGCCGGCGCGTCGGCGGGCGCCTCGCTTTCGGACAGCGACCAGGGCTCGATCAGCGTCTCGGGCAGGCCGGACAAAAACCGGCTCGGCTCGGTCATAAACTGACCCGTGCCGCGCCGGTACTGGACGAGCGGGACCGAGCAGTACAGCTCGGTCTCGGCGCGCGTAACGGCCACGTAGAGCAGCCGCCGCTCCTCGTCCTCCTCCTCGGACGACGTCAGGGCGTACTGCGAGGGCAGGATGCCGTCGAGCGCGTGGATCAGAAAGACGGCCTCGAACTCCAGCCCCTTCGCTGAGTGGATGGTCGAGAGCACGAGCGGCGCCTCGTCCTGGTAGGCCCCCTCGGCGGCTTCCTGGGTCCAGTCGAGCGGGTCGAGCGCCAGCGCCTCCAGCAGCGCCGTCCGCGTGCGGTGGCGCGCGGCCAGGCCCACGATCGCGTCGAGGTCGGCCTGCCGGGCGTCGGCGTCGTCGGGGTAGACGCGCTCCAGCACGGGGCGGTAGTAGCTCAAGAGGCGCTCGACCTGGGCCTCGGGCGGGAGCGCGTCGTCGCGGAGCGGCGTCAGCGCCTCGACCATCCGCCCCACGCCCTGGGCCACGCTCGGAGGCGCGATCTCGTCGATCGTCGTGAGCGCGTGGACGGCGGCGTCGCCGGTCGCCTGAGAGATCCAGTCGAGCAGGCGGCGCGCCGTCTGGGGCCCGACGCCCTCCACCAGGCGCAGCGCTCGGTTCCAGGCGACGGCGTCGGCCGGGTTCTCGGCCACCCTGAGGTGGGCGACCACGTCCTTGACATGGGCCGCCTCGGCCAGCTTGAGGCCGCCAAACTTGACGAACGGGATCTGGCGCCGCGCCAGCTCGGCCTCCAGCGAGTACGAGCACCAGCCTGAGCGGAACAGGACGGCCTGCCGGTCGAGCGGCGTGCCCGCCTCGCGCTTGTCGAGCACGACTTGGGCCACGAAGCGCGCCTCCCAGTCGTCATCGGGTGCCTGCACGAGCGCGGGCGTCTCGCCGCCGCTGCGGTCGGTGAACAAGCGCTTGTCGTATTTGTCGCGCGCGCCGCTCAGGACGTGGTTGGCCAGGTCCAGGATGGGCTGGGTCGAGCGGTAGTTGTGCTCCAGCTTGAGCACGCGCGCGCCGGGGTAGCGGTCGGCAAAGCCCAAGATGTGCCCCACGTCGGCGCCCCGGAAGCGGTAGATCGACTGCGCGTCGTCGCCGACGGCCATCACGTTGCCGTGCACCGACTGGAACTGCTCGACCAGCTCGGCCTGCAACAGGTTTACGTCTTGGTACTCGTCCACCAGCACGTGGCGGCAGCGGCCGGCCACGTCCTGGCGCACGTCGCCGTGGTCGCGGAGCAGCGCCAGCGTCAGAGCCAGCAGGTCGTCGTAGTCCATCACGCCCGTCTGGCGCTTGGTCTCGGCGTAGGCGGTCTGGAGCCGGGCGATGGTGTCGAGGTGCTCGGCGTAGTGCGGGTAGCGCTCAGCCACCAACTCTGCGAGCGCAACGCCGCGGTTGGTGACGGACGAGAACAGGCTCAGCAGCGTCCGCTTTTTGGGGAAGCGCTTGGGGAGCCGGTCGAGCCCCAGGCGGGTGCGCGCCAGGTCCACGACGTCGGCCGCGTCGGCGGTGTCCAGGATGCCGAAGCGGCGCGGAAAGCCGACGCGCTCGGCATGCACGCGCAGCGTTTCCAGGCAGAAGGCGTGGAACGTGCCGCCGCGGACGCGCTCGCAGCGTCCGTCGAGCAGGCTCCCGGCACGCGTCAGCATCTCGCGCGCGGCGCGGCGCGTGAACGTCAAGAGCGCGATCTGCTCCGGCGGCACGCCCGTCTCGACGAGGTAGGCGACGCGGTACGTCAGCGTCCGGGTTTTGCCCGTCCCGGCGCCGGCCACGACCAGCGTCGCGCCCCCACCGGCCGTCGCGGCGGCGTGCTGCTGGGGATCGAGCGCGTCCGCGTAGTCCAGCGTCAGCGCCGAGGCGGGCGCAGGCGCGCGGGGCGGAAGGACAAAGCGGCGGGCCACGGGCGGCGGAGGGGGGCCCGGAGTCTACGCGCCACGCGTGGCCGGAGATCGACGTCGGGGCCGGAGCCCGACCTGAGTCCGTCCGCCTCGGGAGACGCCTGAGACGGCGCGCCCGAGACACCGCGACGGGACGCCGATGTCTGACACGGTGGACGGTCGAGCACGCGAAGCGGCCTGCACTCCGCGTTCACGGTCCTGGCACGACCTCTGTAGTTTCCCGTTCGCACCCCCATCGCCCCCCTTCCGGATGTTCCGACTGACCCTGCTCGCTGTCCTGTTCTCGTTTGCCGCTCAGGCGCAGACCGAGGCGCCCACACCGCCCGCCGACACTGTCGACGTTGCCGTCGATGACGCCGTCGCGGCCTCCGACTCGACCGAGACCACCATCCAGCCCGACCCGGACAAAGCCCGGGAGCTCTACCGCGAAGGCCTGGACCTGTACCGCGCCGAGAGCCTCGACCCGGCGCTCCTGAAGTATGAGGAGGCCCTGCTGTACGACGAGGCTTATGCGCCCGCGGGCCTGGGCCGCGCCCAGGTGTTGACGCGCCTGAACCGCCTGGAGGACGCCCGCTCGGCATTCGAGGAGGCCGTCGCCATGTCCGAGGGCTTCGAGGCTTCGAACGCGTCCCAGCTCCGCTCGGCGGCCCGGACGGGTCTGGAGCAGGTTAACGAGGCCATCGCCATGCGAGCGAACGCAGCTGAGCAGAACGCCGCGGCCTCGGCCATGGCCGACAACGTGACGCGTGCCACCGAGATCCTGGGCGGCAACGAACTGAGCCCCGAGCAGGCCACCGAAGGCCTGGCGATGCTCGAAAAGGTGGTCGCGGATGGCTACGACGCCAACGCGCTCGCGTTCTACTTTGCCAAGGCGCTCGTCACCCTGGACCGCGGCGCCGACGCGATCCCCTACGCCCAGACGGCACTCGACGCCAGCGAAGGTGACGCCGACCGCTCGGGCTTCTACGTCCTGCTCGGCCAGGCGCACATGAAGGCCGGCAACGACGCCGAGGCTCGCTCGGCCTTCGAGTCCATCACCGAGGGCCAGTCGTGGCACGGCTGGGCGACGCACTACCTGGGCCAGCTCGACGCCGAGGGCTAGGACTCCGTCCCCACGACACGCACGCGCCGCGCTGGATCGACTCCGGCGCGGCGCGTTGCGGTTTGCCTGTCCTCGCGATCAGACGGTGTTGCGGCTGCCGTACCACCAGATCGCGGCCAGCAGCACGACCGGCGCCAGCAGGCTGAAGTAGATCCAGGGTTCGAGGCCGGTGCCGTAGCCCTCAGGCGTCGGGGCGAGCAGAAGAGCGAGCATGAGGTCGGGGGGTAGCTTGGCCGAGTCTACGCCTGTCCCCCGCCGCTGTGCCCGTCGCCCCCACCGCTTTCGTCCACGACTCCGCCCGCCTCGGCGACGGCGCCGAGGTGGGCCACTTCGCCGTGATCGGGGCCGACGTGGTGGTCGGCGCCGGCGCCCAGATCGGCCACCACGCGGTGATCCACGACGGGAGCCAGATCGGCGACCACGTGCGCGTCGACGACCACGCCGTCGTGGGAAAGCGGCCCATGCGCGCGGCGCGCAGCGTCACGACCGCTGAGGGCTCGGACCTACCCCCGGCCGTCGTGGGCGACGGCTGCCTGGTCGGGACGGGCGCGGTCGTGTACCGAGGCGCAGCGCTGGGCGCGCGCGTGCTGGTCGCGGACCTCGCCACGGTCCGCGAGCGCGTCACGGTCGGCGCCGAGACGATCGTCGGGCGCGGCGTCGCCATCGAGAACGACACGGCGGTCGGGGCGCGGTGCAAGCTGGAGACGAACGCCTACCTGTGCGCCTACACGACCGTCGGCGACGACGTGTTCGTGGCGCCCGGCGTGCTCACCAGCAACGACGCCTTTCTCGGCCGCACCGAGGCGCGCCGAGCCGCGTTCGCCGGGCCGACGATCGAGTCGAGCGCCCGCCTCGGGGTCGGCGCGGTCGTGCTGCCCGGGCGCCAGGTCGAGCCCGAGGCCGTCGTGGGCGCCGGCGCCGTGCTGACCGCGACCGCCCAGTCGGGGCGCGTCTACGTCGGAGTTCCGGCTCGCGACGTGCGTGCGGTCGCCAGCGACCAGCTGCGAGCTAGCGGCGGTTGACCGTCCAGTCGTAGGCGAACCGCACCGACCGGGCGCGCCGGAGGTCGGCGGCCGAGCGGCCCGCCAGTCGCGCTCGGAGCGCGTCCTGGCGCCCGCCCGCCGCGTCCAGGATCACGTCGCCCACAACGCGGCCTCCCGCCTCAAAGTCGTCCGCAAACCAGTCGAACAGCGACGACAGCACGACGGTCTGGCCGTCCAAGCGAGCGGCGAGCGGGCTCGCGGCGAACGCCGAGAACGCCCGGCCGAGGTCGCGGTCCAGCGTCTCCGCTCGGAACGCGCGGCGCTGCAGCGGCGGGCAGGACACGGCGGCGCAGTTGAGGGCGAAGTGGATGCGGGCGTCGACGCGACTGGGCCGCAACGCGCGCACATCCCGAGGCACGGCCGCGCCATCGACACGCGACTGGCGGCGCAGCACGCCGTGCTCGAGCTGGTTCAGCGTCATCGAGAGCCCGGCGACGCGGACGGGCCGCTGGAACATCTCGTCGAACAGGTCCTGCCGTTCGATGTGCCGGGCGTCGGTGTTCAGGACGCGCGCCAGCACGTAGGCGTTGTAAGCGTTGACGAGAAACGCCGTCTTCTGGGCATCCGAGCGCAACGCCGAGGCGTCGTGCCGGGCAATCGCGGCGAGTGCCGTCTCCAGATCCTCCGGACGGGCCGCGAGGCGGCCGTAGTCAACGCGCCCGTCCGCGCCGACGGCGGCCGACAGCACACGGTCGAGCGGCGCCTCGACGGACGGCTGGGCGAGGGCGGCCGGTGCGAGCAAAACAGCGAGGCTGAGGGTGCGGAGCATGACCCGTGAACGGTCCACCGCGCGCAGTCTTACTCGCGCCCGCCCGTTGCGTCGATCGTGCCCTGCGTGGGTGCGCGCAGCACGGGGTGCCGAGCGCTGACCCGCACCGTCTTGACGGGCTCCGACGCGTCATCGGTGTAGAGCACCAGGTCCACCTCGGTCGTGCGTCCGGCCACCTGGCGGCCGACGCGTGCGTGCTGCGCCGTCACGAACAGCCCTCCGACGGCATCTTGGAACACGGGCTTGGTCGAGAACACCACCTCGACGCCCGCCGGCGCCGAGACGCTGTCGATGCGGACGGGCCGGTCTCCGACATTCGCGTACTGAACCGACGTCTGGTACCCGTCCTCCGCCGGGATCCCGTCCAGATCGACGACGCGCGACTGGAACGCGAGCGCCCCGATGCGCTCGCCGGTGTCGGCGATCGCAGGCCGGACGGTGCCCTCGACCCGGAGCGTCACCGTGGACGGGTCGGCGCCGTCGGCGCGGACGAACACGGCCTTCTCGAAGCCGCCCGGCCGCCCTGCGGGGTCGTAGGCCACCTCGACGGTCCCGCTCGCACCTGGCTCGACCGACGTTTGCGTCCACGACGGCGTTGTGCATCCGCAGGCCACGTCGACGGCGACCAGTCGCAGCGGCGCGTCGCCCGCGTTGGTAAACCGGAAGGTGTGAGAGACGGGCCCGCCCGCCTCGGCGACGCGCCCGAGGTCGACGAGGTCGGCGTCGAACGCCATGCGTCCCTGGCCGCTCGCTGTCGGCAAAGCCAGGAGCACGAGCGCGGCGAGCAGCAGTCGGGACAGGGGCATCGGGGTGGTCATAGAGGCTCGGGAGGTCAGTACGCCAGCACCTCGCGTGCGGCGGCCAGCACGTCGTCGTCCTGGGGCAGCACGGCGGTTTCGAGCGCGTCGGCGTAGGGGATGGACGAGAACGCGCCGGCGACGCGCTTGACGGGCGCGTCCAGGTCTCCGAAGGCCGCGTCCGAGATCTGGGCGGCGATCTCGGCGCCGAAGCCCATGAACTCGTGGTCCTCGTACGCCACCAAGACGCGGCCCGTCTTGCGCGCCGACGCCAGGACGCCCTCGCGGTCGAACGGCAGGATCGAGCGCACGTCGATGACCTCGACCGACACGCCTTCCTTCTCCAGCGTTTTGGCCACGTTGAGCGCTTTGTACACGATCGCGCCCCAGGTCACAATCGTCAGGTCCGAGCCCTCGCGCGCGGTCGCGGCCTTGCCGAACGGCACCAGGTACTCGCTGTGCGGCTCGGGGCGGCGCGCCGGGCCCTGTCGGTACAGCGCCTTGTGCTCCAGGAAGATGACCGGGTCCTCGCCGCGGATCGCCGTCTTGAGCATGCCCTTGGCGTCGGCGGCGTTCGAGGGCATCACGACCTGCAGGCCGGGAAAGTGGCCGAACATGGCCTCGACGTTCTGGCTGTGGCACAGCCCGCCGTGGATGTAGCCGCCGCACGGAACGCGGATCACCATCGGGTTGGCCCACTCGCCGTTCGAGCGGTAGCGCATCGACATCACCTGGTTGCGCAAGGGCTGCATCCCGGGCCAGATGTAGTCGGCAAACTGGATCTCGATGACCGGCTTGTAGCCGGCGGCCGCCAGCCCGACCGCGCTGCCGATGACGGAGTGCTCGGCGAGCGGGCTGTTGAAGCAGCGCTCGCGGCCGTACTTGGCCGCCAGGCCGCGCGTGACGGTGAACACGCCGCCCTTGCCGCCACCCACGTCCTCGCCGTAGACCAGCACGCGCTCGTCGCGCGCCATCTCCTCGTCGAGCGCGTGGTTGATGGCGTCCACGATCACGACCAGGTCGCCGTCGTCGCCGTCGGCGTGGTACTCGCGCGTGTCCTCGCCTTCGTAGTACACGTGGTCGGTCGCCGTGGCCGGGTCGGCGTCGGGCTCGGCCTCGACCTCGCGCGCGATGCGGTCGATGTCGGCCGCGATCTCGGCGCGCATGGCCTCGACGTCGTCGGCCGTGACCACGCCCGCCTCGGTGAGTTGGTCGATCAGCCGAGCCAACGGGTCGCGCGCGGCGTCGGCGTCGATGGCGGCCGTCTCGCGGTACTTGCGGTGGTCGTCGCTCGACGAGTGCGGAAAGAGGCGCACGACGTCGGCGTGGAGCGCGACGGGGCCCTTGCCGGCGCGGATGTGCTCCATCGCGGCGCGCGCCACGGCGATGGACTGGAAGTAGTCCGTGCCGTCGTAGCGCAGGCGCTTGAGCCCGGTGTAGCCGCCCAGCAGGTGCCAGATCGAGCCGCCGGCGGTCTGCTCCTCGACCGGCACGGAGATGGCGTACTTGTTGTCCTGAATGTGGAACAGGACGGGCAGCGCTTCGCGCGCGGCCCAGTTGAGCGCCTCGTGGAAGGCGCCCTGGCTGGTCGAGCCCTCGCCGCCGGACGTGTACACGGCCTTGGTGGGCTCGCCCTCGGGCGTGCCGTCGCGCTGGATCGCGAGCGCGAACCCGACCGCCGGCACGTACTGCGCGCCCACCGACGACGACGTGCTCAAGATGTTGAGGTCGCGGTGCCCAAAGTGCTCGGGCATCTGGCGCCCGCCGCCGAACGGATCGGACGGCTTGCCAAAGTGCGCCTGGAGCACCTCGCGCGGCGTCACGCCCACCTGGAGCGCCGTGCCCAGGTCGCGGTAGTAGAAGCAGAACCAGTCGCTACCGCCCTGGAACTGGCTCGCGACGGCGATCTGGCTGGCCTCGTGGCCCGCCGAGCCGATGTGGAAAAAGCCTTTGCCCTGCTTCAGCAGGGTCAGCATCTTCTCGTCCAGGCGCCGCGAGGTCAGCATGGTGCGCAGGACCTGGCGCAACTCGTCGGGCTCGAAGTCGGCGGGGCCGAGCGCCGGGACGTCGAGGTCGCCCTCGATAGCGATGTCACCTACGGACACCGCGCGGTCGTCGTCGGTCTCGATGGCGAACGCCTGGTCGATGTCGGACGTGGTCTCTGCCGCGTCCTCGGTCTCCACGACGGTGGTGTTCTCCGCCGCGGTGTCGCCGGTCGAGGCGAGGGCCACGTCCGCGGCGCTCTCGGTCGAGTCGCCTGCCGAGGCGGGCGGGGACGGCGCCTCAGAGCTGGACGCTTCGAGGACGCCCGCCTCGTCCGCCTCGGGCGACTCCGCCTCGGGCGACTCCGCCTCGGGCGACTCCGCCTCGGGCGACTCCGCCTCGGGCGACTCCGCCTCGGGCGACATCACGACGTCGGCGAGCGCGCCCAGCACGCCGGCACCCGCGGCCGACAGCGTGGCCGCCAACCCGCCGGGGATGCCGTCCGCTCGGGGGGTCGGAGCCGGCTCTTGGGAGCCGGACTCGTCGGGCTGAGGTTCCGAAGTCTCGTCATCGCCTGAGCCGTCGGCCTTCCACTCGCCAGCGGCCCGCGCTGTCAGGTCGGACTCGGCAGGCCCGTCTTCGGTCTCGAACACCGCGTCCCGCAACTCGAACGCCGACGCGCTCGCGTCGGCCGCGTCAGCGCTGAGATCGTGCTCCGGCGCCTCGTCTGCACCCTGAGCCGAGGTGGGCGGCATCTGGCCCGGCGGCAGGAACTCGCTCGCGTCGGCCTGGGCCGGAGGCGCAAAGTCGGCTGCCGACCACACGAAGTCCGTGTTGGACCCTTGCACTGCGGCGTCGAGCGCGGCGTCGTCGATGTCGCCTGCGCCCGGCTCGGCCTCGGCAGAGTGCTCTGGCTGCTCGGGCATCTCGTGCTCGGCATCGTCGGGCGTCAGAAAGGTGCGCGTGGTAAACCGGGCGTGGGTCGGGGAGTCCTCGGCACCGAAAGGGCGGGGTGCGGGCGCGTCGGGTGTGGAGTCGTCGGAGGCCATCGGGGGGAGGGAAGTCGAACACGGCACGGCGGTCGAAAGATACGCGGGGGGTCTGAAGAGGCTCCCCTCTCGGGCGCGCAGGCTGCAACCCGTCGCGGCGTCTCGCACCCGACTCGTCGGCCTGGCGGCGCGCCGTCGCGCGCTCGCGTGCTGTCGGCGCGTACGGCCTGGCCCGCCTCGGTCGCCGCACCGGCCCCAGCGGGAGCCGTGCCCGAGGACGTCGCGCCGCCGGGTAACGGCTGGGCAGGACCGACGCAGAGCGCCAGCCGGAGCGGCCGTCGTTCCGTTCAGCGTCGGCGCAGCCTTTGAGACCGCGCACATCGCAGCCGGTGACGAGCGGTGCCGGTGACGAGCGGCGCCAGCTTAAGCCGCCAGCCCGCCCACGCCCGCACCGAGGCGGGCTAGCTGGCAGCCTCCGCCATGCCCATCGGCGCCTCGCTCTCGCCCACCTCGGCCGTCGCCAGAGGCAACTCGAACCAGAAGCGCGTGCCTCGGCCCTTGGTGCTCTCGACGTGGATCGTCTCGCCGTGGGCCTCCAGAATCTGGCGGACGATGGCCAGGCCGAGCCCGGTGCCACCTTCCTTGCGCGAGCGCGCCGTGTCGACGCGGTAGAACCGGTCGAAAATGCGGTCGAGGTGCTCCTCGGGGATGCCGCGCCCCGTGTCCACGACCTCGATGCGCGCTTTGTCGAGGTGGCGGCGCATCCGGCACCGCACCGAGCCCTCGCCCGAGTACGCGATCGCGTTGTCGATCAGGTTCGTCAGGACCTGGCGGATGCGGTTGCGGTCGGCGACCACCGTCAGCGAGCCGTTGTCGTAGCTCAGCTCCAGGCCCCGCTCGTTGGCCTTGGGGTCCAGCATCTCCCCCACCTCGGCGATCAGGTCCTGGATGTCGAACTCCGTGGGGCGGATCAGGTCCTCGCGGTACTCCAGCTTGGCGATCTCGATCAGGTCCGAGAACAGGCTGTTGAGCCGCTGAAGGTTGGCCAGCCCTTTTTGCGCGTAGCGCTTGCGCTGGGCCGTCGGCAGCGAGTCCGAGCCCAGGGCCTCCAGGTACCCGAAGACGGCGAAGATCGGGTTTTTGACCTCGTGGCTCACGTTGCCGATAAACTCGTTCTGGATGCGCTGCATCCGCTGCAACTCGTGGATGTCGGCGCGGAACCGGCTGGCCATGTGGTTGAGGCTGCGCGCCAGGTCCTGGAACTCGGCCGCGCGCGTTTTGACCTGGATGCGTCCGTCCAGGTCACCCTCGTTGATCTTTTGAGCGCTGCGCGTGATCGCCTTGAGCGGGCGCACGACCTGGCGCGCCGCGATCCAGGCGCCGAACAGCGCCGTCAGCAGCGCCAGCACCATGCCGATCGCCAGCACCGTCTGGAGCGACTGGATGGCCTGGAGCAGCTTGGGGACGGGCTCCCCGACGCGCACCAGCAGCCCGGTCTGGGGGCGGAGCAAGGCCACGTGGAGCCGGGTCCCGTCCGGGCCCCGGCGCTCGGCGAACCCCACGTTGCCATCGGCGAGCACTTCCGCCACCTCCTCGCGCTCGAAAAAGGGCGTCTCGTCCCCGGCGCCCTCGCCAAAGTCGCCCATCACCTCGTCGGTGGTGGCGATCGAGACGTCGATGTTGGAGACGCGAGCGATCTGGCGCCCCAGGTCCAGCATGGCGCTGCGGTCGGGCTCGGCCTCGAGCTGGACCGCCAGGCGCTCGGCTTGGTTGCGCAGCGTCTCGCGCGCGGCCTCCTCGACCTGGTCACTCAGGATCAGGAACGAGTACAGCCCGATGCCCAGAACCGCCAACCCCACAAACAGGGCGAACGTCAGCATCATCCACGTCTGGGTGGACGCCCGTCGGGGGTAGACCAGTTCTCGGACGTCGCGCCAGCGCATCGCTTGGAGGATGTGAGCCAGGCACGGGGACCACGCCCCGTGCCCCCGGAATCGTGTTCCCTAGGCCTCCTGCTCGGCCTCCTCGACAAAGCGGTAGCCCACGCCACGGACGGTCTGGATGTGGCGGGCAAAGTCGCCCAGCTTCTCGCGCAGGTTCTTGATGTGCGCGTCGACGGTCCGCTCGGTGACCATCATGGCGTCCTTCCAGATCGTCTCCAGCAGCTGCTGGCGCGTGAACGCCTTGCGGGGGTGGCGGACCAAGTAGCGGAGCAGCTCGAACTCGGTCAGCGTCAGGCCCAGGTCGTCGCCGTCAAGCGTGGCGCGGTACTCGTCCTCGTAGATGGTCAGGCCGGCGACCGACAGCGTCTTGCTCTCCTCGGTGCCGGTCCGGCGCAGCACGGCGCGGATGTTGGCGAGCACGACCTGGGGGCTGACCGGCTTGGTGATGTACTGGTCAGCGTTGGCCAGGCCCTCCAGCTGGTCGGTCTCCTCGGTCTTGGCCGTCAGCATGATGATGGGGATCTTCTCGGTCTCGACGCGTCCGCGCAGGCGCTTGGCGATCTCGAACCCGCTCATGCCCGGCAGCATCACGTCCAGCACGATGGCGTCGACGTCGGAGTTGGCCTTGGAGAGCGCCTCGTCGGCGTCGTGCGCCGTGAGCACGTTGTAGCCCTCCTCGCGGAGGAAGTGGGAGATGATCTCGACGACGTCTTCTTCGTCATCGACAACGAGGATCGTGATCTCCTGGGGCGTGGAGGTGGCCATGAGCGAAAAGCGAAGTGGGTGAGGGGGTGCCTGTGCAAGCTACGGGCACTCGGCTATACCCCGTGCGCGCGTTCCGGTTCTGAGCCGCTAGCTCTCGGCGAGCCGGCGCTCGACTCGCGCCGCGACGCTGGTCGCTAGCTCGTACGAGATCGTGCCCGCCGCTGCCGCCTGGGCCTCGGCGCTCGGCCCGCCCGGGCCGAACACGACGGCCTCGGCGCCCAGCGGCACCGGCGGAGCCAGGCCGGCGGGCCCCAGCGACACCAGGGTCATGTCCATGCACACCCGGCCGACGATGGGGAACAGCGCGCCGCCGATGCCCACGTGGCCCCGGTTGGACAACGCGCGCGGCAGCCCGTCGGCGTAGCCGACGGCGAGCGTGGCGATGCGGGTGGGCTCGGTCGCGGTCCAGGTCTGGCCGTAGCTGACCGACTCGCCGGCGGCGACGGTCTGGAGATGCACCACGCGCGCCACCAGCCGCAGCGCCGGCCGCAGCGCCGACACAGCGCCGGCCATCGCGTCGTCCGAGCTGAGCCCGTACAGCACGCCGCCGAGGCGGGCCAGGCTGGCGCGCGAGGTCAGCGGGGGCAGCCGCACGTGCGCGGGGCCGTTCGCCAGGTGCACGACGCCGGGCGCGTCCGGGCCCAGCGCCTCCAGGGCACGGTCGAAGCGGCGGACCTGCTCGAGGGCGAACGACGGGTCGGCGGCGTCGGCGGTCGCGAGGTGCGTCCAGAGCGCCACGACGGGCACGCCGGCCTCGGCCAGCGTGCGGAGGGTGCCCGCGACCTGGTCCGGCGCCAGGCCCAGCCGGTGCATCCCGGTGTCCACCTTGACGTGGACCGGGACGCTGGGCGCGCGCGCGACGAGCGCGTGGGCCACCTCGGGCGACGACACCACGGCCTCCAGCCCGAGCCGCGGGTACGCCGGCAGCGCGTCGGCGAGCGGCGCGGCCAGCACCAGGACGCGCGCCTCGATGCCGCCGTCGCGCAGCTCTTGTGCCTCGGCCAGCGTGGCGACGGCCAGCAGGCCCACGCCCTCTTCCACCAGCACGCGCGCGACCGGGACGGCGCCGTGGCCGTAGGCGTTCGCCTTGACGACGCCCATCACGTCCGCAGGCCGCTGGGTCAGCGCGCGCAGGTTGTGGCGGATCGCGCCGAGGTTGGTCTCGGCAACGAGCGCGGAGTCGGGAGTCAGGGGGCCAGGCATGGCGTGCTCAACGTCTGAGCCCGCGCGCGGCTCCGCGTCCGTCGAGTACGCGGAGGGCGGCGTCAACGTCGGGGTCGCGGCCGGCTTCCAGGTCGGCCGGGGTCCACTCTACCCGGATGTCGGGGTCGAGGGGGGCGTCCGGCGGAGACCCGGGCGGGACGCTCGCTAGCAGAGGCAGCGACACAACGATGCCCGTTCGTGGGAGCGTCAGCCGGAGCACGACGCCGGCCGTCAGCCCGCGGAGGTTGCCGCCAGCCGGCCGGCCCACGATCACGCCCAGCCGCTGGTCGCGCACGAGCCGCAGCAGCGAGAACGTCGCCGACTCGTTCCACTCGTCGGCGAGCACGACGACCGGGCCGTCGAACGCCTCGGCGGAGCGGGCGCGGGCACGCACCGCGGGACGACGAGGAGTCGGAACCGACCGTCGCGAGCGGCTCGACGGCCCCGGTCGGGAGCGGCTGCCTCCACCCCTCGTCGCCGCCGAACGCGTCGAGGTAGGGGAAGAACGCCGGATCGGCTCGGTCGGAGGCAATCACGGTCGCGTCGTCGGGGCAGCCCAGCGAGTCCGTCGTGAGGTAGCGGGCCACCGTCCGCGCGCCGAGGTTGCCGCCGACCACACCCCGAATGTCTAGCACAAGACGCCGAACGCCCCACCTCTGAAGCGACCGAAAGGTCTGAGCCAGCAGCGTGTCCGCCGGCGTCTCAAACCCCCACGTCGCGAACGTGCCCAACCGGACGAGCGCCGTCGAGTCGTCGAGCATCCGCGTCGTCCACGCCCGCTCGTCCGACGGGACCCAGGCACCGGCCGCTCGCAGCCGTTCCGTCCGCTCGGCCCGTGTGAGGTAGCCCACCTCGGTCCGCTCGGCGGCCGACTCGCCGGGCCGGCGGACGGTCAGAGAGACCGAGTCCGACGACGGCGGGAAGACGAGCGCGAAGTGATCGTCGAAGTCGGGCCACGCGTCCGGGCCGATCTCGCTCTCGGGGACGGACAGCCGAGCGCGGCGTAGCGCGTCGGTGCCGCGCCCGTCGCCGGGCGCGAGCGCCTGGAGCCGGTCCAGGACCACGCCAACCGGCCGGCCATCGATCTCCACGACCTCGGTCCCACGCGGGAGTCGGTGGCGGTCCGTCAAGTCGCGCGTGACGACGAGCCGGTCGCGGCCGCCGCTCGTCACGACCCGGAACGCGAACGGCAGCACGGTCCGCCCGCCCCACAGCCGGTCGCGAAGACCGTCCGGCTGGTTCATCGGCGCGATGCGCGTGTGGCCGTCGGCCGCGACGGCGAGGACTTCGGCGAGAGCGACCACGGCCTCGGCCTCCGAAAGCGGCGCCTCACGGCGAGCGAGCGCGGCGTCGAGCGCGTCGACGACCGCGCCGAGGTCGGCCCGCTGGCCGTAGCGGTCGAGGCCGGGGTGGTAGGCGGCGAGGGCGCCCCGGAGCAGGGCGAGGTCGGCGCGGACCGAGTCGGGCGCGAGTCGGGGCTGCGCCGACGGCGCGACGGCGAGAACGAGGCAGGCGGCGAGAAGGCGCATCGGAGCAGAGGTGGGACGGCCGCAACCTCCCCCCTCTGCCCGTTCGAGTCGCCTCAGTACGCCCGCCGAGACGGCTCAGATCGCGACCTGCGCCGCCCGTTCGGCGTCTCGCCACGCGCTCGGCGTGGTCCCGGTCTCCTTGCGGAAGGCCCGGTTGAACGTCGCCTTCGACTGGAAGCCGGACTCCAGCGCGACCGCCAGCAGCGTCAGATGGTCGGCCTCGGGGTCGCGGAGCCGGGCTTGCACCTCGGCCACGCGGTACCCGTTGACGAACTCGTTGAAGTTGCGGCCGAGCCCGGCGTTGACGAGGTGCGACAGCTCGGCCACGCTCAGGCCGAGCTCGCCCGCGAGGGCCGCCACCGTCACGTCGGGCTGAAGGTGGGGCTTCTCGGAGCGCATCCAGCGGTCGAGGCGCGGGACCCAGGCCGCTAGGGCGTCGGCCGCGAGCGGGGGCGCCGCGCGCTCAGTGAGCGGCCCGGCCGCGTCAAGCGCGCGGGCCGCGCCGTAGCCGGCGAGAGCGACGTAGTACCCGACGGCGAGGTACGCCACCTCGGCCCACCAGTGGCGGGTGTACGAGAACTCGGCCCCCAGGAGGTACGCCGCGCCGAACGCGAGTTGGACGGCCACAACCACGGCCGACGCCGCGACGAACCGCCCGAGCCACCGCACGACGGCGCGCTCGGCGGGGGGCGTCCGGCCCGCCGACGCGGTGCGGAGTTGCCCGACCGCCCGCCCCGCGACCGCCAGGCACGCCGCGTTGAACGCGAGGCCGAGCGGAGGACCGAGAGCGTTGAGCGCGGGGCCCAGCGTCGCGCCGAACGGGACGCCCGCGAACGTCGTCCGGCCCCACACCCACACTCCGAGCGCGAGCGACAACGCGGCCGGCGCGAACAGCCACCCCGACGCGCGCCCGCGCCCGCCAACCGACCGCACGTAGGCAAGCGCGAGGGGGCCCAGCAGGAAGGCGTTCCCGATGGGCAGGTTCGACAGCCACCGGACGCGGTCGTACAGCCCGAGGAAGCCGAGCAGGTACGGCCCGGTCAGGAGAAGGACGGCGCCGAGCCAGGCCGCGAGCCACCCGTCGCTACGCCGCCCGCCCGACGCGCGCGCCGCCAGCGCCGCCGAGGCGACGGCGCACGGCAGGGCGCCGACCAGCAAGACGACGGCGTACAGGGTAAACGTCGAGTCCATGAGTCACGGGCTGGCCCGAAACTAGCGTGCCGGCGGCGTCCCGCCCGGCGTGCCGGCTCGGCCCGCCTCGGCACCGAGGCGGGCGAGCTTGGGACCGGGCCGGCTTAGATCCCGCTCGCGATCAGCAGCTCGATGTCGCGGTGTGGCATCCCGAACATCGCCGCCAGGCTCTTCTTGGTCAGGTGGCGGCGGTACACGTAGGCGCCCGTTCGCAGCGAGACGTTGGACCACAGCGCGTCGTTGATGCTGCCGGCCTCGCCGATCTCGAGCAGGTAGGGCGTCAGCGCGTTCGACAGCGCGTACGTCGCCGAGCGCGCCACGGCCGACGGCAGGTTGGGCAGGCAGTGGTGCACCACGCCGTGGCACACGAACGTCGGCTCGCTGGGCGTCGTGGGCCGGCTCGTCTCGATGCATCCGCCCTGGTCGATCACCAGGTCCACGACGACCGAGCCGGAGCGCATCGACGCGATCATCTCGTCGGTCACCACGACGGGCGAGCGCTTGCCCATCGACATGGCCGCGCCAATCACGACGTCGGCGTTTTTGACGGCGCTCTTGAGATACGCTGGGTTGGCCATCGCGGTCGTGACGCGGCGGTCGAGCGTGTGCTCGATCTGGCGCAGCGCCGGCAGGTCGGTGTCGAGCACGATCGTGTGCGCCCCGAAGCCGATCGCCGTCCGAGCGGCCCACTCCCCGATCACGCCCGCGCCCAGGATCACGACCGTGGCCGGGGGCACGCCCGAGATGCCGCCCAGCATGACGCCGCGCCCGCCCTCGGAGGACTCGAGCAGCCGCGCGGCCGTCTGGACCGCCATCGAGCCCGAGATCTCGTGCATCATCCGCACGATGGGGAGGGTGCCGTCGGCGTCGGCGATAAACTCGAAGCCGATGCCGGTCACGCGCAGCTCCATCAGGCGCTTCAGGGTGTCCGGCTGCAAGCCGCCCAGGTGCAGCGCCGAGATCAGGACCTGGCGCTCGCGCATCAGGTCCAGCTCGTCCGGCCGGGGCGGAAACACCTTGGCGACGAGATCGGCCTGGCCGTAGACCTCGCTGGCCGAGCCGACGATCTGGCAGCCGGCCTCGGCGTAGGTGTGGTCGGAGAATTGCGCCTCGGCGCCGGCGCCGCTCTCGATCACGACCTCGTGGCCGTTCGCCACCAGCACGGCGGCGGCGTAGGGCGCGAGCGCCACGCGCCGCTCGTCGTTGAGCGCCTCGCTGGGGATTCCGATGCGGAGGTGCTGGTGGCGCTCGGAGATGGCGGCCGGCTTCTCCAGCGGGAGGAGCGTCGTCTCGACCTGAAGGCCCTGGATGGCGGGGATTTCCATGCGCCAAAGCTACACCCTGAGCGCGCCCAAGCGCCCTAGCCCAGCCAGCGCGCCAGCAGGACGCCTCCGGCCACGGCCACGTTGAGCGATTCGACGCCCGCCGGCGCGTGGCGCTCGCCCGGCTCCGCCGCCGCCGCGCGAGGGATGCACACCGTCCGGACGGCCTGGGCCGGCTGCGACCGCAGCCAGCCGGCGACCTCGCCCGACAGCCCGTGCGCCTCGCTGCCCAGCACGAGCGCCGACGCGCGACTGGGCGCCCAGTTGTACACCGCCGTGCCAGCGAGGTCGGCGCCCCACACCGCCACGCCGGCCTCGGCGAGCGCGTCGAGCGTGCCGACGAGCGACGGCACCCGGGCCACACCCACGTCCCAGATGCCGCCCATGCTCGCGCGCACCGCCTTGGGGCTTTCGGGGTCGGCCGAGGCGTGGTCCAGCACGACCGTCCGGACGCCGAACCAGGCCGCCGTGCGGATCAAGGCCCCGACGTTGCCAGGGTCCTGGACGCCGTCCAGCAGCACGACCGGTCCTTGCGCCGGCGCGTGGCGCTGGGTCACCGACTCCGAGACGGCGACCACGCCCTGGGAGGTCTGGGCGTCGCCCAAGCGCTCCAGGTCGTGCGCCGGCACGCGCCACACCGGCGCCTCGACCTGGTCGAGCAGCGTGCCGAGGCGGGGGTCGTCGTGCGCCTCGGCGACCAGGACCTCGACCAGCGGGGCGCCCGCCTGGACGGCCGCCTCGACCGAGCGGACGCCCTCGACGAGAAACTGGCCGTGTGCGCGCCGGCCCTTGCGGCGCGTCAGCGTGGCGAGGTCTTTGAGTCGCTGGCGGGTCACGGCGTGGGGGTGTGGGCGGGGCGCAAGATGCGTCCGCTCTGGCGCGCGGCGCACGCGGCGGTGGCGCGGTTCCCGAGAGCGGCGACGGGGGTCAGGCCGTCGCGGTCGGTCGGTGCGGGACGGTCGGCGCGGGACAGCGGTGCGGGACGGCCGGCGCTCGACCCGTCAGCCGCCGTTTTCTTGATCGGAAGCGCTTCCGATTCACAGGCTCCGAACGGACCTCCTCCCGGCCGCGTCCCGTACCTTCGCCCGCATTCCCCTGTCTCCCCCGGCCTCCTCCTCATGCCGACCCCCTTCAAACGCGACGTCAAGACCCCCTCCGTCTACCAGGAGCCGGCTCCCCACGTCGACAAGGACAACCCGTTCCAGTCGATGATGGAGCGGTTCGACGTCGCGGCCCAGATGCTCAACCTCGACGCCGGGCTGTACGAGGTGCTGCGGGCCCCCTCGCGCATCCACATCACCTCGATTCCCGTCGTCATGGACGACGGCACACTCAAGGTTTTCCAGGGCTACCGCGTGATCCACTCCGAGGTGCTGGGGCCGTCGAAGGGCGGCATCCGCTTTGCGCCCGACGTGCACGTGGACGAGGTCAAGGCGCTCGCGGCCTGGATGACCTGGAAGTGCGCCGTGGTCGGGGTGCCGTTCGGCGGCGCCAAGGGCGGCGTGACGTGCGACCCCCACACCATGTCGGCGGGCGAGGTCGAGCGCCTGACGCGCCGCTACACCGCCAACCTGCTGGACGTGTTCGGGCCCGACAAGGACATCCCGGCGCCCGACATGAACACCAACGAGCAGGTCATGGCCTGGCTGCTCGACACGTATTCGATGCACGCCAAGCGGACCGAGACGGCCGTCGTGACGGGCAAGCCGCTCTTGATCGGAGGTTCGGAGGGCCGCCGCGAGGCGACCGGACGCGGCGTCATGACGACGACGCTCGGTGCCATGAACCGCATCGGGATGCGGCCCGGCCAGGCGACGGTCGCCGTCCAGGGCTTCGGCAACGTCGGCTCGGTTGCGGCCCAGCTGCTGCGCGAGCAGGGCTGCACCGTCGTCGCGATCTCGGACATGTCTGGCGGCTACTACAACGCCAAGGGCATCGACATCGACGCGGCGATTGCCTACGCCGAGGGCAACAACCGCTCGCTCGACGGCTTCGACGGCGCCGAGCCGATCACGAACGAGGAGCTGCTGGCGCTGGACGTGGACGTGCTCGCGCCGTGCGCCAAGGAAAACCAGATCACGGCCGACAACGCGGGCCGCGTCAAGGCCAAGATCGTGGCCGAGGGCGCCAACGGCCCCACGACGCCGGACGCCGACGAGATCCTCAACGCCAACGGCGTGCTCGTCATCCCGGACATCTTGTGCAACGCCGGCGGCGTCACGGTGAGCTACTTCGAGTGGGTCCAGGACCGCCAGGGCTACTTCTGGAGCAAGGACCGCGTCAACCGCCGCCTGGACCGCATGATGCGCGCCGCCTTCGACCGGGTCTACGACGCCGCCGAACGCTACGACACGTCGATGCGCATCGGCGCCTACGTAATCGCCATCGAGAAGGTGGCCGGCGCCTTGAAGATGCGCGGCATCTACGCCTAGCCATGCCTCGCTACCCCGCCGCGACGGCGCCCGGCGCGCGCTCGACCCCGGCCGGGCGGGGGTTGCCCGCGGTCGTGCTGGCTGGCGGCGGGCACCGGTCGGGCTGGGGCGCCATCGCCGCCACGCTTGGCGGCGGGCTCTCGGCCGTCGACGGCGCTCGGCGAGAGCGCTCGTCGGGCTGATGCTGGCGCTGCGCTGGCTGTGGCGCGCGCCCCGGCTGCTGCTGGTGGGCGTGGTGCGCGTGTACCAAGGTGCGGTCTCGCCCTGGCTGCCGGCGACGTGCCGCTACACGCCGACGTGCTCGGAGTACGCCGTCGAGTCGCTCCGCGAGTTCGGCGCGCTCAAGGGCTCCGTGCTGGCGCTGTGGCGGATCGCGCGCTGCAACCCGTGGGGCGGCCACGGGCACGACCCGCCGCGGTGGTTCGGTGACGAGGGAACGGACGCCAGCCGGCCACGGTGGTAGACTCCGCTCCCCCTCCCGCCGTCATGTCCGCCGAGTCCCACCGCGCCGCCGCCTCCGACCGCGCGGTCACGTGCGCGGTCGTCACCGTCTCCGACAGCCGGACCGAGGAGACCGACGGCAGCGGGTCGGTGCTCAAGGACGGGCTGCGCGAGGCCGGCCACCTGGTCGAGTTTTACCGCGTCGTGCCCGACGAGGGCGAGGCCATCCGGGCCGTCCTGCTCCACCTCGCGGGCCGCGTCGAGGTCGTCGTCACGACGGGCGGCACCGGGATCGGGCGCCGCGACACGACCGTCGAGGTCGCCAACCGGCTGATCCAAAAGGCGCTGCCCGGCTTCGGCGAGCTGTTCCGGATGCGCTCGTTCGCCCAGATCGGCGCCGCGGCGATGCTGTCGCGGGCGACGGCGGGCCTGTACGGCGCCGAGGACGCCCCGGCGGAGACCATGCTGTTCTGCTGCCCCGGCTCGGTCGACGGCGTCCGCCTGGCGCTCCACGACTTGATCCTGCCCGACCTGCGGCACCTGGCCAGCGAGATCGTCCGCGGGCCTGCCGAGGCGGGCCGGGAGCGCGACGACGGGCGGCTAGCGTTCCCCATCGAGGAGCCGCGCGCCGAGCGTTAGCTATGCGCCGAGCGCTAGTTGTGCGTCGCGCGCGCGCGCTGGAGCGCGACCGGCGGGTCGAGCGTGCCGCTGGCGCGGTACCCGACCAGGCGGCCGGCCTCCACGAACACCACGAGCGCGTGCCGCCGAGGGTCGTAGGTCTCGAGCTGGCGCGCCTCCCAGCCGTCGAAGTCGGCCTCGGTGGTGCCCGGGATGGCGTGGATCTGGGTCGTGTAGAACAAGCGCTCGGGCTCGAAGGGCCGCCGGCGCAGCCGTCCCGGCCGCGCCTCGGTCCACAGCACGACCGCCCCGGCGCCGTGGCGCACGTAGCCTTCGTAGGCGGCGGCGGCCAGCCCGGGCCAGTGGCTCGCTAGAAAGTCGCGGTGGCCGTCGCCGCGGCGCTGCTCGGCGCGGGTGGGCTGGGGCCGAGAGCAGATCGTGACCGGCCCGTGAGGCGTCACGAGCGTCGTCGAGGAGTCGGGAGGCGGAGGCATCGCCGAGCCACGCCGAGCCACGCCGGCTGTTCCGGCGGGCGGCTATCTTGGGGACTCTTCCCCCTTCTCCCGTCTCATGCCTCGCTACGCCACCTTCGACGACGTTCTCGCCTCCTACCCCGACCGCTTCAACGCGGAGAAAGCCGCGTCCATGGACGACCGCGTCTACATGAACCTGACCGGCGACGACGCCCGCGACGTGACGCTCTACGTGCACAACGGCGAGCTCGACATCTCGGACGGCATCCCCGACGAGCCCACGCTGCGGCTGACGGCCAAGACCGAGGACTGGGTGGCCATCGAGAACGGCGACCTCAACCCCATGATGGCCATGATGCAGGGCAAGGTCAAGATGAAGGGCTCGACACCGTTCGCGATGAAGTTTATGGGCCTGTTCGGCTACGGCGGCTAGCTCGGCCTCGTTATGGACACCCGGGTCTCGGTCGAGCACGCGCTCGCCACCGTCGTGGCCTCGGCCCGGCTCCAGCCTGGCGAGACGGTCGCGCTGGCGGAGGCCGTGGGCCGCACGCTGGCCCAGCCGGTCGTGTCGCCCGTCGCGCTGCCCCCCTTCGACACCTCGTCGATGGACGGCTACGCGGTCCGCCTGGCGGACCTGGCCGGCGGCGTGGTGCCGCTCGCCGGGACGGTCCACGCCGGCGAGTCGCCTCCGCCGCTGCCTCCGGGCGCGTGCCTGGCGGTCATGACCGGCGCTCCCCTTCCGGCCGGGACCGAGGCCGTGGCGCCCGTCGAGTGGACGCAGCGAGACGCGGACGGCGTCCGATTCGCCCGCACGCCCGAGCGCGGGCAGTTTCTGCGACCGCGCGGCGGGGCGCTGGCGGCGGGCGCCGACGTGATGGCAGCCGGCACCGTCGTCACGCCTCGCGCGGTCAGCCTGCTGGCCGCCGTCGGGGCCGCCTCGGTCGTGGTGCGGAGGCGGACGCTGGTGGCCGTCGTGACGACCGGCGACGAACTGGTGCCGGCGCGCCGACCGCTGGGGCCGGGCCAGATCTGGGACGCCAACGGCCCCACCCTGGCCGCCCAGGTCGCGGCGTGCGGAGGCCGCCCCCTCTCCCTCCACGCCAGAGACACACCGGGCTCGCTCGCCGACACCCTGGACCGCGCCGTCGAGGCGGACGTGCTGGTGGTCGCGGGCGGCGTGTCGATGGGCACGCGCGACCTGGTGCGCCCTGAACTCGAGCGCCGCGGCGCCGAGTGGGCGTTCTGGCAGGTCTTGCAGCGACCCGGCAAACCGTTTGCGTTCGGGACGTTGCAAGGCCGGCCCGTCCTGGGCCTGCCGGGCAACCCGGTCAGCGCCGTCGTCGGGTTCGAGGTCTACGGCCGGCCGCTGCTGGCGGCGTGTTTGGGGCGCGCGCCCGGCCCGGCGCCCGAGGTGGGCCGCCTCGGCGCGGCCGTCGACAAAGCCGACGGGCTCACCACGTTCGCGCGCGTCACCGCCTCGCGCGACGCCGACGGCGCGCTCGTGCTCACGCCGGCCGGCGCCCAGGACTCGCACGTGGCGCGCTCGCTGCTGCTCTCCGACGGCCTGGCCTGGATCCCTGCCGACTGGGCCACCGCGCCCGCCGGCTCCCACGTCGCGTTCCACGCCTGGAGCGCCTGACCCACCCCGCGATGCTTCTCCGCACCGTCCGCATGACGTTCGACCCGGCCCGCCTGGGCGACTTTCTCGACCTGTTCGCCGAGGCGAAGGCGCGCATCGCGGCCGCGCCCGGGTGCCAGCACCTGGAGCTGTGGCAGGACGCGCGCTTTGCCAACGTGCTCACCACGTTCAGCCAGTGGGATCACCCAGAGGCGCTTGAGGCCTACCGCCAGTCGGAGCTGTTTCGGACCACCTGGGCGCAGACGACGCCCATGTTCGCCGCGCCACCCGTCGCCCACAGCCAGCACCGCGTCGAGCGCTAGATCACCGTGCCGTCGGTGATCACGGCGTTTTTGGGCAGCACCACGACACCGTCCCGGATAAAGAAGCCCGGCCCCTCGCCCTCGTGGACGCCGTCCGCGTTCGTGATCCGGCAGTCGGCGCCGATCTGGACGTTTTTGTCGATGATCGCGCCCTCGACCACGCTGCGCGGCCCGACGCCCGGCGCCAAAGGCGGGTTGAGGCCCGGCCGGCGGCTGGCGTCGCGCCAGGGCAGGTAGTCGGCGCCCAGCATCACCGTCCGGCGCAGGACGGAGCCGCTCGACAAGAACGACCGGATGCCGACCACTGAGTCCTCGACGGTCGCCTCGATCACGACCGACCCCTCGCCGATCATGGCGTTGCGGATCTGGGCGTCCTGGATCTTGGCCGGCGGCAGCATCCGGGTGTTGGTAAAGATCGGCGCGTCCTCGTCGTACAGGTCGAAGTCGGGCGTGGGCTGGGCCAGCGCCAGATTCGCCTCGTAGAACGAGCGCACCGTCCCGATGTCGGACCAGTAGCCCTCGAACGGGTAGCTCACCACGCGCCGCGAGGCGATGGCGGCCGGGATGATCTCTTTGCCGAAGTCCTTTTGCGCTTCGTCGGTGATCAGCACCTCGCGCAAGACGTCGCGCTCGAACATGTAGATGCCCATCGAGGCGAGGTAGACGCGGCCCGCAGCCTCCATCTCGGGCGAGACGGGGCTTTCCAGGCCGTCGAGCGCGTCGCGCGCCGGCTTCTCGTGGAACTCGGTGATCACGCCCTCGGCGTCGGTCTTCAGGATGCCGAACGCCGGCGCGTCGTCGGCCGTGACCGGGATCGTGGCGACGGTCAGGTCGGCCCAGGCCGAGCGGTGGTGCTGCTGGAAGGCGTTGAAGTCCATCCGGTACAGCTGGTCGCCCGAGAGCACCAAGACGCGGCGGTGCGGGTACGAGTTGATGTGCTTGAGGCACTGGCGGACGGCGTCGGCGGTGCCCTGAAACCAGCGGTCGTCGCCCGGGGTCTGCTCGGCGGCCAGAATGGTCACGAAGCCGTGGCCAAAGCGGTCGAAGCGGTAGGTGCGCGCGACGTGGCGGTTGAGGCTGGCCGAGTTGTACTGCGTCACCACAAACATGCGCATCAGCTCCGAGTTGATGCAGTTCGAGATCGGGATGTCGATCAGGCGGTACTTGCCCGCGAGCGGGACGGCGGGCTTGGAGCGGTGGGCCGTGAGCGGGTGGAGCCGCGTGCCGGCGCCTCCGCCCAGAATGACGGCGAGCGTGTCGCGCATAAACGTCGAGGGGTGTTGCGGCACCAGACTACGGAGAGCCCAGCCCGGTCGCGCGGTACAATTGCGCGTACGCGCGTGCCGAGGCGCGCCAGGACGAGTCGCGCCGCATCCCGTTCTGGCGGACCGCGTCGAGCGCCGCGGGCGACAGCGCGAGCGCGGCCTCGACCGCCTCGGCGAACGCCAGGGCCGTGAAGTCGTGGAACAGAAAACCCGTGCCGGACGCGCCCTCGACGGGCTCGACGGTGTCGCACAGCCCGCCGACCGCGTGCGCGACCGGCGGCGAGCCGTAGCGCATGGCGTACAGCTGGCCCAGCCCGCACGGCTCCTGCTTGGACGGCATGGCGAAAAAGTCGGCGGCGGCGTAGAGCCGGTGCGCCAGCGCCTCGTCGAAGGCGAGCGTGAGCGACATCCGGCCGCCCGATTGGTCCGCGACCTCGCCGAGGCGGGCCTGGTGCTCGGCGTAGCCCGAGCCTAGCACGGCCACGGCGGCGTCGGTGCGGGTCAGGATCTCGGCGAGCCCGGGCGCCAGCACCTCGGCGCCTTTCTCGGGCGTCAGCCGGCCGACGAACGCCACCAGCGGCCGGGCCGGGTCGAGGCCGAGGTCGTGGCACACGGCCCGCTTGGTGTCGGCCTTGCCCGCCATGTTGCCGGCGTCGAACGCGGCGGGCAGGTGCGGGTCCGTGGCCGGATCCCACACCTCGGCGTCGATGCCGTTGACGATGCCGGACAAGCGGCTCTCGGCCTGGCGGAACGCGTAGTCCAGCCCGTGCGAGGGCTCCGGGCTGGCGACCAGTTCCTGCGCGTAGGTCGGGCTAACCGTCGTCACGGCGTCCGCGAACCCGACGCCGGCCTTGAGGCTGTTGACTACGCCTAGGTGGTCGAGCGCCGCCGGGTCGCCCACCTCGACGCCCAGGCGGCCCCAGTCGGCCCAGGCCATCTCGCCGTGGTGGTCGGCGCTGTGGACCGTGAAGACGGTTTTCAGGTCGCGGATCGCGGCGTTTGCCGGGTCGTGGCGGAGCAGGACCGGAATCAGGCCGGTGTGGTGGTCGTGCAGGTGCAGGCCGTCGGCGCCGTCGAGCGGCGTGTGGTCCGAGCGCAGCCAGTCGAGCACCATCAGCTGAAAGACGAGGTAGCGGACCTCGCCGCGGTCCATCCAGGCGCCGTCGCTCGCGCGGAAGTAGACGCCGTCGTCGCCGAAGTGCTCCGGCTCGGCGACCAGGTACAGCGGCACGTCGGGCGCGACAGCGTTGGAGCGCCACACCTCGAACGGAAACCACTCGCCGAGCCACACCACGCCCGTGTGGACGCGCGTGATCTCTCCCGCCCGCTGCGCCAGCCTCCCGTCCGGCCCGCCGTAAAACGGCATCACGACGGCGGACGGCACGGGCAGCGCCTGGGGCAGCGCGCCGACGACGTCGGCCAGCCCGCCGACCTTGGCGAACGGGGCGCACTCGGCGGCGATGTGGAGGATGGGCATGAGTGGGGAGGAAAGGAATCGATCTCGGACGCACGAGCGCGCACCGCCCGAACGTCCCTCCGCTAGCTTCCGTTCACTCCCCACCCGCTCGCGTGCCTTCCGCTGCCGCCCCGCTCCGCCGTAGACTCCGCGCCGTCCGCCGGCGGCTAACGGGCGCAGCCGTGTCGCGCGGCGTGCTGGTGACGGTCGGCGTGGTGGGCGCGGCGGCCCTGGTCGCCCTGGCGGCCGAGGCGGGCGTGTGGCTGGGCGTCGAGCTGCGCACGGCACTCTTCTGGACCCTGGCGGGCTTGCTCGCGGTGTTGTTGGCCGGAGGCGTCGCCGTCCCGGTGCTCCGAGGCCTGGGCGTGCTGCCGGGCCTGGACGAGGACGCCGTCATCCGGCGCGCGGGCCAGGACTTCCCAGGCGTCGACGACCGCCTGGCGACGTTCCTCGACCTGGCCGACGGGCACGCCGTCGGCGGGGACCGGCTGCAGAGCGCGGCGCTGGACGCGCTCGGGCGCGAGGTCGCCGAGGTGCCGTTCGAGCGCGTCCGCGCGTTTGGGCCGGTGCGCGAGGTCGCGCGCTGGGCGTTCGTGCCGGCGGCCGTGCTGGCGCTCGCGTTCGCCGTCTGGCCCAGCCCGATGTCGGCCGCGGCGACCCGGCTGATGGCGCCCGGCGTGTACTTCGCCCCGCCCGCACCCTTTCAGCTGGCCGTCGAGCCCGGCGACGCCCAGGTCACGCGCGGCGCCGACCTCGCCGTTTCGGTCCGAGCGACCGGCACCCAGCTTCCCCTGGCGGCCATCCTGGAGTACGGCCGCGCCGACGAGCGCGCCACCGAGACCGTCTCGCTTCAGGCCGACGGCGCCGCGTTCGCGCACACGCTGCAGGCCGTCCGCGCCGACACGCGCTACCGCGTCGTGGCCGACGGCGTCCGCACGCCGTGGTACGCCATCACGACCGTCGACCGGCCGCTCGTGCGCGGCGTCCGGCTGCGGGTGAGCCCGCCTCGGTACAGCGGCCGGCCGAGCCGGCTGCTGCCCGAGGGCGTCGGCGACGCGACCGGGCTGGTGGGCTCGACGGTCGAGGTCCAGGTCGGGCACGGCGGGCCGACGCCCCAGCGCGCCTGGCTCGACGTCACCTGGGACGACGGCCGGAGGCAGCGCGTCCAGCTGCGCGTCGGGTCCCAAGCCGCGCGCGGCGCGTTCCGGCTGCGCGGCGCCGGCACCTACACCGTCCACCTGCGCGCGGGCGCGCTCGACAACGCCGACCCGGCCCGCTACACGTTGGGGACGCTGAGCGACGGCCCGCCCCAGATCGCGCTCGTCGAGGGCGGCGACGGCGACCTGGGCAGCGCGGCGCGGCGCCTGGTCTTCCGCGTCACCGACGACTTCGGCTTCCGGGGCGGCAGCCTGGTCTACCGCGTCACCCGAGGCGGGACCACCGGGCGCCCCCGGCGCACGCGCCTGGGCGTGCGCACGCGGCCGCTGGACCAAGAGGTGGGCCTCGACTGGCAGATCCCCGGCGCACGCCCCGGCGACGTGGTCGAGCTCTACGGCCAGGTCTCCGACAACGACGCCCGAGGCGCCAAGTCGGCGCGGACGCCCTTGTTCACGCTGCGCTACCCGTCGTTCACCGACCGCCTGGACGCCTTCGACGCGCGCCGCGACTCGACGGCCGAGACGCTGGAGCGGATGGACGAGCAGGCCCAGCAGTCGGGCGAGCGGTTCCAGCGCCTGCGCCGCGAGTTGCGCCAAACCCTCGACCCGGACTGGGAGGACCAGCGCCAGGTCGAGGAGCTGCTGCGCGAGCAGCAGGCGCTCCGCGAGCAGGCGCAGTCGCTCCAGCAGCAGATGCAGCGCTTGCAGGAGCAGATGCAGAACTCCGACCTGACCGACGACCAGACCCAGCAGATGTTCGAGCAGATGCAGCAGGTCCTGCAAGAGCTCGACACGCCCGAGTTGCGCGACGCGCTCGAGCGGCTGCGCCAGGCGATGGAGCAGCTCGACACGCGCGAGATGCTGGAGCAGTCCGACCAGGCGGCGCAGTCCGAGGAGGAGTTTCGGCGCCGCCTGGAGCGGGCGGTGGCGCTGATGCAGCGCCTGGAAGTCGCCGTCGAGATGGAGGAGATCGCGCGCCGCGCTGAGGACCTGGCCGAGACCGAGGAGCGCCTGTCCCAAAAGACCACCGAGGCGGGCGACGACGCGACGCGGGCCGAGCGCGAGCAGCTGGCGAACGAGCAGCGCGACGCCGCCGAGCGCGCCGAGACGCTAAGCGACCAAGCCGACGATCTGAAGGAGCAGATCCAGGACATGAAAAACGCGCCTCAGGAAGCCGTCGAGACGCTGCAGGAGCAGCTGGACCCCGACACCGGGTTGCCCCAGGACATGCAGGACAACGCAGACCAGATGGAGCAGGGCGAGATGCAGGACGCAGGCAAGCAGCAGAAGGAGATGTCCGAGCAGTTGCGTCAGATGGCGCAGTCCATGCGCCAGCAGAGCCAGCAGATGCAGGGCCAGCAGTCGCGCGTCGACCAGGCCGCGCTGCGCCGGGCGCTCGAGGACGTGCTCACGATCTCGCGTGACCAAGAAGCGCTCGCCACCACGACCGCCCGCACGCCGTCTCAGAACCCGGCGCTCGTGGGCGCGGCGCGGCGCCAGAGCGAGCTCCGCGACGGCCTGCGGACGGTCGTGGACACGCTGCGGCGCGTCGCCCGGACGGTGCCCCAGCTCGGGCCCGAGATCGACCGGCGCGCCCAGGCCGGGCGCGGAGAGATGGACGCGGCCGTCACCCGGCTCACGGAGCGCCAGTCCGGTCCGGCGGCGGGCCACCAGCGCTCGGCGATGGCGCACCTGAACGACCTGGCGCTGCTGCTCGCCGACGTGCTGGAGCAGATGCAGGACCAGGCGCAGCAGCAGGGCAGCTCGGGCGGCCAGGGCACGCCCCAGCAGATGCAGCAGATCGGGCAGCAGCAGCGGCGGCTCAACCAGCAGATCCAGCAGATGCTCAACGAGTCCGCCGGCGAGCGAATGTCGGGCGAGCAGGGGCAGCGGATGCGCCAGCTCGCCGAGCAGCAGGAGCGCCTGCGGCGCCAGCTCCAGCGCGCGCGCGACGGCGCCGGAGCCGGCTTGGACCCCTCCGACCGCAGCAACCTCCAGCGCGTCGAGGACGAGATGCGCCAGGCCGCCGAAGCGCTCCGCCGCGCCCGCCCAGACGCGCGGATGGCGCCGCGCCAGCAGCAGATCCTGGAAAAGCTGCTCGAAACCGAACGCTCGGTCAACCAGCGCGGCCGCCAACCCGAGCGCGAGGCCCAGAGCGGGCAGGCCCGGCGCCCGCCCAACGCGTCCCCGCCGCGCACCGTGCGCCCGGTTGACCGCATCCGCGGCGACCTGATCCGCGCGCTTGAGAGCGGGTACTCGCCCGACTACCAGGACCTGATCAAGCGCTACTTCGACCGGCTCCAGGCCCGCAGCGAGCGCTAAGCTCTGTCTGGCGAATCCAGATCGGCCTGCACGCGGCTCCAGCGCCGGCTCGCCGTGTCGCACTCCATCGCCGTAGCTCACGCTACGCCTGCTTCGCGCTCCTCGCGGGCCGCCTCTGGCGCTCGCGTTCGGCCTCGTTCCGAATCACCAGACAAAGCCTACTCAGCGGCGGCGCCAGCCACCGACGGCCTCCACCGACGGCCTCCGCCTCGGCCGCGCGCCCGAGGTGGCCAGGGTCGGGAGACGGCGGCGCTGGCCCTACCGGATCTCGATGTCCCCGTACGTCACGATGCTGCGGCCGTTGCCCACCACCAAGCGGGCCACGCCGGGCCCGTTGAGGTCCTCGATCTGGCTCGCACGCACCGTGAACGAGCACGACAGCGACCCCGCCTCGCATCCGGTCCCGAACAGCGGGCTCAGCCGAGGCACGTCGGTCCTCGGATCCACCGTCCGGATCTGGACGGTCAGGCCCGGCAGCGGGGTCGAGAACGCGGCCACCAGCTGGAACGCGATCAGGTCGGACCGCCGGGCAGGGTTGGGCGAGGGCAAAAACGCAAAGCGGATGTCGCTTGCAAAGACCGGCCCGATCTGCCAGTCGCCGGGGTCGGTCTGGGTGACGGTGCCGTCGGCGTCGATGGCCGTGATGCCCGCGGCCGGCGACAGCAGCGCCTGGTCCTCGAAGGCGAGCTGGGAGCCCTGGGAGCCGGAGTCGCAGCCGGCGGCGAGGACGGCGAGACCGGCGAGGACAGAGGAAAGGCGTAGCATAGGCCGGCGTTGAATCCGCCCAACCTACCGCCTCCGTCGCGCGTGCCGCCCCCCCTTCTCCGTGCCCTCGACCTGGGCATCGCCCTGGGCGGACGCCCGGTCGTGGGCGGCGTCTCGTTCGGCGTGCAGCCGGGCGAGCGCATCGCGATCGTCGGCGCCAACGGTGCCGGCAAGACGACGCTGCTGCGCGCGATCGCCGGGCTGATCCCGCACACCGGGACGCTGGAGCTGGATGGCCAGGCCGTCGGCGCGTGGACCGCCACTGAGCGCGCGCGCCGGGTCGCGCTCGTGCGCCAGCAGTCCGACCTGGCCGTCGACTTTACGGCTCGGGAGCTGATCGCGCTCGGCCGCTCGCCCTGGCGCGGCTGGACCGAGCGCATGGCCGACGCCGACCGCGACCGCGTCCAGGCGGCCATCGAGGCCGTCGACCTCGGGGACCTGGCCGACCGACCCGTGACCCGGCTGTCGGGCGGCGAGCAGCAACGCGTGGCGCTGGCCCAGGCGCTGGCCCAGGACGCGCCGCTGCTGCTGCTCGACGAGCCCACGGCTCACCTCGACGTGCGCCACCGGCTCGACCTGGCCGAGCGCGTCGTGCAGCTGTCGGCGTCGGGCAAGACCGTCCTGGCGGCCATCCACGACCTGGAGCTGGCCGCGCGCATCGCCGACCGCGTCTGGGTGCTGAGCGGCGGCGCGCTGCTCGCCGACGGCGCGCCCCACGCCGTCATCACGCCCGAGACGCTGCGCCGCGCCTTCCACGTCGACGCCGAGGTCGAGGCGGGGGCCGGCGGCGTGCGCGTCCGGTATCTTGGCGTCTCGCCAGCGGCCTAGCTCCAGTCTCCGCAGCGACCGCTCCTGACTCCGACGCATGAAGGTTTACACCCGCACCGGCGACGACGGCACGACCGCCCTGTTCGGCGGCGGGCGCGTGGCCAAGAGCCACCCCCGCATCGCCGCCTACGGCACCGTCGACGAGGCCAACGCGGCGCTCGGCGTCGCCCGCGCCGCCCTCCCCCACCACGAGCGCTCGCCCGCCGACGTGCGCGTCGACGGGGTGCTGCAAAACCTGCAGAACGAACTGTTTGTGCTGGGCGGCGACCTCGCCTCGCCGGGCGACGTGACCTACCCCGTGCCCCGCATCGAGGCGCACCACGTCGAGGCGCTGGAGCAAGAGATCGACGCGTTCACCGCCGACCTGCCTCCGCTCAAGCACTTTGTGCTGCCCGGCGGCACGCCCTGCGCCGCGGCGCTGCACCAGGGCCGCACCATCTCGCGCCGCGCCGAGCGCCTGGTCGTGGAGACGGCCGCGCTGGAGGAGGTCTCCGTCGAGGCCATCCAGTACCTCAACCGCCTGTCGGACCTGCTGTTCACCATGTCGCGCTGGGTCAACCACCAGGCTGGCGTCGCCGAGCCCGTCTGGGCGCCCGTCGCCGACCGCTCCTGAGATGAGCGCCGCGCCCCCGCCCGCCTCGGCCGACGCGCCGGCGCTGTCGCCGGCCAAGCGGCGCGCGTTCTGGATCGCGACCGCGCTCGTGCCGGTCGTGTTCTTCCTGCTCCTGGAGGGCGGGCTGCGGCTGTTCGGCTACGGCGGCAGCTACCCGCTGTTCGTGCCGGTCGCGGACGCTCCGGGCCTGATGATGCCCAGCCGCGACGTCGCCCGGCGCTACTTCGCCAACAACAACCCGCCGACGCCCAACGCCGACTTTTTCGCGGCCGACAAGCCCGACGGCGTCTACCGGATCGTGGTCCAGGGCGGCTCGTCGGCGGCGGGCTTCCCGTTCTACCGCGGCGCGTCGTTCGCCCAGATCCTGTCCACGCGGCTCAACCTCGCCTACCCCGACCGCGACATCGAGGTGATCAACACGGCCATGGCGGCCGTCAACTCGTTCACGCTCGTCGACTTTGTGGACGAGATCCTGGAGATCGAGCCCGACGCGGTGCTGGTCTACGCGGGCCACAACGAGTACTACGGCGCGCTCGGCGCCGCGTCGACCGAGTCCGTCGGCGGAAGCCCGGGGCTGGTGCGCGCCTACCTGTCGCTGCGCCGGTTGCGGACGGTCCAGCTGTTCCGCAACGGCCTGGCGAGCGTCCAGCGCGCGTCCGCGGACGAGGGACAGCGGCCGTCAAACACACTGATGGCGCGGATGGTGGGCGAGCAGGCGGTGCCGCTGGGCTCGGAGGTGTACCAGGCCGGCGCCGACCAGTTCGAGGACAACCTGGGCGCGCTGCTGGCGGCCTACCAAGACGCAGGCGTGCCCGTCTTCGTCGGCACGCTCGCGTCCAACGAGCGCGACCAGCGGCCGTTCGTGACCGTCCACAGTGCGGGCACGGACGTCCCGGCGTGGAAAGGCCGCCTCGACCAAGCCATCACTGCGGTCGAACGCGGCGAGGGCGTCGGCGCCTTGCGCGCCGTCGCCGCCCAAGACACCCTGGCCGCCGACGCCGCGTTTGTGCTGGGCCATGCCTGGCTCGCCTCGGGCGACGCCCAGGCCGCGCGGCAGTCGTTCCAGCGCGCGCGCGACCTGGACGCGCTGCGCTTCCGCGCGCCGACGGCGTTTAACGACGTGATCCGCCAGCAGGCCCGGGCGCATGGCGCGACCGTCGTCGAGGTCGAGGCGATGCTGCGCTCGGCCGCGCCCGACGGGCTCGTGGGCTCGGTGACGATGCTGGAGCACCTCCACCCGACGCTGGCCGGCTACAGCCTGATCGCGGACGCGTTCTTCGAGTCGCTCGCCGAGGCGGGCACCATCGGGCCTGCGCCGCGCCCGACGCCACCCGGCCGCTTGGTCAAGCTGGTGACGCCGATGGACTCCGTCGCGGGCTACATCCGCCTGGAGCAGTTGACCGCGTCGTGGCCCTTCCGCGCCGACGAGCGGCGCCCGTTTCGCCTGGACACGACGCGGACGCCGGCGTTCGTGGCCGAGCGCGCGCGCGACGTTATGTCTGGCAAGCCCTGGCTGCCCCAGGCCGACGCGCTGGCCCGCTTCTACGAGTCGCGACGCGACCTGGCGAACGCGCTCCTGATGCGCCGGGCGATCGTGCAAGGCTACCCGTTCCTCTCCGATCCCTACGTGCACCTGGCCAACCTGGAGCTGCGCCGGCTGGGCGGCGGGGACGCGCGCGAGATGGCCTACGTCTCGGGCTTGTACGAGCAGGCGCTCGACCGCGACGCGTCGAACGGGACCGCGCACGCGATGCTGGGTGCGCTGCGGTTGCAGGCCGGAGACGCCCAGACGGCGGTCGTCCACCTGCGCCGCGCCGTCGAGCTGGCGCCCGGCGAGACGCGCCCGCTCTACAACCTGGCCGGCGCCTACGCCACGCTGGGCCGCTGGCACGAGGCGGCCGAGGCGGCCGACCGGCTGCTGGAGATGGAGCCCGGCGACGAGCGCTTTGCCCGGCTGGCCGAGGGCGTTCGGCTGCGGCGGCTGTAGCGGCCCAGCCTCGGCACGGCCCGCCTCGGTGCCAGGGTTGGCACCTCGGGCGACGGCTACGCGACTCTGCCGGAGGCGAGACCGAGGCCGTCCGGGCCGCCCGTTTGCGGGCCGCCGGCACCACGAGCCTGTTGGCGGCGTTACCCTGCCGCCACGTGCCCGCACCGCCCATGACGCTCCGTCCGTATCCGCTTGCTGAGGAAGTCGCCAGCGCCATCACGCACGGGCTGGGCGTGGTGATGAGCGTGGGCGCCGGGGCCGTCCTGATTACGCTCGCGGCCATGACCGGCGACATCTGGACCATCGTCGGCGCGTCGGTGTTTGTGGGGACGCTGGTGCTGCTCTACACCGCCTCGACGCTGTACCACGCGATCCCGTTCGAGCGCGCCAAAAGGCATCTCAAGACCGTCGATCACTGCGCCATCTTTGCGCTCATCGCAGGCACCTACACCCCGTTTCTGATCGGCGCCATGAGGGGGCCGTGGGGCTGGTCGCTGCTGGCCGTGATCTGGTCGCTGGCCGCCCTCGGCATGGTGTTCAAGCTGTTCTTCACCGGCCGCTTCAAGGTCGCCTCGACGCTCGTCTACGTCGCGATGGGCTGGCTGATTATCGTGGCCCTGGGCCCGCTGCGCGAGGCGCTGCCGGGCACGACGCTGGCCTGGATGGTGGGCGGCGGGCTGGCGTACACGTTGGGGACGGCGTTCTACCTGAGCCGGCGGCGGTTCGCGCACGCCGTCTGGCACGGCTTCGTGCTCGCCGGCAGCGTGTGCCACTTTGCGGCGGTACTCGTCGAGGTGCTGCGCGTCTCCTGAGGCGCTGCCTGATCGCGGACGGTCTCGGAACGGCGGGTCATGCTCGCGGGGTAGGCCGGAGCACTTCCTGCGTTCCCCGTGCCCACGACCGTCGTCTGGCTTCGCCACAGCCTCCGCCTCAGCGACCACGCCGCCCTGACTCACGCCGCCGAGCGCGGCCAGGTCGTCCCGGTCTTTGTCTGGGCGCCGGACCAGGAGGGAGACTGGCCGCCCGGCGGCGCGCATCGCTGGTGGCTCCACCACTCGCTCCAGGCCCTCGACGCCGACCTCCGCACCCGGGGCAGCCGGCTCGTCGTGCGCCACGGCGACAGCCTCGGCGAACTCCTGGACGTAGCCACGGCGTCCGGCGCGGACCGCGTGGTGTGGCAGAGCCGCTACGAGCCTGCGCTGCGCCAGCGCGACGCCGAGGTGCGCGACGGGCTCGCCGAGGCGGGCCTGGACGCGCGCACCTTCGCCGGCCGCATCCTCCACGACCCGGACCAAGTCCAGACCGGGTCCGGCGGTCCGTACAAGGTGTTTACGCCGTTTTGGAACCGGTTTCGGGACGAGGTGACGGTCGGCGAGCCGCTGCCTCGGCCCCGCCTCGGGGCCACGTCGGCGCCGGACGCCTGGCCGGACTCGGTCGAACTCGACGCGCTGGGCCTGACCGACCTGGCCCAGGACGGCGTCCGCTGGGCCGACGGCATGGCCGACGAGTGGACGCCCGGCGAGGCCGGCGCGCTGGACCGGCTCGAGACGTTTCTGGACGAGTCTCTCCTCGACTATCCCGACGGCCGCAACGTCCCGGCGGCTCGCGACACCTCGATGCTGTCCCCGCATCTGCACTGGGGCGAGATCAGCCCGCGCACGGTCTGGCACGAGACGGAGGCGCGCGTCTCGAACGGCGTGTCGCGCCAGGCGGCCGACAAGTTTTTGAGCGAGATCGCCTGGCGCGAGTTCTCCTACCACGTGCTGTACCACTTTCCGCGCACGCCCACGCAGCCGCTCAAGGAGAAGTACGCCGCGATGCCCTGGCGGGCCGACTCCGCGTCCTTCGAGGCCTGGAAGCGCGGCTTGACCGGCTACCCACTCGTCGACGCCGGGATGCGTCAGCTGTGGGCCATCGGCTGGATGCACAACCGGCTGCGCATGGTCACGGCGTCGTTTCTGACCAAGGATCTGCTCATCCGCTGGCAAGACGGCGCGGCCTACTTCTGGGACACGCTGTGCGGCGGAGACCTGGCCAACAACTCGATGGGCTGGCAGTGGGCGGCGGGCTCGGGCGCGGACGCCCAGCCGTTTTTCCGCATCTTCAACCCCGTCTCGCAGTCCAAAACGCACGACCCCGACGGCGCCTACATCCGCCGCTGGGTGCCGGAACTGTCCGACCTGCCGGCCAAGCACTTGCACGCGCCCTGGGACGCCCCCGCCGAGGTGCTCGACCAGGCGGGCGTGGTGCTGGGCGAGACCTATCCCCGGCCGATCGTGGATCACGGCGAGGCCCGAGACGCGGCGCTGGAGGCGCTCAAGGCCGTCAACGCCTGACCGGCTCCACGCTTGCGGGCTCCAGCCTGGCCCACCTCGGCGGCGCCACCGAGGCGGGCGGACCGAGGCGGGCGGCCCGAGGCGGACGGGCAGAGGCGGGGGGCCTCGGCTTACACGTCGATCATGAACAGGTGCGCCAGGTGATGCGGGCGCGTCGAGATGTGCGCGCGGCCGCTGTGCACGCCGGTCGGGATGGTGGTCGAGATGGCGGAGCCCCCCGACCGCTCCGACGGCGCCGTCGTAACCGTCCGAGTCTGGCCCGGCGCGTTGGGGTCGTAGATCGACAGCGTCGCGTCGAGCGGGCCGCGGCGGTCCAGCCCAAACGCCACAACCTGGTGCAGGGCAAACGGATCGGGCGCGTCGCCCACCAACCCGACAAGGGCTGGGCGCCCGCCCGAGAGCGTGGCCTCGATCCGGTCGAGCTCCTGTCTCAGCGGGCCGGCCCAGCCGTCCGGTCCGCGCGAGGCGCGGGCGCGCAGCCACCAGCCGGCAAACCGGGGCAGCGAGGCGCGCAGCGTCCGCTCCTGGCGCTTGCGCAAGAGGGGGCGCAGCGGATCCGGCGCCAGGTCGGCCGTCGGCACGTCGCGGGCGGGCCAGCGCTCGATCGCCGCCAGCGCCATGCCGCCGCACAGCCCGAACGTGGACCAGCGCTGAGCGACGGCGCGCACCAGCCCGTCGCCGGTCCCGACGCGCCCCAGCCCAGCGCCGGCGACCAGTCCGGCCCAGCCGCCGCGGCGGGAGCTGGCGCCTCCGGCCAGCCCGCCCAGAGCCGCCCCGAGGGCGACGGGGACGGACGAGAGCGGGCGGAGCCGGCGCGCCAGCAGGTCGAGGTCGTCCTCGGTCCAGGTGTAGCTGTTGCCGAACGAAAAGCCGTCGCGGCGCGGGTCGAAGTCGAGCGCGAGTGGAGAGGTCACGGGGAGCGCGGTCGGGGAATGCATGAAAGGGCGGGTTCGCGGTCGTCGCCGGCGCGGGTGTCCGAGACGTCTGGCGAGCGGCGCGCCGTCCAATGGCGCGGGCTTGAGGCTGGCGTCGCAGGCTACGGCGGGTGGCTCGCATCGGGTCCGGCAGGCGCCTCAACGGGGCACGCTGCGCGCTCTGCCGGTTGGGCTGGCCAGCCGACGGCGCCTGCACGCAACGCATGTCCACACCCGCGTGTGCCACACCCGCGCGTCCCCAGGCCGCACCCGAGGCGGAGCCACCCGACGCCGCACTCCCCGCCTCGGTCTCGCCACCCGGTACGCTGGGCGCTCCACGCCCCGTCGATTCACCCCGGACGCGAGCCGCTCCGGCGTACTTTCAAACACAAGGCTGCGTTAGCCCGACCTCCGACTCCCACCCGACCGTGCCCGCCCCGATCCTCTCGCTCGTCCTGGCCGCCATCGGCTGGGGCCTCTTTGGAAGCTTGTTCGGCTCGGACGCCCCCGAGGCGCCCTCCCCGGACGCGATCCGGGGCGAGCTCTCGGCGCGCCTTCCAGCGACCGAGACGCACGCCCGGACCGCCGGCCTGTACGCCCAAGGCACGCTGCGCTGGACGACGCCTTCGTCTCGCGCCCTTTTGGGCCAGCTCTTGGAGCGCTCCGCCTCTGACGGCATCCTGCCCGGTGAGGTCCGCGCCGATCAGATCGCGGCGCTCAGTCGCGCGCTGCGGCTCGCCGAGGACCGCTGGACCGCGCTCGACGCCGAGGCCCGCGACACCCTGTCCGACCCGCGCCCGGGCCGGCTCGCCGCGCTCGACCTGGCGCTCACCGACGGCGTGCTGCAGATGGGTGACGCGCTGCGCGGCCGGCGCACGGACCCGCGCCGCCTGTACCGCCACTCGTGGTTTCCGACGGTCCGCGACTCGACCGGCGCCGGCTTCGAGGCCCTGACCGATGCCATCGGCCGGTCGGACGCGCGCGGGGTCGAGGCGGCGCTGGAGGCGCTCCGCCCACCGCACGACGGCTACCGCCGGCTGCGCGCCCGGCTGGCGGCGCTCCAGCAAGACCTGGCTCCCGTCCCCGCCGGGGCCGACCTGGCGCCGGGCCAGCGGTCGGTGCGCGTGCCCCACCTGCGCGACCGCCTGACGGCGCTGGGCTACGTTGGCGCCGACACGCTCGGCGTCTGGGAGCGGCCCGACGCCTACGTGTTCGACGACTCGCTTGCCGCCGCGCTCGGTCGGTTCGAGCGCGCCCAGGGCCTGGCCGCCGACTCGACGCTCGACGCCGCCGCGACCGAGCGCCTCAACGCCGACCCCGCCGACCTTCGCCGCGTGCTCGCGCTCAACCTGGAGCGCTGGCGCTGGCTCCCCGACGACTTGGGCGAGCACTTTGTCTGGGTCAACCTGCCCGCCTTCGAGATCCGCGTGCTGCAGCGCGAGGACGGAGACGCGGCGGGTGACGGCTACACCGAGCGGCTGCGGATGCCTGCCAACATCGGCAACGCGCAGACGGCGGGCTGGACCACGCCCGTCATCACCGACTCGATCCACTCGGTCGAGTTTCAGCCCGTCTGGTACGTGCCGCGCTCGCTCGCCGCGGCCCAGATCTTCCCGATGGCGCGTGCCGACAGCCTGTCGCTGTGGCGCACCGGCGTCGAGGCGTTCCAAAACGGTCGGCCCGTCGACACGCGGCTGGTGCAGTGGGATTCGGTGTCGGTGTCCGAGTTCAAGTTTCAGCAGCGGCCGGGCCCGGCCAATCCGCTGGGGCGCGTCAAGTTTTTGATGCACAACCCCTACGCGATCCTGATCCACGACACCAACAAGCGCTACACCTTTGACGACGGCTCGGGCTCGTCGATGTCGAGCGGCTGCGTCCAGGCCGGCGCGCCCGACCAACTGGCCGAGTACCTGCTCACGACCGTCAACGGCTGGGAGCCGGGCGAGGCCGCCGCGGCGTGGCGACGCGGGCCGCGGCGTGGCGTCCGCCTGGACCAGCCGTTCCTGAGCCACTTTACCTACTTTACGGCCTGGGCCGAGCCCGACGGCTCGCTCCGCACCTACGCCGACCCCTACGACTACGACGCGCGCCTGGCGGCGGCCCTCGGGTGGGACCGCCTCGGCGACGCCGCCGCCACTCCTACGGACCCATGACTCGTGTCGCGCTCGTGATCCTCGTCGCCGCGGCCGTGGCGCCCGTACCTGCCCAGGTCGTCGCTCCTTTCGCAGCGTCCGGCGACAGATGCCGCGCGGCCGTCGCGCTCCCCAGCCTCGACCTGAGTCTCGACATGGCCGACGTGATGCCCGAGGTGGCCACTGCGGGTGGCCTGGCGCCCGCCCCGATGCCCAACCTGTGCCGGGAGACGCTGGCCGTGCTGCCCGAGGGCGTCCGGTTCCGGCTCGATCCGCTGCCGCCGAGCGTCCGTGACAACCGGCAGTTGCTGCGCGACCAAGAGCTCGACCGGCTCCGCCACCGGCTGGTCCTGCCTCACGAGCTTCTCCAGATGCGCGCCTCCGGTCGCGACCGCGAGCGACACCGACACCCGTCGTTCGAGCGCCGCCTGCACTTGCCCCAGGTTGCCGCACCGGGCGAGCGCCCGTAGCTTGGCCCCATGACGCTCCACGTCCCCGCTGTCTGGCTCTGGTGGCCCCCCTCCGCAACAGTGGGCAGACGGCCTGTGGCCTGACGCGAGCGCGCACTCTCACGCGAGCCCACTGTTCACCCGAGCAGAGGGCTTTTTTTGTGGCCGCCCATTTCTCCGCCGACGGTTCGCCCCCCCGGGCCGCTCGCTCCTCTACCCTTCCCCACTCCACCCCGCATCTGTGACCCTCACCGAGTTCGAGACCCTGGCCCGCGAGCAGCTCCCGACCGACGGGCGGCGGCTGGCGATCCCGGTCTACGTCCGCCGCTCGGCCGATCTGCTGACGCCGGTGTCGGCGTTCCTGGCACTGCGCGAGCAGGGGCAGTTCGGGTTTCTGTTCGAGTCCGTCGAGGGCGGCGAGCGGCTGGGGCGGTACTCGTTTCTGGGCAAGAGCCCGTACCTGGTGATCGAGTCGCGCGGCTCGCGCGTGCGCGTCCACCGGCCGGCCGGCGGCTACTCGGGCGACGGCGCCCCGCACGAGGTCGAGCCCGTCGACGGCACCGTGTTCCAGGCGCTCGGACGCATCCTGGACGAGACCGAGCAGGCAGTCGTCCCGGACCTGCCGCGCCTGACCTCGGGCGCGGTCGGCTTTGTGGGCTACGACGCGGTCCGCCAGCTGGAGACGCTGCCGCCCGCCCCCGCCGACCTGTTGGGCCTGCCCGACGGCGTGTGGGGCTTCTACGACACGCTCGCCGCCTTCGACCACGTCCGCCACCAGCTGATTCTGATGGCCACCGTCTTCGTGGACGCCGACACCGACCTGGAGGCGGCCTACGGCCAGGCGACCGAGCGGCTGGTCGAGCTCGAGGACGACTTGCTCCAGGGCGGGCTGCCCGGCGAGCCGGTCCGCCTGCTGGCCGCCGAGCCCACCTCGGCGACCGAGCGGGCCACCTACGAGGCGGCCGTGCGCCGCGGCAAGGAGCTGATCGTCGAGGGCGACATCTTCCAGGTGGTCCTGAGCCAGCGGTTTGCGATGCCGTTCGCGGGCGACCGCTTCAACCTGTACCGCGCGCTCCGCCAGGTCAACCCGAGCCCCTACCTGTTCTACCTCGACGTGGACGGCCTGGGCGACGGCTCGGCGTTCACGCTCGTCGGCTCGTCGCCCGAGGTGCTGACGCGCGTCGAGCCGCGCGGCCCGGACCGCCGCGCGATCGTGCTCCCCATCGCCGGCACGCGGCCCCGAGGCGCCACGCCCGACCAGGACGAGTCGCACGCCGCCGACCTGCTCGCCGACCCCAAGGAGCGCGCCGAGCACCTGATGCTGGTGGACCTGGGCCGCAACGACCTGGGCCGCGTCTCGGACACCGGGACCGTGTCGGTCGACCGCTTTGCCGAGGTGGAGCGGTTCAGCCACGTGATGCACCTGGTCTCGTCGGTGTCGGGCGCCGTCGCCGACCGCGCCGCGACCGACATCCTGGCCGCGTGCTTCCCCGCCGGCACCGTGTCGGGCGCGCCCAAGGTGCGGGCCATGGAGATCATCGACGAGCTGGAGCCCTTGAAGCGCGGGCCCTACGCCGGCGCGGTCGGCTACGCCGGCTTCGACGGCGCGCTCGACACCTGCATCGCCATCCGCACCATGATCGTCAAGGACGGCGTCGCCTACGTCCAGGCCGGCGCCGGCGTCGTCGCCGACTCGGACCCGGCGACCGAGTACGACGAGACCACGCACAAGGCCGCCGCCCTGTTTGCCGCCATGCGCTCCGCGACGTCGGACCTTCTGTAACGGGCCTTCCTCCCCCCATTCCCCACTCCCATGTTTCCCGCCCTTCGCCCTCTCCTCAACAAAGGCGGTGCCGGACGCTACATCTCCCGCGCGGAGAGCGTCGAGCGCCTCCAGCCGATCGCGCGCCGCCACCTCGACCTTCTGATGGCCTACGACGCCCACCTCGGCGCCCTGCCGGACGGGCCGGCCAAGATGGAGATCGAGGCCATGATGCCCTACCTCCGGACCGAGGTCTCCAAGATGTCCGAGACGATTCTGAGCCTGGGCGGCACGCCTCCCAGCGGAGCCGGCGAGACGGCGGCGGTCGCCGCGGCAGGAGCGGACCGCGACCGCATCCAGGGCTTTTTGGACGCTGAGAAGGACTTTGGCGGCGCCTTGCGCGACGAGGTGGACGTGGTCCACCACCAGGAGCGCACGCGCGCCATCATCGAGCACAACGCCGACGCGTCGCAGGCCCGGATCGAGCTGCTCCGCGGCATCCTGGCCCGCCAGAGCTAGCGACCGCCCATCACCCGTGCGGACGCCGCGCCCGGCGCCCATCGTTCATGCCCGATTCCTCGTCCTCTCTGCCCGTCATCGTCTCCGGCATCCAGCCGTCGGGGACGCTGCACATCGGCAACTACTTCGGCGCGCTGCGCCAGAACATCGCGCTCGCCAACGACCCGGCCGCGCGGTCTGAGGCGTTCCTGTTCATCGTCGACTACCACGCGTTGACGACGCTGCGCGACCCCGACGCGCTGCGCCGCTACACGCTCGACGTGGCCCTCGACTACCTCGCCCTCGGCCTCGACCCCGACCGGGCCAGCCTGTTCGTCCAGTCCGACGTGCCCCAACTGGGCGAGCTGACCTGGATCTTCCTGTGCCTGACGCCGACCTCGCTGCTGGAAAAGGGCCTGGCGTACAAAGACAAGGTGGCCCAGGGCCTGACCGCGAATGGCGGGCTGCTCACCTACCCGATCCTGCAGGCCGCCGACATCCTGGTCTACACCGCGCCCGGCCGCGACCTGCTGGTGCCGGTCGGGGCCGACCAGAAGCAAAACCTCGAGATCAGCCGCGACACCGCCGCTCGGTTCAACCAGACGTTCCGCCCGGACGATCCGCTGTTCCCGCTCCCCGAACCGCACATCCTGGACGAGGTGGCCGTGATCCCGGGCGTGGACGGCCGCAAGATGTCCAAGAGCTACGGCAACACGATCGGCATCTTCGACGAGGGCAAGGCGCTCAAAACCAAGGTGATGTCCATCCTGTCCGACTCGACGCCGCTGGAGGCGCCCAAGGACCCCGACGCCGACCACACGTTCGCGCTCCTGCGCCACTTCGCGACGCCCGAGCAGCAGGCCGAGATCGCGGCCGCCTACCGCGCCGGCGGCTACGGCTACGGCCACGCCAAAAAGGCGCTCTTGGGCCTGATGACGGAGTACTTCGCCGACGCGCGCGACCGGCGCCGCGCGCTGGCCGAGCGCCCCGAGCAGGTCCGCGAGGTCCTGGCGGCCGGCGCCGAGGCGGCACGAGCCCGGGCCTCCGACGTGATGGGCGAGGTCCGCGAGGCGGTCGGTTTTCTCAGTTCCCAGCCCGTCCCCCGATGATCCTGGTCCTCGACAACTACGACTCGTTCACCTACAACCTGGTCCACCTCGTCGCCGAGGCGGGCGAGGTCGAGGTCGTGCGCAACGACCAGATCACGGTCGACGAGATCCGCGAGCGCGCGCCGGCCGGCATCCTGATCTCGCCCGGCCCGGGGCGCCCCGCCGACGCCGGGATCTCCCAAGACGTTATCCGACAGTTCGGCGAGACCACGCCGATCCTGGGCGTCTGCCTCGGCCACCAGGCCATCGGCGAGGTGTTCGGCGGCCGCGTCGTCCACGCGCCCGAGCTGATGCACGGCAAGACGAGCCGCGTCCACCACGACGGCAGAACGCTGTTCGAGGGCGTCGAGGCCGAGTTCGTCGCCACGCGCTACCACTCGCTCGTCGTCGACCGTCAGTCGATCCCGGACGTGCTGGAGATCAGCGCCGAGACCTCCGACGGGACCGTGATGGCCTTCCGCCACCGCCACTTCCCCATCGAGGGCGTCCAGTTCCACCCCGAGTCCATCCTGACGACGGAGGGGCCCAGGCTGGTGCGCAACTGGGTGACCCGGTGTCTGGCCCCAGCGCCCGCCGACGACTGACTGCGCCCTCTCCGTCACCCTCTCACGATCCGTCTTTCTCCAATCGAATGCCCACGCTCAAGCCCCTCCTCCAACTCGTCGCCGAAGGCGAGACGCTGACCGAGGCCCAGGCCGGGTCCGCGATGCACGTCATGCTGTCGGGCGAGGCCGATCCGGCCCAGATCGCGGGCCTGCTGATGGGACTCCGCTCGCGCGGCGAGACCTTGGACGAGTTGACCGGCTTCACGCGCACGATGCGCGAGTTCGCGATCCCAGTCGAGACGGGCGACCTCGACCCCATCGACCTGTGCGGGACCGGCGGAGACCACGCGGGCACGTTCAACATCTCGACCGCCGCCAGCTTCGTCGCCGCCGGCGCCGGCGTGCCGGTCGCCAAGCACGGCAACAAAGGCGTCTCGTCGTCGAGTGGCTCGGCCGACGTGCTGAGCGCCTTGGGTGTCCGCGCCGACTTGGACGCGGACGGCGTGGCGAAGTGCTTGCAGGAAGTCGGCATCGCGTTTTTGTTCGCGCCCCAGTTCCACCCGGCGCTGCGCCACGTCGGCCCGGTCCGCCGCTCCCTGGGCGTGCGGACGTTCTTCAACATCCTGGGCCCGCTGTGCAACCCGGCCGCCGTCAAGCGCCAGCTGATCGGCGCGTTCTCCGACCCCGTCGCCAAGATGATGGCCCGCATCCTGCTTCGCCTGGGGAGTGAGCACGTCGTGGTCGTCTACGCGCACGACGGCCTCGATGAGTTGTCGACGACGAGCCCGACGACGATCTACCAGACCGGCTCGCACGCCTACGACGGCGGGCTTTTGGAGCAAGAGGTCGTGCCCGAGAGCTTCGGCTTGGCGCGCGTGTCGGCGGCGGCGCTGCAGGGCGGGACGCCCCAAGAGAACGCCGAGATCGTGCGCGCCGTCCTCGGCGGCCAGGGCGGCCCCCAGACCGACATCGTCCTGCTCAACGCGGCGTACGCCCTCCTGGCCTCGGCCGAGTACGACTCGCTCGACGCCTGCCTGGACGCGGCGCGCGAGAGCATCGCGAGCGGCGCGGCACTGGCCAAGCTGGACGGCCTGGTCGAGGCGTCCCGGGATCTGGCCGAGGTGGGCGCGTGAGCACCATCCTGACCCAGATCCTGGCCGACACGCGCGTCCTGATCGACGAGCGCCGCGCCGTCACGCCCGCGGCGGCGCTGATGCGGCGCTCGGCGTTTCACGCGCCCACGCTGTCGCTGGCGCGCGCGCTCCGCCGTCCCGACGGACCGGCCTACGTCGCCGAGTGCAAGCGCGCGAGCCCGTCCGAGGGCGTCATCCGCCGCGAGTACGACCCGGCGGCCATCGCACGGTCCTACAAGCAGGCCGCCGCCGCCGCCCTCTCGGTCCTGACCGAGCCGACGCACTTCCAGGGGTCGCTGGAGCACCTCGCCGACGTCCGCCACGCCGTCGACATCCCCCTCCTGCGCAAGGACTTCGTGGTCGACGAGTACCAGCTGATCGAAGCGCGCGCCTACGGCGCCGACGCGGTCTTGCTGATCGCCGCCGCGCTCGACCCCGCCCACCTCGGTGACTTGCTGGAGGCGGCCAGAGACCTGGGGCTGGGTGTTCTCGTCGAGGTCCACGACGACGCCGAGGTGGACGCGCTCGACCTGGACGCCGTCGACGTGCTGGGCGTCAACAGCCGCGACCTCAGGACCTTCGACGTCGACCTGGGCCGGGCCGACCGCATCTTCGCGCGCCTGCCCGAGCGCATCGTCAAGGTGGCCGAGAGCGGCATCCGGACGGCCGACGACGCCGCGCGCCTGCGCCGCGCCGGGGCCGATGCGTTCCTGGTCGGCACCCACTTGATGCGCCAGCCCGATCCGGGCCGGGCGCTCGCCGCACTCCGCCGCGAGACGGCCGTCGCGCTCGCTCAGACCCCCATCCCGGCGTCATGACCAAGGTCAAAATCTGCGGCATCACGACGTTGCACGACGCCCGAACGGCGGCCGTCGCCGGAGCCGACTTTCTCGGCTTTATCCAGCACCGCCGGCAGCCCGCGCTACGTCACGCCCGACGTCGCCAAGGAGATCATCGGCTGGGTGGTCGGGCCCGAGCCGGTCGGCGTGTTCGTCAACGAGACGGCCGAGCACGTCAACGCGACGTGCGAGCGTGCCGGCTTCCGGCTGGCCCAGTTGCACGGCCACGAGACGCCCGAGACGTGCGCCGAGGTGGAGGTCCCCGTCATCAAGGCGATCTCGGTCCAGCACGACGCCTCGACCGAGCAGGTCCACGCGCTCGTCGCGCCCTACCTCGACGTGGTCGACTTCGTCCTGCTCGACACCCACCACACGTCGCTGTGGGGCGGGACGGGCGAGAGCTTCAACTGGCGCGTCGCCCGCGAACTCGCCGGGGAGGTGGATCTCTTCCTGGCCGGCGGCATCTCGGCCGACAACGTCGCCCACGCCGTCCACTCGATGCGGCCCTACGCCGTCGACTTGTCGTCCAGCATCGAGGCCCGTCCGGGCGTCAAGGACCTGGACAAGATGGCCGCCTTTTTCGACGCCTTCCACGCCGCGACGGCCGACCAAGCCTAGAGCCGCCGCCCCCACAACCTCTGTCATGCTCCAGACCGGCACTCCCACCCTTCCCGACGCCCGGGGCCGCTTCGGCGCCTTTGGCGGCGCGTTCGTCCCCGAGATCCTGCATCCGGTGTTGGAGGACCTGAAAGCTGCCTGGGCCGAGGCCCAGGACGATGCTGCATTCTGGGCCGAGTACCGCTCCCTGCTCCGCGACTACGTCGGACGCCCGACGCCGCTGACACGCCTGGACCGGCTCACCGAGCGGCTGGGCGGCGCCACGATCTGGGCCAAGCGTGAGGACCTGTGCCACACCGGCGCGCACAAGATCAACAACGCCATCGGCCAGGTCCTGCTGGCCCGGCGGATGGGCAAAGAGCGGATCATCGCCGAGACCGGCGCGGGCCAGCACGGCGTCGCCACGGCGACGGCCTGCGCGCTGTTCGGGATCGAGTGCGTGGTCTACATGGGCGCCGAGGACATCGAGCGCCAGCACCTCAACGTGCAGCGGATGCGGCTGCTGGGCACGACGGTCGTCTCGGCGACGTCGGGCTCGCAGACGCTGAAGGACGCCACGAACGAGGCGTTCCGGGACTGGGTCTCCAACCCCGAGTCGACGTACTACATCATCGGCTCGGCGATCGGCCCGCACCCGTACCCGGCGATGGTGCGCGAGCTGCACCGCGTGATCGGCGACGAGACGCGGCGCCAGCTGCTGGAGGCGACCGGCTCGGAGACGCCCGACGCGATCGTGGCGTGCGTCGGGGGCGGCTCGAACGCCATCGGCATCTGGGCGCCGTTCATCGACGACGCCGGCGTGCGCCTGGTCGGCGTCGAGGCGGCCGGCGAAGGGCTGGACAAGCGCCACGCGGCGACCTTGAGCAAGGGCGAGCCCGCCGTTTTCCACGGCACCCGGACGATGCTGCTCCAAGACGCCGACGGCCAGGTCGACATCGCGCATTCGGTGTCGGCTGGCCTCGACTACCCCGGCGTCGGGCCGCAGCACGCCTACCTGGCCGACCTCGGCCGCGTCGAGGTCATGACCGCGACCGACACCGAGGCGATGGCCGGCGTGTCGCTGCTGAGCGAGACCGAGGGCATCATTCCGGCCCTGGAGACGGCGCACGCCGTTGCCGTCCTGCCCGCGCTCGCCGCCGAGCTGGGCGTTGGCGCGACGCTGGTGTTCAACTGCTCCGGCCGAGGCGACAAGGACATGGCCACGATCGCCGCCTGGCTGGACGACCCCGCCCGCCTCGGCGCCGAGGCGGACGCACACAGCGCCCGATGACCCGGCTCCGCACCCACCTCGACGGCCTCCGCCAGCGCGGCGAGACCGCCATGGGCCTGTTCCTGACCTCGGGCTTCCCGGCGCCCGGCGCGACGCTGCCCATCCTGCGCGCGGTCGACGAGGCCGGGGCCGACTTTATCGAGTTGGGGATGCCGTTCTCCGACCCGGTCGCCGAGGGCCTGCCCATCCAGCAAGCCTCGGAGCGGGCCCTGGCCCAGGGCGCGACGATGGCCGGCACGTTCGAGACCGCCGCCGCCTTCCGGGCTCAGTCCGACACGCCGCTCGTACTGATGGGCTACGCCAACCCGGTGATGCGCTACGGCGTGAGCGACTTTTGCGCCGATGCGGCGTCTTCGGGCGTAGACGGCCTGATCCTGCCCGACGTCCCCCCCGAGGAGGCCCAAGAGGTGGAAGCGGCCGCCGCTCGTCACAACCTCTCCATCACCCACCTGGTCGCCCCCAACACCTCTGACGCCCGGGTCCAATTGGTCGACGACCGCTCGACCGGATTCGTGTACGCCGTCTCCGTGACCGGCCTGACCGGCTCCGGCCTGGGCGCCGCCGACGCGACCGACGCCTACCTGGCGCGCGTGCGCGGCCTGGTCGAGCAGCCGCTGCTGGTCGGCTTCGGCATCCGGACCGGCGCCGACGCCGCCCGCCTCGGCGCCCACACCGACGGCTTCATCGTCGGCAGCGCGCTCATCCGCACGGCCGAGACCGCCTGGGACGATGGGGATCTCACGGATTCCGCACGGCTTAGCCGGGTCGCCGATTGGGCGCGCGCGTTGAAAACCGGAGCGACTTTCACGCCATGACCCGACTCCTCGCCCTCGCTGTTTGCTGTGCCGCGCTCGTCGCGTGCGAGACCTACGAGCCCCCCCGCGCCATCGCCCGCGGCGACGGCGAGCAGATCCAGATCGTGACCGACAGCGCGACCTGGCAGGGGCCGGTCGGCGACGCGCTCCGCGCGGAGCTGGGCAAGCCGGTCGTGACGCTGCCCAGCAGCCAGGGCGCGTTCAAGCTCAAGCTGACCGAGCTCAACTCGCGCACGTTCCCCCTGCTGAAGGCGTCGCCGCACGTCGTGTTTGTGGCCTCGGTCGACGCGCCGGGCGAGATCGGCGACTTTATCCGCACGCGCGTCGGCGAGGCCAACCTGCCCGCGCTGCGCTCGGGGCAGTCGGCGGCCGTCAACCTGCGGCCCGACTTGTGGGCCAACCGCCAACTCGTCACGATCGCCACGGCCGCCTCGGACAGCGCGCTGGCGACCCAGATCATCGAGCGCGGCGCCGAGCTGCGGCGCGCCTACGGCGAGACGGCGCGCGTGCGGACCTCGGACGAGATGTACGCGCGCCTGCGTCAGACCGACCTGGAGGACGAGATGCAGCAGCGGCACGGCTTCTCGGTCGGCGTCCAGCACGACTACGTCCAGACGCACGACACCACGGTGACCGTCGCGGGCCGGACGGGCGACTTTGTCCGCTTTCGGCGCGTGCTCGTCGGCTCGTGGCGCGACTTTTTCGTCTTCAGCCAGGACGGCGTGGACCGGCTCCCCACCGAGGCGGAGCTGGCCGCGCTGACCGACGGCCTGCTGGAGACGTTCGCGCGCGGCAGCTACGACAGCTCGTTCGTCCAGACCGACGACCAGCGGCCGACGTCGCTCGACACCACGACCGTCGCCGGGCGCCCGGCGCTCGAACGGCGCGGGCTGTGGTACATGACCAACGACGTCATGGGCGGCGCCTACATCTCGCACGCCTGGATCGACGCTGGGCGGCTCTACCTCTACTACGGCATGACCTTCGCGCCCGACCGCACGCTCGACAAACGCAAGTTCTTGCGCCAGATGGAGGCCATCCCCCACACCTTCGAGTCGCGCGCCGACCGCGCGCGCGACCTGGCCGACAGCTAATCCCCCCGTTTCACGTTTCCCTAGACATGTCCACCCAGACTACCGCCACTCCCTCCGCCTCGGTCGATGCACCGGCTGACCAGATCTTGAAACTGGGCCTGCCCAAGGGCAGCCTGCAAGAGTCGACGTTCGACCTGCTCGACAAAGCCGGCTACGCCTTCTCGGTCCGCTCGCGGAGCTACTTCCCGTCCATCGACGACGACGAGCTGACGGCCATGCTGGTGCGCGCCCAGGAGATGGGCAAGTACGTCGCCGACGGCGTGTTCGACGCCGGCATCACCGGCCTGGACTGGATCGCGGAGACCAAGGCCGACGTCCACGTCGTGGCCGACCTGATCTACTCGAAGGCGTCGATGCGGCCGGTCCGCTGGGTGCTGGCCGTCCCGGAGGACAGCGACATCCAGTCGGTCCAGGACCTGGAAGGCAAGCGGATCGCGACCGAGGTCGTGGGCCTCACCGAGCGCTGGCTCGCCGACCACGGCGTCTCGGCCGACGTCGAGTTCTCGTGGGGCGCCACCGAGGTCAAGGCGCCCGACCTGGTCGACGCCATCGTCGAGGTGACCGAGACGGGCAACTCGCTGCGGGCCAACAAGCTGCGCATCGTCGAGACGCTGCTGTCGTCCAACACCCAGCTCGTCGCCAACCATGACGCCTGGCAGGACCCGTGGAAGCGCGAGAAGATCGAGAACCTGGCACTCCTGCTGGAGGGCGCCATCCGCGCCGAGGGCAAGGTGGGCTTAAAGCTCAACGTGCGCCGGGACGAGCTCAAGGCCATCGTCGAGACGCTGCCCGCCTTGCGCAACCCGACCATCTCGCCTCTGTTCTCGGACGAGTGGGTGGCCGTCGAGACCATCATCGAGGAGCGCCAGGTGCGCAAGCTCATCCCCGAGCTCAAGCGGCTGGGCGCCGAGGGCATCATCGAGTACCCGCTCAACAAGATGATCCCGTAGCGCCGGAGGGCGTGTCGGGCGGGAGGTAGTTTGCCGCTCCTCCTCCCCGCCCCGGTATGCCTCGACTTTTGGATCTGTGCTTTGGCCGTTCGGGCGACAAAGGCGACGCGGTCAACGTCGGCCTGATCGCGCGCGACCCGGCGCACTTCGACTGGTTGCGCGAGACCGTCACCGCCGAGCGCGTCAAGGCCCACTTCGGCCCGCGCGTGGACGGCGAGGTGGAGCGGTTCGAGCTACCCAACCTGTCGGCGCTAAACTTTATGCTGCACGGCGCCCTGGGCGGCGGCGGGACGGTCTCGCTCAAGCTGGACGCCCAGGGCAAGACGTATGCGGCGCACCTGCTGCGGATGGAGGTCGAGTCGCCGTCGGCGCGCTGATGCGCTGGCCGGTGGCGTGCCTGGCGGCGCTCTGCCTGCTCGCGACCGCCGCGTGCGGCGACGCGCCCCAGGGCGACGCGCCCCAGGGCGACGCGCCCACCCTGGACTCGGCCCTGGTCGACGTGCTGGTCGACCTCCACCTGGCCGACGCCCGCGCCGCGCTCGACACGACCGCCCGCGACCCCGCCCGCCTCCGCGACAGCCTGCGCCGAGTCGCCTACGCGTCCCACGACCTCGACTCCGCTGGCCTGGCGAGCCGTCTGGCGCCTCTCGCCGACGACCCCGACCAGCTTCGCGCCCTCTACGACGCCCTCGACTCCCAGCTTGGCCTGGAGCGGCAGGGCATCAAGTAGGCCGCCCACCCCACATGACCCCTGACTCTGTCCTCATCCTGACGACCGGCGGCACCATCGACAAAGTGTACTTCGACGCCAAGAGCACGTACGAGATCGGCGAGCCCCAGATCGGGGCGCTGCTGCAGGACGCCGGCGTCAGCTTTGACTACCGGGTCGAGTACCTGATGCGCAAGGACAGCCTGGAACTGACCGACGGCGACCGGCGCCAGATCGCCCAGGCGGTCTTGGACGCGCCCGAGCGTCAGGTCTTGGTCACGCACGGCACCGACACGATGGCCCAGACCGCGCGCGAGGTGGCCGGTGTGCTGGCCCAGGCAGGCTCGGACACGACGGTCGTGTTCGTGGGCTCGCTGGCGCCAGCGCGCTTCAAGGGGTCCGACGCCGAGTTCAACGTAGGCTTCGCCGCAGCGGCGGTACAGACGCTCGGCCCGGGGTCGTACGTTGCCATGAACGGGCGCGTCTTCGACCCGCACCGCGTCCGCAAAGACCGTGACCGCAACCGATTCGAGGCGCTGCCGTCTTAACTCCTTCGAGCTCTCACTTTGACACACCTGCACCGCTGATGACCCGCTTGTCTTTCTGCGCCCTCGCCTTGGCCCTGGCCGCCTCGGGCTGTTCCACCACGACCCAGATGGTCGACGTCGCCGTCGACCGCGTGGTCGACGAGATGACGTCCTCGATGGCGGTCGCCCGCTGCACCGACGGCACGGCGACGGTGCCCGGCGAGGACCCCTCGACGCTGGCCGACGGCCCCTTCGAATGCTCCAACATCGACCTGGTCGGGCACGTCGCCCTGGCCGACTTCGACGCGGAGCGCCTCAACGACATCTGGGGCTGGGAGGACCCCGAGACGGGTCGTGAGTACGCGCTCGTCGGGCTGGACAACGGCACCGAGTTTGTCGACATCTCCAACCCGATGACGCCCGTGCTGCTGGGCAAGCTGCCCACGGCCACCTCGGCGACGGTCTGGCGCGACATCAAGGTGTACCAGGACCACGCCTTCATCGTGTCCGAGGCGCGCGACCACGGCATGCAGGTCTTTGACCTGTCGCGCCTGCGCGGGCTGACCTCGGACCAGGGCGAGTTCACGGCCGACGCCATGTACAACGGCGTCACCAACGTCCACAACCTGGTCATCAACGAGGACTCGGGCTTTGCCTACGCTGTCGGCTCCGGCAGCCAGGGCGACGACCTGCCGGCCGAGTGCGGCGCGCCGGGCTTCCACGTGATCAACATCCAGGACCCGACCAACCCGACGTTCGTGAACTGCTTCTCGGACGCGTCCAAGGACACCGGGCCCGTCTCGGCGCCCGGCTACACGCACGACGCTCAGTGCATCATGTACGACGGCCCGGACACCGACTACACCGGCCGCGAGATCTGCGCCGGCTCCAACGAGGACGTCGTGACCTTTTTCGACGTCACCGACAAGATGAACGTCCGCATCATCTCGATGGCCGCCTACCCGGGTGACGCCTACAACCACCAGGGCTGGTTCACCGACGACCGGACCGGGTTCCTGGCCAACGACGAGCTCGACGAGTCCGGCGGCACCTCGACCATGAACGCCGCCGGCGAGCAGACCCAGCGGACGCTGATGTTCAACGTCACCAACCTGGACGAGCCGGAGTTTATCGGGGCCTACAACTCGAACGTTACCTCCATCGACCACAACCTCTACATCATCGGCAAGCTCAACTACCAGAGCAACTACGAGTCCGGGCTCCGCATCCGCGACCACAGCCGCATGATGGAGGGCGTGCTGACCGAGGTGGGCTTTTTCGATACCTACCCCCAGGACACGACGGTCAACTTCGCCGGCCAGTGGAGCAACTACCCCTACTTCAACAGCGGCCTCGTGGTCGCCAGCGACGGCAACAACGGCTTGTTCGTGCTGCGCCCAACCATGACGCGCGGGGCCAACGAGATGCCCTCCCCCGAGCGGTCGCGGTAGACGGCCAGACGATTCTGGCAAGGCACCTGCGGGAGGCTTCGAGCGTTCGGAGCCTCCCGCTTTGTTTCGCACTGCCGCCGGGCTCGGCCGCACGTGTCCTCCACTCCGCTTCATGTCGCTCCTCCGCCTCACCTTCCTCGCCGCGCTTGCGGCTCTGGCTCTCCCGGCGCAAGCCCAGACGGAGTGCGTCGACGGCTTCGCTGGCGAGTACCCGTGCCTGAATGTCGCGCTGTTGGCCTCCGTCTCGCCTCAGGCGCTCGGGGCGCCGGCGCCGGGCGCGTGCGCTCGGCCCTACACCGCCACGTGCGCGATGGACATCTGGGGGTGGACGGATCCCGAGAACGGCCGCGAGTACGCCGTGATCGCGCTCAGCGGAGGCACCGCTTTTGTCGACGTGTCGTCGCCGACTGCGCCGCGGCTTTTGGGCTCGCTTGCGACCGCCACGAGTAGCTCGAGTTGGCGCGACGTCAAGGTGATCGGCCATCATGCGGTGATCGTCAGCGAGGCCCGGGATCATGGGATGCAGGTGTTCGACCTGCGTCGCCTGCGGGGCCTGAGCCCTAACGCCAGCCGCACGTTCCAGGCGGACGCGCGCTACCAGGGGTTTGGCTCGGCCCACAACATCGTGGTCAACGAGCAGTCCATGTTTGCCTACGCGGTAGGGACCCGGCAGCCGAGGTCCGGTCTTCCGGCAAGCTGTGGCGCCCCCGGCCTGCATGCCATCGACATGTCGGACCCGACCCAGCCTGCGTTCGCCGCCTGCGTCTCAGACGCTGACCGCGACCCGACGCCGGTGATCTCTGCCGGCTACACCCACGACGCGCAGTGCGTGCTGTACCGAGGGCCGGACACCGACTACCAGGGACGCGAGCTGTGCTTCGCTTCCAACGAGGACGTCGTGACGGTATTCGACGTGACGGACAAGGCGCAGGCCGTGATCGTGGCGCAGGTGGAGTACCCCGGTGACGCGTACACGCACCAGGGGTGGCTGTCCCAGGACCAGCGGTACTTCTTGGTCAACGACGAGCTGGACGAGATCGACCGCTTGGTCCCGACCCAGCGGACCCTCATTCTGGATCTGGAGGACCTGGACGAGCCGGGGGACGTGACCATCTACGACTCGGGCATCACGTCCATCGACCACAATCTGTATGTCCGTGGCCGGTACGTGTTCGAGAGCAACTACGAGGCGGGCTTGCGCATCCTCGAGTTCGACCCGGCCACGACGGCTGGCTTGACGGAGGTCGCCTACTTCGACACCCACCCCGAGCGGACGGCCATCGAGGAGCCGTGCCTGCCGCCCAACGCCAGCCAGCAGTGCGACGGCTTCAACGGGCAGTGGAGCAACTACCCGTACTTCAACAGCGGGATCGTGATCGCGAGCGACGCGCAGCGTGGCCTGTTCGTGCTGCGTCCGGCGGCGGCGCTGGCCGTCGATGCCCAAGACGCGCCCGAGGCGGGCTACGTGCTAACCGACCTGGCGCCGAACCCAACGACTGGAGACGCGCGGATGACGCTGAGCGTCGACCAGGCACAGCCGGTCCGGGCCGACCTGTTCGACATTGCAGGCCGCCGCGTGGCGACGGTGTTCAGCGGGACGGTGTCGCCGGGCTCGCCGGTGGCCCTGACGGTCCGTCGCACATCGCTGCCCTCGGCTGTGTACCTAGTCCGTGTGACGGGCGCCACCTTTGAGGCGTCGCGGCGCCTCGTGATCATGCGCTGAGACGCCGCTGCCCGGCAGGCGTGAGCACAAACCGGTACGCGAGCGGATCGTCGAGACGGATCAGCCCTTCGGCGACCAGCCAGTCGGCGAGTTGTCGCTGGCGGTGCGTGAGGGCCGGGCCGTCGAGCGCGTCCCGGGCGACGGCGTCCAGCAGCGCCCGAAGCGGACGCTCGTCGTCTGGCGTGACGGTTGGCGGGCGGTGCCGCCCCATGCACACGTCGCAGCGCCCACACCGGCTGGGCGCGGCCTCGCCGAAATAGGCCAGCAGGTGCTGCCGCCGGCACCCGACGGCGGCGGTGTAGTGCAGCAGCGCGTCGAGGCGGGCGTGGCTTCGCGCGCGGCCTCGGTCGAGCGCCGCCGCGTCGACGGGCGCCCGGGCGGTGCGCGCCTCTCGCCAGGCAAGCGTTACGCCGTGCTCCGGCCGCGCGACCGCGAGACCGCCGCGTGCGGCCAGGTAGTCCAGTCCCGCCGAGAAGCGGTCCGCGCTCAGCCCCACCGCCTCGGCGAGTGCGTCGGCACGGACAGACACGGACTCGCGAGCCGCTTCCGATGGCAGGCGGCGCACCAGCGCGTCGGCGAACGCGCGTACCGCCTCGTGGTCGCTCTCGACGGCCTGGATCAACCCGTCGCGCCCCCTGGGCAGGTGCAACCGTACCTGGCCCTCTCGGGGCTGGACGACGTCCCAGGCCCCGTCGGCGGCCAACCGGTCGATTCCCGCGCGCGCGACGCTGGCGGAGACGCCGGCCACCTCGGCCAGCCGGTCCAAGTCCAGCACGACGGGGCCGGCCGGCTCGCTGCCAATCGCGATCTGGCCCAGGCTGCCCGCGGCCTGGTAGACGGCCTGGACGTCGGCCGGCGTCGGGTGGCTGCGAGTGACCAAGTCGCGCGGCAGCGACTCCGCGTCCGGACCCAGCGCCAGCACGGCGTAGGACCGCGCCCCGTCCCGTCCTGCGCGGCCCGCCTCCTGGTAGTAGGACTCCAGGGTTTGCGGAAGCGCGGTGTGAACGACCGATCGCACGTCGGGCTTGTCGATCCCCATGCCGAACGCGCTCGTCGCCGCGATCACTCGGATGTCGCCGCGCAGCCAGCGCCGCTGCGTGTCCTGCTTGACCGACGGCTCCAGACCGGCGTGGAACGGCTCGGCGGAGACGCCGTCCTGCCCCAGCCGCCGAGCCACCGCCTCCGTGCCTCGCCGCGTACCCGCGTACACGAGCCCGCTCCCGGGGACGGCGGCGAACACGTCGAGCGCTTGCCGCACAGGGTCTTGCACGTGGTGGACGCTCCACACGAGGTTGGGCCGGTCGAACCCGCGCACCAGGACGGCGGGATCGCTCAGGTCCAGCTGGCCGAGAATGTCGCGGCGAACCTCGGGCGTCGCGGTCGCTGTGACTGCCACGACGGGCGCCCGCGCTCCCGCCGAGGTGGTCAGCAGCGGCCGCGCGTCGGCGATGCGGCGGTAGGCCGGGCGGAAGTCGTGGCCCCACTCCGAAATGCAGTGGGCCTCGTCGATGGCCAGCAGATCGACGTCGAGGCGGGGCGCGCGCGCGGCGAACAAGTCGGTCTGCAGCCGCTCCGGCGTCAGGTAGACGAGGCGGTAGAGCCCGTGCTCGGCGTCGGTCCACAGCTGGTCGGTCGCCCGAGCGCTCAGCCCTCCGTAAAGCAGGCCGGCGCGGACGCCCCGCCGGGCCAAGGCGTCGACCTGGTCACGCATCAGCGCGATCAGCGGCGACACGACCAGCACCAGCCCGCCTCGGGCGACGGCCGGGACCTGGTAGATCAGCGACTTGCCCCCGCCGGTCGGCAGCACGGCCAGCGTGTCGCGGCCACGCATCACCTCGGCGACCGCCTCGTCCTGACCCGGTCGGAACGACGCGTACCCCCAGACCGACGCCAGGGCGTCCAGAGCCTCGCGCGGTGGGGTCAGTGCCATGCCTAAAGCTAGCCGCAGCCCGCTCCCGGCCTCGGCGCCAGAGCGTGCGCAAATACTTTTCGGATGGGAGTTATGCCCGGCGCAGCCGACGGGTCTAACCCTATGCCGTGTGGCGGTTTCGACCGCGTGATGGTGGTACCGGCGCGGCCCAGCGACCCGTGGTGGGGTCCTACGGGTCGCGCCGGTCGTGTTTGGGACGGCACAGCTGGGGAGGAGGCTAAGTTTGAGCTCTCCTCCTCAGTCGCCGTGCCCCCCCGCGTCTCCGTCGTGATCGTGACCTGGAACGGTCTGGGGCTGCTTCAGCGCTTTCTACCCTCTGTTCTGGCGACCGACTACCCCGACCTCGAGGTCGTGGTGGCCGACAACGCGTCCGACGACGAGACGGCGGCGTGGCTGGCCGAGACGCACCCCGAGGTGGCCGTGGTGCGCCACCCGGACAACCTGCTGTTCGCGGGCGGCAACAACCGAGCTGTCCCGGCGACGACGGGCGACCTGGTCTGCTTTCTCAACAACGACGTCGAGGTCCCACCCGGCTGGCTCAACCCGTTGGTTCGTGCCTTCGACGATGCGGGTGTCGTAGCGGCACAGCCCAAACTGCTTCAGCATGGCGATCGGGACCAGTTCGAGTACGCCGGCGCGTCCGGCGGATTCCTCGACGCCTACGGCTACCCGTTCACGCGAGGGCGCCTGTTCGGCACACTCGAACCCGACACTGGCCAGTACGACGACGCCCGCGACGTGTTTTGGGCGACGGGCGCCGCGCTCATGGTCCGCCGGGACGCCTTTCTGGCCGTGAGCGGTTTCGACGAGACGTTCGGGATGCACATGGAGGAAATTGACCTGTGCTGGCGGCTGCAACGCGCTGGGGGCCGCATCCGGGTCGAGCCGGCGTCCGAGGTGTACCACCTCGGCGGCGCGTCGCTGCCCCAGGGGGACGCGCGCAAAACGTTCTACAACTTCCGCAACGGGCTGGTGATGCTGGCCAAGAACCTGCCACCCGAGGAGGCGCGGCGCGTGCTGCGGGCGCGGCGCGTGCTCGACGCCGTGGCCCAGGCGCGGAGTTGGATCGGAGGGCGCCGAGACGAAGCGGCCGCGATCCGGCGGGCTCGCCGAGAGGCTGCCGTCCGCATCGCTGCGCTCGACCCGGTCCCTGACCACAGCGTCGTTCTGCCGTCCTACCGCGGACGCGTGGTGCTCGACTACTTCGCCCGCGGGCGCCGCCGGTTTTCAGACCTGCCCGCCTCGGGCTGGCGACCGACCTAGTCGGGCGCGGCAGAGACCGCCGGCCGGGCCACGACGGCCGAGATTGCGGCCAGCACGATCACCATTCCCCCTAGCGCCGCGGGCGGAGGCACCTCGCCAAACCAGATCCAGGCCGCCAGGGAGGCCAGAATCGGCTCGGCCAGACTCAGCAGGCCCAGCAGGGCGGCCGGGAGGTAGCGGAGCGCCCCGACAAACGAGCCGTGACCCAGCAGGCCGGGTCCCAGCCCCATCGCCACGGCCAGGGCGGCAATGGGTAGCGGCAAGCCGAGCGGCACGCCTGCGACCCAGCATCCGACCAGGCACGTGACCGCCGCGGCCACGTTGAGCGCCCAAAAGTAGGCCACAAACCCCATTCGCTGGCGCACCGACCGGCCGATCAGCAGGTAGACCGACACCAGGACCGCTGCACCCAGGGCCAGTACGTTGCCCAGCACCGGATTTGGGTAGACGCCTCCCCCGTCCTCCCCCAGCCCGATCAGCGCCGCGCCGACCACCGCGACCCCGATCGCTGCCACCGTGCGCCTGGTCGGCCGCTCGGACAGGAAGACCGCGCCCAGGATCGCGATAAAGACGGGGCTGGTGGTCACCAGGACGGACGCGCTGGCGATGCTCGTGAGCTGGACCGAGACGATCCAGCCCATAAAGTGCAGCCCCAGCAGGACGCCTGCAGCCACCACCATCCCGACGTCGCGGCGCGACAGCGAGGCCAACTCGCCGCGCGACCGCGTCAGCGCGAACGGCGCCAGCGCCAGCGAGACCACCGAGGTGCGCCAGGCGGCGAGCGCCAGCGCGGGCGCGTCTCCGGCCAGCCGAATCAGGACCGGCGACGAGCCGAACGCCAACAGCCCTACGCCCACCAGCGCCCAGACGGACGCGGGCGTGCGGCGCACTAGCGCAGCCGGTCCATCGACCGCACCGTCTCGATGTCGGCCGAGACCCGCTGGCGCGCCATCCGCAGCAGCACATAGGCCGCGATGGGCTGGAGTGCGACCAGGTAGTAGCCCACCGGAGCCACAAACGTCTCGCTGCCAAACGCGAGGTACAGGCCCACCAGCACGACTACGACCAGCACCAGATCCAGCCACTGCGCCAGGTAGATCACCTTGCGCTGCTGCGCGCGGTCTTTGTAGAGCCCGACGGCCACCAGCGCGACGAGCGCCGTCAGCGCGGCAAGCACGTAGCCCGCGATGCCCAGCCACGACTGCTCCTCGGCGATGGCGACCGCCCAGGTGTCGCCGAGCGTGACGAACAGCGCCAGCAGCAGCGCCGCGGCGACGAGGTAGAGAGACTGGATGCGCTGGATCATGGCGGGGAGTCGGTTAGGCGGAAACGATCTCGCGGACGCGGTCGGCCAGCGAGGTGCCGAACTCGGACGTCGAGGCGGAGCCACCCAGGTCTCCGGTCAGCTTGTCGGGCTGGGAGTAGACGTCGTGCAGCGCCTGCCGCACCGCCTGGGCGGCGTCGACCTCGCCCAGGTACCGCAGCATCATCTCGCCCGAGCGGACGACTGCGGTCGGGTTGGCGATGCCCTGGCCGGCGATGTCGGGCGCGGAGCCGTGGACGGCCTCGAACACGGCGCAGTCGTCGCCGATGTTGGCCGAACCGGTCACGCCCAGACCGCCCACCAAGCCGGACATCAGGTCCGACAGGATGTCGCCGAACATGTTGGTCGTCACGATGGCGTCGTACTGGTCCGGGTGGATGACCAGCTGCATCGCCATGTTGTCGATGATGCGGTCGTCGAACTGGATGCCCGGGAAGTCCGGCGCGATCTCGCGGCCGATGCGCAAGAACATGCCGCCGGTTTCCTTCAAGATGTTCGCCTTGTGGACCAGCGTCAGCCGCGTGCGCCCGCGCCGCACGGCGTCCTCGAACGCGTAGCGGATGATCCGCTCCGACCCGGCGCGCGTGATGCGGTTGATCGAGTCGGCGATCTGGTTGCGCTCGTCGAAGTACTCGATACCCGCGTAGAGGCCCTCGGTGTTCTCGCGGTAGAGCATCAGGTCCACGTCCTCGAACGGCCCGCGGGTGTTGGGCAGCGTCTCGCACGGCCGCACGTTGGCGTACAGGTCGAAGTGCTGCCGGATCTGGACGTTGATGCTCCGAAAGCCCACGCCGACGGGCGTCGTCAGCGGGCCTTTGTACGCGAGGCGCGTCCGCTCGATGGACGCCAGCGTGTCGTCGGGGATCGGGTTGCCCGTGGCCTCGAAGGCGCCCATGCCGGCCTCCTGGCGGTCCCACTCGAACTCGACCCCGGTCGCCTCGATCACCTGGACGGCAGCCTCCATGACCTCCGGGCCGATGCCGTCGCCGGGAATGAGGGTCGCTGGATAGGCCATGAGGTCAGAGGTAGGTGGAGCCGCAAGCTAGACGGCGCGCGCCCGCGCGAGGCGTGGAGTCCGGGCGAAACGACGAAGGGCGCCCTTGCGAGCGCCCTTCGGAACGGAGTCTGCGGTGCGGAGCTACTCGGCCTCGCGGTTGGTCGAGTAGTTGATGCGCAGCGCCTCGGCCTCGCGCATCTCCTGCTGCACGTCGTAGAGCAGGCCGGTCTCGACCTCGCGGTCGACGCGCATCGACACGATCGTGCGTGGCTCCTCGCGAAGCCGGTTAAACATGAACTGCCGGATGTTGGGTAGCTCGCGCACGATCGCGTCGTCGATCTGGACGGCGGGGTCGCCCAGGCCGGAGTCCATGCGCTCGGGCCCGATGTAGACGTACTGGATCAAGCGCTTCTGGTCGATCTTCTCGACCGCCTCGGCCTGGGGCACCACGATGTTGACGAGCAGCTCGGTCTCCCGAAGCACCGTCGTGACCATGAAGAAGATCAGCAGCATGAAGATGATGTCCGGCATGGACGCCGTCGGGATCTCCTGCTTGGTTCCGGAGCTCTTTTTCTGAAACTGAGCCATGGGTCGGGGGCTGGGGTGGTCGGTGTCTCCACCGAGGCGGGCTTAGTCCTCGTCGGGCTCGGCGAGGGAGATCTTGAGCGGGTAGCGTTCGGCCACCTCGTCGACGACCTCCGGGCCGCCCTCCTCCTCGTCGGGCAGGCGGACGCGGTACTCGCCGTAGGTCATGCCAAACTCCTGCTGCGCGAACTCGTTGCGCAACTCGTTGTACGCCGACTTGATCTCGTCGAGCACGCCGATGTAGTTGTCGTACGACAGGCCGCGCTTGGTCTTGAACGACACGACGGCCTTGTCCGGGCTCACCGAGAACTGGGGCTCGCGCCCGTTGTTGGTGATGTGGCGCTTGACCACGTCGCGGATCTGGTTGATCGCGATCACCTCGTTGTCGATCAGCACCTGGCCGTCGGCGGCCACCAGGATGTTGAGCAGGTTGCGCTGGTTGATCTCCGGCGGCGGGTTGTTCTCGTCCAGCTTGGGCGGCAGCTGCATGTAGATGCCCTTGTCCGCGTTGATCGTGGTCGTGACCAGGAAAAAGATCAGCAGCAGGAACGCGATGTCGGCCATCGCCGCCGACGGGATTTCGGCGTCGCGCTTTTTGCGGGGTTTGAGGAGAGGCATGAGTCCTTAGGAGAAGAGGCTCTTGGCGCCCGCGATGATGAGCGCGATAAAGCCGGACAGCGTCAGCGCGAGCGCGGTCGCGACGGCGGCGCCGACGGCGGTGCCGTCGATGGCGTACGCGATCACAAAGATCAGGACGGGCAGCGCGAACGCGGCCAGGCCGAGCTTGCTGCCTGACAGCGTGGTGCTGGCGTTCTTGAGGCCGAACACGACCATCATCAGCAGCGACAGCCCGATGACGATGAGGCAGAGGTAAACGAGAGCGGTGACCATCGTAGAGGGGAATCAGGGGGAGGCCGTCCGCCTCGGTGGCCGTGCAGGCACACCGAGGCGGGCCGAGCCGAGGACTACGAGAGGTCGGTGCCGGTCAGGTCGTCGCCGGTGCCGAGCTCGGCGCTCGCACGAGGCAGCGTGCCCCGAGCCGAGCGGCCCGACAGCGCCGGACGGCCGACGGACATCATGGCGAGCGAGTCGATCAGCTCGACCGAGGCCTCCTCCATGTCGGCCGTGATGCGGTCGATCTTGGACACGCAGTAGTTGTAGAACACCTGCAGGATGATGGCCGCGATCAGGCCGAACACCGTCGTCAGGAGCGCGATCTTGATGCCTCGCGCCACGAGCGACGGCGAGATGTCGCCGGCGGCCTCGATGGCGTCGAACGCCTCGACCATGCCGACAACCGTGCCGAGGAAGCCGAACATCGGCGCCAGCGAGATGAACAGCGACAGCCAGACCAGGCCGCGCTCCAAAAAGGACATCTCGATCGAGCCGTAGCTCACGACGGCCTTCTCGACGGCGTCCATGCCCTCGTCGAAGCGCGTCAGGCCGGCCTGGACGACCGAGGCAACGGGGCCGCGCGTGTCGGCGCAGACCTCCTCGGCAGCCGAGACGCCGCCGTTGTCGAGCGCCTCCTTGACGCGGCCCATGAACTTCTGGGCGTTGATGTCGGCGCGGTTCAGCGACAGGATGCGCTCGAAGGCGATGGCGAGGCCGATGATCAGGGAGATCAGCACGGGCCACATGTAGTCGCCGCCCTCGTTGAAGCGGTAGACGAGGCCATTCGCGAAGCCGTCGGGGGCTGCGGCGTCCTGGAGCAAGAGTGCGGAGAGCGTCATGGGTGGGGTACCTGGGCTGGAAGGCGGGGCGAGGGGCGCAAGGTGCAGCCCCGAGGGCGAGAGAGGGGACGCCCGGGAGGCGCCTGACGTGCAGGGCCAATATCCCTACCGGCTCTGGGAATGTCAACGCGACGCGAAGGGATCCGACACGGAGCGGCCTTGAGTCGCCGTTCAGACACGCCGAGGCGGACGGAGTTGCCGCTTTCGCCGAGATCGGCGCTCACAAAAAAAGCCCGCGACGAGCGGCGTGCGCTCGTCGCGGGCGTGACGCCCGAGTCCGGGGCCTAGCGCGACGCCTGGGCCAGCGACTGCGCGTCGCGCCAGTGCCGCATCGCCTCCTGCAGCGCCGGGTCGATCTGGCCGATCACCGGGAAAAACGCGTTGGCGTCGTAGAGGCGCCGCGCCATAAAGGCCTTGATGCGCGTCTCGATGTCGCCCCGGGCCGCCTCGGCCTCGCTGCGGACCAACACGTCGGCCGGGCCGTCGGCCTCGTCCGTCGGCGGCTCGGCGTCTGGGCGCGCGGCGACGACCGACGTGCCCTGGTCGGCGGCGAACGACAAGAAGCGGGCAAAGTCGGCGTCGGTCAGACGGAACGACGAGATAAACTCGGCTTGGCGGCCCTGCCACTGCTCGCGGAACGCCGCGCCGCGCCGCTCGATGTCGACGCGGGCAAACGTGTTGTCGAGCCGCTTGCCGATCACCAGCCCGAGCGCCGGCGACAGCGAGTCGCGGCGCACGATAAAGTCGGGCAGCACGCCGCCGCCGCCGTACACCGTGCGGCCGTTCGCCGTCTTGAAGCGCAGCGAGTCCGGGACGTCGGCGCCGAAGGCGCCCGCGTCGACCTTGCCGCCGGTCGGCGCCAGCTGGCCCTCGACGGCGTCGCGGATGGCCACCTTGGCCTCGTAGTAAGCCTCGTCGCCGCCGCCCACCTCGTAGGGCGTCTGGATCAGGCGGCCCGACGGCGTGAAGTAGCGGCTGACGGTCATCTGCAGCACGCTGCCGTCGGTCATGGGAAACTGCTGCTGCACCAGGCCCTTGCCGAACGTCCGCCGCCCGATGAGGTAGGCGCGGTCGTGGTCCTGCAGCGCGCCGGCCACGATCTCCGACGCCGAGGCCGAGTTCTCGTCGACGAGCACGATCACCGGCTGGGTTTCGTACATCCCGCCTCGGGTGGCGCGGTACTGGCGGCGGTTCGAGGGGTGGCGGCTCTCGGTGTACACGATCATCTCGCCCGCGCCCAGAAACTCGTCGGCGATGGCGTAGGCCTGCTCCAACAGACCGCCCGCGTTGCCACGCAGGTCCAGGATCAGGCGCTCCATGCCCTGCGCCTGCAGCGTGCGGATGCCGTCGCGGACCTCGTCGTGGCTGGTGCGCGCAAAGCGCCCGAGCGCGATCAGGCCCGTCGTCTCGTCCACCATGTAGACCGCGTTGACGGTCTCGAGCGGGATGCGGTCGCGCGTGATGGTGTACTCCAGGCGCCCGCGGTAGCCGGGCCGCTGGATCACCAGGTCGACCGTCGTGCCGCGCGGGCCCTTGAGGCGCGTCGGGACGTCGTCGGGGTCCATGCCGATGGCCGGCTCGCCGTCGATCTCGACGATGCGGTCGCCGGCTTCCAGGCCCGCCTCCTCGCTCGGCCCGCCCACGATCGGCATGAGCACCACGAGCGTGTCGGTGTTCTCGCGCCCCTCGACAAACTCGTAGTAGATGCCGACGCCCTCGAAGTTGGCGTCGAAGCTTTCGCGCACGCGCGCCATGTCCTCGGTCGTGATGTAGATCGAGTGCGGGTCGAGCCCGGCCAGCATCCCCTCGATGGCGTCCTCGGCCAGCTGGGACGTGTCGACGCGCTCGACGTAGGCGCGCGTGATGTACTCGTAGGCCTCCTCGATCTTGCGGAGCTGCTCCACGTCCTCGGAGCCGGAGACGGCGTCCTGAACCTGGACGCCGACGAGGAGCGCGGCAGCCAACAGGCCGGCGCCGAGCAAGGGGGCAAAACGAGAGCGGAGCATGGACGGGCGTGGAGTGGGACGGGCCGAACGGCGAGACCCCGGCGTTGGTGCCGGGCCGCCGGGCGTGGCGAACAAAATAGGGGGCCGCCCGCCCGGCTACCTGCGCCTCGGCGCCCCGGCGGGCGGCCTCGGCCCGTGGCCCCAGCGTCGCCCGGCGCGGGCGGAACAAATCCGAGCCTCCGTCGCATCTCGCTTCCCGCTTCCCGCATCTCATGACCAACAAGTCTGTCGCCAAGCACCTCAAGCTCACCGGCGACCTCGTGGAGCTGACCGGCGGCAACCCGTTCCGGGCGCGCGCCTACAGCTCGGGCGCGCGCGCGGTCGAGAGGCTGGAGACGCCGCTCAGCGACCTCGTGGCCGACGGCACCGACCTGTCGACGCTGCAAGGCATCGGCAAGGGCCTGGCGGCCGAGATCGCCGAGTTCGCCGAAACTGGCGCGATGGGCGTCACCGACGCGCTCCTCCAGTCGCTCCCGCCCGGCCTGCCCGAGGTGCTGCGCGTCAAAGGCCTGGGCGTCAAAAAAGTCCGGACGCTGTGGCAGGACGCCGGCGTCGTCTCGATCGAGACCTTGGAGGCCGCCGCGGCCTCGGGGCAGCTGGCCGAGTTGCCGGGCTTCGGCGCCAAAACGGTCTCCAACATCCTGGCCTCCGTCGAGGACCTCAAGACGTATCGCGGCAAGGCGCACCTGCGCGACGCGTCGCTCGAAGCGCTCACCGTCCGCGACGCGTTGCGCGCCGCCGGGCTCCGCGCCGAGCTGGCCGGCGAGGTCCGCCGCCAGTGCAACGTCGTGGACCGGGTCGAGATGGTCGCGGCCGGCACCCCCGACGCCGTCGCTGAGGCGCTCGGCGGCACCCTCGGCGCCACGACCGAGGCGGACCGCGTCGAGGGCACGCTGCCGCTGGGGCTTCCGCTCACCGTCTGGACCACGCCTGGCGACGCCTTCGGCACGGCGCTCTTCGAGCGCACCGGCCCCCAGGCCCATGTCGAGGCTGTCACCGCCCGCCTCGGCACCGAGGCCGACCGGACTGAGGAGGACCGGACCGAGGCGGGCCAGGCCGAGGAGGACCAGGTGTACCGCGCGGCGGGGCTCTCCCCCATTCCGGCGCCCTTGCGCGACGACCCGCACTGGCTGTCGGCCGGCGAGCCGCCTCAGCTGGTCCGCAGCGCCGACTTGCGCGGCACCATCCACAACCACACCACGGCAAGCGACGGCGCGCACACGCTGCGCGAGATGTGCGACGCGGCGCTGGCGCGCGGGCTGAGCTACTTCGGGGTGTGCGACCACAGCCGCAGCCTCCAGATCGCGCACGGACTCAGCATCGAAGACCTGGACGCCCAGATCGAGGCCGTCCGCCAGCTCAACGCGGACTACGCCGCCGACGGCGTGGACTTCCGGGTGTTTGCCGGCTCCGAGGTCGACATCCTGACCGACGGCACGATGGACTTTCCGGACGAGGTCCTGGCGCGGCTCGATCTCGTCGTGGCGAGCGTCCACACCGGATTCAACATGACCGAGGCCGAGGCCACCGAGCGCGTCGTCCGCGCGGTGTCGAACCCCTACGTCGACGTGCTGGGGCACCCGACGGGGCGCCTGCTGCTGCGCCGCGAAGGCTACCCGCTCGACTACGACGCGGTCTTGGACGCGTGCGCCGAGCACGGCGTCGCCGTCGAGCTCAACGCCAGCCCGTGGCGCCTCGACCTGGACTGGCGGTTTGTCCGCGCGGCGCGCGCGCGCGGCGTGCTGGTGTCGGTCAACCCGGACGCGCACTCGGTCGACGGCCTCGACGCCACGCGCTGGGGCGTCGCCGCGGCCCAAAAGGGTGGCCTGACGGCCGAGGGATCGCTGACCTCCAAAAGCGCCGACGAGCTGGCGGCCTGGCTCGCCGCGCGCCGCCCCTGACGTGCGAGCGGGAGCGCGCCGCGTGCGTCCGCGTACGAGCCCTGACGGAGGCGACCCGCGCCGGTAGTTTGCCCACCCCTCCCCTCTCGCCCTCTTGGTCCGCTTCCTTCTGACGCTCGGCGTCCTCCTGCTGCTCGCCCTGGGGCTGGCCGCCGCTGTGGGCGTGCTGGCGTACGGCACCGAAGCGCCGCGCGACGGCACGCTCGAGGTGGCCGGCCTGGCCCAGCCCGTGACGGTGGCCTGGGACGAGAGCGGCACCGCCTGGATCGAGGGCGAGGACGACGCGGCCCTGGCTGCGGGCCTGGGCTACGCGCACGCCGCCGACCACGGCTGGGCGGCGGCGCTCTGGCGGCAGGCCGCCCGAGGCCGGCTGTCGGAGTGGTTCGGCCCCGACCTGCGGGCCGTCGACCTGCACGCGCGCACGCTGGGCTTCGACGGCCTGGCGCGGCGCTCGTACGACGTGCTGGACGACGGCGACCGCGCGGTCCTGGACGCCTATGCCTTGGGTGCCTCTGCCGGGTTCGCCGAGCCGGGCGTGGCCCAAGCCGACGCCTTTATCGTGGCCGACGTCGTGCCGACGGGCTGGCAGCCCTGGGACCCACTCGCCGTCGAGCGCCTGCACGCCTACCTCGCCTCGCCCGCGCTCACGGCCGACTCGACGTGGCGCCGCGCCGCAGACGGTGACTCGACGGTCGCTGCGTTCGTCCAGGCCGATTCGCTGTTTCGAGCGTTCCTGGGCTTCCCCGGTGGCGGCTACGACCGCGTCTATGCGATTGACGGCTCGGACCGGGAGCTCGTCCAGCAGACGTCGGCGGGGCAGTCGGCGCTGGCGTTTCTGGCGCCGGCCGTGCTCAAGACCGGCCAGCGCACCACGCTCGCGCTGACCATCCCGGGCACGCTGACCACGCCGTCGGGCTGGAGCGACGGCACGGGCTGGGGCCTGCTGATGGACTCCAACGTCCGGCTCGAACCCTACGCCGGCGCCGCGCCGCCCCCGGTCTTCAGCCGCATCGTGGACCGCGACGGCGACGAGACGCTGCTCTCGGTGGCCCGCGACACGACCGGCTTGGTGCTCCGCGCCGGCCGGACGGCGGCGCCGGCCGACACCGCCTCGGCGGCGCTCTCGGCCGACTCGCTGACCGCCAGCCCGCCGGCGACCGCACGCGAGTTGGCCGCACGCGAGGTGGCTGCACGCGAGGTGGCTGCACGCGAGGTGGCCGCACGCGAGGTGGCTGCGCCCGAGGCGGGCGCACTCGCCGATCCCGCCGTCGCGGCCGACTCGTCGCAGGCGGCTAGCGGCTGGCGCGTCCGGTGGCGCGGCTTCGCGCTCGGCTCGGACGTCGGCGCGTTCCGGGCGCTCTGGGCCGGTCGCGTCCCCCCCGCTTTACGGTGCTCGACGGCAACGGTCTCGCCGTCACGTCGCGGCAGACGCAGTTGATGGGCGCGCCCGCCGTTCGGTCGTCGGCCGCAGGCGTCGCGTTTGTGGCGAGCGACTCGCTCGCCCGCTACGCCGCTCGGGCGCTCCGGCGCGTCCCGTCCCAAGACTCGCTCGCAACCGACTCCACGTTTCAACTGCTCGACGCCGGAAACCTGGACCTGACGAGCGCCTGGGCGCGCGACCAACTGCCCGGGCTGATGGCGGGCCTGGGCCGGCGCGACTCGCTCGCCGACGTGCTCCAGGGCCCCTACGCCTACCTCAAGGGCTGGGACGGCGCCTACCGTGCGGACGGCATCGCGCCGTCGCTGTTCGAGTGGTGGCTGGCGAGCCACCGCGACCTGACCGGCCACCTGCCCGACCTCGGCGACTCGCTCGACGTGGCGCTGCTGCCCTCCTCGCTGCGCATCGCGCGCGCCGAGCTCCGCGACCGCTACGGCCCCCTTCCGGCGGACTGGCGCTGGGGCCGGCTCCAGGGCGGCGCCGGCTACGCCGTGCTGTCCGAGCAGAGCAGCGCCGCCGCGCGCCGGTTCCGCAACAGGTTGCCGTCGGCCGGGGGCCACCCGACCGCGCCCATCCCGGGCCCGTCGGTCGTGTTTGAGGACGAGTCGCCGGGCGTGGCCGTCTGGAGCATCCGCACGCGCCTGCGCGACGGGCGAACCGAGATTCACCATCCGGGCAACCGCCCGCCGCCGTCCGGGGTGTTGGAGATCGACCCCGAGGCGGCGTCGGCCGTCTGGCTCGTGACGCCGTCGGCCTCCTTGCCCAGCGCGCGGCTCCGGCTGCTTCCGTCATGAGCGCGCTCGTGGTCGGCGTGGATTCGGGCGGCACCAAAACGGCCGCCATCGTCGAGGGGCCCGGCGTCCGGCGGCGCGTGGTCGGCCCCGGCGCCCAGGTCGTGCGCGACGGCGTCGACGGCTCGGCCGACACCGTCGCCGAGGTCGTACGGGCGGCGCTGGACGGGCTCGACGCACCGCTCGGCGCGGTCGCCGTCGGGATCGCCGGCGCCGGCCGCGCCGACGACCGGGCGGCGCTGGCCGATGCTCTCACGTCTCGCTTGGGCGACGTCGCCGTCCGGGTGTACCACGACGCCGAGGTCGCCTACCACGGCGCCTGGGGCCACGAGAGCGGCGTGGTGCTGCTGGTCGGGACCGGCTCGCTGGTGCTGGCGCGTGACCACGACGGCCAGATGCACCGCACGGGCGGATGGGGCGCCGCCGTGGGCGACGACGGCAGCGGCACGGCGCTGGGCCGCGCGGCGCTGCGCGCGCTCCTGGCCACGCTCGACGGAGGCCCTCCGTCAGCGTTTCCCGAGCTGGCCGCCGAGCAGCTCGGCCTGCGCACCTCCGAGGACGTGCTGCGGGCGATCTACACCGACGCGCGTCCGCTCGCGTCGTTTGCGGCGCTGGCGCTCGCTGCCGCCCAGGCGGGCGACTGGACGGCCGAGACGATTCTCCGCACCGAGGTCAACGCCCTCGCCAAGCAGGTCGGCTGGCTCGCGACGCGCACGGACGGCCACGTCGACCGCCGCTTGCGCTACCTGGGCGGGCTCTCCAACGAGGACGTGTACGTCGCAGCCCTGGCGGAAGCGCTAGGGCGTCACCTGCCCGGCTGGACCGTCGAGGCGTGCCCGGCCGAACCCGCCGAGGGCGCCCTCGCCCTCGCCCACGCGCTCGTCGAGTAACCCAAAAACCCGCCGCCGGACCTGGTCCAGCGGCGGGTCGCGTTCGGCGGCGAGCGTCTAGCGCTTGACCCAGTCGTCGATCTTGCCGGCCAGCACGCCCGTCACGGCCACCTTGGCGGCGTCGGCGATGGTTTCGGCGAAGTCCTTGGTCTTCTCGTAGCCGTCCTCGGCCGCGTCTCCGGTCTTGGAGGCCGCGCGCTGGAGCGCCTCGGACGCGCGGTGCAACGCCTCCTGCAGCGTCTCGCCCGCGTCGTCGGCGACCGAGGACGTCTGGGCGCGCAGCTGCTTACCCTGCTTTTTGGCCTGCTTCGAGATCACGCGCGCGCGCTTCTCGACGCGGTCCGCCAGCGACGGCGGCTCCGGGTCGGGAAACAAGCCCGTGACGATGCGGCCCGCGACCAGGCCGACGCCCGCCGCGGCGAGGACAGCGAGCCCAGGATGAGCCTCAGCCCAGGCCTTGACCTTGGCGACGGGGTCCTGCGCGGCGTAGTCGTCGGGCATCTCGTAGTCGGCCGGGAGCGGCGGGGCGACGGTCTGAGGCGTCTCCTTGGTGTCCGGCGCGTCCGTTTCGCCAGCGCTGCCCGGCGTGCTCGCGTCGGGTGCATGAGCCGCGACGGCCTGAGCGGCAGGCTCGATCGACGCGTCGGGGACGGTCGGGTTGGGGTCAGGGATGCCGGGCGTGGGCGTGGCGGGGGTGCCGTCGGAGGAGCTGTTCTTGGAGGAAGCCATGAGAGACGAAAGGTGAAGGGGTGGAGACAGAGGGTGAGGGCTGGTACGATCTCGGGGCGGCGCTTTGTTTCTGTATTCGGAGCGGCGCCCGTCCCTCCGTAGCTTGGCCGCTCCCGCCGGACGCCGTCCCCCCATGTCTTTCCGGTCTTTCCTGGCGCGCGCCTCGTCCGCCCGCCGCCTCGCCTGCGGTCTCGCCCTGATGCTCGCCGTCAGCCCCGTCGGGGCCCAGACGCCGGGGCCCACGCTCGGCGCGCGCCCCGCCCTCCCGAACCGCGCCTTCGACGACGCGCGGTCGCTGTACGACGGAGGCCTGTTCGGCCCCGCCGAGCGCGCCTTTGGCGACTTTCTCGACCGCTACCCGCGCGACGCCCGCGCCCCGGAGGCGCTCTACCTGCGCGGCGAGTCGGCGCTGGCGACCGAGGACGCCGTCGTGGCGGCGGCGTATTTCGACCGCTTCCAGACGCTCTACCCCGACCACCCGCTGGCCCCGCGCGCGCGGCTGGCGCTGGGGCGGTACTACTACGCGCGAGGTGACGACGACCAGGCCGAGGCCGCGCTGACCGAGGCCCTGGCCCGCCCCGGCCCGCCCGACTCGCGCGCCCAGGCCGCCTACTTGCTGGGCCTGGTGCACCGGCGCCAGCAGCGCCGCCAGGCCGCCGCGGCGGCGTTCGAGCGCGCCGCCCAGGACGACACCCCGACCGCCCCGGCGGCGCTCTACGCACTCGGCACGCTCTACGTGGACGCCGGCGACTGGGCCCAGGCCGCCGACGCCTTCAAGCGGCTCCAGACGCGCTACCCCGGGTCCGAGCCCGACCGCGCCGCCGGCCTCTCCCTCGCCGAGGCGCTCGTCCGCACCGGCCGCCTCGGGGACGGCGCCGACCAAGCCGACCGCCGCCGCGCGTCACTCACTGGCGAGGACGCCGCCCGCGGTGCGCTGCTGTCCGGCGAGTCGCGGCTGCGGCTGGGCGACCCCGACGGCGCCCGCCGCGCCCTGGACGACGTGCCGCGCGACAGCCGCTACGCCCGCCGCGCCGCCCTGGCCCAAGGCCGGGCCACGTCCATGCAGTCTCAGTGGGAGTCGGCCGTCGGTTTCTACGGCCTGGCCCGAGCCGGGACCGCCAGCCCCTCCCAAGACGACGCGCTCGCCCACGAGGCGTCCTACTACGAAGCCTTGGCGCTCAAGCGCTTGGGACGCCTGGGAGACGCCGAAGCCCGGCTCGCCCAGACCGCCAGCCGCCGCCCAGACGGCGCCTACACCGACCCGGCGCTGCTGGAACTCGGCCTGCTCCACTACGAGCGGCGCCGCTACGCCGACGCGACGGCGGCCTTCCGGCGCCTGCTCGACCGCAGCCCGCGCGGGCCGTACTCGGGCGAGGCGGCGCGCATGATGGGCGAAGCCTACGCCGCCGACGGTCAGGCCGCGCAAGCCCGCGACGCCTTCCGCCTGGCCGAGCAGCTGGGCACGGCGACCGCCGGGACGCGGGCCGAGGTTGCGTTCCAAGACGCCTACGCGCTGTTCTTGTCCGGCCAGTTTGCCCAGGCGACCCCGGCTCTGCTGGCCGTCGCCCAGGACGATCCCGACGGCCCGCGTGCCGGCGAGGCGCTGTTCTGGGCCGGAGAAAGCGCGTTCCGCCAGACCGAGTTCGCCCGCGCCGAGGCCATCGAGACCGACCTGCTGGCCCGCTTCCCCAACCATCCGCGGGCCGACGCGGCGCGCTACGTGATCGCGTGGTCGCGCTACCAGCGCGGCGACGTCCAGGGCGCCGCCGACGCCTTCGAGCGGTTCTTGTCGGCCTACACGCCGTCGGGCGAGCTCGTCCCCTACTACGCCGACGCCCTGCTGCGCCTGGGCGACCTGTACTCGACGCTGGGACGCTTCGACGAGGCGCGCCGCGTCTACGCCCGCGTCGCGCCGGCCACGCCCGAGCGCCAGGGCGGCGACTACGCGCTGTTCCAGACGGCGGGCGCCTTTGCTCGCGAAGGCCAGACGAGCCAGGCGCTGGCGACCTACGACCAGCTCCTGCGCGAGTACCCCGAGTCGGAGCGCTACGCCCAAGCGCTCCTGGCCCAGGGCGCGCTCTACGCCGCCGGCGGCCAGGACAGCCTGGCCGTGCGCTCCTACGAGCGGGTCCTCCAGGAGCGGCCCGAGGCGGGCGCCGGAGCCCTCCTCGGCATCGGCGACGTGCTGCTCAACCAGCAGCGCTACGCCCTGGCCGAGGCGGCCTACCGGCGCGTGCTCGTGCAGTACCCTGCCAGCGCGCTCACCTCGGACGCCTTCGGCGGGCTCGCGGACGCGCTCGACGGACAGGGCCGCGGCGGCGAGATCGACGACGCCTACGCCCAACTCGAGGCTTCGCTCGCCGACGACGCCGCGCGCGGCCGGCTGCGCTACGCCCGGGCTCAGCGGGCGCTCGCCAACGGCCAGGACTCGCTCGCCGTGGCGGCGCTCGAGGCCGTGCTGTCCGGCTCGCCCGGGGCCGACGTTGAGCAGGACGCGCTGCTGTCACTCGCGGGCGCCTACACCACGACCGGCCGGTCGCCGGACGCCGCGCGCACGTACCGGCGCCTGGTCGGCCGCTTTCCGGACGGCCGCCACGCCGCCGAGGCCCAGCTGCGGCTGGCCGAGGCGCTGCTGGCGAGTGGCGACGCCGCTGGCGCCCAGGCCGCCGCTCAGGCCTTCCGGCAGCGCTACCCCGACGACGCCGAGCGCGGGCCGGATGCGCTCGCACTCGAAGCCATCGCGTTGCAGGACCTGGGCCGAGCCGACGAGGCTGACGCCCGCCTGCGGGACTTGGTCTCGCGCTACCCCACCTCGCCCGCGGCTCAGGCCGCCTTGAGCGACCGCCCCGACCTGGCGCCCTCGACCCCATCCCCCGGTGACGATGACCAGTAGCTCGCGCCTCGCTTCCGCCCTGGCCGCGCTCGTGGCGCTCGCCGCGCTGCCGGCCCAGGCCCAGGCTCAGCCCACGGACCGCTCGCGCTTGCCCAGCCTGACGCCGGCCGTGTTCGAGAGCCGAGGCACGGTCACCGTCGAGCTTCCCGTCGTGGACCGCCAGCCGCTGTCGGGCTTTGGGCCGCCGCCGCGCACCTACATCGTGCCCGCCGACCGCGAGTCCAGCACGCTGCCGTTCGAGGCGGACCTGGACGCGCTCCCGGCACTCGCGCTCGCGCCTCCGCCCGAGCCCGTCGCCGACGTCCGCGACCTGCGCCGCGGGCGCGCCGAGGCGGGCGGAGGCCGCTCGCTCAGCCGCTACGGCCGCCTCGACGTGTCCGGCGTGGGTGCCGGCGGCGAGTTCTTCGTCGACGCCGACTACGACGGCATCGACGGCTCCGACGGCCGCGTCCGCTTTGACCGCGTCGACGTTCGCGCGGGCGGGCGGTCGTTCGCGCCCGGGCGGCTGCGGCTGGAGGGCTTTGCCGCGCTCGACGGCTACGCCACACCCGCGTCGTTCACCGAGGCGAGGCGGCGGCGGCGCGCGTTCGGCGCCCAGGGCGGCATCGAAGGCGTCGGCGCCCTTCCCTACGCCGTCACCGTCGGCTTCGAGCAGGGCCAGCTGTCGCGCTCGGACGGCTCGGAAGCCGAGTCGAACGAGGGCCGCGTCGACGCCGACGGCCGGATCGGCCTGTTGGGCGACCGCCTCCGGCTGGACGCGGCCGGCGGCATCGCAGGCGCGGGCGGGTTCGGCAACGACGTGCGGTACGGCGCCGGGGGCCTGGCGGTCGTGCTGGGCCGCGCCGACGGCGCGCGCCTGGTGCTGGGCGGGAGAGTGCTGACCTACTCCGCCTCGGCGACCGCAGGCGGCGGCGACGGCCAGGCGGTCGGCCCCATCCTGGACCTCCAGCTGCCGTTCGGGAGCGGGCGCCTGTTCGCCACCAACGACCCGCACCTGGCCGTGCGCTCGCTCTACGACCTGACCGCCGACAACCCCTACGTGCTCCCCTCCCCGACCGTCGTCCCCGACGTGGTGCCGGTCGACGCCCGCGCCGGCATCGAGATCCGGCCCGGCGCGGCGCGCGTCCGGGGCTACGGGCTGGCCCTGATCGCCCCGACGCTCCTCGCCTTCGAGCAAACCGGCAGCGTGTTCAGCGAGAGCTACGTCGACGCGACCGCCTTCGGCCTGGGCGGAGACGTGGTGCTCGCGTCCGCGTCGGGGGCGACGGCGTCGCTCGGCCTCGAGGTGCGGCGCGGCCGCGCCGACGGCGGCGACCGCATCCCGTTCTACGCGCCCCTGGTGGTCTCCTCGGGCGTCCAGGTGCCCGTCGCGTCCGGCAGAGGCCGCTTGGGGCTGAGCGCGCGCGCCGAGAGCAGCCGCCCGGCCGACCGCACCGGCTCCGCCGACGCACCGGCCTGGGGCGTGCTGGCGCTCGACGCCCGCTACGACATCTCCGGCCCGTTCGCGGTCGTGCTCCGCGGCGAGCGGTTGGTGGGCGAGGCCGAGCGCTGGCCCGGCTCTCCGGAGCCGCCCTACACCGTGCTGCTCGGGCTGCGACTTTCCCGGTAGCAGCCCTACCTTTCATGCGCCCTCCCGTGTACCCGTGACCCCGCTCGACGCCGTCGCCAACGCCATCCGCGAGCGCTTGCTCGCCGGCCGCCCCGCCCCGCTTCCGGGCCTGGGCACGCTCGTGCGCCAGCACGTCGCGTCGCGCATCCAGGAGCGGGCCGACGGCACGCGCATGCTGATGCCGCCGGGCGAGACCATCGGCCTGGCGCCCCAAGACGCCGCCGAGCACGAGTCGCTGTGGCTGGCGTTTGGGCGGATGCAGGGCCTGGAGGGCACCGAGGCCATCCGCGCCTACCGCGACGCGATGGACCAGATCGAGGCGCGGCTCGCGGCCACGGGCGAGGTGCGCCTGCCCGGAGTCGGCCTGCTCCGGCGCACGAGCGGAGGCGTCATCCTGGGCGTCGAGGCCGACCTGCTGGCCGCCGTCAACCGCACCTACGAAGGGTTGGCGCCCGTCGGTGCCGCGCCCGTCGGTGCCGCGCCCTTAGCGCCGCCATCCGCAACGCCGGACGCGTCCTCCGCGTCCTCGCCACCCGACGTGGAGGCGACCGTCGTCGAGGGCACCGACGCTGAGACCACGGATGCGGAGGACGCAGACGCGGAGGACGCAGACGCGGAGGACGCAGACGCGGAGGACGCAGACGCGGAGGACGCAGACGCGGAAGATGGACACGTGGAGGCGGAGGACGCGGATCTCGGAGCCGCGGAGCCGCCGAGTCGCCCCGTCGACGCCCGCTCCGAAAGCACGCCTCCGGCCACCCTGGACGACATAGCGAGCGAGACCGCCCAGGCCTCCGAGCCTGCGCGCTCGCTCTCCGAGGACGCCGCGCCGCGCGAGGCCGACCGCGAGGACACCGAGGCGGAGGCGGTCCACCTGGACTCTGAGACGGACGCCGCTCCTTTCGCCGACAGCTTCCGTCAGCAGACGCCGCCTGCGCGGCCGCCGCACGTCGCCGACTCGGCCTCCGAAAGCCCGACGCCGCTGGCGGATTCTGGGCCGCTGCCCGTCTCCCCGCTGAGCACCGACCCGGACCTCGCCTCCGATCCCGCTCTGCCCCTGGCAGGCTTCGTGGACGAGGAGACGCTGGACGCCGACCTCGACGAGCTCGCGGTCCCGTTCGGAGCCGGCGGAGCGCTGAGCGAGCTCCTGCCCCCCACGCCCGACGAGCACACGCCCGAGACCGGACGCACGGCCCCAGACGACGCGACGTGGGCGGCGCCCGACGCGGACGGGCTCCGGGAGTCCGTCTCGGTCGCCTCGTTCGACATCGACGAGCCCCAGAAAGACATCCACCACGACATCGAGGAGGCCAGCTACGAGTTGGTCGAGCCCGAGCCGGGGCCCGTCATCGAGCGCGTCGGCCCGTCGGCCGAGTTGGAAGCCCTGCTGGCCGAGAGCGAGCCCGCCGTCTCCGACGCCGAGGTGGACCGCCTCGGGGACGGCGTGGGCCTTGCGGACGGCGCCGGCCTCGGGGGCGACACCGGCACCGACGCGCCAGGTGGCGACGTGGGGGTCCCGGTCGACCGTGCGGCGCCGACCGCGGCGCCCACGTCGGGCGGCGGCATTCCGTGGTGGCTGGTCGCCCTGGCGGTTCTGCTCGCGCTCGCGCTGATGCTGGCCTGGCTGTGGCCTCGCCTGGACACCCAGACGGCGGGCGCTCGCGTCGAGCCGGAGCCTGGCGTGACCCGGGTCAATGCCACGCGCGCCCAGCCCACCGCCCCGGCTGCCCAGCCCGAGCTGCGCACGCTCGACGCCGACGCGCCTCCAGCGTCGCCGAGCACGGCGTCTCGCATGGCGCTGGAGTCGAGCGCCGGCGGCACCGCCAGCAACCCAGACCCGCTCCCGGCTCCGACCGGCCCCGGCCAAGCGCCTCCGGCCGGGTACGCCATCTCGCCGCCGCGCGTCGTGGGCCTGGCCGGCCCCGACGTGCGCGCGCTCTCGGGCCGCACCCCGGTTGACCCCGACGCCGACGCCTGGACCCTGGTCGTGCTCTCCACGCCGTCCCAGGACGACGCGAACGCGCTGAGCGTCCGCTACCGGAGCGCCGGCTACCGCACCGGCGTCGTGTCCTCCGGCGGCGCCCGCGCCATGCACCGCGTGGCCGTCGGACAGTTCTCAGACCGCGCGCACGCCCGGCGCCTGCGCGACCGCCTTCCCCCCCAGGCCCCGGACGACTCGTGGCCGCTTGACCTCCGCACGCTCTAGCCCATGCTGGCTTTTCAAACTACCGCCGACACGCTCGCAGCCGATACGCTGGCGGCGGTGAACCCCGTCGCCGTCGAGCCCGGCTTCCGGGAGTCGCTCCTGGGAGGGCTCAAGCTTATCGAGCAAGGCGGCTGGTCGATGATCCCGATCATCCTGCTCTCCGTGCTCATGGTCTGGATCGTGTGGGAGCGCTACCGTGCCCTCAAGCGCGCCCAGGGCGATCCGGACACGCTGGCGCGCAACGTCGCCGAGTACGTGCAGGCGGGCGACGTGCACGGCGCGATCGCGTACTGCCGCGAGCGCAACTCGCCAGCGTCTCGGATTCTGCAGCGCGGGCTGGAGCGCCTGGGCCGGCCCATCGGCGAGATCAAGGAGACGGTCCAGGAAGCCGGCCGGCGCGAGACGTTCGACCTGGAAAAGCGGATGGACCTGCTGGCATCGGTCGCCGCGATCGCGCCCATGCTGGGCTTTCTCGGGACGGTGACCGGCATGATCGGGGCGTTCAAGCAGATCCAGGCCTACGAGGGCCTGGCGAGCCCGGCGGTGCTGGCCGGCGGCATCTGGGAGGCGCTCGTCACGACGGCGGCGGGGCTGGCGGTCGGGCTGCTGGCGCTGTTCGCGTACAACCTGCTGGTCGGGCGCATCACGCGGCTGGTGCACGGCATGGAGCGCGTGACGTCGGACTTTATCGACATGCTCCAGACGCCTGGGCGCCGCTAGCATGGCCAGCTTCAACTTCTCGACCGGCCGCAAGGCGCTAACGGCGTTCAGCCTGGCATCGCTGACGGACATCGTCCTGCTGCTGCTGATCTTCTTTATGCTCACGTCGTCGTTCGTGGACCAGAACGCGATCCGCGTCGACCTGCCCGACGTGGCCACGGCGCAGCCGCTGGAGCAGGAGTACGTCTCGATCACGATCGAGGCCGACGGCACGTTCTTCGTGGACGAGCGCGAGGTGACGCGCGACAGCTTGACGCTCGCCGTCGAGGCGGCCCGCGACGGCCGCACGGCGCTGGCGGTCTACGCCGACCAGGACGCCCTGGTCAAGGACCTGGCGACGGTCGCCTCGACGGCGTCGGCGCTCGACATGCGGGTCTCGATCGCGACCGAGGGCGTCGGGTCCGGCCAGTAGCTAGGCGCCGACGCCCCACCCGGCCCGGTCGAGCGAGCGGTACTGGATGGCCTCGGCAAGGTGGGCCGACGCGAGCGACGCCGCGCCCTCCAAGTCGGCGATCGTGCGCGCCACCTTCAGGATGCGGTCGTGGGCTCGGGCGCTCAGGCCCAGCCGCGTCAGCGCCGACTGGAGCAGGCCCCGGCTGGCGTCGTCCAGGCGGCACCACTGGCGGACTTGTCGCGAGGTCATCTGGGCGTTGCAAAACTGGCCCGGCGCGTCCGAGAACCGGGCCGCCTGCACGGCCCGGGCCGCCTCGACGCGGCGGCGGACGTCGGCGCTGGGCTCGGCGTCTTGCGTGCGGCTCAGCGCCTCGAACGGGACCGGCGTGACCTCGACGTGCAAATCGATCCGATCCAATAACGGGCCACTGACCTTGGCGAGGTAGCGCTGCACCTGCCCCGGCGCGCAGACGCAGGCCCGCGTCGGGTCTCCGGCGTGGCCGCAGGGGCACGGGTTCATCGACGCGATCAGCATAAAGCGCGCCGGGTAGCGGACCGTCGCCCGGGCGCGCGCGATCGTGACCTCGCCCTCCTCCAGGGGCTGCCGCAGCACCTCCAGCACCGACCGGTCGAACTCGGGCAGCTCGTCCAGGAACAGGACGCCGTTGTGGGCGAGCGAGATCTCGCCCGGCATCGGGTTCGAGCCGCCGCCGCACAGGCCGGCGTTCGAGATCGTGTGGTGGGGCGCTCGGAAGGGCCGCTCGGCGACGAGCCCGTGCCGCGACGCACCGTTGAGCCGGCCGCCCACCGACAGGATCTTGGTGGTCTCCAGCGCCTCGGCCGAGGTCAGCGGCGGCAAGATCGTGGGCAGCCGGCGCGCCAGCATGGTCTTGCCCGAGCCCGGCGGGCCCACCATCAGCGCGTTGTGGCCGCCGCTCGCCGCGACCTCGAGGGCGCGCTTGACCAGCCCTTGCCCGCGGACGTCCGCAAAGTCGGGGCCGCCGGGCGGCAGCGCGTCGGTCACGAGTGGGCGCGGCGGCTCGGGCGTTCCCCGTCCTCCGTGCTCGGTCAGCAACTCGAACGCCTCCTGGAGCGTGGCCACGGGATAGACCTCCAGCCCACCCACCACGGCCGCCTCGGCCGCGTTCTCGGGGGGGACCAGCATGGCGCGCCGGCCCTGCGCCCGGGCGCCCGCCGCCATCGGCAGCACGCCGCGCACCGGGCGGACGGCGCCGTCGAGCCCCAGCTCGCCCACCACCACGACCTCGTCCAGAACGCCCTGGGGGATCTCGGCGACCGTCGCCAGCAGCCCCAGCGCCATCGGCAGGTCGTACGCCGTGCCCTCCTTGCGCACGTCGGCCGGGGCCAGGTTGACCGTCACGGCGCCGCGCGGCACCGGCAGGCCCGAGTTTTTGAGCGCCGCCCAGATCCGGTCCCGGCTCTCGCGCACGGCGCCGTCCGGCAGCCCGACCACGGTCCACCGGGGGATGTTGGGCTCGGTGTGGGTCTCGATCTCGATCGGCAGCGCGTCGACGCCCAAGACGGCGGCGCTCCAGACTCGGCTCAGCATGGCGGGGGCGGGGGGTGCCTCCACAGACCTGCCGAGGCGGGCGGTCTAACTTCGACTGCCCAACCGGTACCGGGCAAGACCGCTGCGGGCACGGCCTGGCGTCCGCCGCCCCGCGCGCTCGGTACCTTCCACCCCGTCCCGCTCCGATCACCCGTGAACGCTTCTCGCCTGGTCCGTAAGGTCGCCCGCGCGCTCCGAGACCGGGCGGGGTCGGCAGCGCTCTCCCACAGCGCCGATCCCGCCGCCCAGCGCCTGGCCCGCGCCATCGAGTCGGCCCGGAACGAGGCGCGCGTGGCTGGGCAGACCGCCGCCGTCGAGCGGGAGCGAGCCGCCCTTCAGGCGTGCGACGACGCGCTCGCCGTGCGCACCTCGCTGCTGTGGTACGGGGACGAGCAGGGGGAGACGATCACGCGCACCGTCGGCGCGGTGTCTCGGGCGAGCGTGCGCCCGTCGGTCGGCCGGCTTCTGTACGCGCTCGTGCGCGAGTTCGAACCGACGTCGTGCCTGGAGCTCGGTGCCTGCCTGGGCCTCTCCGCGGCCTACCAGGCCTCCGCGCTGGCGGAGGCGGGAGAAGGGACGTTTGTGACGCTGGAAGGCCAGCCCGCCTTCGCCGACCGCGCCCGCGAGACGCTGGCCCACCTCGGCCTCGGCAACGCCGAGGTGGTCACGGGCCCGTTCCAAGACACGCTCGGCGACGTCTTGGACCGCGCCGCGCCCGTCGACTACGCCTACATCGACGGCCACCACGACGAGCAGGCCACGCAGGACTACTTCCAGCAACTCCTCCCTCACCTCGCGGACGAGTCCGTCTTGGTGTTCGACGACATCAACTGGTCGGAGGGGATGCGGCGCGCGTGGGCCGCGATCTCGGCGCACCCCGCGGTCGCCGTCGTAGCGGACCTGTACGTCGTGGGCGTGGTCGTGGTCCGGGCGGGGCACGACGGCCCGGCGGTCCGTGCGGACCTGATGTACTGGTAGGGCTACCCCTCGGCGACGCGCTGGGCCAGCCGGTACGCGATAAAGCCCGTCACGCCAAACGTGATCGCATACACCATCGGGTCGTAGGGCTCGGACGCGACCGCGTCGAACACGAACGCCATGATGCCGGCCGCCAAGCCGCCTCCGATCGCGAACACGACGGTGTAGACGACAAACAGGACGAGGGCGCGACTGGCGGTGACGGGGCGCGGGGCGGGAAGGATCTCAGGCATGGAGGGTGGGAGGAGAGGTCTCGTCCAAGCCCGGGGCCTCCGTCCGTGTTCCACTCCGTACTCGGCCGATCTGCCGCGCCACGACGGCGAACAGCACCAGCGCCACCGGCAGCACGGTGAACGAGCCGAGCAAGAGGAACAGCACGCTGGCGTACACGCCTCCGAAGAGAACGCTCGCTGGGTCCAGGCCCGCCGCCGTGCCAGATGCCCACGCCAGAGTGAGGGCGACCGACAGCGAGATGGTGCCGACCGCAAATGCCTGGGTCGCGATCCACATCCCCCGGCCGATGTCTGGGTGAATCCGGCCGGGCCACACCGTAGACGGGCGTCCGAGCGTGCCCGCGCGTCGGGCGCCGACGATGCCTCCGGCGGTGGCCGACACGAGCACGACGAGCAGCGTCTCCAGCGGAGCGTCAGTCATCACGTCCAAACCGTAGCCGAGCGCTTGCGCCGCGCTGTCGGTGGCTGCAAGCGCCAGCGCGACGGCGCAGATCGCGACACTGGCGACGGCCGTCGCGGCGAAGGCGACGCCTGGCCACTGGCTCTCCCAGGTCATGCCTCGTCCATGTCCAGGATCTCCAGGTCCAGAATCAGGTTGTTGACCGGCACGCCGGCGCGGCTGGCGCCCGAGGTGTCGGCGCCGTTTTCCAGCTTGAGCACGCCGCGCGGGCACACCGTCGCGCAGATGCCGCACCCGACGCAGCTGGCGCGGACGATGTTTTGGCCGCGCTGGGCGTACCACTTCACGTCGATCCCCATCTCGCAGTACGCCGAGCAGGTCCCGCACGAGATGCACTGGCCGCCGTTTGTCGTGATGCGGAAGCGGGAGAAAAAGCGCTGCTGAAGTCCCAGAATCGCAGCCATCGGGCACCCGAACCGGCACCACACCCGGCTGCCGAAGATCGGGTAGAAGCCCACGCCCACGACGCCCGCAAAGATGGACCCGATCAGAAAGCCGTACTGGTTCGAGAACCCGACCGCCACCGCGTCGAGCCACGCCACGTCTGCCAGGGCCGCGATCCATAACACGACCGTGCCGACGGTGATGATCGCCAGCACGCCATGCACCATCCAGCGCTCGACCTTCCAGGCCGCCGTGCTTTTGTTGGACAGGTGGCGGTAGGGGTCGCCCGCCGTCTCCGCCAGCCCGCCGCAGCCGCACACCCAGGAGCAGTACCACCGCTTGCCGAAAAAGTAGGTCAGGATGGGCGTCACGACCGCGAGCAGCACCGCTCCCCACACCAGCATCGCGACGCCCAGGCGGCCGGCGTCGCGCAGCTCAGCCATCTTCCAGGGGAAGAACAAGTCGTAGTCCAGTGGCCACGTGTAGTGCACGTACAGCTCGGGCTGCTGCAGCCGAACCAGGAAGAACGGCAGCGCGAACGCGATCACGGTCTGGAAAAACACCACGCTCAGCGTCCGGATCACGTGGTAGCGGCTGTGCCGGTAGCGGACGAGCGCGCGCACACCCATCACGCCGACGGCGAGCGTGTAGACGGTCGTGTAGAGAAACCACTGCCCGCCGTTCTCGACGGTCGCCGGCAGGCCTCGCAGCAGCCGGCTCAACGGATCGCCCAGCGCCACCAAGCCGCCCAGCGCGCTGGGCCAGAAGTACAACACCACGTACAGGCCGGTCAGCGCCAGGCCCACGGTCCAGCCGACCGCGCCGCGTGCCTGGTTGGACGAGGTCATGGTCCCCTCGGTACGGACGCCGGCCGGACGCGCCCGGCCGGCCAGGGCGTAGATCAGCCCGCCGCCGCCCAGCCCGCCGAGCGCCAGCGCCCCCCACACTGTCGGTGCCCAAGCGGCGCCACCTGCCAGCGCCACCACGACCGCGATCACGCCGACGGCGACGAGCGCCAGCGCCAGTCGCTGCAGCCCGGTGGGACGGAACGACGGGTTCGAGAACAGCGCGAGGTCGGCGTCGGCGCGGGCGTTGTAGAGCGGGAGATCGGCCATGAGTGAAAGGGGGTGACGTGCCTAGCCCACGAGCGGGCGCGTGAACTCGGGATCGAACACGGCGGCGCCCAGGTCGGCGAGGGCGCGGTCGAGCGGCCAGCGCTCCTGGATCCAGCGCGTGCAGACGGCTTGGCGCATCCGCACGCCCAGGCTGCTGACGCCGACGACGCGGCCGTCAGCGTGGCGGAGGCGGAGCGACCGGCGGCCGTCCGACTGCTCCCAGTCCTGCCCCGGGCCTTCGCACGCGCCGTAGACCTGCCACTCGAGGTCGAAAAACTTGGCCGAGTTGAAGTAGACGCCGGGGGCGTAGTCCCGAGCGCGCCCGGCCATCGCCAGCCCGGCCGTCGCGCCCTGCAGGCGCGCCGTGTACCAGATCGGCTCGACGGCGCGGACGCCGGCCGGCGGGTCTCGCAGCTCGGCGCAGTCGCCCGCCGCCCACACGTTGGGCGCCGAGGCGGCAAGCTGGCGGTCCACCAAGACGCCTCGGCCCACCTCGACGGCGCCCTGGAGCCAGTCGACGTGGGCCCGGACGCCCGTCCCCACCCCGACAAAGGCGGCCGCGATGCGCTCGCCGTCGGTCGTGACCACGGCTTGGGCCCGCGCGGTTCCCTCGACCCGGTCCACCTCGGTGCCCAGGCGGAGGTCGACGCCGTGGCGCCGGATCTCGGCCTCCACGAGCGCGCTCTCGGTGGGCGCCAGAACCCGGGCGAGGTAGCGCGGCTCGCGCACCAGAAACGTGACGCCGATGTCGCGCGTGCGCAGCATCTCGGCCAACTCGACGCCGATCAGCCCACCCCCCACCACGACCGCCTGCGTGATGCCCGCGGTTGCCTCCTCCATCGCGCCGAGGTCGACCAGGTGGTACAAGCCCTGAACGCCCGGCAGGTCGGCGCCGGGCCACGGTGGCACGGCCGGGCGCGAGCCGGTCGCGAGGAGCAGGCGGTCGTAGCCGAGCGTGCCGTCGCCGAGCGTCAGGCGCTGCGCGGACGGGTCCAGCGCGCGCGCCCAATCCTGGACGCGGTCGATGCGGTTGTCGGCCCAGAACGGCTCCTGGTACAGCCAGGTGTGGCGCTGGGTCAGCGCACCCATGTAGACGTACATCAGCGCCGTGCGCGCGTACGGCTCCAAAGTCTCGCCCGAGACCATCGTGATGCGGGCTTGGCCCGAGGCCTTGCGCACGTGGCGCGCGGCCGTCACGCCGGCGATTCCGTTTCCGACGATGACGACGTGCATGGCGCGAGGGGGTCTCAGAACGTAGCACGAGCCGCGTCGTTGGCAACCCCTCCCCCGACGCGTCCATGACCTACGGCATTACCGGCAACCCGACCAAGGACGCGCTCTGGGCGCCGCTCCGCGACCTGACCGACTGGCTGGCCGCCCGCGGGCTCGCCTTCCGCCTCGACGCCCCGCTCGCCGACGGGCTCGCCGAGCGCGGCCTGGCCCACCTCGGCGGCGTCGAGGACGTGGCGCAGGGCGCCGACCTGCTGCTGTCGTTCGGCGGCGACGGCACGATGCTCCGCACGGCGCACCGCTGCGACGGCGTCCCCATCCTGGGCGTCAACATGGGGCGGCTGGGGTTCCTGACCAAGGTCGAGGTCGCCGAGCTCGAGGCGGTCCTGACGCGCGTCGAGGCGGGCGACTTCGGCGTCGAGGAGCGGATGACGCTGTCCGTCGAGTCCGACGCCGACCTGGGCGAGGTGCCCACGTGGGCGCTCAACGACGTCGTGGCCGACAAGTCCGGCACGACGAGCATGATCCAGGTCGAGGCGACCGTCGACGGCCGCCACCTCAACACGTACTGGGCCGACGGCCTGGTGATCGCGACCCCGACCGGCTCGACGGCGTACGCGCTGTCGGTCGGAGGCCCGATCCTGGTGCCGGGCACCGAGACCATCGTCGTGGCCCCGATCGCGCCGCACACCTTGACGGCGCGGCCCATCGTGCTGCCGTGCGACGCGGTCCTGGACCTGCGCGTCGAGACCCGGGACCACCCGTTCGCGTTCGCCTGCGACGGCGTCTCGACGGTCATGGAGGGCGGCGCGAGCTTCCGCATCCAGCGCTCCGCGCGCACCGTCCAGCTGGTGACGCTGCCCGACCGCGACTACTTCGCCACCATCCGCAGCAAGCTGTCGTGGGGCCGCGGCGGTGTGTTCTAGCCGCGCCCGCTCTGGCCGCTCTGCCCGCTCTGGCCCTGCCCACCTCGGCGCCGAGGCGGGCCCCAGACGCAACAACGCCCCCGCTTCCGAAGAAGCGGGGGCGCTGGCGACCCGGACGAGACTTGAACTCGCGACCTCCTGCGTGACAGGCAGGCGTTCTAACCAACTGAACTACCGGGCCAGTGCGACCAATCTACCGAGTCCCACTCGGGGCGGCGGCACGCTGGGCGCGCTCCGCCGGATCTTCAACCGCTCGCGCGGAAGGGCCACCGGCGGCGGTGGTCGAGGGCGGACTTGAACCGCCGACACACGGATTTTCAGTCCGTTGCTCTACCAACTGAGCTACTCGACCGACACCGGCACAAGGCCGGGCGACGAATATAGCCTGCCCCGGCGCTCTCCCGACAACCGAGGACGCGCCTAAACTCGGTGAAGAGCCCGGCTCACTCGGATCCGCCTGGGGCCGAGCCGGCCGGCACGTCGGCGTCGACCGGGCGGATCGGGCCGTCGGCCACCGGCAGCTCGCCGGTCCCGAGGGCGGCCGAGTCCGCGGCGGCGGACGTGTCGAGGGCGTCACCGGTGTCGCTGAACTCGGCGCCTGGAACGTCCAAGTCCGTGACGGGCTCGTAGCTGCCGCGTCGGTCGTAAGTGCCCCCGTAGGGCTCGGGAACGTCAGAGTCCGCGTCGTTGATGGCGAGAAGGGCGATCAGGCCGATGGCCAAGGCGCCGAGGCCCGCGATGGGGAGAAAACGCTTCATGGGAATCCGTGCGAATGAGTTCGTGTGTCGCTCAATGGCGGCGCTCAGTTTCCAACAAGCCTGGAGTCAGGACTTCCCGGGCACGCCCCAGGCGTCTCCCAAGCGGCGGTACTCGGAGGCCGGGAGTTGGACCAGCACCGGGTCGGCGTCGGCGTCGAGCCAGGCCAGGACCTCGGCCAGCCGGGCGTCGGGCATGGCCGTGCAGCCGGCCGTCACCGTGCCCGGGCCGCGCCAGACGTGCAGGAAAATGCACGAGCCGTCGCCCGCGACCGGCACGTCGTCGGCAAGCGCCGCCTGGGGCACGAGCGCTGGGTCGACGCCTGGGCCGTTGTGCGCCACGATCGCGCCGATGCGGTACAAGCCGTCGCGGCGGCGCATGGTCTCGTGGCTGTCCCAGTCGCGGTCGGCCGGCACGCCGCGGACCTGGTTGTACGACGCCGAGCGCCGGTCGTCGACGCAGTGCAGCCCGGGCGTCGGCACGTAGGGAAGCCCGGTCGCCGCGGAGTCGGCGTAGCCAAAGGCGGCGGACAGGCGGAATACGCCGGCCGGGGCGCGCCCGTCGCCTTCCCGCTTCGTGGGGCCGTCCGCCTCCGCCGGGTGCAGGCCGCGCCCCCATCCGAGCCCGCTCCGCCCCACGACCACGGGCACCGGCTCGCCCACGGCGCGCCAGTCTCCTCCAGGCTCGCGCTGGTACCGTTGCAGCGCGCCGTCGGTCGCCGACCACTCGGCCGTGGTCACCAGCAGCATTTGGCGCGCGCTCTCGGGCACAGGCCCCAAGCCGGCCAGGAACGCGAGGACGAGAGCGAGCATGAGCGCGAGGAGGGGTCGTGCTGAAAGGTAGACCGGTCCAACGGGCGCGCCGCCAGGTTGGTCTGCTCGCTCCGCCTCGGTGACGCCCTCGGGTCCCGAGTTGACACGTGCTACGCCAGCTCGACGTCCATCCAGGTCCGCAGCGCGTCGAAGGTGTCGCGCGCCGCCTCGACGACGGCATCGACGTGCTCCGGATGGTCGGCGCCAAACCGGTCGACGGCGGACGTGTACGCCTTCCACCGGTCGCCTCGGTCGTCGCCGTAGCTGAGGTAAAAGCGAGCGCCGGTCTCCGCCGTCACGCCCAGCGCCTGCTCCAGCCGCCGGGCGATGATGCGCCCGCCTAGCGTCGAGCCTTCGATGACGTACAGCGCGCCAAGCCCCTGTCCCACATCGAAGTCAGGAGTGGGAACTGGCGGCGCGGCATCGCCGGGCCCGAGCACGTCGAGGTCGCAGCGGAGCCACCCGGCCTTGACCGTGCGCTCGCCGAGGTCGGGCAAGGCGGCGCCGAGCCCCTCCACCTCGGCCAGCGCCGCCTCCATCGGAGCGTAGAACGCCAGCAGCCGCGCCAGGTGGTCGCGGTAGGCGTCGCGCGTCAGGCCGTCCGACATCACGGCCTGCATGGCCGGGGACGCCTCGGCGGCGTCGTGGTGCGCCCGAGTGCGGGTTTTGAGGGTGTCGGACAGCATGGGACGTGAGGGGGCGGCCGCTCGGCTAGGCAAAGATGAGCCAGATCGCGCCGACGCACGCGACCAGGATTGCCGACAGGACCAGGTCCGTGCGTCGCCATCCGGCGCTGGAGTCCAGCACGTGCGCCGGAACGGCGGTGCCCTCCGAGGCCTGGTCGGCCGTGGCGAAGGTCAGCCCGGCGGTCTTGTCGTGAGGCGGCGGCGCGGTCGCCAGAGACACCAGGATCAGCACGACCGTGCAGACGGCGAACAGCGCGATCGCGATGTGGAGAAAGTTGACCTCGGCGATGGCCGCCCAGACGGAGCCGTCCGCCAGGCCGTCGCCCCCGGGCCCGTTGATGGCCTCCAGCGCCAGGCGCCCGATGCCCAGCGCGAGCCCGACCAGCAGCGAGGCCAAGGCACCCTGAGCGTTCGCACGGCTCCACAGCAGCCCGAACAGGAACACGGCCGCGATCGGCGGCGAGATGTAGGCCTGGACCGACTGGATGTAGACGTAGAGCCCGCCCTCGGCCGCCTCCACAAACGGGATCCAGGCCAGCCCCAGGATGGTGAGCGCGACCGTCGACAGGCGCCCCACCCAGACCAGCTGGCGCTCGGTCGCGGCGGGCCGGAGCCGCTTGTACACGTCCCAGGTGATCAGCGTCGACGACGAGTTGAACACGCTCGACAGCGACGACATCAGCGCCGCCAGCAGCCCGGCCACGACCAGCCCGCGCGCGCCGGCCGGCAGCAGCGCCGCCACGAGCGCGGGCAGGGCCTCGTTGGGGCTGTCGAGCGTCATCTTGCCCTGGGCGACCAAGGTCGCGGCGAGCAAGCCGGGCAGCACAAAGATGAACAGCGGCAGCAGCTTCAGGAAGCCCGCCAGGATGGTGCCGCGCCGCGCGTCGTCGACGGTCTTGGCCGACAGCGTCCGCTGGACGATAAACTGGTCGGTGCACCAGTACCAGATGCCCAGAATCGGCGCGCCGAACAGAATGCCGGTCCAGGGGAAGTCCGGGTCCGACATCGGCTTCCACATGTCGAGAAAGTCCGGGCCGACCTCGGCCGCCATCACGTCCCACCCGCCGACGGCCGCCAGCCCGGCGAACGTCACCGCCATCGCGCCGCCGATCAGCACGACCGTCTGCAGCAGGTCGGTGTACAGCACAGCGCGCAGGCCGCCGAACACGGTGTAGGCGCCCGTCGCGAACACCACCACGAGCGCTCCGGTCCAAAACGGCACCCCGATCGCCGAGAACACGACGGCGCCGGCAAAGATGGTGACCGAGATCTTGGTCAAGACGTAGGCCAGGATCGAGACCGTGGCGAGGTACCAGCGTGCCCCCGAGCTGTAGCGGCGCTCCAAAAACTCGGGCATCGTGAAGACGCCGCTTTTGAGGTAGAACGGCACAAACACCCAGCCCAGCAGCAGCAGCATCAGCGACGCCAGCACCTCGAACTGTCCTGGGGCGACGCCGCTCGTGGCGCCCGAGCCGGCGAGCCCGACCAGGTGCTCCGAGCCGATGTTGGACGCGAACAAGCTGGCGCCGATCACCAGCCAGCCGATGTTGCGGCCCGCCAAAAAGTAGTCCTCGGAGTCCTCCGTCCCTTTCCGCCGCTCGCGAACCGTGGCGACGATCGCGACGCCAAACACGACGGCGAAGTACAGGCCGATCACGGACCAGTCGAGAACGTTGAGGGGCGTGTCCATGCGGAGGCGGGCGAGGAGGGCCGGAGCAGCCGGCGCTGACGAGGCGCCTCGAATGTACTTCGCGACGTCCGAAAAGCACCGGGTGGCCTGGTCAGACCTGCCGTGGCGCCCTCCGCCTGTCGCCTGGATCGCCCCAGTCACCCGGACTCGACACCCTGGGGAGCACGCCGCTCCCGGACCGTCGCGCAGCGATCACCGTCGCCCGTGACCTGACGGCTTAGCCGACGGCGGCCCTCTCCACCGCTCATGGACTCCGGCGTCTCGCCGAGGCGGGCGGTGGCGGCCCCCGCCTCGGTCACGCCCTGGGCCGGCTCGGACTGCGACCGCCCTGCACCAGTCGCGCAGCGGCTGGGGTGCGATGTCCGGGCAAGCGGAGTTTCGTCGTCGCGCCGCGGGTCTACGCCGTCTCGATGCCGAACACTTCGCCCTTGAGCGTGCCAAAGTCGATGGGCTTGGTGAGGTAGCCTCGGGCGCCGCTCTTGAGCGCCGTGGTTTCAAGCTGGCCGTCGTCGTAGGCGGTCACCATGTAGACCTGGAGGTCGGGAAACTCCCCGCGGATCGCCGTCAGCAGTTCCAGGCCGCTCATGCCCGGCATGTTGATGTCGGAGAGCACGACCACCACGTCGGCGGCCTCGCCGGTGCGCAGCTTGTCGAGCGCCTCCTGGCCGCTCGTGGCGAACACGAACTCGAGCACGCCCTTGCGAACCTCGCGCCGGAACTTCTGGGTAAAGAGAAACTGGACGTCGGACTCGTCGTCGACGACGAGGGCGCGGATGGGCTTGGTGCTCATGGGTGGTGTAGGTCTCGGGAGACGATACGCGCCACCCGCCCCGCCGTTGCACGAGCGATCCCTGAATGCCCTCTCCGCGAGCGATCTTTCACGAATGGACCGAACGCCTCTGGGACGCTTGCACGTCCTGACCGACTTCCACTTCCAGCAACGCTGGACGCACGCCGCCCTCGCCGGGCTGGCCGCCCAGGGCGGCGCCGACGTGGTCCAGTTCCGCCAGAAGGCCGGCACCGCGCGCGACCACCTCGCCAACCTGGAGCCGACCGTCCGGGTGTGCCGAGAGGCCGGCATCGCGTGCCTGGTGGATGACCACCTCGACCTGGCGCTCGCCGCCGGCGCTGACGGCGTCCACCTGGGCGCGCTCGACCTGCCCCCCGACCGCGCACGCGCCGTCGCCGCGTCCGTGGGCCGGCCGTTCGTGGTGGGCGCCACGGCCACGACCACCCAGGCCGCTCAGCGCGCCCAGGCAGACGGGGCCGACTACATCGGGTTCGGTCCCGTCTTCCCGACCTCGTCCAAGGCCAGCCCTGCGTCTGTCAAGGGCGCTGAGGGGCTGGCGCGCGCGTGCCGAGCCGTCTCGATCCCGGTCATCGCCATCGCGGGCGTCACGCCGGAGCGCGTGGCGACGTGCCTGGAGGCCGGCGCCTGGGGCGTCGCCGTCATGACGGCCGTCAGCACCGCGGCTGACCCGGCCGGTGCGACGCGCGCCTTCCGCCGGGCCATCGACGGCTGGCTAGCGGAGAACGGGCCGCGCGAGGGCCTGAGCCCGTGAGCGACCAGCCGCCCGTCCTCTCGTACCGCACCGAGCTTCAGCGCAAGGCGATCCACCTGGGCGCGCTCGTGCTGCCGCTCGCGATGCTGCTGCTGCCGGTCGCGACCGCGCGCGTCGCGCTGGCGGCGCTGGCGGCGCTGGCGGTGACGCTCGACGTGGCGCGCCAGCGCGTCCCGCGCGTACGCGAGCTGCTCATCGACAACGTGTTTGGCTGGATGATGCGGCCGGAGGAGTTGCCTCCCCCTGGCGCGCCGCTGGTGCTCAACGGGGCGGCCTGGATGTGCCTGTCGGCCGCGCTCTGTGCCTGGCTGCTGCCCCTGGCGGTCGGCGCGGCCGCGCTCGCGATGCTGATGCTGGGCGACGCCGCGGCGGCGCTCGTGGGTCGGCGGTGGGGGCGGCACAAGTGGCCTGGCACGCCCAAGTCGGTCGAGGGGAGCCTGGCCTACGTCGTCGCCGCGTTTGCCACGGGCCTGGCCGTCGTCGCGTGGCCGGGCGCCGGGCTAACGGCGGGGTCGGTCGGCCTCGGCGCCGTCGTGGGCGCGGCCATCGAGGCGCTGCCAATTCCGGTCAACGACAACCTGCGCGTGCCCATTCTTTCCGGGCTCGTGATGTGGCTGGTGCTCTGACGCTGTCCCCGAGGCGGGCCCAGCTGGCGCGCCGAGGCGGCCCAGGTATCGCGTGTTCAGGGTATGTTTAGGCCACGCAGCGCTTCCGGACGCCTCGATGCCGAGCCTCCCTCCCCCGCCCTCTGACGATCACCGCCCAGATGCCGCCGACGGCGTGCCGCCGACGGCACCGCTCGATGCGGACGCGCCGCTCGATGCGGACGCGCCGCTCGATGCGGACGCGCCGCCGGCCCAGCCGGGCGACGATGCCTCGGTCCCGGGCCGCCGCTCGCCTTGGCAACGTGCCCTGAGGCGCCGCGTCCCCCAGATTCTAGGTTTGTACGCGGGTGCGGCCACCTCGGCCGTGCTCTTCGCCGAGTTCGTGGTCCAGCGCTACGCCTTGTCGCCCTACCTCGTCGACGTTCTGCTGGCGGCGGCGGTGCTGGCGTTCCCCGCCGTCGCGGTGCTGGCCTACGCGCACGGGGCGCCGGGGCACCAGCGCTGGAGTTGGCGCCAGCTCGGCGCGCTGGCCGCGAACGCGGTGCTCGCGTTGGGCGTGATCGCGGCGGCCTTCTGGGGGAAGCCACTGGGCGCCACCACGGAGACGGTCACCGTCGAGACCGCCAGCGGCGAGACCGTCCAGCGCACGGTCGCCAAGGCCGCCTTCCGCAAGCGGATCGTCACGGCCGACTTTAAAGGCGACCTCGGCCGGGCCGCCGCCTATGCCCTCTCGGCCGACCTCAACCAGGACCTGTTCGTGTCGAGCGCTGAACCGGGCGTGCTACGCCGGAAGCTTCGACAAGCCGGGTTTGAGACCACCGCCGACGCGCCGCTGGCGTTGCTGCTCGACGCCGCGCAGTCCCGCCAGTTTGACTATCTCGTGACGGGCGAGGTCGCTCGGACCTCGCAAGGCGTGCGCATTGAAGCGGCCCTCTACGACTCGGAGAACCCGAGCCGGCCCGAGCGCTTCTCGATGGAAGGACCGGAGCTGACCGCCGTGCTGGACCAGATCTCGACTCGCGTCCAAGCCGCGATGGGGCTCCCTGAAGCCCGCGATGCTGACGACCGCGCCATCGCCGATCACCTGACGGCCTCCGCGCAGGCGCTGGCTACCTGGGCTGACGGCTCGCACACGCTGGCCTTCGAGGACGACCAGCAGGAAGCGGCGCTGGCGACGCTGCGCCGCGCGGTCGCGCTCGACACCACGTTTGCCCGCGCGCATCTCGACATCGGCTTCGCGCTGCAGTCCCTCGCGCGCGACGACCAGGCGCTTGCGTCCCTCGGGACGGCTCAGCGTCACCGTTACCGTCTGCAAGAGCCCTACCGGTTCGCGCTCGACACCGTGATCGCGTATTTGGAGCAGCGTCCCGATGACGCGTTCGACATCGTCCGCGACTGGGTGGCGCTCATTCCCGACAACGTGCTCGCGCTCCAATACCTCGCCTCGTTCCTCGCCAGCCGCGATGACATGGACGGCGCCATCGACGCCCACCGCCGGTTGGTCGACTTGGACGCTGGAAACCCAATCCGCCTCTGGCAGCTCGCGCGCTACCAGTTGCTAGACCTTCGCCTAGACGAAGCCCGTGAAACCACTGAGCGCTACATCGAAGCGGTGCCCGACGACGGGGCCGGCCCCTCGCTGCTGGCGGGGATTCTTCTGCAGCTTGGAGACATGGACGGGGCCGTCGAGGCCAGCCGCCAGGCCGAGCGCTTGGAGTCTGGAGACCTCCGCTACACCCTCGCGACGGCCAGCTATCAAATGCGCGGTGGAGACTTCCGGGGCTCTGAACAGGCGCTGCGCCGCGTCGCGTCCCAGGCCACCGAGGCCGCAGACCGCGCCTCAGCGGTCAACCAGTTAGCCCACCTCTACGACGTGCAAGGCCGCTACCAAGACGCCGCGGCCACCCTCGACGAGTATTGGCCGCTTCTGGCGAGCTACACACCCCCCGTCGGCGTGATTCGCAGCCAAGTGGGCGAGGGTTACCACTACACCCGTGCCGGCCGCACCGAAATGTTCGAACGCGCACTCCGAGAGTCGATGGCGCGCCCCGAGATCCAGGCCAGCCCACAGTTCCGCGGCTCGGTCGCCGCGAGCGCCGCCTGGGCCTACGCCCAACTCGGCGAGACCGACGCCGTCTTCCGTCTGACCGCGACCGCGGACTCGGTGTACCGCGCCTTTGGAGTGGACGCAGCGCTGCCCTACGTCAACGCCATCAGCGGCGTGGCCTACCTCAACCGTGGCGACTACGCCCGAGCCGTCCGCCTGATGGCGCCGCATGCCATCGAGCGGCCTACGGACTACTTCCGCGTGCTGCCCCTCGCGGAGGCCTACGTCGCTGGCGGCGACGGCACGCGCGCGCGCGGCGTCGCCGAGCAGATGCTGGTCTCGTTTCCCGCCCACCCCGGCGCCCACTGGGTGCTCGCCCGGGTCGCCGCCGCGCGCGACCGCCCCGACGACGCCCGCCGCCACGTCGAGGCGGCCCTCGCCGCCTGGGCCGACGCCGACCCGGACTTCGAGCCCGCACGCCGCGCCCGCGCCCTGCGCACTCGGCTGAACCGCGCATCGTGACGTCTTCCCTGGGTCGACGCGTCGACGCCCTCGCCCGTCGCGCCGTCGAGCTGGCACCTCTGCCCCAGCCGGCGTGGCGCCCGACGCGATACCCGGTGATGCTGATGCACGGTTTCGGCGCGATGGCGAACCTGATGCAAGGCGGCGTGCTCCACGCCGAGGCGATGCACCTGCGCGCGCGCGGCGTCGCGGCGTACGCGCCCCACGTGCACCCCTACGACACCCTCGACGTGCGCGCCCGGGCCTGGGCCGCCCGCCTCGGCGTGGTGATGGACGAGACCGGCGCCGAGCGCGTCAACTTGGTCGCGTTCTCGTCGGGCGGGCTCGACGCGCGCGTGCTCGCGACCGAGATGGGCTGGGCCGACCGCGTCGCCAGCCTGGCGACGGTCTCGACGCCCCACCGCGGCACGGCGCTCGCCGGCTTCGTGGTCTCCCAGCCCGAACGCCTGCGCGCGCTCCCCATCGGCGTCATGAACGCCGTCGGCCGCGCGGCGTGGGAGTCGGCCCCGCCGCGCGCGCTCGACGCCATCGCCGAGCTGACGCCCGAGGCGGTCTCGGCCAGGTTCGGCGACGAGACCGTGCCCGGCGTCTGGTGCAGCTCGTACGACAGCGCCGCCGGGCAAGGCACCCGCGTGCCGATGTACCCGCCGCTGCTCGTCCCCAACCGCATCCTGTACCGGCTGGCGGGCCTCAACGACGGCATCGTGCCCACCTCGGCCATGTCGTGGGGCGAGCCACTGGGCACGCTCCACGCCGACCACGCGCGCCAGATCGGGCTGGGACCTGGCGCCGCGGCGCGGTTCGACTCGCGCGGGTTCTTCCGAGGGCACTGCGACCGCCTGAGAGACTGCGGCTTGTAGGCGCGGAGGCAGGTGGCCCTCCGCCACGGCACCACGCCACGGCACCGCGCCACGGGCCGCCGAGATCCAGCCGGCCGGCGCGAACCGCAACCGGGCCCGACCGTATCCGGCACGCAGCCCGTCCCCCACCCCATGCCTGCGCCCGTCCCCGGAGACGTCCTCGTCGCCGAGCCGCCGATGGCGGACCCCAACTTCCGCCGGACCGTGATCCTGGTCTGCGAGCACACCACCGACGGCTCGTTCGGGCTGGTACTCAACCGGCCCACCGGCCTGGCGCTCTCCCAGGCCGCCGACGAGGACTTCTCCTTCGACGCCGACCTGTGGGCCGGCGGGCCCGTCCAGCCGGATACGCTGCACTACCTCCACCCCTTCGCCGACCTCGACGGCGCCCTGCCGGTCCTGGACGACGTGTTCTGGGGCGGAGACTTCGAGTCGTTCCAGCGCGCCGTCGTGGAGGGCGGGCTCGACCCGGACCAGGCGCGCTTTTTCGTCGGCTACTCCGGCTGGGGCGCCGGCCAGCTCGACGCCGAGGTCGACGAGGGCTCGTGGATCGTCCTGTCCGGCTCCTCCGACCTGGTGTTCGCCGACGGCGACGACGCGCTGTGGCGCCAGGTGCTGCGCCAGCTCGGCGGCGAGTACGCCCTCCTGTCGACGTTCCCGGACGATCCGCGCCTCAACTAGCTGCGTCTCGACGAGCCACGTCTCGACGAGCCGCGTCTGGCGTTAGTAGCTCTCGCCCGGGGCCGGGAAGTCCCGGGCCCGCACGTCGGCGACGTAGCGGCCTACCGCCTCGGTGATCGTGGCGCCGAGGTCGGCGTAGTGGCGCACAAAGCGGGGGTTGAAGTCCTTGGTCAGCCCCAGCAGGTCGTGCGTGACCAGGACCTGGCCGCTGCAGCCCGCCCCGGCGCCGATGCCGATCGTGGGGATCGAGACGCTGTCGGTCAGCGCCGTCGCCAGCGCCGCCGGGATCTTCTCCAGCACGACCGCGAAGGCGCCCGTCTGCTCCAGCTGCACCATGTCATGCGCGATCGCCTCCGCCTCCTCGTCCTCGCGCGCGCGCACCTTGTAGGTCCCAAACTTGTAGATGCTCTGGGGCGTGAGCCCCAGGTGGCCCATCACCGGGATGCCCGCCTCGATGATGCGCTCGACCGACTCCATGACCGAGGCGCCGCCCTCCAGCTTGACCGCGTGCGCGCCAGTCTCCTTCATGACCCGGATCGCCGAGCGCAGCGCCTCGCGGCTGGAGCCCTGGTAGGCCCCGAACGGCAGGTCCACGACCACCAGCGCGCGCTGGACGCCGCGCACGACGCACTGCGCGTGGTAGATCATCTGGTCGAGCGTGACCGGCAGCGTGGTCTCGTGGCCCGCCATCACGTTCGACGCCGAGTCGCCCACCAGCAGCACGTCGATGCCGGCCTCGTCGAGAATCCGGGCCGAGGTGTAGTCGTAGGCCGTGAGCATGGCCACGGGCGTGTCCTCGGCCCGCATCGCCAGCAAGGTCTGGGTGGTCACGCGCGTGACGTCGGCGGCGGTCGCGGAGACGGTTTGAGTGCTCATGTCGGCGTGGGTGAGTCGGCCAGGATACGCGCGCGACGGCGCCCTGCCTGCCTCGGCGCCGAGGCGGGCAGGGCGGCACACAAAAGGCGCCGCTCCCCCAGGGAAGCGGCGCCTGCAGTCGGGCGGCCGTCGGCTACTGGCCGGGCGCCGAGGTCGGGATGCCCGACGCGTCCCCGACCGGCTGCTGGCCGATCGGCGCCGAGTCCGGGTCGATGTCGAGCCGGGCCATGATGGCCGGCGTCAGGTCCACGACGCGCTCGCTGCGGTACAGGAAGACCGGCGCGTTGTTGGCGACCGTCGGCAGGATCAGGTCGTAGCTGCCGGCCTCCGCCTCGGCGCGGATGGCGCCGTCGATCTGGTTCAGCACCGGCTGCAGCAGGCGCGCCTCGGTGTAGCTGAGGTACTGCAGGCCCTGGGCCTCCGTCTGCTCGATGTTGCTCCGGATCTGGAGCAGCTCCTGCTGGCGCGTCCGCCGGGCCTCCTCGGTCGCGAGCGGGCTCTGGTCGAAGGTCTGGTACGCCTCCAGCTTGGTGTTGAAGACGGTCTGGAGCGAGTCCTGAACGATGCGAACCCGCGTGCCGACCGCCTGCTGCTGCTGCTGGAGCTGCTGCTGGACGTCGGCGAAGGCCTGCATCCGGATCACGATCTGGTCGGTGTCCACAAAGCCCATCTTGGCGGGCTGGGCAGACGCGGAGGCCGCGAGGGCGACCGCGGCGAGGGCGAGAAGGGAGAAACGCGTAGTCATCGGGGTGGGGGGTGTTAGCGGCTGGTGGTGGCGCCGACGCCGATGCCGAGCTCGTCTTTGACGAGGTCGGTCAGGTTGTGGCGGGGGCGGGTGTAGAGAAAGAGGTAGTCGCCGGAGCGGTCGAAGACGTAGTCGTATTCGCCGTCGGCGGCGACGGCTTCGACGGCGGCGAGCAGGCGCTCCTGGGCCGGCCGCATGCGCGTCTGCTGCTCGCGGAACAGCTCGCCCTCGGGCCCGAAGTAGCGCGTCCGCAGCGCGTCGCGCTCGGTGCGCTTGGACTGGATGGCGGCCAGCTGCGTCTGGCGCTCGGCGTCGGTGTAGAGGATCTCGCGCGCGGCGAACTCGTCGGCCAGCTCGCCCGCCTCGGCGTCGAGGCGGGCGACGTCGGCCTGCCACTGCGCCGCCGCGCGGTCCAGCTCCTGCTGGGCCGTCTGGAACTCGGGCATCAGAGCCAGCAGCTGGTCCGAGTCGATAAAGCCGATCTTTTGCTGCGCCTGGGCGGGCAGCGCGGCCGCGACGAGCGCCGCGAGAGCGAGAATGCGGAGCATGGGGTTAGCGGCCACCGAGGGAGAACTGGAAGCGCCACTTGGGCAACCCGTTCTCCGAGTTGTCGAGCGGCGTGAAGGCGTCGATCTGGTAGCCGTAGTTCAGGTCCACGAGTCCCAGAATGGGCAGGAAGATGCGCGCGCCCACGCCCGCCGACCGGAACAGCCGTGACGGGTCGAAGTCGGCAAAGCTGTCGTAGGCGTTCGCCGCGTCGGTGAACAGGTAGGGCGCGACCGACAGCTGGGGCGTCTGGAGCAGCACCACCCCGATCTCGGCCTCGTACTTGGTCAGCAACCGCCCGCCGACGGGCTGGTTGTTGCGCCGCGGCCCGATGGCCTGCAGCGGGTAGCTCCGAAGGAACACCTGGTCGCGCCCGAAGCCGCGGCCCACGCCGCCCTGCCCGCTCGCCTCCAGCGGCGTGCCGCCCACCAGGTAGCGCTGGAACGCGACGTCCTCGCCGGTCAGCGAGCCGATGTAGCCAAACTGGGTCCGGATGCTTCCCGTCAGGCGGCCCACGATTGGCGTGTAGAACGCCGTGTTAAAGTCCGTCTTGTGGTACTGGATAAAGTCGCCGACGGGCGGCGCGATCGTCAGCGTCAGGCCCAGGCTGGAGCCCGACTGCGGAAAGGTCGGGTTGTCGAGCGCGTTGCGCGTCAGCGACTGGCTGATCGTCAGCTCCTGGCTGACGCCCTCGGGCAGCACGCTGTTGGTGAAGTTGTTGATGTCGTAGCGCCGGTAGCCCAGGTTGGTGCCGGTCTGGAAAAAGTCGTCCGGCCACTTGAGGCGCTGGCGGATAAACGTCCGGGCCGAGGCCACGCCGTACTGCAGGTCGCTGGTGCCCCGCCCGGTAAAGTCGACGTTCTGGTACGACAGCGAGAACCCGACCGGCGTCGGCCGGCCGCGAAACCAGGGCTCGGTAAACGACACCGAGTAGATCTGCGACTGCCGGCCGTAGGTCTGGACCTGGAGCGACAGCTGCTGGCCGTCGCCAGTCGGCAGGCCGCCCTTGAAGCCTTGCGCCAGGTTCTGGATCGAGAAGTTGGTAAACGTGACGCGCGCGCTCAGGATCAGCCCGATCGAGCCGCCGCCGTAGCCGCCCGACAGCTCCAGCTGGTCGGACGAGGTCTCGGCCAGGTTGTACACCAGGTCCACCGACTGGTCCTCGTCGTTGACCTCGATGGCCGGCCCGGCGCCGAACGAGGCCGGGTCGAAGTAGTTGAGCGTGGCGAGCTCGCGCACCGACCGCTGGATCGCCTGGCGGCTGTAGGGCTGGCCCGGGATCGTGCGGATCTCGCGGCGGATGACGTGCTCCTTGGTGCGCGTGTTGCCCGCGATCCGGACGTTGCCGAACTCGTAGACCTCGCCCTCGGTGATCTCGAAAAACAGGTCGAGCGAGTCGCCCGGCGCCTCGACGATTTGCTCGTCGACGTTGAAGCGGAGGTAGCCCGCGTCCTGGTACAGGCTCGACACGTCCGAGTTGTCCTCGGTAAAGCGCAGGTTGCGCTCGATCCGCGAGCCGTCGTACACGTCTCCGGCCGACACCCCGAGTGCGAGTTCGAGCTGCTCGTCGGTGTAGAGCGTGTTGCCCTCGAACACGACGTTGCGGATGTGGTACTGCGGGCCCTCGTCCAGTTCGATGTCTACGACCAGGCGCTCGGCCCCGTCCGCCTCGGTCTCGGTGTAGACCGAGTCGCGCACCACGCGCGCGCCGTAGTAGCCGCGGTCGCCGTAGAAGCGCACGAGCGAGGTCAGGTCCTCGTCGAACTCGGCGTCGTTGAACGTCTCGCGCTTCCAGAAGCGCCACCACCGGCGCTCGGGCGTGTTCTTGAGCTGGCGGCGCAGCGTGCTCTCCGAGAACGCCTCGTTGCCCGTAAACCGGATGTCGGCGACCGACTGGCGGTCGCCGCGCGCGACGTCGAACACGAGTCCCACGCGGCCGTCGTCGTCGACCGAGCGCCGCGTCTCGACGGTGGGGCGGCGGAATCCCTTGTCGCGCAGAAACGACAGGATCGCGAGCTCGGAGCGGGCGACGTCGGCGTCGCGCACGGCGCGGCCGCGGAAGAGCGGCATCTTGGGCCGCAGCTCGTCCCGGTCCGACCGGCCCAGCCCTTCGATCTCGAAGCCGGACAGCTTGGGCTGCTCTTGGACGCGGATGGTCAGGAACACGCCGTCGCCAGCGACTTCGGTCGCCTCGACGGTGACGTCGGAGTAGCCGCCGCGGCTGTACAGGTTGCGCACGGCCTCGCCGAACACGGGGTCCCAGGGAAGCTGGACGCGCTGGCGCGGCCGCAGCCCGCTGATGGAGCGCACCAGCCCTTGGCTGCTCTCCGACGCGGTGCCCTCGACGGTGACCGACAGGATCTCGTAGGTGGCCGGCGGCGAGGCCGGCTCCTGCGCCGAGACGGCGCAGGCGGTGCAGGCGAGGAGCGCGGCGAGGGAAAGGCGCACGGCGGCGAACGGTCGGAGCATGCGGAGGGTCTCGGCGGCCAACGTGGGCCGGGGGCGGGGCGGAGAAAGACTACGGGTCAGGGTGTGCCTGATCGGCGCAGAGACCGCGAAAAGAAGACGATAGCCGGCGTGCGGCTGACGCGAAATCGAACGGAGCCCTGGGCGGCTTATTGCGGCTGGGCCGGTGGGGCGCCCGTTGTCGCCCCGCGCCTGGGGCCCGCCGCGCCCTGCCGCTGCCGAGGCGGGCGGTGTCGGCGCTAGTCGCTGTCCAGGCGGCCAAAGCGGCGCTCGCGGTCCTGGAAGCTGCGAACGGCGTCGTAGAGCGCGTCCCGCCGGAAGTCGGGCCAGAACAGGTCGGTGACGTAGAGCTCGGTGTAGGCGATCTGCCACAGCAGGAAGTTGCTCAGGCGCATGTCGCCGGCGGTGCGCACCAGCAGGTCGGGGTCGGGAAGGCCCGCGGTCATCATCGCCTCTGACACCATCGCCTCCGAGATGTCGGCCGGGTCGAGGGCGCCCTCGGCGGCGCGAGCCGCCAACTGGCGGGCGGCCTGGGTGATCTCCCAGCGCGAGCCGTAGCTGAGCGCCAGCGTCAGCGTCATGCGCGTGTTGCCCGCGGTCAGCGCGAGCGCCTCGTCGAGTTCGCGCCGGGCGCGCCGCGGCAGCCGGTCGAGGTCGCCGATGGCGCCCAGCCGGATGCCGTTGCGGTGCAGCTTTTCGGCCTCGCGGCGAACCGTGTGCACCAGCAGCTCCATCAGCGCGGTGACCTCGGCGGCGGGGCGGTCCCAGTTTTCGGTCGAGAACGTGTACAGCGTCAGGTGCCCCACGCCGATCTGTGCCGCCGCCTCGGTGATGTCGCGCACCGAGGCGACGCCCTCGCGATGGCCCGTCACGCGGCGCTTGCCCTGGGCCTTGGCCCAGCGGCCGTTGCCGTCCATGATGCAGGCGATGTGGACCGGGACCGGGCCGCGCGCCTGGAGCTCGGCCTGGCGCTGGCGGTCGGCGTCGGGCTGGGCGTCGCCGGAGAGAGAGATCGCGTGGGGTGCCATGCCGAAATCTAGCCTGGGCACGGCGCCGTCTCCCCACAGGTCGCGCGAAGTCGGCGGAGGCCTCCGGCCCGCCTCGGCGGTGTCCCCGAGGCCGGCGGTGTCCCCGAGGTCGGCGGCGTCCCCGAGGTCGGCGGTGTCCCCGAGGCGGGCCGGCTCAGCCGAACCAGCGGATCGCGTCGTTGAAGATCACGAACACCATCAGCGCCAGGATCAGCGCCACGCCCACCTGCTGGACCACCATCCGCACCTTGAGCGACGGCTCGCGGCGGACGACGCCTTCGTACGCCAGGAACACCAGGTGCCCGCCGTCGAGCGCCGGGATCGGCAGGATGTTGAACACGGCGAGCGCGATCGAGATCTGAGCCACGAAGTTCCAGAACGAGATCCAGCCTCGGTCGGCGGCCTTCTTGGATTCCTGGGCGATCATGAGCGGCCCGCCCACGTTCTCGCGCACGCTTTCGCGGCCGGTCACCATCTTGCCCAGAAAGGCGAACGTGCCTGTCACGGTGCCCCAGGTTTGGTCTGCGCCGATCGACAGCGCGCGCAACGGCCCCACCTGCTCGATGCGGCGGCCCAGCACCGACTGGTCGCCCACGATGCCGAGCAGGTAGCGCTCGCCCGATGCCCGGGGCGCCACCTCGGCTTGGTACACCGTCGCTGAGTCGCGACGCCCGACGGCCTGGGTGCCCTCGGGCGCCGGGCCCAACGAATCCGCCCGTGCCCAGCGCATCTCGACGGCCTCGCCGCCGGTCTCCTGGATCCGATCGACAAGCTGGTTCCAGGTGGCCATCGGGGCGCGGTCGATGCTCAGGATGCGGTCGCCGGACCGCAGCCCCGCCTGCTCAGCCGCCGAGCCCGTGCTCACGTCGAGCACGACGGGCGGGAAGCGCGCGTCGATGCCGAACAAGCCGAGCGGCGAGACCGGCTCGCCGGCCCTGTCCGCCTCGTTGGCCTTGCGGGACAGGTCCGTGACGAGCCCGTCGGTGGAGGCCAGCTCGACGCGTTCGCCGTCGCGCAAGACGCTAAGCGCGAAGTCGCCCGTCAACGTCTCCGGCGTGAACACGTCCTCGAGGCGCTCGATGCTCTCGCCGTTGACGCCCACGATGCGGTCGCCGGTCTGCATGCCCATCGCGGCGGCGGCCGAGCCGGGCTCGACGTCGAACGCCAGGTTCTCGGCCGGCGTGTAGGGCTGGCCGTAGGCCCAGATCAGGGCGCCGAAAACCAGGATCGCCAGGATAATGTTGAAGATCACGCCCGCCGAGATCACAATCGCGCGCTGCCAGACCGGCTTGGAGCGGTACTCGTCCGGCTGAGGCGTCGTGTCGGCGGGGATGGGGCGGCCGCGCGCGTCCAGCTTCTCGGTGTAGAGCGGGTCGCCGTCGTCGTCGGTGAGCGGCCGGCCGTCGCCGTCGAGCGCCGGCTCCATCTCGTAGGGCACGTCCATCGACTCGTCCACCATGCCCGCGATCTTGACGTAGCCGCCGAGCGGGATCGCCCCGATGCGGTACTCCGTTTCGCCGATTTGCTTGGCGACGATGTTGGGAGGCATCCCGACCGAGAACGCGTCGACGCGCATCCCGAACAGCCGCGCGGCCAAAAAGTGGCCCATCTCGTGGACAAAGACCAGGATGCCGAGGGCGACCGCCATCCACAGGATGGTCTGCAAGGTCGTGACGAGGATCTCCATCAGTTAGGCGAAGGTGGGGACGGCGGCGCTCGCCAGTCGGCGGGCCTCGCGGTCAACGTCGAGCAAGGCGTCAAGCGTGTCCGCCGGGGTGGCGGCGGCGAGCCCGGCCTCGACCAGTCGGGGGATGTCGGTAAAGCGGATGTCGCCGGCCAGGAAGCGCGCCACGGCGACCTCGTTGGCGCCGTTGAGCGCGGCCGGGGCCGAGCCGCCCGTCCTGAGGGCCTCGAAGGCGAGACCGAGGCAGGGGAAGCGGGCGCGGTCGGCGGCCTCGAACGTCAGCGGGCCGGCGGTGGTCCAGTCCAGGCGCGGGTGCGGCGCCGGCCAGCGGTCGGGGTAGGTCAAGGCCACCTGGATGGGCACCTTCATGTCGGGCGGGCCCACCTGGGCCTTGGACGAGCCGTCGACGAACTCGACGATCGAGTGGATCACCGACTCGGGGTGGACCACAACGTCGATGCGCTCGGCCGGCACGTCGAACAGCCAGCGCGCCTCGATCACCTCCAGCCCCTTGTTCATCAGCGTCGCGGAGTCGACGGAGATCTTGGCGCCCATCGACCAGTTGGGGTGCGCCACGGCTTGGGCCGGCGTGATGGCGTCGAAGGTGGCGCCGTCGCGCTGGCGGAACGGCCCGCCGGACGCGGTCAGGACCAGGCGCTCGACGGTGCCCGGCGCCTCGCCCACCAAGCACTGAAACAGCGCCGAGTGCTCGGAATCGACCGGCACCACGACCGCGCCGGACCGCCGGGCGTGGGCCTGGACGAGCGCGCCGGCGACCACGAGCGACTCCTTGTTGGCGAGTGCAACCGTGCGCCCGGCCTGCACCGCTTCGAGCGTGGGTTCCAGGCCGGCCGCGCCCACGATCGCCGCGACCACGATGTCGGTGTCCATGCCGCCCACCTCGCGCACGGCGTCGGCACCGGCGCGGGCTTCGACGCCGGTGCCGTCGAGGGCGTCCCTGAGCGCGCCGAGGTGGGCCGGGTCGGCGATGACGGCGACGCGGGGGCGGACGGCGCGCGCCTGCTCGGCCAGAACCTGCCAGCGCGTGCCCGCCGCGAGCGCGTCGATGCGCAGGCGGTCCGGGAACAGCGCGGCGACTTCCAGCGCCTGGCACCCGATGGAGCCCGTCGAGCCCAGGACGACCACGCCGCGCGGGTCGTCCCCGCGGGGATCAGGCGAGCGGAGGTCGGGGAGCATGGCGGCGCCGCACGAACGGCGTGGGCGGGGCGTTGGACCGGCCGAAGATAGACGACGCCCGCGGCCTCTACCTTCGACCACGCTCCCCACAGCCTGTGCGCCTCGCCGTTCTCCTGCTCCTCGCCACCGCGGCCACGGCCCAGCCGGTCCCGACCCTGCTGGACAGCACGCGCGCGGCGCAGCCGGCTCCGCCGACCCGGCTGGGCTGGCCGGGCGCCGACGGCCGCGTGCCCCAGGACCGCGGCTTCACGCTCGCCTCGACGCTGCTGGCGAACGGCCGGCTCGACGAGGCGATCGCGATGCTCGAGGACCTGCACCGCGACACCCCGGGCGCGCTCGCGGTCTGGCTCAAGCTGTCTGAGGCCTATTCGACCGCGCGGCGCTTTGACGACGTCGTGGCCTTGGTGGACGAGCGCGTCGCGCGCGAAGGCCGCTCCGTGGACCTGCTGGCGCAGCGCGGCGGCGCCCTGGCGCGTGCCGGCCGGCCGGAGGCCGCCGCCTCGGCCTGGGGCCAGGCCGTCGCGGTCGCGCCCGACGACGAGCAGACCTACCGCACCGTCGCCAACGCCATCGCGGGCCTGCGCCAGTTCGGCGACGCCGCCGAGGTGCTCGACCAAGGGCGCCGACACCTGGACGATCCCAGGCTTTTCCTGATGGAGCTCGCTCACCTGCGGGGCCTGGCGCTGGACTACTCCGCCGCGGTCGGCCTCTACCTGGAGATGCTGGCCATCTCGCCCGAGTACCGCCCCAGCGTCCAGGCCCGGCTGACGCGGCTGCTGGCCGGCGAGGGCGCGGCAGAGATCTTCGCCGCTGCCATCGACCGCGCGGCGGCCCTCGACCCGCTCGACCGGAGCCTGCGCGAGCTGCAGGCCTGGCTGGCACTCGAGCGCGGCGACTACGACCAGGCGCTCGACGCGGTCCGCGCGCTCGACCGGCTGGAGCGCGAGCAGGGCGAGTCGCTGCTGGCGTTCGCCGTCCAGGCCCAGGCCTCCGACGCGCCGGAGGCCGCGGCGCGAGCGCTTGACGAGGTCTTGGAGCGCCACGCCGACGGGCCGGCCGCGCCGTCGGCGCTGCTGATGCGCGCCCAACTGTGGGAGGCCAGCGCGCGAGCCACGCGCGAGCGGGCCGACTTGGGGCCGACGCCCGACGCGGACGCCGCGCGCGACGGCTACCGCCGGTTCCTCGCCCGCCACGGCGCCGAGGCGGCCGCACCGAGCGCGGCGCTGGCGCTGGCGGCCCTGCTCCGCGACGTCCACCGCGACTTCGACGGAGCGGAAGAGCACCTCAGGATCGCGGCGGATGGGCGCAACGCGGGCGTGGCTGCCCAGGCCCGCCTCGAACTCGGCGACGTGGCCGTCCGCCGAGGCGACCTGGACGCGGCGCGCGCGCGGTTCTCGGACGTCGACGAGTCCATCCGGATCGGGCCCCTCGCGGAGCAGGCGCGCTACGAACTCGCCCTGGTCGACTTTTACCAGGGGCTGATGTTCTCGGCGCTCGCGCGCGCCGAGGCGCTCGACGAGAACACCGCCGCCGACGCGGCCAACGACGCCATCGGGTTGCGGGTGACGCTCAACGAGGTGCTCGACCCCGACGCCGAGCCCGACGACGCGACGCAGCGTGCCCTCCGCGTCTACGCTCGGGCGGCGCTGGCCCACCGCCAGCAGGACACCGCGCGCGCGCTCGCGACCCTGGACTCGCTCGACGGCGCCGCCCGCGTCGTGCCGGCCTTGGCCGGCCCGTCGCTCTTTCTGCGCGCTGGGGCGCTGCTGTCGGTGGGGCGAGCCGCCGACGCGGTCGGCGTGCTGGACCGGCTCGACGCCGACCATCCGGACTCGCACCTTCTCGACCGCGCCTACCGGTTGCAGGCCCAGGCCTACGAGCGCGACCTGGGCGACGCCGCAGCGGCCGCCGCCCGCTACGACCGACTGCTGGACCGCTTTCCGGGCTCTCCCCTGGCGCCCGAAGCGCGAGCCGAGTTGCGCCGGCTCCGCACGCCTTCGTAGACGCCACCGTCAGCGTTCCTCGTCCCTCCGATCTTGCGATCATGCGCGCGATGCCCCGCCCTTCCGCCCGTCCCTCCCGCGTAGGCAACGACGTGTGGCGCGGGCTGCTCTGTCTGTTGCTTCTCGTGATGTCCGCCCGCGTGTCGGCCCAGGACGTTCTGATCCCGATGGACGACGGCCAGGCCGATCACCTGCGGGCCTACGGCGCGGTCTACTACGCGCTCGACCGTGGCCTCCAGGTGGACTGGCTGCTCAACGTGCGGGGTGGCTCGTTCGTCGCCCCCGCCGACGCGGATCTTCAGACCGAGCTGCGCGCCCGAGGCGTCACGTTCGAGCCCGTCGACGGGTCGCTGGCGATCGCAGCGGCCGAGTCGCCGGCGGCCAACACGTCGGTCGTGCGGCTGGAGAAGGCGCCCAAGATCGCGGTCTACGCCCCGGACCAGACGTTGCCCTGGGACGACGCCGTGCTGCTGGCGCTGACCTACGCCGAGGTGCCGTACGAGCGGATCTACGACGCCGACGTGCTGGACGGCAAGCTGGCCGACTACGACTGGCTGCACCTGCACCACGAGGACTTTTCCGGCCAGTACGGCAAGTTCTACAGCCGCTACGCCGGCGCGGCGTGGTACCAGCAGCAGCAGCAAGAGGCCGAGGCGTCGGCGCGGGCGCTGGGCTTTGCCAAGGTGAGCGCGCTCAAGCTGGCCGTCGCCCAGACCATCCGCGAGTACGTCGTGGAGGGTGGGTTCTTGTTCGCGATGTGCTCGGGCTCCGACACGTTCGACCTGTCGCTGGCCGCGGCGGGCCTGGACATCGTCCCGTCCCAGATCGACGGCGACGGCGTGACGCCGGGCGTGGCCGAGAGGCTCGACTTTTCCCAGACGCTCGCCTTCCAGGGCTTCCGGCCCGAGCTCAACGCGATGGAGTACGAGCACGCCGACATTGACGTGTCGCCGCCGCCGGCGCTGCAAAACCCGCTCACGGACTACTTCACCCTCTTTGAGTTTTCGGCGCGCTGGGACCCCGTCCCGACCATGCTGACCCAGAACCACGTCGCGTCGGTGCGCGGCTTTATGGGCCAGACGTCGGCGTACCGCCCGGACGCGCTCAAGCCGGGCGTCGTGACGCTCGGCGCCAGCCCGACGACCGAGGCGGTCCGCTACCTGTACGGCCCGGCGGGGCAGGGCTTTTTCGCCTTCTACGGCGGCCACGACCCCGAGGACTACCAGCACTTCGTGGGCGACCCGCCGACCGACCTGGCGCTGCACCGCAACTCGCCCGGCTACCGGCTGATTCTGAACAACGTGCTGTTCCCGGCCGCCAAAAAGCAGAAGCAGAAAACCTGACCGCAACGCGGCGGCGGCGCCACCCCGCCCGCCTCGGCGGCTCGGTCGGGCCTGGCGCCGAGGCGGGCCGAGGCGGCGGCTAGCTTGCCGTCTCCCCCCTGCGCCTCGTGACCGACTCCCGCTCTCCCTCCGCCTCCGCCTGTCACATGACGGAGCTGGTGCTGCCCAACGACACCAACACGCTGGGCAACCTGATGGGCGGGCGCCTGCTGCACTTGATGGACGTGTGCGCCGCGATCGCGGCCCAGCGGCACTCGAACCGCACCGTCGTCACGGCCTCGGTGGACTCGGTCGACTTCCGCGGCGCGATCAAGCTGGGCGAGGTGGTGGTGCTGGAGAGCCAGGTCAACCGGGCGTTCACGACGTCGATGGAGGTGGGCATCGAGGTCTGGGCCGAGGACAACGCGACGGGCACGCGCCGCCACTGCAACCGGGCGTTCTACACGTTCGTGGCCGTCGACGGCAGCGGACGCCCCATCCCGGTGCGCGAGCTGGCGCCGGACACGGACGACGCGCGCGAACGGTTCGAGGGCGCCGGGCGCCGGCGCGAGCTCCGGCTGGTGCTGGCGGGCCGCCTGGCGATCGAGGACGCGCCCGAGCTGCGCGACCAGCTGGGCTCGATCGCGCTCGCGCCGCCTCGCTAGCTCCGTCCCGCCGCGCCTCGCGCGCCACGCTGCACCGACCGCCTCGCTGCCCCGACCGACTCGGCCCGCCTCGGTGCCGTGCCCGACCGGGCCGCCGAGGCGGAGCCGGTGCGGAGCCGCCGGTGCGGAGCCGCCGGTGCGGAGCCGCCGGTGCGGAGCCGCCGGTGCGGAGCCGCCGGTGCGGAGCCGCCGGTGCGGAGCTTCTCGCGCGCCGGGGGCGTAGCTCTGCCTCCCACCACCCCCCTCTCATGTCTCGACTCCTCGTGGCGGCTGCCGCCGTCCTGCTCGCCGTCCCCGCTCAGGCCCAGTTCGCCATCGGCGGGCAAGTGGGAAACCCAACCGGGCTGGCCCTCAAGTTCGGCTCCGGCTCCGGCGCCATCTTGCTCGCCGTCGGCTGGGACCTCGACGACTCGGTGTCGGCGGAAGGCCACTACCTGCTCCGCTCGCGCCGGCTCCAGGGCTCGGACACGAATCTGGCGCTGTTCTACGGGCCGGGCGTGTTTATCCAGTCGAACGACGCCCGCACGAACGCCGGGATCAGCTTGGGCGTCGGGCTGGAGGCGGCGCTGACGCGAGAGATCGAGGTCTACGGCCTGCTCTCCCCGCGCCTGCGGTTGCTGGAGAGCACCGACTTCGACCTGGGCGGCGGCATCGGGCTCCGCCTGCGCCTGTAGCTTGCGGCATGGCACGTCCGTCCCGCCCCGTCCGCATTCTGATCGCCAAGGTCGGCCTCGACGGCCATGACCGAGGCGCCAAGGTCGTGGCCGCGGCCATGCGCGACGCCGGCATGGAGGTGATCTACACCGGCCTGCGCAAGACGCCCGAGGTCGTGGTGCGCGCCGCCGAGGAAGAGGACGTCGACGCGGTCGGCGTCTCGATTCTGTCGGGCGCGCACGGCACCGTGCTGCCGCGCCTGCGCAACCTCCTCGACGCCGCCGGGCTGGACGACGTGCTGCTGGTCGCCGGCGGCACCATCCCCCAGGACGACGCCGACGCGCTCCTGGCCGCGGGCATCGTCGACCAGGTGTTCACGCCGGGCGCGTCGCTGGCCGGCATCACCGACGCGATCACCGAGGCGGTCCGGGCGCGCCGAGCGCGCGCGTGATCCCGCCCCGCATCCTGGTGACCGGAGCGAATGGGCTCGTGGGGCAAGCGGTCGTGCGGGCGGCCGCGCGCTGGCCCGGCGCCGACGTGCTGGCGACCGGCCGGGGCCCCGCCGTCGCGCACACACGCGGCGGCTACGCCCGCCTCGACGTCTTGGACGGCCAGGCCGTCGAGCGCGCCGTGCAGGACTTCAGCCCCGACGTCGTGATCCACGCCGCCGGGACGGCCCAGGTCGAGCCGTGCGAGGCCGACCGCGAGGCGTGCTGGGCGCTCAACGTGGACGCGGTCGCGACGCTCGCCGGCGCCTGCCACCGCGGCGGCGCGCGCCTGATCCTGCCCTCGACCGACTTCGTGTTCGACGGCCGCTCCGGCCCCTACGCCGAGGCCGACCGACCCGCGCCGGTCAACGCCTACGGACGCTCCAAGCTGGCCGCCGAGAACGCGCTCCGCACCTCGCCGCTGACCCAGTGGGCCGTCGCGCGCACAACCATGGTGTTCGGCGTGCCGGCCGGCCCCGAGCCCCGGCTCGACATCGTCCGCTGGCTGGTGCGCGAGCTGCACGCCGGGCGCCCCGTCCGCGTCGCGGCCGACCAAACCCGGACGCCCACCTACGACGACGACCTGGCCGACGGGCTGCTGCGCCTGGCGCGGTTTCAGCGCCAGGGCGTGTTTCACGTCTCGGGCCGCGAAAGCCTGTCCGTGCTCGCGTTCGCCCGCCAAATCGCGCGCGTGTTCGGCCTGGACGAGTCGCTGATCTCGCCCGCGACGACGGCCGAGTTGCACTCTGGGGCTCCACGCCCGCTCCTGGCCGGGCTGCTGATCCTGCGCGCGGAGACCGAGCTAGGCTTCCGCCCGCTCGCCTTGGACGACGCCCTCGCCCGGGTCCGCGACCGGATGGCGGCCGTGGCGTCGGCCTCCGGCTCTGGGGAGTCAGCCTCCGGCCTGGGCGGGGACGAATAGCGCCTGCTCGACGCCGCCCTCCAGCGGCTCCGCAATCAAGTACACGCCGTCGCGGCGCAGCGTGGCCGCCGTGCCCAGCACGCGCTCCAGTTCGACGGCGCCGGGCGCGCACGCGCGACGGGTGCACGCCAGCGGCGCGTCGACGGTCAGGACATCCTCGCGGACGCTGTAGGTCCCGTTGCACGCGTTGCACGACGAGAGCACCAGGGCGCCGTCGGCCGAAAACGTGACCTGGTCGGCGGCGCCGCCGCGCAGGACGGTGCCATCGTCCATCACCACGCGCTCCAGCGTCCACGACGAGCCGAGCAGGTTGGCTTCGAGCCCCGCCGGGGCACCGCCCCCGCAGGCGCTGAGGGCGGCGAGGCAGGCGAGAGCGAAAACAGAGCGCACGGGAGAGTCTGGGAGGTGTCCGCCGAAGCTACTCAGCCCGGACTCGCCGGAAGGTGTAGAACGCAGGCGGGGTCCGCACCGAGGCCGACAGTCGCAGCGTGTCTCCGGTGATCGCGGCGTCGTAGACCCCGAGCAGCGACAGATCGTTCAGCGTGTCCGCGCTGTCGGGAGCCGGGCACCCAGCCTCGGTGCACGACGTGCGCACGATGTCGACGGCGCCGTCGCGTCTCCGGTACTCGCCGTCGCACGCGTTGCAGGAGTCGGACCGGTAGTCGCCGTCGGCGGTGAACGTGATGGAGGACGGGCGGAAGGGACGCTCCTGACGGTCCAGACTTTCGACGCGTACCAGCGCCCACGTGCCCTCGACCTCGACGGGTTCGGAGGCGTCGCAGGCCGCGAGCGCGAGCAGCAAGGCGGAAACGAAGAGAATGCGCATGGACCATGCCGGAGGTGCCGCGGCAACCTAGGGTAGCTTTACGGCCGCTCTCGATCCCTTTCTGCGTCCCTCATGCTCGACCTCGACACCCTCCGCGACGACCCCGACCGCGTCCGCCGGTCGATGGAGGCCAAAAAGATCGGGGACCCCGCCTCGGTGGACCGGGCGATCGACCTGGACGACCAGCGCAAGAAAGCCGTCACAGAGCTCAACGGGCTCCAGCAGCAGCAGGGCGAGCTGGGCCGGCAGATCGGCCCGCTGATGAAGGCCGGCACGCGCGACGAGGCGGCGCCGCTGGTGGAGCGGTCGAACGCGCTCAAGGTCCAGATCAGAGACCTCGACGACCGCGTCAAGACGCTGGACGCCGACTTGCGCGCGGCCATGCTGGAGATCCCCAACACGCTGCACGCGTCCGTCCCCATCGGCACCGAGGCGGACAACCGGCTGGAGTTCGAGTGGGGCGACAAGCCGTCGTTCGACTTCGAGCCGCTCCCCCACTGGGACCTCGCCGAGCGCCACGGACTCGTCGACTTTGAGCGCGGCGCCAAAGTCGCCGGCGCCGGCTTCCCGTTCTACGTCGGCCAGGGCGCCCGGCTGCAGCGCGCGCTCGTCCACCTGTTCCTCGACCTGGCCACCGAGGCGGGCTACACCGAGGTTCAGGCGCCGATCCTGGTCAACCAAGCGTCGGGCATCGGGACAGGGCAGCTGCCCGACAAGGAGGGCCAGATGTACCACGTCACCGCCGACGACCTCTACATGGTCCCGACGGCCGAGGTGCCGCTGACCAACTTTCACCGCGACGAGATCCTGGACGCCGACGCGCTCCCGATCTTGTACTGCGGCTACACGCCGTGCTTCCGACGCGAGGCGGGCAGCTACGGCAAGGACGTGCGCGGGCTCAACCGGCTGCACCAGTTCGACAAGGTCGAGTTGGTCCGCTTCGTGTCCCCGGACGACAGCTACGACCACCTGGAGGCGCTGCTCGCGGACGCCGAGCGCGCGGTCCAGGCCCTCGGCCTGCCGTACCGGCGCCTGACCTTGGCGTCCGGCGACCTGGGCGTGACCCAGGCCAAGACCTACGACCTGGAGGTCTGGAGCGCCGGCCAAGGCCGCTGGCTCGAGGTGTCGTCGGTGTCCAACTTCGAGGCGTTCCAGGCGCGGCGCGCCAACGTCCGCTGGCGGCCCCCCGGCGGCAAGCCTGAGTTCGTGCACACGCTGAACGGCTCCGGGCTGGCGCTGCCGCGCATCGTGGCGGCGCTCCTGGAGAATGGGCAGCAGGCCGACGGGTCGGTCGTGCTGCCGCCTCGGCTGGCCCAGGCCGCCGGCTTCGACCGGATCGGCTAGCCCGTGGCTGACGCGTAGCCCGTGGCTGACGCGTAGACGGACTCGCCCCCGCTGCGGGATGCACCGGCTCCCCCCGCCTCGGCGCCGAGGCAGGCCGGGGCAGGCCACCCCACGACGTCCTCAGACGGTCCTCGGCTTGGGAGGGCTCGCACGCCAGAATCACGGGCTATTGTCGAAGCGCGCGAGGTCGCCGATACGCTGGACCCGACCCCTGGCCACCGATGGACCGCACGCCGACCTTGCCCGCCTCGGCGGCGTCATCGCAGCCCCCGCTCGCATCGACCGAGCCCTTCGAGGTGCTGCCCGGCCAGTTTGCGCGCGACGGCCGCGTCGACTGGCGGCACCGCGCGCCCCGCCCCGAGCCCCGCCCCGAGCCCATCGCGGAGACGGCGCGGCGCGCCACGCTCGCGCCCCTCGCCACGGCCGCTGGCCTCGCGCCCTACGCCGGACCGATGGACGCGCGGCGCGTCCGCCACCTGCTGCGGCGCACGGGGTTCTCCGCTCCGGCAGCGCTCGTGCAAGCCGTCGGGGCCCTGTTGCCCGTCGACGCCGTGAACGCGCTCGTGGACGGGGTGCTCGCGCTCGGCACCGACGCGGCTCCTCCGTGGCTGGCGGACGCGCCTCCAACGTGGAGCCAGCCCCAGGACGTGATCGACGCCTACTGGGACGAGAACTACCGCCGCTACGAACGCCAGCGCGACGACTTGTTTTTGCGTGCCCAGGGTGCCGCCGAGCGTGCGCCCATCGACGAGGCCGCGCTGGCCTTCCGCGACCGCCTGACGCTGTTCTGGCACAACCACTTTGTGACGCACCTGGACAGCTACCGCGTCACGCCCTGGCTCGTGCGCTACTGGCGGCTGATGCAGGGCCAGGCGCTGGGTGACTTTCGCACGCTCACCGACGAGATGGGCCGCCAGCCCGCGATGCTGGTCTATCTCAACGGCGTCCAGAACCGCGCCGGCGCGCCCAACGAGAACTACGCGCGCGAGCTGCTGGAGCTGTTCACGACAGGCATCGCCGGCCCGGACGGCGCTCCCACCTACACCCAGGCCGACGTCACCGAAATCGCGCGCGCGCTGACCGGCTGGGGCGTGGACTACCACGGCGAAACCTCGGCGCCGCTGGAGTCCGCCTTTGTGCCCAGATGGCACGACGACGGCGACAAAACCATCTTCGGCCAGACCGGCGCCTGGGGCTACGCCGACGTCGTCCGCATCGTGTTCGAGCAGCGAGCAGGCGAGATTGCGTGGTGGATCGCGTCGGCGCTGTACCGCGAGTTCGTGCACGACGTGCCGCACCCCGCGGTCGTCGGCGAGTTGGCAGCCCAACTCCGCGAGAGCGAGTGGCAGATCGCGCCCGTCGTGCGCCGGCTTCTGGCCAGCGAGCACTTTTTCGATGACGCCGCGCTCGGGGTCCAGGTGCGGTCGCCGTTTGAGCACCACATCGCGGCGCACCGCGAGATCGGCTTTGCCCCCGACCCCGTGTTTTTGGGCGGGTTGCGCTACACGATGCGGCTGTCCGGCCAGGTCCTGTTCAAGCCGCCGACCGTCGCCGGGTGGCCCGGAGGCCGCGCCTGGCTCGACACAAGCCGCCTGACCTCGCGCTGGCTCTACGACTCGTGGCTGATCTGGCAGCAAAAGACCTTCCGCGAGTTTGCCCTGACGATGCCTGACCCGTGGGACGCCGCCCGCCTCGCCGCCGACCTGGCCGACGCCCTGCTCGGCTCCCCCCTGTCGGACGCCGAGGCGGAGGCGCTCGCGCCGATCCTGCTCAACGGCATCCCGGCCTACGAGTGGAACCCCGAAGCGGACGGCGCCGAGTACCGCATTCTGCGCCTGGTCGAGCACCTCCTCCGCCTGCCCGAGTTCCAGCTCGCCTAGCCCATGTGCACGCATCCCGACCGCGCCATCGCGCTCGAGCGCGGCGCCGCTCACGCCCACGACCACGACGCCTGGACCCGGCGCGACTTTCTGATGCGCTCCGGGCTGGCGGCCGTCGGCGGCGCGGCGCTCGTCGGCACGACGCCGGTGCGGGCGATGGCCCGGACGCCGCTCGTCGAGGCGCTGCGCCAGGCCGATACCGACCGCGTGCTGGTGCTGGTCCAGCTTCAGGGCGGCAACGACGGGCTCAACACCATCGTCCCGCTCGGCAACGACCTGTACCACCGCGCCCGGCCGACGCTGGGGATCCGGGAGGCGGACGCGATCTCGGTCGGCAACGACCGCGGCTTCCACGCGGCGATGGCGCCGATGCGCGAGCTGTGGGACAACGGCTCGCTCGCCGTCGTCCAGGGCGTCGGCTACGACGAGCACAACCTGTCGCACTTTCGGGGCACCGACATCTGGCTCACCGCCGACCCCGCCGACGCCACGGCAACCGCAGGCTGGGCAGGCAGCGTGCTCGCCGAGCAGTTTCCCGCCATCGACACGGCCCCTCCGGCATTTCCGCCGGCTGTCCAGATGGGCACCTCGGCGCCGCTGCTGTTCCAGGGCGAGGGCGCCGGCTACGGCATGGCGATGCTGGACATCGACATTTTCCTGCGGCTCGCCGACGGCGGCGATCCCTACCCCACGGCCGCGCTGCCCTCGACGGCCGCCGGCGGCCAGCTCGGCTTCGTCCGCCAGATCGCCAACGACGCCTTCCGCTACCGCGACGCCATCGAAGCGGCGACGGCCACCGGCGCCAACGAGGCTACCTATCCCGACGCCGACCTCGGGCGCGAACTGGCCGCGGTCGCCCAGCTGATCAAAGGCCGCCTCGGCGCCCGCGTGTACCTGGTCTCGCTTGGCGGCTTCGACACCCACGCCGACCAGGCGGAGGCGCACGCCCGCTTGCTGGCCGAGCTGTCCGGCTCGCTGGCGGCGTTCTTCCAAGACCTGGGCCAGTCGGGCGACGCCGACCGCGTGCTCGCGATGACCTTTTCCGAGTTTGGGCGTCGCGTCGAGGAAAACGGGTCGCGCGGGACGGACCACGGCACCTCGGCCCCGCTGTTCCTGGCTGGCCCCGCCGCCCAGGGCGGGTTCTGGGGCGACGACCCGGACCTCTCCGTCCTCGACCGCGCGGGCAACCTGAGGCACGGCGTCGACTTTCGCCAGCTGTACGCGTCGGTCATCCAGGACTGGTTCGGGCTCGACGCCGCCGTTGCCGCGTCGGTGCTCGGCGGCACGTTCGCCCCGCTGCCCATCGTCCGGCGCTACACCGTGGACGGCCAGTCCAGGCTGGCCCCTCAGGCCGTGCGGCTCGACCCGCCCCGGCCCAACCCCGTGCGCGGCCAGGGCCGGATCTCGTTCGCGCTCGCCGAGGCGGGCCCAGCCGTGGTGGACGTGTTCGACGTCCGAGGCCGGGCCGTCGCCCGACTGGCTGATGGCGTCCACGCCGCGGGCCCGCATGCGGTGACGTTCGACGCAAGCCACCTGCCGTCAGGGACGTACCTCGTTCGGCTGACCGCCAGTGGCCACTCTCAAACGGTCCAGGCGAGCGTCGTCCGGTAGCCCACGTTCTGACCCGAGCCTGTTGCCCTGAGCGGAAGCGCTTCCACGTCGCACGCGCGCCGCTGAATCTGAAGGAGCTACAACTTTTTCTCAACAAGCGAAGGGCTGCGCCCACAGCCTTCAAAGCCCGATTTAGATGGGGTATTCGTTACTGCGTCTGTGTCTATACCCGACTCGTGGTCGCGCCTGGGTGGAAGCGGATGGAGTGAGAAACTATTATGAACGAGCAATTGATTCGCGAGAGGGTCCTGTGGACTGCCCCAGTTCGGCTCCCCGCGAGCGTGGGGCTCTGCAGAGACCCCGCGGAGATTGCCCCTCTAGGCTCACACACTCTCCTCGGCATGAGACTTTCCGCTACGCCCTTCTGGGTGGCCCTTCTGGCCCTTGTCCTCGTCGCCCTCGCCCCGTCGGGGCAAGCGCAGGCGCCCGCACTGACCGCAAGCCCCCGGGCACTCGACGCACAGCGCGTTGCCGTCGCCGGTCAGATCCACGTCAAACTGACGCCACAGGCGCAGCAGCGCGTCGCTCTTGACCGGACGGGGCCGAGCACGACGGCCTTCGTCCCGTCCCTCAGTCAGCTGAACGCTCAGCTTGGCGCGACCACACTACGCCGGCTGTTCCGGCCCGCGGGGCGCCATGAGGCGCGGCACGCGGAGTGGGGCCTGGACCGGTGGTACGTCGTCGAGTTCAACGGCCCGATCAACGCGGAGTCAGCCGCGGCCGCGTACCAAGCGAGCCCGGCCGTTGAGATCGCCGAGCGCAAGTATGAGAAAAAGCTGCACGGCGAGCGCCTGACGCTCGACGGGCCGCCCAACGACACGTACTACGACCGGCAGTGGCACTACGACAACGACGGGACGGTGTCTCCGTTTGCCATCGCCGACGCGGACATCGACGCGCCGGAGGGTTGGGCCCTGGAGACGGGCCTGCCCGACGTCATCGTCCAGATCGTGGACTCGGGCATCGACACCGACCACCCCGACTTCGCGGGCGCGCTCTGGGTCAACCCCGGCGAGGACCTCAACGGCAACGGCGTCTTTGACAACGCCCCGGCTGAGGAGGGCGGCGACCTCAACGGCATCGACGACGACGGCAACGGCTACGTCGACGACCTGATCGGGTACAACCACGGCGACGACCTCCCGACGCCCGAGGCCGGGCTGGACTCCGAGTTCGGCTCCGGCAGCCACGGCGTCCACACGGCAGGCACCGTCGGCGCGCGCACCAACAACGGCGTCGGCGTGGCCGGCGTCGCGGGTGGCGACGGCACGGCGGACAGCGGCGTCCGCCTGATGATCTCGATGACGTTTGGCAACGACGCCGTCGACCGCTTTGCCGAGGCCATCGTTTACGCCGCCGACAACGGCGCCGTGATCAGCAACAACAGCTGGGGCTACGGGCAGGCCGGTGCCTTCGAGCAGGCGGTGCTCGACGCCATCGACTACTTCACGGCCAACGCCGGCGGCCCGGGCCAGGCGCTCGACGGCGGCTTGTTCGTCGCCTCGGCTGGCAACGACGGCACCGACCAGGAGTGGTACCCCGGCTTCTACGAGCCCACGCTGGCGGTCTCGTCGCTCGGCGTGGCCAACCAGCGGTCGCTCTTCAACTCGACCGGCTCCTCCAACTTCGGCACCTGGGTCGACGTCGCCGGCCCCGGCGGCGACTTCGCGACCAACAACGTCGTCGAGGAGCTGATCTTGAGCACGGTCATTCAGGGCGAGGCCGTCAACACGAACCTCGGGGACTACGACTACTACCAGGGCACCTCGATGTCTGGCCCGCACGTGGCCGGGATCGCGGCGCTGGTGGCCAGCTACGAGTTCCGGCGCGGCACGACGCTAACCCAGGCCGAGTTACGGGCGCGCGTGGCGAGCCCGAACACGACCAAGGACATCGACGGGTTCAACCCGGGCTTTGAGGGCCAGCTCGGTGTCGGCATGGCGAGCGCGTTTTTGGCCATCACCAACCCCGCGGCGGACGGGACGGCGCCGGACCAGATCACCGACCTCAGCGTCGACGACGTCGTCGGCAACGCCGTCCAGCTCTCGTTCACGGTGCCGGAGGACTCCGAGGCCCCGGCCGTCGAGGACGGCGTCGTGCTCCAGCGCGTGACTGGGCTCGACCTGCGCTACAGCACCGAGCCCATCACCGAGGACAACTTCGGCGACGCGTTCGTGGCCCAGATCGAGCTCGACGGGCCGCTCGAGGCGGGCCAGGAGATCGACGTCACGATCCAGAACCTCTCGTACAACGAGACCTACTACTTCGCCGTCCGCTCGACCGACCGCTTCGGCAACGCCAGCGCGATCTCGAACGTGGTCTCGGCCGAGACCGGCGACGCGCCGTTCTCCGTCGAGCCGACGGCGTTCGACATCACGCTCGCCTCGGGCGAGCAGGAGTCGCGCGACATGACGATCACGAACGAGAGCGCGCGGACGGTCGAGTTCGACATCGAGATCGTGGGCAGCGCCTCGGTCGAGCTGGAGTACACCCCGCCGGGCCTGACCGGCGACAAGCTCGACCAGTGGCGCCTAGCCAACGAGCGGGCATGGGCGGGCGACTATCCCCGCGGTGAGGCCGATGGCGCCGACTCCCGGATGCCGGCCCCGGCCAAGCTCCGCGAGGCGGGCCCACGTCGCATGGCCGCGCCGATGATCCGGCCCTACGCGGACCCGGTCCTGATCGCGGCCAGCTCGTTCAACCTGTTCGAGAACACCTACGGCACCTTCGACCTCGGCACGCCCGAGGACTGGGACGTGCTCTCGAACTCGCCGACCGACTTTTTCGCGGCTGACTACGCCCGCGGCGTCGACGACCGGCTCTACGCCTTCGAGTGCGCCTCGGGCTTCTTCGGCGGCTGCACCAGCAACGCCTTCGGGACGCTCGACCCCAACACGGGCGACTTCACCGTCATCAAGGCCGAGTGGGAGAACGGCGGCTTCCCGATTGACATGACCGGCGACCTCACGACCGGCGACCTCTACGTCTACACCTCGCTCGACGAGATCCACCGCGTGGACCGCTTCACCGGCGAGACCGAGTTGGTCACGACGGCCATCGACGCCGGCGGCGTGATCGCCGTCGCGATCGACGACCAGGGCGTGATGTACGGCCACGACGTCTCCAACGACGCGATCGTGACCATCGACCTGGAGACGGGCGCGCTCACCGAGGTGGGCCCGACCGGCTTCGACGCCCGGTTTATCCAGGGCATGGACTTCGACCCGACCACGGGCCGCCTGTACCTCGCCGCCTACAACGTGGGCGTCGCGCGAGGCCAGGAGGCTGAGCTTCGGATCGCCAGCCGGGAGACGGGCAACTCCGTCTTGGTCGGCAAGATCAACGGCGGCGACGGCGAGTACGCCTTCTTGGCCGTTCCCGGCGAGGGCTTCGTCACGACCAACGTGACCGGGGTCACGCTCCGCGCCGGCCGCAGCATCGACGTCGACGTCACCTTCGACGCCGCGCTGCTGCTGGCGGGCGACTACACGGCCGCCCTGCGCGTCGCCGCCCGCGGCCTGCCCGGCTCGCCGACGGTCGACGTGCCGGTCGCGCTCACGGTCACCGGCGACCCCGTCGCGATTGTGGACCAGGACTCGCTCGACTTCGGCGAGGTGTTCGTCAACGGCACCGAGCGCCGCGACTTCCTGATCCGCAACGACGGCGTCGACGACCTCGTCGTCACCGGCATCACAACCACTGACCCCGCCTTCGTGGTGACGGGCTCGCCCGAGGGCGAGACCAGCTTCACGCTGGAGCCGGGCGAGAGCGAGCGGATCGAGGTCGAGTTCACGCCCACGACGCTCGGCGAGCAGTCGGCGACGCTGACCGTAGCGACGAACGACCCCGCCAACCCGGCGCTGGTCATCGACCTCGTCGGCGTCGGCACCCCCGCCCCGGAGATCGCTGTCGCCCCGACGGAGTTCGACCTCCAGGCGTTCTCGGGCCAGACCTACACCCGGACGTTCGAGATCTCGAACACGGGCGGAGACACGCTCACGTACCTCATCAGCGAGCAGGACGTCACCCAGTCCATCTCGGAGCCCATCCTCCTGTTCGGCGAGGACTTCGAGAACGGATTCCCGGACGACTGGGTCGTGGCGACCAACGGCGACCCCGCGGTGACGTGGCAGCTCGCGAGCGAGTATGGCCGCCCGACGGACCCCAACTACGCCAGCAGCGGCGACGCGGCGATGGCGGACAGCGACGGGCCCCAGGGCCCTGGAGCACCGGGGTACGACACTCAGATGTGGACGCCTGAGATCACGCTCGACGACGAGGGCTACAACCTCGACTACACGATCAGCTTTAACTCCCTCGACGCCGGTGACCGCGTCGACGTGGACATCTCGACCGACAACGGCGAGACCTGGACCACCATGATCGCCCACCTCGACGACACGTGCGCCGGGAGCTGCTTCGGCACCCCGAGCGGCGTCGCCCAGAGCATCCCGCTCGACGGCTTCGTCGAGGACGGCGACAGCTTCCGCGTCCGCTGGCGGTACTACACCACCGACGGCACCGGCTGGGACTGGTGGGCCACGATCGACGACGTCGCCGTCGTCCGCAACGTCGAGTGGCTGTCGCTCGACCGGTCGGTCGGCGCGATCGCTCCCGGCGAGTCGGAGACGGTGACGATCACCATCGACGCGGACCTGCCCGAGGGCGAGTACGGCGTCGACCTGCTGATCACGTCCAACGACCCGACGAGCAACGGCGTGTTCATCGACGTCGACCTCACGGTGATCGAGTCGCTCACGGTGACGCCGTCGCCGGGCGCCGACGACCTCGAGGTCAACCCCAACGAGGAGTTCCTGGTGCCGATCACGGTCGCCAGCCTCCAGGACCTGGGCGTCGAGTCGTATCAGTTCACGCTCACGTTCGACGAGGACCTGCTCGTGCCGCTCGGGATCGTGACCGACGGGACGCTCAGCGAGGGCACCTCCTTCTCGGTCAACACCGACCAGGAGGGCGAGATCAGCGTGGCCGTGGCCGAGAGCTCTGACGCTCAGACCAACAGCGCCCCGCGCCCGGTGCTCTTCAACATCGAGCAGATGGACATCGACGGGGACAGCCCGATCCTGCTCTACGTCTCGTTCCGGGCCGCCGAGGCTCTGGGCACGACGGAGCTGGCGTTCGAGTCCTTCCAGTTCAACGAGGGCCAGCCCCCGGTGACGCCCGAGGTGGGGACGGTGACCGTGGTCCCGCTCTACGGCGACGTGTCGCTCAACCTCGACGTCTCCAGCTTCGATGCCTCGCTGGTGCTCGACGCCGTCGTCGGCCTGGTCGAGCTCAACGCGGCGGCCCAGGAGGCCGCCGATGTGAGCGGGAACGGGGAGGTCTCGGCGCTCGACGCTTCGCTCATCCTGCGGTTCGCAGTGGGCAACCCGTCCGTGCCGTGCTTCCCTGCGGACCCGGCTTGCGACGCGTCGACACCCGCGCTGGCCGCCTCCGCCCGCGTCGGCGACGGCGCGCAGGCGCTTACCGAAGACCTCGTCTGGGGGACGCCGACGGCGGTCGAAGCGACCGACGGCGTGTCGGGTGGCGACCTCGTCCAGATGCCTCTCGTCTTCGAGGGCACCGGGTCGGTGTACGCGGTCGACTTCGCGGTCGAGATTGACCCGGCCCGGGCTGCGGTCGCCGGCGTGGAGGCGTCACTGCCGGAAGGCTGGTTCGCGGCGCATCGCGTCGAGGACGGCGTCCTCCGGATCGCCTTCTCGGGCTCGACACCCCTCGAGGCCGGAGCGATCGCCGCGGTGACGCTCGAGCGCCGCATGGGCAACGCCCCGTTGACGCTGGCCGGTGAGGCTCGCTTCGACGAGGCCTCCCCGATGCGCCTCGCCGCGATCTCGGCCGAGGAGCTCCCGATGACGTTCAGCCTGCGGGGGAACTACCCGAACCCGACGATGGGTGCGGCGGTAATCTCGCTGGACCTCCCCGAGGAGGCGGCCGTCCGAATGGAGCTCTACGACACCATCGGGCGCCGCGTGATGGTGGTCGAGGAGGATCTCAAGGCGGGAGCCCGCCAGGAGTTCTCGTTCTCGGGGATCAACCTGCCCGCCGGTGTCTACATCTACCGCGTCATGGCGAAGATGGGATCGGGCACTGAGTCCGCCTCGGGTCGGATGACGATCGTCCGGTAGCACCAGCGGTCTCGCTCTCGGGGCGTGCAACGGTCCCCGTTGCACGCCCCGATCTTGTTCAGGTCGCCCTCCACAAAGGGAGCCCTCTCCCCCCTTTTTTATGCGTGTCCCCATCCTCGGCTTCCTGGTGCTCTCCGCCAGCGTGGCTGCTCAAGGCCCTGTCCCGGTCTCCGTTCCTGACACGGTCGTCTACGTCGCTCCCGAGAGCGTGGCGGGCACGGCCATTGAGGTGCCCGTCGAAATCGGAGGTGATGTGACCGGCCGCGGCATCCGGTCGGCCGACATTGAGGTCCGATTTGATCCTGCGATCGTCTCGTTTACCACGGCGGTGTTGGGCGACCGCCTTTCCAGCGGTTGCCTGCTCGAGTCCACGGCGACGGCTGATCAGATCACCATCGGCGTGGTGTGCTCGCTGGCGGGTGCCCCTGGCGCATTGGTCGTTCTGCAAGGCACGCTGGTGGCCGGAGGGGTCACCGCGCTCACGTTTGCCGACGGAACCCAGCTCAACGAGGGCTCCCCGGCGGCAGCGCTCACCAATGGGAGCTTGAATGTGGTCACGGACCCGGACCCGTCCGTGGGCGACGTCGGCGACCAGACGGTGCCGGAGGACGGCGTGGTCACCGTCGATATCGCCGTGGGTGACCAAGACACGCCGTTGGAGTCGCTCACTGTGACCGCTCAATCGTCCTCACCGGGCCTAATAACGAACGCGGGGGTGACCGTCGGAATCTGCGAGGGGCAGGACGCGTCGAGCCCGTGCCGAACGGTCCGCGTCACTCCTGAACCGGACGCGTTCGGTACGGCCACGATCACGCTAACGGCGACCGACGGCGACGCGCGGAGTCAGGACACCCAAACCTCCTTCGAGGTCACCGTCACCCCGGTCAACGACGCTCCGACGGTGGCGACGGAGGTAAGCGACCAGGCTCAACCCAAGGGCGGCGACCCTGTCGAGTTCGACCTTACCGCGCTCTTCAGCGACGTCGATAACGACGAGCTCCAGTACACCGCCGTGTCGAGCGACCCTGCGACGGCGGCGGTCAGCATCAGCGGCGGTGTGGCGTCAGTAGCCCCGACGCAGACTGGGTCCGCAACCATCACGTTCACGGCGTCTGACAGCGACGGACTCACGGCTGAAGCGTCCTTTACCCTGACCGTAACGCCCGGCGTGTCCACGGAGGGCGAGCGCCCCGCGGCGTTCGCTCTGCGCGGCAGCGCGCCCAACCCTGCTGCGGCCTCAGCCGACGTGCTGATCGACCTTCCCTCCGCTTCGGAGGTTCACGTCGAGGTCTACGACACCGTCGGCCGTCGCGTCCTCGACGCACGCGTCGGCGCGGTCTCGGCCGGCGCGGGGCGTCGCGTGCCCCTCGACTTGGGGACGCTCCCGGTCGGCGTGTACGTCTACCGCGTGACGGCGAGGGTGGCCGGCGCGGTGGAGGCCAAATTCGGCCAGCTTACGGTCGTCCGCTGACGCGCGGCGCCTGACGCGCGGAAGTGGGCGCGCGTCTGCGGGAGAGGATCGCTGGAGACCTCCCGATACCAAAACGCCCGCCTCGGTGAGTTCACCGAGGCGGGCGCGGTCGTCAGGAGACGGCGTCGCTTAGTCGCGGCGGCGGCCGCGACCGCGACCCCGGCCGCCGCCGTTGTCGTCGCGGTTGGAGCGCTGCTCACGGCGCTTCTCCATCTCGGCCTTCTCCTCCTCGGTCGGCTCGCCCAGGAAGGGCTTGCGACTGACGCGGAGCTTGCCACCGTCGCGGACCTCGATAAGCTGGACCTCCAGCTTGTCGCCGATCTGCGTCAGATCCGCAGGGTCGTTGACGTAGCCGTGCGCCATCTCCGAGACGTGGAGCATCGCCTCCTTGCCCGGCATGATCTCCAGGATCGCGCCGAACGGGAGCAGGTTCTTGACCGTGCCGGTGTAGTTCTCGCCCACCTCCGGCTGGGTCACGATGCCCTTGATGATCTCGACGGCCGCGTACGCCGCGTCCATGTCCGGCGCGGCCACGGTGACGTAGCCCTTGCCGTCCTTCTCGTCGATGTTGATCTGGGCGCCCGTGTCGGCCTGGATGCCCTTGATGATCTTGCCACCCGGCCCGATGATGGCGCCGATAAAGTCCTGGTCGATGACGACCTGGATCAAGCGCGGCGCGCTCGGGCTGATGTCCTCGCGAGGCTCCGAGAGCGTCTTGGCCATCTCGCCCAGGATGTGCAAGCGCCCGACCTTGGCCTGCTCCAGCGCGTCGCGCATGGTGCTCATGGCCAGGCCGTCGATCTTGATGTCCATCTGGCAGGCCGTGATACCGTCCTCGGTGCCACAGAGCTTAAAGTCCATGTCGCCCAGGTGGTCCTCGGTACCCAGGATGTCGCTCAGGATCTGGATCTTGTCGCCGTCGGCGATCAGGCCCATCGCGATGCCCGCGACGGGCTTCTCGATCGGGATGCCCGCGGCCATCATGGCGAGCGAGCCGCCGCAGACCGACGCCATCGACGACGAGCCGTTCGACTCCAGCACGTCCGAGATGATGCGGACCGTGTAGGGGAAGTCCTCCTCCGAGGGCATCACCTTGCTCAGCGCGCGCTCGGCCAGCATGCCGTGGCCGATCTCGCGCCGCGAGGGGCCGCGCAGGAACTTGGTCTCGCCCACCGAGAAGGGCGGGAAGCTGTAGTGCAGGTAGAACCGCTTGTCCGTTTGGTCGAACAGCTGGTCGACGGCCTGCACGTCGCGGCCCGTGCCGAGTGTCACCATGACGAGCGTCTGGGTCTCGCCGCGCGTGAACACGGCCGAGCCGTGCACCTTGGGCAGGTAGTCCACCTCGGTCCAGATGTCGCGGATCTCGTCGGTCTTGCGGCCGTCGAGGCGCAGGCCCTCGTCCAGGATCATCTCGCGCATCACGCGCGACTCGGCGGCGCTGAACGCCTCCTTGACGTCGCCGACCGAGTGGCCGCCGTCGATCTCGGACTTTCTGTCGTCGCCGTCGCCGAACAGGTCAGTGACGAGGGCGTCGCGGATCTCGCGGATGCCGCCGTAGAAGGCCTCCTTCGAGTAGTCCTTGCTGCGCAGGTGCGTGTCGACGTCGTCCTTGATCTTGCCGTAGACGGTCTCGACCAAGCCCTCGTCGGCGGCGACCGTCGAGTACTCCAGCCGTGCCGGGGCGCCGTTCTGCTCGTCGCGCTTGGCGACGAACTCGTTGATGCCCGCGACGATGACCTTGACGGCCTCGAAGCCGAACTCGAGCGCGGCGACCATGTCGTCCTCCGAGATCTCGCTCATCTCGCCTTCGACCATCGTGATCGCCTCGGCCTTGCCGGCCACGATCAGGTCGATGTCGGACGCGGCGCGCTCCTCACCGGTCGGGAACAGGACGAACTCGCCGCCAGCGCGGCCCACGCGGACGTGCGCGGTGGGGCCGTTGAACGGGCTGCCGGACAGCGACAGCGCGGCGGACGAGCCGACGCCGGCGACGACGTCGGCGTCGATCTCCTCGTCGGCGGCCAAGACGTAGTTCAGCACCTGAACCTCGTTGCGGAAGCCGTCGGGGAAGAGCGGACGGATGGTCCGGTCGATCAGGCGCGCGGTCAGCGTCTCCTTGTCCGAGGGCCGGGCCTCGCGCTTGAAGAAGCCGCCGGGGAAGGCGCCCTTGGCGCTGAAGCGCTCGCGGTAGTCGACCGTGAGCGGGAAAAAGTGCTGTCCGTCCTTGGCCGACGTGGCCGTGACGGCGGTCGAGAGCACGACCGTGTCACCGAGGCTCGTGACGACGGCGCCGTCGGCCTGCTTGGCCAGCTTGCCGGTCTCGATCGTCAGCGTCTTGCCGCCGACCTCGATGGTCTGAGTGATTGCTTGAGGGGCTGCCATGTGTGGCGTGGGGGGTGCGAGGCCGGTTCTTGTTCGGGCCTCTGATGGATGCGGGCGGGGTAAGCCAGGAGTCCGTTCTCTCTCGCGCCGGCCGGGTCGGTGGCGACCCCGAGGCGGGCACGGGAGAGAACCGATCCGGGCGGAGTCCGCCCGCGGAAAGCGCTCGGGCGAGTCCGCAGACGCGGGCCCGAACGAAGCGCGGCGACCTCCAGAGTGGAGGCCGCCGCGAGCGGGGTTACCGGCGCAGGCCGAGCTCGGCCACGATCGCGCGGTAGCGGTCGATCTGGTTCTCGCGCAGGTACGCGAGCAAGCGGCGGCGCTTGCCGACCAGCTTCAGCAGGCCCAGGCGGGACGAGTGGTCCTTGGTGTGGGTCTTGAGGTGGCTGGTCAGGTCGTTGATGCGAGCGGTGAAGATGGCGATCTGGACCTCGGGCTTGCCGGTGTCCTGGCCACTCGCGCCGTGCTCGTCGATGATGCCTTGCTTGTTGTCTTTCGTAATCATAAGGGGTGATCCTCTGCCGATCTGCGATGCGGAAGAAGACGGCCGCCCCGGTCGATCGGGTGTGGGACGGCGAGTCTGTGTAACGGCGCCGGATGCGCCTGAGGGAAAAACTAGCCTGCGCGCCCGGCGTTCGGCCTACCCCGGGACTTCACCGTGCCCCGCCTCGGTGAACCGACGGGCCGGGTCGTCCGGTCCACCCATGCCGGCGTGGCTCCCGAGGCGGGCCGGCTGGCGGCGGGACCTCGCCCGGTCCGTCTCGGTACCTTCACAGACCTCCTGACCCCGACACCGCCGATGGCCTCCGACCCCCTCGCCCACTACCCCGGCTGGGCGCGCGAACTCGCCCGCCGCTACTTCACCAAGACGCTCAACCAGTTCATCCTGCACGGCAACGTGCGCGACCTGGTGCCGACCGTCGACGACCGCGGCGACACGGCCTACGTCCCGCTCCGCCAGTTCCTGGCCGAGGACCTGTTCGCCGGGCGCGACATCGTGGTGTTCTACGACCGCGCCGACGGCATCCACTTTCAGGACGGTGAGAGCCGCAAGGACTTTAACCGCGCGCTCTCGGGCTACGACACCATCTTCGGGACGGAGTACGCCCAGAAGCTGCCCAAGGACCCAGCTCGGGTGCTGGCGCTGCTCGACAACTACTTCCGCCTGCGCCTGGCCGACGGCAAGCGCATCGCGTGCGTGATCGACTACGCCGAGACCGTGATCCCCATGTCGGAGGCGGCCAGCTACTCCGTCGAGGACCGCGCCGCTCTCGTGACGCTCCAAAAGTGGGCACACGACCCGCTCCTCCTCAAGTCCGACTTTACGCTGGCGCTCATCGCCGAAAACCTCAACGACCTGTCGCGGGCGTTTATCCAGAGCCCGTACAACGCCGAGCTCGAGATCAGCTTTCCCGGCCCCGACGAGCGCCAGTCGTTTGTCAGGTGGTTCCTGGGCGCCCAGCGCGACGGCCGCGCGCGCTTCGACGCCATGTCGTCGGTGCCCGACGCCACGCTCTCCCAGAACACAGCCGGGCTGGGCTACGTCCAGCTCCGCTCGATCCTGGCGGACGTCATCGAGAACGAGCGGCCGCTCACCTTCGACACGCTCAGTGAGAAAAAGAAGGAGCTGATCGAGGCCGAGGCCTACGGGCTGCTGGAGTTTGTCGAGACCGACTACACGCTCGACATGGTCGCCGGGCACACCGAGGCCAAGCAGCACCTGCGCGCCGCCGCCGAGGCCATCAAGGCCGGCCGGCCCGACGTGATGCCGATGGGGTACCTGGTGTCCGGCCCGGTCGGGACTGGCAAGACCTTTATGGTGACCACGTTTGCGGGCGAGATCGGGATTCCGATGGTCAAGCTCAAAAACTTCCGGAGCCAGTGGCAGGGCGTCACCGAGGGCAACCTGGAGAAGATCCTGACGCTGCTGCGCGCCATGAACCCGGTCGCCGTCATGATCGACGAGGCCGACGCCGCGCTCGGAGACCGCAACTCGTCGGGCGACTCGGGCGTGTCGAGCCGCGTCTTCGGCCAGATCGCCCAGGCGATGTCCGACACCCGCTTCCGCGGCAAGATCATCTGGTTCCTGCTCACCGCCCGCCCCGACCTGATGCCGGTCGACCTCAAGCGCCAGGGCCGCGCCGAGGAGCACATCGGCCTGTTCTACCCCTCGACGCGCGAAGATCGCGAGGAGCTGCTGCGCGTGATGATGCGCAAAACCGGCGTCGACGTGGCCATGTCGGAGATCCCCGACGCCCTCCTCGACGGCGAGCGGACGTACTCCGGCGCCGACATGGAGGCTCTGCTCACGCGCGCCAAGTTCCGCGCCGCCACGCACGCGCTCGACGACGCGCCGAGCGGCGCCGCTGCGCCCGCCTCGGGCGCCGCGGAGACGGAGCCGGCCGAGCCTGCAGCCACGGCCCAGCCCACCGCGACGGCTGGCCCCGCATCCGCCGCCGGTTCGGAGGCCGCGTCTGGCGCCACGGCGACGGGTGGCTCCGCGACCACGGTCACCGAGGCGGCCGACCCTGGCGAGGGCGCGACGGCGACCGCCGAAACGAATGGCGCGGCAACCGCCGAGGCTGCAGACCGCGAGGCTGCAGGCCACGAGGCCACCGTCAACCGGGCCGTGCTCCAGGCCGTCGTGGACGACTTTGTCCCGCCGTCGTATCCGCTGGCGGTCGAGCTGCAAACCTTGGCCGCGGTCATGGAGTGCACCAGCCTCTCCATGCTGCCGGTGCGCCTCCGAGGCTTGGACCGCGAGGCCACCGTGCGGCGCGTCGCAGAGCTCAAGCGCCTGATCGGGGAGCGGTAACCACGGGGCCTCGCCGGGCCCCTACTTCTTGTGGAGCGCTTTGTGCATCTTCTGGTACAGGTCGTAGTTGACCAGCACCGCCTCCGGCTCGTTGTTCTTCTGAATCATGATGCCGGTCTTGAGGCTCTTGGCTTGGTCGATCAGGGCTGAGGTCTTGGAACGAAGCTCGGTAACGGTCGCGATGGCTTCGATGCCTTGCGTGCTATACATCTCGATGGTGAGGAGGTGAAGGGTGGTATCGTGGCGGCACAGAGTGGTGGCGTGCCACGCTGGGAATCTAGCCCCATCACCCCGTACTCTGACGTAACGCCTCTATGTACCTCGCGCGAGTCACCGGCGCCATCGTCGCCAGCCAGAAAGCGGACCGCCTGCGAGGCCAGCGCCTGTTGACCGTGAGCGCGATGGCGCTGGACGGCACAGAACTCGGCGCGCCCGAGCAGGTGGCCCTGGACCCGGGCTTGGACGCCGGCGCCGGCGACGCCGTGCTGGTGGTCAAGGAGGGCGCCGTCGTCGCGGACCTGCTGGACCGCGACCAGCCCGCCGGCAGCCTGCCCACGCCGGCGAACGTGGTGATCGTCGCCATCGTGGACGACTGGACCGTCGGCGGCGTGGCGCACAGCGCGCTCTAACAGCCGGCGCACCCAGACCGGCCCCGCCTCCCCGGGCCCGCCTCGGTGCCGCGACCGAGGCGGGCGCACCTGGCACGTCCTCGGCTGCGGCACCTGGCGGCGCGGGCGTACCGGGCCTCCGCTTCCCGTCCTCTTCAACCCCGAAGCGGACCGCCTGCGGGCCGGCGAGGTATTCTGACGACTCCTCCTCCCTCCTGACATGGCCAACGCGTACGACGTCCTCATCATCGGCACCGGCCCCGGCGGCTACGAAGCGGCCATCCGGGCGCACCAGCTCGGGCTGTCGGTGGCGGTCGTGGAAAAAAACAAGCTGGGCGGCGTCTGCCTCAACATCGGCTGCATCCCGACCAAGGCCCTGCTCAAGAGCGCCGAGATCGCCAGCCAGATGGCGCACATCGCCGACTACGGCTTTACCGTCCCCGGCGGCGACGGCGCCGGCCTGCCCCAGCCCGACTTCTCGGCCGTCGTCCAGCGCTCGCGCGGGGTGGCCGACAAGATGAACAAGGGCGTCCAGTTCCTGATGAAGAAGAACAAGGTGGACGTGTTCATGGGCAAAGCCACGCTCCTGGGCGGCGGCAAGGTCTCCGTCGAGCCGTCGGAGACCATGGACGGCGAGACGGTCGGTGAGGCGACGACGCTGGAGGCCAAGGCGATCATCGTCGCGACTGGCGCCCGGGCACGCGAGATCCCGACGCTGCCCGTCGACGGCGTCAAGATCATCGACTACAAGCAGGCCATGCTCCAGACCGAGAAGCCCGGCTCGATGGTGATCGTCGGCGCGGGCGCGATCGGCGTCGAGTTTGGCTACGTGTACCACCACATGGGCACCGAGGTCACGATCGTCGAGATGCAGGACCGCTTGGTGCCCGTCGAGGACGAGGCCGTGTCCAAAGAGCTCGGCCGGGCCTACAAGAAGATGGGCGTCGACATCCTGACCGGCGCCCAGGTCACGAACGTGGACACGTCGGGCGACGGCTGCGCCGTGACCATCCAGACCGACAAAGGCGACCAGACGCTTCAGGTGGATCAGGTGCTGTCGGCCGTCGGCGTGGTCGGCAACGTCGAGGGCTTCGGGCTGGACGAGGTCGGCGTCGCGTACGACCGCGGCGCGATCACCGTGGACTCGATGTACCGCACCAATGTGGACGGCATCTACGCCATCGGCGACGTCGTGGGCGGGCCGTGGCTGGCGCACGTGGCGAGCCACGAGGGCATCGTCTGCGTCGAGCACATCGCGCACGAACTGGGCAAGCATGACAAGGCCCCGCACGCGGTCGACTACCTCAACGTGCCCGGCTGCACGTACTGCCTGCCCCAGATCGCGTCGGTCGGCTACACCGAGGCCAAGGCTCGGGAGGCCGGGTTCAACGTGATCACCGGCACGTTCCCGTTCGCGGCGTCCGGCAAGGCCGCGGCCATCGGCGACCAGACGGGCTTCGTCAAGGTCGTCGTGGACGAGAAGTACGGCGAGGTGCTGGGCGCGCACATCATCGGCCACGACGCGACCGAGATGATCGCCGAGGTCGTGACCGCGCGCGCGCTGGAGACGACGGCGCACGACATCATGGAGGCCATGCACCCGCACCCGACGCTGTCGGAGGCGGTGATGGAGGCCTTCCGCGACGCCTACGGCCAGGCGATCAACGCCTAGCGCGGGTGTCCAGCCCCGCCCGCCTCGGTGGCTGCGCCGCCGCTTGGCGGTGACCGCGCCCAAGCGGGCGGTGACCGCGCCCAAGCGGGCGGCGCCATGCGGCGAGGGCGCGCGGCGTCACGCGTTGCGGCGGCGCAGGGACGCCTCCCGGCGGCCTTCGGCGGTCGTGTGGCGGTAGGCGTACGCACCCAGGATGCCGCCCCACACGCCGACGTTCATCATCACCGTCACCATCACGGCGGCCGAGTCGCCGCCGGCGAACGTGGGCTGCCCGCGCAGGCTGGGCCACCCCACGAGCGCCCACAGCGTCGGCAGGATGGCGTAGAGCATCGCCGCGCCGACGGTCGGCCGGGGGACGAGCGTGAACGGCACGCCCCACAGCGTCCCGATGCCCAGAAACGCCGCGCCTCCCAAGACCGTCGCCACGATCCAGCCGCCGCCGAACAGCCCGCGCCACGCGCCGACGAACGGCGCCTCCGGCATCAACCCTACGAGGACCAACAGGCCAAACGTGCCCGCAACGGCGGCGGAGCCAATCAGCGCGCCGAGCACGGTGGACCGGAAGATGGGATGCATGGCAGAGGGGGTGGGAAGCTGGAAAGGCGCAGCCAGACGTACAACCGCAGCCAGACATCCTTGGCTCGCCGCTGACGCCGCCTAGCGAGGAACGTGCCGACTGGACGAGCGCGCGGAGACGTCCAGAGGGCTGGGGTGGAGCGGCGCGGCGTCGAAAGGTCCGGGTGTCGAGCCTCCAAGATCGCCACGCGCGATGAACTCTGGCTGTCCGAGGCCGTTGGAAACGCCTCCCCTTTCCCCTTCTCATGTCCAACCCCTCCCCCGACGAGCGCCGCGAGCACATCGACAAGCTGGCCGACCTCATCGAAGACATCCGCATCTGCATGCTCACCACCGTCGACACCGACGGCACGCCCTGGAGCCGGCCGATGGCCACGCAGGAAGTGACGTTCGGCGGCGACCTGTGGTTTTTCAGCCGCGACGACTCCGAAAAGGTCGAGCACATCGAGCGCAACCGCAAGGTGGGCGTGGCCTTTGCGCACCCCGGCCGCCAGGACTACGTCACGATGGCCGGCACGGCGCTGATCGTCAAGGACAAGCAGAAGGCCGAGGAGCTGTTCTCCGAGCCGCTCAAGGCGTGGTTTCCCAAGGGCGTCGACGACCCGCACCTGCGCCTGATCAAGGTCGAGGTGGACCGCGCCGAGTACTGGGACTCGCCGTCGAGCCCCATCGTCTACGCGATCGGGTACCTCAAATCCCAGATCACGGGCACGCCCGCACGCGACATCGGCGAGAACGAGAAGGTCGACCTCGGCTAGCCACTCGGCACACCGCCCTGGCCGCGCCGCGACCGAGGCGGGCCGGGCCAGGCGCAGCCCCGCCGGCGGCACGAGGCCGCGGGGTTTCGTCTGCTCCAGAAGCTTTAGCGGCTGCTCAGCCGAATGTCGCCGAAGTAGGCCGTCGCGGACCCTCCAGTGTTGTCGGTGTCGGTCATGATGGCGATGCCCGAGATGTTGGGCGGCTCCTCACCGAACGCGGCGCGGTAGTCGGCCACGAGATTGCGGCGCTCGCTGTGCCACGTCCCGAGGCCGGCCGCGCCGCTCTGGACCGGCACCATCTGGACCCAGTCCGTGAAGGCGTTGGGCACGATCCGGGTCTCGCCCGGCTGGTTGGCCCAGACGTAGCTGAGCGCGCGGACCGGGATGTCGCTGTACCCGAGCGCGCGCAGGGCGCGGTACTTGATCCGGTCGACGAACGACAGATCCGACGGGTTGTAGTCGAACGTGACGTAGATCCGGGCCGGGTAGTCGTCGCCCCCCTTGCGGCGGATGTCGCCGCCCGCGATCACGTTGTCGGCCTTCCAGCGCCACCGCATGACCGGGAAGCGAGCCGGGTCGAGGTCGAAGCGCCGCACCAGGCCGGACGCCGAGCCGTCGGCGCGGGCGCGAACGACGGTCACGCCGCCGTCTTGGACCAGGTCGTAGCGGCTGGCTGGCGCGTCGCCGAGTTGCAGCGTCTGCCAGCCGTTGATGGCGCCGCCGCTGCGCATGTTGGAGAACGACGCGACGGCGTAATCGGGCAGCGCGAACCCGATGAGGGGCACCGCGACGACGGCGAGGGCGAGCAGGCGAGCGTGCCGAGACATAGGGTCCTGGGGAAGCGGACGCTTGTAACCCGCCCGGACCCTGCCCGTTGCCCGACGCCTGTAGGACCGCGACGACGATGCGAGTCGGCGGGAAGCGTCGGCTAGCGGAACGCCGCGTCCTCCAGCGGCTGCCCGAGGCGGACGGACTGGACGGCCGTCACACCGGTCTCGACGCCGGCCGCGGCCTGGGCCACGCGGTGCGGGATCGCGATGCCGTCCACGACGCGGTAGTCGCTGTAGCGCACCTCGAGGTATTCGCGGCGCCCGTCGCGCCGCCGAAACGTGCTGAGCGCCTCGGGCCGGCGGTCGGCGTCGAGGCGGAGCAGCACCGCCTCGGGGAAGCCGGGGACCGTCAGCCGAAGCAGATCGGGACCGAGCCGCTGGGCCAGAACCTCGCGGCGTCGCGCGGCCAACACGACCGGGTCGAGCCACAGGCTCTGGCGCGCGTGCGCCGCAGCCTCGGCCCCGAGCGCGCCGCCTCCGATGGCGCGCAGCGTGTCACCCACGAGCGCGACCGACCGCGCCGCCGCGCCGCGCCCGACGTCCCAGCGCGCCGCGTCTGGCAGCCGGACCGACCACACGGACGCCACGCGGACGCGGCGGTTGCCGAGCGGCGCGCGGATGCGTGACTGCGTAACAAGCGTCGTCAGCGCGTCGATGCGCTCGCGCCCGCCCAGCGCATCCGCGACCGCCCCCAGCGGCGTCTGGGCTGCGACGGCGGGCGCGGCGACCGAGACCAGCAAGGCGAGACGCAGAACGGAGACCCGAAGCATGGCAGAATGTGAACGATACAACGGTCTAGTCGGCACGGTCCAGCAGCACGCGGCGCGCATCGACGTGCCACTCGGCGGCCTCGGGCACCGCCGTCCGGCCCTGGCCGTCAGGCATCTCGACGCGGCGCGGCTGGCCGTCCACGACGAGCGCGATGGGCTGGTCGAACGCGAGGCCGCCCGCCTCGGGTGTCAGCCAGCGCAGGACCAGATCGGGGCCGTCGCGCTCGACCGCGAGCCGAGGTACGGTGGGCTGGCGCACGTAGACCTCGAACACGCCCGACAGGTCGCGGCCGGCCGCGCGCGAGAACGCCTTGAGCACGTCGTCGGTCGAGACAAAACGCGCCTGAGCGCCGTCGGTGGCGGCCTCGGCGGCGGGTGTCGGGTACAGGATCTCGCGCATGGCCTGGACAAACCGCGCGTCGTCGCCGACGAGGTAGCGCAGCGAGTGCAGCACCCAGCCGCCTTTGTAGTAGATGTCGAGGTTGCCGCGACCGTCCGGCAGCGCGTAGACCTGCTGCGTGGTGCGGGTCGGGCGCGGCGCCAGCGGGATCACGTTGTTGTGGCCGTTTCGCGTCCGCGCGAGGTAGCCCAGGTAGGCTTCGTCGGCGGCGGCCTCGCCGTCGGCTCGGGCGGCGTCCTCGGCACGGAGCGCCTCGGCGTAGTTGGCGAACGACTCGTGGATCCAGAAGTCGCGCCAGTCGGCCACGCTCGCGAGGTTGGCCCACCACTCGTGCGCCAGCTCGTGGAAGTGGAGCCAGTCGAAGCCGAACCTGTTGTCCTGGAACGTCGAGCCGTAGGCGACGAGCGTCTGGTGCTCCATGCCGAGGTAGGGCGTGTGCAGGATCTTGTAGCCGTCGCCGCGCCAGGGGTACGGGCCGAAGGTGCGCTCTAGAAAGTCGAGATCCCGCAGCAAGCTCGGAAGCTGGCGGCGCGCGTCCTGGGCGCGGTCGGGCATCACGAAAAACGGCACGGTCGCGGTGTAGCCGAGCGGGCTGACGTACTCCGCCTGGACGGTCTCGTAGGGCCCGACCCCGAACGACACGCCGTAGTTGTTGATGGGCGTCGAGACGAACCAGCGCTCGGTCGCCGTGCCGTCGCCGTGGTCGGTGCGGCCTTCCCACACGCCGTTCGAGATCGCGCGCAGGCCGGCCGGGACGGTAAGCGCCACGCGGACCGAGTCGGCCTCGTCGCTCGGGTGGTCTTTGACCGGCCACCACAGGTCGGCGCCCTGGACCTGGCAGCTGACCGCGACCCAGGGCTGGCCGTCGGCGGTCTCAGCCCAGGTAAAGCCGCCGTCCCATGGAGGCCGCGGCGCCACGCGCGGGGCTCCGCCGTAGGCGATCTGGAGTCGAAGCGTCTCGCCCGGCTGGGCGGTCCGCCCCAGGTGCACGCGGAGGCGGTGGCCCGTGCGCTCGAACGCCAGCACCGTGCCCGCCCTGGCGCCGAGGCGGCCCGAGCCCGGGAATCCACGCACGGCCGAGACCACGAGCGGCGCGTCCAGGTCGAGCAGGATCGACGCCGTCGGCTGGACGACGCGCGCCTCCATCGCCAGCGTCCCGTCGATGGTGCGCGTGGCCGGGTCGATGGCGAGCGCGAGGTCGTAGTAGGTCGCGTCGAACGCGGCCTGCTCGGGCTCCAGCGGCAGCCCGGAGTCATTGGGCTGGGCGACGGCCGCACTGACGACGGCGAGAAAGAGCAGCGTGCGCATGGCGAGGCGTGGGATGCCTGAAGATCGCACCCCGGAGCAGTACTCGCACACACCATTTGCCCCGCTCAAACTCTTATGTTTGCGTCTGTTCACGTCCCCGTGATGTTCGATGTCCTCGACCGTCGCCAGTCTGGGAGGAGGCGTCGGCGGGATGAGCGCCGCCCACGAACTCGCCGAGCGCGGCTTCACCGGTCGCGTGTTCGAGCACAAGAGCATTCCCGGAGGCAAGGCCCGCAGCGTGCCCGTACCCGGCAGCGCCACGCCCGGACGCCAGCCCCGAGCACGGATTCCGCTTTTCCCCTGGCTTCTCCGGCTCGTCGCGGACACGATGCGCCGCACCCCGTTGACGAAGCACGTGCGCAGCGGCACCGGCGAGCACCCAATGACCGAGCTGGCGCCGCTGGTCGAGGAGCGCACCGTCCAAGCCTGGCGCAGCCGTCGCACGCTCTGCCCGGCGTCGACGCCGACCGTCTCGCTCGATCTCGCGGACGACCTCGGTCACGTCCGCATCCTTCCCAAGGAGATCAGCCGCGTGCTCATCAGCCTGAACGCATTCGACGCGGTGCGCGACGGCGGCACGGTGGTAGTGACCGCGCACCGATTGGCCGGCTCGGTCGAGGTCCGCGTCTCCGACGACGGGCCGGGCATGGACGCGGAGGTCGCACGCCGCGCCTTCGAGCCGTTCTTCACCACCAAGCCGGCCGGCCAGGGCACCGGCCTGTCGATGAGCCACGACCTCGTGACGGGCGGCCACGAGGCCATGCTCGTCGTCGAGACGGAGCCCGGCCAGGGCGCCACGTTTTCTGAGCCTGCCTACTTGACGAGCGCGCCCGGCTCGCCGGCGGTCTCGACTGGCACCAGCCGCCCGTCGCGGTCCTCGGCGAACAGGATCATCCCGACGCTCTCCAGCCCCCGGATGGTGCGGGGCTTGAGGTTGGCGACCACGACCACGGTCTTGCCCACCATGTCGCCGGGCGAGACGTGCTCGCGGACGCCCGACAGGATCTGGCGCGTCTCGAAGCCCAGGTCCACGTCGAAGCGCAGCAGCTTGTCGGCCTTGGGGTGGTTCTCGGCCGCCACGATGCGCCCGGCGCGCAGGTCGAGCGGCGTGAACTGGTCGAACGCGATCTCGTCCGCCAACGGCGCGTACGGCGCGGCGGGGTCCCCCGCCTCGGGCCCGAGGTCGGCGGAGCCGGCCAGGGCCGCCGAGCGCGTGCGGAGCTGCTCGCGCTGGGCGTCGACGGCCTCGTCCTCCACCTTGGCCACCAAGATGCCGGGCGTGCCGAGCACGTGGCCGGGCTCCAGGAGGGGGCGCCCGGCGTCGGTCCAGCCCAGGCCGTCGGTGCCCGACCGCGACGAGTCGCGGACGCCTTCCAGGTTCAGCATCGCGCGCAGCCGCGCGGCCAGGCCCGGGACGACCGGGTCGAGCAGGATCGACAGCCCGGCGCACACCTGGAGCGCCACGTGGACCGTGTTGCGCATGGCCTGCTCGTCGGTGGCGCGCGTCTTCCAGGGCTCGGTCTCCTGGAGGTACTGGTTGCCCAAGCGGGCAATCTGAACCGTCTGGGCGACCGCGTCCCGCAGCCGCACGTCGTGGTAGGCGTGCTCGATGTCGGCGGGCGCAGCGGCGAGCGCGTCCAGCATGGCGCGGTCGGCCTCGGTGGTGCCGTCGAGGGCGGGGACGCGGTTGTCGCAGAAGCGCTCGGCAAAGGTCAGCGCGCGGTTGCAGAAGTTGCCGACGACGTCGGCGAGTTCGCCGTTGACGCGGTTCTGAAAGTCCGACCACGTAAAGTCGGCGTCCTTGGTCTCGGGCAGGCCCACGGCGAGCGCGTAGCGCAGCACGTCGGCGTCGAAGGCGTCCAGCGCCTCGTGCGCCCAGACGGCCCACCCGCGCGACGTCGAGAGCTTCTGGCCTTCCAGGTTGAGAAACTCGTTGGCCGGCACGTTCGCCGGCAGCACGAACCGAGGCAGACCGGGCTGGGCCGCGTTCGCCCGCATCAGCACGGCCGGGAAGATCAGGCAGTGAAACACGATGTTGTCCTTGCCGATAAAGTGCACCAGCTCGGGCTCGGTCCCGTCCGGGTGGACCTGCCAGTACCGCCGCCACAGCTCGGGGTCGCCGTGGGCGCTGGCCCACTCCTTCGTCGCCGACAGGTAGCCGATCGGCGCGTCGAACCAGACGTAGAGCACCTTGCCGTCGGTGTCGCCGTCCACCTCGGGCGGCACCGGGATGCCCCAGTCCAGGTCGCGCGTCATCGCGCGGTCGCTCAGGCCCGACTGGAACCAGCTCCGCACCTGGCCCAGCACGTTCGGCTTCCAGTCCTTGGTCCCGATCCAGGCCTCCAGCTGGGCCTGCAGGTCGCCGAGCGGGAGAAACCAATGCGTCGTCTCGCGGCGCTCGGGCGTGGCACCGGACAGCGTGCTGCGCGGCTGGATCAGGTCATCGGGCGACAGCGTCGAGCCGCAGCTTTCGCACTGGTCGCCGTAGGCGCCGTCGTAGCCGCAGACGGGGCACGTGCCGGTCACAAAGCGGTCGGCCAGAAAGAGGCCCGCCTCGGGGTCGTAGAGCTGGGTCGAGGTGCTGCGCGTGAAGCCGCCGGCGGCCTCGATGGAGCGGAACAGGTCCTGGCTGGTCTCGCGGTGCGTCGCGGAGGTCGTGCGGGCGTAGACGTCGAACGCGATGCCCAGCCGCTCGAACGCCGACTCAAGCTCGTGGTGGTAGCGGTCCACGATGGCCTGGGGCGTGGTCCCTTCCTGGCGCGCGCGGATGGCGATCGCGGCGCCGTGCTCGTCCGAGCCACACACCCAGACCACGTCGCGCCCGGCCAGCCGCTGCTGGCGGACGTACAGGTCGGCCGGGAGGTAGGCGCCGGCCAGGTGGCCCAGGTGCAGCGGGCCGTTGGCGTAGGGCAGCGCAGACGTGACGAGAAGCGGACGGTCGGACATGGGCGCGAGGCGGGCGGCGTCCGGGCAAGATCGCGTCTCGGCCACGACCCGGCGGGCGCGCGCGCCGTCTTCCCCCAGCCTCCCCGCCTCGGGGACCGTGTGGGCCGTGTCGCCACGGCCCCATCGGGGCGTCTCAGTCTGGATGCGGCGCGCAGAACACCTTCACGCTGGGGAATGCGCGCGTTCCATCTGGCCGCGCTGTGACGCGGAGCCGTTCCCAGGGAGGCGTCGTTGGCAGGCCGAGGTCGCACCCTCCTCCCCTCCCATGCGCATCGCACTTCTCGGACTGGTCGCTCTCGCCTTCGCCGCCGCGCCGGCCCACGCCCAGGCTGTCCAGGCCCCGGCCGCCCAGCCCAGTTCCGGCTCGACGTTTGTCGTCCCCTCGCACCGCGGCGAGGCCGTCCGCGTCACGACCTACGAGCGCCGGCCGACGCAGCGCGGGCGCCTGGCTGAGCGCTACCGCGGCTTGCGCGCCGACCGCAGCCCGCGCCACCAGCGGATCGCGACCGGCGGCCGCGTCGCCGAGCGGACCTACTCGACGCCGCAGCACACGTTTGTGCGCCGCGGCGGCTCGTTCTTCCAGGTGATCCCGCGCCGGTAACCGACCCCGCCCGCCTCGGCAGGTCTGCCGGCGGAGTCACCGAGGCGGTGACGCCTGACGCTGGCGCCTCGTGTCTGCCTCCGCCGTTCCCGTGACTTCCGGCTGTTCACAGCGGCGAGGTCAACCTTGACGTACAGGGGTTGGTGGTTGACGAGGTCGCCGAACGCTCGTACCCGGTCGTCGTGCGGGTTATGCCCTGTCTCGCTCATGGCGCGACCGCGCAGGGTCGCGGGGCGTTACTGCTCCCACGGTGGCCTCTCCGTCCGGTCGCTCACGCGGAAGCTCCCGCGAGCGCAGTGCCCTACGTAGTCCTCGCCGAACCCGTGGGTGATGAAGCCCTGGTACCCGTCGTTCACGTCGAGCCGAGCCTGTACCGCGCCCTTCCCTACCACGCACGCTTGGAGCGTGTACTGACCCATCCCAAGCCCACGGGCCTTGTACGTCCACGGGAGCGCGACACCGTCGAACCGGACCGTGTCGCCGGCGGCTCCTGCCGCGCCGGGGGCGACGAACATGACGTTGACGGCCGAGGCCGGGTTGTCACCGTAGGGGAGGAGCGCGACATCCACGTCGAACGAGGTCGGCCGGCCTGAGTCGCAGCCGACTGCGGCGACGATCATGACGGGGAGCAGGAGCTTTCGCATCGAAACTGAGGTCAGACCAGGCCGAACGGACAACGCCACGTTCCAGTGCGGACATAGCGTGGTAGGCCTACAGGTTACGCGTCACCGTACTTGACCGAGCAGCCGTAGGGCGCGGTCGTCGCCGGCTCGGCGTCGCGGCCCTCGGTGACCGCGGCCAGGGCCGAGGCGACGTAGCGCGTGGCCCCGTCGAGGTCGGCGAGGTCGCTCGTCGGGCGGTCGTCGATGGCGCCGTTGTAGGCCACCACGCCGTCCGGGCTGATCACGAACATGTGGGGCGTCGTCTTGGCGCCGTAGGCGCGGCCGACGGTGCCCGACGCGTCGAGCAGCACGGCCGCCTGCAGGCCGCCCTCCTGTGCCGTCCGCGCGTCCATCTCGCTGGGCGAGAAGTGGCCCTGCTGGCCGGGTGCCGAGGACACGATGGAAAGCCAGACCATCGAGTCGGCGGCGGCTTCGGTCTGCAGTGCCTGCATCGCGCCGCCGGTGTAGTGCTTGCCGACGTAGGGACAGTCGTAGTTGAGCCACTCCAGCACGACCGTCTGGCCGCGGTAGTCGGAGAGCGCGTGTTCGGTCCCGTCGGTGGCGGTCAGGGTAAACGCCGGAGCGGTCGCGCCGGGCGTCGGCGCCTCGACCCGGGCCACTTCGGCAGCCGCGTCGGCAGAGGTGGCGGGAGCGGTCGCGGACTCGGGAGCGTCGGCGCAGGCCGCCAGTGAGAGAGCGGCGATCAGCAAGAGGAAGCGCATGTCTATCGGGAAGAGTGTGGAACGGTCAGTCGGTCCGAGCGGCGACCGAGGCGGGCAGGGTGTCGAGCGCGTCTTGGACCATGCCGGCCGTCAGCACCTCGGGCAGCACGACGGGCTCGGCGCCGGGCGCGTACAACACGTAGAGCGGGACGCCGTTGCGGCCGAAGCTGGACAGCGCGTCGGTGATGGCCGGGTCTTCGTTGGTCCAGTCGGCGCGCATCGTGACCACGCCGTGGGCGGCGAAGGCGTCGCGCGTGGCTCGGCGCGACAGGACTGCCATCTTGTTCACTTGGCACGTCGCGCACCACGCCGCCGTAAAGTCGACGAAGACGGGCGTGCCCGCCTCGGTCAAGTCCTCGACCCGGTCAGGGTCCCAGGCCTGCCACTCGCTCTGCGTTTGGGAGACGCCGGCGTCCCCCATCGCCCCACTCGCCACGACCACCAGCGACACGGCCCCGACGCCGACGGCCAGCGCGAACGCCCGCGCGGTCGTCCGCGAGCGGCGCGTCTTGAACCGCGGCCAGCTGCCCCAGGCCCAGGCCGCCAGGCCCACCAGCACGAGCGCCAGCAGCAGGCCGGCCGCGGCGTCCAGCCCGGTTTGGAGCCCGAACACCCAGACCAGCCAGACCGCCGTCGCCAGGAGAGGGAAAGCCAGGCCCTGCTTCAGCGTCTTCATCCAGGGACCCGGGCGCGGCAGGCGGTGCACCAGGCCGGGGCGGAACGACAGCAGCACGTAGGGCAGCGCCATCCCGACGCCGAGCGTCGCGAACACGACCAGCGCCAGCGCCGCCGGCTGGGCGATCGCGAACCCTAGCGCCGCGCCCATGAACGGCGCCGTGCACGGCGTCGCCACGATGACGGCCAGCACGCCCGACAGAAAGGCGCCGCTCAGCCCCTCGCGCCGGTCCAGCTGCCCCGTCGCCGACGCGACGCCCTCGCCGACCGAGAACACGCCCAGCAGGTTGAGCGCCAGGCCCACCATCAGCACGGCCAGCGCCGCGACGACGGGCGGGCTCTGAAGCTGGAACCCCCACCCCAGGCCGGCGCCAGCGGCCCGGAGCGCGAGCAGCCCGCCGGCTAACACCAGAAACGACACGACCACGCCCGCACCGAACGCCAGCCCGTGCGCCCTCAGCTCGGCCGGCGAGTCGTCGCGGCCGTTGACGAAGCCGAGCACCTTGATGCCCAGGATCGGGAACACGCACGGCATCAGGTTGAGGATGATGCCGCCCAGGAACGCGAACAGCAGCGCCGAGCCCCAGCCCAGGCTGGACGTCGCCGGCGACGCCGCCAGGGCCGCCTCGGTGCCCGCGACCGCAATGTCGAGCGCGACCCCCGCGTCGCCGACCGCGAGGACGCCGGTCAGCCGCTCGGCCGGCGCTTGCGCGAACTCCGACCCCGGCAGCCGGACGGCCCAGGCGTCTCCCTCGCGCTGGAATCGCTGCGGAGCGACGTGATCCAGCACCGCCTTCTGGTCCACGAAAAACTGCGCGCCGTCGAGCGAGATGCCCTCCGGCGGCGCGACTGTCACCAGGTAGTCGCCCTCGACGGTCGCTGCGGAGGCGGTCCAGCCCGCGCCCGAGGTGGGGTGAGCCCGCAGGATGGCGTCGAGCGCCCCGCTCCGCACGGTCTCGCCGACGGGCACCGCCAGGGCGACGGTCTGGGTGGCTGGGATGCACACGTCGGCGCAGATCAGCCAGCGGGCGTTGGCGGTGACGGTCACCTGGCCGCTCGCCGCCTCCGAGGTCTCGACCCGGGTGACGAAGCCGGGCAGGCCGTCGTGGATGTAGGTCGTCATGCCCGCCTCGTCGTAGCGCCGAGGAACCGGGAAGCGCAGCGGGCCGGCGTCGCCGCCCTCGACCGTCCACTCGGCCGTGACGGGCTGGCCGCTGTCGCCGGGGTTGAGCCAGTAGGTGTGCCAGCCCGGGTCGACGGTGATCTCGAGCGCGACCTCGAAGGCATCGCCCGGCGCGACGCTCGCCACGTCGGCCACCAGCCGAGCCTGGGAGTACGGGCTCGTGTCGCCGGGGCCGGACAGCCCGGGCGACGGCGCCTGGGCCGAGCCCACCGAGGCGGCCATCGCGAGGAGCAGGAGCGAGAAGCAGCGCATGCAGAAAGAAACGGTGCCGGCACGGTTGTAGGGCCCCGATGCGTCGGATTCGCACGTCCTTACGGACCCGTCGGCGAACCGAACTGTACCACCGTCTCTGACCGACCTCCCCCCCGACGCCCACACATGGCCGACCGCCGCGACGCCGACGCCCTCCAGAAACAGATCCTCTCGCTGCTCGAGAAGCACCCCGAGAAGGCGTACCGCGCCAAGGAGATCTCCCGCGCCCTCGACGTGACCAATCAAGGGCGGTACCAGACGCTCCTGGAGGTGGTCGACGCGTTGCGCGACGCCGGGACGGTCGACTCCAACCGAGGCCGCATCCAGCACCGCGCGCCGCGCAACGAGGCGGTCGGCACGCTGTCGGTCGCCCAGCAGGGCTTCGGGTTTGTGATGGCCGACAACGGCGAGGAGTTTTTCGTCCGGCCGCGGCGCATGGGCACGGCGCTGCACGGCGACCGCGTCCGGGTGGCGCTGGCGGCCCAGACCAAGAACCAGAGGTCCGACGAGAAGCGCGAGGCCGAGGTGATCGCGCTCGTCGAGCGCGTGCTCAAGCAAACCGTCGGCACGTTTTCGACGACGGGCAAGTCGGGCTGGGTGGTGCCCGACGACAAGCGCGTCACGCACGACGTCTACGTGGCACGCGACGGCTGGAACGGCGCGTCGCCGGGCGACAAGGTCGTGGTCTCGATCGACGAGTGGCGCGACCCCAAGGCGGCGCCCGAGGGCACGATTCGGTCGGTGATCGGCCGGACGGGCGACCCGGGCGTCGACGTGCTCGCGCTGGCGCTCGCGCACGGCGCGCCCTCCGACTTTCCCAAGGAGGTCGAGGCCGCGGCCGACCGCATCGACATCGGCATCACCAAACAGGAGGTCGCCCGGAGGCTGGACCTGCGCGACGCGCCCGTCTTTACCATCGACCCGGCCGACGCCAAGGACTTCGACGACGCCATCCACACGCGCGACCTGGGCGGCGGCATGACCGAGATCGGCGTCCACATCGCCGACGTGTCGCACTACGTGCGCCAGGGCGACGCCATCGACGCCGAGGCGTACGACCGCGCGACGAGCACCTACCTCGTCGACCGCGTGATCCCGATGCTGCCCGAGGTGCTCTCGAACGGCGTCTGCTCGCTGCGCCCCCGCGAGGACAAGCTGGCGTACTCGTGCATCATGACCGTCGACGGCGGCGGCAACGTGCACAACTGGGAGATCCGCGAGACCGTGATCCACAGCAAGCACCGCTTTGCCTACGAGGACGCCCAGGCCGTGATCGAGGGCGGCGACCACCCGTTCAAGGACGAGGTGCTGCGCGCGGCCGCACTCGCGCGGACGCTGACGGCCAAGCGGATGTCCGAGGGCGCCATCGACTTCGACGTGCCCGAGGTCCGGATCCGCCTCGACGAGATGGGCAAGCCGGTCGAGGTGTACGAGAAGGAGCGCCAGGAGGCCAACCGGCTCATCGAGGAGTTCATGCTGCTCGCCAACCAGTCGGTCGCCATCGAGGCCGACAACCGCGAGGTGCCGTTCCTGTACCGCATCCACGACAAGCCCGACCGCGAGCGCATCACCGCCCTCGCCGACTACGTCGCGACGTTCGGGTACTCGCTGCCGCACAAGGCAGGCGCCGTCGTCCGGTCCGAGCTCAACGACCTGCTCAGGTCGGTCAAGGGGGCGCCCGAGTCGGCGGTGATCGAGCAGGCCTCGATCCGGTCGATGTCGAAGGCGGTGTACTCGCCCGACAACATCGGGCACTACGGGCTCGGCTTCAGCCACTACGGCCACTTTACCTCGCCCATCCGCCGGTATCCGGACCTGATCGCGCACCGCATCCTGAAGCGGATGCAGGACCAGCAGCCCGGCGCGCTGCCGACGTTCGACACGCTCGAGGTCCAGGGCGAGCACTGCTCGGCACGCGAAAAGGAGGCGACGGTCGCCGAGCGCGAGTCGATCAAGCTCAAGCAGGTCGAGTACGCCGCGGCCCACCTCGGCGACGAGTTCGACGGGGTCGTGGTGGGCGTGACGCGGTTCGGCGTGTTTGTCCAGATGTCCCAGCTGATGGTCGAGGGCCTGGTCCACGTCCGCGGCATGAAGGGCTACTGGGAGTACGACGAGCGCCGCTACGTGCTGGCGAGCCGGGACGCGGGCGTGCGCATCCGGGTCGGCGACTCGTGCCGCGTCAAGATCGAGGCGGCCGACCCGGAGACACGCAAGGTGGACCTGGCGTTCGTGACCATGCCCAGCCGCCCGGGCCAGCAAGGCAAGGCGGCGCCCCAAGACAGCCCGTCGCGGAGCCAGGCCAAGGACCGGCGCGGCAAGCGCAAAACGCGCGGCGCCCAGCGCGGCACGAACAAGCGCCGATAAGCCTGGAGCCGTCCGCCGGCGCGACGTGAGGAGGCCGAGTGAAGGCCGAGGCACCAGGCTGGGCCGGGGCACCGTTGTGTGCCCTCACTCCCGGGGGTTCACCCTCCCCAGCCATGACCAAACTCACTGTGGCAGCCCTCGCGCTCGCCGTTCTCGCAGGCTGCGAAGCCAACCCAGAGGCCTCCGCCGACTCCGGCGCGTATTCCGAGTCCCAGGCCTACGCCGACTCGTACACCCCGCACGCGGCCGACCTGGACGCCGCCCCTCTCGCCGACTACGCCGGCCTCGGCGCCGAGGCGGACCTGGCAAGCGCTCCGGCCGCGCAGTCGCCGGCGGCGGTCTCGCCCCCCGTCTCGGCCGACGCGCCTGGCTCTGCGGACGTGCCGTCCGCGCTCGCGGGCCGGTCGATGCGGCGCTCGGCCGATCTGCGCGTCTCGACCGACGACTACGCCGCCACGTTGCGTGACGCGCGCGCGCTTGCGCCCCGCTTCGGCGGGCTCGTGACGGGCGAGGCGGGCTCCAGCGACACCCAGGTCGCCCAGACCACGCTCACGCTCCGGGTTCCGTCCGACCGGTTCGACGCCGCGCTGGACGCCCTGGCGGGACTCGGAGAGGTCCAGTCCCGCGCCGTCTCCGTGGACGACGTCACGGGCCAGGTCGTGGATCTGGAGGCGCGGTTGCGGGCCAAGCGGGCCGCCGAGGCGCGCTACGTCGGCTTCGTGGGACAGGCGGGTTCTGTGGCGGAGATGATGAGCGTGCAGCGCCAGCTCGACGGCGTCCGCGCCGAGATCGAGGCGATGGAGTCGCACGTGCGCTCGTTGCAGAGCGCGGTGTCGCTGAGCACGATCCGCGTGACTGTCGTCGGGGCGGGAGTCGTGACTGCGCCGGCGCCGGCGCCGGGCGTCTGGGCCCAGGTCGCGAGCGGACTCGCGGCCGGCTGGTACGGCGTGCTGGCCGTCGTGATCGGCGTGCTTCCGCTGTGGCCCCTCGCTGTGATGGGCGCCGCTGGGTTCGCGCTGTGGCGCCGCTGGCACCTGCCGGCTACTGCCTAGACATCGCCGATGCGTGGTCCGAGGCGGAGTGAGCTACGGCTCGCTCCGCCTCAGTCGTTCGAAATTCTGCGGCACCACCACCGCCTCGCGCTCCAGGCGCGCCCCTAGCCCACCGCGCCCGGCCGCCGGAAGACGGCGTGTACGCGCCCGGCCTCCTCCTGAATCGCCTCCGCGACCACCAGACCGGCCGCCTCGGTAGCCCCGCGGACCGACTCGGCGGACTCGGCAGCTGCCTCCGTCCAGACCCAGCCGCCCGGCTGAAGCACGCGCGCCGCCTCTGCCATCGCAGCGCCCGCGTCGAGGCCGTCCAGGACGAGCACCACCCAGTGGGCCCAGGCGTCAGGCCGGCCCAGGGCGTCGGGGGGCGCGGCCGTGACCCGGCGCTGAGCCTCGGCCTCCCCCACCACGTCGCCGAGGCGGGCCCGAGCCGGAGCCGGGTCGCCCTCGGTCGCTCCCCACACGTCGAAGCCCAGACGGGCGAGTGGCACCAGATGCCGGCCGTCGCCGCAGGCGGCGTCCACGATGCGGGCGCCGGGCGCCACCGAGGCCAGCGTGCGCAGCAGATGCGCCGACGACGTCACGGCTCGTCCGGAAACGAGGGCGTGAGCACGTCGTCGCCGGGCGTCGTGGTCCACTGGCGGACCGGGAGCGCGCGGTCGCACACCGGGCACGGCGTCCCGTCGCCGGTGGTGAGTTCGGTGCCCACGTGCGAGCCGCCCAGCCCGTCGCCGCCCAGCGACGCGGGCAGGTCGATGTGAGTCCCGACGCAGTCGGCGAGTGCGTCGATCACGAGCGGGTGGCCGTTGAGGCCGTTGGTGACCTCGAACGTGGCGATGCCCTCCTGCTGGGCCAGGTTGCGGGCGGTCACGTCGAGGTCGTAGGCCGTGTCGACGCGGTCGGACAGGAACGAGACCGGGACCACGAGCAGCGCGCTGGCGCCGTCGTCGGCCATGTCGGCGATGGCGTCGGCCATGGGCTGGCCCAGGCGCCGGGCCGATCCCAGCGGCTTGAGAAAGGCCACGCGGCTGGCGCGGCCGTCGCTGCGCGCGTCGAGAACGGCGCGGACGGTGGCCTGGACGTGGCAGCAGTACGGGTCGCCGAGGCGGGACAGGTGGCGCCGCGAGGCGCCGTGCGCGGCGAACAGCAGCTGGACGTGCTGGCGCGTGCCGTGCCCGAACCGCTGCAAGCCTTCGTCGATCCGCTCGTTGATCGCGGCGACCAGCTTGGGCTGGGTGGCGTACTCCGAGACCAGCGTCGTCGGGATCTCCAGGGGGCCGTGCGCGGTCCAGTACGACAGCGCCGAGCCGGCCATCGAGGCCGAGAACTGCGGCTGCAGCGGAAGCAGGATCACCTTGGTGACGCCGTCCTCGGCCATCCGCGCGCGCGCGGTCTCCATCGACGGGTCGCCGTGGCGCATCGCGACGTAGGTGCGAAACGTGGCGCCGGTCGAGTCCGCGAATCGGTCGTTGAGGCGGCGCTGGAGCGCCCCCGCCTGCTCCGACACGTGACGCCGGAGCGGGCTGGCGCCACCGATCATCTCGAACGACCGCCGCAGCTCGCGGCCCAGGCGGTTGGCGAGGGCGCGCGCGGTGCGGCGCAGCAGGAAGCGAGGCGCGCGCAGGTTGACCTCTACGGGGTCGAGCAAGCGGCTCTCCAGAAACGGGACCACGTCGTCGGGGCGAAGCGGCCCGCCCAGTTCCATCATCACCACGCCCACGACGTCCCCGGGCGCGACCAGCACCGGCCCCTGGTCGTACGCCTCGCCGGTCAGGATGGCCGGTTCCGGGCGATAGACTCGCAGGTACTCAGTGGGGGACATTCGCAGGGGAAAAGGGCCCGACCTGGGGGATTCCCCGTGCCGCAAGGGTCCAATAAACAGACTCAACCTCAGCCCCGTGTCGGGAGTTGTTGAAAACGAGCAACAGCGGTCCGGATTGACACCGGCTCCACACCGCCGCACCGCGGCAACGGGCCATCCAAGCTGCCAGGCGCCGATCCGGCCCGACCGACGGGTCTCGCGCTCATACAAGCCACATCAGGGCCTCCCCGTGCCGAGGTGCTGCGGCTCGCTCTCCAGCGCGCGCGCGTCAACGGGGGCGCGATGCGTTAGCCTCCGACGGGAAACTCGATCGAGATCACGCCGGGGTACTGGATGGGCCCGAGCTGGGTGTTGATGGTCGGCCGGGCGTCCAGGCGGATGGTCTGGCGCTGGCTGCTCACGCCCGCGATGTTGCCCACCAGCTGGGCCAGGTCACCGACGTTGCGACCGAAGAACCGAGCCAGATCGAGCTCCATGTTGATCGGCAAGTCCACGGACGCGCCCGGCTGGATCTGCCGGCTGTCGTTGTAGATCCCGGCGATGGTCTCGGTCCCGTCCAGGAACAGCGTCCAGTCGAGCGACACGAGCTGCGCCGCGACCGGGTTGTCGGCCGGGTTGTCGGCGCCCACGTGGAGCGTGAACTGCAGAGGCACCGCGCCTCGGGCCGCGGCTGCTCCGAGGCGGGCCAGGTCGCCGGCGCCGAGCGCGCCCCCGTCGCGCAGCCGGTCCAGGTCTACGCCGGCCACCAGCCCGTCCGACAGGCGGTCGAGCTGAAAGTCGACCGACCGGAGCGCGGCCAGCTGCTGGAGCGTGGTGCAGCCGGGGATCAGGAGCAGGATGCCCAGCAGGGCCGTGAAGAGAGGAGCGGAACGACGCATGGTGGGATCGGGGGGATGAGGCAGGAGGTACGCCTTCGGTGGCGGTTATGTGCCGCGCTCACTCTGCCCCAGGTCACGTGCTCCCTCACCCCATCGTCGTGGTGGCCCACGACATCCGCTCGGCACACAACGTCGGGTCGGTGTTCCGGACCGCCGACTCGGCCGGGCTGGCCCGTGTCGTGCTGACCGGCTTTACGCCCACGCCGGCGCACCGCGGCGTCGTCAAGACCGCGCTCGGCGCTCAGGACGCGGTCGCCTGGACCCAGACCGACAACGTGACGCACGCGCTCCGGTCGCTGCGGCGCGAGGGCTACACCATCGCCGCGCTGGAGCGGACGCCCGAGGCGGTAGCCCCCGCCTCGGTGCCGGCGTCGGCCTTCCCGCTGGCCTTGGTGCTGGGCAACGAGGTGACGGGCGTCCCGACCGACGTGCTCGCCCTGGCGGATCTGGTCGTGGGGCTGCCGCAGTACGGCACCAAGGCATCGCTCAACGTCTCGGTCGCGTTCGGCATCGCCGCGTACGGACTGGTCGGCCGGGTGCGGGCGCTGGGCTGAGCCGCCCGGATCTCACGGACGGGGCGTTGCGTTGGTGCGGTCCTCTCTCCCCCGACGACATGCTCATCCGTCCCGGCCGCTCCAGCGGCAACCTGATCGACCGCCGAGGCTCCGGCGGCGGGCGCCGCGGAGGCGTCGGCGTCGGCATCGGTGGGCTTCTGGTGCTGCTGGTCGGCGCGTTTTTCGGGCTCGACCTGAGAGGCCTCGTCGGCGGCGGCGGCGGCACCAGCGTGGCCGTAGACCCCAACGAGCAGGTCGTGACAGATCCCCAGGACGAGGGCGCCAACTTCGTGGACGCGGTGCTGGTCGAGACCGAGGAGGTCTGGGGACGGCTCTACCGCGAGTCGGGCGAGGAGTACCCCGAGCCCAACCTGGTGCTCTACACCCAGGGCACCCCAACGGGCTGCGGCTACGGCCAGTCGGCAGCCGGCCCGTTCTACTGCCCCGCCGACCGGACGGTCTACATCGACCTGTCGTTTTTCCGACAGCTTGAGCGGATGGGCGCGCGCGGCCAGTTTGCCGTCGCCTACGTGATTGCCCACGAGGTGGCGCACCACGTCCAAAACGTCGAGGGCGTGCTCAGCAACACGCGCTCGAACGCCATGTCGGTCCAGACCGAGCTCCAGGCCGACTGCCTGGCGGGCATCTGGACGCACCACGCCCAGGACGAGTCGGGCCGGGTGGAGCTGACGTCGGCAGACATCGAGTCCGGCATCTCGGCCGCCGCCGCCGTCGGCGACGACTCGATCCAGCGCAGCTCTGGACAGCGCGTGCGCCCGGAGAGCTTTACGCACGGCTCGTCCCAGCAGCGCGTCGACGCGTTCCTGAGCGGCTACCGCAGCGGCGACTACCGCGTCTGCTTCCGCTAGCGCGCGCGCCAGGCCACGGCGAGCCACAGGTCGGCGTGGCGGCCAAAGGCCAGGCTCCACCGGACGCCCTGGGCCGTCGCCGAGGCCCAGCCCGGTGCGCCCGCCTCGGGCACGCCCTGGGACGGGTCGAGGCGCACCTCGACCGACGTGCCCCCGGCGCGGAAGCCGGTCCGCTGCGCCTTGAGCACGGCCTCCTTGAGCGTCCACAGCAGCGTCTGCACGGTGTCCGTCGGCCCGCCCAGCTGGTCGAGGAGGTGGGTTTCGCTGGAGGCCAGGATGCGGCGCCACAGGTCAGGGCGGCGGGCGGCGATCCGTTCCAGGTCCACGCCGACCGCCCTGTCGGCGACGGCAGCCAAGGCCGCGGAGGCGCCGTCGCGGCCGGTGTGGGCGATCGAGACCCCGAGGCGGGGAAGCTCGGGCGCCCCGTCGGCGCCGACGGTTAGCGGCACGTCGCGCGCGGCCACGCCCAGCCGCTCGCCCGCCAACGTGCGCGCCGCCACCCGGCCGAGCAGGAACTGAGAGCGCCGGCTGGGGTGGCCAAAGCCGGCCATCCGCTCTGCCTCCGCCGGTGTTAGCGCCGAGGCCGTCGCTGTCGAGGCCGTCGCCGTCGAGGCGGTCGCTTCCGCCTCGGTGACGAGCCGAGCCGACAACCCAGGCGGGAACCTCCAGCGCTCCGGGTTGAGGTCGGTCACGGGATCAGGGGGGCGCATGAGGCCGGCGGCCGTGACATAGGTCGGCTGCACCAGGGGACCTCGTGACGCCGGGCGTAGTTTACGAGCCTCCCAGTCCCGGCTCCTATGAGTGCGCTCCCGCTGACCTCCTCCCCCAAGCCCTCGGCCCCCAAACCGTCGGTGTCCAAGCCCACCCGAGTGCCCAGCCGGCAGACCCGCGAGTCCTTCGGCGAGTTCGTGAGCGCCTATCGCGACCGGCTGACGCACCTGTTCGGCGAGCGGCACGACCTCAACCTGACGGGCTCGGACCGGGGCCTGTCCCCGTTCGTCATCCAGCAGTTCCGCGACGTCGACCCGCTGTCGGTCTACATCCCCGAGGCGTACGGAGGGCGCGGCGGCTCGATCGCGCACAGCATGACCATGCTGGAGGAGACGAGCTATCACTCGCTGCCGCTCAGCCTGATCCTGGGCATCAACGGCGGCCTGTTCCTGCAGCCCGTCGCCAAGTACGGCTCCGAGGAGGCCAAGCGGCGCGTGCTGAGCGCCATCATCGACCAAAAGCGGCTGGCGGGCCTGATGATCACCGAGCCCGACTACGGCTCGGACGCGCTCTCGATGGAGACCGGCTGGCGCGAAACCGATCGCGGCACGATCCGCATCCAGGGCACCAAGCACTGGGCCGGCCTGACCGGCTGGGCCGACTACTGGCTGCTCACCGCCCGCCCGCGCACCTCGGACGGCGGCCTGCGCCGCGACGTGGACTTTTTCATCTCGGACAGCAACATGCCCGGCCAGGTGGTCGAGGTGGACACGCTCTACCCCACGATCGGGCTGAAGATGATCCCCTACGGCCTCAACACCGTCAACGTCGAGGTGCCGGCGTCGTCCCGGCTGGAGCCCAAGACGACCGGCGTCAAGATGATGCTCGACATCCTGCACCGCAGCCGCCTCCAGATCCCGGGCATGGGGATGGGCTTTCTGCGGCGCATTTTCGACGAGGCGGTGTCGCACACGCGCGAGCGCTTTGTCGGAGGCCGCGCGCTGATCGACTACGACCAGGTCAAGGCACGCCTGGCCCGGCTGCAGTCGTTCGTGACGGGCACGGCCGCGATGTGCATGGAGACGTCGGGCACGGCGGGCGTCGAGAACGACCTGTTTAAGGAGGGCCTGAAGGCGAACGCGTTCAAGACCGTCGTGACCGACTGGATGCAGGAGGCGTCGCAGTCGTTCGTCCAGTTGTCCGGCGGCGAGGGCTTCCGCGAGGACCGCCTGGCCGGCCGCGCGCTCGTGGACTCCCGGCCGTACCAGATTTTCGAGGGCTCCAACGACATCCTCTACCAGCAGGTCACCGAGTCGGTGATCAAGGCCATGCGCCGCATCAAGCAGGTCGACCTGGGCGCGTTCCTGCGCACCGAGCCGGCGACCGCGCGCGCGGCCACGCTCTTTGGAGACGCGCTCGACTTCGACGTGGACTGGTCGATGCCCCAGCGCAAGCTGGTCGACCTCGGGCGCGCCATCAGCCGCATCGTGACCATGGAGATGACCATCGAGATGGGCGACCGCGGCTTCGCGCCCGACTTGATCACCAACATGCTCGACGAGACGCGCGCCGAGGTGCGCGGCATCCTGGAGACGTACCGCCGCGGCGGCCTGACGGCCCTGGTCGAGGACGCGCCGCCGCCGGCCTGGCTGGCGACCGTGCGCCTGTGACCGGGCGGCCCTCGCCGTCCGAGTACGCCCCGTTCTACCGCCCCTACCTCGACGCCGTGCCGGGCGACGACGTGGCGGCGGCGCTGGACGCTCCGGGCCTGGCGGCGCTCGCCGCCGACCTCGACCCCGCCCTGGCCACCCACGCTTACGCCGAGGGCAAGTGGACGCTCGCCCAGGTCGTGCAGCACGTCATCGACACCGAGCGGATCTTCGCGACCCGGCTGCTGCGCATCGCGCGCGGCGACGCGACGCCGCTGCCCGGCTTCGACCAGGACCCCTACGTCGCTGCGGCGGCACCGCGCCCGCTCGCGGCGCTGGCGGCAGAACTCGGCCGCGTCCGGGCGTCCACGCTCGACCTGGTCCGGTCGCTCCCCGAGGCCGACCGGGCCCGCCTCGGGACGGCGTCGGGCACTCCGATGTCTGCGCGCGCCGCCGGGTGGATCATCGCTGGGCACGAGCGCCATCACCTGGGCATCGTGCGCGAACGCTACCTGGACTCGTAGACACGGGACCGAGCGTTTGGTCCGATCCGTCAGAGATGTCACCGACCTGCCGCGCCGGGGACCTTGGCCCCGCGCCTGGAGTAGCCGGGCCATGCGCTACACGTCCCGCCTGCCCGTTCCCGTTTCCGCCGCCGAGCTGTTCCGCTGGCACGAGCGCCCCGGCGCCTTCGAGCGCTTGGCGCCGCCGTGGCAGCCGGTCTCGCTGGCGCGTCACGACGGCATCCGCGACGGCGACACGGCCGTCATCCGCCTCGGCGGCCGCGTCGGCCTGGACTGGGTGGCGGAGCACCGGGGCTACGACGACGGCTGCCTGACGGGCGACGGCGCGTGCCAGTTCGAGGATGTCCAGCGCTCGGGCCCGTTCTCGGCGTGGCACCACGTCCACCGGATGCTGCCTGCCGGCGACGGAGCCGTCTTGGAGGACGATGTGACGTTCGAGCTTCCGCTCGCGCCGGTGTCCACGGTGGGCGCTCCACTCGCAAAAGGCCAGCTTGAGCGGATGTTCGCGTATCGCCACCGCGTCACGCACGAGGACCTGCGCCGCCACGCCGACGCCGGCGCCGCGCCCATGACCGTCGCGATCACCGGCGCCAGCGGCACGATCGGGCGCACGCTGGCCGCGTTTCTCCAGGGCGGAGGCCACACCGTCGTCCGGATGGTCCGCAGCCGGCCCGAGGTGGGCAGCCGCGGGCCCCAGGACCGCGCGGTGTACTGGAACGTCGAGCGCGGCGAGATCGACCTGGCCGGCCTGGCCGACGCCGCGCCCGACGCGGTCGTGCACCTCGCCGGCGAGCCGGTGACGTCGCTCGACGGCTCGACCGAGGCGCGGCGCCGCATCTGGGAAAGCCGTACCCAGGGGACGCAGTTGCTCGCGCGCGCCCTGGCCGCGCTCCCGGCACCGCCTCGCGTGCTCGTCTCGGCCTCCGCCAGCGGGTACTACGGCGACCGAGGCGACCGGCGGCTTACCGAGGCGAGCGCGCCCGGCTCGACGTTTCTGGCCGAGGTGTGCCAGGCGTGGGAAGCCTCGACAGCCGAGGCCGAAGCGGCCGGCATCCGCACGGTGCATGCCCGCATCGGGCTGGTCACAACGCCCGCCGGCGGACCGCTCCAAAAGCTGGCGCCGGTCACAGCCCTCGGCCTGGGCGGATGGCCCGGCGACGGCTCGGCGTACTGGTCGTGGATCTCGCTCGACGACGTGGTTTACGCCTTGCACCACCTGTTGCTGGACGAAGCCGTCGAGGGCGCCGTTAACCTGTCCGCGCCCGAGCCGGTTCAGACCAAAGACTTTGTCCGCACGTTGGCATCGGTGCAACGCCGGCCGGCGGTGCTGCGCGTGCCCGAGCGCCTGGTTCGGCTGGCGGGCGGCGAGCTGGCCGAGGAGCTTGCGCTCAACAGCGCGCGTATGATTCCCCAGCGCCTGCTCGACGGCGGCTTCCGGTTTGCCACCCCCGACCTCGGCGTCGCCCTGGGCCACGTCCTGGGCCACCTCGACTCCCACACCTTGCCATGACCCGCCTTGTCCTCTTGACCGCGTTTCTGACGGCCGCCCCCGCCCTGGCTCAGTCCGACGCGTCGCTGGAGCCCACCTACCAGCAGTTTGTCCAGGACCTGCGCGTCGTCACCAACATGGTGGCGACGGCCGGCTTGGTGCACGACCGCACGGGCGCCTTCCCGTCGACCTCGTTCGAGCTGCTGGGCAGCGCGTCCGCCGACCGCACGGGGCTGCGACGGACGCCGCTCTCGTCGCTGTCCGTGGGCCGCGACGGCGACCGGCTGGTGCTGGACTACGTCCCCCTCCCCGTCTCGCCGTACGAGCGCCAGGACGACGTCGTCCGCATCGTCGTGACGGCCCAGCCTGACGGCCAGTACACCGGTGACTACGAGATCCGGCGGCGCGACGACCCCGACCAGGGCGGGCGGATGCTGCCCTACGACCGCGCGGGTCGCTTTGTGGTCGGCAAGGGCTATGGGACGGCCTGCGTCGACCTCGGCGTCGTGCGCGAGCAGCTCGCGGCGGGCACCTACACCGCCGAGCCAGGACGCCTGAGCGCGAGCCCGCTGACGGTGCGCGTCCACCCGCCGGGCCAGGAGGCGCCGGTGTACTACGAGAATCGCCAGAGCGCGACCGGTCGGATCGTCCCGCTGCAGGGCGACGGCCGATGAGCGACGTCGGCATTGTCGGAGCCGGGTTGGCCGGGCTGGCGTGCGCCCGCGCCTTGACCGAGGCGGGCGTCTCGTGCGCCGTCTACGACGCCGCCGACGCCGTCGGAGGCCGCGTCCGGACCGCGCGCCAAGACGGGTTCCAGATCGACCGCGGCTTCCAGGTATTGCTCACCGCCTACCCCGAAGCGCGGCGCGTGCTCGACTACGGCGCGCTCGACCTGTGCGCGTTCACGCCTGGCGCGCTCGTCCACCTGGGCGACCGCTTCGAGCGCGTCGGCGACCCGTTTCGGCGCCCGCTCCAGGCGTTCCCGTCGCTGCTGGCCGACGTCGGTACGCTGGCCGACAAGCTGCGCGTGCTGCGTCTGCGCCACTCGGTGATGTCCGCATCGTCCGCCGAGCTGTGGGCGCGCCCCGAGATGACGACCGAGGCAGCGCTGCGTCTGCGCTACGGGTTTTCGGAGACCATGATCGACCGCTTTTTCCGCCCGTTCCTGGGCGGCGTCCTGCTCGACCGGTCGCTCTCGGCGTCGAGCCGCGCCTTCGAGGTGTACTTCCGGCGGTTCAGCCAGGGCGAGGCCGCCGTCCCGGCGCGCGGCATGCAGGCCATCCCCGACCAGCTGGCGGCGGGCCTGCCGTCTGGCACCGTCCGCCTCGGCGCCGAGGTGGACGAGGTGACGCCGGCGACGGTCGCGCTCCAGGGCGAGCGGCAGGCGCACCGCGCCGTCGTGGTGGCGACCGACGCCGACGCGGCGGGTCGGCTGCTGGGCGTCGAGGTCCCTCGGTGGAAGTCGACGGTCCAGATCGCCTGGGCCGCCGACCGCGCGCCGACCGACGAGCCGGTCCTGATGCTGGACGGCGGTCCGGCCGGCCCGGTCAACAACGTCCAGGTCATGAGCGCCGTCGCGCCGCAGTACGCGCCGTCGGGCCGAGCGCTCATCACGGCCAGCCTCCTGGGCCGCCACGACGCCGACGACCTCGGCGTGGACGCCGCCGCCCGAGGCCAGCTCCGCGGGTGGTTCGGAGACCAAGTCGACGCGTGGACGCCGATCCGGGTCGACCGCGTCCGGCACGCGTTGCCTGACCTCCCATCGCTGGAGCCTCCCGAGCGCCCCGCCCGCCTCGGCGGCGTCTACGTCGCCGGCGACTGGAGGCGCAACGCGTCGCTCAACGGCGCCCTCGTCTCGGGCCGGCACGCCGCCCACGCCGTCCTCGCCGACCTGAGGGCGTAGCTCGTGTCACCCTTCTTCCTGCTCCATCTGCTGGCCACGCTGGCCATGCTGGGCGCGATCTGGATCGTCCAGATCGTGCACTACCCCCTCTTCGCAGGCGTCGGTGACGCCGGCTGGGCAGCCTACGAGGCGAGCCACCAGTCGCGCATCACGCTCGTCGTCGGGCCGCTGATGGTGCTGGAGTTGGCGACGGCCGTCTGGCTGGTGCTGGACCGCCCGGACGCGCTGCCGGCCTGGAGCGTGCTCGCGGGCGCCGCGCTCGTCGGCGTGATCTGGGCATCGACGGCGTTTGTCCAGGTCCCCCTCCACACGTCGCTCGGAGGCGCGTTCGATGGCGACGCCCACGCTCGCTTGGTTGCGACCAACTGGGTCCGGACGCTCGCCTGGACCGCCCGCGGCGGCCTCGTCTTGTGGATGACGGCACGGCTCGCGGCGTAGCCGCACCGTCCGGACGCAGAAGCGCCCCGCCAGCCGAAGCCAGCGGGGCGCGTCAAGCGAGTGCCGAGTCCGGGTTACGCCGGAATGCGGATCTGCTGGCCGGGGTAGATCTTGTCGGGATCGCCGATGACCTCGCGGTTGGCCTCGAAAATCTTCTGGTAGTCGCCCGCGTCGCCGTACTTGGCCTTGGCAATCTTGGAGAGCGTGTCGCCACTCTGGATCGTGTAGTAGCTGCCGCCCTTCGACGCGGTCGCGGCGCCGGCCGTCTGCGCGCCGTCCACCTTGAGAGCGTCGTCGTTGACGTTGGAGACGCCCTTGACGTTGCCCGCGATCAGCGCTGCCTTTTCCTTAGCGGCCTGGCTCTTGGCCGTGCCCTGCAACGTTACGCGGCCGTTGTCAAACCGAACGCCGAGGGGAGACACGTTGCTGCCGAGCGCGCGCTCGATTTCCTTCTTGATCTGCTCCGCCTCGCTGCCGGCCTTGCCTGCGAAAAGGTCTTTGCCGGCGTCTTTCAAAAAGTCTAGGAGTCCCATGAGGAGAGATGGAGTGGTTGAGAGAGGGTGCACGAATCCGTGCCCTTCGTACACCGCCGAGACTTCAAAAAAGTTCCTCCCGCGCCCTCTGCCCTCTGCCGGTAGCGCTCGGCACACGAACCCGTCTGTCCCGACGGCTCACCAACGCCGAGCACGCGAGCCCGCTGTTTTGCCAGGCGGCCCGCTCGCTCTGCCCAAGGCTCAGCGCGGTGTCCGTGGCGATCTTGCAGCCATGCCCATGACCCCGCCGCCCGCCGTCCACGTCGCCCTTCCGGATGGCCGGAACTACGGCGTCCACTTCGAGCCGCTCGCCGAGGCGGGCCGCCACCTGCGCGGCGCCGGGCTCGGCGGCCGCGTGCTGGTGGTCACCGACGAGACGGTCGGCCCCCTCCACCTCGGCACCCTGGCGGACGGGCTCCGGGCCGACGGGCGCACCGTCGATACCCTCGCCGTGCCGGCGGGCGAAACGTCCAAGTCGCTCGGCCAGCTCGGCGCCGTCTACGACTGGGTGCTCGCGCTCGGCATCGACCGCCAGACGCCCATCGTGGCGCTGGGAGGCGGCGTCGTGGGAGACCTGGCCGGCTTTGCCGCGGCGACGCTGCTCCGGGGCGTGCCTCTCGTGCACGTGCCCACCACCACGATCTCCCAGATCGACAGCGCCATCGGCGGCAAAACGGGCATCAACACCCAGGCTGGCAAAAACCTGGTGGGCGCCTTCCACGCGCCCCACGTGGTCTTGGCCGACCCGGCCACACTCGCCACGCTGCCCGACCGCGACTTCCGCAGCGGGTGGGCCGAGGCGGTCAAGCACGCGCTGATCCGCGACGCCGATCTCGCAGCCCGCCTCGACCGCCAGTGGGACGCGCTGATGGCACGCGACGCCGACGCGGTGGCCGTCTGCGTTCGCGACGCGGCGGCCATCAAGGCGGCTGTCGTCGAGGCGGACGAGCGTGAGGCGGGCGACCGCGCGCTCCTCAACTTTGGCCACACGTTCGGCCACGCGCTGGAGCACCAGGCCGGCTACGGCGTGCTGACGCACGGCGAGGCTGTGGCGATTGGGATGCGGGCCGCGCTCCACCTGTCGTCCTCGCTGCTCGCCGGCGAGCGTGCGGGCCTGGCCCCGGAGTTCGCCGAGGCGGACCGTCTCGTCCAGCGGCTCGCCGCGCCTCCGCCACCGGACCTGGACCGCCAAGCGCTGCTCGCAGCCATGCAGTCCGACAAAAAGCGGACGGCCAGCGGGCTCCGGTTCGTGGTGCTCGACGCCGTCGGCGAGGCTCGCATCGCGAGCGACGTGCCGGCCCCGATGGTGCGTGCGGCTTGGGACTTCGCGCTCTCCCCAGCCTGACCTCCCCCACCTCGGCAAACACCCCGAGGCGGACGTGCCCGAGGCGGGGCCTTTGAGGGCGAGCCCACTCTCCCCTTTCCCCAAACCTTGGATTGAGCCTGACGCCGCGCGCGGTGTATCCTTGCTCTCCGCTCAAGATGGCGGGACAGATTGGCGCGGTAGCTCAGCTGGTTAGAGCGCAGGATTCATAACCCTGAGGTCGGGAGTTCAAGTCTCCCTCGCGCCACCCTCGCCCTCTGGGGCGACTCGCGCCCGGCCCGCCCGCCGGGCGCGACCCGTTTGAGCCCATGCGGATCTACCTCCACGACTACGGCGGCCACGCGTTCATCGTCGCGCTGGCTCGCGCGCTGGCGCAGCGCGGCCACCACGTTCGCTACGGCTACTCGGCGACGAACGAAGCGCCCCAGGGAGACCTGGCGCCGCGGCCGGAGGATCCCGACACCCTGACGATGGACCCCGTGCTCGCGCCGCCGGTCGACAAGCGCGCGCGGTCGCTGGCGGGACTGGTCCGGCGGCGTCGCGCCGAGGCGCGGGTTGGTCGCGCCGCCGCTCGCCACGTCAGCCAGTGGGACGCCGACGTGGTCGTGGTCGCGAACGCTGGACTCGACGTGGTGGCCCAGGTTCAGTCCGCGGCCCAAGCGCAGGGCGCCGCGGTCGTGAACTGGCTCCAGGACGTCCACTCGGTGGGGACGCGCGCCGTTCTGGCCTCCCGCTTCGGCCGCCTCGGCGACGTTCTGGGCCGAGCCTTCGAGGCGCGAGAAGGCCGCCTGCTCCGCTCGGCGGACGCCGTGATCGCCATCACCGACGCCTTCCGGCCCCTGCTGGACCGCTGGCGGGTCGATCCCGCGCGCGTGGCGGTGATCGAGAACTGGGCGCCCCTGGCCGAGTTGCCTCGCTTGCCGCGCGGCACCGCCTGGGCCCGCGACCACGGGCTGGCGGAGCGTCCCGTCGTGCTGTACTCGGGCACGTTGGGCATGAAGCACAACCCCCAAGGGCTGGCTCGCCTCGCCCATGCCCTCGACGCGACCGAGGCGCGCCTGCTCGTGGTGTCGTCCGGCGAGGGGGCGGACTGGCTCGCCGACCACGCGCAGCGCCGGGCACTCGACTCGCTGCTCGTGCTCCCGTTCCAACCGTTCGAGGTGTTCCCCGAGGTCCTGGCGTGCGCCGACGTGATGGTCGCGGTGCTGGAGCCTGAGGCGAGCGCGGTGTCGGTGCCCTCCAAGGTGCTGGCCTACCTGTGCGCCGGGCGCCCGGCGGTGCTCTCAGTGCCGGCGGACAACCTGGCCGCGCAGATCGTGACGCGCGAGTCTGCAGGCGTCGTCGTGCCGCCGGGGGACTCGGAGGCGCTGTGTGCGGCCGTCCTGGCGCTGCTCCGTGACCCCGAGCGGCGCGCGGCGATGGGCGACGCCGGCCGTGCCTACGCCGAGCGCGCGTTCGACCTGGGGCACATCGCGGACCGGTTCGAGGCCGTTCTCCAGACCGCTGTCGGCGGCTAGCTTGGCCCCGATGCTCGACCCCTCGCCCGCTCTCGACCCGGACCGCCCCACGCCGGAGGGCTTCCGCCCCTACGGGCAAGGCAGGCGGCGGCGCCTGTTCGAGATCGTCTTCCACGCCGACGACCCGACGGCCAAGGCGTTCGACGTGGTCGTGATTGTCGCGATCCTGGCCAGCGTCGTGGTGGTGATGCTGGAGAGCGTGGGGTCCATCCACGACCGGTACGAGGCCGAGCTGATCGTGATCGAGTGGGCGTTCACCATCTTGTTCTCCATCGAGTACGCCCTCCGGCTGGCGGTCGTCCAAAACCCGTTGCGGTACGCGCGGAGCTTTTTCGGCGTCGTTGACCTGCTGGCCATCTTGCCCACCTACGTCAGTCTGGTGGTGCCAGGCGCCCAGGTGCTCCTGACGGTCCGGATCCTGCGCGCGCTCCGGGTCTTCCGCGTGCTCAAGCTGGCGAACTACCTCGACGAAGCCGACCAGCTGCGACGCGCGCTGTCGGCCAGCAAGCGCAAGATCCTGGTGTTCATCTTCGTCATCATGACGCTGGTGACGGTGATGGGCTCGATGATGTACCTCATCGAGGGCGCCGAGAATGGGTTCACGTCCATTCCCCAAAGCGTGTACTGGGCCGTCGTGACGCTGTCGACGGTAGGCTACGGGGACCTGACGCCGGCAACGCCTCTGGGCAAGCTGCTCTCGACCGTGATCATCGTGATGGGCTACGGCATCATCGCGGTGCCGACGGGGATCGTGACGGTTGAACTCGGCAAAGAGCGCGAGGCGGCGTCGAGGAGGGCCGGGGAGGGCACCCTCGGCGACGCCGTCGAGGTCCAACTCGACGTTTGCCCCTCGTGCGGCCTGACGGCGCACGACGCCGACGCGCGGTTTTGCAAGTGGTGCGGCGTGCCCATCGCGGTCCAGGCGCGTGCGACGCCGGTGGCGAGCGCGTTGTAGCCTCGCGCGGCGGCCACCCGTTGCCCTCGTGCCGCGTTTCCCGTGCCCGCCTCGGTGGTGGCGCCGCCGAGGCGGGCGTGGTCAGCGGGCGGCGCGCGTGCGAGCCGCGCGGGCGCGCCGTCCGCTACGGTGCTCAGCTACAGCGCGCGGTGCAGCCGGGGCTGCGCCTCCCGTACATGGCAGTCCGCGCGCTCGGCCAGCAGGCCCCGCCAGGCACGCGTGAGCAAGGCGTAGTCGAGGTCTTCGGCGGCGCCCCCGAGGTCGGAGACGGCCTGGAAGCCCAGGTCGACGGGCGAGACGAAGCGCGTCGGGGCGCTCGACAGGTCGATCACGCGGGCGCGGCCCAGGCCCGTCCGGTACTCGCCCCACAGCTGCCCCAGCACGCACGCCGCGCCGTCGCCCAGCGCCAGCGAGCCCGGGTCGATGCGGTCGCTCCAGCCCGGGTCGCGGTCGTCCAGCAGCGCGGCGCCTCGGGCGGCGCGGGCGCGCGCGGCGCCGAGCGTGAGGGCCGCGAGGCGGCGGGACTGGCGGCGGCGGCGGAGACGGTCGAGCATGGAGGACGGGTCGAGGGGGGCGGGTCAACGGTCAGGACGCGACTGCAGCATAGCGCGCCCGTGAATCGGCTATGGCCTGAGACCGTCGGCGTGCACGACGGAGCCTCCGGCGAGGCTCGCGGACGTGTGCCCTCGAGGCTACACAGCCGACCCGGCCGAGAGTTACAACACCGCTGCCCCGCCTGCGATCCCAGCGCCGCTTGCGATCCCGGCACCGCCCGCCTCGGCGCTCCCACGCGGACACCCAGCCCGGGGGCTTTGCCCAGGGTGCCCGTCTAGCGAACCAGGAGGGCGAGAAGTCCCAGCGCCGACAGCGGCGCGACAATCGCGGCGCGGTAGACCCGGCCTTCAAAGTCCGTCGAGTCCAGATCGATGGACTGCTTCCAGCGTGCCAGGATGGAGGCCGCCGAGGCCGTCGCCACCAGTCCCAGCACCAGGTACACGGCCGTCAGCACGCCTGGGTGGGCAGGTGCGCTGGCGCCGGTCGTCGAGGCGCCCGTCAGCGCGTCCGCGCCGACGCGCAGCCACAACACCAGCAGAACCGGGACGACGGCGACCGCGGTCGACCGCCACGCGGCCCGCCAGGCGAGCTGTGCGATGGTCCAGTGAGGCCGCGCCTCGCGCATCCGGTCGACGCCCAGGAACGCCATCGTCGCGCCCCAGGCGAGCGCGTACGGAAACAGCAGCTCGACGTCGAGCGCGCCCGACGCCAGCAGCCAGAACACGCCCACCGACGAGACGCTGAACACGTTGTGCGCCGTGTGCGGGCGCCGGGCCGGGTCGTGGGGCAGGCCGTCCGCCTCGCGCGCGGCGGGCCAGATCCGGGCGTAGAGCACGAACACGAGCGTGGGCGGGATCAGCCAGGCCGTGCCCCCGAGGGCCCACACGAGGTACCCGATCAGCGCGGCTCCGATAACGCCGGCGCCGCCGACCGTCGTCTCGCGCCGCAGCAGGGCCGCGACGCCCACCAGCACCATCAGCACGGCAAAGTGGCCCGCCAGCAGCGCCGCGTCGAACGTCAGCAGGCGGATCAGGATCGCGTACGCGCCCACCGGCACGAACACGTTGTCGAGCCCTCGCCACGAGACCGCCTCGACAATCGTAGCCAGGACGGCGACGATGGCCGCGATCCAGATCGACTCTGCGCGCCCGACGGGCGTGAACACGAGAAGCGGGACGTGAACGCACAGGAACGCGACAAAGGCGAACGCGACCGAGCCCTCGCGGCTTTTGTGCCCCTCGTCGGTGGCGTACCGCGACAACCCGTGCCGCATGCCGACGAGCGCCGCCGCCGGGGCCGCCAAGCCGGACAGCAGAAGCGGAACCGCGTACAACACGGGCGACTCCGCCGCGAGCGCGTACAGCAGCACGACGGCGACGGGAAAGCTCACGTCGCCGACGACCATGCGGTCGGCCGAGTCCCGCCCCGGATCCTGAGCCTGCAGCGCCGGCACAACGTGCACCGCCAGCATCGCGCCAGCCGCCAGCACGGCCAGCGCGGCGACCGGCCACAGCGCGTCGAACAGCCAGGGCATCGCCAGCGCGACGGCGCTCAAGGTGACGTGTAGCCCCTTGCGCGCCTGCTCGGACGTCAGCCGGCGCCGAACGTGGGCGCGGCGCAGCGCCAGCATCGACAGGCCCACCACGGTGAGCACGGCCAGGATGCCGGCCCACGGCGTCAGCACGGCCGGGGTGAGGTTGCTCACGGGCGCGCCTCGCAAACGGGCTCCCCGCCGCAGGCCGGGCCGCGTCCCCACGCGCGGAGCCGGCTCGCGCTCCGAACGAGGCGGGCCGCCCGCGCCCCGGCGCTGCTCTGGACCGGAGACGCGGCGCTCTGGACCGGAGACGCGGCGCTCTGGACCGAGCGCGCGGCGCTCAAAGCCGAGGCGAAGTCGAGCGCGTCTGACATGGGAACGGGGCGGAGGCGGTGCGCCGAAGGTAGGCTGGCCTCGCCCACCTCGGCGCGCCGGGCGGCCGGGCCGGGGGTGCCGCTGGAGCGGTGGTCCTGTCCAGGCTCTGCGTTCCGCGCGAGCGCCGAGGCGCCCCTCGTGGTTCTCTCCGCCGCGGACGAACCGCGCGGGACCGGGCCGCGTACCTCCGCTCTATTGCGCACGCCTCTGCATGAACGCGTTTGACATTTCGACCGGCCCCGGGCCTCTGGCGGCGGCCGCCGTCCACGACGGCCACGCCATCTCGACCGAGACCCTGGCGCACGTCGCCTTGCCGGACGACGAGCGCCTGCGTGAGGAGGACCCTTTTACGGGCGAGTTGACGGCCGTCGCGCCGACCCAGATCGTGGGCGGGTTGTCGCGCTTCGAGATTGACCTGAACCGCCCGCGCGACGGCGCGGTCTACCGCACGCCCGACGACGCCTGGGGCCTGACGGTGTGGACGGACACGATCCCCGACCACGTGATTGAGCGCTCGCTGGCGACCTACGACGCGTTCTACGACGCCGTCGAGGCGTTGCTCGGCGCCAAGATCGAGGCGCACGGCACGGTCGTCGTCTACGACATCCACACCTACAACCACCGGCGCGACGGGCCGGACGGTCCCGTCGCCGACCCCGAGGCCAACCCCGAGGTCAACATCGGGACGGGCTCGCTCGACCGCGACCGCTGGGGCGCCCTCGTCGACGGGTTTATGGCTCAGCTCCGCGACGGCGCCATCGAGGCCGGCCTGCCCGACCTGGACGTGCGCGAAAACGTCAAGTTCAAGGGTGGCGCCTTTTCGCGCTGGGTCCACGAGCGGTTCGGCAATGACGCGTGCGTGATCGCGGTCGAGTTCAAAAAGACGTTCATGGACGAGTGGACGGGCACGCCCGACCGCGCCCACCTCGGCAAGCTCCGCGAGGCGCTCGCCTCGACGGTTCCCGGCACGCTGGCCGCCCGAGAGCGCGCGTCGTGAGCGCCGACGATCTCCGCCGCCTCGACGCCGGCCTTCGCGACGGAACGCCCGTCCGGATCGACCTGGCCGAGGGCGGAGCCGTGTTCGTGGACCACGCCGTGCCCCTGCTGGCCGTCCACCGCTGCGCCGGAACGGGGACGGGAGACCCGGCCCTGGACGCCCGCGCCGCCTGCGCCCAGGCGCACCGCCTGGTCACGACGCAGCCCGCCTACGTGCTGACCACGGACCCCGACCCGGCACGGGCACGGGACACCATCCGCGCGGTGGCGCGCGAGTTGACCGAGGCGGCCGGACCCGTGCTCACGGTCGAGGTGTGGTCGCCGCTCACCTCCGACGACGACGGATCGCCAGACCCCTTCGACCGGGCGCCGGGCTTTACCATCTTCACCACGCCCGACGGCTCGGCCGACGCCACCGCTGACGTGCTCTGCGACGCGCTCTCGGGCATCGAGATCGCGGGCCAGGGCGCCCAGGTCGACCACGTGGTAACGTCCGAGATCGCGCCGCCTGGGCTCCCGCCGCTGGGCCTGGACGGCATCGGGCTAGCCGTCGACGCCGTGTTCCACAACGTGCGCGACGGCGAGTTCTACCCGCGCGTGCTCGACCGCGTCCGCGCCGCGCTGGCGCCTGCGCTGCGGTCGGCCGCGGCGTCCGAGACCGGGCGCTCGCCGTCGCACCTTGCGCGCCAGTCGCTCGAACCGGCCGCTCTCGCCGTGGACAACGGGCTGTCTCAGGTTGCAGCGTCGTTCAGCTTCTTGCTCCAGGTCACGCCCGTCAACGCCCCCCAGGCTTGGGACGAGTTCCGGGCCTCGGGCTGCGAGCAGGCGCCTGAGTTGCTCTACCGCCCGCTCACCTTCGACCCCGACCACGCCCGCCGCGACCTGTTCGCGCTGCCCCTCGCCGACGTCGAGGACCCCGTCGTGGCCGGCCTGCTGCGCGAAAGCCGGGACGAGATCGGGGCGCACATCCGGATGGTGCTCGACGTCGAGACGCCTCAGTTTCTGCCCACGAGCACCCGGGTGTACGGCGCCCCCGACGACGCCCTGGTCGGCCTGGCGCGCGACATCGTGGCCACGCTCGACGCGCTCCCCACGCGCCGCCGCGGCGCCGAGGTTGTGGGTGCGAGCGCGTTTGCGGCCGCGGCCCGCGCCGAGCTCGCCGCGTACCACGAGATCAGCCCGCACGTCCCCGTCGAGGTCGAGGTGCGCGACGACATCACGGCCAGTCTGATGGTGTCGCGCGGGCGCCTGATGGTGGGCGCGGGTGCCCAGATCCCGGCGTCGCGCGTTCGCGCGCTGCTGGCGCACGAGGTCGGCACGCACGTGCTGACGTACGCCAACGGCCGCGCCCAGCCGCTCGGGCTGCTGCACCACGGCCTGGCCGGCTACGAGGACCTGCAGGAAGGGCTGGCGGTCCTGGGCGAGTGGCTGGTGGGAGGGCTGACGCCGGGCCGCTTCCGCACGCTCGCCGCCCGCGTCCTCGGCGCCCGGTCGCTGGCCGACGGCGCAGACTTCCTCGAGACCTTCCGCACCGTCCGCGAGGGCGCCCGCATGAGCGACCGCCGCGCGTTCGGGGTCACCCTGCGGCTGCACCGAGGCGGAGGGCTGACCAAAGACATGGTCTACCTGCGCGGCCTGCGCGACCTGCTGACGCACCTGGCCGACCCCGCCTCGGGCACGTCGCCGGACCAGGCGTACTGGCCCCTGTTCGTCGGGAAGATCGCGCTTCGCCACCTCCTCGCCATCGAGTCGCTGCGCCAGCGCGGCGTGCTGGTCGCCCCTCCCCTGCGCCCGTCCTACGCCGACGACCCCGCCGCCCAGGCCCGCCTCGGCGACGCCCTCGACGGCCTGACGGTTCTCGACCTGCTCCGACCAAGGGATCAGGGCTAAGCACCCTCGAGCGTGCCCTGCTCCCGACCCCACGTCCTCTCTCCCTTGCCTCGCCTTCCATGCGCATCGCCTTTCTGATCAACAGCTTCGAGACCGAGAAGCACACCTACACCACGACGCGCCTGGCGCTGGCCGCCCACCAAGCCGGCCACGACGTGCTCTACATGTCGGTCGAGGACTTTATCTGCGACCCGGACGAGACCATGCGCGTTCGGGTGCGGCGCCCCGGCGGCACTTACAAGACAATTAAGACGTTTTGGGACGGCGTCCAGAAGGACGGCGTCGAGGAGCGGATGGACGTCGAACACGTCGATGCGCTCTTGCTACGCAACGACCCGGCCGATGACGCCAGCGACCGCCCCTGGGCGCAGTCGGCCGGCATCGTGTTCGGCCAGATGCTCGCGCGGCGCGGCGTGATCGTGCTCAACGACCCCGAGGGGCTGGCCAAGGCCGTCAACAAGGTCTACTTCCAGCGCTTCCCCCAGCAGGTCCGGCCCAAGACCTTGGTCACGCGTCACGCCGACGATGTGCGCCGGTTTATCGACGACCACGGCGGCGACGCCGTTATCAAGCCGTTCCAAGGCTCGGGCGGCGAGGGCGTGTTCGTGGTGCGCGGCGACGACACGGCCAACCTCAACCAGATCATGGACGCCGTCTGCCAGAACGGCTACATGGTGGTGCAGGAGTTTCTCGCAGACGCCGCGGGCGCCGACACCCGGATGTACCTGGTCAACGGCGTCCCGCTCCAGCGCGACGGCGCCTACGCCGCGTTCCGGCGCGAGGGCTCGGGCGACGACGTCCGCAGCAACATCAGCGCCGGCGGCTCGATCGCCAAGGCCAAGATCGGCGAGCGCGAGCTCGAGATCGCCGAACTGGTGCGGCCCCAGCTGGTCCAGGACGGCATGTTCATGGTCGGCATCGACATCGCCGGCGGCATCCTGCTCGAAGTCAACGTGTTCAGCCCCGGTGGCATCGGGAGCATCAAGAAGACGACCGGCGTGGACTTTGCGCCCGACATCATCGAGGCGATCGCGCGCAAGGTGGAGGTCAAGAAGGGGTATAGCCAGCACTTCTCGAACGTGACACTCGCGACCTACTAGCCCAGGCGACGGGACACCAAACGGCGATCGGCTCGCCCTGAGCACGGATTCAGGGCGGGCCGATCTCGATTCGGGCCCTCGACAGCCGTGGTGGATGCTGGAGGGCCGGAGCCGCTGCGTCAGGGTACCGCGGCTGCTTCAAGCGCCATTGAGCGTCGCGATTCAGTCTGGTAGTGCCTGGTGACTACTCGCACGGCGTCGGGCGCGCGAGAGGACGTGCGCTGTGCCGTGTCCTCGGTCTGGGCTCACGGACCCCGCCCGCCTCGGCGCCTCCGAGGACGAGACCGGCTGGGTCCACAACGTCACCGAGGTGGGCGTGGCTACTCCTGCGCCAGGCTGGAGCCGGTCGCGCGGGCGTAATAAATTGATTCCGTCTGCTCTGGGCAGATCGAGAAGCCTTCCTGAACATCGGGGCCGTGCGCCTCCACGACCTGCCTGGCGAACGCGGAGTGGTAGGCCTGGACGGCGTCCAACGTCGGGCCCACCACCTGAGCCACGATCTCACTGCCTCGCCGGCTCGGCCGGACCGTGGTGGGCCGCCTCAGTCGCGCCGAAACCGCATCCGGTCTCGCGTGCGGAGGCGTCCCCACGGCTCGCCGTCCAGCGACACCTCCTGCCAGCCCGTGCCCGCCTCGGCGTCTCCGAGGGCGAGCCCGGCTGGGCCCACCGCGCCGCCGAGGTGGCGGCGGACGGCGTCCTCGGGCGACCGGGCGCGGACAAAGGCCGGTGGGTGACCTGCGGGCACAAGTTCGAACTGGGGCATGGCGCGAAAGGACGGACGGAAACGACAGGGGGCAGAGACGCGTACGACGGTCAACCCGGAACGAGGGGCCGGAGCGAGCCGCCCCCCCGTCAACGGTACGACGATCTCACGCATTCCGATGAGCACGCACACTCCTTCAGGCGATGGCGCCGGTAGCGCTTCCGACAGCACCGTCGACATCCTGGACGCCGTCTCGACCGAGGCGCCCATGCCCGGCTCGGGCCTGCCCGACCTGACGACGGCCCCCGACGCCGTCGCCCCGGGCGACGACTTTCTCCCGCTCCAGGGCACCGACTACGTCGAGTTCTGGGTCGGCAACGCGCGCCAGGCCGCCCACTTCTACGCCCACACGTTCGGCTTCGACGTCAAGGCCTACCTCGGCCCGGAGACGGGCCACCGCGACCGGACCAGCTATCTGCTCCAGCAAGACAAAGTCCGCTTCGTGGTCACCTCGCCGATGGGACCGGAGGGCGAGATCGCCGACCACGTGCGCCTGCACGGCGACGGCGTCAAGGACCTGGCGCTGATGGTGGACGACGCCGTCTCGGCGTTCCGGGAGACCACCCAGCGCGGCGGCGTGCCGGTCCGCGAGCCCGAGGTGCTGGAGGACGAGAACGGACGAGTGACCGTCTCCGCGATCGGCACCTACGGCGAGACGATCCACACGTTCGTCGACCGCAGCCAGTACGACGGCCCGTTCCTGCCTGGCTACGAAGCCGTCGAGAACGCCTACTTCACGGCGACACCAGTCGGACTCAAGTACGTCGACCACTGCGTCGGTAACGTGGAGTTGGGCGACATGAACAAGTACGTCCAGTACTACGGTGACGTGATGGGCTTCAAGAACCTGATGTCGTTCGACGACGAGGACATCTCGACCGAGTACACGGCGCTGATGTCGAAGGTGATGTCGAACGGCAACGAGCGCGTCAAATTCCCCATCAACGAGCCGGCCGACGGCAAGAAGAAGAGCCAGATCGAGGAGTACCTCGACTTCTACCGCGGCGCTGGCGTCCAGCACATCGCGCTTGCAACCGACGACATCCTGGACACGGTCTCCAAGTTGCGCGCGCGCGGCGTCGACTTCCTGACCGTCCCCACGACCTACTACGACGAGCTGCTGGAACGCGTCGGCGAGATCGACGAGGACCTGAGCGAGCTGGCCGAGTTGGGCATCCTGGTCGACCGCGACCCGGACGGCTACCTGTTGCAGATCTTTACCAAGCCCATCGGCAACCGCCCGACGGTGTTTTTCGAGATCATCCAGCGCAAGGGCGCGCGCTCGTTCGGCAAGGGCAACTTCAAGGCCCTCTTCGAGGCCATCGAGCGCGAGCAGGGCCGCCGCGGCAACCTCTAGCCCTGCTCCGCCCGCCTCGGTCCCGAGGCGGAGGCCACCGCACTTTCTTGCTGACCCTGCCCGCCTCGGCGCCGAGGCGGGCGTGACTGTTCCTCCTGCCTGATTCGACATGAGCTTCTACGTCCAGCGCGGCCAGATCCCGCCCAAGCGCCACACCCAGTTTCAACGCCCCGACGGCGCGCTTTACACCGAGGAGGTGCTGGGCGAGGAGGGCTTCCACGGCATCGGCTCCATCGCGTACCACATCCACCCGCCCACACTCGTGGACTCGGTCGGCGAGCCCGAAGACGTGTCGGTGGAGTACGCCGAGGAGGCGTTTCTGGCGCACCGCCACTTTCTCGGCCCCAAGGTCGAGCCCGGCGGCGACTGGCTGACGGGTCGCGTCCCGATCATGGGCAACAACGACATCGTGATGTCGATGTGCGTGCCGACGGACTCGATGCCCCAAGACACGTTCTACAAAAATGCGACGCACGACGAGCTGGTCTACGTCCACGACGGCGAGGGCACGCTGCACACCGTTCTGGGCGAGGTCGAGTTTCGCCAGGGCGACTACGTCCACGTCCCGCGCACGCTGATCCACCGCTGGACGTTCGACGGCGACGTGCAGCCGCGGCTGCTGGTGATGGAGTCGCCGACCGAATTTCGCCCGCCCAAGCGCTACCGCAACGACGTGGGCCAGTTGCTAGAGCACAGCCCCTACTGCGAGCGCGACTTCCGCCCGCCGGGCGCGCCGCCGGCCATCGACCAGGAAGGCCGGTTTACGGTCAAGATCAAGAAGCACGGCAAGCTGTTTCCGTTCGTGTACCGCTACCACCCGTTCGACGTGGTCGGCTGGGACGGCTACATGTACCCGACGGCGTTCTCGATCCACGACTTCGAGCCGATCACGGGCCGCATCCACCAGCCGCCGCCGGTGCACCAGACGTTCGAGTCGCGCGGGTTCGTGGTGTGCTCGTTCGTGCCGCGCCTGTTCGACTACCACCCGGACTCGGTCCCGGCTCCGTACAACCACTCGAACATCGACTCCGACGAGGTGCTGTACTACGCCGAGGGCGACTTCATGTCGCGCAAGGGCATCGGACGCGGCAGCTTTACCCTCCATCCCGGCGGCATCCCCCACGGCCCGCACCCCGGCACGACCGAGGCGAGCATCGGCGCCAAGGAGACGCACGAGTTGGCCGTCATGGTGGACACGTTTGCGCCGCTCAAGCTGACCAAGGCCGCGCTCGCCATCGAGGAGCCAGACTACGTGCTGTCGTGGCAGCCCGAGAAGCACGGCCATCCTCTGCCAGACGCCGCGCCGATCCCGCCCGGCACGACAATCTCAGGCGACGGCCAGACCGGCTCGGTCCCGGACTCGCCGCCCATCGACGCGGCGCGCGGCTGACTCTGCCCGCCTCGGCGACGGCACCGAGGTGGACACGGCCGGAAGGACGCGCTGGATGCCCTCGGCGTGCCAGCCCGTGCGGACGACGGCCGCCTACGCCGAACGCCCCGCCAGCGCAGTGCTGGCGGGGCGTTCCATCGGCTCCGAGCGGCCTTTACGACGCGTTGGCGTCCGGAGTGGCCTTGTCGACGTCGTCCTTGGCCTGCTCGGCCACAGCACCCGCACGGTCCTTGGCCTCATGGGCGACCGTCGCCGCCTTGTCCTGAGCCTCTTGACCGACGCTCTTGGCCTTGCGAGCCGCCTCGTCGACGACCGTCTGGGCTTTGGACGTCACGGTGTCCGCCGCGTCCTGGGCCGCGCCCGCTAGCTGACTCTTGGCCGCGTCGGCGCGGTCGCCGAACGCCTGGTGCTCCAGGTCCGACTCGGGGACCGACAGGCCCACAAGCGCACCCGCCGCCAGGGCGACGGCGCCGACGGAGAGCGGGTTCTGCTGCAACTGGTGGTCGAGCCAGGACCCGGTCTGGCGGCCGTACCGCTGGGCCGTCCGGCCCGTGTCGTGAGCTCGGCTCTGCACGGTCTCCGTCGCGTCCGACACAGCGCTGGAGGCGCGGTCGGTCAGTGACGATGCCTTGTCTCCCAGGTCGGAAGCGGCGTCCTTGGCGGACTCGACCAGATCCGACGCTTTGTCCTTGGCCGTGTCGAGAAGCGAGTCGCCAGAGGCCCCAGCCTGCCCCGACGCGTAGCGACCGGCGCCGGAGTACCCACGATCCTGCTGGCCGCGGTACGGCGCGTAAAGCGGGTCGCCCGTCCGCTCGTACTGATCGCGGCGGTAGCTGTCGCCCTCCGACTCGCCCATCTTGGACAGGAACCACGCCAGCGACAGCCCCACGGCCATCGCAGGGACCGGGTTGGCCTTGATCGTGTCGAGCACAGAGCTGTCCTTGACCTGGTCCAGCATCGACATGCCGGCGTCTCGCCCGGACGAGAACAGAGCGTCCTTGGCGTCGTCGATCAACCGGGAAGGGTCGAGCTTGTCAGCGATTGCACTGATGGTGTCGCTCATCTCGGCACGCGTCTCGCGGATGTCGCCGGCGATGGCTTCGGGGTTGTCGGAGTCCTGCGTGAGGTCGGTGCCCAGCGCGGTGGGCCGGCCGGTTACGGGGTCTGTTGCTTGAGCCATTGTTTGTCCTCTTTGAGGGTTTGAGCGGTCGTGTCGAGGGGAGGGGAAAGCGTCTTGAGTTGGTCGAGGCCTTTTTTGAGCATGACGTAGCCGACGAGGGCGACGACTAAGCCGACGAGCAGAATGCCCAGCCAGATCAGGTCGTCGTCGAGCAGCTTGCCCAGTGCCCAGCCGGCGCCGATCACCATCGCGATCAGCCCGGTGTAGGCCACGGCGCCGCCCGCGACGGCCGCGCCGACGCCCTTGCCCGCCTCGGCGATCTCTTGGCGAGCCTCAGCCTTAGCGAGACGGACCTCTTGCTTGACGAGCGACGTGGTCTCGGTCGACAGGTCGGAGAGCAAGTCGCCGAGCGACGGTTCGGCGGCGCGCGCCGGAACCGAGGCGGGCGGTGTGGGAGAGTCGGCCATGGGTTACAGGGTGGAGTCGTCGGTGGTAGCGCCGAGTGCGCCTGCGGACGGAACGACGGGCGTCTCGCGGAGCGACGACGGCCCCGACGCCCCCGCGCCAGCCCCCACGTTGTGGACCTTCTGGGGAAGCTCGGAGCCTCCGCTCGACGTGGAGCCTCCGCCCGGCGTGGAGCCTCCGGTGGAGGTGCCAGACGACGCGGACGCACCGCTCTGGCTCGCTTCACCCGCAGACGCTTTCAAAAACCGCGCTCCCGCAATGCCGAGCAGAAAGGCTCCGCCGACGAATAGCCCGGGCTCGCGACGCGCAAAGCGCTCGGCCTCGTCCATAAGCTGCCCGACGCTCTTGTCCCGGATCGACGCCTGAAACTGGCTGACCTGCTCTGCGGCTTGCCCAGCGTAGCGAGCAAAGGCGTCGTGGTCGTTGTCCCGAAGCGACTCGCTGGACGTTTCGAGCGCGTCGGCGACATCCGAAAGTGCGTCGGCAGCGGTGGCCTTGTGGTCGGAGGCGACGGCTTTGGCTTTGTCCGTCGCCTGGCTGGCCAGGTCCTTGGCTGTCGAAGTCGCGGTGTCCGCGACGTCTTTGGCGGCGGTCTTAGCGGAGGCGGCCACGTCGTGGGCGGCCGCCTTGGTCTGATCGGCCGTCGTGGACGCGGCATCCTTGGCCGTGTCAGCGGCGGAACCCGGGCCGCCGGTCGTGGGGGTTGCCATAGTCGTTGTGCAAAGAGGTGAGGTAGTTGGTAGGCCTCAACGTGCCCCAGCGTTCCAAATTCGGGCGTCATAGTGCTCAGCCTGACCTCCATCTCGTCCATTCCTCGGTGCAGATTCGTCCGCTTGCCCAGGGCTCGAGGACGGCTCGCCTCGGCGCTCTGGCGGTCGAGGCCCGCCGGGCCGAGTCCCGACCTCGGCGCCGGACGGAGGCGTCAGACGCCGCGAGCCCGCGCCTCAGCCCGCGCGCCGCCCCGGGCTACCTTGCCGCATCCTCGTCGTCCACCATGCCTGACTCGTTTCCCTTCGGCCAATCCGCCGCCTGGACGCCCTCGCCTGAGCACGTCGCGACCACGAACCTGGCGCGGTTCTGGACGCGCCTGGGCCTCGCCGACTACGCGGCGCTCCAGACCTGGGCGCTCGACGACGTGGGCCGGTTCTGGGACGCGGTGATGGACGACCTGGGCATCGAGTTCCACCGTCCGTACACCCACATTCTGGACGCCTCCGGTGGCATCGAGCGGCCACGCTGGTGCGTCGGCGGGCGGATGAACATCGTGCACAACTGCCTCGACAAGTGGGCCGGCACGGCGGCCTGGGAGCGAGACGCGGTCCGCTACGAGAGCGAGGCCGGCGACGTCCGCGTGCTCAGCTACCGCCAGCTCCACGCCGAGGTGGAGGCGTGCGCCGCCGGGCTGCGCGCCCAGGGACTGGGGCCGGGCGACGCCGTGGGCCTGTACCTGCCCATGACGCCCGAGATCGTGATCGCCTTCTTGGCCATCGCCCGACTCGGCGGCGTGATCCTGCCTCTGTTCTCCGGCTACGGCGCCGAGGCCGTCGCGACACGGCTGCGCGACGGCAACGCCCAGGCCCTGGTCGTGGCCGACGGCGCACCGAGGCGGGGCAAGACGGTCCCCATGAAGGCCACGGCCGACGTCGCGCTGGCCAGCGCGCCCAGCGTCCGGCGCGTGATCGTGGTCGAGCGGATGGGCGACGAGATCGTCGGCGCGCCACCGGTCTCCGGCCGCGACCTGACGTGGGACGCGCTGATGGCGCTGGGCCGCGCGGCCAGCCCCGCCTCGCGCGCGTGCGCGGACACCTCGGCCGAGGACACCGTGATGCTGATCTACACCTCGGGCACGACGGGCACGCCCAAGGGCGCCGTCCACACGCACTGCGGCTTCCCCGTCAAGGCCGCGCAGGACCTGCGCCACTCGATGGACGTCGGGCCGGGCGACGTGGTCTGGTGGATGAGCGACATGGGCTGGATGATGGGGCCTTGGCTCGTGTTCGGCACGCTCCTCAACGGCGCGACGATGGTGCTCTACGACGGCGCGCCCGACTTCCCCGAGCCCGACCGCACCTGGGCTCTCGTCGAGCGCCACCACGTCACGCTGCTGGGCGTCTCCCCCACCCTGGTCCGCGCGCTCAAGCCGCACGGGACCGCGCCGGTCCAGGCGCACGACGTGTCGTCGCTGCGCGCGGTCGGCTCGACGGGCAGCCCGTGGGATCCCGAAAGCTGGCGCTGGCTGTTCGAGACCGTGTTGGCGTCGAGCAAGCCGATCCTGAACTACTCCGGCGGGACCGAGATTTCGGGCGGCATCGTGTGCGGCAACCACGTCCAGCCCCTCAAGCCGACCGGCTTCCCCGGCCCGGTCGTTGGCATGGACGCGGACGTGGTGGACGAGGCCGGCCGGCCGGTGCGCGGGGCCGTCGGCGAACTCGCCATCCGCCAGCCCTGGATCGGGATGACGCGCGGCTTCTGGGGCGACGACGGCGACGCGCGCTACCTGGCCAGCTACTGGCAGGCCACGCCCGGCCTGTGGGTCCACGGCGACTTTGCCGCCATCGACGCCGACGGCCAGTGGTTCTTGCTCGGCCGCTCGGACGACACCATCAAGGTCGCGGGCAAACGCCTGGGCCCGGCCGAGGTCGAGTCGGCGCTCAACGCGGCGCCGGAGGTGCTGGAGTCGGCCGCGGTTGGCGTGCCGGACGACGTCAAGGGCCAGGCCGTCGTCGCGTTCGTGGTCCTGGCTCGCGGGGTCGCCGAGGCGGAGGGCCTGCGCCGCGCCCTCGTGGACCGCGTGACGGACGCGCTCGGCAAGGCGCTCAGGCCCCGGGCCGTGCTGTTCGTGAGCGCCTTGCCCAAAACCCGCAACGCCAAGGTGATGCGCCGCGTCATCCGGTCGGCCCACCTCGGCGGCGACCTGGGCAACGTCACCGCCCTGGAGGACGAGAGCGCCGTCGACGCCATCCGCCAGGCCCGCTAAGCTGCTTCGCGCTGGATGTGGCGGCACCGCGCCAGCGGCACCGCACCAAACGAACCGAGGGGCGGGAGCCGGAGCCCCCGCCCCTCGGCGGTCTGTCAGTCGACGAAGCGCTAGCTGCTCACGTAGACGTTGTCCGCGCCGTGCGTGCTGTACTGCTTCTGCACGTAGTCGTGATCGTCGTCGCGCGGGTGGACGCCCAGCATCATGCCGCCGTCCTTGACGTCGCGCTCGTAGGTCTTGGCCGTCTCCTCGGGGATCCCGGCTCCGACGAGTGCGCCCAGCAGGCTGCCTGCAGCGCCACCGGCTCCGGCGCCCATCAGCGCGCCAGCGAGCGGGCCGGCGATCGCGCCGATGCCCGGGACGATGACTGCGCCGCCGATACCGGCGATGGCACCGATGATGCCACCCAGCGATCCGCCGGTTGCGGCACCAGCACCCGCGCCCTCCATGGCCTTGGAGCCTTCAGCGATTTCGGCGTCGCCGTCCGCGTAGTACTGGTTGCGGGTGTCCTCCGACATTACGACGTGGAAGTCGTCGTCGGTGTAGCCGCGCTTGCGGAAGTCGGAAACTGCGCTGTCGAATGAGTTTTGGTCCCGGAAGGTGCCGGTGACGAGGGGTCGATCGTTATCCATGATGACGGGGTTGAGTGAAAGAGAGGGACGCGCGGCGGCGTGCAGAGGCAGCCTCCGCGCAGGGTATCCTAGACGCCAGAGGGTCTCCGTGTTCCGCCCACCGACGGGTTCGGGCATTCCCCCGTGCAACTCCGCCGTTGCTGGAGGGTGCCGGGCGAACTGTGGTCGGCGCCGGACATTCAAGGGCCTCCTTTCCCCTCCCCGCTCATGTCCACACGTTCCGCTTCCGCTCACTGGTCGGGCTCTCTCGCCGACGGCAAGGGCTCGCTCTCGACCGAGACCGGCACCTTGTCCGAGGCGCCGTACTCCTTCGAGTCCCGCTTCGAGGGCACCGGCACCGGCACCAACCCTGAAGAGCTTCTCGGCGCCGCGCACGCCGGCTGCTTCACGATGCAGGTGTCCCACATGCTCGCCGAGGCGGGGCACCCGCCGTCACGCGCCGAGACCACGGCCAAGGTGCACCTTAAAAAGGTCGACGGCGGCTTCGAGATCCCGGCCATCGACCTCGTCCTGACCGCCGACGTGCCGGGCATGGACGACGCCGAGTTCCAGCGGATCGCCAAGGAGGCCTCCGACACCTGCCCGCTTTCCAAGGTGCTCGCCGCCGCCGAGATCACGCTCGACGCGACGCTCACGTCGTGAGTCAGGCGCCGCTGGTCTGGACTGAGCCGTTTTCGATTCGCGCCTACGAGGTCGGTCCGGACGAGACGGCCTCGGTCTTGACCGTCTGCGACTTGCTGCAGGAGGCTGCCGGCGAGCACGCCCGAGCAAGCGAGCGCGAGGGGTTCGCGCTCGCCGGCGGCGGCTGGTCGAGTTGGGCGCTGTCGCGGCTCCGCGTCAAGGTGCTCCGCCCGCCTCGGATGCGCGAGCGGGTCGAGGTCGAAACGTGGCCGTCGAGCCTCGACCGCGTACGCGCCTGGCGCGACTTCCGGGTGACGGCGGGCGCGGAGACGCTGGCGGTCGCCACGAGCGAGTGGTTCCTGATCGACGTGGCGCGACGGCGCCCGGTTCGCCTGCCCGCGGCGATGGACGGCTTCGAGGCGCCAGACAAGCCCCGCGCCCTCCACCTCGGGGCCCCGCCGGAGGAGCCCGCGTCGGTCGAGCACGCCGCCACCTTTGCCGTCCGGCACTCCGACCTCGACCGCCTGGGCCACGCCAACAACGTGCGCTTTGTGGAGTGGGCGCTGGAGTCGCTCCCCGACACTGCCGGCCTGTCCCAGGTCGACGTCTCGTACCGCGCTGAGGCCGTCATGGGCGACGACATCGTCACCGAGGCGGGGCCACTCGACAACGGCGCCCGGGCGCACCGCCTGACGCGCGCCGCCGACGGGCGTATCCTCGCCCTCGCTCGCACCACCTGGATCCCGTGAAACGCGTCTTGCTTCCCCTCGCCCTTGCCGTTCTGGCCTTCCTGGCCTTTCAGTACGCCACGTCCGGCGGCGAGCGGCAGCCCGTCGAGACCGTCGCCCAGGCCATCGCCGGCGGCGCCCAGGTCCTCGACGTGCGGACGAGCCAGGAGTTTGCCGGCGGTCACGTGGTCGGCGCCGTCCACGCCAGCGTGCTCGAGCCGGGCTTCGAGCAGGCCGTCTCGGGCCTCGACGCCTCCGAGCCGGTCTACGTGTACTGCGCCTCGGGCCATCGCAGCGGCCGAGCGGCTGGCAAGCTGGAAGAGATGGGATTCGAGACCGTCGTCAACGCCGGAGGCCTCGGCGACTTGACCGCGGCCGGCGTGCCGACCGAGCGCTAGGCCCCCACGGATCGGTTACAGCGCCAGCACCGTCGCGTTGAGCACGTGCTCGACCCGTCCGATGCGGCCCAGCGTGTCGTCGTCCGGCGTTCCGTCGAAGCGGATGCGGGCGCACGCAGCCGCAGCGCCCGCGAACACCAGGTTCTCCATCTCGTGCACGTTCCAGCCCGCCTCGCGCATCTCGCCCAGCACGCCGGCCAGCACGCCCACGCGGTCCAGGTGGCGCACGGTCAACAGGTGCGTCGCCGGCGTCTGCTCGGCCAGGTTGACGCCGTTCTCGACGCGGCCGGTCTCCGCGTACCTCAGGATCACGCGCGCCGCCTCCTGGCCGATCGCCTCGGTTGCTTGGTCGGTCGAGGCGCCGACGTGGTGCGTGATGTAGGCGTGGTCGGCCAGCGGGTGCCCGAACGGGCCCGTCTTGGCCTGGGGCTCGCCGGCCGGAACGTCGGTGGCGTAGCGCAGCCGGCCGCTTAGGACCGCCGGCTCGACCGCCGCCTCGTCCACGACGTCCGACCGCGACGTGTTGATCAGCGTGGCGCCGTCGGGCAGGGCGTCGAGAAACGCCTGCCCCACCAGCGCGCGCGTGTCGTCGGTGGAGGCCAGGTGGACCGTCACGACGTCGGACTGGCGGGCCAGGTCGAGCGGCGTCTCGGCGCGCCCCACGCCCAGGTCGCGCGCCGCCTCGGGCGTGAGCGACCGGCTCCAGGCCACGACCGGCATCCCAAACGCCCGGGCCCGGGCCGCCATCTCGCGGCCGATGCTCCCCATGCCCAAGATGCCTAGCGTCTGCCCGTGCAAGCCGCGCGCCTTGGCAAACCCCTTTTTGTCCCAGCGACCTGCACGGGCTTCGATCACGTTGTCCGGAATGCGGCGGTCGACGGCCAGGATGAGGCCGAACGCCAGCTCCGCGACCGCCGCCGCGTTCTTGCCCGGGCAGTTGGCCACGAAAATCCCTCGGTCGGAGGCCCCGGCCACGTCGATGCTGTCGATGCCCGCACCGGCCCGCACCACCAGTTCGAGCGACGGCGCCGCGTCGAGATCCGCGGACGTGACCTGGGTCGAGCGCACCAGCAGGACGGCCGGGTCGTGCGCGGCCAAGGCGGTGGTGAGCGCGTCGCCGGTCAGCGCCGGCTGCTCGGAGACGGCATGGCCCGCCTCGGCGAGCTGGCGGAGGGCGTCGGGCGAGACCGCGTCGGCGACGAGGATGGTCATGGGCGTGGGATAAGGGCGCGCTGGGCCAGCCACACGTCGCGGCCGTGCGCCTCCGCAGACCGGCTAAGCCTCCGGCCAAAAGGTGTGCACCAGCAAGCCGCTCCGCAGCTTGGGCTCGAACCAGGTCGACTTGGGCGGCATCAGCTCTCCCGCGTCCGAGACGTCGAGCAGCTCGTCGGCCGAGGTGGGGAACATCGAGAACGCGATGGCGGCCTCGCCCGAGTCCACCAGCCGCTCCAGCTCCTCGGTGCCGCGGATGCCGCCGACGAACGCCACGTTCTCGCTCGTCCGCGGGTCCGAGATGCCCAGCATGGGCCCGAGCACGAACTCGCCGAGGCGGGCCACGTCGAGCGTGTCCGCGACGCCGTCCAGGGTGGTGTCGGGCAGCACGAGCGTTTGCCACCCGATGTCGAGCCCCAGGTAGAACGCGACCGTGCCGAACGTCTCGGGCTCGGGGAACAGCGCCTCCTCGACCTCGAACCGGCGGCGCAGCTGCTCCAAGAACTTGCCCTTGCCGACCGGCAGCTCCTTCACGACGCGGTTGTACGGCAGGATCTCCATGTCCTCGTACGGGAACAGGACCGCCAGAAAGTGCTCGGCGCCGGCCGCGTCGACCTCCCGGGCGGCGCGCGAGGCGGCGGCGCTGCGGTGGTGGCCGTCGGCGACGTAGAGCACGTCCACCTCGGCGAACGCGGCGGCCACCTCGCTGGGCTCGTCGATGGCCCAGACGGTGTGCTGGATGTAGTCCTTGGCGCGGAAGTCGTAGACCGGCTCGCCGTCCATGGCCTGGGCCACGGCGTCGTCGATGGTGTCCTGGCCGCGGTACGTCAGCATCACCGGCTCGGCGTGCGCCTGCTGGGCCACGATGTGGCGCGTGCGGTCGTCCTCTTTGTCGGGGCGCGTGTTCTCGTGCTTCACGATCGTGCCCTCGTCGTACTCGGCGGTCGAGACCAGGCCCACGATGCCTGTCTGCTCGCGCCCGTTCATGACCAGGCGGTACACGTAGAGCCGCGGCTCGGCGTCGCGGACGAACACGTCGGACTCGGCGAACGCGCGCAGCGCCCGAGCTCCCTGTCGGTACACCTCGTCGGCGTGCTCGTCGGTGCCGTCGGGCAGGTCGATCTCCGGGCGGACGACGTGCAGGAACGAGTGCTCGTTGCCCGCGGCGATCTCTCGGGCCTCGGCCGTCGAGATGACGTCGTAGGGGACGGAGGCGACGGCTTCTGCGTGCTCAGGCGCGGGACGGAGAGCCCGAAACGGACGAACGGAGGCCATACGGGTCAGTCTGGGGAGGGTGCGGCTGGCAAGATAGTCGGGGGAGCGGGGATCGCCAGGCCTGGACCCCGGCGCGCGCACTTTCCCCGGCGTCGCTCTTCACCGACGCTCCGTAGGGATCGGGCGGCGGGTGCCGTATCATGGACGTCCATCCGCGGGGTGGAGAAGTGGTATCTCGTCGGGCTCATAACCCGAAGATCGCAGGTTCGAGTCCTGCCCCCGCTACCAACGCCGGTCCAGACTGCCTGGGCCGGCGTTTTTTGGTGAGGCCGCGACTCTCTCGGAGACTTTCGTCCTGGGCCGCCGCAACCGTCGGTGACGCCCACTCGGCCGGAGGCCCTCGTCCCGCCGAGGCCCTCGCCCCGCCCACGACGCAACCGAGGCGGGCCAACCGAGGCGGGCCGGCTCGCCGCTACGAGCCCGCGTACACCTTGACCGACTCGTAGCGCCTCAGCTGCACCGAGCCCGGCTTGGCGCCCCGCGGCTTGCTGACGTCGCACGCCCGGCACACGTGGACGTCGACCTTGCCGGTGGCGTTTTTGGCCTTGGAGTGGCGCACCGCCAGCTCGGCCGCCTTTTTGACGACGTGCCGGGGCACCTCCCCCCCCTCGGGCGTCCGCACGACGACGTGGCTACCCGGCGTGCCGCCGCCCACGTGCAGCCAGACGTCGTTGGGCCGGGCCACCTTGAGCGACAGCCGGTCGTTGTCCCGCGCCGACTGGCCGACCAGCACCTCGAAGCCGTCGATGTCGTGCGTGTCGTACCCAGAGGTGTCGGCGGGGCGCTCGCGGCGGGGCATCGGCGTCGGATCTTGCAAACCCCCAACCTACGCCGTGACCACCGAGCTAACGACCGACCCCGACCGGGCTGCCGCCGTGCTCCGGCGCGGGGGGACGTGCGCCGTGCCGACGGAGACCGTCTACGGGCTGGCCGCGCTCGCACACGACGCCGGGGCCGTCGCCGCGGTGTTCCGCGCCAAGGGCCGGCCGGCCGACAACCCGCTGATCGTCCACCTGCTCCACCTCGGTGGCGTGGCCGAGGTGGCCGAGGTCACGGCCGCGGGCCGGGCGCTGCTGGAGGCGTTCGCACCGGGACCGCTGACGGTCGTGCTTCGGGCGCGGCCCGGCCTGCCGCCGGCGGTCACGGCCGGGCTTGAGACGGTCGCCGTGCGGATTCCCCACCACCGCGCCTTCCGCGACGTGCTGCGGGCGCTCGGCGCGCCGGTCGTGGCGCCGTCGGCCAACCGCAGCGGGCGCCCCAGCCCGACGACTTGGCAGGCCGTGCGTGACGACCTGGACGGCCGCGTCGACGCCATCCTCACAGGCACGCCGGCTCGGATCGGCATCGAGTCGACCGTCGTCGACGCGACCGGCGACGTGCCCGTCGTGCTGCGGCCGGGCGCGATCTCGCTGGACCGCCTGCGCTCGGTCGTGCCCGCGGCCCGGATGGCGGAGCCTGGGGCCGATGCGCTGCGCCAGTCGCCCGGCACGCGGCACCGGCACTACGCCCCGCGCGCTCGGGTGCGCGTTGTCACACTCGGCCACGCCCGCCCCGCTCCCCACGCAGCCTGGATCGGGCTCGCAGCGCCTCCGCCGGGCTACGGGTTCGAGGTCGTGTGCCGGGACCTAGCCGACTACGCGCGGCGCCTGTTCGACACCTTCCGCCAGTCGGACGCACGCGGGCTGACCCAGGTCGACGCGCAAGCGGTGCCCGAGGACGGCGGCCTGGGCTCGGCGCTGATGGACCGGCTGCGGCGCGCCTCGGCGCGCTGACCCCGCCGCTCAGCCCACGAGCACGCCCCGGCCCAGGTACATCAGCACGAAAATGGTCAGCCAGACGGCGTGGCCGATGCCGGTGCCCATCGCCAGGCGCTTGCGGCCTTGGGCGTCGCCGGCGACCAGACGGTTCCAGGCCGGGCGGATCACGAACAGCTGCGCCGCCACCAAGATCAGGCCCAGCGTGAGCGACGTGTGGTACGGCCAGGCGTTGTACTGCGCCTCGAAGCCCAGCCCCATGCCGAGCGTCCAGTTGGCCACGGCGAACACGTAGAACAAGACCGCCGACCCGTTGAGCGCGGCCAGCACCTTGTCCGCGCCCGGGGCGCCGCCGGAGAGCTGGGCCCGGCCGAGCGCGGGCAGCGCCAGCGACAGCCCGAACCACGCCGCCGCGAACAGGATGTGGAGCGCAATCGTGACGGTGTGGACGAGCGGAAGCATGGGTCGGAGCGGATGGAAGCCGAAGCTACCGTCTGCCCACGACCGCAGCGTCCGGTTCGACCACGGCGTCCAGTTCCACCTCGACGCACAGCCCGGGCGCGATCAGGGCCGACACCTCCACCAGCGTCGAGGCGGGCGGGTGCTCGCCGAACGCCTGGCGGTGCGCGGCGCCGACGGCCGGATGGTCGGCGATGTCGGTGACGTACATCCGCGTGCGGACCACGTCTTGGGGCCGGCCGCCGAGTTCGGCCAGGGCGTCGAGCGCGATCCGAAACGCGGCCTCGGCCTGGCTCCGGGCGTCCGGCCCGGGCGCGGTCGTGCCAGCCACCGCCACGGTGTCGCCGAGGCGGACGGCCCGGCAGTAGCCGTAGCGCGCCTCCCACTCCGCGCCGCTCGTGACTGACTGGCGTTGCTGCGGCATCGCTAGAGCGGGATCACCACGCGGACCGGCATCACGACGGTCTCGCCGTCGCCTCCGGAGAACACGTCGGGCGCCAAAACGTGGACCGCCACGCCCGACGCCAGCCCGATGGCGGCGCCCACCGCCACGTCGCTCGGGTAGTGGACGCCGTGCCACACGCGCGCCACGCCCATCGTCGCCGCCCAGGCGGCCGCCGGCGCCACGACGTACCACTCGGGGTAGCTCAGCGACAGCGACGTCGCGATCACAAATGCTGCCGACGTGTGGCCGGACGGAAACGAGGTCGGGTCGAACACGTCGGCGCCCTGGTGGCCTCGGTCGCGCGCGTCGATGCCCTGAAGCGACGCGTAGGGCCGCGGCCGGCGAATCAGGTTTTTCAGCGCCCTGGAAACGCCGTAGTTGACCACCTGAGCCGCCGTCAGCCACAACGCGGGGTCCGCGTCGACGTCGCTCGCCAGCACGACGGCCCACATCGCCGGCGCCGTGCCGAGGTACACCGGGTACGCCGACGCGTTGACCAGCCGCATCGGCACCACCAGCAGCGGCGACTTGACGGCGTAGAAGTCGCGCATCATGGCCACCTCGAACGGCTCGGTGTCGGGCGGCGGCGCCAGACTGTCCGACGCGATGTCCTGGCCGCTGGCGACGGGAACGGCCAGGACGGCGAGGACGAGCGCGAGGCGGCGGACCATGAGGCAGACGGTGGGCGATCAAAAGACGCGGGGCCGGCTGGACTGGATCCAGCCGGCCCCGCAGAGCACTCGGTACGAGCCAAGGTCCTACGCCTCGTCCAGCTCCGGCGCCTCGTCCAGCTCCGGCACCTCGTCCGAGACCGCCGAGTCGCCTCCGGCCGCCTCGGCGTCGGGGTCGACGGGCGCGTCCGGGTCGGGCAGCATGCCCATCGCGATCTTGATGGCCGTCTTGACCTCCTCGCGCTTGTCCTCGTTGGTCTTGAGCCACTCCTTGGTCGCGTCCCGGCCCTGGCCGATGCGGAAGTCGCCGTGGCTGTACCACGAGCCCGACTTCTGGATGATGTCGTGCTCCAGCCCCAGGTCGACCAGCTCGCCGAGCGACGACACGCCCTCGCCGTAGATGATGTCGAACTCGGCGATGCGGAACGGCGGCGCCACCTTGTTCTTGACCACCTTGACCTTGGTCCGGTTGCCCACGACCTCCTGGCCGTCCTTGACCGCGCCGATGCGGCGGATGTCCATCCGGACGGAGGCGTAGAACTTGAGCGCGCGGCCGCCCGACGTGGTCTCGGGCGACCCGAACATGACGCCGATCTTCATCCGGATCTGGTTGATGAAGATCAGGATCGTGTTGGTGCGCGAGATGGTGCCGGTCAGCTTGCGCAGCGCCTGGCTCATCAACCGGGCCTGGATGCCGACGTGGCTGGCGCCCATCTCGCCCTCGATCTCGGCCTTGGGCACGAGCGCGGCGACCGAGTCCACGACCACGACGCCCAGGGCGCCGGAGCGGACCAGCATCTCGCAGATCTCGAGCGCCTGCTCGCCGGTGTCCGGCTGGGACATCAGCAGGTCGTCCGTGTTGACGCCCAGCTTTTGCGCATACGCCGGGTCGAAGGCGTGCTCGGCGTCGATCATCGCGCACGTGTCGCCCCGCTTCTGGGCCTCGGCGATGATCTGGGTCGCCAGCGTCGTCTTGCCCGAGGACTCGGGGCCGTAGATCTCGATGATGCGGCCGCGCGGGACGCCGCCGATCCCCAGCGCGTGGTCGAGCGTCAGCGAGCCCGTCGAGACGGCGTCGAGCTGGACCGGCGGGGCGTCGCCCATCTTCATCACGGCACCCTTGCCGTAGTTCTTCTCGATCTGCTTCATCGCCAGGTCGAGCGCCTTGGCTTTGGCGTCGGCGTTGGCGGGGACGGAGGCTTGACTTTTCGCCATGAGGGCAGGCTCCTGGGAGCGGGTTGGATATTGGGATCGGGGGCGGGTGGCCCCTCAGGCACAGGTGAACGGTCAGGGTACCAAGGGCCGGTGACACCACCGCGTCACGCCCTCGCCGGGACCAGACGGTCGCGAATTGACGGTCTAACCCGGCGCCCGCGGAAAGGTTGAGGGCTGGCAGTGCGAATCGGCTGGGGAGCCGCCGCGGCACGTCTACGGCGCCGCCGCGCGCCTCAGCTGCTGGCGCCGCACCATGTCGAGGGCGGCCGTCGTCGTCAGCGCGATGTTGACGGCCCGGTCCTGGGTCAGGTGGAGCTGGACGGCGCGCTGGGTGGCGCCGTCGTCGTAGGCCAGCCACACCGTGCCGACCGGTTTGTCGGGCGTGCCGCCCGTGGGCCCGGCGATGCCCGTCGTGGCGATGCCCACGTCGGCGCCGAGGCGGGCGCGCACGCCGGCGGCGAGCTGGAGCGCGACCGCCTCGCTCACGGCCCCGTCCGCCTCGATGGCCTCGGCGGCTACCCCGAGCACGTCGCGCTTGACGGCGTTGCCGTAGGCCACGACGCCGCCGAGCACGACGCGGCTGGCCCCGGGCACCGACGTAAAGCGGGCCGCGACGGCGCCGCCGGTGCAGCTTTCGGCGGTGGCCAGCGTGCGCCCGGCCTCGGCCAAAAGCTCCAGCACGACGCCTTCGAGCGTTTCGTCGCCCTCGCCGAACACCAGCGTCCCCAGGGTTTCGCGGATCGCGTCGCAGGCCACGTCCAAGCTCGCCTGGGCCGCGTCCCGGTCGTGGCCGCGAGCCGTCACGCGGATGCGGACCGAGCCGAGCGACGGCAAATATGCCAGCCGCAAGCCGTCGGGCAGCGCGCCCGCGGTCTCGGCGATCATTCCGGACAGGTCGCTCTCGCCTCGGCCGACGGTCAGGAGCGTGCGCGACAGCACCACGCCGTCCTGGCGCTCGACGAGGCGGGGCAGCACCTCGGCGTGCGCGATCGCCTTCATCTCGTGCGGCACGCCAGGCATCACGGCCACGATCTGGGTGCGACCGTCAGCAACGCGCTGGCCCCACAGGCCGGGGGCGCTGCCTTTGGGATTCGGCAGCGCCTCGAACCCGTCCGGCACCTCGGCCATCACGCGTCCGATGGCGGGCATGGTCCGGTTGCGGCCGGCGTAGCGCGCCTCGATCCGCTCCAGCACGTCGGGGCGGAACGTCAGCGCGCGGTCGAACACCTCGGCCACGGCAGCCTTGGTGACGTCGTCGTGAGTGGGGCCCAGGCCGCCGGTCACGACCACCACGTCGGCGCCGTCGGCGTAGGCCCGCGTCAGGGCGCGGACGATCTCGCCGTGGTCGTCGCCGACGGTCTCGCTGCGGCGCACGTCTAGGCCGGCCTGGGCGAGCCGCTCGCCCAGCCAGGCCGCATTCGTGTCGACGATCTGGCCGAGCAGGATCTCGTCGCCGACGGTCAGGAGATGGCCTGTCATGAAGCAGGGGGAGGTGTGGAGCGCTAGACGACCGCCCGCGAGCAAGGCTCCCGGCGAGGCCCGCGCGGATGTCCCTCCAGCCGGTCCCATCCACCAGCTGTCCCCCCGGCCTACGCCTGCCCGCCCCGCTCGCGGCTCCAGGCTGCCGGGTCGCGGCGCCACGCGTCCAGCACCGCGCCCGCCTCGGGGCCGAGGCGGGCGACCCCAGCCTGGGCGAGCGTCGGGAAGTCCGTGAGCGTGACGAGCGGCAGGCCGGCGTCGGCAAACGCAGCGTCGGCGAAGCCGTAGGTGAACACGGCCAGCGCCGCGACCACGACGGCGCCTCGGTCGCGGAGTGCGTCGGCGGCCGACAGCACGGAGCCGCCGGTCGAGACCAGGTCCTCCACGATCACGACGCGCTGGCCTTGCTCGACCTGGCCCTCAATCCGGTTTTCGCGCCCGTGCCCCTTGGCTGCCGACCGGACGTAGCTGAACGGCAGGCCCAGGCGGTCGGCCAGGAGCGCACCCGGGGCGATGCCGGCTGTAGCAGTCGCGGAGACCGCATCGGTGTCGGGGAACTGCTGCCGCACGATCTCGGCGAAGCCGTCGGCCACGCGGCTGCGAACGTCGGGATGCGACAGCGCCAGCCGGTTGTCGGTGTAGACGGGCGACCGCCGCCCGCTGGCCCAGGTAAAGGGCTCGTCGGGGCGAAGGGCGACGGCGCCGATGCGCAGCAGGTCGCGGGCCAGCGTTTCGGCGAGCGTCATAGGGAAGCAAGGTGGCAGGCCGCGACGCGCCCGCACGCGGACTGGTGGCGGGCCTCGGTCACACCGTCGGCACGGGCGCTCGGAAGTAGAGGACGCCGGTCCAGACCGTCACGGCGGCGGTCACAACCAGGAACACGAGCGTCGCCGGGGATGCCAGCGCGAGCGCCAAGAACCGACCCAGCTCGCCCAGCGCGCCGCCCAAGCTCTGGAGGTGCGTCCCGGCCAGAAACACGAACGCCGTGATCAGAAACGTCAGTTGCCAAGCCGTCTTCCACTTGGCGGCCGACGAAGTGGCGAGGGGCTGGTTCTGGCGCTCGCGGATCGTCCGCAGCAGCGTCACCGCCACGTCGCGCGCGGCGATGGCGCCGATGGCCAGCCAGGGCAGCCAGGCGCCGGCCGGCGCCGCCAGGCCCCGCCCGATGGGGTCGAGGAACGGCACCAGGAAAAAGGCGCCCAGCACCAGGATCTTGTCGGCGAGCGGGTCCAGGAACTGACCGAGGCGGGACGAGACGCCGTACTCGCGCGCCAGGCGGCCGTCGAGCCAGTCGGTGATCGCGGCCAGGATGAACAGGGTCGCGCCGCTGACCTGGCCCCAGTTGGTCCCCGTCCACAGCAGGTACAGGCACACCGGTGCGGCGACGATGCGGCCAACGGTCAGGGCGTTCGGGACGTGCTTCATCGGGACGGGTCTGGTGACCCGACAGGGGGCACGCCAAGATACCCCGCCGGTCTGGCGAGTGAGGATCGCTCGAAGCCACCTGCCATAACGGCAATCGTCTCGGGCTGGCACGCCGCTTGTCTGGCTGTGCTCTGGACGTCCTCCCCGTCAGAGCGTCAGGTTCGCCGGATCTCTCCTACGGGGTGGGCGTAGCTCCATCCGACACCTCAACCGCTGCGGCGGTCTTCATTTAGCACTCTAGACTCTCTCCCCAATGGGCAAGATTATTGGCATCGACCTCGGCACCACCAACTCGGTCGTGGCCGTCATGGAAGGCAACGAACCCGTCGTGGTCCCCAACGCCGAGGGCGGGCGGACGACGCCGTCGGTCGTGGCGTTCAAGAAGGACGGCGAGCGCCTGGTCGGCGCGCCGGCCAAGCGCCAGGCCATCACCAACCCGACCAACACGATCGCGTCGGTCAAGCGCTTCATGGGTCGCCAGCACGACGAAGTGTCCGAGGAGACCAAGACCGTCCCCTACACGGTCGCCAAGGGCGACGGCGGCGTGGCGCGGATCGGCGTCGAGGTGGCGGGCGACGAAAAGCTCTACACCCCGCAGGAGATCTCGGCGATGGTGCTCGCCAAGCTCAAGCAGACCGCGGAGGACTACCTCGGCGAGCGCGTCACCGAGGCGGTCATCACCGTCCCGGCCTACTTCAACGACGCCCAGCGCAAGGCCACCAAGGAGGCCGGACAGATCGCCGGGCTCGACGTCAAGCGCATCCTGAACGAGCCCACAGCCGCAGCCCTCGCCTACGGCCTGGACAAAAAGGCCGAGGACGAGATCATCGCGGTCTACGACCTGGGCGGTGGCACCTACGACATCTCCATCCTGGAGCTGGGCGACGGCGTGTTCGAGGTCAAGTCCACGAACGGCGACACGCACCTGGGCGGCGACGACTTCGACCAGCGGCTCATCGACTTTATCGCCGACGAGTTCAAGACGTCGGACGGCATCGACCTGCGGACGGACCCGATGGCGCTGCAGCGCCTGAAGGAGGCCGCGGAGAAAGCCAAGATTGAGCTGTCGGCCGCCTCGGCCACGACCATCAACCTGCCGTTTATCACGGCGACGCAGGACGGCCCCAAGCACTTGACGCTGGACCTGAGCCGCGCCAAGTTCGAGCAGCTCGTCGACGATCTGGTCAGCCGCACGATCCCGCCGATGGAGAAGGCGCTCGCGGACGCCGGCCTCACCAAGGCCCAGGTCAACGAGGTGATCCTGGTCGGCGGCTCGTCGCGCATTCCCAAGGTGCAGGAGGTCGTCAAGGAGTTTTTCGGCAAGGCGCCCAACCGCTCCGTCAACCCCGACGAGGTGGTCGCCTTGGGTGCCGCCATCCAGGGCGGCGTGCTGTCGGGCGACGTCTCGGACGTGCTGCTCTTGGACGTGACGCCGCTCAACCTGGGCATCGAGACGCTGGGTGGCGTCATGACGCCGTTGATCCCGGCCAACACGACCATCCCGACGCGCAAGTCGGAGACCTTCTCGACGGCCAGCGACAACCAGCCGTCGGTCGAGATCCACGTGCTCCAGGGCGACCGCTCGATGGCTGTCGACAACCGCACGATTGGCCGCTTCCACCTGGACGGCATTCCGCCGGCCCCCCGCGGCCTGCCACAGGTCGAGGTCACGTTCGACATCGACGCCGACGGCATCCTGTCGGTCTCGGCCAAGGACAAGGCGACCGGCAAGGAGCAGTCGATCCGCATCGAGGCCTCGTCGGGCCTGTCGGACGCTGAGATCGAGGCCATGCGCCGCGCCGCGCGTGACAACGCGGCCGACGACGCCAAGCGCAAGGACTCCATCGACAAGCTCAACCAGGCGGACAGCCTGATCTTCTCGACCGAGAAGAACATGGCCGACTACGGCGACAAGATCCCGGCCGAGAAGAAGGCGGCCATCGAGGCGGGCTTGGAGCGCCTGCGCGAGGTCCACAAGGGCCAGGATCTGGACCAACTGGACTCGGCGCTGGAGCAGCTCAACACAGCCTGGAGCGCCGCGGCAGAGGACTTGTACCGCGCCCAGCAGGCCGAGGCCGAGGAGGGCGGCGCCGACGCCGCCGCCCGGGCTCAGGCCGATGCGCCCGCCTCGGGCGCCGAGGACGCCGACTTCGAGGTCGTCGACGAGGGCGAGGGGACGCAGGCCTGACCCGTCGTTCGCGTCAATCAAGCGCCCCGACTGTCTCCGGACGGTCGGGGCGCTTCATTTCGAGGGACGCGCCCACGATGAGACTGAGCCGGCCGTCCAGAACCGGTCCGCCGAGGCTGACTCCGAGGCACGGAATGCCGGGTGCTGCGAATGTTGGCTTCGATGTCGTGGCCGAGGGCGAGGAGACGCAGGTCTAGCGTTGGCTCTGAAGCGTCACAGATGCCCCGGCCGCTCTCGCGCGGCCGGGGCGTCATCTGTCTTGCGGGTCTGGTCCGTCGTAGTACACGAGGCGGTCGACAAACTCGAACCGTCCGGTTCGCTGCGGGCCTCCGACCGAGTTCGTGAACGTGTCCCCTCCTTCCAGGCGGGCGCCGCACCGGCCAGACAGGTCCCTGCCGCCGTCGATGGTGCCCGGGTCGAGCGCAATGGTGAGCGCCCCGGTGTCGTCGCACGTTGCCTCGAGTGGGCCGGTCCAATCGAGGCCGCTGACGACGAGCGTGTACCGCCCGCCCGTTCGCACGCCCAGCCCCAGAGACGTGTCGAGCATCAAAACCCCCGTCCCAACTTCTATCTCCTGTGTGTCGAACAGACGGATGTCGAGTTCGGCCTCTGGCCCGCCTGAGTCGCAGGCGGCAGTGAGCAGGGTAAGGAGCGACAGCGCAAGTGTGCGCATGGAATGACCAGTGGATGTCGTGTACGTACGGAGGCCATGCCCAGAACGCTGCACCAGGCAACGTCGACAATGGAATTTGGGGTTGCATCGGCGGTGGCTGCAACCCACCGCCGCGGTCGCCATGCCTCGCCGCACGCTCTCCGACACCCGGTTCGACCGCATCGCGCCGGCTGCCCGGCAGCAGCTGTCCGGCAACGTGGGCGACCGAGGCGGTACCGCCCGCCGCCACCCGCTCTGTCCGGAGGCCGTGCTCGTCGTCGCCCGCAACGGCGGCCGGTGGCGTAGCCTCCCGGAGCGCTTCGGCACGTGGTCCAGCATCGCCGTCCGCCTCGACCGACAGAGCAGAGCCGGCGTTTGGTGCGACTCGTCGGCGCCGGCCAGGCTGCCGACCTCGGGTGGCTCATGGTCGACTCGGCGACGCCCGCGATGCACTGGACAAACAGGGGCGGTGGTCGCGCCGAGGCGGTCGCGGGCATCGGAGCCTGTCTGTGAGCGTGAGGTGAACCGGGATCAGATCGGGCGGGCGGAGCTGTACCGCCGGGTGGGGACATGCTGCCTGCAGGCCGCGCACGACGACCTCGGCGTCGTGCACGCCGACTCGGCGCTGATCCGGCTCACCTGACGTCGACGATGCCTAAGCCTCGATCACGACGGGTGTGCCCACCTCGACGATGTCCCACAGCTCGTCCATGTGCACGTTGCGGAGCGCGACGCAACCGCGGGTCCAGGCGCGCTGACGGCCCGACCCCGAGCCGTGGATCTCGATCAGCCCGCCCAGCAGCGTGCTCATCGGCGGCTCGACGCCGTCCTGGTCGGCCTGAACGATGGTCTCGTACTGAGGCTGGGTGATGATGCCGCTCTGGAGGCCCCGCAACGCGTGGACCGGGCCGGGGTAGCTGATCACGAACGCGCGGTAGTAGCTCGAACGGTCGTTGAGGCGCGTCACGAAAAACGTGCCCTCGGGAATGCGGTAGTGGTCGTTCTCGCCGCGCCCCGACCGCCGCACCTTGTCCTCGGGGTTGACCGATACGTCGGCCGGCAGTTCGCGGATCAGTTCGGAGCCGCGGTAGACGTAGACCATTCGCTCGCCTTTGTCCACGCGGATCCAGACGTTCGACAGGTCGGCGGCGCGCACGTAGCCGCGCTGCTCGCCCGCCTGGACCAGACGCCACCCGAACGCGAAGCCGTCGGCCGGGAGGCCGTCCTCGGCCAGCACGCGCACGCCGTCCCGGATCTGAAGCCGCGCGCGGACGCGCGACGCCTCCGCTGGAGCTTCGTGCACGGCCACGTCGCGCCGGGCCACGTAATAGGCCGGTGCCGCGTCGACGTCGTAGTCGGCTTGGGAGGCCGGCGCCGAGGCGATCGGGCTCGCCTCGCCGTCGGCCTGGGCGGACGCGGGCAGGCAGGCGAGCAGGACGAGAACAGCGAGTAAACGCATGGCAGCGAGAGTCAGACTGTACAACTCGGCGGGGCACCAAGTCAGGACGCCGACCCGGAAGCGCCGGCCTCAGCGTCGCGCCAACGTACCCTCCCCGCGCATTATTTGCCCACGCCGTTGCGAGCCAAGCACGCGCGGTAGCCCTCCAGCACGGCGCCGAGCGTGGCCGCCTCGGTCACCAGGTCGGCGGCGTCGTGCGTCGAGGCCGAGCCGTTCGCCGGGGCGATGCCGAACCCGCACGCGGCGATGGCCGGCGCGTCGCCGTTGGTGTCGCCGATAAACGCGATCTCGTCGAGCGCCGGGCCGCCGGTCTGGCCGAGCCAGCCGAGCGCCTTGACCTTGGTCAGCGCCCGCGGCACCACGTCGACCGAGTACGGCGTGTGGTAGGCGACCAACCCGTCCAGCTCGGCGACGGCGGCTTCGATCTGAGGCAGAAACGTTTCGCACTCGCCCGGGACCGGGCCCACGATGCCCGCCTGGCTCCGCTTGCCATAGTCGAACGAGACGGTCGGGCTTTGGGGCGCGATCTCCGAGACCAGAAACGCGCGGCACGCGGCGAGCGAGGCCTCGACGTCAGGCGTGAGCGCCGGATTCCAGGTGATCCGCGCCGACTCCAGATCGAACCGTCCGCCGCCGCTCTCGAACAGCGCCGGCGCCCGGAGCGCGAGCGCCTGGGCGGTTGCCTCGACGTAGGCGTACGAGCGGCCCGAGCAGATCCCGATGCGCGGGTACCGGTCGTCGGACTCGGCGTGGGCGCCCCACTCGCGCATCTGCTGGAATCCCTCGAGCCCGAACGGGCGGTAGGGCTCGGACAGGCAGCCGTCGATGTCGGCGAGAAACAGCTTGATCACAGGGCGAGCGAGACGGGGTGGAGCAAAGATGCCTCTGCCGAGGCGGTGAGGACGACGGCCTCGGGCCGGCTGCCGAGGCGGGCCGAGCTAGCGGGCGCGCTCGACGGTCAGCAGGATGCCGACCGGCTCGACGCTGGGGCGGCCGTCGCCGTCCAGCCCCACGACGCCGTCGGTAGCGGGCACGAAGCGGGCGTCGTCGCCCTGGCGGATGTAGAGCTCGAACGGGACGCCGTCCAGCGTGCCGTCGTCGTCGGTGATCTCCCAGGCGAGCGTGCGCGTGTCGCGGTCCCAACGTGTCTCCAGCGTCGGCAGCCCGGTGCCGGTCACCCAGCGCTCGAACAGCGGCGCCAGGTTTCGGCCCGAGGTGGCCTCCAGTGCCGCGCGGAAGTCGTCGGTCGAGAGCGGCCGGTCGGCAAACTCCGTCTGGATGGACCGCAGCGCCTGGAAAAACGCCGCATCGCCGACCGTGAGCCGGATCAGGTGAAAGACCGATCCGCCCTTTTGGTAGACCGTCGGCGTAAGCACGTCGGCCGGGTCGTCGTAGCGGGCCGGCACCAGGCGCGCGGCCGCGTCGTCGGGGCCGATCCCGCGCGACATCAGGGTCTGGAAGCGGCGGCCGGCCTCCATGCCGTCCAGGCGGGCGTAGACCTCGGTGGTGAGGTAGGTCGCCGCGCCCTCGGCGATCCACAGGTCGCGCCAGTCGGCCGGGACGACGGCGTTGCCCCACCACTGGTGGACGAGTTCGTGGATGTTGACCTCCTCGATGGGCGTCCGCCCGTCGACATCGGCGCCGTAGAGCGCCGCGCGCAGAAACGGCGCGCCGGCGTTCTCCATGCCGGCGTACACCAGCGGCACCTCGACGGTCGTGTACGAGCCGTAGGGGTAGGCGCCCAGCATGTCGGACAAGACCGCGAGCGCGTCGGGCGTGCGGCCGAGCCGGCCCGCTAGACCCGCGTCGCCGGCCAGCAGGGCGTGGCGGATGGGCACGAGCCCCTCTTGCTCGGTGACCGTGAAGTCGGCGACGGCCCAGGCCCAGGTGTACGGAGGCGACTCGGCCTCGACCACAAAGCGCGCCGTGCGCTCCCCCTGCGCGACGGCGTCCGACACCGCGCGCCCGCTGGCGACGACCTCGAAGGCCGCGGGCACAACCAGGGTTAGGTCGAGCGTCGCCGCGTCCGACGGGTGGTGCACGCCGGGCAGCCACCCCGCCGTGCGGTCGGGCCAGCCGTCGGTGTAGACCACGCGCTGGCCGGCCGCGTCCTCGGCGTAGACCCCGGCCGTGGGCGTGCCCAGGTAGTCCACCTCGACGCGCGACCGGGCCGAGCTGCCGGGGAGCGGCACCGAGAGCACGTCGTCCTCGCGCCAGAACAGGGCCGCCACGCCGTCCACGCGCACGCTGATGACCTCCAGGGCGTCGTCGAGGCCGAGCGTCAGCGTCCGCAGCGTGTCCGGGTGCGCGACGTCGAGCGCCGCCGTCGCGTCGATGGCCAGCGTCTCCGGGTCCAGCCGCACGGTCGCCGCCACCGACTCGACATCGACGCCGGGCTGGGGCGCGGGCGCCACGACGCCGTCGTTCTCGGCCGGCGGCGAGCCGCACGCCGCGACCGCGCACGCCGCGGCGACCGCTAGCGCGCGGCCCAGAGCACCCAGGCGATCAGGACGGCCTGGAGGGGGAGTCGGGCGAGCAAAAGCCATCGAGGAGCGAGTCGAGCGAAGCGCTCCGACTGGCGAGCCATGTAGAGGTTCGCCGGAAAGACGGCGACCAAGAGCGCCGCCAGCCCCCAGCCCGCCCAGACGCGCGTCCCGGGCACCAGCAGGCCGGCGCCGCCCAGCACCTCGGCGACGCCGCTGAGGTAGACGAGCAGGCGAGGCGCGGGCAGCGACGGCGGCACGATCGCTTCGAACAGTCGCGGCTTGACCAGGTGCAGCACGCCCGCGCCGATAAACGCCACGGCCAGCAGCACCACCGAGGCGGCCTGGGCTGGGCTGTCGGGCAGTCCCCAAACGGCGGCGAGGCCGGCGGCCGGAGCGGTCACGCGTCGCCCTTGATCGAGTGCCCGGTCATCTCCTCGACGAGCGCGTCCGAGATGCCCATCGCCGAGAAGCCGCCGTCGTGGTAGAGCGTCTGCATGGTCACCATGCGCGTCATGTCGCTGAGCAGCGTGACGCAGTAGTCGGCGCACGAGTCGGCGTCGGCGTTGCCGAGCGGGGCCACCTTTTGGGCAAAGTCGAACATGGCGTCGAAGCCGTCGATGCCTCCGCCGGCCGTCGTCTTGGTGGGGCTCTGGGAGACCGCGTTGATGCGGATGCCGCGCCGGCCCAGGCGGTAGCCGAAGCTGCGCACGATGGACTCCAGCAGCGCCTTGGCGTCGCCCATCTCGGAGTACTCCGAGAACACGCGCTGGGCGCCGATGTAGCTCATCGCGAGCACGGAGCCGCCGTCGGCGATGGCGTCGCCGCGCAGACCTGCCGACACCATCCGGTGCAGCGAGATGGCCGAGATGTCGAGCGACTTCTGGTACCAGTCGTACTTGAGATCCTCGTAGGCGCGGCCCTTGCGCACGTTGACGCCCATCCCGATCGAGTGCACCACAAAGTCGAGCGGCCCGCCCAGGATCTCGGTGGACTGAGCGAAGAGCGCGTCCAGGTCGTCGTCCGAGGTGGCGTCGGCGTAGATGACCTCGCTGCCGCCGGTGGACTCGGCGAGGTCGGCGATCTGGCCGAAGCGCTTGGCCACGGGCGCGTTGGTGAGCACGAAGCGGGCGCCGTGGCGGTAGGCGGCGAGCGCGAGCGCCCAGGCGATGGAGTTGGGGTCGAGGGCGCCGGAGATGACGCCGGTCTTGCCGGCGAGGAGCCCGGCGGACGAGTCGGCCATGATGCAGGTCGGGAAGGGACCGGCAAGCTACGGAGGGCACGCCCGAGCCGCGGCGCGGCGTCTCCGCCCGAACCGGGGTGCGGCGCCTCCGCCCGGCGCCTCCGCCCGGCGCGCACGGCCCGGTGCGCCCGCCTCGGCGCCGCGCCCGAGGTGGCCGGGGGCGCTGGCCGGCGCTCGGGGCGTCCAGGCTGAGCGTCCCGGGGCCGGGCGGGCTGCGCTAGCTCGCCAGCAGCGCCGCGACCGCGCGCAGCATCTCGGCCTTCATCACCGGCTTGGACAGGTAGGCGTCGAAGCCCGCCGCCAGGCACGACTCGCGGTCTTCCGGGGACGCGTGCGCCGTCAGAGCCATGGCTGGGATCTGGGCCGTCCGCTCGTCCGCGCGGAGCTGGCGGATCAGGTCGAAGCCCGACATGCCGCCTTGGTAGTTCAGGTCCAGCAGCGCCGCGTCGACGCCTTGGGCGATGCGCGCGGCGGCCTCCTCCGCCGACGTCACCGTGACCACGTCGTAGTCGCGCCGGAGGTAGATCGAAAACAGCTGGAGGTTTTCCGGGTAGTCGTCGGCGATTAGCAGAGTGGGACGAGGCATCGGATCGGACGGACGTGGAGGAGGTATCGCCTTTGCTGTCGTCGCACTATAGGTTGCGGGGCCGCGCCCACGCTCTTTTCCTAACGGCTCCCCTGTTTGTAGGCGACGCCGAGCGGGCCCGTGGCGTCTCGGAGCGCGTCGAAGACTCCGGGCGCCGCCGCGACCAGCCCACCGGTCGTCACCGGATCGGCGCCGTCCCACAGGCCTTCGACGCGTCCTCCGGCGGCCTCGACCAGGACCACGCCCGCGGCGATGTCCCAGGGGGCCAGGCCCGCCTCGAAAAAGCCGTCGAACCGGCCCGCGGCCAGCCACGCCAGGTCGACGGCCGCCGCGCCGTGCCGGCGGATGCCGCGCGCGCGGCGCATGACCGCCTCGAAGGCCTGAAGGTAGCCCTCGGCCCAGCGGTAGTCGCGAAACGGGACGCCGGTGGCCACGAGCGCGTTGTCCAGGGTCTCGGCCGTCGACACCGACGAGGGCACGCCGCCGACCGTCAGGCCGGCGCCGCGGGCGGCTGAGAACAGCTCGCCCGAGGACACCTCCAGCACCACGCCCACCACGCCCCGGCCGTCGACGCGCAGCCCGATGGAGACGGCGTACGGCGGGACGCCGTGCGCAAAGTTGGTGGTGCCGTCGAGCGGGTCGACGATCCAGACGCGCCCGCGGTCGAGCGCCTCGGCCCCGTCAGCGCCTTCCTCGCCCACGATCGTGTCGTCGGGGAACGCGTCGCCGAGAGCCTTCTCGATGATGCGCTGCGAGCCTTCGTCCACAAACGTGACGTAGTCGTGCGTGCCTTTCTGCTGGAGCGCGTCGGTGGCGAGCCCGCCTGCGTGGGGGCGGATAAAGTCGGCGGCGGCGCGCGCCGCGGCTTCGGCAGCGTGCCGCTCGCGGGCGTAGTCGGTCATCGGGGTGCAACCCCGCCTAGCGGGGTGGGTTCTGGATGCGGTCCCTCTCTGCGCCGTGCTCCGCCCGCTTCTTCTGCTCGCCGCGCTCGCCTCCGGATGCGCCGCCGACCCGCCCGCCTCGGGCGCCGTCCGGGCTGACCGCGACGCCGAGGCGGACCGACTGCTCGCGGCGGTCACCGCCGACGCCGTCGCGGACGCGTTCGCCCGCGCCTCGCCCTACCGCGCCGACGTCACGGTGTCGGTCTACGACGCCCACGTCGTGGTCGGGCGCGAGACGGCGACGGTCGTCCAGACGGCCGACTCGACCTGGATCGCGGACCGCTCGGCCAGCGGCGTGCTCGCCGGCGGAGCGCCCGGGCAGCCCCGGCTGCGCGACCCGGTGGCCTCGTCGCTCCCCCAAGACCCGCCCTACCTCGACCCCGCCATCCGCGAGGCCTACCGGATCAGCGCCTTGGGAGACACCACGATCGCAGGCGTGAGCTTCGAGCGCGTTGGGGCCTTGCTGATGGACACCGAGCGCCAGCTGGGCGTGCGCCGCGTCTGGGCCGCCGTGGGTGCCGACGGACAGATCGGCGCGGTCCAGATCGACCGCGTGACGGCGTCGGCGCTGTACGACGAGACCAGCCGCGTCCGCGTCGACCTGGCGCCCGGGCCGGACGGCTGGGTGCCCCGGCGCGTCGTGACCGACACCCGGACGGACGTTCCGTTTTCCGAGCCCAGCCACGTCAAAACCGTCTGGCAGGTTCGCGAGGTCGCGGGCCAGCGGATCCGCCGGGATGGCTGAGCTGGGCACGCCCCGGCGCCGGCTGGCGGAGACCGCCTCCACGATGGCGGAGGCGCGGCGCTGGGCCGCACGCGGCGCGCCACACGGGGCGCTCGTCGTGGCCGACCACCAGACCGACGGGCGCGGGCGGCACGGGCGCGCCTGGCTCGCGGCGCCCGGCGAGAGCCTGCTGTGCACGCTCGTGCTGCGCCCCCGCCTCGACCCTGCGCGGCTCGGCTGGGTCGCCCTCGCGGCCGGCCTGGCGGTCGCCGAGAGCCTGGACGCCCACGGCGTCCGTGCCCACGTCAAGTGGCCAAACGACGTGCGCGTCGGCGGGCGCAAGGTGGCCGGCGTGCTGGCCGAGTCGGTGCACCATCCGGCCGGCGTCGTGCTGCTGCTCGGGATCGGGCTCAACGTCCGCCAGGCCGGCTTCCCGGATGCGCTCCAGGCCACGTCGGTGCGGCTGGAGACCGGGCGCGACCTCGACCCTCAGACGCTCTTGCCCGCCCTCCTGGACGCCCTGTCCGCCCGCCTCGGTCACGTCGCGGAGGCCCCAGACGCGTTGCGCCGAGCGGTTGCCGAGCGGCTGGAGACCGCCACGGGCGCGGTCTCGGTGAGCGACCCGGCGACGTCGGAGGTGATTGCCCGGGGCGAGATGTTGGGCCTGGCGGCCGACGGCGCGCTGCGGCTCCGCACGCCTCACGGCGAGCGGTCCGTCTACGCGGGCGAGGTCACCCTGAGCCTGTGAACCTAGTCACCGGCGCGACAGGGTTCGTGGGCTCGGTGTTGGTCCGCCGGCTCGCCGAGGCGGGCGAGCCTGTGCGCGCGCTGCGACGCGCGACGTCGAGCCTGGACCTGCTGGGCGAGACGCATGGCGTCCAGCACGCCGTGGGCGACGTCACGGACATCGAGTCGCTGGAACGCGCGATGGACGGCGTCGAGACCGTGTTCCACGTCGCGGCGGTGGTCGCCTTCGGGCCGGGCGCGCGCCCGCTGGTGCGCCGCGTCAACGTCGAGGGCACGGCGCACGTGGTCAACGCGGCACGGAGAGCGGGCGTCCGGCGGCTGGTCCACACGTCCAGCATCGCCGCGGTCGGGCGCACGCGCAGCGCCCGCCTCCTCGACGAGTCCGCCGTCTGGGCGCCGTCGGCGCTCGACACCGCCTACGCCGTCAGCAAGCACGACGCCGAGCGCGAGGTGCTGAGGGGCGTGGCGGAAGGGCTCGACGCCACGATCGTGAACCCGGCGCTGGTCTGGGGGCCGGGGCGCTCGGGCGAGGGCACGTTCGCCCTGGCCGAGCGGCTGGCGGCGGGACGGCTCCCCCTCGCGCCGCCGGGCACGACGTCGGTCGTGGACGTCGAGGACGTGGCCCAGGGGCTCGTCGCCGCGCGCGACCACGGCGAAGCGGGCGAGCGCTACATCCTGTCCGCCGAGACCCTGCCGTGGCCCGCCATCCTGGCTAGGCTGGCGGACGCGCTGGGCGTCGACGCGCCGCGGACGGCGCCCGGCTGGCTGCTCCGCCTGGGGGGCGTGCTGGGGGACGTCGCGGGCACGGTCTCCCGGTCGGAGCCGCCGCTGTCGCGCGAGACGGCGCGCACGGCCCAGTCCGAGACCGGCTACGACGGCTCGCGTGCCGAGCGAGAACTCGGCGTCGCCTACCGCCCGTTTCGCGAGACCGCCGCGCGCATCGCCGCCCACCTTCAGGCTGACGCTCGCTGAGCGGGCGCCGGTATCTTGCCCGCATGGCCCTCGACCTCCGCACCGGCGACCAATCGCTCTCCCTCGACCGCTCCGGCGACACACCGACCGTGGACGGCCATGCCCTCGACGTCCGGCTCCGGCGCCTGAGCGCGCGCGGCGCGGCCGAGACCGTCGCCATCGTCGTCGACGGCCAGCCCCACGTCGTGACCGTCGAGCGCGACGAGGCGGGCACGCGCGTCTGGGTCGGCGGCGCTCCCGTCGAGGTGACCGTCAAGACCGAGGCCGACCTGCTGCTGGAGCGCTTCGGCTTGGACGCCGGCGACGCTGGCGCCGAGCGCGAGATCAAGGCGCCCATGCCGGGCCTGGTGCTGCGCGTGCTCGTCCAGCCCGGCGACGCCGTCCGCGAGGGCCAGGGCGTGGTCGTGCTGGAGGCCATGAAGATGGAAAACGAGTTGACCGCGCCCGCCTCGGGCACCGTCGCGGCCGTCCACGCCGCCGACGGCGACGCGGTCTCGAAGGGCCAGCTCCTGATCGAGGTGGACCCGTGAGGCTGCTGCTCAGCAACTCGACGTCGCCGGGCCGGCCCTACCTGGCGCACGCCCGAGACTGGATCGCGGAGGCTCTCGGCGACGCGCGCCGGGTCGCGTTCGTGCCCTACGCCGCCGTCACGTTCACCTACGACGCCTACGCCGACCGCGTCCGCGACGCGCTCGACGGGCTGGGCCTGGACGTCAGCGGCGTCCACACCGCGTTCGACCCCGCCGCCGCGGTCCGCCAGGCGGACGCGGTGTTCGTGGGCGGCGGCAACACGTTCCACCTGCTCCGGGCGTGCTACCAGCACCGACTGCTCGACGCGATCCGAGAGCGGACGAGCCAGGGCGCGCCCTACGTCGGGTGGAGCGCGGGCGCAAACCTGGCCTGCCCCACCATCCGGACGACCAACGACATGCCCATCGTGGAGCCGCCGTCGCTCGACGCGCTGGCGCTGGTCCCGGTCCAGATCAACCCTCACTACACCGACGCCCATCCGGACGGGCACCAGGGCGAAACGCGCGCGCAGCGGCTGGCGGAGTTTGTCGCGGCCAACCCGGAGGCGCCCGTCGTCGGCTTGCCCGAAGGCACGGCGGTGCGCATCCACGACGGTCACGTCGAGATCCTGGGGGGCGGCACCGCGCGTCTGTTCGACGCGGCCAGCCCCGACGGGCGGGCAGCCGAAGCGGGCGAAGCCGAGGCGCTGTTTACTTTCTAGCTCGGCGGCGCCGGCGCCGTCACGCGTGTTGCACCCGCTTGGTCACGCCTGTTGCTCCCGCTTGGTCATGCGCCTCCCCTTCGACGCTCCCTGGTCGCGCCCGCTCACGGTGATCAGCCTGCTGCTGGCGGCGATCGCGGCCGGCATGGCATGGACGGGGGCACTGGAAGGGCTGGCCGCGCTGGGCGCCGTCGTCGCGCTCGCGGCCGGGCTGGCGGTACGCAGCTACGCCGTCGAGCCCGGCGCCGTGACTGTCCAGCGGCTCGGGTGGGAGACGCGCCTCGACCTGGGCGGCCTGGTGTCGGTCGAGGCCGACCCGAACGCGATGCGGAGGGCCTGGCGGACGTTCGGCATCGGCGGGCCGTTCGCGTTCGTAGGCCGCTATCACTCAACGCGTCTCGGCGCGTTTTCGGCGTACGCCACCGACCGCTCACGCGCGGTCGTGCTGCGCTGGCCCGGCCGCGTGGTCGTCGTGACGCCGGACGATCCCTCCTCCTTCGTCACGGCCGTCGAGGCCGCCGCAAAGTCCGGCTAGGTCCGCCTCGGCCAAGCCCGCAGGCCGAGGCCGCTAGGCCGGCGGCGTGCCCGAGGCGGACGCACCGGAGGCGCGCTGGGCGAACGCCATCACCAGCCGGGCGTGCGCCGAGACGACGTCCACCAAGCCAGTCTCGGCCAGGCGCGCGTCGGGCGAGGTGGGCAGCCGTGGTGGCGAGATGCGGCCCATCCACAGCGGCATCTTGTCGCGCAAGACGCTGGGACCGGGAAAGCGGCCGGGCGCCAGGTGCGCGGCGTAAAACTGCGCCTTGCGGTCCAGGCGCTCGTAGACCGACTGGTCGGGCGTGACCTCGCCCTCCCCCCCGCCCGCGACGACCTGGGCGCCGAGCAGGAAGTCGTGGTACAAAAACGGAAGCTCCGCGAGCGCCGGGCCGACGGCGGCCAGCACGTCGGGCCGCGTTCGGAGCCCCGTCTCGGCGGCCCGAGCGGTCACGGTCGCCACCAGCGCCAGCGTCTCCTCAGCCACCAGTCCGGGGTCGGCCTGCGACGTCAGCGACGGCAGGACCGCGCGGACGACGTCCTGGACCGTCGACAGCGCGCCGCTGGCGGCGAACGTCGCCACGCGGGCGGCCAGGGCGGCGCCGGACGTGTCCGAGGTCGCCATCACAGACGCACGGTGCGCCGCAGGGCTGCCGCCTCGGGCCCGAGGCGGGCGGGGTCAGCGGCGCGCACTACGCCGACTCCGCGCCTTTGTCACCGCCGCCGATCTGGGTGCGCATCTGGGTGTCGGCCTCGATGTTCTTCATGTTGTAGTAGTCCATGATGCCCAAGTTGCCCTGGCGGAAGGCCTCGGCCATCGCCTTGGGAATCTCGGCCTCGGCGCGCACCAGCCCGGCGCGCTCCTCCTGCTCCGACGCGACGGCGGCCGCGCGGCGCTCCTCGGCCTTGGCCCGGGCGACGCGCAGGTCGGCCTCGGCCTGGTCGGTCTGCAGCTTGGCGCCGATGTTCTCGCCCACGTCCACGTCGGCGATGTCGATGGACAGGATGTCGAACGCCGTGCCGTTGTCGAGCCCCTTGGCCAGCACCGTCTTGGAGATGTTGTCCGGGTTCTCCAGCACGGCCGCGTGCGTCATCGACGAGCCGATTGTGGACACGATGCCCTCGCCGACGCGCGCGATGATGGTCTCCTCGCCCGCGCCGCCGACCAAGCGCTCGATGTTGGCGCGGACGGTCACGCGCGCAATCGCGCGCACCTGAATGCCGTCCTTGGCGATCGCCGAGATCGGCGGCGTGGTGATCACCTTGGGGTTGACCGACACCTGGACCGCCTCGAACACGTCGCGGCCGGCCAGGTCGATGGCCGTCGCGCGCGCAAAGTTGAGGTCGATGTTGGCCTTGTCGGCCGAGATCAGCGCGTTGACGACCTGCTGCACGTTGCCGCCGGCCAAGTAGTGCGCCTCCAGGAGCGGCGGCTCGACCGGGATGCCGGCCTTGTGCGCCGTGATGAGCGGCCGGACGATCGCCGCCGGCGGCACGTTGCGCAGCCGCATCCCGACCAGGTCGCGGAACAGGCTCAGCTTGACCCCGGAAAAGACGGCCGTGATCCACAGCCGCACCGGGATAAAGTACAGGAGCACGATGATCGCCAGAATGGCGAACAGGATGACGATCAGGCTGCCGACGCCGACGAGTTCTTCAATCATGGTCTGGAGGGGTTTGGGCAGACTACGTGCCCGGCGGGGCTAGTTGTTGCGCGGGCTGGCGCGGCGGTAGTCGCCACTGCGGCCGCCGCTCTTGGCGAGCAGGCGCACGCCGGTGATCTCGATCTCCTTGGTCACCGACTTGCACATGTCGTAGACCGTCAGCGCGGCGATCGTGACGGCGGTCAGCGCCTCCATCTCGACGCCGGTCGGGCCGACGGTCTTGGTGATCGCGCGCACCTCGACCGCGCCGGCTTCGTCGTCGAGCTCGAACTCGATCTCGACGTTTTGGAGCACCACGTCGTGGCACAGCGGCAGCAGCCGGCTGGTCTGCTTGGCGCCGAGCACGCCGGCGACGTTGGAGACCGTGAGCACGTCGCCCTTGCGGATCTCGTTCTCGCGGATCAGCTTGAGCGCTTCCGCGCCCACGATCACGCGGCCGGCGGCGACGGCGGTGCGCGCCGTGGTGGGCTTGTGGCTGATGTCGACCATCCGGGCCTGGCCCTGGTCGTCGACGTGGCTGAGAGTGGGGCTGTCGGTCATGGGAGCGGGGGGACGCCTCGGAAGATACCCGGGCCGGGCGCCCGGCGGCGCCTCGCGGGAGGGAAACGGAAACCGGTGAACGCGCACGAGCTCGGCATCCTGCCCCAGCGGCTCCGCCCGCCTCGGCGCTGCACCCGGCGGGCCCGCGCGCCTGCCGAGGCGGGCGGGCCCGGCCAGACGCTCAGGCCAGCGCGGCGAGCCCGGCCTCGATGCGGTCGCAGGCGCGCATCAGCGTGTCCAGGTCGGTGGCGTACGAGATGCGGACGCCCGCGTCGGAGCCGAACGCCTGGCCCGGCACGAGCGCCACGTCGTGGCCGTCGAGCAGGTAGCTGCACAGGTCGACGCTGCCCGAGACGGTCTCGCCGCTCAGGCGTCGCGCGGCCGTAGACCGCCGAAACGTCGGGGAACAGGTAGAACGCGCCCTGGGGCGTCGGGCACGTCACGCCGTCGAGCGCGTGGAGGCGGGCCAGCACGGCGTCGCGCCGTTGCCTGAACGCGGCCACCATCTCGCGCACGGGCTCCTTGCCCATCGTGAACGCCGCGAGCGCGGCGTGCTGGGTGATCGACGAGGGGCCGCTGGTCAGCTGGCTCTGGATCTTGGCGACGGCGCCGCTCCACCACTCGGGCGCGGCGAGGTAGCCCAGCCGCCAGCCCGTCATGGCGTAGGCCTTGGAAAAGCCGTTGACGGTCGCCGTGCGTGGGCCCATGCCGTCCAACGTGCCGAACGAGACGTGACGGGCGTCGAAGGTGACGTACTCGTAGATCTCGTCCGACACGACCACGATGTTCGGATGCTGGCGCAACACCTCGGCCAGCGCCTCCAGCTCGTCGGGCGCGTAGACGGCGCCGGTCGGGTTCGACGGGCTGCACAGAATCAGCACCCGGGTGCGGTCGGTGATGGCCGCCTCCAGCTGGTCGGGCGTGATCTTGTACTCAGCGGCGGCCGTCGCCGCGACCTCGACGGGCACGCCGCCGGCCAGCCGCACCATCTCGGGGTAGCTGACCCAGTAGGGCGCCGGGATCACCACCTCGTCGCCGGGCCGGCAGACGGCCATGATCGCCTGGGCGACGGACTGCTTGGCGCCGTTCGAGCACACGACCTCGGCGGCGCACGTGGCCAGCCCGTTCTCCAGCATCAGCTTGTGGGCGATGGCCTCGCGGAGTTCAGGGGTGCCAGCGTTCGGGGTGTAGTGGAAGTAGCCGTCGCGCAGCGCCTGGTGGGCCGCCTCGACAATCGGGGCGGGTGTGTCGAAGTCGGGCTCGCCGGCCGAGAGCGCGATCACGTCGCGGCCCTGGCGCTTGAGGGCCGCCGCGCGAGCCGAGATGGCGAGCGTGGCCGACGGCTGCATCGCCTCGACGCGTGGACTGAGGGCGCGCAGATCGGTGGCGGACAGGCTGGGCGAGACGGTCATCGGCAAGGGCGGGCGGCACGCTCCAAGGTACAGGAGGCGGCCGCGCGCGTCCGCTGAGATCGCGCCCGGACCCGCTCGTTTCAAGCGCCGCGAGGATCGCTCCGGCCGGTCGCTGCGCGGGCAGGTCAGGCGGCCGGCGTGCGCGGCTCGTGCAAGCCGGCCAGCGCCTCCACCACGGCCGACGGCACGAACGACGTCACGTCTCCGCCCCAGTGGTGGATCTCGCGGACGATGGAGGCGGCGACAAACGTGTGCGCCTCGGCGGGCATCAGGAACACGGTCTGGAGCTCGGGAAACAGGCGGCGGTTGGCGAGCGCCATCCGGAACTCGTAGTCAAAGTCGCTGACCTGGCGCAGGCCACGCACGAGCGCCACGGCGCCCGTCGCCCGGGCGTGGTCGACGACCAGGCCCTCGAAGGCCGTCACCCGGACGCGGTCGCCGCCGGCGATCTCGGCCAAGCTGGCCTGGACCAGCCCGACGCGGTCGGCGGTGGGAAAGAGCGTCCGCTTGGACGCGTTGACGGCGACGGTGACCTCGACCTCGTCGAACACCTTGAGGGCGCGCTCGAGCACGTCGAGGTGGCCGTAGGTGACGGGGTCGAAGGTGCCGGGGTAGAGAGCGAGAGAAGCCACGGGACGCGGGAGCAGGCGGAGCCCACAAGATGCCTCCGACCGGAGGCACGGTGCCTCCGGTACCGGACGCGCGCCGTCAGCCGTGCCCACCTCGGCGAAGCCGTCGGGCTCGCCGTCGCGCCGAGCCCGGGTGCTTTGCCGAGGCGGGCAGAGTCGCGTCCCGCCGAGCGCTCACGAGCGCTCGAACAGGCTCACGACGGTGCCTCCGTAGACGCGCGACTGAACGTGGCCGACCGCGCCTTCGAAGTCGTGGCGGGCGTCGTGCTCCAGCACCACAAGCCCTCCGGGCGTGAGCAGCGGGCGCAGCGCGTCCGGCAGCAAGGCGAGGCGGTCGAGCGCGTACGGCGGGTCGGCCAGCACGAGGTCGAGCGGACCTGCGGCCGTGCGGAGGTACGCCGCCACGTCGCTGCGGACGAACGTCGCGTGGCCGTCGACGCCCAGCGCGGCAGCGTTCGCGCGCGCCAGGGCGAGCGTCCGGGCGTGTCGCTCGACAAAGGTGACGTGCGCCGCGCCCCGGCTCAGGGCCTCCAGCCCGAGCGCGCCGCTGCCGGCGAACAGGTCCAGCACCCGGGCGCCTCCCAGGCTCATCCGCGAGCCGAGCGCGCTGAACAGCGCCTCGCGGACGCGGTCGGTGGTCGGCCGCGTGCGGTCGCCGGGCGGCGCGTCGAAGGTGCGCCGAGCCAGCGCGCCGCCGGTGATTCGCATCAGCGAGCCGCGCCGAGCACGGGCCCGAAGGCGGCGAGCTCGGCCGGGTCGGCTTGGGGGCGGCGCGCGTCGGCGAAGGCGTCCAGCGGGACGGCTGGGCTGCCCGTGAACTCGGCCGTCATGCCCAAGCGCGCGTCGTCGGCGGCGTCGCCGTAGACCCACAGGCGGTGCGGGTCGGTCGCCTGGGCGCCGGCCTGCTGGAGCGCCGCGAGCGCGAAGTAGGCCGTGTCGGCGGGGGCGGTGCTGGGGCCGTACATGCCGTACACGAACGCGCCGTCGCGCGAGACGGCGACCTCGGTGTGTTCGTCGTAGGCGCCCACCATCAAGTCCAGGCCGGCGGGCCTGGCGAGGGCTGCCACGCTCCGGGTGGTGTCGGTCAGGTCATACCCCGGCACGCCCAGCGCGTCCGCCAGCAGCGCCAGACGGTCGTGGACCGGATCGGCGACGTGGACAACGTGGAACCACTCGCGGTCTCCGCCCGAGCGCGTCTCCGTCCGCAGCGACACTGCCCGCACGCGGACCGCCTGAGTGGGCGCGAGGTCGGCCAGGAGCGCGGCCTCTTGGCGGATCTGGCCCTCGCGGGCGTCTCGGTCCAGCCCGGCCGGCAGCGGGGTAAAAAACGACGTCGTGACGGTCGGGTGCAGCACCAGGATCAGCGCGTCGGCGGTGGTCCCGTGCATGCCCTCCACGAGCGCGTCCGCGACGGCGCCGACGACGGCCGGGTCGCCGTCGCCAAACAGCGCGCGCTCGGCGTCGACGTCGAAGGTGGCCGCGCCCAGACGCCGCACCGCACCCCCGACAACCTCGGCGTAGCGCAGCGTGCGCCCGGACACGCAGGCGATGGCCCGGGCGGAGGTGCTCAGCACGCTACTCCCACGACGCGGCGTTCCGAAGCGCCGGGTTGGGATCGCGCGAGCCGATCGAGTCCGACTCCATGCTGGGGTCAGCGAGCCAGTAGATCGAGTAGCCCGTCGTGTCCTCGACGACCTGGTAGCGGAAGCGCTGCCCGTCGCGCGAGGAGAACGGCAGCGAGTCCACGACGGGCGGCGCCACGCGGCCTTCCTGGGCCATGGCCTCGGTGAGGAACGCGCCGTCGCCTCGGGAGAACAGCACCAGCGAGTCCAACGTCGAGGGGTAGGCCTGCATCGAGTCGCGGTAGACGATCAGGGCCGTCCGCACGTCCGACATGCGCTCTCGAGCCATCTCCGTCTCGCGCTCGGCCGCCGCGGCGCGCTGCGCCGGGACAACGGTGACATACAGGAGCACGCCCACCAGGGCGATGATGATGAGGGCGAGTAGGGCGCGGATGCCGAGTTCGCCGCCGCTGGCGCCAGTCGTGGCCATCAGGATGTGGGTCGGAGGGTGAGAGGGGCCGGCGGTGGTCGCACGGGAGGGCAGGATACCACGGGCCGTCCCGGATGGGCAAGATGGCCGGCGGCCAGACAGACACGGGCGGTGGGGAAACGTTGCCCGCTCCCGACCGTCCCCAGGGCCCTCGCACCGCGTCCGTGACCCGACTCAGCGTCAACCTCAACAAGGCCGCGCTCGTGCGCAACGCGCGCGGCGGTGACCGCCCGGACGTCTGGCGGCTGGCCCAGGTCTGCGTCCAGTCCGGCGCCGCCGGCGTCACGCTGCACCCCCGGCCCGACGGCCGGCACGCGCGCGCGGCCGACGTTCACGCGCTGGCCGTGCTGATGGACCAGGGGCACGAACTCAACGTCGAGGGCAACCCGTTCGAGGGTCCGGGACAGACCGGCACGTACGCCTTTCCGGGCTATCTGCCGCTGGTGCGCCGCGTTCGCCCGACCCAGGCGACGCTGGTGCCGGACGCCGCCGGCCAGCGCACCAGCGACCACGGCTGGGACCTGGACCGCGACGCCGCCCGCCTCGGCGACGTCGTGGCCGAGCTGCGCGACCTGGGCTGCCGCGTAAGCCTGTTCGTGGACCCCGAGCCCGCGACGGTCCGCGCCGCGGCCGCCCTGGGGGCCGACCGCGTCGAGTTGTACACGGGCCCGTTTGCCCAGGCCTGGGCCCGGGGCGACGTGGGGGCCGAGCTGGCCCGCCACCGCGCCGCCGCCGACGCTGCGCGCGAGACGGGCCTGACGCTGAACGCCGGGCACGACCTCGACCTGGCCAACCTGGGCGGCTACCTCGCCGCGGTGCCCGAGGTGGCCGAGGTCTCGATCGGGCAGGCGCTCCTGGCCGACGCCCTCGAGCGCGGGCTGGGCCCGACCGTCGCGGCCTACCTGGCCGTGATCGAGGGGTCAGGCCGAGCCTAGCGGATGGCGACCGGCCCGCCCTGGCCGGCCCGCTCTGGCCGGCGGGCACCTGGCCGGCGGGCGCCTGGCCGGCGGGCGCCTGGCCGGCGGAGCGGTCGTGGCCAAGAACACGGCGCCGCGCGGACGCGTTCTCTGCTGCCCGCCCCCTTTTGCATGGACCCCGACGACGCCCCTGACCGTCCCGCCTCGGCCCCCTCTCCAACCGAGGCGGTTCCAGCCGAGGCGAGCGCGACCGAGCCCGGCCCAACCCGCGAGCCCGGCTCAACCCATGCGGACAGCCTGCCTCGCCCGTTTTCCGACCCGGACCGCCCGCGCGACGTGGCCCCGGACAGCACGGAGCACAAAAGCGGCTACGTCGCCCTCGTGGGCGCCCCGAACGTGGGCAAGTCGACGCTGCTCAACCGCTGGCTGGGCACCAAGCTGTCCATCGTCTCGCCCCGGCCCAGCACCACGCGAAATCGAGTCCTGGGCATTTTGACCGAGGAGGCGACCGAGGCCCGGGAGGCGACCGAGGCCCGGCCGGGCTACCAACTGATCCTGCTCGACACGCCCGGCGTGGTTCGGCCCAAGTACCGGCTCCACCAGCACATGATGCGCGACGTGGACCGCTCGCTCGGCGACGCCGACGTGACCGTGCTGATGGCGGACGCGACCGAGTCGCGGCTGACGCACGACGCCCAGGGAGCCATCGAGCGCGTGCAGCACTCGCGCGCACCCATCCTGCTGGCGCTCAACAAGGTCGACCGCCTGGGCCTGATCGACGAGGCCCTGCCCTTGGTCGAGACCTACACCGACGCGCTGGGGCGTGCGCCCGAGGCGGTCGTCCCCATCTCGGCGCGCGACGGCCAGGGCACGGACGCGCTTCTGGAGCTTGTCTTGGAGCGCATCCCAGCGGGCCCGCCGTACTACCCGGCCGACCAACTGTCGGAGCACCCGGAGCGCTTTTTCATCGCCGAGATCGTGCGCGAGGCCGTGTTCAACCAGTTCCGCGACGAGGTGCCGTACGCCACCCAGGTCGTCGTGGTGACGTTTCAGGAGCGACCTGGGCGCAAGGACTACATGGCCTGCGACATCGTGGTCGAGCGCGACTCGCAAAAGGCGATCCTGATCGGCAAGGGCGGGTCGGCACTCAAGCGGCTGGGCCGGTCGGCGCGGCTGGAGATCGAGGCGTTTCTGGGGCGCGGCGTGTTTCTTCAGCTGTTCGTCAAGACGCGAGCCGACTGGCGCGACAAGGAAGGGCACCTGCGCGAGTACGGCTTTGGCCGGTAGGCGGGGCACTGCCTTCGGAGCGGGCACGAACGGCGGCGCTCGTGCGTACCTTGCAGCAGCACCGGCCTCGGTCGGTGACTCTATAAACAGGGTCCTCCCTGCTTGCCGGCCCGGCCGATGGGAAACCGTCGGCCGGGTTGTTTTTTTGGCCCAGTCGCCCCGCCGCCCACTCGCCCCGCCGGGGCCGCTCGCCCCGCCTCGGCGCCGAGGCGGGCCCAGCTGGAGCCGGCTACCGGAGCAGCTCGGCGACGGCGATAAAGCGCGGCACGTAGGCCTGGGTCTCGCGCGGCAGCGCGTCGTGCAGGTCCCAGAACGTCGGGTAGGTGCCGTGCTCCTTGCGGTGGGCGCGCACCAAGCGCTGGACGCGCCCCGGGCCGCAGTTGTACGCCGCGAGCGCCAGCTGCAGGTCGCCTCGGAACATGCGGCGAAGCTGGCGGAGGTAGCGAGCCGCCGCCTCGGTCGAAGCGGCCGGGTCCACGACGGTCAGCGAGTCCAGGCCGAACTCGGCGGCGGTCTCGGGCATGAACTGCCACAGGCCGCGCGCGCCGGCCCAGCTCTCGGCAGTCGGGTTGAGCGCGCTCTCGATCACCGCCACAAAGCGCAAGTCCGCGGGCAGGCTGCGCCGCCGCATCACGCGCTCGATGGCGCGGAGGCGGCTGCGGCCCCGGCGGACGGTGCGCGAGAACCGGGCCGCGACCTGGCGCTGGCCGTCCACGAGGTGGGCCGCCTCGGCAGGATAGTAGAGGTGGTCGGGGCCGGCGGCGCGCTCGGCCTGGGCGGCCAGCGCGCGCGCGACGCGCTCGGCCTCGGCGCGGCGTGCCGCCTCGACGGCCGGGTCCACGAGTGGCATCGCGAAGTCGGGGCCGAGTTGGGCCAACTGCTCGCCGCGCAACGCCACCACCTCGCGGTGGGCCAGCGGCATGGCGGCGACCGAGCCGTGGTGCGGCTCGTAGACCGCCTGGGCGCGCAGCACCAGGTCGCGCGCCGCGCGCTCCGAGGCGGGGCCCTCCGCGGCCAGCGCCTTGGCGAGCGCGAACGCGGTGGCGGCCAGGGAGGCCTGAGCGACCGGCGAGGCCTCGGCCTCAGCCGCAGCCACGGCGCGCCGAGCCTGGACCATCTGGCGCGCCCACGAGAGCGCATCTGTCGAGTCCGTCGGGGTCGCCCAGGCGGGCGCGGAGACAACGGTTAGAGCCAAAAGGCAGGCGGCGCGGCGCAGCGTCATGCAAGTGTGTGCGAGGAGTTTGTCAGAGAGAGAACCCAGAACCGGGCCGAACCCGTATCCCCGCCTCAGGCCGCACATCGGCCCGCCTCTCCGTCGAAGCTAGTGGACACTCTCTCCTCATGTGGGGGCGTTCCTCGGTCCGCGTCCCTACTTTTCGTCTCCCCCCGCCTGTCCATGCCCGAGACGATCAAGATCCTCTTCGTCGACGACGAGCCCGACCTGGTGCCGCTCATCCAGCAGAAGTTCCGGTCCAAGGTCCGCAGCGGGGAGGTCGCACTCGTGTTCGCGGCCGACGGCGTCGAGGCGCTGGAGCACCTCAACAGCGACGAGAGCATCGAGGTCGTGGTCACCGACATCAACATGCCGCGCATGGACGGCCTGACGCTCTTGGGCGAGATCGGCAAGCTGGGCCGCCGCACGCGGTCGGTCGTGGTGACGGCCTACGGCGACATGGAGAACATCCGGACGGCCATGAACAAGGGCGCGTTCGACTTCCTGACCAAGCCGCTCGACATGGGCGACCTGCAGATCACGTTGGATCAGGCGCGCGTGGCCGTCGAGCGCGACCGCGAGGCCGACCGCGTCCACCAGACCATCAACCGCTACCTCTCCGACAAGATCGCCAAGGCCGTGCTGGCCAACCCGGACGCCGTCGCGGTCAGCGAGAAGCGCCACGTGTCGGTGCTGATGTCCGACATCTCGGGCTTCAGCCAGATCGCCGAGCGGCTCGAGCCCGAGCGCGTGGTCGAGCTGCTCAACGTCTACCTCAGCGCCATGACCGAGGTGGTCGACGACTACGACGGCGCCATCGACGAGTTTATCGGCGACGCCGTGCTCGTGATCTTCGGCGCGCCGCTGGAGATGGCCGACCACGCGGCCCGGGCCACGGCCTGCGCGGTCGCGATGCAGGCCCGGATGGTGGCCGTCAGCGACGACCTCGCCGCGCGCGGGTTGCCCCGGCTGGAGATGACCGCGGCCGTCAACTCGGGCGAGGTCGTGGTGGGCACGATTGGGTCCCAGACGCGCGCCAAGTACGGCGTCGTGGGGAGCCCGGTGAACCTGACCGGCCGCGTCCAGTCGCTCGCCGTGCCGGGCGAGGTGCTGATCACCGACCCGACCTACCAGGCCACGGGCGGCGAGGCGGGCCCGGTCCACCTTGCCGGGACGCGCAAGGTGGCCCTCAAAGGCTTTGCCGAGGCCATCGCCATCCACAGCGTGGCGAGCGTCACGGGCGACGCCTCCGGCCGCGACCAGGCCGTCCCCGACGACACCGACGCCCTCACCGACCTGGCCTCTCCCCTGCCCTTCGGCATCGCCGTGCTGGACGGCAAGGAGGTCACCAACGACGACCACGCGGGCGAGGTGCTGGCGCTGTCCCCGACCGGCGCCCGCGTCACGATCGGCGCGTCGATCCCGCCGCGCACCGACGTGCGGCTGTCGTTCGACCTGGACAGCGGCGCCGCCCAGGTCTACGGCAAGATCGTGGAGGTCGAGGACGGGCCGGGCGGCGGATGCCAGGCGCGGATCCGGTTTTCGTCGGTGCCCCCGCACGCCACCGACGCGTTCGCCCGGCTCGCCGCATGAGGCGCCTGCCCACCCGCCTTGCTCTCACGCTCGGCCTCGGCGTTGCGCTGGCCGGAGTCGGAGTGCTTGGCGCCGCGCTGCACGCGTCGGCCCAGCAGGCGGCCGAGATGGCCGTCGACGGCGAGGCGATCAAGTTTCGCCACCTCGGCGTGGAGCAGGGCCTGCCCAGCGAGGTCGTGCTGAGCGTCACCCAGGACGCCCTGGGCTTTCTCTGGATCGGGACGGACGAGGGGCTGGTGCGGTTCGACGGCATCGACGTGGCCGAGTACCGGCGCACGGCCGACTCCACCTCGCTAAGCGGCAACGTGGTCCAGGTCCTCGCGCCGGGCGCCCGAGGCGCCGTCTGGGTGGGCACCGGCACCGGCCTGTCGCGCTACGACGTGGCCACCGACCGCTTCCAGCGGATCTCCGGCCTGCCCTCGGACGACGTGCTCGCGCTCGAGCCGGACACCTCCGGCGGCGCCTGGGTGGGCACGGCCAGCGGGCTGGCGCACGTCACCGCCGACGGCACCGTCGACAGCGCCGACCGCTTCGACGCGGCCGACCCGAGCGGCTTGCCCCACGACATCGTCGAGGCGCTCCACCTGGCTCCTGACGGCGACCTCTGGGTGGGCACCGGCGACGGCCTCGCGCGGCGCCGCGGCGGCCGCTTCCAAACCTTCCGCCCGGACTCGCTGGCGCTCAGCCGCGGCCTGCCCGTGTCGTCGATCGCGGCCAGCGAGCGCGGCGTGCTCCTGGTCGGCACCATGAGCACGGGCACCGGCCTGCTCGCCTTCGACCCCGGCGCCGGCCGCTTCACGGCGGTCGACCTGGGGAGCGACGTGATCGGCCAGAACGTGACCGCGGTCCACGAGGACGGCGACGGCACGGTCTGGGTGGGGACGCTGGGCGGCGGGCTCCGACGGCTGACCCCGGGCGTCGCCCAGCCGCGCATCTACGAGGGCAACCCTGACAACCCGGACTCGCTGTCGGGCGACGACGTCTCGGACCTGCTCGAAGACCGCCAGGGCATCCTGTGGGTGGCGACGTACAGCGGCCTTGACCGCTTCGACCGTGCCCGTGGCACCGCCGCGCGCCTGCGCCACGACCCGGGCGACCCGACCTCGATCTCCAGCAACGCCATCCAGTCCGTCCTCAAGGCGAGCGACGGCACGCTCTACGTCGGCACGGACCGGTCGCTGGACCGGAGCACCGACGGGCGGACGTTCTCGCGGACGGCCATCGCCGTCCCCGGCGACCGCTCGGAGCACGCCGTCCGCGCGCTGTACCAGGACCGCGACGAGACCGTCTGGGTGGGCACCGTCGGCGCCGGGCTGCGGCGCGTCGCCGACGACGGCACCATCGAGGTCGCACGCGTGGCCGACGCCCAGGACACCGGCTGGATCGTGACGTCCCTGCTGGACGACCGCAGGCGCCAGTTCTGGGTGGGCACCTCGACGCGCGGCCTGGTGCGCTACGACCGCGAGACGGGCCAGGCCGAGTTTTTCCGCCACGACCCCGCTCGGCGGTCGAGCCTGGCCGACAACACCGTCCTGGCGCTGGCCGAGGACGCCCGGGGCCGCTTGTGGGTGGGCACCGAGCTCGGGTTGTGCCGCCTCGGTGACGTCGCCGGCGGAGGCCGGTTCGAGTGCCTGCCCGTCGGAGGCGACCGCCCCTCGGCCCTGGCGGACGGCTACGTCCAGGCGCTGCACGCGCGCGCCGACGGGACGCTCTGGATCGGGACCAAGGACGGGTTCTACGGCCTCGACACCGACGACGTGGGCAAGGGCGTCACGCGCTACACGACCGAGACCTCGGACCTGCCCGGCGACGCCGTCTACGCCATCGTCGAGGACGAGTCGGGCTTTCTCTGGCTCAGCACCAACGGCGGGCTGGCGCGCTTCCAGCCGTTTATCGAGGAGTTCTCGCGCCGCCTGGGCTCCGAGGACGCCGAGCGGACGCTCAACGGCGCCGCGGCGCGGGCGCCGAATGGCGAGCTGCTGTTCGGAAGCACGCGTGGCCTGCTGACGTTTTTCCCCAGCAAGCTGGCCGCGCTCAACGCCAACCCGCCCGACGTGGTCATCACCGACGTCGAGGTCGCGGGCATCTCGGTGGACCCCAGCGACAGCGACGTGCTGGACGCGGCCGCGCCGGTCGCCACCCGCATCGACCTGGGGCCGGACGCGTCGTTTATGACCATCCGCTACGCCGGCCTGCACTTTTCCGCCCCCGAAAACAACACCTACCGGTACCGCATGGTGGGGCTGTACGACGAGTGGAACGAGGTCGGGACCACGCGAGAGGCGCGCTTCTCGTCCTTGCCCGCGGGCAGGTACGACTTCCAGGTCCAGGCCGCCAACGCCGACGGGGTCGGGTTCGACACGCGGACGGCTCAGATCGCCGTGATCGTCCGCCCGCCGTGGTGGCGCACGTGGTGGGCCCTGCTGAGCTTTGCCGGGCTGCTGGTGGTGGCGTTGGTGCGGGGCGACCGGTGGCAGCGCGCGCGCCTGCTGCGTCAGGAGCGCGAGCGCGCCGACCGCCGCGAGGCCGAGTTGCGCGCCGAGACCGCCGAGGCCGAGCAGCGCAAAGCGACCGCCGAGGCGGCCGTGCTCAAGGCTGAGAACGACCGCAAGGCCGTCGAGATCGAGCGCACGCGCGACGTGGAGGCCGCCAACGCTCGGCTGGAAGCCTCGCTCAAAGACCTGCGCGAGACTCAGGCCCAGTTGGTTCAGTCCGAGAAGCTGGCCTCGCTCGGCCAGCTCACGGCCGGCATCGCGCACGAGATCAAGAACCCGCTCAACTTCGTCAACAACTTTGCCGACCTGTCGGTCGAGCTGACCCAGGAGCTGCGCGAGGAGATCACCGGCGGCGCCGACCGACCGATGAGCGAGATCCTGGACGAGGTCGGGCCGCTGCTCGACGACCTGCGCGACAACTGCCGGCGCATCCTGGAGCACGGCCAGCGCGCCGACGGCATCGTCAAGTCGATGCTGTTGCACAGCCGCGGCGGGTCCTCGGACCGAGGCCAGGTCGTGATCAACTCGTTTGTCGAGGAGTACGCCAACCTGGCCTTCCACGGCGCGCGCGCCAACGACTCCGACTTCCAGGTCGAGGTCGTGCGCGACTTCGACCCCGAGGCCGGCGAGGTGACGCTGGTGCCGCAGGAATTTGGCCGGGTGCTTATCAACCTGCTCACAAATGCGTTCCACGCCGTCTTGGACCAGTCGCGCCTGTCCGGAGGCCGTCACGCCGGCATCGTCACCGTCCGCACGCGGCGCACGGCGGGCGAGGTCCTGATCGAGGTGGCGGACAACGGCACCGGGATTCCGGACGAGGTCAAGGCCAAGATCTTCGAGCCGTTCTTCACCACCAAGCCGAGCGGCCAGGGCACCGGCCTCGGCTTGTCACTGGCGCACGACATCGTCACGACCATGCACGGCGGGCGCATGTGGGTCGAGAGCGTGCCGGGCGCGGGCACGTCCTTTTTCGTCACGTTGCCGGCGGCCTCCGCCGCCTAGCCGCGCGCGCGGTGGCCCGGCCCGCCTCGGGGGCAGACTGGGATACCTCGCGAGTACCGCCCGAGTGGTCTCGGTCGCTGGCCTGGGTGGCCTCGGTCGCTAGGGCTGCGGCGTCGTCGTGGGAGCGTCGGGATCGACGACCATCAGGATGTCGTCGATGTCGGAGAGGCCGCGCGCGCCGGCGACGCCGAGCAGCAGCAGGACGGCGGCGAAAGACAACAGGCTGAGAGCAAACATGGGAATCCGGGGGGTGGGTGCGGGGAGCGCGGGCCACAGGTCGGCCGGCGAATATCCGCCGTGCGCTCTCCACGAGAGAGTCGTGTGGCTCCATCAACGGGCCCACGCGCCGATTGTCTCGCGCCCACGCGCCTGAAAGCCCTTCCTGCGCACCGACTTAACACCAAAGCGCTTCCGGGAGGGCTTCCATCACACACTCGTCATGCGCCGAACGGGCTCGCCGCGGCCGCGCCACGTCCAGGCGGTGTCCGGGCGCCGTGTGCCCGCCTCGGTGACGCTGCCGAAGCGGACGGGCTAGCGCCGCAGCGTGCCATCGCGGATCTCGGCCACCAAGCCGTCCAAGCCGTAGACGCTGCGCAGCGCCTCGACCACCAGGCGCGTGTCCACCATCACGTTGCGCCCGCGCTCCGGCGCGTAGATGTAGTCCCGGACCAAACCCTCGATCGTGCGGTCGAAGTTGAGGCCCACTAGCTCGCCGGCGCGGTTGACCACGCCCGAGCCGGAGTTGCCGCCAATCGTGTCCGACGTGGACGTGAAGTTGACCGGCGTCGACAGGTCCAGGCGGCCCTGAGCGTCCAGCCAGCGCTGGGGCAGGTCCCACTCGCAGGGGTCGCTGGCGCCCGACGAGCAAAAGCTGTGGTAGCGGTCGTACATGCCGAACAGCGTGGTCATGGGCGGCGCGAGCGTGCCGTTGTAGGGGTAGCCGCTCACGATGCCGTCGGTGAACCGCAGCGAGAACGTCGCGTCCGGCGGGACGGCGTTGCCGAACGCGGCGTAGCGCGTGCGCCCCAGCTGGCGCGCCACCTCGTCCTCGCGCGCCGACAGCCCCGCCGAGGCGGACTGGAAGGCTTGGATCTCGGGCAGCAGCCCACGCACCAAGGCCACCGCCGCGTCGTACTCGGCCTGGGCCGGGTCGGCACCGGGTCGGGCCGCCACGGAGTTCGCCAGCATCGCGTCGGCGGCGGCCTGGGCGGACGGGCCACGGAGGGCCTCGGGAAGGGCCAGACCCTGGTCGCTGTAGTAGCTGCGCAGCGCTTCCACCTCGGCCGTGAGGTAGGCACGCTCTAGGATCTCGGGCCGCTCCTCGACCGCCGCCAGGGCTTCGGCGTCGGCGGTCGCCAGCGCGCGCGCGCGCAGCATCAGCGCCGAGCCGTAGGCGCGGTTGAACAGCGTCGGGAAGGCGCGGTAGGCGGCGGCGTACTGCTGCTTCTCGGCCTGGATCGCGGCCTGCCGGTCGATAAGCGCCGCCGCGGCCGGGCTGGCCGTCCGGAAGTCGCGCTCGGCCGCCGCACGGCGCGCGAGGATGTAGTCGTCGCCGAGCCCCGTCAGCCGGCCGTTGTACGCCTTGCGCGCGTTGCTCAGCCCAAAGATGCGTCCGCGGAGTTGGTCCGGGTCAGGGTCCTGGCCCGACGCGAGGTAGTCGCGCAGCGCCCGCTCCCGGCTCACGATAAAGCGCTGCGTCCCGACCAGCCCGGCGTCGCGCAGGAACTCCAGCTGGGCGACCGTCAGCCCGCGCGACGTGCTGCCCGGGTTGCCGATCACAAACACCAGCGACCCGTCCTCGACGCCCTGAGCCGACAGCGGGAAAAACTCGGGCGAGCGGAGCGGCTGGCCGTCGTCGCCGTAGATGCGGAAAAACGCGAAGTCGGCGGCGTAGCGCGGATAGGTGAAGTTGTCCGGGTCGCCGCCGAAAAAGCCCAGCGCGCGCTCCGGCGCCATCGCCAGCCGCACGTCGCGGTAGCGGCGGAAGGTGTACGCCGAGTACCGCCCGCCGTTGTACAGCGCGACGACCTGGACCACGAAGTCGTCCGCCTCGGGATCTGGCTCGGCGATGCCGCGCGCGGCCAGCAGCCGCGCCGTCACCGCCGCCGAGGTGGCCTCGGTCGCCGCCCGGCGCTCGGCGTCGGTCTGGGCCGCGTCGATCGGGCCCGACATCTCGTCCGTCACGTCGTCGATGGCCACGAGCTGGTCCATGTACAAGCCGTCGACGCGGCGCTCCTGGGCCAGCGCCGCGGCCGTGAAGCCGTTGTCGAGCAAGCCTTCGCCCTCGCCGCTCACCGCGATCACGTGGCTCTGGGCGCAGTGGTGGTTGGTGAGCACGAGCCCGTGCGGCGACACGAACGACGCCGAGCAGCCCGGCATCCGAAGCGAGGCCAGCCGAGCGCGGCGGTACCACGCCTCGTCCGGCGCAAAGCCGTAGGTCTGCTGGAGATACTCCGTGGGCGGGTTCTCGAACAACCACATTTTGCCGCCGTCGAGCGGATGCGCGCGGACGGTGTCGGCGCTCTGGGCGAACGCGGGGGCCGCGAGGGTGAGCAACACAAAAAGCGAGAGTCGGCGCATGGGGGTGGGTCGAGACGTTCGGTGCAAAGGTAGCATGGCGCGCCCCGGCCTCCCGTTTCTCGCCCGTCTGATCGTGAGCGGACGTGTCTCGTGAACAGTCGAGCTTGCTTTCCTCCGGAGCCTCGGGTTTGGCCTCTGGGCTGTCAACCTCGGCAGCGTCCGTCGAATCAGGCAGAGCCAGCGCACGAGGCGCACCGAGGCGGGCGGACCTGCCCACCTCGGGCACGCCGCGGGCTGCCTCGGCGACCGATGAGCCCGGTTGAGCGAACCCGGTTGGGCGAACCCGGTTGGGCGAACCCGGTTGGCGGCGGCAGCGCTCGCTCGGTGGACTATCATCGCTCCGGATCTCTGCCACTCGGCTCGCAGCGCAAGGCTTAGGCTGGGTGCGCGGCGGCGCGCGCGACACCTGCCGCCGGCACGACGGCCTGAGGCCGCCTGGCAGGCAACGCCTTGACCCGCATTCGCTCTCCGATGCCCCACCCTGACAACGACTCTCTCCGCCTCTCCGACGCTGGCGCCCAACTCATCGAGGACTTCGAGGGCTACCGTGCCGACTGGTACAGCGACCCGGTCGGCGTCCGCACCATCGGCATCGGGTGGACGCGCGAGCTTCCCGCCGGCTTTTCAGCGCCGCTGTCGCGATCCGAGGCGCGGCGGCTGCTCGCGGAGACCGTCGGCGACTACGAGCGCGCAGTGCGCCACAACGTCGACCAGCCGCTCAGCCAGGCCCAGTTCGACGCGCTGGTGAGCTTTACCTACAACCTGGGCGCCAGCCGCCTCCGTGAGTCCACGCTCCGCAAGCGGCTCAACGCAGGCGACGCCTGGGGCGCGGCCGAGGAGTTCGACCGCTGGGTCTACGGCGGCGGGGTGGTGCTGCCCGGGCTGGTCCGGCGGCGCGCGGCCGAGCGGCGGCTGTTCGAGGAGGGGACGCCCCCGCGGCGGTCCTCCGGTGCGCTGGGCGCGCTCCGCGACTGGCTCCGGCGGCGGTTTCGCTAGCCGCCGCTCGAGCGCGCGGCCTGCGCGACGTTTCTAGCCTCGTGCGAGCGGTCTGGCCATGCGCCGCGAACGGGGGCCCCGAGCCGTCCGGTCCGCGCTTGCGCGCGCGGCGGCGATCTGGTACCACTGCTCCATGCTGATCTTGATTTCGATGCCGTCGTGGCCGTCGTCCACCGCCAGGACAACCTCGCCACCCTCGGAAACGCCATACCACAGCAGTTCGCAGGTCGTGGTGCGAACGGCGTCGTGGTGGGCCCCACCAAACTCGACCTCGTCTAGATATTTCATGGTGTATAGAGTCTCCCCTTGTTTCATAACTTAGTTAAGTGGGTCCTGGGGTAAACCCCGAGTGACGTGTACGATATTTATCAGAACCGCTCCAGGGGTTCTGCCTAAGGCCCGATTCGGCCCCGAAACCGCCCCGCCAGTGTGCTCCGGATGCCTTATGACCGCGGCGACTCGAATGGGCGCCCAAAGTCGCGGCGGTCCAGGCGTGACGGGTCCACGACGCTGGGTGCCGAACCCATCAAACGGCGACGGGGCCCTCGCTGATGCGCAAGGGCCCCGTCTCGGGTCATGGCGGAGAGAGAGGGATTCGAACCCTCGGTACCCGTAAGGGCACACTTGTTTTCGAGACAAGCGCCTTCAACCACTCGGCCACCTCTCCGCCGCCAAAATACAAAGGCGGCGGCGGGCGTCGATGAAGAGTCCCGGAACGCCAGCCGCATGCGGCATCGGTCGCGCGTGGTCCGTCCGCCTCGGTGGGCGCACCGAGGCGGGCGCACCGAGGCGGGCGCAGGCGGTGTCTCGCCCTGGGGCTGCGCCTAGGCCAGCCGAAACAGCGCCGGCCCGTCGTCGCGCCCCCGAATCTCGGCCACGCCGAGCGCCTCGGCCGGGTACCGACCGGCCGGCACCCGGGACCAGACGGCGTCCGTGATCAGCATGCGGCTGCCGTGCGTCTTGTTGAGGCCCTCGACGCGCGAGGCCACGTTGACCACGTCGCCGGTCACCTTGTACTCCTTGTGCTGCGCCGACCCCACCGTCCCGGCGACCACCTCGCCGGCGTGGAGCCCGATCCCCACCTGGAGCCCTTCCAGCCGTCCGGCCCCGACCGCGGCGTCCACCTCGGCGATGATGTCGAGCGCCGCGTCGACCGCGTGCGCGCAGTCGTCGGGGCTGGCCAGCGGGGCGCCGAAGATGGCCATAAAGCCGTCGCCCAGCAGCTGATGCACGATGCCGCCGCGGCGCGTGACGGCCGGCGTGCTGATCTCGAACAGGGCGTTGAGGTACTTCACGACCGCCTCGGGCTCGGCCTGCTCGGAGTACCGGGTAAAGTCGCGGACGTCGAGAAACATCACGCAGGCCTGGGTGCGCCGCGTCGGCGGGTCGGCGTCGTAGCGGAGCAGCTCGGCGACGACCTGGGGCGCCGTGTGGCGGCCGAACAGGTTGAGCACCCGGTCGCGGTCGCTCGCCGCCTGCGCCGACTCGACAATCTGGGCCGACTGCATCCCGACGATCGTCATCAGCCGGGCGTCGGCGGGCGTGAAGGTGCCGTCGTGTTTGTTGTAGAGCGTCAGCGCGCCCATAAACCGGCCGTGCGCCACCAGGGGCACGCACAGCACCGACTGGACCGACGCCTGCCACTCGAACTGACCGAACGTGGCGTCGGCGCGCGGGTCGTTGAGCGTCAGCACGCGCCGGTGGCGGCCGATCCAGCCCAGCATCATCTCGTCGGGCCGGAGCGGGCCAGGCACGTCGCCGAGCACCGTGCGGACGAGCGTCTGGGCACCGCTGAGGTCGTCCTGCTGCACGAGTGACACCACCCCCTGCTCGGCGCCCACGGCCCCGAGGGAGCGGCGCACCAAGGTGTGCAGGATCTCGTCCACGTCGCGCGCCGTGCCGATGGCGACGGCCAGTTCGTTGAGCAGCGACAGTTCCTCGACGGCCCGGCGCAGCGAGACGACCTCGGCCTGGAGCGCGGTTGTATCCGGTGGGGACATGTGGGCTAGCACTTTGTAAATGATGTGGTTGATGGTAAGCCCTTTCACTGTACCCTACAGAACTCCACGCCAGTTCCCTCGTGGTCAGGCCACCCCTACCCGCTCGCCCTTCCGCCTCGCCTTCCGACCTGCTCATCGGGCAGACGGTGACGCACTACCGGGTCGAAGAGAAACTGGGCGGAGGCGGCATGGGCGTCGTCTATCGGGCGCGCGACCTCAGGCTGGAGCGCGACGTGGCGCTCAAGTTTCTCCCTCCCCGGCTCCACGCCGACGGCGCCGCCCGCGACCGACTGCTCCAAGAAGCGCGGGCGGCGTCGGTGCTCGACCATCCCAACGTGGCCAGCGTCTACGAGGTCGGGGAGGCGACGGACGGGCGGCTGTTTATCGCGATGGCGTGCTATCGCGGCGAGACGCTTAAAAAGCGAGTCGCGCGCGGCGCGATGGACGCCGACGAGGCGACCGAGGTCGCCGTCCAGATCGCCGACGGGCTGGCGCACGCCCACGACGCTGGCATCGTCCACCGCGACGTCAAGCCGGCGAACGTGATGGTCACCGACACCGGCCGGGCGGTTGTCGTGGATTTTGGCATCGCCCAGACGCACACCGAGGGGCCGGCGACGGCCACGACGTCAGGGACGGCGGCCTACATGAGTCCCGAGCAGGCCTCCGGCGCGCCGACGGACACCCGGACCGACGTGTGGGGCCTGGGCGCGACCCTGCACGAGATGCTGACCGGGCGGCGCGCGTTCGAGGGCGCCTACGCCGGCGCGCTGCTTTACGCCGTGTCGCACGAGCCGCACGCATCGCTCGCCGGCGTGCCCGCTGGGCTGGCCGCCGTCGTGGACCGGTGCCTGGCCAAGGCCCCGGCCGACCGCTACCCCGACGCTGCGGCCGTCGCCCAAGCGCTGCGCGCGCTGCGCGGAGAGCACCCCCCGGGCCTGCTGCCTCCGACGCGACGCGGCCGAGCCGTCCTGTGGGCGCGGCGGCTGTCGCGCCCCGCCCGCCTCGGGCTGGCCCTCGCCATCGTGGCCTTGTCGGCCGTCATGGGCACGGTAGGCTGGCTGACGTGGAAAGCGTTCGCGCCCACCGGCGACCAGCACCTGGCCGTGCTGCCCTTCCGGACGCTGGGCGAGGACCCCAACGCGGCGTCCATCGCCGCGGGACTGCTCGAAACGCTGACCAGCCAGATCAGCCAGATCAGTCCGGGCGAGGGCAGCTTTTGGGTGATCCCGGCCAGCGAGGTGATAGCCGGTCTGACGCCCCGGCAAGCCCGAGAGCAACTCGGCGCCACGATCGTGGTCGATGGGACGATTCAGTTCGAGAACGGCGCGGCGCGCGTCACCTTCAACCTGATCGACACCGCCACGCTCCGCCAGATCGCGTCCGGCCGCGTCGACCAGTCGGGACGTGGGGCGCTGGCGTTGCAGGACCAGGCGGTGCTCCAACTGGCTCGCCTGCTGCGGATCAACGTGGGGACGCAAGACCGCCAGCGCCTGCTGGCCGGCGGCACGTCGGACACAAAAGCCAACGCGCTCTACCTCCGCGGACGCGGCCAACTCAGCACCGCCCAGACCGAGCCCGAGGTGAAGGCGGCCGCTGACCTGTTCCGCCAGTCCATCGCGCGCGACCCGGCCTTCGCGCTGGCGCACGCCGCCCTGGGGGACGCGCTCTGGAGTCTCTACGGTATCACCGACCGCGTCGAGTTCGCGACCGACGCCGTGCGCCACAGCGAGCACGCACTGGCCCTGGACGATGGGCTGGCCCCGGTCCACGTGTCGCTCGGGAAGATCTACCAAGGGCAGCAAAAGCTGGATCTGGCGATGGACTCGTTCGAGCGCGCGCTCGACCTGGACCCGGCCAACATCGAGGCCGCGCGGCTGCGCGCGATTGTCTTGAGTGACCAGGGCCGCGAGGCGGAGGCGGAGGCGGCCTACCGCGCAGCCATCGCGCTCCGCCCGGGCTATTGGCCCACCTACAACAGCCTGGGCGTGTTCTACTACAACGCTGGCCGCAACGACGAAGCGGTCGCGGCCTACCGTCAGGGCCTCGAACTCGTGCCCTCCAATCCCCAGCTTCTCAACAGCTTGGGCGCAGCGTTCTGGATGATGGGCCGCTATGACCAGGCAACCGAGGTATTCGAGCGGTTGCGGCGCGTCGTGCCAGAGCACCCCTACGCGACCGTCAACTTGGCGACCATCCACTTCTACCTCGGTGACTTTGCCGAGGCGGCCACGCTCTACGCCGACGAGCTCACGCGCCATCCCGAGCAGTTCACGACTCGTTCCAACCTGGGCGACGCACTCTGGTGGTCGGGCGGGCGGCGCGACCAAGCGCGCGCCGCCTACCGCCAGTCGATCCGTGACGCCTGGCCACATCTGTCGCTGGCGCGCTCGCCCGAGGTGCTCGGCACGCTGGCGAGCGCCTACGCCAAGCTGGGCGTGCGCGACAGCGCCCTGGCCTACCTCAACGAACTCCGCTCCAACCGGCGCCCCGAGGACACGCCCGCCGAGGATGCGTTCGGGATCGGCGAGGTCTACGAGACCCTGGGCGACCGCGCGGCGGCGCGGCGCTGGATTCAAAGCGCCCTCGACCGTGACGTAGGCCAGGTCACGCTTGAGAACTCGCCTTGGTTGTCTGATTTCCGCGCCTCACTCACCAACCCTGAAGCCCCATGAAAGAATCCTCCAAAGCACCGGTAGAGATTATCGTCGACTGCGGGTCATGCAGCTACGAGATCAAAAACGAAACGTGTCTAGATCCTGCTAAACCGACATCAAAAAGTCCCTGCGTCGAGTTCAAAATAGAGCCAGGACGCACAATCAAGTTTACAGCGGTCGAGGGCCCCGAGGACAGCTATGTGGTAGCTATCGTCGGCGCCCCGCTGAATGCTCCTACTGGCTCATCCAGGGGGACATGTAAACGGTGCAAGAGCGCCGTTGTGTTTTCCAAAGGAATGAGCGCCACCATCAAGACAACAAGCGAGAGTAGCGACTATGTATTTCCCATCACTTTGATTTGTATGGAGCGTGATGAGAAGGGGTTCTACTCGGCCAAAGACTGCCCCGAGCAGACGATTTTGGCAATGATGGCAATGACAGGTCCCAGGATGAAGGTGAAGGCGTGACTGCAAAGACGCTCCGAATCTTCCTCCTCTCCACCATCAACCCATGACCACTTTCAGTGGCGTCCTCCGCCTGACCATCCTCGCCGGCCTCGCCTGGAGCCTCCCCGCCAGCGCCCAGCCGGTGAAGCCGGTTCAGCACATCCGCATCCGGGCGGAGGCGAACCAGTGCGTCTACCGAATCATGGACCAGGTTGACCAAGACGTGATCGTGGTCCCGCCTCGGGGCAAGGTCCTCTTCCAGTTCCAGGGCGGCGTGCGCGGGATCGCCCAGATCACTCAGTCGCCCGATGGCACGCCGGGGACGGAGGGAGGCAGCGTCGTGACGTCGGGCCTGGGGCCGGAGCGCACGCTTGACGTGCGCCGGTCGATTGGGCGGACGACCGAGCACCAGGTTCGCATTCAGTGTTGCATGGACCGCCGGGGGCGGATGTGCAACCGGTGGCTGGACGCGGCCGGGGCTGACCAAGACCAGGACCTGGGCCAGCACGCCGGCGGGCCGTTGGAGGCGCTCTCGGGACCGTCCGCGCAGGACGCCGTTCCTGCCGACCCTGCGACGGTCAGCGGACCGGGCGGTCCCAAGATGAAGGTCCAAGAGTAAACGCGCCCGGACGCCAGCCTAGCCGGCGACGTGCTCCACCAGCCCGAACGACGCCACCAGCGCGCCGAGGTAGACACATGCGACGAGAGCGGCTGCGCCCACCTCGGCGGGCCAGCCGGCCGAGCGCGTCAGCCGGTAGGCGATCCAGGCGACGGCCCCCAGCAGGATCTCCGGCAGGACGACGTAGACCGCGACCGGCCCGACTGTCGCCACGTCGACGGCGCGCCAGACCGGGACGTCCCACAGACCCAGGGGCGACGGTGCCGCGAGCGTCGCCTCGGCGCCGACCAGGAGGACGCCGGCCAGGGCCCCCGCCCATACCGCGCCGCGCCTCAGATCACCGCCCGACTGGCGCTCGGCAACGAACAGCGCCAGCCACAGCGGGATCGTCCACATGCCGGCCATTGCGGCCGGGACGGCACCGAGGTGGGGGCCTCCGGTGTCCGGAAAGTCCAAGCTGCCCAGCACGGACGCCAGCGCCGCGTCGGGGATGACCTGGAACAGGCTCAGCGGCGCCAGAAACGCCCACAGCGCGACCCAGTCCCGGTGCCCGCGGACCCGCCCGACGAGCGGCAGCGCAACGTTGTACAGCACCACCAGTGCGAACAGCTTCCAGCCGAGCGCCAGCACCGCTCCTCGGCCCGGCAGTACGACCGTCGGGATCAGCAGCACCACGACGGCGACGGCCGCGAACCCGGCGTGGAACCAGACGGCGTCGCGCGCGGCGCTCGGCCCGTCCACCGAGGGCGGCGTCGGCACCTAGAGTTGCTCGTCGGGCGTCGTCTCGGCCGAGGCGTCGGCCAGCGGCGTCACCTCCAGGGTCACGTAGCGCGGCATCACGCCCGACGCCAAGGCCTCGCCCAGCACGTAGCGCACAAACCGAACCCGCAGCAGCGTCCCGTCCGCCCGCGCGACGACCAGGTCGCGGCCGATGGGCTGGACGCCGTTCGAGGCGTACTCGTACCAGCCGTTGCCCGAGCCGTGGCACACGACGCGCGCCGCACCGCGCGGGCACTCGCCCTCGCCGTCTGACACCAGCACGGCCTCGATGTCGTACATCTCGCTCGCGTCGGCGGAGAGCAGCACGCCGCGGCGCTCGCCCGGACCCGACGCGCCGCCGTTCACGATGATCTCGGTGCCGCGGATGCCGATGTCCCAGGCGCCCGAGGCGGAGTCGGCACGGACGGTGGCGTCGGGGGCGACGACAATGCTGCCGTCGAGCGAGACGAGCGTAAACGGACCGTCCGTGCGTCCCATGCCGGCCGAGTAGGTCGGGATGGCGTCGATGGTGACCACGCCCACCTCGGTGGAGTCGTGGGCCGGGGCGGTGGCTGCGTGCGCGGAGTGGTCGGGCGTGTGCGCCGAGTGGCCGGACGACTGTGCCGAGGCGGGCAGGGCGAAGAGGGCGGCGGCGAAGAGGGCGAGGCGGAGCATCGGGAGGAGACGTGTGGACTGGCTGAACGGAGATGGGACGCCGGCGACGCCCCAGCTGTGCGAAGGCTCGGTGACTACAGCATCTCGCGGACTGCGCCGACGACCGCCGCGAGCGCGTCGGCCAGGCCGTCGGGATTTTTGCCGCCGGCCGTCGCGACGGTCGGCCGGCCGCCGCCGCCGCCGCCGACCTTTTTGGCGAGGGCGCCGACCAGCCGGCCGGCCTGGACGCCGCGGCCGACGACGTCGTCGGTGACGGAGGCCGCCAGAAACGCCTTGCCCGCCTCGGCGTCCGCCGAGCCAAACACGGCGACGCCGGCGCCGCCGGTCGCAGTCAGCCGGGCGCGTGCGGTCTCGGCGAGCCCGCGCAGCGTGTCCATATCGGCCCCGGCGATCTCGCCGGTCGCCACCCGAATGCCGTCCACGTCGACGGCCGACTGCAGAATGCCGTCCAGCCCAGCGGCCGCGTTCTGGGCGCGCAAGCCTGCAATCGTGGTCTCCAGCCCTTTCAGGTCGCGCTGCAAGCCCTCGACGGCCAGCCCCAGCCCGTCGGGCACCTGCTTGAACTGAGCACGCGCCGCGTTCAGGTCGTCCAGTTCGGCGCGCATCCAGTCGAGCGCGGCCTCGCCCACGACGGCCTCGATGCGCCGCACGCCCGACGCCACCGACGACTCGGACATGATCTGGAACAGGCCGACCTCGCCCGTCGCGTCCAGGTGCGTGCCGCCGCACAGCTCGACCGAGACGGCGGGGTCGAAGGTAATCACGCGGACGCGCTCGCCGTACTTCTCACCGAACAAGGCCATCGCGCCGCGCTCGCGCGCTTGGGCCAGCGGCACGTCGCGCGCCTCGTCCTTGCGGATGTTGCGCAGCACGAGCGCGTTGACGCGGTCTTGGACAGCGCGCGTCTCGTCGGCGGTCATGCGCTCGAAGTGCGAAAAGTCGAACCGCAGGCGGTCGGGCGCCACGAGCGAGCCCTTTTGCTGGACGTGGTCGCCCAGGGTCTCGCGGAGCGCGGCGTGCAGCAGGTGCGTCGCGGTGTGGTGGCGCTCGATGCGGCGGCGGCGCTCGGCATCGACAGACGCGGTCACGCCCGCCTCGGTGTCCTCGGGCAGGTGGCTGACGACGTGGACGATGGTGCCGTCGGCGTCCTTGACGGTGTCGAGCACCTCGACGCGGTCCGCGCCGATGCCGAGGTGGCCGGTGTCGCCGACCTGGCCGCCGCTCTCGGCGTAGAACGGCGTCCGGTCGAGGACCAGCTCGTGCCGAGCCTCGTCGCCCTCCCCCACGGTCCGGGTTTTCAGGACGCGGGCGTCTTGGACGACGAGCGCGTCGTAGCCGGCGAACTCGATGGCGTCCGGCGTGTCGGCGGTCGCGTCCCACAGGTCGGCCTCGGAGTGGTCTTGGGTGAATCCGGCCGCGGCGCGGGCGCGCGTGCGCTGCTCGCCCATCAGCTCGTCGAACCGGGCGTGGTCCACGGTCAGGCCGCGCTCGCGCGCCATCACGTCGGTCAAGTCCGACGGGAAGCCGTAGGTGTCGTGGAGGAGGAAGGCGACCTCACCAGGGACGACACCATCGAATAGCACCTTATCGACGAAGTCATTAAACGCCTCATTCGGCACAACCTCGCCGTATGACATAGCAACTAAGCGACCCGTTCTGCCCGGTGAGTAAATAGCTGACTGTCCATGTTCAGGAAGCAGATCCTCACCAATCGATTTAAGAAGTGAGTTGACGAACATTCCGGTCGCTCGCTCGCGTCCTGACTCGGTAGCAATTCGGATTACTGCGTCTCGCTCTTTGAGATTTGCAAGCTCGAAAACTCCGTCGATCAGCTCTATCCCGCCCTCCAGCGTCTTCAAGAACGACTCCTCCTCGCCCGTGATCACGCGGCTGGCGGTGTCGAGGGACGAGACCAACTCCGGGAACGCCTCGCCCATCTCGCGTGACAGCGCGGGGAGCAAGTCGGCCAGGAACGGCTCGGTCAGGCCCAGCGACTGGTAGCCGTAGCGGACGGCGCGGCGCAGGATGCGGCGGAGCACGTAGCCTCGGCCCGTGTTGCCCGGCAGCGCCCCGTCGGCGATCGCGACCGCCAGCGTGCGCACGTGGTCGGCCACGACGCGCATCGCCACCCGGATGGTCTTGCCGGCTGGGTCCGCCTCGGCGTAGCTGTCGTAGGGCTGGAGACCGGCGCGCGTCGAGAGCGCGGCCAGGATGCCCGCGAACAGGTCGGTGTCGTAGTTCGAGGCCTTGCCCTGGAGGACTGCGCAGATGCGCTCGAAGCCCATGCCCGTGTCGATAAACTGGTCCGCCAGAGGCTCCAGCGTCGTCACGGTCTCGCCCTCGGCCTCCACGAGCGTGGCGTTGTACTGGATAAAGACCAGGTTCCAGATCTCCATCACGCGCGGGTCGTCCTTGTTGACCAGGTCTTTGCCCGGCACGATGGCGCGCTCCTCGTCGCTCCGCAAGTCCACGTGGATCTCGGAGCACGGGCCGCAGGGACCCGTCTCGCCCATCATCCAGAAGTTGTCCTTGGACGGCTGGTACAGGATGTGCGCCGGCGGCACCGAGGTGGACTGAGCCCACAGGTCGGCGGCCTCCTCGTCGGCGTCCAGGCCCAGCGCGTCGTCGCCCTCGTGGACGGTCACGTACAACCGGGTCGCGTCCAGGCCCCAGCGGTCCACGAGCAGCTCCCAGGCCCACGCGATGGCCTCGGCTTTGAAGTAGTCGCCGAAGCTCCAGTTGCCCAGCATCTCGAAAAACGTATGGTGGTACGTGTCGATGCCGACTTCGTCGAGGTCGTTGTGCTTGCCGGAGACGCGCAGGCACTTCTGCGTATCCGCCGCGCGGACGTAGGGCCGCGAGCCGGTGCCCAGAAACACGTCCTTGAACGGGTTCATCCCGGCGTTGATGAACAGCAGCGTCGGGTCGCCCTGGGGCACGATGGGCGCCGAGTCCACAATCTCGTGGCCCTTCTCGCGGAAAAAGTCGAGGAAGGCCTGGCGGGTGGCCTGAGCAGTGCGGGGCGGGGTCACGGGCGGAGGCGGCAGCATGGGCAAAGGGGGCCGCCGAAGCTACCCAGCGTGTCGCGCGCGGTCTCGGCGGAGGCGGGGAATCCGCGTGAGTCTCGCCGCCAAGGGATGAACGGAATCTTCAAAAAAGGAACCATCTGGGGCATTCCAGAGTGCCCTGCCTGGGATCTGCGCCGTCCGCCTCGACCGTTCGCCTCGCAGGCGCGGTTCTCGACACCCCTCTCACCCACCTTTTCAGCCATGCAAGACGCCTTCTCAAACATCGAAGCCACGCTGGGGCCGCTGTGGCCTCTTCTGGTCTTCGTCCTCATCCTGATCGTCGGCTACGTCGTCGCCAAGATCATCGAGGGTGTCGTGCGCGCTGCCCTCAAGCGCACCCGCTTCGACGACAAGGTGCTGGGCGCCGTCAGCGACAACCCGAGCCTGTCGTCCGAGCAGATCGGGGGCCGGATCGCGTTCTGGGTCGTGATCGTGATCGCGCTTATCGCCGCGTTCAACGCCGTCGACCTGGGCGCCGTCGGGGGCCCGCTCGGTGAGTTTGTCGGCACCATCATCGCGTTTATCCCGCGCTTGATCGGCGCTGTGATCCTGTCGATCGTCGCGTATGCCCTCGCCAAGATCGTGGGCACGCTCACCACCAAGGGGCTGGAGGCGGTCCACATCGACGAGCGGATTTCGGCGGCCAACGACGGCAACGTGTCGAGCCCAGCCGGTGGCATCGCGATGGCGCGCACGGGCGACGGCTCGCACCCCGTCGGCGAGGTCGGCGAGGGCGCCCAGGCCGACATCGACGCGGCGCAGGCGCGCGCCAGGGCCCGTCTGTCAGGGGACGCCCCGGCTCCGAAGGCGGCTGGCAGCGGCGACACGTCGCTGGCCAAGACGCTGGGCACCGCGGTGTTCTACTTTGTCATTCTGCTGTTCATCCCGGCCATCCTGGACACGCTGCAGCTGGCGGGCATTCTGGCCCCGGTGCAGGGCCTGGTCAACGAGATCCTGGGCTTCCTGCCCAACCTGCTCTTGGCCGGCATCATTCTGGTGGTGGGCGCCTTTGTGGCACGCGTGCTGCGCAAGATCGTCGCCAACCTGGCCGATGCTGCTGGCGCGAACAAGCTGTCCGACGAGGTTGGCTTGTCGCGTGCGACCGGAGGCACGCGCCTGTCGGACCTGCTGGGCCTGGTGGTCTACATCCTGGTCTTGATCCCGGTGATCGTCTCGGCGCTGCAGGCGCTCGACGTGGAGGCGGTGACGGCACCGGCGTCGGCGATGCTGGGCCAGTTCTTGGAAGCGATCCCGCGCGTGTTCCTGGCGGCGCTGATCCTGGGGATTGCGTTTGTCGTGGGCCGTCTGGTGGCCTCGCTGGTCAGCACGCTGCTGGCGAGCGTCGGCTTTAACCGGCTGTTCGAGGGGCTGGGCTTCCGCTCGCTCTCGACCGAGGCGACCGCCAGCCGGGACGCGGGCGACGCGGCGGCACAGGGCACGCTCGACACCAAGACGCCGGCCGGGTTGGCGGGCTGGGTGGTGCTGGTGGGCGTGATGCTGTTCGCGGCGACCGAGGCGGCCAACTCGCTGGGTCTGGGGGCGCTGGCGGTCCTGATCGCGGAGTTCACCGTTCTCGCAGGTCAGATCCTGCTCGGGCTGGTCATCTTCGCGGTGGGCCTGTACCTGTCGAACCTGGCCTACAGCGCCATCAAGTCCAACGCCTCCGGCCAGTCGGACATGCTGGCGGTGGCGGCCCGGGTCTCGATCCTGGTCTTTGCCGGCGCGATGGCGCTCAAGCAGATGGGCCTGGCCGACTCGATCGTGAACCTGGCGTTTGGCTTGATCCTGGGCGCGATCGCGCTCGCGGCTGCCATCGCCTTCGGGTGGGGCGGGCGCGACGTGGCGCGGGAGCAGCTCGAGAAGTTCCAGTCCCAGGTCGAGAGCGGCGACGCGCCCAAGGTCCTGAAGCCCAGCGCCGACCAGCCGGGCGCGAGCCCGCAGACGCGCCCCGACCTGACGGACACGACGCCGGGCTCCTGAGCCTAGACGTCTGGCCCTGCCCGCCTCGGCACCGAGGCGAGCGCCTCCGCCGGCCACGCCGTCCCTTGGGTCGGCGGCCGGCGGGGGCGTTACGGTTGTGCAGGCCCAGCCCGTAGGGCCGACCCTGTCTTTCAGGCGAACCCTGCCGTTGCGCTCTGCGTCCCCCTCCTCTGCTGGCGGCGACTGCCGGCCCCATCTCCATGCCCATGCAAGACACGCTCTCGGTCGTACAGGACACCGTCGTCTCCTCCGCTGCCCCAGTGGCTGCCGACACCGTCGAGGTCAGCGTCGAGGAGGCCACGGGTGAAGCGATCGACCAGGTCCAGGGGATGATCGACACGCTGTTCGCGTCGCTGCCGCGGATCGCGGTCGCGCTGGTGGTGCTCGCCGTCGTCTGGCTGATCGCCAAGGGCGTGCGATCGGTCGTGCACCGCGTCACGCCGGGGCCGGCCGACTCCAGCATTGGCATCGTGTTAGGCCGGCTGGCTTATGCGTCGCTCCTCGTGCTGGGCGTCTTTCTCGGTCTGGTCATCATCATCCCGTCGCTCAAGTTCTCAGCCATCTTCGCCGGGCTCGGGCTGGGCGGCGTCGCCATCGGCTTTGCGTTCCAGGACATCTTCCAGAACTTGCTGGCAGGCATCCTGATTCTGATCCGCGAGCCGTTCCGCGTCGGCGACGAGATCACGTCGGGATCGTTTACCGGCACCGTCGAGGCCATCGAGACCCGGGCCACGTTCATCAGGACCTACGACGGGCGACGGATCATCGTCCCGAACTCGCAGATCTACTCCGAGCCCGTCCAGGTGATCACGGCCTACCACATGGTCCGGAGCCAGTACGACGTCGGCATCGGCTACGGCGACGACATCGAGACGGCCAAGCAGATCGCGCTCGACACGGTCCGGGGCATCGAGGGCATCATGGACGACCCCGCGCCGGACGTGCTGACGTGGGACCTGGCGGGCTCGTCGGTGAACCTGCGCGTGCGGTGGTGGACGGACCCGGTGCGCAAGAACGTGGTCAAGCTGCGCGACCAGGTGCTGATGCGGGTCAGCCAGGCGCTGCTGTCGCAGGGCATCGACCTGCCGTTCCCGACGCAGCAGATCCTGTTCCACGACCAAACCGAGACGACCGACGGCGACCGGACGCAGCAGCGCGAAGGCTGGCCGGTGCCCGCCTCGGGGACCGCGCCGGAGCCCGCGCGCATCTCGCTCGCCGTTCGCGAGGCGGCGTCCGCGGCGTCCTCCGCGGCGGCGTCCTCGGGGCAGCCGTCCAGCCCTGCCCAGCCGCCCCCCGAGGCAGACGCTCCCGAGGCGGACGCTCCCGAAGAGGGCGAGGGCGCGTAGCGCGCCGAACGGCCCCGCCGCACGCTCTCGGCACCCGCTGCCCGGCGCAGCCAAAAAAGGGCCCCGCCTGCCGGAGCAGACGGGGCCAGCGTCGGACCGGAGGCTCGGCTAGAGCGAGGACTCCTCGGCGACGACCGAGACCTTGATCTCGGCCGAGTGGTCCGGGTGGAGACGGACCGTGGCGGTGTAGTCGCCGGTCGTCCGGATCTCCTCGGACATCGTGATCTTGCGGCGGTCGACGGTGTAGCCCTGGGCCGTCAGCTCGTCGGCGACCTGCTGGGTCGTGACGGAGCCGAACAGGCGGCCTTCGTCGCCGGTCTTGACGGGGAACACCAGCTCGGTGCCCGTCATCTTTTGGGCGAGCTTCTCGGCGTTGCCGCGAGCGGCCTCGATCTTGTGCGCGGCCTGCCGGGTCTCCTCGGCGTAGCGCTTGCGCGTGGACTTGGTGGCGACCACGGCCAGCTGGCGCGGGATCAGGAAGTTCTGCCCGTAACCGGGCTTGACCTGGACCTCGTCGCCGCGCATACCGAGCGTGTCGTGGTCCGCGGTGAGAATGACTTTCATCGGATTTAGGGTTGAGCGCTGGCGGTCGCAGCGGGCGGGTGCCCGCGCCGGCCGCCGGTCGCTACTTGACGTTGTCGGCGACGAAGGGAAGCAGGGCCACGTGGCGGGCGCGCTTGATGGCGCGCGTCAGCTGGCGCTGGTACTTGGCCGAGACGCCGGTCATGCGGCGGGGCAGCATCTTGCCCTGCTCGTTGATGAACCGCTTCAAGGTCTCGGTGTCCTTGTAGTCGATGTACTGGACACCGGCGGTCTTGAAGGGGCACTTGAGCGTGGTGCGCTGGGCGCCGGGCGCCACGATGCGCTGCAGGTCCTCGGGGTTGGACGCGGCCAGCAGGCGCGCGGCGACCTCGGGGGACACGGCGCGGGGCGCAGGCTCCGAGCCGATCTGCTCGGCGGCCTGCTCGACGGCCGTCGGCTGGTCGGCCGAGGTGGGCACCGACGAGCCTTCCAGGGCCGAGCCCACGTTCGTCTCGGGCAGGTGCGTGACCTCCTGGGCGGGCTTGACCGGCGCGCCGGCCGTGGCGGTCTCGCTGGTGGCGGCGGTGCCGCTCGCGGCGCCGTCGGCGGTGTCGGGCGACTGCGCCTCGGCCAGCGTCGTGGTGTCGGGGTTGGCGGCGGCCGGCGCGTTGAGCGGCGGGACGCTGGGGGCGGGCGAGTCGACGCCGGGCTCGGGCGCCTCGCCGGCGACGGGGGCGCCGGTCACCGTGGGCGGCGTGGCGGGCGCGGCCGCGCCCAGGTCGACGCCTCCGGGGGCGTCCGGGGCGGGAGCGTTTGCGCCGGCGGGCGCGTCCGCGTTGCTGTTGGGGATCTCAGACATCGGGGCTTAGGCTTGGATAACGGGGGGCGCGATCTTGGGCATCTCGTCGCCGCGCTTGCGGGCGAGGTAGTGCCGCTCCATCTTGGCGTCGTACCGGAGCACCATGTGGCGCATCAGGTCGTCGTTGATGGTCATGGCGCGCTCGATCTTGACGAGCCCGTCGTTGGCGGAGGTCGGCAGGCGGAAGTTGACGACGACGTAGTAGCCGTTGCGCTTCTTCTCGATGGGGTAGGCCAGCCGCTGGCTGCCGTTCTCCTCGACGTGCTCGACCTGAGCGCCGTTGTCGGAGAGGTACTGCGTCACGCGCTGGACGATGTCCTTGGTCTGGTCCTCGTTGAGAACCGGGTTGATGATGTACATCAACTCGTACATGGGGTCGGTCGACCCGGTGGCGTCTGCCATGTGTCCCTGTGGGTTCGTGAAGGAGCCCGCGGCGTGCCGGGATGTCTCTCCCGGATGTCCTGCCGCGAGCAGGGGGACGGCGAATCTAGCCGGGCGGCCGCCGGAGAGGGCGAAGCACGAGCGAAGACGGCTCCGCCCGCCTCGGCCTCGCGCTGGACGTGCCGACAGGTCTGCCGAGGCGGGCCTGGTGGCGCCTAGCCTTCGGCGGCTTCCTCCATCCGCGCCTCGCGGTCGGCGAGCGCCAGCGCGCGGACGATCTCGTGGAGGTTGCCGTCCAAGACGTTCTGCAACGCGTGGTTCTTGTCGTCGCCCTCCAAGCGGTGATCCGTGACGCGGCCCTGGGGCCAGTTGTACGTCCGGATCTTGCCTGAGCGGTCGCCCGAGCCCACCATCTCCTTGCGCGCCGCGGCGCGCTCGTTGTGGACGCGGTCCAACTCCAGCTGGTACAGCCGCGAGCGCAGCACACGGAAGGCCTTGTCTTTGTTCTTGATCTGGCTTTTCTCGTCCTGGATCGAGACCACCAACCCCGTCGGCTCGTGCGTCAGGCGCACGGCCGAGTCCGTCGTGTTGACCGACTGCCCGCCGGGCCCGGACGAGCGGTAGACGTCGATGCGCACGTCCTGCATCCTGAGATCGACGTCCACCTCCTCCGCCTCGGGCAGCACGGCGACGGTCGCGGCCGAGGTGTGGATGCGGCCCTGGCTCTCGGTCGCGGGCACGCGCTGGACGCGGTGCACGCCCGACTCGTACTTCATCTGGCCGAACACGTCCCGGCCCTTGAGCGCGAACGTGATGTCGCGGAAGCCGCCCGCGGTGCCCTCGGACGTGTCCATGATCTCGACCTTCCAGCCGTGCGTGACTGCGTACTTCTGGTACAGGTCGAACAGGTCGCCCGCGAACAGCGCCGCCTCGTCGCCGCCCGTCCCCGACCGGATCTCGACGATCGCGTCGCGCGCGTCCTCGGGGTCTTTGGGCACCAACTCCTCCTCCAGGTCTTTCTCGGCCGCGGCCAGCTTTTCGCTCACCTCCTCGAGCTCCATCTCGGCCATCTCGGCCATCTCGCCGGTCTCGCTCGCCACCATCTCGCGCAGCCCGTCGGCTTCGTCGTTGAGCTCGCGCCACAGCCGGGCGGCCTTGACGGCGGGCTCCAGGCCGGACATCTCGCGGCCCAGCTTTTCGAGCAGCGCCGGGTCGCTGGCCGTCGACGGCTGCGACATCTCGGCCAGCACCTCCTGGTAGCGGGCGAGCAGCGTGTCGAGGGCGTCGGAGTTGATCATCGGGCAAGGCGGCGAGGGGCCGGAATCTAGCGCCGCGCCGGGCCTCCCCTGCCGCCGTCCCCGTCCGTCCGAGCCGGACGTGCCCGCCCCGGCGCCCAAGCGGGCACCCGGGCTACTCGACCGTGACGCTCTTGGCCAGGTTGCGCGGCTGGTCCACGTTGGTGCCGCGCATGACGGCAATGTGGTAGCTCAGCAGTTGCAGCGGGATCACCGTCAGGAGCGGCTCGAAGGCGTCGAGCGTCTTGGGCACCTCGACGACGTACTCGGCCAACTTGGCGAGGTCCTGGTTGCCTTCGTCGGTGACCGCGATCACCGTCCCGCCGCGGGCGGCGACCTCCTCGATGTTGGACACCACCTTGTCGTAGGTCGCGTCGCGCGTGGCGATGCACACGACGGGCATGAACCGGTCGATCAGGGCGATGGGGCCGTGCTTCATCTCGGCCGCCGGGTAGCCCTCGGCGTGGATGTAGCTGATCTCCTTGAGCTTGAGCGCGCCTTCGAGCGCTACGGGGAAGTTGACGCCGCGCCCGAGGTAGAGGAAGTTGCTCGCGTAGCGGTAGTCGCGCGCCATCTTGCGGATCTCCCACTCGCCTTCCAGCACCGTCTTGACCTGGGCCGGGATGGCCGCCAGCGCCTGGGTGTGCTCGCGCATCTCGTCGTCGGTGATCACGCCGCGCTCGTAGCCCAGAAGCAGCGCGATCTGAGCCAGGACGGCCACCTGGGCCGTAAAGGCCTTGGTGCTCGCCACCCCGATCTCGGGCCCGGCGTGCAGGTAGACGCCGGCGTCGGTCTCGCGCGCGATCGTCGAGCCGACGCCGTTGACCAGCCCCAGCGCCAGCACGCCGGCGTCCTTGGCCTGGCGGACGGCCGCCAGCGTGTCGGCGGTCTCGCCCGACTGGCTGATCACGATCACGACGTCCTTCTTGGGGTCCAGGATCGGGTCGCGGTAGCGGAACTCCGAGGCATACTCCACCTCGACGTTGACCCGGGCCAGCCGCTCGATGAGGTACTCGCCTACGAGCCCGGCGTGCCACGACGTGCCGCACGCGCAGATCACGATGCGCTCGGCCGAGCGCAAGCGGTCCATGGCCACGTCCAGGCCGCCCAGCTTGATGCGGCCCTCGTCGGCCAGCACGCGGCCGCGCATGGCGTTGGCGATGGACTCGGGCTGCTCCATGATCTCTTTGAGCATAAAGTGCTCGTAGCCGCCCTTCTCGATCTCCTCCAGGTCCCACTCCAGCTCGTGGACCTGTTTGGAGACGGGCTTGCCCGCGATCTCGGACACCTCGAAGCCGTCGCGCTTGACGACCGCCATCTCGCCGTCGGCGAGGTAGACCACGTTGCGCGTGAACTCGATGAACGGGCTCGCGTCGCTTCCCACAAAGTGCTCGCCGTCGCCGACGCCCAGCAGCAGCGGGCTGCCGTTGCGCGCGACCACGAGCTGGTCGGGCTCGTCGCGGTGGATGGCCACGATGCCGTAGGCGCCGCTGACCTGGGTGAGCGCCTGGCGGATGGACTCGGCAAAGTCCAGCCCGGTCTCCTTGACGATCTCCTCGATAAACAGCGCCAGCACCTCGGTGTCGGTCTCGCTCTCGAACGTGTAGCCCTTGGCCAGCAGCTGCTTTTTGATGGCGCCGTAGTTCTCGATGATCCCGTTGTGGATGATCGCGAACGAGCCGTCAGACGACGTGTGCGGGTGCGCGTTGACGTCGTTCGGCGCGCCGTGCGTGGCCCAGCGCGTGTGCCCGACGCCCACCTGGCCGCTGACGGGGTTGGCGTCGAGCAGCTTGGCCAGCTCGTCCACCTTGCCCTCCTTTTTGCGCACGCTCAGCTCGCCGTTGACGATCGCCACGCCCGCCGAGTCGTAGCCCCGGTACTCCAGCCGGCGCAGGCCCTTGACGAGGAGGTCCGAGGCCTGACGCTGGCCGATGTAACCGACGATTCCACACATGCGAGATACCTGGGAGAGGAGGGGGACGAGGACCGCCCGCAAGTATAGGGCCAGCCTTTGCTGCCGCCTGCCTCCCGCCTCAGGCCGCCGCGACGGCCGCCGCCTCGGGCATCGTGCGGCCGACGACGGCCGCGACGGCGCGCGCGCGGTCCATCAGGTCGGCGAAGGCGTCGAGGTAGAGCGACTGGGGGCCGTCGGAGAGCGCGACCGGCGGGTTGGGGTGCGCCTCGATCATCAGCCCGTCGGCGCCGCACGCGACCGCCGCCAGCGCCATCGGCGCGATCTTGTCCCGGATGCCGACGCCGTGGCTGGGGTCGACGATGATGGGCAGGTGCGACAGCTGCTTCACGACCGGCACCGCCGACAGGTCCAACGTGTTCCGGGTCGCGGTCTCGAACGTGCGGATGCCGCGCTCGCACAGGATCACGTCGGGGTTGCCCTCGGCCAGGATGTACTCGGCCGACATCAGCCACTCCTCGATCGTGGCCGCCATGCCGCGCTTGAGCAGGACCGGCAGCCCGGCCCGCCCGACTTCCTGCAGAAGGGGGAAGTTCTGCATGTTGCGCGCGCCAATTTGGAACACGTGCGCGTAGCGGCCGACGACCTCGACCTGGCTCTCGGTCATCACCTCGGTGACCACCTTGAGGCCGTGCGCGTCGGCGGCGGCGCGCATGATCTGGAGCCCTTGCTCGCCCAGGCCCTGGAACGAGTACGGGCTGGACCGCGGCTTAAAGGCGCCGCCGCGCAGGATGCGGGCGCCCGCCGCCGCGACCGCCGCCGCCGAGGTCTCGATCTGGTCGACGCCCTCGACCGAGCACGGCCCCGCCATGACCACCAGTTCGGGCCCGCCGACGGGCACGCCGTCCACGTCGACGATGGTGTCGGCCGGGTGCCAGGTCCGCGCGGCGAACTTGTAGGGGCTCGTGACGCGGACCACGTCGCGGACGTCGGCCAGCACCTTGATGTGGCGCACGTCGAAGTCGACCGGCACGCCGGTGGCGGCGAGGACGGCCGGCGTGCCCGTCCGGTGGACGTCGAAGCCGAACACGGCGAGCGCGTCTGACAGCGCGTCCAAGCGGGCCGCGTCGACGGCGGGGTCGGGGATGACGACGAGGCCGGCCATGGGCGTGGGGTTTCAGGCGAGAGTGAAAGCTACCGTGGCGGGCTCGGGAGGTTCGGCCTTCACGCCGAGTCCGCCGGCCGGCTGCAGGGTCTCCGCCGGACGGCTCGGGGTCGCCTGAGAGGTCGCCTGCGCAGAGGTCGCCTGCCCGAGGGGTCGCCCGCCCGCGCCGAGGCGGGCCGCCTCGGTCGTAGACTGGGCACCGTCCCCGCGCGCGCCATGCCCGACGCCGACGAGCTTACCGCCCTGCTCCACCGCCTGCAGGACGGCCGGCAGCGCGCCACCTACGGCGCCGTCGCCCGCGTGATGGGCGCCGTCCCGCTCTACGTCATGAGCGGACGGCCCCGCAACCCGCTCCACTCGTGGGTGGTGAGCGCCACAACCGGGCTCCCCTCGAAGTACGCGCCCGACGAGATGCACGCCGACCTGCTCGCCCGCGACCGCGTCCTGGCCTCCGGGGACGAGTTGCGCGACTGGCTGGCTCAGTCTCGGTAGCGCTCCAGCGTAAAGCTCTCGCCGAGGTAGCGGCGCCGCACCTCGGGGTTGTCGGCGAGCTCCTGGGCCGTGCCCTCGACGAAGATTTTGCCGTCGTACAAGAGGTAGGCGCGGTCGGTGATGGCCAGCGTCTCGTGGACGTTGTGGTCGGTGATGAGCACGCCGATGCCGCGGTCGCGCAGGCCCGAGACAATCGCCATGATGTCCTCGACCGCGATCGGGTCGACGCCGGCGAACGGCTCGTCGAGCAGGATAAATCGGGGCCGGGTCGCGAGCGCGCGCGCGATCTCAGTGCGCCGCCGCTCGCCGCCGGAGAGCACGTGGCCCTTGGACTGGCGCACGGTCTGGAGCCCGAACTCGTCGACCAGTTCGTCGACGCGGGCCTGGCGTTCGTCGCGCGACATCGGCTGAAAGTCGAGCACGGCGTGCAGGTTGTCCTCGACGGTCATCGAGCCGAACACCGACTCCTCCTGGGCGAGGTAGCCCAGGCCCAGGCGCGCGCGGCGGTACATGGGCGTGCGCGTGATGCGGCGCTCGGCGTCGGCGGTGCCGAGGTAGACGTCGCCCGCGTCCGGCCGCACCATGCCGACGACCATGTAGAACGTCGTCGTCTTGCCCGCGCCGTTGGGGCCCAGCAGCCCGACGCATGTGCCTTGCTCGACCTGGAGCGACACGCCGTCCACGACGGTGCGGCGCCGGTAGCGCTTGACCAAGCTGTCGGCGCGCAGGATCTGGGGATCGCTCATGCGTCCAAGCTAGCCGAGGCGTCCGGCCCCGCCTCCCCCGCCTCGGGACGCTCTTCTGCCTCGGGACGCTCTTCTGCCTCGGGACGCTCTTCTGCCTCGGGACGCTCTTCTGCCTCGGGACGGCCCTCCGCCTCGGGGAGCGCGAGGGGACGCTCGCCGGGTGGCGAGTCGGGTGGGCGCAACGCCGAGGCGGGCGGGCCGAAGCGCTCCAGCCAGCCCGCCTCCCAGGCGTCCTCCAGCACCACGCGGCGCGTCGGGGCGCCGCCGACGGCGAACGCGAAGCCGGGCAGGCGCAGGCCGCCCGGCACGTTGGCGCCGCCGTAGACCGTCGACGTGATGCCCCCGTACCCTGTAAAGCCGCGCAACTCGCCGCCCTCGAATCGGAAGCTCAGGCTGTCCTGGGCCAGCTGGATGGCGCCTTCGAGCAGCCCATCGGGCGCCGCGTTGAACTGCAGGATCTCGCCGTTGGGCCACACGTCGAGGCGGTGCAACGCGTCGCCGTCGAAGCGGGCCAGCAGCTGCCCGCCCGCGATCTGGTTGAGCCGCCCCAGCGTCGAGTCGACGCGGGCCACGAACGCCTGGCCCCACACCCGGAGCGTCTCGACGGCGCCGTCGCGCACGACCACCTGGAGGCTGTCGCCAGTCATCTGGGCGCCGTCGGCCCAGACCGACGGGCGCTGGCCGAACAGACGGATCGTGTCCACGCCGGACCGCCGCGTCAGGTGGACGGAGTCGGCGCGCGCGGCCAGGCGGCGGTCCCACAGCCGGACGTTGCCGGCGGCCGTCAACGTCGTGGTGGTGTCCGCCTCGGTCGTCGTGCGGACGGCGTCGATGCGCGTCGCCCGCGTCAGCGTCGAGTCCACGCCGCCGTCGTCGCGGCCCTGGAGCACGACCAGGAGGGGGTCGAGCGCCGGGCCGTCCGGGCCGGCGGGCAGGCCTCGGGCCGTGGCGGTCTCGGCCTGGCCGTCGAACAGCAGCGTCTCCGAAAACAGCAGCGTGCGCCGCGACGAGTCGGCGGGCGCCTGGCCGTCGTCGGCCTCGCCGATCTGGTGCAGGATGGTCTGGCCGTAGGCGCGCGCGCGCTCCGTGCGGCGGAAGTAGACCAGCGAGTCCGCGTCGAGGTGCTCGGCGGGGCGGCGGAGCAGCACGGAGCCCGCAACGTCGACCCGGCGGATGCGGCCGTCGTAGGTGCCGCGGTCGGCGGTGATGACGCCCGTCGAGTCCACCAAGCGCACCGGGTCGGGAAACTCGGCGGTGCGCCGGGCCGACGAGTAGGTGCCCGAGGCCGAGGTCAACACGGCGCCCTGGTTCGTGATCTCGCCGTCGCCGACGAACGTGGCGACCTCGGCGCGGCTGTCGTAGGTCATCTCGGGCGCGCGCACCACCGACTCGCCGTCGCCCAGGCGAGCGCTGCCTCGGGCGCTCGAGACCTTGGTGTTCGAGTCGTACTCGACCACGTCCGCGGTGAGCGTGTCCTGGCCGGAGACGATGCGGACGGCGCCCGACAGGATGGCCTCGCCGCGCGACACGTACTCGGTGACCTGGCGCGCGCGCAGCGCGGTCGTGTCGAGCCGCAGGCGGACGTCGCCTTCCATGTAGCGCACGACGCCGGCCGTGTCGGTCACGATCTCGACGCGGTCGGCGTTGACGATCTCCAGCGTGCGCGTCTGGGCGGAGGCCGGCGCGGCCAGGGCCAGGACCAACAGCCAGGCCGCCACCCCGACGCCGAGGCGAGCCCAGCGCGCCCCGGAGCGTCCCGTGCGCGCGCTCACTCCTGCACCTCGATCTCGCCGCTGGCCTGGCGGAACGAGTACCGCGACAGGTCGGCCGAGGCGACCAGGCCCACGCCGCGGACGCGCTCGCCGGGCCCGGTAAACGAGAACGCGCCGGGCGCGCGGAACTCGCCGGCGCCCTCGTTCCAAACGACGCGGCCGGCGGTCAGCGTCTTGCCGGCCTGGGTGACCACGGTGACGCCGCCGTCGGCGGTGTAGCGCCCGCCGGACCCGCTCACGGTGCGCGCGCGCACGGTCGCGTTGGCGCGGCCCTGGATCTGGACCGTCGCGCCGCCCGACGCGGTAAAGCTGCCGCCGGGCCGCGTTACCAGCCGGGCCGCCTCGATGCGGGCGCCGCCGCCCGAGAGCACCGACGCCGTCACGTCGCCGGCCGCCTCGATGCGGCCGTCCTCCATCGTGATGCGCGCCGCTTGCACCGAGGCGCCGTCTGCGCCGCTGCGGGTGGCCTTCACGTTTCCCGTGGCGTCGATGCGGCCGCCGACGAGCACCAGCCGCTGGGCCTCGATGCTGGCGCCGTCGCCGGTCGGGACCGTGGCTCGGGCCTGCAGCGCCACGACCCGGCCCTCGTCGTCGTAGAGCCAGACCTCGGGCGCGCGCACCGACCCGACGGCCACGCCGTTGCGGTCGAAGGTGCGCAACGTGACCGGCGCCGCGGCCGAGTCGCCCGGCGGGCGCCCGAGGTAGGCGTAGCTGCTGTCCCGGGTGTAGCGCGCCAGGTACGCCGCCTCGACCGCCGTCCGGGCCTGGCCGTCGGCCGAGGTGCGGAAGGCGACGTCCCAGGCTTCGCTGTCGGGCAGGTCCTCGATCTCGACGCCCGGCGGCAGCCCCTCGGTTGCGGTCCGGGCGCAGCCCGCCAGCGCCACCACGGTGGCAACCACAAACGGAAGGGCCTGGCGCACACCGCGCGAAGTCAGGAGCATGGGCGGAAGCTAGACGACGGGCGGGTGCCGCGGCGCGCCCGTCAACGGCGGGCGCAAACGGGTCAAAACGCCCCGGACGGTTTACGGATCGTTCCCCTTCTGGCGGCTCTCCGTCGCCCGTCGGACCGCGGAGGAACGGCTCTGCCCTCGGATTTCGCGCCAGGGCGCGATGTGTCGCGAGATGCAGCATTCGCTCGGCGTCTCGTGGTATGATATCTGACGCAGTCGAGTCCGCACGGCCACCCGCGGCCCGTGTGATCCTCTACCCGCCTTCGGCCTCCCTCATGAGCTTCTCGTTTCAAAAAGCCTCCCCCACGGCCGCCGTCGTGCGCATCGGAAAAGCCCTCGACTTCCGCAACGCGGCCGAGTTCAAGACGGCCTGCCAGGAGCACGCCCGCCAGGGCGTACGCTACTACGTGCTCGACTTTAGCGGCACCGGGATTCTGGACTCGACGGGGCTGGGCGTCATCTTCTCGCTCTACCGCCAGCTCACGCCGGCCGGCGGCCAGGTCGTGTTCGCGTCGGTCAGCCGGCCGGTCCAGGTCGTGGTCCAGCTGACGCGCACCTACAAGGTGTTCCGCCAGTTCCCGACCGTCGAGGCCGCCCTGCAGGCACACAGCGCCGCGGCGCCAGCCCAGATCCCGCAGCGCCCCACGGGCACGGCCTAAGCCTCCGCGTCCATCTGCCGGGCTCATGCCGCACGTCTTTACCAGTCTCGATACGGTCACCGACCAGGTGCACGCCCTGTTCGACGGGTGGGTCCGGGCGGGCACCTTCGGCACCGCGCTCGGCGCCGACGGCGTCGAGGTGATGCGGCTGGCGGTGCACGAGTGGATCGCCAACCTGGTCCAGCACGCCACCTTTCCGTCAGGCGTCGAGATCGTGCTCGCGGTCGAGGTCGAGGACGACGGCGTCCGCTGCGCCGTCGAGGACTCGTCGAGCGGGTTCGACCTGATGACCCAGATCGAGCGCCAGCAGTCGGTGATGGAGGCGCCCGCGCCCTCGGAACGCGGGCGCGGCTTGCTGATGCTGATCACCAGCATCAGCGACCTGACCTACCGGCCGGCCGCGCAGGGCCAGTGCCAGCGCATCACGTTTCAGATCCAGGACCCGGGTGAGGAGTTTTTCGCGGCCCTGTTCCGGCCCGAGGACCTCGCCGCTGATCCCACGTTCGCCCAGTCCATGGGCGACGGCCAGCTGGGCACCCCCTTCCCGTCCCCAGGGCGCGACCTCGGATGAGCGCCCGCCCCTACATCCTGATCGTCGAGGACAACAAGACGCTGCGGCGCCTGCTGGAGTACCGCCTCGGCAAGGTCTACGACGTCGCCGTGGCCGAGGACGGGCAGCGCGCCCTGGAGGCCGTCGAGGAGCGGACGCCGGACCTGGTGGTCTCGGACATCATGATGCCCGTCATGGACGGCTTCGCGCTGCTGGCCGCGCTGCGCAGCGACCCCGCCACCCAGGCCATCCCGTTCATCTTCCTGACGGCCAAGAGCGACGACCTGAGCCGCCAGAAAGGCCTGCGCAAAGGCGTCGACGACTACCTCACCAAGCCGTTCGACGTCGACCGCCTGATCACGCGCGTGGGCCAGATCGTGCAGCGGAGCCAGCTCTACCAGAGCACGCTCAACAGCAAGATCGGCAAGGACTTCTCGAACCGGCTGCTGCCCAAGGAGATGCCGGCCGAGCCGGGCTACCGGACGGTGTTCTTCAGCCGCCCCAAGGAGGACGGCGGCGGCGACCTGTTCGACTGGACGCGCGCCGACGACGGCTCGTACCTGTTCACGGTCGGGGACATCATGGGCAAGGGCCTGCAGGCCAAGTTCTACGCCTTCAGCTTTCTGTCCTACATCCGCTCCACGATCCACGCGATGCTGCACGAGACCGTCAGCCCGGCCAAGCTGATGACGCGTGTCAACGAGATGCTGATCAACGACGCGGTCCTGGAGGAGACGTTCGCGTCGCTGCTGCTGATGCGGTGGGAGCCCAAGACGAACCGCGTCGTCTACGCCAACGCAGGCCACTGCCGGCCCATTCTGGTCACGCCCGACGGGACGGGCATGGTCGAGCACTCGGACCTGATCCTGGGCCTGGACCCGACCACGGTCTACCAGGACCGCTCGCTGACGCTGCCTCCGGGCAGCGCGCTGCTGTGCTACACCGACGGCCTCAACGAGCAGGTCACGACGGGAGGCCAGATGTTCGGCGAGGGCGGCGTGGCGATGGGCGCCCAGCAGGCGCTCCACGCCGAGCAGCCGGTCCACTCGCTGCTGTCGTGGCTGCTGCGCCGCAGCCAGGAAAAGACGTTCGGCGACGACGTGCTGGTGTTCTGGCTCCAGCGGATGGCCGAGCACAGCGGCGACGGGCACGCCTGAGCGCGGGCGGCGGTCGCGCGCCTCGGGGCGTGCACCGAGGCGGCCAGGCTGGGACGCCGGGCGACGGCGACCCGTGGTAGACTCGGGCCGTCCCCTCCCACCTCGAATGCCTCGCGTCCTCGCCCTTGCCACGCTGCTGGCTGTTCTGTTCAGCGGATGCATCACCGTCATCGCGTCGGAGAGCACGTCCTACGACGCGACCGCCAACCCGGAGGTCGCCTTCGACCACGCCGCGGTGCACGTCGCCGACCTCGACCGCAGCGTCGCGTTCTACCAGCGCGTGTTCGGAGTCACCGAGATCGACGCCCCCGGCGACCCGGCGGTGATCCGCTGGCTGGACCTCGGCGGCGGCACGTCGCTCCACCTGATCGCGTTCGACGCGCCGGTCCCTCCCACCACCAAGGCCGTCCACTTTGCCCTCCGCGTGGCCGACTTTGACGGGTTCGTCGCGCGGCTGCCGCCGCTGGGCGTCGCGTTCAGCGACTGGCCGGGCGCGGCGGGCACCATCAGCGACCGCGCCGACGGCGTCCGCCAGGTCTACGTGCAGGACCCGGACGGCTACTGGATCGAGGTCAACGACGCGAGCGGTGCCTGACGACCGCGTCCACGTCGAGTCGCGCGCCGAGTGGCGGGCCTGGCTCGCCGAGCACGCCGGACGAGACGCGGGCGTGTGGTTGGTTCGCTTTAAGAAGGGCTACGGGCCGACGCTGACCTGGAACGACATCGTCGAGGAGGCGATCGCGTTCGGCTGGATCGACAGCGTCCCGCGACGGCTCGACGACGCTCGGACACAGCTGTGGGTCTCGCCCCGCCGCCCGGGCAGCCGGTGGTCGCGGCTGAGCAAGCAGCGCGCCCGTCGCGTCACCGAGGCGGGCCAGATGACCGCAGCCGGGCAGGCGGCCATCGACGCCGCCAAGGCCGACGGCTCGTGGACAGCCCTGGACGATGTCGAGAATCTGGCCGTCCCAGGCGACCTAGCGGCCGACTTGGACGCGCGTCCACCCGCGCGCCAGCACTGGGACGCGTTTCCGCCCTCGGTCCGGCGCGGCATCTTGGAATGGATTCTGGACGCCAAGCGCGACACGACGCGGCGCGCGCGAATCGCTGAGACGGCAGCCCGGGCCCAGCAGAATGAGCGGGCGAACCAGTGGACGAGATCCGGCTAAGCGTGTGGTGCGCAACCTGATACCATGGCCGGCCGTACCCGGTCCTCTCCCTTCCCCTACCGTCATGGTCCGGATCTACAGCACGCCCAACGCGCCGATCGCACACCTGGTCCGTCACGCACTCGAGGGGGACGGCATCGCCGCCGATGTCCGGGGCGAGACTCGCGCCGCGTTCGTCGGCGAGATTCCGCCCATCGAAACCTGGGTCGAGGTCTGGGTGCACCCGGACGACGTTGCGCGGGCGGCGCCCATCGTCGAGACGTTTATCACCGACGATGCGACGCCGGACGGGTGGACGTGCGCGTGCGGCGAGACGCTCGACGGCTCGTTTGGAACGTGCTGGGCGTGCGGCGCCGCCGCTCCCGACGCGCTGGCGGCCTAGACCGATTCGCGCTCAGCCGCTCCCGCCTCGGCCGCCGCGTGGCCGAGGTGGGGGCGGTGGCGTCGCTGGTGGCCGAGGGCCGCCGGCGCGCCGCCCCAGGCCAGGCCGGCTCGGGCGCCCGCGTGGATGCCGTCGCCCATCCCTGGGCCCGGCTGCCGGCCGGTCGGGAGCCAGACGCGCACCGTGGTCCCGGCGCCGGGCGTGCTCTCGACGTGGATGCGTCCGCCCATCAGCGTGGCCAGCCGCTCGGTGATCGCCAGGCCCAACCCGTTGCCTTCGTGGCGCCGCCCGATGCCCTCCGAGACCTGCGCGAACGCGTCGAAGACGCGCGCGGCGTCGGCCGCCGACATCCCGACGCCCGTGTCCGAGACGGACACCGCGACCTCGTCGCCCGACGCGCTCTCGGCGACGCTCACCTCGACCGTGCCGACCTCGGTGAACTTGATGGCGTTGCCGACCAGGTGGGTGACGATCCGGCCGAGCGCCCGGGCGTCGAGGTGGGCCGCGATCGCATCCGCGCTGGGCCCCACCAGCGCGAGCCCCTTGGCGTCGGCGAGCGGCTGGAGCACGCCGACGGCCTCGGCGACCTCGGCGGTCACGTCAACGTCGGCGCGCTCGATCCGGACGTGGCCGGCTTCCAGCTGCGCGTGTTCGAGCACCGAGTCCAGCGTCCGCCGGAGCCGCTGGCCGCCTCGGAGCACGCCCAGCGCCAGGTCGCGCTCTTCCGCGGCAAGCCCCTCCGCCAAGATCTCGGCGAATCCCAGGATGGCGGTGAGCGGGGTGCGGATCTCGTGGCTCATGTTGTGGAGCAGGCTCGTCTTGAGCCGCAGGTGCTCCTCGGCCTCTCGGCGGGCACGGTCGGACGCCTGGGCGAGCTGCTCGGCATGGGCGCGGGCCTGCTGGTCGGCCGCCCGGAGCCGCCGCAGAAACCGGACGGCGTAGATCCCGGACACCCAGGCCAGCGCCAGCCCTAGGGCGAGCGCCCCGACGACGAGCGCCCAGCGCACGCGCTCGGTCCCGCGCTCGATGGTTGCGGAAAACCGGCGCCCCAGCGGCAGCACGGCGTCGGTCACCTGGGCGGCCTGGTTGGCCACCCGCCGCGCCTCCGGCGAGCCGGGCCCGTGGACCGCGACGGCGCGCTCCACGTCGGAGATCACCGTGCCGAGTTGGCGAGTGAGCGCCTCCGCCTCCACCCAGGCGAGATAGGCCGGCCGCAACGCCGAGGCGGTGCGCAAGACGGGAAACAGGACCGAGAGCCTGTCGGCCTCGGTCCAGCTGTGGCCCGCCTCGTGGAACAAGGCACGGGCCTGGCCTCCCGGGTCCGAGGGGTCGGCCAGGAGCAACCGGCGGACCTGGTCGTAGCCGGCGGGCGTCGCCAGCGCGGCGCGCGCCTGCCCGAGGTCGGCGGCGGCGCCCGTTTCGGCATACCGTTCCACCTTGTGGGCGGTCTCGAGCATCGACTTGACGTAGAGCCCCTCCGCCCGGATGTAGCTCTGAGCCCCCGACAGCACGTACACCGACACCCAGACAAACCCGACCAGCACCGCGACCACGCTGGCGAGCACTCCCCAGACGCGGTACTCGGGCCGGCGAGACGGATCAGGCGGGGGGCTCACAGCCGAGCGGCAGAGGGCTTTGAATATCGGTTACTGGAAGCGGTTCTAAACACCGTCCGCCGGATTCACGTGGCCGCTCGCGGCGTCGTCCCCGGCGTCGGCGCGGTCTGAGGCGAGCAGCCCCAGCATGACGCTGTCAGTCCAGACGCCGCGCGTCCGCCAGCGCTCGCGGAAGTAGCCCTCGCGCTGGAAGCCTAGCCGCTCCAGCAACCGAAGCGACGCCGTGTTGGGCGGCTCCACGTCCGCCTCGACGCGGTGCAGGCCCATCGGCCCGAACGCCCAACCCAGCACCGTGCGGACGGCGTCCGACGCCAGCCCGCGCCCCCAGTACGACGGATGCAGGATGAACCCGATCTCGCAGCGCTGGTTGGCGCGGTCCCAGTCCGCTAGGGTCACGGTCCCGACCAGTCGGTCAGCGGCAGGCACCGTCACGGCCCACTGAAACAACGCGCGCCGCTCCAGACCGGAGACGATGCCGTCGTAGTAGCGTTGGGCCGCGTCGAGGTCGGCGAGCGGGCCGTGGCTCCAGTAGCGCAGCGTCTCGGCGTCGCCGAAGATGGCGAACAGATCGGGCACGTCCGCCTCGGTGGGCTGGCGGAGACGGACGCGGGCACCGTCCAACCTCGGCAAGCCGTCGGCGAACGGGTCCGGGAGACGGGCAGGGTCGGGGCCGCGCATACGTGTCGCTGAGAGAGCCGCCAACGTAGCCGCACAGACACGTAGCCGCCCAGACACGTCACCGCCGAGGTGTGAGGCGGTCGCGAGCTGCGGCCCGCACACGAAAACGCCCGGCGGCCACACACGTGACCGCCGGACGCAACGACGCTACGCCTTGCGGCGCTACGCCTGGTCGCCGGACAGCATCCTGCCGCCCTTGGACAGCGCGGCACCAAGCGTGCCGAGCGCGGCGTCGTCGCCGGCCGAGCCGGTCGTCCACTGGCCCAGGTTGGACAGCGTCAGGCCGATGGCCCTGCCGTCGCGCGGGCTGGCCTGCAACTGGTTCTTGAGGTGGACGAGCCCGTTGTGGATCTCGGTGGCATTGGGGAACGAGGCCCCGTCCAGCTTGGAGATCCAGCTGTCGATGTTGGAGAGCGCGGCCTGAGGATCCATCGCGGTGATGCCACCCTGGGGGACGGCGTCGACGGTCTGGGTGGTAAGTGAGTCGGACATGAGATGCAGAGGGGAATAAGGAAAAGTGCCCCGATGGGCGGAGGTGTCCATACCCGACCGACCGCACGCGGATTGCACTCCGGAGACACTCGTCAATTTTCTGACTGTGGCGTAGGCATGCGCCCTCCCCCGCCCTAGGCAGCCTCCCCACGGACCTGGGCCCACGGACCCGGGTCCCCTACGCACCGGGGCGCGGCTGCGACCGATCTCGACCGCTCTCCACGCCGGCTTCGGCACCGTCGGCGCTTGTCGCGGTACCATCCCGCCGTCTCCCCCGCCTCGCCGTGGAATCCGCCAAGTCCAACTTTCTGCGCGACCAGATCGCCGCCGACACCGACTCGGGCCGCTACGGCGGCGCCGTCGTGACGCGCTTTCCGCCCGAGCCGAACGGCTACCCGCACATCGGGCACGCCCAGTCGATCTGCCTCAACTTTGGCCTCGCCCAGTCGTTCGGCGGCACGACGAACCTGCGCTACGACGACACCAACCCGGAGGCCGAAAGCCAGGAGTTCGTCGATGCCCTGGAGGACGCCGTGCGCTGGCTGGGCTTCGACCCCGCCGAGATCCGCTTTGCGTCGGACTACTTCGAGCAGCTGTACGCCTGGGCCCAGGACCTGGTGCGCAAGGGCCTCGCCTACGTCGACGGCCAGCCCGAGGCGGACATCCGGGCCGGCCGCGGCACGGTCACGACGCCGGGCACACCCAGCCCCGACCGCGACCGCCCCGCCCAAGAGTCGCTCCGGCTTTTGGAGGAGATGAAGGCCGGCGAGCACCCCGACGGCCGCTACGTGCTCCGCGCCAAAATCGACACCGAGCACGGGCCGATGGCGTCGCCCAACATGAAGCTGCGCGACCCGCTGATGTACCGCATCCGGCGCGACGCTCACCACTACCGGCGCGGGACCGACTGGGCCATCTACCCGCTCTACGACTGGGCGCACGGCCAGGGCGACGCCATCGAGGGCATCACGCACTCGATCTGCACGCTCGAGTTCGACGTCAACCGTCCGCTCTACGACTGGTACCTCGATGCCATCGGGATTGAGGAGCCGCGCAACCACCAGTACGAGTTCGCGCGCTTCAACCTGGACTACACCGTCACGAGCAAGCGCCGGCTTCGCCAGCTGGTCGAGGGCGGGCACGTCTCGGGCTGGGACGATCCCCGGATGCCGACGATCGCCGGGCTCCGGCGGCGCGGCGTGCGGCCCCAGGCGCTGCGACGCTTTTTCGACGACCTGGGCGTGACCAAGGTCAACGGCTCCGTCGAGCTGCAGCAGTTCCAGTACGCCATCCGCGACGACCTCAACGGCGTCGCGCCGCGCGTGCTCGCCGTGACGGATCCGGTGCGGCTGGTCGTCGAGGGCGCCGCGCCGGGCGTGATTCACGCGCCGCTGTGGCCGCACGACATCGAGCCGCCGCCGGACGCGCGCCTGTCGCGCGCGGTGCCGTTCGGGCCCGAGCTGTGGATCGAGCGCGGCGACTACGCCGACGACCCGCGCAAAGGCTGGAAGCGGCTGTCGCCGGGTGCCTTCGTCCGGCTGCGCCACGGGCCGGTCGTGGAGTGCCTGAGCGCCGATCACGACGACGCCGGCACCGTCACGGCCGTCCGCGCCCGCATCGCCAACCGCGACGCGACGCCTCGGGGCGTGATCCACTGGGTCGAGGCCGAGCACGCCGTCCCGGCCGCCTTCCGCCTGTACGAGCGCTTGTTCACGGTCCCCGACCCCGGCGCGGCCGACGACGTCCTGGCCACGCTCAACCCCGACTCGCTCGTCGAGACGACGGGCTGGATCGAGCCGGCCGTTGCAGGCGACCGACCGGAGACGCGCTACCAGTTCGAGCGGCTGGGCTACTTCTGGCGCGACCCCGAGGACTCGCTTCCGGGCGCGCCGGTGTTCAACCGGATCGTGCCGCTTCGCGACGGCTGGTCGGCCACGCCCGCGCCGGCGGTTGCCAAGAGAGCGCCGAAGCCGCAGGAACAGGTTGGTCCGCGCGATCCTGCCTCGGCGCTCGACCCCGACCAGCGGCCCGCCTACGCCGCGCTCGTCGCCGACGGCGTCGGCGAGGAGGAGGCCGCCGTGCTCGCCAGCTCGCCCGACCTCGGTGCGCTCGTGGACGAGGTGCGCCGTGCGGGTGCCGAGGCGGGCGATGCGGCCCGGCTCGCCGTCCACGAGGTGCGGCGCGCCCTCGGCGACCGCTCTCTCGCGGAGTCCAAGGCTCGGCCCGACGCCCTGGCGGCGGTGCTCGCGATGGTCGAGGCGGGCACGCTTACGCGCAACGCCGCCGGCGAGGCCGTCGCCGGGCTCGTGCAAAACGGCGGCACGGCCGAGGCGGTCGTTGAGGCGCGCGGGCTGGCGGCCGTCCGCGACGCCGACGCGCTGGCGCCGGCCGTCGACGGCGCGCTGGCCGACCACCCGGACGAGGTGGCGCGCTACCGCGCCGGCGAGCACAAGCTGTTCGGCTTCTTCGTCGGCCAGGCGATGCGCCGCGCGGGCAAGGGCGCCGACCCCAAGGCGGTGCAGGCGCTGCTGCGAGACCGGCTCGGCGCCTGACCCGGACACCGGACGGCCTGGTTCTGCGACTCAGGCGCGCACGCCTGGGGTCGCGCGTCACCAGTCCGCTCCAGACAGCGCCAGTCCGCTCCAGACTAGGCTCTGTCCGGTGATTCGGTAGACTCGGCGGCTTCACCACCGCCGAGCCCTTGCCGCCGCGCCGTCATGCCCTCTCCGACCGCCAGTGGGCGCGCATCGCCGCGCTCTTCGACCGCCCTCTCCGCCCCGGCGGCCAGTGGAAGGACCACCGGCTTATGCTCGACGGCGTGCTCTGGGTCATGAAGACCGGAGCCCCGTGGCGCGACCTCCCCGACCGCTTCGGTCCCTGGACGACCGTCTACGAGCGCTTCCGCAGGTGGCGCGGAGACGGCACGCTCGACCGCGTCGTCGCCCGGCTCCAGCGCGACCTCGACCGCGAGGGCCTCATCGACTGGTCGGCCTTCTGCATCGACGCCACCTCCGTCCGGGCCTCCCGCGCAGCCGCGGGTGCCCGAAAAAGGGGGGCACCGCCGCAGAAGCCGCTCGCGCGGGTGAGCCGGAGGATCATGCGCTGGGGCGGTCGCGCAGTGGTCTTACGACCAAGGTTCACCTCGTGACCGACCGGGGCGGCGTGCCGCTGGCGTTCGTGCTCACGGCCGGGCAGCGCCACGAGTCGACGGTCTTCGAGGCGGCGCTCGACGCGGTGGCGGTGGCCCGAGAACGGGGCCGTCCTCGCCAGCGTCCCGGCCGGGTGCTCGCCGACGCGGCCTACGACGCCAACCGGACCCGGCGGTGGTGTCGACGGCGCGGCATCGGCGCCACGATCAAGGTGAACGGGTCCCGGAAGCCCAAGCGGGGCCGTCCGTTCGCCTTCGACCGGGCTCTGTACCGGGAGCGGAACGTGGTCGAGCGCACGATCGGTCACCTCAAGGAGCACCGCCGCGTCGGGTCACGCTCGGAGAAGCTGGCGGTGAGCTACCGGGCGATGGTGCAGGTGGCGTTCATCGAGCGCTACCTCCGGATCCTCGAATCACCGGACACTGCCTAGGCCGTTCTCTCGACGTCCTCCAGGATGGGTGGACCGCCCGTCGCACCACGCTCCGCGTCGCAGCCAAGCACGCTCAGGCTCGCGTCCGCCTCCAGCACGACCGCCTCGACGTCGGCTTGGTCCCAGTAACCGGCCTCGCGGATGGCGGCACGGACCTCCTGGCCCGAGAGCCGCTCGGCCTGCATGGCGCTCTCGATGCACTCGCCGCGGTAGAACACGAGCGTGGGCTTGGCCTGGACCGCTCGGCGCACCGGCGCCCATCGCGCCGCCGACCACGTGACGGCATACTGAAGTCCCAGCATCGCCATCACGGCGATGAACGCTGGCGCGACCGCCACGTCGTCGAGCACCACGGCCGAGCCGACGATGGAGCCCATCGCGACGGTCACGATCCAGTCGAAGTTGTTGAGCTGCGACGTGGACCGCTTGCCGCTCAGGCGCACGGCAACAATGACGAGCACGTACACCACCGGAACAGTCGCGAGCATCCGGACGACGGGCTCCCACCCGTCGAAGTACCATTCGATTGGATTCATGGCAAGCCTTGAGATTGATCAGCAGGACAAGGTGCCAAGATCCATCAGCGCGTGCTACGCTGCCGACGCCGCCGAGGTGCCCGCAGCCGGTCGCGGTGGCATCGCCCGCGGTGGCATCGCCCGCGGTGGCATCGCCCGCGGTGGCATCGCCCGCGGTGGCATCGCCGAGCGCGCCCGGGACGGCGGGCGGGCGCTAGCCGAGCACGTCAGCCGCGCGCCGCAGCCGCGCGACGCAGGCGTGCTGGCCGACGGCCACCATCGTCTCGAACATGCCGGCGCCGACGGTCGTGCCGGTGATCGCCAAGCGCGCCGGGTGGACGATGCGGCCAAAGCCGGCGCCCTGGGCCTCCGCCAGGTCGCGCATGGCCGCCTCGGTCGTGTCCAGGTCGAAGTCGCCGAGCGCCTCGACGCGGTCGGCGTAGGCCCGGGCGAGCGCGGCACTGTCGTCCTTCCAGCGTTTTTTGACCCCCGCCTCGTCGTAGTCGGTCGGCTCCTGAAACACGTAGGTCGCCTGGGCAAGGTCCGAGGCGCGCGTGACGCGCTCCCGGAGCAGGTCCGCGGCGACGGCCAGGCGCTCGTCCGGCACCGACGCGTCGACGAACGGGCGGGCGCGGCGCGCGAGCTCGGGCGCGTCGAGCTGGCGCAGGTGCTGGCCGTTGAACCACTCCAGCTTGTCCATCGAAAACTGGACGCCGCTCTTGCCGATGCGGCCCACGTCGAACGCCGTCACCAGCTCATCGAGTGAAAACAGCTCCTGCTCGGTGCCCGGGTTCCAGCCCAGCAGCGCCAGAAAGTTGACGACGGCCTCGGGCTCGAACCCCGCCTCGCGGTACTGACGGACCGAGACGGGGATGCCGAGCCGGTCGGCGGAGCGCTTGGATAGCTTGCCGCCGGTCGGGCTCATGATCAGGGGCAGGTGCGCCAGGCGCGGCGGCGCCCACCCGAGCGCGCGGTACATCAGCAGGTGCTTCGGCACCGACGACAGCCACTCCTCGCCCCGGATCACGTCGGTGATGCCCATCGCGTGGTCGTCGACGACGTTGGCCAGGTGGTACGTCGGCATGCCGTCGCTCTTGACCAGCACCTGGTCGTCGACGGTCGCGGTGTCGAACGAGACCTCGCCGCGGACGCCGTCGCGAAACGTGAGGGTCTCGCCAGCCGGGACCCGGAGCCGGATCACGTGCTCGTCGCCCGCCGCCAGCCGGCCGGCGACGTCCGAGGCGGAGAGCGTCAGCGCGTTGGCCATCTCGCCGCGCGTGGCCGCGTTGTAGCCCGGCGTGGGGTTGGTGTCGGAGCGGTGGCGCGCCTTCATCGCCTCGATCTCGCCCGGCGTGTCGAAGGCGACGTAGGCGTGGCCGCCGTCAACGAGCTGCCGGGCGGCGTCGGCGTACAAGTCGCGGCGCTCGGACTGGCGGTACGGCCCGGCGTCGCCGCCCTGGACCGGCCCTTCGTCGACGGCCAGGCCGGCCCAGGCGAGCCCGTCCAGGATGTCTTGCTCCGCCTCGGGCACGAAGCGGGAGCGGTCGGTGTCCTCGATGCGGAGCACGAACGCGCCGCCGGTCTGGCGCGCCAGCAGGTAGTTGTACAGCGCCGTTCTCAACCCGCCGATGTGGAGCAGGCCGGTCGGAGAGGGCGCAAAGCGGACGCGAACAGGGTCAGTCATCGGGCGGGCAGAGGGCGTCTGCCGAACCTAGCCCGAGCGCCGGTGCCGCGGCTGTGAGGAAACCGGGCGTGGCCGCTTCGCCCGCCTCGGCGCTCGCCCCGAGGCGGGCGGAGCCGGCGCGCTCAGCGTCAGCGGGCGCGCTCGGCCTCGACGGTCACGCCGGGGTCGATGAGGTACAGCATCCCGTCTTCCAGGACGGCCTCGACGACGCGGTCGCGCGGCGGCTCGGCGGCGGCTTCCTGGCGCGGCGCCAGAATAGACCCGACCACGACCGCCAGCCCGGCGACGGCCAGCATGGCGCCCACCGAGACGCGGCGGCGCAGCGCCCCGCCCAGAGGTGCGCGCTCGGCCCGGCGGTCGGGCGCCCGGCGCGAGGTGCGCCGCAGGTCGTCCAGGCGCGCGAACAACGCGGCGTCGGCAGACGCCGGCACGGCGAGGGGCTCTTGGCGCGCCGCCAGCCGGAACGCCAGCAGGGCGTCGAACTGCGCGCGGCAGTCGGCGCACGCGGCGAGGTGGCCAAAAAGCGCGGGCTGAGCCGACGCGTCGAGTTCGCCGTCGACGTACTCGTTGAGCATCACCTCGGCGGTCTCGTCGGTGCAGATGTCGAGGGCAGTCATAGGGTCGCGGTGAGGCGGAGAGGGCCGGGCGTGACCGCCGGCGCGGCGGCCTCTTCAGGATCCTCGGGGTGGAGCCAGGGGCGCAGCGTGCGCCCGATCTGGCGGCGTGCTTTGAACAGCCGGCTTTTGACGGACGAGACCGTCGTCCGGGTGACGGCCGCGATCTCGTCGTAGCTCAGGTTCTGGTACTCGCGCAGCACCACGACCTCGCGGTACGACGGCGAGAGCGTGTCGAGGGTGCGGCTCACCAGGTCGGCCTGCTCGCTTTTGAGCAGGTTGGCGAACGGCGTCGCGCCGGGCGACGGCGGCTCGGGCGCGTCGGGCGCGAAGCCGACCTCGCGGCCGCGCTTGCGCAGCACGTTGAGGCACTGGTTGCGGGCGATGGTGAACAGCCAGGCTTTGAACGACGTGGTGTTGAGCAGGCGGTCGCGGTGCTCGTAGGCCCGGGCGAACGTCTCCTGGAGCACGTCCTCGGCTTGGGTCCGGTCGAGCAGCATCTTGGCGCAGTAGCCGTAGACGGCGCCCTTGTAGCGGTCGTAGAGCGCCACGAAGGCGTACTCGTCGCCGCGGCGGAAGGCATCGATCAGGGCGGGGTCATCGTGCGGCATCGCGGCGGGGACGAGGGGCTCTGATACCAGAGACACGGGTCCCAACGGATCGTTGCTCCCGAATCGCCTTTTTCCGCGAAAGCGAAGCTCGACCCGGTGCCAGGTGCGCCCGCCTCGGCCGCGCCCCCGAGGCGGGCCGAGCCGCGGGCCGAGGCGGACCGAGCCGCGCGGGAGGGCCGAGCCGCACGCTGCGCGGCGGTCCGATTTCGCCTGCCCTTGGACCGTCGCCCGGCGTCGCACGCTAGTTTCGGCCGTTCGCGTCGGTTCCACGGCCCGCCTCCGCTCCACCTCCGCCCATGACTCGGTTTCTCGCATTCGCACTCGCACTCACGGTCGCAGGCTGCAGCGGGCCCCGCCCCGAGGCGCCGGCGCTCGGCGCCGACGGCACGCCCGTCGTGGCCCGGTGGTCGGCCGACACGCTGACGCTGGCCCAGTTCGACGCCGAGTTCGCCGCCGCCGACGGCGTCCTGGCCGACACGGTCCAGAGCGCGCGCGAGCGGCGCCTGGACTTTCTGGAGCGCTACGTCGACTTCCGCCTCAAGGTGCTGGCGGCGCGCCAGGCGGGCTACGCCCAGGACTCGGCCTACGTCGCCGAGGTCGCCGACTACCGCAACCAGCTGGCCGGGCCCTACTTCACCGACCGCCAGGTGCTCGACGGCATCGTGCGCGACATCTACGACAAGCAGGCCGAGGAGATCGAGACCTCGCACATCCTGCTGCTGCTGAGCCCGGCCGAGCGCGACACCGCCGCCGTCTACGCCCGCCTCGGTGGGCTCCGCGACTCGATCGAGGCGGGCCAGATCGCCTTTGCCGAGGCGGCGCGGCGCTACTCCCAGGACCCCTCGGCCGCGCGGCCCGACGGCCAGCCGGGCGCGGGCGGCGCCCTGGGCTACCTCACCGGCGGCCGCACCGTCCTGGCGTTCGAGGACGCCGCCTACGCCACGCCCGTCGGCCAGGTCGCCGGCCCCGTGCGCACCCAGTTCGGCGTCCACCTCGTCCAGGTCACCGACCGCCGGCCGGCGCGCAGCGAGATCGGCGCACGCCACATCCTGATCCGGACCGACAGCACCGTCACCCCGGACTCGGCCCGTGCCGTGATCGAGGGCCTGCGCGCGCGCGTGGTGGCCGGCGAGAGCTTCGAGGACCTGGCGCGCGAGTACTCGCAGGACCCGGGCTCCGGCGCTCGCGGCGGCGACCTGGGCACGTTCGGGTCCGGGCAGATGGTGCCACCGTTCGAGGCCGCCGCGTTTGCGCTGGAGTCCGTCGGCGACCTGTCGGCGCCGGTCGAGACCCGCTTTGGCGTCCACCTGATCCAGCTCACGTCGCTCGGCGAGCGGCCCGGCTTCGACGAGTCGTACCCGGCGCTGCGCCAGCAAGCGCTGCGCCTTCCCCGCACCGCGCTGCGGCGCCAGGCCATCGGCCGCGAGGTGTTCGAGGAGGCAGGCGGCACCTACGACGACGCGCTCGTGCGCGAGGCCGTGACGCAGTACGGCGACGACGCAACCCAGCGCCTGCTGAGCGAAGGCTTCGGCAGCTACGCCGACCGCCCGTTCGCCACGCTCGGCGACTCGACGTACGTCCTCTCCGACCTGGTGCCCGTGTTCCGCCAGATACGCCAGGGCCTGCCCCACCCCGAAGGCCAGATGATCGAGGCCGCGCGGGCATTCGTCGACGAGCAAGGCGCCGAGCGCGCGCTCGCCCAGCTGGAGGACCGCGACCCCGAGTTCGCGCGCGTCTTCAAGAGCTACGCCGACGGCGTGCTGCTTTTCCGGATCGCCGAGGACAGCGTCTGGACGCCCGCCAAGGACGACGTCGCCGGCTTGCGCGCCGTCTACGACGCCGACCCCGACGCGTACCGCTGGCCCGAGCGCCGCCGCGTGCTCGCCTTTCGCGCCGCCAGCGACTCGCTGCTGCTGGCCCTCGCCGCCGACCTGGACGCGGGACAGCCCGCCTCGGTGGCGCTCGCGGCCCGCGCGGACGTTGTCCGGCAGGACACCCTGTTCGTCTCCGACTCGACCCGGACCGCCCTGGACGATGTCCTCGCCCTCGACCCCGGCCAGCGCACCGGCGTCGTGATGGAGCGGGGGCGCCGGGCGCTCTACGTGCTCGACGGCATCGAGGCGCCGCGCACCAAGACGTTCGCGGAGGCCCGCGCCGAGCTGATCTCGGTCTACCAGGACCAGGTCGAGAGCGCCTGGGAGGCCCGCCTGCGCGCCCGCTACGACGCCCGGACCTACCCCGAGCGCGTCCCCGCTCAGTCGTCCGTGCCGGCCAGCACGACCCTCGGCATCCAGACGGGCACCTCCGGAGGCACGTGAGGCGGCACGCAGCCTGGCTCGTCCCGGTGTTGCTGGTGCTCGCCGCGTGCGGCCCGAGCCCCGCGTCTCCGGCCTCGGGCCAAGGCGACGTCGTGGCGCGCGTCGGCAGCGCCCGGCTGACCGAGGGCGACCTGGGCGCCGCGCTGGGTGACGGGCCGGCCGGGCTCGACAGCACGACCGCGCGCGGCCAGCTGGTCGAGCAGTGGGTCCAGCGCGAACTGCTGGTCCAGGAGGCGCGCCGGCAACAGCTGGACGACGACCCCGCGGTGCGGCGGCGGCTGGACGAGAACGAGCGGGCGACGCTGGAGGCGGCAGCGCTGGAGGCCTACTTCGCCCAGGCTCCGGCCGAGCCCACCGACGCAGAGCTGGAGGCCTACTACCAGGCCAACCGCGACGCGCTGGCGCTGCGCGAGCCCTACGTCCGCATCCGGCACCTCCGAGTGGCCGGCCGAGGCCGGGCGGGCCAGGCGCGCCAAGCCCTCGACCGCGCCCTCGGCTCGCCCTACCCCGACTCCCTCTTCGCGCTCGTCGCTCGCGAGTTCGCCGACGACCCCGACGGCGCGGCCTCGCTGGCGGCCGAGTACGTGTCCGAAAGCCGCCTGCGCGCGCTCGACGAGTCGCTCGGCGACCGGATCGCGGCGCTGCCCGCCGGCGCCCAGGTCGCCGTCGTCCCGGTCGGACGCACGTTTCACGTGGTCCAGGTCGTTGACCGCGTACCGGCGGGCACCGTCCCCCCGTTCCGGCTTCTGCGCGACGAACTCGCCGAGCGGCTGGCCGTCCAGCGCCGCCGCACCGCCGAAGCCCGTTTGATCCAACAGCTCCGCTCCGAGGCCTCGGCCCGGGGCGACCTCGACCTCTGACGTCACCGACTCCATGCGCCTGTTTCTGACCCTCGTTCTCGCCTTCGCGGCCGTCGCCGCCCACGCCCAGGCAACGCGCCTGGACGGCATCGCCGCCGTGGTTGGCGAGCAGGTCGTGCTCTACTCCGAGGTCGACGCGCTCGTCCAGCAGTCGACGCGCCCCGACCAGCCCGCGCCGCCTGACCTGTGGAGCCGCGCCCTGGACCGCTTGGTGGAGCAGCGCGTCGTGATCGCGCGCGCGCGGCAGGACACCACGCTCAACGTCACCGAGGACGTGATCTCGCAGCAGGTCGACCGCCAGGTCGCGTCGCTGGCGGCCCAGGTCGGAGGCGAGGACGCGCTCGTGGCGACTTACGGCCGGTCTCTGGAGGAGATCAAGGCGTCGTTTCGCGAGGACGTGCGCGACGAGATCCTGCTCCAGCAGTACCGCGGCCGCCGCGTCTTCAGCGTCCAGATCACGCCGGGCGAGGTGCGCGAGTGGTTCGAGCGCATCCCCGAGGCCGAGCGCCCGCTGATCCCCGAACTGGTGCGCGTCGCGCACGTGGTCAAGGTGCCTGAGGGCAACCGCCCCGCCGTCCGCGCCTTTGCCGACGCGCTGCGCGACTCGATTGTCGCCGAGCAGGCCACGATCGAGGAGCTGGCCAACCGCCACTCGGGCGACCCGGGCAACGCGCGCAGCGACGGCTCTCTCAACGGCGGACTCTACACCACGCTGCGCCTGAGCGACCTGGAGCCGCGCTTCCGCGCCGCCGCGGCGGCGTCCGAGATCGGGGCCATCTCGCCCGTCTTCGAGACGCCGTTCGGCTACCACGTGATGCGCGTCAACGAGCGCCAGGGCGAGCAGATCTCGTTCAACCACATCCTGCTCCAGGTCGAGCCCGACCAAGCGGGCATCGACGCGGCGCTGGCGGGGCTGGCCGTGCTGCGCGACTCCGTCGTCACGCACGGCGTGCCGTTCGAGGCGATCGCGCGGCGCCACTCCGAGGACCCGTACAGCGCCTCGCGCGGCGGCTTCATCTCGGCCGACCCCCAGACCCGCCAGCGCGACCTGCAGTCGGACGGGCTGGGGCCGGCCTGGAAGGCGACCATCGACACGCTCGCCGTCGGCGACATCTCGATGCCGACGCCGGCCCGGCTGCTCGACGCCAACCGCTCCGAGGTGGTCCACTTTGTCCTGCTCCAAAAGCGGACGCCGCCCCACACGCTCGCCATCGAGGACGACTACGCGCTCCTGAGCCAGTACGCGTTGCAGGAAAAGCAGAACCGCGTGCTCGCCGAGTGGGTGGCGGATCTCCGGCGGACGGTCTACGTCGACATCCGGGCCGAGAAGTACACGCCGCCGGCGGGCAGCTAGCCTTGCCCGCCTCGGCCCCGAGGTGGGGCCGCCCGGCGCGCGCGCTCCGTTCCACCGCTAGACTCGGGGGCTCCCCCCCGTGCCGATGATCGACCCGACCGACCCCGCCGCCGTCCCCGCCTTGGCCCAGGCATACACGCGGTTGCGCGACGAGGTCGGCAAGGTGGTCGTGGGCCAGCACGACGCCGTCGAGGGACTGGTGGTGGCGCTGTTGTGCCGAGGCCACACGTTGCTCGTGGGCGTGCCCGGCCTGGCCAAGACGCTCCTTATCCGCACGCTCGCCGACGCGCTCGACCTGTCGTTCAGCCGCATCCAGTTCACGCCCGACCTGATGCCCGGCGACATCACCGGCACCGAAGTCGTCGAGGAGGACCCCGAGACCGGGCGCCGTGCCTTCCGCTTTGTGCGCGGGCCGGTCTTCGCCCACGTCGTCTTGGCGGACGAGATCAACCGGACGCCGCCCAAAACTCAGGCCGCGCTCCTAGAGGCGATGCAAGAAGGCCACGTCACGGCGGCGGGCCAGACCTTCGACCTGCCGGCGCCGTTCTTCGTGCTGGCGACCCAGAACCCGATCGAGCAGGAAGGCACCTACCCCCTGCCGGAGGCCCAGCTCGACCGGTTCATGCTCAACCTGTGGCTGGACTACCCGCCGTTCCAGGACGAGGTGGACGTGGTCAAGGCCACCACCTCGGGCGCGGCGCCGACCGTCTCGCCCGTGCTCTCGGCCGACGACCTGGGCGCGTTCCAGGCGCTCGTCCGCAACGCGCCCGTCGCCGACCACGTGGTCGAGCACGCCGTCCGGCTGGCGGCGAGCACGCGGCCCGGCCGCCAAGGCGCCTCGGACGTGGTCGACCGCTACCTCGCCTACGGCGCCGGCCCGCGCGCGAGCCAGTACCTGGTGCTCGGGGCCAAGGCGCTCGCGTTGCTGGACGGCCGGCTGACGCCGCTGGCGGAGGACGTGGACCGGATCGCGGTGCCAGTCCTGAGGCACCGCATCGTGACCAACTTCGAGGCCGAAGCCGAGGGCCTGTCCGCCGTCGACGTGATCCAGCAGCTGGTCGGCGCGGCGCGCTAGCGACGGGCCGCCCCGCCTCGGCGCCGAGGCGGGCGCACCCGGGCGTGAGGCGGGTCCGCGCCCAGCAGGTCCGCACCCAGCAGGACGCGTGGCCCCGGGTCCGTGCGTGGCCCCGGGTCCGTGCGTGGCCCCGCGTCCGTCGGCTATCCTCCTCTGCCCTCTCTCTCGCCTGATGCTCGACCTTTCGGACCGCTACGTCGTCCCCCCCGCGCCCGCCGTCGAGTTGCGCGCGTTCACGCACGGCCTGATGCCGCGCACCGTGCCCGAGTTGATGGCGGGCTTTTGCACCGACTGGGCCGAGCGCGGCGTCGACGCCTGGAACCGCGTGCCCGACCGCTGGGGCCTGGGCCACGAGACCGGCTGGTGGATGCTGCCAGAGCACCTGGCCGAGCGCTGGGTGGCGCCGCTGCTGGGCGCGGCGCCCGGCACGTGCATCCTGCAGCCCAACGTGCACTGGACCGTCCAGGCGCTGCTGTCGTGCGACCACCCGTTTGACGGGCGGAGCGAAGTCGTGCTGACCGAGGGCGAGTTTCCGTCGGTCCGCCACTCGGTCCAGCGCTGGACTGGCCTGCGCGACCTCCGCCCGGTCGAGGTCGAGACCCGGCACGACGGCACGGTCGACGCGGATGCCGTGTGCGCGGCCATCACCGACCAGACGGCCTGGGTGTTCGTCTCGCACGTCGGCTTCGCGACCGGCGCCGTGATTCCGGACGACGCGCTCCGCGCCATCGCCGACACGGCGCACCGGCACGGCGCGACCGTCTGCGTGGACGGTTACCACGCGACGGCATCGGTCCCCGTCCAGGTGGAGGCGATCGGCGCGGACGTCTACGTGGGCGGCTTGCTCAAGGAAGCGTCCGGGTCGAGCGGCAACGCCTACCTCTACGTTCGCCCCGGCCTGGACCTGCGGCCCCGGCTGGCGGGCTGGTTCGCCGACGCCGATCCGTTCGGCTTCCGCCCTGCACCTCAGGACCACCCCGAGGTCAGGCGCCGCTTTCTGGCGGGCACGACGGCCGTCGCGTCGATGTACCACGCCGTCGAGGGCGTCCGCATCTTGGCCGAGGCGGGCATCCCGGCCGTCCGCCAGGACACGCTCGCACAGGGCGCCCGCGCGCTCGAGCGCGCCGACGGGCTCGGGATCGAGGTGCGGTCGCCGCGCCCGCCCGAGCAGCGCGGCGCCATGCTGGTGCTCGGCATCCGCGACGCCGACCGGATGGTGCGCTGGCTCAAGACGCAGCACCTCTACGTGGACGCGCGCCGCGACGAGGTCGTGCGGCTGGCGCCCTGGGTCTGGAACCGCGCCGGCGACGTGGACCGGCTGTTCGACGCCATCGGCCACGCGCTCCGCACCGGCGACCACCTCGCCCTGCCCCCCGCGGACGAGGGCGGGCCGGTGACCTGAGCGGCCGGCCGGGCGCCCCATTCTACCCGGGCCGTTACGAATCCGTACCCACCGGCCGGGTTGATTACGCCCGGCGCGGCTCCCGGCGATAGGGCTGGTGACGACACCGCCAGGGCGTTCACACGTCGCGCCCCGCCCGCTCGGGGTTCCAGAATGCCGGTGTGATGAGCGGTGGAGGGCCTGGGACCGAGGGGTCGGGGCTGCGGCGGGCGGGCGTGGCACCGGGCTTGCGGAAGGAGCCCACACGCCTCAGTCACCTTCACCCGCTCGCCGCTCGTTCGCTCGCCACGCTGGCAGCGCATTCTGAGACGGCCGGCCGCCTGCCCGCTCGCGCACCTCACCATGACTTCGTCCCTCCAGGAATCCGTCGAGCGCTACGCCTTTGAACGCGATGCCGAAGGCCCTCGCCTCGACGAGTACGCTCGCGCGGTTGCCGTGGCGGCGCTGCCGCTTGTCCGCTCGCTGGCTCGGCGCATCACGCTGCCCGACCATCCGCTGGCGTCGTACCGCGACCTGGAGAACGCGGGGATGCTGGGCATGCTCCAGGCGCTGGGCAGCTACGACCCCTCGCGGGGCACGCCGTTCGCGTCGTTCTCGTACGGCCGCATCCGGGGCGCGCTCGTCGACTTTCTCCGCACCATCGACTGCCTGAGCCGGGACCGCCGCCGGCGCGTCGCCGAGGCGGCCCGCACGGCGCAAGACCTGCAGCAGGAGCTCGGCGAGGAGCCGCGCGCCGCCCAGGTCGCCGACCGGCTCGGGGTCTCGGTGCGCGACTACGACCGCTTGCGGAGCGACGCTCAGCAGCGGTTCGCGCTGTCCCTGTTCGACAGCTACGGCGACGACGGGCCGGCCGCCATCGACACGCTGCCCGCTCCGGGCGTCGAGCACGCCGACGCCGACGCCGAGCGCCAGTCGATGTACGGGTTCGTGGACGCGCTGCTCGAGCGCATCCCTGAGCGCGAGCAGCGCATCGTCCAGCTGTACTTCTACGAGGGACTCACCCTGCGCGAGATCGCCGGCGAGTTTCACCTGACCGAGGCCCGGATCTCTCAGATCCTGTCCAAGACCTTGCGCACCCTGCGCGGGCGGATGCACGATCACAGCGTGGCCGCCTAGCCACGCATCGGCCGGGCGCTGACGGCCACGCCTCTGCACATTCATGTGCCCCGCCTCGGGGAGACTGCGGGCCACCGGGCAACTCGCCGGTGCCGCGTCGCGCCGCACGCCAGGTCAGCCGTACCGCACCGACACGATGGTAAGCGCGAGGTCACGCCCTGGCGCCTTGAGCACAGCCGACTCGCCCGCGGCCTTGCCCGTTACGGCGCGCGCGATAGGCGAGGTAAACGCCACCAAGCCGTCGTCCGTCACCGCCTCGTCCACCCCCACGATGCGGACCGTTCGCTCGTGACCGTCGTCGTGGCGGACCGTGACGGTGGCGCCGAACCGTGCCTCCGGTCGGTCTATGTCTGACACGTCGACGACCTGGGACCGGGCGATGCGCTCGACCAGGTTGCGGAGCCGGCCGGTGAGCACCTCGCGCGTGCGCCCCGCGTCGGGCTCCGTGTCGTCCAGGCGCGCGCGCTGGGCGTCCAGGTCGGCCTTTTCAGCGCGAAGGGCCGCGAGGCCGGCCGGCGTCACGTAGTTGGGGACTCCCGCTGGCAGCGGCGGGCGCGGAGGGATCACGACAGGCACCTCGGGGGCACCCTCTTTGACAAAGGCTCGGCTCATGGCGGGTCTACGCCGCCCGCCTCGCCAGAGTCCCCGACCGTCCGAGTTCTCGCGCCAGGACTCCCCAGGTTGGGCCCGGCGGGCGCACCGAGGCGGGCTGGGCCGCACGGACGGGCGCCCTACCGCATGTCCAAAAAAAGGGCGCCCCCCGACGGATCGGGGGGCGCCCAGCAAGAGCCGTGGCTCCTACATCTCGGGCTCGCCGGGCTCGTCGATGATCTCGCCGTCACCGATCACGTCCTCCATGTCGCCGGCGGGGGCGCCGTCCTGGATGGCCGTGTCGTCGGGGTCGATCTCGCCGGGCTCGTCGATGATCTCGCCGTCACCGATCACGTCCTCCATGTCTCCGGGAGGCGCACCTTCGTCGATGGCGTTCTGCTCAGCGGAGTCGGCGCAGGCCGACAGCGCGAGCGGAAGCGAGAGGGCAAGGGTCAGGATAAATGCGCGCATAATTGCGTGGGGTGGGTGATAAAACAGGGGAGCCAGTGCACGCGAGCGATGGTGCGGACACCGGCATGGCCCGCCTGGGCGAACCACGGACCTCTCTACGCCGCGCCATGCCCGGACGGTTCCATGGAGATTTTGTATCCACACGAACACCCCCCCGGCGATTGCCGAGGGGGTGAACCGAAATCAAAGACGATTTCCTACATGTCGAGGCTGCGCTCGTACACCATGTACTCGTCGTTGTTGAGGAAGCCGTCGCCGTCGGCGTCGTAGGTACCGAAGTTGTCGTCGCCGACGCCGGTGCCGTACTCGTCAACGGAGATCATGCCATCGCCGTCGGTGTCGTACGTGACCAGGCCGTCACCGAGGACGTCGGCGTCGGGCTCACCGGGCTCGTCGAAGATCTCGCCGTCGCCGATCACGTCGGCGCGGTCGCCAGCGGGGGCGCCCTCGTCGATGGCGTTCTGCTCAGCGGAGTCGGCGCAGGCCGACAGCGCGAGCGGAAGCGAGAGGGCAAGGGTCAGGATAAATGCGCGCATGGTTGCGTGGGGTGGGTGATTGAGCAAAAGAAGGCGAACCGCGCGAGCGATGGTGCGCGAGCCGCCTGCGCCCACCGTGAGATAGGCGCCGGGCATGTACCGCGCCGATGTGTTCTCGTTCGCGCGCTCTGCCGTTTCGGGGAATCCCCCGTGCCGCTCGAGTCCATCCGCCCCGCGCCTATCTCTGGGCCGCCTTTTTCAGGTCGGCCAGAGCCATCAGTGCTTCGATGGGCGTCATGCGATCGGGCTCCAGGTGGTGCAGGCGGTCCAGCACGTCGGTCGCGATGGGGTCGGGCGCGTCCAGCGCGACGGGCACCTCCGAGGGCGCCGGCAGCGACGTCACGGCCGGGCGCGGCGTGCGCATGCCGTCCCCGCCCAACATCTCCGCCGCGCCCGCGACGCCCACCTCGGCGGCCACGTCGTTGGCCTCCAGGTGGCGGAGCACCTGCTTGGCCCGAGCCACGACCGAGGCGGGCAAGCCTGCCATCCGCGCCACCTCGATGCCGTAGCTGTGGTCGGCGCCGCCAGGCATGAGCGTGCGCAAGAACACGATCCGTCCGTTGTGCTCTCGCACGCGGACGCTGAAGCTCTTGACGCGCGCCAGCCGGGCCGACAGCGCGTCGAGCTCGTGGTAGTGCGTGGCGAAGAGCGTCCGTGCGGCGACGGCCGTCGTCTCGTGCAGGTGCTCCACGATCGCCCAGGCCAGGCTCAGGCCGTCGAACGTGCTCGTGCCGCGGCCCACCTCGTCGAGCAAGATCAGCGACCGCGCGGTCGCGTTGTTCAAGATGTTGGCCGTCTCGTTCATCTCGACCAGAAACGTCGACTCGCCCGCGGCCAGGTTGTCCGACGCGCCGACGCGCGTGAACAAGGCGTCCACCACGCCCACGCGCGCGCGCGCGGCGGGCACGAAGCTTCCGACCTGGGCCAGCAGCACCACGAGCGCCGTCTGGCGCAGCACGACGCTTTTGCCGGCCATGTTGGGCCCGGTGATGAGCAGGACTTGGCCCGCCTCGGTCGCCACGCCGGCGTCCTCACCCACCGGCGCGCCGAGGCGGACGGAGTTGGGGATGAACGCGTCGCCGGCGGGCAGCATCCGCTCCACGACGGGGTGGCGGCCGTCGGTGATGTCGAGCACGGCCGAGTCGTCGACGTCGGGGCGCACGTAGCCCCAGCGCTCGGCGACCTCGGCGAAGCCGGTCAGCACGTCGAGCGTGGCGAGCGCGCGGGCGTTGGTCTGGACCGGCGCGACGGCGCCCGCGACCGACTCGCGCAGCTCTTCCACCAGCCGGGTCTCGATGGCCTGGATGCGGTCCTGGGCCGTCAGGATGGTCTCCTCGTACTCCTTGAGCTCGGGCGTCACGTAGCGCTCGGCGTTGACCAGGGTTTGCTTGCGGATCCACTCGGCCGGCGCCTTGTCTTTGTGGGCATTCGTGACTTCGAGGTAGTACCCGAAGACCTTGTTGTAGCTGACTTTCAGGCTCGGGATGCCGGTGCGCTTGGCCTCGCGCGCCTGCAGCTCGGTCAGAAACTGCTTGCCGCTGCCGGCGACGTCGCGCAGGCGGTCCAGCTCGTCGTCCACGCCGGCGCGGACCGTGCCGCCGGCGGCGAGCGACGCCGGCGGCTCGTCGGACAAGGTCGTCGCGATGGCGTCGGCCGTCTCGGAGCAGGGGTCGAGCGTGCCGCCCAGCCGTCCCAGCAAGCCCTTCTGGCCGTCGATCAGGCCCGCGACGGGCGGGACGCGCCTGAGCGTCGTGCCGAGCGCCACCAGGTCGCGCGGCGTCGCGCGGCCCGTGCAGACCTTGCCGCACAGCCGCTCCAGATCGCCCACGTGCCGCAGCTCCTGGCGGACGGCTGAGCGCAGCCTCACGTCTTGGAACAGTGCGTCCACGGCCTGCTGCCGCGACGTGATCCGGCCGACGTCGCGCAAGGGGCGCACCAGCCACTGGCGCAGCATCCGCCCGCCCATCGGCGTCTGGGTGGCGTCCATCACGCCCACGAGCGAGCCGTCGCGGCGCCCGTCCTGCATCGAGCCGACCAGCTCCAGGTTGCGCTTGGTGGCCGGGTCGAGCGCGATGTGGTCGTCGGCGCGGTAGCGCCGGATGCGGCGGATGTGCGGGATCCGGCCCTTCTGGGTCTCGCCGAGGTAGAACAGCGCGGCTCCGGCCGCCACCACGCCCGCGTCTAGCCCCTCCACGCCGAAGCCCTTCAAGCTGTGCGTCTGGAAGTGGCGCAGCAGCGTCTCGGTGGCGAAGTCGAGACCAAAGACCCAGTCCTCCTGCTTGGTGACCGCAAACGGCAGCTCGCCGCCCTGGACGGCGCGCATCGCCTGAGCCAGTCGGTCCGCCTCGCGCTTGTCGACGACCACCTCGGCCGGCGCGATGGTTTGGAGCAGCGACCCCAGGCGGTCGGTGGGGGCCTCGGTGACGTAGAACTCGCCCGTCGAGGCGTCGGCGAAGGCGACGCCGACGGTCCCCTTTCCCCAGGCCACCGAGGCGAGGTAGGTCGAGCGCCGCGCGTCCAGCAGGGGGTCCCGGAAGGCGACGCCCGGCGTCACGACCTCGACCACGCCCCGCTTGACGATCTTGCGCGCCATCTTGGGATCCTCCAGCTGCTCGCACACGGCCACGCGGTAGCCGGCCTGGACCAGCTTGGGCAGGTGCTGGTCGAGCGCCCCGTGCGGGAAACCGGCGAGCGGGATCTCCTCGGCGGCGCCGTTGCCGCGCTTGGTCAGGGTGATGCCGAGCACTTCAGAGACCGTCACGGCGTCGTCCTCGAACGTCTCGTAGAAGTCGCCCATCCGGAACAGCAGGAGCGCGCCGGGGTGGCGGTCTTTGATCTTCCAGTACTGCCGCATGAGCGGCGTCTGCCGCTGGCGCTTCTGCTCCTTTTTGCTGAGGAAAAGGTCGTTTTGATCGGCCACGGTGCCTGGGAACAGTGCCTGGGAGTCGCCCGGCGCAATCTACGGAGCGCCCGCCGCCCACAACGGAGCAGCGGGCGCTCGGACAAGCCTGCACGCGTCGTCGCGCTACTGGATCACGCCGCACCCGACGCGCGAGCCTGCGTCACCGCCGGGCTGGCTCACAAAGTCGTCGGCGGCGCTGTGGACCATCGCGGTGCGCCCGACCAGCCGCGTGGCACCCTCGAACGACAGACCGGGCGCCTCGCGCCCTCCGACGGCCAGCCCGTCGGCGTCGGCGGTGATGTTGCCCAGGTCGCCGGCGTGGCGCTCGCCGCTGTCGTCCGACGGCGCGCCGTGCGGGTCGTCGCCCGGGTTGAGGTGGCCGCCGGCGGCGCCTCCGGGCTCGGGCGTGCCGTCGCCGTCCGTGTCGGCCGCCGCGCACGACGAGCCTTCGTGGATGTGGAAGCCGTGGTCGCCCGGCGCCAAGCCGGTGATCTCGTAGCTGAGGTAGACGCCCTCGTCGAGTTCGGTGAACGTGACCGTCCCCGACACGCCAGTCGAGGCGCCGCCCGGCGACGCGATCGCGGCCGAGGCCGTGCGGGCGTCGCTGCCGAGCCCGGCGTCTCCGCCGCCGCCCAGGGCGCCGCAGCCGGAGAGGACGAGGCCGCCGAGGCAAGCGGCCGAGGTGAACATGGGAGACACGCGCATGAGGACGGGGAGCAAAAGTGAGAGGGGAACGACCGGTCCTACGCCTCGCCCGCAGACGGGGATCTCGCGCGCCGCCGCGCCCGGCGCGCTACTCGCCCGGTACCGATGGCCCGCCGTCGCGGACCACGCCGCAGCCCACGCGCGCGCCGGCGTCGCCGGCCGGCTGGCTGACCAAGTCGTCGGCGCCGGCGTGCACGATGATGGCCTTGCCCAGGACCGAGGTGGGCCCGTCGAGCGACAGCAGCGAGTCGACGCGCGTGCCGATGGCCCGGCCCGCCTCGGGCTCGACGTTGCCCAGGTCGCCGGCGTGGCGATGCGTGGCCGTTGAGTCGGGCGCCCCGTGCGGGCTCGAGAGCGGGTTGAAGTGGTCGCCCGCGGCACCGGCGGGCGTGCCCGTGGAGTCCGGCCCGCAGTCGCCCGTCTGGTGGATGTGGAAGCCGCGCAGGCCCTGGGACGTGAAGCCCCCGATGTTGTAGCGGATCTCGACGGCGTCCTCGCCCAGGCTGGTAAAGTGGACGGTGCCCGAGATGCCGGAGCCGTCCACCTCGGCGATCTCAGCGACCGCGCGGTCGGGCTCGGACGGCACGATCGCGCCGGTGATGGCGCCATCGGCGACGGGCGCGTCGGGGGCGTCGGCGCAGCCAGCCACCAGCAGGACGGACAGGAGCACGAGCAGGCGCATCGGGGCACACCGGAAGGGGCTGTCACAACGCGGCACCGCGCGCTCAGTTCACCGCCCCTCCCCTTCTAGTCCGGCACGGATTCGGGCGGGCAGGCCAGCCACGACGAGGGCGTACGACGCCTCGACCCAGTGCCGGATCTCACGCGCGGAGGCGTCGCCCTGCAACTCGACCGTGTCCAAGTGGCGCTTGTTGGCTTGGCCTTTCCTGCGGGGTCATGTGCCAGCCCGGCTCGACGGCTCGGCACGCCTCGCGAAGCTCGACGGCCCGCTCGGGGTCGCACTTGAGGTTGACCGCCGGCGGCATCCGCTCGAGGTTCGTGAGCGCGAACAGCTTGCCGCCCACCTGGAAAACCCGCGAGTCCGGCCCGAACGGCTGGCCCTCGGTGGCGCCGGGCATCGCGAGGCACAGGCCGCGCAACGTGCCGGGGTGCATGGCTGGCGCGAGCCGAGGGCTGGCGCGAGCCGAGAGTACGGCGGGTCGCTCCGCCTCGGTCGCGCGGGGGGCCAAGGCCGGCGGGCCGCCCGGGTCACCGAGGCGGGCCAGGTCATCGCTTCCAGAAGCCCGGCGTAAAGAGGAGCAGGACCGTAAAGATCTCCAGCCGCCCGGCCATCATCAGCACCGACAGGATCCACTTGCCCGCGACCGGCACGTGCGTGTAGTTCTCCGTCGGCCCCATCGCCCCGAACGCCGGGCCGACGTTGCCGACGCACGAGAACGTGGCCGAGAACGCGCTCCAGATGTCGAGCCCCAGGAACCCCAGCATCAGCGTCCCCAGCCCGACGAGGCCGATGTAGAACACCACGAACGACAGCACGTTGCGGACGATGCCCTCGGGGACGACGCGGTGGTCGAGCCGGATCGGCAGGATCGCCTGGGGGTGGACCAGCTGGCGGAGCTCCCTAAACGAGTTTTTCAGGATCAGTAGCACGCGCACGACTTTGACGCCGCCGCCGGTCGAGCCAGCCATCCCGCCGACGAAGAACAGCGCGAACAGGATCACGAGCGCCAGCGGCGGCCACACCTCGTAGTCGGCCGTGCCGAAGCCCGTCGTGGTGATGATCGAGGCGGCCTGGAAGGCGCCGTAGCGCAGCGCGTCCGGGAAGGAGTCGTAGCGCAAGACCGTCCGACCGCGCTCGTCGCGCGTCGCCAGCGCGTCGGCGGCCTCGGCCCCGGCGCCCATGGTCTCGGCGCCGGCTCGCTGGGCGTCCTCGGTCAAGGCCTCGTCCAAGACCGCGCCCTCCGAGACCACCTCGTCGACGACCTGCTGGGTCACGATCTCGCCATCGAGCGTCACCGGGGAGGGCAGCAGGTCGCCGGTCGGCGTCCACAGCACCAGCGTCAGGAAGACGGTCGCGCCGGCGATGATGGCGAAGTAGACCTTGAGCTCCTCGTTGTTGGTCGCGGCCCAGTCGCGGTGCAGCAGCCGGTAGTGGAGCGCGAAGTTCATGCCCGCCAGCACCATGAAGACCGTGATCACCCAGTCCACGTAGGCCGAGTCGTACTGGCCCACCGAGCCGTTCTCGGTCGAGAACCCGCCCGTCGCGAGTGTGGCCATGGCGTGGTTGATGGCGTCGAACAGCGACATCGCCGGCAGCAGCGCCACGACTTGGAGCGCGGTCAGCGCCACGTAGATCGCCCACAGCCGCTTGGCCGTCTCCGTCACGCGCGGCGTCAGCTTGTCGGCCGACGGGCCGGGGACCTCGGCCTTGAACAGTTGCATCCCGCCGACGCCCAGCATCGGCAGGACCGCGATCGTCAGCACGATGATGCCCATGCCGCCCAGCCAGTGCGTCAGCGAGCGCCACAGCAGAAACGCGTTCGGAACGGCTTCGATGGCCGGCGTGTCGCTACCGCCCAGGATCGTGGCGCCGGTCGTGGTGAAGCCCGACATCACCTCGAAAAAGGCGTCGGCGAAGCGGTCGAGCGTGCCGGTCATCACCCAGGGCAGCGCGCCCACGAGCGACAGCACGAACCACGCCAGGGCCACGATCGCGAAGCCCTCGCGGACCCGGATCTCGTCCTTGGGCTTGAACCCTTTCCACAACACCCAGCCGCCGACCAGCGCCGCCGTCGCGACGGTCGCGAAGGCCTGCCACGCGGCCTCGCCGTAGGCCAGCCCCACGAGCGCCGGGACCCACATCGTGGCCCCGAGCGCGACCAGGAGCACGCCCAAGATGCCCACGATGGCCTTCCAGTCGATGATCATAGCGGGAGCGGAGGGTAGCGGTTCAGTCCTCAGCCGGCACTGAACAGAGACTCGATGCTGCCGACGCGCTCGGGCGTGGCGAACACGACGGCCCGGTCGCCGGGCTGAACGTGCGTCTGGCCCGTCGCGATCTCGACGCGCGCGCCCACGACGGCGCCCAGCAGGACCCCTTTGGGCAAGCGCAGCTGGGCGAGCGGCACGCGCGTGATGGGCGAGCCCGCGTCGGCCACCAGTTCCAGGATCTCGGCGTCGAGGCCGTGGACCGTGGCGACCGAGCGGACGTGGGCGCCGCGCAGAAACCGCAGCACCTCGCGCGAGACGGCCAGCTTCTGGCTCACCGCGGCGTCGAGCCCGATGGACTGCGAGATCGGGATGTAGGCGCTCTTGGACAGCAGCGCGACGGTCTTCTTGACGCCCAGGTGCTTGGCCATCAGGCACGACACCAGGTTCGACTCCTCGTCGGCGGTGAGCGCCACCACGGCGTCGGTCTCGGCCAGGCCCTCGCGCGCCAGCAGGTCGATGTCGGCCGGGTCGCCGTGGATCACGAGCGCGCCCTCGACGTGCTCGGCGAGGTACTCGGCGCGTGCGCGACTCGCCTCCACGATCTTGACCTCCATTCCGCCGTCCTTGCGGCTGCGGCCCACCAGGCCCGCCGCGACGCGCTCGCCGACCGTCGTGCCGCCCAGGATCATGACGTGGCGCAGGCGCCCGGCCTCCTTGCCGAGCATCCTGGCGACCCGAGCCACCTGGCCGCTCTCGACCAGCACGAACACCTGGTCGTTGCCCTCGACGGTGGCCGTGCCCGACGGCACGATCGTGCGCACGCCGCGCGAGATGCCCATGATGCGGAACGGCAGCGCGCTCTGCTGGGCGATCTCGACGAGCGTCTTTCCAACGACCGCGGCGTCGCGGTCGACCCGGATGCCGACCAGTTGCACCCGGCCGCCGGCAAACTCGATCACGTCGGTCGCCGCGGCCCGGCGCAGCAGCGACACGACCTCGTTGGCCGTCGACTGCTCGGGGTGGATAATGTGGTCGATGCCGAAGTCGACCAGCTTGAGTGCTGACTCCGCCCCGGAAAACTCGCCCGACCGCACGCGCGCGATCGTGACGGTCTCGGCCGCGCTTTTGCCGACGCGCTCGGCCAGCATCGACGCGACCAGGTTGACCTCGTCCACGTCGGTCACGGCCACGAGCAGGTCGGCGTCCAGGATGCCCGCCTGGTGCAGCGTCAGCGCCGACGTGCCCGAGCCGACGACCGCCAGCACGTCGAGCGTGTCCCGGACGGCCTCGACCTTGTCGGGGTCGGTGTCGACCACGGTGACGTCGTGGCGCTGGAGGGAGAGAAGCCGGGCGACGTCGTAGCCGACGTCTCCGGCGCCGACGACGATCGCGCGCATGGGCTGGAGCCTGGGGAGCCGCCGAAGGTACCTCGCGCCGGGGCGCCGGCAGGTGGGAGATGCGGCGCAGGCCGGGCCACCACGCGTGCCTCCGCGCGCCGCGCGCCTGCGCCCGCCGGAGCGCTCGGGCGGGCCGGTCTGCGCTCGGGCTGGCGGGTGGGCCCGCCTCGGGCACGCGACCGAGGCGGGCCGGGTGGCGCGAGAGACTTTCCGCCCTGTTGGCGCGTCTATCTGCCGACCTTGCCCCCACGCCCATGCGCTCGCTCCTCGCCCTTGCGGTTTTCCTCGCCATGCCCGCCGACGCCCAGTCGCCCACCGTCTCGACGCCCGAAACGCGCCAAGACGTCTCGCTAACGGTCTACAACGGCGGCTTCGCGGTCGTCCGCGAGGTGCGGCCGCTCGTGCTCCAGCGCGGCGTGACGGTGGTGCGGTTCGAGGGCGTGCCGGCCCAGATCGACCCGACCAGCCTGTCGCTGGTGTCGCTCACCGAGCCGGGCGGGCTGTCGGTGCTGGAGCAGAACTACCAGTACAACCTGATCGGCACCCGGTCGGTGCTGGACGCCGCCGTCGGCCGGCGCGTGCGGCTGGTGCGCCAGCAGGGCCAGCAGACGGTCATCGAGGAAGGCGTGCTGCTGAGCACGCCCAGCCAGGGCCGCATCATCCAGCTCGACGACGGCCGGATCCTGGTCGACCCCGAGGGCACGATCGAGCTGCTGGAGCGGCCCGACGGCTTGCTGAGCCGCCCGTCGCTGCTGTGGCGGCTGGCGTCCGAGCGCGGCGGCGAGCACCGCGTCGAGGCGCGCTACATGACCGAGGGCCTGTCGTGGAAGGCCGACTACGTGGCCGTGGTGAACGAGGCCGAAACCGAGGTGGACGTGACCGGCTGGGTGACGCTGACCAACCACTCGGGCGCGAGCTACCCCCAAGCGGGCCTGCAACTGATCGCCGGCGACGTGCGCCGCGTCCAGCCGCCGCGCCCGCAGCCCGTCTACGCCCGCCAGGCCGCGATGGACGAGATGGTCATGGCGACGCCGCCGCCGCCGTCCCAGGAAGCGTTCTTCGAGTACCACCTGTACACCTTCCCCACGCCGACCACCATCCAGGAGAACGAGACCAAGCAGCTCGAACTGCTGTCGGCGGCCGAGGTGGGGACGCGGCGGCGCCTGATCGTGGACGCCTCGGGCCAGTATTTCTCGTTCTACCGCCCCAGCCGTCCGGGCGCGGGCGGCGCCACGAACGAGACCGCGGCGGCGGTCGTGCTGGAGGTCGAGAACGCCGAGGCCAACAACATGGGTATGCCCCTCCCCGAGGGCACCGTCCGCGTCTACAAGGCCGACCGGGGCGGCAACCTGCAGTTTCTGGGCGAGGACCGCATCGAGCACACGCCGCGCAACGAGACGCTCAAGCTCTACATCGGCGACGCCTTCGACGTGGTCGCGACGCGGCGCGAGGTGTCCCAGCGGCGCATCTCGGACCGCGAGCGCGAGATCGTGGTCGAGGTCGAGGTGCGCAACCGCAAGGAGGTCGCCACCGAGGTGGACGTCGTCGAGCGCGTGTTCTGGGGCGAGTGGGAGATCACCGAGTCCTCCGTTCCGCACGAGCGCGTCGACAGCCGCACGGCCCAGTTCACCGTCCGCCTGGACGCGGACCAGACCCGGACCGTCCGCTACACCGCGCGGATGCGGTATTAGTCAGGGACTCTTGCCCAGGACCCCGTCTCGCCGCTCCCCGACCTCGCTCCCCATGCTCTCCGTCCTCCTCGCCTTCGTGCTCTCGGCCTGCCTCGGCGAGACCGCCGAGGCACCCGGCCTCCCGGCGCCGGCGGCTCAGCCGACCGTCCAGACCGGCGCCCAGCGCCTCGTGGCCAGCCGCTTCCGGGCCCTCGACCGGATGCGCGTCGGCGTGGTCACCAACCACACCGCGCGCGTCGACACCGCCGACGGCGGCCCGGCGCACGTCGTCGACCGGATGCACGCCGCGCCGAACGTGATCGTGGGCGCGCTCTTCGGCCCGGAGCACGGCTTGCGGGGCACCGCCGAGGCGGGCGCCGGCGTCTCGGGCGGGCGCGACGCCACGACCGGGGCGCCGGTCTACAGCTTGTACGGCCGCAGCAAAAAGCCGACGCCGGCGCAACTGCGTGGGCTCGACGCACTGGTGTTCGACATGCAGGACGTCGGCGCGCGGTTCTACACCTACATCTCGACGATGGGGTATGCGATGCAGGCCGCCGCCGACGCCGGCATCCCGTTCGTGGTCCTGGACCGCCCCAACCCCATCGGCGACCGCGCCGAAGGCTGGATCCTGGAGCCGGAGCACACCTCGTTCGTGGGCCTGTACCCGATCCCCGTGACGCACGGCCTGACGGTCGGCGAGCTGGCCCGGATGATCCAGGGCGAGGGCTGGCTCGACGGCCTGGCCGACCTCGACCTGCGCGTGGTCAAGATGGCCGGCTACACCCGGGGGCAAGCCTGGGAGGAGACCGGGCTGCCCTGGGTCCCGCCCTCGCCCAACGTTCCCGACGTCGAGACGGCGCGCGTCTACCCTGGCACAGCCTTGTTCGAAGGCACGACGGCGTCGGAGGGGCGAGGCACCCAGACCCCGTTCACCCACGTCGGCGCGCCCTGGGTGGACGCTGACGCGCTGGCGGCCGACTTGAACGGCCAGTCGCTGCCGGGCGTCCGGTTTGAGCCGGCCGCGTTCGTGCCCGTCGACCTGCCGGGCCAGGCCACCAACCCCAAGTTCGAGGGCGAGACCGTGCGCGGCGTGCGCCTGGTCGTGACCGACGCCGACGCCTTCCGCCCGGTCGCGGCAGGCGTCTACGTGGTCGAGGCGGTCTACCGGCAGGCGCCCCGAGGCGCGCACAGCCGCTACCTCACGCGCGACTGGCTCGCCAAGCTGGCCGGCACCGACGCGCTGCGGCGCGGCATCCTGGACGGCCTCGCGCCCAGCGCCATCGTGGCGGGCTGGGACGCAGACGCCTCGGCCTTCGCCACCCGAGCGGACGCCTACCGGATCTACTGAGCCACCGCCGGCCGGCCGACGTCTGCACCCTGAGCCACGATCAGGTCTCGGACCACCTGCCGCACTTGAGACGCCAGCTGGGTGTCCCCTTGCTGGTTGAGGCGGTCGGCGAACTGAGCGATGCGGGTCGCGTCAGGCTTGAGCCGGCACGAGGGATGGCGCGGGTCCAGCAGCGGGTTCGTCGGCATGGATCAGCAGGATGTGTCCCCGAAGGTGGGGCACCCGCGCTCCCCCACACCTAAGGCTTTCCCTTATCGTCCCTAACGGGAGAGGCTGACGGCAACCAGCCGGTAGCCTCCCTCGACGACGTCAAAGGAGAGCGTGAGGGCCGCCTCGGTCACGGCTTCGTCCTGGGGCACGATAGCGCCGTCGCGGTCGTAGCCCACGGTCACGGTCGCCTGCCGCGCGGTGCCGTCGCGGCGGAAGTCGCGCGGCGACAAGGCACGCACGCCCGCGCGGAAGGGCGCGCCCGAGGCCGCCTCGACGGCCGCCTCGACGTCGCGCCGGCTCAGGTCCGCCGAGAGCTGGGCGAGCGCGAGCGTGGGCTCCAGCCCGGCGCGGAACGCCGTCTGGAAGCGGGGCCAAAATGTGCGGAAGTCGGGCGCCGCCGCGGCCGGCTCGGCGCGCGTCACGCTGTCGCGGCGCAGCGAGTCTTGACGCAGCGAGTCGGCGCGCAGCGAGTCTCGGCGCAGCGAGTCGGCGCGCAGCGAGTCTCGGCGCAGCGAGTCGGCGCGGAGCGCGTCCAACCCGGCCACGGAGTCGGCGAACACGCCGAGGTCGGCGTAGACGGTGTCGAGCGGGGCCACGCGCGGGCGCGACGGCAGCCGAGCGTCGTCGGCCGCCTCGGTGACCTCGATGCCCGTGGGCTTGTCGCCGCCGCAGCCCAGCGCCAGAGCCATCAGAACCGGCACGAGAGCGCGCACGGCTAGTCGGACGGGTCCGTCTGGGGCTCGGGCCCGGCGTCGCGCGGCGCCCCCCAGATCACGGCCGCGGCCACGCCCAGGTACCCGGCCAGCAGCAGCAGCGGCGCCACGACCAGCGACAGCGCGCTGTCGACGGCGTCGCCGCTGGCGTTGTCCACCATCATGACGGCGTAGCCGAGCACGATCAGGCCGACCGCCGCCAGCAGCAGCCGGTAGTTCTGGCGGTCGAACGGCATCGTCGCCGCGCGCCGCGTTGTGGCGGGAGGCGTCGAGCGAGTTTTGGGACGGCGGGCCATGGCGTCGGGGGCGGAGGCGTCGAAGATACCTGCGCACCGCGGCTAGCTTCGCAGCGTTCGCAGCGCTCCCCTCCTCTCCGCACAATGTCCCGCGCCTGGCTCGCCCTGTCTCTCCTGCTGGCCGTCGCAGCGCTCCTGTGGACCGCCCAGCCCTCCCAGGCCGACGACGACGGCGGCGACGCCCAACTCGTCGCCATCGTCAACGAGATCCTGGACGACGCCGACCTGCCGGCGGCCATCTGGGGGCTCGTGGTCCACGACGCCCGGACGGGCCGCGTGGTGCTGAGCCGCAACGCGGACCAGAACCTGCTCCCGGCCTCCACCCTCAAGCTGTTCACGACCGCCGCCGCGCTCGACGGGCTGGGGCCCACGCACCGCTACACGACGCGCCTCTACCACCTCGGCGACGTCTCGGCCGACGGCACGCTCACCGGCGACCTGGTGATCCGGGGCTCGGGCGACCCGACGTTCGGCAGCTCGGGCCAGGCCGACCCGCTCCAGGACTGGGCCCAAGCGTTGGCCCAAGCGGGCGTGCGCCGCGTCACCGGCCGCATCGTCGGCGACGACGACGTGTTCGAGGACGCGCGCTACGGCGAGGGCTGGGACGTGACGCACATCGCGACCGAGCACTACGCGCCGCCCGCGGGCGGCCTGGTCTGGGGCGACAACCTGGTCTCGATCCAGATCCGCGGCACCTCGCCCGGTCAGGCGCCCGCCTTCGAGTCCGACCCGTCGGGCTTCGCGAGCGTCACCGGAGACCTCGTCACGCGCTCGGGCGGCGGGCGCCTGGACATCGAGCGGACGCTGGGCACCGACACGTTTGTGCTGCGCGGGGGCGTGCCGAGCGGCTACCGCGGCACGCTGCGTGTCCCGGTCGCCAACCCGACGCTGTTCGCCGTCCACGCGTTCGCGCTGCGGCTGCAAAAGGCCGGGATCGACGTGTCGCGCGCCGAGCGCGTCGACGTGGACGACGCGTCGCGCAAGCCCAGCTACGACGGCGCCCAGCCGCTCCGGGCCTACGTCTCGCCCACGCTCGACGAGATCGTGGAGCGCATCAACATCGAAAGCGACAACCTGTACGCCGAGCAGGTGCTCCGGACGCTGGGCGGCGGGACCGTCGAGCGCGGCGCCGAGCGCGTACGCGACTTCGTCGAGCGCGCCGGCGTCGATGCCGAGGGGCTGTCGATCGTGGACGGCTCGGGCCTGTCGCGCAAAGACCTGGTCACGCCGGCGTCGCTGGCCGCCGTGCTGCGCCAGATGCGGAGCCACCCGGCGAGCGCCGCGTTTCTGCGGTCCCTGCCCGAGGGCGGCAGCTCGGGCTCGACGCTGCGCAACCGCCTGTCCGGCGTGCCCGTCCGCGCCAAGACCGGATCGCTGATGGCCGTGCGCTGCCTGGCCGGCTACGTGGACGGCCCCGACGGCACGCCCTACGTGTTCGTCCTGATGGCCAACAACTACACCACGTCGGGCGGACGCATCGCGGATGCCCAGGACGCCATCGTCCGCGCCCTGGCGGCGGGCCGCCGCGTGCCGGCGGACGAGGGCTAGAGCCGGCACCGAGCCTAGCGCGCCGGCGTGCCCGCCTCGGGCGCGCCGCCGAGGTGCGAACTGGGCGCGCGACGCCGGGACCGGGAGCGAGACTGGCGCGTAGCTTGGCCTTCCTCTCTGCCCGCCCCTCGCCCCTCGAATGCCGTACGTCTTGCGCCAGGTCGCCGTCGGTCTGGCCGTGGTTTTGCTCCAGTGGCTGCTGAGCAACCTCAAGCTGTGGGACGTGTGGCCCGACGTGGTGCTGCTCTACGTCGCCTACATCGCGCTGCGGCGCGGGCGCGTGGCCGGCGCGACGGCCGGGTTCTTCTCCGGGCTCGCGATGGACATCGTGGTGATGCCCCACTACCTCGGGCTCAACACCGTGCTCAAGACGCTGATGGGCTTTGTGATCGGGCTCTTCCGGTCCGAGCAAGGCGACAACCTGCGCCTGACGCCGGTCCAGGCCTTTGTCGGCGCGCTCGTGATCGCCATCGTCCACAACGGGCTGATGACGATCGTGGTGGCGCTCGACCAGAACACGCGGACGCCGTTCCTGATCTTCGGCTTGTGGATCGGCGCGGCGCTGTACACGGCCGTCGTGGCCCTCGCCGGCGCGCTGTTCCGCAGCCGAGGCTGACCCGGCCCGCCTCGGCGCCGAGGCGGGCGAAGCGGGCTTAGCGGAGCGCGTCCTCCAGCGTCGTCGAGGCGTCCGTCGAGGCGTCGCGGTACTTAACGATGCACGGCGCCGACAGGCCGAGGCCGTGCGCGCGGCCAAAGTCGGAGTCGACGGCCCGGCTGCCCGGCACGACCACGGCGCCGGCCGGAATCTCCAGCGGCGCGTCCGGGGAGGACCGAATCACGGTCTCGTTCGCCAGGTCGTAGACGCGCGTCGAGCGCGTCAGGATGACGCCCGCCGCCAGGACCGCGCGCTCGCGCACCACGGTGCCTTCGTAGACGCCGCATCCGCCGCCCACGAACACGTCGTCCTCGATCACGACCGGCGCCGCGCCGATGGGCTCGAGCACGCCGCCGACCTGGGCTGCGGCCGACAGGTGCACGCGCTCGCCGATCTGGCCGCAGCTTCCCACCAGAGCGTGGCTGTCGACCATCGTGCCGGTGCCGACGAAGGCGCCCACGTTGACGTACATCGGCGGCATGCACACCACGCCCGGCGCCAGGTGCGAGCCGCGCCGCACCGTCGAGCCGCCCGGCACGATCCGGACGCCGCGGTCGCGTCCGAAGCGCTGGATCGGGTAGGTGTCCTTGTCGAAAAAGGCGAACTCGTCGCCCGACAGGTCCACGATCTCGCCTAGGCGGAAGCCCAGCAGGATGCCGCGCTTGACCCAGGCGTTGGCGCGCCAGACGCCGTCGTGGTCGCGGTCGGCGGCGCGGACGTCGCCCGCCTCGAGGGCGCCGAGCAGGCGCTCGAATGCGGCGCGGGCGTCGTCGCCGGGCGTGTCGACGTGGCGCTCGATGTCGGACTGGAGCGCGGCGAGGTCGGTCATGTCAGGGTCGGGGGTGGAGGTGCCGAAAGGTCCCGGCCTCGGCTGGCGCGCGCAACCGGTTCACCGAATCCACCCTGTCCGCCTCGGCCCCGAGGCGGGGGGCGGGCCACGCCGGGCCGACCGACTCGGGCGGACCGACTCGGGCGGGCTACTCTGGATCCACAAAGTCCACGATCTGGGTAAACCGCACGTCGCGGTCCAGCGCGCCCACCAGCTGCCCGGTCGCCATCACGCTGCCGGCCATGTCGGTCAGCTGCCATGGGACCCGGATCCACTCGTGGTGGCCGTCCGGCGTGCCGATGAACGCGAACGTCCAGCCCACCTGCTCGCGAAACAGCGACATAAACGCCGTCAGCGCCGCCTGGCCCTGGACGGGCTTTTCGGAGTGCGGGTCGATGTAGCTCACCTCGGCCGCGGCGGCGGCGTGGACCAGGTGCCACCGCTCGTCGCCGTCGTCGGTGTTCCAGGCCTGGGCGAAGCGGTCGAGCGTGGTCTGCAAGTTGGGGCGGAACGACATGGCCGATGAGGAAGCGGAGAGCGCAGCCTAGGGCATCGGCCAGTCGGCGGGCAAACTCTACTGGTGTGCCGGGGTGCGGCGGGCGGCCGCGACGAGGCCCGCGTAGGCGGCCGCGACGCGCTCGGCGGCCGCATCGGTCAGCGGCGCCAGCGGAAGCCGCACGTCGGCGCGCATCCGGCCCTGGGCGGCCAGAATGGCTTTGACCGGGCCGGGGTTGGCCTCGAAAAAGCTCGCGCGCATGGCGTCGAGCAAGCCGTAGTGAAGCGCGCGCGCGCCGGCCGTGTCGTCCTCGAGCGCCCGGCGGATCATCTCGGAGATGGGGCCCGGCGCGGCGTTGGCGATCACCGAGATCAGGCCGTCGCCGCCGAGCGCGACCGTCGGGAACGCCAGGTCGTCGTCGCCGGAGTAGACCGCGACGCCGTCCGGCGCGCCCGCGATCAGGTCGGCGATCTGGTTCAGGTCGCCCGACGCCTCCTTGACGCCGACCACGCTCGGCACCTCGTCGATCACGCGCAGCGAGGTCGGCGCGGTCAGGTTCGAGCCCGTCCGCCCGGGCACGTTGTAGAGCACGATGGGGCAGTCGGTCGCGTCCGCGATGGCCGCCACGTGCGCCACCACGCCGTCGGGCGTCGGCTTGTTGTAGTACGGCCCGACGACCAGCAGGCCGTCCGCGCCGGCCCGGGCCGCCTCGGTCGAGAACTGGACCGACTGGGCGGTGCTGTTCGTGCCCGTGCCCACGACGACGGGCACGCGCCCGGCGGCGTGCTCGATCGCGACATCGACCAGCCGGCGGCGCTCGTCGGGCGTGACGGTCGGGTTCTCGCCCGTCGTGCCCAGCACCACGAGCGCTTGGACGCCGCTGTAGAGCTCGCCGCCGAACCGGCTGCCCTCGATCTGAAAGTCGATCAGGTCGCGGAAGGCCGGCTCGTCGATGGTGCCGTCGGCCGCGAACGGGGTGACGAGCGCGGGCGCGGTGCCGCGAAAGAGGGGCTGGCGGGTGGGTCCCATAGAGGCGGAGTCGGAAGCGAGAAAGGACGGGTGACGAGCGAACGCGGCGACCCAGGCCGAGGCTCCGGCTAGCCTCGGCCGCCCAGCGTCTCCGCGATCATGTCGTCGAGCGTGAACAGGCCCTGGCGCCCGCGCACCCACTCGGCCGCGCGGACGGCGCCGAGCGCGAACGCGCGCCGGCTTTTGGCGGTGTGCACGATCTCGATCTGGTCGACGTCGCTGTCGAGCGTGACGGTGTGCTCGCCCAGGATGCGGCCGACGCGCTGGCTGGTCACGTGGAGCGCGCCGGCGTCGATGGCGCCGTGCTGCGTCTCGGTCTCGACGCGGTCTTTGCGCGCCAGCCCGCCCAGCAGCGCCTCGGCCAGCCGCAGCGCCGTGCCGGACGGGCTGTCGAGCTTGCCGGTGTGGTGCGCCTCGTGGACGGCCACGTCGTACTCGTCCAGGCGGTCCAGGAGCGGCAGCATCCCGTCGACGGCGCGCAGCACGAGCGCCAGCCCGAGCGAAAAGTTGGGCGCCCACAGCAAGCCGCTCTGCCCCTCCTCGACCCAGCCGGCGACCTTGCCGAGGTGGGCCGTCCAGCCCGTCGTGCCGACGACGGCGTCGATGCCCCAAAAGGCGTAGCGGTGGATCTGGTCGAGCGCCACGTCGGGGACCGAAAAGTCGATCACCACGTCGGCATCGTTGAGCACCGCGTCGTCGCGGGCGTCCAGGAGCGGGGTTTGGGCGTCGAAGCGCGCCACGACAGCGTGGCCGCGCTCGACGGCGACGGCCTCGACGGCCTGCCCCATGCGGCCGGTCCCGGCGAGAGCGATGGCGAGGGGCGTGGAGGTGGGCATGGGCAGCGTCGGCGGCGCGGCAAGCTAGCCGAGCCGCCGCGACCGAGCCGGCCGCCGCGGACCTAGCGCATCGCCTCGGCCGCGCGCACCACGTCGGCCAGCACGACGGCGGCCGTCACGTCGGCGGTGGCGCCGGGCCCCCGCAGCGAGATCGGGACGGCGCCCGAGCGCTCGGTCTGGACCACGACCGCGATCTCGGAGGCCCGCAACCCGCGCAGCGCAGGCGCGTCCTCGCCCACGGCCTCCACGGCCACGCGAATCGAACCGTCGGCGTCGAGGCGGGCGACGGCCTGGAGCTCGCCCTCTGCTTGCTGAACACGCTCGGACCAGCCGGCATCGGCTTCGGGGAGGCGCTCCCAGAACTCGCCGAGCGGCACGGTGCGGAGCGCTTGGGGCACCAGACTCTCGACCTCCACCCGGCCCGCCTCGGTCGCGATGCCGACCTCGCGGGCCAGCAGCGCCAGCTTGCGCACCACGTCGCGGCCCGACAGGTCGTCGCGCACGTCGGGCTCGGTCAGGCCCGCCTGGCGCGCCGCGGCGACGGCTTGGGAGAACGAGGCGCCGCCGCGCAGCTGGTGCATCACGAACGACACCGTCCCCGAAAGGACGCCGCGCACCGACGTCACGCGGTCGCCGGTGCGCACCAGGTCGCGCAGCCGGCTCACGACGCCCAGCCCGGCCCCGACCGCCGACTCGTACAGGTAGGGCGTCTCGGCGGCGCGCGCGGCGTCTCGGGCGGCGAGCCAGCCCCGGCCGCGCCCGGTCGCCTGCTTGTTGGGCGTCACGACGGCAATGCCGGCGCGCAGCCAGGCTGGGTGCTGCGCGGCCACGTCCGCGCTGGGCGTGGCGTCCACGACCACGAGGCGCTCCAGCCGGGCCGAGGTGAGGCGCTCGGTGAGCGCGCCGAGGTCGGCGGGGTCGGCCTCGGGCAGCTGCCGGAGGGCGTCGGCGGGGTTAAGCCCGGCCGCGTCCCACAGCAGGCGGCGGCTGTCGGCGACGCCGGCCAGTACCAGGTGGACGCCTTGGTCGCGGAGCGACGACGCCTGGGCCGCCAGCAGCGTCAGCACGCGCCGGCCGAGCGCGCCGGCGCCCACGACCACGACGTGGGCGCGCAGCCGGCGCAGCGCGAACGCCTCGTGCAGGGCCCCGATCGCGACCGCCGCCTCGGCGTCGGCCACGACGGCCGAGATGGTGTGGTCGCCTCCGCCCTGGGCCACGGCGCGGGCGTTGACGTGGGCGTGGGCCAGCGTGGCGAAAAAGCGGCCCGCCAGCCCGGCCGCGCCGTGCATCCCCGACCCGACGGCCGCGACGACGGCTCCGCCCGCCTCAGCCCGGATCTCGCCGACGTCGCCGCGCTCGATCTCGCGCGCCAGCGACTGGCGCAGCGCCCGGACCGCGTGCTCGGCCTCACCCGAGCGCACCGCCAGCCCAAAGCTGCCCTCCGACGACGCCTGCGCGACCAGGTAGACCGGTGCGCCAGCGTCGGCCAGGGCGGAGAAGATGCGGCTGCCCAACTCCGCGACCTCGAGCACGGCCTGGCCCTCGACGCGCACCAGCGTGACGTCACGGATGGCCGTCACCGCCCGGATCGACGGCTCGGACGGCCGCGCCGGCCCGATCTCGGTTCCGGCGGCGTCGGGGCGCAGCGTGTTCTTGATCCGCAGCGGGATCCCCTTGCGCTGCAACGGCCGCATCGTGCGCGGGTGCAGCACCTTGGCCCCGAAGTGCGCCAGCTCGGCAGCCTCCTGGTAGCTCAGATGCGGCAGCGAGAACGCGTCGGGCACGATGCGGGGGTCAGCCGAGAGCACGCCGTCGACGTCGGTCCAGATGGTGCACGAGGCGGCGTCCAGGGCGCCGGCCAGGATCGTCGCGGTGTAGTCCGAGCCGGAGCGCCCCAGCGTGGTCGTGACGCCGTCCTCGGTCGAGGCTACGAAGCCGGTCACGACCGCGACCGCCTCGGGCCCGAGGTGGGCAAAGGCAGCGCGAATCTGAGCGCCCGACGTGTCAAAATCGACGGCGGCCTCGCCAAAGGCGTCGTCGGTGCGGACGAGCGCCGTGGCGTCGAAGGCGTGGGCGTCGTGCCCGGCCTGGCGGAACGCGGCGGCGACGAGCGGCACCGAGGCGCGCTCGCCGGCCGAGATCACGGCGTCGCGGAAGCGCGGCGTGCACTCGCGCAGCAGGTACACGCCGTAGAGCAACTCGCCGACCTCGGTGAACAGCGCGTCCAGCCCGTCGGCCACGTCGCGGCGCTCGGTGGGCCGCACCAGCTCGGCCAGGGCGTCGGCGTGGCGCTGGCGGATCTCGGCCAGAATGACGCGGTGCTCGCCCGTCCGCTCGACGGCCGCGTCCAGCGCCGCGATCAGCCGGTCGGTGACGCCTCCGAACGCCGACGACACCACGACGCGGCGCGCGCCGTCCCCTTCTGCCATCGCCAACTCGACGACGCGGCGCACGCGCTCGGGCGTGCCGACGGAGGTGCCGCCGAACTTGGCGACGTGAAACGGCTGGGGCACGACGGGGGGGCTCGGGTGGTCCCAAAGCTAGCCCGAGGCGGACCGGGGGGCGTCTTCGCTGGCCCTCCATTGACCCGCTCCCCAGGTGCCGTCTATCTTCGCCGCTGTCGGGGCCTTAGCTCAGTTGGTAGAGCGCTTCAATGGCATTGAAGAGGTCAGCGGTTCGATTCCGCTAGGCTCCACA
>CAVWRT010000002.1:0-36678 GCA_963757585.1 Rubricoccaceae bacterium
GGTGTAGGCTTCCCCATTCTCCGCCCACTCGGAAGTAGAGGCTCCAGCCTACTTTCGAGCCATGAGGAAATCCCGATTCAGCGAGACCCAGATGATCGCTGTCCTTCGCCGACAGGAGACCGGTGAGAAGGTCCGCGACATCTGCCGTGACCTCGGCATCAGCGAGCCCACGTTCTACGCCTGGAAGTCCAAGTACGGCGGCATGAGCGCCAGCGAGCTCCGGCGCGTCAAGGACCTCGAGACTGAGAACGCACGCCTCAAACGGATGTACGCCGATCTCTCGCTGGTCCACGACGCGCTGAAGGAGGCCGTCGCAAAAAAGCCCTGAGCCCTGATGACAAGGCTCACCTCGTCCGGCAGATGCATGCCGAGCACGGGGTGAGCATCCGTCGGGGCTGCGAGGCCGTCGGTTTGCCACGAAGCACCTACCGCTACCAGCCCACCCCGAAGCCCGACGAGCCGGTCATCGAGGCACTGGCCACGCTCGTCGAGCGGCATCCGTCGATCGGCTTCTGGCAGGCGTTCCACCGACTCCGGCTGGCGGGCCACACCTGGAATCACAAGCGCGTCTACCGCATCTACACGGCCATGAATCTCAACATCCGGCGCCGAGCTCGCAAACGGCTCCCCGCTCGCGTTAAGCAGGCGCTCTTCGTCCCCGAGGAAGCCAACCAGGTGTGGAGCATCGACTTCATGCACGACCGCTTGTGGGACGGCCGCGCCTTCCGGCTGCTCAACGTGATCGACGACTTCAACCGGCAGGTCCTCTGGATCGAGGTCGACACGTCGCTCCCGGCGCAGCGCGTGATCCGGGTGCTGGAGCGGCTCGAAGAGAGCCGTGGCCTGCCCGCCATGATCCGCGTCGACAACGGTCCTGAGTTCATCAGCCACAAGCTCGACGCATGGTGCAAGGAGCGCGGCGTGACGCTGGCTTATATCCAGCCGGGCTCGCCGACGCAGAACGCCTACATCGAGCGCCTCAACGGGAGCCTGCGTCGCGAGCTTCTCGACGCCTACGTCTTCCGTACGCTGGACGAGGTGCGACAGCAGACCGAGGCGTGGCAACACGACTACAACCACCACCGTCCACACAAATCACTGGGCTACCGGCCGCCGGTCGACGCCCTCCCCTGACCCCCGAGTCTCTATTTATGAGTGGGCCGGAAAACGGGGAAGCCTACAGCCGAACTTCTTCAAGTAGGTTCGCGCCCACGCAAGACGGTATTCAACCTCAGTCTGGTTGCTTTTCTCTGGGTTGTGAAGGACCTCTAGGACTTCATCGGGCAGATCAAGGCGACCGGCAGTCGTTTCGTTGATCTCGCTGATTGAACCTGACCCGCCAAGATCACGAAGAGCCGCAAGCAGCGGGTTCATCATCTCGTGGTACTGAGGGACTTGATCTTTCCTCATTCGAAGACTGGCGGCGGGTGAGTATGCGTAATGGCGCACATTAGCATCAAGACTAAGACCGCTTGATCTTGCGTACGAAGCGCCCGACCCAGGCGTCCGACTCGGGCAGGCCCGCGAGGTGGCCGAGCACCAGGTAACTCAGCCCGTAGACGGCGATCACTCCCGCGCCGTAGAGCCAGACCGGCGCCACGTCGAGCGGGACGAGCCAGCGCACGAGCGCGGCCGGGATCGCCGCCAGCCCGGCCAGCCCGGCCATCTGGAGGGCGCCGTTCCAGGGGAGGCGGAACGCGGGGTCGTGCGCCTGCAGCGCGCGGACGAGCCGCCACAGCTCGACCCAGGCGCCGACGGCCGAGCCGAGCGCCAGCCCGACAGCGCCCAGGCGCAGCGGGTCGCCGTCGGCGACGACGCCGGTGACGTCCGTCACCGAGTACCGGTCGAGCGCGAACATCAGCGCCGCGCCGATCACGCCCGAGATCGCGACCCGCCAGACGGCGATCCGGGCCGGCGTCTTGGTGTCGTTCAAGGCGTAGAACGCGTTCTGGAGCAGGCGCCCGGCCGTCGTCGCGATCATGCCGAGCGAGTAGGCCGCCAGCACAAACGTGACCTGCCAGGTGTCGTCGGCGCCGAACTGGCCCGTCTGGTAGAACGCGCCGACCACGAGCGCACCGAACCCGAGGTAGCCCACGACCGTCGGGATGATCAGGTAGAAGATCTGGCGGATGGAGCCCGCGACCCGGCTCAGAAACGTGTCGAGCTCGGCGGACGAGATCCGGCTCAGCTCGGGCAGCTCGCTCGCGGCGACGCTCATGCCAAAGAGCGAGATCGGCAAGAGGTACAGCGTCTGGGCGTAGCCGATGGCACCGAGCGCGCCCGCCGCGACAAACGTCGACAGCCAGAAGTCGAGGTAGCCGGACAGCTGGTACGCGCCGCGCCCCAGCACGACGGGCACGAACGCCGCAATCGCCTCGCGCACGCCCGTCACCGACAGCGACAGGCTGGGCCGGAAGCCCGTCAGCAGCTTCAAGACCGTCGGCAGTTGGACCGCGAACTGGAGCATGCCGCCCGCGATGCCGCCCACAAAAACCGCGATCAACACCTTGCTGAGGGCGTCCGCCGGCACGACGGCCAGGTCGCCGATGCCGAGCGGGTCGTCGAGGTAGAGGTAGGCGCCGCCGAACAGCGCCGCCAAGAGCGCCACGTTCCAGGCCACGGGCGCGAAGTACGACAGCAGAAACTCGCGGTGGCTGTTGAGCACGCCCAGGCACCACGCGCTCAGGACCAGGAACGCGGTCATCGGGAACGTCAGCCGGGTCACGGTGACGGCCAGTGCGTAGCGGTCGATCACGATCTCGCCGGCCGCCAGCTTGTCGGCGTCGTCCAAGAACCCCGACGCGATCACGGCCACGAACGGCTCGGCCAGGAGCACGCCCAGGATCGCGGCGCTGAACGCGACCGCGGCCAGGATGCCGAAGATGGCGCCCGCGAACCGGCCGGCCTCCTTGTCCCGGCCCTCTTCCAGCATCCGGCTGTAGATCGGGATAAACGACGCCGAGAGCGTGCCTTCGCCCAGCAGGTTCTGCAGGAAGTTGGGCGCGCGCAGCGCCAGCCGGTAGACGTCGGCGAAGGCGCCCGAGCCGAAAAAGTAGGCGACGGCGCGGTCGCGGACGAGGCCGATGACGCGGCTGGCGAAGATGCCCGCCGCGACCAGCATCGCGCCGCTGCCCCTGGGCTGGGAGGCGCGCTCGGCGTCGAGCGCGTCCTCGGCCGGCGAGCCCGGCGCCGCGTCCGCCTCGGGCAGCGTCTCGGCGCCCTCAGCGGGAGCGCTCAGGCCTGAGGGCGAGAGCGAGTCGTCGGGCGAGGGCTCGTTCTGAGGCTCGGAGACCGACTGGGGCGCGGGCCGGGAGGCTCGCTCGTGGCCGTCCGCACCGCTCGTCCCGCCCCCGAGGTCGTCCGGGTGGGCCATGTCAGCCGGCAAAGTGGCGGACGGCGTGCCGGTAGCCCGCCATCCCGAACCCGACGATCACGCCCGCGGCGACGCCCGAGATGTAGGAGTGGTGGCGGAAGCTCTCGCGCGCGTAGACGTTCGAGATGTGCACCTCGACGACCGGCGTCGAGATCGAGGCCACGGCGTCGCGCAGCGCCACCGACGTGTGCGCGTAGCCGCCGGGGTTGAACACGATGCCCGCCGTCTCGACGGTGTCGGCGTCGTGCAGCGCGTCGATCAGCGTGCCCTCGTCGTTGCTCTGCACAAACCGCAGCGCGGTCTCCGGGAAGCGCTCGCGGAGGTCCGACTCCAGGTCGGCCAGCGTCACCGCGCCGTACACCTCGGGCTCGCGCGCGCCTAGACGGTTCAAGTTGGGGCCGTTGAGGACGAGGACGCCGGGCTTGGGGCTGGACATGCGCGCAGAGAGGGACCGGCAAGGTAGCGACCGCGCCGCGCCCGCCGCTCCCGGCCGGAGTCTCCCCGACGTGGAGCGCGGCTCGCGGCCCCCGGCGGGGCTTGTCAGGTGGCGCCCGAGGCCGCGATCTCCAGCACCAGCCCGTCGTACGCCAGCCGCACGCCCGGCGGCAGCACAACGTCGGCGTGGCGAGCGTTGTGGGTGACGTGGACGAGCCAGGTCTCGGGCACGCCCAGCTCCGACGCCACCTGGGCCGCTTGGGCAAACGTCAGGTGCGTCGGGTGGGGCTCGGGGCGCAGGCCGTCCAGCACCAGAACTCGGACGCCCTTCAGAACCTGGCGCGCGGCTGGCGGCACCTCGCCCACGTCGGTCAGGTAGGCGAAGGCGCCGATGCGGAAGCCCATCACCTCGAACCGGCCGTGCGGCGCGGTCAGCGGCGTGACCTCGACGGCGGCCCCGGCCTCGGTCCGGCTGCCGACCGTGAACGGGCCGTCGACCGGGTGCAGGTCCAGAACCGAGGCGCCGGGGTACGTCCGGTCGAAGACGTAGCGGAACATGGTGCGCAGCGCGTCGGCCGTGCGCGGCGCGGCATGGACCGGGATGGGCGTCTTGACGCGGAAGAACAGCGGGCGCAGGTCGTCCAGCCCGGCGACGTGGTCGAAGTGCTCGTGCGTGACCAGCAGCGCGTCCACGGCGCGCACGTCGGCGCGGAGCGCCTGGGTCCGGAAGTCCGGCCCGGCGTCGATCTGAAGGTGAACGTCGCCGGCGCCGGTGTGGGCCACGACGTGCGCCGAGGTGCGCAGCCGGGCGTCACGGGGGTCGCTCGACGTGCACACGGCGCAGTCGCAGCCCAGCACGGGCACGCCGGTCGAGGTGCCCGTTCCCAGCAGCGTGACGGTGAGCGCCGGGCTAGTCGGCATCGTCCACCTCGGCGCCGAGGTCGGGGGGCTCGGCGCTGTCCAGGGCCTGGCGCACGGCCGGCGTCAGGTACAGCTCGTCGGCGCCCCCGTGCTCGCGGAGCGCGGCCGCCAGCACCGCCGCCTGGGCGTCCGGCGGGTGCAGCTTGTTGAGCACGACCGTCGGCGCGCCCTCGACCACGCACAGCCCGCCCCGGAAGCCGCCCCGCTCGCGCCGGACGCGCACGCCCAGCCGGCCCAGGGCGTCCTCGAAGGCGGCGACGACGGCGGAAGGCTTCATCCGGGCACGGGGAGGGACCGGCGAAGCGCGACGCTCCGCCGGTCTCCGGTTACGCGTCGTACTTCTTGAGCAGCGAACGGCCCGACTTCTCGTCGCGGACGTCGAACTCCGTCGGGTCGATGCTCGCGTCCGGCTCGACGCGGAACGTGATGCCTCGCAGCGACGACAGGCGCCACCGCGTGACCTGGGGCACGAAGCCGCGCTTGAGGTAGTCACCCAGCAGCGGGTGCACGCGGACCACGATGGGCCGGCCGCGGTACGCCTCGCCGACCGACTGCCGGTAGTGCTCCAGCCAGCCGCGCAGCTTGCCGGCCAGCGCCTGGGGCGTGGCGTCCTCGGGGGCGACGGCGGCGCGCTCGGCACGGCGCGGGCGGTCGTCGCGCGAGCGGTCGTCGCGCGAGCGGTCGTCGCGGGGCTGGTCGTCGCGCGGGAGCATGGAGTCGGGCTCCAGGCCCACGTCGAGCGACTTGCCCGGCTGCACGATCTCGCCGGCGCCCGACGCGGCCATCGCGTCCAGGCCGTCGAGCGGCTCGCCGTCCTCGTCGACGGCGTTGGCCGTGATCGAGGGGCGCAGGCGCTGGCGCGTGATCTGGACCAGCCCGAAGTCCGACATCGGCAGCAGCTTGGTCACGGCGCGGTCCTTGTCGAACGCCTTTTTGAGCGCGTCGGTCACCTTGCGGCGGTCGCGGTCGTACTTGAGGTCGATAAAGTCGACCACGATGATGCCGCCCAGGTCGCGCAGGCGCAGCTGCTTGGCGATCTCGCGAGCGGCCTCGACGTTGACGTCGATCAGGTTCTGCTTTTGGCTCTTGCCCCGGCCGGCGCGGCCGGAGTTGACGTCCACGACGTGCATGGCCTCGGTGGTCTCGATAAAGAGGTAGCCGCCGCTCTTCATGTTGACGCGCTTGGAGAACGCCTCCTCGACCTGCTTCTCGATGCCGAGGGACCGGTACACCTGGCCCCGGCCCTTGTGCAGCTCCACCTTGTCGGCCATCTGGGGCGCGACGGCCTTGACGTAGGCCTGGACGTTTTTGAACACCTTCTGGTCGTCGACCAGGATGCGGTCGTAGTCCTCCGAGAACAGGTCCCGGATCACCGACGACACCATGTTGACGTCCTGGTACAGCAGGACGGGCGGGTTGGGCTTTTCGTCCAGCTTGTTCTGGATCTTGCGCCACTTGTCGGCCAAAAGGCGCAGGTCGGTGTCGAGCGACTTGGCATCGCGGCCCTCGGCGACGGTCCGCACGATCACGCCGAAGCCGTCGGGCTTGAGGTTGGTCGCGAGCGTGCGCAGGCGGCGGCGCTCCTTGGCGCTCTCGATCTTTTTGGAGACCGCCACGTAGTCGGCCGCCGGCACCAGGACCAGGAAGCGGCCCGCCAGCGACAGGTCCGTCGAGACACGCGGGCCCTTGTTGGAGATGGCCTCCTTGGTGATTTTGACGATGATCCGCCCGCCGCGCTTGAGCAGCTCCTCGTTGGACGGGATCGATGTGCGGCCCCCGCTGCGGCCCTCCGACGAGCCCCCGGAGCGGCCCGACGAGCGTCCGCCGGAGCGCCCGGAGTCGGACCGCCCGTTTCCGGAGCGGCCTCGTCCCGAGCGGCCCTCCGACTCCTTGCCCGACGAGCGCCTGCGCGAGTCGTCGCCGGAGGCGTCGTCGCTGGACGTGTCGCCGCCGGACGTGTCGCCACCCGAGCGGCCGCCCCGCGAGCGTCCCCTGCTGGTGGTCTTCTCGGAGCGGTCGCCGCTGGAGGCATCGGCGGCCGAGTCGCGAGCGTCTGCGTCGCCGGACGGCTCGGCCGTGCGGCCGCGGCCGGAGCGGCGGCGGCTGGTGGCCTCGCCCGCCTCGGCAGAGTCCTGGGCGGAGTCCTCCCGGTTGCGCCGCGACGGCTCGCGCGCCTGCGTCGCCTCGGACGCCGGTGACTCGGCGTCCGCCGACTCGTCGGGCGCGGTGTCGGGCTTTTTGAAGCCGCGCGGAGACGACTCGTCGCCGGGACCGTCGCTGGAGTCGTCGGCGCGCTTGCTCCGCCGGCTGCGGCCGGACGCACCGTTTGTGCCGTCGGAGCGCGTGCCTCGGCGGCTGCGGCTCGGGGTGTCGCGGCTCTCGTCGTCGCTGGCGGGATCGTCGCTGGCGGGATCGTCGCTGGCGGGATCGTCGCTCGAGGCGTCGCCGCTGGCGGGCGCGGTGCGGCTGCGGGAGGCGGAGCCTGAGGTCAGGTCGAGCGTTGCCGGGAGCGACTTGCGACCCGACTTCGGCTTGTCGGCCTTCGACTTGGAGGCTTTGGGCTCGCCGGTGCTCGCGTCGTCGGCGTCTGAGGCGTCGTCCGGTGCGCTCGCGGCGTCTGTCTGGCGGCTGCGCGAGCGGCGCGACCTCGTGGTCCCGGTCGAGTTCTCGTCGGCGCCGTCCTGCGACTCTGCCGGCTCGTCTCCCGAGGCGGGGTCCTCGGCCTGCGACGCGTCGGCCGATTCGTGGTCGGCGTCGGAGCTGCCACGGCCTCTCCGGCCCCGGCGGCGGCGCTTTTTGGGCGCGGACTCGGAATCGGAGTCGTCTTCGGACGTCGCGGGCTGCTCCTGCGCTGAGTCGGTGGTGGCGTCGTCGGCCGGCGAGGCGTCGGCAGTTGCGTCGTCGGCCGGCGAGGCGTCGGCGGCCTTGGCGCGCGTGCGCTTCTTGGGCGGCGCGGCGTCCTCGACCGACGCGCTGGCGTCGGCGCTGGAGGCGTCGGCCTCGTCGGACGGCTCGGGGCTGGGCGGCGCGGGGCTGGGCGGCGCGGGCGCGCGGCGCGTGGGGCGCGGCTTGGCCGGCGCCGTCAGGTCGATCACCGACGGCAGCACGCGCCGAGGCGTCTCCTCCTGCTCCTCCTCTTCCTCGCTGCGGCCGCGGCCGCGGCCTCTCCCGCGGCCTCGCGAGCGGCGGCGGCTGGTGCGGCGGCTGCGCGACTCCTCGGGTGCGGGCTCGATCTCCAGCGACTCCTCGACGTCGGGCTCGTTCTCGTCGTCGGCGACGCGCTTGGGCGGGGCGAGCGACAGCACGGGCTCGTCCAGGCCGGGCACGTCCTCGCCGGCGAGCGCCAGCAGCTGGGGCAGGTTGTCGGTCAGGTCCGAGAAGTGCAGGAAACAGTCCTGCTTCTGGCCGACATCGACGAACGCGGCCCGCAGCGCGGGCATGACCTTTTGGATCTCGGCGAGGTAGACGTTGCCGATCGAGCGGACGTTATCGGGCGTCTCGATGTAGAGCTCGACGAGTTCGCCGTCCTCCACGATGGCGATCCGCGAGCGGTCCTTGCTCGCGTTGATGACGATTTGCTTTTTCACTAGCTGGGGGGGCGGAGCGCCGCTCCCGATCACGTCGTGCTCGCACGGCAGACGTGGCGCGGCGCCGAGCTGGCAGAGCCAGGGCGCGCGCGGGACAGGGCGCAGGATGCGGGGGGCGCGCAACGAGCGCGCTCGCCAGCCTGCCGGCTGGGAGCGCAGCCCATCGGGCGATCACGCGGAGAATGAGGTGCACGGTGTGCAGCATGGGCGCAGGACGCGAGGCGTCGCTGAGGGCGAACCGCGACAAGCGGGCCACCCGGCGCAAGACGGTGCCGACGGCGATCTCCATTAGAAGCACGCCGTTGACGCAGTCAAGGTACGATGCCTCGATCCAGCCCGACCGCGAAGAGCGCACGTACCCGCTAGCGCCCCGGCGGCGTGCCCGCGGGCGCCCCCAGCCGGGCCCGTCCGCCTCGGCACGTCTCTTGGCATCCTGCGCGGAGGGTCTCCGGAGCGCCACCGAGGCCGGCGGCGCCCGCCTGGAAGCGCTGCCAGTCTCCATCTCGAATCCTCGGGCGGCAGGCCGCAGGCGGCGTTTTGTCCAGACGTGCCGGTGAACCCCGTCGCCGACTCGGGGTACGGACTCTCCGCCCCAACGTGTTTCTCCAGACCAACCCGCTCCTCACCCCCGATGTCACAGACCGCCCCCGCCCCCACCAAGTCCCGAGGCCTCGAAGGCGTCACCGCTCTCGACACCGAGATCTCCGCGATCGACGGCCAAAAGGGCGAGCTCGTCTACCGCGGCTATGACATCCGCGACCTGGCGGAAAACGCCTGCTTCGAGGAGGTCGCGTACCTGCTGTGGAAAGGCTCGCTGCCGACCCAGGCCCAGCTGGACGACCTGAACGCTGAGTTGCGCCAGGCTCGCCCCGTCCACCCGGACCTGCTGGACCACCTGCGCCACCACACGCCAAAGGGCGCCAACCCGATGGCCGCCATGCGCACGGCGCTGTCCATGCTGGCCGCCTACGACGACGAGGCGGACGTGATGGACGCGGACGCCAACTACCGCAAGGCCATCCGCATCACGGCCAAGCTGCCCACGCTGCTCGCGGCCTTCGACCGCATCCGCAAAGGCAAGGAGCCGCTCGCGCCCCAGCAGGAAGGCTCGATGGCTTCCGACTTTCTCTACATGCTCAACGGCGAGCAGCCGGGGCCTGAGGCCGAGAAGATCATGGACGCCGCGCTCGTGCTCCACGCCGAGCACGGGCTCAACGCGTCGACGTTCACGTGCCGCGTGATCGGCTCGACGCTGTCCGATATGTACTCGGCCGTCGTCGGCGCGATGGGTGCCTTGAAGGGCCCGCTCCACGGCGGCGCCAACATTGAGGTCATGAAGACGCTCATCGCGCTCGACGAGTCGGGCGAGACGGCCCAGGAGTTCGTGGACCGCAAGCTGGAGGCCAAGGAGAAGATCATGGGCATCGGGCACCGCGTCTACAAAACGCTCGACCCGCGCGCGACCATCCTGCGCGACATGCTGTCGGGCCTGAGCGAGGAGAAGGGCGAGATGAAGTGGCTCGAGATGAGCGACACGATCCGCACGACGGTCAAGGAGACCAAGGGCCTGGACGCCAACGTCGACTTTTACTCGGCGAGCGTCTACTACCTGCTGGGCATCGAGACTGATCTGTACACGCCCATCTTCGCCATCAGCCGCATGACCGGCTGGACGGCGCACCTGTTGGAGCAGTGGCAGGACAACCGCCTGATCCGTCCCCGGGCCGAGTACGTCGGCGCGCGCGACCTGACGGTGCAGCCTGTCGGCGGGCGCAGCTAAGGTCTGTGAGACAAAGCGCCTCGGTGTGGCGTTGACCGGCATCTCGCCGACGACGCCATGATGATGCTCTCCGACGATGACTGGACGACGCTCAAAGCTGCCCTCGACCACGCGCGCTCCGGACGCGGACGGCCCTTCTGCGACGAGCGACGCACCGTCGAGGGCGTCCTCTGGCGACTCAAGAACGGACCGCCCTGGCGCGCCGTCCCCGAGACTTTCGGGCCGTGGTGGCGACCGGCGCAGCTCCACAAACGATGGTCTGATGCCGGCGTCTGGCAGCGCGCCTTCGAGCACCTCCGCGACGCCGGACAGCCCGACCTCGCCGACGCCATGCTCGACGGTACCGTCGTGCGCGCCCACGGTCGGTCGGACGACCGACCGAAAGCGGCCGGCGCGAAAAAGGGGGGCGCGTAGCCGCCGACGCGCAGCGTGACGAGGCGCTCGGCCGCAGCCGCGGCGGCTTCTCGACCAAGGCCGTCGTGGCGTGCGACGCGCGCGGCCGCGCACTCGCCTTCGACGTGATGCCCGGTCAGGCGTCGGAGCTTAAAGCAGCCTACCGGCTGCTCGCGACGCTGGTCGGACTCGGTACGCTCGGGCAGGTCGTGTGCGACCGCGGATACTCGTCGGCGGCGTGGCGTCAGGCGATCACCGACGTCGGTGGCGAGGCGGTCGTGCCGGCGCACCCGCGGCACCGACAGGTCGCGTACGACCGTGCGGCGTACCGCCGGCGGTGTCGGGTGGAGCACCTATGGGGCCGTCTCAAAGAGTGGCGTGCGGTGTCGACGCGCTACGAGAAGACGGCGTCGAGCTACGGCGGCGCGCTATACGTGGCGGCGTCGCTAGACTGGATCAAGCACGGATAGTCTTACAGACCCTAGCCGGTGGTCTCCACCTCGGGCGCGTGGCCGAGGCGGGCGCCTTCGGGCGCACCGAGCCGGGGCGTGGTCGTTGGGCCACGCCCCGGCTCAGTCTAGGGCCGGGCCCTACGTCGGCGTGTCCGAGCCTGCGACGGTGCCATCGGCCGGGCTCCGGCCGTACCTTTGAGAAGGTACGCGCCGAACTTTCAATCTAAACTGAAACCTTGGCGCGTACCCTCTGGTAGCCCTTCCGCACACCCACCGACTAGGCCATGGCCGTCGCCGCTGAGCCCGCCCGCCCCCTCCCCGTCCAGCGCTACAAGATGCGCGTCGGGATGTTCGCCTGGATCCTGCACCGCCTGACCGGCCTGGCGCTCGTGGGCTACCTCGTGGTCCACATCTGGGGCCTGAAGGCGATCACCAACCCCGACGCCTACAACGCGCTCATCACGAGCTACCACGCGCCCATCTTCAAGATCGGCGAGTTTCTGCTCCTCGGCGCGGTCGTGTACCACGCCCTCAACGGCCTGCGGATCGTGCTGATCGACTTTATGGGCTGGAGTCCCAACCACCGCAAGCTGTTCTGGACGCTGGGCGCCGTCGCCGCGGTCCTGTTCGTGGTGGGCGGCTACCCGTCCATCGCCGCCCTCGTCGACTACCTCAACGGCTAGCCGCGCCGCTCTCCCGAGCGACACGCCCCCCCGACTCTATGGCTACTCAGTACGGCCGCACCGCCCGCTCCAGCGCCTTCCAGTGGTTCGTCCACCGGATCACGGGCACGTTTCTGATCTTTCTGCTGATCACCCACTTTTGGGTCCAGCACTACAACCGCACCACGGCCTCGATCTCGCACTCGGTCGTCTCGGCCGAGGAGGCCGAGGCGGGCGTGCTGCCCCGCTACTCCGACGAGGCCGACGCCGCCGTGCGCGCCTTCGAGGCCCGCGGCAACGCGCTCCCCACCGAGGGCACGCCGCGCGTGATCCCCGCCCAGGACGCCCGCCTCGGTCAGATCGAGGGCGACGCGCCCGGCCCGACGCATCCGCCGGGCGAGAACGCGGGCCCGACGCCGTACCAGATCCTGATGCTCCGGCTGGCGGACCCGGTGTACGCGGTGTTGTGGAAAGGCTTCAACCTGCTTTTCCTGGCGTTCGCGCTGCACCACGGCTTTTACGGGCTCAACAACGTGCTTACCGACTACATCCGCAACGACCTGGCGCGCGTCGGCGCGACGGCGCTGTCGTGGACGCTGGCGCTCGTGCTCTTCGTCATCGGGGCCTACTCGGTGATCGTGGCGGGCCTCGGCTACACCGGGTAGCCCGGCGCAAGGAGACCTCGCGAGGTCTCCGCCGGCGGCAATCCTGACGGCGCCCAGCCGTCCACCTTCGACACCTTTCAGCTCCCGCTTCCCATGGTTTACGAACACGACATCGTCATCGTCGGCGCGGGCGGCGCAGGCTTGATGGCGGCCCTCTACGCGTCCGAAGGCGGAGCCGACGTGGCCGTCGTCTCCAAGCTCCACCCCCTCCGTAGCCACACCGGCGCGGCCCAGGGCGGCATCGGCGCGGCGCTCGGCAACGAGGAGGAGGACCACTGGCTGTGGCACGCCTTCGACACGACCAAGGGCTCGGACTACCTGGGCGACCAGGACGCCATCGAGCAGATGTGCCAGGACGCGCCGCGCACCATCATCGAGCTGGAGCACTACGGCGTGCCGTTTAGCCGCACCAAAGAGGGCAAGATCGCCCAGCGCCGCTTTGGCGGGCACACCCGCAACTTTGGCGAGGCGCCTGTTCGCCGCGCGTGCTACGCCGCCGACCGCACGGGCCACATGATCCTGCACACGTTGTACGAGCAGTGCGTCAAGAACAAGGTCACGTTCTACGACGAGTTCCAGGTGCTGGACCTGATCAAGCCCGACGACTCGACGGATACCGTGAGCGGCTGCGTCGCGTATGAGATCTTGACGGGCGAGGTCCACACGTTCCACAGCACCATCACCTGCTTCGCGACGGGTGGCTACGGCCGAGCCTTCAAGACGACCTCGAACGCCCACGCCGGCACCGGCGACGGGTTCGCGATCGCGCTGCGCAACGGTTTCCCGTTGGAGGACATGGAGTTTATCCAGTTCCACCCGACCGGCTTGTACCGCTTGGGCATCCTGATCACCGAGGGCGCGCGCGGCGAGGGCGGCATCCTGCGCAACTCCGAGGGAGAGCGCTTTATGGAGCGCTACGCACCGACGGTCAAGGACCTGGCGCCGCGCGACATGGTGAGCCAGTGCATCTACAAAGAGATCCGCGAAGGGAGGGGCGTCAACGGCAAGGACCACGTCGTCCTCGACATGACGGGTGTCGGCAAGGACGTCTTGGAGCACAAGCTGCCCGAGATCTCGACGTTTAGCCGCGTCTACCTGGGCATCGACCCGGTCAAGCAGCCCATCCCGGTCGCGCCGACGTGCCACTACGCCATGGGCGGCATCCCGACCAACATCGACGGCCAGGTCGCGCGCTCGGCCGACCGCGACGACCTCGTGGAGGGCTTCTTCGCCTGCGGCGAGGCCGCGTGCGTCTCGGTCCACGGCGCCAACCGGCTCGGCACCAACTCGCTCCTCGACCTGGTCGTGTTCGGGCGGCGGACGGGCATCGAGATGGCCAAGCAGATCCGCCAGGGCGCCCAGCGCCAGTCCCTCCCCGAGCGCCCCGAGGCGGAGACGCGCGAGCGGCTCGACGCCATCCTGAGCCGCACGACCGGCGAGAAGGCCGTCGTCGTCCGCACCGACCTGCAGGAGACCATGATGCGCAACGTCTCGGTGTACCGCACCGACGAGACGTTGGGCGAGGCCATGGACGACCTGCAGACGCTGCGCCAGCGCGCCGCCCAGGTCACCGTCGACGACAAGGGCAAGCGGTTCAACACCGACCTGATGGACGCCGTCGAGATCGGCTTCATGGTCGACTACGCCGAGTCCATCACCGCCTCGGCGCGCAACCGGACCGAGTCGCGTGGCGCGCACTTGCGCGAGGACTACTCCAAGCGCAACGACGGCGACTGGCTCAAGCACACGCTGATGTGGAGCGACCAGAAAGGCGGCGTGGAGTTGGGCTACAAGGACGTCGTGATCACCCAGTTCCAGCCCAAGGAGCGGAAGTACTAGTTCCACAGGGATGAACCAGCCACGGGACGCCGACCGCGATCCGCTGCTCTGTCCCCCATCCCCTCTCTCTCACAGACATGCCTGACACAGCCACCCTGCCCGAGCCCACGCCCGTCGCCGAGCCCATTGAGGACCGCGTCGAGGACGCCGAGAAGGGCATCAAGCCCCGCCGGCGGTCCGGAGGCAACGCGGCCACCATGACGCTGACGGTCAAGGTGCGGCGCTTCAACCCGGAGACCGACAAGCGGTCGCGCTGGGACGAGTTCCAGGTCCCGGCCGAGAACATGGACCGCGCGCTCGACCTGCTGCACTACGTCAAGTGGCACCTCGACGGCACGCTGACCTTCCGCAAGTCGTGCGCCCACGGCATCTGCGGGTCGGACGCGATGAAGATCAACGGCGAGAACCAGCTCGCGTGCTCGATCCTGGTCCAGGACCTGGGCCTCAAGGACGGCGACACGGTCACCTTCGAGCCCTTGCCGGCCGCGCCGGTGATCAAGGACCTGGTGATCGACCAGGCGCGATTCTTCGACAAGTACCGGGCCGTGATGCCCTGGCTGATCAACGACGAGTCGGTCCCGGTCAAGGAGCGCGTCCAGAGCCCGGAGCAGCACGCCGTCATCGAGGACGCGACCAAGTGCATCATGTGCGGCGCGTGCACGCACTCGTGCCCGAGCACCTGGGCCGACCCCGACTACCTGGGCCCGGCGGCCATGCTCAAGGCCTACCGCTACGTCTTCGACAGCCGCGACACCGAGGCCGAGGACCGGCTCAAAGTCGTCGACTCCAAGGACGGGCTGTGGAAGTGCTACACCATCTTCAACTGCGTCCAGGCCTGCCCCAAGGGCATCGACATCACGCGCTGGCTGTCGGCCTTGAAGCGCAAGGCCGTCACGACGCGCTACTAGCCCCACCTCGGCGCGTCGATGGGCGCACCGAGGCGGGCCGACTCGCGCCCCGCTGGCTTCGCGCCGGCGGGGCGCCCGTGTGTCCGGCGGGGTCAGAACGACGTGCCGCGATCGTCATCCGGTCGGGGAGTCGGTAGGTTGACGAGGCATTCGACCCATCGTCCATGCGCACGTTCGCGACGCTTCTGATCCTGCTCACCGCCGTCGCCAGCGCCCAGACACCGGGGTCGTGCGAGATTGGCCGGGCGACCGGCACGCTCGATGCCAGCGACGTCCTGGCCAGCTTCCCGCTCACCGGAAGCTTCTTCTACGTCCCAGGCATCGCGGCGGCCGAGTACGACGTGCCTCAGGCGACGCAGACCTCAGCGGTGTACGCCGCCAGCGTATGGATCGGCGGGACCGTGGACGGCGACCTTCGCGTGGCAGGGTCGAGATACGGCCAGGGCGGTGCGAACGACGAGCACTTCGAGTTTTGGCCCGGACCCCTCGACGACGGCGCGACGCTGCCCGACCCCGCCGACTGCTCGGCCTACGACCGCATCTGGGTGGTCTCCGCGCAAGACGTAGCCGTCTACGACATCACCGGCACGGCCACCGATGACCTCCGCGACTGGCCGGTCGGGCTGGGGGCGCCGGCCGTCGACGCCGGCGGACAGCCGATTGCCGGCGCCGATCGGACGCGCGTGCTGGACCTGGCAGGCGGCGAGCGTCCTGTCGTCTACGGCACGCAGACCGCGTTCTGGGTGATGAACGATGTCGGCAACGAGCACAAGTCCACCGGCTCGGCCCCGCTGGGCATCGAGGTGGCCGTAACCGCGTTCGTGACCGCGAGCGAGACGCTGGCGCTCCACCAGTCGTCGGTCTTCCGCTACGCCGTGACCAACCGCAACTCGGCCGACATTGAGGACGCGCGGATGGCGATCTGGGCGGACACCGACCTGGGCAACGCAGGGGACGACTTCATCGGCGCCGACACGGCGCGGTCGATGGGCTACACGTACAACGCAGACGACAACGACGAGGGTGGATACGGAGCCCACCCGCCCGCACTCGGCATCGACATCCTGGGTGGAGACGCCGTCCGCGCCCCCCAGATGACGGCGTTCATCTATGCCACCGGCGGGGAGGTCGACCGAAGCGATCCGGTCAACGTCCAGCAGTACCACCGCGTCATGCAAGGCATCTGGCCCGACGGCACGCCACTGACGGCCAACGGGACCGGATACAACCAGGGCGGCGAGGCAACGACGTTCAGCTTTTCCGGAGACCCCGTCGCCGGAGCGTTCTGGAGCGAGGAGAACACCGGAGACCGTCGCAGCACGCCGGGTGACCGCCGCGTCGTTTTGGCGAGCGAGCTCGGCCGGTTGGCGTCGGGCGAGACGGCGACCATCGACGTCGCGTTCGTCTACGCGCTGGGTGCCGACCGGCTGGATTCTGTCACGCAGCTTCGCGCCGCGAGCGACCAGATCCAGCAGCGCTACGATGCAGGCACCCTGTTCACGACGACCACGTTTCCCGTGGGAACGCCCCCCTCGGCTCCGTCCCTGGCCGGACCTGAGGGTGGGGCCAGCTTTGCCGACGAGGACGTTCCGTTGTCCTGGTCGCCCGTCAACGGAGCGACAGACTATCTCTACCAGGTGAGCGAATCGCCAGCGTTCGACCAAGCGAGCACGTTCAACACTCTCGGGACGAGCGGGACCTACGCACGCGTGGGTCAGAACTTCGTCGCCCTCGACGTCACGGTCTACTGGCGCGTCCGGGCGCGGAGAGGCGCCCTTCTCGGGCCGTGGTCGGAGGCCCGGACCTTCAGCTTCGGCCGCAGGGCAGCGATTCCCAACGCTTACCTCGCTGAGGTGGTTGGCCCAGGTGGCGCCGATCCTTGTGGGCCGGAGGCCATCTCCACCTTTGGATGCCCGCCGCCCGGCTCACCGCTGATCCCGTCCGCTCCCGGCAACCTCGTGTCTTCGTCGTTCAACGGGACCGGCGCCTACGCGATGAACTTCCTGGGCCCCGGAGGCTCGCTCTTCGACACGCTTGGCAGCTTTGCCCCGAACGACTACGAGATTCGGGTCGTGCCGGAGAGCGAGGGGAGCTACGCGTACTACCCGTTTACAACCGGCCGCCTGATTCGCGTCCCGTTCCAGATCTGGGACCTTGGCGTCGCCACGCCGGGCCAGCCAAACGACCCGGCCGACGACGTCCAGATGGTCCCGAACCTCTTCGCGGACTCCGGAACAGAGGCGACGGACGAGTGCGAATTCGGGTTCTTCGGGCCTCAGCCCTTTGATGGAGCCTCGGGCACGGGCAACGCGACGCAGCGCATCTACGCCTACTACCCCGTCAACGACGACTACGCCGCGTTCGAGGCCCTGGCCGCCTCCGCCGTGGCCGCCGACCCCGACGCCTGCCCTGGGCAGCCGGCCACCGACCCGGCTTCGGCACGGATTGACTTTGACCGAGGCCGACCGATCCAGCGAGAGGTGTTCGTCCAGGCGGGCGCCACCACGTCCATGGCCGACCTTGAAGGCGCGGTGATCCGCTTCTACACGCGCGAGGGCAGCACGCCGGCCGAGCCGGATCCTGAGGACACGTCTGGGCTCGCGCTGGCGACGCCGGTGCCCAACCCGTCCGCCTCGGGGACGACGCTGAGGTACCAGCTCGGCGAGACCGCCGAGGTCACGCTCTCGGTCGTGGACCTGCTGGGCCGCCGCGTAGCCGCGCTGCCCCAGGGCACACGGTCGGCGGGCGAGCACACGGCCACGCTCGACGTGTCGCGCCTGGCGGCGGGCGTCTACGTCGTACTGCTGGAGGCGGGTGGCACGCGGCGGACGCGTCTGCTCACCGTCGTCCGCTAGCCCGGCGGGCGCCGGCTATTCGGCGGCCACGGCCTTGGCCTCCTCCCCCTTGGCGCGGCGGCTGTACCATTTCATGATGGGCGTCACGGACAGCCCGTGGACCACGACGCTCACGGTGATCGTGGTCAGCACGAGCCCCAGCAGGCGCTCGGTGAAGCCGTCGTACAGGTCGTGCGTCTCGGCGAACATCAGGTAGTAGATCGACCCGATGCCGCGCACGCCGAACCAGGCCAGCAGCCCCCGCTGAAGCCCCGAGGTGGACGAGCCCGCCATGCCGAGGTACACCGCCAGGGGCCGGACGACCAGGATCACGACGGCCACGAACACGGCCGCCTCGACGCTCCACTCGGCCCGGTGGAGCAGCGCGCCCACCATGATCACCAGGGCGACGGCGCCGATGCGCTCCAACTGCTCCGAAAAGCCCAGCACCGCCGACGCCATATAGGCCGGCGCCACGTGCGCGTCGACGGCCACCTCTTCGGACTCGCCCTCGCGCGCCATCGCCTCGACCTCGGCGGAGGCTTGGTCGCCCGACTCGCGGCGCTCCTCGTAGCGCAGCGCCAGGCCGGCGGCAAAGGCGGCCAGAAACGCGTACGAGCTCAGCATCAGCGCGACGCCGTAGCTGAGCGCCACCAGCCCGAGTGCCAGAAAATCGTCCGAGCCGACCGCCTCGCGGTGCGTCCGGCGGAGGTAGACCACCAGGCGGCCGACGGCGATGCCCAGCGCGGCGCCGATGGCGAGCCCGCCCAAGACCGCCCACACCACGTCGACGGCCCACCAGCGCCACCAGCCGTCGCCGAGTTCGTGCAGGCCCAGCAGGCCCAGGCCCAGCATCACAAACGGGAACGCCGCGCCGTCGTTGAAGCCGGCCTCGCCGGTGAGCGAGAAGCGCAGGCGGTCGGTGTCGTCGGGGTTCTCGATCTGGACGTCGCTGGCCAGGACGGGGTCGGTCGGCGCCAGGACGCCCCCCAGCAGCACCGCGGCGCCCCAGGGGAGGCCGAGGAACCAGTGCCCGACCGCAGCGATGCCGGCGACCGTCAGCGTCATCGACAAGGTCGCCAGGCGCAGCGGCAGCTTCCAGCGTCCGTCCGAGAGCGGCGTGCGCAGCTTGAGCCCGGCCGCGAACAGCGACAGCGTGACCACAATCTCGGTGACCACCTCCAGCAGCTTGGCCTGCTCGATCGGGTTCACGATCAGCAGACCCAGCCCGAGCGGCCCCAGCCCCAGACCCACCAGCAGGTACAGCTGGCTGGACGAGAGCGGCAGGCGGCGCAGCGTGGTCGCGGCCAGCGCCATGACCGTCAGCAGCGTGCCCGCGATGATGAACCAGAGAGCAGTGTGCACCGGCAAGACTGTGAGGAGCGAGGTCTACGCCGGGGCACGGGCGGAGTCTCCCCAGCCTGCTCAGGTTTCGCCTCCTATCCGCCCAGTGCCGCTAGCCGCGCGGGGCCGCTTGAGCGCCGGCGGCACCCGGCCCCGAGCCGGGCTCCACCTCGGACCGGAGCTGCTCGACGAAGGCTAGCAGGAAGGCGGCCCGCCGCTCGGCCTCGGCTCGGCCCGCCTCGGTGCGCATGGTGGCCGGCAAGCCGAGCAGCTTGACCGCGACGTGGTCGGTCGCCCAGCGCCGGTCGTCGAGGGCGCGGCCGGAGGCGCCCGTGGCGTCGACGGGGTGCACCAGCGCGGAGCCCAGGCCTGCGGCTGTCGCGTAGAGCCGGGCGACGCCGATGGCGCCGAGCGCGTCGAGGCGGTCGGCGTCCTGGACCACCTCGGCTTCCCGCGTCTCGGGCGCGACGCCGGCCGACCAGCTGTGTGCCGCGACGGCGTGCTCGATGGCCGGGACGAGGGCGGCGGGGTAGCCCTCGGCCCGGAGCCAGCGCCCGGCGGTCTCGGCGGCCAGCTGAGACGCTCTGCTGCGGTCGGGCGAGTCTTTGGGCACGGTCACGCAGTCGTGCAGCCAGGCGGCCGGGACCACGACCGCCGGGTCGGCCCCCTCCGCCTCGGCCAGCCGGCGGGCCTGGGCGACCACACGCCCGAGGTGGCCCAGGTCGTGCGCCGCGTCGCCGGGCTGGCTCGCGACGAACGCGCGGCAGCGCTGACCCCAGGCTTCGGTTTCGTCCTCGGTCACGACACGACAAAGTTGACGAGCCGGCCCGGGACGGCGATCTCCTTGCGCAGCGTTCCCTCCGCGAGATACCTGGCCACATTCGGTTCGGCGCGCGCGGCCTCCAGCATGGCCTCCTTGCCCGCCTGGGCGTCCAGCTCGACCGTGCCGCGCAACTTGCCGTTGACCTGAACCGCGATCTCGACCGAGTCTGCCTTGAGCAGGTCGGGGTCGGCGACGGGCCAGGCGGCATAGGCCAGCGTCTCACCGTGGCCCAGGACGCGCCACAGCTCCTCGGCCAGGTGCGGCGCGAACGGGGCCAGCAGGAGCGTGAACGTTTCGGCGGTGGCGGCCGGGACCGCGTCCCACTTGGTGGCCGCGTTGACAAACTCCATCATGGCCGCGATCGCCGTGTTGAAGCGCAGGCCGTCGACGTCGTCGGACACCTTTTGGATGGTGGCGTGGAGCACGCGCGACTGGTCGCGCGACGGGGCCGCGTCGGTCACCCCGTCAGACCGAGCGCCGGTGTCCGGGTCGATGACCAGCCGGTAGGCGCGCGCCAGAAAGCGGTGGACGCCGTCGACGGAGCGCGTATTCCAGGGCTTGACCTGCTCCAGGGGCCCCATAAACATCTCGTAGAGCCGCAGCGAGTCCGCGCCGTAGGCGTCGACGATGTCGTCCGGGTTGACGACGTTGCCTCGGCTCTTGGACATCTTGTGGGCGCGCGAGGTCACGCGCACGTCGGGATGCGCCGCCAGCACGAAGCCGTCGCCCTGCTTTCTGACGTCGCCCTCGGCGACCTGAGTCTGAACGAGGGTCGCGCCGTCGCGCGCGTCCTGCCAGCCCTCGTCGGATTCGACGGCGTGCTCGGCCGAGACCCAGCCGATGGCGTCCCCGCCCGCCTCGACGCGGTAGCCGGTGTACTCGACCTCGCCCAGGATCATGCCCTGGTTGACCAGGGTGCGGAACGGCTCGTCGGTGGACACCAGCCCGGCGTCGAACAGGACTTTGTGCCAGAAGCGGGCGTAGAGCAGGTGCAGGACCGCGTGCTCGGCCCCGCCGACGTACAGGTCGACGGGCATCCAGTAGGCCTCCTTGTCGGGATCGACCAGCCGCTCGGTGTTGGCCGGGTCGAGGTAGCGCAGGTAGTACCAGCACGAGCCGGCCCACTGAGGCATGGTGTTGGTTTCGCGCAACGCCGGCTGGCCGGTCTCGGGATCTGTGGTCTCGACCCAGTCGGTGACCTGGGCGAGGGGGCTCTCGCCCGTCGGCGCGGGCCGGTAGCTCTCGACCTCGGGCAGGCGCAGCGGCAGCGCGCTGTCGGGCAGCGGCTTGGCCGCGCCGTCGACGTGGATCACCGGGATCGGCTCGCCCCAGTAGCGCTGGCGGCTGAAGAGCCAGTCGCGCAGCTTGTAGGTCGTCCGCTGGCGGCCGACGCCCTCGCCGTCCAGCCAGGCGATCATGGCCGCCTTGGCGTCGGCGACGTCCAGCCCGTCGAGCGCGACGCCGAGGCGGGCGATGTCGCTGACCGGGCCGCCGGAGGCGTCGGAGTTGATGAGCACGCCGTCGGCGCCGGTGTAGACCTCGGTCCAGTGCTCGGGCGCGTCGTGGTAGCGGCCGTAGAGCAAGTCCGCCTCGGTGCCGGTGGGCACGTCCGGGCCGGCGTGCGCGGCCAGCCAGGCCGCCGGCGGCCGGACGACCGGGCGGACGGGCAGGCCGAACGCCTGGGCGAACGCGAAGTCGCGCGCGTCGTGCGCCGGGACGGCCATGATGGCGCCGGTCCCGTAGCCTGCCAGCACGTAGTCCGCGATCCAGACCGGGACTTTGTGGCCGTTCGCCGGGTTGACGGCGTGTGCGCCGGTAAAGACGCCGGTCTTGGAGCGGTCCTCCATCCGCTCGCGCTCGGTCTTTCTGGACGTGGCCTGGACGTAGTCCGTCACCGGCTGGCGGTGCGCGTCGTCGGTGATCTCGTCCACGAGCGGGTGCTCGGGCGCCAGCACCATGTAGGTCGCGCCAAAGAGCGTGTCCGGGCGCGTGGTGAAGACCTGGATCTGCAACGCGGGGAAGCCGAACACCTGGAAGTCGACCTCGGCGCCGACGCTCCGCCCGATCCAGTTGCGCTGCATGGCTTTGACCGACTCGGGCCAGTCGAGGTCGTCCAGGCCGTCGAGCAGGCGGTCGGCGTACTCGGTGATCTTGAGCATCCACTGGCGCATGGGACGCTGCTCGACCGGGTGCCCGCCGATCTCGGACTTGCCATCGACGACCTCCTCGTTCGACAACACGGCGCCCAGCTCGGGGCACCAGTTGACGGGCGCGAACGACTCGTACGCCAGCCCGCGCTCGTACAACGTCAGGAAGATGTGCTGCGTCCAGCGGACGTAGTCGATGTCGGTCGTGTCCACCTCGCGACTCCAGTCGTAGCTGAAGCCGAGCCGCTGGAGCTGGCGCCGAAACGTGGCGATGTTGCGCTCGGTCGTGACGCGCGGGTGGATGCCTTCGCGGATGGCGGCCTGCTCGGCGGGCAGCCCGAACGCGTCCCAGCCCATCGGGTGGAGCACGTTGTAGCCCTGCATCCGCTTGACGCGCGCGACGATGTCGGTCGCGGTGTAGCCCTCGGGGTGGCCCACGTGCAGGCCCGCGCCCGAGGGGTAGGGAAACATGTCGAGGGCGTAGTACCCGGGCTTCGAGCCGTCGAAGCCGTCGTCGCCGGGCCCGGGCTGGCGGAAGGTGTCGTGGTCGCGCCAGTACGCCTGCCAGCGGGGCTCGATGTCGTCGTGCGGGTAGCCTGCCATGTCGCCGTGCTCTCTCGGAGGTGGAGGGGGCCGGCCAAGCTACGGAGCCGCTTTGCCCACCTCGGCACCGAGGCGGGCGATCTCGGCGCGTCTCCACGCGCTCGGGCCGCCGAGGCGGGCGCAGCCGAGGCGGGCGCAGCCGAGGCGGGCGCAGCCGAGGCGGGCGCAGCCGAGGCGGGCGCAGCCGAGGCGGGCGCAGCCGAGGCGGGCGCAGCCGAGGCGGGCGCAGCCGAGGCGGGCGCAGCCGAGGCGGGCGCAGCCGAGGCGGGCCGGGCCGAGGCGGCTACTCGACGGGGAAGTCGAAAAACGTCCGGCTGTGGGGCTCGTCGCGCAGCGTAAAGTGCCACCACTCCTTGGAGTAGTTGCGGAAGCCGCCCGCGCTCATCGCCGTCCGCAGGCGGTCGCGGTTGCGGCGCACCGGGGCGGGCATCCCCGCGTGGTCGGTCGCCGCGTACTCGCTCAGGCAATCGTAGGCCGTGCCCATGTCGAGGTCGCGCTCGTCCAGGCGCTCGCCCCGGGCGCCGGTGCAGCGCGGAAGCGGGCCGTCGTCGGGGTGGGGGTACTCGGTCAGCACCGACGCCTGGACGGGCATCGCGACCAGCGTCAGGTCGACCGTCGAGCCGCGGCTGTGGCCGCTGCGCGTGGCGATGTAGCCGCGCGAGAACAGCCGCCCCTTGGGCTCGTCCGGGTAAAAGGCGTCGCGGTACTCAAGCGCGGACGGCGTGTTCGCCCAGCGCACAAAGTGGGTCACGGCCGCCTGGGGCCGGTAGCAGTCGTACACCTTGAGGCCCAGGCCGTCGGCGCGGAGCGCCCGGGCGACACGCGCCAGCGCGCGCGCGGCGGGCTCGGTCAGGATGCACTCGGGCGCGAGGTAGCCGTCGATGGGCGCGCCGACAAAGTTGAACGCGGTCGTGTAGCGGATCTCCTGCGCGATCGACGGCGCGACCTCGCTCAAGCGGACGAAGCCGTCGGGAAGCGCCGGCGTCTGGACGGTGTCGGGCGGGGTCGTGTCGGGCAAGGCCGTGCCGACCGCGCCCGCCTCGGGCCCAAGGCCGAGGGAGTCGGCCGCCAATCTAGCGTGAGGGCGCTGAGACGCCTCAGCCTCGGGCGCGCCGAGGCCCAGCGGCTGCGGCTGCTGGCGGCAGCCGACGGCCAGCAGCGCCGCGCCGGCGACGGCCACAAGCACACCGGGAAAAGCGGGAAGACGAAGCATCGCGGCACCAGGGGGAGACGCGTCAATCTAGGAAATCGCCCGGTCGGTGCGTCTGTCTGGCCTCGCTCTGGCCGCTCGCCGCCGGTTCGCAGAGGCGCCGCGAAGAGACCGTGGAGCCTGGACGACGACCCGGCCAAGCCTGTGTGGGATCGGGCACCGTGGAGGCAGATTCCAAATCGCGTGGCGTTCTTGGGCGTCCTCGCGCTGTCTGACCCCCGCGGACCGGCCTCTGCCTTCCGCTTCTGCATGACGACACCCTCGACCCTGACCGACCGCCCCGCCCTGCCCGATGGCCTCGCACACGAGGCCGTCGTAGCGCTCGCCGAACGGAGCGTCCGCCAGGACTCCGTGCCCTCGTTCCAGGCGCTGCTGGCCGCGCTGTCCCGAGCCGTCGACGCGACGCGCGAGCCGGTCGCCCGGGCCCGAGCCGCCGCGCTCAGCCTGCGCCAGCAGGACACCGTGGACGAGGTGTCGGCCCACCTGGACGGGTTGCTCGGCGCCCTGGCGGCGGGCGTCTCGACAGAGGGCCGGTGCCTGACGCCGCGCCGGACGCCGGGCGACCTGGTCCGCGCCGTGCTCCGGCCGACGGCCGGCTGGCGGCAGCGCGCCGACGCCGCGCCCACCTGGGTCTCCGCCGTTGCCGCCGCCGTCGAAGCGCTCGGCGAGACCGCCGAGCACGCCCGGACGCTGGCGCACGCCCAGCCCGCCTCGTCGTCGGCGCGCTGCCTGGGCGAGCGCGTGGCGGACACGCTGCGCGCCGACAGCCAGGCGCTTCTCGCCGACGTCGCGCGCATGGTGGACTAAGCCACCGACGGCCGTTCCCCGATATCGCCGCGAAGACCGGCGCCGGCCCGTGCGGCACCGCCCGCCTCGGGGCATCTTGCGGGCCACCTGCCGCCCCGCCCGTGACCGAGCAAGAACAGATCCGCCGCGCCCACCTCGACGCGCTGCGCGAGCACGGCGTCGAGCCGTACCCGGCCGCGACCTGGCCCACCACGCACCACGCCGCCGAGATCCTGGGCCACTACGACGACGCCCAGCACGACCCCGAGGCGGAGGGCACCGCGCCGATGCGCGTCACGATCGCCGGGCGCATGATGACCAAGCGCGTCATGGGCAAGGCCGCGTTCTTCCATCTCGCCGACGAGAGCGGGCAGATCCAGATCTACGTCCGCCGCGACGACCTGCCCGAGGGCGAGTACAACACGGTCTTTAAAAAGCTGCTCGGGACCGGCGACTGGCTGGGCATCGAGGGCGAGGTGTTCCGGACCAAGATGGGCGAGGTGTCGGTCCGCGCCGAGCGCCTGGTGCTGCTCGCCAAAGCCCTGCGCCCGCTCCCCGTCGAAAAGAGTGTCACCGACCCCGCGACCGGCGAGACGACGACGTTCAACGAGGTCTCGGATCCCGAATTCCGCTACCGCCAGCGCTACGCCGACCTGGCGCTTCACCCCGAGGTGCGCCAGACCTTCAAGACCCGGCACCGCATCGTGCGCACGATCCAGCGGTTTTTGGACGACGCCGGCTACGTCGAGGTCGAGACGCCGGCGCTCCAACCCCTCTACGGCGGCGCCGCCGCGCGCCCGTTCACGACGCACCACAACGCGCTCGACATGCCGCTCTTTCTCCGCATCGCGGACGAGCTGTACCTCAAGCGCCTGCTCGTCGGTGGGTTCGAGGGCGTCTACGAGATCGCCAAGGACTTCCGCAACGAGGGACTCTCGCGCTTCCACAACCCCGAGTTCACCATGCTCGAGTTGTACGTCGCCTTCCGGGACTACGACTGGATGATGGGCCTGGTCGAGCGGATGCTGGAGGCCGTGGCGGTCGCCGCGACCGGCGGCACCGACGTGACGCGCACGACCGGTGACGAGACCGTCACGCTGGACTTTTCCGCCCCCTTCCGCCGCGTCCCCATCTTCGACGCCATCGCGGAGGCGACGGGCCATGCCCTCTACGACGCCCAAGCGGGCCAGGTCGCCAGCCGCGAGGCCATCGCGGCGGTCGCGCGCGAGATCGGCATCGAGGTGGACGCGTCGATGGGCGCCGGCAAGCTGATCGACGAGATCTTCGGCGCCGCCGTCGAGCCGACGCTCGTCCAGCCCACGTTCGTGACCGACTACCCGGTCGAGCTGTCGCCCCTCGCCAAGCGCCACCGGAGCAAGCCCGGCCTGGTCGAGCGCTTCGAGTTGATCGCCGGCGGCAAGGAGCTGTGCAACGCCTTCAGCGAGCTCAACGACCCCATCGACCAGCGCGCCCGCTTCGAGGCCCAGGTGTCGCTCGCGACGGCCGGCGACGACGAGGCCGTGAACACCGTCGACGAGGACTACCTGCGCGCGCTCGAATACGGGATGCCGCCCGCGGCGGGCCTGGGCGTCGGCATCGACCGGCTGGTGATGATGATGGCCGACCAGGCCAGCATCCGCGACGTGCTGCTGTTTCCGCTGCTGCGGCCCGAGACGCCGGACGCCGAGGCGTGACGCCGCCCGCCTCGGTGCCGCCCGCCTCGGTGCCGCCCGCCTCGGTGCCACCCGCCTCGGTGCCGCCCGCCTCGGCACCGCCCGCCTCGGCACCGGGGCGCGATGCCCCAGCCGCTGCGGGGCAGCCACCGCCGAGCCGCCGAGGCGGTCGGAGCCGGGCGCTGCTAGTCGCTGGCGGGGCGGTCGTTGAGGCGCGCCAGCAGCAGGTGGCGCTGGGGATGCGCCCAGATCCACTCGCGGAACGCGTCGACGCGCTCCAGGTCGTCGGGACCTGCTGCGCCTGCCAGGCGCTCGCGCCGCTCCTGGTTGGCGACGGCGTCTTGGACGCGGCGCTGCCAGGCGTCGCTGAAGACGCTCGTCAGGTGCTCGTGCAGGCCCGCGTCCACGGTCGCCGTCCACTCGTCGCCGTCGAACCAGGCGCCGCCGCACGTGCCGCAGCGGTCGAGCCAGAAGCCGCCCGGCGTCACGCGGAAACGGCCCATGATGTGGCCGTCCTGGGGGCACAGCTTGGCGCGTTTGACGTCGCCCACGTCCTGGGCGTCGACCGAGACCGAGTCCAGGTCGGTGTCGCCGGTGGCCTCGCCCTGCCAGTCGAGGTAGACGTCCGACGGCAGAAACAGGCCGTGGCCGTCGGGGCAGCGAAAGCCCTGGAGCGCGTCGCGCCCGGCCTCGGCGTCCAGCAGGGTGGCGGGGTCGAGGGCGCGGTCGCAGAGCGGGCAGTTCATGGCGGGCCGGGGTGGAGCGCCGAATCTAGCCGCTCGCGCCGGGCCCGTCCACCTCAGAGGGCGGCGCCGACCGCCTCGGCGAGTCTCGCGACCCTCGGCGCTCCCGACCTCCGGCGAGTCTCCCAACCTCGGCGCCGAGGCGGGCTAGGTCGGGTCCGAGGCGAGCGGGCCGGTGGTCGTGACGGCCGGCGTCTTGGAGGTCGTCGCGATGTGCAGCTCGGCGAGTTGCTCGGGGTCCACGACGTCGGGCGCCGACGACATCAGCTCGGTCGCCTGCTGGGTCTTGGGGAACGCGATCACGTCGCGGAGCGAGGTCGCGCCGGTCAGCAGCATCACGAGTCGGTCCAGGCCGAGCGCGATGCCGCCGTGCGGAGGCGCGCCGTACCTGAGCGCGTCGAGCAAGAAGCCGAAGCGCCGCTGGGCCTCGTCGGGCGAGATGCCGAGCAGCTCGAACATGCGGCTCTGCACGTCCGAGCGGTGGATCCGGATCGAGCCGCCGCCGATCTCGGAGCCGTTCAAGACCAAGTCGTAGGCCTGGCTGCGCACCGCGCCCGGGTCGCTCGTCAGCTTGGCGATGTCCTGGCCGGTCGGGGCCGTGAACGGGTGGTGCATGGCGTGGAACCGGCCCGACGCCTCGTCCCACTCCAGGAGGGGGAAGTCGGTGACCCAGAGAAACTTCCACGGGCCGTCGGCGCCCTCGGGGATCAGGCCGGTCTCGCGTGCCATGTGCAGCCGCAGGTCGCCCATCTGCTCGAAGACCGTCGGCTGCGGCCCGGCCAGGATCAGGACCAAGTCGCCCGCGGCCGCGCCGACCGCGTCGATGATGGCCTGCATCCGGTCGCGACCAAACACCTCGGCCTTGACCGACTGGCTAAAGTCCGAGCCGTCGGCGGGGAGCTTGGCGTAGAACAGGCCGCCGGCGCCGATCTGCTTGCGGACGACGTCGCGGTCCAGCTTGTCCATCGGCTTGCGGCCGCGCTCGCCCTCGCCGGGGACGCGGATCGCGACGACGGCCCCGCCCGCCTCGGTGACCGTGTCGAAGACGCCGAAGCCCGAGGCGCGGGCGTGCTCGGTGACGTCGGCGATCTCCATGCCGAACCGCAGGTCGGGCTTGTCGGAGCCGTAGCGGCGGATGGCGTCGGCGTAGGGCACGCGGTGGAACGGCGTCTCGATCTCGATGCCGCGCGTGTCGCGCCAGATGTGCTGGATCAGCCCCTCGACCAGGCCGTAGATCATCTCCTCGGTCGCGAACGTCATCTCGACGTCGATCTGGGTGAACTCCGGCTGGCGGTCGGCGCGCAGGTCCTCGTCGCGGAAGCACTTGGTGATCTGGACGTAGCGGTCCAGGCCGCCCATCATCAGGATCTGCTTGTAGGTCTGGGGGCTTTGGGGGAGCGCGTAGAACTGGCCCGGGTGGACGCGGCTCGGGACCAGGTAGTCGCGCGCGCCCTCGGGCGTCGACTTCATCAGGACGGGCGTCTCGACCTCGACAAAGTCGTGGCCGTGGAAGTAGCTCCGCACGGACTGGTAGAGTGCAGACCGGAGCATGAGGTTGCGCTGCAGCTTGCTCCGGCGCAGGTCGAGGTAGCGGTACGTCAGCGCCACCTCGTCGCTCGGCGTGGTCGCGCGCGGGTCGTTCTCGGACACCACGAACGGCGTCGTCTCGGCGACGGCCAGCACCTCGACGTGCGTCACGTAGACCTCGACGGCGCCGGTCGCCAGCTTGTCCGTCGGGCGCTCGCGTAGGCGCACCTCGCCCCGGGCCGAGATCACGTCCTCGCCCCGCATCTTGTCAGCCAGGGCCGCCAGCCCGGCGTCGAGCTCGGGGCTGAAGACGAGCTGGGTGATGCCGTAGCGGTCGCGCAGGTCCACGAAGTTGAGCCCGCCAAAGTCGCGGCGCTGGTCCACCCAGCCTTTGAGCACGACCGTGCGCCCAGCGTCGCTGGCGCGGAGCGCGCCGCACGTGTCGGTCCGGTCGCCGTGCGTCGGGGCGTCGGTGGGCGTGAGGCGGGCGGCGTCGGACATGGATGCGGAGGCGAGGAACGCCAAAGCTAGACGGCCCGGGCCTGGCGGATGGAGGATCGAGGATGGAGAGTGCCGGCCCTGCCCGCCTCGGGCAGGCCACCGAGGCGGGCGGCACCGAGGCGGGCGGCACCGAGGCGGGCGGCACCGAGGCGGGCGGCACCGAGGCGGGCGGCACCGAGGCGGGCGGCAGAGCTACAGCGGAAGGCGGGCGCATCTGAGTTACGTTCGCGCCGCTCCATGCGGCCCTCTTGTCTTCACCCTCTCCCGCTTCCATGCGCCTGTCCGCTCTCGCCCTCGGGGCGACCTTGCTCCTCGCCCCGCTCTCGGGCTGTGTCACCGTAAGCCCCTACGGCTACGACGCCAAAACGCCGACGCCCGAGGCCGTGTCGTACGCCGAGTCGCTGCTCGCCCGTCCCTCGGAGTCGCTGACGGACGAGGAGGTCGCCTTCCTGTCGCTCTACGCCCAGCAGGCCGAGGCCCGCAACACCCAGGCCCAGGCTGAGTTTATGCAGACGACCTATCTAATCTCGACGGGGCTCTCGGTCTTGAGCATCGTGGTCCTGCTCATCGAACGGGCCAACTGACCCTGGCCGCCGGTGTGGAGACGCGGGGCGGCCCGCTGCCGCCGCTAGCGCACGATCGAAAGCCGGCGCACGGCGGCGCGGCCACCAGCGACCAGCCGGACGACGTAGGTGCCCGACGGGAGCGCCTCAGGAAGTACCACGCGGTGCAGCCCGGCAGCGGCGCGCCCGTCGGCGAGCACCGCCACGCGCCGCCCCAACACGTCGTACACCGCGAGCGACACCTCGCCGGAGGCGTCGAGCCGGTAGGTAGCCGTCGCCTGCGACCGCGTCGGGTTCGGGGCGACCGCCAACTCGAACGCCTCAGGCTCGCCCGCCTCGGCACCGGTGGCGACGTCAGCCACAGCCCAGGCGAACCGTGCGCCGGCGACGCAAGTCGCGGCGTCGGCGCGGAGCGTCCAGGCTCGGCTCGCGCTGGTCGTGACAAAGGCGCCCGTCGCGACGCTCCGGAGGCAGACGGTGCTGTCGGGGAGCAGCTGCCAGGCAAACCGCTCCGCGTCGCCGGCCGCGTTGGCCGTCGCCGCCAACGGCTGGCCCGGCGCAGCCGTCACAAACCGGCCCGTCGCGAGGTCGCGCAAGGCAACCGTCGCGTCGTCGGCATCGTCGCCGTCGGTCACGGCAAACGGCGCGGCCTCATCCTGGTCGGCCACGAGCGGGCCCGCCGATGCCGCGACGTAGCGGCCGCTGGCCAAGGCGCGCAGCCAGATCGCTTGGCCCGCTGGCGGTTGGGGTTGATAGGGCCGGACGGTCCAGCCGTCGATCTTGAACTCGCCATAGGCGCCCGCGCGGAACGCCAGCGGCTCAGCTGGGCCCTGGGGCGCGCCCGTCTGAGGGTTGGCGTAGCCCGTGACGTCGGAGACGTTCACGAGTTGGTTGTTCTCGATCACAGCCGCGCGGCTCGCCGTGTTGCGCATGAGCCCGCGCGTCCGGCCGACGACCTCGATGATGTTGTCGCGGATCGTGACCGTGGAGAAGTCGGCGTTGGGGTTGAACCCAAAGAGCCCGTCGGTCCGCGGCGTCGCCGTCTCGTTCGCGATCACGTGGTTGCGGTAGAACGAGACGTTGTTGACGACGCCCTGCGTCCACATCACGCCCCGGCCCGGGTTCTTGATCAGGTTGTTGTGGAACAGCGTCGGCCCTTGGGACGGCTCGGTCCCGAAGCTGCTGATCAGGTTGCCACCGTCGCTCTCGGTCGAGAAGTCGAACAGGTTGTGGTCGATCTCGGCCCCGTTGCGCGTCCACTCGAGCGCGTACGATCGCGACGAGTAGTTGTGGTGGATGTGGAACGTGCGCCCACTGGCCGGGACCGTGCCGCCGCCGAACTTGGGAATCGAGATCGGGCCGGTGACGTAGTTGTGGTCGATCTCGACATCCTGGTCGTTCTCGTGCGGCAACTCGATCGAGAACCCGACCCGGATCGTGTTGTGGTGGATCCGGACCCGCTTGGCCTGGCGTCCCTTGATCCCGTAGACGGGCCGGGCCTCCGACGAGCTCCGCACGATCGTGTTGTCCCAGATCTCGGAGTCGGCGAACCACGTCGCGTAGACCGCGCCGCCGGTGATGCGGCCGTGTTTGCCGCCGGCGTCGGTAAAGGTGTTGCCCCAGATGCGCGCGTGGTCCATCCGGAACGTACGGATGCCGCTCCAGAGCACGTCCTCGATGTGGACGCCGCGCACTTCGAGGTAGTCGCAGTTGTTGCCCGTGATGGCGCCGTGGAGGTTAGGCCCGCGCAGCGTGAGGTCGGCGATGGTGACCCGTTCCACGCGGTCCCCGAGGTCGACGAGGTAGGCGTCGCGGTTGACCGAGGCGCTGTTCACATCGCCGTCGGGCAGGCCGGCGGTACCCGGCGACCACCCCGGCGCGCTGGTGAGGACAGTCCGGCCCGCGCCGGCGCCCAGAATCGCCATGCCGGGGTGGGGCCGCAGGGGCGCCGACAGCTCGAACGTCCCGGCGGCGACTCGGACGGTGTCGCCCGGCGCGCCGCCGGTGACGGCCTGGACCAACTCAGCGGCCGTCGTGACCTGGCCCGACGCTGGCACGCACCACGCGAGGCAAACCGTGGCCAACGCGAGGCGCGTCACGGGTGAGGAGAACGTCATCGGAGACAGAGCATGAGGAAGGGCGAGTATCGGACGGCGCCCGGCGGATCGCGTTTAGCTCGTCATTCCGGAGACCACGCGGTGCTCGGACGCCGACTCACAAGCCCAGCGCTAGCGATGCGGAGCGATCTTGGGCCATGCCCGGCGCCTCCGCTCTCGCCCCCGACGTGCTCACCGGCCAGCGCCGCGCCGTCGCCCGGAGGAGCACTTTGCCCTGCACCGTTTTGCGTTCATCTGCTGCCAGAAACCGGATTAGTTTCCTCTCCTTCCGTTCCACCCTAACGTGGGCGGTTCCGGCAGTTCGAACGGCACACACCCACACCCCTTGCATCATGCGCATTGCTCTCACGCTTACGCTCGCATTCGCTCTGTCCGCTTGCGGCACCATCATTCACGGTAGCAACCAACAGGTTTCCTTTACTTCCGAGCCGACGGGTGCGGAGGTCATCGTCGACGGGCTTTCTCTTGGTTCAGCCCCACTGGTGACCGCCCTCTCCAGAAAGGACACACACACGGTCGAATTCAAGCTCGATGGCTACGCGCCCAAGTCTGCAATCGTCAACCGCTCGGTGAGCGGATGGGTGTGGGGGAACATCATCTTCGGTGGACTCATTGGGCTCGGCGTCGATGCCGTGACGGGTGGGATGTACAAGCTGACTCCCGAGATGGTGAACGGAGATTTCAGTGTGGCTTCTCTGGAGGGCAGCGACACCTTGATGATCGCCGTCACGATGGGAATCCCTGAGGGCGCGGAGATGATCGGCCAGCTCGAACGGGCTGACTGAGTCCCAGACCATAGGTGCTCCCAGGTACAGGGGATCGAATCGCGGGCGCCGAGGGCCGACCTCGGCGTCCGCGTCCATGAGAGTCGGTTGACCACGGTGCTGGGTCGCGATCTTCCGCCCTGTGCTTCTCCCCGACTGTCTTGTGCTCGGTGCCTCCGCTCTCGCCCCTGACGTGCTCACCGGCCAGCGCCGCGCCGTCGCCCGGGCGCTGACGGCCGTCGAGAACGGACTCGATGGCGCGGAGGCTCTCGTGGACGCGCTGTACCCGCACACCGGCCGGGCCTGGCGCGTCGGCGTCACCGGCCCGCCGGGCGCGGGCAAGTCGACGCTCACCGACCGGCTCGTCGGCGCCTTCCGCCAACGTGGGCAGACCGTCGCTGTGGTCGCCGTGGACCCGTCGAGCCCGTTCACGGGCGGCGCGCTCTTGGGCGACCGCGTCCGGATGGACGGCTGGGCGCTCGACGACGGCGTGTTCGTGCGCTCGCTCGCGGCGCGCGGGGCCCTGGGCGGGCTGTCCGAGGCGGCCGAAGCCGCCTGCGACGTGCTCGACGCGGCCGGCTACGACGTGGTGATCGTCGAGACCGTCGGCGTGGGGCAGGGCGAGATCGACGTGGCCCAGGCGACCGACACGACGCTCGTGGTGCTGGTGCCGGAGTCCGGCGACGCCGTCCAGGCCATGAAGGCCGGGCTGATGGAGGTCGCCGACGTGTTCGCGGTCAACAAAGCTGACAAGCCCGAGGCGCCCCAGCTGGCCCGAGCGCTCCGTGCGATGCTGCACCTGAGGGCGACCGAGGCGCCGCCGGTCGTGCAGGTGTCGGCGCTCAAGGCCGACGGCATCGCCGGGCTGGTCGAGACGCTCGACGCCCACCATGCCCGCCTCGACGCCGCGGTGGTGCAGGCCGAGCGGCTGCGCCGGCGCGTCCGCCGACTCGTCGAGGCGGGGTGGCGGCGCGCGTTCTGGGCCGACGGCCGCGCCGACGCGCTCGCCGACGCGGTCCGCCAGCTGGACCCGTCCGACCGTGCGCCGCACCGACTCGCGGCCCGCGTGCTCGACGCGGCGCCCGAGTCGCCCCAGCCCCGGAGCGGCGCACCCTGAGGCTGTCCAGCCCTGCGCCGAGGGAGCCCGCGTGGTGACCCAAGTCGCCTCCGGCGCGGCTGTGGGGCATCCCGTACCGCGCGGCTATCTTCACGGCCGCTCCTCTCCCCTGACCCCACCGACATGAGCAAAGGACCCGACGCCGAAGCGTCCTCTCCCCTCGCGGCGGCCGAGATCTCGCCCGGTGCGATGACCGGCGCGCTCGGCGCCGACGACACGCGCTTCTTTGGTCACCCGCTGGGTCTCTCGAACCTGTTCTTTACCGAGCTCTTCGAGCGCTTCTCGTACTACGGGATGCGGGCGCTGCTGGTGCTGTTCATGACCGCCGAGACGGCGACCGGCGGGCTGGGCTACGATGTCGCCAAGTCGGCGCTGATCTACGGGCTCTACACGTCGCTGGTCTACCTCGTCAACCTGCCAGGCGGGTGGATCGCCGACCGCTTGCTGGGGCAGCGGAGGTCGGTGCTCGTGGGCGGCATCATTATCTCGCTGGGCCATTTCACGATGGCCGTGCCGGGGACGACGTTCTTCTACATCGGGCTGGGGCTGATCATCATCGGGACCGGCCTGCTCAAGCCGAACATCTCGGTCATGGTCGGGCAGCTCTACTCCGAGCACGACGCCCGACGCGATGCTGGCTTCACGATTTTCTACATGGGCATCAACATCGGCGCGTTCGCGGCGCCGCTGGTGTGCGGCTACCTCGGTGAGAACATCGATTGGCACCTGGGCTTCGCCGCCGCCGGCGTGGGCATGGTGATCGGGATGATCGTTTACGTGCTGATGGGCAAAAACCTGGGCGAGATCGGGCACCTCACAGCCGACGCAGAGGCGGAGAAGCCGGCGAGCACCCGGTTGTTCGGTATCGGCATCGCAGCCGTCCTGGCCCTGTTTGCGGGGATCTACGGTCTGTCGGCCGCCGGGCTCTACGTGCTCGACGAGACGACGATCACGCGGATCTACTCGGTGATCCTAGTGGCGATCGTGATCGGTCTCTTCGGCTGGCTCTTTACGCGCAGCTACTGGACCGACCTGGAGCGAAAGCGCCTCTACCTGATCGGGCTGCTGTTCTTCGGGGCGGCCATGTTCTTCCTGGCCTTCGAGCAGGCGGGCTCCAGCCTCAACATCTTCGCCAACGACAATACCGAGCGGGGCTTCCTGGGGCTGGAGATCCCGGCTTCGTTCTTCCAGTCGATCAACGCCCTGTTCATCTTCACCATCGCACCGGTCGTGGCGTCGCTCTGGCTGTGGCTGAGTCGTCGCAACCAGGACCCCTCGACACCGGTCAAGTTCGGGATCGGGCTGGCGCTCGTCGGCCTGGGCTTCGTGGTGATGATCGGCGCCTCGGCGGCGTCGGCCGGCGGCGCGCTCGTGAGCCCGATGTGGCTGGTGCTGACGTACCTGCTCCACACCTTGGGCGAGCTGACGTTGTCGCCCGTGGGCTTGAGCGCGATGACCAAGCTGGCGCCGGCGCGCGTGTCGTCGCTGATGATGGGCGTGTGGTTCCTCGGGGCGTCGGTGGGCAACTTCCTCGCCGGCTTCGTGGCGAGTTTCTCCGAATCACTCGAAGGACCGAGCTTCTTCGGGTTTATCGCCTCCATTGCCATCCTCTCGGGCCTGGTCTTCTTCTTCGCCGCCGGGCCGTTCAAGAAGATGATGGCGAAGGCCGAGGCCGGCCCTTCCTCGACATCGCTCTAGCCCTTTCATGCCTGACGGCTCCCCCCGCCTCGGGCACCCGAGGCGGGGGGAGCCGCGCGTCTCGCCATGCCCGACGTGTCCGTTGCTGTCGTCGTCCTTCCCCACGGCCGGGGGCTCAAGTTTCCCGCCCACGCCACGCCCGACTCGGCGGGCCTGGACCTGCGCGCGGCCGTGCCCGAGTCAGAGCCGCTCACGCTCGAACCGGGCGCGTTCGCCCTCGTGCCGACCGGCTTGCAGATCCGGCTGCCCGAAGGCATGGAGGGGCAGGTGCGGCCGCGCTCGGGCCTGGCGTTCAAGCACGGCGTAACGGTCCTGAACAGCCCCGGCACCATCGACCGGGACTACTCGGGCGAAGTCGGCGTGCTGCTCGTCAACCACGGCCGCCAGCCGTTCGTGGTGGAGCGCGGCGAGCGGATCGCGCAGCTGGTCGTGGCGCGCTACGAGCGCGTGCGGATGGCGGAGGCCGAGAGTCTGGACGCGACCGCCCGCGGCGCCGGCGGCTTCGGCTCGACGGGGACCAGCTAGTCATGTCGTCTCCCACCCGCATTCGCCTCCGGTCGGCCCTGCGGCGGCGCGGCTACGATGTCGTCACGCGGCGGCCGGTCCTAGCCGACTGGCTCCGTGAGCGGGGCGTTACGGTCGTGTTCGATGTCGGGGCCAACGAGGGCCAGTTTGCGACCGAGCTAAGGGCGTGGGGATACGGCGGCCGCATCGTGTCGTTCGAGCCCATCCCCGAGGTCGCCGCCAGGCTCCGCGCCTTGGCCGCATCCGACCCGACCTGGGACGTCCGGGAGATGGCGTTGGCACGCACCACGGGAACGTCCACGCTGCACATCTCCGACCTGTCGGTGTTTAGTTCGCTGCGCGAGGTCCTCCCCGAAGGCCGCGCCTTCGACGGCCGCGCCCGGACGGTCCAGACGGTCGAGGTGGCCGTGGCGCGCCTGGACGACGTGTTCGCTCAGGCCGTCCGTGCGGGCGAGCGCGCGTTCGTCAAAATCGACACCCAGGGCAACGAGGCCGACGTGCTCGACGGAGCCGCAGCGGCGCTCGAGCGCGTCGAGGGCGTCCAGCTCGAACTGGGCGTCCGTGCGCTGTACGAGGGAGAGCAGCTCGCGTCGGCACTCATTGCGCGGATGGACGCTTTGGGCTTCCGCATCGGCCAGATCCACCCGATCATCTTCGACCCTGACGATGGGTTCCAGTCTCTTCTCCA
>CAVWRT010000003.1:0-172227 GCA_963757585.1 Rubricoccaceae bacterium
CGGCCACGGCGTCGACCTGGAGGACCACACGATCGTGGTCGGGTACGGACCGGCGGGGCGCCGGCTGGCGCGCGTGCTGGGCGAGAGCGGCATCCCCTACGCCGTCAACGACCTCAACCCCGACAGCCTGCGCGAGGCCACCACCGAAGGCGCGGCGACGCTGTTCGGGGACGCCTCGCGCGAGCCGATCCTGCTCGGGTTGGGGGCGGCGCGCGCCAAGCTGCTGGTCGTGGCGATCAACGACCAAGACGCCACCAAGCGCATCGTGGCCGTCGCGCGCCACGTCAACCCGACGCTCCAGATTATCGCCCGCACGCGGTTCACGGCCGACGTGGAGCCGCTGACGCGCGCCGGCGCTGACATCGTGGTGCCCGAGGAAATGGAGACGACTGTGCGCCTGTTCTCGCACGTGCTCGGCGCCTACCTTATCCCCAAGGACGAGATCGAGCGCCAGGCCTCGCTCGTCCGCCAGGACGACTACGGCGTGCTGCGGGGCTCGATCCAGGAGGCGCACCTGATGGTGCTCCAGGGGCTCGACGAGGAAGGCCTGCACACGCGCGCGGTCGCTGTGCGTGACGGCGCGCCGGCGGCGGGCAAGACGCTCGCCGAGCTGGGCCTGCGCCAGCAGTGGAGCCTGACCGTGATGGCGGTGCGCCGCGGCCGAGAGACCGTCGGCAGCCCGGCGGGCGACTTCCGCGTCGAGCCCGGCGACCGGCTGGTGATGGTGGCCGAGGCGAGCCAGTTCGCCGCCTCCGCCGACCTGTTCCGCACGCCCCCGGCTGGCCAGCCGTGACCTCCGGCCCCGGCCGCCTCGGGACGCCCCCGAGGAGACCGAGGCGGAGGGAGCTACGAGCGAGCCTTGGACGCGTCCGGGTGGACAACCTTGCCTCGGTCGGGCGTGTCCAGCGTGTCGGCGTCCTCGATCTGGGCGTTGCGCAGCGAGTCCATCTCGATCACGTGGCGGAAGCGAACGTCCTCGTACATCACGCGCTCGAAGGCGTCGTTGACCTCGTCCATCTGGATCATCTGGACCTCGGGACGGATGTCGTGCGCCGCGCAAAAGTCCAGCACCTGCTGGGTCTGGTCCACGCCGCCGATCAGCGAGCCGGTCATGGTGCGGCGCTGGAACAGCAGGGGCATAAACGCGACCTCGGTCGGGATGAACAGCCCGACAAAGTGCAGCACGCCGTCGTGCTTGACCAGGGTGAGGTAGGGCTCGACGTCGTGCGAATACGGGATCGTGGACAGGACGACGTCGAACGACGCCTCCGCCTTGTCGAGCGCCTTCTGGTCGCTCATCACGATCACGGCGTCGGCGCCCAGCGACTTGATGTCGCTCTTTTTGCCGGGGCTCGTGGTAAGTGCCGTCACCTCGGCGCCCATCGCCGAGGCAATCTGAATCGCCATGTGGCCCAGGCCGCCGATCCCCGCGACGGCCACCTTGACGCCGGGCCCGACCTTGTGCTGGCGCAGCGGAGCGTACGTCGTGACGCCGGCGCACAAGATCGGCGCGGCCTCCGCCGGCGTGATGGCCTCCGGGATGCGGAGCACGAACTCCTGGCGCGCGACGACGTCGGTCGAGTAGCCGCCATACGTGTTCGAGCCGTCCGGCTTGGTAGGCCCGTTGTAGGTCAGCGTCGCGCCGCGCGGTCCGGTGCAGTACTGCTCCTCGCCGCCTCGGCACGCGTCGCACGTCTGGCACGAGTTGACCATGCAGCCGACCCCGACCACGTCTCCGGCCTTGAAGCGCTCCACGCCTTTGCCCACCGCCGTCACCACGCCGACGACCTCGTGGCCGGGCACGCACGGCCAGACCGTGTTGTCCCAGTCGTCGTGGGCCTGGTGAACGTCCGAGTGGCACACGCCGCAGTGCGTGACCTGAATGGCGACCTCGCCCGGGCCGGCGTCGGGCCGCTCGAAGCGGACGGGGGCGAGGGGCGTGGTCGCGTCAGGCGTGCCGTATCCGGTGACAGTCATCGGTGGTAGGGTGGGATGGAGGGCCATGACCTCGCGCGCGGCGTGCCGTTCGGACCCAGCCGCCACTCAGGGCGCTCCTGAGGGGCCGGCCAGGCCCGCCTCGGTGCCGAGGCGGAGGCACCTGGACCACCGGTGCGGGCGGCGAGGCATCGGCACGCCTGTCGGCATCCGCGCGGATTCTCGGAATCGTTGCGCCCCCGCCCGAACGTCGTACCCTGGGCGCCGTAGCACACGCGCACTCCCCCCGCCCCGATGGAGCTCTCCCAGGACGAATCGACCCAGGCCGGCCAAGCGCCCCAGCGGCCGCGCCGCCACAGCCGTCAGGTGACGCTGCGCCACACCGTCGACGGCGAGGAGCGCGAGCTCAAGGTCGGCGGCGGCGCCCCGATCACGGTCCAGTCCATGACGACCGGCAAGACGCACGACGTCGAGACGTGCCTGGCCGAGATCCGCGGGCTGGCCGAGGCCGGCGCCGACGTCGTCCGCGTGGCGGTGCCGCGGCCGGAGGACGCCGAGGCGCTCGACGCCATCGTCGCCGGCAGCCCGGTCCCGATCGTGGCCGACATCCACTTCAACCACACCTACGCGCTGCGGGCGCTGGAGGCCGGCGTGGCCAAGGTGCGCATCAACCCGGGCAACATCGGCAAGCCCGAGTGGGAGCGCGAAGTCCTGAGGGCCGCCAAAGACCGCGGCGTCCCCATCCGGATCGGCGTCAACGGCGGCTCGCTGGAGAAGGACATCTTGGACAAGTACGGCTACCCGCGCCCCGAAGCGCTCGTCGAGAGCGCGCTGCGCCACGCCGAGGTCTGCGAGCGCGAGGGCTTCCGGGACGTCGTGATCTCGGTCAAGCACTCCGACGTCTACTTCATGATCCAGAGCTACCGGCTCTTGGCCGAGCAGACCGACTACCCGCTGCACCTGGGCGTGACCGAGTCCGGCTCGATGAAGACCGGCCCGATCAAGTCCAGCATCGGCATCGGCTCGCTGCTGGCGGATGGCATCGGCGACACGATCCGGGTCTCGCTCGCGGCCGACTCGGTCAACGAGGTCAAGGTGGGCCACCAGATCCTGAAGTCGCTGCGGCTGGGGCGCCCCGGCGTCAACGTGATCGCGTGCCCCACGTGCGGGCGCCTGGCCGGCGACCTGTTCTCCGTCGTGGACCAAGTCGAGGAGGCCGTCGCGGCGCGAGGCTTCGAGCGCGACCTCAGTGTGGCGCTCATGGGCTGCGCCGTCAACGGCCCGGGCGAGGCCGCCGGCGCCGACCTCGGCGTGTCGCTCGGCCGAGGCCGCGCGCACCTGTTCAAGCACGGTGAGATCGTGGGCACGGTGGACCAGGGCGAGATCGCCGACGCGGTGATCGACATGATCGAGAACTGGGACGACCCGGCCGACAGCTAGGCCGAGGCGGGGCGTCTAGCCGTCCAGGCCCTCGGGCGCGTCGACGGGCAACCGAACCGTGAACCGCGCGCCGCCGCTCTCGGCCCGCTCGGCGACCAGCGAGCCTCCGTGCCCGACGGCGATGTCGTGCGCCAGCGGCAAGCCCAGGCCCGTTCCTTGACCGGGCGATTTGGTGGTAAAGAACGGCTCGAAGATGCGCGGCAGGTCCGCCTCGGGGATGCCGGCGCCGTTGTCCTCGACCTCGACGATGGCCGTCTCGATGCCGTGCTCGGTTCCGAGGCGCGACCGGATGGTGACGCGAGGGTGGTACTCGACGGCGTGGCTGCCCAGGCCGGCGCGCTCGCGAACGGCGTAGACCGCGTTCGAGACCAGGTTCTGGAACAGGCGGCTCAGCGCCAGCGCGATGCCGTCGACGGAGATGGGCGCCGACGCCTCCACGACGACGTCGACGTCGCTGCCCTCGACGCCCAGGCCGTGCACGACCGCCTCGGCCAAGATGGGCGCGAGCGCGACGGACTCCCGAGTGCCGGTCACGCCGCGGGCGTGCGTCAGCATGGACCGCACGATGCCGTCGGCGCGGTCGGCGTGCTCGACCACGCGGCGCGTGTTGGCGAGCAGGTCGGCGACGGACTCGGCCGCCTGGGCGGTGTCGCCCGCCGCCAGGTCCTCTCCGATCTCCTCGGCGATCTCGTTCGAGAGCTGGGCAAAGTTGGTGACGAAGTTGAGCGGGTTCTTGAGCTCGTGCGCCACGCCGGCCGTCAGCCGGCCCAGGCCGGCCAGCTTTTCCTGCTGGATCATCTGGGCCTGCATCGACTGGACGCGGTGCAGGGCCTGCTCGCGCTCGGCGAGCGCCTGCGACAGCGCCTCGTTCGAGCGCCGCGTCTCCTCGGCCGAGGCCGCCAAGCGCGCCGTCGCTTCAGACCGGGACCGCAGCGTCCGCCGGACCACCTCGGTCGCGAGCAGCAGCGCCAGCAGCAGCGCCCCCGCCGACGCCCACAGCGACCGGCGTGCCGACCGCTTGGCGTCCGCCACGCGCGCTTGGCGCAGGCCGCGCACGCGCGTGGCCTCAACCTGCATCCGGGTGATCATGACCCGAACCGAGTCCATGCGGGCTTTGCCTTCGCCGGTCTGGACACGCACCGTGGCCGAGCCCAGGCCAGACTGCCTCTGCAGCCGGACCGAGGCGGCGTAGAACGCCGTCAGCGAGTCGACGCGGGCCCGCAGCACGGGCATCCGCTCCACCTGGAGCGGGTTCCACGAGACCAGCCGGTCCAGCGTGTCCAGCATGGGCCTGACCTCGGACAGCCCGCGGTTGTAGGGCTCCAGGTACGCCTCGTTTCCAGAGAGCAGGTAGCCGCGCTGCCCGGTCTCGATGTCCTGGGTCGAGGAGAGCAGCGACTCCAGAGTGCGGAAGACGCGCGCCGGCCGGTCGGCCACGGCGACCTCGTAGGAGAGCAGGTCGATGGCGCGCAGCCCGACCACGCCGCTGATGACGACGCCTGCCACCAGGGCCGCGACCAAGCCCAGCAGCCACAGGGGAGACGTGCGAGAGATGTGCGGAGGCGGTAGGGCTTCCGCCTACTCCCCTCGGGCCGCCCAGTTCGGCGACTCGGCAGGATCGTGGAAAGAACGTGTGACGGAACCGCCGGGCGGACGCTACCGGCAGCCGGACACCGTACATTAGATGGAGTCCAGATAAGCCCGCCTCGGTGATCCCGCTCGACCACGCCGCCCCGATCTCGTCGTTCCCCGCGGGGAAGACGGTCCGCGTGTGCTTTATGGGCCTGGACGAGGCCACCTGCGCCCGGCTGCGCGAGCTGGGCGTCCGCGAGGGCTGCGACGCCTGCGTGATGTCGACGGGCGACAAGTGCGTGCTGGCGCTCGGCACCAGCCGGGTCGCGCTGCGCCGCGAGGTGGCCCAGGGGCTGTTCGCGACGGGCGCCTAGAGCCGTGACGCTGGACGCGCTCGAACCGGGCGCCCGGGCGACCGTCACCGGCTACGCCGGCGACCTCCCGGCGCGCCTGCTGGAGATGGGCCTGGTGCCCGGCACGTCCGTCGAAGTCGTGCGCCTGGCGCCGCTCGGCGACCCGATGGAGCTCAAGGTGCGCGGGTTTCTGCTGTCGGTGCGCAAGGACGAGGCGGCGGCCGTCGTCGTGGAGGCGTCGTAGTGGAGACGGCGACTCGCGTCCAGACCGTTGCGCTCGCGGGCAACCCGAACGTGGGCAAAACGACGCTTTTCAACGCGTTAACCGGTAGCCACCAGAAGGTGGCCAACTACCCCGGCGTGACCGTCGAGCGCACGTCGGGCGCGCTCGCGGGTGCCGGCCTCGGCGCCGAGGTCGAGGTGATCGACCTGCCGGGCACGTACAGCCTGGCGCCCAAGTCCATCGACGAGCGCGTGGCGTTCGACGCCCTCGTGGGCCGCATCCCGGGCGAGCCGGCGCCCGACGTGGTCGTGTGCGTCGTCGACGCGACGAACCTGGAGCGCAACCTCTACCTGGTCACCCAGGTCCTCGACCTGGGCCTGCCGACGGTCGTGGCTCTCAACATGACCGACGGCCTGGACGCGGCGGGCGTCGAGGTGGACGTGGCCGGCCTGCAGGCGCGCCTGGGCGTGCCCGTCGTCGAGACTGCCGCCCGGTCGGGCCAGGGCGTCGACGCGTTGCGCGCGGCCGTGCTCGACCCGCCGCCGCCGGCAGAGGGCGTCGGCTGGACGCTGATGCCCGCCGTCGAGGCCGCGCTCGCGCCCCTGGCCGACGCGCTCGCGGCCGAGGCGCCCGACGTGCCCGACGCCCAGCTCCGCGCCGAAGCGCTCGGCGCGCTCACCTCGGACCCGCTCTTGGCGGCCTGGGAAACGGCGGCGCCCGCCTTCCACCGGCAGGTCGTCGAGACGCGCGCCGAGTTGGACGCGCGCCCGGTGATGTACCGCATGGCCGAGATGACCGGCCGCTACGGCTGGATCAGCCCGGTCGCCGCCGACGTCGTCCGCCAGACCACCGAGGCGGGGCAGGCGACGGTCTCGGACCGGATCGACGCCGTCGTGACGCACCGCGTCTGGGGGCCGCTCATCTTCGGTGCGGTCCTGCTGGTCATCTTCCAGGCCGTGTTCAGCTGGGCCGTTCCGGCGATGGACGCCATCGAGTGGTTGGTCGGCGTCACCGGCGAGGGGATGCGGTCGGTCCTGCCGGACGGCGTGTTCGAGGACGTGATGGTCGAGGGCGCCCTCGCGGGCGTCGGCAACGTGCTGATCTTCCTGCCCCAGATCCTGCTGCTGTTCCTGTTCCTGGGCATCATGGAGGACACCGGCTACATGGCGCGGACGGCGTTCATCATGGACCGCGCCATGCGCCGCGTTGGCCTGAGCGGAGGCTCGGTCGTGCCGATGCTCTCGGCCTATGCCTGCGCCATCCCCGGGATCATGGCCGCGCGGACACTCGCTGACGAGCGCGAGCGGATCATCACGATCATGGTGGTGCCGCTGCAGGGCTGCTCGGCGCGGCTGCCGGTCTACGTGCTGTTTATCGCGGCCTTTATCCCGACCGGCGCGGCGTTCGGCATCATCGGCTACCAAGGCTTGGCCATGACGGCGCTCTACGTGCTGGGCACGCTGATGGCGTTCGTCGCGGCCTGGGTGCTGCGGAAGTGGGTGTTTAAAGGCGGCGGCTCGTCGTTTGTGATGGAGCTTCCGCCGTACCGGCTCCCCCAGCCTCGGTACCTGTGGCGGCGGATGTGGGACCGCGCCAAGGTGTTCGTCGTCCGCGCCGGCAAGATCATCTTTGGGCTGAGCATCGTGCTGTGGTTTCTGGCGAGCTACCCCAAGACCGAGCTTCCGCCCGAGTTGGCCGCGCGCGCTGACGCGGCCGAGGCCCAGATTGCCGAGCGGTTCGTGGCCGTCGAGCCCGACGTCCGCGCCGAGCTCGGAGACACCCCAGCCGAGTCGGTCCGCAGCGCGACCGAGGCGGCCGATGCCGACGCCGTCCGCAACGAGGTCGCCGGCTACCAGGTGCGCAACAGCTACGTCGGCCGCTTTGGCCACGCCATCGAGCCGGTCATGCGCCCGCTCGGCTTCGACTGGAAAATCTCGGCCGGCATCGTCGCCAGCTTCGCCGCGCGCGAGGTGATCGTGTCGGCGCTGGCCACGATCTACAGCGCGGGCTCGGACGCCAACGAGGAGAGCCTGGCGCTGCGCGACGCCATCAAGGCCGACACGTACCCCGATGGAACGCCGGTGTTTACGCCTCTGGTGGCGGTCAGCCTGCTGGTGTTCTTCGTGTTCGCGCTGCAGTGCATGAGCACGCTCGCCATCGCCCGGCGCGAGCTCAACTCGTGGCTGTGGCCGGCCGTGATGTGGGGCTACATGTTCGCCCTGGCCTACGGCTTCTCGTTCGCGATCTACCAGGGCGGCAAGCTCTTGGGCCTGGGCTAGCTCCGCCCGCCTCGGCAGCAACGCCGAGGCAGAGCGAACGTGGCACGGCGACGCGGCGTAGAGACGGCCCATCACCGCTCCACGCGTTATGTCCAGCCCCCACCTCGGCGTCGTCGGCCTCGGCGTCATGGGCCGCAACCTCGCCCTCAACGCCATCGACGCCGGGTTCGCCGTCGCGGGCACCGACCTGGGCGACGACGCGGTCGACCAGTTCAAGACCGAGGCCGACGGCCGCGCCGTCGCGGCCACGACCGACCTCGACGCCTTTCTGGCGGCCCTGCCCACGCCCCGCAACATCTTGGTGATGGTGCCCGCCGGCAACGCCGTCGACTCGGTTCTCAAGGGCCTGGCGCCCAAGCTGGACGCCGGCGACCTGGTCATCGACGGCGGCAACTCGTACTTCAAGGACACCCAGCGCCGGCACGACGAGATGGAGGCCCAGGGCCTGCACTTTTTCGGCATGGGCGTCTCGGGCGGGGAGGAGGGCGCCCGGCGCGGCCCGTCCATGATGCCCGGCGGGCCGCAAGCGCCCTACGCGCGCGTGGCCCCGATCCTGGAGGGCATGGCCGCCGAGGTGGACGGGGAGCCGTGCGTGGCGCACCTCGGGAAAGGCGCCTCGGGCCACTACGTCAAGATGGTCCACAACGGCATCGAGTACGGGCTGATGCAGCTCTTGGCCGAGAGCTACGACCTGATGAAGCGCGGCGCCGGCCTGGACAACGGCCGCATGGGCGATCTCTACGACGAGTGGAACCGCGGCGAGCTGCGCTCCTACCTGGTCGAGATCACGGCCGACATCCTGAAGCACCCCGAGACCGTCGCCGTGCACCCGCACGAGACGCCGGGCGACGAGTCCCCGCCCGAGGGCATGACCGGCGGCTACCTGCTCGACTTTATCCAGGACACGGCCAAGCAAAAGGGCACCGGCAAGTGGACCAGCCAGGACGCCATGGACCTGGGCGTCCCCACGCCCACGATCGACGCGGCCGTGACGAGCCGCTACGTCTCCGCGCTCAAGGACGAGCGCGTGGCCGCGGCGGACCTGTTGGGCACGCCCGCCGGACGCGCGCCCGGTGACGCCGGCGAGATCGCGGACGTGATGGGCGACGCCCTGCTGGCGGCGTTCCTGGTCACCTACGCCCAGGGCTTCGCCCTCCTCAAGCGCGCCTCGGACGCCTACGAGTTCGACCTCGACCTGGAGACCGTCGCGCGCGTCTGGCGCGGCGGCTGCATCGTCCGCGCCGACCTGCTGGAGACCTTTCGCGCGGCGTTCGACGCCGACGACGCGCTGCCCAACCTGCTGGTCGCGCCGGCCGTCGCCGACAAGCTGATCGGGCACCGCGGCGCGCTCCGCCGGGCGGTCGTGCTGGCGGCCCAGGCGGGCATCCCGACGCCGGCGCTCTCGGCGTCGCTGGGCTACCTCGACGCCTACCGCAGCGCCTGGCTGCCCGCCAACCTGGTCGCGGCCCAGCGCGACTACTTCGGCGCTCACACCTTTCTGCGCACCGACCAAGACGGCTCGTTCCACGCCCAGTGGCAGCCGGCGGGGCTGTAGGGAAGTCGGCAGCCGAAAGGCGCGCCCAAGTCACCTCCCGCCGCCTCCTACCCTTCACCCTGCTCCATGCCGCTTCCTGACTCTGTCCAGCTGGTCCTCTTCGGGGCCGGTGGCGACCTCGCCCATCGCAAGCTGATCCCGGCCCTCTACGACCTGCACCGCGAGGGCCACCTGCCGGCCGAGGTCGACATCGTGGGCGTGGACCTCAAGGAGATGTCCGATACGGACTTTGTCGAGTTCTCGTGCGACGCCTCGGACACCCAGGGCCGCTTTTTCCCCAAGGACGTCGACGCCGACAACTGGGCGCTCTTCGCCGAGCGGCTCAGCTACGTCACCGGCGACGCCACCGAGGCGGGCACGTTCGCCCGCCTCGGGCAGCGCCTCGACGACCTCGTGACCGACGGGCCGCGGCCGGACCGCGTGTTCTACCTGTCCGTGGCGCCGTTCCTGGTGGCGCACATCGCGCGGGGTTTGGCCCAGGCGGGCCTGCTGGATGATCCCGAGCGCGACCGGATCGTGGTCGAGAAGCCGTTTGGCCGCGACGAGGCCTCGGCGCTGGCGCTCGACGCGGTCCTGCTGGAGTCGGCGGTCGAGGACCAGATCTACCGCATCGACCACTACCTGGGCAAGGAGACGGTCCAGAACCTGCTGGCCTTCCGGTTCGCCAACGCCATGTTCGAGCCCATCTGGGACGCGCGCTACGTGGACCACGTCCAGATCACGGTCGCCGAGACGGTCGGCGTGGAGCACCGCGGCGGCTACTACGAGACCTCGGGCGCCATGCGCGACATGGTCCAAAACCACCTGCTCCAGCTGCTCTGCCTGGTGGCCATGGAGCCCCCGGTCGCGTTCAAGGCCGACGAGGTGCGCAACAAAAAGGTGGACGTGCTCAAAGCCGTCCGCCCGATCACGCCCGAGCGCGTGCACCAGGTCGCGGTGCGAGGCCAGTACGGGCCGGGCTACCAGGCCGGGGCCGAGGTGCCGGGGTATCGGGACGAGCCCGACGTGGCCCCGAAGTCGGCCACGGACACCTACGTGGCGCTCAAGCTGGAGGTGGACAACTGGCGCTGGAACGGCGTCCCGTTCTACCTGCGCACCGGCAAGCGGATGCCGCGGCGCGTGAGCGAGATCTCGGTCCAGTTCCGGCCGGTCCCGCACCGCGCCTTCCCGGCCGGCGCCGACGAGGCGTTCCAGCCCAACCGGCTCGTGATCCGGATCCAGCCCGACGAGGGGATCGTGCTGCGCTTCCAGGCCAAGCGCCCCGGCCCGTCGATGATGCTGCAGCCGGTCGCGATGCGCTTCGACTACGAGGACGCCTTCGACACGCCGCCCGAAGCCTACGAGACGCTGCTGCTCGACGCCATCCGCGGCGACGCGACGCTGTTCATGCGCGCCGACCAGGTCGAGGCGGCCTGGCGCGTCGTGGACCCGGTGCTCGACGCCTGGGCGGCGACGCCGCCCGCCGAGTTCCCCAACTACGCCTCCGGTACGTGGGGCCCCGCCGCCGCCGACCGCATGCTGGCGCGCGACGGCCGCTCCTGGATCGAGCCCCTCCCCGCCGACCCGATTCCGGTCGGCACGGCGCCCGAGGCCGTCGCCGAGGCGCACCCCGGCACGGTCGCCTAGCCACACCGCCCGCCTCGGGAGGCTCGCCGAGGTGGGCGGGGGCGGCCTTGCGGCCCGGCCGTGACGCCGTTACCCTGGGGCTCCCCGCCTCGGTGATCTCGTGCGCCTGTTCGCGTTTCTGCTCGTCGCCTCTACCGCCGGGGCCCAGGCCCCGGACCCGCGCCCGGCCTGGACCTACGACCCGGTCGCGGTCGGCAACGTCCGCTCCTACGCCCAGGGGGGCGTGGCCAACCCGTACTGGCGCGTGGACCACCCGACCGAGGTCACGTTCGACGGCCAGCGCTGGGTGGTCCGGCGGGCGCAGCGGTTCGGGCGCCTCCCAGGCGGCGAGCAGAGCCGGAGCGAGTCGCGCTCGCTCGTCCGCTTCGACTCGGTGGCGGCCAACGTGGTCTACGTGGCTCCGCTGCTGGGGCGAGCGCCCGAGCTGCTGTACCCCTGCCGCCTCGACGTGCCGCTGACGCCTCCCGAGGGCGGCACATGCGGAGACGGCATCGGCTACGTCAAGACCGCCGGCGGCCGCCTGTCGTTCGACGACCCGGCGGGATTCCGAACGGACCTCCAAGCGGGCATCGGCCGGGTCAGCGGCGACACTGACTTTGGCCCGCCCTTCGAGATCGTCGGCGCCCTCATCGACGGGGACACGCTGCTCGCCGAGCCCGAGGCGTTCCCCGACTCCCGGATCGACCCGACACCTGCGACCCGCTACGCGCCCATGAGCGTCGGCGACGAGTGGCAGTACGAACGCTCGGAAGGAGCCGCCGGCCCGGGCCGGCCCGTCTACCGCCGGGTCCAGGCCGTCGAGGCGCGCGAGATCGACGGGCGCGTCTACCTCGGCGTCCGCCACGGCTCCTTTGTCCAGGGGCAGGGCGACTGGGCGTACTCGGCCGAGACCACCTACGCGCGGTTCGACACGCTCTCGGCCCGCGTCGTCGGCCCCGATGGCGTTTTGCAGGGCGGCGCGTGCTCGTTCGACGAGCCGACGTCCCGCCCCGGTGGCGACGCGGTCTTTTGCGAGGTCGTCGAGTACGCGCCGCAGAGCGTCGCCGTGGGATCGGTGGGGACCGTCCAGGTCGGGGCGGACGAGATCGAGGCCCGGCTCCGCGAGTACCTCTACACCGGCCTCGCCGATTTCTCGTGCGGCCAGGGCGTCTACGCCGCCGGCCTCGGCTACGTCGGCTACGAGTGCTCGGCGCCGGGCGCCTACGAGCGCCTGATCTACGCCCGCGTCCGCCAGCCCGACGGCACCGTCCTCGAACTCGGCCGGCGCTACGCCGTCTCCGCCCGCCTCGGCCCCGAGGTGGAGGGACTTGCGCTGACGGCCGGGCCGAACCCGACGGCCGGGCTGGTGACGCTGCGGCTCCGCCTGCCCGCTGGGGGCGCCGTCCGGTGGCAGGCGTTCGACGCCCTCGGTCGCGTGGTCTGGCAGCGCGACGAGATCCGAGCCCGGGGCGACGCCGCGCTCGCGCTCGACGCCTCCGACTGGCCCGCCGGGCTCTACCAGGTCCGCACGGCGACCGAGGCGGGCGGGGTCACAGCGACGGTCGTCCGGCGCTAGAGCGTGTTATGGACTCGTAGGCGTCGCGATAGCTTCGGCGGATGCCGCACCGCTACCCCTCCGATGTCTCGGACGACGAGTGGGCCTTCGTCGCGCCCTACCTCGCACTCCTCGCCGAGACCGCGCCGCAGCGCCGACACGACCTCCGGCGCTCGTTCGACGCGCTCCGCTACGTCATCCGCTCCGGCTGCCCGTGGCGCTACCTGCCGGGTGACTTCCCACCCTGGGCGGCCGTCTACCAGCAGAGCCAGCGCTGGATCCGAGCCGGCGTCTTCGAGACCATCGCTCATGATCTGCGGGTGCTGCTGCGCGGCGTCTCGGGACGGCGTGCGCACCCGTCGGCGGCGATCCTGGACAGCCGCACGCTGCGTTCGACGCCCGAGAGCGGCGCCCGGGCGACGTACGACGGCGGCAAGCGCATGAAGGGCTCCAAGGTCCACATCGCCGTCGACACGCTCGGGCACCTGCTCGCGCTGGTGGTGACGCCGGCCAAGGCGCAGGACCGCGACCAAGTCGGGGCGCTCAGCGAGGCCGTACAGCGCGTGACTGGGCAGACGGTGACGCTGGCCTACGTCGATCAGGGCTACACCGGTGAGCGTCCTCGCACGGCGGCCGCAGCGCACGGTATCGAACTGGCGGTCGTCAAGCACACCGAGGCCAAACGCGGCTTCGTGCTGCTGCCGCGGCGCTGGGTGGTCGAGCGCAGCTTTGCGTGGGTGGCGCGCTTCCGTCGGATGGCGCGCGACTACGAGCGGCTACCGGAGACGGTGGCGGGCATCCACCTGGCGGGCTTCGTGATGGTGATGCTGGGCCAGGCGCTGCCTCATCTCGCCGCGAGTCCATAACACGCTCTAGCCCAGCCCGCCTCGTCGCCGAGGCGGGCCTAGTGGTCGCCGATCACGCGCCCGGCGTGCGGCCGCGTGTCGTCTCCAAACCGGATCTCGTGCGGCACGTCGTTGCGCTGCGGGTCGGGGTTGACGAGCCCGCCGGTGATGGGCGTCTCGAAGGCGGTCGCGAACGGAGCCACGGCCGAGAACCAGAAGTCCTGCTGGAACTCGTAGAAGTCGGGGTCGAAGCCCAGGGCGTCGCCGTCGTGCCCGACCACGTCGAGGTAGACCGTGCGCGGCCAGTCGGGAAACTGGTCCTGGGCCTGTCGCAGCAGGGCCATGAGGTCTGTCGCGGCCTGCTCGAACGAGTCGTCGGCCAGCACCACGTGGTAGACCGCGACGGTGTTGTCGAAGCCCATGTGCACGCCCGGGCTGTCGGGCTTGGCGTAGTCGGGGGCAGAGTCTGACATGGCAGCAGAAGCGGGGCGCCCGAAAGCTAGCCGTCCGGGCTGAGGCCGAGGTGAAGCGCCGAGGGGTTCCCGGCAGCGCCTGCGGGTCCGTGCCTGCGCGAACCGGCTAGGGAGCGCCGTCGCCGGACAGTTCCGGCGGGTCGCTGGCCCAGGCGTCGGCCTCAGACAGGTCGGTCACGGGGGCAGGGCGGCGGGGCAGCCGCAGCACCCAGCCGCCGTGCTCGCCGGCCACTTCTTGGGCGCGGCCGCCCATCGCGCCCACCAGCCGGTGGATCAGGCTCGGCCCGATGCCCAAGCCGTCGGCCGGCACGCCGCCGAGCACGCTCAACTCGACCGCGTCCGCCCCGTGGGCCCGCAGCGTCACGTCCACGCGCGTGCCGGGCGCCGCGGCGACGGCGCCGACGACGAGGTGGCGCACGACGCGCTCGAACAGGCGCCGGTCGAGCAGGAGCGCCCCCTCCGGCAGCGTGCACCACAGGTTGAGCGCCAGCCGGCGCGCCTCGGCCGCCGTGCGGCCCGCCTCGGCGACGTGCGACACCACGGCGCAGGCGTCGACGGGCGTCAGGTGGAGCGTGATCTCGCCGTCGTCGAGCAGCGTCAGGTCCATCACGTCGTCCAGGGCGCTGAGCAGGCACTCGCCCGAGTGGCCGATCACGTCGCGCACCTCGGCGACCGCGTCGGGCGGCGTCTGCTCCGAAAGCCGGTCGGCGCAGCCCAGGATCGAGGTGAGCGGCGAGCGGATTTCGTGGTCGAGGTGCTTGCTCGGGCTCCGGAGCTGGGCGGAGGCGTCTGGCGCGGGGGCAACGTCAGTCGTGTCCAGGGCCACGCCCGTCAGCCCGTACGGGCGGTCTTGAGCGTCCAGGCGAGCGCGGACCTGGATGCGGAAGGTGCGCTCGCCAGCCGTGGCGCTCCAGCTGCCCTGGCCGCCGTCGAGTGCCGCCGCGATGCTCGCGCCTGCGCCCGGAGCGTCCGCAAAAACGTCCTGGACCGGCCGCCCCAGCGCGCGGTCGACGGACAGGCCCAGCAGGTCCAGGCTGCGGCCTCGGCTCATGGACAGGCAGCCGCGGCGGTCGGTCGAAAACAAGGCGACCGGCGCCTGCGACACCAGCGCCTCGATCTGGGCCTCGCGCTCGCGGATGCGGTCGGCGGCGCGGCGCGACTCGGTCGTGTCCTCGGTGACGAACAGGAAACGAGGGGCGTCGCGCTCGTCCCCGACTCGGGCGACGGTCGTGGCCAGCGTGCGCCGTCCGTCGCGTCCGTCGATCTCGATCTCGAAGCGCTGCGCCTGGCACGACTCGAGGGCGGTCCGGCAGGCGTGGAGCCACGAGGCGGCAAACTCCTCGCGGAGCTCAAGCTGGGAGGCGCACGCGCCCACCAGCGCCTCCGGGTTCTCGCCCATCATGGCCGCGCCGGCCTGGTTGACGGCCGCGACTTCGAGGTCGGCGCCGGTCGGGGTCTCGATGATCCGGGCCAACCCCATGCCCATGGGCGCGGCCTCGAAAAACGCCGACAGGTCGGCCTCGCGCGCCGCCAGGCGCAGCGCCGTGTCGCGCCCGCCGAGCGCCGACCCGATCCAGCGCGCGAGCGCCTCGATAAGCGCCACGTCTTCGTCGCGGAACGAGCGCGTCCGGGGCTGGTGCGACGCGGCCGACAGCGTGCCGGCGCACTTGCCGCCGACAAACACCGGCGCGCCGAGGTAGCACCTGGGCTCGGCGATGGGCAGCGAAGACGCCCGGGCGTCTTGGATGGCAAACGGGCTGTCGCTCTGGGCCGTGAACGCGCAAAAGGTGTCGCCGAGCGCGAGCGCGTGCGTCGGGATCAGCAGCCCGGAGGGGTCAAAGATGGACTCAGGCACCCAATGGTTGCCCTCGACGCGAGCGAACACGGCGCCGTGCAAACCGACCGCGTCGGCCAGGCGGACCAAGGCCAGCTCCAGGCGCTCGTCGAAGGTGCCGGGGTGCACCGCGACCTCGTGCAGCACCTGGGTCGAGGCCCCGCCCTGGCTCGTCGAGCGGACCAACCCGAGCGCGATCTGGATGGAGTCGGCAAAGGCGCGGTCCCAGTCGGCGTCGGGCGTGCGGCCCTCGGGGTCGATCACCAGCAAGGCGCCTTCTCCGTCTCCCAGCCGCGCGCCGGCCGCGAAGCGCGCGCCTTCGATGGCGCCGGCCACGTCGAGCACGTCGATGTCTCCGGCCAGCGTCTCCGCCAGCTCGCGAAGCGCTCGGGCGTCGCCGCCCCAGCGCCCGGCCACCGAGAGCAGCCGAAGCACGCCGCTCGCCCCCGGCGCAAACAGGATCGCGGCGGACACGTCGAGCCGCTCGGTGATCAGGCGAAGGCCGGACTCGACCGGCGACGCGGGGTAGACCTCGTCGGAGACGTCCGGGATCATCGGGTGGTCCAGGAAAACAGGGGAGGGAGAGCGAGGGGTATCGCCGGCTCAGGCCAAACCTGAAACAGGCGCCGGGGCGGCGGCTCCGCCCGCCTCGGGCGCGGCACCGAGGCGGGCGAGGCTGGGCGGGTGCGTCGGCGGGTGCCTGGGCGGGCCGAATCGGCACCATGCGGACGCAGAACTGGGCGCATTTTGTGTGTCCGCCGTTCCGCGCCCGCCTTCCGCGTTCTCGTGCCCGACCTCGCCGCCGCCCTCCGCTCCGTCCCCGACTTTCCCCAGCCGGGCGTTCTGTTCAAAGACCTCACGCCGGTTCTGGCCGACCCGGCGCTCTCGGAGGAGATGCTGGCTCAGTTGGCAGCGCCCTGGCACGACGCCGGCATCACCCACGTCGTGGGCATCGAGGCGCGCGGCTTCTGGTTCGGGCCGGCCCTGGCCGCGCGGCTGGGGGCGGGCTTCGTGCCGGCCCGCAAGCCGGGCAAGCTGCCGGCGCCGACGGTCTCGGCCAGCTACGCGCTCGAGTACGGGCGCGACACGCTGGAGCTCCACGGCCAGGACCTGCCCGGCGGCGCCGTCGTGCTCGTCCACGACGACGTGATCGCGACGGGCGGGACGGCTGGCGCGGCGTGCCGGCTGGTGACCCAGGCCGGCGCCGCTGTCGCGGGATGCTCGTTCGCCATCGAGATCGCGGCGCTGGACGGCCGGCGCGCCCTACCCGACGGGACGCGCACCGAGGCTGTCGTGGTGACCTAGCGGACGGCGATGCAGCTGATCTCGACGCAGGCCTCGCGCGGCAGCTTGCCCACCTCCAGCGCCTCGCGCGCCGGCGTGGCGCCGCTGAAGTAGCGCGCGTAGACCTCGTTGGCCATCGCGTAGTCGTCCATGTTGCGCAGGAACAGCGTCACCTGGACGACGTGGGCAAAGTCCATGTCGGCGGCCCGGAGCACGGCGCCGATGTTGTCGAGCGCCTGAGCGGTCTCGTCCTGCACGTCGCCCTCGATCTTGTCGCCGGTCTCGGGGTCGAGCGCGATCTGGCCCGACACGTAGAGCGTGTCGCCGACCAGCACGCCTTGCGCGTAGGGGCCGATGGAGGCTGGCGCGCCGGGCGTCTCGATCCGTTCGCGTCGAGAGGGAGGGGGGATCGGCATGGCAGCAGGAAGCGAGTGGCGCAAGGTGGCGCGGATTCTGGCGGGCGACGGCGAAGAAGCGCGAAACTCGGACGCCCAGCCGCCGAGGCGGCCCCCGAGCCCGCCGCCGAGGTGGCCCGCCTCGGCGGCGGCGGCGGGCGCCCTGGCCGTGCGGCGTGCCCGCCGGGTCGGGTGTGCCACGCCGCGGGCACGGAGCCGGCGGGGCGGCCCGTTCGTGCCCTGTGAGACGCGCCCCGTCGGCGTAGCTTCTCGGCTCGCCAGCCCCGCACCGCGTCCCGCGCCTCCGCACCCCGACTCTCCTAGGCCCTCATGCGCCCCGCGCTGGCTCGTCTGCTCCTGGTCGCCCTCGCGGCGACCGCTTTCGCCGGGTGCCGGTCCGGCTCGGCGCTGCACGGCCGCTACAACAACTTCCGCGCGTACTACAACACGTACTACAACGCGTCGCGGTCGCTGGAGGAGGGCGAGCTGGCGCTCGAGCGCGCCGCCGTCACCGTCGACCGGACGCGGCTGGTGCCAGTCTTCCCCGAGACCGCGGGCGCCGGCGGCACGTCGGGCCCGTTCCAGGACACCATCGACAAAAGCGCCGAGCTGCTGCGCAACCGCCCCGGCTCCAAGTGGGCCGACGACGCGCTGCTGCTGATCGGCAAGGCCTACTTCTACCAGCGCAACCTGGCCGGCGCCGAGCAGAAGTTCCGCGAGACCATGGCCGCGGCGGCCCAGAGCGACGACCGGCGGCTGGCCGACGAGTCCCTGTTCTGGCTCGGCCGCACCTACGCCGCGTTCAACCGGTTTGACGAGGGCGTCAGCGTGCTCGAAGAGGGGCTGGCCCGCGAGGGTGGTGACCGCCGCTGGACGGCGCGGATGCGCCTGGCGCTGGGCGAGCTCTACGCGCGCGCCGAGCGCTGGGACGAGGCCGCCGAGACACTGCGAGCCGGGGCTCCGGACGAGCGCGACGCCGACATCGCCGCCCGGGCCTACGTCCTGCTCGGCCAGGTCGAGGAGCACGCCGAGCGCTGGGACCTGGCGGCCCAGGCCTACCAGCAGGCGCTCGACCGCCGGCCGGCCTACGAGCTCGCGTTCGCCGCCCAGGTGGGCCGCGCGCTCGTGCTGGGCGTCGACGGAGGCGAGAGCGACGCCGGCCTCGGCATCGTCCGCGCCATGCGGGGCGACGACAAAAACTTCGACCGCCGAGGCGAACTGGCCCTCGTCGAGGCCCGCCTCCGCGCCTCGGCGGGCGAGGCTCCGGCCGCGCAGCGCCTGTTCCGGCAGGTGCTCTACGACCCCGACCTCCAGACTCCCGCGCCGGTCAAGGGCCAGGCTCACTACCGGCTGGCCGAGTTCTACCGCGACGGCCTGAACGACTACGTCCGCGCCTCGGCCCACTTCGACACGGCTGCGACCCAGCTCCGCGCGCCGGCGACGGCACTCCGCGCCTCGCGCGACGCCATCCTGGACGTGTCGGACGAGGCGCAGACCTACGCCGTGCTGGCCTCTGCCGCCCGCCGCATCGCCGACGTGGACTCGCTGCTGGCGCTCGGGGATCTCGACGAGGACGCGTTCCGCGCGCGCATCGCGGACATCGAGGCCGAACGCCGCCGCATCTACGTCGACGAGCAGCGCCGGCTCGACGCGTTGCGCACGGCCGAGCAGTTCCGCGGCGGCGGCGTCGTGACGGAAGGCGGGGAGGCCAGAGCCGGCCGGCAGGAAGGCCCGGCTCGCGCGCGCGAGACCGTGGGCGCGGTGTCTGGTGGCTCGGGCGGTTTCCTGTCGTTCCGGGACCCGGCCTCCGTTCAGGCCGGCCAGATCGCGTTCGTGCAGCGCTGGGGCGAGCGGCCGCTGGTGCCGAGCTGGCGCCGCCGCGCCGCGGTCCAGGCCGGGGACATCGCCGCCGCCCGCGGCACGGTCAGCACCACGGTGCAAGGCGGGCTGGGGCTGGGCGAGGGGCCGCCGCCGCTGAGCCTGAACGCGGTGCCGCGCACGCCGGCCAAGCGCAACGAGGTGATCACCGAGCTGTCGGGCCTGCGCTACGAGCTCGCCAACGCCTTTTTCCTGTCGCTCGGCCGCGCCGACACGGCGGCGGTGCTCTACCGGACCATCCTGTCCGAGACGCCCGACCTGCCGGTCGCCGTCCGCGCTCGCTACGCGCTCGCCGAGATCGAGCGCGCCGCGGGCCGCGACGAGGTGGCGCGGCCGCTCTACGAAGCCGTCGCCGCCGCCGACACGTCGGCGCTGGGCCGCTCGTCGCGCGCCCGCCTCGGGCAGGTGCTGGAGGAGGTCGGGGCCGGGCCCGTCGAGACCTCGGCCGCCTACGACGCCGCGCGCGCGCGCTGGCGCAGCGGTGACGCGCTGGCCGGCATGGAGGCCCTGGTCCAGGTGGGCGACGCCCAGCCCGAGGCGGGCACGGCGCCGCGCGCCTACCTCGCGGCCGCGGCGGCCTACCTCGAGTGGGCCGACGCCGACCCGCAGACGCTAGCCGCGTTCCTGCCCGACAGCCTGATTTCCCGCGCGCTGCTGGAAACGGCCATGTCGCAGGACATGACGCTCGCCGAGGAGCGCGCGGCTGCGGCTCCTGCCGCCGGCGAGGGCCAGCGGGCCCGCAGCGCCTTGGCCGGTGAGGAGGAGGCTGTGGGCAGCGGGGACGCCGAGCGTCCGCGCGTGCTCGACGAGGGAGACCAGCGTCTTCGACAGCCCGTCACCAAGACCCCGCCGGACGAGGTCGCGCCGGACGAGGTCGCGCCGGACGAGGTCGCTCCGGACTCGGCCACGTTCACGATCCGCCACCACCTGGTCGCCCTCGCCACGCGCTACCCCGGCACGCCCTACGCCGACCGCGCCATGCTGCTGGCGACGGCCCTGCCCATCCCCCTCGCGCCGGATCCGGCGACCGCAACCGACTCGACCGCGACTGGCTCCGCCGCGACTGACTCCGTCGAAGCCGAGGCCGAACCGGCCGATTCCACCGCCGTCCCGCCTGCGCTTGCGGAGACGCCAGGCCCCGCCGACGTGCAGGCCCCAGCGGACCTGAGTGGCCTGAAGGGCGAGATGCCGCCTGACCCCTCGGAGGGCGGGTTTACCTGGCGCGTCCAGCGCGTCACGTTGGCCGACGAGGCGACGGCCGTGGTGGCGGCGTTGCAGTCAGCCGGCTTCCGAGTGGCGACGCTGCGAGACCCCGAGCGCGGAGACGTCGTGATCGCCCTCGGCCAGTTCACGACCGAGGCGGAGGCGGAGGCCGCGCGCACCAGCCTGCCGGCGTGGGCCCAGATCCGGGGCGAGATCATCCCGCTCGGCGGTCTCCTCCCAGTCTCCTCTGGACCGGCACGCGCGGGCGACTTGTAGTCGAGTTAGTAGCTCCGAGACGGGGCGCGAGTTCTCGACAGAAGGCCCCGCCTCGGGCACCGGGTAGAGGATCTCGCCGCCGCCTCGTCCGTGCTCGGCACGAGCCCGTGGAACCTGCCTCCCAGGGTCGGGTACCGCCTCCCCTTTCGTCGACTGCTTTGTTTCGCGCGCGCGACCGCGCTTCCGCGCCCCGGCGCGACTCTGCTATGGCCTCCCCTCGAACTCCTCAGAACCCCCGCGACGGACAGCCCAAGCGGAAAGACGGCGATGGCAAGCGGCCCAAGTTGTCGCTGGGCACGTTTTACCTGTTCGTGCTGATCGCCCTGCTGCTGCTGGCGGTCCAGACGTTTCTGGCCGGTGGCGGCTCGTCGGCCGAGGTGGAGTACTCCACCTTTTTGGAGCAGCTGGAGGCCGGCGACGTCGAGTCGTTCGAGGTCCAGGACCGGGTCGACATCCGGGGCACGTACACCGAGGAGGCCGTTGCCGAGGAGCGCGTCGAGGTGGCCCCGCCCCAGGCGTCGTTTGGACGCCCGCCGGCCGAGGACGCCGGCCGCACGTTCCGCACCACCAAGCCCGACGACCACGACCTGACAGACTTTGTCCAGAACGTCAACCAGACCTTGGTCGCCGCCGACCGCCAGCCGGTCGAGTTCGAGGCCGACTACACGTCGTCGGTGTGGAGCGGGCTGCTGTCGTGGGTGCTGCTGATTGGGCTCTTGGCCGTGTTCTGGATCTTCATCCTGCGCCGCATGGGCGGGCCGGGCCAGCAGGTGCTCAACATCGGCAAGAACAAGGCGACGCTGTTCGACCAGACCGAAGGCGCGCCGATCACCTTCGCCGACGTCGCCGGCCTCGACGAGGCCAAGGAGGAGGTCGAGGAGGTGGTTCAGTTTCTCAAGGACCCGCAGCGGTTCACCAAGCTGGGCGGCAAGCTGCCTAAGGGCGTGCTCCTGGTCGGGCCGCCTGGAACGGGCAAGACGCTCCTGGCCAAGGCCGTCGCGGGCGAGGCTCAGGTGCCGTTCTTCTCGCTTTCAGGCTCCGACTTTGTCGAGATGTTTGTCGGCGTGGGCGCGGCGCGCGTGCGCGACCTGTTCAAGCAGGCCAAGGAGAAGGCGCCGTGCATCATCTTTATCGACGAGATCGACGCCGTCGGCCGCAGCCGTGGGCGCGGTGGCATCATGGGCGGCAACGACGAGCGCGAGAACACGCTCAACCAGCTGCTCGTCGAGATGGACGGCTTCAACACCGACAAGGGCGTGATCCTGATGGCGGCCACCAACCGCCCGGACACGTTGGACTCGGCCTTGCTTCGCCCCGGCCGCTTTGACCGCCAGGTGCTGATCGACCGGCCGGACCGCCGCGAGCGCGCGGCCATCTTCAAAGTGCACACGGCCAACCTGACGCTGTCGCCCGACCTCGACACCGAGCTGCTGGCAGGCCAGACGCCCGGCTTCGCGGGCGCCGAGATCGCCAACGTCTGCAACGAGGCGGCCCTGCTGGCCGCGCGCGACGACAAGGACTCGGTCGAGATGATCGACTTCGAGCGCGCCATCGACCGCGTGATCGGCGGGTTGGAGAAGAAGAACAAGCTGATCAGCCCGGACGAGAAGAAGATCGTGGCCTACCACGAAGCCGGCCACGCCGTGGCGGGATGGTTTAGGGAGTACACCGACCCCGTCGTCAAGGTGTCGATCGTGCCGCGCGGCATGGCCGCGCTCGGCTACGCGCAGTCGCTGCCCCAGGAGCGCTACCTCTACACACGCGAGGCGCTCGTCGACCGCATGGTGATGACGATGGGCGGGCGCGTGGCTGAGGAGATCATCTTCGGCAAGATCACGACCGGCGCTCAGAACGACCTGGAGAAGATCACCAAGATGGCCTACGCCATGGTCGTGGACTACGGCATGTCGGAGGAGATCGGCTACGTGTCGTTCAACCTGTCGGGCCAGCAGGACCAGCCCCAGTTCAACAAGCCGTTCTCCGACGACATGGCGCGGCGCATCGACATGGAGGTCAAGCGCATCATCGACGACGTGCGCGCCCAGACGCGCGTGCTGCTCGAGGAGCGGGCCGACGAGATGGAGCGGCTGGCGCAGGCCCTCCTGGAGAAGGAGGTGCTCAACGAGAACGACCTCAGGGAGGTGCTGGGCGAGCGCCCCTACAAGCGAAACGACTACGACGCGGGCGTCACCGCCGAGGGCGAGCCGGTCAACCCGCCGCATGGCCCCTCGTCGCCCGCCTCGGAAGGCGACGGGCTGGCCTCGACCGAGCCGGCGCCGCTCGACACGCCCGACGCCGCGGAGCCCAGCTAGCGCCTTGGCCCGCTCACCTCAGGGAGGGCGCCGCCGAGGCGGGCGTAGCACGACCGCGACCAGGGTTGGCATCGTGGTCTATCGGTCTGTATCGATGTCCAATCTGCACTGAAGCTTCGCGCCTCAGCGAGTCGCAGAGTGGTTTCGGCTCGGCTTTGTGAAGGTCCCGGCATGGGAGCGCGCCGGCTTGGCGTCTAGCTTGGAGGTCCTGATTCGCCCGCGGCAGCTGTCGCCGCGCGCTCGTCCACTCGCGATACCGAATGCCTACGATCAACCAGCTTGTCCGCAAGGGCCGCACGCCCAAGCGCAAGACCTCCGGGTCGATTGCGCTCCAGGGCAACCCGCAGCGCCGCGGCGTCTGCACCCGTGTGTACACGACCACGCCGAAAAAGCCGAACTCCGCCCTGCGCAAGGTCGCCAAGGTGCGCCTGACGAACGGCTACGAGGTCATCGCCTACATCCCGGGCGAGGGTCACAACCTGCAGGAGCACTCCATCGTGCTCGTCCGCGGCGGCGGCGCCAAGGACCTGCCGGGCGTCAAGTACCACATCGTGCGTGGCGCGCTCGACACGGCCGGCGTGGCCGACCGCAAGAAGAGCCGCTCCAAGTACGGCGCCAAGAAGCCCAAGAACTAGCTCGCCCGGCCTCGGGCTCGGCACGGACACCGCGGTGTCCGTGGGCCGACCGAGGCGGACCGTGCCGGCCCCCCAGATTCCAGACCCATGCGCAGGAAGCAAGCAGAAAAGCGGATCCCGATCCCCGATCCCATCTACGGAGACGTCACCGTCGCCAAGTTTATCGCCGCGGTCATGCGCGACGGCAAAAAGTCCGTCGCCCAGCGGCTGGTCTACGGCGCCTTCGACCTGGCCGAGGAGCGCACCGGCGAGCCCGGCGTCGAGATCTTCCGCCAGGCGCTGACGAACGCGTCGCCGCTGGCCGAGGTGCGGAGCCGCCGCGTCGGCGGCGCGACCTACCAGGTGCCCATCGAGGTGCGCCCGGAGCGGCGCACGTCGCTGGCCTTCCGCTGGCTCTTGCAGTACGCCAAGACGCGCGGCGACAAGTCGATGGCCAACCGCCTGGCGGCCGAGCTGATCGCGGCCAGCCGCGGCGAGGGCGGCGCCGTCAAGAAAAAGGACGACACGCACCGCATGGCCGAGGCCAACAAGGCCTTCGCTCACTTTGCGCGCTTCTAAACCGAACCGGCACCCCCACCCCGGTCCACCGACACCGGCTTCCCCCGGAGCCCACTGATATGGCTGAAGTCCTCCCCGACAACCTCCAAGGCAAAACCTTCTCGCTGGCCAAGACCCGAAACATCGGGATCTCGGCCCACATCGACGCGGGCAAAACCACGACCACGGAGCGCATCCTGTACTACACCGGTAAAACCCACCGGATTGGCGAGGTCCACGAGGGCGGCGCCACGATGGACTGGATGGAGCAGGAGAAGGAGCGCGGCATCACCATCACCTCGGCGGCCACGACCGCCGAGTGGAAGGACCACCGCATCAACATTATCGACACGCCCGGCCACGTCGACTTCACGGTCGAGGTGGAGCGCTCGCTCCGCGTGCTCGACGGCGCGGTCGCGCTGTTCTGCTCGGTTGGCGGCGTCGAGCCCCAGTCGGAGACCGTCTGGCGGCAGATGGACAAGTACAGCGTCCCCCGCATCGCGTTCGTCAACAAGATGGACCGCACGGGCGCCAACTTCGAGAACGCCGTCCAGATGATGAAGGACCGGCTCGGCGCCAACGCCGTGCCGATCCAGATCCCGATCGGTGACGGCGAGATGTTCCGCGGCCACGTGGACCTGATCACCAACACGGCGTTCATCTTCGACGACGCGACCCAGGGCTCGACCTGGGACGAGGTCGAGATCCCGGAGGACCTCAAGCCGGTCGCCAAGAAGGCCCGGATCGCCCTCCTGGAGGCCGTCGCGGAGCACAACGACGACCTGCTGATGATGTACCTCGAAGGCGAGGAGCTTCCCACCGACGAGGTCAAGGCGACCGTCCGCAAGGCGGTCATCTCGATGGACATCACGCCGGTCCTGTGCGGCTCGGCGTTCAAGAACAAGGGCGTCCAGCAGCTGCTCGACGCCGTCGTGGACTACCTGCCCAGCCCCCACGACGTCCCGGCCATCGAGGGCCACGCGCCGCGCTCGGACGTCCACATTTCGCGCCCGGCCGACCCCGACGGCCCGTTCGCCGCGATCGCGTTCAAGATCGCGACCGACCCCTACGTCGGCCGCATCACGTTCGCGCGCGTCTACTCGGGCACCCTCAACAAGGGCGACGCGCTCATCAACGCCAACACCGAGAAAAAAGAGCGCGCCGGGCGCCTGCTCTTTATGCACGCCAACACGCGCGAGGACGTCGACCAGGTCAAGGCCGGCGACATCTGCGCGATCGTGGGCCTGAAGGACACCAAGACCGGCGACACGCTCGCTGACCCCAACGACCCCGTCGTGCTGGAGTCGATGGACTTTCCCGAGCCGGTCATCAAGATCGCGATCGAGCCCAAGACCAAGGCCGACATCGACAAGCTCGGCGTCGGGCTGCAGAAGCTGGCCGAGGAGGACCCTACCTTCAAGGTGTCGGGCGACGACGAGACCGGGCAGACGCTGATCGCGGGCATGGGCGAGCTCCACCTCGAGATCATCGTGGACCGCCTCAAGCGCGAGTTCAAGGTCGAGGCGAATGTCGGCGAGCCCCAGGTGTCGTACCGCGAGGCGATCCGCAAGGGCGTCGACCACTCGTACACGCACAAGAAGCAGTCGGGCGGCCGCGGCCAGTATGCCCACGTCGACATCGAGTTCACGCCGATGGAGGAAGGCGGCGTCGGCCTGGAGTTCATCGACGAGATCAAGGGCGGGTCCATCCCGCGCGAGTTTATCACGTCGGTCCAGAAGGGCATCGAAAGCGCTCTCGACCAGGGTCCGATCGCGGGCTACCCCATCGAGGGCATCAAGGCGCGCCTGTACGACGGCAAGTTCCACAACGTCGACTCGGACCAGTTGTCGTTCGAGATCGCCGGCCGCATGGCCTTCCGCGAGGCGACCCGCCGCGCCGACCCGGTCATCATGGAGCCGGTGATGAAGGTCGAGGTCATCACGCCCGAGGAGTACATGGGCGACGTGATCGGCGACCTCTCGTCCCGCCGAGGCCAGATCGACGGCATGGGCCAGCGCAACGACGCCCAGGTGATCGACGCGATGGTGCCGCTGTCCGAGATGTTCGGCTACTCGACCGACCTGCGGTCCAACACCCAAGGCCGCGCGATCTACTCGATGCAGTTCGACCACTACAGCGAGGTGCCCAAGTCCATCGCGGACGAGATCGCCAACGACGGAAAGACGGCCGCCTAGCGGCCCGGTGACTCCGCCTCGGGCGGACGGTCGCCACCCACACCACACAGACACACAAGACCACCGGAATCATGGCAAAGGAACAGTTTGAGCGCAGCAAGCCCCACGTCAACGTGGGCACGATCGGGCACGTCGACCACGGCAAGACGACGCTGACCGCGGCCATCACCAAGGTGCTCGCCGAGGCCTCCGGCGGCGTGGCCAAGAACTTCGAGGACATCGACAACGCGCCCGAGGAGCGCGAGCGCGGCATCACCATCGCGACCGCCCACGTGGAGTACGAGACCGAGGCGCGCCACTACGCCCACGTCGACTGCCCCGGCCACGCCGACTACGTCAAGAACATGGTCACGGGCGCCGCCCAGATGGACGGCGCCATCCTGGTGGTGGCCGCCACCGACGGGCCGATGCCCCAGACGCGCGAGCACATCCTGCTCGCGCGCCAGGTGGGCGTGCCGCACCTGGTGGTGTTCATGAACAAGGTCGACCTGGTCGACGACGAGGAGCTCTTGGAGCTGGTCGAGATGGAGGTGCGCGAGCTGATGAGCTCGTACGACTTCCCCGGCGACGACCTGCCGGTGATCCAGGGCTCGGCACTCGGCGGGCTGAACGGCGACGCGGCCGGCGTGGCATCGATCAAGGCGCTCATGGAGGCCGTCGACAGCTACATCCCGACGCCGGCGCGCGAGATCGACAAGCCGTTCCTGATGCCGGTCGAGGACGTGTTCTCGATCACCGGCCGCGGCACGGTCGTGACGGGCCGGGTGGAGCGCGGCTCGATCAAGGTGGGCGACCCGGTCGAGATCGTGGGCATCTCGGAGACCAAGCAGACGAGCACCGTCACCGGCGTCGAGATGTTCAGGAAGCTCTTGGACTCGGCGCAGGCCGGCGACAACGCGGGCGTGCTGCTGCGCGGCATCGAGAAGGAGGCCGTCGAGCGGGGCATGGTGCTGACCAAGCCGGGCGCGGTGACGCCGCACAAGGCGTTCGAGTGCGAGGTGTACATCCTGAGCAAGGACGAGGGCGGTCGGCACACGCCGTTCTTCAAGGGCTACCGCCCGCAGTTCTACTTCCGCACGACGGACGTGACGGGGGACATCGAGCTGAACGAGGGGGTGGAGATGGTGATGCCGGGCGACAACACGCAGTTCAAGGTTCAGCTGATCCAGCCGGTGGCGATGGAGGAGGGTCTGCGGTTCGCCATCCGCGAGGGCGGTCGGACGGTGGGCGCCGGCGTCGTCTCCAAGATCCTCGACTAGAAACACACGGTCCACCGAGCGGTGGGGGTCGACTTTGGTTGACTCCCGCCGCGTCGGCGACACCTGACTCAACTCATGGCAAACCAGACCATCCGGATCAAGCTCAAGTCGTTCGACCACACGCTGGTCGACAAGAGCGCCGAGAAGATCATCCGCACCGTCAAGTCGACGGGCGCCGTCGTGAGCGGGCCGATCCCGCTGCCGACGCGCAAGAAGATCTACACGGTCCTGTCCGGCCCGCACGTCGACAAGAAGGCGCGCGACCAGTTCGAGATCCGCTCGCACAAGCGGCTGATCGACATCCTGTCCACCTCGTCGGCGACGGTCGATGCCCTGATGAAGCTGGAGCTTCCGTCGGGCGTCGATGTCGAGATCAAGGTGTGATCCGCGCCGTGCGGGCTCCCCGTGCGGCAATCAACTTCCAGCTTAACTAAACCAGAGGGTTTCAATGAGCGCACTTTTAGGCCGCAAAGTCGGCATGACGAGCGTCTTCGACGCGTCCGGCCGCCAGACGGTGGTGACGGTAATCGAAGCCGGCCCGTGCCACGTGACGCAGGTCAAGACGCCCGACACGGACGGCTACTCGGCCATCCAGGTCGGCTACGGTGACCGCAAGGCCAAGCACACGACCAAAGCTCAGCAGGGCCACTTCGAGGCCGCCGGCGTCGACTTCAAGCGACACGTCGTCGAGTTCCGCAACGTCGACCTCGACGTGACGCTGGGCGACGAGCTGACCGTCGAGCGCTTCGAGGTCGGTGACCGCGTCGCGATCTCGGGCACGTCCAAGGGCAAGGGCTTTCAGGGCGTCGTGAAGCGGCACAACTTCGCCGGCGTCGGCGACGCCACGCACGGCCAGCACAACCGCCAGCGCGCCCCGGGCTCCATCGGGCAGGCGTCCGACCCGTCGCGCGTGTTCAAGGGCACCAAGATGGCGGGCCGCACCGGCGGCGACCGCGTCACGGTCAAGAACGTCCGCGTGGTCGCGACCTACCCGGACAACAACCTGATCCTGGTCAAGGGCGCGATCCCTGGACACAAGAACGGGATCATCGAAATCCGCAAGGCCTAGCGCGTGTGGCGGGTCGGCTGAGTCCGACGCGCTCGCACCGTGCCACACGCACCAGAACCATGAAACTGACTGTCTACAACCGCGACGGCGCCGAGGCGGGCCGCTCGATTGAGCTCGACGATGCCGTGTTCGGCATCGAGCCGAACGACCACGCCATCTGGCTCGACGTCCGCTCGATTCAGGCGGCGGGCCGCCAGGGCACGCACAAGACCAAGGAGCGCGGCGAAGTCGCCAAGTCGCGCCGCAAGCTGTACCGCCAGAAGGGGACGGGCAACGCCCGCGCGGGTGACGCCAAGAGCCCGCTCCGCAAGGGCGGCGGCACCATCTTCGGCCCCAAGCCGCACAAGTACAACGTCGGCGTCAACAAGAAGACCAAGCAGCTGGCTCGCCGCTCTGTGCTGGCGCACAAGCTCAACGAGTCCGCGCTGCGGATCGTGGAGGACCTGAAGCTGGACGCGCCCAAGACGCGAGAGGTCGCGGGCATGATCGCGAGCAACGGCGTCACCGCCGGCCGCACGCTGATCCTGACGAACGGCCAGGACGACACGTTCTACCGCTCGGCGCGCAACCTCAAGAAGGTGGTGGTAAAGCCGGCCGACCAGGCCTCAACGCTGGACCTGCTCAACGCCAAGACCGTGTTTCTCCAGGAGGGCGCTGTCGAGGCGCTGACGGAGGCTCTGCGTCCCGCGGCGAAGGCCTCGGCCGAGACGGCACCGCCCGCCTCGGACGCCCCGAAGGCCGCGCCCGCGAAGGCGGCGCCTGTGGAGGCCACCCCGAAGGCCGCGCCTGCGAAGGCCGCCACGACAGAGACTCCTGACTCCGCCGACGCCGCGCCCGAGGCGGACACCGACACCGAGGCCTAGACATGAACGAGATCATCATCGAGCCCGTCCTGACCGAGAAGTCGTCGCGCCTGGCCGCAGAAGGCCGGCACTACAGCTTCAAGGTTGCCAAGGAGGCCAACAAGCTCCAGATCCGCAAGGCGATGGAGGAGCGCTACCCAGAGATCGACATCAAGGAGGTCCGCACCATGGTCGTGCGCGGCAAGCGCCGCCGCCAGTTCACCAAGCGCGGGCTGCTCCAGGGCCGCCAGCCGGGCTGGAAGAAGGCCGTCGTCACGCTCAACTCGGGCGAGATCGACTTCTACGAGACTATCTAATCACACCAGGGCGCAAAGCCGGCGGTCGCCGCCGGCATGAATGCCCTCCCACATCATGGCAATCCGTAAGCTCAAACCAACGACCCCAGGTCAGCGGCACCGCTCGGTCTCCGCCTTCGACACGATCACGAAGTCGGAGCCGGAGAAGAGCCTGCTCGACACCTGGAAGCGGTCCGGCGGGCGAAACAACCACGGTCGCAAGACCTCGCGCCACCGCGGCGGCGGTCACAAGCGGCGCTACCGCATCATCGACTTTAAGCGCAACAAGCACGGCATCCCCGCGCGCGTAGCCGCCATCGAGTACGACCCCAACCGCTCGGCGCGCATCGCGCTGCTGGTCTACGCCGACGGCGAGAAGCGCTACATCATCGCGCCGGACAAGGTGACGGTGGGGCAGACGGTCCACTCGGGACCGGGCTCCTCGCCCGACCTCGGCAACTGCCTGCCCCTGGCCGACATCCCGCTCGGCACGAACGTGCACGCGATCGAGATGAAGCCGGGCAAGGGCGCCCAGATGGCGCGCTCGGCAGGCACGTACGCCCAGCTGACGGCGCGCGAGGGCAAGTTCGCGACGCTCAAGCTGCCGTCCGGCGAAGTCCGCCGCGTGCCCGTGACGTGCGTCGCCACGATCGGCACGACATCCAACCCGGACCACATGAACATCGAGATCGGCAAGGCCGGTCGCTCGCGCTGGCTGGGCATCCGCCCCCAGACGCGTGGCGTGGCGATGAACCCCGTCGACCACCCGATGGGCGGTGGCGAGGGCAAGTCGTCCGGTGGTCACCCCAAGAGCCCGACCGGCGTCTACGCCAAGGGCTTCAAGACGCGCAAGAAGAAGAAGGCCTCGAACCAGTTCATCGTCCGGCGCCGCAAGGCGAAGAAGTAACCATGGCACGCTCCCTCAAGAAAGGACCCTTCGTCCACTACAAGCTCCGCGCCAAGGTCGACGAGATGAACGGCGGCGGCAAGAAGCGCGTCCTCAAGACCTGGAGCCGCGGCTCCATGATCACGCCGGACATGCTGGGCCACACGCTCGCGGTCCACAACGGCAAGCAGTTTATCCCGGTCTACGTCACCGAGAACATGATCGGGCACCGCCTGGGCGAGTTCTCACCGACGCGCACCTTCCGCGGCCACGCCGGCTCCGGCAAAAAGGACCGCCGCCGCTAACTCTTTCGCGCAAGGGCATGGGTCGCGGGACAGTCCGCGACCCCGCCGAGGCCGGCCTGGCCGACGCGACCCCGCGCCTTTACACCTGAACAGAACAATGGAAGCACGTGCCCTGCGGAGATACCTCCGCATCAGCCCCCGCAAGATGCGGATCGTGGCCGACGTCGTCCGTGGCAAGAACGCGCAAGCCGCGATCACCACGCTCGAGTTTATGCCGCAAAAGGCCGCCGCGATGGTCCGCCGCGGCATCCAGGACGCCTACGGCAACCTGGTCGACCAGAACCGCGACGAGCGCATCGACGACGACGCGCTGATCGTCAAGACCATCATGGTGGACGAGGCGCCGGTCATCAAGCGGTTTCAGCCGGTCTCCCGGGGCCGCGCGCACCCGATCCTCAAGCGCTCGAGCCACCTGACGGTGGTCGTGGGCACGCCCGACGCGACCTCGCAGGACTCTCCTTCGATCAAGCGCGGCGAACGCGTCGAGGACTAACTCTCACACTCAAGACAACCCGACTCATGGGACAGAAAACCAACCCCATCGGCTTCCGTCTCGGTGTGATCCGAGGCTGGGACTCCAACTGGTACACCGACGGCAGCTACGCCGAGAACCTGGTGGAGGACTACGAAATCCGCCGCTACCTCGACGCGCGCTTGAAGCGCGCCGGCCTGAGCCGGACGGTGATCGAGCGCACGCCCAAGCGCGTGATCCTGACGCTGCACACGTCGCGCCCCGGCGTGATCATCGGCCGCGCCGGATCGGAGGTCGAGAAGCTCCGCGAGGAGCTCAAGACGCTGACCGACAAGGACATCCAGATCAACATCAACGAGATCAAGCGTCCCGAGCTGGACGCCTCACTCGTGGCGCAGAACATCGCGCAGCAGCTGGAGGGCCGCGTGTCCTACCGGCGCGCGATGAAGCAGGCGCTGGGCGCCGCGATGCGCATGGGCGCCCAAGGCATCCGCATCAAGCTGGCCGGCCGCCTCGGTGGCGCCGAGATGGGCCGCGTCGAGCAGTACCTGGAGGGCCGCGTGCCGCTCCACACCATGCGTGCCGACATCGACTACGCCGAGGCCACGGCCTTTACCATCCAGGGCACCGCCGGCGTCAAGGTCTGGATCTTCCACGGCGAGGTCATCGGCAAGCCCGATCTGAGCCCCAACGCGACCGCTCAGCGCCAGCAGAACGCCGCACCCAGCGTGCCGGAGCGCCGCCGGCGTGAAGGCGGCCGGGACGGCGGGCGCGACGGCGGCCGGGACCGCAACCGCGGTGGTGGCGGCCGAGGCCGTGGCGGCCAGGGCGGCGGCGGCGGACGCCGATAACTCCTTTCTGACAGACTCTCTCTAGACCGTACTGATATGTTGATGCCCAAGCGGACCAAGTTCCGCAAGATGCAGAAGGGCCGGATGAAGGGCTTGGCCCAGCGTGGCGCCCGCGTCACGTTCGGCGACTACGGGATCAAGGCCCTGGAGGCGGGCTGGATCACCAGCCGCCAGATCGAGGCCGCCCGTATCGCGATGACGCGAAAGATGAAGCGTACCGGCAAGGTGTGGATCCGCATCTTCCCCGACAAGCCCATCACCAAGAAGCCCGCCGAGACCCGAATGGGTAAGGGCAAGGGCTCGCCCGAGTATTGGGTGGCCGTCGTCAAGCCCGGCCGCATCCTGTTCGAGGTGGGCGGCATCGACGAGCAGCTGGCCCGCGACTCCATGCGGCTGGCCATCCAGAAGTTGCCCATCAAGGCCAAGTTCGTCGCACGGCCCGAGATGACCCCCGTCCGGGCCCCGGGCACGGACGACGCCTCGGACGCCGCCGACGGCCTCCAGGCGACTGTCGACACCGTTGACCTGACCAAGGTCTACGGCCTGGGCGACACGTTTGCCGAGGCGCTGATCGCGGCCGGCATCGACAGCTACCAAGCCCTGGCCGACGCGTCGGTCGAGACGCTCCGCGAGCTGGTGTCGAGCGACGGCACCGATGACCAGGGCGTCAACGAGGAGACCTGGGCCAAGCAGGCGCAGTACCTCGCCGATGAGGACTTCGAGGGCCTGGACGAGTACGTCGAGGGCTTGCGCGAGGCGGACGGCAACGTGGTCGAGATCGACGAGCCGGAGGCCGAGGCGCCCCAGCTGACCTTGCCCAGCGATGGGGACGAGTCCGCGGAGGAGAACGCAGGTCCCAATCCACAGAACCAGGGTGACCAGACGTCCGACGAGGGCGACCCGTCCAACTAGTCGCACCCAGTTGAACCCGGCCTCGGACGTTGCGTCCGGGGCCTTTCCATGCAACCCATGAAAGCGAACGAGATGCACGACCTGTCCGAGGCCGAGATCGAACAGCGGATCGCCGAAGAGTCACGCGACCTGACGGACCTTCGGTTCCGCCGGTCGGTGGCGGGCCTCGAAAACCCGATCGTGCTGCGCGACAAGCGCCGCGAGATCGCCCGTCTCAAGACGGTCCTGAACCAGAAGCGCGCGGCGCTCGCCGGCACCACGCCTGAGGCCTAGCGGCTCCGGTGAAGCTTCGGAGAGGCACCGCCCCGCGGCCTGTCTCTGGCTGAACCTTCACCGCGACGTGGCTATCCTCGTCTTTCGAGCCAGGCGCGACCTGGCACTTACGTAGTTGGTGGGGTACCGGCCCACCAAGCGACTAGCACGCCCGCAGGGGCACACAGGCTATGGCTACAGACACCCCGACCGCCGACGCGGCGGTCGCCGAGCGCGGCGCGCGCAAGTTCCGCGTCGGCCTCGTCGTCTCCGACAAGATGGACAAGACCATCACCATCGCCATCGAGCGTCAGGTGAAGCATCCCATCTACGGCAAGTTCGTCAAGCAGACGACCAAGCTGAAGGCGCACGACGAGACCAATGACGCCAACGAAGGCGACACGGTCCGCATTCAGGAGACCCGGCCGATGTCCAAGACGAAGCGCTGGCGCTTGGTCGAGGTCGTCGAGCGCGCCCGATAACCCCCCGCATCCACTGGCGGAGGGCGCCAGTGGCTCGCACTCGGCACCACACCCATGATCCAGCAAGAATCCCGACTCAACGTCGCCGACAACAGCGGAGCCAAGCAGGTCTTGTGCATCCGCGTTCTCGGCGGCTCCGGTCGCCGCTACGCCCGCGTCGGTGACATCATCGTCTGCTCCGTCAAGAACGCCATCCCTGGCGGCAACGTGAAAAAGGGCGACGTCTCGCGCGCCGTCATCGTCCGGACCAAGAAGGAGTTCCGCCGTCCCGACGGCTCGTACATCCGGTTCGACGAGAACGCTGCCGTCCTCCTCAACGACGCCGACGAGCCTCGCGGCACGCGCATTTTCGGGCCCGTGGCCCGTGAGCTGCGCGACCGCCAGTTCATGCGCATCGTGTCCTTGGCCCCCGAAGTCCTCTAGAGCGATGCCCCGTACCAAGAACAAGCAGAAGAAGCTCCACGTCAAGAAGGGCGACGTCGTCGCTCTCACCAAGCGCATCACGGCGCATGGCGGTGGGCAAAACGACAAGCCCAAGGGCCACCAGGCGCGTGTCCTGGAGGTGTACACCAAGACCGAGCGCGTGCTGGTCGAAGGCGTCAACCTGCGGCTCAAGCACACCAAGCCCAACCAGGCCTACCCCAACGGGGGGCGCATCGAGGCCGAGCGCCCGATTCACGTGTCCAACGTGATGCCTCTCGACAGCAACGGCGCTCCCACCCGCATCGGCCGCAAGCGCGTCGAGGATCCGAACACGGGCAAGTCCCGCTGGGTCCGCTACGCCAAGACGACCGGCGCCGAGCTGGACAGCTAGACACCAGACTGAGGCGTGGCCGGCGGGCTTCCGCATCACGCCTCCCAGGTCTATCCCAACATCATGGAGAACTACACACCCCGTCTCAAGGAGCGCTACCGCGCCGAGATCGCGCCGGCTCTGATGGAGCGGTTCGAGTTTTCGAACCCTATGCAGGTGCCGCGCCTGACCAAGGTGGTCATCAACAAGGGCATCGGTGAGGCGTCGCAGAACAAAAAGGTTTTGGACGACGCGCTCGTGGAGATGCGCAAGATCACCGGCCAGCAGCCGTCGGTCCGCAACGCGCGCCAGTCGATCTCGAACTTCAAGCTGCGCGAGGGCATGCCCGTCGGCGTCACGGTGACGCTGCGCGGCGACCGCATGTGGGAGTTCGTGGACCGGCTCATCACGCTCGCGCTTCCGCGCGTCCGCGACTTCCGCGGCGTGCCCGACCGCTCGTTCGACGGCCGGGGCAACTACACGCTCGGCGTCAAGGAGCAGATCATCTTCCCTGAGATCGAGCTCGAGTCCGTGTCGCGCGTCTCCGGCCTGGACATCACGTTTGTGACGACCGCCGAGACCGACGAGGAAGCGCACGCCCTGCTCAAGGAGTTTGGGATGCCGTTCGTCCGCCGCGAGACGGCCGCCTAGCCCTGCCCGCCTCGGCTCCGAGGTGGACCCATCCGACAGCAATCCAACGATCCCATGGCCAAGAAGAGCGTTATCGCCCGAGAGAAGAAGCGCCGCGAGACGGTCGCCAAGTACGCCGAGAAGCGCGCCGCGCTCAAGGCTGCCGGCGACTACGAGGGGCTGCAGAAGTTGCCCCGCAACGCGAGCCCCGTGCGCCTGCACAACCGCTGCGCGCTGACGGGCCGCCCGCGCGGCTACATCCGCAAGTTCGGCGTCTGCCGCAACGTGTTCCGGGAGCTGTCCGTCGAGGGCAAGATTCCCGGCATCCGCAAGTCCAGCTGGTAGCAAGACTGGCGGCAGCTGCCGCCAGTGGCTACCCATCCATTCCTCTAGCGGCCAGGCGGGGACGACCCGAACCGGCCGAAGACACATGAGCGCACTCTCCGATCCCGTCGCGGATTACCTCACGCGAATCCGCAACGCCCAAAAGGCCCGGCATCCCTACGTCGACGTCCCGGCCTCGAACCTTAAGCGGGCCATCACCCAGATCCTGGTCGACAAGGGCTACGTGGCCGACTACGTCAACGTCGAGGACACCAAGCAGGGCCTGATCCGGGTGTACCTCAAGTACATGCGGGGCGGCAAGCCCGTGATCGAGTCCATCAAGCGCGTCTCCAAGCCGGGCCTACGCCAGTACGTCGGCGCCGACAACCTGCCGCGCGTCATGAACGGCCTGGGCATCGCCATCCTGTCGACCAGCCGAGGCGTGATGACGGACAAGGAGTGCCGCCGCGCCGGCATCGGCGGAGAAGTCCTCGCCACCGTCAGCTAACCGGGCGAGAGCCTCAGACCCAGACCGCTATGTCCCGTATTGGCAAGCAGCCCATCCCGACCGTCGACGGCGTTACGCTCGACGTGTCGGCCAAGAACCGCGTCACCGTCAAAGGCCCCAAGGGGACCCTGGACCTTCAGATCGACCCCGACCTGACCGTTGAGCAGACCGACGACGAGATTGTCGTGTCGCGCCCGACCGACCAGAAGCGCCACCGTGCCCTGCACGGCCTGACGCGCTCGCTGATCGCCAACATGATCCAGGGGGTGTCCGAGGGATACACCAAGGAACTCGAGGTGATCGGCGTCGGCTTCCGCGCCGACGCCAAGAAGATGGCCGGCCTCGACGTGCTGGAGCTGGCGCTCGGGTTCTCGCACCCGATCTACTTCGTCCCGCCGGACGGCATCGACATCGAGGCGGAGACCGTTCGCGGTCAGAACCCCAAGATCAAGATCTCGGGCGTCGACAAGCAGATGGTGGGCCAGGTGGCCGCCAAGATCCGTGCCCTGCGCCCGCCGGAGCCCTACAAGGGCAAGGGGGTTCGCTACCAGGACGAGTTCGTCCGTCGCAAGGCCGGCAAGACGGCCGCTCGCTAGTTCACTCACCCAGCGCGGCTCGACGGCGTTCCGTCGGCCCCCAGCGCACACAAGCACCATGGCCAAGACCGCCAAGAAAGTCATCCAGCGCGCGCGCATCCGCCGCCGCATCCGGGCGAAGGTCGCCGGCACGGCCGCACGGCCGCGCCTGAGCGTCTTCCGCTCCAACAAGCACATCTACGCCCAGGTCATCGACGACGCGACGGGCACGACCCTGGCCGCGGCGAGCACGCGCGAGGCCGGTCAGTCCGCCTCGGGCGTCGAGGCGTCCAAGGCCGTCGGCCAGCGCGTCGCCGAGCGTGCCAAGGAGGCGGGCGTCGACCGCGCCGTCTTTGACCGCGGCGGCTACCGCTACCACGGCAACGTCAAAGCCATCGCCGAGGGCGCCCGGGAGGGCGGCCTGACGCTTTAAACACACGAATCCAATGGCACAGCAGCAGAACCGAGGAGGACAAGGCGGCAACCGTGGCGGAGGCCCCGGAGGCCCTGGAGGCAACCGCGGCGGGCAGGGCGGAGGCCGCGACAACCGCGGTGGCCGCGGGCGCCGCAACGACGGCCGCGACAACGCCGCCAACCAGTCGAACCTGATCGAGAAGCTGGTCGCGATCAACCGCGTGGCCAAGGTGGTCAAGGGCGGTCGCCGCTTCTCGTTCAACGCGGTCGTGGTCGTCGGCGACGGCAACGGCAAGGTGGGGCAGGGGCTCGGCAAGGCCAACGAGGTCGCGGATGCGATCTCGAAGGGCACCGAGGACGCCAAGAAGAACCTGATCGCCGTTCCGGTGACGGGCACCGGCTCCATCCCCCATGCGGTTCGCGGCCGTCACGACGCGGGCACGGTCCTGCTCAAGCCCGCCTCGGACGGTACGGGCGTGATCGCGGGCGGCGGCGTCCGCGCGGTGATGGAGTGCTCCGGCATCCGCAACGTGCTGGCCAAGAGCCAGGGCTCGTCGAACCCCCACAACCAGGTCTCGGCGACCATGGACGCGCTCAAGCAGCTCCAGGACGCCGGCGCCGTCGCGGCTCGCCGCGGCATCACCATCAAGCAGGTCTTCGAGGGATAGAGGCCGGGCGGTCCTGGCCGCTCCCGTCCGTCTGCCCGCACCCCGACAACCGACATGGCAACGATCAAGATCACCCAGACCAAGAGCGTCATCCGCCGTCCCGGCAACCAGAAAAAGACCATGATCGCGCTTGGTCTCCGCAAGATCGGCAAGACGGTCGAGGTCGAGGCGACGCCTCAGATCCGCGGCATGGTCTCCAAGGTGAGCCACCTGGTCTCGGTCGAGGAGGCGTAGCCTGCCGCGCCGGCGCCCGAGGCGGGATGTGCCGGGGTGGCGAGTAGCGGCGACGAGGCCTCGGCCAGCTTCAGGTTCACCGATTCCTGAATCCCGGTCGGCCCGGCTCTGTGCCTGGCCGACCTATCTTTTCCACGTGCCCCTGCGGCACCGGCGACTGCGACTCACGACGAGCGCAGCGCCTCGCGAGTCGGCTCCGGCCGGCGTACTAGCCCCCCTTCGATGGATCTCAGCAAGCTCACGCCCGCCAAGGGCTCGACCAAGTCCAAAAAGCGCATCGGCCGCGGCCAGGGCTCCGGCCTCGGCAATCACACGGTCGGCAAGGGCCACAACGGGCAGAAGTCCCGGTCGGGCGGCAGGGTGCCCGTGTGGTTCGAGGGCGGCCAGATGCCGCTCCAGCGCCGCGTCCCCAAGTTTGGGTTCAAGAACCGCAACCGCAAGGCCTACGATCCGATCAACCTGAGCCGCCTGTCCGCGCTCGTGGACGAGGGGCGCATCGAGGCCGGCGCCACGCTGTCGCCCGACACCATGACGTCGCTCGGCATGGGCGGCAAGAACGGCCGCTTCAAGATCCTGGGCGACGGCGACTTCGGCACCAAGCTGGACGTCCACGCCCACGCGTTCTCTGCGTCGGCCAAGGAGAAGATCGAGGCCGCCGGTGGCACGGCCACCGTCGTCGAGGCCTAGGAGAAGGCGGGGTTTCAGCCCCAGTCGCTCCCTCCGCATCTAGCACCCCACACGCATGGCCTCGGTCGTCGAATCGGTTCGCAACATCTGGAAGATCCACGAGCTTCGGCAGCGGATCTTGTTCACCCTCGGGCTGCTGGTGGTCTACCGCCTGGGCTCGTACGTCACGCTCCCGGGCGTCGACGCGATCGCGCTCCAGGAGATCGCCAACTCCAACCCCAACCAGGGCGGCCTGTTCGGGCTGTTCGACCTGTTCGTGGGCGGCGCGTTCTTCCGAGCAGGCGTCTTCGCCCTCGGCATCATGCCGTACATCACGGCGTCGATCATCATCCAGCTGCTCGGCGCGGTCTGGGCGCCGATCCAAAAGCTCCAACGCGAAGGCGAGGACGGCCGGCGCAAAATCACCCAGTGGACGCGCTACGGCACGATTGCCATCACGGCGCTGCAGTCCATCGGCTACGCGATCAACCTGCAGTCGTCGTCCGGCGCGGCGATCGTGATCGAGCCGTGGGCCTTCACGATTGTGTGCGTGATCTGCCTGACGGCGGGCACCGTGTTCGTGATGTGGCTGGGCGAGCGAATCACCGAGAAGGGCATCGGCAACGGCATCTCGCTGATCATCATGATCGGCATCATCGCGTTCCTGCCGCAGGCGCTGCTCAACGAACTGCCTCAGATCGGCGGCATCGGCCGAAGCGACACCAACATCTTCATCTTTATGATCGAGATCGCGGCGTTGTTCGTGGTGACAGCCGGCGTGGTGTACGTGACGCAGGGCACGCGGCGAATCCCGGTCCAGTACGCCAAGCGCGTCGTCGGGCGGAAGCAGATGGGCGGCACGACGCAGTACCTGCCGCTGCGCGTCAACGCGGCCGGCGTCATGCCGATCATCTTCGCGCAGTCGATCATGTTTATCCCGAGCACGATCGCCTCGTTCTTCCAGGACAGCGCGTTCTGGCAGACCGTCGGCACGGCGACCGGTGACATCTTCGGCTTTTGGTACTCGGCGATCTTCTTCGTCATCTGCGTCTTCTTTACCTACTTCTACACCGCGATTGCGGTGAACCCCCAGGAGATGGCGGACACCATGAAGCGCCAGGGCGGCTTCATTCCGGGCGTCCGGCCGGGGCGTCAGACGAGCGAGTTTATCGACACCATTCTGACGCGGATCACGCTGCCCGGCGCCATGTTCATCGGCTTCGTGGCCATCCTGCCCGCGTTCGCAGCGCAGTTCGGCGTCCAGCAAGGGTTCGCCCAGTTCTTCGGCGGCACGAGCCTGCTAATCCTGGTCGGCGTGACCCTCGACACGCTCCAACAGGTGGAGAGCCACCTGCTGATGCGCCACTACGACGGCTTCATGAAGACGGGCCGCGTGCGCGGCCGTCGCCGCTAGATGGCGACGGGCCGCATCACGCTCAAGAACAGCCAGGACATCGCGGGCCTGCGCGAGGCGGCGAAAGTCGTCGAGCGAGCGCTCGCGGCGGCGGCCGAGTTGATCGAGCCCGGCCGTGCCACCCTCGACCTCGACGCCGCCGCCGAGGCGGTCATCCGGGACGCGGGAGGGCGGCCGGCGTTCAAGGGCTACCGCATGGGCGGAGACACGGACCCCTTTCCGGGCAGCCTGTGCATCTCGGTCAACGACGTCGTGGTGCACGGCTTCCCGAGTGCGCTCCCGCTGCAGGAGGGCGACGTGGTGTCGGTCGACTGCGGCGTCGAACTGGACGGCTACTTCGGCGACTTCGCCTACACGTTCCCTGTCGGCGACATCTCCGACCAGGCGCGGGAGTTGCTCGACACGACCAAGGCGTCACTGTACCAAGGCATCGAGCAGGCGATCGCGGGCAAGCGCGTGGGCGACATCGGCCATGCGGTCCAGACCTACTGCGAGAGCCGAGGCTACGGAGTCGTGCGCGACCTGGTGGGCCACGGCGTCGGACGACACTTGCACGAGCCGCCCAACGTGCCCAACCTGGGACGGCGCGGCGTGGGCAAGAAGCTCAAGGCCGGCCTGACGATCTGCATCGAGCCGATGATCAACGGCGGAACGGGCGACGTGACCGTCGACCCGGACGGCTGGACGGTGCGGACGGCCGACGGCGCGCCATCGGCGCACTACGAGCACATGGTGCTGGTGGAGAAGGGCCGGCCCGAGATTTTGTCCTCCTACGACCTGATTGAGGCCGCGCTGGCGACGACGCGCGGAGTACCCTCGGCGCCCTCCACCGCGTCTGTCGCGTAAGACACCCCCAACCCCCAGCGCCACGGCGCTCCTGTATGGCGAAGCAGCCCGCAATTCGACAAGACGGCAAAGTCACCGAAGCCCTCCCAAACGCCCAGTTCCGGGTGGAGCTTGAGAATGGCCACGAGATCCTGGGTCTCCTGTCCGGCAAGATGCGGAAGTTCTACATCCGCATCCTGCCAGGCGACCGCGTCACGGTCGAGATGTCGCCGTACGACTTGACGAAGGGGCGCATCGTCTACCGCTACAAGTAGCCGCCAGGCGACGCGGCCCGCCTCGGCGGCCGCTGCGACCGAGGCGCCACCCGAGGCGGAGGACGCGCACAGCCTCGGCGGGCTTTTCACGCCGCCTGCCACGTGGACCGACCGTTTCGGGGCGTTCTTCCAGGCCGGCCCCTTTTGCGGGCCACTCCCATCTAGATCCGTACGACCATGAAGGTTCGCGCCAGCGTCAAGAAGCGGTCGGCCGACGACAAGATCGTCCGCCGCAAGGGCCGCATCTACATCATCAACAAGAAGAACCCCAAGCACAAGCAGCGCCAGGGTTGATTCAAGAGGGAGGGGGAGCACGCTTTCCCGCCCCGATTTCCTCACAGAGAACTATGCCTCGAATCGCAGGAGTAGACGTCCCCGGCCGCAAACGCGCCGTCATCGCTCTGACGTCCATCTACGGCGTCGGTGACAACCTGGCGGCCGAGATCTTGGACCGCGCCGGTCTCGACACCGACACCCACCCCGACGCGTGGTCGGAGGAGGAGACGCGCCGCGTCCGGTCGCTGATCGAGGACAACTACGTCGTGGAGGGCGCGCTCCGCACGGAGACGCAGCTCAACATCAAGCGGCTGATGGACATCGGCTGCTACCGCGGTCTCCGTCACCGCAAGGGCCTGCCGGTCCGCGGCCAGCGGACCAAGACGAACGCGCGCACCCGCAAGGGCCGCAAGCGCACCGTCGCCGGCAAGAAGAAGGCACCGCGCAAGTAGACCCGCCGGGGCTTGGCGCCCCTCGGTCTCGCGCGAGCGCCGACGCACGCAGGCACCCCGGCCGCCTCGGTGGCACTGGGGTCACCCCTGACGCTTCGGCACCGCCCGCCCCACACCCTGGGGCGATCCACCTCACCGGGCTCCGGCCCTCACGCAACGCATCATGGCGAAGCAACAAGCACGCGGCGGACGCCGCAAGAAGGTCCAGGTCGAGTCGAACGGCAACGCCTACATCAAGGCCTCGTTCAACAACATCCTGATCACGATCACGGACGCCTACGGCAACACGATCTCGTGGAGCTCGTCGGGCAAGATGGGCTTCCGCGGCTCGCGGAAGAACACCCCGTACGCCGCCCAGGTGGCGGGCTCCGAGGCGGCCAAGGAGGCCTACGACCTCGGCCTCCGCCGCGTCGACGTCTACGTCAAGGGCCCCGGCTCCGGCCGCGAGGGCGCGGTTCGCGCGCTCGCCCTGTCGGGACTGGAGGTGCTCTCCATCCGCGACACCACCCCGATTCCTCACAACGGCTGCCGGCCCGCCAAGCGCCGCCGCGTCTGAGCCGGCGGGAGAGGGGAGACGCTGTCTGTCTCACACCTCCTCCCGACGCTCACCCGCGACGGCCGAGGCACTAAGCCCGGCTGCGCCCGCCTCGGCTCACCGCTGGTGAGACCCGGGGGCGGACCGCACGTAGTTCCCTGGTCCCCTCGAAGCCACCGAGGCGGGCCGACTCACGAGACACCCTCACCATCATGGCCCGTTACCGCGGACCCAAGCAGAAGATCGCTCGCCGCTTTGGCGAGCCCATCTTCGGACCCTCCAAGGCGCTCGAGCGCAAGCCCTACGGCCCCGGCCAGCACGGCAACCAGCGCCGGCGCAAAGAGAGCGAGTACTCCGTCCAGCTCAAAGAGAAGCAAAAGGCGAAGTACACCTACGGCCTGCTCGAGAAGCAGTTCAGGAACGTCTTCGAGAAGGCCGCCCGCAAAAAGGGCGTCACCGGAGAGAACCTGCTCCAACTCCTGGAGGCCCGCCTGGACAACGTGGTCTACCGCCTGGGCTTTGCCCGGACGCGCCGCCAGGCCCGTCAGCTGGTCACGCACGGCCACGTGATGGTCAACGACCGCGTCTCGGGCATCCCGAGCCACACGCTGCGCCCCGGCGACATGGTCGAGGTCCGGCCCAAGTCCAAGAACCTCACGACGGTCCAGGACGCCATGACCATCAACCGTCGCAACTTCAACCACCTGGAGGTGGACCGCGACGGCCTCAAGGGCAAGTTCCTGGACTTCCCGACGCGTGACGACATCCCGGAAAACATCCGGGAGCAGCTCATCGTCGAGCTCTACAGCAAGTAATCGCCCGGCGCGTCCTGGCCCGCCTCAGCGGCTGCCCGGGCGCGCCACGTTCTCACCCAGCAAGCAAGCCTCACTATGGCACAATTCCAGCTCCAGATGCCCGACGGCGTCACGGTCGAGGAGATGAACGAGACGTACGGGCGGTTCGTCGTCCAGCCGCTCGAGCGCGGCTACGGCGTTACGATCGGCAACGCGTTTCGGCGCGTGCTCCTGTCGTCGCTCTCCGGCACGGCCATCACGGCCGTCCGCGTCGACGGCGTTCAGCACGAGTTCTCGACCATCCCCGGCGTCACCGAGGACGTCACCGACATCATCCTCAACCTCAAGGGCGTCCGGTTTCGGGCCGAGGAGGAGGACGAGGGGACCGTCTCGATCCACCTTGAAGGCGGAGGCAACTGGACCGCGAAGGACATCGCCGACAACACGGCGGACTTCGAGGTCTTGAACCCTGACCACCACATCGCCACGCTCGCCGAGGACGCCGACGTCCGCATCGACCTGCGCGTCGAGCAGGGCCGCGGCTACGTCGGCTCCGACGACAACAAGCGCGCCGACGACCCGATTGGCGTGGTCGCTATCGACGCGATCTTTACGCCCATCCTCAACGTCAAGTACAACGTCACCCCGACGCGCGTCGGCGACCGGATCGACTACGAGCGCCTGACGCTCGAGGTCGAGACCGACGGCAGCGTGACGGCTGAGGACGCGCTGACGCGTGCCGCGGCCATCCTGCGCGACCACATCGGCCTGTTCGTCGAGGTCGACGCCACGTCGGGCGAGGACGCCGAGGAGACCGAGGTCGACGCCGAGGTGCAGCGCGTCCGCGCCGTGCTCGGCCAGTCGGTCGACGACCTCGACCTGTCGGTCCGCGCCCAGAACTGCCTGCGCGCCGCCTCCATCAAGACCATCGGCGACCTCGTCGGCCGGGAGGAGAGCGAGATGCTCAAGTTCCGCAACTTTGGCCGCAAGTCGCTCTTGGAGCTGGTGGACGTCCTGGAGGAGCGCGGCCTGCGCTTCGGCATGGACGTCGACCGCTACGGCGACATGAACTAAAGGTGCCGGGCATCGCCCCGACCCCTGCACCCTGACCTGACATGAAACACGGAAAGAAGATTCTGAAGCTCGGCCGCAACGCCTCCCACCGGAAGGCGACCCTGCAGTCGATGTCGGCCGCGCTCCTGGAGCACAAGCGGATCAACACCACATTCGCGAAGGCCAAGGCGCTGCGCCGCTTTGTCGAGCCCATCATCACGCACGGCAAGGACGACTCGACGCACAGCCGTCGCCAGGCCTTCCGCAAGCTCAACGACAAGGAGGCCGTCAAGACCTTGTACAACGAGGTCGCGCCGACGGTCGGCGACCGCCCCGGCGGCTACGTCCGGATCGTGAAGCTGGGCCAGCGTGCCGGCGACGCGGCCGAGATGGCGATGGTGGAGCTGGTCGACTTTAACGACGTCCGCCCCCACGGCGCCGGCGGTTCGAAGCGGAAGACGCGCCGCTCGCGCAGCCGCGGAGGCAACAACACGGCGCCGACCATCCAGGAGCCGTCCGCCGAGACCGTCGACGAGACGCCCGCCGAGTTGGCGCCCGCTGACGCTCAGCCCGACGCTCCCGAGGCGGAGGCCCCCGAGGCGGAGGCCCCCGAGGCGGAGGCCCCCGAGGCGGAGGCCCCCGAGGCGGAGGCCCCCGAGGCGGAGGCCCCCGAGGCGGAGGCCCCCGAGGCGGAGGCCCCCGAGGCGGAGGCCCCCGAGGCGGAGGCCCCCGAGGTGGAGGCTCCCGAGGCCCAAGCCGAGGCCAGCCAGCCGGCGGATGCCATCGCGGCCGACGGCCCGACCCCCGACGCGGCCGGCTCGGTCGTGGTCCCGCCCTCGGGCGACGACCACCCGGACGCCGCCCAGGGTGCCGACACGGGCACCGGCGAGCCCGGGCCGGGCGCCGACGCCGAAAACCAGGGCCGGTCGCACGACAACCGGTAGCTTCCACGCATTCGCCAGGTCCGTCCGCCTCGGTGGCCGGACCGACGGATCCCGCGGGGTCTCGCCTTTGGGCGGGGCCCCGCGTGCCGTTTGCCGGCCACGCTTGCGTGCCCATGCCGTGGCCGAGCAGGGTGCCGCGCGCGGCTAGATTCCCACACGCCTGACCTTCGCCCGGGCGTTCTCGCCCCATGATCCAGGCCTCCGCCGACCTCCACCGCCACCTCGACGCGCTCGTCGTGGTGCCCGAGTACGAACGCCGCCTGCGTGTGCTCCTGGAGCACTGCGACCGCAACCTGCCGTCGGTCGACGAGAGCCTGATCCGGCGCGCGTTCCAGATCGCGTACTGGGCGCACCGCGACGACCGCCGGGCGTCGGGCGAGCTGTACATCTCGCACCCCCTCGAGGTGGCGCTGATCGCGGCCAAGGACATCCGCATGGACGACGTGACGGTCGCGGCGGCGCTGCTGCACGACACCGTCGAGGACACCGACCTGTCGCTCGACCTGATCCGCAGCGAGTTCGGCGACCAGGTCGCGGCCATCACCGACGGCGTGACCAAGATCGGCCACGTGTTCGAGAACCGCGCCTTGGGCCGCGCCGAGAACGTCCGCAAGCTGATGCTGTCGATGGCGTCGGACGTGCGCGTGATCCTGGTCAAGTTTGCCGACCGGTTGCACAACATGCGAACCCTCGGCGCCATGCCCGCCGACAAGCAGATCCGCATCGCGGCCGACACCCAGGACCTGTTCGTGCCGCTCGCGCACCGCTTCGGGCTGCACGAAGTCAAGACTGAGCTGGACGACCTGTGCCTGAAGTACCTCCAGTCGGAGGCGTACCAGGAGATCGCGCGCGGGCTCAACGCCAAAAAGCGGCAGCGCGAGCGCTACGTCGAGCGCTTTATCGAGCCGGTCCGCGACGAGTTGACCGAGGCGGGCTTCGCCTTCCAGATCTACGGGCGCCCCAAGAGCATCACCTCCATCTACAACAAGATGAGGCGCCAGGGCGTGACCCTGGACGAGGTCTACGACCTGTTCGCCATCCGCATCATCCTGGAGACGACCGGCAAGCAGGGCCGTGAGGACTGCTGGCGCGTGTACTCGACGCTGACGGCGCTGTACCCACCGATTGCCGACCGCTTCCGAGACTTTATCTCGGTCCCCAAGTCGAACGGCTACCAGTCGCTCCACACGACGGTGATCGGGCCGGAGGGCCGGCCGGTCGAGATCCAGATCCGGACGCAGGAGATGCACGAGGTCGCCGAGCGCGGCGTGGCGGCGCACTGGAAGTACAAAGAGGGCGGCGGCGACGGCTCGCCGGTCGCGGCGTCCGAGCAGCGCATCGAGGAGATGTACGCCTGGGTGCGCGACATCCTGGAGACGCCCCAGGGCGAGGACGCCGACGAGTTCGTCCGCCAGTTCCAGCTCAACCTGTACGAGGAGGAGATCTACGTCTTCACGCCCGGCGGCGACCTGGTGACGCTGCCGCGCGGCGCGACCCCGGTCGACTTCGCCTTCCAGATCCACTCCGAGGTGGGCTACCACTGCATCGGCGCCAAGGCCGACGGCAAGATGGTGCCGCTGTCCTACCACCTGCAGTCGGGCGAGCAGGTCGAGATCCTGACCTCCAAGCGCCAGACGCCCAACCCTGACTGGGCCGGCTTCGTGGTGACCCACAAGGCGCAGTCCCGCATCCGCCACTGGATCAACGAGCGGCGCCGCAAGGCGGTCGCGCACGGCCGCGAGCTGCTCGACAAAAAGCTGGCGCGCGCCAAGCTGTCGCCCGACGAGCAGGAGATCAACAAGACGGCCAGCCGGCTGCGGTTTCCTTCGGCGCAGCAGCTGTTCTTCGAGATCGGCAGCGGGCTGTTCGAGGCCTCCGACTTTGTCGACGCCATCCGCGCCGGCCGCGCCCCCGACCTGCCCGAGGCCGCCTCGGGCGAGTCGCCGGCCCTGCTGGAGGTGGACGCCGTCGACTTCCGCGAGGACGCGCGCGAGCGGTCCGGCGGCCGCACCGCGCTCGTGATCGAGGGCGAGCGGCACACCGACTTGGCCATCGAGTACGCCGCGTGCTGCGGCCCGATTCCGGGCGACGACGTGTTCGGCTTCCTGTCCAAGACGGGCGTCGTCAAGATCCACCGCCAGTCGTGCAAGAACGCGCCCCACCTGTTCCTGGACCACGCCGAGCGCACGCTCCCGGTCGAGTGGAGCCGCCAGAAGGACGTCCAGTTTTCGTCCACGCTCCGGCTCGTGGGCGAAGACCGCGTCGGGATGGTGAGCGAGATGACGGCCGTCATCTCGAAAAGCCTAAAGACCAACATCCGCTCGATCACCGTCACGTCCGAGGACGGCATGTTCGAGGGCACCATCGTGCTGTACGTCAACGACGTCAAGCAACTGCGCCGGATCATGAAGCGGCTGGGCCGCCTGGACGGCATCTACGGGGTGTACCGCGAGGAGTAGGGGCGTTCAGGACGGGACATGTGTGTTGGGGGGCAAGGACCGCCGTCAATAGGGTCATTCCCTACCCCTGGCCTGTCGCTTGGTAGTCAGTTAGGCTATCTTTGGGATTCAAATGTCCACGTTCTTGGGTTCCGCGTACGGGCGGGCCCGAGCACCCCCCACCGGCTTTGCGAGCGCCGTCACTTATGTGTGCGTCCGCGGAACGCCATCTCCCACCTCATGGAATCCTCCTCCGAGCGCGCACCGACGCTCACCAAAAAAGATGTCTCCCGCGCCGTAGCCGCCGTCACCGGCGAACCGCTCTACCAGTGCGAGCCCTGGGTCCAAGCGACCATTGAGGCGCTCCGCGACCTGATGCTCTCAGCCGATCCGGAGGTCCGGATCGAGCTTCGCGACTTTGGGGTCTTCGAGGTCAAGAAGACCAAGGCCAAGCCGAAGGCCCGCAACCCCAAGACCAACGAGACGGTCTTTATCCCGTCGCGCCGCAAGACGCACTTCAAGCCGGGCAAGAAGCTGCGCGAGCACCTGCAGAAGCCGCTCCAGGACCTGGGCTACGACATCCCCGAGGGCAGCGCCGACCACCCCAGCACCCGCAAGGCGGCCTGAGTCGCGAGCTAGCTTGCGGCATGACCCCGACTTCCCGTGTGGCCGGCGTGGACTACGGCGCGCAGCGCGTCGGCATCGCCGTTACGGACCCGCTCCGCTTGTTTGCCCAGGCCGTGGGCACCTACCGTCCGGGTGAAGCGCTGCGCGTGCTCGCCGAGATGCCCGACGTGTCGGTGTTCGTCGTGGGCTGGCCGATCCTGGACGATGGGCGCGAAGGCGCCGCCGTGGACCGCATCCGCCCGTTTCTGGGCCGTCTCAAAAAGGCCGTGCCCGGTGCCGAGGTCGTGGTGCAGGACGAGCGGGACTCGTCGCGCCGAGCCATGACTCAGATGGTGGCCGCGGGCGTGCCTCGGGGCAAGCGCCGCGACCGCGCCCGCCTCGACGCCGCCGCGGCGTGCGTCATCCTGCAGGACTGGCTCGACGACCACGACGAAAGCCGGTGAAGAGACCGAACCGCCGGGCTCTCGCGCTGCGGCCGTGCGTAGGACACTCCTCACCGCCAGCCCGAGACCTGTGATTCTGCCGATCTACGCGTACGGACAACCCGTGCTGCGCGAGCGCGCCGCCGAGATCGAGGCCGACAGCCCCGACCTGCAGGCGCTGATCGACGACATGATCGAGACCATGCACGCCGCGGCCGGCATCGGGCTGGCCGCGCCTCAGATCGGCCGCGCGCTTCGGCTCTTCGTCGCCGACCTGTCGCCCTACGCCGACGACCTGGCGGAGGAGTGGGGGGAGGTGCCCGAGTGGGCTCAGGGCCCGCTGGTGTTTATCAACCCGGTGCTCGACCTGGACAGCGACTCGGCCGAGGTGGACGTGGAGGAAGGCTGCCTGTCCATCCCCGACCTGCGCGAGACGGTGTGGCGGCCGGACGGGCTCGTCGTCCGCTACCTCGACCGCGCGTTCCAGGAGCAGAGCCTGCCGGCCGTGGGGCAGCTGTCGCGCGTGATCCAGCACGAGGCCGACCACCTGGACGGCGTGCTCTACCTCGACCACCTGTCGCCGCTGCGCCGCCGCCTGCTCCAGCGCCGCTTGCGGGCCATCGCGAGCGGCGAGGCCGAGGCGGACTACCCGCTGGCGTTCGTCCAGCGGTAGACCAGCCCGGCCCGCCTCGGTGCCGAGGCAGGGGTGTGGAGGCGCGCGGCGCGGCTAACCTTCGGAGCCGTCGGCGCGCTGAGGGCCGACGCTGTGCTCGATCAGGTCCAGGATGCGCGCCAGCTTGTCTGCCCACGACGCCGGCTCGCGGTAGCCGTGCGGCTCGACGGGCGCCAGGGCCAGCTCCCAGTCGCGCTTGCCCAGCTCGATCAGGCGCTGGCTGAGCCGGAAGATGTCCTGAGGCTGGACGTTGTCGTCCACCAAGCCGTGCGTCATCAGGAGCGGGTCCTGGAGCCCGGCGGCGAACTCGATGGGCGACGAGCGTAGGTAGGCCTCGGGGTCTTGGACCGGCGTGTTGAGGATGTTGCGGGTGTAGGTGTCGTTGTAGTGCGCCCAGTCGGTGACCGACCGCATGGCCGCGCCGCCGCCGAAGTGCTCGGGCTCGGTGAACAGCGCCATCAGCGTCAAGAAGCCGCCGTACGAGCCGCCGTAGATCGCGACGCGCTCCGGCTCGATGCCGAACTCGCGCCCGACGTAGCCGCTCGCGTCCACGTAGTCCTGCAGGTCGCGCCCGCCCATGTGGCGGTAGACGGCGGCCCGCCAGTCGCGGCCGTAGCCGGCCGAGGCGCGGTAGTCGACGTCGAGCACCAGGTAGCCGCGCTCGGCCAGCAGGTGGTGGAACTGGTACTCGCGGAAGTAGCCGCTCCACCAGCGGTGCGCGTTCTGCAGGTAGCCCGCGCCGTGGACGAACAGGACGGCCGCGCCGTTGGGCTGGGCGCCGACGTCCTGGGGCCGGTAGATCCGCGCCGGGACGCGGGCGCCGTCCGAGGCCGGGATCTCGACGATCTCGGCCTCGCGCCACGGGTAGGCCCGCCACGCCTCCGACGTGGACTCGGTGACGCGCACCGGCGCCGCGCCGCCCGCCAGGTCGCCGAGGCGGGCGACGTAGACCTCGGGGGGCGCGTCCGACGCCGAGTGCAGCAGCGCCAGGCGGCGGCCGTCGGGTGCGACGGCCGCGTCCCAGCGCCCGACCGCGTGCGTCAGTCGCTCGCGGTGGGCGAACCCGCCCGGTGCCGACGGCATCCGCCAGATGTGGCGCTGGCCCAGGTCGCCCTCGGAGGTCTGCAGCAGCCAGGTGGCGCCGTCCTCCGTGAGCGTGGCGCTCTCGACCTCGAACGCGCCCTCGGTCAGCGCCTCGACCGCGCCGTCGCGCCCGACCGCGTAGAGGTGGCTCCAGCCCGTCCGCTCGGAGTGGAACCAGAAGCGGCCGTCGGGCAGCCAGCCGACCGACGAGGCGCCGCCCCACCACGCGATGCCGGGCCCGGCGAGCCAGGCCTCGTCGCGCTGGCGGTCCAGGCTCGTGACCGCGCCCACCTCGGTGCCCAGGCGGGCCGGGTCGAGACGGGCGATCCAGCGGTCCTTGTTGTCGACCGTGCGGATGTCGAGCACGGCCCAGCGCCCGTCCGGGCTCCAGTACGGGCCGACGGGAAGAAACTGGCGGACCGAGTCGGCCGTCGCGCCGCGCTCGCGCGCGTAGTCGGCGGGGTCCTGGGCGCCAGGCAGCGCCGACAGGTCGACGGCGTACGTCGTGTCGCGCTCCAGGTCCTGCACGAACAGCGCCGCGCCCGTCCGCGGAGCGCCCACCTTGGGGCGCGCCTGGATCTCGCGCGCGACGCCGGTCTCGGTGACGTAGTCGACCAGCAGCGTCCGCTCCGGCTCGTCGTCGGTCGAGAGCGTGAACGCCACGAACCGACCGCGCGGGCCGACGGACAGCTGCCCGACAGACTGGTCGCCGATCCAGAACGTCGGCGGGGCGTCCGGGTCGAGCGCGTCGCGCTCGCGCGCGGCTTGGCTGAGCGAATCCCGCTCGACGCGGTCGCGGACGGTGTCGAGCAGCCGGCGCTGCTGGTCGCGCAGGTACCGGTCTTGGTCGGAGACCGCAGGCTCGGGCCGCTCCGCGCCCTCGCGCAGATCAGTGATCTGCGCCACTCCCAGCCCGTCGGCGCGGACGAGCGCGTCGCCTTGGCGGTAGACCAGGCTCCCGTCGCGCAGAAACACCGGGTCCGACTCGCGCGCCGACGTGCGCGTCACGCGGTCCGACTGGCCCGAATCGACGTCCAGCACCCAGATGTCCCCGCCTCGGGCGAACGCCCGGCGACGCCGGTCGGGGGCGTAGGCCCGGTCGGTGGCCCAGCCGTCGTAGCGCGGGGGCAGCAGCCGGCGCGTGGCGGCCGGGACGAGTTCCGGGTCTCCGCCGTCAGGCGCGACGCGGTAGAGCGAGTCGGCGGCAAAGGCGCCGCCGGGATTCCACTCGAAGTAGACCGCGTCGCCCGCGTCGGTCCAAAACGGCTCCGACGGCCAGGCGCCGATCCAGGTCTCCGGCCGCTGGGTGATCTGCTCGACGGTGAGCTGGGCCGAGGCCGGGGCTGCGGCGAAAAGGGCGAGGACGACGAGCGAGCGCATGAGCAGGCGGGGTGCGGAAGACGCAAGCTCCGCCCGGATCGCGCCCGGCGCCACTGCTAGGGCGTGCCCACGGTCAGGCTCAGCGACACGTGGTTAAACCGGAAGTCGCCGCTCAGCCGGACCGCGCCGCCCAGCGCCGACACGGAGTCGTCCGAGAACGGCGTCAGCGACAGGCCGCCGCGAAGCTCGGGCGCCAGGCTCACGCCGCCCAGGTCGAAGCGCGCGCCGACCGACCCGCCCAGGGCCAGGTGGTTGCGGTTCACGTCGCCCAGGACCGCCAGCAGGCCTTCGCGCGGGCTGCCCTCGTCCAGCACCACGCGCAGCTCGGGCCCGATGCCCACCACGAGCTCGGCGCCGCCGGCCGGCTGGCGGTACGTCACCTCGCCCGAGACGACGGCGAACTCCAGGTCCACGCTGCGCTGGCTGAACAGCGACGCCCCGTCGAACACGTCGCTCGCGCTGAGGTAGCCGGCGCCGACGCGCCCGCCCCAGACCGGCCCGCGAACGTCGACGCGGACGCGCGCGTCGATGCCCACCGACGTGGCAAAGTCGACGCGGCTGAGCGGGATGGGGACTCCCGCCGCCGCGACGGTGCCGCTGGCGCCCAGAGAGGTCAGGCTGGGACCGGCCGACAGGTCGGCGCCGACGGTGATCTGGGCCCGTGCCGAGACGGCCACGATGGCGAACGCGACCCAGACTCTGGCACTCCAGAGCAGGACCGAGGCGGGCAGAGTCGAGGGCATGGGACGTCGGGAGAGGAGGCTGTGCATGCGCGGCGGCGCCCGGCGTTCCTACAGCCCTCCAAACACGATCCCGACGAGGAGCGTGTCCACGTCGAAGTCGTCGAACCGCAGCGTGCCGCCGTCGTCCAGCGCGATGTCGTTGCCGCCGCCGACGCCCGTCAGGTCGAGCGCGTAGCGGACCTCGGGCCCCAGGCGCACGCCGAACAGGTCCAGGCGCAGGCCCGCGCCGAGGTTGGCGGCGGCGCTCAGCAGGTCGGCGCCGTCGCGCAGGTCGGAGACGCGCGCGACGTCGCCGGAGAGGTCGACGAGGTAGCGCGCCTCGGGCCCGCCGAAGACGTAGGCCTGGAGCGGCCCCAGCGACCGCACGTACTGAAGGTCGAGTTGGAGCGTGACGAAGCTGGTCTCCAGCGCCTGTCGGTTGAGGGTGTTCTCGCCGTCGTAGAGCGCGGCCGTGTTCAAAAACCGCCCGCCCACGCGGACGCCAAGGGGCCCGTTGCGCAGCGACACGCCCAGCCCGCCCTGCACGCCGACGGTGACCGGCGTCACGAACCGGCCGTCCGCGATCAGCGGCCCGTTGGAGACGCCGACGTCCGGGTCCCCGGTCCAGGCGACGGTGGGGCCCAGGCTGAGGTCGGCCCGCACCTGGCCCGAGGCGGGCAGGGTCGCGAGAGCCGCCAGCACGGCGAGGAGGAGGGGGCGCATGGCATCCGGGGGGAAGAGAGACGCAAGAACGCTCCGGGAGGCGCTCCGTGCCATCTCTCGGCGGTCGTGTCCCGGCGCGTTACCAGTCGCCGTCGGTGTCGAGCAGGGCGCGGCGGCGCGCCTCGATCAACTCCGCGCGGCGCGCCTGGCGCTCGGCGAGCGCGTCCTCGATCTCGTCCGCCTGGGTAGCCAGCTCGGCGGCGCGGTCGCGCAAGGCGTCGGCGCGCTCGCGGCGGGCGTGGGCTCGGACCTCGAACAGCTCGTCCAGGGTGGCGTCCAGCTCCGCCTCGGCGTCGCGGCGGGCCCGGCCGTCGGACTGGCGGGCGGTCTCGGCGTGGGCGCGCGCGCGCGCCTCCAACTCGCGCATCCGGTCTCGCGTCTCGGCCGAGGCGCCCTGGGCGTCGAGCATCTGCTCGATCACGGTCTCTCCGTCGTCCGAGCGGAACAGGGCCCGGGAGCTTTCCACGGCTCCCTCCATCATGGCCTCCAGGCGTTCGCGGTCCGGGATCCTGACCTCGACGATGCGCTCGTCGCCCGCGCCGCGGCGCAGGATCACGCGGCGCCCGTCGCGGTCCTCGTCCACCTCGACCCCGACGGCGACGCTGTCCACCTCGATCACCACGTCGGGACGGTCGCGGGTGTCGGTTTGGGCGGCCGCCGGCACGGCCAGCGCGGCGAGGGCGGGGAGCAGGAGAAGGCGCATGGGGAGTCCGTCGGGTGGGTCCGCTACAACGCCGAGGCGGGCCGTTCCGTGCTCGGCTCGGTCAGACGACGGTGTCGGGCAGGTCCAGGCCCTGGCGCAGCGACACGAAGCGGTCGTGCAGGTCGGTGCGCTGGACCTGGAGCCGGGCGAGCACGTCGCGCCGCTGGCGCCGCAGCAGCCGCACGCGCAGCGCCCGCACGCCGTCGCGCGTCAGCTCGCCCCAGCGCAGCGCGAGCGCCCCGCCGGCCGCGCTCAGCACCAACATGGCGACGCCGGCCGCCAGCGGCGCGTCCGGCAGCCCGGGGAACGCGTCGTGCAGACGCGCCGCGCCCAGGCCCGCGGCAACCGCCGCCACGAGCCAGGCGAGTGGGTAGAGCACCACGCCGCCCATGATCTTGATGGTGGCCGTGTCCTTGTCGGCGCTCGCGAGCCGGCGGGCGATGGCGTTCAGGAGCACGAACGGCGGCACGTTGACCACGAACCCCAGGACCAGAATCGGCGGCAGCAGCACGGCCAAGAGCACGAGTTGGATGCCGAAGATGACGCCCAGCAGCGGGTGGAGGCGGGGCGGCCGGTCGAGGTCGGCGTCGGTCATGCCGGAGGCGCGCAGCAGCCGGTCGTAGTCGGTCATGTCGCGGCGCAGCGCCTGGATCTGGTCCGGATGCGACTGCAGGCGCGCTTGGTAGCCCGTCCAGATCTGGTGGAAGCCGCGCGCCCGGGCCCGGGCCGACAGCGGCTCCGACCGGATGCCCAGGCGCACGTCGTCCTCGGCGCGCATCAGCGCGTACGCCCGGTGCATCAGCCGGTGCAGCGCCCAGTCCTCGGTGGGGCGGACGGCCTCCACCAGCGCCGCCTCGATGCGCGCCGTGAGCACGCGCGCCGGGTCGCTGTCCGCCTCGGTGCCCTCCGCCTCGGTGCCCTCCGCCTCGGCAGCATCGGCGGACGTGCCGGGCGCCTCGCCGAGGCGGGCGGAGCCGAGCAGGTCGCCAAGCTCCAGCGGCGGGTGGAACGCGACCACCACGTCCGACCGGAACAGGTCTTTGCGGTCGTAGTGCAGGCCGACGGGCACGATCACCGGTGCCACCTCGGCGTCCTGCGCCGCGCGCAGAAACAGCCGCGCGGCCCCGGTCTTGACGTCGGACAAAAACGGCGCGTCGTGGCTGACGCCCTCGGGAAAGAGCGCCGCAAAGCGGCCGTCGCGGATGGCGCCGGCGAGGGCGGCCAGGCTCTGGTCGTTGGCCGCGCGGCGCGCGCCGGGGTCGTCCGGCGAGTCCTGGGCGCGGTAGATCGGGACGGTGCCCAGCCCTCGCATCAGCCGCCCGATCAGCGGCCAGCGGAGCAGCCCGTGCCGCGCCCCGAACACGACCTGGACCGGCGCCGAGGCCAGGATCAGCGCGGGGTCGACGATGCCGTTGGGGTGCCACGCGACCAGCAGCCCGCCCCGGTCGCGCGGCACGTTCTCGGTGCCCTCGACCGCGATCGTGCGGAAGAACACGCCCGTGAGCCCGCGCACGAGCCCGCGCAGGAAGCGGTAGACCAGAGGCGCGCGCGACATGGCGTAAACCTAGCCCCGCCCGCGTTGTGCAGCAGGTCGGCGGTTGCCGCGCCCGAGGCGGGCGGAGCTAGAGCGCGGCCTCTCTGGGGTCGCCGTTGTGGACCAGCAGCACGGTCCCGGCCGCCTCGGTGAGCGCGGCCAGGCCCTCGCCGTAGGCGTCGGCGCTTTCGGTCGAGGGGCGCTGCATGCCCAGAACCGTCAGGTCGGCCGAGCCGCTGTGCTCGGCGACGATCTCGGAGAACGGCCGGCCCGGGTCGCCGCGCACGATGACCTCGACCTCGGCGTCGACGCGGACGGCGTCCAGCAGCCGCACCGTCTCGGCGCGGACCGCCTCGACGGCCTCGGGCCGGCCCACCATGCGCAGCACGCGCAGCCGCGCGCCGTCCCACTGGCGGTGCCGCCGGACCAGGTGCGCCAGGATCAGCATCAGGTCTCCGTTGCCGCCGCGCCCGCCCCACCACACGTCGATGGACTGGCGCTCGCCGAAGCCGCGCTCGTCGTCGACGTGGAGGAAGAGGACTGACTTGCCCAGGTCGGCCAGGTCGCGCAGCACGCGCAGCAGCAGGCCGCGCCCGCCGGCGGTGCCGCTCCAGCCCATCAGGATGGCGTTCGCCTCCAGCCGCCCGATGCCGTGGCTCTGGGCGACCGCGACGGCGCCCGAGGCAAAGTCCGGCACGATCTGGGCCTCGGCGAACGCCGTCATGTGGCGCTCGCGGATGTACTCCCGGATCCGCTCGCGCGCCTTGGCCCGCAGGCCCGGCTTGTTGGGGTCCTCGATGGCGCCCGTGATCAACTGGCTGAACGTGACCACGCCCTGGCCCAGGCTGAGCCAGTCGGCGAGCGCGACCAGGCGCTCGCGGTTGTGCGGCTGGCCGGTAAACACCATCAGGTTGGGCCGCCAGTTGCGCGCGTCCCCGGCGCCGCCGCGCTCCAGCTTCAACAGGGCGAAGCGGGCCAGCGACGTCCAGACGCCCGAGCGGACGTCGCCCCAGGCGCCTGCCAGGGCGCGGCGGCGCAGCCCGAAGTAGATGCCGTACGTGATCACGATCGCCGCGACCGTGGCCGGCGCGTTGATCAGGAACATGGCGCCGTAGCACCCCAGCGCGCCGAGCGCCGGTACAAGCGTCGGCACGGCGAACGTGGGCCGGAAGCTCGGGTTGCCGACCGCCTTCTCGATGGCGGCCACCAGGTTGACCATGCCGTAGGTGTTCAAAAAGAACATCGTGATGATGGGCGCGACCACGTCGAGGTCGCCGGCCCAGATCACGGCCACGGCCACGGCCCCGGTCAGCAAGACCGCCGCGCGCGGCTCGGTCGGGCTGCCCATCTGGCCGGCCATCCAGCGCGGCACCACGTCGTCGCTCGACACGGCCTGCAGCGTGCGCGGCGCGGCGAGCACGCTGCCGAGCGCGCTCGACAGCGTGCTCGCGGCCACGCCCGCCAGGATCAGCACGCCCACCAGCGCCACCTCGGACATCGCGGCCGTGTTGCGCACCAACTCCTCGGCCGTGTAGTGCGTCGCAAACCAGATCGCAGCGGAGACGTAGATCACGGACGTAACCAGAATCGAGGCGATCGTGCCGATGGGGATGCTCCGGGACGGGTCCTTGAGGTCGCCGGAGAGCGAGATGCCAACCTCGATGCCGGTCACGGCCGGGAAGAACACCGCGAAGACGGCCCAGAAGGGGACGGCTTCGAGCCCCGCCGCCGCCGCCGAGGCCTCCGTCAGGCCGCTCGTGGGGGTGCTGATGTCCCCCCAGCCGCCGGCGAAGAACGACACCAGCGCCGCGATCAGAATCGCCAGGATGCCGAACTGGATCTTGAGCGCAAAGTCCGCCCCGATCCAGGCGATGGCTACAAAGCCCAGCACGACGATCGAGGCAAAGATCTGGGGGTCGAAGGCGGCCAGAAACGGGACGGCCTCCATCGCCTCCACAAAGCCGATCACGTAGAACGCCACCGAGATCGCCTGCGACAGGTAGAGCGGAATGCCGATGGCGCCGCCGATCTCCAGGCCCAGCGAGCGCGAGATGAGGTAGTAGTTGCCGCCCGCCTTGACGTCCATGCTGGTGGCGATCGACGACAGCGACAGCCCGGTCAGCAGCGAGATGGCGTTGGCCATCCCGATGATGATGAGCGCGCCCCACAGCCCCGCCTGGCCCACGACCCAGCCCGTCCTCAAGAACAGGATGATGCCCAGAATCGTGAGCACGTTGGGCGTGAACACGCCGGCGAACGTGCCGAAGCGGCCGGCGGTGGGGGCGAGTCGAGCGTCTGCCATCGTGGAGGGGTGAACCGCCGGAACGTAGCCACGGCGCTCCGCTGCGGCCGCTCGAAGGCGCGCCGTCGCCCCGAGCCCTCACGCGGTCTCAGAGGCTTGGGACGGGCACCCAGCGAAACGGGGCGGCCTCCGACGAGACCGCCCCGCTGGGCTGAGGTCCTCCGCCTCGGCAGCTACGTCGCCGGAGCCGCCGAGGTGGGGCGAGCCGGAGGTCAGGCGTCGTCCTTGGGCAGGTTCTCGTAGGCGCCAATCACCTCGCGGACGTGGTCCCCCGACGACTGCATGTCCGACTTCTCCTTGTCGTTGAGGTCCAGCTCCACGATCTCCTCGATGCCGTTCTTGCCCAACCGCACCGGGACGCCGATGAACATGTCTTGCAGGCCGTACTGGCCCGTCACCCAGGCCGCGGCCGGCAGCACGCGGTTCGAGTCCTTGACGATGGCCTCGACCATCTCGGCCGCGCCGGCGCCCGGCGCGTACCACGCCGACGTGCCCATGAGCTTGACGATCTCGCCGCCGCCCTTCTTGGTGCGCTCGATGATCTCGTCCAAGCGCGCCTCCTCGATGAGGTTGGTCACCGGCTGGCTGCCGACCGTCGTGAAGCGCGGCAGCGGCGTCATCGAGTCGCCGTGGCCGCCGAGCAGCATCGCGTTGATGTCGCGAATGGACACGCCCAGCTCCATCTTCAGGAACGCGCGGTAGCGCGCCGTGTCGAGCACGCCGGCCATGCCCATCACGCGCTGGCTCGGGAAGCCGGACTCCATGTAGGCGACGTAGGTCATGACGTCGAGCGGGTTCGAGACCACGATGATGATCGTGTTCGGGCTGTGCTCGGCCACCTGGCGCGTGACCGAGGCCACGATCTGCGAGTTGACCTTGAGCAGGTCGTCGCGGCTCATGCCGTCCTTGCGCGGAAGCCCCGCCGTGATCACCGTCACGTCCGAGTCGGCGGTGATCGAGTAGTCGTCGCCGCCCTCGATCACGGTGTCGAAGCCGTGGATCGGGGCCGACTCCATCAGGTCGAGCGCCTTGCCCCGTGCCGTGCCAGGGTTGATGTCGATAAGGGCGATGTTCTGGACGATGTCCATGCGCGCGACGCACTCGGCGACCGTTGCGCCGACGTTGCCCGCGCCTACCACGGTGAGCTTCATGTTTCGAGGGGTTGGGGGAGGGGAAAGGCGAAATACGCCGGACCGGCGGCGCCGTTCGGTCAGGATACCGGACCACGCCGCCCGACCGGGGCGGGAGGCCTCGGATTCGGGACGAAGACCGCCGGCGTCACCGTGGCGTTTCACAGTGGCGTTACAGAGGCGTTCGATTCTGAGAGACGCGCGTGAGTAGCCTCCACCGTCCCCGCCCCACCGTTCCCATGCTTCGACTGACCGCTCTCGTTCTGCTGGCCCTGTCCGCCTCGGCGTGCGCGTCGGCCCAGGTGCCCCCGCCCCCGCAACTCGACCGCGGCGTGCTGGAGCGGCCGGCGGCGGAGCGGCCGGTGACCTTGATGGAGTCCGAGGCGGCCCCGGCGGACCGGCCGCGCAACGTGATCCTGATGATCGCCGACGGCTTCGGCCCGGCCTCGGCCACGCTCGGGGCCGCGGCCAAGGGCGCGCCGCTGGCCTTCGACAGCCTGCTGGTCGGCGCCGTCGAGACCTCGGCGACCGATAGCCGCGTGACCGACTCGGCAGCGTCGGCGACGGCCTACGCCTGCGGCATCAAGACCTACAACGGCGCCATCGCCGTCGACACGCTGCGCCAGCCGTGCCGCACGGTCCTCGAAGCCGCCGAGGCGGCCGGGCTCGCGACGGGGCTCGTGGCCACCAGCCGCATCACGCACGCCACGCCGGCCTCGTTCGCGGCGCACGTCGAGTCGCGCGCCCAGGAGCAAGAGATCGCGCGCCAGTTCGCAGCGTCCGGCGTGGACCTGCTGCTCGGCGGCGGGCTGGGCTCGTTCACCGGCGACGGCAACGCCGACCTGCTCGCGACCATGCGCGCCGACGGCTGGACGGTGGCCCAGACGCGCGCCGAGTACGATGCGATCTCGGCGCTGCCCGCCGCGGCCTTGCTGGCGCCCTCGCACCTCGCCTACGAGGTCGACCGCGACGAGACGGACCAGCCCTCGCTGGCGGAGATGACCGCGCGTGCGCTCGACCTGCTGGCGGCGTCGGCCGGGGAGCAGGGCTTTTTCGTGATGGTCGAGGGCAGCCGCATCGACCACGCCGCACACGGCAACGACCCGGTCGGGCATCTGCACGACATCCTGGCCTACGACCGCGCCGTCGAGGCGGCCCTGGCTTGGGCCGCGCGCGACGGCAACACGCTGGTGATCTCGACGGCCGACCACGAGACGGGCGGCATGACGCTGGGTCGCGACGGCGTCTACGCCTGGGACCCGGCGCCGCTGCTGGCCGCGACGGCCAGCTTCGAGTCCATGACGCCGCGCATCGTGGCGGGCGAAGACCCGGCCGAGGTCGTCCGCACCACGCTGGGCCTGGACGCCTTGCCCGACGGCGCCGCCGAAGCGATCCGCGGCGCGGTCTCGTCGGGCGACGACGCGGTGATCCGCTCTCTGCTCGACGAGCTGCTCGGCGAGACCGCCCGCGTCGGCTGGACGACGTCGGGGCACTCGGGCGTCGACGTCGGCTTGTACGCCTGGGGGCCGGGCGCCGACCGGTTCCGCGGCCGGATGGTCAACGCCGAGGTCGGCCGGGCGCTGTTCGACGTCCTGGGCTTGACTCCCTGACGCCTCCCGCCTCGGTTGCTCGGTGGACCGACTCACCGAGGCGGGCAGGGTCGGTGGCGTTTCGTGCCTGCTCCGCTGCCAAATCAACCGCTCGGGTTTAGACCCTCATGGCACAGGCTGACGCACCCCCGCGACTTCGCGATAGCGGCCAGAGTCGCCAGCGCGGCGACGTCGTGAGGGGCGCGTCATGGTCTAGAAGCCGAGGCCGCCGAGGTGTGTGAACGAACGGTCGAACGTATCTATGGCCTCCAGCCCGATCATGGTGAACTCTGAGCCGATGAGCGTCCGAAACGTGGTCACGGCAACGTAGCGCCCGCCGAGGTCATAGTAGGCTAGGTCGTCGGTCCGCTGACCGTCAAGCTCCGAGGCGATTGTGTTAGCAAAGACGCCGTTGAGCGTCTGACATGCTGCGGCGTCGGTCTCCGAGCGGAGCAGGCGGGCGTCGCCCGGACCCACGGTCGTGAGTCCAACCTTCGACTTGTACGACGACTCGTCCGTCGTTTGGAGAAACCAGGTCATGACCTCGGCGGCCCGGTTCGACTCCAACGGACAGAGACCGCCAGACGGTACGCCATCGTGGGGAACTGCCCCGAGCGCAAGCGCGGCCACAAGGAAGAGAAGAATGTGGAGCATGGTACGTGGCATGGAAGCTCGAGTGTGGAACGGGTGTGGCGGGGTGATGGTGCGGGCGGGGTCAGTATCCGCAACGGTCGTACTCGGCGGTCACGGCCCCCGTCAGGTCAAACACGTAGATCTTCTCCTCGTCAATGACGAAGCCGCGCGCGTAGCCAAGGGCCGCCAGCATCAGGCCATCCGCGGGGCCTGGACCTGACTTGTACTGTCTGCTTAAACCGTCCTTGCTGGACTTGTAGCCCTCGCCGTCACGGAACGGGTGGGTGTGAATCGGGACGGCCCCCGGCGCCAGCGTCGAGGCGTGCGGCACCTTGGGGCTGGCGCGGTCCCAGGTCCGGAACGCATACTGGTCGTCTTGGAGGAACGGCTGGACGAGCCACCCGCCCAATCCGTCGGGCACAGCCATGCCGAACGTCTCCTGGCGGTCCTGATAGCGGCTCACGTCCATGTTGCTCGCGTCGCGCATCAACTGGGCGCCGGTGGCGAACCCCGGGGCGTCGATGACTGGGTCGCCGGTGTCGCACGGCTCAGGATCGTCAGGGCCATCGGGGTCCCCGCTCGGGGGTGGATTCTCCGCGTCCTTGGGGTCGAGCACGATCACGCCCGGCCCGTACGGCCCGCACCCCGGCTGGCCCGGGTCGACCTCGCAGTCGGGGTCGCCGCCACCGCCTCCGCCATCGCAGACATACTCCTGCCGCCAGCCCGTCTGCCAGTCGCTGCACGGCCCCCAACTGTAGCTGCTGCAGTACTCGTACTCGACCCACTCCCAGTAGCAAGCGCTCGCGCTGGCCAGCACCAGATTCGCCAGCGGCAGGCACGAGAGCGTCGCCAGGGGCGAGACGGACAACATGAAGCTTGCGAGTGGCCGACTGGGCACAGCGAGTGACGCGGTGGCGCGACGGCCCGGCCCGGCCATCCGCGCCCCCCGCCAGTCTCCCGGCCTCCCGACTCGGGCGCCCGCCAGCGCCTCTATCACCAAGTCCATCGCATGGTCGGTGTCCGGGATGAGGCACTCGGCCTCTCGCACCACCGTCAGGTCGCTCTCGCCCGGGCTCTCGCGCCCGAACCGGAGCCGGACGAGCCGGGTCCGCCCGCCGGCCGCGTCGAGCACGTCGGCGGGGAAGCGGAGCTTGACGGAGTCGAAGCGGTACCGCCGAGCTGGGAGCGCGCCAGGGTTGGGGCTTGAGACCGAGCACCGGAGGTGGCCACGGCCCTTGCCGCGAGCTTCACCGCTGCGGGCGAGGGCAGGAACGGCTGGCTGGGGACCTGCCAGAGCCACGTCGGCTGGGACGTCATCGCCTCCACTCGCTACTCCACTCCCGTCGCACCCGGCGACGAACAACGTACCGGCCACGACCGCTACTAGAAGAAAGTGGGGGGGCAAAGAGTTCATGCTGATGCGTCGATGACGCCGCATTGGGTAAGAAACGGTGAGCACGTCCGCAAGTGCGACCGCCGGACAGCCCACTGTGTCACAAGCGGCGGAAGGCGGACGATGCCGTACGCCAGGCGCTGTCCGGAGTGCTCGGCCAGGAGCGGGACACCGACGGAGGCGGTTCGCACGCTACGACGACGCGACGGAACGGGTGCGCCCACCTCGGCAGGCCAGCCGAGGCGGGCCGGGCACGCTCCGGAGGCCGTGTGACACAGCGGGCGTCAGTCGCCGTCGCGACACTGGGGCGATCTTTCCTCCCTCATGGACACCGACCGCGCCGAATTCGTCATCGTCGACACCGAGACCACGGGGTCCCGGGCGGGTGACGACAAACTCATCGAGATTGGCGCGGCCCGCCTGGTCGGCGGCGAGATCGTGGACACGTTCCAGCAGCTCATCGACCCCGGCTGCCACGTGCCCAACCGGATCACGCGCTTGACCGGGATCTCGACGGGCATGGTCTACGGACAGCCGTCGGCGGCCGAGGTGCTGCCCGGCTTTGTGGAGTTCCTGGGCGACGCGATCCTGGTCGCGCACAACCTGCCCTTCGACGCCCGCTTTCTCGACGTCGCGCTGGCCGACGCCGGAATGCCTCCGCTGCAAAACCCGTCGCTCGACACGCTGCGCCTGGCGCGCCGGCTGCTGTCGTCGCTGCCGTCGAAAGGGCTCAGCAAGCTGACGCAGCACTTCGGCATCACCGTCAACGGCCGCCACCGCGCGCTCGGGGACGCCGAGGCGACGGCCAAGCTGCTGGTGATCCTGCTGGAGCGCCTGCGCCTGGAGTTCGACGTCACGACCGTCGACGGCCTGCTCGACTTTCAGCGGCGGCGCTACAAAGACACCCGGCGCGAGCCGCGCCACCTCAAGAAGATCCGCGACGAGACGCTGCCGCTCGTGCCCGACCGGCCGGGCGTCTACTTTATGCGCGACGGCCGCGGCTCGGTGATCTACGTCGGCAAGGCCAAAAGCTTGCGCAACCGCGTGCGCAGCTACTTCTCGGCCGTCGAGGCGCACGTGCCCAAGACGCGCAAGCTGGTGCGCGACGTGCGCGAGGTGACCTGGCGCGAGACTGGGACCGAGCTGTCGGCGCTCTTGGAGGAGTCCAAGCTGATCAAAAACCACCTGCCGGTCTACAACCGCGCCCTGCGCCGCTACCGCGACTACCCGTTTATCCGGCTCGACACCACGCACCGCGCGCCGACGCTGAGCTGGACGCCGCGCATCGCGAACGACGGCGCCGAGTACTACGGCCCGCTGGGCCGGCGCGGCCAGGCCGAGGAACTGGTCGAGCTGATCGGGCGCCTGTTCCAGCTGCGCGAGTGCGCCGACAACGTCTACGACCTGGGCCGGCCGTGCCTGTACCACGAGATGGGGCGCTGCGGCGCGCCGTGCCTGGGCGGCGACGCGCTGGAGCAGTACGAGCTCGAGGTCGACCGCGTGCGCCGCTTTCTGACGGGTCAGGACGCCGAGGCGGTCGACCTGGTCGAGGAGGCCATGCGCCAGGCCGCCGCCACGCGCGAGTACGAGGCCGCCGGCTGGTACCGCGACCAGCTCCACCGCCTGCAGCGGACGATGGGCCGGCAGCGCCGCATCGCGTCGGCGGTGCACGAGCACCACGCGGTCTTGGTGGAGCCGTTGGCGCCCGGGTACGACGGGCTGGAGGGCGGCGCCCAGCTGTTCCTGATCCGCTACGGCCGCCTGGCCGGCCGCGTGGACCTGCCCAGCGACCCCGGCCCCGACGAGCTGGCCGACCTGCGCGAGTCGCTGGCGGAGACCTTCGACCCCGACCTGGCGCCGCCCGAGTCGCACTTGCGCCCCGACGTGGACGAGATGCGGATGCTGGCCAACTGGATGCGGCTGCACCCCGACGGGGCGCGGCAGGTGCGCTGGCGCCCGGGCGTCCGCCTCGGCGCGTTCGTGGACCAGGTCACCGCCGCGGCGCGCGAGGCCGTCCCCCAGACCGAGCCGGAAATGGACGAGACGGACGGCTAAGGCGCGAGAGCGCCCTCAGCCCGCTACTTCTTTTTGGCCGGGAGCGCCACGTGCTTCGCGTCCTCGACGGCCTTTTTCTGGCGCCGCGTCTCGGTGTCCTTGGCCGTTTTCTGCCCGGCCTTCTTCTGCGTCGACTTCGGGGACTTGTCGCCCATGACGGATACCGCAAAGGTGAATGCCGTTGCCGACCGGCCCGAGAAGGTAGGCCGTCGAGCCTCCGGCCCAACCCGAAGGCCAAAACAAATGGGCGTCGGTCCTGACGCGCGCTACCCCACCACGTCGTCGGCCACGAACTGGCGCTCGGCGAGGGAGGCGTAGAGCCCGCCGTGGGCGACCAGCTCGTCGTGCGTGCCCGTCTCGACCACGGCGCCGGCGTCGAGCACCACGATGCGGTCGGCCTGGCGGACGGTGGCAAGGCGGTGGGCGATCACGATCGTGGTGCGGCCCTGCATCAGGTCGGCGAGCGCGTCCTGGACGGCCGCCTCGGACTCGGCGTCGAGCGCCGACGTGGCCTCGTCGAGCAGCAGGATGGGCGGGTCTTTCAACAGCGCCCGGGCGATCGAGACGCGCTGGCGCTGGCCGCCGGACAGCTTGACGCCGCGCTCGCCGACGGGCGTGTCGTAGCCCTCGGGCAGCGCCGCGATAAAGTCGTGGGCGTTCGCCGCGCGCGCCGCCGCCTCGACCTCGCGGTCCGTGGCGTCGAGGCGGCCGTAGCGGATGTTGTCACGGAGCGAGACGCCGAACAGCTGCACGTCCTGGGCCACGAGCGCGACGGCCTGCCGGACGCTCTCGACCGTCGCGTCTCGCAGGTCGACGCCGTCGATGGTGACCGCGCCGGCGTCGGGGTCGTAGAAGCGGGGGATCAGGTGGAGCAGCGTCGTCTTGCCGGCGCCGCTCGGGCCCACCAGCGCGACCGTCTCGCCAGGCGCGACCGCCAGCGACACGTCGCGCAAGATGGGCCGGGCGGAGTCGTAGCCGAACGTGACGCGGTCGAGCGCGACCCCGCCCTGCACGTCACCGAGGCGGGTGGCCCCGGCCGCCTCGGTCACCTCGGGGACCGAGTCGAGCAGCTCGAACAGCCGGTCCGAGGCGCCGGCCGCGCTCTGGAACGACGTGTAGATGCGGCCCGCCCCGGCCACGCTCCGGGCGATGTTTAGGGCGTAGACGATGAACGCGACGAGCGCGCCCGCCGTCAGCCGGTCGGCCAAGACCTCGCGGCCTCCGAACCAGAAGATGACCACGAGGGCGGTCGAGAAGCCGAAGCCGACCGCCGACCAAAACCCGGCGACGATCCAGGCGCGGCGCCGCGAGGTCTCGAACAGCTCCTCGACGGCCCCGCCGTAGCGGTCGGTCTCGTAGCTCTCGCGCGCAAACGCCTTGACCACGCGGACGCCCGAGATGGCTTCCTCGGCGATCGCCGTGGTATCGGCCAGCCGGTCCTGAATCGAGCGCGACAGCGCCCGCACCTTTTGGCCGAACGACCGCATCGCCCAGGCGACCGGCGGCACGACGGCGAAGATGACCAGTGACAGCCGCCAGTTGAGCCCCAGCATCAGCGCCACCGAGCCGACGAGCGTCAGCGACAGCCGCAGCGCGTCGGCCACGTCGCTGGTCGCGGCCGACTGGACCTTGTTGACGTCGTTCGTCAGGCGCGACGTGATCTCGCCGGTCCGCTGGTCGGAGAAGAAGCGCAGGCCCAGGCGGTGGAGGTGCGTGTAGAGCAGCGTGCGCAGGTCGGTCACGACGCGCTGCCCGGTCCACTCCATCAGGTACGAGCCGCCAAAGCCGAGCCCGGCCTGGAGCGCGAACAGGGCCAAGAGCGCCAGCGCCAGCTGGTCCAGCAAGGTGCTGTCGGTGGCCTCGAAGACGGAGTCCAGCAGCCGCTGCAGGCCCAGCGGCACGACCAGCCCGACGGCCGTCGAGACCAGCGTCAGCGCGATCGCGAGCGCCAGCCGCGTGCGGTAGGGCCGGGCAAAGGCCAGGATCCGGCGCAGCGTGGCCGTCAGCGAGCGCGGCGCAGCGGCGGGGGCCTCCGCCTCGGGCAGGCTGGGGGGGGACTCGGGCATGGACGGTCAACGGAGCCGGGCGGGCCGGGATTCGGGCCGCTCCGTGCGAACTCGGTGGAGGCCGCCGCCGGCCCGGCGCCGCCCCGGGTCCCGTGCCGCCACTGCCCCCACCTCGGCACCGAGGCGGCTCGACCCGAGGCAGGCGGCGTCAGATCCGCACGCGGACTTGGACGCCCAGGTCGCTGACCCGGTTGCCCAGCACCTCGGTCGCGCCCGAGCCGATGCGCGTCACGTTGCGCAGCCAGGTCGAGGCCAGCTTGAGCTGGACGCGCACGTCGTCGGCGGGCTCGGCCGAGAGCAGCACGTAGCCGCGCACGCCTCGGCCCGACAGCGCCGGGATCGCGAACACGCCCGTCAGGTCGTTCTCGAAGGCGTAGAGCCGGGCGTCGTAGCCGTCGGTGTCGAACAGCGTCAGCCGGGCGTCGGCGCGCAGCCAGCGGCGCGCCTGCCAGCGCACGTCCTGGTAGACCAGCGACCCGTACTGGTCCGGCGCTGCCCGGTCGGGGTCGGCGTAGCGCGAGCCCTCGACGCGCGCGCGCAGCCGGATCTGGCGGCTGGCGTCCCACTCGCCCTGCACCCGCAGCGTCTGGCGCGTCTGGGTGGAGAGCCCGCCGACGGCCGAGCCGGGGACGGTGCCGGGCACGTCGACGCCGGTTTCGCGCGTCTCGGTCCGGGTCTGGAGGTATATGCGGAGGTAGCGGCGCGGGCGGTGCTCGACGTGGAGCAGCGCCTCCGACCCCTGGGTCGGCCGCGGCTCGTTGAAGCGCAGAAACGGGAATCGGTATTGGTCGAAGTAGGCGTTGACGGTCCACGACGGCGACGGCTTGACACGCGCGCCGACGTAGAGCCCGTTCTCGTTGCGCCCGACGCCGTTGCGCTCGCCGAACGGGTAGCCGTGGAGCGTGGTGAAGTCAGGCGCGTAGCTGCGCCCGACCACCAGGAGGTCGGCGCCGCCGCCCAGGTCCAGCCCCAGCCCGCCGACGGCCCCGAGGCCGCCCCCCGCGCCTCGGGCAAGCTCGCCGAACGCGATGCCCAGGCGCGTCTTGGCGTCCGCGTAGGCGCTCGCGATGGTCGCCTGGGTGCCGGCAAAGTCGAACAGCTCGTCCGGCCGGTCGCCGCCGGCCAGCGGGGTGCCGAACCGGGACTGCGTCGCGACGACGCCGACGCGGCCCTCGATGTCGCTCGTGGCCACGCGGTACTCGGCACCGCCCCCGAACAGCGTCTCGTCGAGCGCGTCTTTGCGCGCCAGCTCGCGGTCGGTGCGGTGCAGGCCGTCGGCGCCCAGGCTGGTCACGACCGCGTCGATGGCGCCCGGCGGCAGATCGGGGTTGCCGAAGTCGGTCGTGTCGGGCGTGAACACGCTCGCGTCGAGCGCGCGCCGGCTGGCAAAGCCCGAGACGTACAGGCCGGGCACGACGGCCAGGCTGAGCGCCGCGCCTCGGAAAAAGTTGTTCTCGTCGACGGAGCCGTAGGGCCTCAGCCCGCGCCCGCTCCGCACCGGCCCGCCGACCGCGTCCGGGCCCTTGCCGAAGCCCGACGCCCGCCACAGCGCCAGCCCCTGGCCGTACTGCGCCGAAAAGTCGCCCAGGATGAGCGCGTCGATCCGGCCCATGTCCATCACCGCGACGTGGGCGCTCTGGTAGTCGTAGCCGTAGGTGTTCGAGCCGCCGTCGAAGCGGAACGCCTCGCCGGGGTCCTTCTCGAGCGTCACGTTGACGCTCACCTGGCGCCGATACGTCGCCTGAAGGCGGGTGTAGATGCGCTCCGGCGAGCCGAGGTAGGTCCGCGTCGAGTCGGGCCCTCGGAAGCCGCGGCCCAGGTCCAGGCGCCGCTGCACGCGCTGGGTGCCGGTGTAGCGCAGCGCGCCGGTGATGGTTTTGACGGAGGGAGCGGCGGGAAAGCGCGGGGCGCGCTCGACAATGGCCCCCAGCTCTCGGCCGATGGTGAGGTAGGGCCGGGCGTCGAGGTAGACGTCGGCCGTGACGCCGTCGACCTGCTGCAGGGCCGGGAGCGACGTGAACGGCGCCGCGACGCGGTAGCGAACGATGGCGCCCGCGACGATGGCGTCGAAGGCGGGAATCTGGGCCAGCTCCTCGGCAGTCGCCGTGTTGACGTCGAGCGGGTTGTCGCGCAGCGCGTTGAGCAGCTCCAGCAGCTCGGTCGGGTCGCCCGCGACGTCGTCCTCGAACAGCGCCTCGAACTCGGCCCCGACCTCCGGGTCCACCTCGGTGCTGTCGGGGACCTGGGCCATCGCTGGGCTGGCGACGGCGAGCGCGGCGGCCACCACGGCCACACCGAGGCGGGCCGACCCGGTCAAAACGACACCTCGATGCCGAAGGCGGGCGTCAGGCCCAGCGTCTCGTGGAGCTCGACGGCCAGATCCGCCCGGAGCGGGCCCGACTGGACGCCGGCGCCGCCCGAAAACCGCACGGGCTCCGACGACACGCCCACGCGCAGCGCCAGCGCCGGCACCACGGTCACCTCGGCGCCCGCGCGCACCGACAGCCCGAAGTCGAGGTCTTGGTCGGCGTCGAGCACCAGCGTCGCCCTGTCGGACGGCGCGTAGGCCAGCCCGACCGTCAGGCCCGGCACCGTCGCCGCCGACTGCCGCAGGTCCGACTCGTCGTCGCGGGCCAGCGCCAGCAGGTTGCGCCCGGCGAGCCCGGCGCGCAGGCCGGGCAGCACCTCGCCCTGGACGCCCAGGTCGAGCAGGACCGCGGTCTCGGAGTCGTAGCCCTGGACCGAGGCCGTCTCGACGCCCAGCGCGACGCCCAGGTCCAGGCGCCGCGTGGCGCTCAGCGCGAGCGGCCGGCCCAGGCCCAGCGTGACGCGCGTTTCGCGGCGCTCCGAGAAGCCGTACGTCCGCGCTGCGAGCGCGACGGTGCCCACCGAGGTGGGCGCCGCGGCGGAGAGCGCGCCCAGGCGCAGCTCGCTCACGCCAAACGCCTGGCTGGCCTGGAGCGCCGCGCGGCGCTCGGCGAGGCCGGACCAGGCGGCGGGGTTGGTGTGGCCCCAGGCGTGGGCGCCGAGCGCGACCCCGGCCCGGCCGAGCGCGAGCGTGCGAGCGCCGCCCTCGGCGTACTGGGCGTGGGCCGGCCAGGCGAGCGCCAGGGCCAGCGCGCAAGCCAACAGGGGACGCATAATTGCCATTGCTCGGCGTTCGGGGGTGGTGACGGCGCCGCTAGCTTCCGGGCCGGACTGAAACATACGTGCCCCACCCCGTGCGCCACGCCCTCGCCTGCTCGCTCTTTCTCGTCGCCTCGGCGGCCGCGCCCTCCGCCCAAGAGCTCAACTGCCAAGTCCTGCTGTCGCGCGCGGCGCTCTCGGGCAGCGAGTTCGCCTACCTCGACGACTTGCGCACCGAGGTCGCCCGCTACGTCAACGCGCGCGCCTGGACCGACGACGTGTTCGGCCCCGACGAGCGGATCGACTGCCGCTTGCAGATCACGATCACCGAGGCGCTGTCCCAGACCGCGTTCGTGGCCCAACTGGTCGTGCAGGCCAGCCGCCCCATCTACGGCACCGCCCAGTCCTCCCAGACCATCCTGCTCAGCGACGACGCCTGGGCCTTCGACTACACGCGCGGCCAGAACCTGGTCTTCGATCTCAACCGCTACAACCCGCTGACGTCGCTGCTCGACTTCTACGCGCTGCTCATCCTGGGCTACGACTACGACTCGTTCGAGCCGCTGGGCGGCACGCCGCACTTCGAGCGCGCCCGCCGCATCGCCGAGGTGGCCCGAAGCGGCGGCGCCGACAGCTGGGGCGGGGACCTGAGCGAGGACCGTTCGCGCTACTCGCTCGTCCAGGAACTGCTCGACCCCGGGTTCGAGGTGCTGCGCCGCGCCCACTTCGCGTACCACTATTCGGTGCTCGACCAGTTCGTCGCTCAGCCGGAGCAGGCGTGGGCGGAGGCCCTTGAGACGCTGGGCGCGCTGCACGGGCTGTTCCTGCAGTTCAACCGCCGCCGTTACGCGACCGACGTTTTTTTCGCGAGCAAGCACGTGGAGATCGCCAACCTGCTGCGCGACTCGCCCCAGCGCAACCAGGCCTACGCGTTCCTGTCCGAGATGGACGCGGCGCACCTGAGCTCGTACGATACCCTGGTCAATAACTAGCGCCCGGCTCGGTGGCACGGTCCTGGCCGCACGGCTCGAGACCCGCTGCTCCGCCATGACCGCCGTACGCACCCCGTTCGAGATCCTCGGCGTCGCTCAGGACGCCACCGCCGCCGACGTCCGGCGCGCCTACCGAAGGCTGGCGCTGCGCCACCATCCGGACCGCAACCAGGGCGACCCCGCCGCGGCGGAGGCTTTTCTGGAGGTGCAGACCGCCCACGCCGCTCTCCAGCGCGCCGACCCCGACGCTGGGTTCGGCGCCGAGCACGTCGCCGCCCAGGTGCAACGCGCCGCCGAGGAGGTCGAGCGCCGCCGGTCCCGGCCCGGCGAAGGCGCTCGGGCGTGGCAGCAAGGTCGCTTCGCCCTCGACCGGCCGCGGTCTGAGCGCTACGCCGCCGTGCTGCGCACCCCCGAGACCCTCGTCGGGCTGGCGCTGTCGGTCGGCGTCGCGGTGGCGCTGGCGGCTGGCCTGGGGCCGCTGGCTGGGGTTCTCGACCCGTGGCTTGGGAGCGCTGGCTGGGTGACGCCCGCTGGGGCCGCCGGCCTTGGCGGTCTGGTGGGCACGCTCGCCGCGGCTCGGCTCCTCGTCCTCGCCGAGCCGCCGCCGCACGCCGTCGAGATGCACTGGCAAGGGCTGCGCGACCTGCGCTGGAACGTGCTGCTGGACTGGGACGAGATTCGCGGCGTCCGCCAGCGCGACGGCGTCGTGGACCTGGCGGTAACCGAGCAGGCGGCCGGCCGGCTGCGGCCGCTCGTGCCCGCCGAGACCTGGCACGAGCCGCACGTCTACCAGATCCCGATGCGCGACGGCGCGCGCCTGCTGGCGGTTCTCGACAAACAGCTCAAGTCGGCCCGGGGGTGAGACTCAGGGGCCTGGGACGACCCGGGCGCGGCGCACCACGTCGCCCTGCAGAAGGTGGTCCGCGACGTCATGGCCTCGGACGACGTGGCCGAAGGCGGTGTAGCGGCCGTCGAGGTGGGGCTGCGGGCTGTGCGTGACGAAAAACTGGACCCCCTCGGTGTCTTTCCCCGAACTCGCCATGCCGATGGTTCCGCGGCGGTAGCGCAGGCGCGTGAACTCGCTTCGGATCGGCGTCTCCGGGCCGCCGTAGCCGTCGCGGCGGAAGTAGTCGCCGCCCTGGACCACGAAGTCGGCGACGACGCGGTGGAACGGGACGCCGTCGTAGCGCCCGCCGGCGGCGGTGCGCGTGATCAGCTGCACGGTTTGGGGCGCCGCCTCGGTGTCCATCTCGACCTCGACGCGGCCGCGGTCGGTGTCGAGCACCAGCCTGGGGTGGGCGCCGACGGTCGCGAGGTGAGCCCAGTCGATGGCGGTCGTGGGCGTGGTGCCTCCGCCGGTGATGGCCACGTCGACGCCGTCCGACAGGCGGTCGTTGAGGGCCAGGCGCGCCGCCTCGCGCAGCCCGGGGTGCCCCTCCATCGCGATCCCGACCATAAAGTCCATCTCGGTGCCGTCGCGGATCCGGCCGATGGCGGAGATCAGGGCGGCCATCGGCTCCAAGTCGGTGGGCGCGCTCATCGAGGCGTAGGTCTCGCGGAGCACGTCGCCCGCTCCGAGCGCCCAGAAGGCGGAGTCGGCCAGGACGGGGGCCGCGGCCGTGGTGGTGGCCCGGTCGGCGCGGCGCACGCCCTGGGCGAACGCGTCGAAAAAGCGCCGCGCGCCGTGTGTGCCCGTTTTCCACTGCTCGCGCAGCGCGCCCAGCGCGGCCGTGGCCACGAGCACGTCGTCGGCGCGGGCGGCGGTGAACAGCCGGCTGAGCGCGGCGCCGTCGTCGCTGGCGCCGAGCGCGGTCAAGGCGGCGGCCTGGGCAAACGGGTCGGTCTGGCGGTCGGCCCAGGCCAGGACGGCGTCGGTGCGGCCGGCGGCCGAGAGCACCGGGAGCAGGGCCGCCTGCACCGTCCAGGGCCGGCCGGCCGCCTCCACGACCGCGAGCGCCGCCGAAGCCGAGGCGTCGTCGCGGCCGGCGTACGCCGCCGCGGCGGTCTGCGCCACGTGGGGGTTCGCGTCGCCGACTGCGGCCAGAATCGCGCTGGCGGCGGCCGGGCCGTCCACCTCGGCGAGCGCGCGGGCAGCCTGGACGCGCGTGCTCCAGTCAGTGTCGCGGGCCAGCGCCTGGGCCAGCCTGGGGATGTCCGCGGGGTCGCCGAGGCGGCCCAAGGCGCGGGCGAGGTGGGCGCGCTCCTGGCCACTGGCCAGGGCGTCGAAGGCATTCCGGAGCCGGGGCGCCTGGCGGCGCCACGCGTCCACGGGCGACCGTGTCAGGGCGTAGGCCGCGTTCTCGCGCACGGCCGGCGTCTCGTCGCGCACGTGCCGCCCGAGCCAGTCGGCCCAGGCCGGGCTGGTCACGTCGCGCAGGCCGAAGCGCGCCAGCGCCATCGCCCGGGCCGGCTCCAGCGCACGCGGCAGGACCGCGGTGAGCACGGTCTCCAGGTCTTGCTGCCCTCCGGTCTTGCCCAGCGCGTCGAGCAGCTCGGCCAGAACGGCGGGCGTGGCCTCGCGGCGCAGCGAGATGGCGAGGGCGACCCCGGCCGAGGAGTCGGCCGACTGCCCGAGCGCGAACGCGGCGTCGGCGCGCACGGCCGGGACGGGGTCGTCGAGCAGGCGGCGCAGCGCGGGCACGGCGCCCGGGTCCTGGACCGAGGCGAGCGCAAATGCGGCCCGGGCGCGGACGACGCTGTCGGGGCTGGCCAGGGCGCGGGCCAGGCCGGCGCCGTCGCGGCGCACCTGGAGGTCCACGACGGCCTGCAAGCTCGGGCTCGCCAGCAGCCCGTCGGCGGGGCGCCCGAGGTCGGGGAGGTCGGGGCGGACAACCGGGCCGGAGGCTGCGCAGCCTCCGATCACAAAGACGGCGAGGCAGAGCAGCGAGCGCACAGGCGTGGGGGGAGATGGGGCCGGAGCCGGAGGCCACGGTTCCAGAGCCGAGGCGCGGTGCGAAAGGGGGGACTCGAACCCCCACGACCGTGTGGTCACCAGATCCTAAATCTGGCGCGTCTACCAATTCCGCCACTCTCGCAGGCGGGGCCAAGATAACCGCTCAGGAGGGCAGGCCGAGCGTCTGGGCGCCGACCGCCTCCACGACCGCGGGCGTCACGTCCAGCAGCGACCGCGCGCGCGCGAACGCCCCGGCGCCCGGCCCGACGGCGACGAGGGGCACGGGGTGGCGGGTGTGGCTTTTGGTGCCCAGGTCCTCCAGGTTGCCGTGGTCGCTCGTGACCACCAGCAGGGCGCCGTCCAGCTGGTCCAGAAGCGCGCCGAAGAACCGGTCGAGCGACTCCAGCACGCCGCGAGCGCGGTCCGGGTCCTGGCTGTGGCCCGCCTTGTCGGTTAGGAAGTACTCCAGAAGCACAAAGTCGTGGTCCCGAGCCAAGGTCCGGAGCGTGCCTGCCGCCTCCGCCTCGGTACCTGGCCGGAGCGAGCCGTCGATGACCCGCTGCCACCCCTGGCCGGTCAGGTCGGAGGCCAGCGCTCGGCCGAAGGCCAGGTCTTCCGCGCCTCGCAACCGCACGCCGGCCGAGTGCGCGGCCAGCGTCGTGACGGTCCAGCGACCTCGGGCCTGGACCATCTGGAAAAAGCGCGCCGGGTAGGCGTTCGCGAACGCCAGCCGCTCGGCCCCCACCACGCCGCCGAGGCGGGCGAACACGCTGTGCTGCTCGACGATCGGGCGCACGGCGGTCGGCGGGTACGGCCCGAAGTGCCGGCCGTGCGCCCGGACCGCGTCGCGACCGGTGAACAGCGCGCCCTGGCCCGTCCCACTCTGGGGCAGGCCCTCGACGCCCAGCGTCGCGTCGATGGCGACGAAGACGTGATCTGCGCGGCGGATGGGCGTGGCGTCGGCGGTCCAGCGCTGCCCGCCGGCGAGCGCGTGGAACGCGGGCAGGTCCAGCGCGGCGAGGGGGTTGTCCCGGGGCGGTCCCAGCCCGACCCCGTCGAGAAACACCCAGATCACGCTCATGCGACCAGCCCGGCCACCTGGCCTGCCGTCTGAGCGTCCACCACGAGCGCGCCGCCGGCCCAGTCCGCCTCGGGAGCCGGCGGCACCACGGCGAGGGGGCGCCCGGCGTGGTGCGCCCAGCGCGCCGCCCGGTCCTCGGAGGAGTCCGCCGCGGGGGCGACCGCGCAGACGGCGCGCCCGACCGCCGCCTGGACGAGGGCCCGCTGGCGACCGTCGTGCTCGAACGGCCCGTGCGTCATCTCGAACGGGGACACGATCAGGCCGCCGGCGCGCACGAGCGCCGTCGCGCCGGGCCGCATCGGAGGCGCCAGCCGGGCCAGGCCCGACCCCAGCACGGCGACCGCCGGCAGGTCCGCCGCGATCGACAGCTTTTGCAGCGCCAGGTCGACGCCGGTCTCGGCGCCGACCACCAGGCCGCGGCCGTGTGCCATCGTCTGCCGAGCGACGTCCTGGACCGCCTCGAAGGGAGCCGCGTCGAGGGGTGCGCCCGCCAGAATGGCCAGCGCGGGCCAGCGCAGCGCGCCCAGGTCGCCAAAGGCGTAGAGCACGACGGGCCGCTCGGCGCGGTCCAGGTCCATCAGGCCCGCCGGCCAGGCGTCGGAGCCGGGGCCGAGCACGGCGATCTTGTTGGACGCCAGGGCCTCGACCTGGGCGCGCGCGCGGTCCAGCGCGCCGTCGAACGCGGGAGCCTGGACCGCGTCCAGCGTCTGGTCCGCGCGGGCGACGCCTTTGAGGCGCAGCAGCGCCTGCTCGCGCGGCGCCTGGCGGACGGCCTCGACGGACCCGAAGTGCTCCAGCAGCCGCCACGCCGTAACCCGGCCGACGCCGTCGAGCGACAAGAGAGCGAGAGCGAACGCGGGCATGAGGAGGCGATTCCGATATGGAACGTTACGAATCGAGCCGAGGCCGGGCGGGATCGACCGCCTCCACTGACCACGGGCCGGTCATGTGCGTCTCGGCACCCTGTTTGTACCATAGCGCGGTAGCTCCACCACACTGCATGTCTGCCTCCCTTCGCATCCTGTTCGTCGCAGCGCTCGACGCGGGGGTCCACGCGCTCGGAATTGCTCGCCAGGGAGGGCCGGTCCAGGCGCAGCTGGCACCCAGCGCCGAGGCCCTGCGCCACACGCTTTTGGCCCTGGACGCCGCGACGGCCTGGGACGCCGTGGTGTACGTGCCCGGAGGCCCGGTCACGGTCGCCGAGGTGGCCGCGTTCATGCCCGACGACCTGCCGCTGTTCGTGGTCGCCGGCGAGGTGCCGGTGCTGCTGGCCCAGGCGTCCGCGCGCGCGCTCGCGCTGCCCGACCTGCACACCCTACACGCCCGCCTCGGTGCGCCGACGGACGGGGCCGGGCCGTCGCCCGACGCGCGCACGTCCCCCGAGCCGGTCGGCGCGGACCGCTCCGAGCCTGCCGGCGCCGGAGCGGCCGACGCTACCCCCGAGGCGGAGGCTCCCCGCTCCCCACGCCCGGTGTCCGTCGGTAGCGTGGACCTCAACGCCCTCGCCGAGCACCTCACTATTGGGCTCTACCGGAGCACCGCCGACGGCGAGATCCTCTACGCCAACCCGGCCCTCGCGCGCCTGCTGGACGCGCCGTCGGTGGACGACCTGCGCACCATCGACGTGCGGACCGATCTGGGCTACCCCCGCGACGCCTTCGCCGAGGAGATCCGGGCCACCGGCTCGGTCCGCAACCTGATCGTGTCGTGGACGCGCACGACGGGCGAGCGCGTCCACACGCGGGAGAATGCCCAGGCGGTGCTGGACGGCGACGGCCGTGTCCTGTACTACGAGGGCACCATGGAGGACGTCACCGCCGAGATCGAGGCGCAGCAGGAGGAGCGGACGTTGGCGCGGCAGCACCGTGCCATCGCGGCGTTCGCCGCCGCGGCCGCCGAGTCCAGCGAGCCCGAGGCGCTGCACCAGGCCGCCGTCACCGCCCTGCTCGACGGCGCCGCGGCCGACTGGGCCTGCCTCACCCTCCGCGACGGCGACCAGACGCCGGTCGTGGCGACGGCCGGCGCGCCGCCGCCCGACTTGGCGGCGCTCGTCGCGTCCTCGGACGTGCTGTCCGGACGCGAGATGCCACCCAGCGCCGGCGTCGTGTCGGCCCCTGACGAGGCCGAGGCGCTGCGCCACGCCGGAGCTGCCGCCGTGGGCGTGGCCCCGGTGCAAAGCGGCGACCTCGCGCTCGGGGTGCTCACCTGGGGCGCGGCCGAGGGCCGCGACATCTCGCACACCGACATCCGAGGCGCCGAGGCCCTGGCGTGGCACCTCAGCGGCCACCTCGGGCGCGCCGACGCCCTGGGCGACCTCCGCGACACCGAGGCCAGCCTGGCTGTGATCGCCGAGCGCACGCCCCACGTCCTGTACCGACTCCGCTACACGCCCGACGGGCCGCTGTTCGACTACCTGAGCGTGGCCATCGAAGCGTTGACGGGCTTTTCGCACGACGAGCTCGCGGCGCAGGGAGGCCTCAAGGCGCTCATCGAGCACCGCGACGTCCGGATGGGGGAGGGGCTCGCGTCCCACCCTGTGCCGGGCGAGGACCGCTACCACGTGATCTACCGGATGGAGACCGCGCGCGGGCCCCGCTGGGTCGAGAACGACGCGCGCCCCTGGCTCGACAGTGCGGGCGAGGCCGTCGGGCTGGTGGGGGTGCTCCAGGACATCACCGAGCGCAAAGAGCGCGAGGACCAGCTCGCGGACGTGGCGCAGACGGCGCTTATCCGCCAGCGCGCCCTCGTCGACCTGGCCCACCTGAGTGGCTCCGACGGGTTCGGGGCGCCGGCGGCCTCGGTGACGGCGGCCACGCTGAACGCTGCCGCGGTGTCGTTCTGGGGCTGCGGTCCAGACCACTCGTGCGTCCCGCTGCACGCGCCCGCCACGCCCGACGGGGCGCTGCCGTTGGACTGCTCGCTCGCGAACGTGCTGAGCCACGTCGCCCAGCACCGAGCGCTGGCCATCAGCGACGCGCGCACCGACGCGCGCGTCGCCGAGATGGACCTTGAGCCGTTTGTCCAGGCCTACGGCATCGGGTCGCTGCTGGTGGCCCCGATTCGCCGGGACGGGCGCGTGTCGGGCGTCGTGATGGTGCACCACCTCGAGCCCCACGACTGGGACAGCTCGGAGACCGAGTTCGCCGCCGCCGCCGCCGACTCGGTGGCGCTGGCGCTCGAACGTCAGCGCCGCGAGCAGGCCTCCCAGGCGCTCGCCACGTCGCAGCAGCGGTACCAGGCGCTCGCCGAGATGGCCAGCGACTACGCCTTTGCCGTGGTCGAGCGCGACGGGAAGACCGAGTCGATCCAGTGGGCGACCGGCGCCTGCGCGCGCGTGAGCGGCTACACGCTCGACGAGCTGTCGACGCCGGCCGTGGTCCAGACCCTCGTGCACCCGACGTCCGTCGAGCCGCTCCGGGCCTTGGCCGAGCGGTGGCGGGCCCAGGGCGAGGCCCGAGGCGAGATCCAGATCATCACCCAGTCGGGCGGGACGCGCTGGCTGGACCACCACGCCCGCCTCGGCCCCGAGGCGGACGGGGGCGGCAGGGTGGTCTACCACTCGGGCCAGGACGTGACCCTGCGCAAGCGCGACGAGGCGGCGCTCGTGGAGGCTCGGCTGGCCGCCGAGGACGGGCGCGAAGCGGCCGAGCGGCTCAACCGGCTCAAGACCTCGTTCCTGGCCAACATGAGCCACGAGATCCGGACGCCGCTGACGGGGATCCTGGGCTTCGCCGACCTGCTCTCGATCGAGGTGCCGGAGGAGCACCGGCCGTTCGTGGCCCACATCGAGCGCAACGGCCGCCGGCTGCTCGACACCTTGAACGCCGTGCTCGACCTGTCCCAGCTGGACTCCGGCGAGTACCACTCGTCGCCGGCGCCCATGCCGCTGGCCCCCATCGTCGAGACCGCCGCCGACCCCTACCGCAAGGCGGCACGGGACAAAGGCCTGCGGTTCGACATCGACCTGTCGCCTGGCGTCGTGGCGTCGGTCGACCCGGCCGCGCTGACTCAGATCGCCGGGCACGTGCTCTCCAACGCCGTCAAGTTTACCGAGGCCGGCGGCATCACGGTGAGTGTCGAGGGCACGGCCGACCAAGCCGTGCTGCGCGTCTCCGACACCGGCCTCGGCATCTCCGAGGCATTCGTTCCCGACGCGTTCAACGCCTTTCGCCAGGAAGAGGGAGGGCACGCGCGCAGTCACGAAGGGTCGGGCCTGGGCCTGGCCGTCGTGCAGCGCCTGGTGGCCCTGCTGGGGGGCACCGTCGACATCCAGTCCTCCCAGCCTGGCGGCACGATGGTGACGGTCGCGTTTCCCCGCGTTGCGCCTCCGCCCAGCGACCGCCCGCCGCCGCAACCTCTGGCCGAGCGTCTCGGTGTGTCGCACGGGGACGGCGCCGCTACGTCAGCCGCGGACCTCTCGGCTGCCGCCTCCGCTGTCGCCCCCTCGGCCCGCACCGCCGAGGCGGGGCCGCCCGAGGTCACGACGGCAGACACGCCCTTGGACGACCTCCTGGGCGCTCCCTTCGATTTTACGTTTCTCTCGACTGCCGCCGCCTCGGCGTCGCTTGCCCCGACCGCACCCTCCGAGCCCCCGCCGACCGACATGTTTGACTTCCGCTTTGGCCGATCCTCGGCCTCCGAGACCCCGCCAGCGGCCGAGCCCGCTCCGCTCGCGGACCCTGCTCCGCCCGCCTCGGCGCCGCCCGCGGCTCCTTCGCCCGCCTCGGCGCCGTCTGCCTCGGTGCCGCCGCTGGCCGAGCCCGTGATGGTGGTGCGCGCGCGCCCAGACTCCCGCCCCCCGCTCCCCGAGGCGGAGGCCACGCGACCCCCCGAGCAGGCCGAGGCCTCCTCGGACTCCAGTGACGACCGCCCGACCATCCTGGTCGTGGAGGACAACGACGACACGCGGATGCTGCTCGAGCGCATCTTGCGCGCGGCCTACAACGTGACCGCGGTCGGCGACGCCCGCTCGGCACTGCTGGCGATGAACCAGCAGCGCTTCTCCGGGCTCGTACTCGACATCAACCTGGGCGGCAAGGAGACCGGCGCGGACGTGCTCCGGATCGCGCGGTCGCTGCCGGACTACGGCGACGTGTTCGCCATCGCGCTCACCGCCTACGCGCTGCCCGGCGACCGAGAGCGGCTGCTGGAGTCGGGCTTCAACGAGTACATCTCGAAGCCGTTCACGCGCTCGTCGCTGATGGAGACGCTGGCTGCCGGCGTGCACGCCTAGCGCTGGGCCAGCGGACGGTCGCGCCGATGGCCGATCTTAGCGACGCCCCCCGGCCCCGCCATGCTCGACCGTCTCGCCCGGTTTGTCCAGTCCCTCCGCTTTGACGAGCCCGACGCTCCGCCCGGAGGCGGCGCCGGCACGGCCCTGGCGCTGACGGGCGGAGGCGCCCGAGCGGCCTACCAGGCAGGTGTGTTGCGCGGCATCGCGCAGCACGTACCCAACTTCCGCCCCGATGTGCTCACGGGCGTGTCGGCCGGCGCGCTCAACGGGGCGTTCTTGGCCGCCTCGGCGCACCTGCCGTTCGCCGACGCCGTCGGCCAACTGGTCGACGTGTGGCGAGACCTGCGGGCGGAGCACGTCTACCGGCTCGACCGCCCGACGGTGCCTCAGGCGCTGGCCCGCTTTGTGCGCCGCCCGTCCGAGGTGGCGCCTCCGGCCGAAGGTGGCTTTCTGGATACGACGCCGCTGCTGGACTTTATCGAGTCCCACCTCGGGCCCGTGGGATCGCCCATGGAGGCGGTCGCGCGCAACATCCGCGACGGGCACCTGGGTGCGTTCGCCATCACCACGACCTCGTACACCACGGGGCAGTCGGTCAGCTGGGTCCACGGCGAGGGGTTCGAGCCGTGGGACCGCCCCATGCGCCGCGCCATCCGCACGCCGCTGCGCCCGGAGCACGTGCTGGCCTCGGCGGCGCTGCCGTTCTTCTTCCCGGCGGTCTCGGTCCAGGACCCGGCGCTGGGGCAGGGCTGGTACGGCGACGGCGGCATCCGGCTGACGGCGCCGCTGTCGCCCGCGCTCCACCTCGGGGCCGACAAGATCCTGGTCGTCAACACGCGCTACGGCCAGAGCCGCGCCGAGGCGGACGCGCCCAAGATCGACGCGTACCCGCCGCCGACGCGCGTGCTGGGCATCTTGATGAACGCCGTGTTTCTGGACGTGCTCGACCGTGACGCCCAGACGCTGCACCGCATCAACCAGCTGGTCGCTGCGACGCCGCGCGCCGACTGGAACGGCTTCCGCCCGGTCGATCTGCTGGTGCTCCGGCCGTCGGTCGACCTGGCGACGCTGGCGACGGGCTTCGAGCCCCACCTGCCGCCGTCGATGCGGTTGGTGATGGGCGGGCTGTCGTCCGGCGACGGCCGCAGCCCGGACTGGCTCTCGATGCTGCTGTTCGACCCGGGCTACGTCGAGAAGCTGGTCGAGATCGGGGAGGCGGACGCCGAGCGCCAGATGGCTCAGATCGAGGCGTTTCTGGAGGCCAAGAGCACGCCGTAGCGCGGGCGCGTGAGGACGACGGCTGCGTCCACCTCGGGACCGCCGTCGGGGACCCCGTCAGCCCGCGGGCTCGGCCGGCCCGCCGCGCTGGGTCCGGGCGGGCGCCGAGAGTCCGTCGAGCGCGAGCGACTCGACGGGCTCGCCGTCGACCGCGAGGCGGCAGCGGTGGGCGTGGGCGCACGACACGACGTAGCGCGCCATCGCGTCGAAGCGGGGGACCGAGCGGGTGGCCTGGATCTCCAGCGTCCGCCCGTCCAGGTCGTGGCCGGTGACCGTGAGCGCGTCGTCGCCGAGGTCGACGGCATCGACGGACCGCCACAGGAGCGCCGTCCGGCGGCCGGCGGTGTCGGTGGCGGCGATGCCCAGCGTCGAGACCTCGAAGCGGCACCAGCGGCGATGGATGCGGCCCAGCCGGAACAGCACGACGGCCGCGCTGGCGCTCAGCAGCGCGCCGCAGATCACGACGATGCCTCCGGCGGGCGCGCCGCCCCAGATCGTGGCGAGCGGTGCGGCCGAGACCAGCGTCGCGCTCACGACGGCGAACGCGATCAGCAAGTGCCGCGCTCGGCGCCGGGCGGCACGCAGCGCCGCACCGTCATCGAATACCTGGGACCACGCGGCCATCGCTGAAGAGTGTCGGGAGAGGTGTAGCGCTGCCCACGTGCTGGGTTCCGCACTGTCGCGCGCGCGCCGAAAAGTAGGAACGGCCCCAGGCCCGCTCTCGTCTCCCGTGGTCAGCCGTAGCGCCCGGCGAGCGCCCGCGCCGCGCGTTCGACACCCGCGTCGTCGATGTCGCGGTGCAGCGTGGCGCGGACCGTCGCGGGCCCAAACGGGACCATCCGGATGCCCTCGGCCTCCAGGGCCGGCAGCGCGACCGAGGCGGGCTCGGGCGTCTCGAACAGCACGATGTTGGTGTCGGGCGGGCGCGTCAGCTGCAGGCCGCCTGCCTCGGTCACGGCCTGAGCCAGACGCCGGGCGCGTCGGTGGTCGGCGCGCAGCATGGCGTGGCCGTCGCGCTCGAAGTCGTCCAGGGCGACGAGCGCGGCCGCGGCTAGCACGCCCGACTGGCGCATCCCGCCGCCCAGCAGCTTGCGGGCTCGCCGGGCACGGCGGATGTGCTCCTGCGTGCCCACCAGCACGGAGCCGACCGGCGCCCCCAACCCCTTGGACAGGCACACGTTGGCCGTGTCGAACGGCGCCGCCAGGGCCGCCGGCGACTCGTCCAGCGCGACCGCCGCGTTCCACAGCCGCGCCCCGTCCAGGTGGAGCGCCAGCCCGTGCGCCCGGGCCGCCTCGGTGACTGCCCGGATGGCGACGAGCGGCACGGCCACGCCGCCCGCTTTGTTGACGGTGTTCTCGAGGCACACCAGCGACGTCCGCGCTTCCCAGTCGTTGGCGCCCTGCACGACCGCCTCGACGTCGGCCGGCACCAGGACGCCCGAGGCGTCGCCGACGGGCCGTAGCTGGACGCCCCACAGCGCCGCCGCGCCCGCGGCCTCGTAGTGGTAGATGTGGCTCCGCTCGGCTACGACCGCCTCGTCGCCCAGCGCCGTGTGCACCCGGATCGCGATCTGGTTGCCCATCACGCCCGACGGCACGAACAGCCCCGCCGCCTTGCCCAGCATCTCGGCCACGCGCGCCTCCAGCCGCTGGACTGTCGGGTCCTCGCCAAACACGTCGTCGCCGACCTCGGCGTGGGCCATCGCCTGCCGCATCGCCGAGGTGGGCTGGGTGACGGTGTCGGAGCGGAGGTCTACGACGGGCATGGCGGCGGTGGGGGCGGGACGCGAGGAGGCCACACACTCGGGCGCGCACGCGCGAGATCCCGGGCGTCCTGGCTCACCAGCCCATCTGGCGCATCCGCGTCAGGATCCGGGACGCCGTGCGGTTCTGGTCCTGGGGCCGCCGCTCCAGCGGGGCGGGGAGGACGGCCGCGAGGCGGGCCGATTGGTCGCGCGTGAGATCCGCCGCGGTCGTGCCGTAGTGGTGCGCCGCCGCGGCCTCGATCCCGAACACGCCCGGGCCCCACTCGGCCACGTCGAGGTAGAGCGTCAGGATGCGGTCCTTGTCCAGGATCCACTCCGCCAAAACCGTCAGCGGCACCTCGAACGCCTTGCGGACGACCGAGCGGTGCGTGGTCAGGAACAGGTTCTTGACCAGCTGCTGCGTGATCGTGGACGCGCCGCGCATGGGCCGGCCGGTCCGCTCGGCGGTCTCGCGCGCGATGCGGACCTCCTCCCAGTCGAACCCGCCGTGCGTGTAGAAGCGGCCGTCCTCGCTCGCCACGACCGCGTGGCGGATGGCCCCGGCCTGCCCGCTCTGGCCGACGGGCCCGTAGACCACGTCGTAGGGCTGGGCCGCGACGGCCGCCTCGATGGCGCGCTGCACCTGGACCGTTGTCGCCGGCGGCTCGACCCAGCGGTACGCCACGAGCAGCAGCGTGCACGCGACGAGGTAGCCCAGCACGACCGCGAGCACCGTTCGTGCGATCGCCCACGGCAGGCTCCGACGCCGAGCGCGCCGTGCCACGTCAGCGCGTGATCTCGAGCACTTCGAACTGGACCGCACCCGCCGGCACCTTGACCGACACGACCTCGCCCACCTCGGTGCCCAGGAGGGCCTTGCCGATGGGGCTCTCGACCGAGATCCGGTTTTGCTTGAGGTCCGCCTCCTGGGCTGCGACGAGCGTGTAGGTCGCCTCGCGCTGGGCCTTGCGGTTCATCACGCGCACGTTGGACAGGATGCGCGCCTTGGACGCGTCGACCTCGTCCTCGTTGACCACGCGCGCGCTCGCGAGCGCGTTCTCCATCTTGACGATGCGGGCCTCCAGGTGTCCCTGGGCCTCTTTGGCGGCGTCGTACTCGGCGTTCTCGGACAGGTCACCCTGGGCACGCGCCTCGGCGATCTCCTGCGAGATCGCCTGGCGCTCGACGGTGCGGGCGCGGTGGAGATCGTCCTTGAGCTTCTGAAGCCCTTCTTCGGTCAGGTAGACGGTGGAGCTCATAAGGCGTGAGATGAGGTCCGAGCGGGAGGCGGAAAAAAACGCATCCCGACCAAAAAGGCCGGGATGCGGAGATCAAGTCGACGGAAGATAGCGACGGACGGGCGGAAACCCATCCGCCCCGGCCGGGCTAGCCGCGGGCGCGGCCCTCGGCGCGCGGCGTCGGCATGCGGCCGTCGGGCTCGGACAGGATCCGGCGCGACATCCAGTAGTGCCGGTTCCAGTAGCTGTTGGACAGGTTCGAGATGGTCACGCCGTTGCTGCTGCTGGCGTGGATAAACTCGCCGTCCGAGAGGTACACCCCGATGTGGCGAATGCCGCGGCGGCGGAAAAACACCAGGTCCCCCGACCGAAGCTCGCCGCGGTCGATGGCGACGCCCTCGTAGCGCTGGCCCGCGGTCGTGCGCGGCAGCTCGATGGCCAGGTTCTCGCGGACGTACTGCTGCACGAACGCCGAGCAGTCGATGCCGCGGCGGCTGGAGCCGCCCCAGCGGTAGGGGATGCCCAGCCAGCGCGGCGCCGCGTCGCGCAGGCTGGCGTCGAGGCGGGCCGAGCGAAGCGCCCCGGCGGCCGACGACCGCGTCGAGACCGTGCGCGTGGGGATGGAGTCGCGGCGAGCCTGCGAGGCCGGGGTGGGCTCGAGGCGGGCGCGGAAGCGGCGGGTCGGGCGGCGGCGGGGCGCGGCCGTCTCCTGGGCGTCATCAGGCGCTGGGGAGGCGGTCGCAGCCGGGGCGTCGACGGGTTGTGCGAGCGTGGTGGGCGTGGCAACGGCGACAAAGGCCGCAGCGACAGTCAGGGCCGCCGCGCGGCGTAGAATCGATGTCATTCGGTCGAGGAACAGGGATGTGATGGAGCCTCAGTAAATCTACTCGGTAAAGCGTCCTAGGGGGAAACCCCGATAGGCTCTTTTGCAGTCCTGCGGCCCGAATCCTGTAGCGTGTGGGAGGGAGGTATCGCACGGCCAGGTCGTGCCTTAAATCTTCATGGAACCGAATGTCGGCAGCGAGCCGCGAGCGATCTCGCCCGGGACGGCGGCGCGGAGCCGGATGCGCCGTTGGCTCAGCAGTTATGCGCAGCCCTCCGGGACCGACGCCCGCGCCCTTGCCACGCGGGATTTCCCCGCGCCCGTGTAAGCCGGTAAACTCCCGGACCGTCTACGCTCACACTCCACGACTCTGATGTACCCTGAACCTTTGGTGGCGCCGATGCGCCAGGAACTGACCCGCTTGGGCGTCCGCGAGCTCCGCAGCGCGGCCGACGTCGACGCGCTCACGGCGGAGGCCCAGAGCGGCACCACGCTCGCCATCGTCAACTCGGTGTGTGGCTGCGCCGCGGCGAACGCGCGCCCGGCCGTCGCGTTCGTGCAGCAACTCGACACCCAGCCGGACCGCCAGGTGACCGTCTTTGCCGGCCAGGACACCGAGGCCACGGCTCGGCTGCGCGAGTACCTCGCCGGCATCCAGCCGTCGAGCCCGTCGATGTTTTTGCTCAAGGACGGCGACCCGGTCTTTGCGCTGGAGCGCCGCCACATCGAGGGCCGCTCGGCCAGCGCCATCGCCGCCGACCTCAAGCAGGCCTTCGAGACCTTTTGCGGCCCGGACGGCGCCGACGCCCCCGACGAGCCGCTCCGCCCGGACGACGCCGCGCCGCGCCCGACGGGCTTGCCGGACACGTTCCGCTCGATCCTGTAGCGGACCCGGCTCCGCCCTGTAGCGGACCCGGCACCGCCCTGTAGCGGACCCGGCACCGCCCGCCTCGCTGTGCCTGTGGCACCGCCGAGGCGGGCGGCGTTGTGTCGGGGTCCCCGATCACCCGTGGCGGCTACAGCATCACCTTGTCGGGGTAGCACCAGCCCCAGGTCTCGCCCGGCTCGATCGAGCGCACTATAGGGTGCCCGGTCGCGTGGTAGTGCGCCGTGGCGTGCGTGCCCGGCGACGAGTCGCAGCAGCCGACGTGGCCGCACTCCAGGCACACCCGCAGGTGCACCCAGCGGTCGCCGCGCGCCAGGCACTCCTGGCAGCCCTGCGTGCCGGGCGTGACGTCGTGGACGTGGCCGAGGTGGTCGCACGCCGCCTCCGGGTCCGGCGAGAACGGCACCGAGGCGGACGTGTCGATCCAGTCGGCCGACTGGGCGGGCGGGGCGGGGAGGGCGGGCACCGACGGAGCCGAGGCATCGGACGTGCGGAACAGGTCGCCGGCGTCGATAAAGGACTGAGGCGTGCCGCCCAGCCACACCTCGTCGCCGACCTCCAGCCGGGCGTCGCCGCCGGGCTCGCGGATGGTGTCGCCGTCACGGTCGATCTGGACCACGTGGAGCAGCCGCTCGTCCAGCTTGAGCGCTGCCAGCGTCTGGCCCGCCGCGCTCGTGCCCGCGCGGATGGTGACCGTGCGCGTCGAAAAGCACTCGGCGTCGAGTTCGCAGCGGACGGCGGGCGTGTCCATGATGGCCTCGTCGAAGGCGTGGTAGCTGCCGCGGCGCAGCGTCTCCTCGTGGCGCAGAATCTCCTCGGGGTCGACGCGGTAGTGGCGCAAAATGTCATCGAACAGTCCGACGACGGCCTCCAACTCGGTCGCCACGGCCCGGTCCGCTCCGGCCTCGACGACCTCCTCGGCGTCGTGCATCGACGGCACGCACGCCACGATGCGCACGGTCGGGGCGAGGGCCCGGGCCACCGCGACGACGCGGTGCGTCTGGGCTGGCCGGTCGTCCGGGATCACCAGCAGCTTGGCTCGGCTCAGGCCCACGGTGTCCAGAATGTGCTGCTTGCCGTAGTCGCCGCGGAGCACCCGCAGCCCTTCGGCTTCGGCGTCGCGCGCGCCGTCGGGTGACAGCGTCACAACCGCGAACGGCACGCCCGAGCCGGCCAGCACACGGACCAGCCGGCGCGCCGCGTCGCCGTAGCCCGCCACGATCACGTGGTTTTCCAGGTCCGAGAAGCCGTCGGCAGTCTGCGCCAGCGCCTCGGCGCTGGGCTCGGGTGCGTCCGCCTCGGCGCTGCGACTCAGGCGGGCGGAGAGGCGGCTGGCCCAGGGCGCCACGACGGGCGTGAGCGCCATCGACACGACCGTGGCGGCGATAAAGAGGGGAGAGCCCACGTCGTCCATGCCGAGGGGCGCCAGCCCGACCTCGCGGCCCGAGCGCTCCAGCACGAACGAGAACTCGCCCACCTGGGCCAGCCACAACGCCGTTGCCGCCGCCGCCGGCGTCGCCCGGCCGACCGCCCGGGTGGCCGCGAACGTGGTCGCGCCCTTGAGCAGCGTCACGACCACGAGCGCGCCCAGCACCAGCCCGAGGTTGTCCGCCACGAACCGCAGGTTGAGCAGCAGGCCCACCGACACGAAGAACGTGGCCGAGAACAGGATCTGCAGCGGCAGGATCTCGCTCAGCGCGTGCTCCGAGAACCGGCTCTGGCTCACGACCAAGCCGGCCAGGAAGGCCCCGAGCGAGATCGAGACGCCCGCCAGCCCGACCGCGTACGCCGTCCCGAAGCAGATCGCGATGATGGTGAGCAGAAACAGCTCGGGCGAGCACGTCCGCGCGACGTGTTCCAGGACCGGCGGCAGCAGGCGCCGCGCCACGACCAGCACGAACACGATGATCAGCGCCGCCTTGGCAAGTGCCCACGCGACCTCGCCCCCCGACATGTCACCGCCGCCGAGGGCCGGCACCAGCAGCACCATCAGGATCACGGCCAGGTCCTGGAAGATCAGCAGCCCGACGGCGCCCTGGCCCACCTCGGTGTTTGTCTCGCCCCGGTCGCCGAGCAGCTTGAGCACGATCACCGTCGAGGACAGCGCCACCAGGAAGCCGGTAAAGATCGCGGGCCGCCAGCCGACGCCAAAGGCGATGCACAGCCCGGCCACGAGCGCCGTCGTCAGGCCCACCTGCAGGCCTCCGCCCAGAAAGATCAAGCGCTTGATGCGCGCCAGCTTCTCCAGCGAGAACTCGATGCCGATCGTGAACAGCAGCAGCAGCACGCCGATCTCGGCCGCGGCGTCGATCAGCTCAGGGTCGCGGACGAGCCCCAGGCCGCTCGGCCCGATCAGCACGCCCGCCAGCAGAAAGCCCACGATGGGCACCAGCCCCAGCCGCTGGCACACGTAGGCGACCGCCGCCGCCGCCAGCACGATCGCGACGACCTCGACCAAGAACGGGGGGACGGCACCGGCGGCCAGAACAAAGGGCATCGCGAGACAGCAGGGCGTGGCAACGTACCGCCTGCGGTTCGCGGCGTCCGGCTCGCGGCGTCCGGCTCGCGGCGCCCGGCTCGCGCCACGGAGCGACCGAGGCGGGCCGTCGAGGCGCCGCGCCGGGTGTGGTCCGGCGTTTGCTTCGCTGCCCGCCGTGCGGCTCGAACCCGCTCAACAGATTCCCTATGCCCTATTTCCTCCACACGTCGGGGTAGTTCAGCCCCGTCTCTTTCCAGATTGACCCATGGGACAGCAGCAACTTCTCCTCCTCGTGATCGGCGTCGTGCTGGTCGGGCTGGCGGTCGTGGCGGCGTTTGCCGTCCTCGACCGCAACTACCGGCAGGACGAGGCCGACGGCATCCTCGACCGCAGCCTCGCGATCGCGACGCAGGCGGCCTACTGGAAAGCCAAGAACGATCCCTTTGCAGGCGGCAACCAGTCCTACCAGGCGCTGGAGACCGGGGGGATGGAGCGGCTGTCGCTCAACGCGACAAACGTGCGCGGCCGCTATGCGATCACGGGCGCGACCGTCAACACGCTGGAGGTGACCGGCGTGAGCGACCGCCACCCCGGCATCGGGGTCCGGGTCTACGTGACCGACTTCAACATCGACTCCAGCGCGGTCTCGTTCGACGGCCAGTTCGAGCTCTAGGCGGGTTTCGTTAAGCGCATCGTAACGCTGCCGATACCGCACCCCCCTCTTCCCGACCTCTGATGGCTGAGTTTCGATTCAACGGCGTCGCGCCCGGCGGGCAGTCCGTGCAAGGCACCGTCTACGCGCCGAACAAGAAAACAGCCGCGAAAAAGGTCAGCACGCTCTCGGAGCGCCACGCGTTCACGCTGCGCGACCTGGAGCAGCGGATGCTGTTCCAGTACAAGATCAAGCACCCGTCGGGCAAAATCGTCAAGGGCGAGCAGAAGGCCTACAGCGAGGCCGAGATCCGCAGCGCCCTGGAGCGGATGGGCCTGGAGGTGGTCTCGATCCAGAAGAACCTCTTCAACTTCCAGCGCAAGCCCCCGACCGGCGACGTGATCATGTTCGTGCGCCTGGCGGCGAACCTGCTGATGGAGAAGATGGCCTTTACCGAGGTCATGAACCTGCTGATGGCCGACATCTCGGCGCCCGCGCTCAAGCAGGTGCTGCGCGACATCTCGAGCGACCTCAAGGGCGGGATGGAGGCCAAGCAGGCCTTCATGAAGCACCAGGACAGCCTGGGCAAGTTCACGGCCTACATGCTGGGCGTGGCCAGCCAGTCCGGCAACATGGCCGAGATCTACGAGGCGACGGCCCGGTTCCTGGAGCGCAAGGACCAGTTCCGCAAGTCCATCAAGAGCGCGCTCATCATGCCGTCGGTGACCATCCTGGCCACCATCGGCGTGTTTATCTGGTACGTGTGGTACATCGTGCCGGAGACCGCCGGGCTGTTCGCCAGCTTCGACGGCATCGAGCTGCCGCCGCTGACCACGTTCTCCCTCGCCATGAGCGCCTTCCTGGACAAGTGGATGGGCGTCATGGGCGTCATCCTCGTGATCCTCCTGGTCGGCTTTGTCGCCTGGGCACGGACGCCCAAGGGCCAGTTCCTGATGGCCAAGAACATGATTCGGATCCCGGTCATCGGCGGGCTCTTGCACAAGCTCAACATCGAGGTCTTCTGCCGCGTGTTCGCCATCCTGTACTCGGGCTCGGGCGAGAACCTGGAGGTGATCAAGGTCGCCGCCGAGGCGTCGGGCAACCCCTACATGGAGCACCAGATCAAGACCATCACCATCCCCCGCATGATGGGCCAGGGCGCCGGGCTGGTCGAGTCGATGGAGGCGTCCGGCGTGTTTACCCAGATGACGCTGTCGCGCTTCAAGACCGGCACCGAGACCGGCGCCGTGCGCAAGAGCGCCCAGCAGATGGCCGACTACTACGAGCGCGAGACGACGCTCAAGCTGGCCGTCGCCGTCGAGACCATCCAGACGTTCGTGGGCCTGTTCATCGGGCTCATGGTCGCCTTTCTGACCGTGCTCTCGGCCGAGACCGCCATGATCCGCCCGTCCTCCAACGACATCATGGGCGTGTAAGCCCTGGCGCCCTGCGCCGCACCGACTCCCTCCATGCCGCCGATCACGTCTCCGTTCTCCCGCCCGGCCGCCGTCGCCGTTCCCACCCGGCCCGCCTCGGGGGTGAGAGGGGACGGGGCCGCAGGCGCCGCGCCCAGCGCGCCGGTCTCCCAGCAGCAGGCCTACTCCGGCATCCAGGACCGCGTCGTGCAGGCGCTGCTGCGCCGAGGCCTGGTCACAGCCGAGCAGGTGACCGCCGCCGAGACGTCGCGCCGCCAGTCCGGCGGGCGGACTCCGCTCTGGCGCAGCCTGGTCGAGGTGACCGGCGTCAGCCGCGACCACGTGTTCGAGCAGGCCGCGGCGACCTACGCCTTCCGGCTCGCGCCGGTCAACGACCGCCAGCCCGAGGCGGAGTTTGCCAAGACCGTCATCGAGTCGTTCGGCGAGGACGCGGGCGACAAGCTGATCGATCTCAAGGCGGTCCCCTACGCCTACGCCCAGGACCAGCCGTCGGGAATCCTGAAGCTGGTGTTTATCACCGAAGACCCGATGCGGCCCGAGCTGCAAAAGGTGATCAACGGGCTGGAGCTGGAGCGCTTCGAGCTGTGCTACGCGCCCGGCAAGGTCGTGGACGCGGTGATCCAAGAGGCGTTTCCGCGCAAGAACGAGTACCTGGAGCGGCTCCAGAACGACACCGGGCCCGACGTCGACTACGGCGTGTCGTTCGAGTCGGGCGAAAAGGGGCTGGTGGACGAGGAGGCGCTGGAGGCCGAGATCTCGCAGTCGGCGCTGCTCAACCTGACCGAGGCGATCCTGATCGAGGGCGTCCGGATGGGCGCCTCGGACATCCACGTCTGGCCCAACGCCAAGCGCCAGACCGAGGTCCACTTCCGCGTCGACGGTCGCCTGGCGCACTGGCACACCGAGGAGCGCGGGCAGCCTGAGGCGCTGCTGGCCGTGTTCAAGGACGCCGCCTTGAACGTGGACCGCTTCGAGCGCGACATGGCCCAGGACGGCTTTATCCAGCGCAAGGTGGACGGCACGCTCATCCGCTACCGCGTCTCGATCCTGCCCATCGCCAACGCCAACCCCGAGGTCCGGGCCGAGTCCATCGTGATCCGAATCCTGGACGACCGCAAGGTGATCACCGACCTGGCCAAGCTGGGGCTGTTGGAGGGCGCGCTGGAGCAGTTCAACAAAGCCATCCGCCGCCCGCACGGCATGGTGATCCTGACCGGCCCGACGGGCTCGGGCAAGTCCACGACGCTCGTCGCGGCGCTGTCGAACGTGGTCACGCCCGAGGTCAACGTGCTGACGGTCGAGGACCCGGTCGAGTACATCATCCCGGGCGTGCGCCAGATCAAGCTCAGCCACAAGCTGTCGCTCGAGGGCGCGCTGCGCGCGATTCTGCGCCACGACCCCGACGTGGTCATGGTGGGCGAGATGCGCGACAAGGACACCGCCGAACTGGCCATCAAGCTGGCCAACACGGGCCACCTGACGTTCTCGACGCTGCACACCAACGACGCGCCGTCGGCGGTCTCGCGGCTGTACAAGATGGGCCTCGAGCCTTTCCTGATCGCCTACGCCATCAACCTGGTCGTCGCCCAGCGCCTGATCCGGACGCTGTGCCCGGACTGCAAGCAGGCCGTGACGGACAAGGACACCATCCTGATGGGCGAGCTCGGGTTCACGCCCGAGCAGATCGCCGAGGGCACCGTCTACGAGGCCGTCCAGGGAGCGACGTGCTCGACGTGCAAGGGCAAAGGCTACAAAGGCCGCCGCGCGTGCGCCGAGGCGCTGTACTTCACGCCCGCCATCCAGCGCTCGATCGTGCAGGCCGGCGGCAAGATCGACGAGGAGGAGATCCGCGAGATCGGCGAGTCCGAAGGGATGCTGACCCTGGCCGCCTCGGCGCGCGTGCTGGTCGAGCGCGGCGAGGTCTCGATCGAGGAGATGCTGCGCGTGACCGCGGGCGAGCACTAGCTCCGGCGGCCGGCCGAGGCGGGCACCGTGGTGGCCGCTGAGCGGGGCCGGGCGCTGCCAACGCCTGCCCCTAAGTCGCACGCGGCGTTGAGGATGCGGCGAGTTGGAACGCTCGCGCGCCATTGGGCGCGTCTGAGTTCAGAACGGGAGGCTTCCTGCGATAGCGGATAGACCTTATCGCAGGTTCACACCCGCAGGCTTCCATGCCCCAAACCCTCCTCGCGCTCTTGGCGCTCGTGCTGGCGTCGTTCCTGACGTTCAACCAGCAGCGCCTTACGATCCGGTCCCAAACCAACATGGTGACCAGCGAGCTGGAGTTGGCCGCCGCCGGGCTGGCCTCGGAGGCGATGTCGTTTATCGAGGGCCGCTCGTTCGACGAGCGCTCGACGCCCGAGAAGATCGCCAACGCCGGTGGCGCCGTCCCCGACGGTCCGTCGCAGTTCACGAGCGCCAACTCGTTCGGCTACGGCGGAGACTGCAACTTCCTGCACCCGGCGTCCACCCCCAACTGCGACGACGTCGACGACCTCGCCGGCCGAGGCTGGACGCCAGTTTCGATTGAGCTGGCCCGTGAGCTGATCATCGACCCAGCCACGGGCGACCCCTACCCCGATTCGGTCCGCACGCGCACGCTGGACTTCGAGGTGCGCACCGACGTGTTCTACGTCGACTCGGCCGAGAGCATGACGCCCGCCGCCGGGCGCACGCTCCACAAGCGCGTCACGATGGACATCCGGTCCAAGTTCGTCCCCGGCCAGAACGAGGGCATGGTCCGGGTCACGCGCGTGATCTCCTACGACCCGATCAAGGCCGACATGGACTACGAGAACTCGGACGCCTACGTGTCCGGCAGCGAGCCGCCCGGCGGCGGCGGCACGACCAACGAGAACTAGACACCGGCCCTCACCCACGACCTCTGGTCGCGTCCCATGCAATTCCTCCTCGACAACTTGATCGCCATCATCGTCGCTGGCATGGTGATGCTCACTCTTCACGTCACCCAGAGCCGGTCGTCGCACGCCAGCATCGAGCAGGTCACCTCGCACTCGGTCAAGGAGAAGACCTTGATCTTCGGCCAATGGGTCGAGGACGACATCCTGAACCTGGGCGCCAACGTCGGGACCAACATGTACCGCATCGACGAGCCAGTCGTGGACCCATTGACCGGAAACACGACCGAGTGGACCTTCTTCAGCGACTCGGTGCGCGCCGGAGGAGCGGAGATGCGCCTGTTCAAGCGCTATCGCCTGGTCGAAACCGAGCAGGCCACGTTCTCCAACAAGACGTTCCAACTGTACCAGGTCGAGCGCGACTCGGCGGTCGTGGACTTCCCCGCCTCGGGCGTGCCGCCGACCACCGCGTCCGTGCCGACGGGCGCCTGGGTGCTGGGCACCCGGAGCATTGGCACGCTCTCGTTCTTCGAGATCTCGCTGCTCGACCGCCACGGCGACACGCCGTGCCCGAGCGAGGCCGAGCAGATCAAAGACGCCCAGGGCAAGGTGGTCGACTGCACCGACGAGATCGACGTCTACAAAGCCGACTACGTGCGCGTCCGGTTCGGCGTCGTGCCGGAGCACGTGCTCAAGCCGGACAACTACATCCGCGAACTCTACTGGGTCCGAACGATCAAGGTGCGTCCCTACTGGACGCCACCGCCCTCGCTCCCCAGTGGCGGAACACCCAGCGGCAGCTGACGCGTGCCGGCTCGCCTGACACGTCCAGCGCCTCGGCGCCCGTTTTTTCACTCATAACACCCTCCTCTCATGGGAAAGGCACTCCTCCTCCTCGTGCTCGGCGCAGGGCTCGCGCTCTCGCAGCAGCTCTACACCGCGTTCCTCAACGAATCGGCGACCGGTGAAGACCAAGTCGAGCATCAGCAAAACATCATCGCTCAAGAGATCGCCGCCTCGGCGTTCAACATGGGCATGGGCATCGTCCGCTCGCACGGCGAAGACTTCCGGCGCGGCTCCCGAGACCTCAACGGCGCCGACAACGCCGGCCGCTCGGGCACCTTCACGACGGGCCGGTTCGCCGGCGGCAGCTACACGGTCCACTCCGAGGTTCTGACGGGCCAGAGCGTCCGCGTGGTGGCCAAGGGCTACTTCGGCAAGGAGACCGACGCCGCGACCGGCGAGGAAACCTGGGCCGCTGAGCACACCATGCACGACGAGTACGTCGTGCCCATGCTCACGGCCCGCCAGGACGGCGCCATCAAGGTGTCGTTCATGGAGTCTCAGGCCGGCTACTGCTCGGCGGTGTTCTACCAAGCCTTCACCAAGGACATGCCGGAGGGCTTCGTGCCCGAGCCGGTGATGCTGTTCGCGCCCGACAACCGCGACCGCCGCACGGCGCGCCCGGCGCAGCAGATCTTGGTCGCGGCCGACACCCAGATGAACTTCTTCATCGGCGTCGACGAGAACTGCTCGTTGCGGCTGCCGGCGGCGACGCCGGAGTGCCTGGTGCGGGCGATCGCGCGGAACTGGACGTTCAAGGCTAAGCAGTTCGACCACGTCCACACGGCGATGGTTGTCCAGGCGGGCAAGCTCGACCAGGCCAGGGAGGACATCTGGGGCATCATCGAGCAAAACCCGAGCGACCGCCAGCGCTGGCGCGTCGGCTGGGAGGACATCCACAACACGGCCTGGGACAACCCGGCGTCGCGGGACCCGCTCAACAGCTTGCAGGCGCTCAAGATGCTCGGGTACGGAGGCAAGGGCTGGATGGACGCCGACGCCAATGGCTACCGCAAGCTCAAGGACTTCGGCAACCGCCCCGACTTCTCGGACCAGGTGATCGAGATCCAGGTGGTCTCGGCTCGGGACCCCGCCTTCCACACGATGCAGGTGGAGGACAACCAGGTGCGCGAGAACTGCGGCGAGCCTGAGGAAGAGGTGATCGAGGTCGAGACGCCGTCGCAGCCCAGCGACCCCGACGGCGGCTCCGACGGCGGCTCTAACGACGGCGGCTCCGACGGCGGCAGCGAGACGGGATCGGAGGGCGGCACCACGACCGGTGGCAGCACCGAGCCCGAGACCTCCCACGACCCGCTGACGAGCTACGCGTGCGAGTGCACCAAGAACAACACCAACGACAAGACCCCGATCCTGCACCGCCCGCCGGGCAACGAGTCGAACGAGAAGTTGCTGTGCCTGCCGCCGACCGCCATCAAGAAGCACCAGCGTCAGCACAACGACATTTTCCCGACGTGCAACGCACGCGCGGAGATTCAGAAGAAGAACAAGAAGAAGTAGCCCCGCCTCGGGGCGACGCCCAGCGGGGGCGGCCGGGACATCCCGGCCGCCCCCGCATTGCGTTTGACTCCTCCCAGAGCCCGCCCGAGGCGGGCACGCGCGGCGGGCGCGCGAGGCGGGCACGCGCGTGGTGGGGAGAGCCCTTCAGGGCTGGAAACCGCCGAGCCGTTCAGGGCCCGCTGGTGGTACGCACCGGTTACCAAACGTGGCGGGTGTCGGTGGAAAGCGCGCCCCGTCGCCCGTGCCGGCGATACCGCGCAGGCCCATTCTCGCCCTGAGACGCGCCGATTTCGGCACGGGAGCCGTGGCCCGCCGCTTGCCCCCCGCCGTCTCCACCGCCCACCGACCGTCTGTGACTCCCGCCCAGCCTTTCCCGACCGAGGCCCCGGCCGCTCCAGGCACGGCCCCAAGCGTCGCGCCCCCCGCCTGGTCGGCGCCGATCGGTGCGCCCGCCTCGGTAGCCGTCACGCCCCAAGCGCCGACGTTCGAAGGGCTGGACTCGGCCCCGGGCATGGGCGACATCGACTCGGACGGCTTCTACCGCATTCCGCCCTTTGTGCGGCCCATCGCCCGGTCGGCGCCCAAGCTGCTGGTGGGCGAGGACCGGCTCAAGTTCTACGCCGAGCAGATCACGCGCATGTCGGTCGCCCAGCGCGAGACGATGCGCAACTTTGTCGAGCAGTACGTGGCCCGGATGCACGCGATGGGCGCGAGTGACCTCGACATGGGCGGCCCGGCCACGATGGGGCGCGTGTGGTACCGCGTCGACGGCGACAAGACACCTCACTTCGAGCTGGGCATCGCCAGCCACGACGAGGTGGACCTGCTGATCCTGAATCTGCTCTCCGAGCGCCAGATCGACGACCTGTGGGAGGTGCAGTCCGCCGACTTCTCGTACCAGCTCGACGCCGCCAACGGCACGCGCAAGCGGTTCCGCTGCACGACGTACTACGACAACCAGCACCTGGGCGTCTGTCTGCGCGCCATCAACGAGGACGTGCGGCCGCTCGACGGGCTGGGCTTCCACCCGGTCATCGAGCGCGGCGTGCTGTTCTCGAACGTGCGGAGCGGCCTGATGCTGGTCACCGGCGTGACCGGCTCGGGCAAGAGCTCGACGCTGGACGCGGTCATCGACGCCAACAACCGCGACTTCGACGGCCACATCGTCATCATCGCCAAGCCGCTCGAGTACGTCCACAACCCGCAGCGCTGCATCATCCGCCACCGCGAAGTCGGTCCGGACGTGCCGTCGTTCAAGGTGGGCGTGAGCCAGGCGCTGCGCCAGGACCCCGACATCATCATGATCGGGGAGATGCGCGACCCCGAGACCATCGACGCGGCCATCGAGGCGGCCGACACGGGCCACAAGGTGTTCTCGACGCTGCACACCGCCTCGGCCGTCGAGTCCATCGACCGCATCGTGGCCGAGTACCCGCCCTTCGAGCAGGAGCGCGTGCGCTCGCGGCTCGCCGACGTGCTCAACTGCGTCGTGTCGCAGAAGCTGCCGCCCAAGCTGGGCGGCGGCCGCGTGCTCGCCAAGGAGGTGCTCTGGGTGACGGCGTCGGTCAAGGCCGCCATCAACAACAACAACACGGGCGAGATCTACCAGATGATGTGGGAGGGCACCCGGCAAGGCATGACGACCCTCGAACAGGACCTTTTCCGGCTCGCGCGCGAGCGCAAAATCTCGCCCGAGATCGGGCTCCAGTACGCCAACAACAAGCGCCGTTTCCAGCAGCTGATGCAGGCGGCCTAGCGCCTCCACCGCACCCTGCGTCTCTCGACTTCTCCCTCCGGCCCCGGCTCCCATGAGCGACAACTTCATCTTTCCCGACACACCCGGCGGCTTGCCCGCCCGCGACCCCCAGGCCGACGCGGTGCCCCAGGACGCCGCGCCCGACCTGTCGGCGTTCAAGCCGGCCGACTTGGCAGACGAGGGCATTCACATCGGCGGCGACCCGTTCGCGGCGCCGGAGCTGGAGGCTGAGTTCGGCGACGGCGCCTTCGGCGAGGTCCTGACCGACGACGCGTTCGGCGATCCCAGCGGCGACGTCATGGACGTGTCCTTTGCCGAGCCGATGGTGGCCGAGCCCCAGGACGAGACGCCCGTCAAGGCCAAGCCGGCCAAGGCGCCGCGCAAGAGCAAGGAAGGCTTGGTGCTGGGCATCCACGTGACGCCCAAGCAGGTGTACGGCGTGCTGGTGCGCCCGTCGTCGGAGGGCTACGAGCCGCTCCGCCAGTTTGTCCGCCAGCGCACCGAGGGCGGCGGGCCCGGCGGCGCGGCCTTCAGCCCCGACGAGGTGACCATCGACGAGCCCTCGATGGAGATAGCGGGGGAGGAGTTGGGCGTCCAGTTCGGCGGCGTCGGCGAGATCGACTTTTCGGCGGAGTTCGCCGGCCTGGGCGTCAGCGACGGCGGCAACTTCGACGTGGGCACGTCGCCGGTGTCGGCGGTCGCGCAGCCGATCATTTTCGAGTTGCGAGACATTCTGGAGGAATGCGCTCAGGCCGGCTTTGCTCGGCCCGCGCTGGCCTTCGCCGTGGACAGCCCCGACGTGGCCTATGCCGAGGTCGTGGTCTCGCCCGAAAAGAAGGACAAGAAGAAAAGCAAAAAGGAGGGCGATGCCCCAGCCCCGGAGGTCGCGGCGGCGCCCAAGCGCGAGCGCCTGCTGGAGCTGGTGCCGGAGTTGGGCATGGCCTACGACAAGTCGCGCGTCGCGTTCGTGCCGATGACGCACCGCGACGGCTTGCGCCGCTACATGGCCGTCATCCCAACAGGGAGCGAGCCGGTCGCGGAGTCCGTGGTGATGCTGCGCGAGCAGTCGGCGCACCGCAAGACGGCGATCAAGACGCTCGAAGCGGAAGTCCCGCTGTTGGTCGGGCTCGTCCGCCTCACCTCGGACCCGGAGCCGCACGAGAACACGGCGCTCGTTCGCGTGGGGGCCCAGGACACCATCGTGCTCCTGCTCACCGGTGGCCAGATCCATCACTACGAGCAGATGCAGTCGGTGACCGCCTTTGACGGCCCGGACACGATCTGCTCGCGCGTGCTGCTCCAGCAGGACGTCCAGGGCGTCGGCACGGTCCACAAGGTGGTGATCGTGGCCGAGGAGCGCGAGAAGGAGCTCGTGCAAGGCTTTGCCGCGTTCTACCCCGAGGCGCGCGTCGAGACGCTGCGCGAGGGCATGGCCCGGATCGGGCTGGTGGGGCCGTACGGCCCCCTGGCGCCCATGCTGGTCGAGGCCGCAGGCGTCGCCGTGGCCGGCCACCGCGCTCGGTCCAAGAACAACCCGTTCGCCGCGGCCAACCTGCTCCCGGCCGACCTGCTCAAGCACAAGCGGCGCCTGGACATGTCGTTCAGCTGGCACACGCTGGTGGTGGCTGTGCTGCTGTTTATGAGCGTCCTCTACTTCAGCTACCTCTACGTCTCGCAAAAGGGCGACATCGCCGCGGCCGAGCAGCAGCTCGCCGAGTTCCCGCCCGAGGCGCGCATGTCCATTCCCGAACTGCAAGCCCGCATCGACAGCCTGCGCGGGCGTCAGGCCAGCCTGACGACTGCCCTGGAGGCCCTCGACGTGCTCCTGATCGACACCGACCGTTGGACCCAGACCATGCTGCGCGCCACGCGCGCGGCCAGCCAGACGGGCGGGATCTGGATCGAGGAGTGGGCCCCAACAGGGACCGACATCTCGCTGACAGGCTTTGCCACGACACGCGACAACGTGGTGCAGCTGGCCCAGCGGCTGTCGGCCACGATCGAGGAGGTCACGTTCCAGGATGTCCGCGAATACCCGGTCTACGCCTACCGAATCCGCTTTACGCAGCCGCAGGAGTTGCCCCAGGTGACGCGCGTGATGCGCGCCGAGGCGGGGGCCAGCGAGACGCTGGATCCCGAGCCGTTCTCCGACTTCGACGCCCAGTAAGCCCGCCCTCCGCCCGCCCCGACAGGGCCCGCTCCCTCCCCCGACTCCATGTCCAACGACGTCATCAACACGATCCTGCTCTCGCTCTTTCTGGCCGCGGCGGCAGGAGGAGGGTACCACGTCACCCAGAACGAACAGCCTGACCAGCTAGAGGCCATCCAGGCCGACATCGAGGCCATCGAGAATCGCGACGTCGAGGTCGAAGCGCTGATCGCCCAGGAGGCGACGGCCAGCGAGGAGGCTGCGGCGACGCTCGCGCGCTGGAACACGCGGTACAAGATCCTGCCGTCGGAGCTGTCCTCGTCGGACGTGGTCGCCTACCTCAACGCGTTGTCGGCGCGCGGCTTCAACCGCTTCGACCTGTCACTGACGGGCATCACGCCCGGGGAGACGGCGAGCTACTACACGTACCAGGCCACCGGCGAGGCCTACTTCGAGAGCTTGTACGCCTACATCTGGCACGTGGAGAACAGCCGGGGGATGTACCGCGTGCGCGACCTGTCGGTCAAGAAGAAAGTCATGATGGTCGGCGCGCGCGAGGGCGACCCGGGCCGCCAGGTCGTGCTGGCCGAGTTCGCGATGGCCGTCGACGCCTACTTCAGCACCAACAGCGACCTCTCGGCGCCCGACAGCGCCGTCGTGCCCCCGCCGGAGGCGTTCCCGGCGCGCCGTGCGGCCGTGAACCCGTTCTTCCCGTTCATCCTGGACGAGCTGCCGCCCAACACCGACGACCTGGTCGAGCCCGAGACCGATCCCCTGGTCAGCGTTATCGGTGGGACGGCCGTCTTCGAGCGCAGCGGCGAGCTGCGCCAGTTGCGCGCCGGCGAGCGCGTCTACCTGGGCCGCATCGGCGGCGTCGACCCGCAGCGCGCCCGCGTGACGGTCGACTACAACCGCGGCGGCATCCGCGAGCGCGTCGAGATCGACCTCGAGACGGGCGAGCGCTACCGCCAGGCGCTGGGCCGCCAGACGCTGATGCCCCAGACGCGCGCGCTTCCGGCGGGCCCCATGCTGCGAGACGCGCCGCCCGCGCCGGGCACGCCCGAGGCCGAGGCCGCGGGCACCTACCGCCCGGCCGACATCATCCCCCGTACGCCCAGCAACTAGGGCCCGCGCCCTGACCCCGGCCGCCTCGGGCGGTCTCCGCCGCACCCGCGGCTCCGCTTTCGTTCCTCCCCCAGACCCATGACCTCGTCCTTCTTCCGGCGCCTCGCCGTCCTGCTGGCGCTGCTCGTCGCCGCTCCGGCGCTCACCCCGGCCTCGGCCCAAACCGGCAGCGACCGGACGATTCGCGGCTACGTCCCGGCCGACGAGCTGGTCTCGTTCCCGGCCTCGACGCCGATGAACCAGTTTTTCCGGCTCGTCAACCCGACGTTCTTCCGCGTCACCGGCAAGCGGATCGTGGACCCCCAGGACCGCACCGACCCGATCGGGGTGGCGCTGTCAGGCGTGCACTTTATCGACGCCTTCGAGCTGGTGCTGGACCGGGCCGCGCTCGACTTTACCGAGTCGGAGGGCTTTTTCGTGGTCACCGAGCCCACCTTGATCGCGACCACGACCGACGGCACGGCCACGTCCGTGATCTCCGCCCAGCCCGCGCTCGCGGCGGCGCCGACCATCGAGTTGCCCGCGACGGCCGAGACGCGCGAGATCCGGATCGACGCGGTCATCTTCCAGCTCAACTCGAACCGCGCCCGCGAGGTCGGCGCCAACTGGCCCGCGCTCTTCGGCGAGGCCGCGAACGCGTCCGGCGGAGGCGGCGGAGGCGGCGCGGGGGGCGACCAGGAGGGCCAGACCAAGTTCTTCGTCAACGCCGGCTCGTTCTTCGACGCGCTCGACGGCTTTATCGAGGCCTCGTCGGACCGCGTCGAGCTGAGCCAGATCCTGAGCCTGTTCCGCTACTTCGAGACCCAGGGCTACGGCCAGACCGTCGCGACGCCGTTCACGGTCGTGCAGAGCGGCCAGACGGGCAACATGCAGTCGGGCCAGGACATCCCGGTGACCGTGCGAGACTTCCAGGGCAACGCCATCACGGAGTTTTTCTCGACGGGCACCATCATCCAGGTCACGCCCACGCTGATCGTGGACGAGCGCCAGGACGCGCCGGTCGAGTTTATCCACCTCGACGTCAAGGTCGAGAAGTCGACGGCCGTGCCGTCGGGCGACGGCATCGCGATCAACAAGGACAACGTGACCACGCAGCTGCCGGTGCTGTCGGGCGAGATGCGGGCCATCGGCGGCCTGACCTCGACGTCGGAGACGTCGGTGCGGCGCGGCGTCCCGATCCTGCGCGACATCCCCGTCCTGAACTTTTTCTTCTCGTACAAGCAGCGCCAGGTGCAGCAGAACGAGATCATTATCGTGCTCCGCGCGCGCGTCGCCGACGACATGCGGACCCGGATGGGCCAGGAGCTGCCGCGGGCGCTGTTGCAGCAGGAGCGCCGCGACGCCGACGAGCGCGTCCGCCGGTTTGGCGTCCAGCCGGTGCCTCAGCCCGAGGTGCCCTACGACGCCGAGCTGCCCGACGGCGACGAGCGCTAGCGCGCCTTCTGGAGGAACTGCCGCCCCGGTGACGCGACGTCGCCGGGGCGGCTTGGCGTGGGGCCAAGATGGCCGCCTCGGGCGCGCCACCGAGGCGGGCACGGGCCGGCGTGCCGCGGCTACCCGACCGAGCGCCCTTTCCACGACACGGCGCCGGTCGCGTGGGCGCGCGCCGAGTCGAGCTGGAGCGCCGCGCCGAGTGCCAGCACGGCCGGCCCCAGCGCGCTCACCCACAGTGGAAACCGGCCGGCCCGGTCGATGGCCAGCTTGAGCAGCGCCAGCGTGGCCAGCGGCAGCCAGAACACGCCGCCGGCCAGCCAGAGCACGCTCGGCACCACCCAGGCCACGACGTAGAGCGTGAAGAACGCCGCGAACCGCACCGGCCCGCCGCCGGCGAGCAGGTAGGCGTTCTTTTGGAAGCCGCGCCACGCCTCGGCAAACGAGCGGTACATCCGCACCGCGACGGCGTCGCCCAGGTCCTCGAAGTGGAGCTGGGTGCCGGATCGCTTGAGGTAGCGCCCGATCATCACGTCCTCCAGCACCTCGTTCTTGACGGCGTGGTGCGGCGCCAGGCGGGCGTAGTCGCCGGCGCCGAGAATCCAGACCTGGCCGTTCAGGGCGCTCAGGCTGGCCGACCGGGTGCGGGGCACGAGCGCGATGGGCAGGGCGGCGAGAACGGCGAACGGGACCAGGCTGGTCAAGAGCGCGCCTGGGCCTCGGTCCAGGTAGCGGGGCAGGCCCGTCAGCGCGGTGCCGGGCCCACCGTTGCTCTGCCAGCGGCCCACCAGCGTGGCCAGCGCGCGGTCGCCCACCAGCTGAGCGTCGGCGTCCAGGAACACGAACACGTCGCCGGTGGCGTGCTTCGACGCTTGGAAGAGCGCGTGCGGCTTGCCCACCCAGCCGTCGGGCGGGCCCGCACCCTGGACGGCGATCAAGCGGTCGTCGCCGGCGCCTTGGAGCACGCTCCACGTCGCGTCCTCCGAGGCGTCGTCTACCACCACCACCTCCAGGTCGACGCCGCGCTGGCGGAACAGCGTGGGCAAGAGCGCGGCGAGGTTGTCCTGCTCGTTGCGGGCCGGGACCAACACCGACACCCGCGGCAGATCGGCTGGAAGCGCGCGACGCCGGCGGCGGGCGAGCGTGGCCAGGTTGGCGCCGAGCACGACGGCCACGCCGGCGTGGATCGCGAGCACGACCCCGAGGAGGACGGTCACGGAGGGTCGATCAGGAACTGGCGGAACATGCGCGGCGGCCGGCGGGCCAGCAGCTTGCGCTGGAGCTGGGCGCCGGAGCGCGCGTCCTGCTTGCGGACGGCCATCCAGACCCAGACCTCGGCCTCGAACGGATGCAGGCCGGGCACCCCGCCTCGGGCCACCCGGGAGCGAAGCTGCTCGAACGTCTGGCGGGCTTGGTCGAGGTCGCCGCCAAAGATGGCGGGCTTGTAGAACAGCCCCTGGCCCTTGACCAAGAGGGCGTACGGCTCGCGCGCGTCGGCGGCCAGGGCGCGGTCCAGGATGCGCTCCGAGCGCCGGCCGTAGGTGGGCAGCCGCCACGCCGGGCCGGCGGCGGCGCGGTACGCCCACAGCGCCGAGATCAGCGCCAGCTCGCGCGCCGAGGTGACGCCCTCGTCCGAAGGGATGTGCTCGATCCATCGCTCGTCGAGCGTCATCGGGTAGAGCCGGTACAAGCACAGCAGGCGGTCCTGACGCGTCCGCGCCTGGGTGCGGTAGAGCCGCTCGACGGCCGACGTGTCCTGGCGGGCGTAGTAATACGTCAGCGAGTCGCGGACGGTCGCGGAGTGTGGGCCCGAAGGCGCTGCCAGGGCGGTCAGCAGGGTGGCGAGAGCGAGAAGCATGGGCGGTGGCGGGCGTCCTGGACCGAACGCCAACCTAGGGCGCACTCGTGCCGGCGGCGGCCGACCACCGAAGGTTCACGCGTGCGCCCGGCGTGGCACAGCCCGCCTCGGCAGCCGTGCCGAGGCGGGCCGTGCCGAGGCGGGCCGTGCCGAGGCGGGCCGGCGTGAGCCCGCCAGCTACCGCGAGCCGCCAAACGTCCAGCGCTCGAACAGCGGCGCCAGGCGCGACAGGTCCCAGCGCTCGTCGTCGCCGACGGCGCCTTCCAGCAGCACGCGCGCTCGGCCCGAGTCCAGGTCGCCGGGCCGCGTGGCCTCGGCCTCGGCCATCGCCTGAGCCAGACGTACGCGCGCGTCGTCGGGCGAGTCTCGGGCCGCGCCGACGGCCAGGATCGCGGTCGGCCGCTCCTCGCCCCACCAACTCGTCCGGACGCCGACGGGCACCCAGGCGGCGGTGTCGGGCAGGAGCCTGCCGAGGCGGGGCAGGTCGGCCTTGAAGTCGCCCAGGCCGTCCTCGGGCACGCGCATGGCGCCCTCGGGGTAGAGGTAGAGCGCCGTCTGGGGGGCGTCGGTCATGCGGCGCGCCGTCTCCCGGATCGTCCGCACGCGGCGCCGGGCGTCGTCGGCGGGAAAGGGCAGCGCGCCGACCGGGCCGAACAGGGGCGCGCGGTCCCAGGCCTCCATCCAGACCACCATCGGGCGCTGCCAGACGCGCGTGATCACGTGCCAGAGCAGGAAGCTGTCCGGGTAGACGTGGTGGTTGGCGACGAGCACCAGGGGCCGGCCGGGCGCCGGGTCGGCCGCGTTGACGCCCACGACGCGGCGCAGCGAGCGGCGCAGCGAGCGGTCGATGGTCCGCTCGGCGAAGCGCTTGACCAGGCGCGCCGGCAGGGTGCCGGGGGCGCTCATCGGAGGCGGGCGCGCCGGCGCTCGTAGCCGCCCAGCGTCGCGGCCAGTTTGAGGCGTCGGGAGACGGCGGCGCGGCGCGAGAGGTTGTCGTAGCCGTTGCGGCGCACGCCGTTGAGGAACTCGCGGTACATCCGCGCCGAGGCGCGGATGCCCGTCTGGGCGGCCGGGCGCAGGGCGCCGATGCCGGCCTCGGCGGTGTCGTAGAGCGACTCGGCCCGAGTCATCAGGTCCTCCACGAGCGCCCGGTAGGCGTCCGGCACGGGCGGCGCTGCCGGGACCATCACCGACAGGTCGAGGCCGCGCCGGGCGAGCGCGTCGGCAGGCAGGTAGGTGCGGCCCAGGTCGCGCCAGTCCTCGCCCACGTCGCGCAAGATGTTGGTGATCTGCATGGCCGTGCCGAGCGCCCGCGCCGGCGCGTCGAGGCGGGCACGGTCGGACGGCGACCGCGCCAGAAACGGCAGCATGGCGGCGCCGACCGAGCCCGCGACCAGGTCCGAGTAGGCCAGCAAGTCGTCGGTCGTGTCCACCGTGCGGCCGGTCAGGTCCCACCGCGCGCCGTCGAGCTGCTGGCGCAGTGGCAGCGCCGGCAGCCCGTAGCGGGCGTGGACCTGGGACAGCCGCCGCCACAGCAGCGCGTCGGGACCGTCCGGTGGGTCGCTGCGGAGCGTGGCCTCCAGCCCGGCCCCGAGGCGGTCCACCTCGGCGAGCGCGGCGGCCGTGCCGATCTCGTGGACGCGCTCGTCGGCCAGCGTATCGACGGTGCGGCAGTACAGGTACAAGACGGCCACGGGCAGGCGCTCGGCCCGGGGCAGCAGGCGCGTCGCGAGCGAGAACGTCCGGCTGTGGTGGCGGAAGGCGCGCCGGAGGTAGCGGTCCTCGTCGCGCCGGCTCGCGCCCGGCGGCGGCGCCTGGGGCGCGACGAACCTGGCCGCGCTGCGGGCGGGCTCCAGACGCTGCGGGGGCGGAGCGGCCATCTAGACGGCGGCGGTCGGCGGGCTCGACGCATTCCACCGCCAGCGCACGACCGCCAGCGACGCCGCCAGCGTGACCAGCCCGATCGCGCCCGCCGCCGGCAAGCCGTAGAGGAAGCAGATCGACACCGGGAAGAACACGTTGAGCGCGTACACCGGCATCGCCCAGCGCTCGGTAAGGTCGTCCGGCGCCGGCCGCATCCCGCCCAGCATCTCGAACGCGAGCGCGATCAGGATGCTCGTCACGAACCACCCGTACCAGTTGACCCAGGGCATCCCGAAAAACGGGCCGCCGCCGGGGTAGCTCCAGAACACAAAGGTGCCGCCGCCCTGGTTCATGGCCGGGTCGAGCGACACGTCCCAGATGATCATGAACACGGCCATCGCGACGGCCCGGCCGGCGACGCCCACCCGGAGCCGTCCGCCCAGGTCGTAGCTCAGGACGGCCAGGGCGTACCACGAGGTCGGGATGAAGTAGGGCACGTCGCCGAAGATCTTGGCGCCCAGCCGGTCGGTGTACTCGTAGGGCGCGAACGGAATGCCGGTGTTGGTGCCCAGCAGCTCGCTTCCCGCCCCGATCAGGCTGGCCGCCAGCAGGAACGCGACCGAGGTCCAGGGCCCGAGCGCGCGCCAGTACAGCGTCAGCGTCAGGACGGGCAGCAGCGCCATGTAGGTCCAGGTCGGCGCGGCGACCAAGCTCTCGTAGTACGGCAGGAAAAAGTCCCGGACGGGCCCGATAAACAGCGACAGCGTGCCCAAGATGGCGAACGCGATCGTCGCGACGAACAGGCCGAGGACGAGGTGGAACAGACGACGCGAGGTCATGTGGGCGAGGGGATCGGCCCGCAAGATCGCCCGCCGCGCGGTCGGGGAGGACCTGTAGCGATCCGCATCGCGAGCGGACGCGGTGAATCGCGCGGGCCGGCCCGCCTCGGTGGCTGCGCCGGGGCCAGCGGCCGCCGCACACGGAGGCCCTTTGGACGGTGATCCGGTCGCATTTTGACTCTCCGCTCTCTGCGTGTCGCTGTGCCCACCTTGATCCCCTGCTGCGTCGACCTGCCGTCCGGCGAGGCGCTGGTGCGCTACGGGCTGGAGGAGCTGCTGCACGGGCTGGGGCTGGCGCCCGACTGGGCGCGGCGCGGCGACGCGCGAGTCGTGGTCGCGCTCGACGGACCGTGGGCCGTGACGGAGCAGGCGCTCGGCGACCTGGCCTCGCCCCGGTCTCCCGAGGTGGGCCACCTCGGCCGCGTCGAGATCGGCGGCGAGCACTGGCCGGTGCCCATCGGGCCGGCCGGCGTCGCCCGGCCCGGCGACGCCGTGGCGAGCGCCGCGTGGTGGCTGGCCGGCCTCCACGAGGCCGCGGTGCCGGAGCGCGACGAGCACGGGCGCGTCCCGTTCGCGGCCACGCTCCAGGCCCGCCTCGGCGACACCCCCGGCGGGCCGCTCCGCCCGGCCGTCGACGCCTTGCGCCGGCTGCTGGCCGGCACGCTCCGCCAGCAGGGCGTCGAGACGCCCGGACGGACCTGGGGGCCGAGGTCTTGGGCCGTGGCCCTGACGCACGACCTGGACGCCGTCCGCACGCGCCGCGTCCGCGCCGCGCTGGCCGAGCTGGCGCACGGGCACCCCGCGGAGGCACTGCGGCGAGGCCTGGGTCCGGACCGACGGCGCCGGAGCATCGACGACCTGCGGGCGGTGGGGGAAAGGCACGGCGCCCGGGCCACGTGGTTTGTCAAGCCCGGCGCCTGGGCGCCCCAGGACCTCCCGGGCGGGCTCGACCCGGGCCTGGTGCGCCGCTTGCAGGCGTGGCGCGGCGACGGCCACGAGATCGGGTGGCACCCGGGCTACGGCACCCACGGCCACCCGGCCCGCCTGGCCACCGAGGCGGAGCGGTTCGGCCGCGCCTTCGGCCCACCTCGGCTGGCGCGGACGCACTTTTTGCGCTGGGACGCTGACGCCACGCCGGCACGGCTGGCCAGCCACGGCGTCCAGATCGACAGCACGCTGGGGTGGTCGCGCCAGCCCGGGTTCCGCCGGGGCACCGCGCACCCGTTCCCGCTGTGGGACCACGCCGCGCGCCGGGCCTCCGGGCTGTGGGAGATGCCGCTGGCGGTCATGGACACCACGCTCGCCGAGCACCAGCAGCTCGGGCCGGACGCCGTCGCGGCCTCGCTCCGCCAGGTCTTCGACGCGGCGCAGGCATCGGGCGGCGTGGCCGTCGTGCTGTGGCACAACCAGATCGGCGGCGACACCGCTGGATGGACCGCTCGATTGGACGCCCTCGACCGCGAACTCGGACGGGCGCGGGGCGCTGGCGCTGCGCTGGGCTCTCTCGAGACGCTGTGGCAAGCGTGGTTGACCGATGCGTGAGGAAGACGTGTGAACCTGCAACGCTGGCACGGCCTTTTCACAGGGTGAATCCGTCGGGGCCGTGGCACCCGGAACGCACGACCATCCGCCCCATTCAACACCGCCTCCCCCCGGCTTCCCGCGGGCGCATCCCTCTCTCCCGCATGGGCTTTTTTACGACGTCCCCCGCTGAAAAGCACGGCCAGGAACTGCTCGACCAAGTGCCCCTCGGCATCTCGATCTACCGGCTGGACAGCGCCGACGACCCGGAGTCGCTGCGGTTGGTGTACAGCAACGCCGCGGCCGGCACCATGACCGGCCTCGACGCCAGCGCCGAGGTGGGCCGCCGGCTGGTCGAGATCGTGCCGGACATCCGCGAGACGGACCTGCTCTCGGTCTACGCCAGCGTCGTCCGGGCTCAGGAGCCGCGCGACCTGGGAACGGTGACGTACGGCGACGAGCGCATCGACAAGGCGACCTACGCCGTCCGCGCGTTTCCGCTGGCGAACCGGAGCCTCGGGGTCGTGTTCGAGGACGTGTCGAAGCGGTCCGAGATCCAAGAGCTGGAAGGCGCTCGGGCCGAGCTGGCCCGGGAGGGGAGCCGCTACCGGACGCTCGTGGAGGCGACCGCGGCCATCGTCTGGAGCACGCCGCCGTCGGGTGATCTCCAGACCGACCAGGTGCAGTGGCAGGCCGTGACCGGCCAGAGCGCCGAGGCGTCCCAGGGGCAGGGCTGGCTGGACATGGTCCACCCCGACGACCGCGCCCACACCATCGCGGCGTGGCAGGGCGCCGTCGCGTCCGGCGAGCCGTACCGCGTCGAGCACCGCCTGCGACACGCCGACGGCACCTACCGCCGGATGGGCGTCCGCGCGGCGCCTCTGCGGGGCGCCGACGGCGAGGTGGACGAGTGGATCGGGATCCACACCGACATCGAGGATCAAGCCGCCGCGGCGACCGAGCTGGCCGCCTCCGAGGCCCGCTTCCGGACCCTCTTCGACGCCATCGACGACGTGCTGCTGGTCTACCCCGTCGGCACGGACGGGGCCGAGCCGCTGATCGCGTTCAACCAGGCGGCCGTCGACCGCTACGGCTACACGGCCGATGAGCTTCGCGGCAAGACCATCGAGGACGTGCTGGCGCCGGGCCGCAACGACCTCGACGCCGCCCTGAGCGAGCTGCGCCGCACGCGGCGCGCCACCTTCGACTCGACGCACGTCACCAAGGACGGCACGCGCCTGCCCATGTCCACGAGCGCGCGGCTGGTGGAGTACGACGGCCGGCTGTGCGTGGTCGCGCTGTGCCGCGACGACTCCGACCGCCGCCAGTTCCGCCGCGAGATCGCACGCACCAACCGGACGCTCGAGGCCGCGGTCGAGGAGCGGACGTCCCAACTCGAAGGCTTCTCCGAAGACCTCACGCTGCTGCACGGCATCACGACGGCCGAGCACGACTCGCACGCCGCCCGCATCGACGCCTACCTGCGCGCCGGCTGCGAGATGTTCGACCTGCCCGTCGGCATCCTGTCGGCGACGCCGCTCGGGGCGGATGGCAGCCGCCTGTACCGGCTGGACGCCGTGGTCTCGCCGGACCCCGCGCTGATGCCCGGCCTGACGGTGCCCATCGAGGAGGCGTTTTGCGACGCCGTCCTGGAGCAGCGCAAGACGGTCGTCTACGCCGACGCCCAGCAGGAGGCTCCGGAGCATCCGGCGTGCTCGGGCCGCGGCCTGCGCGCGTTTATCGGCACGCCGGTCTGGGTGGCCGGCGAGATCGAGGGCACGCTCAACTTCGTGTCGCCCGAGCCGCGCGCCAACGGCTTCTCGGAGTCCGAGCGCAGCCTGATCGAGGTGATGGCCCAGGCCATCGGCCGGCGCATCGAGGCCGACCACGCCGAGGCCGACCGCACCGAGGCGCGCGAGCGCTACCGCACCATCGTCGAGACCGTCGACTCGGGCGTGATCGTGGTCGACCCCGACCTGCGGGTGATCATGTCGAATCCGTCGGCGCGCGAGCTGCTCGGCCTCGACGCCGCCCACGGCGACGGCGAGACCGACCACCTGGCCGACCGCTGGCCCATGGTCGGGACGGACCAGCGGCCCATCGCGCCCCAGGACCTGCCTGAGCGCGAGGCGCTGCGGACCGGCCTACCCGTGCGCGGCGCCATCCAGGGCGTGATCCCGCCCGGCCAGGACATCCGGTGGTACCGCGTCAACGCCACGCCCGTGGACCACGACCACGACGGCGTCCCCGAGGCCGTCGTGGTGTCGTTCCACGACGTCACCGACCTGCGGCTGGCCGTCGAGATGGCCGAGCAGTCCCAAGACCTGCTGCGCTCGGTGCTGTCGGCCTCGCCCGACGGCGTGATGGCCTTCCACGCCTTGCGGAGCGGTGCCGGCGAGATCGAGGACTTCCGCTGGACTGTCGCCAACCCGCGTGCCTGTCAGATCGTGGGCCGAGAGGCGCAGTCGCTGGCCGGCGAGCGGCTGCTGGAGGTATTCCCCGGCAACCGCGACGCCGGCCTGTTCGACGCCTACGTCCGCGTCGTGGAGACGGGCGAGCCGTACGAGACCTTGGTGCCCTACTCGGCGGACGGCCTGGACACCTCGTTTCGCTTGGTCGCCATGCCCCTGGAGAGGCTGGACGGCTTTACGGTCACGTTCTCCGAGGTGATCTCCGCCGAGGTGATCGTGCCATCGCCGGCCTCCGCCATGCCCGCCTCGGACGCGCTGCCGGCCTCGGACGCGCTGCCGGCCGAGTGAGCGCGCTGCTGGTCTTTGCCAAGGTGCCCGAGGCGGGCCGCGTCAAGACACGCCTGAGCCCGCCGCTCACGCCCGCCCACGCCGCCGCGCTCTACGACGCGTTCCTGCGCGACGCGCTCGACCTGTACCGCGACTGGGGGCGCCGGGCCGGGGTCGAGGTGCGCCTCCACCTGGCCGGCGCCGCACGCGTCCCCGACGGCCTGGTCCCAGACGGCATCGAGGTGCGTCCCCAGCGCGGCGCCGACCTGGGCGAGCGGATGCTGATGGCGTTCGTCCAGGCCTTTGCCGCCGGCCACGACCGCGCGGTCGTGGTGGGCACCGACCACCCGACGCTGCCGCTCGCTTTCGTCGACGCCGCGCTCGACGCCCTCGACGACCCGCTCACGGCCGTGTTGGGCCCCAGTGACGACGGCGGCTACTACCTGCTGGGCCTCAACGACGTCGCGCCTGACCTGTTCGACATGCGCTACAGCCACCCCGACGTGTTTGCGGACACGCTCGACCGCGTGATGGAGCTCGACATGACGCCGGTCGTCCTGCCCAGCCACTACGACGTGGACGACGGCGCGGCGCTGGCGCGGCTGGCCGGCGAGTGGCGGCAGGGCGCCGACGTGGGCGCGCGCACGGCGGCCATGCTCCAGACCTTGACCGAGGCGGGCGCCCTCGCGGGCTAGCTTGCACCCTCTCTCCGGACGCTCTCTCTGCCCATGACCTCGACCGACTCCGCACCCGAAACCGCCGGCGGCACGCTTGCGACCGGCGGCGGCGCCTTCCGCACCCTGGAGCAGTTCATCATCGAGCGCGAGACGGAGTCGCCCGGGTCCAAGGGGCAGTTCTCGCGCTTGCTGCGCGACATCGTGGTCGCGGCCAAGATCGTCGACCGCGACGTGCGCAAGGCCGGGCTCGTCGATCTGTTCGGCGACACCGGCGACGTCAACGTCCAGGGCGAGATCCAGAAAAAGCTGGACCTGCTGGCCCACCAGGAGTTTGTCCGCGCGCTGCGCCGCGGCGGCGAGGTGTGCCTGATCGGGTCCGAGGAGCACGCCGAGGCGATCCCGCTTTTGTTCGACGACTGCCAGGGCAAGTACGTGGTGCTGTTCGACCCGCTCGACGGCTCCTCGAACGTCGACGTCAACGTGTCGATCGGCACCATCTTTTCGATCTACCGCATCCCCGACGACCACGTCGGGCACGTCTCGATCGAGAGCGCGCTGCAGTGCGGGCGCCAGCAGGTGGCGGCGGGCTACGTGGTCTACGGCTCCTCGACGATCCTGGTCTACACGACCGGCAACGGCGTCAACGGCTTCACGCTCGACCCCTCGATCGGCGAGTTCCTGCTGTCGCACCCGGACATCCAGACGCCCCAGCGCGGCAAGATGTACTCGATCAACGAGGGCAACTACAACTCGTGGGACGACGGCGTCAAGGAGTACATCAAGTGGATGCAGCAGGAGGCGCCCGACGACGCCCCGCCCAGGCCCTACACCACGCGCTACATCGGCTCGTTCGTGGCCGACTTCCACCGCAACCTGATCAAGGGCGGCGTCTACATCTACCCGGCCAACGAGCGCAACCCGAACGGCAAGCTGCGCCTGATGTACGAGGCCAACCCGATGGCCTTTATCGTGGAGCAGGCCGGCGGCCGCGCCGAGAGCGGGCACGGCCCGATCCTGGACATCGAGCCCGGCGCGCTGCACGACCGCTGCCCGGTCTACATCGGCAGCCCCGACATGGTCACCGACGCGCTGGCGTTCCTGTCGGGCGAGCGGACCAGCCGGGACTGACCGCCTCGGCGGGGCCGGGGGCAGGGTGGCGCCCCCAGCCCGGCACCGAGGCGGGCTGTGCCGGCCAGGCTAGGCGCCGGCCTCGCCCTCGACGTCGTGAGCCGCCTGCGCGTCGTCCGCGCGGGAGCCGACCGAGATGCGGCGGGGCTGAACCGTCGCCGCCTTGCCAATGCGGACGGTGAGGACGCCGTCGTCGTAGTGCGCCTCGATGGCCTGGTCGTCCAGGTCGGAGCCGAGCGCGAACGACCGGAAAAAGCGGCCGTGCGCGCGCTCGACGCGGTGCATCCGGCCCTCGGTGGCGCCGGGCTGGCGCTCGCCCGAGATCTTGAGCGTGCCGTCGTCCAGCGTCACGTCCAGGCTGCCGCGGTCGATGCCCGGCAGGTCGAGCGCGAGCACGTAGGCGTCGTCGGTCTCGACCACGTCGGCGCGCGGGCTCCAGAGCGACGTCTGGGACTCGTCGTGCGAGGCGTCGTCGAACAGGCGGTCCATCTGGCGACGCAGCAGGGCGACGTCGCGGTGGGGGAGAAAGCGGGAGGTCATGGCAGTAGTGTGTAGGTGGCCTGCGGCCGCGGACCGGTCTGCAGGTTCCATGCCAGCGCCGTTATTGCACAACATGGGTGCGATCCGCTGCCAGCCTGGCAGGCAGAACAGCGCCCGCCGGCCCGGGTACCTGGCTCGACGCTGACATGATTTCCGTGCCCCCTGACCTCCCGCCAGTCCCCGACGCCGCGCCCCCGTTCGCCCGCAGGCCGCTCGACCTGACCTTTGAGGGCTTTCCGGACGAGGGCTACGACGCGCTCGCCCGGCTCAAAGCCGAGCCCCACATCGGGCGGTACCAGCAGGAGAAGGAGGTGCTGGACCGCGCCGTCACCGCGCCGTTCAAGCGCTACCGCGACGACCTGGCGCTCAACTGGGTGATCCCCAACGGCATCCCGTTCGAGACCGAGCGCAACGTGTTCAGCCGCATCCTGAAAAACGACTTTGGCCGCGGCGGCTCCCACAGCCACCTGTGGATGAGCTTTTACCGCCTGCCGCGCAAACGCCTGACCGACATCCAGCTCAGCCACGCCGTCTACGCCGACGGCTTCCGCTGGGGCCTGTACGTCGGCGACTACGCCAACGGGCTGTTCCGCCCGGCTCGGCAGCGGTTGGCGACTGACCCGGGCGCCCTCCCACTTCTCAACGCTCTCCTGGCCGACGGCTACCGGCTGGCGTTCGCACCTCACGTGACCAAGCCCGAAGGGCGGCCCGAGTTTAGCGAGGCCCTCGACGCCATCCCCGACGGGTTCGACCGCGCCAAGGGCATCTGGGTGATGAGGCGGATCACCCGTGACCAGGCCCAGGCGCTGGGCGGCGACCTGGTCGGTGCCGCCATCGATGCCCAAGCGGCGCTGTGGCCGCTATACCGGTTCATCGCGGAGGCGCCCTTTCTAGAGCACCCCGCCCACCTCGGGCCCTAGCGCGGGCCCACCTGGCACAACGCCGCCGGCCACCCGAGATTCCAGCTCCGCATCCCACAGCCTCATGCCCGAGATCGTCGTCATCGCCGCCGTCGCCGAGGCGCCCGGACTCGAGTCCGACCGGCTCATCGGCGACGGCTACCAGCTGCCCTGGCACCTGCCGGCCGACCTGGCGCGCTTCAAGGCGATGACCCTGGGCCACCCGCTCGTGATGGGGCGGAAAACGTTCGAGAGCCTGCTCGTCCAGTTTGGCGGTCCCCTCCCGGGCCGCGAGAACGTGGTCCTGACACGTCACCCGACCGCGGTCGACCACCCCGGCATCCACGTGTACGGGGGGCTGGAGGAGGCCGTCGGCGCCTTTGCCGACCGCGAGCGCGTGTTCATCGGCGGCGGCGCGGGCGTCTACGGCGCCGTGCTGGACCCCAGCAGTCCCGTCCAGGCCGACCGCCTGGAGCTGACGATGGTCGAGGGCGACTTTGCCGGTGACACGTTTTTCCCTCCCTACCGCCACCTGCTGGGCGACGGTGCGCCCTTCCGGCTTGTCGCCGCGGAGCGGCACCCGAGCCGGGACGGGCGCCCAGCGTTTCGGTTCGAGACGTGGGCGCAAAATCAATAGAGACAATTTATTAGGGCCGGTCTGGTGTGTGTGGCGACTTAACCGTACTCTCGAGTGGCCCGATACCACGCCGCATGACGCTTCGCGCGCCCACCTGGCTCCACTCGCTCGTGCCCTTCGTGGGCCACTGCGACGCGTCCGACGTCCCGCTCCGGACGCTGCGGCTGGCGCTGGTACTGATCGCGCTGCTGACGCCTCCGTTCTGGTTCGTGTACCAAGTCACGAACCCTCAGGGCTACGACCCGTTCTGGGCGCGCGCGCTGATGGTCGGGTTCGCGCTGGCGGGCGTCGTCGCGAGCTACGCCGTGCCCGCCGTCCGCGACCATCCCAAGCACGTGTTCGCCGCGGCGGTGGGGGGCGTGCTGCTGTGGTTCGGCGTGCTGGCGGCTCGCAACGACCTCGCCGCGGACTACGCGATCGGGTACTGCTTCGTCCTGACCAGCATCGCGCTGACGGCCACGCTCGTGTGGAACCGGCCCGGGCCTCTTGCCGCAATCATGGGGGTGGGGTTTGCCGTGGGGTCGGTGGTGGCCCTGTCCGCCGACGTGTCGCCGGGCGCCGCCAGCCCGATCATCTTTGTCATGGTGATGGTGGCGGCGGTGGCCGTCTTCTTCGTCATGTTCTACGGGCGCCTCCGCGGGGTCGAGGCCCTTGAGGCGAGCCAGGCCCGGCTCGTCGAGGCCGAGCGCCTGGCCCAGACGGGCGCGTGGTACAGAGACACCGAGACGGGACAGCGTGGCTGGTCGCAGGGCGTTTACGACATCTTCGGCCTCGCGTCCGGTGCCGGCCCCCCGCCGCCGGTCGCCGACTCGGTCCACCCCGCCGACGCCGAGAGATGCCGGCTCGAGATGGAGCAGATACTGTCCGGGTCGGGCGAGTACCGGCTCCGGTTCCGCATCGTCCGGCCCAGCGGCGAAACGCGCTGGGTCGACGGAACGACGACGGTCACCGTCAGCGCGTCGGGACGGTGCATCCGGGGCGTGATCCAGGACGTCACCGAGCGGGTCCGGCACGAGGCCGAGGTCCGGCACGCCCGCGACCAAGCGGAGGCGGCTAATCGCGCCAAGAGCGTGTTCCTGGCCAACATGAGCCATGAGATCCGGACGCCGCTGACGGCCATCATCGGCTACGCCCAGGTGCTCCAAGAGGAGGTCACCGGCGAGCACCTCGAGCTGGTGGCGCCCATCGAGGTGGGCGGGCGGCGCCTGCTGTGCACCCTGAACTCGGTGTTGGACCTGGCGCGGCTGGAGGCAGGCCCCTCGGAACTCGCGCTCCGGCCGGTCGATCCGGCGGCCGAGGCGGCCGAGGTCATCCTGCTGCTCCAGCCGCTCGCCCGGCACAAGGGGCTCGAGTTGCGCCTTGCGCCCCCGCCCGCGCCGCTCTCGGCCCACGCCGACCCGGACGCGCTGGGCCGGGTGCTGACCAACTTGATCTCCAACGCCATCAAGTTCACCGATGCGGGGCACGTGTCGGTGTCCGTCCGCGAGCGGGATGGCTGCGCCGAGCTGGCGGTCGCCGACACCGGGCGCGGCATGGACGGCGCGTTCCTCCAGAGCCTGTACACCCCGTTCCACCAAGCCTCGACCGGCTGGGCGCGCAGCCACGAGGGCACGGGCTTGGGCTTGACCATCACCCGGCGGCTCGTGGCCGCGATGAACGGCACCATCCAGGTCGAGAGCCAGCTCGGGGCCGGCACCACCTTCACCGTCGCGCTTCCGCTGGCCCAGCCAGCATCCGGCGAGACGGCCAGCGCCCGCCTCAGCGCGCCCGCACGAGCGTCTGTGTGAGCACCTCGGTGCCCGTCTGGACGCGGACCACGTAGACGCCCGCCGCCAGCCCGGTGCCGTCCAGCCGCAGCGCCGTCGGGCCGGCGGGCGCCGGTCCGTCGTAGAGCCGCGCCACGCGCCGGCCGAGCGCGTCGAGCGCATCGGCGCGAACGGCGGCAGGCGCAGGAAGCGTTAGGGTTAGGCGGGCCTCGCTCACAAATGGGTTGACGCCCGCAACGTCGAGCGCGGCTTCCAGCGCCTGGGCGCCATCGTCGCCGGCCGTCGGGTTGGTCTGGATCTGAGGGAAGAACGCCCGTCGGATCAGCGTCGAGTCGAGCACGAACGGGTTGTCGGTGCCACTCTGGAAGCTGGCCACCCGCGCCGAGCGGTCCTGGTCGGCCTGGGAGATGGCGTCTTGGTAGTGCCAGTCGTAGAGCGTGCCCGCCTGACCGGAGAACCACCCCGCATCGGCCTGGTCGGGGTAGACGGCCTGGATGTAGAACATGGCCCGGGCCACGTTGCCTTTGTGGTCCTCGCGAGGCTCGAACGCCCCATTGGTGATCTCGCTGTACTCGTCGATGTCGGCCGAGGGCGTCGAGGCCTGGGTGTACGGGGGCGCGCCCCGGTACCACCGGCTGGCCTGGGCATCGGGGATCTCAGCGAACGGCAGGCTCCCGCGGTCGGCGTTGACCCCGACCTGGGTGGGGAACAGGTTGTGGAGGTCGCGCTCCGAGGACACGCTGCCGCCGCCACCGAGCCGCGACCGCGGGTAGGTGTGCTCCTGATTGATCGTCTCGCCAGTTGGCGATCCGCCGTTAAAAACGTCCTGACTCGGGTCCGAGTTCGGGTTGTTGTCGAAGGGGACGAACAGGCCGGTGTACACGCACCGCACGCCGTCCTGGCCATCGACGGTCGTCCGGTCGACGGTCGCGTAGAGGTCGTCGTTGTCGCCGGCGAGCGACGCGGGGCGGTACTGCTGCCGGATCGAGGCCAGCAGGTCGCTGCCGCTCTGGCCCGGGAAGAGCACCTGCTGGGTCTGGGCGCCGGCCGAGGCGGCCAGACCCAGGGTGCCGGTCAAGAGGAGGGAGCGGAGGACGACGCGCATCGGGAGGACCAGGAGGGGCTCGCAGGATAGAGCCGTCGTCCAGCCCTCGAAGGTCGCCGTCCGACTCTCGGGCAAATCGCACACAGCTCCGCAGGTCCACCTCGGGCGCGCGGTCGGCCAGGGCGGCCGTCAAAAAAACGCCGGCCAGCGTGGGGCTGGCCGGCGCGGTCGGGATGGCGGGATTCGAACCCACGACCTCCTCGTCCCGAACGAGGCGCGCTACCGGGCTGCGCTACATCCCGAGTCTGCCAGCGGACCGGCAGCGGGAGGGCCAAGCTACGACGCCAGGCCGCCGGCGCCGACCCGGTCGCGAGTGAAGCCGAGGCGAACCTTGCGTGGGCAGGCGGCTCCGGCAAGCGCCCACTGAGCGCACCCCCCCGGAGCCCGGACAGGAGACGGGCGCTAGTGCACGGCACCTACGCTGGAGTCCCCGGCGGGTCGTACGCTTGAACGTGACCTTTACTAGAACGTGACCTTTACGAGAGCGATGTCTGGACTCGAGCAACTCCTGCTGTTCATCACGCGCGCGCCCTCCGCGCAGGCGCTGCTCGACACCGAGATGCGCTACCTCGCCTACAGCGACCGCTGGGTGAGCGACTACGGCCTGGACCCGGACCAGGACTACCTCGGCCGGAGCCACTACGACGTCTTCCCCGAGATCGGCGACCCGTGGAAGGCCATCCACCGGCGGTGCCTCCAGGGGCACATCGAGCGCAACGACGGCGAGCCGTTTACCCGGAGCGACGGGACCACGCAGTGGCTCCGCTCGGAGGTGCGCCCGTGGCACACCTCGGAGCACGAGATCGGCGGCCTCGTTATGCTCACCGAGGACCTCACGAGCCGGGTGGGCGCCGCCGCCGACATCCGCCAGCGCGACGCGCTCGTGGCGGCCGGCCGCGACGTCGAGGCGACCCTGTGGGCCTTCGACGCCGACCGCCGCATGACGCTCCACGTCGGGGCCCCCCTGGAGACGCTGGGCGTGGGGCAGGGCTGGAACGTGGGCGAGGACATGACCAAGGTGTACGCCGACCTGCCCGTCGTGGTGGCCGCCGTCGAGGCCGCCCTGCGCGGCGAGCGCTCCGAGGTCACGGTCGCTCTCGACGGCCGGACGTTCGAGACCGTCGTGTCCCCCATGCTGGACGACGAGGGCGCCGTGTGCGGAGGCGTGGGCATCAGCCTGGACGTGACCGACCGCGAGCAGGCCCAGCGCCAGAACGAAGCCCACGCCGACCACCTACAGCGCCTGCTCCTGGCGGTCGCGCAGGAAGGGTCGTTCGCCGAGCGCGCCGAAGCCGTCCTGCGCGAGATGACCGAGATGCTCGGGTTGGAGGGCGGCCTGCTGGCAACCACCCAGAACGGGACCTACACCTGCCTGGCCAGCTACGGCGCGGCCATGTCCGCCGGCGACACCATGCTGCTGCGCGACACCTACTGCGCGCTGACGATGGAGGCCCAGGACGTGGTCGCCATCGAACACATGGCCGAGTCCGAGCACCGCGACCACCGCTGCTACCAGATGGTTGGGCTGGAGGCCTACATCGGCGTGCCGGTCCGCGTGGACGGGCGCCCCGACGGCGCGCTCAGCTTCTCGTCGTCGCGCCCCGCTGCGCGCCCGTTCACGCCGGGCGACGCCGCGCTGGTGCGGCTGGCGGCCCAGTGGGCCGGCGCCCTGATCGAGCGGCACCAGCGCGAGCAGCACCTCGACGACACCGTCGCTCGGCTGGCCGAGACCCGGGACCAGGCCGAGCAGGCCAACCGGACCAAGAGCGCGTTCCTGGCCTCGATGAGCCACGAGATCCGGACGCCGATGAACGCCGTGATCGGGTTTGGCGAGTTGCTCACCACGACCCACCTCGACGCCTTGCAGCGCAGCTACGTCGAGACCATCCGGCGGTCGGGCGAGCGGCTGCTGGGCCTGATCGACGACATCCTGGACTTTTCCAAGATCGAGGCCGGGCGCATCGAGCTCGACGCCAGCCCCGTCGACCTCGGGCCCCTGGTGCAGCGGGTGCTCCAGGAGAGCGCGCCGGCCGCGCTCGGCAAGGGCATCGAGCTGGCGTACGCCATCGACCCAGACCTGCCGGCACGCGTGCTAGCCGACGAGAAGCGGCTCCAGCAGATCCTCGCCAACCTGGTGTCGAACGCCGTCAAGTTCACCGAGGCGGGCACCGTCGACGTCGCCGTGCGGCGCGGGGAGGCCCCGGCCGGCTCCGAGACGCCCGAAGGGGACGTCTGGGTCACGATCGAGGTCCACGACTCCGGCATCGGCATCGACCGCGACCGCCTGGAGGCCATCTTCGACCCCTTCGTCCAGGCCGACGCGTCGATGACGCGCGCCTACGGAGGCGCCGGTCTCGGGCTTGCCATCACGCGGCGATTCGTCGAGCTGATGGGCGGCTTTATCGGGGTCGAGAGCGAGGCAGGAGTCGGAAGCGTGTTCCGCGTGCGGCTGCCGCTGGAGCGGGCGCCCACCGCCGGACGCATCGTGCTCGCCGACGCGCCGTCGTCGCTGGCCGGCGCGCGCGTGCTGGTCGTGGACGACGACGAGGACGGCCGCGCCGTCCTGGTGAGCCAGCTCCGGCGCTGGAACGTGACCGTGACCGACACGCCAGACCCCCACGAGGCGCTGGGCTGGATCCGCGACGGCCAGCGGTTCGACGTGGGCGTGCTGGACATGCAGATGCCCATCACCGACGGGCTGGAGCTGGCCGAGGGCATCCGCCAGTTTTGCTCGCCGTCTGAGTTGCCGCTCGTGATCCTGTCGTCCGAAGAGCGAGCGCGTCACGCGCCCGACCTGGTGGCCTCGACCGTCCTCAAGCCCATCGCGCCGGTCGCGCTCCACGCTCTGCTGCGCCGCGTGCTGAACTACGGCGGCCAGCCGCGCCCCTCGGTGACGCTTCCGCCCCCCGGCGCGGAGGCGCTCGGCCTTGCAGAGGTGGGCCGCCAGGAGCCCCCGACCGGCTCGGCCGGCGGCGGCGAGCTGCGCATTCTGCTCGTGGAGGACGAGCCCGACAACCAGGCGCTGGCGCTCCAGATGCTCAGCCAGCTCGGCCACCGTGCCGACGTGGCCTCCGACGGGCTCGAAGCGCTCGAACGCCTGGAGCAGCACGTCTACGACCTGGTCCTGATGGACGTGATGATGCCGCGCATGGACGGCCTGGAGGCGACGCGGTGCATCCGGCGCGAGGTGGCTCCGGCCGACCAGCCCAAGATCGTGGCCCTGACCGCGCGCGCGCTGCGCAGCGACCGCGAGGCGTGCCTGCTGGCCGGAATGGACGGCTACCTGTCCAAGCCCGTCCGCCTCGACGCGCTCACCGAGGCGCTCCGGCCTGCGCCCGCCGGAGAGATCCGGTAGCCTGCGTCGAGGCGGGCACCGCGGCGCCCGGGAGAGGCCACCGAAGGCACTGGCAGGTGCAGAGCCGGTCGGGTCGAAGGGACGGTCTCAGCGGCTGGCTGGCCGGTCGGCGCGTCGGTTTGGGCGCCGGTTCGGGCGCCGGCCGAGGGCAGGCCCGGCCGTCCGGTTGCGCGGCCCCGAGCGCGGCTCGCTCTGGCTCCGCGACGGTCGGGACCGGCCCGCGGGCCGACCAAGGTGGAGGGCACGGCGCGCGCGCGTTTCTGACTCCTCGACCGGAGTCGCCTTCACCGGCGCTCCCCGCGTGCCTCGGTAGCTTGGTCGGCACACCTGAGGCCCGCCCGTCGATGACCGAGATCCCCGCCGACCGCCACACCCTGCCGGAGATCCCGGAGACGCCCGCGCCCGCGCCTGCCGGCTCGGCCTACGAGCCCGCGACCGTCGAGCAGACGTGGTACCGGTACTGGGAGGACGGCGGCTTCTTCCACGCCGACCCCGGCGCCGTCACCGAGGGCACCAAGCCGCCGTTTGTGATCCCGATGCCGCCGCCCAACGTGACCGGCCGCCTGCACATGGGGCACGGGCTGCAGGACACGGTTCAAGATCTGCTGGTCCGCTACAAGCGGATGCAGGGCTTCGAGGCCCTGTGGATCCCGGGCGTCGACCACGCGGGCATCGCGACCCAGAACGTGGTCGAGAAGGCGCTCAAAAAGGACGGCATCCAGCGGAAAGAGATCGGCCGTGAAGCGTTTCTGGAGCACGTCTGGGCGTGGAAGCAGGAGTACGGCGACATCATCTTGCAGCAAAAGCGCCGCCTGGGCGACTCCGCCGACTGGCGCTACCAGCGCTTCACCATGGACGACGGGCTGAGCCGCGCCGTGCAGGACATTTTCGTGACGCTGCACCAGCAGGGACTCGTCTACCGGGGCGAGTACCTGGTCAACTGGGACCCGGACAACCAGACGGTGATCTCGAACGAGGAGGTCGACAACGTCGAGCGGCCGGGCTCGCTGTGGACCGTCCGCTACCCCGTCGTGGACGCCGACGGACAGCCGACCGGCCAGTACATCGACATCGCGACGACGCGGCCCGAGACCATCCCCGCCGACACCGCCGTCGCGGTTCACCCGGATGACGAGCGCTTTACGGCCTTGGTCGGCCAGCGCGTCCAGGTGCCGACGACCGACCGCCTCGTGCCCATCCTCGCCGACGACGTGGTCAAGCCCGAGTTTGGGCAGGGCGCCTTGAAGGTGACGCCCGGCCACTCGGAGATCGACTGGGAGATCGGCAAGCGCCACGACCTGGAGACGATCTCGATCATGAACCTGGACGGCACCTTGAACGAGCACGCCGGCGCCTACGCCGGGCTCGACCGCCAGCAGGCCAAGGCCCAGATCGTCCACGACCTGACCGAGGCGGGCCACCTCGTCAAGACGGAGGACTACACCGTCACGACGCCCATCTCGTCGCGATCCAAGGCCGTCATCGAGCCGCTGCTGTCGCCCCAGTGGTACGTCTCGATGGCACCCTTGGCCGAGAAGGCCCTCGCCGTCGTCAACGACGGGTCGGTGACGTTCCACCCGTCGCGCTGGGCCAACGAGTACCGCCGCTGGATGGAGGACATCCGCGACTGGCCGATCTCGCGCCAGCTGTGGTGGGGCCACCGGATCCCGGTCTGGTACCCCGTCGATGCCGACGGCGTCCGCGACGAAGACGCATTCGTGGTCTCGGTCGACAGCCCCGGGCCGGGCTACGAGCAGGACGAGGACGTGCTCGACACCTGGTTCTCGTCGTGGCTGTGGCCGTTCGCGACACTCGGGTGGCCCGACGACACGGACGCGATGAAGGCGTTCTACCCGGGCTCGGTGTTGGTCTCGGGCTACGACATCCTGTTTTTCTGGATCGCCCGGATGATCATGGCCGGCACGCACTTCACCGGCCAGGTGCCGTTCACCGACGTGTTCATCACCGGCATGATCAAGGACAAGCAGGGCCGCTGGATGTCGAAGTCCCTCGGCAACGGCATCGACCCGCTCGACATGATCGAGCAGTACGGCGCCGACGCGGTCCGCTACACCCTGGCCAAGCTGTGCGCCCAGGGCCAGGACATCAAGCTGGACCCGGCGGGCTTCGAGGGCGGCCGCAACTTTGCCAACAAGGTCTGGAACGCCGCGCGCGTGTTCGGCCGCTTCGTCGAGCGCGACGACGCCGGGCGCCCGACCCAGGACCTGCGCCGCACGCGCGACCTGGCCGACCTCGACCTAGCCGAGCGCTGGCTGCTGACGCGCCTGCACGAGACCGTCCACGCGACGACCGAGGCGCTCGACGCCTTCCGCATCTCCGAAGCCGCGCAGCTGGTCTACGACTTTGTCTGGCGCGACTTCTGCGACTGGTACCTGGAGGTGTCGAAGGCGCCGCACGGCGAGACGCCCAGCCAGGAGACGCTGGCCCTCTCCACCGAGGTGTTCGAGCAGATCCTGAGCCTGCTTCACCCGTTCATGCCGTTCGTGACCGAGGAGCTGTGGTGGACGCTGCGGCCTCGCGAGAAGGGACAAGCCTGCATCGCCTCCGCCTGGCCCGCGCCGTCCGCCCGCGAGACGGACCCGGAGGCCGCGGCGACGTTCGCGACCGTCCAGGGCGTCGTGACGGCGGTCCGCCAGGTGCGGGCGCAGTACAACGTGCCGCCCGGCCAGGCCGTCCGCGCGGTCGTCCAGACGGCCGACGCCGAGACGGCGACGGCGCTCGACGGGGCCCGCGCGTATGTCGAGCGGCTGGCCGGCCTGTCCGGCCTGGAGGTCGGCGCCGACCTTGCGACCCCGCCCGCCTCGGCGGCCGTCGTGGTGGAGGGGCACACGGTCTACGTGCCGCTGGAGGGCATGATCGACCTGGACGTGGAGCGGACGCGGTTGCAGAAGGAGATCGACGGCAAGACGAGCTTTCTGGGCGGCGTCGAGCGCAAGCTGAGCAACGAGTCGTTCACGTCGCGCGCGCCCGAGGCCGTCGTCGAAAAGGAGCGCCAAAAGGCGTCCGACGCCAAGGCGGAGATCGTCGCGCTCCGGGCGAGCCTGGCCGAGCTGGGCTAGGTGCGCCGCGCCGCCGCCGCCCTGACGGTCGTCGCGCTCGCGGTCGCGCCGCTGGCGCTCGGCACGGTCCCCACTCGGCCCGAGGCGGTCGGGGTCGTGGCGCTGCTGGCCGTCGCGGGCGGCGTCGGCGTGTGGCGCGCGCCGGGCCTGGCACTCGCCATCGGCGCGGCCGGGCTGACGCTGGCAGTCGCCGACCTGGCGACGCGGCCGTTTGTGGACCACGTCTTTGTGAGGCCCCAGGACCGCTACGTGCGGTTGTGGCGCGTCGACCCGCTCGGGGCCCGGCACGACGCCCAGGTGGACGTGGTCTGGCCGACGGTCGGCGACCTGGCCGCCACCGGCGGCGCGGTCCGCCAGCCGCGCACGGTCCGGTTTGCGACCGACGCGCTCGGCTTCCGCACCGACCCGCTTCCCGGTCCAGCCCAGGTGGTCCTGCTGGGCGACTCGTTCGGAGCCGGCGTCGGGACCGACCAGGACGAGATCGCGGCCTCGCTCTTGACGACGCGCCACAGCCTGCCGACCGTCAACCTGTCGATCTCGGGCGCCTCGCCCTACGACGAGGCCGTCACGCTGGCCGATGTCGTGGGCGGCCTCGACCTGGCGCCCGACGCCGTCCTGGTCTGGATGTTGTTCGCGGGCAACGACTTCGCCGACGCGTGCCAGACGTCCCTTCCGACGCCGCCGTCGGGCTGGAACCGCGCTCGGGCTTGGTGGGCGACGTTCCGCGTCCGGTCGGTGATCGGCCAGCTGGTGCGCCGCCTCCACGCCTCGCCGGCAGTCCCGGTGCTCGCTACGCTCCCGGACGGGACCGCGATGACGTTCTACCGGCCCGACCTCGACTGGACCCAGCAGACGGCCGGCCAGGTCCGCGCGTCGCCCGAGGCGGCGTGCGTGCGCGGCGTGTTCGGGATGGTGGGCGAGCTGGCGCGCGAGGCCGGGCTGCGCGTCGTGGTCGCGGTCGCGCCGATGAAGGTGCAGGTCTACGGCCCGGCGGCCGGCCTCGGCGGCGGCACGGGCGGGGCGGCGGCCGTGCTGCGCGAGTTTGCGCGCGAGCGCGAGATGGAGACGCTCGACCTGGAGCCGGCGCTGGCAGACGCCGCGCGACGAGGGCTGCCGAGCGGCGACGTGGTCTGGTGGCGCGACGACACGCACTGGAACGCGGCCGGCCACGCCGTCGTGGCGCGCGCGCTGGCCCACGCGCTCGCGGCCGACTCCGCGGCCGGCCGGCCGTGACCGCTCACGAGACCGAACGCACCGCACGTTCCGCCCGCATCTGAGACTGCCGTCTCCCTCGCTCTCCGCGGAGGCGGCCGCGCGCTCGCCGACGTCCCAGCAACGTGCCGGAGCCGCCGCCTCAGCGACTCCCCTCGTCCATTCTTCAACCTGTCCGAAGGCGCGCGTTGGGCAATGTCGGACGGTTTCAGCGTTCTTGTTGGCGTCCCCCCGAGATCGCCGTGCTCCGAATCGCTCTGGCCGCCCTCCTCGCCGCCCTCCTCGCCGCGTGCGGCGGACCCACCGCGCAAGGCCAGGTCAGCGGGCTCTCGCTCAAGAGCCGGGGAAGCGGCTACCCCGTCCTGACCGGGTATCTGGTCAACAAAGGCGAGGTGACCATTTCCTCGGCCGACGTGTTCGTCACCTTGTACGACACCGACAACCGACCCATGAGCGACGTGATGGTGCCGGTGCGCCAGGTGGCCGTCGGCGACTCGATGCGTTTCGAGCAGCGCCTCGACCAGCCCGCACGCGCGGCCAAGCTCAAGTTTTTGGGCCTCAACTAAGACGGCTCGGTGAGACGTTCAGGGAGAGTCTGATTCGCGGGAAGGCTGGGCCCGCGAGGAACGGATTCCCCGACTCGACGCGTCTCACGCCATGAACCACTCGCCCCGCGCCTTTTTCTCCGTCCGCCCTTTGCGCCTCGGTCACACCGTGGAGCAGGCTGACGGCATCGCCTGGATGAAGGCCGCGCTGCGCCGCGCCGCGGCGACCGCGCCCATGCCTGACGTGGACCGGGCGATCCGGTTTTACGATCTGCTGTCGCGCAAAAGCCAGATCGAGCGCCGCGTGACCGCCCTCGACGACTACACGCACCAGGACTGGGACCGGATGCAACTGCACTGCGCGCCCGCGCTCGGCGACGGCCAGCCCGGCGCCAGCATGGGCTCGGGTGACCTGTGGCACCAGGCCAGCCTGGGCCGGCGCATGGACCTGTTCGCCGAGGCGGCCCAGGCCGTCGCCGCGGACGCGTTCGCGGACGACACCCAGGCGCCCGACGCCCTCCTCCAGGTCAGCTGCACCGGCTACGACAGCCCCAGCGCCGTCCAGCGCGTCGTGGCCGATCACGGCTGGGGCGACGACACGCGCGTGCTGAGCGTGGGCCACATGGGCTGCTACGCCGCGCTGCCGGCGCTCGCGACGGCCGCCGACCTGGTGACGGCCGCGGCAGCCCGTCTGGCCGCCGTCGAGACCGGCGACACGGTCACCGAGGCGGACGCCCGGGCGGCGATCCTGCTGGTCGAGCTGTGCACGCTCCACCACCACCCGGCCACGACCGACCCGGAGCAGATCGTCCAGCAGTGCCTGTTCGCCGACGGCGCGGCGCGGATCGACGTGTCGGTCAGCCCGGAGAACCAGGACTTTGCGCTTCTCGACCACGTCGAGGCGCTCGTGCCCGGCACCTTGGACGAGATGACGTGGCGCCCCGGAGGCACGGCCTTCGAGATGACGCTGAGCCGCCGCGTGCCGGACCACATCAAGGCCAACGTCGGCGCCGTGATGGAGCGCTTCCTGGCCCGCCACGGGCTGACGGTGCCCGACGTCGACGTGTGGGCCATCCACCCGGGCGGCCCGCGCGTGATCGAGAGCACTGCGGAGGCGCTGGGCGTGGACGAGGACCGAACGCGTCACAGCCACGAGATCCTGCGCCAGCGCGGCAACATGTCGTCCACGACGCTGCCGCACATCTGGGACCTGATCGCGCGCGACGACGCCGTGCCGAGCGGCGCGCTCGTCGGCTCGGTCGCGTTCGGCCCCGGCCTGACCGTCGCCGCCAACCTGATGCGGAAGGCCTAGTGCAGGCGGTCAACAACGCGTTCTACGACGACCTCGGCGACCGCTGGTTCGAGGGCGACGACCACGCGATTGCGTTGCTGCGCGTCGAGGGCATCCTCAAGCGGGCGTACCTGGCCGAGGTGTTCGAGCGGCACGGCATCCGGCCCGGCGCGCGCGTCCTGGACGTGGCGTGCGGGGCGGGCCTGATCGCGCTTCCCCTCGCCGAGCAGGGCTACCGCGTGGACGGCGTCGACCTGTCCGAGCCCTCGCTCGACGCAGCTCGGGGCCGCGCCCCCGCCGGCGCCACCTTCCGCCTCGGCGACGCCACGGACCTCGACGCCGACGACGCCAGCTACGACGCCGTGCTGCTGTTCGACATGCTGGAGCACGTCGAGGACCCCGCCCGGGTGATCGCCGAGGCGGGCCGCGTGATCCGGCCGGGCGGCGTGGTGCTGTTCAACACGTTCAACCGGACGCCGCTGGCCTGGCTGGTGGCCGTGCACGGCTTCAAGTTCGTGGTGCGCGACGCGCCAGACCACATCCACGTGTGGCGCCTGTTCCTTCCGCCGAGCACCTTGCGGGACTACGCCCGGGCGGCCGGGCTCGCGGTCGAGGAGGTGCGCGGCGTCCGCCCCCGGCTCGACGGCGCGCTCGTGCGCTCGGTCCTGCGCCGCCGCCTGGACCCGGACTTTCAGTTCGTCACGACGGGAAGCCAGGCTGTGGGCTACATGGGGGTCGCGGTGCGGGCCTAGACGCCCAGCGCGCTCCGCACGCGCTCGACCTGGCTGGCGTGCGCCAGGTCGTGCGCCGCCAGCAGTGTCGCGATCCGGCGGATGCTCTCCTCGCCTCGCTCCGCGTGCACACCGACGCGCTCCCACTGACCCGCATCGAGCGCTCGCAGCCAGCGGACGGTGACCGGGCGCGCTTGGGCGTGATCGTGGAGGCACTCGGCGACGGTGCTGTGGTGAGTGTTCAGCGCCTCGACCCAAGCGTCCTGGTCGTAGCCCGGGATCTGGGGACGGTCGGCGGCCGCGATCAGGCGCAGGCGGTAGCCGTACACGATCTCGGAGTCGGCGACGTGGCGCAGGATCTGGAGCGCCGACCATCCGCCGGATGGCGGGACGCGGCGCGCGCCCGCCTCGCTCAGCCCGTCGGCGGCGTCGCCGAGGCGGGCGGGGCCGGCCGCCAGCAGCGCCACCGGGTCGCGGTCGCCGACCAGAGCCAGCATGTGGCGGACGTAGGCACTGGGGTCTCCGGCGTCGTAGCTCGGCGGTCGGGTGTCGGCAGGCATCGGTCGGGCGGAAGTGCCCGCCAAGCTACCGAGGCGGGCCAACTCCGCAGGCGGCGCACGCACGACCGGCTCGAACCGTCCAGATCGGTGGCCCGGCCAAGCGCGCGTGCGAAGGGCGGAAGCGAGGCGCCGGGGCCGCCGTGGATGAGCAAGACGGGAGCGCCCTGGCCGGCAGGCCTGACGAACTGCCGGGTGCCGCGGCTCTCGTTCCAGACAGGCCGCGTCGCGACCGGGCGAGCGCCGGGACGTCGGCTTACTGTCCGGCTTTCTGACCGGGAATGCGTGGGATGGTCGAGTCCGGAGATTCGCCGTCCACCTCGGCGCCGTCCACCTCGGCGCCGTCCACCTCGGGGCCACACAGCGCGTCCAGCCGGTCGCGCCCCTGCTCCAGCGTCAGCCCGACCGCGGCCACGTCCGCCACCGCGTCGATGGGCGTGCCTTTGCGCGTGGCCGACTCCGCCGGCGGGATGTAGCGGAACACAACCTCGCCCTCGCGGACGGGCCCCTCGAATACGCCCGTCTCCTCGAAGCCCGTCCCGACGAACGCCTCCCGGTTCTCGATGCCCTCCGGCGCCAGGCCGGGCGTCATCACGGTGTAGCCGTGGCGCATGGTGCGCGCCAGCAGCGACGGGCAGTCGGGCCGCAGCCGGTACACGACGTGCGCGTCGACGGCGTCTCCGATCTGGACGACCGGGCCGAACACGCCGGCCACGGTGTCCACGACCGTCCGGCACCCGGGCAGCACGGACAGCACGAGCACGAGTGCCCAGCCTCCGGCGTGCCCGCGCCGCCTAAACATGCCGCTCGGCGTGATACGAGCTGCGCACGAGCGGGCCGCTCTCGACGTGCTCGATGCCCAACGCTTCGCCTTGCTCCTTGTACCACGCGAACCGGTCCGGGTGGACAAACTCCTCGACCGGCAGGTGGTGGCGCGTGGGCTGGAGGTACTGGCCGATCGTCATCACGTCGACGCCGTGGGCGGCAAAGTCGGCCATCAGGCTCACGACCTCGTCGGGCTGCTCGCCCAGGCCGACCATGATGCCGGACTTGGTGCGCAGCCCGTGCTCGGTCTTGGCGAGCTGGATCACGTCGAGCGACCGCTGGTAGTCGGCCTGGGGGCGGACGCGGCGGTACAGGCGCGGCACGGTCTCGACGTTGTGGTTGAGGACTTCGGGCCGCGCCTCGAAAACCGTCTCCAGCGCCGAGCGCTCGCCCTTCATGTCGGGGATCAGCACCTCGATGGTCTGGTCCTGGGCGTGAACCAACCGGATGACCTCGGCAAAGATGGGCGAGCCGCCGTCCCGGCGGTCGTCGCGGTTGATCGAGGTCACCACGACGTGCTTGAGCCCCATGAGCCGGGCCGCCTCGGCCACGCGCCGGGGCTCGTCGTAGTCGAGCTCTTTCTGCTCGGGGCGCCCGGTGAGCACGGCGCAGAACGAGCAGCCGCGCGTGCACACGTTGCCCAGAATCATGAACGTGGCCGTACCCGCGCTCCAGCACTCGCCCATGTTAGGGCACCGCGCCGACGAGCAGACGGTGTGCAAGTCGAACTCCTCGATGGTCTTTTGGACGTCGCGGAAGGTCTCGCCGTAGGGCAGCTTGGCGCGCAGCCACGTGGGCCGCCCGCCGGGCCGGTTGGCGACCTGGGGCTTTTGGACGACGGGCAGTTCAAGCGCAAAGCCGTCGCCTTCGGAATCGACCGCCAGCGGGGCGGTGGTCGCTTTCTTCAAGGCGACCTGGCCGGGGAGGAGGGGGGCCTTCGTGGGCGTTTCCATGCAGAGGGCGGCGGGGGAGATCCGGACGCGGGACGGGCGTGCGGTCGTACGTCGCAAGGTACGGCCCCGGTGTGCGGCGTTCGTGTGGAGCCAGGCCCGCTAGCTCCGAGTCCGCCCCCGCGCCGGGCTTGCCACGTCGCCCGCCTCGGCGCCGAGGTGGACCAGGTCGAGGCGCGGCGCCGAGGTGGAAGCAGTCAGCCTCTCCCAAGCGCCACGTCGACGCCTTTGAGAAAGTGGCCAACAGCACGCATGAGCCTCCTCCGGGACATGTTCATCCGCGAGTCGCTGCCTCGGCTGCCGCGAAGGGACTCATAGATGGTCCGGATGCGGGCAATATCATCTGACGAACGGCCGATGAGTACGGCCTGCGCGTAGCGCTCGAACGCGAGTTCGTAGTCGATCTCGTCGGCGTCCATTGCCACCTCCGCCATCTGTCGGTAGTAGCCGGCCAGTCCCAGCACCGACTCGAACGAGGCCGACAGGCTCTCCCGAAACGCGTCGCCGTCGTCTCGCATGGCGACCCACTCGGTGCGGACGAAATCGGACGGCGTGTGGGCCTCCTCCGTCTTGGCCAGTACGACGGGGCGTCCGAACGTGAGGCACATGCCGACCTCGAAGAAGATGTTGGCGAGAGTCGGCGCAGGCGTCGCTTCGGAGAAAATGGCGACGCCCATACCGCACCCTCGGATCAGTCCCAGAATCTTATCCAGATAATCGCCGGTGCCGCTGACATCGGTGGCGCGCAAGGCGGTGATCTCGTGATGGGCGAGCGCGTCCACGACGTGGCTTTCGAGTTCCCGGTCGAGGCGACTCCTCGTCGTCCCACCGTGCAGCATCAGGAACGCGCACCCTGGTCGAGGTACATACGGCCCTTCGATGACGTCTTGCGTGACCGGGGAGAAGATCAGCGCCATGCTTACTTCTTCCGCACCCCCTTATACGGTCCGGGCGTCTTTTTGTGGTCCAAGATGCGGCCCGTGCGGGTGTCGAGTTTGACCCACCGCTTGGTTACCGGGTTCATGACTTGGACTCGGTCCTTGACCGATCCCTTCCGGTGATTTTGTCCCGTGTTTGCAGCCATGGGGAGGCTAAGGTGGCGACGCGTCGAAAACATACGGCGCCGACGAGTAAGGCAGCGCGCCTACGACCACACGCGCCGTCTGCCCGCCTCGGTAGGTCCGTCGCCCGCCTCGGCGCCGAGGTGGACCAGGTCGAGGCGCGGCGCCGCGAGCACCGGGGCGGCCTCGGTAGCCGAGGCGAACGTCCCGGCCGAGCGCTGGGCCCGGGCGATGACAGCCTCCATCTGTCCCTCCCGGCTTCGCGTCCAGGTGAACTGGCGGATGACGGCCATCGTGGCTAGGCCTGTGGCGACCATCGCCAGGATCACGGGCGTGTTTCCGTTGGCACTCGCTGAGGTCACGAGGAAGAAAATCGCCAGCACGGCATTGATGGCGCTGGCGGTGAGCAGGCGCTGGGTGTCCTCGCGGCGGTTCGACTGGATGCGCAACCGGGCGCCGTCGCCGGACGGGCTGAGCGTCGCGCGCAGGTTGCCGTTGCGCCAGATCCGGGACTCGCCGATGCGCTCGGTCTTGCCGCGCGCCGAGAACGTGTCCTGCAGGTCCGCGACCAAGAATGCCCACAGATCGTTCGACGGGACCACGTCGAGCGACGCCGCGCGGCGGACGCCGACGGGCAGGCCCAGCAGCGTCTCGCGCCCGTCGTCGGGCTCGCCGCTGGCCACGGCCCGGGCCGCAGCGGCCACGTGCGCCGGGTCGAGGCCTGCCTCCGCCCCGACGGCCTGCAACTCCTCGACGGTCAGCCCGAGGCCGGCACGCTCGCGGTCGGCGCGCTCCTGGGCGGCCGCGGCGCGCGCGAACACCTCTTGGATCTCGGCTTCGGAAAAGTGTCGCGCAGGCTCCACGGCTGGAGTTGGAGGAAGACAAGGCGGTACGCCCGCCTCGGGGGCGAGTTGCGGGCGCCGGGCTCGGCGGCGGGAGCGCCGGGCGGCGGCGTGGGAGCGAGAGCCTCCGTCTATCTTCCGGCGTGCCAGCGACGCCCGTCCCGCGCCCCCTGCCCTCCGCCCCGCCTCCCATGCAGATCACCGCCCCCGACGCCTCGAAGGCGCTTCCCGACGCGCTCCACGTCCGCGAGTCCCTCGGCCGACACATCCTGACCGACGGCTACCCGATGGTGCTGGACATGGACGCCAGCCAGGGCGCGCACCTGCGCGACGCCGCGACGGGCCGGGACTACATAGACTTTTTCACGTTCTACGCCTCGAACGCGCTGGGCATGAACCACCCCATGCTGGCTGGCCCGTCGCCCGAGGCCCAGGGCTTCCGCCGGCGGCTGATGGACGCGGCCCTGAACAAGGTGGCCAACTCGGACGTCTACACGCCGCACTACGCGCGCTTCGTGGACACGTTCGGCCGCGTCGGCATCCCGGCTGAGTTGCCCCACGCGTTCTTCGTGTCCGGCGGAGCGCTCGCCGTCGAGAACGCGCTCAAGGCGGCGTTCGACTGGAAGGTGCGCAAGAACAAGGCGAAGGGCTACTCGGGCGAGCGCGGAAGCCAGGTGCTCCACTTTAGAGAGGCGTTCCACGGGCGGAGTGGGTACACGATGTCGCTCACCAACACCGACCCCAACAAGGTCTCGGGCTACCCCAAGTTTGACTGGCCGCGCATCTCGAACCCCAAGATCCGAGGCGGCGACGTCGAGTGGCGCGAGGAGATCACGCTGCGTCAGGCGCGCCAGGCGTTCATGGACCACCCGGACGAGATCGCGGCCATCATCATCGAGCCGATTCAGGGCGAGGGCGGCGACAACCACTTCCGCCCCGAGTTTTTCCAGGCGCTCCGCCAACTCGCCGACGAGGCCGAGGCCATCCTGATCTTCGACGAGGTCCAGACCGGCGTCGGGCTGACGGGCGAGTTCTGGGCATACCAGTCCATCGGCGTTGCTCCCGACATCTTGGCGTTCGGCAAAAAGACCCAGGTGTGCGGCATCCTGGCCGGCCCGCGCCTGGACGAGGTCGACGACAACGTGTTTCGCAAGTCGAGCCGCATCAACTCGACGTGGGGCGGCAACCTGGTCGACATGGTGCGCTTCGACCGCATCCTGGAGACCATCGAGGCCGAGGACCTCTTGGGCAACGCTCGCACCCAGGGCGCCCACTTGCAGGCTCAGCTGGCCGGCATGGAGCAGCGCTTCGAGGGCGTCACCGACGCGCGCGGCCGCGGCCTGATGTGCGCCTTCGACCTGCCCGACCCGGCCACGCGCAGCGCGGTCGTCAAGCGCGCCTTCGACGACGGCCTGATCGCGCTCGGGTGCGGCGTGCGGACGGTCCGCTTCCGTCCCGCGCTCACGATCTCCCAGGCCGACCTCGACACCGGGCTCGACATCCTGGCCGGCGCGCTCGAAGCGACGCTGGAGGCCTAGCCTGGCCCGGCCGTGATCCGGTCTGCGCTCAGGCTCGCCGTTCCGGTCGTGGTCGCGGCGGCGATCCCGCTGGTGTCGGGCGTGGCCATCGGGGCCGCCAGCGGCAGCGTGTCTGAGGCGCTCAGCGGCGGCGTCTGGCGCTCGGCCGTGCTGGCCGCGGCTCCGTTCGCCCTGATCGCTGTGCTGGCCGCACGCGCGGCATGGGCCCAGGCCGGCTTCGCGCTCGCGGCGGCGACCGGGTTGGCGCTGACCGCGGCGGCGTGGGGCCTGGCGACGGCGGGCGCAGTCCAGACCGTTCCGTCCGGGAGCCCGCTCAGCATCGCCATCGCGTCGGTGTTGTTCCGTCTGCTGCCGGTCGGCGTGCTGTCGGTGATGGTCACCGTGCTGGCCGTCCGCAGCCTGTTTGGCGCCGCGCCGACGCGCGCGCCTGCCCCGCCTCGGTACCGAGGCGGGGGGACCCGGCGGTAGGGGCGCGCCTGCGGCGCGCGTGCCTGCGGCGCGGTCGGGGTGGCGCTAGCGCTGGCCGCTGCGCCCCTTGCCGCGCCCGCTCTGGCCCTTGCCGCGGCCCTGGTGCTGCTGGCCGCCCGACTTGCTGCGCGACCGGTGGCCGCTCGGGTTCGAGCGCTGCTTGGCCTGGGTCATCGCCTCCGACATGGCCGGCTTGTCGAACCCGGCGATCTCCATCGTGTCGATGGCGCGGCCGGTGTGCTTCTCGATGCTGCGCAGGTGGTCGCGCTCGGCGCCCGAGACGAACGTGATCGCGTCGCCCGTCGCCTCGGCGCGGCCCGTCCGCCCGATGCGGTGGATGTAGTCCTCCGGCATGTTGGGCGCGTCGAAGTTGACCACGTGGCTCACGCCCGGCACGTCGATGCCGCGCGCGGCGATGTCGGTGGCGACCATGATCTGGAACTCGCCGGCCTCGAAGCCCTTGAGCGCGCGCTGGCGCTGGCCCTGGCTCCGGTTCGAGTGGATGGCGACGGCCGAGAAGCCGGCGCGGTCCAGCTTTTTGCGGATGCGGTCGGCGCGGTACTTGGTGCGCGAAAAGACGATCATGCGGTCCACGTCCTCCGCCTCGATCAGGTGGTGGAGCAGGTCCTGCTTCTTGTCCTCCGCCACGTGGATGGCGCGCTGGGTCACGGTCGCGGCCGGGTCGCGGCGCTCGCCCACCTCGACGGTCTCGGGCTTGTACAGGATCGACCGGGCCAAGTCCTGAATCGGCGGCGGCATGGTCGCCGAGAACAGCATGGTCTGCCGCTTCTCGGGGACCGCCTTCACGATGCGGCGCACGTCCTTGATAAAGCCCATGTCGAACATCCGGTCGGCCTCGTCGAGCACCAGGATGTCGACCCACGACAGGTCGATCTCGCCCTCGTTGAGAAAGTCGAGCAGGCGCCCCGGCGTGGCGACGATGATGTCGGTGCCGTTGCGCAGCGCCGTCCGCTGCTTGCCCTTGCCGACGCCGCCGTAGACCGTCGCGACGCGCAGCGTGGTGTGCTTGCCGTAGGTGTGCGCCGCCTCGGTGACCTGGATCGCCAGCTCGCGCGTCGGCGCGACGATGAGCGCGCGGACGGGCCGGCGGCCCTTGCCTTCCAGGGGCTCCTTGACCAGGTAGTCCAGGATCGGGAGCACGAACGCCGCCGTCTTGCCCGTGCCGGTCTGGGCCACCCCGACCACGTCGATGCCGTCCAGGCCCAGGGGCAGCGTTGCCGCCTGCACAGGTGTGGGCGTCGTGTACCCGGCGTCCTCAATGCCGCGGCGGACGGAGGGGGCGAAGGCGAAGTCGTCGAAGGTCATGGCGCGCTGGCGGTCGGTCCGGGGAGAGGGACAAGGTCGGGGCATCCGGGCGCCCGGGGCCTCTGCGCCGCCTTCTTGCGCTGGCCCCGGTGCTCAGCCCGGTCCGCCTCGGGGCCGAGGCGGGGGGCCTCAGCCCACGTGGCGGGCGGCGTCGGCGGCGGTGGAGCCCGAGAGCAGCTTCAAGCTGGCCGGCTCGGCGCGCGCCAGGAGCATCTCGAGCGACAGCGCGACCAGGTCGCCCATCGTCACGGCGGCGCGGAAGCCAGGCTCGGCGTAGTGCTCGGCCAGGCCCGCGCCCAGCGTGCGGACGTAGCCGTCGGGCGCGATGATGTCCTCGCGCATCACGTCCATCAGCTCGTCGTAGCGCTGGCGACCGATGCGCAGCCTCCCGGCCATCAGCGCCCGCTCCTCGCGCTGGTACTGGTCGACGGTCGTCTCGGTGAGGTGCGCCAGGCCGAGCGCGATGACGGGGTTGTTGGGCGCGAAAAACTGGGGCAGGTACACCTGCTTGCGCGGGTGGTGGCTCTGCTGGTCAAAGTCGATGGCGCGCATCCGGTAGTGCCGCTTCTCGAAGTCGGGCGTGATGTCCACGACCCAGTTGCCCGCGTGCATGTCGCCGAGCAGGCGCACAAAGCAGCGCTCGTTGAACTTGACGAACTCCTTGGCCAGCCGCACCTCGTCGAACCGGTTGTCCGGCAGCGACTCGCGCATGAACGCGTCGCCGGGCAGCCCGACGATGTGCTCCTCAATGATGGTCTGGTCGCGCAGGTCGGGGCCGTCCACGCGCGCCAGGAAGTTGACCGCGTTCGGGGACAAGATGTGCTCCAGCTCCAGGCCGTAGACCCGGCTCGCGTCGGCGCGCTTGACGTAGAAGTAGTCGAAGTTCTCGTTGAGCCGGTTGACGATGCGCACCCGGAACGGCAGCGTGTTGCCGTACAAGCACAGGTCGATGCGGTCGATGTACAGGTGCTCGACGGTCGACAGGTCGCCGGCTGACTTGAGGAGCGCGTACGTGGCCCGAAGCGCGTCGTGGATCTCGGCCTGCTCGGAGTTGCCGTAGTAGACGCTGCTCCACAGCGTGTCGACGCCGAAGTCGTCGTAGAGCGGGATCTGGCCGGCGTGGCGCGCCAGGTCGTCGTAGCGGACGCCGCTGCTGACCTGGCGGTCGTAGCCGGCGAGGTAGTCGGCCAGGTGCCCGGTGATTGGGTAGGCGGGCTTCTTGCGCGAGATCAGGTTGCGGCGCGGCTCCACGGCATCGGTCGGGGGGAGAAGGGTCAACGCGCCGGCCGCCGCCAGGTCTCCCACGTCGGGCAGTCGCCCGCCTCGGACAGTCGCCGGCCTCGGGCAGGCCTCCCGCCCCGGGCAGGCCTCCCGCCTCGGGACCGAGGCGGGCGGGGCTACAGGCGCTCGATGCGGACGCGCGCCGTGCCCGACCGGAGCATCCCGATGCGCCGCGCGGCGGCCTTCGACAGGTCGATGATGCGGTTGCCGTGGAACGGGCCACGGTCGTTGACGCGCACGACCACGCTTCGGCCGTTCCGGACATTCGTGATGCGCAGCCGCGTCCCGAACGGCAGCCGCCGGTGCGCCGCCGTCAGCGCGTCCGGGTTGAAGCGGGCGCCGCTCGCAGTGCGGCGGCCCCGGAAGCGCTCGCCGTAGTAGCTCGCGCGTCCGGTCGCGAGAAGCCGGCCGCGGCGCTCGGCGACGGGCTCCGGTGCCGTCGTGACCGCCACGAGCGCGGCCGAGTCGGGCACGGCCACCAGCAGGCTGGGCACCGGCGACCAGACGACCGCGGAGTCGGCCTTCGCCTCGACCGAGTCAGCCCTCGCCTCGACCGAGTCGGCCGGGGTCGCCGGCTGGGCCGAGGCGGGCCACGCCAACACGAGGGCGACGGGAAACAGCAGGAGGCGGGACGCACGCACGCCCGAATGATACCCGTACCTACAACTGTGGGGCACACATAGGCTCCGCGCTACCCCGGCCCGCCTGCGATGCTACGCCGGCACGCCCGCGATCACGCGCTGGTAGTGCGCCTCGTACTGAGGCACGATCCGGTCGATGTCGAACCGGTCGACCGCGCTGCGCCGGGCGTTCTCGGCCATCTGAGCGTGCAGGTCGGGCTGGGTCAGGATCGTGCGCGCGGCCTCGGTCATGCCCTCGATGTCGCCGACGGGGCGCAAGAAGCCCGTCACGCCCTCGACGTTGACCTCGGGCAGCCCGCCCACATCGGTCGAGACCACAGGCACGCTGCACGCCATCGCCTCCAGCGCCGCCAGCCCGAACGTCTCACTCGCCGACGGCATCAGAAACAGGTCCGAGATGGACAGAATCTCTTCGACGGGCTCCTGCTTGCCGATAAACCGCACGTCGTTCCAGACGCCGGCCGCGCGCGCCGCCGCCTCCGACGCCGCGCGGTCTGGCCCGTCGCCCACCATCAGCAGCTTGACGCCGCCGGGCTGGCCGTGGCGAGCGTGGCCGTCGGGCCAGGCGCCGTCGGCGTGCAGCCGGGCGAACACCTCGACGGCGTCCGGGGCCCGCTTGACCTTGCGGAAGTTGGACACGTGCGCGATCAGGCGCTCGCCGTCGGGCGCGATCGCGCGCTTGAAGTGGTCTTTGGTCTGGCGCCGAAAGCGGTCGGTGTCGACAAAGTTGGGGATCACCTCGATCTCGCTCGTCACGTCGAACGAGTCGTAGGTCTCGCGCCGCAGCCAGTCGCTCACCGCCGTCACGCCGTCGGACGTGTCGATCGCGTGCTCCACGACGGGCTTGAAGCCCGGGTCCTTGCCCACGAGCGTGATGTCGGTGCCGTGCAGCGTGGTCACGACCGGGATGTCGAGCCCCTTGCTCTTCAAGATGTCGCGCGCCAGCACCGCCGAGGTCGCGTGCGGGATCGCGTAGTGCACGTGGAGCAGGTCCAGCCCCTCGTGCTGGGCCACGTCGATCATCTTGGACGCCAGCGCGAGCGCGTACGGCGGGTACTCGAACAGGGGGTAGGTGTTGACGCGCACCTCGTGGAAGTACACGTTCTCGACCATGTGCTCCAGCCGGAGCGGCAGCGCGTACGCGATAAAGTGGACCGTGTGGCCGCGCGCGGCGAGGGCCTTGCCCAGCTCGGTCGCGACGACGCCGGAGCCGCCAAAGGTGGGGTAGCAGGTGATGCCTATCGTCATGAGGCGTCGGACGGGGATCGGGCGGACAAGCTCCGGGGTTGCCAAAACTCACCGCCCGACGCCGGCCGCGTGCGAAGGCTTACCCGACCCCGCCCACCTCGGCGGGCCGGCCGAGGCGGTCAGAGTCAGTCGATCTCGCGCAGCTCGATCCGGAGCGTCGCGTCGGCGCGCGTGATGCCGCGGTAGTCGCCCGAGATGCGCTCCATGTTGAGGCCCTCGCTGAACACCTCGGCGCGCAGCCGGGAGCCGCCGCCCTCGAAGTCGATCTGGGACGGCAGCAGAAAGTCGTCCGCGTCCCCGCTCTCGAACGCCACGCGCACGCGGCGGCCGGACAGCGTGTAGCTCCCGCGCGCCTCGACCTCGTCCACGCGGTCGCCGCGCAGGCGCTCCAGGCGCGCCGAGCCGCCCTCCTCCAGGATCAGCGTCAGGTCGTCGCGGACCTCGTTGCCCAGCACCCGGTAGTCGCGCACGGCGTCCGAGGCGGGGTCGATGGTGAACTCGGTAAAGCGGTACCGCCCGGCGACCTCCAGGGCGGTCAGGTCCGGCGCGCCGCCGATGCCGAGCACGCCGCAGCCGGAGAGGGGAACGAGGAGGGTGACAACGAGCGAGAGCAGCAGGACGCGCATGACGAGGGCGGGATGGATGAGGGCCAGAACGTACGACCTCGGAAACGTATCCGGCCGCGCGCGTATCGTCGGTCCACCACACCTCGGCACCATGCGTCTCGTTCTCCTGGCGGCCTTGCTGGCGGCCGCACCCGCCTCCGCCCAGCGGCTCGGCGTCACCGGCGGCGCCAACTTCGGCTCGCTTACCGACGCGCGTGCGGCCGACCTTGACTCCTCGACGGGCTACCACGTCGGCGCGTTCGCGGGCCTGGCCGTGGGCACGGTCAGGGTGCGCGGCAGCGTGCTCTACCTGCACGCCGGCGACGCCACGTTCGTCTGCCCCGACAACGTGTTCTGCGCCGACGTTGTGCAAAACGTCGCCGTCGACGTGATCTCGGTCCCCATCGACCTCCATCTGCGCCTGCCGCTGGCGGTCGCGGCCGTCTACCTCGGCGCCGGGCCCGACCTGCGGTTTCCCATCAACGACGGCCGGCCGGTCTTCGACACGAACGCGGTCAACGTGGCCGCCTCGGGCATCGTGGGAGCCGAGTTCTCGAACGTGTTCCTGGAGCTGCGCTATGCGCGCGACGTGAGCGGTTACGCCAGAGAGATCGGCGCCGTCGACGCCTCACCGTCGTACAAGCTCAACACCGTCATGGTGCGCGTCGGGGTCGGCATCTAGAGCCGGCGGGCGCACGACGGGCAGAGGCGCGCGGCCTCTGCCCGTGCGATGCACCAGCGCTCAGAACCGCAGCAGAGCCGCGGCGGGGCCGTGCGCCAGAAGCGCGTCGCGTGCCGCCTCGCTGTGGACCAGCTCCAGGCTGGCGCCCTGCTCCATGGCCTTGTCCAGCATCAGCTCGACAAGGTCCGAGACCGCCTGGATGTCGCCGCCGGTCGCGGGGTACGTGCCCTCGGTCTGGGTGGTGAGCATGCCCGAGGTGGGGTCGATGCCGCCCGGAATCGTCTGGCCGTCGTCCACGATGAGCGTCATCACGCGCTGCTGGTTGAGCATGTCGAGCGTGTCCTCGAGGCCGGCGACCGCGCGCGACGAGAGCAGCTCCTGGACCTTGCCCAGCGTCTCGATCTCCTCGCGCGCCTCGACCTCGCGCTGCATGGCCTCGGCGGCATCGGCCACCTCGGCAGTCGTGGCGAGCGTGTCGCAGGCAAAGTTGCCGGCCACCTTTTGCGACGTGGCCTGGTCGAGCTTGTCGAGAAAGTCCGCCTCCATGTCGGCCGGGGCCGAGTACATCACGTGGCGGGCGCTCATGGTCTTGGCGATCAGGTCGAGCGCGTGCGCCGAGCGCTGGGCCTGCTGGCGGCGCAGCTCGGCCTTGCGGTCCTGCTTCTGGTCCTTCGAGACCAGGTCGGTGACGGCGAACTCCTCGCCGTCGAGCTCATAGATCTCCTCCACGAGCCCGATCTGGGCAAAGAAGAAGCGGCTCTTGTGCATCGACAGCAGCGCGATCACAAACCGGTCGTTCTCGTCGCGCAGCCGCGCCAGCGGGCGGACGTAGGGGTTGTCGCCCACGTGGACCTCGTTCGGCACGTCGAGCGCGGTGCCGAGCTGCTGGAACAGGCCGATCTCCTCGCACGCGAAAAACACCACGCCGCGCCCGGTCCGCGGCAGGCCCGCCTCCAGCGCTTCCCGGATCCGCTCGCACTCGCGCTCGACGGCCTTTTTGTGGTCGCCGGCGTCGTTCATGGCCCTCTCGCACAGGTCCTTGAGCGTCGTCGCCCACGTCGTGCCCATGCGCGCCTCGGGCGTCATCTCGAGGTACAAGCTGACGATGGGGGCGCCGTCCGACCGAGCGTCGTTGAGCTCGGAGAGGTGGTCGGGCGACAGAAAATGGAAGCCCGGGGTCGTGGTGCGGCGGCGAAGTTCGGCGAGGAGAGCGTCGCGTTCGTTGGGAGCGAGGGAGGACATAGGGTTGGTAGAGAGAGTGGGAAGTGCGGTCCGGGCCAGTGAGCCCGCAGCGGGCCGCTAGGCGTCGGGGAGCGGGTCTCCGGTGTACGAGTCGGTCGCCGGGTCGTCGCTGTGGTCGTCGTCGACGGATCCGAGGCGGGCGCGCAGGCCTTCGCGAGCCAGGTTCATCTCGGCCGCGGCGTCCTTGAGCGACGCGTTGAGAATGTGCGCGACCTCGGAGAGCGAGACCTCGAACTCGTCGTGCAGCACGACGGCTTGGGCCGCGTCCACGTCGAACCCGGCGTCGGCGAGTGCGTCGCGCTGGTCGGAGGTCAGGTCGGTGTCTTGCGCGGTGACGTCGGCGGGCGCCGTGCCGGCGATGATCTCCTCGTAGGTGTCGACGTCGAACGGCTGGCGGAACTCGTAGAAGTCCTCGCCGACCGCGTCCTGGGTCTCGTTCACGGGGACCTCGGCGTCGAGCGAGATCGCCTTGCGCGCGGCGTAGCGGTTGTCGGCCCGGGTGATGCGGGCCAGCGAGCGCGTTTGCAAGCCGAGCAGCCAGGGGCGCATCGCCAGGCGGCCCGCGTCGAAGCGTTCGCGCGAGTCCCAGGCGCGCACCAGCGTCTCGCCCACCAACTCGTCGGGCGTCAGGTCCACGGCGGAGGCGCCGTCGACCGGCTCGCCCGAGACCACGTCGCGCTCGACGGAGATCTGGCGCCGAGCGGCGTCGCGTAGGATGTCGGTAAAGGGCGAGAGCGCCTCGTTGAACGCGTCGCGGTCGCCGTCGAGGGCGCGCCGCCAGACCTCGGGGGACGGAGCAGAATCGGTCATGACAGAGAGTGGGGAAGGGGAGCGCCCGCGTCGGGGCGCTTCGGTCTCTGTCAACCGGGCGACGCGCCGGCAAGATCCGAGTCCGCCCGGAGAATCGGCCGGGACCTCGGCCGGACGCCTCGGCCGAGGCGCCCCGGCGGGCCGCCTCGGCCACGCGACCGAGGCGGCCGGAGCCGGCGTGGCCCGGCTACCGCGACAGCGTCACGACGATGGGGAAGTGGTCCGAGACCTCGCGCGGGTCGTGCGTGTGGACGTAGCGCACGTCCAGCACCCGGCGGTACAGCGCCGGTGACAGCAGCACGTGGTCGATGGCGCTCAGCTCGCCTGGCTCGATCACGTTGTTGCTGTTGCGGTCGTAGAGCGACGTGAAGCGTTGGGCCTGGGGCACGTCGCCCATCACGTTGACCAGGTCGTCGGCGTCGCCCGGCCCGGCGCGCTTGACGGTCGCCATCACGTCGGTGATGGGCTGCGAGCTGCGGCGGTCGAGCACGCGGTCGTCGAAGTCGTTGAAGTCGCCGAGCGCGATCACCTGGCGGCCAGCTGCCGTCTCCGCCTCGACCAGCCGCCGGATCACCTCGGCCTGCGCCTCGCGCCGCGGTCGGCGCTCCGCGTCGTCCGGCCGCGCGAGAAAGTGCACGCCGATCACCGTCACCGGGGTGCCCCCCAGGTCCAGGCGCGCCCACAGGTTTTTGGAGACGCCGTACCGCTGGTCGCTAACGCCCACGACCGCCCGGTCGTCGGTCCGACCGGACGTCTCGACAGGCACGCGCGAGAGCAGCCCCACGTCCTGTCCCGTGAACGAGTCCCGCCCGTCGACGAGGTGAACCGTGTAGCCCATGCCGGCCAGCGACTCGTCGGCCAGCATCTGCAGCGCGTCCAGGTTCTCGACCTCCGTAATCAGCACCACGTCGGCGTCCAGGCTCCGGACGACCTCGCCCACGCGGTCGCGGTGCGCGCGCGCCTTGGCCGGGTCGCCCTTCCAGGCGAACGTCGCCTGGCCCTCGTCGCCGACCCCATCGAACAGAAACTCGCCGTTGAACGTCGCGACGCGGATGCCGTCGGTGGTCCAGACGGGCGGCGGCTGAACCTCGAACTCGGGCGCGACGGCGCCGTCTGTGATCGCGGGAGGGCTGGCGCACGCGCCGAGGCAGACAACGACGAGAAGCAACACGCGGGTCATACAGCAAAAGGGGGGACGCCGCTCGGACGCCCCCCCTTCAAACCGAGATCCGACGAGCGCCTAGAAGCGCACCATCGCCGCAACGCCTGAGTAGAACCGGAAGCGGCGCGGGTCGATGCGGAAGCCGACCGGGCGAACCGGCGCGTGGCCAACCGACCAGTTGGGGTGCGAGTTGCCGACCATGGAGCGCTCGCTGTAGAAGTGGCGCGTCTTGCCGGAGAACGGGCGCTCCGTGCTGCTGGCGTGGTAGACGCCGTGCGCAACCTCCAGGGCACTGTTGAAGGACGGCGAGTCCGACGCGGGGCTCAGCGACGTGTAGAGCCGGCGCTTGGGGTCGCCGGGGTTGAAGGCGCTAAACTGGTACGGGTCGAGCACGACCTTCTCGTACTCCGTCTGGCCGCGGTAGCCGGTCTCGACGCGGTTGCGGATAACCCAGGCCACCAGCTCCTGCTCCTCGGCCCGCTTGGTCTCGGAGTAAATGCACCGTGCAAGCCAGAGCACGTCGTCGCTCACCTCGTCGAGAACAAAGGCCGGGGGCGCATCAGACACCAACGCGATCGGGACACCCGTGTCCACGTTGTCCGTCGTGGCGTGGATCGTAAAGAACAGTCCGAGAAGGGGAAGCATCCCGGCGAGCGTGATCGTGACACCTGTCGCGAGGGTTTTGCCAATCGTCTTCATGCGTGAGTCGGTTGTGAGCGAGGACCGTTGAGCGTGAGGCTGCACAGACCTTGCCGGAACAACGAAGGATTGGAGGAGGACGCGTGGGGGCACCGTGAAGCTGTCCGTGATCGCCCATTCGGTCTCCTGGGAAGGCTTCCAGCCGGTCGGCCACTTGCTCGATTTCACGCGCTTGCAATCCTGCCGAACGGCCCAACCGCGGGATCGTCCACCGGGCTGTCCCGTTGTGGCGTCATCCGTGGACACCCGCCCCCGATGCTGCGCATCACTGCCGACGCCAACATTCCGTTTGCTCACGAAGCCTTCGGCGCGTTCGGGGCTGTTCAGACAGTACCCGGCCGCGCGATCACCGCCGAAACGCTGGCCCAGACCGACGTGCTCCTGGTCCGCAGCGTCACCGAGGTGGGGGACGAGCTGCTCGACGGAACGCCGGTGCAGTTCGTCGGCACGGCGACCGCGGGCACCGACCACATCGACATCGCCGCGCTCGCCCGGCGCGGCATCCCGTTCGCCAGCGCACCAGGCTCCAACGCCGCCTCGGTCGTGGACTGGGTGCTGGCCGGGCTGCTGGCCGTCGCGGCCGACCGGGACGAGACACTGGCAGGCCGGACGCTCGGCATCGTCGGGCTGGGGGCCGTCGGCGGACGACTGGCGCCTCGCGCTCGGGCGCTGGGAGCCCGGGTGATCGCTTGCGACCCGCCTCTCGAAAACGCATCCGCGGGTGCCAACCGAGTGGATGCGAACCGAGCGGGTGCCAAGCGACCTGAGCAGCCCCAGTCTGGTGGACCTGAGCGAGGTCCTGGCGCACGCCGACATCGTCACGCTTCACACGCCGCTGACGGGCCCGGGTGAGAGCCCGTGGCCCACGCGCGACATGATCGACGGCCGGGCCGTCACGCTTATGAAGCCGGATGCCTGGCTGGTCAACGCTGCCCGTGGGGGCCTGGTGACGCCGGACGCGGCGCTGGCGCTGGCCCGCACGCGGCCCGTGCTGCTGGACGTCTGGCCCGGCGAGCCCAGCCCGGCCGAGGTCCTTGTACGGTCGGCGGCGCTCGCCACGCCTCACATTGCAGGCTACGCCTGGGACGGCAAGGCGCGCGGGACCGCGATGCTGGCCGACGCCCTCCAGCGGTGGACCGAGGCCGAGGGAACCCGCTGGCAGCCGGCACCGGAGCCCGTCCCCGCGCTCGTCGCCCCGCCCGTCGGCTCCGGCGCGGCCTGGCTCGACGCGCTCGTGCGGCAGGCCTACGACATCCGCGCCGACGACCGGCGCTTCCGCGACGCGCTGGCCGGCGCGGCAGACCGGGCGGCCGCGTTCGCCGAGCTGCGCCGCACCTATCCTGAGCGCCGCGAGCTGTCTCGCTACGCCGTCGCTGGCGCCGTCCCCCCGCCGCTCGAGCGCAGCGTGACGGACGGGCTGGAGATCGCCCGCGCGTCCTCCGAGCCGATGCAACCCCACCGCCATGATTGATGCGTTCCTGGGCCGCTTCCCCCGCCTCGGCGACGGCGTCTACGTCTCCGCCACGGCGGCCGTCATCGGCGACGTGACGCTGGGCGACGGCGCCAGCGTCTGGTTCGGGGCCTCGCTGCGCGGCGACGTGCACTGGATCGAGGTCGGTGCGGGCTCCAACGTCCAGGACAACGCCACCGTCCACGTGTCGCGCGGCACGCACCCGTGCCGGATCGGCTGCCACGTCACGATTGGACACAACGCCGTCGTCCACGGCTGCACCATCGAGGACAGCGTGCTGATCGGGATGGGCGCGGTCGTGCTCGACGGCGCCGTCGTCGGGGCGGGGTCGCTGGTCGGCGCCGGCGCGCTGGTCACCGGCGGTACGGTAATCCCGCCGGCCTCGCTCGTCGTGGGCGCGCCCGCGCGCGTGGCTCGCCCGCTCACCGCCGACGAGGTTGCCCGCAACCGGGCCAACGCCGAGCACTACGTGCGCATGAGCGCGATCTACCGCGGCCAGCCAGACCCCGGGCCCTCCGCCTCGGCGCCGAGGCGGGCCGAGCCGGCGGCAGGGATGGCGCCGGCGGCAGGGGCAGAGCCGGCGGAGAATCCGTTCTACACGGACGAGCGCCCGACGCCGGCCTTGTGACGCGCAGACCCTCGGCTGACGGGCGTATCTCGCGGGCCGATGACACGCCTGAGGCGCTTGGCGGAGCCGTAAACCGCGCGACAGCCAGTCCGGCGCGATGTTTGGAAGCGCTTCCGGTTCACACCCACCTTCCTGCTATGACGCCTTCGCAACTCAGCCTGCTGGCTGCCCTGGGGCTCGCCTGCCTCGCGTCGACGGTGCTTCTCGCCAAGACGCCGTCGCTGTCCAAAGCCTCGATTCTGGATTCGATGTACAACTAGCTCTGTCCGCGTGGTTGGACAGTGCGCCCGGCTCGGAGCGCCCGGCGTCTTGCGCGAGGCGTGGCCGTGGCTGGCGCGCGGCCGCACCGGTAGATTGCGCTCCACCGGTAGATTGCGCTCGGCGTAACCCGGCGCGACCGGTGCCGTACGCTGGGCCTCACCTGCCTCTCCTCCCATGACGACGGTCTACTGGTTCTGCCTGGGCGGCGGCGTCGCCGTGTCGGCGCTGCTGCTGATCCTGGGCGACATGCTGGAGGCTGCGATGGACGCCCTCGACGGCGCGCTGGAGGCCCTCGACCTGGGGGGCGGCTTCGACCCGCTGTCCGCCGTCTTCGGCGTCACCATGTTTGGCGGCGCAGGCTTGGTGCTCGACACCTACACCGGCCTCGGGCAGACGCCGGAGGTGGTGATCGCGGCGGCCGTCGGGCTCGTCGCCGCGGTGCTGCTGCACACGGTCTACGTCAAGCCCATGAAGCAAAGCGAAAACTCGACCGGCTTCTCGGTCCAGGAGTACGCCGGCAAGACGGGCGAGCTGGCGACCGGCGTGCCCGTGGGCGGCTTCGGCGAGGTCGTGGTTCGGATGGGCGCCAGCACCACCTTTCAGACCGCCGCGTCGTTTTCGGGCGATCCCATCCCCTCCGGCACGGCGGTCGTGGTCGTCGAGGTGGACCGGGAGGGCGTCCTGCGCGTCGCGCCGCTCGACACCGATGACCTGACCGACGCTCCTCGCATTCCCGCTCGGCTGCAAACCCGAGCCTAACCTTCTGTTTCACTCAACCCCGTACCTCCATGCTTGAGCTTCTCGGAGTCGGCGGCATCGTCGCCCTGGCCATCGTGGTCGCGCTCGTGTTCCTGATCATGCTAGTCGCCAGCCGCTACAAAACCGTCTCGCCCGACGAGGCCATGATCATCACCGGCGCAGCGCTGGGCGGCAAGAACGTGCTCACCGACGAGTCGGCGCGCAAGGTCAAGATCGTGCGCGGCGGCGGCGCGTTCATCGTGCCCATCGTGCAGCAGCGCGAGCACCTCTCGCTCTTGAGTCACAAGCTCGACGTGATGACGCCCGAGGTCTACACCGCCGAGGGCGTGCCCGTCATGACCGACGGCGTGGCCGTGATCAAGGTCGGCTCGTCCGTGGAGGACGTGGCGACGGCGGCCGAGCAGTTTCTGGGCAAGCCCGACGAGGAGCTGCGCGCCGAGGCGCGCGAGGTGTTGGAAGGCCACCTGCGCGCCATCCTGGGCACGCTGACCGTCGAGGAGGTGTACCGCAACCGGGACAAGTTTGCCCAAGAGGTGCAGTCGGTCGCCGCGCGCGACCTGAAGAAGATGGGCTTGCAGATCGTGAGCTTCACCATCAAGGACGTCCGCGACAAGAACGGTTACCTGGAGGCGCTCGGCCGCCCGCGCATCGCGGCCATCAAGCGCGACGCCGACATTGCCGAGGCCGAGGCCGTCCGCGACGCGCGCGTCAAAAAGGCCGACGCCGACGAGGCGGGCCAGAAGGCCGAGCTCGTCCGCGACACGAACGTCGCCGAGGCCACGCGCGACCGCGAGCTCAAGGTGGCGGCGTTCAAGCAGGACGAGGACACCGCGCGTGCCTCGGCCGACCAGGCCTACGCCATTCAGGAGGCCAGCTCGCAGCGCGCCGTCGTGGAGGAGCAGATGCAGGTCGAGCTCGTCCGCAAGCAGCGCGAGGTGGACCTGGAGAACCTGGAGATCACGCGGCGCGAGAAGCAGTACGACTCCGAGGTCAAGAAAAAGGCCGACGCCGACCGCTACGCCGTCGAGCAGGCCGCCGAGGCCTCCAAGCTCCAGCAGATGCGTCGCGCCGAGGCGCGCCAGTTCGAGATCGAGGCCGAGGCCAAGGCGAACGCCGAGGCCAAGCGCTTGGACGGCCAGGCGGTCGGTGACGCCGCCCGCGCCGAGGGCCTGGCGCGCGCCGAGGTGACGCGCGAGCAGGGACTCGCCGAGGCCGAGGCCAAGGAAAAGCTGGCCGAGGCGTTCGAGAAGTTCGGCGAGGCCGCTGTGCTCGACCTGCTGGCCAAGATGATGCCCGAACTGGCGCGCGAGATCGCAGCCCCGATGGCGTCCATCGACAAGCTGACGATCGTCGACACCGGCGCCGGCGAAGGCGCGGGCCGGCTGTCGAGCACCGTGGCCCAGCTGATGTCGACCGCGCCGGAGCTGGTCAAGGGCATCGCGGGCGTCGACCTGCACGCGCTGGCCCAGCGGCTCACGGCTGCGCCTGCCGCGCCGGTGACGCGGCCCGCCGCTGCGGGTGACGGCGCCCCTGCGCTGCTGAGCCCGGCCACCGACGCAGACGCCGAGTAGCCCATCGTCCAGAGGGATCTCGTTGCGGGGGAGGCGTTTCGGAGCGTCCCCCGCGTGCGTGAGAGACGCTCCCCACCCCATGCGTTCGCCGGTGCCGCGTCGCCGAGGTCGCGCCTCGGGAGTACGGTCGGAGAGGCTGCGCGACGGGCTGGCCTAGCCCGCAGGCTGGCGCCGGGCGTGCCTGCGGACGGTCGGGGACAGGGCGCACGCCGCGTGCCACTACTTGGGCCAGCTTCGCGCGCGCAACGCCCACGTTGACTCCGAGGCGGGCCGGGTGACGCTCCTGGGGTGCTGCAGCGCGGTGTCTCGTCCCCGGCATCGAGCGGAGGCGACACGGACCCGCCAGGTCACGGACAGCCCGCACTGGACCGCGCGCTGCCGGTCTGGCATCGCGGGCACGGCGCTGGGCGACGGGTGGTGCCGCGTCTGCGGCCGTTTGCCGCCGGAGTACCCGTAGCTGGGCGTGTGTCAACGCTTTGTGCCCTTCTAGAGCTGTAGCGATGTGCGCCCATAGTGCATTCGTATTCTGTGACCTCTTGCTTCCGATGCAGCGCGGAGTGCCTTCCGCGCGCTTCTGACACCGCGCTCGTCGAGACGGCGTGCCTCCTCACCTCCCATTCGAATGCGCGCATTGGTTCTCGTGGCTGTCCTCGCGGCGGCTGCCTCGGCTCAGGCCCCCAACATCACCGTCACCGCTGGTGACCTCTCGGCCACGCTCGACGTTGGCGAGACCACCTCGCGAGCGATCCTGATCGGGAACGACGGCACGGCGCCGCTGACCTATCGCGTGCGGACCTCGTCGGGCGAAGGCACCGCCGTCGTCTATGCCAGTTCCGTCAACGACACGGGCATCAACACCGTCTACGCCATCGACCCCTCGACCGGGGCGGTGCGGTCGTCGTTCACGGTGCCGTTCATGGTGTCGCGCCTGGCCTTTGACGGGGGCACGCTCTACGCGCTCGACGGCTTGACGGTGCGGTCGCTCAACCCAGCGACGGGCGAGACCCTTCGGTCGGTCACGCTGTCGCCGAGCAACACGTCGTGGTACTACGAGGTGGCGGACGTGGCCGTGGCCGACGGACGGCTGGCGGTCGTGGCTTACACGGGCACCGGCTCCAAGCTGGACGTGTTCGACCTGGCAACGGGCGCGAGCGTGCGCACCGTGCAACTCGACCTCACCGCGCGCACTGTCGCGGCCGGCGACGGCGTGTACTACGTGAGCGGCGACGATGCCGCCGCTGGGCAGGTCCTCGTCACGATCAACGCCGCGACGGGCGCGCGGCTGCGCACGCTGTCGTTCCCCAGCGTCGGCGGGCTGACCTACTCGCGCGCGCTCGGCGTGCTCCTGACGCGGCCCGACGACGTGTACTCCAGCACGGTCCGCGTCTACGACGCGGCGACGGGCAACTTTCTCTCGTCGTTCGACCTGCCTCGGACGGGGACGTACTACTACTCGTCCCGCTACGGCGGCCTGGCGGCCGACGAGGGCACGGAGGCCCCCTGGCTGTCCGTGGCGCCGCGCACGGGGACGGTCGGGTCCGGCGGGCAGGCAGGTCTCACGCTCACCATCGACGCGGGACGCGTGCTCGGGGGCACGTACTCGGCGAACGTGGTTGTCTCCAGCAACGACCCCGACGAGCCCGTGGTCGAGCTGCCGGTCACGCTTGTCGCGGTAGGCGTGCCCAAGGTCTCGGTGACCCCGCAGGCGGTCGCCTTTGGGACGGCCTACGTGGGCACGCCCGTCACGCGGCGCCTGACGGTCCGCAACCCCGGCTCTGACACGCTGCGCGTGAGCGCGGTAACGGTCTCGGACGCCCGGGTGACGTTCTCGGAGAGCGCCTTCGAGTTGCCGCCGGCCGACAGCTTGGTTCTGGCGCTGACCTTGACGCCGACCGGCAGCGGCCCGCTCGACGCCACGCTGACGCTGGCGACCAACGTCGAGGACCGGGCGTCGGTGACGGTGGCCCTGACGGCGACCGACGTGTTTCCGCCGGTGCTCGCCGTGACGCCAGGCTCCCTCGTTGTCGATGGCAACGCGGGTGAGGTGGCCACGGCCACTCTGACCGTGAGCAACACCGGGCAGGGCCCGCTGTCGTACGCGGTTGCCGCAGGCCTGACGGGCACCACGGTCCCCGAGCGCGGACGCGCGAGCCGGCGAGCGTCTCTGAGTTCCGAGTCTGACGTGACCGCGCGCACAGCCCGGAGCGCGGAGGCGCTGACGCTCCAGCGGGAGAGCCGGGCCGGGTCGGCGGCGGTTGGCGTCGACGCTCCGCGCCTCACCGTTCTGGTGACCGACGAGGACGACAACCCCGTCGTCGACCTTGTGGCCCTCCGGGGCGCCATCCAAAACGACTCGCTGTACCTCGCGCTGGACTACGCAGCGATTCCGGACGAGATCAGCTTCGAGGTCATCCTTGACCTGGACACCGATCCCAACACGGGCTATTTCTACGAAGCTATCGGCGCCGAGGCCTACGTCAGCGGCTACGCGTACTACGACCAGTACGGTGGCGCGGGGTACTTCGGACAAGTCGACGCGTACTCGTTCGATGGGTCCAGCGGCTCCTACAACGGCAACACGTTCGAGGTCTCTGGAAACACGCTGACCGTCGCGGTCCCGCTCGCCAGCGTGCCCGGCCTCGGTCGCGCCTTCGACCTGACCGTGTCGACGTTTGGCGCCTTCACTCGCGACGGGATGGGCTTTCGGAGCGGGGACGACCGCGCGCCCAACGACGGCATCGTGGCGGTAAACTCGGCGCCCTGGCTCAGCGTGTCGCCCGAGGCGGGCGAGGTGGCGGCCGGCGCGAGCGCCGACCTCACGCTCACGCTCGACGCGACCGCCCTTCTCGGCGGCACCTACCAGGGAGAGGTCGTGGTGGAAGGCAACGGGCCCGAGCCCCAGGTGGTCACCGTCCCCGTCACGTTCGAGGTCACGGGAGTGCCGGTTGCCAGCGCCGCGCCGCTCGCGTTCGGCAGCGTGTTCGTGGGCTACCCCTCGGCGCAGACGCTCGTGCTCACCAACACGGGAACCGACGACCTGACCGTGACGAGCGTCGAGAGCGACAACGCTGCGCTCTCGGCGACCGGTGCCGCCGGGTCCGTGCTCCGGCCTGGCGCCTCGCTCTCCATCCCGGTGTCAGTGACGGCGGCCGAGCCCGGGGCCATCCGCGCGTCGCTCTCGGTCGTGACGACCGCTCCGGGCAGCCCGCTCGTGGTGGCCGTCACGGCGACCGCGAGCAGACCGCCGGTCACGGCCGTCTCGGCGCGCTCGCTCACCGTCGAGGTCTCGCCCGGGGAGACCACTGAGGCGACCGTTACGCTGGAGAACACGGGTGCCAGCCCGCTGACCTACCGCACGCGCCTGGTCGCGACCTCGGCGGAGGCTCAGAGCCGGACGGCCAGCGAGCCGGCTGCCGAGGGCCAAGTGTTGGCAGCCGTCGGTCCCGCCCTCCGCCTGGCGCGCGAGGCCGCGCTGAGCCGTACCGGCGTCGCCACGCTCGCGGCAGCGCGCGTCACGTCCGCGGCCAATCTCCCGACGCTGCTCATCGACCCCGACGAGGGACTGCTGAACGACGTTGTCGAGGTGCGCGGCCAGACGAACGGCTCGCAGGTCGACTTTGAGATCGTCTTTGCCCGCGCGCCCAATTTCGACGACTTCAACGCTGCTCTCTACCTCGACACCGACCGCAACTCGTCGACGGGCTACGCGGAGTACGTCGGCGGCGTCCTGCGGAATCTGGGCGTCGACGTCGGCGTCTACCTCTTCGACGTTCGCTTCGGGCGCATCTACGTCTCTCAGAATGTGCCCCCGTACGACAACCGGTACCTCGACGCCGTCGTCGACGGGCGGTCCATCCGGTTCAGCATCCCGACGTCCTTTGCGGGAAGCGGAGCGTTCGACTTTGTGGGTCTGGCCCGTGGAGGCGGCCGCGACGACGCGTTCCCGGACACGGGTGTCGCGTCCGTCGACGCGCGCCTGGGCTGGCTCGCGCTGACGCCCGAGGCGGGGACGGTGGCCGCGGGCGAAGCGGTCACGGTCCGGCTTCAGATCGACGCGTCGAGCCTCGAGCTGGGAACGCGCACGGCCCTGGTTCAGATCGCGACCAACGACCCGGGTGAGCCCGTCGTCCAGATTCCGCTGACGGTCACGGTGCGGGTCAACACGCCCGTCGAGGAGCCGGTCGCGCCGGCGACGTTCGCGCTCGGCCCGCCGAGCCCCAACCCGACGCGCGGGCCCGTCCGGCTGGCGTACACGCTCGCCGAAGGGGCGCCGGTCTCGGTCGAGGTGTACGACGCCCTCGGCCGCCAGGTCGCGGCGCTGGACCAGGGGACGCGCTCGGCCGGCGCCTACGTGGCCGAGCTGGGAACGGACGGCTTGCCGGCGGGCGTCTACTCGGTCCGCCTGCGGGCGGGCGCATCGGTGGCGGTCCAGCGCCTGAGCGTGGTCCGGTAGCACGGCTCGGCCTGCCCGACGATTCGCGCGGAGCGCCCAGGAGCGCTCCGCGCGGAGCGCCCACAAGCGCTCCGCGCGGTGGCTTCGAGGCGGAGGCTGCTCGCCTCGGTCGTGCGGCCGGCCTGCGCCGACTGCTCCCGTCTCTGCCCCGAGGCGGGGGGAGTGGGCGAAAGGCTCAGGAGTGAGTCCCAGTTCAGGAAGAGGGCCTCTCCGGTACTGACAGCGCGCGCCGTGGGGAGATAGACTTGGCCTCGCCTCCCCCTTGTTGCCATGCGCGCCGCCGTCCTCGTCCTGGTCCTCGCGTGCGCCGGGTGCAGCTTGGCGCGGCCTGACGGGCTCACCATCGACCCGGCCGACCTCGGGGCCGTCGACCTGGCGCCGGGCGCGACACAGCACTCGGTCCGGATGTCGGACGGGTCCAGGCTGCGGTTCTACCTCGACGTCCCGGACGCGGCCCAGGGCGCGCGTCTGCCGTTCGTGATGGCGATGCCGTACGCGGGATCGGAGCCTCAGGCGACGGCGCAGCAGTACCGAGCCGTCCTGGCCGAACCCGGCCTGCGCGGCATGGGCGCCATCGTGGTGGTGCCTGTCGCGTTCGAGGCCACCTGGAACACGCCCGCGTCGGTCTCGGCCGTCGCGGCGTTCGTCCGAGCCGCCATTGCGGTGTGGCCCGTCGACCCGGACCGCGTGATCGTGACCGGCTACAGCAACGGCGGCAACGGCGCCTGGGCGCAGGCGAGCGAGCACGCCGGGCTGTACTCGGCCGCCATCCCGATAGCCAGCGCTCCTCCGTCGTCGCCCCCGAGCCGGGTCCCGCTCTACGTCATCCACGGCGAGTTCGACGAGCTGTTCTCGGTCCAGGGAGCCCGGCGCGCCGCCGAGCAGGTGGCCGCCGGCGGGGGCCGCGTCGTGTACCAGGAGTTGCCCTACCGCCACTTCGAGGCCGGCCGCTACGCGAACGCCCTGGCCGACGCCGTGGCCTGGGTCGCGCGCGAGGTGTGGTAGCCTCGCCTGCCTCCCCGGCCTCGCCCGCCTCCCCGGCCTCGCCCGCCTCCCCGGCCTCGCCCGCCTCCCCGGCCTCGCCCGCCTCCCCGGCCTCGCCCGCCTCCCCGGCCTCGCCCGCCTCGGCGCCGAGACGGGGCTACTCGATGGGCACGATCTGGCCCGTCCCGCTGACCGTCGAGCCGTCGGGCGGCGGCGAGGTCGGGAAGTCCGAGATCGAAACGCCGGTCGCCTCGGAGCCTTGCCAGTCGTCGGGGACGTAGTGGGTGTGGCTGCCGTGCGAGATGCCGTGCCAGCCGCGCGGGCTCACGACGCCGGTCTCCGACGCGCGCAGCCCCAGCACGTCGCTCAGCACGAACGCGACAATAACCGCCAGCACGGCAAAGACGGCCAAGCGGACCAGGCGACGGGTGGACATGGGACCGAGGGGTGGGCCGAAAACGTACGCTCCGCCCGAGCGCCCGTCTGCGAATCGTGCTTAGAGATCTCCGCGTGTTGATCGTCGTCGGCGTCGCCGGGTCGGGCAAGACCACGGTCGGCCGCGCGCTGGCCGCGCGCCTGGGCTGGGCCTTCGAGGACGCCGACGACTACCACGACGCGCACGCGCTCGCGACGATGGCACGCGGCGTGGGGCTGACCGACGCCGACCGCGCGCCCTGGCTCGCTCGGCTGGCGGGCGTGGTCCGCCAGCGCGCCCAGGCGGGGCCGCCCACCGTCCTGGCGTGCTCGGCGCTCAAGGCGCGCTACCGCCAGACGCTCGCCGCCGGACGCGCCGACGTCGCGTTCGTCTGGCTCGACGTGCCTGGCGAGGTCCTGGCCCGGCGGCTGTCGGCCCGGACGGGGCACGTGGCCGGGCCCGACCTGCTGCCGAGCCAGCTCGCGGCCTTCGAGCCGCCCACCGAGGCCGTCCGCCTCGACGGCACGCTGGGGGTGGCGGCGCTCGTCGAGGCGGCCGTCGGCGCGTTGGCGCGCTAGGACTTCCGCTTGCGTCGCGCCTCGGCGTGCCCGTCGACGGCCTGCTTCTGGCGGATCAGCACGTCGGCGCTCTCGACGTCGTAGCGGTCGCCGTAGATCTGCTTCATCTTGCTCCAGCGGAGTTCGCACGCGAGCCGGAACGCCTCGTGCTCGCCGTAGCGGTTGATCGAGAACGAGGTGCCTCGCGCCACACCAGGTTCGGGATTCCACGACACGGCGTAGACCTCGTGCCGCACGCCGCGGCGGTCCCGCTTGTGCGTCCGCGAGATCCCGACCACGCCACTCGTGTTGCCCTTGTTGTGCAGGATCAGGCGCCGCCGGGGCGCCGTGTCTGGCAGGGCGGCGACTTCCGCGACCAGGTCGTCGCGGTAGCGCACAGCTTGCTCGAAAGCCTGGTCCCGTCCGTTGCACTTTTTGTCTGAGAACAGCTTTGAGTAGGTCTTTCCGTGTCGGTACACGCGTACCTGCCACCCATGAGTGGAGTCGGAGTCGATTCGGATAACGCCTTTCGCGCGTGGCATAGGGCAGAGGGAGAAGCGAGAAGTGCGAAGGCGAACGCCAGGTGGGTCCCACCACGGCCGATTCGCACACACGCGATAAGCTACACCATTGTTTCGCGTGCGTTTGTGGGGTCCACGCAGACCGCCTCGGTCCCCGGTTCCCTGGCACAGGCCTCCGCCCGTCGTCGCCGGCGTGGCGGTCGGCGACGTCAGTGCCGCCGGCCTTTCCACCCGATGCGTGGCCTCAGCAAGAGCGCGACGGGGAGGGTGGCCAGGTACCCAGCCATAAACACCTCGAGCCCGAGCAGCGGCAGAAGCGGTACGCGCCCTCCCGCCCGCCTGCCCGCGGCCGCAAGGACCAAGGCGTCCCCCGTGGTCTTGGCGGCCAGGGCCCCAAGCGCCGGGCCGGGCGACCACAGCAACCCGGCCAGCAGCACCGCCTGGATGCCGAACAAGAGCGCGTAGAGCAGGAGCACCCAGGGATCGCCACTCAGCCCGCCACGGGCCCACCGGCGGCGCTGGCCGTAGGTCTCGGCGATCCCGTCGGCCGGCATGGTCCAGACCACGAGATCGGGAGCAATGGGGAAGCGGACGCGCCAGTCGGTGCCGTCGGCGATGGCGCGGACGAGGGTAAAGTCCTCGGTCAGCGAGAACGGCAGCGCCGGGTACCCGCCGACGGCCTCGTAGGCCGCCCGGCGCACGCCCATGTTGTTGCCCATCCCGGTCGCTGGGGCGCCGAGTTCGGCGGCGGCACTCACCGCTCCCAGCAGCAACCGCCAGTCGAGCGCCTGGACCCGGTCGAAAAAGCGGCCCGGCCGAGGCGCGATGCGAGTCAAGCCGCACAGGATGCCGACCGACGGCTCGGCGAACCCGTCCGCCATGGTGCGCACCCAGCTGGGCACCGGGGAGCAGTCGGCGTCGGTGATCACGATCAGCTCGGCGTCGACGGCGGCGATGGCGGTGTGCAGCGCCTGCGCCTTGCCCCGGACGTGGTCGGTGGGGTCGGGAACCGCCAGGTAGCGCACGCGGCCGGGCACGCGTGCGGCCACGCGCTGGACGACCGCGGCCGTGCGGTCGGTCGAGTGGTCGTCGGCCACGACCACGACCCAGTCGCCGCCGTAGTCCTGGGCCAGGAGCGCGTCCAGGCACCGCTCGATGCAGCCCTCCTCGTCGCGAGCCGCCACGACCACGGCCACCGACGGCAGCGCGCCGCCGGTGGCCCACGCGGCCGTCGGGCGCTGGCGGGCGATGGCGAGCGCGATGCCGGCCGTGGCCGCCAGGTACCCGCCGAAGACGACAGCCAGGACGAGCGTCATGAGGGCAGGACGGGGAACCGCCACCCGGCCGCCGCCAGGCGAGGCAGCGCGAGGTCGAGCGCCGCGACGGCGCGCTCGGCCGGGGGCCCGTCGTGGAGCACCGCGATCGAGCCTCGGCGCGCCAGCCCGACGAGCTCATCGGCCAGGCGCGCCGGCGACCGCCGAGCGAGATAGTCGCCGGGCATCACGTCCCACAGCACCAGCCGCCGCCCGTCCTGCCGCGCCCACCGCGCCAGGCCCGGCGTGACGCGGCCGTAGGGCGGGCGCACGTCGCGCACGGGTGCGCCCGTTAGCCGCCCGAGGTCGGCCTGGGCGCGCTCGAACGACGCCACGACCTGGGCCGGCCGCATCCGCCAGGCGCTGCGGTGCGCGTCGCCGTGGTTGCCCACGCGGTGGCCCGCCTCGGTGATGGCGCGCGCCCAGCCGGGGTGCGCCCGGGCGCGGTCGGCCGACAGGAAAAAGACGGCACGGGCGTCGTGGCGGGCCAGCGCCTCCAGCCACAGCGGCGTGCCGACCGGGTCCGGGCCGTCGTCGACGGTCAGGTAGAGCCGGGGCGGCTGCCTGGCGTCTCGGTCGGGGCCGCGCACGACCGCACCCGGCACCAGGGGCCCCAGCGCGCGCGGCAGCAACGAGTCGCGGAGGCGCTGGAAGGTCAGGCAGAGGAGGGGAGAGGCCAGGCGCAAGCTACCGACGCTCGGTCCGGCTCCGGCTACTGGTCGAGGTGGCGGTCCTTCCACTCGAACCCGCCCAGAGGCCCCAGCGCGCCGACGACGAGCGAGTGCGGCGCGTGTACCAGCCAGTGGATCGGGTAGACCGCCAGAAGCTGCGCCTGCCCAAACCGCCGAGCCGCAGGCACCAGCACCCACAAGTCGCCGGCCGCCTTGAGCCCCAGCCCCGCCAGCAGCCACGCCCACAGGCCGGCCACGAACGGCGCCGCCAAGGCCGTCGCCACGAGCGCCACGAAAAACGCCACGACGCCCAGCAGCATCCGCTGGAGCCGGCGCGGGTAGTGGGCCCCCTTGGACGCCCACCGCTTGCGCTGGTGCACGAACTCCCGCGCCGTCCGCACGGGCTCGGTCAGGACGACCGCGCCCGGGTCGGCGCAAAAGCGGACGTCGAGCGGCGTGCCATACGCGATCTTCTGCATCAGCAGCTCGTCGTCGCCGCTCGTGACGTGGTCGATGCCCGAGAAACCGCCCAGGGCGAGGAACGTCTCCAGCCGGTAGCCCACGTTCGCGCCGTTCGCCAGGTTCGGCTGGCCCGCGCCGATGCCGCCGGCGCCGCACGCCATCAGCCCGAAAAAGTCCATCGCCTGCAGGCGCACGAACAGCCCGTCGCCCGGCGCCTGGGCGTAGCGGACAGGCCCGGAGACGAACGCGACCTCGGGCCCCTCGAACTGCGCCGCCATCGCGCGTACCCAGCCCGTCGGGACGGTGCAGTCGGCGTCGGTCGTCAGGATCAGCTCGCCCCGGGCGTGCGCCACGGCCTTTTCGATCGCCCGCTTTTTGTGGGCGCGGTCGCGGCGGCGGTTCTCGGGGATCTGGACGAGCCGAAGCCGGCCCGCGCCCTCGGAGTCGGCCCAGTCCACCTCGGGCAGCTCGTCGCCGGCGGCGGCCAGGGCGGGCGCGGAGACCATACGCTGGCGGACGACCTGGGCGGTGCGGTCGGCGCTGTCGTCGTCCACGACGATGATCTCGAGCTTGTGGCGCGGGTAGTCGGTCGCCAGGATCGAGTCGACGCACGGGCCGATCGTGTCCTGCTCGTTGCGCGCCGGCACCACGATCGTGACCGACGGCAGCGCGTCGTCGGGCGGGCACGCGAGCGCGTCGGTGCGCGCGGCCTCCCGGCGGAAGCCGCGCGCCCAGGTCGCCATCCGGGCCACATAGGCCAGGCCCAGCCCGACGAGCAGCAGGCCCCAGAGCGTCATGCGGTCTCGGGCTGGGGCGCCCGGGCGGGCGCTCGGAGCCGCAGCAGCACCAGCAGCGGCGCGCCTGCCAGCGACGGCAGCAGCAGGTTGAACGCGAACAGCGCCAGCGACGCGTCCAGGGCCGCCGCTGGCGCCACGCCGTAGGCGCCCAGGAAAAACACGGCCGCGCCCTCGCGCACGCCGAGGTCGCCCAGGGTGACCTGGGGGATGGCGCTCTTGGCGAAGAACACGAGCGCCACGCCAGCCCACAGGCCAGCCCAGGCCGCGCCGGGCGCGAGGGCGTGCGCCAGCATCACGAACTGCCCCGTGAACACGACGTAGCGCACCAGCGACAGCCCGAGAAGCGTCACACCCTCGCCCTGGGGAACCCGCCCGAACGCCGCGACGGCGCGGCGGACCGGCCGCCACGGAGCCAGCGTCGAGATCGCCGTCTGGGCCAGGCGTGGGAACAGGATCAGCGCCACGAGCCCGCCGGTCGCCAGCGCGCCCAGGCTCGTCACGACCGGCCACAGCGGCGACGGCGCGACCTGGGCGCTCAGGTAGGGCCCCAAGGCCACCAGGCCGCCGATCAGGCAGGCGGCGAGCGTGGCCATCCGCTCGGCGAAGGTCAGCGCGGCCGAGGCGCCCGGCGTGATGTCGCGCAGGTAGAGGGCCCGGCCGACGTAGTCGCCCACGCGCGCTGGCGTCAGCAGGCCGAGCGGGTACGAGCCCACGACGGCCCGGAGCGCGTCGCGGTACCGAACCGCAGGCGCCAGCCCGCGGACCAGCCGGTACCAGCGGTACGTTTCCAGCCCGATGTTGACCGGCACGAGCGCCAGGGCCGCCAGCATCCAGCGCCAGTCGGCGTGCGCGACCGCCCGCGTCACCTCGGCCGGGTCGACCAGGGTGACGAGCGCAGCGACGGCGGCGGCGGCCAGCACGGCTTTCAGCGCGAAGAGCCAGCGGGCAGGCGTGGGAACGGGCAAGGCGTCCGGGGCGGGGACGGAAAGGTAGACGGCCGCACGCCGACGTCCGGGTGGGGAATTGGGGAAGGGAGGCTCCGGCCGCCGCGCCGCGTGCCAATCCAGGCGCCAGCACAGCCCGCCTCGGTCGCGTCACCGGGGACGCCGACCCGGGCTCGGTCGCGCCGGTGGCAGTCGCGTTGGACTCGGTCGCGCTGGGGGCGCCCGCGACGGCGCCGAGGCGGGCGGTCTCGGCGCTAGGCGCGGCGCGCGGCGTTCTCCATGTTGCGCACGAAGCCCTCCGCCTTGGCCCGCTTGACCGGGCTCCGGCGGAACCGCTCGCGCCACGCCTCCAGGCTCATCTCGGCCCACTCGCGCGCCGGCGTGTCGGTGACGCCGGGGCGAGGCAGAAACCGCGCGTCGCGCGTGGGCTGGCTGAACTTGGTCCAGGGGCACACGTCCTGGCAGATGTCGCACCCGAAGGCCCAGGCGCCGAACTCGGACGCGACCTCGGGCAGGTCCGGCCCGCGGTGCTCGATCGTCCAGTACGAGATGCAGCGCCGGGCGTCGATCTGGTAGGGCGCGTCGAGCGCGCCGGTCGGGCAGGCGTCCAGGCAGCGCGTGCAGCTTCCGCAGTGGTCGGCCGTGAACGGGTCGTCGGGCGCCAGCTCCACGTCCACGATCAGCTCGCCCAGAAAGACGAACGAGCCGTGCGTGGTCGTGAGCAGGTTGGTGTTCTTGCCCTGCCACCCCAGGCCCGCGCGCTGGGCCCACGCCTTGTCCATCACCGGCGCCGAGTCCACGAACGCGCGTCCGCCGGCGCCGCCCGTCTGGGTGTCGAGCCAGTCGAACAGCTCGGCCAGCTTTTCCTTGAGCACGTCGTGGTAGTCGTCGCCCCAGGCGTAGCGGCTGATCTTGGCGCCCGCCGGCGCGTCCGGCGCGCGCCGCTCGCCGGGCTGGCGGCCGGGCTGGAAGTAGCTGGCGAACACCGACACCACCGACTTCGCGCCTGGCACCAGAACGGTCGGATCGACGCGCTTGTCGAAGTTGCGGCCCATCCAGGCCATCGCGCCGTCGGACCCGCCGTGGCGGTCGCTGAGCAGCCAGGCCTCCAGCCGGCGCGCCTCGCCGTCCAGGCGCTGGGCGCGCGCGACGCCGACGCCGTCGAAGCCGACCCGGGCCGCTTGGGCCTTGAGGTCGCGTGCGAGACGGGCGGGGTCGTAGCCGGGCACGGCGTCCGGAGGAGTGGGCCGGCAGGGTACCCCATGGTACGCCTGCCCGCCTCGGTGGGCTCGCCGAGGCGGGCTACGCGTGGCCGAGCGCCCGCAGCGTCCGCGCGGTCTGGGCGTGGTGGTGCCGGTGGTGGGCGAGCACGAAGGCGAGCGCGTCGTCCCACAGAAACGGGCCGGCGATGGGGTGGGCGAACGCGACCGCGCCCGGAGCCGGCGCCCACGTCCGCCAGTCCGCGCGCAGCGCGGTCCAGCGCTCGCGCACGTCGGGCCAGCGCGGCGACGCCGACGGCATCACGGAGGCGGCGGACGCCGGGCCTTTGATGCGCAGCGGCAACGCCAGGACCGACCGGATGGCCGTGCTCCTTGCGCGCGAGGTCGCGCGGCCGGCGGCCGAGACCGCCGGGCCGTCCGCGCGCAGCCCGCCGTCGATCAGCAGCAGGTGCTCGGCGAGGTGGGCCAGCGACCAGGCCTCGGGCCCGGGCCGGGCGTGGACGAGCGCGTCCGGGACGGCGTCGAGGCGGGCGGAGAAGGCGGCGCGGTGGGCGTCGAGGCCGTCGAGCAGGCGCAGGGAGCGGGCGGTCATCGTAGAGCTGAAACGGAGGAAGCGGAGGTCGGCGCCACCGCGGTGGCGCTGCCGTCGGGCAGGGTCCAGACGACGGCGGCGCACACGGCCACGGCACTGTTCTTGAGCACGCCGGTGAGCGGTGCCAAGAGCGTCGCGGGATCGGTCCAGACGACGCCGAGCGTGATGAGGGCCATCGCCGCCGTCGTGACGGCCACGGCTTGGCGCTCGCGCCAGCCTGAGAGCAGGACCACGCCTGCCAGCGTCTCCAGCGCGCCGATGGCCAAGAGCGTGGCCAGCGGCGAGACCATCCACACGCCCGACTCGGCCACGATGGCGAGCTCGGAGGCGTCGCGCAACCACAGCTTCAACCCCAGCCCCTCGCCGAGCCAGACGACTGCGAGCGACAGGCGGCGGCGCGGCGCAGGCAGAGCGGGGTCATGGCCGTTTTCAGTTGTGAGTGAAAGTTACGGGCCGGCCTTTGGCAGGTTGCGCCTCGGGCGAACCGCGGGCGGAGTCGCGCCGTCCTCAGTCTCCTTCTCCGTTCCGCTATGTCTGACTCTCTTACGGTCCTGGTCACCGGCGCGACCGGCTACGTCGGCGGCTACGTCGTGGACGCGCTGCTGGCCCAGGGCCACACCGTCCGCGCGCTGTGCCGGTCGCACGACGCCGCGCTTGACGCCACGCCCGGCGTCGACGTGGTCCAGGGCGACGTCACCCAGCCCGCCTCGCTGGCCGGCAAGCTCGACGGTGTCGACGCGGTCGTCCACCTGGTCGGCATCATCGACGAGACGCCGTCCCAGGGCGTCACCTTCGAGAAGGTCCACGTCGACGGGACGCTCCACGTAATCGACGCGGCGCGGACGGCCGGCGTGCCGCGGTTCGTCCACATGAGCGCCAACGGCGCCCGCGCCGACGGGCCGAGCGAGTACCAGACCACCAAGTGGCGCGCCGAGCAGGCCGTGTTCGCGTCGGACTTTGCGCACACGGTCGTCTTCCGCCCGTCGACGCTGTTCGGCGATCCGGGCCCGGACAAGCCGGAGTTTGCCAAGCGGCTGTGGGAGACGCTGGTCAAGCCGTTTCCCATCCTGCCGGTGTTCGGCGACGGCAGCTACGAGCTCCAGCCCGTCCACGTCCAGGCCTGCGCCTCCGCCATCGCGCAGTCGGTCACGCGCCAGGCCTCAAACGGCCAGGCGTACTGCGTCGCCGGGCACGACCGCGTCGCCTACCGCGAGGTTCTCGACCGCATCGCCCGAGGCGGAGGCGTCGAGCCCAAAAAGACGGCATCGGTGCCCATCTTCGCGGCCCGGATCGGCGTGAACACGCTCGGCAAGGCGGGTCTGCTGCCCATCTCGCCCGCCCAGTTCGAGATGCTGGTCGAAGGCAACACCTGCGACCCCGCCGACTTTTTCGCCGACTTCGGCGTCGAGTCGCCCGCCTTCGACGGCGAGAGTCTGGCGTACCTGCGCCGGTACTGATGCTGCGCGCCGGGCTCCTAGCACTCGTGCTGGCAGGGTGCGCCTCGGTGCCGCCGAGCCCGCCCGCCTCGGGGATGACGTGGGCACCGGTCGACTCCTTGGACGCGGTGTTGCCGGACGGCATCCGCGTGCTGGCGGGCGCCTCGGCCGGGGACACGCTGCGCGCCTGGGCCGTCGTCCTGGACGGGCCGGCGCTCGACGTGGCTCGGGCCGACACGGCGCAGACCACGAGCGGGTTTGCGTCCGCGCCCGGCGCGTGCGTGGCCCTGAACGCGGGCTACTTCACCATGGGAAGCGGCGCGCCCGTCGGCCTGGTGGTGGACGAGGGAGCCGTGACGTCGGCCGCGCTCCGAGAGGTGACGCGCAAGGACGTGGTGTACCCCGTCGCCCGGGGCGCGGTCGGCGTGACCGAGGCGGGCCGGGTCGAGGTGGCATGGGCCCGGGACGACGGCGGCCGCGCGTGCCGCTTCGACCGTCCGTTCGGCAACCGCCCGGGCGCGCCGGCCACGACGGAGTCGGTGTGCCGTCCCTGGCGGGTTCGAGACGCGGTCGGTGCCGGGCCGGTCCTGCTTCAGAACGGGCGAGCCGTCGTGACGGCAGACGCCGAGGCGTTCTTCGGCACCTCGATCCCGGCGCGCCGCCACCCCCGCTCGGCGGTCGGCACGGCGCCCGACGGCCGCGTCTGGCTGGTCGTGGTCGACGGCCGGCAGCCGGCCAGCCGGGGCGTGCTGCTGGGCGAGCTGGCGCTGCTGATGCGCGACCTGGGCGCGACGGACGCGCTCAACCTGGACGGCGGCGGATCGTCGGCGCTGGTGGTCCACGCGGGCACCGAGGCGGTGCGCCTCAACCGGCCGGCCGGCTACGACGTGGAGCGGCCGGTCGCGACGGCGCTGGTGGCGCGCTGCGAGTGAGAACACGGGCCCGAATCTTGCCTCGTTCTCCGAACATGAGTCGTGCGGTGATCCTGCTCGTTGGCGTGGTCGCGCTGTCAGCGTGCCGCGCGTCTCCGCCCGACCCGGCGACGGCCGAGCGGCTGGCCGAGATGACCGCTCGCTACGTCGAGCTGCGCGACAGCGTGGCCGGCGCCGACGGCACGGCTCAGGCTCTGGACCAGGAAACGCGGCTGGCACAGGAGCACCGCGCCCGCGCCCGGCAGCGGCTCACCGACGCCATCTGGGCCATGTCCCAGGCCCAAGACTGGAGCCCGTGGCCCGACTCGGTCGTGGTCGAGGGCGTCCGCCGCCACGCCGGCTACCTGATGGATCGCTGGCGCCAGTCGAGGCCGGAGTACTACGAGCCTCGCGTGGAGCTTCCCGCGGTGCCGACGCTGCCGCTGGCACGCTACCGCGCCGGCCCGCCGCCCGAACTGCTGCCGCTCCAGCGCATGGCCGATTCGCTGGCGGCGCGCCATCGCGTCTCCGACCGCATCCGCGTCGCCGTGCGCGTCGACACCGTCGAGACGGTGGGCACGTTCGCCGGGCAGCGCCTGGTCGCGGCCCGCTACGCCGCCGACGTTCGGGCGTCCGACGCTCCGCCGCTGGACGCGTTCGAGCCCGACGTGCACCGCGCGAGCGTGCTGCTGGCGGTCCGAGGCGGGCAGGCCCAGGCGTTGGTCGCCCTGCGCTCGGACGAGGGCCTGGGCGCCTGGATCTCGGCCGAGGCCGCCCGAGCCCCTTTCGGCCCCGTCCTCCAGCTGGCCGTCCAGTGGCACGGCGCCCGCCACCCGGACCTGCGCTACATGGTGCACGAACGCGGGCGGTGGACCCCGCTCGACGCCCGGCAGCTGTTCTCGCACCTTCCGTTCGGAACCTCCTTTATGCACCCGTCGGACCTCAACCTGCAGCGGATGCAGATCCGAGACGAGATCGCCTGGGCGACTGGCGAGCCGGCAGGGTGCATGACGACGCACGTCCGGCGCGACGGAGACCGGCTGGTCGTCGCGCGCTCGGAGTGGGACCGCCAAACGGACCTGTGCGACCTGTTCGAGAGCCTCGCCCCGGTCGTTCGCACCGACACCACCCGGATCGAGGTCGCGGCCGGCCGCTCGGTGAGTCTCCGGATCACCGTGCACCCAGGCCCCGACTCGGTCGCCACGACGGTGCTGCGATGGCGCCTGCTCGACCCTGCCGGACGGTCGAGCTGGGCCGAGACCGTTCCCGCGCGCGCTGCCGGCCGTCCCGCATCCGACTCGACCTACCGATTTCGCGAGCCCCAGGCTCGGCCCGGCACCTGGCTCTGGCTCCGGACGACCCGGACCGAGTTCGACCGCAAAGGCCGCCAGACCGAGTCCCCACGAGTGTCGAAGGAGTGGGGCTCGTGACGCTCTGCCGACGCTGGCAGCCACCGCCGCCTCGGCGCGCGCGTCGACCGGGCACCGGCAGGGAGCGGCGCCGACGACGTCAGCCGGGCGCCCCGACAAGTCGCCGAGGTGGGCCGGGCTGGGCGCTACCTTGGGCCGTCCCCCGCGCCCCGATGCAGACCGACCTCGCCTTGACCGACACGGACGCCGCCCCGCGCAAAAAGCTCTACGTCGCCGTGGCCGGCAACATCGGCGCGGGCAAGAGCACGCTCACCCAGATCCTGGCCGACACGTTCGGGTGGAGCCCCTTTTTCGAGTCCGTCGACGACAACCCGTATCTGGCCGACTTCTACGCCGACATGCGGCGCTGGAGCTTCAACCTGCAGGTGTTCTTCCTGTCCAGCCGCTTTAAGCACCAGAAAGGCATAGAGTCGATGGAGGGCTCGGTCGTGCAGGACCGCTCGATCTACGAGGACGTCGAGATCTTCGCCCGCAACCTGCACGACATGGAGCTGATGGGCGACCGCGACTACGTCAACTACTGCGAGCTGTTCTCGATCATGACGGCCTACCTGGAGCCGCCGGACTTGCTGGTGTACCTCCGCGCCGACGTGCCGACGCTGGTGCGCCACATCCAGGCCCGAGGCCGCGAGTTCGAGTCGTCCATCCGGCTCGACTACCTGGAGGCGCTCAACGCGCTCTACGAGGACTGGATCGACCGCTACCCGCACCCCAAGATGGTGGTCGAGACCGACAACCTGGACTTCGTCAACGAGCCCGAGGACCGCTACGAGATCCTGAGCCGGATCGAGAGCCGCCTGTTCGGGCTGTTCCCGGTCGAGAAGTAGACGTGCGCTGGGCCGCCGGATGGGGGATCGCTCTGCTGCTGGCCGCCGCGGCGTCCGCCCAGGTGCCGGACTCGCTCCAGGCGCAGGCGTCCCCAGCCGACTCGCTGGCGCTGGCGCCGCCTCGGGCGTCGGTCGCGCCGTTCGGGTCGCCGCCGGGGCGGGCCGTCACGTCGGTGCCCGCGGTCACGGCCTCCTTGGACGTGGCCGCACTCGTCGCCGAGCGGCCTGAGGCGTTTGGCTACGCGCTCGGCGCGCCGGGCCGGACGGCCGGCGTGTCGCTCGACGGGACGGACCCGGACGCGCTCGGCCTGTCGCTCGACGGCCGGCCTCTGAACGACGTGATTACCGACGCGCCGCGCCTGGACCTGGTGCCGCTCGGCGCCCTCGGTCCGGTGCGCCGAGGCGGGCCGGGCTGGGGGCATGGCGTAGCCCTGGACACCGAGCTCCGGGCGTTCCGGCTCCAGGTGCCCATCACCGAGCTGCGCTACCTCGGCGGGCAGGACGGCATCCGCCACGCGAGTGGGACGCACGCCCAGACGCGGCGCGCGCCCAAGTTCGTGGGAGGCGGCGAGGGCGCCCGGCTGACAGCCACGTTTCACGCCGCCAGCCGGGCGTCGGCGGGTCCGCTCGCGGGCGCGACGCTCCGGCACGCCGACGCGCTCGGCCGGCTGCTCCTGACGCGGCCCGGGCTGACGGCCGAGGCGGGCGTGCTCTACGCCGACCGCACCGAGGGCGCGCGCGCCGGCGTCGTGAGCGACATCGCGGCTCTGGACGGCGTCTTCGAGTTCGAGACCGCGACGCCGCGCGAGGCCAGCGCGCTCCGGCGCACGCTGCGGACCGAGGGCTGGCTTCGCGCGCGCGTCCCCGTGTCGGCTCGGCCGCTGGAGCTGGGCGTCTCGGGCGTCGTCCAGCGGCTGCTCTATACCTCCAGCGCCCAGCCCACCGTGCGCGTGCACGGGCGGCGGCTGGCCAGCTTCGCCCAGCAGCCGGTCACCGCCGGTGCGCACCGGCTGGCGCTGCGCGCCGACGCCGCCTTCGACGCCGCCCCGGACACCGCCTCGGGCGCCTTCGCCGGCGCCGGATCGCGGCTGAGCCTGCACGTCGCCGCGAGCGACTCGCTCCGCCTCGGGCGCGCCGTCGTGACCCTGGGCGCCGGCGCGCATCGTGTGGGGGAGGAGGCGTGGCCCTCGGCCCAGGCGCGTGCCGAGCTGGGCGCGGCGTGGGCCGGCGTGCGCCTGGGAGGCCGGGCGCGACCGCGCGTGGCGGCGACCGGCCTGTCCCGCATCCTGGCCTCCGCCGACGCGCCGACGACCCGGACGGTCCTTGCCGACGCGGGCGCCCAGCTCCAGCGCGGCGACTGGCGGATCGGCGTGCGCGCCTTTGCCCAGGCCGAGCGCGACGGCTGGCACCTCGCCGCGCGGACGGACTCCACGTTCGCCTACGAGTCTCTGCCCACCTTGACCCAGGGCGGGCTCAGCGCCGCGCTCGGCTGGCGCGAGTCCACCCGGCGCGGGCTCTACGCGAGCGCACAGGCCACGGCGCGAGCGCTCTCGGGCGACGGCACCCGCGCCCGCATCGACCGGGCGCTACCGCGTGGCTGGGGCACGGTCCGCGTGGGGGTCCGCGCCGAGGACGTGGGCGACGGCGTGCTCGACCTGGACCTGGCCGCCGTCGGGCGGGGCTGGTCGGGCTTTTCCAGCCGGCTGGTGGACCCGGCGACCGGCCTGCTGGTGCTGCCGGTGGCCGGCCTTCCGCTCGGGGCCAGCCTCCCCGCACGAGGCACCGTCGGCCTGGAGGCGACGGCCACGTTCAACGCCCAGACCTCGCTGTTCATCCGCTACGACCACGCGCTCGGCGACCGGCTCTACGACGGCGCCATCGTGACCCAGGGCGAGCCGCTGGTGCCTCAGGTGCTGCGCTTCGGCGTGTTCTGGGCGCTCCTCAACTAGGTTCTTAACTAGGCGGCGCGCACGCTCAGTGCCGTCCGCCTCGGCGGCCTCCGGGGCGGTGCCGAGGCGGGCCGAGCCGAGGCCGCTCCGGTCGGGTATCCTTGCGTCTCTCGCCCCACGCCCATGCGCTCGCTTCTCGCCCTCCTCGCTGCCCTCATCGCTCTGCCGGCAGCGGCCCAACCCACGCTCGTCCACTGCGGCACGCTGCTGGACCCGGCCACCTCGATGGAGCCCATGCGCGAGCGGACCGTCGTCGTGCGCGACGGCGTCGTGGCCGAGGTCGTGGCCGGCTACCGCGCGCCAGAGCCCGGTGCCACCGCCGTCGACCTGACGCGCGCCACCTGCATGCCGGGCCTGATCGACAGCCACACGCACCTGACCGGCGAGAGCCGCCGCGACGGCTACATCGACGACTTCCGCCTGACCGCCGCCGACCGCGTGCTCCAGGCCGTCCAGTTTGCGCGCTCGACGCTGATGGCCGGCTTCACGACCGTCCGCGACGTGGGCGGAGACGAGGGCGCGGACTACGCGCTCCGCGACGCCATCAACCGGGGCGACGTCGAGGGGCCGCGCATGTTCGTGGCCGGCAAGAGCCTGTCCATCTCCGGAGGCCACGCCGACCCGACCAACTCGTACCGCGAGGACATCGTGGGCGTGCCGGACGAGCGGCAGGGCGTCGTGGACGGCGTGGACGCGGCCGTGCGAGGCGTCCGGATCGCGATCCGCCGCGGCTCGGACGTGATCAAGTTTACCGCGACCGGCGGCGTGCTCTCGTTGCAAGGCGACGGCTCGGGCGCGCACTTTTCCGAGGCCGAGATGCGGGCCATCATCGAGACCGCGAATGCGCGCGGGCTGACCGTCGCGGCGCACGCCCACGGCGACGAGGGCATGGCGATGGCCGTGCGCGCCGGCGTCTCGTCGATCGAGCACGGCACCTACATGTCCGACGCCACGATGGCGCTGATGCGCGAGCGAGGCACCTACCTCGTCCCCACGATCACCGCCGGCAAGTCCGTCGCCGACTCGGCGCGCACGGCGGGCTACTACACGCCCGTCGTGACCCAGAAGTCGCTCACGATTGGCCCGCTCATCCAGGATACCTTCCGCCGCGCCTGGGCCGCCGGCGTGCCGATCGCGTTCGGCACCGACGCCGGCGTCTTCCGCCACGGCCGCAACGCGCGCGAGTTCGTCTACATGGAGGAGGTCGGGGTGCCGTTCATGGAGGCGCTGCGCTTTGCGACCGTCAACGCCGCCGACCTGCTGGGCCGCTCGGAGACGTTGGGTGCGCTGCGCCCAGGCTTCGCGGCCGACCTGGTCGCGGTCGAGGGAGACCCCGTCGCGAGCGCCGCGGCCATGCTCGACGTGGCGTTCGTGATGAAGGACGGGGCCGTCGTCAAGCGCGACGGCCGGTTCGTGCCCCGGCCCGCGCGCGCCGAGTAGCCCCGCCTCGGCGACCGCGCGGCTCTACCCGGCCCGGTCGCCGAGGTGGGCCGTCTCCTCACCGAGGCGGGCCGGGTCAGTTGCGGCCGACGGGCTCGGTCGTTTCCTCGGGCGTCATCGGGACGGTCTCGGTCGGCGGCGCGGGTGGTGTGCCCGGCTGGATGGGCGGGGCGCCGTCGCCGCCCGCGCCGCCGGAGGCGTCGTCCTGGCGGCCTCCGCTCCAGGTGGCCCAGGCGAAAAAGGCCACCAGCGCGAACGACGCGATCCCGAGCAGCACGTAGAGGAGGGTTCCGGTCAGGTCCATGGCGTCGTCGGTGGGAGAGCGGAGCCAACGAGCCCAGCCCTGGTGGTGCTCCCGGCGCGTCCGGACTCAGGAATCGTCCGGGACCGTGTCCTCGTCCTCGTCCAAAAAGGGCACGCGCGGCGGCGCGCTCGCGACGCGCGTCGAGGTGTCGTAGCGGCAGCCCGCCGCCAGCACGTGCACCGTGAGCCCGATCAGCGAGACCGGCTCGCCCTCGCGCGCCGAGTCCATCGACGAGTACACCAACTCCGACGGGTCTACGACGGTGACGGTGCCGCTGCCGATCACGTCGAACGTGTCGTCGGCGTGGAGCACGAGCGCCGTGTCCTCGTCGATGCCCACGCCCGTCGCGAACGGGTTGAACGACACCGCCGTGAGCAGCCGGCCCAGGCGGTCGCGCTGCCGGAAGTGCTGGTCGATCACGAGCCGATTCGTCAGGCCCAGGCCCGGCGCCAGCGTCACGCTTTCGGTCGTGGGCGTCGGCCCCGTCTGGCCGGTCGCGATCATGTGCTCCGGGATCACGGCGGCCCCAGCCGAGGTGCCCGCCACCAGCACGCCCTGGGCGTTGGCCCGGCGCACGGCCTGCGCCAGCGGCGTCCCGCCCAGGATCGTGGAGAGCCGCAGCTGGTTGCCGCCCGTCATGAAAATGCCCGACGCGCGCTCGACGGTCTCGACGGCCGCCGGGACGCGCGCGTGCACCCGCTCGGTAATCGCCAAGACGTCGACGTGCGCCACTCCCAGGTCTCGGAACAGCTGGGCGTAGCGGTCGCCTGTATCCGGCAACTCGGACGCGGTCGGGATCACGACGATGCGGGCGTCGGCCCCGCCGGCGAGCGTGATCACGCGCGCCAGCACGTCGCGCGTGCCGGTTTTGGCCTCGGCGCCGCCGATGGGGACGATGGGACCGCGCAGCGTGTCGGTACGAGGGGAGGGCATGGGGGAGAAGGCAAAAGGCGCTAGGCGCCGGATTCAAAGGTGCCGCGGACAACCGCCGCGCCGTCGCGGACGTGCCAGCGCCCGCGCGCCATCACGTCGCTCGGGCGGTCGTCGTCGCCCAGCACGACCAGGTCGGCGCTGGCGCCCGGCGCCAGGCGGCCGCGGCCCAGACGCAGGTAGCCGCCCGGCGTCGAGGTGAGCGGCGGCAAGGCGTCCTCCAGCGGAACGCCTCGGCCGATCAGGTCGGCGAGCAGGTCGGCGAGCGCGCCCGAGGTGGCAAAGTCCATCCGCTCCAGCACGCCGTCGCGGAAGTGGGGCAGGCAGCCGCCGCCGTCGGACGAGACCGTCAGGCGCTCGGCCGGCAGGCCGGCGTCGAGAAAGGCGACGACGGCGTCGGCGGCCGCGACCTCGTCCGCCTCGGCGAACGCGGGGGGGAAGGCGGTCACGTCGATCGTGACGCCGTCGGCGGCGATCGCGACGGCCTCGTCCCACAAGCCCGAGCGGCGGTTGACGTGCGTCGGGTGGAGCACGCGCGCCGGGATCTCGGTCTCGGCCCGCAGCCGGCGCAGCATCTCCAGGCCGCGCGCGCCGTCGCCGAGGTGGAGGTGGAGCACGCCGGCCTTGCCGGTCATCAGCCCGCCGACGTGGCAGTCGGCGGCCAGGCGCGCGACCTCGCTGAGGGTGGGCTGGGACGAGCGGTGGTCGCTGAGGGCGAGCTCGCCAAAGCCGATGACCGGCTCGACGCAGGCGATGTCGGTGCGGACCGAGCCGGTCAGCGTGGTGGGCGGCAGGTGGTAGCCGCCGGTCCAGGCCCAGGCGCTCAGGCCCTGGCGGCGCAGGCCGTAGACCTGGCGGAGCAGGCCGGCCGTGCTACACGTCGTGGTCGCTCGGTGCCCAAGAGCCCCACGACCGACGTGACGCCGGCGGTCGTGTAGGCCGTCAGGCTGGGCGCCGGCGCGGCGGTCTCAGGCCCCGCTTCGCCGCCGCCGCCGGTCACGTGCACGTGGGCGTCGACCAAGCCGGGGATCAGCCGCCGGCCGCCCAGGTCGAGGGTCTCGACCGCGAGGCCGCTCACCTCGGGGCGCTGGTCGGTGACGGCGACGATCTGCTCGCCGGCCACCAGCACGTGGCGGCGCCCGAGCGGTTCGGGGGCGTAGACGTCGGCGTCGAGCAGAAGAGTCAGCCGGGGCGGCGGTGCCAGCACGGGTTCGAGGGGGCGCACGCCCAAGCTACCCGGGCTCGCGTGAAGGTGGG
>CAVWRT010000004.1:0-292612 GCA_963757585.1 Rubricoccaceae bacterium
GTTGCAAGGCTCCCGGGCTGGCCGACGATGTTGCTTCTGACGGGCTCTCCATTTCAGCGAGTCACCGCAACTGTTAGCTCGCGGTTTGCGCTGTCAATCGACACAGACTCAGCAGGGTCTGCTCAGTCTCCGTGCGCGTCGTGTGTCACCAGTGCATTAGCCCCACCGGCAGGGTCTAATACGCGCCGGTATGGAGTTCTGTGCTGACGTCAGCCTCAACCTGGCTTTGGGGTCATCACGGGCCGTACCGCGTCGCCCGAGGGTGGACGATTTGCCGCAGCCGGAGACTATACCGACCCCGCCCAACTGGGCATATTCAAGCCGCCGTACCCTGAATATGCCCTGACGCTCTCAGATACGTTTCCAACGACCGCATGAATCAGAAGCAAAAACGCCTTCCAGAGGTCAAGGTATGTATTTCCGCGAGAGCCAACGGACGGATTTGAACCGTCGACCTGCTCATTACGAGTGCGTCCAACGGGGGGAGGCCCAGAATCCAAACAGCCTCTAGTGCCTTGCAATGGGCGATTTGCCCTAGTCGATGATGCGACGATCCGCAAGGATCCGCAGTCCCTTGCCGTACATTTGCCGTACTTCTGCCGTACTCAGTCGGCCGCTTCTGAGTCCAGTTCGGCGAGGAGTTGCTCCAGCACCGGGCGCACCGCAGGGAAGTCCTCGCGGATCGTTCGCCACGCGAGACGGAAATCGACGTTGCGGTAATCGTGGATCAGCCGATCCCGCATCCCGGCCATGGCTCGCCACGGGACGGACGGCGCCCGCTCCCGTACCGCTGGCGGGACCTGCTTCGCGGCCTCCCCCATCACCTCAAAGGCTCGGACCACGGCGAACTGTGTCCGCTCGTCTTCGGCGAACGCCTCGGCCGTCATCCCGGAGACGAACCGCTCGGCCGCGCCCATCATGTCGAGCACGTCGGCGACGTAGACCGCAACGTCCCGGCTCATACGCTCACGAGCTCCGCCTCGATGCTCGGGGCGAGACGGGGTTTCAACATCGGCCGCGTAAACAGATCCACCGACACGCCGAGGGCATCCTCTAGCGTGTACTGAAGGCGCGCGAACCCGAACAGGCCGGGCACCTCGGTGAACTCGACCAAGAGGTCGAGGTCGCTGTTCTCCGTTTGCTCCCCCCGAGCAAAGGACCCGAAGACTGAGAGCGACCGGACCCCGTACTCGGCCCGGAGGTCGGGCAAGAGGTCGCCGAGGCGGGCGAGGGCGGATTCTGTGGAGAGCGGCGCGGGCATGGCAGAGTCTACGCCGTGAACCGCCCGCCGGTCTCAGAGGCCGCTCACGGGGTCCGCAATCGACGCCGAGGGAGACGCCGTACCGAACACCCGTAGGACGTCAGCCGCGCCGCGCTTTCGCGCCGGTATCGCCGTCTGCGCCGAGGACCAAGAGCACCGCCAGCACCGGGCGCGGTCCCGCTCCCTCGGTAAGCTGCAAGGCAAGGTGCAGGCCGCGCTCGACAAGGCGGATTTTTCCACGCTCCCACCCGACAAACTCGCCGATCTGCTCCTCGCCGATTTGCTCGTCCGTTTGGCCGAGTTCGCCCGCACAGACCCCCGCCCGGCTCTGTCGGTCAACGTCGGCGGCCGGTCCTTCTGAGGCGTAAGGGCCGCTCGGCTCCAGTCGATGTTGACATTTGCTAAGGATTTTGGAGAATCCACCGCGCCCCAGGCGCCGAACACATGGGAGGCTACGGGTCCGGCTGGCATCGACACGACAAGCGCCAGTGCGTCGATGACGGGCTGAAGCTCCGGGCGTCGGGCTACAAGCCGTTCGTGATGGAGGCGCACGCGGCGGGCCGCTCGGTTGGCGGGCGCACCACGTGGAGCCAGGGAGAGAAGGTGTCCGACCGCGTCGGCTTCACCTACACGCCGGAGGCTCCCCACCTCGACGGACTCGCCGAGGCGGGCGGAGGCATCGCGGGCCGCGTCCGGCTGGTGTACGACCGGCTAGGCGGTGGCGAGCGGGAGTCGGTCGAGTACGACGTCGCCGTCGAGGTGCGCCCGTGTCACTTCGGCGGCTGACGCGTCTGCTTCACGTGCCCGCTGGCGACCGACGGCCGCGCGTGCGGGCGGCGCTGTGAGAAGGTCTACCTCCCTCCGGGCGCACGGTACTTCGGGTGCCGGACGTGCCACGGGCTCACCTACCGCTCGGCACAGGAAGCCCACCAGTTCGACGGGCTGTTCAAGCGGATCGGGAAGCAGATGGGCCTTGACCCCGCCGACATTCGGCGGACGCTCTCAGCGCGGTGCTGAGAGGCTCGCTCGTGGTCTCCGGCGCGCACCTTGACGCGAGTTTGCGCGCCCGCTTGCCGTACAGATGCCGTACTACCTCCAGACGTCCCGTTTAGAGCCCGAGACCCAAAAGCAGAAAAGCGCCCCTCACAATACTGTGAAGGGCGCTTTTCATGGGAGCCAACGGACAGATTTGAACTGTCGACCTGCTCATTACGAGTGAGCTGCTCTACCCCTGAGCTACGTTGGCGGGTCGCTGGCGCCAGGCGCCAGCCGAACGGGAAACCTACCACTCTGGCCCGGGGCTCGCCAAGACGGGCGCGGCCGAAATCCCCGTGAACGCCCGCCTCGGGAGGTCGGCGGACCCGGCGACTCCCACGCCGACGCGGCAGCGACGCGCACGCCTCCCACCGTTTTCGCAGCAACGTCCCCTTTGGCCGGCCGGCGGCTCGGCATCTTGGAGGGCGTCCTCATCCCCCCTCGCATGGCTGTCCTGACCTTCGACCGCGTCCGCAAGGACTATGGCACCAAGCCGCTGCTCGACGAGGTCTCGTTCGTCGTCGAGGCCGACGAAAAGGTGGGCGTGATCGGCGCCAACGGGTCGGGCAAGACCACGCTGCTGCGACTGGCGGCGGGCGTCGAGCCCGCCGACGGCGGGCGCGTCCTGACCGCGAGCGGCTCCCGGATCGGATTCCTGGCCCAGCGGCCCAACTTCCAAAACTCCGACACCGTGCTCGACGCCGTGTTCACCGGCGACGGGCCGGCGATGCAGGCCGTCCGGGCCTACGAGCACGCCCTGGCGGCGCTGGAGCGCGAGCCGACGAGCCTGGAGCACGCCGGCGAGTTGGCCCGCCTCGGGGGCGTCATGGACACGCTTGGGGCCTGGGACCTGGACGCCCAGGCGCGCGCCGTGCTCGACCGCCTGGGCTTGAGCGATCCCGAGGCGGCCGTGGGCAGCTTGAGCGGCGGCCAGAAAAAGCGCGTCGCGCTGGCGCGCGCGCTCGTCGAGCGGCCCGACCTCCTGATCCTGGACGAGCCCACCAACCACCTCGACACCGACACCATCGAGTGGCTCGAGGGCCTGCTGCGCACCTGGACGGGCGCGCTGATGCTGGTGACGCACGACCGCTACTTTTTGGACCGCGTCACAAACCGGATGCTGGAAGTCGGCGGCGGCAGCGTGCAGCGCTTTGTCGGCAGCTACGGCGACTACCTCGAGCAGAAAGACAAGCAGCGCGTCGTGGACGCGGCCGAAGAGTCCAAGCGCGCCAACCTGGCCAAGCGCGAGCTGGCCTGGCTGCGGCGCGGCGCCAAGGCGCGGACCTCCAAGTCCAAGTCGCGCATCGACCGCGCGCACGCCCTGCTCGACGCGGCGCCCGAGGCGGAGGCGGCCGGCATCGCCATCGAGTCGGTGAGCACGCGCCTGGGCAAAAAGGTGGTCGAGATGCGCAACGTGTCCAAGGGCTACGGCGGGCCGACGCTCGTGGACGACCTGACCTACACCGTCACGCGCGACGACCGCCTGGGCATTATCGGCCCCAACGGCGCGGGCAAGACGACGCTGCTGGAGATCATCGCCGGCCGACTCGCGCCGGACTCGGGCGTGGTCGAGATCGGGCCCACCGTCTCGGTCGGCTACTACGACCAGGAGAGCCGGGCGCTCGCCGCCTCCGCCAGCGAGGGCGCCGACCAGCGCATCATCGACTACATCGAGGACATCGCTGAGAACGTCCAGACGGCCGACGGGTCGCTGATCACGGCGGCCCAGATGCTGGAGCGGTTTCTGTTCTCGCGCGACGTGCAGTACACGCCGGTCGGCAAGCTGAGCGGCGGCGAGCGGCGGCGGCTCTACCTGCTGCGCGTGCTGATGGGCGCGCCCAACGTGCTGCTCTTGGACGAGCCGACCAACGACCTCGACATCCCGACGCTCGTCGCGCTGGAGGACTACCTCGACACGTTCGCCGGCGCCGTCGTGACGGTCTCGCACGACCGCTACTTCCTGGACCGCGTCGCCGAGCACCTGCTGGCGTTCACCGACGACGGGCGGATCCGCGAGATCCCCGGATCCTACTCCGTCTGGCTGGAGATCGAGGCGCGCGAGAAGGCCGCGCGCGAGCGCGCCCAGGCCGAGAAACCGACTCCGCCCGCCTCGGCGTCGCCGCCGTCGCCTCCGGCCGCCACCACGCGCAAGCTCACCTACGCCGAGAAGCTGGAGCTCAAGGAGGTGGAGGCGCGGATCGCCGCCGCGGAGGCGCGGCAGCCCGCCATCGAGGCCGACCTGCTCGAGCACGCCGCCGACGCCGAGCGCGTCCTGGCGCTCACCACCGAGTACGCCGAGTTGGCCCAGCAACTCGACGCCGACGTCGACCGCTGGGCCGAGCTCGCCGAGCTGGCCTAGCCCCGCCCGCTTCGGCACCGAGGCGGGCCGGTCAGTCCTCGCGCATCGCCAGCGCCGGAGGCGTCGTGCTCATCCGCCAGGCCGGGTACACGCCCGCCAGCAGCGCCGCCACAACGGCCAGCGCGACCGCCTGAACGAGGACCGCCGGCGAGACCGCGAACGCCAGCGTCCACCCGAACGAGCGCACGTTGACCACGAACACCAGGACGGCCGCGAGCGCCAGGCCGAGGGGGATCGCCAGCAGCCCGGCCCACAGGCCCATCAGCCCGGTCTGCGCCAGCACCATCCGGCGCACCTCGCGCGGCGTCATGCCCTGGGCGCGCAGCATGGCCAGCTCGCGGCGGCGCTCCAGTTGCAGCGCCATCAGCGCCGACAGCACGCCCACGAACGCCACGCCGACGGCCAGCAACCGCAGCACGCCGGTCACGACGAACGTCTGGTCGAAAATCTCCAGGCTCGCCTGGCGCAAGTCGCGGTTGGAGTTGACCGTCACGTCCTGGCGGCCGTCGGCCACGGCGCGCGCGCGGGCCACGACCTCGGCCACCTCGACGCCGGGCCGGACGGTCAGCGCGGTGCCGGCGAATCCGGGATCTCGGTACGCTTGCAAAAACGGCTCCTCGTCCATCAGCACCACGCCCAGGTCGTTGCCGTAGTCGTAGAACACGCCCGAGACCGGGTAGCGGCGCGCGCCTTGGTCGGTCGGCAGCGTCAGCGTGTCGCCGACCGACACGTCGAACCGGAAGGCGAACGGCTCGCTGACGGCCACGGCGCCGGCCGGCGCGAGCCGAGCCACCTCGGCGGCGCTGCCGGCCTTGTAGCGATAGACGGCCGCCCGGACCGAGTCCACGTCGGAGACGACCAGGTCGAACGGCCCCTGACCGGCGTCGAGCGTGCGGACGCGGATCTCGTCGGACCGGAGCACGCCGTCGAGCGCCGCCAGGTCGGCGGCCAGGTCCGGGTCGAGGACTGCCCCGCCGCGGCGGAAGACCGTCGCCGGCGGCTGGATGTACACGTCGGCCTGCAACACGGAGCCCAGCCAGTCCTCGACGGTCGTCCGAAACGACGACACCATGGTCGCCACGCCGACGGTCGCGGCCACGGCGACGGTCAGCGCCGCGACGGCGACGGCGGTCCGGCTCAGGCTGGCCTCGATGCCGCGCGCGGCCATCCGCCCGACCGGGCCCATCAGCCGGCCCATCACCGGGCCGGCCAGCCGAGACCATGCGCGCGTCAGCCAGGGCATCGCGAGTGCCGAGCCGGCCAGGATGCCCAGCATCCCGGCGTAGGCGCCCGCCACGCCCGCCGGAATCCACAGCGTGGCGACGCCGAGCGCCAGCGCGGCCACGCCCCACAGCGCCAGCCGGCCGGGCCGCGCGTACGCGTCCTCGGCGCTCGACCGGCGCAGCGCCGAGGCGGGCGGGGTCGAGGCGGCCTCCCACCCCGGCCGCAGCGCGCCGACGAGCGTCGCGCCCAGGCCCAGCGCCAGGCCTTTGAGCAGCGCCACGGGCGACAGCGCCAGCTCGCGTACCCGGACCACGAAGTACAGGTCGCCAATCGTCTGGGTCACCAGCCGCACCAGGCCGGTGCCCATCAGGATCCCGAGCCCAATTCCAATAACGGTTCCCACGAGTCCCACGACCAGCGCCTCGCCCAGCACGACCCGGAACACCTCGCGCCGCGTTACCCCGAGCGCGCGGTACGTGCCCAGCACGCGGCGCCGCTGGACGACGGCGAACGTGACCGTGTTGTAGATCAGGAACACGCCCACCACGAGCGCCAGCAGCGACAGCGCGGTCAGGTTGAGCCGGAAGGCGGCCGTCATGGTCGCCAGCGCCTGGGCCTGCGTCGACGCCGGGCGCACCTCGACGCCGGGCGGAAGCTGGGCGCGCACGCGCTCGACGGCGACCGAGTCTCCGACGGGCAAGATCAGGTCGATGCGAGACAAACGCCCTGCCGACCCAGTCTCAGCCTCCCCCGCCTCGGCACCGAGGCGGGCGGAGTCGGGAGACGCGCCGGAACGCGCCGGGCGCCGGGCGGCCTCCTCGCCGGTCCCCTCTGCCATCGCGAACCACTCCTGCGCCGTCGCCACGTCGGCCACGAGCAGGTTCTGGAGCGCGCTCGCGCTGCGGTCGTCGTCGGGCTGAAGCAGGCCCACGACCCGGGCCACCTCGGGGCGCCCGCCGACCGACAGGCCCAGCGTGTCGCCGACGGCCAGGCCGAGATCCACGGCGGTGCCCTCGGAGACCAGCACCGCGCCCGGGACGGTCAGAAACGTGCCGGCGTCGAGCCCGCTGCCCGGGCCGCCGACGAAGGGCCGAAACGACGCCTCGGCAAACGGGTCGACGCCCAACACCGACACCACCAAGCCGGGCTGTCGCGCCGTGCGCGCGTCGCCCTCGACGACCGGTGCCAGGCTCGCCACGCCCGCCTCGGTGGCCAAGCGGGCCACGAGCGATCCGTCGACGCCGCCGGGCCCGCCGACGACCTGGTGCGTGGCGCGGCCCGTGACGGCCTCGCCCGAGACCTCGAAGGCGCGAAGCGCGCTCGTGTTGGCCAGGTCGACGGCCACGCTGACGGCGACGCCGAGCGCGACGCCCAGGACCGACAGCGCCGTCAGCCAGGGGTGGCGCGTGAGGTAGCGGCGGCTCGACCGGGCGAGAGTCGTCACGAGCGGCCCTCGCTGGCTACCACGCCGTCGGCCAGGCGGTACACGGTGTCGGCGCGGTCGAGTGTCGACTCGTCGTGCGTCACCATCAAGAGCGACCGGCCGCGCTCGCGCGTCATCCGCTCGAGCAGGTCCAGGATGCGGAGGCCCGTGGCGGCGTCGAGGTCGCCCGTCGGCTCGTCGGCCAGCACCAGCGCCGGGTCGTGCGCCAGGGCGCGAGCGATCGCGACGCGCTGCTGCTCGCCGCCCGACAGGCGGTCGGGGTAGGCGCCAGCGCGGTCGGCCAGGCCCACCTCGGTCAAGAGCTGGGCGGCCCGGTCACCGGCATCGGGCGCCCGCTCTAGATCCAGAAGAAAGCGGACGTTCTCGGCGACGGTCAGCGTGGGGACCAGGTTGTAGAACTGGAACACGAAGCCGATGCGGCGGCGGCGGAAGAGCGTCCGCTCGCGCTCCGACAGCCCGCCGATCTCGGTCCCGTCCACGGCCACCGTGCCGCCGTCCGGCGCGTCGATGCCCGAGATCAGGTTGAGCAGCGTCGACTTGCCGGATCCGCTCCGACCCACGAGGGCGCCGATGGTGCCGGTCGCCATCGTCAGGTCGACGCCCCGCAGCACGTCGCGCTGGGCCGTGCCCTCGCGGTAGTGCTTGCGGACGCCGGACAGCGACAGCACGGCGCCGGGCGTGGCAGAACCGGACGGCGCGGCAGAACCGGACGGCGCGGCGGGCGACGGAGTTGCCGAGGCGGGCGAGGTCGGGGTGGCGTCGGGCATGGGGGGTCGGACGAGCCACGGCGCGCGGGGTTTTCGGCACTCGCCGAATGCGGCCGTGCAGATTTGGGGCAGCGTGACGGGACCGAAGGCGCGCGCGGCTGCGTCACTGGCCCCTCTCTCCTCTCGCGCCCATGATTCGCCGCTCCGCCGTCGTTCTGCTCCTGGCCTTGGTGGCTCCGCTCGCCGTCTCGGCCCAGGACGGTCCTGAGACGAACGACGCCCTGTTCGCGCCGCTCGACCTGCCCGCGCCCAACCGCTACCGCTCCGCCGACGGCCGGCCCGGCCCCGACTACTGGCAGCAGCGCGCCGACTACCGGATCGACGTCACGCTGGCCCCGGAGACGCACACCGTCAGCGGCACCGTCGCGATCACCTACACCAACCGCAGCCCGCACGACCTGGATCACGTCTGGGTGCACCTGGAGCAGAACCTGTTCGGCCCGCTCTCGCGCGGCGCGCGGCGGACGCCGCCGGACAGCCGCTGGCGCGGGTCGTTCCCCGGCGGCGGCTACCGCCTCGGCACGCTCACCGTGGACGGCCAAGCGGTGCGCCCGGTCGTCGACGACACCCGGATGCGGCTCGACCTGCCACGCGCCTTGCGCGCCGACGGTGGCACCGTCGAGATCTCGATCCCCTACGCGTTCACCGTCCCCGAGTACGGCGCCGACCGCATGGGCCGGCTGGAGACCAAGCGCGGCGTGGTCTACGAGCTCGCCCAGTGGTTCCCGCGCCTGGCCGTCTACGACGACGTCAACGGCTGGAACACGATGCCGTACCTCGGCCAGGGCGAGTTCTACCTCGACTACGGCGACATCGAGTACAGCGTCACCGTGCCCGCCTCGATGACCGTCGTGGGAAGCGGCGCCTTGCTCAACGAGTCCGAGGTCTACACCGCCACCCAGCGCCAACGGCTGGCGGACGCCCGGCGCAGCGCCGACCGCGTCTACCTGGTCACACCCACCGAGGTGGGCACACCCGCCGCCCGGCCCCGCCAGAGCGGCACGACGACCTGGCGCTTCCGCGCCGAGAACGTGCGCGACGTGGCCTGGGCGGCGTCCGAGGCGTTCATCCTGGACGCGGCGAACGCGGCCGTCGACCTGGGAGATGGCGAGATCAACAACGTCCTCATCATGTCGGCGTACCCGCACGAGGGCATCGGCACGGCCGACGAGCCGGGCTGGGAGGAGGCGACGCGCTTTGGCCGCGCCTCGATCCTGAACAACAGCCGCTGGTACCCCTACCCCTACCCGGTCGCGATCTCGGTCGCGGGCGTCGTGGGCGGCATGGAGTACCCGATGCTGCACTTCTCAGGCGTCGACGCGCGCTTTATGTCGCTGTTCGGCGTCATCGACCACGAGATCGGCCACAACTGGTTTCCGATGATCGTGGGCTCGGACGAGCGGCGCCACGCCTGGATGGACGAGGGCTTCACCTCGTACCTCAACACGTTCTCGAACGTCGCGTTTTACGACGATAACGAGGACACCACGATTGCGGGCTACGGCATGTCCGACTCGACGCGCATCATCCGGCTGACCGAAGGACCGGCCGCGGCCGACTTTATGCGCCAGCCCTGGGCCGCCGACCAGCCGGTCGCGACCTACCCGGACCGCATCCGCCGCGCGGCGCTGGGCTGGCTGGCCTACCGCAAGCCGGCCAAGGGGCTGCGCCTGCTGCGCGACGAGATCGTCGGGGCGGAGCGCTTCGACGCGGCGTTCGTGGCCTACATCGAGCGCTGGGCCTACAAGCACCCCCAGCCCGCCGACTTTTTCCGCACGATCGAGGACGTGACCGGCGAGGACCTCGACTGGTTCTGGCGCGGCTGGTTCTACTCGACCGGCCAGTTCGACCAGGCGCTCACGCGCGTCGAGATCGCCCTGGACCTGGCCGACGGCGCGGACGCCGGCACGGGCGTCGCGACGGTCGAGAACCGCGGCGACCTCGTGCTCCCGACGACCGTCGAGTTCGTGTTCGCCGACGGCTCGCGCGAGCGCGTCACGATCCCGGCCGAGGCCTACTTCTCGACCGACGAGGCTGCCGCCCGCGTCGCGTTGCGCGGCCGAACCCTGGTCTCCGCCCGCATCGACCCCGACGGCACCTACCCCGATCAGTCGCCCGCCGACGACGCCCGCGACCTGTAGCCGGCTCCGCCCGCCTCGGTGACGCGACCGAGGCGGGCGGAGTGAGGACCGGCCGCGCCGTCAGATGCCCGCGCCGTGCCGTCTGAGCCGTCAGCCGTCTGCGCCGGCGCGCACGTTGGCGAGGAGGCGGCCGGTGAGCGCGGGGCCACTGCACACCGTCGGAGGCAGAAACGCGCAGCCACCCGTCGTCATCTCGGCGTCCACGCGGACGCGGAGCCCGGTCGCGGACGCCTGCTCGATGGTGACGGCTCCGCGGTACGGCGAGTAGACCCGGCCGCCCATCGTCAGCTGGACGAGGATCGGCTGCGTCGAGGCCTGGGCAAACTCGTAGCGGCCGGGCGGCGGGAAGTCGGTAGTGCCGGCCGTGGAGTAGACCGTCAGCGTCACCGTGGGACTGCCGAGCAGCGTCGCCGTCGCGAGACGGGTGTTGGCGTCGGGCGTCGCGACGGCTTGCGTGTACTCGTAGCGCGCCGTTCCGGAGATCGGCCCGACCGCGGCGGCGTCGCCGTCCGGAACGAAGGCAAACGAGAACGACTCGGCCGCCGGCTCCGCGATCTCGATGCGGTCGTCGGCGCTGTCGCAGCCGGCCGAGACCAGGAGCAGGGCGAGAAGGAGTTTGTTCATCATGACTCGGGGAGGGAACGTTTGCAAGGTCCTGTCACGGGGGCGCGTCTCCTTGATCCATATGTACCACTTCTATGTACCACCCGGCCGATGCTCAGCCGCAGCGGGCTCCGTGCGAAACGTGCGGGTGGCGCTGCTCGCCGGCACCGCGCAGTCTCCGCCTCCGTCCACCTCGGTGGCGCCGCCGAGGCGGGCGGTACGGGCCTTGACGACGCCCGGGCGTGGACGACGCCTCGATCCCCACGGGGGCGAGCGGTAGTCCAAACGGACCAGGGAGCGGCGCGCGGAGCGGCGGACATTGAGTTCTCCTTCTCCCCTCCTCCGATGCGCGCGCTTTCACTGGTCGCGGTTCTCCTCACCTTCGCCGGCTGCGACACGGCGGTCGACTCAGCCGCGTGGTACGACGCCGGGACCGTCGCCACGTTCGACTACCAAGCGGGCGACGTGCCCCTCGCGCGCGCCAACCTCGAGCCGATTCCCAGCGCCGAGCGAGCCGTCGTCATGAGCTTCGACGAGCAATCGTTTTGCCCCGGCGCGACGTGCGTCCAGTGGTTCGTGGCGGGCCAGCAGCAGATCGCGTCCCAGGAGTTCAGCACGAGCTTTCCGCTTCAGGACGCGACGGTTCGCGAGACCGAGACCGGGCTGGGAATCGTGTACCCGGCCCGGTGCTCCGGGTCGTACGTGCAGGGGCCGCAGGGCAGTGTCACCCTGACGCGCGTGCCCAGAACGCCGTCAGACATCTACACTCTGACCCCCTGCCGGACGTTCGAGGAACCACGACTGGCGCTGAGCAGCCGCGGGCGCGAAACCATCGTGACCCCCGCGGGAACGTTCGACACGGTCGTGCTGGACAGCGGCGACAGCGTCGAGTTTTGGAACTGGGACGTCGGCTTGGTGCGCGTGGACCTGCTCACCGGCGAGGGCCAGCTTCGAGGCCGCTTTGTCCGCTCGGCGCGGTAGCACACCCTCCGCCTCGGTGGCGGCGCCGAGGCGGGCGGAGCCAACTGCAGCACAGCTGCCGGCGGCTTAGCGTCCGCACATCTCGCGAAAGGCCAGGAGCAAGTGCCGCACGGTGCCCTCTGCCGGAATCTCGACCTCGTGGAGGGTCTGGACTTCGGTGAACTGGTCGACGGAGAGCTTGTCGGCGCGGATCAGGCCCATCGCCCACTCGGCGAACATGCGCTCGTCGATGGCCTCGTCCAGAAAGAGCGCGATGTGGCGGTGGCGCGGGTCGTCCTGGATGCGGTCGAAGGTGCGCGACACCGTCTCGGCGTCGCCTTCGAGCACCTGGAGCACGTTGCCGTCGGCGTACAGCAGCACGCCCGTGACCTCGTCGGCGAGGTTGTTCCGGCGGCTCACGTACAGGATGTCGGCCACGACACTGGGGGTGAGCAGGGTCGGAGTCGACGAGCCGTAGACCAGGCGGCGGAGACCCATAGCGAGACAGGCGAGCGAAGTTCAGTGTAACCATTGGAGGCCGTCTTTTGCCTCAACACTCGTGATCGAGGCAAGGCTCCCACACCCAGGGCTTGACCCGGGCGCGCGGTGGGACGCGCACCAAAGGCGCCGCCGGAGGGCCCGAGGAAGAGCGGCCCGGCCGGCGGCGGCGGTAGATTCGGCTCCCCCCCAGATCGTCCGTTGTCCTCCCCCGCCCGCCCGCTGCCCCCGGCACCGGACGCCACCCGCGCCCCGTCGTTGCCCGGCATCCGCCTGGGCGACGACTTCGCGTTTCGCGACGGGCAGCGGATCTTCCTGGAGCGCTGGGCGGCGATGCTGCGCGGCACCGAGCGCAACGCCTTGGGTGTGTTCGTGCCCGGATACGGCAAGACCATCACCGCGCTCTCGGCCTACGTCGTCGCGCGCGCGCTGGGCCTGGCCGACCGCCTGGTGGTGTTCGTGCCGCGCGGCAACCTGCGCGACCAGTACGCCGACGCCAGCGAGCTGGCCCAGGTGTTCGCCTGGCTCGGCCAGCCGCCCATCAGCTACTGCGCCGCCGACTCGGACCGGGTCTTCCTCAAGAACCTCGACACCGAGGTCGTGGTCACGACCTACCAGTACGCCTCGGGCGAGCGCGGCAACGAGGCCCTGGTCGAGTACTGCACGCGGTCGCGGGCGCTGTTCGTGTTCGACGAGGTCCACCACCTGGCGCACGACGGCACGTGGGCGCGCGCGATCGAGCGCTTCCCCCACGCCGCCTCGGTGGCGCTGTCGGGGACGCCACTGCGCAGCGACAGCAAGAGCCTGTTCGGCGTGCCGGTCACGACCGACGCCGAGGGCTTCGAGTACTACGACGCGCTGCACGAGGTGGGCATGCGCGAGGCGCACGCCGAGGGCCAGATCCTAAAGCGCGTCCAGGCACACGTCGTGGACTATACCGTCGGGATGGTGCACACCGACACCGGCGAGCGCGTCGAGATCTCGCTGTCCCAGCTGCGCGACGACCCCGAGGCGTCCAAGGACCTCGACACCTACCTCGCCCGGCGCAAGCTGCGCTTCCACGAGGTGTACCTGGAGACGCTGCTGGGCCCGGCGTTCGAGCGGTTCGCCCAAAAGCGCGGCGCCCTGGCGCGCGCGATGGCGCGGACGGGCCAGTGGGCCGGCTACCGCGACCACCAGATGCTGGTCATCGGCATGTCGAACGCGCACGCCCGAGCCATCCACGCGTTCGTGCGCCGGCGCTACCCCGACGTGTCGTCGGCCCGGATCGGCCAGGACGTGCCGGCGGCCGAGCGCGCCGAGCGGCTGCGGGCCTACCGCGAGGGCGAGATCGACGTCATGGTCCAGGTGGACATGATCGGCGAGGGAACCGACATCAAGCCGATCTCGGTCTTGGTCAAGGCCGACCTGGTGCGCGCGGTCGGCAAGACCATGCAGCAGGTGTTCCGGGGGATGCGCTACGTGCCCGCCTGGCCCGAGGCCGCCAACCGCTGCGACCTCTACGCCGCCGACGACTCGGACGTGGCGGAGACGCTGCGCTGGATCGCGGCCGAGGAGGTCGTCGGCGTCAAAAAGTCGACGGCCAGCGGCGGCGGCGAAGGGCCAGGCTCCGAGCCCACGACCGCGTCGGTCTGGGAGCTGACCTCGGTCAAGCAGGGCACGAGCCAGACGCTGTCGCTCGACCAGATGCCCGGCTACCGCGCCGCCGACCAGTTCCACCGCAACGTGCCGCGCGAGCACGTCAAGCCGGTCGCGCTCGACATGGCGGCGCGCGAGCGCGAGCTGCGCCAGGCGTGCGCCGAGCTGGCCAAGGAGCTCAGCTACGCCGCCGGCCAGTCCGTCCGCGAGATCCACGCGGCGTGGAAGCGCCAGGGCCGCGGCCAGGCCCAGGCCGACGCGTCGGTCGTGGCGCTGGAGAAAAAGCGGACCTGGCTGGAGCGCTCGCTGCGCGCCGGCCGCCTGGTCTAGCCCGCCTCGGCACCGAGGCGGGCCCGGCTGGCCAAAAGCCCCGCACGGCCGGCCCAAAGCCCCGCACGGCGCCGCGCAAAAAAAAGCGCCTCCCCCCGCCACGGGCGAGAGGAGGCGCTCGTGCCTACCGCCGACGTCGGCGGCTAGCGCTGCACCTGCATCGAGCGCGTCGCGACTCCGGAGTCGGTCAGCAAGCGGTACAGGTACGTCCCGCTCGCCAGGCCCGAGGCGTCCAGCGTCAGAGCGTGGTCGCCCTGCGGGTACACACGGTCGGCCAGGGTGGCGACGTGCTGGCCCAGCACGTTGTACACCTGCACCGAGACGTGCTCAGCGGTCGCCAGCGAAAAGCGGATCTCGGTCGTGCCGCGGAACGGGTTGGGCGCGTTCTGCGACAGCGACATCCCCTCGGGCAGAGGCGAGCCCTCCTGGTCGACGGAGATCCGGCCGAAGGCGAGGTAGTCCCAGTAGTAGGTCGTGGCCACGCCCGAGTTCTCCTCGCCAAAGTTGAAGAACACCGACGCCTTGGTGTACTCGGCGTTGAAGTTGATCGCCGCCGTGCCTTCCAGCTCGTTGGCAAAGTCGAACACGAGCGTCTCCCACTCCATCGCCTTGGTCGAGTTGAGCTGAGCCTCGACGCTGATCGTCGGGTCACCCACCTTCTCGACCTTGAGCCGCACCGGCGTGCCAGCAGCGGGCGTCCAGACGCGGAGTGACATGGTGGTCATGCCCTCGGCGAACGGGATCGGCTGGGTAAAGCCCGTGCTGTCTGCGACGGTCGTGCCAGCGAAGGCGAGCGCGTCGCCCTTGCGGATGGACTGCACGACGGTGTTGCTCGCATCGGTGGGGTCGGGCACCAACGTCGACTCGTTGCCGCCGAAGTCGGTCAACTCGTAGTCGATGCCTGTGTCCTCGAACGTCACCGGGAGCGCGATGACGCTGGTCGTGCCGCCGCCGCCGCCGCTGGCCTCGCCGTCAAACGCGAGATCGTCCCAGAAGTACTCCGCGTCCTCCGTCGCCGCCGTCTTGCCGAAGTCGAAGAAGATGACGGCCTGGGCGTACTGGGCGCTAAAGTTGATCGGCGCGCCCGCCACCGGAGTGGCAAAGTCGAACACCAGCGTCTCCCATTCCATCGCCTTGGTCGAGTTGACCTGGGCCTCGACACTCACGTTCCCGTCGTTGTTCTCGACCTTGAGCCGCACCGGCGTGCCGGCAACGGGCGTCCGGACGCGCACCGACATGGTGGTCATGCCCTGGGCGAACGGGATCGGCTGAGCAAAGCCGCTCTCGTCGGCGACGACGGTGCCGGCGAAGCTCTCTGCCCCAGCCCCGCGAACCGTGCGGACGGCCTTGTTGCTCGCGTCATCAGGGTCGGCGACGATCTCTGAGTCTTTGGCACCGCCAAAGTCACGCAACTCGTAGTTCACGCTCTCGTCCTCGAACGTCACCGGCAGCACGATGGCACTGGCTGAGCCGCCGCCACCAGATGCCTCGCCGCCGAACGCGAGATCGTCCCAGTAGTAGACGGTCTCCGCAGTGGCGCCCTCCAGGCCAAAGTCGAAGAAGATCGACGCCTTGGTGTACTCGGAGTTGAAGTTGATCGCCGCCGTGCCTTCCAGCTCGTTGGCAAAGTCGAACACGAGCGTCTCCCACTCCATCGCCTTGGTTGAGTTGAGCTGGGCCTCGACGCTGATCGTCGGGTCGCCCACCTTCTCGACCTTGAGCCGCACCGGCGTGCCAGCAGCGGGCGTCCAGACCCGCACTGACATGGTGGTCATGCCCTGGGCGAACGGAATCGGCTGGGCAAAACCGCTTGCGTTGGCCACCGTCGTGCCGGCGGCCCCACCTGCTCCGGCCGGGCGGGTGGACTTGACGACCCGGTTGGTCGCGTCCGTGGGGTCGGCCACGATCTGCGAGGCGCCGTTGCCCTCGAAGTCAACCAGTTCGTAGTCGATGCTTGTGTCCTCGAACGTCACCGGGAGCGCGATCTGCGCGCTCGCGACGGGGACCGCCAGGACAAGGCTGAGCAGGAAGTAAAGAGGGTTCATGGGCCGTGTATGCAGGGTTGTGGTGCGATCGCGGCCGCGGAAGCGCCGGGAGGCGTCTGGGGCCGGGTTGGGTAAGAACGTAGCTGAAAACCTTTTCAACATAGGGCCAGACCTCGCTTTTACGTCGCGAGGCTCAGAATTCACTGGCCCCGCCTCGCCCCGCCTCCGCCCGGGGCGGGACAGGTGGCGGAGCCCGCCTCGAGACGGCCGCCGCCTCAGGATGGGCGCCGCCTCGGGACGGACGCCGCCTCGGGACGGGCGCCGAGCCTGCCCAGACCGGTCGTGGCAGACCATGCGGTTCGGCTTAACCCGCTAAGACTTATGTGATAAGCCGAGGCGTACCTTGCAGGCTCGGGACCGTCCGTCTCCGGGGCAGAGCGTCCCGCCGTGCGTCCCGATGTGCAGAGGAGGAACAGGCCGCCTCCCACCACCGCCGGCCCAAAGCATGGGATGCGGCTCTCTCGTTACCCTCGCTGGCCATGGCCCCGACCCCTCAGAGCACACCCGACGACTCCCCCCACCACGACGTCGTGGTGGTGGGGCTGGGCGGCTCGGCAGGCGGCGTCGAGGCGCTGAAGGCGTTTTTCGCCGCGCTTCCCGAGGCGGACGGCATGGCGTTCGTCGTCATCCTCCACCTCGCGCCTGACGAGGAGAGCCGCCTGTCCGCCATTCTCCAGGCCGACCTCCCGCTGCCGGTCACCCAGGTGACGGAGCCGGTGACCATCGAGGCGGGGCACGTCTACGTGATCCCGCCCACCAAGAACCTGCTGGCGGCCGGCCACCGCTTGGTGCTGGAGCCCATCGAGGAGGAGCGGATCGCGAGGCGACCCATCGACCACTTTTTCCGCACCCTGGCCGAGGCGTACGGTCCCCGGGCCGTCGGGGTGCTCCTGTCCGGGACGGGGGCCAACGGGACCGTCGGCGTGGGCGCGATCAAAGAGGCCGGGGGCCTGATTCTGGCCCAAGACCCCGACGAGGCCGCCTTCGACGAGATGCCGCGCACGGCGATCGCGTCGGGCGTCGTGGACGCGGTCGGGTCGGCGAGCGCGCTTGCGGTCGAGGCCGTCGCCTACGCGCGGCGCGTTCGCGGCGCGCCCCTGCCCGACGCGCCCTCGGCGCTGGCCACGGACAGCGCGAAGGCGCTCACGAGCGTGCTCGCCCACCTCCACGCCCGGACCGGCCACGACTTTGCCCACTACAAGCGCTCGACGGTTCTGCGCCGCCTCGGCCGCCGCCTCCACGCGACCGGGTCGGACTCGCTGGTCAGCTACCTCGACCTGCTCCGCGAGAGCGCGACCGAGGCGGACGCGCTGCTCAACGACCTGCTGATCTCGGTCACCAACTTTTTCCGCGACCCTGACACCTTCCAGGCCCTGGAGGCCGCCGTGCCCCGCCTGTTCGCAGGCAAGGGCGAGGGCGACGAGGTCCGCGTCTGGGTGGCCGGGTGCGCCACCGGCGAGGAGGCGTACTCGGTGGCGATGCTGCTCCTGGAGCACGCCGCGGCGCTCGCGGCTCCGCCCCGCGTTCAGGTGTTCGCCACCGACATCAGCGACGCCGCCGTCCGGACGGCCCGGGCGGGCGCGTACCCGGAGTCCATCGAGGCCGACGTGAGCTCGGAGCGGCTGGAGCGATTCTTCTCGCGCGAGAACGGGCGCTACCGCGTCGGCGAGGCGCTCCGGGAGGCGGTCCTGTGCGCGCAGCACAGCTTGCTCGTCAACCCGCCCTTCTCGCGGCTCGACTTGGTCGCCTGCCGCAACGTGCTGATCTATTTCCAGCGCGACCTCCAGCAACAGGCGCTGGCCGTGTTCCACTACGCGCTGCGCCCCGGCGGGCTGCTGCTGCTGGGCACGAGCGAGTCGCCCGGCGACGGGCCCGAGCGGTTCGGCGTGGTCGACAAGGCGGCCAGGCTCTACCACCGCCAAGGCGTGGACACGCCCGCTCCGCCGTTGCTGTCCCGCCTTCCGCGCGTGCTCCACGGCTCCAGAGCGGGCGACAGCGGAGCCGAGTCGCGGCAGCCAGCGGCCACGCGCGAGACCACCGACGCCGAGCGCGCCCACCTCGCGCTCCGCTCGGACGCCGCCGCGCCGAGCGTGCTCGTGGGCGACGGCGGCGACGTGCTCCACGTCTCCGACGGCGCGGCGCCCTTTCTCCAGGTCACGACGGGCACGCCCACCCGGGCGCTCGGGCGCGTGCTCCGGCCCGAGCTCCGGGCCTCCGCCACGACCGCGCTGTTCAAGGCCCGGCGCGAACAGCAGCCCGTCGAGACGGTGCCTGTCGCCATCGAGCTCGACGGCGCCACGCGGTCGGTCGTGGTCCGAGCGCGGCCGGCGCCCGACGGCGCGGTCGTGCAGGTGTCGTTCGAGCTGTCGCCCACCAACGCCGCCGCGGTGAGCGAGGCCGACGACGTGCTCGCCGAGGCGCTGCGACAGACGCAGGAGCAGCTCCAGGTGTCCGTCGAGGAGTTCGAGACCAGCCGCGAGGAGCTGCGGGCTCAGAACGAGGAGCTGCAGTCGATCAACGAGGAGCTGCGCTCGACCGCCGAGGAGCTCGAGACCGCCGAGGAGGAGGCGCAGTCGATGAGCGAGGAGCTGCGGGCCGTCAACGACGAGCTCAAGCACAAGGTGGACGAGACCGCGCGCGCCAAAGGCGACCTGGAAAACCTGATCGTGTCGACCGAGATCGCGACGCTGTTTCTCGACCGCGACCTGTGCATCCAGCGGTTCACGCCCCACGTGCGCGACCTGTTTTACGTGCGCGCCTCCGACGTCGGGCGCCCGCTCTCCGACCTCGCCCACACGTTCGGCGACGCGCGGCTGGTCGAGGACGCCGAGGCGGTGCTGCTCCGGCTCGACGTGAAGGAGCGCGAGCTTGAAGGTGAGGACGGGCGGTGGTTCCTGGTCCACACACGCCCGTACCGGACCCTCCAGGGCCGCATCGACGGCGTCGTGGTCACGTTCGTGGACATCACGCGCCGCAAGACCGACGAGGAGGCGTTGCGGCAAAGCAAGGAGCGGCTCCACCGCGTCGCCCAGACCGTGCCCGACGTGCTGTTCCGCGCCACGCCCGGCGGCCGCATCGAGTTCGTCAACCAGCGCTTCCAAGCGCTGACGGGCCGCCCGGCCCACGCCGTCGCAGGCGGGGCGCCGTGGGACGATCTGGTGCCCGAGAGCGACCGCGAGCCGATGAACGCGGCCTGGACGCTGGCGCTCGAGAGCGGCGAGCCGTTCGAGAGCCGCCACCGGCTGCGGACGGCCGACGGCGCGCGCTGGGTGATCACGCGCGCGCGGCTGGCCTCCGCCGAGCCATCCGAGCCGGAGCCAGGGCCTCCGGCCGCGGCGCGGGAGCTTCAGGCAGAGTGGATCGGCTCCATCACCGACATCGACGCCCTGGTCAGGTCCGAGAGCCGCGTGCGCCGGCTCAACGAGACCCTGGAGGCAAGCATCGCCACGCGCACCGAGCAGGTCCACAAGCTGTCCGCGCGGCTGGCCCACGCCGAGCATGAGGAGCGCCGCCGGATCGCGCTCGTGCTCCACGACGACTTGCAGCAGCAGTTGACCGGGCTGGCCATGATTCTGCACGTGTTGTGGCAGTCCCCCGCCACCGACGCCCACCGGGCGTTCCAGTCCCAGGCCGACCGAATCTTGACCGACGCGACCGCGCTCACCCGGTCGCTGTCGACGGAGATGAGCCCGCCGGTGCTCTCCAGCGACGACTTTGGCGAGGTGGTCCGCTGGCTGGCCGCGAGCACGAGCGACAAGTTCCAGATGGAGGTCGCGGTGGAGGTCCAGGGCCGGTGCGACGTCCCGGACGACGGCGTCCGCACGCTGCTTTACCAGACGCTTCGGGAGCTCCTGTTCAACGTCGTCAAGCACGCGGGCACGACGCGGGCCTCCGTCCGGGTGCACCGCGACGGCGGCGCCATCGTGGCGACGGTCGAGGACCACGGCGACGGGTTCGACGCGGACGCCGCCGCGGCGGGCGGCTTTGGCCTGTTCAGCGTCCGCGAGCGGATCGAGATGATCGGCGGGCAGGTCGAGGTCGATTCCGAGCCGGGCCGAGGCACCACCGTCATGATCTCGGTTCCCGTAGACAAGCCGGCCGCTGAGCAAACTCGTTAGCTGCGACACCGGGCGGAGGTCGCGGCCCGCCTGAGACGCCGCGCCACTACGCCCGCCTCGGCCTCCCGCCTCGGCCTCCCGCCTCGGCCTTGCTCCCCTGAGGGATGCCCCGAGGCGGGCGTCCCCGACCCGCCGGGGCCGGCGCCGCGGTGGACCTTGGCTCCCGTCTCCGGGTTCTCTCCGGCATGGCGACGCCTCTCGACCTCCCCATCATCCAGCGCGCGACCGCCAGCGGCTACGACCCGGCCCGGCTGGGCCGAGCCATGAGCGCCGCCTTCGCCCACGACTCGGCCTCGGCGTACCTGTGGCCCGACCCCGACGAGCGGCGCCGCGCGCTGCGGTGGTACTACGGAGTCCTGGTGCCCCGGCTCGGCTTCGGCGGCGGGCGCGTCTACACCGCGGCCGACGGCACGGGCCAGTCGGTCTGGATCGCGCCCAACCACGCCGTCGGCCTGGCGTCTGGAATCCGGGCGGGCGCGCTCGGGTTTGTGCGCCGCTTTGGAGCTGCGGCGACGTGGCGCCTCAACACGCTGTCCAACACGATCGACGCGCTGCGACACGACGCCGCGCCCGACGGGCACTGGTACCTGCTGCTGCTGGGCGTCGAGCCTCACACGCAGGGCCAGGGCCTGGGCGCCCGCCTCATGGCGCCCATGATCGCCGAGGCCGACCGAGACGGCCGCGCGGTGTACCTCGAAACGTCCACGCCGTCCAACCTGCCGTACTACCGGCGGCACGGGTTCGAGGTCGTCGGCGAGCGCGCGGTCCCTGGGGCGCATCGGTACTGGGGCATGGCACGGCCGCCCCAGCCGCACGCCTCGGCCGCTCGGCGCAGCGGGCTCGGCGGCGGCGTAGACCCGGGCTAGCCCGCCTCGGCGACCAGCCCGAGCACGTCGGCGCCGTACTGGTCCCACTTGGCCGGGCCGACGCCCGAGACGGCCAGCATCTCGTGCTCCGTGCTCGGCCGCGCCGACGCGATCGCGCGCAGCGTCTTGTCGTTGAACACCACGTAGGACGGCACGCCGCGCTCGCTGGCCTGCTCGACGCGCCACTGCCGCAGCCGCTCGAACAGCACCTCGTCCTCGGGCGCCAGGTCGTCCGACACGACGGCCGAGGCGGAGCGTGACCGGCTGCTGCCTCCGAACGCCGGCACCGTCACGTCGAGCGTCTCGCGGTGCGCCAGCGCCTGCTCGCCGATCGGCGTCAGCTCGACGACCGGGTACTCGTCGCCGCCGATGCGCAAGTAGCCCTTGAGCAGCAACTCCTTGTAAATCTTGTCGATGCTGCCCTGCCCGACCGTTTGCAGCCGGCCGTAGTACGGGTGGCGCTCGTACTTGTCCATGCCCTTGGCCTTGGAGCCCGCCAGGATCTTGGACAGCGTCAGCCGGCCGACGGGCCAGCGCATCCGGGTGACGGCGTCGAGCAGGCCGAGCGCCACGCGCGAGGCCATCGGGATCTCGTCCCACTCGGGGATCGCGTCGGGCGCGCGGCCGGTGAGCCGCTGCTGGGTCCGGCAGGCGTCGCAGCACGCCTCGGGCGCGAGCTCGAACGTGGCGTCGTCGCCAAAGTGGTCCAGGATCGCGCGCCGCCGGCACTCCGACGACTGCGCGTAGCGGACGATGCCGAGCAGGCTGGCCGACTGGTCGTCGCGGTGCTTGTCGATCGACGAGAGCGCGCGCGCCACGCCGTCGGCGTTCCACGCCTGGGCGCTCCACCGGCCGCCCGGCCCGGAGCGCTCGGCGAGCGAGCCCGACCGCACCAGCCGGCTCAGGATGTTGGGCAGGCGCGAGGCGTGGACCGAGAGCGAGTCGGCCATGCGCAGCATCACGTCGGCGTCCGACTGGTCGTCCGCCTCGGGCAGGCGCTTGACGTAGCTCCAGACCTTGCGCAGGTCGTCGGTGGTGGGCGCGCCCTGCTCGATAAACCACTCTTTGAGCTGGCGGTCCTGGGGCGCGTAGAGCAAGAGCGCCGTCGCCGGCTCGCCGTCGCGGCCGGCGCGGCCGGCCTCCTGGTAGTAAGCCTCCAGGTTGGACGGGATCGACCAGTGCGCCACAAACCGCACGTCGCCGCGGTCGACGCCCATGCCGAAGGCGTTCGTGGCCACGACGGTGTCCAGCCTCCGCCCGATAAACTCGTCCTGCACGTGGGCGCGCTCGGCGTCCGGGAGGCCGGCGTGGTAGGCCTCGCACGGCCGGCCCTGGTCGCGCACGAACTGCGCCAGCGCCTCGCAGTCCTTGCGCGTCGCGACGTAGATCAGGCCCGCCTGGCCCTCGTGCTCGCGCAAGAAGTCGCGCAGCACGCGGCGCTTCTGCTCGGCCGTCGAGGTGGTCCTGACCTCGAACCGCAGGTTGGGGCGGTTGAAGCCGGTCACGAGGTGGACCGGGTCGCGCAGGTCGAGTTGCTGGGCGATGTCGCCCTGGACGCGCGGCGTCGCGGTCGCGGTCAGCGCCACGCAGGGCGGGTCGCCCATCGCCTTGCGCGCCGAGGCGAGGGCGAGGTAGTCCGGCCGGAAGTCGTGGCCCCACTGGCTCACGCAGTGCGCCTCGTCGACGGCCAGCAGCGCCACGTCGGCCTCGCGGAGCGTGCGCTGGAAGCCCGCCAGGCGCAGGCGTTCGGGCGCGGCGTAGACCAGCGTCAGCTCGCCGCGGCGCAGCCGGTCGAGCACGTCGCGCTGCTCGTCGGCGGTCTGGGACGAGTTGACGTAGGCGGCCGCGATGCCGCGCGCCCGGAGCGCGTCGACCTGGTCCTTCATCAGCGCGATCAGCGGCGACACCACGACGGTCGTGCCCGAGGGCTGCAGCAGCGCGCCGAGCTGGTAGACGAGCGACTTGCCGGCGCCGGTGGGCATCACCACGAGCGCGTCGCGGCCGTCCAGGACGGGCGCCAGCGCGGCCGCCTGGCCCGGGCGCAGCGCCGGGAAGCCAAAGTGGCGCTGGAGCGCCGCGCTCACGTCGCCGGCGCGGGGGCCGAGCACGTCGGCGGGGGCAGAGTCGGTCACGGGTCGGTCGAGGGAGGCGGGCCTAAGGTGCGGCGTGGCGGCTGACACGTGCCCTGTCAGGGACGCCCACGTGGCCGGCCGGCGTGCCGAGGCGGCGCTAGTCGCGGAACAGAACGGTGATCTGGACGCGCACGTCCTCTCCGCCCAAGCCCACACCGCCGAGCGTGATGACCTGGGACCGGCCCGTCACCACGTCGGGCGCGAAGTCGTCCAGCACGAACCGTTCGGTCTCGCCCATCGGGTCGTCGTCGGACGACGAGTCGTAGTCGGCCAGGCCGATAAACAGCGGGTCGAGCAGGTTGCGCACCTCGTAGGGCTCGTTGACGTCCCAGATCAGGGGCAGCGTGGCGCCGGTCACGTCGTCGAACCAGGGCCGGTCGGAGTTGCGCGGGAGCGCGTTGTCGTTGTCGCGGGCGTTGAAGCGGTCGTCGCCAAAGCCTCTCCCCTGCCGGATCTCGTCCTCGGTCACGACGCGGAACTCTTGGTTCGAGTCGTAGAGCCGGAAGTAGACGTCGCCGTCGCTGGTGCCGTCCCAGCGGTTGCCGTTGAGCGGGTCCTCGAAGGGCACGCCGAGCACCGCCACCTGGGTGATCTCGGCCGAGACGGGCGGGCCGGGCTCGGAGTCGGAGTCGCAGGCGGGGAGCGCGAGCGCGAGGGCGGCGAGCAGGACGAGGCGGGAGGCGCGCATGAGGAGCGGTGTGGCGGAGGCGCCAAACTACGGAGCCGCCCAGACTCGGTCAGTCCCAGCGCACCGACACTGCGATGCGGCCCTGGTCGCTCTCGAACACCAGCCGCCCGACGGTGCCGGCGGCCTGGCCGGCGTAGCGCTCGGCCAGCCGCAGCGTGCCCGTCGTGAACATCTGGTCGTCGCCGACGCCGTCGCGGTCCGAGACGTTGATGCGCGTCGAGTCGGCCAGCGCCAGGCGCACCTCGGCGTCGGGCCGGAACGACAGCGGCAAGCGCTCGACGTTGTCGACCACGCTCGACCGCCACAGCGGCTGCAGCCCGGCGATCCTACCGGTTGGCCGCTTGACGTCGACGTAGATGTCGGGGCGGTCGCCGGTGAGCGGGCTGTCCCAGGGCCGCTCCAGGTCGAGCGCCTCGACGCGGACCTCCAGCACGACGGCGTGGTCCACGCGGCTGGCGGCGAAGTCGCACGCGGACAGGGGCAGGCACAGGACGAGCACGAGCAGGCGCATGGCTGATGGAAGGTGGTGGAGTGATCGGGGGCGAGGAGACAAGAAACCAGCGTCGCGACCGCCCAGCGCGAGCCAGCTGCGTCACCTCGGCTGGTCCGTCTGTACCAGGCCGAGGCTAGCTTGGGCCATGGACCTTCCCGCACGCTCCGCCCAGATCGAGCGACAGACCGCCGAAACTCAGATCCGGCTTCGGCTTGACCTGGACGCCGCCACGCCCGAGTACTCGAACGCCACCGGCGTCGGGTTTTTGGACCACATGCTGGACCTGTTCGCTCGGCACGGCCGCTTCGGCCTGACCGTCGAGGCGACCGGCGACCTGCACGTCGACGACCACCACACGGTCGAGGACGTGGGCATCTGCCTGGGCCAGGCGCTGGGCCAGGCGCTCGGCGACAAGGCCTACATCACGCGCTACGGCGCCGCCCTCGTGCCAATGGACGAGGCGCTGGCGCGCGCCGTCGTGGACCTGTCGGGACGGGCGTACCTCGTGTTCGAGGCGCCGTTCGACCGCGAGACGGTGGGCGACCTGTCGACCGAGCTCGTCGAGCACTTCTGGTGGAGCGTTGCCGAGCACGCCCGCCTGACGCTGCACCTGGACGTGCTACGGGGCAAGAACGACCACCACCGCATCGAGGCCCTCTTCAAAGCCGCCGCCCGCGCGCTCCGCCAGGCCGTCGACCGCGACCCCGGCGGCGACCGGCTCCCGAGCACCAAGGAAGCATTGTAAAGCCGACGCCATGCCGCACACGGTCACCGTCTTGCCGGAGCACCGCGTGGGATGCGTCCACATGTCCGGGGCTGTCGACGGGCCGGAGATCATCGCGGCCGCTGCGGAGCTGGCGGCGCACCCGGACTGGACGGGCGCGTTCCGTCCGGTGTGGGACCTGAGCGCGGTGACGCGGCTGGATGTCAGGCCCGATCACATGGACGCGATGCTGGACCAAGAGGCCCGCTTCGAAGCCGTCGGCGCTGCGGGCGACTCCATCGTCATCACCCGAGACGACCTCACGGCCGAGCTGGTGTTTCTTCTCCGGGCGCACGCCCGCACCGCTGGGCGGACCATCACGTCGGTCCGCACGGTCGCCGAGGCGGAGGCGCTGCTGGGCGTCGCGCTGCCGTGCTAGCTCCGTTCGCCCGCCTTGGCCGCTTGCCACAACGCGTCCATCTCGGCCAGGCCCGCCTCGGGCAGGCGGTCGCCCAGGCTGGCCTCGACGGACTGGAAGCGGCGGCTGAACTTGGCCGTCGTGCGGCGCAGCGCCGTCTCCGGCACGACGCCCCGCAGGCGCGCGTAGTTGACGACGGCGAACAGCAGGTCGCCGACCTCGTCCTCCAGCGCGTCGGCGGAGCCGGCGGCGAGCACCTCGGCCGACTCCTCGGTGACCTTGGCCCAGGCGTCGGCGGCCGTCGGGAAGTCGAAGCCGACCGCGGCGGCTTTCTCCTGGACGCGCTCGGCGCGCAGCAGCGCCGGCAGCGCGTCGGGCACGCCGTCCAGGGCTGAGGGCGGGGCCTCGGCGGTCCCGGCCTCGGCGCGCTCAGCCCGCTTGATGGCCTCCCAGTTGCGCAGCACGTCGCCCGTGCCCCTGACCACCTCGTCGCCGAACACGTGGGGATGGCGGCGCACCAGCTTGGTCATCTCGGCCCGCATCACGTCGCCGATGTCGAACGTGCCCTCGGTTTGGGCGATGTGGGCGTGGAAGAGCACGTGCAGGAACAGGTCGCCCAACTCCTTTTGCATCTCGGCGGGGTCGCCGGCGTCGATGGCGTCGACGAGTTCGTAGGCTTCTTCGATGGTCAGGTGCGCCACCGAGTCGTGGGTCTGCTCCCGGTCCCAGGGGCACTCGCGGCGCAGGCGGTGCACGATGGCCACGAAGTCGCGGTAGACCTCGGCCTGGGCCGCCTCGCGGTCGGCGTCGGAGAGCCCGAGGCGGGCGAGGTCGTAGGGAAACTCGGTGTGACGGGACGATGGCACAGGCGCTCGCTATCTTTGGGGAGTCGCAGGTTACGCCGGGCACTGGCCGGGTGTCTATCCTGCGACCCGCGCGGGACGGCCCGCGCACCCGAACGGCCGAGCGACCCGCTCGGCGGACTCTCATACCGGAGGCGATCCCTCCACACCCCTCAGCCCCATGGCACGCGGAATCAACAAAGTCATCCTCGTCGGCAACCTCGGCAGCGACCCCGAGATCCGGTACACCGGCAGCGGCACGGCCGTCTGCAACTTCTCGCTGGCGACGTCCGAGTCCTACAAGGACCGCGACGGCAACCAGGTCGAGAACACCGAATGGCACCGGATCGTGGCCTGGGCTCGGCTGGCCGAGATCTGCGGCGAGTACCTCAAGAAGGGCCGCCAGGTCTACATCGAGGGCCAGCTCCAGACGCGGTCCTGGGAAGACAAGGACGGCAACACCAAGTACACGACCGAGATCAAGGCGCGCGAGATGCAGATGCTCGGCGGCCGCGACGGCGACGGCGGCGGTGGCGGCGGCGGCGGAAGCCGTGGCAACAGCAACGACGACGAGTTCGGCAACCTGGACCAGTCGGCGCCGGCGCGCCCGCAGCGGCAGTCCAACAACGGCGGCTCGCGCCAGGCCGCCCCGGCCCAGCAGGGCGGCGGCGACTGGGCCCCGGACGACGACGACCTGCCGTTCTAGCTCGCTCTAGCTCGGCGTCTCGGCGGGCGGCTCTTCACGGGGCCGCCCGCCGCGCGTTTGGACCTTCGGCGCGGCATCGTCCGTATCCTGGCCCTTCGAGCCCGGGCGCCTCCCGGCCCGGCTTGTCCCACCCGGTCCCCCCCTCGTGGACCCCGCTTCTAGTCTGGCCCTCGCGGCCCTGCTCCTCGACACGCTCCCCGGCCCGCTCGGCCTGGCGATTCAGATTGGCGTGTTCGTGCTGCTGCTGGTGCTGTCGGCCCTGTTCTCGGGCTCCGAGGTCGCGCTGTTCTCGATCTCGCCGGGCGAGCGCGAGTCGATGCGCGAGAGCGGCGGCACCGGGCCCACGCGCGTGCTCCGGCTGCTGGAGAGGCCGCGGCGCCTGCTGGCCGCGATCCTGCTGCTCAACACGGTCGTCAACGTCGGCGCCGCGATCCTGTCGACCCAGATGATGCTGGACGCGGCCGAGGCGTTCGGCTGGGGGCAACTGGCGGCGCTCGTCGCTAACGTGGTCGGGCTGACGTTCATCCTGCTGGTGACCAGCGAGATCGCGCCCAAGCTGATCGCCAGCCGGCAGCCGGTCGCGTTCGCCCAGGGCGTCGCCGGCTTCCTGAGCCCGCTCATCCGCGCCGTGTCTCCGGTCGCCGACCTGCTGGCCGGGCTGGCGACGGCGGTGCAGGACCAGGTGCGCGTCGTCGCCGAGCCGCTGTCCTCGGACGACATCAAGTCGATGGCCGACGTGGGCGAGGCGCAGGGCTCGATCGGCGAGCAGGAGCGCGCCCTGATCCACTCCATCGTCGAGTTCGGCGAGACGACGGTGCGCGCGGTCATGGTGAGCCGCGTCGACGTGCAGTCGCTGTCGTCGGACGCGTCGCTGGACGAGGCGCTCGACCTGATCCGCCAGACCGGCCACAGCCGCTTCCCGCTCTACCAAGACCACCTCGACAACGTGCTGGGCGTGGTCTACGCCAAGGACCTGCTGCCCACGCTCGACGGCGACGGCGCCACGCCCGACTGGGCCGCGCTCGCGCGCAAGCCCCAGTTTGTGCCGCCCGGCAAAACCCTGGACGACATGCTGGCCGACTTCCAGCAGTCGAGCACGCACATGGCGATCGTGGTCGACGAGTACGGCGGCACGGCCGGGCTGGTGACGCTGGAGGACCTGCTCGAAGAGGTCGTCGGCGAGATCCGCGACGAGTTGGACGGGCCCGAGCACGAGAACCTGATTCATCCGGTCGAGGCCGACGTGTGGCGGGCCGAGGGCCGCGTGGACCTGGACGACCTGGCGAAGACGGTCGGCGTGGAGCTGGCGACCGAGGACTTCGACTTCGAGACGCTGGGCGGCCTAATCCTGGACCTGGTGGGCGAGATCCCCGAGCCCGGCGCCGTGGTCGAGTTTGCCGGGCTGCGCCTGGTCGTAGAGTCGGTCGAGGAAAACCGCATCCACGACGTCCGCATCGAGTTGATGCCGACGCCCGAGCCCGACGAGTCGTGACTCGGCTGGCGGTCCTGATGGTGCTCGTCGCCGGGTGCACCCCGCCGGCCTCGGTGGACGCATCGGCCGACTCGGTCCCGCGCGCGACCGAGGCGGGCGGCACGGAGCGGCCGGACTGGGCGCGCGCGTTCGAGGCCGAGGGCGCCGTCGGCACGTTCGTGCTGTTCAACCCGGAGACCGGCCGCACAGAGCGCTACAACGAGTCACGCGCCGAGACCAGATTCACCCCGGCGTCCACGTCGAAGGTGTTCAACGCGTTGGTGTTTCTGGACCAAGGCGTCGTCTCCGACCCCGATTCGGTGTTCGCTTGGGACGGCGTCGAGCGCAACATCCCGGCTTGGAACCAGGATCACTCGCTACGTAGCGGCATCGAGGTCTCGGCCGTCTGGCTGTTCCAGCGGCTGGCGCTCCAGGTGGGCCGCGACGGCTACGACGCCAGTTTCGCCCGCCAGCCCTACGGCAACTCGGCGATGAGCGACCGGCTGGAGATGTCGTGGCTGGACGACACCTGGCAGGTCTCGGCCGACGAGCAGGTCGTGTTCGTGGACGGCCTGCGCCGGGGCACGCTGGCGTTCTCGGCCGAGGACCAGGCGACGGTGCGCGACATCCTCCCTGTTCTCGCCGAGGCGGGCGGGCGGCGGCTCAAGGCCAAGACCGGCTGGGGCGGCTACGACCACGCCGACGGGCGGCGCGTCTCCATCGGCTGGATCGTGGGCTGGGTCGAGGGGCCGGACGGCGACAGGGTGCTCGCCATGAACGCCGAGGCGGCGCCGGGCGGGACGTTCGACATCGGCCCGGGGCGCCTGCGCATCGTCCGCGCCATTCTCCGGAGCGAGGGGCTGCTGGCGCCGGAGCCGGGTGAGCGGCCGTAGCTTCACGTCTCCTTCCCGGACCTGACGCTCGTGGCTGACCCTTCTCCCTCCCCCGACGCCTCGCGCGGCGCCTGGAACTCCAAGCTGGGCTTCATCCTGGCCGCCAGCGGCTCGGCCATCGGTCTGGGCAACATCGTCTTCTTCGCCAGCAACGCCTACCAGTACGGCGGCGGCGCGTTTTACCTCCCCTACTTTATCGCGCTCTTCGTGATGGGCATTCCCATCATGATCTTGGAGTTCACGGTCGGCACCATGACCGGGCGGAGCATCCCCCTCGCGCTGGGCAAGCTGGCCGGCAAAAAGGGCGAGTTCGTGGGCTGGTGGAGCCTGGCCTCGGCGCTGACGATCACGATGTACTACATCACGATCCTGGGCTGGGCGCTGGCGATGCTGGTGGGCTCGTTCGGGAGCCTGTTCGAGGCCGGCGCCACGGCGCCGTTCGAGCCCTTCCTAGAGCCCAGCGCCGGCGTCAACTCCCAGGTCTGGTTTTTCAACATGATCGCGACCTGGTGGCCGCTCGTCGCCGTCTCGGTGATCTGGGCGCTGACGGCGCTGCTCTTGTGGAAGGGCACGGAGACCATCGAAAAGGGCGTGCGGGTGTTTGTGCCGCTGATGTGGGTGTTCATGATCGGCCTCGTGATCCACGGGCTCACGCTGCCCGGCGGCACCGACGGCGTGGCCTACCTGTTCACGCCCAACCTGGACGGCATCACCGACATTCAGGTCTGGCAGGGCGCCTTTGCCCAGATGTTCTTCTCGCTGTCGCTCGGCCTCGGCACGATGGTGGCCTATGCCAGCTACCTGCCCAAGGACGCCGACAACGTCAACAACTCGCTCTTGGTCAGCTTCCTGAACTGCGGGTTCGAGTACATCGCCGGCATCGCCATCTTCGCGATCCTGTTCGTGTACGCGCTCAACCCGGCCGGCGGCACGCTGTCGCTGTCGTTCTTCGTGATCCCCCAGGGCATCGCGGGCTTCTCGGACCTGCCCTTCCTGGTCAAAGGCTTCGGCGTGTTCTTTTTCCTGCTGCTCGTCATCGCGGGCCTGACGAGCGCCGTGTCCCTCGTCGAGGGCATGGCCTCGGCGCTGATCGACAAGCTGGGCATCAGCCGCGCCAAGGCGCTGGCGTTTGTGATGGTGCCGGGCGTCGCGGGCTCGCTGACGTTCGCGCTTCCGTTCATCGTGGACCCAGCCCTCTCCGGCGACGGCACGCTCGGCTTCACGCTGTTCGACCTGGTGGACCACTGGGCCTTCCGCTACAGCTTGATCACGGTCGGGCTGATGGAGTGCCTGCTGCTGGGCTGGGTGCTAGGCGCCGACAAGATCCGCTCGGCGGTCAACGAGCACAGCAAGTTCCAGGTGCCGGCCTTTTTCGACTGGATGATCAAGCTGATCATCCCGGCCATCCTGGGCTTCGTGCTGATCGGGACCCTGATCGAGGACATCACGCAGGAGGGCGGCGTCTACGGATTTCACTGGGGCGTCGAGGCCATCGGGATTATGCCGGTCGTCGTCCCCATCGTGTGGCTCGCCTTTACGGTGGGGCTCGCGGCGTTCCTGACCACGCGCCGCACCACCGACACCGCGCCGCACCACGCCGGCGACCCGACCCTGACCGCCGTCGACACCCACGCCTAATGCGCTGCCTCCTCCTGCTGCTCGCCCTGGGCCTCGCCGCCAGCGCCAGCGCTCAGATCACGACCTCGCCCGACGTCTTGGTGCGCGGCGAGCCCGTCACGGTGACCTTCGCCGAGCCGACCGACTCGCTGCTCGTGACCTACCGCCCCAACAGCGGCATCGCCTACGAGGAGGTGGTCCCGGCCTCGGGCTCGACGGCGACCTGGACGCCGACTCGGGCCGGCGTCGTGGCGCTGGCGACGCCGGCGGGCGCGAGCCAGAACGTCTCGGTCCGCTTCGACGAGACGCCGCTGAGTGGGATCCTCATCCTGACCCTGGCCGGAGTCGTGCTCTTTGGCGGCGCGGCCTTCGCGATGCGCGCGCTCCTGAGCGACGGTGAGGTGCCGGACGTGCCGCTCGACACGTGATCCGGGCGTTGGCTCTGGGGCTGGTCCTCGCCGGCGCGGCCCAGGCCCAGCCGGTCCGCACGGCGCCCGAGGCGGCCGCGCTCGACGCATTCGCCCTGTCCACCTCGGCGCCGAGGTGGGCCGACTCGGCGCGCGACTCGACGGCGCTGCCGGACGACTGGATCGCGCGCGACAAGGCCCTGCACCTGGGCGCCTCGTTTCTGCTGACGCTGTCCAGCCAGTACGTGCTCACCGACAAGACCGGCCTGTCCGACGCCCGGGCGCTGCCGGTCGCGGCCGGCTCGGCGCTGGCGCTGGGCCTGCTCAAAGAAGTCGCCGACGCGCGCCGGCCCCGCCATCCGCACTTTTGCTGGCGCGACCTGGCCGTGGACGCCCTGGGCGTCGCGTTGGCGGCCGCACTGATCGAGCTGTAGCCGGCGCCGAGCGTCCGCTCGCGAAGAATGCGGCGGGACCACCGGATGGGCTTCCGCCGCCCGTAACCTTGGGCCCGGCCTCCCCCGACGACTGTGGACAAAGCGCGCGACCACTGCGGCATCTTCGGCGTGTTCAACCACCCCGACGCGGCCCGCCTGACCTACTTCGGGCTGCACGCGTTGCAGCACCGAGGCCAGGAGTCGGCCGGGATCGTGACGAGCGTCTACGACGAGGCCAAGGGGCGCAAGGTGATGCCGCTGCACAAGGACTTCGGGCTGGTGCTGGACGTGTTCAACGACGAGGACCTGTTCGAGACGACGCTCTTGGGCGACGCCGCCATCGGGCACACGCGCTACTCGACCTCGGGCAGCGCCACCAACCCGGCCAACATCCAGCCGCTTGTGGCGCACGACCGCGAGGGGCACCTGGCGCTCGCGCACAACGGCAACCTGTCGAACGCGCGCGCGATCCGCGACCGGCTGGTCGAGCGCGGCACGCTGTTTTCGTCGTCGTCGGACACCGAGCTGATCTTGCACCTGGCCGCGCAGAGCCCGGAGCAGGGCGCGGTCGCCCGCATCGTGGACGCGCTCCACGCCTGCGAGGGCGCGTTCTCGCTCGCGATCCTGACCGACGAGGCGCTGATCGCCGCGCGCGACCCGAACGGCTTCCGCCCGCTCGCGATCGGCCGGATGCCGGCGGCGCCAGGGCGAGCGCATCCGGCCTGGGTGATCGCGTCCGAGACGTGTGCCTTCGACATCGTCGGCGCGGAGTACGTGCGCGACGTGCAGCCGGGTGAGATCGTGGTGATCGACCGCGAGGGCATCGAGCGCGTCGGGCGGGCGGCGGCCCTCGGTCAGGCGAGCGGCGAGGGCTCGGCGGCGGCGTTCAACGGCGTCTGCCTGCCCCACCCGCACGGCGTCAGCCAGTGCGTGTTCGAGTACGTCTACTTTTCCCGCCCCGACTCCAAGGTGTTCGGCGCGACCGTCGACAAGGTGCGGCGCAAGATGGGCAAGCGGCTGGCGCACGACGCGCCGGTCCCCCGCGTCGACCGAGGCCAGGGCCAGCGGCCGCTCGTGATGTCGGTCCCGGACTCGTCGAACACGGCGGCCATCGGCTACGTGTCGGAGTCCAACAAGCTGGGCTACCGCTGCAAGTTGGACATCGGGCTGATCCGCAACCACTACGTCGGCCGCACCTTTATCGCGCCCGGCCAGGCCGCGCGCGAGCAGCGCGTGCGCACCAAGTTCAACCCGGTCGCGGGCGTGCTCGAGGGCCGCATCGTGGTCATGGTGGACGACTCGATCGTGCGCGGCACGACGGCGCGGCAGCTTGTCCAGATGGTGCGCCAGGCGGGCGCGGCCGAGGTCCACTTCCGCTCGGCCAGCCCGCCGGTGATGTGGCCCTGCTTCTACGGCATGGACTTTCCGTCGCGCGAGGAGCTGGCCGCCAACAAGCACGGCTCGGTTGAGGCCATCGCCGAGTGGCTGGGCGTCGATTCGCTGGGCTACTTGTCCATCGAGGGCATGCTGGCGGCGGTCGAGGAGGCGCACGAGAGCCGTGACCGCTACTGCCACGCGTGCTTCTCGGGCGAGTACCGCGTGCCCGTCGAGGTGGGCGTGGTCAAGGAGGAGAACGACTGGTAACCCCGGCGGCTGGGCGGCTACGCGTGGGGTCGCTAGATTGCACGGCCCCGCTGACTCCGTGTTCGTGACCGCCCGCCTCTGCGTCCTGCTGGCGCTCACCTTCGTGGTCCCGGCCGCAGCCCAGCCCGATGTGGCACGCGCGGTCACCGGGATGGTCACCGATGCCGAAACCGCGGAGCCGCTCGCCGGGGCGGCCGTCTACGCCCGGGCGCTCCAGGTGGGGGCCACGACCGACACCGACGGACGCTACGTGCTCCGGCTGATGACGGCGGACCCGATCGAGATCGAGTTCTCGTTTGTCGGCTTCGAGACCGCGCGCCGCGTCGTGGCCGCCGGCGACCGCGAGGTGTCCGTGGCGCTCCGTCCGCGATCGGGCGAGATCTCCGAGGTCGCCGTCGAGGCCGCGAGGGAGGAGAGTGTGATGGCGCCGCTGGCGGGCGTCACCCGCCTCCGGATCGAGGACCTGGCGAGCCTGCCGCAGTTTTTGGGCGAGGTCGACGTCAACCGGGGCCTGCTCCAGTTGCCCGGCGTGGCATCCGTGGGCGAGGGCGCGAGCGGGTTCAACGTGCGCGGCGGGAACGTGGACCAGAACCTGGTGCTGCTCGACGGAAGCCAGGTGCTGTTCACGTCTCACCTGTTCGGCCTGTTCTCGCTCTTCAACCCCGACCTCGTCGGCGACGTCACGGTGTACAAGGGCGGTGTCCCGGCCCGGTTTGGCGGTCGCGTCTCGTCGGTCATCGACGTGCGCCAGCGTCGGGCGCGCGGCGACCGCGTCCGGGTGGCCGGCGGCGTCGGGCTGACGGCGAGCCGGCTGGCCGTCGAGACGCCGCTGGGTGCCCGCGCCTCGGCGGTCGTGGGCGGGCGAGCGTCGTACCTCAACTGGATCCTCCGGCTGGCCGAGCGCAAAGAGGTCAAGCAGAGCCGAGCGTCCTACGCCGACCTCGGCGGCCGGCTCGACCTCCGGCCCCGAGACGGCGTGACGGGGTCGCTCAGCGGCTACGTCGCGCGCGACGCGTTCCGGTTCGGCGCCGACACCACCTTCACCTACCGGACCGCCACGGGCTCGGCCCGGACGACGGTCTCGTTGGGGCCGCGGGCGTCGGTCACGCCGTCGGCGACGGTGACCGACTACGCCTACGGGTTCAACAGCGACGATCCGTCGCTGGCCTACGACTACCGCGCCCGGGTCACGCACGCGGCCGGCGCGGTCGACGTGGTGAGCGCGCTCACGGGCGGGCCCACGCTGGAGACTGGGCTGTCGCTCAACGCGTACCTAATCGAGCCCGGAGCACTCGACCCGTCTCCGGGCTCGTCGCTGGACGCGGTCGGGCTGGAGCGTGAGCGGGGGGTCGAGGCGGCCGCCTACGTCTCGGGCACCGTCGAGCGCGGAGGGCTGCAAGCCACCTTGGGGCTGCGAGCCAGCCTGTGGTCCCGGCTGGGGCCGGCGACGGTCCCACTCCTCGACCCGTCGCTTCCGGCGGGGACCCCGGCCGGCTCCGAGACGCTCGACGGCGTCGTCGCTCGCTACGGCGGGCTCGAGCCGCGCCTTGCTCTGCGCTACGCGCTCGGGGACTCGACGGCGGTCAAGCTCGGCTACGACCGCCAGCGGCAGTACGTCCATCTGGTCTCCAACACGACCGCCGCGACGGCCGTCGACCGCTGGACGCTGAGCGACCCACTCGTCCCGGCCCAGGTCAGCGACCAACTCGCGCTCGGGGTCGCGCGCGACCTGCCGGCTGGCATCCGGGGCTCCGTCGACGTGTACCACCGCTGGCTCGGCGGGCTCGTCGACTACCGCCCGGGCGCCCAGATCCTGCTCAACCCCGAACTTCAAGCTGATCTGCTGCCGGGCACGGGCCGCGCTTACGGCGCCGAGGTGTTTCTGCGCCGGACCCAGGGCCCGGTCTCGGGCTGGATCAGCTACGCCTACACGCGCGCCTGGCGCACCGTCGACGGGCCGACGCTGGACCGCCAGATCAACTTTGGCGACCGGTACCCGGCCAGCTTCGACCGTCCGCACGACGTGTCGGTGGCGCTGTCGTGGCAGGCGCAGCCGCGCGTGCAATGGGCGGTCAACTTCGTCTACGGCACGGGGCGCCCGATCACCTACCCCACCGGAGCCTACCGCGTGGGCGACCTGGTCGTGCCCAGCTACACGCTCCGCAACCAGGCGCGCATCCCCGACTACCACCGGCTCGACCTGTCGCTCTCGATCGGGCAGCCACGCGGGCCAGGGTCGGAGCGGACCGGGATGTGGACCGTGTCGGTCTACAACCTCTACGGCCGCCGCAACGCGTACTCGATCTTTTTCCGCCAGGACCCCGGCACGCGCGTTCCCCAGCCGTACCGGCTCTCCACGCTGGGGGCCATCTTCCCGTCGATCTCCTATGCGTTCTCGTTCTAGCTTAGCCCGGTCGCTCCCCGAGGCGGCCGTGACCGTGCGCGCGGCCGCCGTGCTCGTGGCGGCGGCGGCGCTGGCCGGGTGCATCGACCCGGTGTCGTTGGAGGTGGAGGGCGAGACCGACCGCGTCGTCGTGGTCGCTCTCGTCGAGGAGGGGCCGGGCCCTCACACGGTCGCGCTCTCGTTTACGGCCGCGTTCGAGCGCGGGATCGACGCGATCGAGCCTCCCATCGACGGCGCCGAGGTCGAGATCACCACGGGCGACGGCGACACGGTCCGGCTGGAGGGCGAGGGCGGCGGCGTGTACCGAACCGCGCCGGGCGCGCTGGTCGGCGCTGTCGGCCAAGCGTATGCGTTGCGATTCCGGCTGCCCGACGGGCGCACCTTCGCCTCGTCGTCGGAGACCATGCGGCCGTCCCCGGGCGGGGCGCAGGCGTCGGCGGTCTACGTCAAGAACGAGGTTCTGGTGGGGCAGACGCTGGTGAGCCGCGACCAGGTCGAGCTGAGGGTGGACGTGCCAGACCCGGCCGGCGAGCCCAACTACTACCGCTGGACGTGGCGCGGGAACTACCGGGTCAACGTCCCCTGCGGATTCAACACCCCGCCCGAGCTGTGCGGCATTCAGTACGGGAGCTGTCGCGGGATCAGCCGCGTCGAAGTCGCGTCGGACCGGCTGAGCGACGGCGGGTTGTTGCGCGACCAGCCGGTCGCGTCGCTGGCCTGGCGTGAGTTCGGCCCGCTGTTCGGCAGCCCGTTTTACCTGGAGGTGGAGCAACAGGCACTCACGCCGGGCGCGTTCGCGTATTGGCTGCGCGTCCAGGACACGCGCGACCGGACAGGCGGGCTGTTCGACCCAGCCCCGGACGCGATCATCGGCAACGTCGCCAACGTGGACGACGTCCGAGACTACGCGCTGGGCTACTTCACTGTCGCCGGCACCTCGACCGCCACGACGTGCCCCATCGCGACCGACTTTCCCGATCGGGCAAACTTGAGAGACCCCGACTCGGACCCTCCGCCGCCCTTCCCCACGTTCCAGTGCCCGGGCGGCGTGAGCCCGACGCCGCCTCCGCGATACGCGCAGGCGTGCGAGCGCCCGCCCGCGCCCTAAGTGCTGCTGCTGGCCGCCGCGTCCTCGTCCGCCTCGGCGGCGGGGTCGGCGCTGCCGTCGAGGCCGGCGAGCGCGGGCGCCAGCAGGCCCAGCACGTCCGACGTCGTGGCCAGGATCTCGTCGGCGCCCTCGCGCACCAACTCGTCCTCGGTGCCGAACCCGCACAGCACGCCGACGGCCTGGGCACCGCCCGCCTGCGCCGTCTGCATGTCGACGGTCGTGTCGCCGATCACCAGGCACCGGTCCGGCGCGACGCCCATCGCGTCGGCGGCGAACAGCAGCGGATCGGGGAAGGGCTTCATGCGCGGCGTCGTCTGGGCGCCGACGACGGCCGAGAAGTGGTCGAGGACGCCGTGGAAGCGCAGGAACGCGCGGATGCGGTCCTCGTCGCCGGTCGAGATGGCGCTCATCGGGAAGCGCGCGGCCAGGTCGTGGAGCATCTGCTCGACGCCGGGCACCATGTCGTGCGGGTCCTCGTCGGCCGCCTCGGCAGGGTGCCGCTCCGAGCGGTAGCGCTGCGCGCGGGCCCGGCCCAGCAGGTCCTTGAGCGCCGCCAGCTCGTCGTCCAGGCCGTAGCGGTCGATGGCGCCGTACGCCGCGTTGATCGGCGTCTCGGCGCCCATCACGATGCGCCGCGCGAGCGACGTCGCGCGCCGCCCGCTCAGAAACGGGAGCGCGTCGATGGCCTGGGCGATCTGGGTGACGAGGTGGTCGTCGGTGTCCGACAGCGTGCCGTCGATGTCGAACACCAGCGCGTCGATGCGGGAGAAATCGAGAGGCATGGGAGATCGGGAGTCAGAGCTCAGGAATCCGCTCGGCCTCTCCCCTGTTTCCGCGCGCTCGGTCTCGCGCGTTTAGAATCCCCGCGCGTCGTCGTCGTCGCGGCGCGGGTCGGCGCCGCCCTCGAGCGTGCGGGCGCCGCTGGCGTCGTAGCGAGCGACGATAACGTTGGCCGCGCCGAACCGCACGAGGCGGTCGAGAGCCCAGCCGCGCTCGCGCAGGCCGGAGAGCGTCGCCGGGGGCAGCCCGCGCTCGTGCTCCAACTCGTCCGGCTCCCACTGGTGGTGGAACCGGGGGAGCGCCACGGCTTGCTGGGCGTCGAGCCTGAAGTCGATCACGTTCGTGACCACCTGGAACACGGTCGAGATGATGCGCGCGCCGCCCGGCGAGCCCGCCACCATGAGCAGCCGCCCGGCCGGGTCCTCGATCACGACCGGCGTTATGGACGAGACCATCCGCTTGCCCGGCTCGATGGCGTTCGCCTCGCCCTGGATCAGGCCCCAGCCGTTGGGCTGGCCGGGCGCGGTCGTAAAGTCGTCCATCTCGTCGTTGAGGAAAAAGCCCGCACCGCCCACCACGACCTTCGAGCCGAAGTAGTCGTTGAGCGTAACCGTGGTCGCGACCGCCATGCCCTCGCCGTCCACGACCGAGTAGTGCGTGGTCTCGGTGCCCTCGACCGGGACGGTGGGCGGGGTGCCGTGCGTGACCGTCCGGCTGGGCGTGGTCCGGTCGGGGTCGAACGTCGCCATGCGGCGAGCGACGTAGCCCGGCTCGATCAGCGCGGCCGCGGGGACGTCCACGAAGTCGGGGTCGCCGAGCCAGTGCGCGCGGTCGGCGAAGGCGCGCCGCAGCGCCTCCGAGGCCAGATGTACCGCCTCGGCGGACTGCAGGCCCAGGCTGGGCAGCGAGTACGGCTCGACGGCGCGGAGTGCCTGGGCCAGCGCGATGCCGCCCGAGGCGGGCGGTCCCATCATCAGCAGGCGGTGGCCGCGGTAGCTGCTCACGAGCACGGGGCGCTCGACGGCGCGGTAGCCCGCCAGGTCGGCGTGCGTGATCAGGCCGTCGCCGCGCGCCATCTCGGCCACGATCAGGTCGGCGGTCGGGCCTCGGTAGAAGCCGTCGGCGCCGCCGGCCTGGATGCGGCGCAGGACCGCCGCCAGGTCGGGCTGCTCCCAGCGCTGGCCGGTCCGCCACAGCCCGCCGCCTGGGGGGACGAAGTAGCGCTCCGTGGACGCGAACGCGCGGAAGTCGTCGCGGTAGCGGTTGAAAAGGATGGCGTTGCGGCCCGACAGGTACTGCCGCTCGGCGAGCGCGATCGCCGGAGCGACGACGTCGGCAAGCGGCAAGCGCCCCTCGGCGGCGTGCGCCGCGACCAAGCCGGCGACGGTGCCCGGCACGCCGGCGGCGGCGTGCCCCACACGCGACGAGCGGCCGCCGGTGGTGTACATGTCGCGCCAGGCCGCCAGCGGCGCCTTCTCGCGGAAGTCCCAGGTCGTCGCCGTGCCGTCGGGCCGGCGGATGACCATGAACCCGCCTCCCCCGACGTTGCCGGCGTCGGGGCTGACGACCGCCAGCGCAAAGCCAACCGCGACCGCGGCGTCGACTGCGTTCCCGCCCTGGCGGAGGATGCGGAGCGCCGCGCGGCTGGCGTCCGGATGGCCCGACGCGACCATCGCGGTGCGCGCGGTCGCGGGCCGCAGACTGTCGGGCACGGCTTGCGCCGAGACCACCGAGGCGGCCAGAGCCAGGAGCACCATGGGGCCGAGCCGTCGCAGGTCGCGCATCGCCAGAGAGAAAGGAGTAGAAATCTAGCTGAGCCATTTAAGCTCGGACCCACTCCCACCGATTCTATTCATGAGTTTCGGGCACAACGACTTGCAGAGCTGTCCACACCGCTGCTAGCTTTTGTGTCATAGGGTTCCGACTGTGGATAACTATTCCACCTAGGCCCCATTCGTTCCATCGAGCGTCCCGCTCGCATTCCGTCATCACAGGATGAACCGCCTCATTACCGCCATGTCCGCCGCCGCCGCCCTCGTCGGGCTGGGCGTGCTGGTCGTTTTCAGCATCTAGACGGGTCGCCGTCTAGCACGCGAGCGCCGCCCGGGTCTGTCCCCGGCGGCGCTCGCTGCGTGTGGGCCCGCCTCGGCGGGCGAGTGCGGACAGCCGGACGCGTGGTTTCCAGACGCGCGCCGACGGGGCGCCCAGGCTCAGGCCGCCAGCTTGTCGAGGTACTGCGCCCGCAGCTTGGACACCTTGGGCGCGATCACGGCCTGGCAGTACGGCTGAGCCGGGTTGCGGGCGTAGTAGTCCTGGTGGTAGTCCTCGGCCGGGTAGAACACGTCGAGTGCCTCCACCTCGGTCACGATGGGGTCGGGGAAGACGTCGTTCTCGGTGAGTTCGTCGATGACCGACTGCGCGGCCTCGCGCTGGGCCTCCGAGGTGGGGTAGATGCCCGAGCGGTACTGCGTGCCGCGGTCGGCGCCCTGGCGGTTGAGCGTCGTGGGGTCGTGCGTGGTCATGAACACCACCAGCAGGTCGCGGAGCGACAGGTGATCCGGGTCGTACGTCACCTCGACCACCTCGTTGTGGCCCGTCCGCCCGGAGCAGACCTCGCGGTAGGTCGGGTTCTGGACGTGGCCGTTGGCGTACCCTGAGACCACGCGCGTGACCCCCTTGAGAGGCTTCATCACGGCCTCGACGCACCAAAAGCAGCCGCCGCCGAGGACGATGGAATCCGTTTGAGCCATGTCAGAATCAGAGAGGTGAGGAGTCGCGGGAACGTCGGCTCCCAGACGGGGCGCCGCTCGGCAGGCTTACCCCGGCACTCGGCCGCCGCCCAAGCGTAGAGCAGGCTCTCCCTTGTTCGCTGTATGGCCCCCGATCCCGACCGACTCCGCGTCCGCCTGATCCAGATCCGGGAGCGGCCGGCCGTGCTGGCCGAGGAGGTCGAGAGCTTCCGCGCCCGAGCCGCGCTGCGCGCCGACCAGCTGGTGACGACGAACGCGCTCCGCGACCCGCTCGCGACCGACCTGGCCGACGACGTCGATGCCATCGTGATCGGAGGCGCCGGGGCGTACTCGGTGACCCAGACCTACGACTGGACCCAGTCCCTCGTCGAGCTGTGCCACGCGTGCGCCGACCGCGAGCTGCCCCTGTTCGGGTCGTGCTGGGGCCACCAGTTTGTCGCGCGGGCGTTTGGTGGCACGGTCGTCCACGACCCGGAGCGGTCCGAGATGGGCACGCACGCGGTCGAGGTGACGCCGGCGGGGGCGCGCGATCCGCTGTTCTCGACGCTGCCGTCGGCGTTCGGCACCCAGATGGGCCACCAGGACCGCGTCTCGGTGCTGCCCGACGGCGCCGTCGAGCTGGCGCGCAACGACCGCGCGCCGTACCAGGCGCTGCGGATGGAGGGCCTGCCGATCTACGGCACCCAGTTCCACTCCGAGTTGAACGCCGAGACCGAGCGCAGCCGCCTGCTCGCCTACCGCGACCACTACCCCGAGATGCAGGACCACGCCACCTTCCAGCGCGTCCTGGACGCGCTCCACGAGACGCCCGAGGCGGACGACCTGCTGCGCCGCTTCCTGTGGCTCTACGCCGTCGAGGACGGCCCGGAGCGGCTGGCCCAGGCGGCGTCCACGAACCGGCCCGCGACCTCTTCCGACCAGTAGGTCTCGCCCGGCTGCACGAACCCGACGTGGCCGCCGTACCGAGGCGAGACCAGCCGGAAGCGAGGGTTGGCCTCGGCCACCTCGGTCGGGAAGCAGGTGGAGCCGAGAAACGGGTCGTCGAGGGCGTTGACGAGCAGCGTCGGGACCCGGATGTCGGCGAGCACCGGGAGCGCCGACGCGCGCGCCCAGTAGTCCTGGGCCGACGCGAACCCGTGGAGCGGCGCCGTCACCAAGCCGTCGAACTCGCGGAAGCTGGTCATGCCGCGCGTGGCCTGGGGGTCCGGGGCGTGGGGAAAGCGCTCGGCCTTCTCGGCCGTCTTCTCGCGCAGCGAACGCAGAAACCGCAGCATGTAGAGCCGCCGTGTCCAGGCCTCCATGGTCTCCGCCGACGCCGCCAGGTCCACGGGGACGGAGACCCCGACGCCCGCCACGACGCGCGGGTCGACGCCGGCGCTTTTCTCGCCCAGCCAGCGCAGCGTCAGGTTGCCGCCCAGGCTGAAGCCGAGCACCGCCACGGCCGGTCGCGACCTCAGCACGTGCTCGACGACCGCGTCCAGGTCTTCGGTCGCGCCGCTGTGGTAGGCCCGCAGCAGGCGGTTGGGCTCGCCGGAGCATCCGCGCAGGTTCCAGGCGCAGACGCCCCACCCGCGACGCGTCAGGTGGCGCGCCATCCCGCGCACGTAGGCGCGGTCGCTGCTGCCCTCCAGCCCGTGCGCGAGGATCGCGACGCGGCCCGAGCGCGGCCCGGCCCAGTCCAGGTCGAGAAAGTCGCCGTCGTCCAGCTCCAGGCGTTCGCGGCGGTAGTCCACGCCGTCCACGCGCCGGAACAGCGACGGGTACACCGTCTGGGCGTGCCCGCTGCGCCACCGAGGCGGCGGGTGGTAGGGCGGGAAGGCTACGTCCATGCCGACGTGCCGAGTGGACGGCCGCCGGCTGGTCTCGTCCAACGAAAAACCCCGACCCTGGGCAGGGACGGGGTTTCGTACGCCCGAGAGGATTCGAACCTCTGACCTCTTGATTCGTAGTCAAGCACTCTATCCAGCTGAGCTACGGGCGCGTGCAGCCAAGATACAGGGCCGCCCGGGGGACCCAAATGAAGACGGGCCGAACGTGGCGCGTCACCGAGCCGCGCCGGCCGCTTCGGTCCCGTCGAGAAACCAGAAGTGCGCGGTCGGGCCGTGCCCGGCGCCCAGGTCGGGCGCGTGGCGGATGGCCTGCTGGAGATAGGCCCGCGCGCGGCCGACGGCCGCCTCCAGGTCCAGGCCGCGCGCCAGGTTGGCGGCGATGGCGCTGGCGTACGTGCAGCCGGTGCCGTGCGTGTTGGGCGTGTCGATCCGCTCCTGGCGGTACAGCGTCTCGCCGCGAGCCGTCACCAGCAGGTCGACGGCCTCGGTCTCGTCGTCGAGGTGGCCGCCCTTGACCAAGACGGCGCCCGGGCCCATGGCCAGGATCTGACGCGCGGCGCGGCGCGCGTCGTCGAGCGAGCGCACGTCGACGCCGGTCATCCGGGCGGCCTCGTGGGCGTTGGGCGTCACCACGTCGGCGAGGGGCACCAGCTCGCGCACGAGCGTGGCGACCGCGTCCGGGTCCAGCAGAGCGTCGCCGCTTTTCGAGATCATCACCGGGTCGACCACGACCGGGCCGAGCTCCCAGCGCCGCAACCCGTCGGCCACGGCGCGGACGATCTCGGGCGAGGCCAGCATCCCCGTCTTGACCGCGCCGATGGGCAGGTCGCTCGCCACGGCGTCGAGCTGGGCCGTCACGAAGTCGGCGGGGACGGCGTGCACCGCCGTGACGTCGGTCGTGTTCTGGGCCGTCAGCGCGGTCACGACCGACATGCCGAACACGCCGTGCGCCTCGAAGGCTTTCAAATCGGCCTGGATTCCTGCGCCTCCGCCCGAGTCGGAGCCGGCAATCGTGAGGGCGGTCGGGACGGGCGTGGCGTCGGTGGGCACGGGCAGAGCGGTGAGAAAAGACCCGGACTCGCTCCGGGCCGGCGGGGTTCGCGCCGTGCCTACTTCGGCGCCGGCTCGCCCAGCGCATCGAGAAACTGGCCGACGGTCCGGGCCTCGTCCCAGGCGAACAGCAGCGACGAGATCGCCGCGACGCCGTGCGCGCCCACCAGCCGGGCGATCTTGGCCCGAGGCGGCGTGATGCCGCCGAGCGCCAGCACGGGCAGGCCCGAGCGCTGGGCCGCGAGCCGGAGCGGGTCGATGCCCGTCGGGACGGCCTCGGGGTGCGTGCGCGTGGCCCAGACCGGCGAGAACGTCGCGTAGTCGGCGCCGCCGCGCGCCGCGTGCGCCGCGCCGGTCGCCGAGTGCGCCGACACGCCGACGGGCCCCGCCACGCCTGCCTCGATGGCGCGCTCCAGGGTGTCGCCGCGACGGCCGAGGTGGACGCCCCCGCCGATCGCGAGAGCCACGTCGACGCGGCCATGCACCGACAGCAGCACGTCCGGGCGGATTCCCCGAAGCGCGCCCGCCAGCCTCTGGGCCGTTTCGGAAAAGGCGTCGGGCTCGGCGGCGTGGTCCCGCAGCGCGACCCAGCGCACGCCCGCCTCGACCAAAGCATGCGTTCGCTGGCGAATCGTCTCAGCGTCCAGCTCGGTGCGTCCGGACGCGAAGCCGTCGGCGACCAGGAGCAGGCGAGGCAGCGTGCTCACCCGTCGAGGTCCACGCGGTCCTCGTCGGGCGTCGAGGCCTGGGCGTACAGGCGCCGCGGAATGCGGCCGGCCAGCCGCGCCAGCCGTCCCGCACGGACGGCGTGGCCAATCGCGGCCGCCATCTGGGGCGGGTTCTTGGCGCCGGAGACGGCGGTGTTGAGCAGCACGCCGTCGTAGCCCAGCTCCATCGCCCGCGCCGCGTCGGACGCCGTTCCGAGCCCGGCGTCCACCACGAGCGGCACGTCGGGCAGCAGGTCGCGGATGATGCGCAGCGCGTACGGGTTGACGAGCCCCATCCCGCTGCCAATCGGCGCGGCGAGCGGCATCACGGCCGCGCAGCCCAGGTCGGCCAGCTTGCGCGCCGTGATCGGGTCGTCGCCGCAGTAGGCGAACACCTCGAAGCCGTCCGCCACGAGGTCGGAGGCGGCCTTGAGCAGCTGGACCGCGTCGGGGTAGAGCGTCTCGTCGTCGCCGATGACTTCGAGCTTGACCCAGTCGGTCTCGAGCGCCTCGCGCGCCAGCTGGGCCGTAAAGACGGCCTCGCGCGCGGTGTAGCACCCGGCGGTGTTGGGCAGCAGCCGCAGGCCGCGCGCGCGCAGCGTCGAGAGCAGCGACTGGTGGCCGGGGTCGGCGCCCAGGTCGACGCGGCGCACGGAGACGGTCACGACCTCGGCGCCGCTGGCGTCGACCGAGTCCAGCAGCGACTGCAAGCTCGGGTAGCGGCTCGTGCCGAGCAGGACGCGGCTCGACAGCTCGGCCCCGCCCACGTGCCACGGGTCGCCCGCCTCGGCGCCGAGGCGGAGGGAGTCAGAGACGGGAGCGTCGGGCGTGAGCATGCGCGGTGGCAACGTGCGTGGTGGCGTGCGTGGTAGCGACGTGCGTGGTGGCGGCGTCTGGGCCACCGCCACGCGCGGGGGGCGGCCGGCTAGCCGCCCTGCGCGGCGGTGATGATCTCGACGCGGTCCCCCTCGCCGACGGTCGTCGAGGGCCAGTCGGCGCGGCGGACGACGCGGTCCCCGACGGCGACGGCGACGCCGGTCTGGGCCGGGTCGCGGCCGAGCGCGGCGAGCAGCGCGTCGAGCGCGAGCGGCGCGTCGATCTCGCGCGGGGCGCCGTTGACGTGGAGAGTGGGCACAGGTGTCAGTCGAAGCGGAGAGGCGAGAACGGAGCCAGGACCGGGGCGGTTTCGGGGGCTCCGCCCAGGGCACGGTCCACCTCGGCGGCGACCTCGTCGGCCGTGACGGGCGCCAGCAGGACGCCGTGCCGGTAGTGCCCGGTCGCGGCGAACACGCCGGGCTGAATCTGGCCCAGCAGCGGCGCGTGGTCGAGCGGCGCCGGCCGGTGCGAGGCCCAGGTCTCGACCAGTTCGAGTTCTTCGACCGCGGGCACCATCGCGACGGCGCCTTCCAGCAGCCGATACACGCCGCCGGCGGTGACGCGGTGGTCCGTGACGCCGTCTTCGCTCGTGGCCCCGACCACGAGGCGCCCGTCGTGCCGAGGCACCAGGTAGGCGTCGGGGCCGCGCACGACGTGCCCAAGCTCGACGCCCCGCTCGGGCGCCATCCGGAGCGCCAGCGCCTGCCCCTTGACCTGGCGCACCGGGAGCCCGGGGACCAGCCCACCGACGGCGCGGCTCCAGACGCCCGCCGCCACCACGACGGCCGACGCCGCGATCCGCTCGCCGCCGTCGAGCACCACCTCGACGCGGCCCGCCGCCGTCCCTCCGGCCACAGCTCCGCCGGCCACGGCTCCGCCCGACGCCGTCCCTCCGGCCACGGCTCCGCCCGCCTCGGCGCCGAGGTGGGCCACCCGGGCGCGCTCGCGGATCTCGACGCCGGCCAGGCGTGCCGCCCGGTCCAGCGCCGCGACGACGGCGCGGGGGTCGACGTGGTGATCGTCGCGGGCCCAGATCGCGGCCGGAAGGCGAGGCGACAGCAGGGGTTCGAGGTCGCACGCCTGCTCGCCGCTGAGCCACTCGACCGGCGCGGCGTGCTCGGTCTGGAAGGCGAACAGGCGGCGCAACGCCCGAGCGCTGTCGCGGTCGTCGGCGACCACCAGCGTGCCGTCGGCGCGGTACCCGACCTCGACGCCCGAGGCCGCTTCGAGATCGCGGGCGAAGGCGGGCCAGCGGCGCAGGCTCTCGCGCCCCAGCGCGTACAGGTCCAGCTCTTGGAACCCGATCTCGGCCGAGGGCGCCAGCATCCCGGCCGCCGCGTGCGACGCGCCCCGGCCGACGGCGCCCGCCTCCAGCACCACCACGCGGCGCCCGCGCTGCGCCAGGCGCCACGCGACGCCGAGCCCGGCCAGTCCGGCACCGATGACCACCACCTCGGCCTGTCCGTCCATCGTGGAGGCGCCTCGCGCCCTAGCTTGTCGCAAGCTACCGACCCGGCCTTCTCGTGACCGCTGCCCGACCCGTCTCGCCGCCGCTCCCCGCCTCGGAGCCGCTCCCCGCCTCGGCGAGCCGCACGCGCCGCCTTTCATGACGGACCGTGCCGACGTGGTCGTCGCCGGGGCTGGCGTGGCCGGCGCGTGCGCGGCGCTCTTCTTGAGCCAGACGCGACGCGTGACGGTCCTAGACGACCGCTCGCAGGGGTCCGGGGCGACCGGCGCCGCGGCCGGCCTCGTCAACCCGTTTATGGGGCGGAACGCACGGCCCGCGTGGCGCCACGACCAGGCGCTCGACGCGCTGGCCGAGGCCATCGACCAGTCCGATTCTGGGCTGTGGCGAGGCACAGGCGTGCTCCGCCCGGCACGCGACCAACGCCAGGCCGAGGTGTTTCGCGAGCGTGCCGAGGCGCACGCCGACCTGGACTGGCACTCGCCGGCCCGCAGCTGCGAGCGCTGGCCCGGCGTCGTCTCCCCGCACGGGGCGCTGCACGTGGTGCGGGGCGGCTCCGTCGACCTTCTCGATTTTGTGCGCGCCGCGCTCGACGCCGTCGTTCGGCGCGGAGGACGCGTCGCGCGGTCCCGCCTCGTGGACTGGCGGGAGGACTCGACAGAGGTCGTTGCAATAACAGATATGGGCGAGGTCCGCAGCCACGCCCTGGTCGTGGCGCTGGGCGACGGCATCCGCCAGTTCGACGCCGCCGCCAGCCTCCCCCTGCACCGCGTCAAGGGCCAGACCGTCCGCCTCGCGCGGCCCGCGAGCCTGGCGGCGGACCACCCGGCGGTCAGCGGCGCCCGCTACATCGTGCCCGGCGCCGACCACGTGACCGTCGGCGCCACGTTCGAGCACGCGTTCGCCTCGACCGAGCCCGACCCCGCCCTCGACGCCGACCTGGTCGCGCACGCGGCGCGCCTGGTCCCCAGCCTGGCCGAGGCCGAGGTGGTCAGCCGCCGCGCCGGCGTCCGGCTGACGGTGCCGGCCGCGCGCTCGCCCCAGCGGCTGCCGCTCGCCGGGCCGCTCACGCGCCGCGTGTGGGTGGTGTCGGGCATGGGCGCCAAGGGCGCGCTGATGGCGCCGCTGGTCGCGCGCTGGCTGCCCGACGCGCTCGACGGCTGCCGGCCGCTGCCGCCCGAGCTGTGGCCGCTCCCGGCGTAGCCTCGCGGCACGCGCCCGCGATTCCCATCGGAACGGCGCTCCCGGCCCGGCTATCTTTGCGCTCCCTCTGACTGCCCGACCCCATGGCTACGACTTCCATCCAGGACCACCTCGGTGACGACGCCGACTCGCTCCTCGGCTTCTCGACTCCGGCGATCTCGAAAGACCGGCTCCACCTGCCCGGCCCGGACTGGGTCGACCGCATCTTCGGGCCTAGCGACCGCTCGATCCCGGTCTTGCGCTCGCTCCAGCAGCTCTACGACCACGGTCGCCTGGGCGGCACGGGCTACCTGTCCATCCTGCCCATCGACCAGGGCATCGAGCACACCGGCGGCGCGTCGTTCGCTCCCAACCCGGACTACTTCGACCCGAGCGCGATCGTAGAGCTGGCCATCGACGGCGGCTGCAACGGCGTCGCGACGACGTACGGAGCCCTCGGCATGGTGGCCCGGCGCTACGCGCACAAGATCCCGTTGATCATGAAGATCAACCACAACGAGCTGCTCACCTACCCGAACACGTTCGACCAGATCATGTACGCCCGCGTCGAGGAGGCCTACAACATGGGCTGCGTCGCGATCGGGGCCACGATCTACTTCGGCAGCGACGACGCCGGGCGCCAGATCCAGGAGGTGTCGCAGGCCTTCGCCGCGGCGCACGAGTACGGCATGGGCACCATCCTGTGGTGCTACCTGCGCAACTCCGGCTTCAAGGTGGACGGCGTGGACTACCACAGCGCGGCCGACCTGACGGGCCAGGCCAACCACCTCGGCGCGACGCTCGAGGCGGACATCCTGAAGCAGAAGCAGCCGACCAACAACGGCGGCTTCAAGGCGCTCAACTCGGGCGACAGCTCGTACGGCAAGCTGGACGAGCGGATCTACACCGAGCTGTCCAGCGACCACCCCATCGACCTGACGCGCTACCAGGTGATGAACGGCTTCGCGGGCCGCGCCGGGCTGATCAACTCGGGCGGCGGCTCGGGCGCCAACGACTTCGCCGACGCCGTCCGCACGGCCGTCATCAACAAGCGCGCCGGCGGGATGGGTCTGATCTCAGGCCGGAAGGCGTTCCAGCGCGAGCGCTCGGAGGGCATCCGCCTGCTGAACACGATCCAGGACGTCTACCTCGACGACTCGGTGACGGTCGCTTAGCGCAACCGGAGGCGCGGCGCTCCGTAGCCCGGGGCGCCGCGTCCCCGCCTGGCCGCCCTCCCTCGCCTGCATGTCTCGCTCCGACTGGCTCCTCGTGGCCCTCAACTCGTTCCTGGTGGCGTGGGCCTCCCTCGGCTTCGCGAGCGTCGACGAAGGCATGCTGATGGTCGGTGCCCTGCTGGCGATGGCGGTCGGCGCCGTGAACCTGGGCGTTACCTACCGCCGGCGCAAGCGTCAGGCGACGTCGCCCCACCGCGACCCGGTCCGCCTCGGTGCCCAGGCAGACGAGATGGACGTGCACGCCGTCCTGGACTTCGACGCCCGGCTGGAAGCCCTCGAGCGCGCCCAGCACGACGCCGTGGACGCGGCACGCTGGCGGGCCCTCGTCGAGAGCGGCCAGGTGACAGGCCCAGCCGCCGATCCGACGGCTTCTCGCGACACCGCCCCAGGCTCGTCCATCCGCAACGGGCAGTAGCGAGCCCCTCCGCCTCGGCGCCGAGGCGGGACTACTCGGCCGGGCGCTCGAAGACCAAGAGATGCTGCTGGGGGAGCACGTCGATGTTCTCGACAAACCGGAAGCCGGCCGCCTCAGCCTCCAGGCGGGCCTGAGCCTCGGTCATCTTGTGCAGCCGCTTGATCGGCACGTCGGGGTCCTCGGCGCGGTACTCAACGAGGACCAGGCGCCCGCCCGGACGCGTCGAGGCGAAGACCGCGTCCAGCATCTCGCGCGGATGCGAGAACTCGTGGTACGCGTCCACGAGCAGCGTCAGGTCGGTGGACTGGGGCCGCAGGCCTGGGCCGCGCTCCGATCCCAGGATGGGCGCCACGTTGCCCACGCCCTCGGCCTCCATCCGGTCCTCGAGGATGCGCAGCATCTCGGGCTGGATGTCGACGGCGTAGACGCGGCCTCGGGGCACGCGCCGAGCGATGCGAAAGGTGAAGTAGCCCGTGCCGGCGCCGAGGTCGGTCACCACGGCGTCCGGCGCCAGGCCGAGCGCCTCGATGAGGACCTCGGGCCGCTCCTCGCGCTCGCGGCCCTCGCGCTCGAGCCAGGCCGCGCCGCGGTGGCTCATGACCTGAGCGATCTCGCGCCCCAGGTAGAAGCGCCCCGTACCATCCGCGGACGCCGGGCCCTCCTGGTACACGACGGCCGTCTCCTGGGGAAACTGCTCGATAGCGCCCCGCGCGCGCTGCGGCGCGATGCGGTGCGCCGGCAGGCCGACGGCGTCGGCCTCCTCGGGCACGGAGGCGGGCTCGGACGCCGGCGTCTGGGCGCGGCAGCCGACGGCCAGGCAGGCGACCGCGGTCAGGAGCGCGAGAACGCGCATGGGAGGCACGGTGGGGCTGATGGAGCCGCCTTTCACAGGTCTAAGGTCACGCATCGGGCTGGGGGACGATGAGCGGCACCGGCCGCCGCACCGCCGAGGCCGCCGGGACGCCCGTCGTGCCCGCTTGCGCGTAGGGCCCGTGCAGCTCGACCGACGGCGTCTGGTTGCCGCGCTTGGAGCGGATGTTCAAAAACTCGACGATCAGCGCAAACGTCATCGCGGTGTAGATGTAGCCCTTGGAGATGTGCTGGCCCATGCCCTCGGCCACCAGCGTGACGCCGATCAGGATCAAGAACGCCAGCGCCAGCATCTTGACCGTCGGGTGCTTGTGGACAAAGTTGGAGATGGGCCCGGCGCCCACCATCATCACGCCGACCGCGATCACGACGGCGATGATCATCACCATGATGTCGTCGGCCATGCCGACGGCCGTGATCACGGAGTCGAGCGAGAACACCAGGTCGAGAAGCGCGATCTGGATCAGGACCGAGCCGAACGACATCGTCTTGGGCTTCTCGACCGCGTGCTCGCCGTCGCCCTCCAGCTTGTGGTGGATCTCGTGCGTGGCCTTGCCGACCAGGAAGATGCCGCCGATGAGCAGGATCAGGTCGCGTCCCGTGATCGCCGTCGGGCTGCCGTCGCCCGCCTCGGCCCCGTGGCCGACGTTGTCGCGCACGACGCCCTCGGCGTGCGGCTGCAGATCGGCCAGGAAGGGCAGCCAGTCCGCCACGTCGAACAGGACGGCCGTCAGCCCCATCACCCACGAGATCGACAGCAGCAGCAGGATGCGCATTCCCATCGCCAGCCCCAGCCCGATGGTGCGCCCCCGCGCCTGCTGGTCCTCGGGGAGCCGCCCGGTCAGGATCGAGATAAAGATGATGTTGTCGATCCCGAGCACGATCTCGAGCACCGTCAGCGTGCCGAGGGCGATCCAGGCGTTGGGGTCAGCGATCCATTCGAACATGGCAGAGGGGGCGAGCCGAAGTGTGGCGAGAGGGTCGATGCGCTGCGTCCCGTGAGGCAGGATCCTGGGAAGCTAGGCCGCGGATGCGGCACGCGCTTGCTCGGCGTCGCGGCCAAGTTGCTCCACGAGCGCGTCCAGGCCGTCGAAGCGCCGCTCGTCGCGCAGCCGCGTCACCACGTCCACCTGGACCGTCGTGCCGTAGAGGTCGCCCTGAAAATCGAACAGGTGGACTTCGATGGTCGTCGCGCCGTCCGTCTCGACGGTCGGGCGCTGGCCGATGTTCATCATGCCAGCGTGCTCGGCGCCGTCACCGAGGCGGGCGCGGACGGCGTAGACGCCGGCGCGCGGCACCAGCTTGCGGGCGTCGTTCAGCGCCAGGTTGGCCGTCGGGTAGCCGATGGTGCGCCCTCGCTGGTCGCCGCGCACGACGGTGCCGGTGAGGCGGTACGGGCGGCCCAGCAGCTGCCCGGCGCGCTGGGCGTCCCCGCGCTCGGCCAGCAGCCGCCGGATCTCGGTCGACGAAACGGTCACGTCGCCGTCGATCTGCTCGGGAATCACGTCCACGCTAAAGCCGTGCGTCGCGGCCAGCGCGTCGAGCAGGGCGCGGTCGCCGCGCGCCTTGCGCCCGAACCGGTGGTCGTAGCCGATCACGATCTCGCGCATCCCCACGCCCTCCACCAGCACGTCGGCGACGTAGGCCTCGGGCTCCAGCAGCGACAGGTCTCGCGAGAACGGCACCACGACAAAGCGCTCGACGCCTAGGGCCTCCAGCGCGTCGGCGCGCTCGCCGAGTGTGGTGAGGAGCGGGATCGGGCGGCCGAGCAGCACCTCGCGCGGGTGCGGGTCGAACGTCACCACGGTCGGCACCCCGCCCGCCTCGGCGGCGCGCGCGACCAGGTAGCGCACGATCGCCTGGTGGCCCAGGTGGACGCCGTCGAACGTGCCCGTGGTCACGACGGACCGGGGGTCGGTGCGCTCGCCGACCGTCTCGCGCGTCACGACGCCACCGACCGCGACTCGACGATGGCGTCGAGCGAGAACGCCTCCTGGACCGTGAACGGCCCGATGGCGTCCCGCCGCAGCGCCGTCAGGTGCCCGCCGACCCCGAGCGCCTGCCCCAGGTCGTGCGCGAGGGAGCGGATGTAGGTGCCCTTGGAGCACTCGACGCGGATGTCGAGGTTGTCGCCGCGCCGCTCCAGCACGTCGAACGCGTACACCGAGGTGGGCCGGGTCGGGATCTCGACGGCCTCGCCGCGCCGGGCCTTTTTGTACAGCCGCTCGCCGCCCTGCTTGATGGCCGAGTACACCGGCGGACGCTGCTGGATGTCGCCCGTGAGGTCCTGAATCGCGGCCGCTACGGCGGCGTCGGTGACGCCTGACGCGTCGGCCTCGCTCTCGACCGGCGTCTCGGCGTCATAGGACGCCGTGGTCTGGCCCAGGCGGACGGTGCCGGTGTAGACCTTGGGCAGGCCCATAAACCGGTCCTGCTGCCGCGTCGCGCCTCGGCCGAGCAGCAGGATCAGCAGGCCGGTCGCCATCGGGTCCAGCGTCCCCGCGTGGCCCACCTTTTTGACGCCGAGCGCCCAGCGCACGGTCTTGACGACGCCAAACGACGTCACGCCGCCGGGCTTGTCCACCAAGATCGCCGCCGGCGCGAGCTCCCCGCCGAGTCCGTCCGCCTCGGTGACGATCCGGAGGTCGCCGTCGGCGCGCGGTGCGGGTGCCTCCGACACGGCTAGTAGTCGCCGCGCGAGGGCGCCTCCGCGTCGTCGGCGGGCGCGGGCGCGTCGTCCTTGCGGTCGGCCGCGATCTTGGCGAACAGGTCGTCCATCCGCTCGCGGCGCTGCGGCCCCTCGTCCAGGAAAAACTTGAGGTCGGGGACGCGCCGCAGATGGCTCACGCGAGACGCGAGGGCATGGCGGATCTCGGTCGACTGCTGGTCCAGGCGCAGAAACGCCGCGTTGCGCTGGCGGTCGTCGGCGCCCAGCACCGACACGTCGACGTAGGCCGTGCCCAGGTCGTCGGTCATGCGGACGCCGGTGACGGTCACCAGCGACGTGCCGCCGCCAAAGTCCTGCTGCAGAATGTCGGCGATCTCGCGCTGGACCAGCCGGCCGACGCGTTCGGTGCGAATGCTCATGATTCAGAAACGGGGGACGTGGGGCGCGGAGCGAGTTCGCTCCGCGCCGCTCTACTGCGTGACCAGCTTGCGCTTCTCCTGGGAGACGGTGTAGGTCTCGAACTGGTCCTCGACCTTGATGTCGTTGTAGTTCTTGACCGTGATGCCGCACTCGTACCCGGCCGCGACGTCCTTGACGTCGTCCTTGAAGCGGCGCAGCGTGTCGATCTCGCCGGTGAAGATGACCACGCCGTCGCGCACGATGCGCAGCTTGTCGCCGCGCGAGACCTTGCCCTCGACCACGTACGAGCCGGCGATGGTGCCCACGCGCGGGGCCTTGAAGGTGTCGCGCACCTCGATGGTGGCCGTGACGGTCTCCTTCTCCTCGGGCTCCAGCAGGCCTTCGAGCGCGTCGCGGACGTCCTCGATGGCGGCGTAGATGACCGAGTACAGCTGGATGTCGATCTCCTCGCGCTCGGCAATGCCGCGCACGCCCGCGACCGGGCGCACCTGGAAGCCGATGATCACGGCGTCCGAGGCCGCGGCCAGCATCACGTCCGACTCGGTGATCGCGCCGACGCCCGAGTGGACGATCTGGACCGCGACCTCGTCGTTCGACAGCTTCAAGAGCGAGTCGGAGAGCGCCTCGACGGAGCCGCCCACGTCGCCCTTGACGACCAAATTGAGGTTGGTGATCTCGCCGAGCGCCATGCGGCGGCTGAGGTCGGCCAGGGTCACGTGGCGGCGCTGGTGCAGCGTCTGCTCGCGGATGAGGTGCATCCGCTTGGACGCGATGTCGCGCGCCTCGCGCTCGTCGTCGAGCACCACCAGCTTGTCGCCCACCTCGGGCGCCTCGGCCAAGCCCAGGATCTGGACCGGCGTGGCCGGGCCGGCGCTCTTGACGCGCTCGTCGCGCTCGTTGAACATGGCGCGCACGCGGCCCGAGGTCAGGCCAACCACGTAGGCGTCGCCTTCCTCCAGCGTGCCGTTCTCGACCAGGACGGTCGCGACCACACCGCGGCCCTTGTCCAAGCGGGCCTCCACGACCGTGCCGACCGCGTTGCGGTCCGGGTTGGCCTGGAGCTCCAACAGGTCGGCTTCGAGCTGGATCTTCTCCAGCAGCGCGTCGACGTTCGTGCCGTGCATGGCCGAGATCAGCTCGCACTGCACCTTGCCGCCGTACTGCTCGACCTGGACGCCCTGCTCGGCGAGCTGGGCCATGATCTTGTCCGGGTTGGCGGCGTCGCGGTCGATCTTGTTGATCGCGATCACCATCGGGACTTCGGCGGCGCGGCTGTGGTTGATGGCCTCGATGGTCTGGGGCATCACCTCGTCGTCAGCGGCGACGACCACGACCACCAGGTCGGTGACCTGGGCGCCTCGGGCGCGCATGGCGGTAAACGCCTCGTGGCCCGGGGTGTCGAGAAAGGTAATCGGCCGCCCTTCGTCGGTCGTGATCTGGTAGGCGCCGATGTGCTGGGTGATGCCGCCGGCCTCGCCGGCGATCACGTTCGCGTGGCGGATGTAGTCCAGCAGCGACGTCTTGCCGTGGTCGACGTGGCCCATGATGGTCACGATCGGCGGGCGGTCCTGGAGGTCGGCCTCGTCGTCCTCGATGTCGAGGTCGAACTCCTCCTCGATGTCGTCCATGAACTCGACCTCGAAGTCGAACTCGTCGGCCAGGAGGGTGATCGCGTCGGCGTCCAACCTCTGGTTGATGGACACCATCATGCCCAGGCCGAAGCCCTTGCCGATGACCTCGGTCACGGGCACGTTCATGGCCTCGGCCAGGTCGGCGGTCGAGATAAACTCCATGACGCGCAGGACCGAGGCGGCCTCGAGCATCTCCTGCTCCTGGGCCTCGCGGATCGCGGCGCGCTCGTCGCGGCGGGCGCGGCGGCGCTTCTGGCGGCCGCGGCCGCTGCTCGAGGTGGCCTTGGACAGCGTCTCGGAGACGTTCTTGGTGACCTCCTCGCGGCTGACCTTTTTGCCCTTTTTGCCCTTCTTGCCACGCGTGGTGCGCCCCTCTTCCTTGTCCGTCGACGGCGCGACGGCCGGTGCGTCCTCGGGGGCGTCGTTCTTGCGCTTGCGCTTGCGACGGCCGCCGTCCAGGCCCGAGATGTCGATCTTGCCGAGCACCTTGGTGCCCGTCAGCCCGTAGCGGCTGGCGCGGACCACGCCGCCGGAGTCGGCGGCTGGGGATGGCTCGTCGACGGTCATTTCGCCCGGCACGGCGCTCGCCTGGGCGGCAGCCGCGTCGGCGACGGGCTCGCTGGCTGTCTCCGCCTCGGTCGCCTCGGCGACGGGCTGGGCCGCGGGGCTGTCGGCTGCCGATGCCTGCGCGGCTGCTGGTGCCTGCGCGACGGGCTGCGCGTCTTCCGCGACCGGCGTCGGCGCGTCGGGGACGGGCGTCTCCGCGACGGGTGCCGCCGGCGGAGTGGCCGGCGCCGACTCGGCCGGCGGGGCCACCGAGGCGGGGGCCTGGGCAGCGGGCTCCGGCTGGGCAGCCGGCGTGGGCTCAGACGCAGCCGGCTCGGGCGTCGTATCCGACACGGTCTCCGGAGCGGCCTGTGCGACCGGCTCGGGCGTCTCGATCACCGGAGTCGCCGGGCTCACGGGCGCCTCGGGCGCAGGCGTCTTGATGACGGGCTCAGCGGCGGCGACCGGCTCGGCAGGAGCGGCGGGCTCAGCAGCGGGCTCGGGGGCCGCCGGAGCGTCCGCGGCGTCGGCGTCGACGGCCGCCAGCTGCTGGCGGCGCTCGCGGACGCGGGCCTTGGCCTCGGCGTCGTCGGAGTACGACTCGATGAGCGCGTCGTACATCTCCGGCGAGAGCTTCGCGTTGGGGTCAGCGGCCTTGAGCTTGTCGTCAAGTTCAAAGCCGCGCTGCTCCAGCGCCGACACGATCGTGGCGGTGGCGATGTTGAGCTCGCGGGAGGCCTTGAAGAGCTGAACTCTCTTGGGGCCGGTGGACGGTCGCTTGCGGGGCATGCAGTGAGGCGTGTGCGGGATGACGGCGGGCCGTCGGATGCGTCGTAAGAAACGGCGTTATGCCGCCGGTTCGTCGGTCTGGTCGGAGTCTTCGTCGGACGCGGCGTCGGACGCGGCGTCGGACGCGGCGTCGGCGTCGCTCAAGCCGGCGTCGGTGGCTTGGCCTGCCTCGGCGGAGGCGTCGGCGCTGGCGTCCTCCATCACGGCGCCGAGGTCGGCGGCGTCGGTGACGACGGCCGCCGCGGAGTCGTCGGCGGGCTCGGCATGGGTAGGCTCAGCGTCGGGGATCTTGGCAGCAGCGGCGGGCTCGGCGGAGCCGGCTTCGCTGTCCGAGGCCTCCGCGTCCGGCTCGCTGGTCGAGAGCGCATCGCCCGAGCGGGCGGCCGCCGCGGCGGCTTCCTCGCGCTCGAACTCGGCCTCCATCAGCCAGGTGATCTTTTGGGCCTGCTCGTCGGTCAGCCCGGTGCGGCGCGCCAGCTCCGACGACTGCAGCTCCAGGACGGCCTTGGCCGTGTCGCAGCCGATGTCCTTGAGCTGCTGGATGATCTCGGGCGGGATCACGTCCTCGAACTCGTCGATGTCCACGTCCTCCTCGTCCGACTTGATGTCGCGGTACACGTCCAGCTCGTAGCCGGTCAGCATCGACGCCAGGCGGATGTTCTGGCCGCCGCGGCCGATCGCCATCGAGACCTCGTCGGCGGGGACGGTGACGCGCGCCCGGGGCGGCGTCAGCTCCTCGTTGAGCTCGACAGCAATCGGCTTGGCCGGCGCGAGCGCGCGCTTGATAAAGTCGATCGTGTTGTCGGTCCACGGCACCACGTCGATGTTCTCGCCGCCCAGCTCGCGCACGACGGCGTGGATGCGGCTGCCCTTGACGCCGACGCAGGCGCCGACCGGGTCGACGCGCTCGTCATGCGACAGCACCGCCATCTTGGCGCGCTCGCCCGGCAGGCGCACGATGCGCTTGATCTCGATGATGCCGTCGTAGATCTCGGGCACCTCCAGCTCGAACAGGCGCTCGATGAAGACCGGCGCCACGCGGCTGATGATGACCTGGGGGCTGGAGCCGGCGTCGCGGTCCACGTCCAGCACCACCGCGCGCAGCATGTCGCCCTTGCGGTAGCGGTCCTTCTGGATCTGCTCCGGGCGCGGCAGCACGAGTTCGGTCTTGTTGTGCAGCACCAGCACCTCGCGGCGGCGCGTCTGGTAGATCTCGCCCACCACGATCTCGTCGATCAACTCGGAGTACTCCTTGTGGATGTTCTCCTTCTCGATGTCTCGGATGCGCTGGCGAAAGGTCTGGAGCGCGGCCTGGACCGCGCGGCGGCCGAAGTCCTCGACGTAGATCGTCTCCGCGACCTCGTCCTCGACGTCGTAGTCCTCGTCGATGGCGAGCGCGTCCACGAGCTCGATCTGGCTCACGGGGTCCTCCAGGTCGTAGTCCTCCACGACCTCGCGGACGTGCAGGATCTGGTAGTCCCCGTTGTCGGGGTTGAACACGATCTGGAACGCCTCCGGGTCGTCGGCGCCGTAGCGCTTCTTGATCATCGCGCGGAACACGTCCTCGATGATGACCTGGAGCGTGTCGCGGTCGATGTCCTTCTCGCGCGCGATCTCGGCGAAGGAGGAGACGAGGACGGTGGATTGCATGCGTGTGGGGGCGTTGGGAACGCGGCCAGCCTGGGTTACCAGGGGAGCTGGACGCGCGCCTCGCGGATGGAATCGTAGGAGATGGGCGCGTCGGTGCCGTCGAGCGTGATGCCGTCGGCACCGGCGGCGGTGAGTTCGCCCTGGGCCGTCACGAGCTGGTCCTGGCCCGCCTCGAACGTGACCCGGAGGTCACGGCCAACGTGGCGCCGGTACTGGCGAGCGTCGGCGAGCGAGCGTTCGGCGCCGGGCGTCGAGACGTCGAGCCGGTAGCGGCCCTTGACCACGTCCTCGGTGTCGAGAACGAAGCCGAGCGAGCGGCTGAGCCGGGCCAGGTCGTCGGCGCCGGCGCCGGTTTCGCTGTCCACGAACACGGAGACGACGCGGCTGCCCTGGAAGCCCTTGACCTCGACCTCGACCACGAACAGGTCGAGGTCGGCGACGGCGTCCTCGGCGAGGGCGCGGACGCGCTGCTCGAGAGTATCGGTCAGGGGTGGGACGGGCACGGAAGACGCGGGAGCGTGAGACGGAAAACGCCCGTTCGGCGGAACGGGCGTCGCTTGGGCGGTCGGGCGGGGATGGACCCGCGGGAGGCGCCGGAAACAACGGGAGGCGGCCGAGGCCGGCCTCCCAACGCTCCGCTGAGGAGCACCACAAAGGTACGGCCGAGGCCGGGCCTTCGCAATCGGATCAACGTGTCCGGCGCCCCTCAGATCCGCGTTTCTGTGTGCATAATGCGTTATGGCCCGGCGGGCGGCCCCGGCGGGCGACCCTGCCCGCCTCGGCCCCGAGGCGGAGCTAGGCGACCGTGCCGACCGCGTTGACGAGCGTGTCGTGCCGCTGGGCCGGGTCGGTCTCGGGAAAGTCGGCCATGGTGTGCAGGCCGCGGCTCTCGTGGCGCCGCTGGGCCGACGACACGACCAGGTGCGCGATGGCGGCCAGGTTGCGCAGCTCGCACAGCTCGGCCGAGAGCCGGGTCCGCTGGTAGAACTCCTCGGTCTCCTGGTGGATCAGGTCGACGCGCCGCGCCGCGCGCGCCAGCCGGTGCTGGGATCGCACGATGCCGACGTAGCTCTGCATCACGCGGCGCAGCTCCTCGCGGTTGTGCGACACCAGGATCCACTCGCTCGGGTTCTCGGTGTTGGACTCGTCCCACCCCGGGATGCGCGTCTCGTGGTCGCGCCCGGCCGCGTACGCCGTCGCCGGCCCGACCGCGTTGTGGGCGTAGACGAGCGCCTCCAGGATCGAGTTGGAGGCCAGCCGGTTGGCGCCGTGCAGCCCGGAGCACGTGACCTCGCCGCACGCGAAGAGCCCGGCGATGGACGTCTGCCCCACCGCGTCCACCACGACGCCGCCGCACGTGTAGTGCGCCGCCGGCACGACCGGGATCGGGCCGGCCGTCATGTCCAGGCCGTGCTGGAGCAGCGTGTCCTGGATGTTGGGGAAGTGGGCCAGGACCGCCTGGGCCGGCTTGTGCGAGATGTCGAGCCAGACGTGCTCCTCCCCCCTCTTCTTCATCTGGTCGTCGATGGCGCGCGCCACCACGTCGCGCGGGGCCAGCTCCTCGCGGTCGTCGTAGCTGGGCATAAAGCGCTCGCCGGCCAGGTTCGTCAAGAGCCCCCCGTCGCCGCGCACGGCCTCGGTGATCAGAAAGCTGCGGCCGTCGAAGTCGGCGCCGGGCAGGTACAGGCTGGTCGGGTGGAACTGGACGAACTCCATGTTGGCCACGACCGCCCGGGCGCGGTAGGCCATCGCGATGCCGTCGCCGGTCGCGACGGTCGGGTTCGTGGTGTGCTGGTAGACCTGGCCCGCGCCGCCGGCCGCAAGCAGCGTCGCCCGGGCCAGGACCGTGTGGACGACGCCGGTCGTGCTGTCGAGCACGTAGGCGCCAAAGCACGAGATGGCGTCGCCCACCTCGGGCGCGTCGCCCAGCTGGTGCTCGGTCAGCAGGTTGACCGCGTAGTGGTACTCCAGGACCGTGATCGCGTCGCTCCGGCGGACGGCCGTCAAGAGCGCGCGCTCGACCTCGCGGCCGGTCATGTCCTCGGCGTGGACGATGCGGTCGGCCGAGTGGCCGCCTTCGCGGCCCAGGTGCAGGTCGCCGTCGGGGTCGCGGTCGAACTGGGCGCCCAGGTCGATCAGGTCGCGGATGCGCTCGGGGCCCTCCGAGACCACCATCCGCACGACGTCGGGGTGGCACAGGCCCGCGCCGGCGACGAGCGTGTCCTGGACGTGGGCCTCGACGTGGTCGGCGGCGTCCATGACGGCCGCGATGCCGCCCTGGGCGTAGTTCGTGTTCGACTCGGCCGACTCCTTCTTGGTCACCACGCAGACCGTGCCGTGCTCGGCGGCGCGCAGCGCGAACGACAGCCCGGCCACGCCGGAGCCGATGACGAGAAAGTCGAAGCGGTTGAGCATGGTCCGGGGGGTGTGTCGGGACAGGGTACGCCACGGCGTTCCGCGCGATTCGCCGGACGCCGCCGGCCGGCGCGTGCGACCGGCGCGTGCGAGCGCGAGGCTAGGGCTCCACGCAGCGGCCGTCGCGGAGCACCGGCACGGGCGGCATGTACGCCATGCACGTCGACATCCGCTGAAACTGCGCGTTCGCCTTGGCGTCGAGCGCCACGAGGCGCGCCGCCAGCCGCTCCACCGTGGCGCTGTCCGACGACTCGGCCGAGTAGACGGCGAACGCGGTCGGCCCGCCGCACGCCTGCTCGCTGACCGCCACCACGCGGCAGGCCCCGACCGCGCCCGCCTCGGTGCGGAGTTCGGCGTCCAGAGCCTGGGCGGCGCGCGCGCGCTGCTGGCGGTAGTCGTCCTCGGACGCGAACGGCGCGTCCGGGTCCGCCGGCGCGTCCGGGTCCGTTGGCGCGTCCGGGTCCGTTGGCGCACCGCGGTCGGCCGGCGCGTCGGGTTCCGAGCGGGCCGGCAAGGCGCCCGAGGCGGGCGGAGCGGGCGACGGGCTGCACGCGGCGGCGGCCAGCAGGATCAGGAGCAGGAGTCGCGTCATGACTGGTGGCCGCCGGTCTCTTGGAGCAGGTACGCCTTGATAAACTCGTCCAGGTCGCCGTCCATCACGCCCTGGACGTCGGGGTTTTTGACCTCGGTCCGGTGGTCGTTGACCATCGTGTAGGGCTGGAACACGTAGCTCCGGATCTGGCTGCCCCACTCGATCTTTTTCTTGCCCGCCTCCTCGGCGTCCTTGGCCGCCTCCCGGATGGCCTGCTCCAGGGCGTAGATCTTGGACTTGAGCATCTGCATCGAGCGGTCGCGGTTTTGCATCTGGCTCCGCTGCTCGGTCGACTCCGCCACGACGCGCTCCTCGTCGCCGTTCGACAGCGTCCCGGTCCAGATGTAGCGCGCGCCGGTCTCGACCTTGTTGACGTTCTGCCCGCCCTTGCCGCCCGAGCGGAACGTCTGCAGCTCCAGGTCGGCCGGGTTGATGTCGACCTCGATGGCGTCGTCGATTTCGGGGTAGACGAAGACCGACGCGAACGAGGTCTGGCGCTTGTCGCCGGACCCGAACGGGCTCATCCGCACGAGTCGGTGCACGCCCGACTCGGCGCGCAGGTAGCCGAACGCGTAGCGGCCCTCGACCCGGAGCGACGCGCTCTTGATGCCGGCCTCCTCGGCCTCCTGGTACTCCAGCAGCGTCGGGCTGTAGCCTGAGCGCTCGGCGTAGCGCGTGTACATCCGGAGCAGCATCTCGGCCCAGTCCTGGGCGTCGGTGCCGCCGGCGCCCGAGTTGATGGTCAGGATCGCCGTGCGGTGGTCGTCCGGCCCGGAGAGCATGCCGCGCAGTTCGAGCGCCGCCAGCGCCTTTTCCAGCCGGGCCTCCTCGCGCCCGATCTCGTCGCCCAGGTCGGCGTCCTCGGCCCCGGCGGCGTGCGCCTCGGCCTGCATCTCGCGCAGCGTGTCGATGTCGTCGCGCCGCGCCAGGACGGCGTCGAAGGTGTCGACCCAGTCCTTCTCGCCCGAGATCTCCTGCTCGACGCCGCCGGCGGCCTCGGGGTCGTCCCAGAAGCCGGGCTCGAGGCGGCGCGCCTGCAGCGCGGCCAAGCGGTCGCGGCGGCCGTCGATGTCGAGGTAGCGGCCAAGCGTGTCGACGCGGTCGGAGAGGTCAGCCATGGGTGCAGTCTGGGGGCGGCAAGCTAGCCGCATCCGCCCATCGCCGGCCGGCGCCGGGCACGAGCCCAGCCACGCGTCGGCGGCGGCCTGCGGCCTCTCGCCGTCCCGGCGTGCTGCCCGTCCCGACGCCTGAGAGGCCTCGCCTCGGCACGCGCGCGGGCCGAGCCGAGTCCGCCCGCCGGCGCACCGAGGCGGGACCGGACGCGGCGGGGCCGGACGCGGCGGGGCCGGACGCGGCGGGGCCGGACGCGGCGGGGCCGGACGCGGCGGGACCAGCTAGAAGTAGACCGACAGCGACAGCCCGGTCGTGCCCGTCCCGATCTCGAGAAACTGGCGGTCGAACGACTGCTCCTCGGGCGCGCCCTCGGTGACACTCCGCCTCGACTCCTCGGTGTCGGTGTAGCGCACGCCGAACGTGTAGGCGCCGCCCAGCGTGACGCCCGCCGCCAGCCGCACCTCGGCGCCGACGAACACGCCCCCGGCCACCTGCAGCGTCTGCCGCTCCGACTCGAATACGCGGGTCACCGGAGCGCACTCGGTCGGGCCCTCGCAGGGCAGAAACATCTGCTCGGTATCGGACTCGGCGCTCCCGATGCCCACCTGGACGCCCGCCCCGACAAACGGCGACACCGCGCGCCGGCGCCGCCCGACGTGCTGCTCGACCCAGACCGAGACCGTGGCGTCGACGGCGTCCTCGCCCCGCTGCTGGCGGTCGGCCCTGCCGCTGCCGTCGGCGTCGGTCTCGGTGTCGGCACGGAGCACGGAGAGCCCGAGGCTGGTCCCGACCACGGTCTGGTCCGCCACGCGGTACCGCACGCCGATGCCGCCCAGCGCGGGCCGCAGCCGCACCGCGTCGAGCCCGTCCAACGTGACCACCAGCGCGACGTCTCCGCGCTCGGCAAAGGGCTGGGCGCGGCGGCGCTGGGCGTCGGCGGGAAGGGCGAGCACGACGGCGAGGACCAGAAGAATGACGCGCATGAGTGCCGAACACGGGGATGGACGCCCAAGCTAGACCGGCCGCGACGGTTGCGTGGGGGCGATCCAGGGCCCCCGCCTCGGCGCGCGCGCGGGGCGGGTCGGTGGCCCCGGAGACGCGCCGAGGCGGGCGAACCATGTTTGCACATCATGACAGCGGAGGTGACAGCGCCACGCCTCACCTTGCGGCTCCCTTGTCCACACCTCCGCCTCCATGACGACCTCGGCGCTCGCGCCCCTCGTCCCCGGACCGCCGGTCGCGCTGCCGCTCTACCGCGACCACTGCCCCGCCGGCTTCCCCTCTCCTGCCTCCGACTACGTCGAGCGCGCGCTCGACCTCAACGAGTTCGTCGTCTCGGACGCCGCCGCGACCTACTACGTGTGGGCCGAGGGCCGGAGCGAGATGCGCGCCGGCATCTGGTCCGGCGACCTGCTCGTGGTCCACGCCGGGCTGACGCCGGAGCACGGCAACATCGTGGTCGCGTTTGTGGACGGCGAGAACACCGTCAAGCGCTTTTGCCACGACCGGACGGGCGTCTACCTCGCGCCGGACCCCTTGCCCGAGGAGGACTGCGACTACGCGCCGATCCGGTTCGGCGACGGCCAGGAGCTGGTCCTCTGCGGCGTCGTGACCCACGTCGTCCGCGCGCTCCGGAGGCAGCCATGAGCGAGGCCTACGGCCGAGAGACGCGGCGGCTGGTGGCGCTCGTGGACTGCTCGGCGTTCTACTGCTCGTGCGAGCAGCTTTTCCGCCCCGACCTGCGCGGCCGGCCGGTCGTGGTGCTGTCCAACAACGACGGCTGCGTCATCTCGCGCAGCCTGGAAGCCAAGGCGCTGGGGGTCGAGATGGGCGCGCCCTACTTCAAGGTGCGCGCCGAGCTGGCCCGCCTCGGTGTGACGGTGTTCAGCTCCAACTACGCGCTCTACCACGACCTCTCGACTCGCGTACTGCGGGTGCTGGAGCGCTTCTCGCCCCTGGTCGAGCGCTACTCCATCGACGAGGCGTTTCTGGACCTCCGGGCCGACCCGCGCGCGCCCGAGGCGGAGCGCGAGCGGCTGGAGGCGCTGGCCCGAGACGTCCGCCGGGCGGTGTGGGACGCGACGCGGATTCCGGTGCGCGTGAGCATCGCCGAGACCAAGACGCTCGCCAAGGCCGCCAGCGAGTACGCTCGGGCGCGCCCCGAGCAGGTGGTGTGCCTGTGGGGCCACCCCGGTCGCCAGGCGTTTCTGGCTGAGCTGCCGGTCGCCGACGTCTGGGGCGTCGGGAGGCGCTGGGCGGGGCGGCTGGCCGGCGACGGCGCCACGACGGCGCTCGGGCTGGCGGCGCTGGACGACGGCTACCTGCGCCGCCACTACACGGTGGTGCTGCTGCGGACGGCGCTCGAACTGCGCGGCGTCTCGTGCATCCCGCTCGACCGGGCGCCGCCGGCGCGGCGGTCGCTCGTCCGCTCGCGGATGTTCGGGCAGCCGCTTACCGAGGCGGCGCCCATCGAGCGCGCCGTCGCGATGCACGCCGCGCGCGCCGCCGAGGTGCTGCGCGCCGACGGGCTGGCGGCCCAGACCGTCGAGACGTTCGTCACGACCGGGCGGCACGGCACGCCCGTCCACCACGGCCGCGCCGTCGCCGTGCTGCCGACGCCGACCAACGACACGCTTGCGCTCGTGCGGGCGGCGCGATCACTCGTGGCGCCGTGCCTGGTCCGGCCGGGCGGCGGGCGGCCGCGCTTCAAGAAGGCGGGCGTCCTGCTGGGCGGCTTGGGGCCTGCGGGCCAGGGGCAGGCGCACCTGTTCGACGCCCCCGTCCAGGAGCACCCCGCGCTGATGGAGGCCATGGACCGCATCGGGCGGCGCTTTGGGCGTGGCGCGTGCGTCGTCGCGGCCCAGGGCACGCCCGACGACCTGCGCGGCCTCCACGCCGGCCACGGGCCGAGTTGGGGCATGGCGCGCGAGCACCTGTCGCCGCGCTACACGACGTGCTGGAGCGAACTGCCGCGGGCCCGGCTGTGACGCGCTACCGGCCGAACGACCGAACGACCCCGGCCGAGACGCCGAGCGAGACGACCGTCTCCTGCATCCGCGACACCGACACGGCGGGACGGACGACGCCGCGCGTCGGCCCGCCGCCGACTACGACCCCCAGTCCGGCCGATCCGAGCAGACCGGCGTCTCCGCTCCCGCTGCCTCCACGCACAACGAAGAGCCCGACGCCCGCGCCCGGCACCAGCGACAGCCCGGGCCGCTCGTACACCCGCCGCCCGTGTGCAATCGACAGCGCGATCACCGTCGCGTCGTCCTCCAGAAACTGGACCGAGGTGGACAGAGTCGTGGCGAGCTGCCTCGCCGGGTTGCGCGCGACGTGGACCCCGGCGGCCACGCTGACGCCGACCTCGTTCTCGTAGAAGGCCACGCCGAGACCGCCGACCAGACGGTTGCTGCTAAGATCAACAGAGACGGCAGGCACGCGCAGGTCGTCCAGGCCCTGGCCCGTCGACCGGTAGACAGCGCTGCTGTACGAGCCGCTGGCGCCGAACGCCTTCGACGAGGGAGACAGGTCAGACTGGGCCGACGAGGACGTCGCCAGGAGTGCCATGACGAGAAGGGCCAGGAACGGGAGTGGACGAGGCATGGTGCGGAGACGTTGGATGGAACTGAAAACCTGCCGCTCGGCGTGGAGAGCCTGTCGGCGCTACCGGCCCAGTGATTGCGTCAGCCCTACGTGCTATAAACTCGGACCATCGATTCTAGCTCATCTCGGGCGATCTTGGCGTCGGTGCACTCCCGGTTGGTTGGAGCCGGAGTCCCGTTGGACTGGGATCGGCCGGTGCAGGGCCGCTGAGAGCGCCGGAGCAGGTTCTAATCCATGACACGCACTGGGACGCGGCAGTCGCCCAGGTCACCGGCACTGGCCGAGACGGCTCCCGAGACGGCTCCCGAGACGGCGCCGCTGGCTCCCAGCGAGGCCAGCGAGGCCGACACCGTCGACGGGGCAAAGGCCGGGACGGCGATCAGAACCGACAGCGCGGCGGGCACGAGGAGACGAACCATGTGGCAAGGAGGGACTGGAGGCGCCGATGGCAGGCGACGATACGGCGTCGCTGCGCGCTGTCAGCGGTGCGGCCGCTACCGACCCACAATTCACAACGCTCGGTCGCTCGCCCCCACACGCCTCCCCCATCCACCCCACCTCGGCGCCCCCGTGGACCGACCGAGGCGGGCCGGGGGGCTGTCGCGGTCAGGCGCGGACGCGGTCGGCGAAGCGGGCGATGCGGCGCGTGGCCTCCTCGACCTGGTCGAGCGCGGTCGCGTACGAGCACCGCAGGTAGCCCTCGCCGCTCGGCCCGAACGCCGAGCCGGGCACGCACGCGACGTGCTCCTCTTGGAGAAGCCGCTGGGCAAAGTCCTCCGACGACAGACCGGTCGAGGTGATGTCCGGGAAGGCGTAGAACGCGCCCTCGGGCTCGAAGGTCGGCAGGCCGGCCGCGTTGAGACCGTCCACGATCACGCGGCGGCGTTCGTCGTAAGCCTGGCGCATGGTCTCGACGTCGCCCTGGGCGTCGCGGATGCCGGCGAGCGCGCCGACCTGGGCCATCGTCGGCGCGCTCATCACCACGTACTGGTGCGCCTTGTACATCTGGTCCATGATGGGCTTGGGGGCGCACGCGTACCCGATCCGCCAGCCGGTCATGGCGTAGCCCTTGGAGAACCCGCCGATCAGGATCGTCCGCTCGCGCATCTGGGGCAGGCTCGGGACCGAGACGTGGCCGCGCTCGAAGGCGTCGCCGTAGACCAGCCGGTCGTAGATCTCGTCCGAGAGCACGAACAGGTCGTGCTCGACCACGACGTGGGCGATCTCCTCCAAGGTCTCGCGGCGCAAGACGGCGCCGGTCGGGTTGTTGGGGTAGCCCAGGAAGAGCAGCTTGGTCTTGTCCGTGATGCGGCTGCGGATGTCGTCGGCCGTGACCTGGAAGTCGTTCTCGGCGCGCGTCGGCACCCAGACGACGGTCGCGCCGCAAAACTCGGCGATGGGACCGTAGCTGACGAAGCACGGCTCGGGAATCAGCACCTCGTCGCCCGGCCCCACCAGGGTCAGCATCGCGATGGTCATGGCCTCACTCGCGCCGACGGTGACGATGACCTCGTTGTCGGAGGCGTAGTCGAGCCCGTACAGCCGGTCCATCTCGTCCGAGATCGCGACGCGCAAGTCGGCCAGGCCCAGGTTGGCCGTGTAGCCGGTGCGGCCGGCGTCCAGGCTGGCCTTGGCCGCCTCGATGATGGGCGCGGGCGAGACAAAGTCGGGCTCGCCGATGCCGAGCGAGATCACGTCGTCCATGGAGGCGGCGATCTCGAAGAAGCGCCGGATGCCCGACGGCGGGACGGACAGGATGCGCTCGCTCAGGCGAGTCGCGAGTCGCTCGGCGGGGTCGGCGGTGGGGATCATGGGTCGGGCGTGTGGACGTACGAAGGTAGCCCGGCCCACGCCGGCAGTTCCCCTGATGACCTCTCTCCCTCCCTTCCGCTCCTTGATGCGGGCCGCCGCCTGGCTGGTCCCGCTCGGCGTGCTCGTCAACGTCGGCGTGACGCTGCTGACGACCGACTTCCACTACCTGCGCGAGGTGGGCCGGGTGTCGCTCGTCTGGGTGCTGCTGGCGGTCGGGCTGGCGCTCGTGCCCTGGGTGACGCAGAGCTTGAGGATTGGGCTGTGGACGCGGTTTGTGGGCCACCCGATCTCGTTTCTGGGCGGTATCCGGATCGCTGCCGGCGGCGTGCTGGGCTCGGCGGTGACGCCGACAGCCGTCGGCGGCGGAACCATCCGCTGGGCGCTCGCCACGCGCCAGGGGCTGCCGGCGGGCAAGGCGGCGTCGCTCTTGACCGTCGAGGCGGTCGAAGACCTGCTGTTTTTCGCCGTCGCGATCCCGGTCGCCGGCGCGCTCTCGAAGGCGTCCGGGTTCGACGCGCTCGACCGGGCGTCGCGGTCGCCGGGCGCGGGCGTCGGCACGCCCGTCGTGGCGGGGCTGGCGGTCGTGATCGGCGGGGCGCTGCTCGCCGCGGTGCTGTGGAGGCTGGCCGTCCGGCGACGGCTGGGCGCGCGCGCGCGACGCCGAGCGTTGCGGCTGGCGGCGCGCGCGCGCCAGCCCGTTCGCAAGACCGTGCGCGACATCAGGGCGGTCACGGCGATGGTCGCTCGTCGCGGCAAGCGTCGGTTCGCGGTCTCGCTGTCGCTGACCGGCATCCAGTGGATCGCGCGCTACTCGCTCGCCACGCTCGTGATCGTGCTGCTGGGCGGGCCGCTGCGTCCGTTCCTGTACTGGGTGCTGGGCTGGCTGACCGTCGCCGCGTCGTCGGCCGTCCCGACGCCGGGCGCGGCCGGCGCGGCCGAGGCCACGTTCTACGTGCTCCACGCGCCGTTCGTGCCGGCCGAGATGCTGGTCGTGGCGACGGCGGCCTGGCGGCTCTTGATCTTCTACGTCCCCGCGCTCGTGGCGGTCGTGGTCTTCCCCCTCCTCGGCCGCCTCGGTGCGGACGTGGGCGCAGACGAACCTCGGGCGGAGAATGGATCTGCGGCCCCAGGGCTGGAAGCCCTCCCGGTACCTTCGGCCTCCCCCGAACCCTCCCTGATCGATGGCTGACCGCTTCCAGAACTACATCAACGGCCGCTGGGTCGATGCCGTCTCCGGCGAGACCTTCGACAGCCGCAACCCCGCCCGCCAGTCCGATCTCGTCGGCTCGTTCCCACAGTCCGGCCCCGAGGACGTCGCCCACGCCGTCGAGGCGGCCAAGGCGGCGTTCGACGCCTGGCGCCTGACGCCGGCGCCCAAGCGCGGCGAGATCCTGAAGCGCGTCGGCGACTTGATGACCGAGCGCAAGTCGGAGATCGCGCACGCCATGACGCGCGAGATGGGCAAGCCCCACTTCGAGACCAAGGGCGACGTGCAGGAGGCCATCGACACGGCCTACTACGCCATGACGATGGGCCGCCAGCTGTTTGGCCACACGGTCCCGTCGGAGATGAACGCCAAGTTCAACATGACCGTCCGCCGGCCGATCGGCGTGTGCGGCCTGATCACGGCCTGGAACTTCCCGGTCGCCGTGCCGACCTGGAAGATGTTTCCCGCCATCCTTTCCGGCAACACCGTCGTGTTCAAGCCGTCCGAGGACGCGCCGCACTCGGGGATGCTCCTGGTCCAGGTGATGCACGACGCGGGCGTGCCTCCGGGCGTGGTCAACTTGGTCCAGGGCGCGGGCACGGCCGGCCAGGCGATCGTGGACCACCCGGACGTGCAGGCGATCTCGTTTACCGGCTCGTCCGAGACCGGCTCCACCATCGCGGCGACGGCGGCGGCTCGGCACGCACGCGTCAGCCTGGAGATGGGCGGAAAGAACCCCGCGATTGTGATGGAGGACGCAGACCTCGACTTGGCGATGGAGGGCATGATCTGGGGCGCCTACGGCACGACGGGCCAGCGCTGCACGGCCACCTCGCGCCTGATCGTCCACGAAGACGTGCACGACGAGATGGTGGAGCGGATCACGCGCAAGGCCGCCGAGCTTCGGCTGGGCTATGGCAACGACGAGGGCGTCGACATGGGACCGCTGATCAACCAGAAGGCGCTCGACAAGGTGTCGGGCTACATGGACGTCGCGCGCCAGGACGGCGCGACGATCGCGTTCGGCGGCGAGCGCGCGACCGGCGACGGCCTGGACGACGGCTTCTTCTTCCAGCCGACGCTGTTGACCGGCGTGACGCGCGACATGCGTGTCGCGCGCGAGGAGATCTTCGGCCCGGTCTTGTCGGTGATCAAGGTGTCGTCGTTCGACGAGGCCATCGAGGTCGCCAACGACGTGATCTACGGGCTGTCGTCGGCGATCTACACCTCCGACATCACGCGTGCCTTCCGCGCCCTGCGCGACATCGACGCGGGCATCACCTACGTCAACGGGCCTACGATCGGCGCCGAGGCGCACATGAGCTTTGGCGGCGTCAAGGCGACTGGCAACGGCCACCGCGAGGGCGGCTGGGAGGTCTACGACTTCTACACCGAGACCAAGACGTGCTACATCGACTTCTCGGGCGGCTTGCAGCGCGCCCAGATCGACAACTACGACGACTAGCCGCGTCCGCCTCGGTGGCTCCACGGAGTGAGCGAGGCGGGCCGACGGCGTGCTCCGCCGCGCTGGCCATCGCCAGCGCGGCGGATTCGTTCAGGCGGGCCGCGACGGGGCCGAGGCGGACGGGGCCGAGGCGGACGGGGCCGAGGCGGACGGGGCCGAGGCGGACGGGGCCGAGGACCCCGTGCAGGTGCCGGCTGCGGCGCTAGATTGCGGCGTTCCCCTCGGTCGCCATGCGCACGCGTCTCCGCCGCCACCTGTTGGGCGCCGCCCTCGTCGGCCTGGCGCTCTGGGTCGCCTTTTTCGACAGCCACAGCATCCTGCGCCGCGTCGGGTACGCGCGCGAGTTGGACCGGCTGTCGGTCGAGAACGAGCAGCTGGCCGCCGAGAACGAGCAGCTGAGCGCTCAGATCGAGCGCGGCCTGGACGACGCGACGCTGGAGCGCGTCGCGCGCGAGCAGTATGGCATGCGCCGCCCCGGCGAGCGCGTCTACCGCGTCGAGACGCCCCAAGACTGATGGCACGCACGGAATACGCGGTCGGCGTGGACCTGGGAGGGACCAACATCAAGGTGGCGCTCGTGGAGCGCGCCAGCGGGATCGTCCGCCAGCACTCCCTCACGTCCGACGCCGAGCAAGGGCCGCAACGGGTCCTGGACCGGATCGCCGAGGGCGTCTCGGAGATCACTCGCGGGTACGAGATCGCCGGCATCGGGGTCGGCGCACCGGGCGTGGTCTCGCTCGACCGCTCGACGGTGTCCAAGCCGCCCAACTTCCCGGGCTGGGACCACGTCCACATGCCGGACGCGCTGTGGGGGCGGCTCCAGGACCTCCGGCGGGTCCCGATCCTGGTCGAGAACGACGCCAACGTGGCCGGTCTGGGCTCGGCGTTCTACGGCGCGGGCCGGCCCCACGACTCGTTCGTGATGGTGACGCTGGGGACGGGCGTCGGCGGCGCGATCATCATCGACAACCGGCTGTTTCGGGGGACGACGGGCGCGGCGGGCGAGATCGGCCACATGTCCATCGACTACGAAGGGCCGTACAGCCGGGCCGGCGTGGCCGGCGCCATCGAGGCCTACCTCGGGCAGCGGTTCCTGTCGCGGCACGCGCGCTACCAGCTTCTGGCGCGCGAGACCAGCCTGCACGGCACGGCCGGCCACGACCTGTGCGACATCTCGCCGGAGCGGCTCCACACGTCGGCCGTCGCCGGCGACCCTGCCGCACGCGAAGTCCTGGCCTGGGCCGGGCACAAGCTGGGCGTGCTGATGGGCTCGGTCGTCAACCTGCTCGACATCCGCACGTTCGTCGTCGGCGGCGGCGTGTCTCAGGCGGACTCGTTTCTGCTCGATCCTGCCCGAGAGGCGTTGAAGCGGTCCGTGATGCCCGCGATGGCCGACGGCGTCCAGGTACTGCGCGAGACCAAGGGCAACGACGTCGCGCTGCTGGGCGCGGCGCGGCTGGTGTTCGAGCACCTCGACGACGCCTGAGCGCACGAACCCACCGCCGCCTCCGTTGGGGCTGCGTCCCCACGCTCGCCGTGCTCCGCCTTCTCGCCGTCCTGGTTCTCACCGCGTCCGCCTCGGCGGCGCAGGGCGCAGACTCGCTGCGCCAGTACATGACCCCCGCGGCGGAGATGGGTGGAGCGGAGGCCTTGGCAGGGCTGGGCGGAGCGCCAGGACCCGGCAACGAGGCGCCGATCGACGTCGGCCTCCCCGTCGCGGCCGCCGCGCCGGGCGGCATCGAGCGGCCGGTTCAGTTTTCGGCGCGCGACTCGATCCGCGTGGTGCTGGCGCCGCGCGACAGCGCCGGGGGCGACCAGGTCTCGCTGTTCGGCAGCGTCGACACGGGCACCGAGACCACGCGCATTACGGCGGGCCGGGTGGACTACAACTCGGTCACCAAGGAGCTGCGCGCCACGGCCCTGCCCGGCGACTCGACCAGCCGGCCCCGAGCCGTCGACGAGGCCGGCGAGTTTACGGGCGAGACGTTCGTCTACAACCTGCGCACCGAGCGCGGGCGCGTCACGCGCGCGCGGACCGCCATCCAGGACGGCTTTCTGCTGGGCGGCGTGCTCAAGCAGAAGGACGCCCACGTCGTGTTCGCCCAGGACGCGGCCTACACCACGTGCGACCTCGACCACCCCCACTACGCGCTCGAGGCGGGCCGCATCAAGATCGTGGACGGCGAGAAGGTCTACACCGGGCCCGTCCGCCTGACCCTCCTCGGCATCCCGATGCCGCTGTTCCTGCCCTTCGGCTACTTCCCCGCCGCCGAGGGCCGCCGCAGCGGGCCGCTCGCGCTCGACTACGGCTCGGACACGCTGTTCGGGCTGTTCCTGGGGAACGTGGGCTGGTACTGGGCGCTGAGCGACTACCTGGACGCCCAGGTCGCGGCCAAGGTGGGCACGGCGGGCTCGTTCCAGGTCTCGGGCGCGACGCAGTACAACCGGCGCTACGCCTACAACGGCCGCGTGAGCCTGTCCTACGGGCGGCTGCGGACCGGCGAGTCGACGGACCCCGGTTTCGCGCCCCAGACGCCCATCGCGGTGCGGTGGAACCACAACCAGACGTTCCCGGGCGGCCAGCGCCTGACGGCCTCGGTCAACCTGCAGTCGACCAGCCAGCGGCAGGCGGACGAGGCGGTGAGCAACCAGATCCAGTCGTCCACGACGTCGTCGGTGTCCTACAGCCAGCAGTGGCCCACCGTGGGGCGGTCGCTCTCGGTCCAGACGAGCGTCAACCAGAACTTCCTGGCCAGCCAGACGACGGCCACGCTGCCGTCGCTGTCGTTCAACCAGCAGCGCCGCTTTCCCTTCCGCCGGGGCCGCGACGACAACTGGTGGGAAAAGATCAGCGTGAGCTACGCCGCCACAGCCACGAACGGGTTCTCGTACCGGCCGGTCCGCGACTCGACGGTCTCGGTTGTGGACGCCATCCTGAGCACCGACGCGTTTCGCCAGGGCGCGTGCCCCGTCGGCGAGCCCGATTGCGACCTGACGCGGTTCGACTACAACGTCCGCCAGTCCATTCCGGTGGCGGCCAGCTTCTCGGTGCCGCGCTTCAACCTGTCGCTGGGGCCGTCGGTCAACTACTCGGAGCTGTGGGCCGACGAGCAGATCGCGCAGGTCTACGACCCGGAGACCAACACCGTCGAGACGCAGCGCCTCCCAGGCTTTACGGCCGTCCGGCAGGCGTCGCTGAGTCTGGCGGCCAGCTCCGAGGTGTACGGCACGTTCCCGGTCCGCATCGGCTCGCTCGACGGCATCCGCCACACGGTCTCGCCCCAGCTGTCGCTCAACTACCAGCCGGACTACGCCGACTTCGGGTTCGTGCGCGAGGTGCAGACCAACGCCCAAGGCGGCACGCGGCGCTACGCCATCGTGCCGGGCATCCCGACCACCTCGACGCGCACGCTGGGCCTGGCCGTCAACAACGCGTTCACCGCGCGCACCGTCCGCGTGGACTCGACGGGCGAGGAGACGCGCTCGACGCGCCAGATCCTGTCGCTGAACCTGACAGGCGGCTACAACTTCGGCGACGAGCAGACGCCCCTGGAGGACATCAGCGCCAACTTTACGACCCAGCTGTTCGGGTTCAGCGCGAGCGGACGGGCCACGCTCTCCGCCTACGCCCCGGACACGACCGGCGGAGCGCCCGAGTTGGTGTACGGCCTGACCGGGCGGCCCCTGCGCGTCAACGGCGCCTCCATCCAGGCCAACCGGACGTTTCAGTCGAGCACCCGGCAGGGCCGGCCCGACGTGCGGCCGGTGCGGGAGCGGGTGCCGAGCTACGACCCGAGCGTGATCGTGCCCCAGAGCGCGGCTGTCGGCTACCTCGACTATTCGGCGCCGTGGTCCGCCTCGGTGGGGGTGTCGGTGCGGCGGAGCGGGGGCGCGTTCGGCGCCGAACCCACGACGACGGCCGCCCTGGACGTCAACCAGTTTAACGCGCGCCTGACGCCGAACTGGTCGGTGACCGGCAGCACGGGCCTGGACCTGACCACGCTCAAGCCGACGCTGACCAGGGTGGGCTTGCGCCGCGACCTGCACTGCTGGGAGCTAGCGGTCAATTGGCAACCGATCGGGGTGACCAAAACGTTTGGCGTGTCGCTCTACGTCAAGGGCGGGTTCTTGCGCGACCTGCTGCGGCTGGACGTGCCCAACTCGACGGTCCGCTCGCGCGGGCTCGGTGGTCTGGGGGGCGCGGTCCCGCGGCCGTTCTAGCGCTCGCGCGGGAGGCCAGGACGCGGCGGCCTCGGGCACGGCGTGGTTCGTCGCGCAACGGTACGCCGCCGGATGGTTCCACCACGCCACCGAGGCGGGGCGACAAGGCCGCACGGAGGCGGTGAAACGCTCCTCTCCCCAGATGGCACGCTGCTTGCCCGATCATCAACTCGTCCCCCCGCGCCTGTGCCCGTCAGCTCCCAGATTCCCGGCTTCGGCTTGCCTCCTGCGCTCCGCAGCTTGGTCGAGCGTCACCAAGCGCTCGCCGCGCGCACCGCGTCTGACCGCACACTCGCGCGGCGCCTGCGCGCCAGCGTCGGCGCGTCGGGCGTGGAGGTCGAGGGCCTCGCGTTCTACGTCCACGACGGCGCGATCTCGATCTACGGCGCCGTGCGCGACACGCCGGCGCGCGAGGCCGTGGTCGCGCTGGTGGCCAGCCAGCCTGGCGTGCGCCGCGTCGTGGACCACCTGCGCACCGCCGCCCGGTAGATCGCCCGCCTCGGGCGACGCGCCGGGCATGGCCAGCCGGCCTCCACCCTAGCCGATAGCGCGTCGAGCTAGCCGATCAGCGCGTCGAGGTCGGCCAGGGCGGTTCTCAGGTCCTGGGTGACGCCCGTGTCCCGAGGCTCGGCCAGGCGGTCGGCTCGGCCGTCGCTCAGGCCTACGCTGTCCCAGACGCTGAAGTCCGGGCGCGCGAGCACGTCGCGGCGCAGCGTGATGCCGTGGCGCTCCAGGATCGGCTCCACCTCGTCGGCGCGGTCGCGCAGCTGCTCCAGCGTCGAGCGGTAGGCGTGCGCCACGACTTCGCGGCGCGCAGCAAACGAGAACACGTTTGTAAAGAACATCAGGTAGTCGTCCTTGCGAGGCTCGAAGAGGACGAGGTCGGCGTTCTCGTAGCGGTCGCGGTAGGACGCCATGCCCGCTCCCATGCGGCTGTGGATCAGCGTGCGGAAGGTCTGGCTCATGACGCCCGGCATCCCGCGGTCGGTCAGGCGCCCGCGTTCCATGACGCCGGTCGCGACCGCCTGCGCCGTGTCCACGGGCACGATCGGGTTGACGCACAGCACCAGTCCGGCGCCGTTCTCGAACGCGACGGAGGCGTGGACGGTCTTGTTGAGCACGCCGTCCACGTACGACCGGCCCTCGATCTCGACCGGCGGGTACAAGCCCGGCAGCGCGGTCGAGGCCTGGACGGCGAGCGCGATCGGGACGTCGTCGTGGCCGGGGCTGCCGAAGATCACCGTCTCGCTAGAGTCCAGGTCCGTGGCGACCACGAACAGCTTGTTCTTGAGCCGGCGGAAGTCGTTCGTCCGGTCGTCGAAGGCGAACAGCGCTTCGAGGTATTGGCGCAGCGGCGCGTTGTCGAACACGCCCACGGGCACGGCGCGGCCCAGGCGGCTGACCAGCTCCGACACCATGCCGCCCGAGTTGGCGTCGCGGAGGTACGACTGCAACGCGTCCACGACCAGGCCGGGAATGCGCAGACCGCGCCGGACGTACTCGCCAAACGCTGGCGACATAAACATTTCGGGCCGGAACGGGTGCTCGGCCGGCTCTTGCCCCACGACAGACCGGACCAAGCGGCCGGTCGTGATCCCGTTCGCCAGCGAGGCGCCCAGAAACGCCCCCGCCGAGATGCCGACGGTGACCGGCACGTCGTTTAGGTCCAGGCCGTCGAGCGCGTCGTCGAGCGCGCGGAGCACGCCGATCTCGTAGATGGCGCCCTCGGGCCCGCCGCCGGCCAGGGCGAGGCCGACGGAGCCGGTGCGGTTGTGGTCAGCGAGTTGCATGGGTCGGGGGGACGAAGAAACCAGACACGGGTCGGGCGGGCACGGAGACCGCGCCCGCCCGGGAACGAGGCAACGCCGTCGCTATGCGCGCTGCTCCTGGACGCGGATGAGCGCCTTCTCGGCCTCCTCCTTGCCCTGCAGCTTCTCGATCACGACCTCGCCGATGCGAATCTCGTACCAGCCGCCACCGACCGACTCCATCGACAGCTCCGTCGAGGCGGAGCGCTGCGTCTTGAGCGTCTCGATGTTGGTGGTCAGGCGCTCGACGCTGGCCGTCAGCTCCGAGATCTCCTCGCGCGTCGGGACGCCGAGCCGCTTCATCACCGAGGCGACCGTGTCCTGGATGCGATCCTCGGCCTTGTCGGCGGTCTCGCCGGCGACGTACTTGGCGTCGCTCACGCGGCCCTTGACGGCGTCACTGGCCTGGTCGGCGCGGCCCTCGATCTGGTCGCGGATGGCCTGGACGCGCTCCATGCCCAGTCCGGGCAGCTCAATCTTCTCGCCCTTCTTGACGAGCTTCTTGAACGCCTTGGAGCCTTCCTCTTCCGCGATGGCGAGCGCGCCGAGCCCGGCGAGGAACACCTTCTGGACCGCGTCCTTGACGTCGCCGGCGGCGTCCGTCAGGTCGTTCTGAACCGACTCGACGGTCGTCTTGGCGCTCTCGACGGCGTCGTTGGCCGTCTTCTGAATTTCCTTTGTGAGGTTTTTGGTTGTCGTAGCCATGAGGGGTGGGGGTTGGGTTGTGATGAGAGAGCGGGTCTCTCGGGAGATGGTCTTGTTACTGGGCGTCGTCGGCCGTGTCGAGCGTGGACAGGGTGCGCTCCAGGCCTTCCAGCCGGGCGCGCAAGCGGTCCATCTCGTCGCGGACGTCACCGATGGGCCCGCCTGGGCGGATCCGGTCGACGGCACGGCGGGCGAGGTCGTCGACGCCGCGGCGAGCCTGGGTCAGGCCGGTCTCGACCACGCCCTCTCCTACCTTGAGGGCGCGCTCTCCCACACGAACCAGGTCGTGGAGGAAGCCCGCCGACAGCACGCTCTCGCCCTTGCGTCCTTCTTCGGAGATGATCTGGGTCAGAATCGCGGCCGTGGTGTCGTGGCCCGACTTGTTGTCGATCACCTGCACTTCCTCGCCGCCGCGCACGAAGCCCGCGATCTCGTCGAGGCTGACGTAGCGACTTTCGGAGGTGTCGTAGAGCTTGCGGCTCCCGTAGCGTTTGATCAAGCGGGCCATGCGTGCGGAGGGTGTCGTGCCCCTATGACGCAGCGCGGCATAGAATGATTCCGCACTGCGTCATGATTGACACGCGCTCCACATTCGCTCGCAAACCGTGCGAATCAGCCCATTGGGGCCAGGTCGCATTGACGCGCTGCGTCATGGCGTGCGCGTTCGAGCCGCTGGGCCTCCCGTGCCGTGCCGTTACAACAGGCCTCTTGTGGCTTCGAAGTACAACGCGATCACCGGCACCGCGACAACCGTCGCGTCGATGCGGTCCATCAGCCCTCCGTGCCCCGGCAGCCACGTCGCCGAGTCTTTGACTCCCACGGAGCGCTTGAACAGGCTTTCCGCCAGGTCTCCGAACGGGCTCAGCAGGCCGCACGCGACGGCGATCGCCACGACGTCGGTCCAGGCCAGCGCGTCGGCCAGGACGGTCAGCTTGAAGAGGGCGGCCAGCGCGAACGCCCCCAGCGCGCCACTGACGGCGCCCTCCCATGTCTTGTTGGGCGACACGCGCTCGAACAGCGGCGTCTTGCCGAACGAGCGCCCGCCGAGGTAGGCGAACGAGTCCGCGCCCCACACGCAGATCAGGACGGCGAGCGTGAGCCAAAACGCGTCGTCGCCTGCGAGCCAGTCCGCCTCGGTGAGCCGGAGGGCCAGGATGCTGCTGGCGAGCGCGGCAGGATAGAGCACCCCGAACACGGTCCCGGCAGCGTCCAGCAGCGGCGTGTCTCGGCGCAAAAAGAGCACCAGCGGCAGCAGAAGCAGCAGCCCGCCGGCCAGGATCAGGCCGGAGCCGGGGATCTGCTGCCACAGCGTGGCGACCGCGCCCATCGCCAGCCCGAGGCCGGCCAAGGGCGCCGTCCCGGCCGCTTTGAGCATCTCGTACACCTCGCGCTGGGCCGCCACGGCGACGATCGCCACAAACGCGGCGAACGCCCAGCCACCGACCCACAGCAGCGCCGTCACAAGCGCGACCCCGACCAGGGCCGTCAGGACGCGCTGAGCGAAATTCGACACCTAGACGTCGTCCGAGTCGTCGGGCACGTCGAAGCTGATCTCCTCGATGCCCGAGTCGAGCGCGGCCTCGTCGGAGGGCGTGTGGGCGTCGGGCGCCATCACGTCGGCGCTCATCGCAGCCTCCTCCAACTCGGCGTCCGACAGGGGCGCCTGCGCCAGAATCTCGCGGGCTTGCTCCTCCTCCTCCGGTCGCACCATCACGTGGACGGGCGCGAGGTCGCCCACGTTGAGGTTAAAGGCGTGGTCGCGCTGCGTCAGGACGACGGCGCCCAAGCCTTCCTCGTCCAGCCGGTCGCGGACCAGGTCGGCCTCGAAGTCGGTCGAGCACTCGAAGATCGAGACCCAGCCCTCGTAGGTGCGGGCGGCGCGGCCGGAGGCGCTGTCGTCGAGTGGTGTGCTGGAGGGTTCTTTCATGAGAGGGGCGGTGTGGGCGCGAGGAGAAGGGGACGGGAATCAGGCTCAGGGCCTGCGGTCGCGACGCGTCGCGCGGCCATGAACCGAGCGACCAGACCGGCCAGAACGAGCCCGCCGACGCCAACATACCACGGGACGCCGGCTTCTTCGAGAGCCTCAAGGTCGGCGCCTTGCTCGCGCGCGACCGCGCTCACGAGAACCGCCAAACCGTTGTTCAGCAAGTGCACCAGCACCCCGGCCCACAAGCTGCCCGTCGCCCAGACGGCGAACCCCAGGTAGATGCCCAGCAGCGACAGCGGGATCACCTGGCTGAGGCGGAGGTGGTACAACCCGAACAAGACGCCCACCAGCACGATGCTGGCCACGGTCCCCCAGCCCCGTTCCACCTGGCGCTGGAGGTAGCCGCGGAACAGAAGCTCCTCGCAAATCGCGGGCGTCAGCGCGAGCGCGATGAACAAGAACACGGTGTTGAGCTCGCCGCCCAGCAGGAGCCCCTCGATCATGTCCACCTGGGTCTGCTCCAGGGCGCGGATCGACTCCGGGAGCGGGATCGACTGGTTGAGCTGGCCCGTCCACAGGACGGCGGGGTAGAGCACCGCCCAGCCCAGCGCCGCGAGGCCCAGGCCGGCGGGGTCGGGCCGCCGTATCCGGAGAAACTCCAGCGACTGCGACGTGTGGAGCCGGGCCACGCCCAGCGCCAGCAGCCCAAACCCGACCACCTGGCCGACGGTGTTGGCCGTCATCAAGAGCGGCAGGTCGCTCGTCAGGCGGTCCATGAGCTCCTCCATCGAGGGCGGCTCGGTCTGCCCGCTCGTCAGCATGTCGAGGACGATGCCGGCCCCGATCACGAGCGGCGCCACCACGACCTGGAACAGGACGAAGGCGAGCACGAACACCAGCAGCGCCGCCAGCAGCGGGTGGAACCGGTTGCGTTCGATCCAGCCGGTCATCCGCATCGGGATCGCGTGCGGCCAGGCGTCGGCGAGGGCGTCCACCTCGGGCTCGGGACGGACGGGGTGGGCGGGCGGCGAGGCGACGGCGGGATCGGTCACGATGCAGGGAGAAACGTGCCGCCTAAACGTCGGCCAGGGGAATCGGGATTCAAGCCGAGCCCGTTCGGCCGCGCAGGATGGAACGTCCGCTTCGCCCACGCGCCGGCTCGGGCGGAGACCCGGGTGGCTGCGGGCGACCGCCGAGGCGGGCTACGCCGAGGCGGGCTACGCCGCAAGCTCCAGGCTGGCCAGGCGCTCGACCAGGCCGCTCCAGTCGCCGTCGAACACCTCCACCGGGACGCCGCCCAGGGCGGCGCTCAGGTCGTCGGGCGTCATCTGGCCGGGGCGGTTGTCCAGAAACAGACCCTCGAAGTTGACCGAATCGGGCGGAAGCACCACCACGTCGCCCAGCGTCCCGGCGTCGGCGCGCGGCTTTAGTTCGGCCAGGAAGCTCTTGAAGTTGAGCAGCCCGCTGACGGTCACGACCTCGCCAAACAGCAGGTTGGGGCACGAGACCACGCCGACGGTCAAGCCCTCGACCGTCTCCAGCACCGGGACGACGCGGTCGCGCAGGAGCGGCGCGGTCAGGTCGCCGGAGACGAGGGTGACGCTTGCCGCGCGAGGCAGGGCGTCGGGGAAGTCGTCGGCCTGGAAGGCCAGCTCGTCCAGAAAGTCGCGGCTCATGCCGACGCCGTTCTCCATCAGCGGGTAGCCGTCGTAGCTGGCCTCGTCCGGGAAGTCGAGCCCGGCCATCAGGTACACCTCGTCGGACAAGTAGACGAAGCCGCGGCCGATGCGCGAGCGAAAGGTTTCCTGCCAGCGCGCCACCTGACGCGCGAGTTGGCGCGCCTCGCTGGGCGTCACCGAGCGCAGGTTTTTGAGCGCCTTGCGGTGCTCGGTGAGCCCGACCGGCACGATGCTGACGGAGTAGAGTTGCTCGTGCAGGTCGTAGAGATCCAGGATGGTCTGGACGAGCCGGGCGCCGTCGTTGAAGCCGGGCACGAGCACGATCTGGGCGTGCAGCTCGATGCCGTGGTCGGCAAAAAAGCGCAGTTTTTCGGCCTGGCGGTCGCGCAGCGTCCGGTGGCCCATCATCTCGGCGCGGACGTCGTCGTCGGTGCAGTGCACCGAGACGTAGAGCGGGCTCAGTCGCTGCTCCACGATCCGGTCGAGGTCGCGGTTCTGCAGGTTGGTGACGGTGATGTAGTTGCCGTAGAGGAACGACATCCGGAAGTCGCCGTCGCGGAAGTACAGCGTGTCGCGCAGGCCGACCGGGTTCTGGTCCACGAAGCAGAACACGCAGTCGTCGCCGCAGGTCTTGACGCGGAACTCCTCGAACTCGGCGCCGAGCGACTGGTCGGGCTCCTTGTCGACGGTGTCCTCGACCATCTGCCCGCCTCGGCGCACCTTGAGCGTCAGCGACTCCTCGGAGGCTTTAAAGCGAAAGTCCAGCTCGTCCTCGACCGGTTCGCCGTTGACGGCCAGGATCTGGTCGCCGGGCGCCCAGCCGAGGGTGTCGGCGAGTGATCCAGGCTCGACGGAGGCAATGCGGACAGGCACGGGCGCGGGTCGCGGGGAGACCGCCAAGAACGGAACGGGACGCGAAAGGCTCGTGCCGGCGGTGTGAAGCCTCCGGGCGTTTGGGCGCAGCGTTCACCGCGTCTTGAGACGCGGCACCCGCCGGAGACGACGTATCTTGGGGCACGCCGCGCCCGTAGCTCAGTTGGATAGAGCGTTGGTTTCCGGTACCAAAGGCCAGAGGTTCGAATCCTCTCGGGCGTACAGCGGCCGACCTCCCCACGGAGGTCGGCCGTTTCTGGTTTCCGCCGGGCGCCCGCCCGCCCGTGTGCGCGCCCAGCGCCAAGCGCGGCCCTGCCCGCCTCGGCGCCGAGGCGGGCGCGGCTAGCGCGCCACGGTGAACGCCTTCGTCACCGGCTCGACGCCGCCGCGCACGACCAGCACGTAGACGCCCGACGCCAGCCCGCGCCCGTCGATCGCCAGCGTCCAGGGCTGGGTCTCGGACACGACGCGGCGCCCGCCCGTCTGGACCGTCCGGCCCAGCACGTCGACCAGCGTGGCTGTGAGCGAGGCGGGCGCCTGCGACTGGATCTCGACGGTCAACTGCCGCTGGAACGGGTTGCGGCTCCGCGGCACGATGTCCACGATGCTCGATCGCGGCGCCAGCGCGCCGACGCGGCGCGCGCAGTCGCCGGCCAGCGTCCACCCGACGTCGGCCAGGACGGCGCAGACGGCCGTGCCCGGCTCGGTGATAAACTCGTTGCGCGCCAGGAACGGCGTCATCAGCCCGTCCGGCGTGTTCCCCGGGAACGCCTGCTCGTCCAGATGCGAGTAGGAGCCGCCCGGCACAAACGTCGGGGGGGAGAACAGGGGCAGCGCGCTGCCCACGGCCTGGTCGGTGGCGCGCCCCTGGAACACCACGTCCCCCACCAAGGCGTTGCGGAGCGCGACGGACCCGTCAGGGTACACCGACGGGTCGAGCAGCGGCGTCCCCGCCGCCGACTGGGTGTAGAGGTCGTAGCTGAACGGGCCGTCGGTCTCCGGCCCGACGCGCCCCACCCCGCTCTCGACGGTCAGCGAGCCGATAAAGCCCAGGCCGTGCGCCAGCTCGTGCAGCACGACGGTCGTCAGGTCGTACTGGCCCTCGGGGGGCGGGCCGGCGCCGGTGTGCCAGCTGCCGAAGTCGCTGTTGAAGAACGCCTCGATGTCGGACCCGCCGTCGCCCAGGTCGCGGCCCGCGAGCGCGTCGGCGAGCGCGGCCGGGTACCACAGGTCGCGCGCCGGCGCGCCCTCGAAGTTGCGGAACAGCGTCGGGCCCGCCGAGCCCAACGTCCCCGAGTCCAGCTCCGTCCACGACGCCGAGATGCGGATCGGCTGGGTCGAGCGGACGCGGCACGACCACACGTCGACGGCCTCCTGGAACGACGCCTCCGCGCCGGGCGGAAACCCGGTGTAGGTCACCTCGAACTGCGCGCCCTCGGTCGCGGGGTCGCACGTCGGCACGGGGCGGCGCGCCTGCGAGACCGCCGCGCGCTCCACCGAGGCGGGCAGCCCCAGGCCGTGGGGCGAGGCCGGCAGGCGGCAGGCGGTGACGAGGCCCCCGCGCTCGACCTGGGCCGAGGCGGTCGCGGCCAGCGCGAGGGTGAGAACGAGCCAGCGGGTCATCGCGCGATGGTAAGTGAGTGCGTCACGCGGCGGCCGCCGATCTCGGCCACCACGTGGTAGACGCCGGCGGCCAGCGCCCCGACCGAGACGCCCACCTCGGCGCCGTCGTGGGCGGGGCCGTCGAACACGACCGCGACGTGGCGGCCCAGCGCGTCCAGGAGTGTGACGCGAGCCGGAGTGGGCGCGTCCAGGCGGAAGCGAAACGCGGTGGCGCGCCGGACCGGGTTGGGACCGGTGCGCACTAGCGCGGGCCCCTCGGCCACGACGCCGTCTTCGGCGGCCACGGTCAGCGTCTGGCAGCCCGGTGCCAGCGTCCACCCCATGTCCGCCAGAAAGGCGCAGGTGATGTCGCCAGGGTCCTGGTACGCCTCGCCGCGCGAGACGCGAGGCGTCATGAGCGCGGCCGACGTACCGCGGACCACGACCTCATCCCAGTGCGAAAACGACGAGCCCGCCTCGAACGCAGCCGGCGCCCAGACCGGCGTCGGGCCGCCATAGATGCGCACGACCTCGGGCGCGTCCACGAACAGGTCTTGGCTTTGCAGCAGAGCGCCCAGCGCCGCCGAGTTGTTGGGGTACACCGACGCGTCGAGGAGGCTCCTCCCCTGCCCGTCCTCCAGAAACGTGTCGAAGATCACGGGCGTGGTCACGTTGTTGAACGCGATGCCGACGCACCCCAAGCCGTCGATGCCTGTGCACTCGTCGTCAGACACTCCGTCGTCGACGCTGCCGGAGCCGATAAAGCCCAGGCCGTGGCCGAGCTCGTGGAGCACGATCGTGACAAAGTCGAACTGGTTGTCGGGCGGGTTGCCGTCGAGCCCGTAGTAGAACGCGGGCTGAGCGCTGTTGAACTCGGCGACGATGTCGTACCTGTCCGGGAAGAGGTCGCGGCCCTGGATCGCGTCGGCGAGGGCGAACGTGCGCCACGGGGTGGCACCGGACCGCGTCACGTCGGCGCTCGCCTGGCCCAGCGTCCGACTGCCGAGAGGCGCGAACGTCGCCTCGACGCGGATCGGGACCGACGAGGTCAGGTGCGCCGCCCAGATCTCGACGGCGCGCTGAAACGCCGCCTGCGCCGCCGGCGGCGTCCCCGCCGAGTAGTCCACCTCGAACCTCGACGCCCGTCCCTGGGTCACGACGCGGGTGTACGACTGGCCGCGCCGCGCCGCCGCGATCTCGCTCGCTGGAATCGGAGGTCCGGTCTGGGCGACGCCGTCGACGTCGTAGAGCGCGCAGACATGGCCGTCCGCGACGTGCTGCTGAGCGCTCGGCGCGGACGCCGTCAGCAACACGAGCGTCGTGAGGAGGGCAGTGATTGGAGTGGATGACAGCATGGCCGAGGCGGGGCTAGCCACCGATGCGTTCGAGCGCGGCGCGCGTCCGCTGCTCGAGCGCCTTGTGGTAGTCGAACTCAGCCTCGTTGTCGAGCACGCGGCGGTACTGGTCGCGCGCGCGGTCGAGGTCCCCCTGGGCCTCGTGCACCTCGGCCAGGTGGTACATCGACCACGGGCCCCACTTGGCGAGCGGGTCTCCGGGCCGGTCGACGGCGAGTTGGAAGTGGCGCCGCGCGTCGGGCCAGTTTTCCTGCGCCTGGCGGGCGCGTCCCGTCCGGTAGGCCGCCTCCGCGCGCACGTCGGGCGCCAGGTCCGCGCCGGTCACGATCGGCTGCAGGATGCGCACGGCGTCGTCGTAGTCGCCGGCATCGAACGCCGCGCCTCCCAGCACCAGGGCTCGGTCCGCCTCGGTCATCGGCTGGGACAGCCGGCGCTCGGCCTCGCGCGCGGCCGACAGGTCGGAGTCGTAGTCGCGCTTGGCGCGGACGCGGCGGTACAGGCGCTCGGCGCGCGCGCGGTCGCCGGTCATCTCGTAGGCGATTCCGGCGTCGAGCGTGGACTGGGCCACCAAGGCGCGGCCGCGGTACGTCTGGGCGTAGCCCTCCAGCAAAGGCGCTGCCTGGGCAAACTGCCGCTGGCGGAACAGCGCGAACCCCAGGTGCGCCTGGAGAAACGGCACGTCTGTGACCCGGGCGTCGCTCTGCGCCGTCTGGGCGCGGCGCAAGGCCGCCTCCGCCTCGTCCGCGCGGCGGTCGACGAGCAGGTGGTAGCCGGCCAGGTAGCCCAGGATCGGCGAGGCCGGGTGCGCCTCCGCGACGGCCACCAGCCGGTCCACGGAGCCGGCACGGCGCTCGTTCAGCGTCGCGTCGGAAATCGCGAACGCGACCGCGGCGTCGACGGCCAGGGCTCCGTCGGCGAGGGCGGCGCGGTCCAGCCGCGCCAGCCCGCCGGTCACGGTGCCGCTGAACCCGAACAGCCGCGCCAGCCACCGGTACGTGCGCGGCACCGACCCGGCGGCCACCTCGCAGACGCCGCGGCCAAAGTCGGCGTCGGGCCCGTCGAGGCCGCTGAACTGGCCGCAGGCGTCGCGGAAGGCGTTGCCCGCCCGCGCGTAGCGCTCCTGGCGCCCGAACGCGAGCGCGCGGTGCAGCGACCCGGTCGCGGCGACCAGCCGGGCGCCGGGAGCGTCCCCGAGGCGGGCGGTGACGTCGGCGAGCGAGTCGTTGAGCGCGTAGAACCGGTCAAAGTCGGCGTCGTCCTCGGTCATGAGCGCGCGCCACAGCGCGGCGCTCTCCAAGCCGTACGCCGAGGCCGGGCCGGACTCGATCGCCGCGAGCGCCCGAAAGCCCGCCTCGGCGTCCGCCAGGCGGAAGTCGAGCGCCAGGGCGTGCGCGCGCGCGTACCGTTGGGCGCCCGCATCGGTCTCGATGCCCAGTGACGCACGCGCGAGCGCGCTCATCTCGGGCGGCGCGTGGGCCTGCACGGGAAGGGTCCAGACGGACAGCAACAGCGTGAGATACGTCATGCGGCGGCGACCAAGCGGTCGGAGTCTTCGGAAAAGTCGACGGGGCCCAGCTGGCCCTCGCTCGACGCGACCACGATGGCGACCGTGGCGTCGCCGGTCACGTTCGTGACCGTGCGGCACATGTCCAGGATGCGGTCGACGCCCAGGATCAGCGCGATCCCCGCCGTCGGCACGCCGACCGACTCCAGGATGATGACCAGCATGATGATGCCCGCGCCGGGCACGGCCGCCGTCCCGATGGACGCCAGAACAGCCGTCAGCACGATCGTCAGCTGCGCGCTCAGCCCCAGCTCGAGCCCGAACGCCTGGGCGATAAACAGCGTCGCGACGGCTTGGTAGAGCGCCGTCCCGTCCATGTTGATTGTCGCACCGAGGGGCAGCACAAAGCTCGACACCTCCTCGCTCACGCCCAGCTTCTCCTCGCAGCGCTCCATCGTCACCGGCAGCGTCGCGCCCGACGACGAGGTCGAGAAGGCGACGAGTTGGGCGGGGGCGATGCCCTTGAAAAAGTCGCCCAGCTTCATCGGCGACAGGGTCTTGAGCAGCGTCGGGTACACCACGACGGTGTGGATGGCGAGCGCGGCCAGCACGACGGCCATGTAGCGGCTGAGCCCGTCGAGCAGGCCCAGGATGCGGGTCGGGTCGTCGCCGGCCGTCGCGACGATGGTGTCGGCCAGGAGCGCGAACACACCGATCGGCGCCAGCAGCATCACGATGTCGACCAGCTTGATCACGACGTCGTTGAGGCCCTCGAAAAAGGCCAGCACCGGCGCCGCCTTTTCTTTGGGGATCTGGACCAGCCCGATGCCGAACAGGATCGCGATCACGACCACCTGAAGCATCGAGCCGTTGTCGGAGAACGACGCGAAGGCGTTGTCGGAGACGGCGTCGACCAGGAACTGCAGCGGCCCGCGGTCGGCGACGCCTGCGGCCGTCTCGGTGCGCGTCGAGACGTCGTCTCCGAAGGCGGCCACCAAGCCGTCGCGCAGCTCGGGCGAGAACGCGTCGCCCGGCCGTACCAGATCGGTCAGGAGCACGCCAATCGTGACCGCGATGGCCGTCGTCACCAGGTAGATGCCGATCGTCTTGCCGCCGATGCGCGACAGCTTGCGCAGGTCGGCCAGGCTGGCGACGCCGGTGATCAGGCTCGCCAGCACCAGGGGCACCGCGATCAGCTTGAGCGCCGTGATAAAGATGGTCCCGAACGGCTTAATCCAGGCGGTGACGAACGCGCCCCAGCCCTGGGTGGCCGACAGGATGCCGAACAGCAGCCCCAGCAGCAGGCCGAGGATGATTTGCCAGTGGAGCTTGCGGTACCAGGCCATGCGTGTGGGTTCGTGGTGCGGGGGCAAGCTACCGCCGCCGTCCGACGCCTCGGGAACGGGGGCGCGGGCGCGCTGGTGCCTGGGCGCTCACATATTGGAAACATGTCGTTACGCCAACACCATCCAGGCCAGAGCGCCGCCGGCGGCGCCCGCCAGCGTGCACGCCCCGTTGACCACGTCGTTGTCGACCCAGCGCAGGCCGCGCGCCAGCGGGAGCGCGGCGCCGTCCGCCTCGGGCCGCTCGGTGGCTGAGCCGTCGGGACGGCGGTAGCGCGCCTGGACGGTCGCGCCCAGCGCGGTGTCCGTGAACGCGCCAACGGTTGCCGCCGCGACCAGCGCAGGCACCGCGCCGCTTGGCACCCCCGGCATGGCCAGCGCCGCCGGCACGGCCACCGAGGAGGCGCCGGCCAGGCTCGCGAGCGTGCCCGCCAGCGACATCCCCCCCGACGTGCCGGCCGGGACCTCGCGGCCCACACCGAGCCAGCGCGTCCGCCCGCGCACCCAGGTGCCGATCTCGGTGGCCCAGGTGTCGGCCGCCGCCGCGCCGAAGCTGCCCACGAACGCCCACGCCAGCACCTCGGAGCCGGGGCGGTACAGCGAGGCCGCGAGCAGCGCCATCCCGACGCCGCCGTTCGCCAGCACCTGGGCCGCGTCGCGCCGGCTGCCCTTTTGGTCCTGGGCTTGGGCCTGGGCCTTGCGCCGCGTCCCGGCACGCGACAGCGCGCTCGAAAGCACGAAGAACGCCAGCGCGGGCGCCCACCACCCCGCCTGCCACTCTGCGATCAGTCCCCAGGCCAGCAGCGAGCCCGCCAGCGCGCCGCTCGCGGTCAGGACGCCCACGCGCGCCGTCGCCCATGCGAACGCCAGCGCGCCCGCGACGGCGCCCAGGCCGAGCGCGACGCTGGCCGACGGCGCCTCCCACCAGCGCAGCCCAACCAGGACCGCGAGCACGATCCACAGGTTGTCCCATCCACGCCGACCCAGCGCCTCAGCGACGGTGGCGAGGAAGGAGACGCTGAATGCCGATGCAATAACGGCCAACGGTGAGGCCTCCGTCCACGCGGCCAGGCCGGCGCCGCTCACGACGGCTGCCACCGCCGCGAACGCCAGCGACCCCGCCCGCGACTTGCCCTCCCCGCACTTGCCCGCCCCGCACCTGCCCGCCCCGCCTCGGCGGTTGCGCTGGCCCACCCACGACGCCGCGGGGTCGGCCAGCGCCAGCACCGCGAACGCAATCTGCATGGCCCACACGCGCCTGCCGAGAGGCCCCCAGGACAGCGCCAGCGCCGCCACCAGGGCGACCGGAAACACGACCGTCCCCCACGACGGCCGCTCGATGGCGTGCATCGACGGGATCCACCTGCGGTGCAGCGCGACTGCGTTGCCGACGGCGAACGCGACCGCCAGCGCGTAGATGGCGCCGGGGCCCGAAAACCACACCGGCGACGCGGCCACCGTCAGCCCGACGCCGACGTGCACCGCCCGCCTCGACGACTCCGGCCGCCACCCCAGCGCCCGCAGCCCCTCGCCGGCCCCCACCGAGGCGAGCAGCAGCGAGGCGAACAGCCCGAGCGCGGCAGCGTCCGTCACAGGGCGTGGCGAGAGGAGGATGGAAGCGCGCGAGGGGCCCGAGCCGCACGGCCCCGACCCCTTGCGTCAGGCTTTTCCGGACTAGCGCGGGATGTTGAGCAGGAGGGAGAACCGAAGCTGCTCGGACAGCGGCGAGCCCTCCTGCAACGCGTAGATGTACGAGATGTCCACGCCCACCAGGCTGTAGCGGATGCCGGTGCCAAAGGTGATAAACTGGCGGTTGCCGTTGGCCGGGTCCTCGTAGAAGTAGCCCGTCCTGAGCGCGAACAGGTCGTTGTACCAGTACTCGGCGCCCAGGCCCAACGTCACCGAGCGCAGCCCCGAGACCTCCCGGCAGTCGTTGGTGGCGTTGTCGTCGGCGCCCAGGTCGTCGCAGGTCTTGCCCGGCTCGCGGACGGTCTTGATGGTGCGCGTCTCCCACGACGAAAACAGCGCTTTGTAGAACGGGTCGTACTCCAGCTCGCCGGCCTCGTTGCGCCGCGGCCGCACCACCACCTTGTTGACGTCGACCGCCACCAGAACGCGGTTAAAGTCGTCCAGCTGGGTGTTTAGCGCCGTGCCCAACCGCAGCGTGGTCGGGATGGCATCGGGGAACTCGTTGAACGCCGTGTAGGAGATGCCCGGCCCCATGTTGGCCAGGTTGACCGCGACGGTGGGAACGGCCGACTTGCCCAGGCCCAGGTCCGGCAGCTCGTACTTGAGCCCCAGGTCGACGCCGAACGAGACGCCGGCCGACGTGTCGAGGTTGTCCACGTCCAGGCCGCCGGTCAGGTTGGAGTAGATCAGTCGCCCGCCCGTGCCGACGGCGAACTTGTCCGTGACCGGGTAGCCGTAGCTCACGCCCAGCGCGAACTCGTAGCTCGAGAAGTTGCCCAGCGAACTGCCGTCGTCCCGAGTCGCCACCTGGGTGCCCAGGTCGAAGTATGTCAGGTGCCCGCCAATGGTGCCCGCCTCGCCCAGGCCGTGCTTGCCCGAGATGTGGTTGTAGCTCAGGTTGGCACCGAGCGCCGGCAGCCAGGGCGCGTGCGTGAACGACACCTCGGTGCCCTCCTGGCCCGCCAGGCCCGCCGGGTTCCAAAACGGTGCGTAGGCGTTGTCGGCGACGGCGACGCCGGTCATGCCCATGCCCGAGGCGCGGCTGTCGGGCTCGATCTGCAGAAACGGCACGGCCGTCGTGAGCACCAACTCGCCGTCGTCGGGGTCCGGTGGGGCCTGGGTAGGCTGAGCCAGAGCCGGAGCCGCCACCAGGGCGAGCGCGCACAGCGGGAGGAAAAGTCGAGTCATGGTGGGAATCCGTGAAAGAAGAGAGTCTAGCGAATGATGGCGAGCCGGTCGACGCGCTCGGCGACGCGCGTGCCGCCGGCGGGGTCGGAGGTCTCCAGGCGCAGGCGGACCAAGTAGACGCCCGACGCGAGGCGGTCGAGGTCGTCGTCCAAGCCGTCCCAGGCGATCTGGAACTGGCGCTGCGGCAACACGCCGTCGGCGAGTGCCTCGGGCCCGTCGATCGTGCGGATCGGGCGCCCGGAGAGCGTGTAGATGCGCAGCTGGACGCGCGCCGCCGTGCCCGCGGGCTGGTTGTGCGTCACGAAAAAGCGGGCCGGGCCGGCCGTCGGGTTGGGATACGGCAGCACGCTCTCGACGCGCAGCCCCTCGTCCACCACCACAAACGTGACGGTCGCCGTCGAGACGTTGTTGAGCGCGTCCCAGGCCGTCAGCGTGGCCGTGTGCTCGCCGGGCTCCAGGCGCGGCAGCGGCACGCGGACCGTCCCCGACCGGTACGTGTCGAGGTCGCCGGTGTAGAAGCGGCCGACGTCTTGGGCGTTCGCCACGTCGCCGTCGATGGTGAGCAGCAGCTCGTGCCCCACGCCTGCGCCGACGGTGTTGATGCCGCTGTCGTCGCTCAGGCGCGCGACCAGCACGCCCTCGGGCACGGTCGTGCCGCCGTCGACGAACGTCGAGTCGTTGAGGAACAGCGAGATCTCCGGCCCGACGCCGTCGTTGGGACGGCTCGACGCCTCGGGCGACACGACCGCCTCGGTGGACTCGCCGACCCCGTCGGAGCCGTCCGCGCCCGTCGCGTACGCCACGATGCGCGCGGACTCGCCGGAGTAGGACACGTCCTGGGGCACCAGAAAGGTCGTGCTGAACCGCCCGCCCTCGACGGACGCGCGGCCCGAGTAGATGCGGTCCGTCCGGTCGAGGTAGCGACCGCCGGTGTAGCAGCAGGCGCCCTCGGACAGCGCCACGACGCGCTGGGCGTCGAACACCGTCAGGTCGACGGCGCCGCGGTACGTCGGGTCCGGCTGGCCGTCCAGGCCCAGCACCTGCCCGGTGACGGTCGCCTCGGAGAAGGCGCGGAGCGAGGCGGGCGCCGTGACGGCGAGCGCGCGCTCGGGCAGGCCCAAGCGCATCGCCGGGTCACCCAACAGGTTGAACTTGCGGTTGTTGGTGCTGGCGCCGACCGACGTGTTCTTGGTCCGGTAGAGCGCGTCTCCCAGCCGGACGGCGCGGCCGTCGGGCTCGCGCGCCAGCATCTGCTCGGTCAGCTCGATGTTCAAGCCGAAGTTGGTACCGCTGTCTGGACTCTGCGACGTGTAGACCAGCCGCACCGTCGTCATCATGGCGACGCCGCCTCCGCCGGGCCGCAGCAGCACGCGCTCGGCCAGGCTCTGGGTCTCGGCGATGTCGAACTTGCCGAACGAACACGTGGCCGTCACCCAGACCGCGAGCCGGTCGGCGTTGTCGAGGCTGGCGACCAACTCCTCGGTCACGTACTCCTCGTCGCCCAGGCCGCTCGGGCCGCCGTGGCCGCTGTAGTTCCAGATCAGGGTGCCCTCGTCGAGAGCCTGCCGGATGTCCTCGGTCGCCTGGGGGCGCAGGCGGCCGCGCGCGGTCACGACCGACGGGTAGGCCGGGCCGTAGATCTTCCTGAGCGAGACCGACGGGTCGGCCGTCTGGGCGCGCTCGGCGGTCACGTCGGCGTTCAAGACGTGGAGGTCGTCGTCCCAGGCGTTGGGGAACTGGTCGTCGGCGACGAAGGTGAGGCGCGTGCGCCAGTCGCCGCGCGTGGCGGGGCTCTCGTAGCGGATGATCTTTTCGACGACCGTCGCCGCGTCCGCGACCGTTCGCGAGGGGATGCGGCCGATGCCGATGTCCAGGCGCTCCCGAGTGCCGAGAGGCGTGAACTCCCAGATGCCTTCGTCGTCGCCGAGGAGCCCGAAGTAATCGTCCGAGGTGAAGCTGGCCGTCCGCGAGAACATGTCCTCGGACTCGTAGACCGGCACCCAGTTGGTGACCGACGTGTTGATCTGGCGGAAGTCGTAGTGGCCGTCGCCGAAGAGCACCAGGAAGCGCGGCAGCTGGCCGGCCGGGGCGCGGTCGTACAGGAACTTCATAAAGTCGCGGACGGCGCGCATGTCGCCCGTTCCGCCGGCGAACTCGTTGAACACCTGGTCGGTCGTGACCACGAGCGGCGCCAGCCCGTCGGCCTGGCGGTAGTCGGCCAGGCGCTCGGCCTGGGCCGCGAACAGCGGGTGCGTAACCACGACGTAGTCGGGGAAGCCGGTGATGCCGTGCAGGTTCTGGGTTGCCACGGCGGTCCCCTCGCCGGGCGTCAGGATGTGGGCGCCGGCGGGGTCGAAGGCCACGATCTCGCGCGGCCGGTCGGGATCCGAGGCGGTCGCCTGGACGCGCCACCGGCCCTGGTCGGCGGTGGTGCCGAGGCCGGCGATGCGGCCCGCCTCGGTGACGTCCCAGACGAGGGGCTGGCCGGCAAACCCGGCCAGGCTGAACGAGAACGCGCCCGCTTGGCCGCCCGGCGTCGGGAAGGACAAGAAGCCGTCGGCGCCGGCCGTCGGCGCGACGCTCGCCACGACCTCGGCCCAGTCGAGCCACGACTGCGCGCCGGCGGTGCTGCGGGTGGTCCGGAAGGACACGCCCGACGCCGTGCCGGCGGTCGTCTCGGCTTGCAGGAACGCGTCGTTGGCCAGGTTGCCGACGTTGGACGAGGCATTCGAGACGGCGCGCGGCGACGCCACGTCCAGCGTCTGCCCGCCCCGCACCATCGCGATGGTGACCGCGGGGCTGGCACGCGCGGCGACGCGCGCCCGGATCGACAGCGGCGTCGACGGCCCAGCCCCGGGAATTGGGTCTGTCAGGACCTCCAGCGGGCTGTCGGACAGGAGCGGGCCGAGCCAGTCCAGCCCGGAGCCGCTGCCGTCGCGCGGGATGTTGACGCGGTCGACCTCGTAGAAGCGCCGGCTGGCGACCGCCGAGACGGCCGAGGCGCCGGCCGCGCCGGACGAGGTCGAGACCCGGGCCGGGCTGGGATCGTCGACGCGCAAAAAGTAGTGGCTGACCTCAGAGAACGGGCTGATGTCGTGCGACCAGTACCCCGAGCCGTCCGCCTCGGTGACCCAGTCCCACCACTGCGGGCCCTCGGCGTAGAACAGAAGCCCATCGCCGACGACCGCCGACGCGACCGGCTCGAGATCGGCCGGGCGCGGGGCTGAGTTGAGCGCGGGCAGGATCCGCCCGCCGATGCCGTAGACGCCGATCGACGACAGCGCGACGGTGCCCTCGATGTCGAGCGCGTCGCGCAGAAACGCTTGGTCGATGCGGTAGACGCCGGTTTGGGGGATCGGCACCTTGAACCACCGGCCGTCGGCCAGCCGGCTCCGCTCGACGGCCAGGTGGGGGTTGTCGTCGCCGCGCGACGCCAGCCGGGCCGCGACGACCGGGCGCGGCACTCGGACCACGATGCGGCGCACCCGGACCAGCTCCTGCCCCTCGACGCGCAGCACGCGGACGGACAGGCTGCCCACCAGCTGGCGCCGCCGCTCCCCCACCGACACCACCGAGGCGGCCGGACCGGCCAGCGCGGTCAAGGCGTCGGCCTGGGCAGGCGTGAGCGCGACCCGGTCCGCCTCGACGCTCACGACCTGGACGGCCGGCGGCACGGCCGAGGCCAGCCCGATCTCGTGCGACACGACCGGCCGGCCGGCGCTGCCGAGCGCGACCAGGGCATCGACCAGGCCGGCGCTGCGCTCGACGGCGGCGGCCAGGTCCAGCCGCCAGCTGGCGGTGACCTCGATGGTGGTCGCGGTCGGGGTGGTCTCCAGCACCCGAAGCGTGGGGCCTTGGGGCACGGTCGTGCCAAAGGCGCTCTGGCCCGAGGGGTCCTGGGACGCCGCCCCCCCAACGGTGGCGAGGACAAACGCGCAGACGATTGCGAGACGCGGCATAAGGTGCGTGCGGACAGCCCGAGGCGGGGAGGAACCTGGTGTCGCGCAGCGGACCTGCGCGGGGCGTAGCACGAACTCTAGATAGGCGTCGGGATGCGTTCGGGGGTCAAGATAGCGGCGGCCGCCGAGACGCGGCAAGGCGCCGGGAGGTGCCCCAGCGCCTTGCCAAATTTGGTCGCGACGTCTCGGCCGGGGCCGCGCCGCGCCGGCACACCTGAGGTCAGCTGTTGATGTTGCGGTGGATGGCCTGGCGCGTCAGCCCGATCCGCGCGCCGAGCTGGCTGCGGTTGTCGATGCCCGGGATGCCCACGAAGCCGTTGACCAGGCTCGTGAGGTACTCTTGGCGCAGCTTGTTGATCGGGATCGGGCCCAGGATCTTGGCGATGTCGAGCTCGGCCAGGTCGCTGTGGGCCGAGGCCGCGTCCTCCTCGACGCGCTCGATCAGCGACGGCCACACGGGGACGGTGTCGAAGATGGCGCGGGCGTGCTGGTAGTACTCGAGCGCCAGGCCGTAGAACTTGAAGTCGTAGTGGTAGACCTGGGCCAGGTGGTGCAGCGCCAGGCCCTGCTCGGCGACCAGGTCGTTGCGCGTGGCCAGCTCGTGCGCCTTTTGCAGCGCCTCCTCGCCGGCGTGGTGCTTGCCCATCTTGACCAGCGCGAAGCCCTTGACCATCAGCGCCTTGGGGATGTACTCCACAAAGCCGTTGCGGCGGCTCAGGTTGTAGACCCGCATGCACAGCTCGACGCCCTGCTCGTACGAGCCCTGGGCCATCAGCGCCGTCGCCTTCTCCAGCAGCGCGGCGATCTCCCACGACCGGCTCCCCAGCCGGCGCGCCTCGTCGCACACGCGGTCAAAGTACTGGATGGCCGCGCTCACGCTCATCAGCCGGTGGCGCATCAGCCAGCCCAGCCGGTAGTCCAGCACGACCGTCTGGTAGGCGTCCTGGGGGTCGATCAGCGCCAGCTCGGTCTTGGTGCGCTCGACCGGCGCGTCGCGCAGGCAGCGGACGGCCTGAAGCTGGACGTGCGTCTGGAGCACGGGCCCGAGCGGCGCCTTGAGCAAGTCGTTGAACTCCAGGTAGGCGTCGTAGACGCGCGCCTGGCGCAGATGCTCGAGCGCGCGGTCCCAGCGCTGGCGCGTGGTCTCGGGCAGGCCCGCGAGGGCGTCGGTCACGCGCTCGATGTGCTCGAGTTCGTGGGCCGGGATCATCGGGGCAGACGGCATGAGAGTCAGGGCTTGAGGAGGCGGCCCGGTTGCCGGGCAAGAGAGTTATCGGCACCGCGGCCCCTCGCTTAACCCCTCAAACCGACGCCTCCCGGTTCCCTCCGCCCGTTTTGCGACCCTGTCTTTCCCTGACCCATCCCTCTGCCGGACAGCGGGTTAGGACGCCCTCCTGGCCTTGTGCTCGCGCTCGACCACCGCGCGCAGGCCGGCCACCTCGGCGAACAGCGCCCCCAGTTCGGCCGCCGCGAGGTCGATGGCCTGGAGCGACTCGACGATGGCAGGGTCTGTGTCGAGCGCGCCCGCCATCTCCAGGGCGAGCTGGGCGTTGCCCGCGATCACCGCCAGCGGGTTGTTGAGCGCGTGCGCGACGCGGCTCAGCTCGTCCGCGACGTGGCCCAGGCCGCCCGCTCGGCCGGCGCCCGAGGGGCCCGGTCCCGAGACCGAGGCGGGTGGGCTCGGCGCGGACGGCGCCTCCTCGGCCGGCGCCTTCGCGACCGGCGCCGGTGCCTCGACGCGGAGCCGGGCCACGGCCTCGGTCGCATCCGCGACGTGCTCGATGGCCGTGCTCAGCCCGAGCACGTCCCGCAGCGCGCCAATCGCCTCGGCCCCTTCCACGCCCGGGCCGACCAGGATCAGGTCGAACGCCGTCCCGGCGAGGTAGGCGCGCGCCGAGCGCGTGCTCTCGGTCGGGGTGACGGCGTCCTGGAAGGTGCGCCCCAAGATCCAGGACGCGGCGTCGGGGTGGACGAGGAGGACAGAGCGCACGGGCAAGCGGTGGAAAGGCGACGTGACCGCGCAACGCCTGGCCGCTCGGGGAGATCCGAGCATGAGGTCCGGGGCGAGTCTCACCCCCGCCTCGGGACCCGGGCGGGACGCCCAGTGTGCCGGCGGTTTCGCTAGCCGTGCACCGGCTCGACGCCGGCCCGGCCATCGCCGGAGCGCGCGGACAGGTCCAGGAATGACGGCACCTCGACGCCGACGAGCGAGCGCAAGTCCGAGCGCCCCCCCATGTCGGCGTCGACGCGCTGCCAGACGATCTGGCGCACACGCGCGACGCCGTCGGCGCCGGCGATGCCGTGTTGTCCCACAAAGGGATCCGTCGTGGGGCTCCAGAACCACTGCGTAAACGCCGTCCGCTCCGCGGCCGTCAGGCCCAGCGCTGAGCTCGCCGCGGCAAAGTGCCCGACCTGGGTGATCGCGCGCCCGGTCAGCGCCTGGGCGCCTCCGCTCCAGCGTCTGGTCGCGCCGCCAGCGTCGAACGAGGCGACCACGATGCCGGCGGCGTCCAGCACGCGGTTGAGCGTCTGCTGCCCCGCCGACAGCTGGTGCACGCGCTGGTCGACCATCAGGTCGAGCGTGTCGGTGAATGCGGCGACGCGGCGTTCGAGCTGCTTCCGGTGGGCCTGGTCGGTGGCTTGAAACAGCACCATCGGGCGTCCGTCGAGCTCGAATCCGCGCAGCGACACCTCGACCGGCCGGGTCTGGTCGTCGCGGTCGATCAGAGCGTACTCGAGGCCCGTGATCGCGCTGCCCTCGCGCAGCGAGCGGCCCGCCAGCTCCAGCAGAGGCTCGACGGGAAAGGTCTCGCGCAGGCTCTCGATCCGCCCGCCGCGGACGGCCTGGAAAGGCAGCCCCGTCGCGGCGTAGAACGCCGGATTCGCCTCGACCACCTCGCCGTCCTGGCTGCACAGGATCACGTAGTGAGGGTTGATCTGGTAGAGCGCGGCGATGTGGGCCTTGACGTCCCGGGCGTGCGCGCCGAGCGCCTGGAACCGCTGGGCCACAGGCTGGAACGCGTCGGCGAGGGGCCCGAGCCAGACCTGGGCGTGGCGGATCAGGGCGTCGCCGTCGGCGTCTCCCTGGGCGATCCGCTCGCCCAAGAGCGCGAGCTGGCTGGCCGTCCGAGGGCCGGTGTACCACGCCATCACGACCAGCATGCCGACCACCGCGCTCCACAGCGAGACCGCCACGGCAACCGTCATGACGACGGCGCGCCTCGGGAGCGCGCTCGACACGGGAGCGAGCGCGACCACCTGGCCGCCGCCCGGGACCGGGGCGCCCGCGAGCGCCATCGGCGTGCCGGTGGCGTGCGTGGTGCCGTCGGTGCTGCGCGCGAGTTGCTGCGCCCAGTCGGCCGAGCGCGCCACGGCGGCGTCGGTGGAGGCGACCCGGCGGCCCTGCGCGTCGTAGACCACCACGTCGGCGCGGGCCGAGGCCAGGGCCCGGACGCGGCGCTCGACGGCGCGGGCGTCGAGGCCTTGGAGCACGGCTGCGGCCACCTCGGCGCGCGAGCCCAGGGTCTCGACCTGGGCGGCCAGGGCGGCGCGGCCGACCGAGGCCACGTGCAGCCCGACGCCCGCCACCGCGATCACGGTGACCAGGACCAAGCCCAGAATGGCGGCGCGGACAGCCGGCGTCGGCGAGAGCATGGCGCGGCAAGCACAGAGGAGCGCGCGCTCGCGAGTCGACCGCGCTTAGCCCTCGGTATCGCCTGGACCGGCCCCCGCCTAAACCTCCGCCCATCCGGCGCGCTCGCCGGACGTCGAGAACCCGCGCTCCGTCTCGACGATCTCGGCGCAGGCGACCTCCGGGTCGTGCTGAAACACGACCGTCCACCCGTCTCGGGCCGCTCGGCCCAGCAGCTCCTGCTTCTCGGCAAGCGTGGCCAGCGGCGCGACGTCGTAGGCCATCACCCAGAGCAGCGACACGTGCGCGGCGGTCGGCACCAGGTCGGCGGCGTGCAGCACGGAGCGCTCGCCGTCGCTGACGCGCACCAGCTGCTGGCCCGTCGTGTGGCCGTCGACGACGTGGAGCGACACGCCAGGGAACGGCGCGTCGTCGCCGTCGCGCAGCTCGAGTTGCCCGCTCGCCTCCAGCGGGTCGAGGTTCTCGGCGAGAAACGAGGCGCTCTCGCGCGGGCTGGTGTGGGCCCAGGCCCAGTGCGCGCGCTGGACGTGGTGGCGGGCCTGGGGGAACGTCAGCCCGAGCGACCCGTCGGCGTGGCGCACGGTCGCGCCACCGGCGTGGTCAAAGTGCAGGTGCGTCAGGATCACGTCGGTGACCTCGCCCGGCGTGACGCCGAGCGCTGCCAGCGAGCCCACCAACGTCGAGTGCTGGTGGTCGACGCCGTAGATGGACTCGAACTTGGCGTCGCTCTTGTGGCCCAGCCCGGTGTCCACCAGGAGGGTGCGGCCGTGGCCGCGCAGCAGCAGGCCGCGCATGGCGAGCGGAATCCGGTTGCGGTCGTCCGGCGGGATCCGCCTTTCCCACAGCGGGCGCGGCACGATGCCGAACATGGCGCCGCCGTCCAGGCGCAGCCGCCCGGCCTCGACGAGGTCGATCTGGTAGCCGGCGAGTGTCATGGGAGCGTAGGGGAAGCAGAGGGCCTCGTCACGTGCGGCTCGCACGCGCCCACGGTGCGTGCCACAGCAGGCCGGCTCTGGCGCCGAGGCGGAAGATGTCAGGGCGGACGATGTCAGGGCGGAAGCTGTCGCAGCGGCGCGGCGCCGAGATCAAAGGTCGTCGCTGAGGTCGGGGAAGCCCTCGGCGTGACCGTCGCCGCGCGCGCGGTCGCGGAACGCCCGGGCCTGCTCCAGGCGCACCAGCAGCGCGCCCAGGTGCTCGGCGAGCTGGCGGATGCGCTCGGCCTCGGTGGTCTCCTCGAGCAGGTCCTGCTTGTCGTCCAGGTCCAGGCCGGCGTTGCGCCCGATCACGAACGACAGCGGCATGTCGGTTTCGTAGCGCTGGGGGTTGGGCGTCTCCCCCGCCATCTCGAGCAGCTTGAGGTGGCGCGCGATCGCCGACTGCCGCGCGGCCGCGTCGTCGCCCGGGGCGTCCTCGACGGGCCGCACGTCGGCCGAGAGAAAGCTCAGGTCGCGGTGGACCTCGACGACCTCGAACCGGTCTTCGCCGACCGCGACCACGTCCAGGCGCCCGTCCTCGTAGCGCTGCACCACGCGCTCGATGCGGGCCGTCGTGCCCACGCTCGCCAGCTTGGACTCCGAGGCGTAGACGATGCCGAACGGCCGGTCGCCGTCGATGCACACGCGCACCATCTCTTTGTAGCGAGGCTCGAAAATGTGCAGCGGGACTGGCTCTCCGGGCAGGAGCACCAGTCCGAGGGGGAACAGCGGCAGGCGGTCGTCGGGCATGGGCATGGCGAGTGCCTACCCGGTCTCCCGTGGGAGGTTCTGCGCGGGCTAGCTTGGCGCGCCCCCCGCAGCTCCGTGCGCCACCTCCCGCTCCTCGCCTTTCTCCTCGCCGCCAGCGCCTGGGCCCAGCCCGTCGCGTTCGGCTCCGCCGACGACCCGCTGGAGGTGGGCAGCAGCTTTAGCCCGCGCGACCAGACACGGGCCGCGGCCTACGTTGGGCCGGCGTACCTGCCGGACACCTGGCGCGGGGCGCTCCGCGCCGAGGCGTACCTCATGCGCGGGCGCCTGAGCGCCGGGCTCGGCGCGACGGTGCACCCGGGCGCGGGCGGCCTCTACGGCCCCGAGGCGGACGACCTGGAGGACCTGGCGCGCGCCGTCGAGTACATACGCTGGAACGCGACGGCGGGGCGCCGCAGCTACGCCCGCCTGGGCCCGACCCAGCAGGTGACGCTGGGCTCGGGAGCCCTCGTGCGGCGCTACCGCACCACGACGGCCTGGGACGAGCGAGCCCTCGGCGTCGAGGGCGCCGTCGACGGCCGCCGCGTCCGGCTGGCGGGCTTCGTGGACGACGTGCTGGGCCTGGACGGCGTCGTCGGTGGGGAGGCGAGCGTCCAGACCCGGGCCTCGGTTGGCCCGCTCGACGGCTTGCGCGCGACGCTGGCGCTGGTCCACGACCTGGGCGGCGCGGGCGTGTCCGGCGACTCCTCGCTGACCGGCGGCGAGCTTACCGTCAGCGGGCGCTACGGCCGCACGGGGCCGCTCGCGCTCCGGCCGTTCGCCACGCACGCGCGCTACCTCGGCCACGGCAGCACGCTCGGCGGCGGCGTTGAGGTGGGCGTCGACAACCTGGGCGACGCCCTGCGCGCGAACGCGATGGCGGCGGTGTTTGTCTCGACCGACGACTTTGTGCCGGGCCACGTGGGCCCGTTCTACGCCATCAGCAACGCCACCGACCGCATCGTGGACGACGCGTCGTTCTTCTCCCTCGGCGCCGACGCCTTGGCCGGGACCCAGCTCGACAGCGTGGGCACGGGCGTGGACGTGGTGCTGGACCTGCGCGTGGTCGCGTTCGGGCGGCTGGAGCTGTCGCAGCACCTGCGCCGCCACATCGGCGACGAGCGGGCGAGCGCGTTCAGCCTGCGCCTGGCGGGCCGCCTGCCCGGCCAGGGGCGGCTGGCGTTCGAGCTGGAGCGCCAGGACTTCCGCGGCTTTCTCGACCTGCTGGGCGACCTGGGCGCGCTCAACAGCCTGACCCTCGACGTCCAGCTTCCCGTCGGGTCGAGCGGCGTGGCCTACGTCCGCTCGCGCTACGGCTACCGCCGCCTGACCGCCGACGACGGCCCGGCCTACGCCGACGGCCCGGCGCGCTTCCTGGTCGAGCGCCGCTTCGAGCCGCTGGTGGGCCTGCGCGTGTCGCTCTAGGCGCTCCACCCGGCCCGCCTCGGTGGCTCGGCCGTCCCTCCGGGCGTCCCGAGGCGGGCGGGGCTGCGAGCTAGGCGCCGGCCGCCGCGGCCTCGGGGTCATCCGCCTCGGGGTCGTCCGCCTCGGGGTTGGCCGCGCCGGCCTCGGTCTTGACGTAGACCGTGCGGCGCGGGAACGGGATCTCGACGCCGCGCTCGTCGAACCGGGTTTTGATGAGCCGGCGCAGATCGCGCTCGGCCTCGAACTGCTCGCCGGGCCGCACCTGGACGACGATGCGCGCCGTCACCGCCGAGTCGCCGAGCGCCAGCAGGGCCTGGACCTGGGGCGCCTCCTCCTGCATCACTTCTCGGGCGTGCTCCGAGGCCGCCCACTCGGCCGCGACCTCCTCCAAAACGGACAGCGCTTGGCCCGCGTCCGCCTCGTAGCTCAGCCCCACCTCGACAATCGCCCGGGCGTAGCCGACCGACTTGTTGCCGAACGTCCGGAGCTCGCCCGCGGGCACCATCAGCAGCTCGCCGTCGAACTTGCGCACCTTGATCAGTCGCAGGCCGACGTACTCGACGGTCCCGGTGTCGGCGCCGATCCGGATCAGGTCGCCGTTGCCGAGCGTGTCGTCGAACAGCAGGAAGAAGCCCGAGATCACGTCCTTGACGAGCGTCTGGGCGCCGAAGCCGATGGCCAGGCCCGCGATGCCCGCGCCCGCCAGCAGCGCCCGGATGTCGAACCCGACCACGGACAGGACCGTGATGATGGTGATGGCCCAGATCACGTAGCGCGCCACCGAGCCGAGCAGGTCGGCCGTGGTCAGGACGCGTTGGCGGCGCTTGTCGAGCGCCGGGTCGTCCTGGACCGACGCCACCCAGCGGCGCTTGACGCGCTTCACCAGCCAGATCGCGAACAGCGCCAGGCCGACGGCGAACGCGACTTCGAGCACGGTCCGTCCCAGACCCAGCCAGAAGTCGCGCTGGGTGAGCGCCTCGCCGGCCGCGAGCACGTCCTCGACGCGGAGCCGGCCGGAGGCGAGAGAGTCGGGCGACGAGGCGTCGGCAGAAGGTGGAACGAACTGCATGGCGAGCGTGGAGAGAGTGGGCGGGCTCGGCCCGCCTCGGCGCCGAGGCGGGCGGGGCCGCCGGCGAGCCCTCCCGCCCAGCGCTCGCCGCGGGGGCGCTCGCCGCGGGGGCGCGCGGCGCTCGGCCTAGCGGAGGGCGGCCAGGCCGGGAAGCTCCTGGCCTTCCATGAGCTCCAGCATGGCGCCGCCGCCCGTCGAGACGTGCGTCACCGCGCCTGCCAGACTGGCCTGGGTGACGGCCGCGACCGAGTCGCCGCCGCCGACCACGGTCAGCGCGTCGTGCTCGCGCGTGGCGGTCGCCAGCGCCTGCGCCACGGCGAGCGTGCCGGCGGCGAACGGCGCCAGCTCGAACACGCCCATCGGGCCGTTCCAGATCACGGTCCGGGCGCGCTCGATAAGCGCCGCGTACTGCTCGCGCGTCTGGGGGCCGATGTCGAGCCCCATCATGCCGTCCGGGATCTCGCCGGCCACGACCTGGGTCTGGGCGTCGGCGGCGAACCGGTCGGCGACGACGTGGTCGCTGGGCAGGCGGATCGTGTCCCCGAACGCCTCCAGCAGGCGGAAGGCATCGTCGGCGCGGTCCTCCTCCACGAGCGAGTCGCCGGTTTTGTGGCCGAGCCCGGCCTGGAAGGTGTAGGCCATCGCCCCGCCGATGAGCAGGTGATCGACCTGGGGCGCCAGCGCTTGGATCACGCCGATCTTGTCCGACACCTTGGCGCCGCCCAGGACGGCCACGAAGGGCCGCTCGGGCTCGTGGAGCGCGCGCGTCAGAAACTCGACCTCGCGCTGGAGCAGCAGGCCCGCCGCGTTCGGCAGCAGCGCCGCCACGCCCACCGTCGAGGCGTGGGCGCGGTGCACCGACCCGAAGGCGTCCGACACGAACACGTCGCCCAGGGCCGCCAGCTGGCGCGCCGTCTCGGGGTCGTTGGCCGTCTCGCCGGCCAGAAACCGCGTGTTCTCCAGCAGCACGATGCCGCCGTCGGGCGCGCCGGCCACGCACGCCTGCGCCTGCTCGCCGACGGTGGCCGGGCAGAACACCACGTCCGCCTCGGTAAGGCTGCCGAGGACGTCGGCGACGGGGCGGAGCGAGAACTGCGGGTCGGGTGCGCCCTTGGGCCGCCCGAGGTGGGACATCAGAACCGGCGTGCCGCCGGCCTTGAGGATGGCCCGGATCGTAGGCAGCGCGGCGCGGATGCGCGTGTCGTCGCCGACCACGCCGTCCTGCATGGGGACGTTAAAGTCGACGCGCGTCAGCACGCGCTTGCCGGCGAGGTCGAGGTCGGAGAGGGCGTTCATCAGAAAGGGGGAAATGGGAATGGGGGCACGGGACGAGGACTCGCGCCTCCGCCCCGTGCCCCCACGCCTGCTGGCCTAGGCCATCAGCTTCTCGACCAGGTCGACGGTGCGGCTGGCGTAGCCCCACTCGTTGTCGTACCAGCCGACCACCTTGACCATCGTGCCCGACGCCATCGTCGAGGGCGCGTCGAACACGTTGGAGTGCGGGTTGCCGACGATGTCGATGGACACCAGCGGCGCCGTCGAGTATTCCAGGATGCCCTTCATCTCGCCCTCGGCAGCCTTTCGGAACGCGGCGTTGACCTCGTCGACGGTCACCTCGGTCTTCAAGATGGCCGTCAGGTCGGTCAGCGAGCCGTCCGGCGTGGGCACGCGCACGGCGAAGCCGTCCAGCTTGCCCTCCAGCGTGGGCAGCACCAGCCCGACGGCCTTGGCGGCGCCGGTCGTGGTCGGGATCATCGACATCATGGCGGCGCGCGCGCGGCGCAAGTCCTTGTGCGGCGCGTCTTGGATGCGCTGGTCCGAGGTGTAGGCGTGGATCGTGGTCATAAAGCCTTTCTCGACCCCGAAGGCGTCGTCCAGGATCTTGACCATCGGCGCCAGGCAGTTGGTGGTGCAGCTGGCGTTCGACACGATCTGCTCGTCGCCCGTCAGCGTGCCGTCGTTGACCCCGAGCACGATCGTGGCGTCGACCTCGCCCGAGGCCGGGGCCGAGATCACCACTTTTTTGGCGCCCGCCGTCAGGTGCTTGCCGGCCGCCTCGCGCGACCGGAAGATGCCGGTCGACTCCACGACCACGTCGCAGTCGAGCTCGCCCCAGGGCAGGTTCTCGGGGTCGCGCTCGGAGAACACCTTGAAGCGGTCGCCGCCGACCACCAGCTCGTCGCCCTCGGCCGTCACCTCGCCCGGGTAGATGCCGTGGACGGAGTCGTACTTGAACAGGTGCGCCAGCGTCTCGGCGTCGGTCAGGTCGTTGACGCCGACCACGTCGAAGGCGCCGTCGCCGCGTTCGAGGATGGAGCGGAACACGAGGCGGCCGATGCGGCCGAAGCCGTTGATGCCAACTTTGATGGCCATGTGGAGGGGTGGTGCGTGAGGGAGTGGGCGGAGCCCGGCCACAGGCTATCACGCCCGGCGGCTCCGCGGCGCCCGCGACTCGGTGAAATCGACCGAAAGAGCGCGGCTCGCTGGCGCCGCCTCGCGATCTCGCCCGGCTCTTCATTGCCCCCGCTGGGCCGAGGCGTCTACCTTTCGCGGCTCTGGGGTCGCCCCCGCTCCTTGCCTCCTCCCTGCCCCGATGGCTCAGATCAACCCGCCCCGGACGCTCACCGAGTCCCGCCCCCCCGTCATCCGCGACGACGGCACGCTCGTTGAGCCCACGAACGCCGCGGACTTTTTCGAGGACAACCGCACGGCCATCTTGGCCGCGATCATCGGGCTCGTGGTGCTGGCTCTGGCCGTGATCGCGTGGCGCGCCTGGCAGAGCCAGCGCTCCGAGGAAGGCCAGCAGGTGCTGGGCGCGATCCTGACCGAGTACGAGGCGGGCAACTGGCAGGCCGCGCTCGACGGCACAGACTCCGCGCCCGGCCTGTTGGAGATCGCCGACGACTACGGCTCGACGCCGACCGGCGAGCAGGCGACGTTCTTCGCCGCCGACGCCTACTACCAGCTGGGCGACACCGACCGCGCGCTGGAGCTGTTCGAGGACTACGACGGCGACGGCCTGCTGGCGGCGAGCGCCCTGGCCGGCCAGGCGGCCATCCTGGAGGCGACCGACGCCGCGCGCGCCGGCGCCCTCTTTGCCGAGGCGGCCGGCGAGTACACCTCGCCCGCCTCGACGCCGGGCTACCTGCTCGACGCCGCGCGCGCCTACGCCGCCGCCGGCGACACCGAGGCGGCCCAGGCCGCGCTTCAGACCGTCATGGACGACTGGCAGGACACCCAGCAGGCCCAGCGCGCCATGGTCGATATGGGCATGGTCCAGGCACGGGCCTCGGCGACGGGCACCGCGACCGGCGCCGTCCGCTCGGCGCCGGTCGACACCACGACGGCCACGGCGGCGCCGATGCAGTTCCCGCAGCTCCCGGCGCCGGCCCAGTAGCGCCCAGGCGGCCCGCCTCGGTGGGCCCACCGCCGAGGCGGAGACCGCCGTGCAGGCAGAGGCGCCGTCGGCGCGCCGCCCTCGTCTTGTGCGGAGGCTCGGGCGCTCCGCCTCGGCGGGTTCACCTCCCCAGGTTCGCCGCAGCGTCCTGGCTCGGCGACACGACGGGAGGTGGAGCCCAGCCCTGAGCCGGCCTGAAGCCAGGGCGTAGCTTGCGCCCTCGTCTCCGCATCCGCTTATGCCCACCATCCTCATCGCCGACGACGAGCCCGCCATCCGGCGCACGCTCCGAGAGATTCTCGAGTTCGAGGGCCACACCGTCCTGGAAGCCGTCGACGGCGACGACGCGTTCGACCAGGCGCGCGGGACCGGCATCGACCTGGTGCTGCTCGACATCAAGATGCCCAAGCGCGACGGCATGGAGGTGCTCCAGGGCTTGCACGACGCCGAGTCGACCGTCCCCGTGGTCATGATCTCGGGCCACGGCACCGTCGAGACGGCCGTCGAGGCCACCCAGTACGGCGCCGTCGACTTTTTGGAAAAGCCGGTCGACCTGAACCGCCTGCTCGTCACCGTGCGCGGCGCGCTCGACCGAGGCCAGCTCGTCGTCGAGAACAAGCGGCTCAAGCAGGTCGTGCGCGACGCCGGCACGTCGGACCTGACGCCGATCGTGGGCGACAGCCCCGCGATTGGCCGCATCCAGCAGACGATCGGGCGCGTCGCGCCGTCGGAGGCGCGCGTGCTGATCACCGGCGAGCCCGGAACGGGCAAGGAACTGGTCGCCCGGCACGTCCACGCCCAGTCGGGCCGCTCCGACGGGCCGCTCGTCGAGGTCAACTGCGCCGCGATCCCGTCCGAGCTGATCGAGTCCGAGCTGTTCGGCCACGAAAAGGGCGCCTTTACCGGCGCCACCAAGCAGCGCATCGGCAAGTTCGAGCAGGCCGACGGCGGGACGCTGTTTCTGGACGAGATCGGCGACATGTCGCTCGACGCCCAGGCCAAGGTGCTCCGCGCGCTGCAGGAGAGCCGCATCACGCGCGTCGGCGGCGACCGCTCGATCTCGGTCGACGTCCGCGTCGTGGCCGCGACCAACCGCGACCTGCTGGCCCAGGTGGACGACAAGCGCTTCCGCGAGGACTTGTACCACCGCCTCTCCGTCATCCTGATCCACGTGCCGCCGCTGCGCGAGCGCCGCACGGACATCCCCGACATCGCCCGCTTTATCCTGGGCCAGGTGATGCGGCGCAACGGCATGGAGAACAAGTCGTTCTCCGACGAGGCCCTCGACCGCCTCGGCCGCCAGGACTGGCGCGGCAACGTCCGCGAGCTGCGCAACGTGGTCGAGCGGCTGCTCATCCTGAGCGACGGCGACGAGATCACCGCCGCCGACGTGGACCGCTACGTGGTGCCGGGCGGAGGCCGCGACGGCGCCGTGGCCCTGATCGACCGCTTCGACACCTTGTTCGAGTTCCGCGACGAGGCCGAGAAGCGCTTTATCCAGCGCAAGCTGGAGGAGAACGACTGGAACGTCTCCGCGACCGCCGAGCTGATCGGCATCCAGCGCTCGCACCTGTACAACAAGCTCAAGGACTTGCAGATCGAGAGGCCGGAGTGAGCGCCGACGAGGACCTCGACGCGCAGCAAACGGCGGGCGTGGCGCACAGCGCCGAGAGCGCCGCTTTGGCCCGAGACCGCCCGGCCATTCTGGCGGGCCGCGGCCTGGGCAAGTCGTACCCCACCGCGACCGGCGACCTGCGCGTGTTGGGCGGCCTCGACCTCGACATCTGGCCGGGCGAGCTGGTGGCCGTCGTGGGCGAGAGCGGGACCGGCAAGAGCACGCTGCTGCACCTGCTGGGCGCGCTCGACCGCCCGACCGAGGGCGCGCTGCAGTTTCGCGGCGAGGACGTGTTCGCCAAGGACGACGCCGCGCTGGCGGCCTTCCGCAACCGCGCCATCGGCTTCGTCTTCCAGTTCCACCACCTGCTGCCCGAGTTCAACGCGCTCGAGAACGTGGCCATGCCGGCGCTGATCGCCGGCGGCACGTTCGAGACCGCCGACGGCCGCGCCCGCCAGCTTCTCACCATGCTCGGCCTGGGCGCGCGCATGGACCACCGGCCGAGCCAGCTGTCCGGCGGCGAGCAGCAGCGCGTGGCCGTCGCGCGCGCGCTGATGAACGAGCCCGGGCTGGTGCTGATGGACGAGCCGTCCGGCAACCTGGACGTGGCGACGGCCCAGACGCTGCACGACGAGCTGCTGCGCCTGAGCCGAGACGCCGACCAGGCGTTTGTGGTCGTGACGCACAACCCGGCGCTCGCCGCGCTCGCCGACCGCGTGCTCGCGCTCGACGGCGGCCGGCTGGTCGACGTGACGGACCGCTATGCCACGCCGGCGTCCGAGCCTGCCGTCCCGGACGCCGACCCCGCCCGCCTCGGCACCGAGGCGGGCGAGGCTGAATCACCGGCTGGCCTCGAGCCGTAGCATGGGCTCCCCTCGCCTCTCCGCGTGATGACCGACGCCCTGCCCGTCCTCGACCCCGCCGCCATCGCCCGCCTGGGCTTCGTCCGCGACGAGGTGGACCCGACGCTGGACCTGTTCGACGAGATCGACCGGCTCAAGCGCGAGAAGAACGCCGTCCTGCTGGCGCACTACTACCAGGAGCCCAACATCCAGGACGTGGCCGACTTTATCGGCGACTCGCTCGGCCTGGCGCGCGAGGCGGCCGCCACCGACGCCGACGTGATCGTGTTCGCGGGCGTGCACTTTATGGCGGAGACGGCCAAGATCCTGAGCCCCGAAAAGACCGTCCTGCTCCCCGACCTGCACGCCGGGTGCTCGCTCGCCGACAGTTGCCCGCCCGACGAGTTCGCGGCCTTCCGCGCCCAACACCCCGGTCACATCGTGATCAGCTACATCAACTGCTCGGCGGCGATCAAGGCACAGACCGACATTATCTGCACGTCGTCGAACGCCGAGCACATCGTGCGCCAGATCCCGGCCGACCAGCCCATCATCTTCGCGCCCGACCGCAACCTGGGGCGCTGGCTGATCAACGAGACCGGACGCGACATGGTGCTGTGGCAGGGCGCCTGCATCGTGCACGAGATCTTTTCCGAGCAGAAGCTGGCGCGCTTGAAAGGCCGCTACCCCGGCGCGCCCGTCCTGGCGCACCCCGAGTGCGAGGAGCCGGTCCTGCGCCTTGCCGACCACATCGGCAGCACGTCGTCGATTCGCCGGTTCGCCGCCGAGTCGGACGCGGACACCTTTATCGTCGCGACCGAGTCGGGCATCCTGCACCAGATGCAGAAGGACAACCCGGGCAAGACGTTCGTCGCCGCGCCGCCCGACAACGGCTGCGCGTGCAACGACTGCCCGCACATGAAGCTCAACACGCTGGAAAAGCTCTACCTGTGCCTCAAGCACGGCCAGCCTGAGCTGGTGATGGACGAGGCGACGCGGCTGCGCGCGCGCCAGCCCATCGACCGGATGCTGGCGATGAGCGAGGGCGTCAGCTAACCCTGACTCCGCGACCCGGCCTGCCTCGGCGCGGATGCCGAGGTGGGCGGAGGCGCGGCGGGCAGGAGCGCAACCCCGAGCCGGATCTTGCGTCAGGCCCCCAGCCCCACGACGCCTATGTCCGCTCTCTCGACCTCCGGCCTGGCCAAGACCTACGGCGGGCGCCCACCCGTCCTGGCGCTCCGGCCGCTCAGCCTGGACATCGAGCCCGGCGAGACGTTCGGGCTGCTCGGGCCCAACGGCGCGGGCAAGACGACGCTCGTCAAGCTGCTGCTCGGCTTGGTCCGCCCCACCGAGGGCGACGCGACGATCCTGGGGCAGCCGATCTCCAGCGCCGACGCGCGCCGCCAGGTCGGGTATCTGCCGGAGGGCCACCGGTTTCCGACCTTTCTCTCGGCCCGCGACTCGCTGCGGCTGTTCGCCCGGATGGCGGGCGTCGCCGAGGGCGACCGCGAGCGGCGCTCGACCGAGCTGCTGGAGCGCGTCCGCCTGACCGGCGCGGCCGACCGCAAGGTGGGCGGCTTTTCCAAGGGGATGCTCCAGCGCCTGGGGATCGCCCAGTCGCTGATGAACGACCCGCGGCTGATCTTCCTCGACGAGCCGACCGACGGCGTCGACCCGGTGGGGCGGCGCGAGATCCGCGACCTGATCGAGTCGCTGCGCGACGACGGCGTCACCATCTTTCTCAACTCGCACCTGCTGAGCGAGGTCGAGCGCGTCTGCACGCGCGTGGCCATCATGAAGGAAGGCCGGCTCGTCCGCGACGGCACCGTGGACGACCTGACGCGCCAGGGCCGCGCCTGGACCGTCGTTTCGACCGCCATGCCGCCTGAGACCGCCGCTGCCCTCGCCGACGCCCTCGGCACCACGACCGAGCGCCCGGACGGCCTGGCCTCGGCGCTCGTGACCGTCCCCGACCGCGCCGCGCTCAACGCGGTCCTGGACCGCCTGCGCGCCGACGGCGTCCAGGTCGAGGCCGTCGAGCCGGTCCGCCAGTCGCTCGAAGACCTGTTTGTCCAGGTCGTCGGCCAGGACGCCGACGCCGACGACGCCGAGGCGGCCCGCCTCGGCGCCTCCCCCGCCCGACCCAGCCCCGCGTCCTCATGATCGGACTGTTTCTGCTCACGCTGCGCGAGCTGCGCGCCCGCAAGGTCGTCATCGGGCTGTTCGTCGTCGCGACGGTCGTCTGGATGACGCTGGCGCTGGCGCTCCAGCTCGACGTGGTCGACGGGTCGCTGGCGGCGGCGCGCGTGTTCGGTCAGGAGGCTGTCGATTCGTCGGTCTACAGCGAGGACGGCGTGCTGCTCGACGAGCAGGGCCAGCCGGTGCTGAACGGCGACGGCGAGCCGGTTACTCAGGACGACATGACCCCGTTCGACGGCGCCTCGCCGCTCCAGAGCTTCGTGTTCGGCGCCCAGGCGTTCGTGTCGATGGCGGGCTACTGGGTCGGCATCGTCCTGGCCCTGTTCGCGACCGGCGGCCTGGTCGCGGCGCTCACCGAACGCGGCCAGGTGGACGTGATCCTGACCAAGCCGCTGTCCCGGTCGGCCGTGCTGGCGGGCCGGCTGCTGGCCGTGCTGGCGGTGATGCTGGCGCTCACGACGTACCTGTTCGGCGCGGTCTGGATGACGATGTCCATCAAGACCGGCATCTGGGACGTGCGCTTTCTGCTCGCGATCCTGGTCGTGTTCGGGATGTTCGCGGTGATGTACAGCGTCGTGACGCTGGTGGGCGTCTGGAGCGGCAGCGGCCCGCTGTCGCTGATCGCGACGCTGGGCGTGACGTTCGTCAGCCTGATCCTGGCCACGCCCACGCTGCCCGAGCAGCTCAACAAGGTGTGGCGCCCCGTCGTGATGGGGGCGTATCACCTGCTCCCCAAGTTTGGCAGCGTCGGCACGTCGATGGTGCCGCAACTCGCCACCGGCGAGCCCGTACCGTCGCTCTATCCGCTCGCGTCCTCGCTGGCGTTCGGCCTGGTGCTCTACGCCGCGTCGTTCGTCCTCTTCTCTCGCAAAGACTTCTGATCCCATGACCTTCCGCACTCGATCCCGCCGGGCGCTCGCGCTGGCCTCCGTGACGGCACTTGCGGTCGGGCTGACGGCCTGCAGCGACACGTTTGCCGCGCCCGGCATCGGCTCGTCGGCCCAGACGACCGACGCGCTCACCCTGCTGCCCGCCGACGCCAGCGTCTACGGCATGACCAACCTCGCCGCCGCGCGCGAGAGCAACGCGCTCGAGGCCGCCCTGGGCGAGACCGGTCTGGGCATGGTCAGCGGGCGCGGCTCGGCCGACTTTGACGAGTTCGTCCGCATGACGGGCTTCGACCCGGCGACCGACCTCGACCGGGTGTACCTGGCCGGCATGCCGGGCGACCAGACGCGGATGGCGCTCGTGGCCTACGGCCGCTTCGACCGCGACCGGATCGAGCAGTTCGTCGCTCGCGACGACGAGGCCGACCTGGAGATCACCGAGGTGGACGGCATCCCGCTCTACCTCGGCGCCGGCCAAGACGGCACCCGGGGCGGCTTCGCGCTCGCCAACAACGAGATGGTCCTCGCTGGCGACGAGGCGACCGTCCGCGCCATGCTGGCCCGCCTCGGCGCGGCCGGGAGCACACCCGACGCCGAGCTGCAGGGCTTGTTCGACCGCGTCGCCTATCCCGATGGCGCGTGGTTTGTCGCGCGGGGCCTGGACGAGGTCGGGCTCGAGATCCCCGACGACGCCCCGCCGTCGGCGCTGGCGGCGCGCGCGGCCGACGGCTTCGTGGTCTCGATGGCGTTCCAGAACGACGGCGTCCCCGTCCGCGCGTTCGTCGCGACCAAGCCGGACGCGAGCACCGAAGACGTGGCGTCGGTGATCCGGGGCGGCCTCGCCGCGGCGCGCGTCGGCCTCAAGGACAAGCCCGGCGCGCTCGACGTGCTCGACGAGGTCGAGGTCGAGGCCGAGGCCGGCGGGGTCCGCGTGGAGGGCTTTATGACGGCGGCCTTTCTGGCGTCGGCGCGCGACTAGCGGCTCCGCCTCGGAGATCCGGGGCTCGGCACCCGTAGCACGCCATCCGCGAGCGCGGGGCCTAGGCTCCGCGCTCGTTGGTTCGGGACGGCCCGGGGGTAGCTTGGCTCCGCCTCCACCACGCCCATGTCCCCCGACAAGCTCCAGATCGACGCGCTGCCCGCGATCCCGCGTCCGGGCCGCGTCCTCCTGACCTCGCCCGACCACTTCGAGGTTTCGTACGTGATCAACCCGCACATGGCGGGTCACATCGGCGACGTCGATCCCGACCGCGCGCGCCACCAGTGGGACGCGCTCAAGGACGCCTACGAGCGGCTGGGGATGGAGACGACGGTCGTGGCCGGCGTGCCCGACCTGCCCGACATGGTGTTCTGCGCCAACCAGTCGCTGCCGTACCGGACGCCGGGCGGCGAGCAAGGCGTCGTGATGAGCCGGATGCACGCGCCGCAGCGCAAAGAGGAGGTGCCGCACTACGCCCGGTTTTTCGAGAGCGTCGGCTACGAGGTCCGGACCCTCGACGACGACCTGCCGGGCGACTTCGAGGGCATGGGCGACGCCATCTGGCACCCGGGTCGCTACCTGCTCTGGGGCGGCTACGGCTACCGCACCGACGCCCAGGTCTACACCCGGCTGGCCGACGCGCTCGGCTTCCCCGTGATCACGCTGTCGCTGACCGACCCCGACTTCTACCACCTCGACACGTGCTTCTGCCCGCTCGACGAGGAGACGGCGCTGATCTACCCCGGCGCGTTCGACGACGAGGGCCTGGCCACGATCCGCGCCCACTTCCGCCGGACGCTGCAGGTGCCCGAGAACGAGGCGCGCGAGCGGTTCGCCTGCAACGCGCACTCGCCCGACGGCACGCACGTGCTCATCCAGCGCGGATGCACCGAGACCAACCGGATGCTCCAGGCGGTCGGCTTCCAGCCCGTCGAGCTCGACACCGACGAGTACCTCAAGTCCGGCGGCTCGGTGTTCTGCATGAAGCTGATGTACTGGTGACCACGGTCTCGGTCATCATCCCGGCGCTCGACGAGGCCGACGGCATCGGCGCCGCGCTCGCGTCCCTGGCCGGGCAGGCGGGTTTGCACGAGGTGATCGTGGTCGACGGCGGCTCGCGCGACGGCACGCCCCAGGCCGCCCGAGACGCGATGCCGACGGCGACCGTGCTCGCCTCGGGGCGTGGCCGGGCGCGCCAGATGAACGCCGGCGCCGAGGCGGCCAGCGGCGACGTGCTCCTGTTCTTGCACGCCGACACCCAGCTGTCGCCCGGCGCGCTCGGGCGCGCGCAGCGGCTGCTGGCCGATCCCGAGGTCGTGGGCGGCTGCTTCCAGACCACCTTCGACCTGCACGAGTCGTCGCTGGGCCCGGCCGGGCGCGGGCTGATGCGGCTGTGGCAAGGGCGGATGTGGATGCGCTGGCACCGCTTCGCCTTCGGCGACCGCGCCATCTTCGCCCGCCGGCTCGCCTTCGAGGCCGCCGGCCGCTACCCCGAGCAGCCGATCTTCGAGGACCTCGACCTGGTGTGTGCGCTGCGCCGCCAGGGCCGCTTCGCGTTCGTCGAGGCGGACGTGGTCACGTCGGCGCGGCGGTTCGAGCGGCACGGGGCGCTGCGCCAGCAGCTGCGCAACCTGGCGCTCTGGGTGGGCTGGAACGCCGGCCTGCCGGGGGCCCGGCTCAAGCGCTTCTACAGCGACCGCGACCGGGGCTAAGCCCGGCGAGCGCGCGCCTAGCCTTCGTCCAAGATCTCGCTCTCGTCCAAGATGTAGATCGCCCGCAGGTTGCGCGCCAGCTGGCCGTAGTCCAGCCCGTAGCCGATCACGAACAGGTTGTCGATGTCGAAGCCGACGTAGTCGACGTGCACCTCGACCTTGGCTGCGGCGGGCTTGCGAAGCAGCGTCGCGGCGCGCAGCGAGGCTGGGTTGCGGGCCGAGATCTGGTCGATGACGTACTTCATCGACAGGCCAGTGTCCACGATGTCCTCGACCACGATCACGTGGCGGCCTTCGAGCTTGGCGTCGACCTCCTTGAGCTCGGTCACCTGGCCGCTCGACACCTTGCTCTCGCCGTAGCTGGAGAGCTTGTAGAAGTCCACCTCGCAGTCGCCTGGGATGGCGCGCATCAGGTCGGCGGTGAACATGAACGCGCCGTTGAGCACGCCGATCAGGATGGGCGCGCCCAGGTCGGCGTAGTCGGCCTCGATCTGAGCGCCGAGTTCCAAAACGCGGGACTGGATGGTGGCCTCGTCGAGGTACAGCCTGAAGCGCTCGTCCCGGCAGGTGACAGTCTCGGGGGCGGTGGCGGCGAGCATCGGACGAGCGGGGGTGAGCTCCAAGCTACCCCGGCCCCTCGCCGGGGTGCCACGACCATTTCCCGGCGCGCGTCGTGGCCGGCGTGACGGCCACGGACGCGGCCAGCCGGTGCCCGACCACCCACAGCACCTCGTCGCCGCGCACCACGACCGGGACGCCCGAGCGGTCGGCGCGCGGGACGTCGCGGTCGCGCAAGAGGTCGGAGACGAGCTGGCTGCCGCCGAGCCCGAGCGGGCGGAGGCGGTCGCCGTGGCGCCACGCCCGCAGCGTCACGTCGCCGGCGCGGTCCAAGTCGACGATCTCGGTCCAGGCGTCGAGGGGGAAGGAGCGAGGGACGGCGTCGAGCGGCACAACGGTGAGTGCGCCCTGAGGCGCCGGGCTGGCGTCGCCAACGCGCAGGCCGTCGCGCTCGCGCCACACCCGAACGCCGCCGCTCGCCACGCACGCGCCGACAGGCGCCTGGGCAAGGCGGACGAGGCGCTCGACGAGGGCCGACGACCGCGTCGCGCCGGGAGCCCACCGGCCGAGGGCCTCGGCCAGCACCACGCGCTGGGCGTCTGGCGATGCATCAGCGAGCGCCGACAGCGGCACGCGGCCAGCGTCCGCCAGGTCGTGCTGTGCGATCCAGTCGAGCGCGCCGCGCGCGCGCGCCGCCGACGCCGCGATCCGGGCGTCGAGGCCTGAGCCTCCATGTTTTCGCAACTCAGGGAATACGTTGTGGCGCAGCCTGTTGCGCAGATAGTCTCCGGTGGCGTTCGAGGCCTCCTCGCGCCACGACCACGCCCCAGCGCGCGCCGCCCGCTCCACCTCGGCACGGCTGAGGCGGAGCATGGGACGCACCAGGGCCACGGCGCCCAGCGGACGGCGCTCGGGCATTCCGGCCAGCCCGCGCAGACCCGCGCCGCGCATCAGCGCCATCAGGACGGTTTCGGCCTGGTCCGTGGCCGTGTGGGCGGTCGCAACCGCCCTGCACTCCAGCCGCTGCGCAGCGTCCGCCAGCGCGCGGTAGCGGGCCTGGCGCGCCTGCGCCTGCACGTTGCCCGCGGCCACCTTCACTTCGAGTGCCTCCGCCGGGACGCCGAGGCGGGCGGCCTGGGCCAGGACGAACGCGGCGTCCCCAGCCGAGCCGTCTCGCAGGCCGTGGTCGACGGTGAGGACGGCGATCGGCTGGCCGACCTCGACCAACACGTGAAGCAACACCATCGAATCCAGGCCGCCGCTGACGGCAACGGCCAGCCGGTCGGCCGGCGCGACCGCGCACCGCGAGAGTCCCTGGCGGACGGCCTCGGTCACGGCATCCCCTGGGCGGTCGGGCGCTGGCACCTAGCTCCGGAACCGGCGCTCGATCTCGTCGCTCGACCAGCGCGTCATGGTGGGCCGGCCGGCGGGGTCCGAGAACGGATCGTCACACGCGAAGAGTTGGTCGACGAGGGACCGCGCCTCGGCGGAGTCCATGGCGTGGCCAGGCCGGATGGCGCTGCGCGAGGCCATGCTCCGGGCCAGGTTCTCGCGCGCGTCCAGGTGCAGCGCGTCCCGGTTGCGGCGGTACTGGTCCAGCAGGTCGTCCAGCACGTCGCGCTCGTTGCCCAGCGTCACGTCCGCGGGCACGCCGCGGACCAGGACGGGCCGGCCCTGGGGCGCCTCCATCTCGAACCCCAGCCCCCGCAGTTCGGTCAGGATCTCGGCCAGCAGTTCGCGGTCGCCGGCGCCCAGGGCGACCGTGAACGGAAACAGCAGCTGCTGGCTGGGCGCCATGCCGCTGTCCATCGAGGCCAGGGCGCGCTCGTACAAGATCCGCTCGTGCGCCGCGCGCTGGTCCACCACCAGCAGGCCCGAGCGCACCGGCGACAGCAGCCACCGGCCGTGGAGTTGCCACAGCGCGCGGTCCGGGATGCCGTCGAGCGCCAACGCCTCCGCGGTGTCGTCCGGCGCCGGCCCCAGGCGAGACGGGATCGGGCCGACGGGCGTGGGGCCGACGGGCGGGCCGGGCATGACGGGCCGAGGAGCCTCGGCCGGCGCGTCGGGCGCGTCGGGGAGCGGGCGCGCGGACCGAAACGACGGCATCGCGTCCGGGCCCGAGCCGGCTTCCAGTCGGAACGTCGGCCGCGGCGGCGCGAGGTCGGCGCCGTCGCCTTGGGGCGCCGAGATCGGCAGGTCGGGCGACTCTTGGAGGACGGGGCCGGCCGACGCCACGCGCGGCGCGTCGGCGGCGAACGTCAGGCCGATACCGTCCTGGGCGAGCGCGCGCTTGACGACGGCCTTGAGAAAGCTGTACACGCCGCGGTCGTCGTCGAACTTGACCTCGGTCTTGGTCGGGTGCACGTTGACGTCCACGTGGCGCGGGTCGACGTCGAGAAAGAGCGCGTAGAGCGGATGGTGCCGCTCGGGCAGGAGCGCGCCAAAGGCGCCGGCGACGGCGTGGTCGAGCTGGCGGCTTTTGACGTAGCGGCCGTTGACGAACAGGTACTGCTCGCCCCGGCTCTTGCGCGCCCGCTCGGGCCGGGCCACGAGGCCGCGCACCGACAGGTAGCTCGTGGCCTCCTCCACCTGGACCGTCCGGCCGTCCACGCCGCCGCCGGCGAGCGCGTCGAGGCGGAGCGAGAGCGCGTCCGCGCCGTCGGTGGCGGGCAGGCGCCACACCTCGGTGCCGTCGTGGACCAGGCTGAAGCCTGCTTCAGGGTGCGACAGCGCCAGCGACTGGAACGTCTCGACCAGATGCTTGAACTCGGTCGCGGGGCTCTTGAGAAAGGCGCGCCGCGCCGGCACGTTGTAGAACAGGTTGCGGACCGAGATCGTGGTCCCGACCGGCGTCGCGCACGGCGCCGCGGCCTGGCCGTCTCCGCCGTCGATGCGCACGCACGTGCCGGCGTCGTCGCCGTGGCGCCGGGTGCGCAGCTCCACCTGGGCCACCGAGGCGATGGACGCCAGCGCCTCGCCCCGGAACCCCAGCGTCTGCAAGCGCTCCAGGTCCTCGAACTGGCGGATCTTGCTGGTCGCGTGGCGGCCAAAGGCCGACTCGGCGTCGCCGGGGCCCATGCCGCAGCCGTCGTCGGCGACCTGGATCAGCTCGCTGCCGGCGCGCTTGAGGGTGACCTCGACCTGGGTTGCGCCGGCGTCGAGCGCGTTCTCGAGCAGCTCTTTGAGCGCGTTGGCCGGGCGCTGGACCACCTCGCCCGCCGCGATCTTGCTCGCGAGGGTGTCCGGCAAGGGCAGGATCAGGCCGTCGGTGGCGTCGCGCATGGGTCTAGCCTCCGAAAAACCAGCCGCTAAACGACGCCACGCGCTCGGTCATGACGTCGATGTTGAGGTAGATGTAGAGCGCGAGCACCAGGCCCAGCCCGACCGCGACAAACTGCGGCTGCTTGGTTTTGTACTGGCGGCGCTCGCTGGGGCGCGAGAACTGAAGCTGGCGCTTGCGGCGCTTGTCCGCCTCGGGGTCGTGGAAGCGCGGCTGGTAGTCGAAGCCACGCGGCTTGGGCGTGTGGCCGGATCGGAGGCTCAGCATGGGCACGGGGGCGGGTCGGCAAAGGTAACGGCGGGCGTCTGGAGACTCGTACAGGACGCGCGACGGGTGCCAAGGTCGCCTCGGGCGCCGCCACCGGCGTGTCAGCGTTGGCCGCACGCCCCCTCCGGCCGGCCGCCGAGGCGGGCGCGCCCGCGGCTCGGGGGACCCCGACGGCGCCGGTCCCTTTCTACCGCAACGGGGTCACATCGTAAGGCTTCTAGGCGACGAGAGCGGAGCCGGCGCGCTCGACGGGCTCCGGCTCGGGCTCTCGGTCGGCTCGTGCGGCGCGGTGCGGCGCCAGAGACCGCTCGGTCAGGAGCGGCTCCCGGCCGGGGCGCTCCTCGGTGCCCAGCGCAGCGTCGGCTAGGCGGGCGTCGGCTAGGCGGGCGTCGGCGAGGCGGGCGTCGGCTAGGCGGGCACCGCCCGCCTCGGCGCCGAGGCGGAGACCCGGGGCGGGCTCCATCGCGGGCTCCATCGCGGGCGGCAGCGGCTCGCACGAGAGCCCGGCCCAGTGCAGGTACGTCGTCCGCTGGGCGTCCAGCATCCGCTCGACGCCGAAGTCCTCGACCGCGCGCGCGCGGCCCCGGCGGGCCAGTTCGGCGCGCCGGTCGTGGTCCAGCAGCAGGTCGGCCAGCCCCTCCCCCATCGGCCCGTGCCCGCGCGGCGGCACCACGATGCCGACGCCGCCGGCCAGCGCCTCCTTGACGCCGCCGACGTCGGTCGCCACGACCGGGCGGCCGCACGCCATCGCCTCGATCACCGAGAACGGGAAGCCCTCCGAGATCGACGACAGCGCGAACACGTCGCCCTCGTGGTACAGCTCGGACGGCGTGTCGTGGTAGCCGGCAAACGTGAAGTTGCCTCGCACGCCCAGCTCGTCGATCAGCGCCTCGCACCGGTCGGTGTACGGCTTGTCGACCCAGTTAGCGCCGTAGACCACAAAGTGGACGTCGGGCACGCGGCGGCGCGTCACGTCGCACGCCCGGATCAGCGTCTCGATGTCCTTGAGCGGAAAGACACGCGCCGCCGTCACGACCGTCGGGCGGCGGCCAGCGGGCTCAGCCTCGGGCGGCACGAACAGGTCGGTGTCGATGCCGTTGTAAATCGTGCGGATGCGGTCGGGCGTGACGCCCATGCGTCGCTCCCAGCGCGCGTTGTGGTTGCACACCGGCGAGACCTGGTCGGCGGTGACGTAGCAGACGCGGCTCACCAGGTGCACCAGCCGCAGCAGAAAGCGCTTCAGAAAGAACGAGTCGGTCGCGGCCGACATCGCGATGTAGCGCTCGCGCAGGTAGATGCCGTGGTCCGTGACGACGAACGGCGTGCCGTGGTCGAGCTTGGAGATCACGCCGGCTAGCCCGGCGAAGCCCGCCAGCGTCGCGTGCACCACGTCGGTCTTGGGGATGGGCAGGGTGATGGGCAGCAAGAAGCTGTACAACCAGCGCAGGCCCTGGACCAAGTCGCCCAGCGTCGTCTCGACGTCGGAGCCGGCCTCTTGGGCCAGGATGGTGTCGCGGAACGCGTTCCAGGCGCCCTCCGACCGGAACGAGGCGCGGTGGTCGAAGCGGACGAAGTAGTGGTTGAGGTCGCGGATCAGCTCGGCCTCGCGCCGGCCGGCGGCCTCGGGGTGCTCCAGCGCCTCCAGCAAGCGCGTGAGGAGCGGGACAAAGTGCCGGTCGACGGCCTCTCGCGAGGTGCGCGCGCGGCGCACGACGGTCGAGGCGAACGGCTCGGCGTGGCGCGTGAACTCGGTCGGCTCGGCGGCGCCGAACAGCGGCACGGCCTGGACGGTCTTGACGTGGTCGGGAAGCTGCTTGTGCAACGTGATGGCCGTCGACCCGGTGACGGCCAGCAGGTGCACGTCCACCTCGGGCAGGCCGCGGATGACCACGTCGGCCCAGGTCGTCACGCCGCCGCCCTCGAAGGGGTACGTCCCCTCGGTGGTGATCAGGACGGACGGACGACGGGGAGTCTCGGACACGGGCGGGGTGAGCGTCCCCGAGTACCGTTCACATGGCATTCCTCAAACCCCGTCGCTTGCCACCTCCGCGTTCAACCGGCTCGATATGGAACGAGAGGGTTCCGCAGACACATGCCTCGTTGACGTGGTCACCGCGGCAGGACGCGGCTGGTCGCGACACGCTCGCGCCTGATCGGTCCGGCGGGCACGACCTGGCGGTAGATCGCGCCGTAGCGCTGCGCCACGGCCTCGGTGGTGCGGCCGAGGGTGCGCGCTCGTCCTGCGTCACCGAGCGCGCGGCGCAGACCGGGCGACCGCGCCAGCAGGCCCAGGGCGTCCGCAAGCGCCGCGTCCCGGTCGCCCGCCTCGGCGCCGAGGCGGGCCGGGTCGGGCGCCGGCACGTCGAGCACCAGCCCGGCCGGCGCCGCCGCGCCGCCGGTGACCAGCGCGCGGATGCCGCCCACGTCCGGCGCCACGACGGGGACGCCGTGCGCCATCGCCTCCAGCAACGCCAACGGCTCGGCCTCGCTCCGGCTCGTCAGCACGACCGCGTCCAGCAGCCGGAGCCAGTCGCCGACCGGTTGGAGGCCCGTCGCGTGGACCCGCTCGGCGATGCCCAGACGCGCGGCGAGCGCGGCGCATCCGGCGGCGTAGGCCGGGTCGTCGGCCGGGCCGATCAGGAACAGGCGCGCATCGGGCGTGCCCTTTGCGAACCGCGCGAACGCCCGCAGCAAGGCGTGGATGTCCTTGAGCGGAGTCACGCGACCGACGAACCCGACCCGGAACGCCGCGCCAAGCCGGGCGGACGGGTGGAGCCGGCCGATCTCGCTGTCCGACAACGGCCGGACGGCTTGAGGACGGCGGACGCCGTTCGGGATCACCGTCGCGTCGGTCAGTCCCAGGGCCGCCTGCAGCGAGCGGTTGGCCTCGGTGACGGTCGTGACCACGTCGGCCGCGGCGTAGGCGGTGCGCGCAAAGGCCTGGAACCGCTCCACCCAGCCGGCCCGGCTGGCGCACGGGTTGCCGCCCGACACGTCCGCGCCCAGCACGCGCAGGCCCGTCTCCAGCTCGGGCGCGCCCTGGGCGATCTCGTGCCAGTAGATGCCGTGCTCGGTCAGCACGAACGGGACGCCGCGCTGCCGCTTGACCTGGGCCGCCACCAGGCCGGCGAATCCGGTGGAGAGCGCGTGGACCAGGCCCGCCTCGGGCACCGACGCCGCGAGGCGGGCCGGGTCGATGGCCGCCAGGTCGTCGGGCAAGCCCAGGTCGCAGCGCCACACGACGTTGTCAGGGATTGCGAGCCGAGGCGGCCCAGGCGACTGTCCCGCATGCAGATGCACGACGCCGAACCGGACGTCCGGCAGGCCGCGGATCAAGCCGTCGACCCAGGTCGAGACGCCGCCGACGGCGTAGGGCCACGTGCCTTCCAGCAGCAGCGCGACGTCGGCGCGCTCACCACCCCACGCGCTCGGGCGGGGGCGGCAGGTCGGAAAGGGCGGCGGTGCCGACGAAGACGGGAAGACGGGCACGGCGGGCGGACTGGATGACGTGGTCGCGGAGGCTGTCGGTGTCGGCGTAGTCCAGGACAAAGACCGCGCCGCCGGTCGACGCTCGGAACGCGTCGAGCGCGCGGAGCAAGCGCTGGGTCTCGGGCGCAGGCGTGCGGATGGTCGTGCCCGCCTCCAGGTCTAGACGTCCCCACACGCCCTCCACCAGCAAGCCGTCCACGTCGCTGCCGACGGCGTCGAGCAGAAACAGGCCCCGGTTCATCACCAGCAGGTGCGTCGGGTAGCGCTCCCGGAGCGCGCGGATGGTCGCCACGACGCCCGGCGCGGTCTCCGGAAACAGCGAGGGCGCCGCGACATCGGCCATGTCCAGGAACAGGCCGTCGAACTCGGCGGCGACGGCGCGGGCCGAGACGTGGTCCACGACCAGGCGCTGCCACCCGGGCGCGCGCGCGTCCACAAACTGGTGGCCGGGCCAGTTGGGGTTTTCGCCCAGCACCCAGTCCGGGTCCACGCGGTCGGCGAACGTGCGCCAGGCCTCCACCTCGCCGATGTTGACGTACCCCAGCGCCAGGACGCCCGCCTGCCGCAGCTGGGCCAGGTCCGACGCGTCGTAGGCGTCGGGGTCCAGGATGACCAGGTCCTGGCCGGCCAGCGCGTCGGGCTCGGCGCGGGTGGAGAGCACGGCCGCGAACGCGTCGGCGGAGGCCAGGGCGGCGCGGCGCGAGGCGCGGTCCACGGTGCCGTAGTCGGGCGGCGGCGGCGTGCACGCGGCCAGCATCGCCAGGCCCAGCAGCGCGCGCGTCACAGCCGCACCTCGAGGCTCAGCCCGATCACGTCGGCCGAATAGGCCGACGAGCCCGTCCGCCGCACCTCCAGCCGGACGGTTTCGGTCGGCCGCTCCAGCGTCACCACAGCGCCGTACTCCAGCGCCGTCGATCCGCCCGACTGGCGAGCCAGACCCAGGGCGCCCTCCATCCGAACCGGCCCCGTGGCGACGCGCGCGGCCAGCCCGGACGACAGCGTGAGAAGGTTGTCGGGGGTGTAGTACGGACGCGCGTCGGGGTAGAGCGTCTGGGTGTCCTCGTAGACCGCGCCCGCGGTCAGGCCCAGCGCGGCCAGGGGCGGGCCGTCGGGCCGCACGCCGACCGCCAGGGGCAGCCAGCGCGAGGTCGCGGCCCCCTGAATCCGCTGGTTGTCGTCGGCGTAGCGCACGCCGACGACGGTTGCCGAGAGGGCGAGCGCAGGCGTGACCTCGGCGTAGCCCTCGGCGGTCAGGCTGGTGCGGCGCAGGCCCTGGCTGAGCGCGGTCGCGGCGTCCCGAGTGGTCCCCGAGGCGGCCGTGAGCCGGGCCAGCGCGAAGCCACCAGCGGTCCACGTCTGCTGGGCCGAGGCGTGGGCCTGAAGCCGGGCGGTCGGCCCCGGGGTCGCCTCCACCCCGACCCCCACCTCCAGCTGGGTGCGCATCGACGGCAGGTAGACGGCGATCGGCAAGACCGAGGCCGCGGCGGCACGCTGGCCCGCGGCGCGCTCGATCCCGCCTCGGTCGGCGTGCAGGGCGACGGCCCAGCGGCCCGACAGCGGCACGTCCAGGCGGACGGGCGCGTCCAGCCGGGTCAGCCCGTTGGAGTCGGCGGTGCGCGTGGCCGAGGTGGTCACGCTCGGCGCGGAGCGGGCGCGGACGCCGTCGAGCAGCGTCACCGCCCGAGCGGACTGGTCGGCGGTGAGGGCGTGGCGCTGGGCGCGCTCCAGGTGCTGGCGCGCGACACGCCAGTCGCCGCTCCAGCGCTCGATGGCGGCCACCTCGATCAGCAGGTCGGGGTCGTCGGGCTGCAAGGCCAGCGCGTGCGACAGCTGCCCGGGGGCCCGGGCGTCGCCCGAGGCGAGCAGGGCGAAGGCCAGGATGCGGTGCAGGCGCGCGTCGTCGGGGTGGGCGTCGGCGACGGGCGCGAGCATCTCGACGGCGCGCCCCGCCTGGCCGTCCCAGGTGATGATCTCGGCCAGCTGGACGCGCGCCTGGACGTCGGACGGGTCGAGCGCGACCACCTCGGCAAGGACCAGGGCCGCGTCGGCAGGGCGGTCCGTCCACAGCAGGGTCTGGGCGAGCTGGCGGTGGACGTCGGCGTCGGTGGGGTTGCCGTCGGCGAGCCAGCGCAGGTGGGGCACGGCGGCAGCTGGCTCGCCTTGGGCGAGGAGAAGGTCGGAGAGCGCGCGGTGGGCCTGGGCGTCGTCGGGGGTCTGGGCCAAGCGCGACTCCAGCGCGCCCCGGTCCTGGGCGACGGCCGCGGTTGCCAGCAGGCACAGCAGGAAAAATCGACTCATGGCAGCGAGGTCGGAGCGAGCGAAAGCGTGATCTGCGGCCCGTCGGCGCGGACGGTGATCTGGTGCAGCACGGGCCCCTGCCACACGTCCAGAACTGTGCCGCCCTCGACCCCGGCGACCGACTCGCCCGGACGAGCCCAGGTGAGGAAGGTCTGCCCGGCCTGACTGGCCGAGATCGTGAGCGTGCGCCCGGCGTCGGTGCGCTCGGCGCGCCAGCCGACCTGGAGCTGGTCGAACGCGCGCATCCGCTGGGCCGCGTCGTGCGCGCTCAGGCCGTCGAGCCAGCCGTAGTGCTCGCGCGCGAACCCGACCCAGCGCCGCAGCGCCGGCAGCAGGCTCGCCTCGGTGTCGTTCCAGCCCATCGTCGCCGGCGACGGCAGGCCCTCGGCGGCATACGTCGCCTCGCGGTCCGGGTTGGTGTACACCTCGTCGGGGTGAACAAAGTGATTCCAGACGCCGACGGTGTGCAGCACGCACAGCATCTTCAGGCGCTCGGCGTCGGTAAACACGAACCCGGCGGTGTTGCGCGGCAGCGCGTAGACGTCGGGCGCCCACGGCTCGGGCCCGAACTCCCGGCCCTCGCCGCGCGCGGGGTCGCCGGTGTAGGTGCTCGCGATCGTGGTGATCTCGGGAAACGCCTCGCGCAGCGCCGCCACGCCTACCGAGTCGATCAGGTTCATCGGCGGCACGTAGGTGGTGGGGAGCGGGGCGAGGCCCTCGGCCTGCCAGCGCGCCCGGGCGGCGCGCAGCGCGGCCGTCATGGGCTCCTGGCTGCCCCAGGTGCCGGCCAGCAGCGACTGGTGGTTGTAGCCGTGGAGCGCCTGCTCGGAGCGGCGGGCGTCCTCGCTCATGATCCAGGGAGAAAACGGGACCGGGGCGCCGTTGCGCTCGATCCGGCCCGCCAGCCACTCGTAGACCGGGAAAGGCGCGCGGACCCGGCCGTTGTAGGAGTAGATCACGGTGCTGGTGTAGACCAGGCCGGCCGCCTCCGCCAGTTCCACCATGTCCGGGTACCACGCGTCGGCGTAGAACTGAGCGGGCGTCTCGCCATGACTGCTCCACCTGGGTTCGAGGTGAGCGTTCGACGCGGGCGCCGGGAAGTCGTCCAGGAACACCACGGCCCAGCGTGCCATCGGGCGCGCCTGCTCGGGGTGCAGCAGCGCCAGCGTCTGGAGGATGTGGCCGCGGAACAGCTTGGTGCCGAACAGGGCGTGGTTCCAGAAGACCACGCGGCCCTGGCCGCGGCGGCACGTCCAGCCCGCCGAGCCCGCCACGCGCCCGTCGCGCTCGCGGTGGGCCAGCGACACGCAGCCCGCGTGGGGCGCCGCGTCGAAGGACGAGAGGACGGCGTCGGCCAGTTCGAGGTCCTCGCTGCCGGGCATCAGCGGCGCGGCCGTGCGCAGCACCTCGGGCACGCTGACGAACGAGGGCAGCCCCGCCGACGCGAACCCGAACGTCGGCGCGAGCCCAGCCGACCACGCGCGGTACAGCACGCCGACGCCGCCGCCCTGCTCCACCCAGGCCGCGAGGCGGGCGCTGTCGTCCCGGGACCACGTGGCGAGGCGCTCGGCGGCGGTCAGGACCGCGGCGTAGCGCGCCAGGTCGGGAAGCGGCTGGGACACGTCGGCCTCGTCGAACGGGACGCGCGCCCGGCGCAGGGCGAAGCGGGCCTGGCCGGCGACGCGGCTCGCGAACGGGTCGCCGGCGTCGGTCACCAGCAGCACGTCGGCGGCTTGCGGGGCGACCGGGTAGACGGTGGGGTCGATGTCAGGCGTGGAAGGCATCCAGACGGCGGCGCTGGCCAGGCCGGCTGCCCCGAGGACGAGGAGAAGGATCGTGCGGACGGTCACGGAATGGAGGCGACGGGCGGAAGCATCTTCTCTCTGGGCGGCGGTGGCGCGCGCTGGACCGGCCTCTCCTCCCGTTCGTCGAGCTGGAGCAAAGTGGATGCCGGGCGCGAGATCCGGTAGACCGTCACGGCGTCGTCGCGGTAGAACACCGACAGCGAACGCGCCGCGTCGGGCCGCTGGGCGTAGGCCCGAACCCAGCGGTGCATCTGGCGCGTCAGGTCGCGGCCGGTCGGCATCAGCTCTGCCATCACCTGGGACGCGTCCGGGTTGCGCTCGACGAACAGGTACACGTCGGGCGTCGGGATGCGGCGCTGGCCGGTGTGGCTGTACGCGGCGGGGTCGTAGTTGTCGAGGAAATAGCCGTAGTCCATAAACCGGCCGCGCTGGGACACGAGCGTCCCCGTGCCTCGGTGGCCGACGGCCGTCCAGGCGTAGGGCAGCGACTCCTGGGTGATGTCGAGGTAGCCCTCGACAAAGCCCTCGGGCTCGACCGTCGGGCCGGGCACGGGCACCGACCACCCGGTCCCGATCACGATGATGCCGACGGCCAGGGCCAGCGCCGCCGACGTCCAGGCGGGAAGCCGGACGCGCCACCGCGCGGGCCACACCGCCGCGACTCGGACGCGGATCTCGGACGAGAGCAGGGCCAGGTCCAGGCCCACAACGGCCATCAGCAGCACGGCCGCCGCGCCCGACACGCCGTCGTAGCCGGCGCCCGTGCCCAGCCACAGCGCCAGCATGGCCAGCGTCTGCCCGCCCGTCCGCCACAGCGCGCCCGGGCGCGGCAACACCGCCTCGAAGCGCTCGCGGCCCGGCACGAGCGGGGCCAGCATGACGCTGGCTCCCAGCACGCCGGCGACCACGACCGGGGCGAGATCGAGGCGGACCGCCCGGGCGATCTCGAAAAAGGCGAACGAGCCGGGCTCGCTCATCCGAGACACCAGGCGCGCCTCGAGCGCCCACAACACCCCCATCGCCAGGCCGCCGCCGCCCAGGACCAGCATCCGGCGCGACAGCCCGCGGTCGCGGTAGCGCGCTCGCGCCTGCTTGCCCTGCACCCGCCGCCGCCACAGCACCTGCAGGCCGATGGTCCCGATGTAGACGCCCACGACGGCCGCCAGAAGGCCACCGACGGCAGGGTACACCAGCCCGCACGCCAGCAGGCCGGTCGCGCCCACGACCAAGCCCCGGCGACCGCCCGACCCGATGTAGGACGCCAGGTGAGGAAAGACCGGGATCGCGAGCGCGGCGGCCAGCATCAGCGGCTCGGCGCCGGCCTGACGCTCGAGCGGAAGCGGAAGCAGCGGCCCCCCGATCGCCACGAAGAGCGCGCCCAGAAACGCGCCCGGCCGGCCGGCCCAGTAGAAGCGGGCCGTCTGGTAGACGCCGTAGGTGATCGCGCCCGCCGACACCGCGCCCACGCCTCGGAGCAAAATCGCCGGGTCGACGCGGGCCATCTCGGACAGCGCCAGCACCAAGGCGTGCAGCCCCCACCCTTCCGCCGTCCCCACGGGCGCGCCCACGCGCAGCCCCTTGAGCGTCTCCAAGTGCGCGTAGTAGCGGAGCGAGAACGGCGCGGACTGGGCGAACGTCGGGATCAGCCGCACGCCCGTCGCCAGCGCCGACGCCACCCCGACGCCCACCCACCACCCGGCGCGCGGAGTCAGCGTGGTGCGCCGCCGAGCCGAGCCGCGGGCCTCACGCGCCGGCGCCGGCCCGTAGCCTGCGACGACAGGATCGGGCGGCGCGATCCGCTCGATCCAGCGGAGCAGCGCCGCGTAGGCGTCCAGCAGCGACCGCCGCCACAGCCGCCGGTAGCGCAGGTAGGCGCCTCCGGCCAGCGACAGCCCCAGCATCGCGGCCAGCGAGGCGGCATCGAACAGGCCCAGCGCGCCCAGCACCGTCGCCGCGACGACGGTCGCGGAGACGCCCAGCACGGCGTCGCCCCAGCCTCGGCCTTCCCACGACGACCGCCGCAGCGTGCCCGGCAGCGCGAACCGCGTCAGCACGAGAAAGGAGACGCCAAACACGACCGCAGCGCGTCCGAGGACGATCAGCAGGGTCCAGGCGTACGGGAGGTCGGAGGTCACGGCCGAGGTATCGGCTCCCCGGCGGGCGACTCAACGATGCCTGCCTCGACGACGCCCGCCTCGGCGCGCCGGCGGACATGCTGCGCCCGCTGTGCGTCAGGCCGCCGCGCCGGGAGTGGCCGCCGCGCCGGGAGTGGCCGCCGCGCCGGGAGTGGCCGCCCGTGCTCGGCCCGAGGCGGGCCGCGTCGGCTAGCGGTCCGCCGCGGGCGGGTGGTCCAGCGCGTTGCAGACTAGGTCGCACAGCTGGCGCAGCGTCGGGTCCGTGATGCGGTAGTGCACGTGCAAGCCGTCGCGGCGCCCCTCGACGACGCCCGCCTGGGCGAGGTGGCGCAGGTGCTTCGACGTGTTGGCGTGGCTCTGGCCCGTCCCGTCGGCCAGGTCTTGGACGGTGAGCTCGTCGGCGCTGTAGAGCGCGCGGAGCAGGCGGAGCCGCGTGGGGTCGCCCAGCAGGCGGAAGCGCGCCGCAGCGGCGTCGAGAAGGTCGGTGGGGACGAGCGTAGGGTCGGGCATGGGGCCGGGGGATGCCGGAATCTAGGGCCATCCGTCTTTGTCGTTCCTTCGCGAACGAATCGGACAACCGCGCAGTTGTACATTCAACTCATCAGTTGACCAAATCGCATGGACCCCGTCTCCCCTCTCCCCTGGTACGTCGCCGGGCCCCTTATCGGCCTGATCGTTCCTGCTCTGCTCGTCGTCGGCGGCAAGATGTTCGGGATCTCGTCCAACCTGCGCCATGTCTGCGCGGCGCTGCCCGTCCCCGAGGCGGCCCGCCCCGCGTTCCTGCGCTACGACTGGCGGAGCGCGGGAACGTGGAACCTGGTCTTTGCGCTCGGGATCGCGGCCGGCGGCTTCGTCGGCCTCCGGGTGCTCGCGGACCCGTCTGCGCCGCTCGCGCTCTCGGCCTCCACGCTCGCCGCGCTCGCCGACCTGGGCGTGACGGACGTGAGCGGCGTCGTCCCGTCCCAGTTTGTCTCGTGGGCGGGCATGGCCACGCCCGTCGGCGCGCTGATGGTGCTGGGCGGCGGCTTCCTGGTCGGGTTTGGCGCTCGCTGGGCGGGCGGCTGCACGTCGGGCCACGCCATTTCGGGGCTTGCAGCTTTTCAGGTGCCGTCGCTCGTCGCCGTCGCTGGCTTTTTCGCGGGCGGCCTGGCCGTCGTTCATCTCGTCCTCCCCGCTCTCCTCTAGCCATGCGCAGCCATCCTCTCTTGCAGCGCGGCGACGGCGTCCCTCGCTCACCCAGCGACTCGGCGCCGGGTGCCCGCCTCGGCGCCGAGGCGGGCACCCCCGCCGTCGCTCAGCGGGCGGCGACTGACTCGCCTGTCGCGCTGGTCCTGTACGGCGTGCTGGGCGCAGCGCTGGGCCTCGTGTTCACCCAGAGCCAGGTGATCTCGTGGTTCCGGATCTACGAGATGTTTCGGTTCGAGTCGTTTCACATGTACGGCGTCATCGGCTCGGCCGTCGCGACGGCGGCGCTGTCGCTGTGGGCGCTGCGGCGCTGGGGCGTGACCACGCTGAGCGGCGCGCCCATCGAGGTCCAGCCCAAGGCCTGGGGAGACTCGCGCCTTCCCGGCGCTCGCTACTGGCTCGGCGGCATCACGTTCGGCCTGGGGTGGGCGCTGTTGGGCGCGTGCCCCGGCCCACTCGTGGCGCTGCTGGGCGGCGGCGTGACGGTCATGGTCGCCGCGCTGGTCGCCGCGCTTGCCGGCACCTGGGCCTACGCCGCCCTGCGCACCGTCTTGCCTCACTGACGCCAGGCGACGCCCGCCTGATGATGCTCACTTTTCCGCGCTACTCCTGATCCCATGCTGTTCCGCCAGATCCACGACCCGTCCCTTGCTCAGTACGCCTATCTGGTCGGCTGCCAGAAAACCGGAGAGGCGCTGCTGGTCGACCCCGAACGCGACATCGACCGCTACCTCGCCGCCGCGGCCGCCGAGGGCTTGACGATCACCCAGGTTGCCGAGACTCACATCCACGCCGACTTTCTCTCGGGCGCCCGCGACCTGGCCGAGGCGACCGGCGCCCGCCTCTACCTGTCGGCCGAGGGCGACGACGCGGGGTGGGGCTCGGCCTGGGCCGCCGGCCGCGACGACGTCACGTTCGTGCGCGACGGCGACGAGATCAAGGTGGGCAACCTCGCCGTCCGGGCGATTCACTCGCCGGGCCACACGCCCGAGCACCTGGCCTTTCTGGTGACCGACCACGGCGGCGGGGCCGACGAGCCGATGGGCCTGCTCTCGGGCGACTTCGTGTTCGTCGGCGACCTGGGGCGGCCGGACTTGCTGGAGCAGGCCGCCGGGCAGTCGGGCGCCCAGGAGCCTGCCGCGCGGCAGCTCTACGCGAGCGTCCAGCGGTTTCTCGACCTCGACGGCTTTGTCCAGGTTTGGCCGGGTCACGGCGCAGGAAGCGCGTGCGGCAAGGATCTGGGCGCTGTGCCCCAGTCGACGGTCGGCTACGAGCGGCGGTTCAACGTGGCCATCGGCGTCGCGCGCCAAGGCGAGGCGGCGTTTGTGCAGGCCATCCTGGACGGCCAGCCCGAGCCTCCGCTGTACTTTGCGCGGATGAAGGCGCAGAACCGCGACGGCGTGCCGCCGCTCGCCGCCCTGCCCACGCCGCGCGCGCTGTCGCCGGACGAGTTGGGCACGCTGCCCGACGGCACGGTCGTGATCGACACCCAGCCCGACCGCTCGGCGTTCATGGCCGCTCACGTGCCGGGTGCGCTCTACGCGCCGCTCGGCTCGTCCTTCTCCACGGTCGTGGGCTCGTACGTGCCCGATCCCGAGACGCCGCTCGTGCTGCTGGCTCCAGAGGGCGAGGTGGAGGCGTCGGTCCGCGCCCTGGTGCGCATCGGCCTCGACCACGTCGTGGCGACGGCGACGCCCGAGACCGTGGCGGCCTACGCCCGCGCGGGCGGAGACATGGCCTCGATCCCCGAGGTCGACTTCCAGGCCGTCCAATACCGCGGCGACCACGTCGTGGTGGACGTGCGCCGCCAGGCCGAGGTGGACGCTGGGCACGTGCCGGGCTCGATCTGGGCGCCCCACACCCGCTTGGCGGATCGGCTGGACGGCATCCCGACCGACCGGCCGCTGATGGTCCACTGCCAGAGCGGGGCTCGGGCGGCGGTGGCGAGCGCGTTCCTGGCGTCGCGCGGCTGCGACGTGACGTATGTCAACGACGGCTTTGCCCACTACCCTGGGCCCGTCGAGGCGGGCCAGCCCGCCTCGGCGTCCGCCTGAGACGGGTCGGGCGGCCACCGCTCGTTTCCGATCGACACCTCTTTCTCCCTCATCATGTCTGACGCCTTTGTTCGCTTTATGGTCTCGCCTGCGGGCCGCGCCACCCGGGTCGCCGCAGGCTTGGGCCTGCTCGCCGCCGGGCTCTCCCGCCGCCGCACGGCCGGAGGCAAAGCCACCGCCGTGCTCTCGCTCGTTCCGCTGGCGGCCGGCGCCTTCGACGTCTGCGTGATGGGACCCCTCCTGGGCGCGCCGCTCGACGGCGAGGCCGCGCGCCGCGCTGTCTCCTGATGCTCTACGTCGTGCTCGGCGCCGTCGCCATCGGCTTGGTGCTGGGCCTGCTCGGCTCGGGCGGCTCCATCCTGACCGTGCCGGTCTTGGTCTATCTCGCCGGGCAGCCCGACAAGGTGGCCATCGCCGAGAGCCTGGCCATCGTTGGCGCCATCGCGTCGGTGGGCGCGGTCAGCTACGCCCGCCAGCGGCTGGTCGACTGGCCGAGCGTGGTCGGGTTTGGCGTGCCGGGCATCGTGGGCACGTATCTGGGAGCGGCCTGGGCCGCCTCGGTGCCGGGCGCGGTGCAGCTGGCCCTGTTCGGCGTGGTGATGCTGGCCGCGGCCGGCGCCATGCTTCGCCGCGCGACCCCGGCCGGCGCCGACCGACCGGCGCGGCCGGCCTGGATGATCGCGGCCCTGGGCGCGTCGGTGGGCGTGCTGACCGGGCTCGTGGGCGTGGGCGGCGGCTTCCTGATCGTCCCGGCGCTCGTGCTGCTGGTGGGCTTGGACATGCGGATGGCCGTGGGCACGAGCCTGTCGATCATCGTCCTGAACTCGGTCACCGGGTTCTTCAAGTCTCTCGACGTGCTCGCCGAGGCGGGCGGTGCCGTCGACGGGTGGCTGGTGGCGACGTTTGCAGCCATCGGCATGGTCGGCTCCGTGGTCGGCTCCCGGCTGAGCCCTCGGGTGCCCCAGGCCCAGCTTCGGCGCGGGTTCGCGGTTTTCCTGGTGGTGATGGGCGCGTTCATCCTGTACAACGAGGCGCCGTCGGCGCTGGGCCTGGCCACCGTTATTCTCACGCCTTGACATGTCCTTTCTGTCTCGCCTTCTGGGCGGCTCCTTCCCTGCCATGACCCCCTCCACTTTCGTCGCCGAGCGCGACCCGTCCGCCCCCCTCCTCGACGTCCGCACGCCGGACGAGTTCGCGGACGGCCACCTGGCCGGCGCCGTCAACGTCGACGTGATGGCGCCCGACTTCGGCGAGCGCGTCCAGTCGCTCGGGCTGCCGGACGACGGGCCGGTCTACCTGTACTGCCGCTCGGGCAACCGCTCGGGGCAGGCCGCCGGCATCCTGCAGCAGCTCGGCCACGCCGGCGCCGTCAACGTGGGCGGGCTCGACGCGCTCCTCGCGGCCGGCGCCGAGGCCGCGCGCTAGCCCGCCCCGGCCCGGCCCGCCTCTGCCCGCCTCGGTGGCGCGACGGGCCGGGGCTAGTAGGCGACGTAGGCGTAGAAGTCCGCCCGGCGGAGCATGCGCAGGGCGTACACCGTCGTGACGACGGCGAAGAGCACGCAGCCTGCCAGCAGGCCCCAGCCGGCGTGCTCGTAGCCCCAGATCCGGGTCGCGGCAAAGCCGACGGACAGGTCGACGACGAGCGCCCACGCGAGCGGCTGGAGCACGCGGCCGGTCTGGCCCTGGGCCAAAAACATCAGCCCGTTCATCAGTCCCAGGCTGAAGAAGAAGTAGCCGAACGCGGCCAGCGCGAACACGTAGCGCGTCGTGCCGGGGCGGAAGATGGGGTCGAGCATCAGCGGGCCGTGCGACCCGAGCCAGAGCCCGCCCGTCCAGACCCCGGCCACCGACGCGGCACCGATGGCCGCCAGGACGCCGAGGTAGCGCAGGTACTGCCGCGTCATCCGCGCCGAGGCCTGCGCCGGATCGGTGATGTGGCCCATCGAGTGGATCTCGCCCGACATCCGGCGCACGCCGAACGGCACGGCGGCCAGCATCAGAAAGATCACCGCCAGCGCCCAGTCCATGCCCAGCTCGTAGTCCGTCCGGAACCAGATCGGGTAGGCCAGCGGGTCGTCGCCCGAGGCGGACCAACTCACCACGCGGTCGGCGAACAGCACGGCGAAGTACAGCGCGCCGTACGCCATGTAGGGCAGCGTGGTGTGGAAGACGGTCGAGGCGCGCGGCAACGGCGGGTTGGGGCCGTCGCCGCGCTGGGCGCCGGCGCCCAGCGTGCGGGAGGCCCAGGCGAGCGCGACGGCGATCGCGACCACCAGCCCGACGGCGTGCGCCACGTGGATGCTCCAGCCCAGCCCGGCGACGGCGCCCCAGACCGGCAGGATGCCCAGCGTGGTCGCGGTCCCGACGGCGACCAGCCGCTCCTCGACGTAGAGCAGCGACAGCGCCAGCCACAGCCAGCCCAGCAGGACGTAGTACACCGACCCCACCACGGCCAACTCGACTGGGAAGAAGGGGATCACCAGATTGAGCGCGAATCCAACCACGGCCGTCGCCGCGACGGATGCCGCGCCCAGGCCCGAGATCCGGAACGCCATCTGCCGGGCTTGCCCGCCCAGCTCGTGCCCCAGCAGCCGCGACGTCTCGTGCGCCAGCGCCTGGACGAACGGCGCCGTCACGACAAAGCTGGCGATCGTGCCGAGCGCGATCATGGTGGCCCCGCCCTCGGTCAGGCGGATCGAGGCCCACAGCGAGTAGCCCAGCCAGACGAGCGCGGCGATCTGGCCCGTCACGGGCAGCGCGTACATCAGGCCGCGGCTGTAGCTGGCGACGTAGCGACCGCTCAGCCGGGCCAGCGACTCGGGCTCGGCGGCGGTGCGCGCGCCGGGCCCCAGCTCGGCGGCCGCGCTCAGGCAGGCGGGGAAGATCTCCTCGCCCAGGTGGAACAGGTCGTCGCGTCCGAACTGGTCCTGGGCGTCGGCGTCGCGCCAGCCCTCGCTCTCGAGCGCCGCCACGACCGACCACGCGTCGACGGGCCGGCCGATCCGAAACGCTACGGCGTGCGCGAGTTCCTCCTCGGCCTCGACGACCAGGGGGGCAATGGGTGGCGGTTCGGCGGCGTCGGTCATGGGCACCGCGAGATCTGCAAGCGCCGTGCCGATGGCCGCCGACCGCGGCGGTACCATAGGCCCGGCCCCTCCCCATCGCCATGCTCAGCCTCGGCCTCGACACCTCCGGCGACGTCTGCGCCGTCGCCCTGCTGGACGGCGACGCGGTCCTGTTCCGGGCCGAGATCGCCGTCGCGCGCGCGCACGGCCGCCGGCTGGCGCCGCTCGTCGCCCAGGCGTTCGAGCACACCGGGCGCGAGGTCGCCCGCCTCGGGCTCGTGGCGGTCGCGGCCGGGCCCGGCTCGTTTACCGGCCTGCGGATCGGGATGAGCACGGCCAAGGGCCTGGCGCTGTCGACCGGCGCGGCGTTCGTGGGCGTCTCGACGCTGGCGGCGCTGGCCCGCAGCGCCCCGGCCGGCGTGACGGTCGCGGCCGTGCTGCCCTCGCGACGGGGCGAGGTCTACGCCGCGGCCTTCCGCGACGGCGCCGAGCTGGCCGCGCCCGCAGCGCTCGCCGTCGAGGACGTGGCCGAGTGGCTGCCCGGCGGCGCGCTCGCCGGCGGCCCCGGCGCCGCCCGCCTGGCGCCCGAGGTGGGCCGGGTCGCGCTCGCCACGTCGGCCGTCGCCGTGGCCCGGCTGGGGCTGGAGCGCTGGCACGCCCACGGCGGCGACGATCTGGCCTCGGCGGAGCCGCTCTACCTCAAGCCTGTCGCGACGTCACAGCCCCGAGCTATCTTTGGCGCGTAGCACCTGTGACGGCCCGTCCGTCGACTCTATGGCCTGGTTCAAACGGCAATCGGCGGGCATCAAGACCGATCAGCGCGACCGCAACGACACGCCGGAGGGCTACTGGCAGAAGTGCCCCTCGTGCGACACCATCACGAGCCAGCACGAGTTGGAGGCGCACGTCCTGGTGTGCCCGTCGTGCGGCCACCACTACCCGATGGCGGGGCTGACGTACCTGCAACTGCTGTTCGACCAAGGCGCCTACACGCGCCACGACGACACCCTGCACTCGACCGACCCGCTCGACTTTGTCGACCGCAAGACCTACCCCGAGCGCATCGCCGCGGCCGACCGCAAGACGGGGCTCAACGACGCCGCCGTCAGCGGCACCGGGCTCGTCGGCGGGCATCCGACGTCGATCGCGGCGATGGACTTTAGCTACATCGGCGGGTCGATGGGCTCGGTCGTGGGCGAGATCCTGACCCGGGCCATTCGCCGCGCGGTCGACCAGGACCGGGCGTGCCTGATCATCAGCCAGTCGGGCGGCGCGCGCATGATGGAGGGCGCGCTGTCGCTGATGCAGATGGCCAAGACGAGCGCCAACCTGGCCGTCCTGGCCGAGCGCGGGCTGCCGTTCATCTCGCTGATGACGCATCCCACGACCGGCGGCGTGACGGCCTCGTTCGCCATGCTGGGCGACCTCAACCTGGCCGAGCCGGGCGCGCTCATCGGCTTTGCCGGCCCGCGCGTCATCCGCGAGACGATCGGGCGCGACCTGCCGCCGGACTTCCAGACGGCCGAGTTCCTGGTCGAGCAGGGCTTCGTGGACCGCATCGTGCCGCGGACGGAGCTGCGGCACACGCTGTCTCACCTGCTCGACCTGCTGCTCGAGTCGACGCCCGAGGTGGCCGACCCCACGGCGGTCGAGGCGGTCTCGGCCAGCGCCTGAGAGTTCGCCTGATTCACCTCCGAGTCGACGGCGGGCTCTAGGTATCCGGATCGGCCCAGCAGGTACAGCAGCGCCGGCATCGCCAGCGGCAACGTGTCGTTGAGGACGGCCTGCGCCACGCGGTGACCGACAAAGGCGCCGGGGACGCCGTGCGTGCCCGCGGTAAAGCACACCGTCGTGATGACGCCCTCGGCCAGGGCCGTCCCGGCGAGCACCAGCCACCAGCGGCGCGACGGAAACAGGAAGGCGAGTGCCAGCACACCCAGCATCGGCCGGTCGCCCAGGGGCGTCTTGAACAGCGCCTCGCCCTCGCCCACTCGGCCGTCGACGTCGTCTCCCCTCGCCATGACCACGGTTCGGTCCGGAGTCAGGGTGATGCGCCCGGCCTGGACCTCGTCCCCCTGCGCGAACAAAGGCGTCGCGACGTGTTCGAGGAAGGCGACACGGGCCGGGCGCACCGCGATCAGGTAGACGACGGCAAGCACCGCGACCAGCCCCAGCCGGTGCACCAGGCGTGGAGCCCTCACGCCAGCGCGACGCGCGACGGGCCCTCGCGTCCAGCCTCGACCGAGCCCTCGTCGCCTCCGATCCGAGCCCAGACCATCCACAGCGCGAACACGACGGCGTAGAACACCAAGAGCCCGCCGCCTCCGTGGCCGATCTCGAACGCAGCCTGGGACCGAGACAAGAGCACCAGGAGGACCGCGCAGCGCACGACGTTTGTGACCAAAATGGCGACGATGCCGGCAGGAACGAACCAGGCGCGGCGCGACCACCTGCCCGGGAACGCCAGCACGAATCCGACAAACAGGCTGAGCACCGCCAACCCGTTGCACTCGGCGATAAGCTCGATGCCCGTCCCGCCCATCCAGACCTCCCGGCCGGTCGCCTCGGCCGCCAGCCCGACGGCACTCATCAGGCCGGCCGTCCACCCGGCCACCTGGGTCGAGAGCCAGGCGTCGAGCCGGCCGTCGGGCAAGAGCCACAAGTCGTAGACGGCGAACCAGACCGCGTAGGTCGCGGCCATGATTCCCAGGAAGCGGAGCACGCGGGCGTTGTGCATGGCCTCAATCTAGCCCAAGCGCCTCCATCATCAGCGGGCGGACGACGTCGGGCGCGAACCGGGTCTCGAACGCCGCGCGCGCGCCGACGGAGCAGCGGCGCCAGACGGCCGGGTCGGCCAGCGTCGTAAGTGCCGCCGCGATCGTTGCCGGCGACTCGTCGGCGAGCAAGACGCCCGTCTCCGGCGTCACAATGTCCGGGATGGCCCGGTAGCGCGACCCGATCACCGGCGTCCCGGTCGCCAGCCCCTCGATCAGGCTGACCGGCAGCGCCTCGTGCGTGTACCGGCTCGGGAGCGCGACGACGTCGGAGCCGAGCAGAATCTCACGCACCTGGGCACGCGCGGCGACCGCTCCCCAGACGCGCATCGGGATGCCGAGGCTGAGCGCCCGCGCCTCGAACCGGCGGCGGCGCTCCGGCGTGGGCCACGCCCCCACCACGTCCACCTCGGGGGGCCGCGCGGGCGAGCCGGCGGCGTAGGCGGCCAGCCCGCCTAGCAGCACATCCTGGCCCTTCCCGGGGAGCACGTTGGCCAGAAAGACGACTCGCAGCGTCTGTGCGCCGGCGCGCGCCGTCCGCCGGGCGTCCAGCTCTGCGTCGGAGACCGCCATGCCGGGCGCCGTGTTCGGGACCACCCGGACGTCGCCGACGCCGTCGGGCACGAGTCGCGCGCTCAGCACCACCAGCGTGTCGACGTGCCGCATCATCGCCAGCGACACGCGCCGCTGGCCCGGCAGCCTGAGCGACGGCGCAAAGTCGCCGACCTGGACGTGCCCCACGACGCGGGCGCCCCAGCGGTGGGCCAAGGCCACGGTCACCGCGTCCCGCATCCGCCCCGCTCGCGAACTCGACAGCACCGTGTACACCACGTCGCCCGGCCGCACCGTGCGGACCAGCCGGCTCCAGAGCCTGACCATCCGCGCGAGATGCCGCCCCCGCCCCTGCGTCAGTCGCTTCGGCGACGTGTCGAGGCGGACCACCTCGGTGACGCCTTCGGCCCACTCCGCCACCTCGTTCGTCATCACGCTCTGGCCCGTCACCGGCGGCGGGAAGGCGGTAAAGGAGACGATGCGAGGCATCATGTGGGCAGACAAGTCGTGAGCTGGACAGCGCCGGAAGCTAGCCGAGCCCGCGATTCGCGGTGGCGCTCACACGCCGGGCCCCTCGGGGGTGCGGGGTACTTTGCGAGCGCCTCCTCCCCCCGACTGATGCGACACGTTCTTCTCGCTGCCCTGGTCGCGGCTCTCGGGCATAGCGCCGCCGCTCAGTCCGAGGGCGTGCTCCAGCCGGAAGACGACGTGCACCAGTTCCTGGATCGCCAGCAGGTGCTCGGCCATCTGCCCGCGGCCGACCTGGGAGCCCGGCCGTTCTCGGTCGCCGCAGCCGACGCCCTGCTGGACACGCTCGCCGCGCGCGACAGCCTGCTCGGCCGCGTCGACCGGCAGCGGTTGGCCGAGTTGCGAGGCGAGGCGACGGGCGGTCTGTTCGGTGCCGCCGTCGCTCGCGCGACCAGGCTCTACGCCGACGGCCGCTCGTTCGCGCATGTCGCCGGGACGGTCGGCAGCTCCGAGTACGGGCTCGAGGTGGCGCCACTGGCGTTCCTGGAAGGCGGGCCGGTCGTCCAGACCGAGGCGGAGGGGGCCGTGAGCCCGGCGTACCGTCTGTCGCGCGGGCTGCGCGCGGGCGGGCACGTCGGCAGGGTCTTTTTCGAGACGCGCGTGCTGGAGAACCAGACGCAGATTCCCCTCGGGGAGGTCCAGCGGAGACAGGTGACGGCGCCCCGCCTGGGCTTCGTGGTCTACCCCAACGGCGATGTGCCGTCGTACGACTACCTGCTCTCGACCGGCGTCGTCGGCTACCGGGGAGACGTGCTCGAGGCTCGATTCGGGCGCGACCGCAACTCGTGGGGGTTCGGGCGCGAGAGCGTGGCGCTGAGTGACTACGCGGCGCCCTACGACCATCTGCAGCTGCGGTGGAACGTCTGGCGACTCTCTTTCCAAAGCCTGTACGGGCGGACGGTGGACCCGCGCCCCGCCGGATCGAGGGACGGACTGCTGCCTCAGCGCTACGTCGCGCTCCACCGGTTGGCCCTCGGCCTCGGGCGCGGCATCGAGGTGGAGGCGTTCGAGACCGTGGTGTTTGCGTCCGACACGTCGGCCGCGGGGCGGAGGTCGGGCTTCGAGATCGGCTACCTCAACCCGTTCCAGTTTTACCGCGGGACCGAGCGCGACCTGGGGAGTCCAGACAACGTGCTGCTCGGCGCTGGAGCGTCGTGGAGGCCGACGTCTGGACTTCGCCTCTACGGCCAGGGCATCCTGGACGAACTGACGGCGTCGCGCTTCTTCGACGACTACTGGGGCAACAAGTGGGCGTTTATCGCCGGGGCCTCGGTTGCAGACCCCGGCGTGCCAGGAGTCGGACGGGTTCGGGGCCTGGATCTGCGCGTCGAGTACGCCCGGCTGCGTCCCTACCTCTACTCCCATCGCACGACGTCGAACGCGTTTGTCCACTCCGGCGACGGCCTCGGCCATCCCGCGGGCCCCAACGCCAGCGACCTGACCCTGTCGACGCGCTACCGGCCGACCTCCAACCTGACCGCGTCTCTGGACGCGGCGTACACGGTTCGCGGTCGCGACACGGCCGAACTCAATTTCGGGTCGGACCCGACGCGCTCCTACGTCGACCGCGTCTCCAGCGACGACGTGCCCACGCTTCAAGGTGTCCGCCAGCGAGAGTGGCTGGTCGAGGGCAGCCTCGGCGCCCGCCTCTTGCCCGACCTCCAGGCCGGAGCCGCGCTGAGGTTCCGGTCCATCGACGACCAGGAGCGAGGCCGCGTCCGGTTTGTGTCGCCGTCGCTCTACCTCCAGTGGGGCCTCCCGTTCGCGAGCGACCGCTACTGATCACCCGATACGTTGGGACCCCCTCGCCTCGCTGCGGCGACGGATGAACAGGCGCGGTCCAGCGACGGCCCCCCTTCCGGCAGTGGTCCACCCACTCCGCGACTGTACCGAGGCGGGGGCACCCGACTGTCTGCGACGGGCGTGCCTTCGGATAGGAAGGTCGCGGGACCACGCCCGATTCCGGTTAAGTCGGCTTTCCTTGGGTCACTGGCGCGGCGACGTCCGCCATTCCGTCTCCGGCAGGCGGGGCCAGCGTGGGAGCGGGGTTGTCGAGGTGGTGCGACGGAATCAGTTCGCGGAACACGTCGATGATCCGTGTCGCATCCTGGGCCTCGGCTCCCGCGATGAGTTCGTCCAGGGCGCGCTCGAAGCCAGGACGGTCGAACGCAGCCATCCGGGCGACGAAGATCTTCTCGTGCGGGGACGGCTCGACGCCCTCCTCGGACGTCAGCAGTTCCTCGAACAGCTTCTCGCCCGGCCGCGCCCCGCTAAACTCGATCTCGATGTCGACGCCGGGTTCGAGCCCGGACAGCAGGATCACGTCCCGCGCCAGGTCGACGATCTTGACCGGCTCGCCCATGTCGAGCACGTACACCTGACCGTTGTCGCCCTGTGTGCCCGCCTGGAGGACGAGTTGGCTCGCCTCGGGGATGGTCATGAAGTAGCGCACCATCTCAGGATGCGTCACCGTGACAGGGCCACCGCGTTCGATTTGCTCGCGGAACAACGGCACGACACTTCCACGACTTCCGAGAACGTTTCCGAATCGTACCGATACGAACGCCTGGTCGGGACTGCAGCGGTGAGACACCGCCTGGACGACTTGCTCGGCTACGCGCTTGGACGCCCCCATCACCGAGGTCGGGTTGACCGCTTTGTCGGTCGAGATGTTGACCAGCCGAGTGGCCCCGAAGTCTCTCGCCAGTTGGGCCACGTTCTTCGTGCCGACGACGTTGTTGAGCACCGCCTGCTCCGGGTTCACTTCCATCAGCGGCACGTGCTTGTGCGCGGCGGCGTGGTACACCGTCTCCGGACGGAACTGCTCGAAGACGGCCTGCAACGACGCTCGGTCGCGGACGTCGCAGATCACGGGAGGCGTGTCGATTTGCGGCCACCGCCGCCTCATCTCCCGGTGGATGGTGTACACCGAGTTCTCGCCTCGTCCCAGAAGCACGATCTGGCTCGGCCCAAACGCAGCGACCTGGCGCACGATCTCAGAGCCGATGGACCCTCCCGCCCCCGTCACGAGCACGCGCTTGCCACTCAGCGACGACTCGACGCGTGCCACGTCGAGCCGGACCGGCTGGCGCCGCAGTAGGTCTTCCAGATTGACGGGATGCGTCTGGGAGATCGAGAGCGCTCCGCTCAAGATGTCGTCCAGGCTAGGGATCGTTCGCTGGTCCACCCGGGCCTGGCGCGCCAGGGTCAAGACCTTGCGGACTACGTCACCGCCAGCCGTCGGGATCGCCAGCAAGACCTCGTCCACGTTGTGGTCCTCGACTGCCTGGACGAGACTGTCGATCGGGCCCAACACCTGAAGTCCCAGATACCGTTGGCGCCGCTTGGTCGGATCATCGTCCAGGAACCCGACCGCAACGCGCCCTCCACTGGGGTTGCCCTGGATCTCGCGAGCGAGCCGAATCCCCGCCTCTCCTGCTCCGACGATCACCACGCGCCGCGTATTCGACTGGCGGCGCGGCTTCCGAAAGCCCGTCCGCTCGTACAAGACACGCGTGACCACACGGGCGGTGCTCATCATCAGCAATGCGATCATCGGCTCGATGACAGGAACGCTGCGTGGAACCTGTACTTCGGGCAGCAGCGCCGCTGCGACGGCCAGAACCAACGCGACCGCTCCGACTCCAATCATCAGGTAAGACAAGTCGTAGAGTCCCATCCGGTGCCACGACCGCCGATGGAACCCGAGACCCGCCACTGCCAGGATCTTGAGGGGCACGCCCAGGGTGAGCATCGCAGTGATGCTGTAGGCGTAGTTCACAACGTCGCCCTCCAGCCGGAGCATGAATGCGAGCGGTGTCGCGAGCGTCCAGAGCGCTACGTCAATCGCAAACTTAGCCGGGGTTCGCCGCATCAGTCCGAGGGGAGGTGAGCCGAAGGTAGAGCCGTTTAGCCCACCCTCTCGCCCCGTCTACAGACCTTCTCCGTTACGCCACAGAAGCAGCACTAGACACTCTGGGCAACGACCTCGACCACGCGCCCAATGTCGGCCGACGTCATCGCTGAGCCCGAGGGCAGGCACAAGCCACGGTCGAACAGGTCTTTGGATACGCTCCCTCCGACCACGTCATAGTCTGAATAGGCCGGCTGCAGGTGCATCGGCTTCCAGACCGGCCGTGCCTCGATGTTCTCGGCTTCCAGCGCGAGCCGCACGTCTTCACGCGTCGCTCCGAAGGCTTCGGGGTCGATGGTGAGGCAGGTGAGCCAGCGCGAATGCCTGCCCCACTCGCGCCTCGGGCATGAACTCGACACCCGGCAGATCGCCGAGGGCCTCCACGTAGGCGTCGAACGACGTCGCGCCGTGCGGTCACCCGGTCGTCGAGCATCGCGCGAGTTGCCCGCGCCCGATGCCCGCGAGCACGTTCGACAGGCGGTAGTTGTAGCCGACTTCGGCGTGCTCGTAGTGCGGCGCCGGCTCGCGCGCCTGCGTCGCCAGCTTTTTGGCGTGCGCCGCCAGGGCGGCGTCGTCGGTGACCAGCATCCCGCCGCCGGACGTGGTGATGATCTTGTTGCCGTTGAACGAGAAGATGCCCGACTGCCCGTCGATGCCGGGCGAGCGCCCCTTGTAGGTCGCCCCGAGCGCCTCGGCGGCGTCCTCGACCAGCGTGACGCCGTACCGCTCGCACAGCCCCACCAACGCGTCGAGGTCGGCGGACTGGCCGTAGAGGTGGACGACGACGAGCGCCTTGACCTGCTGGCCCTGAGCCGCTCGGTGACGGAACAGGTCCTCGACCAGAGCCGGGTCGAGATTCCAGGAGCCGGGCTCGCTGTCCACGAAGACTGGAATCCCTCCCTGATACAGGATCGGGTTGACGCTGGCGCAGAACGTCAAGTCGGAGACCGCGACCTCGTCTCCCGGCCCGACGCCTGCCAGCCGAAGCGCCAGGTGCAGCGCGGCCGTGCCGGACGACAGCGCGACGGCGTGCTGGGCGCCGCGTGTAGGCGGCGAACTCCGCCTCGAAGGCGTCCACGTGGGGACCGACGGGGCCACCCAGTTGGTCGTGAAGGCCTCGGTGACGAGCGCGAGTTCGTCAGGACCGATGTGAGGAGGCGAGAGGTAGAGGCGGTCTGGCATCTGAGAGGTGGAAGCGAGAGGCTTAAGGTCGCGTGCATCGTGGCCGGGCGGGCACACCGACTGAGGTGACGTTCGGCGGAAGATCGCTGACCACGGCCGCACCGGCACCGACCGTTCCCCAGGCGCCGACCCGCACGCCGGGAATCGCACAAGCTCCGACACCCGAGGAATCCTCCCGTCTTCGACGGTGACCTTTCCGGAGAGGTGGACGCCCGGCGCGATGTGTGCGAAATCGCCAATCACAGCCGTCGTGGTCGACCGTCGCGCCGGTGTTGAGATCACGTGCGCCCCAATCCGAGCGTCGGGCTGCACGATGGCCCCGGCAAAAATGACCGTTCCCATCTCCGATGCGGACTGACGAATGACCATGGCCGAGTGGATGAACGGCTTGCGTCCACCGTCACGTCGGAGTACACCTCGGCGATCTGGCCGAACCCGTTGCTGCCGATACCGAGGACGGCCCGTCCCCCGTGGTCCGCAAGGATCGCGCGAGCGACCCAACGACGGGCACGCCGAGGACGACTGCGGCCGATGGCTCGAGAGGTCGTCGTCCAGACACCCGCTGACGGTCTCCCCATCGCCTGGCAGGGTCGCGATGACGACCTTTGCGTGCCCCCCAGCTCCGACGACGAGAACGCTCATGAGCGATGAGCCTACCTAGCGAGCCGGTAAACTCGGGCATGGTCGCGTGGTCGTCAGCCGACACGTCGTCGCGCCGGACGACCTTGAGAACGGTTTGCGGCAAGGATCTTCAGGTCTAGCCAGAGCGAGCGGTGGTCGACGTACCACACGTCGAGGGCAAACTTCTCCTCCCACGAGAGAGCGTTTCGACCGCTCACCTGCGCGAGCCCCGTGATGCCGGGCCGCACCTCGTGGCGGCGCGCCTGCTCGGGCGTGTAGCGGTCGAGGTACCGCATCAGAAGCGGCCGCGGCCCGACCAGGCTCATCTCGCCGCAGACGCACGTTCCACAACTCGGGCAACTCGTCCAGGCTGGACGGCGCGGAGAAATCGACCGAACGGGGTCAAGCCGCTCCGCGTCCGGCAGCAGACTCGCCGTCGGGGCCGCGCGCGTCGGTCATGGTCCGGAACTTGACCATCTCGAACGGCTCGCCCCTCAGCCCAGGCCGGACCTGCCGGAACAGCACCGGGCTCCCGAGCCGCTGGCGGACGAGGACTGTGAGCCCACCCAGGACCGGCGCGAGCACGACCAAGCCCACCCCGGACACGGCCAGATCCAGGACCCGCTTCGCAATGCCGGTCGCCGGTCGGGCCTCCGCGAATTGGGCCTCGACCTCGGCGGCAAACGCGGCCCACACGGCCTCGGGCTGGAACTGCTCGGCCACGCGGCGACGCCCGGCCTCTCCGTGTACTGCACGCAAGGCGGGGTCTGCCAGGTAAGTCGCCAGGGCGTCGGCGAGCGCCAGAGCGTCCCCCACGGCAACAAGCTGCCCGGTCGCGCCATCCACCACCGCGTCGATGGTGCCCGTGGCGCGGGCGCCGACGGTGGGCAGCCCTGCCGCGGCGGCCTCGAGTGGCACGTTGGGAAATCCCTCGCGATGCGACGGGAACGCCAGCACATCCATCGCGGCGTAGTACCGGGACGGGTCGCTCACGAACCCCGTCTGTAGCACGGCCGGGTCCGCCTCGATGACCGTCCGGACATCGTGGGGCACCGGGTCTCCGTCCTCGAAGCCGCCGACGAGGAGCAGGCAGGCGCCGGGAACGGAGCGCCGGAGGTGACCCAAGGCCTCCACCAACTCGACAACGCCTTTGTCGCGGGTCAGGCGCCCCACAAATCCCACCACGGGCGCGTCGGGCGAGAGCCCCAGTTCGGCGCGCACCCTGGCGCGGGTCTCTTCCGGCGCAGAGAATCGCTCGACGCGCACGCCATTCGACGAGCCGTGGCCGACCACGTCCACCCGGCGTCCCGGTGCGAGCCTGAGGGCCTCGACCCGGCGAGCGAGGCTAGCGCTGACGGCCAGCACCCGCGTGGCGCTCCGCATGGTGATCCGCTCGGTGGACGTGAGCAGGCGTCGGCGCCACCCCAGCGTCGTTTCGAGCCGGAGCCCGCGGAGCAGAACGAGGCGGGCCGGAACGCCGGTCAGCCTGGCGGCGAGCGTGCCCAGCAGGGCCGCCTTCGGCGTGCTGGCGTGGACCATGTCGGGCCGCCAGCGGCGCATGAGGCGTACGAGAGCGCCCAGTGCGCGGAGGTCGTCCACGACAGAGATCTCGCGCACCAGCGGCACCTCGAACGCCGTGACCCCAGCGGGTACGTCGGTGCTGGAATCCAGCCCAGGGCCGGTCGCGACGGCGACGTCGTAGCCCTCTGCACGCATCCAGGCCAAGTGGTCCGCCAGCAGGCGCCGCACCGTCATGGGGTGCGTCACCACGTAGAGGATGCGAGCCTCTCCGGAACGGGAGCGGCGCAGACGCTGAGGAGCCCGGTGAGGTCGCATGGGCTAGCGGGCGGGTGCGGGAAGGTCTAGGAGCTCTTTGTAAACAGACATGACCCCGTCGATGTACGCTCCCATCGAGAACTTGTCGTACGCCCGCTCCTTGGCCGCCTCCCCCATACGGATGGCTAGGGTAGGGTCAGCGAGGAGCCGCTCGATGGCGTCGGCCAGCGCGTCGGTCTGGTGGGGAGGCACGAGGAGTCCCGTCTCGCCGTCGACGATCTGCTCCGGCACCCCTGAGATGGCCGTCCCCACGATGGGGAGACGCCGGCACATGGCCTCGACGTGCGTTCGGGGGAAGCCCTCGTCGCCCCGCACCTCCAGCACCTCGCCTCCCACGTCGAGGCGCTCAGCGCTCACCGAGGGGAGCACCGTAAAATCGACCGAGTTGTAGAACGGGAAGGGGTCGGTTTGCCACCCAGCGAACGTGAGGTTCGTGATCCCCAGCCGCTCCCGCGAGTCCAACAACCAGTCGTGGTACCGCTCATACCCCTCTGGAAAGTCGCCGATGCAAACGAACGCGGCGCGCTCGGCCCACCCGCGTCGGTTCAGCACCGCGACGGCGTCGAGCAGGTGGTGGTGCCCTTTGAACGGAACCACAGACGCAAACATCGCCGCGACCCGGACGCCCCCGTCGCGCATCGTCTCCAGCCAGGGGATCGTCCCCTCCCCCTCGACACTCAGCTCGGCCCCGTCGTAGACGATGTGCGACCGCTCTTGCGCGCTCGGACCCAAGGTTCGCAGGGCGCCTTTCGAGATGACGATGAACCGGTTCGAAAGCGCCTCTGCGATCCGCCAGACGCCGCCGGTTCCGGCCAGTTCGCCTTTCACGTTCGTCACGACGGGCAGGCCCGCCAAGCGAGCGGGCGGGCCGGCGACCAGGGCAGCCCGAGGGTCGTTGACGTGGACGATGTGGGGACGAATGCGACGGATTAGGCGCCCCAGCCGGACCCAGAACGGGATACCGTCCCGGAGGCCCACGGCCACCTTCTGGAGCATCGACTTCCGCAGGAACGCCTTGCCGTACTCCCCGAGCCCTCCGGTGGCGGGCACTACGACAACATCGAGCCCCGCCTCTCGGTAGGCCTCTGCTGCAGCTCCCTCCGCCGTCATGGCGACGGTGGCTCGGACCCCAGACGGCAGGTTGACGATCAGGTCAAGCAGACCCCGGTTGGCCCCAGCCATTCGGTAGGGGTACGCGACGACGTAGAGGATGTGGAGCGGTTGGCTCACCGGTTTACTCAAGGATGGGAGGCAACGAGTTGCGGGGTAGCCGCTGCCACCCGCGCGAGGTACTCTCCGTAGGCGGCGGCGACGGCGGGCGCGGCATACTCAAGCGCTCGCGCCCGCCCTCGACGAGCGAGGCGGTCCGCGAGGTCGGGGTCGGCGAGGAGCCGGAGGATGGCATCGGCCATCGACTTCGGGTCCTCGACGGGGACGAGCAGGCCCGCCTCGCCGGCCAAAATCTCGGCGGGGCCGAACCGGCAGTCCGTCGAGACGACCGGCGTCTCGCAGGCCATCGCCTCGACGACCACGTTTCCGAACCCCTCCCATAGAGATGAGAGCACGAACACGTCCGCGGCCGCCATGAACGCGAACGGGTTCGGCTGGAATCCAGCAAAGCGGACTCGGTCGGAGAGTCCGAGCGCGAGCGCCTGGTCCTCGAGCGCCTGGCGGTCCGGCCCGTCGCCGACGATCCACAGCGACAGCGGCGTGGTCGCGTTCACGATCTGAAGCGCGCGAAGAAGGGTCGGGAATCCCTTCTGCCGGGTCAGCCGTCCACATGCCACCGCCAACGGCCGAGGCGGGAGGAACCCGTCCGGGAGCGGTTCGTGGCGGAGCCGCTCGACCGCCGCATCCAGGCCAGCGTTGGGAATGACAACGGTGCGGTCGGCGATCGCTGGGACGGCCTCGGTGAGCTCGCCGCGCACCCCCTCCGAGAGCGCGATCACGCCGTCCGCGGAGGGGTAGAGGCGGCGGGCGAGGTGGGGGACGGCGCGGGCCACGGGAGACTGGGCCTCTGCGTATTCCCGCTGAGGCCCCTGCACCCCGACCACGATGGCCGGACGCAGCCCGGATCCCCGCGCCCGGAGTGCCAGCAACCCGGCCACGTCCATCATCGCCAACACGATGTCGGGTCGGCGAGCCTCGAACAGCGCCCGGAGCGGCCGAACGGAGCGCAAGATCTGCCCGGTGCTCGACCCGCGCTGGCGCTTTTGCAGCACGTGCACCGGCACGTCCGAAGCGAGCTCGCCCTCGTAGTCGCCTCCTCCACGCACTACGGCAACCTCGATCTCGAAGCGCGCACGATCGAGATGGTTGAGCACACGCACCAGGTGCTTTTCCGCGCCTCCGCCGCCGAGCGACACGGTCAGGCCTAGCACCCGGATGGGCGGCACTTCGGGGGGGGCGAGGAAGTCATTGGGAGACGGAGGCGATAACCGAGCGGCGGGGACGAATGGCTCGCGCGGCGCGTCGGCTTCGCATCGCGCGGAGCCCTCCCATCCACATCAACAGAACCACTGCGGGGACCGCCTTTTGCAAGAATCGGGTGACGCCTTCTCCGGTGGGTTCCAAGAGGAAGAGGGCCAGCACGTAGAGAACGATGGCCGCTGGAACTCCATCGTTCCGGAGGAGGAACGACGCCAGCCATCGGTGGAACAATCCCCAGAGCATGAACACAGCGAGGACGCCGAAAACCGAGAAGTTCCAGTAGGCCTCACCCAGGGGGCCGGTGGGCACAGCCGAACTCCCGGCCCCCCACCCAAACAGACGTTCCCCGCTGAGCCCGCCCGCGCTTCGGGGCTTGGTGGGCCAGACGGAACGCGGGACGAAGAAGAGGGCTCCGCCAAGGTATGTCACTCCGTAGAGGAAGTCCGCCTCACGAGGGACCTTTGCCATGACCACGAGAGGGCCGCTGTTGGTCGCTCGCCACTCGGAATCCAAGCGTGCGGATTGAACCGCGTCGTCGATGTCGAACGTCTGGAAGACGGCCCAGTCGACCTTCCCGGTCCAGATGCTAGCGCGGACCGCCCCGAGGGCGCCGAAGGCGACGAACGACAGACCGACTGCGAGCACGATGCGCCGCGTGGGGAGCCGACGGTTCTGCAGCGTCCAGATGAGGATCATCATGATGAGCGCATAGATCAACGAAGACCGCGAACCGCTGGCCAGAAACCCCGCCGGAAGAGCCATCGCCGCCGCCGCCCAAAACATGGGGCGACGAATCGCACGGGGATCGAGCGCCATCCACAGCAGCACCGCCAGTGCCCCGACCTGGATGACGACCTGGATGGGACCGTCGCCCGAGAGTGCGGTGAACCGGCCGGACGCCCAGCTGAGCATATGCTGCGTGAGTCCCCCCCGTGACCACAGATAGAAGGCCAAAAACGAGAGACTCGCCCCGATGACCACGATCGACTTGACACCCACTGCTCGGGGGACGCTTGGGCGCAGGCGGGCCGCTTTCATGCCCGATGCCCCAAAGTATCCAGCATAGTAGGCGAGAAGGCCCAGCACGGCCAGCGCCTTCCACTTGAGCACGGCGGAAGCCACCTCTACCTCGCTCCACCCCACCAGGGCGATGTGTCGAACTCGAACGGAAACGGGCTGGGTCCAGACCAAGATCGGGTCGAGAATCAGAAGCGGGTCTTGGGCTAGACGGAACGCGAGTGGAAGCAGAGCGCTGAACACCAACGGGTGCAGCCAGCCGTAGGTCGGCTGGTACAGAATGAAGGGCACGCAGAGGAGCACGGCATACGCGGCCTCCAAAGCCCAGATGCTCCCCTCGAACGCCACGCTGCGGCCGTGCAGGATGAGATCCAACGCAGGCGTCACCACCTCCAGAAGGAGAATCGCGGTCACGACGGCGACGCGCTGCCACGGCGCCATCCGGATGAAGGGACTGGAGGACGCCCTGCGGAGTGGGAGAGCGGAGGCGGTCATGTGAGACGAGCGAGCGACCGGTAGAGCTGCTCGTATTGCGGAACGACGCGCGCGGCGTCGAACACCTGACGGGCGCCGTCTGCCGCCCGGCGACCCGCCGCCACCCGAAGCTCCGGTTTGGACCCGAAGTCGACCACCGCATCCACGAACGCGCTCATGTCGCCCTGAGAGACGACCGTTCCCGAGGCGTGTCCATCGAGAATCTCACGGGCCGAGCACACGTCGAACGACACCATGGGGACGCCGCAGGCCTGACCCTCGGCCATGCACCGCGCCAGCCCCTCCTTCTGCGACGCCAGCAGGAGAAGGTCTGCCGCCTGGTACCACGCCTCGACGTGGGACGTGAACCCAACAAACGTCGCCCTCGATGCCAGTCCCGAGGCGGCCAGGGCCTCTCGGCAGTCTCGGGCGTAGGGGGTTGCGGGGTCCGCGTCCCCGACGAAGTACACGTGCGCGTCCGGCAAGCGATCCGCGATCTGCGGCAGCGCCTCCCGGATGAATGCGAGTTGTCCCTTCTTGGGCACCACCGCGGCGACGTACACCAGCGCCAGCGCTCGGGGTGGGATCCCGAGCGTGTCTCGACGTTCCGCCCGTTCGGTCGGGCTCGGCACGCGCATCCGTTCAAAGTCGACCACGCTGTAGATCGACTTAACGTGAGGTCGCACCAGGCCAGGCACGGCGAGGTGGCGTCCGAAGAGGCCTCGCATCTCTTGGGAGATCACGAGCTGGCGAGTGCTCAGCGCCGCGCCGAGGCGGAGCTTGGCCCACCCGTAGCGGTCCCCCAAGGGCTTGGTGTCGCGGATGTTGTAGACGACGGGCACGCCAGCCGCTCGGGCACCGGGGCCGAGGTACCACAGCGCGCTGGGGTCGTTGCAGTGGACCACCTCGATGGACTCGGCGCGGACGAGCGCTCGCGTGCGGCGGTTGAGGTCGAGGAGAGCGCGGAGCCGAGCCACCGGGTCAGACGCCAGCCGAGCCCCCAAAGCATGGGGCACAGGCCAGACGTGGACGTCGAAGCCCAGCGCCCGCCACCGCTCGGTAAGGGGCGTTTCGAGTTGGGTCACGACACTCAGCCGGACCCGGGGCAGACGCGCCAGAACCTGCGTGATGCTCTCCACGCCGCCATCGGCCCCCCGTCCGGACTGGAACGCGCCGACCATCAGCCGCAGCGGAGGCGATGCCTCGACCTCTCGGGCGACCGGTCCACTCAAGGCGGGCTCGGGAGTCGAGATCGTCACGACTCCTCGCGCGCCCGCCCGATGACGAGAAACCCTTGCGCGAGGTCGCTCCGCACCGGCGTCGCGACCGCCTCGTCGACATACTTGAGCCAGGCCGTCAGGGCGCGCGACAAGACGACGCCGGAGAACGAGAGCGCGCGCACCCGGATGTTGTCCTTGAGCGTGCTGGCGACGAGCGTGTTCAGGATCCAGCTAAAGGCTGAGAACTTGCCCCCGTAGGGCTCGACAGAGACCACCTCGAACGTCTTCGAGACGAGGTGCTCCAGCCCCATCCGAGTCCACCGGTAAAAGTCGTACGGCTCGTGGACGGGCTCCACGAACGGGGCACTGATGAACGCGAGGCCGCCGGGGCGCAGCACGCGCCGCGCCTCGGCCAGCACGCGCGCCGGCTCGGACACGTGCTCAATGACCTGCTGCACGACGACCGCGTCGAAAGCGGCGTCCTGGAACGGGAGGTGGTGGGCGTCGCCCCGGACCTCGACGCCCGGGAACTCCCCGATGTCGAAGCTGACGACGTTCGGGCCGAGTTGGCGAGCGCCCGAGCCCAGGTCGAGCACGCGGGCGGACGGGCCGACCTCTGCCAAGAACTCGTCGAGCCGGCGCGTGTGGTTCTTGACGCCAGTGCGGTGCTCGAGGCTGCCGAGGTGGCGAGTCGGCCGGAGCGTCCAGTGGTTGGGGAGCGCCTTGAGCCCTGAGCCCATGCCTGTGCTCGCCGCGGGCGACGGCGGCGGCGGCGGTGGGGGCACGTCGCCCTCGGGCCACGACTCAGACGCGAGCAGCGACGGGACGCCCGCCCGGACCGGGTAGGCGATGTGCTCGCGCGTGCACACGAGAGAACCATCCTCGCCAGTCCCGGAGAGCGGCTCGGCGCACGACGGGCAGGCGAGCACGGCTCGAACGTCCGAGGGGATGCCAGAGCCCAGAGTGGGAAGCTCGTGGAGTGGTTACATCTGGAGGCATCATCGGCGGACGAGGAGGGCTTGGCCGGAGGCCAGCGGCGTAAAGTCTATGAGGCCGCGGCGCTCGGCCACGAACTCGCGTATCGCTTGCGTGGCACCATCCCATGTCCCGTAGTCGTCGCAGACCGCCGTCGCGCCTGGCGCGGCCGTCTCGGCGAAGAACGAGAGCGCCCGCCGCACCGAGTCGTAATAGTCGCAGTCGATGTGGGCGAAGGCGAGATCCCCCGCCTCCTCCGGCGCAACGTCTCCTCGTACCACCCCTGGTGATAGGTTGTCGACTCGCGTGGGTAGCCGACAACGGCATGGACAGTGTGCTCGGCGACCGGTCGGGGTGGATCCTCAGCCAGATCAGCCAGCTTTTCCGGGATGTTCTCGTGGCGGTACGACTCGGCCTGGCGCCCGTCAGCCTCCGTGGGCGACGGGAGTGCCCCCCACGCATCGTACAAGTGGAGAGGGCGCGCCAGCCCAGCATCAAGCAGGACGGCCGCCAACAACCCCGCCGTGCCACCTCGGTGGACTCCGATCTCCGCGACGCCGCCAGGAACCTCCCGGGCGAGCGTGTCACGGAGCGCGTAGAACAAGACGGCCCGCCGACGGAAGGTGACCAACGTGGCATCCTGGGTCCGGTCGATGACGGCCGCTCCGTCGGGGTCGAGCAACCGAGAGAGCCGCCCCAGCAACCGCTCCTCCGGAAGCCGGACGGGCGCCCGTGTGAGCCCTCGCAGAAGGGCTCCAGACAGCCGGCGTCGCAGGGAGGTCATCGAGACGAAGGCTTGACGAAGTAGCGGCCCGTGTAGTCGATCTCGTGAAGGGCCACCTCGATCTCGCGGTCGGCGAGAAACTCATCGACGGCCCGCCGGCACCCCTCCCAGTGCCCGTAGTCGTCGATCACCACGAACCCTCCCTCGACCACCAAGTCGTACAGGTGCGTGAGGCACACCATCGTCGAGTCATACCAGTCGCCGTCGAGGCGGAGCATGGCGATCGGACCGATCCGGGGCGCCGCCTCCTCAACGGTGTCCTGAAACCAGCCCTTCACGTATTCGACTTGGTGCTCCGGAACGCCGAGGCGGGCATGAAGCAGCTCTCGGACGTCCTCAATCGGCCCGACACACATATCGATGGCCTCGAGCTCACCCGACTGGCGGCCCGAGGCGTAGGTCGTGGCCTCTTGACCGTCGAGCGCCGAGGGTTCGGGCAGTCCTTCGAATGAGTCGAACAACCACGTCCGGCGTCCTTTCCCCTCCGCGTGGGCGATGTCGGCCATGATCCCGGCGCACCCTCCGCGCCATACCCCGCACTCGACAAACGCCCCATTGAGACCCTGCGTCACGGCCGCCGTCGACAGGTCGTAGACGTTCGCCAGCCGCTCGTAGCTCGACATCGAATACTCCGACGCGAGCGCGATCAGGCGGATCTTGCCCGGACGCATCAGATCCTTGACTGGCGCGCGGCGCGCAACCCCGAGGGTCCTACGCAGTGTGGTCATCGGAGGGGGGGTTGGGGGACGCGTCGAAGATACGTGCCGCTCCGTCACGCTCACATGAGCGTTTCGTCAACTGGCGGGGCGGCCGGCCCGAGGTCAGACGACCTGGCGGTCCAGGCGCTGAACCGTCATCACTGCCGCGGCGGCGCGGCGCCCACGGCCTACGACTCAGACGCGAGCAGCGGCGGGACGCCCACCTGGACCGGATAGGCGATATGCTCGCGCGTGCACACGAGAGAGCCATCCGCGCCGGTCCAGGAGAGCGCCCCGGCGCACGACGGGCAGGCGAGCACGGCTCGCACATCCACGGGTATGCCAGGGTCTTGAGTAGGATGTCCTAGAGCAGCCATACCCGAAGGCGTCATCGGCAGACGAGGAGGGCCTGGCCGGAGGCCAGCGGCGTAAAGTCTATGAGGTCGTAGCGCTCGGCCGCGAACTCGCGTATCGCCTGCTTGGCTCCGTCCCATGTCCCGTAGTCGTCGCATACCGCCATCGCGCCAGGCGCGGCTGTCTCGGCGAAGAACGTGAGCGCCAGCCGCACTGAGTCGTAGTAGTCACAGTCGATGTGGACGAAGGCGAGGACGCCCGCCTCCACCGGCCGCAACGTCTCCTCGTACCACCCCTGGTGATAGGTCGTCGCCTCGCGTGGGTAGCCGACGACGGAGTGAATGGTGTGCTCGGCGACGGGCCGGGGTGGGTTCTCGACCAGATCAGCCAGCTTTTCCGGGATGTTCTCGTGGCGGTACGACTCGGCCTGGCGCCCGTCAGCCTCCGTAGGCGACGGAAGCGCCCCCCACGCATCGTACAAGTGGAGATGGCGCTCCACCCTGGCATCCAGCAGGACGGCTGCCAGAAGCCCTGCCGTGCCTCCCCTGTGGACTCCGATCTCAGCGACGCCGCCAGGAACCCCCCGGGCGAGCGTGTCGCGGAGCGCGTAGAACAGGACAGCCCGCCGACGGAAGGTGACCAACGTGGTATCCTGGGCCTGGTCGATGAGGGCTGCTCCGTCGGAGTCGAGCAGCCGAAAGAGCCGCCCCAGCAACCGCTCCTCCGGAAGCCGGACGGGTGCTCGTGCGAGCCCTCTCAGAATGGCTTCAGCCGACCGATGTCGCAATGTGGTCATCGGAGGGGGTGGGTGAGGCGTCGAAGATACATGGCGCCCTGTCACCCTCACATGCGCGTTTCGCCAACTGGCGAGGCGGGCTGCCCGAGGTCAGAGGACCTGGCGGTCCAAGCGCTGAACCGTCACCATCGTCACCACGAGGGCCAGGACGTAGGTCACGAGTGTGCAGAGCGCCGCCCCCATCAGCCCGAGGGTGGGGACGAGGATCACGTTGAGGGCGACGTTGAACACCCCAGCGGCGCCATAGATGTACATCACGTACCGGGTGTCGGCGTGGCGAAACAGCAAGACGCTGTAGAGTCGCATCAAGGCGAGGGCGACCACGCCGAGCGCGACGACGACGCTCACCCCCCAGAGCTCTTCCCCCGACACGGCCAGACGGTCCTCTTCACTCAACAGCAGCCGGATCGCTGGCACGCCCAGGACGGCCATCGCTCCAACGAACACCGCAGAAAGCCCCGCAAACCCGGCGAACGCCCGGCGAACGATCTGGCGCGCGCGCTCAACCTCCCCGCGGCTCCACAACCCCGCCACCTTCGGCATCAGCGACGTCACGACGGGCGAGGCGACCATGTTGACCGAGCTTGCCACAGCGTAGACGACGGAGTACAGCCCAACCGGCCCCGCTCCCAAGAAAAACCCCACGACGAAGCGGTCTCCCACGGCCGTGACCGTGTGGGACACGGACGTGGGGACCAGGGGGAGCGCATACCGAACGTAGGCTACGACGCGCGACCGGAGCACCTCCCGGCTGGGCCACTCCCAATGGAGTGATCGCACGGTCCCGATGGCGAGCCCCATTAGGCCCACTCCTGCAACGACCACGTAGACCAGAACCACATGGTAAAACTCATGGCCCAGGAGCAGGCCGCCTGCCAAGGTGAGCACTTCGAGAGCTGGGAGCACGCTCTCCACGAGGGCAAACCGTCTCATCTCGCCCCTGGCGCGGAAGAGCTCCATCAGCGATCTCTGCAACGCCCCCACGACGACCAGGGGGCCGCTCAGCGCCATGAGTGGAGCATAGAGGTCGGATTTCAAAAGCACGCGTGACATCCCCGGCGCAAAGGCCGACAACAGCCCCCCTACCAGGAGTGCGCCGACCAAACCCATGCCCAGCGTAACCGCGGCCAGAGCATCTCCAGACGTCCCTTCCTCCGGGTAAAACCGGACGACGGCATTGGGCAGCATCAGCGTCCCCACTGCCATGCCGTAGATACTGAGCGAGAAGACGACGGCGTAGGCCCCATACATGTCGATCCCGGCCCACCGAGACACGACAACCGCGAGCAGCACGCCTCGCAACCGGAGCGCCGCATTGGAGAAAAATGTCCAGGCCAGCCCTTTGGCAAATGTGGACCCCGAAAGCCGACCCCGTACGCGACGCACCAGCCGTCGCACTCGGCCAGACTGCGTGCCTTGCTGGGCAGCATCTGGAGGCGATGGACGAGGCGGGCGCGCTCCGTCATCGGCTGGCTCAGCGCCGGAGCGCCTCTCACCGTCGATCGGCGGAGGAGAAGGTCTGGATCTCACGGGTCGGACCTCGCGGGTGCCGGAGTGGACATACGAGGACGCGGGCGACAGAAATGCCCCGCTGTCAGCAGCGGATCAGCTGTCAACTGCAGGCTGGGCTATCGCGCTTGATAGCGACGGCGCGGCGGACTGTTCGACGTGGTGCCGAACGTACCAGGCCACCGTCTGCTGGAGGCCCGCATCGGTCGGGTGGGTGGGTCGATAGTTGAGCGCCTCGCGCGCGGACGACACGTCGGCGAGGGAGTGCCGGACGTCGCCAGCCCGGAAGTCGGAGTACTCGGGTACGGGTGCCGCATCAACCACCCCTCGCGCCTTCAACCCGTCGGCCATCGTCCGAAACAACTCGTTCAGGGTCGTCCGGTCCCCGACGGCGACGTTGTAAACGCGCCCCGCTGCCCCGGCAGGCGCGAGCGCCGCACGCAGATTCGCCTGGGCGACGTTGCGGACATAGCAGAAGTCGCGGCTCGTCTCGCCGTCACCGTTGACGATGCACCGCTCGCCGGACAGGAGCGTGTCGACCCACTTGGGGAGCACGGCCGCGTACGGTCCGGCGGGGTCTTGGCGTGGGCCGAATACGTTGAAGTAGCGCAGGCCGATCGTCTCCAGGCCGTAGTGGTCGAAGAAGGTGCCCGCGTACAGCTCGCCTGTTCGCTTGGAGACCGCGTAGGGCGAGAGCGGCGTCCCAATTTCGTCCTCCACCTTGGGCAAGCCGGGGTGGTCCCCGTAGACCGAGCTAGACGAGGCAAACACGAACCGCGAGACGTTGCCATCCCGGGCAGCGACGAGCATGTTGAGCGTGCCGTTGACGTTCGAGGCGTGCGTCGCCTGGGGGTCAGCGATGGAGCGCGGCACCGAGCCCAGGGCCGCCTGGTGCAGCACGACGTCCACGCCTGCGCACGCCTCGACACAGGTCGCGACGTCTCGGATGTCGCCCTCAATGAACGTGTAGCGCTCCAATTCGGCAGGCCGAACGGCCTCGACGTTGCGCATTGAACCCGTCGAGAGATTGTCGAGTCCGCGAACGGTCTGTCCCGCGCTGAGAAGTGTCTCGACGAGGTGCGAACCGATGAAGCCAGCGGCGCCGGTGACCAGCCACGTCCGCGGCGCGGTGCGGAGCTGGTCCAGGAAGGCCGAGAACTCGGTGCGGGCGGTGTCGGTGTTCACGCGGAGAGCGAAGGCGAGTGGGCAGGAATTTCGTAGTAGGCACGGCACCAGTCAACGAACTGGTGCAAGCCATCTGCCAGCGTGGTGGTGGGGCAGAAGCCTGCGGAGCCCTCGAGCGGCGACACATCGGCATAGGTTTTCACCACGTCGCCCAGCTGCATCGGCAGCGACGTTTTGTGCGCCTCAGCGCCGAGGGCGTCTTCCAGCGTCTCGATGAACGTCAGCAAGTCGACCGGCTCGCTGTTGCCGATGTTGTAGATACGGTAGGGCGCCATGCTGTAGGACGGGTCCGGCTGATCGCTGGACCAGTCGGCGTCGCCGGCGGGCGGGCGCGTCATCGTGGCTGCGATGCCCTCGACGGTGTCTTCCACATACGTGAAGTCCCGAGCCATCTTGCCCTCGTTGTACACCTCGATGGACTCGCCGGCCAGGATGGCCCGAGCGAACTTGAAATAGGCCATGTCGGGGCGCCCCCAGGAGCCGTAGACCGTGAAGAAGCGCAGGCCCGTCGTGGGTAGTTGGTAGAGATGGCTGTAGCTGTGGGCCATCAGCTCGTTCGCCCTCTTCGAGGCTGCGTAGAGCGACACCGGGTGGTCCACGTTGTGTTGCTCCGAGAACGGCATCGCCGTGTTGGCGCCGTAGACCGAGCTCGGCGACGCGTAGACCAGGTGCTTCACGCCGCCGTGGCGGCACCCTTCTAGCACGTTGACGAACCCGACGAGGTTGCTGACCGCGTAGGCGTGCGGGTGCGTGATGGAGTAGCGCACGCCCGCCTGCGCGGCGAGATGCACGACGGCGTCGAAGGCGCCGCCAGCGAACAAAGCCTCGACGACCTCGCCGTCCTTGAGATCCATCTCGAGCGAGCGGAAGCCGGGGCGGCCCTCCAGTTGCGCCATGCGGTCGCGCTTGGGCTGGACATCGTAATAATCGTTGTAGTTGTCTAGGCCCACAACGCGGTGCCCATCGTCGAGGAGGCGCTCGCAGAGGTGATACCTGATAAACCCGGCGGCCCCGGTGACGAGGCAGCGGATCGGGCCGGTGAGCGTAGCATCAGTCATTCGTGCAAATCCATCAATCTAAGGTAATGGCATCCAGCGTCTCACATTGACGACAACTATTGGATTTGCGCGACCGCTGCACTCCTCGAGACATTGAGTGTGACTCAATTTGACAATTTACCTATGAGATGCACCACCAAGCCGCGCGTGTGTTGTATATGGCGACTGACCAGGTTCAGCTTCTGGGCAAACCACGGAAGCCGATTCTCGCGTCGGTAGCTACTGAGGAGTGACAACCGGAGTCAAGGACGCGTCAGCAGTTGACCCATCTCCAACGACGCCGGCGTCGGAGAGACCGATCACGCGAGCACCCCCAGCCACTCCGCGCATCACGCCACGCGTGTCGATGACCGTCTCGGCGTGCTCGCGCACCAGCGCGTAGTCCACCGCGGTGTGATCCGTGACCACCACGACCGCGTCGGCACCGGCCACCTCGGCCGGCGTGAGCGCGACGCTGTAGAGCGGCAGCTCCCCAAGCGCGGTGTGGCTGTCGTCGGCGATCACCGCGCAGAACGGGTCGTGGTACGCCACGTCGGCGCCCTTGTCCTGCAGCAACTGGATCACCTCCAGCGCCGGGCTCTCTCTCAAGTCGTCGATGTCGCGCTTGTAGGCGATCCCCAACACCAAGACTCGGCTCCCCCGCAGCGACTTCGAGTCGTCGTTGAGCGCGTCGGCGACCTTGCGCACCACAAAGGCCGGCATCTCGGAGTTGATCTCGCTCGCCAGCTCGATCATGCGCGTCTTGTAGTTCAGCGAGCGCATCTTCCACGACAGGTAGTGCGGGTCGAGCGGGATGCAGTGGCCGCCCAGGCCCGGACCCGGCGTGAACTTGGTGAACCCGAACGGCTTGGTCGCCGCCGCCTCGACCACCTCCCACACGTCGAGCTCCAGCTTGTCGCACGCCTGAGCCAGCTCATTCGCGAGCGCGATGTTGATCATGCGAAAGGTGTTCTCGTACACCTTGACCAGTTCCGCGGCGCGCGCCGACGAGACCGGCACCATCTCGTCGAAGATCCGGTCGTAGACCGCGCGGCCGGCCGCCAGGCACGCCGGCGTCACGCCGCCGATCACCTTGGGCGTGTTCTTGGTGTGCCAGGTCGCGTTGCCCGGGTCCACGCGCTCCGGCGAGTAGCACAGAAACACGGTCTCGCCGACCACCAAGCCGGACGCCTCGACGAGCGGGCGCAGCACGTCGTCGGTGGTGCCCGGGTAGGTGGTGCTCTCCAGCACCAGCGTCTGCCCCGGCCGCAGGTGCTGGATGATCGCGTGGGCGGCCTGGACGACGTAGGACAGGTCGGGGTCCTTGATCTTGTTGAGCGGCGTCGGCACGCAGATGGAGATCACCTGGCAGTCGGAGAGCGCCGAGGCGTCGGTGGTCGCCGTGACACGCCCGGCGTCGACGACCGCGCCCAAGCGGGCCGACGACACGTCTCCGATGTGACTCCGGCCCGCCTGGATGCGCTCCACCGTCGCGGCGTTCGTGTCGACGCCGACGACGGACAGGCCCGCCTCGGCCGCCTCGACGGCGAGGGGCAGGCCGACGTAGCCCAAGCCAACGATGCCCAGAGAGTGCGCAAACGTGTGCGAAGCGATAGCTGCCATGAAGCGAGAGGCTGTAGACGTATGTGCCAAAGCTAAGCGGTAGACCTCGGTGCCCAAGCACTCAATCGGCACGTCGTGCACGAAGAACTCCGGTAGGCCCTGCACGTCGCTACTGTGTGATGCCAGCGTTCGACGCAGGTCTCAGACTGAGTCCAGGCGAGCACAAACGGCCGCCAAAAGAGATGATAGGGCAGCACGCGCCGAGGCTAGCTACTCCAACAGCCCACGCAGGTAGCGGCCGTACTCTGCCGCCTGGAGCGCGTCGGCGAGAGCAGCGAGTTCGCCTGCGTCGATCCAGCCCTGCTCGTAGGCGATCTCCTCGGGGCAGGCGATCTTGAGCCCTTGCCGCGTCTCGATCGTCTGGACGAACAGGGCCGCGTTGAGCAGGCTTTCCGGCGTTCCCGTGTCGAGCCAGGCGTAGCCGCGCCCCATCCGCTCCACGTGGAGCCGGCGCTGGCCCAGGTAGTGACGGTTGACGTCCGTGATTTCGAGTTCGCCGCGCGGTGACGGGGTCAGGCTGCGGGCGACCTCAACGACTTCGGCGTCGTAGAAGTACAACCCGGTCACCGCGTACGGGCTGGTCGGCTGGTCCGGCTTTTCGACGATGGACACGGGCTGGCCGTCGCCGTCCAGCGTGATGACGCCGTAGCGCCGAGGGTCGGCCACGCGATAGCCGAACACCGTCGCGCCGTCCGAACGGGCGGCTGCACGGCGCAACAAGGCTGTCAAGCCGTCGCCGTAGAACACGTTGTCCCCCAGAACCAGCGCGACGGGATCTCCATCGATAAACGACTCGCCGATCAAGAAGGCCTGCGCGATGCCGGCCGGCGTCGGCTGCTCGGCGTACTCGATCACCATCCCCCACGCCGACCCGTCGCCGAGTAGCTGCTGGTAGAGCGGTACGTCGTGTGGCGTCGAGATGATGAGCACCTCCCGAATCCCCGCCAGCATCAACGTGCTGAGAGGGTAGTACACCATCGGCTTGTCGTAGACCGGTAGCAGTTGCTTGCTGACGGCTCCGGTGATCGGGTACAAGCGGGAACCCGTGCCCCCGGCTAGGACGATGCCTTTCATACGTTTACCCGGCTATCCGTCCACTCCGAGTGGGCGAGGTACCACGCGACAGTCTCCTCGACGCCTTGCTCGAACGAGCGCTCGGGCGCCCAGCCCAGCTCTCGCTCAGCCTTGCTGGCGTCAATGGCATAGCGGAAGTCGTGTCCAGGTCGGTCGCTCACAAACGAGATCAGCCGCGCGTGAGGAGCGCTTTGTGGCCTCAGCTGGTCCAGCACGCTGCAGATGGTCCGCACGACCTCCAGCGTCGTCCGCTCGGCGCCGCCACCCAAGGCGTACGTCTCGCCGGGCGCCCCCTGCATCAGCGCCGCTTCCAAGCCTCTCACGTGATCCGCGACGTGAAGCCAGTCGCGCACGTTGTCTCCGGCCCCGTACACGGGGATGGGCTGGCCGGCGGCGGCTGCGCGGATCACGACCGGAATCAGCTTTTCGGGGTGCTGGTACGGGCCGTAGTTGTTGGAGCAGTTGGTCACGAGCGTGGGCAGCCCATAGGTGCGGTGCCAGGCCCGCACCAGGTGGTCCGAGGCGGCCTTGGTCGCGGAGTACGGAGAGCTTGGGGCGTACGGCGTGGCCTCCGTAAACGCGCCCGTCGCGCCTAGCTCGCCGAACACTTCGTCCGTGGACACGTGGAGAAAGCGAAATGCGTCACGCTCCCTGTCCTCGAGCTCCAGCCAGTGGGCACGGGCAGCTTCCAAGAGGGTAAACGTGCCGACAACGTTGGTCGTCACGAAGTCGGATGGCCCGTCGATGGAGCGGTCGACATGGCTCTCGGCCGCCAGGTGGACGACCCGGGACGGACGATGATTGCGAAACACGGCGCCTAGGGCGTCGCGGTCCCGGATGTCGACGTGCTCAAACCAGATGTGAGGCTGGTCGAGCGCGCCGTCGAGTGCGTCCAGCGAGCCGGCGTAGGTAAGTGCGTCCACAACCACAACGGCTCGGCCCGCCTCGGCCCACCGACGCACCAGGGCGGAGCCGATGAAGCCGGCCCCGCCGGTCACCAACGTGGGTCTGGTATCCACCACTCAGTTGGTGTCCAAAAGTCGAATGATCTGAGTGACCGCCACGACCGACGAGATCACGACGCCCACGACAGTAATCGTATCGCGAAGCTCCCAGCCGATTCGCTCGCGGACTTCCACGGACAACACGTCGCCGTCGCTCAGCGGCTGCTGGTTCACGCTCTGCGGGAGTTCGTCCAGAGGCCCCGCATACGCCACGGTGCCATCCGCACGGCTGATGAGGAGCTGTACGTCCCGGTCAACATTGTCGCGCAACGCCGCCAGGACCGGGCCGCCAGCCAGGGACAAGGCCGAACGCACGGTGTCGCTCGGCCCCAGCACGACCAGACCCGGCTCCCGGACGGTGCCCCACACGTTGACGCGAACCGTGCGGTCGGGTCGGATCTCTACGATGTCTCCGTCCAGGAGGCCGGGTGACGCCTCCACCTGAAGCGCCAGTTCCTCGACCGTCGATTCGTACACGACCTGGCTTTGCCGGTAGACAGTCATCCGCAGCTGCAGATTTTGGTCTGTCCCCATCAAGGGGCTCGGCCCTCCCGCCATCGACACGACGCTTTGAAGGCTGAAGCCTTGGCCCACTTCGTAGATCCCGGGACGTGCCACTGCGCCCCATACCGAGATCTGGGTCGTGATCTCTCCCGGCTGCGCGTTGAAGTAATACCCGCCGCCCGGAGAGACTTGGCGGTTTTCGAGGCGCCCACGAGTTTGTGCTGAGGCGGCACCGGCCAAGCAGCACAGCATTACCCAGACAGCGACCCGCTGCAGACGCGTTCGCTCAAGCACTCTCGGCACCGTAGGCATACTTATTTCCATACTGGTATTTGTACTTGTACTTGTACCCATAGGACTGACTCACATCGAAGCCATTGAGGACGATCCCGATCGTCTTGGCGCCAACAGACGCCAACGTTTCAGTGACGCTCTCCAGCTCATAGTCGTTCGTCGAACCCGCCCGTGCCACGATGATCGTGGCGTCCACCTGAGTCGAGAGCAACACAGCGTCCGTCGCCGCGAGCACCGGCGGCGCGTCAATCAGCACGACGTCAAAGTCCTCTTGAAGGCTGGCCAAGGTCTCGCGCATCTTGCGAGAGCCGAGAAGCTCCGACGGGTTGGGCGCCGTCGCACCCGCGGTCAGCAGATACAGGTCTTCGCTTACTTCTTGGAGGGAGGAAGTCAACGCCGACGAGTCGTCCTCGGCGAACAACGCCTGCACCAGTCCAGGCTCACGCGCAACGCCCATCTTCCTGTGGATGGTGGGCTTACGCAGGTCGGCGTCGATCACAACCACGCGTCGGCCGGACTGCGCGATCACAGCGGCCAGGTTGAGCGCAGTCGTACTCTTGCCCTCAGAGGGATTGGCGCTCGTGACCAGGATGGAACCGATCACGGTGTCGGGCCGGCTAAACTGGACGCTCGTACGCAAGGCCCGGTACGACTCGCTGACCGCAGCCATCGGATTGAGCAACGTCACCATGTGGGTGTCGATGTCCCGTCCGTTGACGGAAACGAACTCCTTGCCTTCAAAGTCGGACGTGATGAGCTCGGTCGCGTCTGGGATGGTGCCCAGCAGGGGCATGCCTAGCTTGCGCACGTCGTCGGGGCGGTGAATCCTGTGGTCCAGCCGGACCTTGGCGACTGCGAGCGCTGAGCCGGCGAACAAGCCCAGGATCAAGGCAAGCAGCGAGTTGCGGAGACGGTTGGGCCCGTACGGAACGGCGGACGGGAAGGCTGGCCGGATCAACTGGGCGTCGCCGATTTGCGATTTCTCGGCGACCTGGGCCTCCTGCAGATTGGAGCGCAGCGCAGAGTACAGCCCTTCAGCAGCCATCCGGTCTCGCTGAAGCTGGGCCAGTTCGATGGACTGGCGAGGAATCGAGCGCAGGTCCTGCTCGTAGTCCTGGATGCGGCTGCCGAGCTGATCGCGCTCGGCCTGCGACTGGCTCAGCGCCACGCGCGTGTCGGCAATCTCGGCGCGCAGCACGGCCGCGCGGTTAAAGCCGGACTGCGACTCCCCCGGGCCGCTCCCCGAGGCGAGCGATTGGGACGCGAGCCGGTCCGCGAGCTGTTGCGTGCGGTCCCGCAGGCGGTCCACCTCGGCGCGCAGCCGGGCCACCTCGGCGCCCGGAGCCGGGTCTGAGCGCAGCGACGGCGTCGTGAGGTAGAAGACTTCGAGCCGAGACTCGACCTCCTGCAACTGGCGACGAGCGGCGTCGAGTTGTCCCGACACGCCGGAGGCGAAGCTGCTTCGCAGGCTCGGCTCGAGGCGGTCCAACTCGGACTGCAGCGCCGTCAGCCGGGCCTGCATGGCGCCAGACTGGATCTGAGCCGCATCCCGCTGGGCCTGCGCCTGTGCGAGCCGGCTGACCAAGGTGCTGGACTCCTCGTCGAGCGCGACGGCGCCCTCACGCTGCATAAAGTCGCGCACCCGGTCATCCGCCTCTGTCAACTCACCCTCGATGGACGAGACTTCCTGCTGCAAAAACTGGCGCGCCTCCGAATAGCTTGCGCGGCTGACATCGCGGGTGATGGCGACAAACTCCTCGGAGTACAGGTTGACGATAAGGGCCGCTTCGTGCGGGTCCGTGCTGACCGCGCTGATCTGCAACGCGTCCGCGTCGCCGAAGATGGAGGCCGAGACGTAGTCCGCCTGCAGCCGGAACGCCACGTCCAAGACCGACAGCGAGTCTTGGTCTGCCCCCGGCTGGAGGATGCTCAGGGGCGCCTCCCCGCCCGGAGCCCGCCGGAGTTGGAGGAGCCGCGTCGCCACCGCCTCCGCAAGCGGGAGCGACTGCTGGATGATCAGAATCTCGTTGCTGAGGTTGTTGTCGCCTCGGTAGAACGACGCCGGCCCCTGGCTCGGAAGCACGTCCGCGAGCGACGCGTTGCCCTTGTCGATCAGCAACGTCGACTGCGAGCGGTACATCGAGTCCGCCATCAGGGACAGGATCACCACGGGCACCAGCGTGAGCAGCGCCGTGGCCAAGATGATCCACCGCCCGCGAAGCAAGATGTCGAGCAGTTCGCGCAGGTCGATGCCCTCGACTTCAGGCTCGTAAAACGGCTCGTCGACCAGCGGCGCTGGCGCCGACCGGCTCAGCTCGGCGGGGGAGAAACGAGGATCGGCCATAGACGTTAGCGGAAGCAAGGTCAGTCCCGGCAGGCGAATATAGAGCCGGACCCAGGGCCTTCCTGACTTGGTGTCGCCGGTTTCGACGCCCCTGCTCCCAACTCGCGAGAACTCCTTCCGCCTGTGCGCCTCGCCATTCTGTCCGATCTGCATGCCAACGAGCAAGCCCTCACGTCCGTGCTAGCGGCCGCCGAGGCGCGCGACGTGGACGCGATCGTCTGCCTCGGCGACGTCGTGGGGTACGGTCCGGATCCGGCGCCGGTGCTCAACGCGATTCGCGCGTCGAGCGCGGTGACGGTCTTGGGGAATCACGACGCGGCCGTCGCCACAGGCGAGCACATCGGCGTGCTGCCGAACGACGGCCAGGTGGCCGCGCGCCAGCACCGCGACCACCTGGACCAAGCCGACCTGGACTGGCTGGCGGCGCTGCCCCTTACGGCGACGTTCGAGGGCGTTACGCTTGCTCACGCGGCCCCGCTGGACCCCGGCGAGTGGCCCCGGCTGGACTCGTTCAGCATCATCCAACGTCAGTTTTCAGCCTTCGAGACCGCCGTGTGCTTCGTGGGGCACTCGCACCGGCCAGCCATGGTCTCGACGCGGATGGGAGCCACCAAGGTCAAGCCGGGCGCACGCTACCTGATCAACGTCGGGTCGGTCGGGCAGCCGCGGGACCACGACCCCCGCGCCGCGTTTGGGGTGTTCGACACCGAGACGATGGACTACGAGTTGGTGCGCGTCCACTACGACGTCGCCAAGACGGTCGCCCGGATCCGCGAGCAGGGGCTCCCAAAAAGCCTGGGACAGCGGTTGCTCGGCGGCGTCTAGGCCTCGCCGGCTACGTGGTCTCGGTACCAGCGGTGAGCGTCGGCGATGCCATCGTCCAGCGAGGTCTGGGCCGCCCATCCCAGCGCGTGCAGGCGCGAGACGTCCAAGAGCTTCCGAGGCGTACCGTCCGGCTTGGACGGGTCGGTGACGATCTCGCCCGTGCCTCCGACCACGGACTGGACCTTGCCGGCCAGGTCTCGGATCGAGATGTCCTCGCCCACGCCGACGTTAAAGAGGCCATCGGGCGCCGCAGCCCGCAGGTCCGCCTCGGGCATCTCCAGCACGAACCGGATGGCGCGGGCGAGGTCGTCCGCGTGCAGAAACTCGCGGCGCGGCGTGCCCGTCCCCCAGATGGTCACCGGCTGGTCCGGCGCGCCGTCACGGCCGACCGCGTCGTCGATCTTGCGGATGAGCGCGGGCAGGACGTGGCTCGTGGCCAGGTCGAAGTTGTCTCCAGGGCCGTACAGGTTGGTCGGCATCAGGCTCACCATGTCGTCGCCGTGCTGGCGGTGGAACGACTCCGCGAGTTCGAGCCCGGCGATCTTGGCGATGGCGTAGGGCCGGTTGGTGGGCTCGAGCGGGCCGGTGAGCAGATGCTCCTCCTGCATCGGCTGAGGCGCCATCTTGGGGTAGATGCACGACGATCCGAGAAACACCAAGCGTCCCTTCTTCCCCACGCCGGACGCGTGCGCCGCCTCGATCACGTTGAGCGCGATCTGGAGGTTGTCGGAGATAAAATCGGCCGGGTAGGTGTCGTTGGCCAGGATGCCGCCCACCCGAGCCGCGGCCAGGACCACGAAGGCGGGCTGCGTGTCGGCGAAGAGCGCGTCGACGGCCGCCCGGTCGCGGAGGTCGACCTCGGAGCTCGTCCGCCGGATGAGCGAGGTGTAGCCTGCGGCCTCAAGGTCGCGCACCACCGCGGAGCCGACCAGGCCGCGGTGGCCGGCCACGAAGATGGGGGCGTCGGGTTGGGTGAGGTGCACAGGGACCGGCGGGGAAAGCGACCAAGATAGCGTCCTGCCTTCGTGCGAACTGCCGGCAACGCAGACGGGCGCGGAGCCGAAGCCCCGCGCCCGTGGCGTGCGTTGACAGGCCGAGGCGCTACCGAGTCACGACGAACTGGCGGCTCTCCGCGAACGTGACGCCCTGGACGCGGACGACGTAGACGCCCGGCGCCAAGTCGCTCGGCAGCGGGACGGGCTGCTCGGCGCCAGCGGCGACGACGCCGTCGAAGGCCACGGCCACCTGGCGGCCGAGCGCGTCGAACACCGTCGCGGTCACGCGCTCGGACGCGTCCACGCGAAGGCCGAGGCGGGCCGAGCCCGAGGTCGGGTTCGGCCAGGGCTGGCCCACGAAGGCCCCGCGCGGCGTGTCGCCCTCGCCGCTGGTCGCCGTCGCCGAGACCACGAGCGAGAAGCGCTCGGTCCAGTCGCCGGCCTCGGCCGAAAACGTGTACGAGCCGGCCGCGAGGTCGACGGTGACGTTGGCCTGCGCGTCGGTCAGTGCGGCCGACCAGCCGTCGGGAATCGCGGGCGCCGACAGCGCGAACGTTCCCGCCTCGGTGGTCTGGAAGGAGAGCTCAGACTGCGCCGTCCCGGCAAGCGTCGGCAGCGAGCGGACCGCCTGGCGGCGCACCTCGCCGTTCAGGGTGCCCTCGAAGGCGACGAGGGCGTACGGCGCCGCCATCGGCGGCAGCTTGCTCGCGTCGAAGCGGTCCCAGCCCTCCGACGCGTCGTCGTAGAAGCGGAGGCGGGCGGCCAGGTCAACGGTCTCCGCTCCGCTGGCCGTCACGCCGTCGAGCCGCAGCGCCACCTCGGGCGCCTGCGCGCGCCGGGCCGGAGCCGCAACGACTGCGTCCAGGTCGTAGCCGTACGTCACCGCGGGAACGGTCACGCCCGTCACCTCGGACCATGCGCCCTCGCCCGCTTCCAGCACGCCACCGGTCGAGGCGTTGCGCGTGTCGTAGGTGTTGGAGCCGGGGATGTAGACCTGGAACACGTCCGAGAGCGTACCACTCGGCGTCAGGATGGAGACACCGTTCAGCGGGTACACCTGGGGCTCTGGGTTGGCAATCAGGTAGAAGGTCTCGGTGCCCACCACGTTGAAGGCCAGCGTGTAGTCCGGTGCCGACGTGCCGTCGCCATCGGCGGTGTAGCCTGTGTACGTCTGGTTCTGAGGCAGCGCGACGCTCTCTGAGGTGCCACCGCCGAAGGCGTTGTCGTCTGGGTTGATGGTCTGGTCAAAGAGGTACCAGAAGAACCCGCGCCCCACCTGGAGAATCTGGGCCGTGTTCGGGGCCTGGACGTAGTCGGCGCCGTCGTAGGCCGTGAACAGGTTGGGCCCGATCGCGCCGTCTGCCGAGCCATCGGCGTCCGGGTACTGGGCTGGGTAGATGCTCGCCCCGTCGATGCCCTGCACCAAGTTCATCCCCGCGAGGTCATCGACGCGGATGCCGGCCACGCCAGCACCGAGTTGGCGATGCCCAGCGACGTCCGGGTCGGTCGCGCCGTTGCCGAACGAGTAGGTGATCTGGGCCGCGTTCGGCGGCCCAAACGTCTGGCCGTTGTTGGGCTGGCCAGGCGTGTCGTCGCCGTCCATGGCCCAGGCAAAGTTCTCATACGCGAGGCCCGTGCCGGTCAGCGCCAGCGACGACCCCACTGGAGTGGCGCCGCCTTGCTGGACTCCTACATCCCGGCTGGTCTGTCCCGCGGCTGGGCCGCTGGCAGCTTCGAACTCGCCTTCATACGACAGGAACTGTAGGAGCGGGTAGGTCGGGTTCAGTGGGTCTGGGCCCGCGAGCAGAATCCCATCCGGCGATCCATTCTGAATGCCCGGGGTGGCGCAAGAGTAAATGGTGTAGTCGGCTACCGTGTCCCCATCGCCGTCCACCGAAGCACCGGCCGGGCAGTCCTCGGAGCCGATGACAAACGTGCCATAGACATTTCGCTGAGTTGCAGAGCCGTTGTAGAGGTAGAGCGTGTAATCACCCGGCGTGGCGAGCGCGGGGAGGACGACCTCCACAAACTCGCCTACATCCCCCGTTTGAGGAACGCTGTTGTCGTAGTGGAACTCGTTGATCCAGGCGCCGGTCTGGGCGGAGGCGAGTGGGGCGACGCACAACGCGGCGGCGCCCAGGAGAAGCAATCGTTTCATGGATTCGAAGAAAGGAGCGAGCTAGGAAGAGCGGCGGCGGAGCGTCCGGGCGGCGTAGCCCGCACCCGCGAGAGCGAGCAGAGCGAGCCCTCCGTCGAGGGGGACCGGCGCCGGCGCCGGAGGCGGACCGGGGACCGCCTCGGCAGGCGGAGCAAAGGTCGGAGCCGAGGCAGAGGGCTCGGCCCAGTCGGGGAGGCTTTGAGCTGAGGCGGCGCTAGCCAGCACAAGCGCGGCCAGCAGAAAGAGGAATCGCATGGGACGTGGAGGAAAGACCACCCGCATAGTACGGCACACTGGCTTTACATCTGTGGGCCTTATTGATTCCCTAACGAAACCGCCCCCTCCGCCTCGGTGCCGAGGTGGAGGGGGCGGAGCTGCCGTGCGGCGCGAACTAGACGCGGTCGATCTGGGCCAGGCGCGTGCCAAACCGCAGGTCGCCCGACTGCGCGAGCACCCGGTCCACGACGTCCGCCTGCACGTCGACGAGGGTGACGTGGTCGCGGATCTGGATCTTGCCCAGCGCGCTGCCGGGGATGTTGGCCGTCCGCGCGATGGCGCTCACGACCTGGCCGGGGAGCACGCCCGCGTCGTGGCCGGCGTCCAGCACCAGCTGGGTGTAGCCCGCGTCGTGATGCCGGCCGCCTCGGTCGTGACGCGGGGCAGCTCGGTGGCTGGGGTCGCGCCGAGCGCCCGGCGTCTGGATGTGATGGAGCGGCGCCTCGTTGCGCTCTCTCCGGGCGAGCGCGAATGCAGCCGCCGCCACCTCCATGGGGTCGCGTCCGTCGGCGACCAGGTCCAAGACCAAGCCACGGTCGGCGTCCGAGATGTCCCGGATGGAGTCGGCGACCTCGGCCTGCAGCCGCTGGGCACGAATCGCCGCGACGTCCTCGACCGAAGGAAGCTCCGCCTGGGGAACGGCGCGGCCGGCGGCGCGCTCGACGCGCTGGAGCAGGCCGCGGTCCTGGGGCGTCACGAGGGACAGCGCGATGCCGTCGCGGCCGGCGCGGCCGGTGCGGCCGACGCGGTGGACGTAGGCCTCGGGGTCCTGGGGCAGGTCCACGTTGAACACGTGCGAGACGTGGTCGATGTCGAGGCCGCGCGCGGCAACGTCGGTCGCGCACAGGATCTTGACCTCTTTGTTCTTAAAGCGCGCCAGCACGGCCGTGCGCGCGCCCTGGCTCAGGTCGCCCGAGATCTCCTCGGCGGCGAAGCCCGCGCGCGACAGGTCCGAGGCCAGGCGCGACGCCCCGGCGCGCGTGCGCACAAAGCACAGCGCGCTGGTCACGTCCTCGGTCTCCAGCAGGCGGATCAGCGCTGCCAGCTTGTCGCGCCCGTTGACGTAGTAGCCGCGCTGCTCGATGGCCTCGGCCGTGCGGTCGCCGTCGGTCACCGAGATCGTCTCGGGCGAGCGGAGGCGGCGCTGGGCCAGCCGCTTGACGGCCGGCGCCATGGTCGCCGACAGCAGCGCCGTCTGGCGCTCGTCGGGCAGCACGTCGAAGATGGCGTCCAGGTCGTCGGCGAAGCCCATCGAGAACATCTCGTCGGCCTCGTCCAGGATCACGGTCTCGACCTGGCTCAGGTCGATCGCGCCCTGGCTGATCAAGTCCACCAGCCGGCCCGGCGTGGCCACCACGACATCGACGCCGCGGCGGATGCGCTGGATCTGCTTGCCGTACGGCTGGCCGCCCGTGATGGGTAGCGCCCGGATGCCCAGGTCCTTGCCATAGGTAAAGACCGCGCTCGACACCTGGACGGCCAGCTCGCGCGTCGGGGCCAGAACCAGGATGCGGGGCGTGCCGCGCTCCTGGTCGGCAATCTTGTGCAGGGCCGGCAGCGCGAAGGCCGCCGTCTTGCCGGTTCCGGTGCGCGCCTGCCCGATGGCGTCGCGGCCCGAGAGCAGAACCGGGATCAGGGCTTCCTGAATGGGCGAGGGCGACTCGTAGCCCAGTGCGGCGACCGTCTGGGTCAGGGCGGGGTGCAGGTCGAGGTCGGAAAACGTCATGGCAGAGATCCGCAACGCGGATGGCAAAGGAGAGGCGGCGGGCCGCCGGATGTCGAGGCGCTAGGGTCCGTCCGGCGGCGTTTCCACCGCGCTGTCCATGCCTCGACGCCCGCTCGTAGGCGGAATCTCTCGGATCGATGCCTGGCTCCGCCTCTTCCGAGGCTTCGTCTGTCCCAACACCTGTAGACTAGGGACTCGGCGCCGCGGCCGTGAGCAGTTTGGGCAACGAGAGCGCGAAGAGACCGTGCGGATGCGTCCGCGGCGCGACCGGCCGGCGGTGTTCTTGGACTCAGATGCGCAGACCCGCCGCCGGCGCGGTGGCATCTTGTGGCCATGCCCGACTCGTCCCCCACCTCCACCGAGGTCGCCGTGATCGGCGGCGGCGCGGCCGGCCTGACCGCCGCCATCTGGGCCGCGCGCGCGGGCGCCCAAACCCTCGTCATCGAGCGGACTCGGCAGGGCGGCAAAAAGATCGTCGTCAGCGGCGGCGGGCGCTGCAACGTGCTGCCGTCGGCGTCGGACGCCGGCCTGTTCGTCACCGGCTCGTCGCCGCGTCTGCTGCGCCGCATCCTGGAGTCGTGGCCGCTCGCCGACCAGCGGGCGTTCTTCGAGCACGACCTGGGCATCGCGCTGGCGCTGGAGCCCGAGACGGGCAAGCTGTTTCCCGTCTCCAACCGCGCCACCGACGTCCGCGACGGCCTGGTCGAGGCGGCACGCCGGGCCGGCGCCGCGTTCCGGTTCTCGACGACCGTCGCCAGCCTCGCGCCGGGCCCGTCCGGCTGGTGCGTCCGCCTCGGCGCCGGCTCGGAGGTGGCCGCGCGCCGCGTCGTGGTGGCCACGGGCGGGCTGTCCGTCCCCAAGACCGGCAGCGACGGCTGGGGGCTGGCGCTGGCTCGGTCCACGGGCCACCGCATGGAGCCGACCTACGCCGCGCTCGCCCCGCTCACCGCCGACCCCGCGCTCCACGCCGACCTGGCGGGCGTCGCCGTGCCCGACGCGCACGTCCGGGTGCCCCAGTCGCGCGGGGCGTTCCGCACGTCGGGCGGCTTCCTGTTCACGCACCGCGGCTACAGCGGGCCGGCCGTGCTCAACGTGTCGCACCTGACCGCGCTGGGGCGCGCCCAGGGCGACCGTCCGCCGGTCGAGGTGGGCTGGACGGCGCGCACCCGGGAGGCATGGAGCGCCGTGCTGACCGAGCCCGGGCGCGGCCTCGTCGCGACGAGCCTGCGCGCGTCCCTGCCAGCCCGCCTGGCCGACCGCCTGCTCGCCGACGCCGACGTTCCCGCCGACCGCGCCCGCGCGGACCTGCGCCGCGACGAGCGCCAGCGCTTGGTGGACGCGCTGACGGCCTATCCCCTGCCCTGGACCGCCGACGAGGGCTACAAAAAGGCCGAGGTCACCGGCGGCGGCATCGGGCTGGCCGAGGTCGACACGCGGACGCTGGAGAGCCGCCACCAGCCCGGGCTGCACTGGGCCGGCGAGGTGCTGGACGCGTTCGGCCCCATCGGCGGGTACAACTTCCAGTGGGCGTGGTCCACGGGGCGGCTGGCTGGCCTGGGCGCCGCGGCCTCGGTGTTGCCGCCGGCCGTCTAGCGAGCGTGGCCGAACACCTGAGCCCAGTAGCCGTCCGACTTGGCTGCACCGAACTCGGAGTAGTTGGCGGCGAGCAGCTGGCGGCAATGCGACGGGCTGGCGAGCCAGTCGTCGATCACTTGGGACACCGACACCTGGTTGCGCGCCAGGTTCTCGCCCACCGTCTGCCAGTCGTAGCCCGTCTTGCTGACGCGATCGCCGACGCTGCGCCCGTCGGTGCCGAGGTGGGCAAAGTGGTCGTTCTCGGCCATGTCTCGCGAGTGTTCGAGCGCGGCCGCGCCCAGCTGCCCGTTCCAGGCCAGCGCAGGCGCTGGGGCCTGCCACTCGCCTCCGCACGTCGCGCCCTCGGCGCGGACCTCGTTGACGGCTTCCAACATGGCGTTCCAGGCGGGCGCCTCCGCTACGGGCGCCACCTCGGCGCCTACGGAGAGCAGGAACGTGAGGACGATCTGAGCCATGACTACAACGGGAGCATCTCTCTCGCGTTGTCGGGCGCTGCGCCCCTGGCCTGTAACACCTCTCCGATCTGTAGCGCCAGCGTTCCACCGTGGCTGACTGATGGGCACGTCGGCGGCTCGCGCCGGCCCGTGGCCACGCACCCTCCCCCATCGTGCCCTTCGCCGGCCGGACAGACTCCGCGCGCCCAGACGTGGCCGGGCAGCGTGGCCCGGCGGCGCTGACGGCCGGGGAGCTGGCGGGCACGTCGCCGGCCAGACCCGGCGGATGGCGCGCGCTACTCGACGGCGAGCGGCACGCGGAAGGTCGTCCGCGTGGGGGGCAGGCACACCGAGTCGTCGCAGACGGCGTAGCGCAGCGCGCCGGTGACCTCGCGTTCGCCCGCCTCGGCGCCGGCCTCGACGCGGAGGAGTTGCACCACGCGCGCGCGCTGCGTGAAGTAGGTGTAGTCCGACTGGAACGCTTCGTCGAAGCCTTCCGTCGGCGCCGACTGCTGGAGGCTGCCGCGCGACAAGCCGGGGGGCAGGCCGTCGAGGGCGAGCGTCAGCGGGATGCCGACCGGCGAGCGCATGGCGTAGAGCCGCCAACCGGGCTGGATCTCGGCGTCGAGCACCAAGCGCGCCGTCGCGCCCGGCGCCGCGCGGTCGGCCCGGACGCGCCACGACACCACGTCGGAGGTCCGGAGCTGCGCCGAGGCGGGCAGGGCCGTGAGGAGGATCAGGAGCGGGAGGAGTCGGCGCATGGCACGGCAAACGCGGCGTGGCGGGACAAAGTACCCGCCCGCCTCAGGCCTGGCTGGCGGGTTCAGTCACAAGCCGCGGGCCCGGTCCGCCTCGACCCGCTGCTGCAGCACCTCGAAGGTGTCGCCGCCGTAGCGCTCCAGCAGCGCCACCGCGATCTCCCACGCCACGGTCGCCTCAGCGACGGTGCTGGCGGCGGGGACGCTGGTGACGTCGCTGCGCTCGTAGCGCGTCGGCTGGGCTTGGCCGCTCACCAGGTCGGCGGTGTCGAGCGGCTTGATCAGGGTCGGGATCGGCTTCATCGTGCCGCGCACGACCAGGGGCTGGCCGTTCGAGATGCCGCCCTCGACGCCGCCGGCGTGGTTCGAGGTGCGGCCCCACCGCGCCACGCCGTCCACGTCCTCGCGCGAGATGGGGTCGTGGATCTCGGAGCCGGGGCGGCGTCCGGCCAGCCAGCCGTCGCCCACCTCGACGGCCTTTTGGGCCTGGATCGACAGGATCGCCTGGGCGAGCCGGCCGTCGAGTCGGCGGTCGCCCTGGGCGTAGCTGCCGAGGCCGACGGGCACGCCGGTCGCGACGACTTCGTAGACGCCGCCCAGGGTGTCGCCGGCCTTTTTGGTGGCCTTAATGTGCTCGACGGTGCGCGCCGACAGGTCGGGGTCGAGCATCCGCACGTCGGAGGCGTCGGCGGCGAGGTAGAGCGCGCGCGCGCCGCCCTCGGCCAGAAGGGCGTCGCGGCGCTCGGCCCAGGCTCCGGGATCGTCCTGCCCAACCTCGCCCAGGCGGACGACGTGGCTGCCGACTTCGATGCCGAGCGCGCGCAGCATCTGGCGCGCGACCGAGCAGCACGCGACCCGCATCGCGGTCTCGCGCGCCGACGACCGGTCGATCACCGGGCGCACGTCCGGGCCGTGCGGCGGCCGGTCGAAGCCGTACTTCTGGGCGCCCACCAGGTCGGCGTGGCCGGGCCGCGGCAGCGTGATGCGCTCGATGCCGTCGCCGTCGCCCTCGACGGCCATCTTTTCGGGCCAGCCGGCCTTGTCCTTCTCGAACGCAGCGTTGGGCAGCAGCATCGCGACCGGACTGCCCATGGTGTGCGAGAACCGCACGCCCCCCATCACCTGGACGCGGTCGCGCTCGACCTTGGCGCGGCCGCCGCGCCCGAAGCCGAGCCAGCGGCGGCCCAGGTGCTCGTCGACGTCGGACGGGACGAGGGGCACGCCGGCGGGCATCCCCTCGACGATTCCGACGAGGGCGGGGCCGTGCGACTCGCCGGCGGTAAGGTATCGGAGCGGCATACGGAGAACGTAGGTGGTGGCGCGGCCGTCGGGCTGGGGTCGCGCCGGGTGCGCCGGCCTCGGGGGCGCGGGCGGAGTGGCCGAGGCGGGCGGAGTGGCCCCGGCCGTGGTGCGGCCGAGGCAAGGTCCCGACAACGCTGGCCGGTCGTGGGGAGCGCGTGGGAACTCTGGGCCTCAGTCCACAAACGGCGAGGCCAGGTCGTAGAACGCCGTCTGCCCGTCGGGGCGGCGGACGCGCAGCAGCGCCGGCCGGTCCTGCCGCGCCTGACGCGCCAAGGCGGCGCGCGCCTCCTCGGCCGTCGAGACGGGCCGGTTCTCGACCTCGATCACGACCGTGCCGCGAGGCAGGCCGTCCAGCTCGGCGGCGCTGCCTGGCTCGACGGTCTCGACGTAGGCGCCGCTGGCGAACCGTCGCCGCTCGGTGCTGGTCAGGTCCCGAAACTGGACGCCCCAGTCGGGAGCCTCCGACCGCGCGATGCCTTCGGTCAGCTCCTCGCGCGGCTGCGGCGTGGTCTGGATGGGCGGCGCGGGGACGCTGGAGAACCAGCTTTCGAGCGACGGGTCGCGCGGGTCGACGAGCGTGGCCCGCAGCTGGCGCTCGCCACCCTCGCGCCAGACGGTCAGCGGCACGCGCTCGCCGGGCGAGTACATCGCCATGCGGCTCTGGAACTGGTTGGGCTCGTTGACCGGCCGGCCGCCCACGGCCAGCAGCACGTCGCCCTGGCGGACGCCGGCACGCGCGGCCGGCCCGCCGTTGACCACGCCCGCCACGAGGACGCCCCGGATCGCGTCCAGCTTGCTCTCGCGCGCGTCGGCACGGGTCAGCCCGAACACCTCGACGCCGAGGTAGCCCCGCCGCACCTCGCCGTAGCGGATCAGGTCCTCGGCCACCACGCGCGCCAGGTTGATGGGCACCGCGAAGCCGTAGCCCGCCGAGACGCCGCTCTCGGACGCGATCGCGGTCACGACGCCGACCACCTCGCCGCGCAGGTTCACGAGCGCCCCGCCGGAGTTGCCCGGGTTGATGGCCGCGTCGGTCTGGATAAAGTCCTCGATGGCGAACTCGTTGGGGATCGCTTCGATGCCGCCGCGCCCCAGCGCCGACACGATGCCCGAGGTGAACGTGTTGCGCAGCCGGAACGGGCTCCCGACGGCCATGACCCACTCGCCCACCTGGAGCGCGTCCGAGTCGCCGAGCGAGGCCACGGGCAGCGGCCCGTCGCCGTCGACGCCCACCTCCAGCAGCCGGAGCACGGCGATGTCCGTCGTGGGGTCGCGGCCGACGACCTCGGCGCGGTACTCGCGCTTCTCGGTCGGGAAGAACACCATCGCCCGCTCGGCGCGCAGCACCAGGTGCGCGTTCGTGACCACGTAGCCGGCCGGCGAGATCACGACGCCCGAGCCCGCCTCGGTGGCGCCGCGGCCAAAGCCCGCGCCGAGCTCGACCTCGACGTAGACGACGGCGGCCTCGACGGCCTGGGCCACCTGAACCGACTGCCGGCTGATGTCGACCAGGTCCGGCACCTCGGTCATGGCGGCCGGCGGCGGCCCCTCGGCGCCGATCTGGACCGTCTCGACGTTGGCCGGCGTGGCCGTCCGCACGGCGGGCGGCAACGCGAAGTCGGAGGCGCTGGCCTGGAGCGAGCGCAGGATGGGCAGGCCCAGTAGCACGACGGCCGCCAAGGCGGCCAGCCCGAACAGGAGGCGACGAGCGATCACGGGTGGGGTGAGTGAGCCGGATGGCGGGGCACACGCTCGCCCTCCCATCCGGCCGCTAACATACGTCTTTGCGTCCCCTCAGTCTCTCCGGCCTCTCGCCTGCCGCCCTCGCCGCCACTGCCCCGCACCGCCGTCTTCGCCCTCGTCGGCGACGTCACTGGCTCGTCGCGCGCGCTCCGCCAGTTGCGCGCGCTCGCGGCGATGGATGTCGTGACAACGGTGGTCCAGACCGCCCCGCCTCGGGCGCCCGACGCGCTGCCGGCGTCGGTGGCTCTGGCGCGGCTCCCGACGCCGCCCGGCTCGGGCCCGCCCGCATTCTGGCGTGCCCACCGAGCCGTCGCCGCCGCCGCTCGCGCCCGCCCGGCCGGGCTTTACCTCGCCAGCGACCTGTACACGCTGCCGGCGCTCGCCGGCGCGGCTGGGCTGCACCGAGGCCGCCTCGTCTACGACGCGCGCGAGTTGTACGCCGCACTCGACTCGTCGGCCGGGCGGCCCTGGGTGTCGGCCGTCTGGCGAACGGTCGAGCGGCGCTTTATCGGCCGCGCCAACGCCGTGCTGACGGTCGGCGACTCGATCGCGGACCGGATCGCGGAGACGACCGGCGTGGCGCGCCCGACCGTTCTCTACAACGCGCCGGAGCCGACGGCAGACCCGGACCCGTCCGCGCTTGTGCGCGCGCTGTCGCTGCCCGACGACGGCCGCATGGTCGTGCTCTACCAGGGGCTGTTTCGGCACGGCCGGGGGCTGCCCGCGCTCACCGAGGCGGCCCAGGCCGTAGACGGCGTGCGGCTGGTGATGATCGGGGAGGGCGCGCTCGACGCCGACATCCGGACGTGGGGAAAGGAGTTGGGCAATCGCCTCGTCGTGCATCCGTTCGTGCCCCCCGACCAACTGGCGGCCCTGACGCCCGGCGCCGACCTGGGCGCCTGCCTGATCGAGCCCCTCACCGAGAGCTTGCGCCTGAGCCTGCCCAACAAGCTGTTCGAGTACCTTGCCGCGAGCGTCCCAGCACTCGCGAGCCCTCTCCCCGACATCCGCGCGGTCGTGGACCGTGGCGTCGGCGTTCTGGCCGATCCGGCCGATCCGGTGGCCGTCGCCAGCGCGCTTCGCCAGTCGCTCGATCCGGCGCGGCGCGCGGACTGGCGCGCGCACGCTCCCGCCGTTCTCGACCAGTACTCCTGGAGCCGAGGCCGCGTCACCTTCCGCGCCCTCGTCAACCGACTTCTCTCCTCATGATCCGACTCCTCGCCGTTGCCCTGCTCGCACTCCCCGTGGTGGCCCAGGCCCAGAACGACGCGTCCATCGTGCCGGACGACGCGCCCGCCTGGGTGGGGCTCGAAGCCGCCATCGCCGACGCGCAGGCCTCGGACAAGCTGATTTTGGTCTACGGCTACGCGTCGTGGTGCGGCTTCTGCGTCCGCTTCGACCGCGAGGTGTTTACCGACGACGCGGTCCAGGCCTACGTCGACGAGCACTTTGCCGCGGCGCGTCTGGACCTGGAAGACACGACCACGGTCCGGTTTTTCGACGCCGAGGTGACGGGCGTCCAGCTGGGCCGCGCGATGGGCATCTCGGGCACGCCCACGAGCGTGTTCGTGGACCGCGACGGGTCCATGATCACCAAGCTGCCCGGCTTTACCGACCCCGAGACGTTTCTGATCTCGCTCCAGTACGTCAAGGAAGCGGCCTACGAGACCGTCCCGTTCGACCAGTTCCTGGCCGCGCGCCGCGCCGGGCTGGAGCTGGGGCAGTCCACGGACACGCTGGTGGCTCCGCCTCGGGCGCCGGCCGGAGACGGCCGCTAGCGCTTGCGCGTCTCGTACCACCCCGACTACGTCGTCCCGCTGCCCGACGGCCACGCCTTCCCGATGGGCAAGTTCTCGGCGCTGCGCGACCTGCTGCTGGCCGAGGGGGTGATCGGCGAGCACGAGATCGTCCGGCCTCGGGAGGCGGACTGGGACGACTTGCGCTTGGTCCACACCCATCGCTACCTGGACGCGCTCGCGGCGGGCACGATGACCCGGGCCGAGGTCCGGCGGATGGGCCTGCCCTGGAGCCCGGCGCTCGTCCGCCGCAGCCTGCTCGCCGTGCAGGGCACGATCAACGCCTGCATGATGGCCGTGATGGACGGCCTAGCGGGGAATCTGGCCGGCGGCACGCACCACGCGATGCCCGACCGTGCCGAGGGCTTTTGCGTGCTCAACGACGTCGCGGTCGCACTGCGCGTGCTCCAGCAGTCCGGCTGGGTGCGCCGCGCGCTCGTCGTCGACCTCGACGTGCACCAGGGCAACGGGACGGCTTGCGCGTTCGGCGGCGACCGCGCGTGGCCCGGAGGCGGCGTGTTCACCCTGTCGATGCACGGCGCGCGCAACTTTCCGTTCGAGAAGCCGCCCTCCACGCTCGACCTCGGACTGCCCGACGGGACCGGCGACGCCGACTACCTCGGCGTGCTCGCCGACCACCTCGCCCCCGCGCTCGCCGAGGCGGACCCTGACGTGGTCGTCTACCTGGGCGGCGTCGACGTGGTGGCGGACGACCGGTTCGGCCGGCTGTCGCTGTCGCGCGACGGTTTGGCCGCGCGTGACCGCCTGGTGTGCCAGACGGTGCGCGATGCCGGCGTCCCGCTGTGCCTGTTGCTCTCCGGCGGCTACGCGGCGCGCCGGCGGCCAGGCACGGCGCCCGAAACGCTGGCAGCCGCGACGGCGGACCTGCACGCCACGATGTACCGCCAAGCGGTCGCGGTCTACGGACACTCCTGAGACCTACGCCGGGCCTGTCGGGGTGACAAACTGCTGGCGCTGGCCGAGAGCACCTTCGGTCTCCACTCTCCCCTACCCCGATGTCGACCCCAGAAGATCAAAACGATACCTCCACGAACGCCCAGAAGGACCCGGACAACTGGACCACGGGCGACGAGGACATGACCGGCGCCCAGCGCTCCTACCTCCACACGCTGGCCCAGCAGGCCGGCCAGAACCCGGAGGACTACGACGGGCTCACCAAGGCCGACGCCTCCAAGAAGATCGAGGAGCTTCAGGCCGAGACTGGACGCGGCGCGTAGCGCGTGCCGGTTCTCCCTCTCGACGCCTCCGGTGCCTTCCGCGCCGGGGGCGTTCTGGCTTGCGTCTCGCCGGCGGCGCTCGCCGGCGTCCGCGGGACGCGAACGGTCGATGGCTAGCGGACGGCGAGCAACGCTGGCGGCGTTGCGTCCGGGTAGAGCGACAGCCGCTCGACGCGGTGGAAGGTGATGCCGAACGGCGCCGTCGGCGGGGTGATGGTGGCTTCGTAGACCACGGTGCGCGTGGCGCGGTCCAGCTCGATCATCTTGCCCGAGCCACCCGCCAGCGCGCCCGGCGCGAAGACGACCGTCCCGGAGTCCGGCAGGTCGTCCGCGTCGGAGACGATGCGCGAGTAGGTCTCGGCACCGCGCTCGCGGCCGTACGCCCACACCTGGCGGACGGTGCGCGCCTGGTCATCGATCTGGAACTGGACCGCGCGGCTGTAGGTGCCGCCCTGGCCGTAGCTGCGGTTGTCGCCGTTGTCGAACAGCAGTAGTGAGCCATCGGCCAGCACCTTGGGCGCGTGCTGGTACCAAGCCCACTCGAAGTCGGGGTGGGCGGCAGCGCCGTCGAGCACGGCGGCGTCGGCGATGGGGCGGTTCTGGGCGTCGAGCGGCTGGAGCAGGCGCGTCGCCAGGTCGGTGCCGTCGCCGGCCGTACCCCACTGGCGGTGGGGCGCCAGGATCCAGACGACGCGGTTGTCGGCCGTCAGCTTGACCACGCCCTGGGTTCGGCCCGAGACCACGATGGTGCCGTCGGAGGCGTCGTAGGCGAGTCCGTTGCCGTGGAACCAGTCCACGTCGAGGTCGGCCAGGTTGGTGGGCCAGGCGCGGCGGCTGGCGTCCAGCGACTGCCTAAGGTCCCACACCGTGACGATCTCACCCGACCTGCGGTCGATCTCGATCACGTGGTCCTCGACCGTCGCCAGCCCGTCGCGGTTGACGGTCGCCAGGAAGTTGCCGTTCGGCTTTTCCAGCACGTGGTGGTGGAACGAGAACCCCGGCATCGACCACAACCGCACGATCCGGCCCAGCATGTCTAGCTCGTAGACGGCGTCGGTGGATCGGTCGCCGAAGTAGAGGTTGCCGTTGGCCAAGCGCTCGATTCCATCGTCGAAAAACAGGCTGCCTAGCGTCGGGTGGCCGGTAAAGTCGAGCGCCCACCGGATGGTGCCCGTCTGGTCGAAGGCGAAGGCGCGCTGGGGCTGGATCTCGCTGTCGTGGCCGAAATAGCTGACGAGCGTCACGCCGGGTGCCGAGGCTGCGCCTGGAGCTACGTCGATGCGCACGACCGGGAAGTCGCTCGGGAGGGCCGGCGTGGTGACCTCGACCTCGCGCGTGCCGAGCAGGCGCCCAGAGGCGTCAGTCAGGGTCAGGACGACTCGGTTCGTGCTGGCCGGGTACAGCCCCAACACCGGTACCCGATGCGACCGACTGGTGCCGTCCAGCGCGCGACCGATCTCGGTGCCTGCCCCGCCTCGCCCGGCCACCTCCACCGCTACCGACACCGCCTCGCTGGTGCCCAGGGTGATTTCGGCCGAGAGCGGCGCCGCCCCCGACGGATTCAGCGCCACGCTGAGCCCTGTGATCAGTCCTTCGGGAACGCCTCCTGGCGCCGGCTGCGACGAATCGCAACCGGCGAGCACGACTAGGCTGACCGCCAGCGCAGAGACACAGAGCCGCATGGACCCGGGGGGATGGGGACCCTCATGGTACGATCACGCACAACGCCCCGGCCGCATCGCTGCAGCCGGGGCGTCTCGTTCGTCTGAGGCCGGCCTCGGGGACTCGGTCGGGAGTCCTGCCGAGGCGGAGGGGGCTAGCCCAGCCGGCGGTTGATCTCCGCCAGCGTCTCGTCGTCGGCTCCGCTCGCCTCGGGCGTCGTGCCCAGGATGTCGCCTGCGTTGGCCAGGCCGCGGTCGAGCGCGTCGTTCGTCGCCTGGAGCGCTTCGAGCTCCTGGCGGCTGCCGACGACCACGTCGCGGTACTGGCGCAGGCCCGTCCCGGCCGGGACAAGGTGGCCGATGATGACGTTCTCCTTGAGTCCCAGCAGGTGGTCGACGCGGCCCGAGATGGCCGCCTCGGTCAGCACCTTGGTGGTCTCCTGGAACGAGGCCGCCGAGATAAACGAGTCGGTCGCAAGCGCCGCCTGGGTGATGCCCAGCAGCACCGGCTCGGCAACGGCCAGTTGGGCGTCGCGCACCTCGATCTCGGGCTTGTCCTCGCGCTTGAGCTGGGAGTTCGTGTCCCTCAGCTGACGCCGCGAGATGATCTGCCCAATCTTGAGGTCCGACTCCGAGTTGTTGACCACCACGAAGGAGTCGTACAGCTCGTCGTTCTTCTTCTCGAGCGCCAGTCGGTCGACCAGGTTGTCCTCCAGGAACGGCGTGTCGCCGGGGTCGGAGATCCGCACCTTCTGCATCATCTGGCGCACGACCACCTCGATGTGCTTGTCGTTGATGCCGACGCCTTGCAAGCGGTACACCTCCTGGACCTCGTTGGTCAGGTACTCCTGAACGGCCGTGGGCCCGAGAATCGCCAGGATGTCCTGGGGCGAGATCTGGCCGTCGGAGAGCGCCTCGCCGGCACGCACAAAGTCGTTCTCGTGAACGAGCAAGTGCTTCGAGAGCGAGACCAGGTAGGTCTTTTCCGTCGCGCCGTCACGCGAGGTCACGATCACCTCCTGGCTGCCGCGCTTGCGACCGCCGAAGCTGACCACGCCGTCGATCTCCGTCACGACCGCCGGGTCGGACGGCTGGCGCGCCTCGAACAGCTCGATCACGCGCGGCAGACCGCCGGTGATGTCCCGGGTGCCGGCCGTCTGGCGCGGCAGCTTGGCCAGGATCTGGCCCGGCTCGATGGTGTCGCCGTTGGTGACCTGCAGGCGAGCCCGGACGGGCATCGTGTACTCGCGGCCGCCCTTGCCCTCGATCACGAGCGCAGGCGTCAACGTCCGCTCGCGCGACTCGGTCACCACCTTTTCCCTAAAGCCGGTCTGCTCGTCCGACTCCTCGCGGTACGTGGTGCCTTCGATAATGTCCTGGAAGCGCAGCGTGCCCCCCGTCTCGGCCACGATGACCGAGTTGTAGGGATCCCACGACGCGATCACGTCGCCCGCCTTGACCTTTTTGCCCTCCTTGACGGCTACGTCGGCGCCGTACGGGATGGTGTACGAGATGCGCTGCTTGCCGTCGGCGTCCAGCACCTTGACTTCGCCCGAGCGCCCCAGGGCGATCTGCTTGGCCTCCTTGCCCTTGCCCGAGGCGACCGTGCGCAGGTTCTCGAAGGCGATGGTGCCCTCGAACTTGGCCTCGATCGTGGACTCGGCCGCGATGCGGCTGGCGGTACCACCGATGTGGAAGGTCCGCAACGTCAGCTGCGTGCCGGGCTCGCCGATGGACTGAGCCGCGATCACGCCGACGGCCTCGCCCTGCTGGACCATGCGGCCGTTGGCCAGGTCGCGGCCGTAGCACAGCGCGCACACGCCGCGCTGGGCCTCGCACGCCAGCACCGACCGGATCTCGACGGTGTCGATGGCCGTCGCCCCGATGGCGTCGGCGATCTCGTCGGTGATCATGTCGTCGCGGCGCAGCAGCGTCTCGCCCGACTCCGGATCGCGCACGTCGTGGACCGACACGCGGCCGACGATGCGGTCGCGCAGCGACTCGACAATGTCCTCGTTGTCCTTGAGCGCCTCCATCCGCACGCCGCGCAACGTGCCGCAGTCGTAGTGCTGGATCGACACGTCCTGGGACACGTCCACCAGGCGGCGCGTCAGGTAGCCGGCGTCGGCGGTCTTGAGCGCCGTGTCCGCCAGCCCCTTGCGGGCGCCGTGCGTCGAGATAAAGTACTCGGCGACCGACAGGCCCTCCTTGAAGTTGGACTTGATCGGGTTCTCGATGATCGCGCCCGCCGAGCCGGCCTGCGACTTCTGCGGCTTGGCCATCAGGCCACGCATGCCGCCGAGCTGGCGGATCTGCTCGCGCGAGCCACGGGCGCCCGAGTCGGCCATCATGTAGATGGCGTTGAAGCCTTCGTCGTCGGTCTGCAGCGCGTCGTACAGGACGGTCGCGATCTCGTTGTTGGTCGAGGTCCAGACGTCGATGACCTGGTTGTAGCGCTCGGCCTCGGTGATAAAGCCCATCTCGTAGTTCGAGCGGATCTCGTCGACACGCGCCTCGGCGTCCTGCAACAGCTTGGTCTTGGCGTCCGGCACCACAATGTCCGAGAGCGAGAAGCTGAGCCCGCCCAGCATGGCCTGACCGAAGCCCAGGTCCTTGACCTGGTCCAGGAATTTGGCCGTCTGGGGGAAGTTGGTGGCCTTGAAGACGCCCGAGATGATGCCCCGCAAGTTCTTCTTGGTCAGCACCTGGTTGATGTACCCGACGCCCTCGGGCACGATGTCGTTGAACAGCGCCCGACCGACCGCCGTGTCGATGATCGTGCCCGCCTCGACGTCGCCCTCGAAGGTGTCCTCCTTGATCTTGAGCTTGATCCGAGCGTGCAGGTCGACCGTCCCCTGGTCGTACGCCTGGCGGACTTCCTGGGTCGAGCTAAAGGTCATGCCTTCGCCCTTTTTGCCTGCGCGGTCCTTGGTCATGTAGTACATGCCGAGCACCATGTCCTGCGACGGCACCGCGATCGGGCCGCCGTGCGCCGGGCTCATGATGTTGTGCGACGCCAGCATCAGGATCGACGCCTCCAGCACGGCGTCGTGCGACAGCGGCAGGTGGACGGCCATCTGGTCGCCGTCAAAGTCGGCGTTGAACGCCGTGGTCACGAGTGGGTGCAGGCGGATGGCCTTGCCCTCGATCAACACCGGCTGGAACGCCTGGATGCCCAGGCGGTGCAGCGTCGGCGCGCGGTTGAGCATCACGGGATGCCCGTCGATCACCTTTTCCAAGATGTCGAACACGTCGGCCGTCCGGCGGTCCACGACCTTCTTGGCCGACTTGACCGTCTTGACGATTCCGCGCTCAATCAACTTGCGGATGATGAACGGCTTGAACAACTCGACGGCCATCTGCTTGGGCAGGCCGCACTCGTGCAGCTTCAACTCCGGCCCGACCACGATGACCGAACGGCCCGAGTAGTCGACGCGCTTGCCCAACAGGTTCTGGCGGAACCGGCCCTGCTTGCCCTTGAGCATGTCGCTCAGCGACTTCAGCGCGCGGTTGCTGTCGCTACGGACGGCGTTGGCCTTGCGCGAGTTGTCGAACAGGCTATCGACGGCCTCCTGCAGCATCCGCTTCTCGTTACGGAGAATGACCTCCGGCGCCTTGATGTCGATCAGGCGCTTCAAGCGGTTGTTGCGGATGATGACGCGCCGGTACAGGTCGTTCAGGTCCGACGTCGCGAACCGGCCGCCTTCGAGCGGCACGAGCGGACGCAGCTCCGGCGGGATCACCGGCACCACCTTCATGACCATCCACTCGGGCTTGTTCTCCATCCGGGAGTTCGAGTCCCGGAAGCCTTCCACGATGCCGAGTCGCTTGAGCGCCTCCGCCTTGCGCGCCTGGCTGGTCTCGGTCCGCGCCTGAAAGCGCAGCTCGACCGCCAGCGACTCCAGGTCCATCCGCTTGAGCAGCTCCTCGACGGCCTCGCCGCCGATCATGGCCACGAACTTCTCAGGGTCGTCGTCGGCCAGCCGGTTGTTGTCCTCGCGGATCTGGTAGAGCACGTCGAAATACTCGTTCTCGGTCAGCAGCGTGCCCTGCTCGATGCCGAGGGCGACCGCCCCGCCGGAGTTCACGACGACGTAGGCCTCGTAGTAGATGACCCGGTCCAGATCCTTGGACTTCATGCCCAGGAGGGCGCCGATCTTGTTCGGCAGGCTCTTGAAGTACCAGATGTGGACGACGGGCACGGACAGCGTGATGTGCCCGAACCGCTCTCTACGGACCGACTTCTGGGTCACCTCGACGCCGCAGCGGTCGCAGATGATGCCCTTGTACCGGATGCGCTTGTACTTGCCGCAGTGGCACTCCCAGTCCTTGACCGGGCCGAAGATCTTCTCGCAGAACAGCCCGTCCTTCTCGGGCTTGAACGAGCGGTAGTTGATCGTCTCGGGCTTGAGCACCTCGCCGAACGAGCGCTCGAGAATGTTCTCGGGCGACGACAGGCTGACGGTGATCGAGTTGTACTGGGTGGGAGCCGGCTGGGACTGCTGGATTCCGAACGCCATGTGTTTTTAGATCTGTAAGGTGTTGGACTAGAGACGGGGCGAGAGGCCGGCCCGCTGGCGGAGGTCGTCCGCCAGCGGGGGGCGCCCATCGCTAATCGATCTTGACTTCGAGCCCGAGGCCCTGCATCTCGCGGAGCAGGACGTTGAACGACTCCGGCACGTTGGGCTCCGGGATGTTGTCGCCCTTGACGATGGCCTCGTACGCCTTCGAGCGGCCCTGCACGTCGTCGGACTTGACGGTCAGGATCTCTCTCAGCACGCTGGAGGCGCCGTACGCGTAGAGCGCCCACACCTCCATCTCGCCAAAGCGCTGGCCGCCGAACTGGGCCTTGCCGCCGAGCGGCTGCTGGGTGATCAGGCTGTACGGGCCAATCGAGCGCGCGTGCAACTTGTCGTCGACCAGGTGCGACAGCTTGAGCATGTAGATCTGCCCGACGGTCGTCTTCTGGTCGAACGCCTCACCGGTGTTGCCGTCGAAGAGTTGGACGCGGCCGTCCTCCGGCAGGCCCGCCTCGCGCAGCTTGGCGGCGATGTCGTCCATGGACGCGCCGTCGAAGGCCGGCGTGGCATAGGTCTCGCCCAGCTTGTCGCCGGCCCAGCCGAGCAGGGTCTCGAAGATCTGGCCCAGGTTCATGCGCGACGGCACGCCCAGCGGGTTGAGGCAGATGTCGACCGGCGTGCCGTCCTCCAGGAACGGCATGTCCTCCTCGGGCACGATCTTCGCCACCACGCCCTTGTTGCCGTGGCGGCCGGCCATCTTGTCACCGACCTGCAGCTTGCGCTTTTTGGCGATGTAGACCTTGGCCAGCTGGACGATGCCCGGGGGCAGCTCGTCGCCCATCTGGATCCGGTACTCCTCCTGCTCCGCCGAGCCCGTCACCTCCTGGTGGCGGCGCTGGTAGTTGGCCAGCAGCTTCCACGCCTGACGGTTGGTGTCGTCGTCGTTGGTGTACGGCTGGCGGATCTTGAGGTCGGCCGGCTCAATCTCCTTGAAAGCGGTCTTGTTGAGCTTGCCGCCCTCCGACACCACGACGGTGCCGTCGCGCAGCTCGATCGCCGAGCCCGCCTTCTTGGCGCCGATCAGCTGAAAAAAGCGCTCGTAGAACGAGCTCTGCAGCGCGTCGACCTCGCGGCCGAGCTGGCGGTTGATCTCCTCCAAGCGCTTCTCCTCCGCCTTCTTGGTGATGGCGTCGGTCTTGCGGCGGCTAAACAACATCGTGTCGATCACGACGCCGTTCATGCCCGGCTTGGCCTTGAGCGAGGCGTCCTTGACGTCGCCCGCCTTGTCGCCGAAGATGGCGCGCAGCAGCTTCTCCTCCGGCGTCGGGTCGGTCTCGCCCTTGGGCGTGATCTTGCCGACGATGATGTCGCCCGGGCCCACCTCGGCGCCGATGCGGACGATGCCGCGCTCGTCGAGGTCCTTGGTCGCCTCCTCGGAGACGTTGGGAATCTCACGGGTGAGTTCCTCCTCGCCGCGCTTGGTGTCGCGCACCTGGTGCTCGAACTCCTCGATGTGGACCGAGGTGAAGATGTCCTGCTTGACCACCTTCTCCGAGATCACGATGGCGTCCTCGAAGTTGTAGCCCTTCCAGGGCATGAACGCGACGAGCACGTTCTTGCCCAGCGCCAGCTCGCCGTTCTCGGTCGAGGCGCCGTCGGCCAGCAGGTCGCCCTTCTTCACATTCATGCCCGCCTCGACGCGCGGCTTCTGGGTGACGTTGGTGTCCTGGTTGGTCCGGCGGAACTTGACGAGCGGGTACGTCCGGACGGGCTCCTCGAACGCCGCGTCGGCGTCTTCGGGCGTCTCGTCGTAGCGGACGGTGATCTTGTTGGCGTCGACGTACTCGATCACGCCGTCGCCCTCGGCCACCAAGATGGCGCGGCTGTCGCGCGCGATCCGGCCCTCCAGACCCGTGCCGACGTAGGGCGCCGACGGCTGCAGGAGCGGCACCGCCTGGCGCTGCATGTTCGAGCCCATCAGCGCGCGGTTGGCGTCGTCGTGCTCCAGGAACGGGATGAGCGAGGCGGCCGGCGAGATGATCTGGTTGGGCGCCACGTCCATGTAGTCGATCTGGTCGGGCGACACGAGTGGCACGTCGCCGCCGATGCGGGCGCGCACCAGGTCGTTGGCGTAGGTCCCGTCGTCGTTGAGCGGGGCGTTTGCCTGGGCGATCGTGTAGCGGTCCTCGTCCTCGGCGGACAGGTACTCGATCTTCTTGCTCACCTTGCCGTTCGTCACCTTGCGGTACGGCGTCTCGATAAAGCCGAACTGGTTGACGACGCCGTGCGTGCAGAGCGACGAGATCAGGCCGATGTTCGGGCCCTCGGGCGTCTCGATCGGGCACAACCGGCCGTAGTGCGTGTAGTGCACGTCGCGCACCTCGAAGCCGGCGCGCTCGCGCGTCAGACCCCCCGGTCCCAGCGCCGACATCCGACGCTTGTGCGTCAGCTCGGCCAGGGGGTTGGTCTGGTCCATGAACTGGCTCAGCTGGTTGGTCCCGAAGAAGGTGTTGATCACCGACGAGACGGTCCGGGCGTTGACCAGGTCCTGGGGCGTGAACTTGTCGGCGTCGCGGAGATTCATCCGCTCCTTGATCGTCCGCGCCATGCGCGCCAGCCCGAGCGAGAACTGCTGCTGGAGCTGCTCGCCGACCGTGCGGACGCGGCGGTTGCCGAGGTGGTCGATGTCGTCGACGGTGCTCTTGCCGTTCTGGAGCTTGACCAGCTCGGTGATGATGGCCACGATGTCCTCCTTGGACAGCGTCACCGAGGTGTTGTCGCCCGACAGGTTCAGGCGCTTGTTCATCCGGTAGCGGCCCACGTTGCCCAGGTCGTAGCGCTTGTCGCTGAAGAACAGGCGGTCCAGCAGCGCCTGCGCCGCGGAGACGTCCGGCGGCTCGGCGCCGCGGAGCTGCTCGTAGAGGTAGCGCAGCGCCTCGTCGCTCGAGTGCGTCGGGTCCTTCTTCAAGGTGTTGAGCAGCGTCGACATGTCCAGGCTGTCGTCGTCGTCCTCGCTCACCTCGCGGCGGACGATCACGGTCGGGACCTTGGCGTCCTTGAGCAGGCCGTAGTCGTCGTCGCTCAGCTCGTGCTCGGCCGGCAGGATCACCTCGCGCTCGGTCGACTCGGAGAGCACCTCGCCGGTGTCCTCGTCAATCGTCTCGTGCTTGATCTCGACCGTGACCGAGGCGGCCAGCGTGCGGCCGGCCAGCATCTTCTTGAAGTTGGTCTTGTTCGAGATCTTGACCTCGTCGGCCAGGTCGAACAGGTTGACGATCTCGGCGTCCGACGAGTAGCCCAGCGCGCGGAGAAGTCCCGTGACGGGCATCTTCTTCTTGCGGTCGATGTAGGCCCACATCACGTTGGCGACGTCGGTCGAGAACTCGATCCACGAGCCCCGAAACGGGATCACGCGCGCCGAGTACAGGTCGGTGCCGTTGGGGTGCACCGACTGGCTGAAGAACACGCCGGGGCTGCGGTGCAGCTGGCTCACGATCACGCGCTCGGCGCCGTTGACCACGAACGTGCCCTTGTCGGTCATGACCGGCAGGTTGCCCAGGTAGACGTCCTGCTGGATCGCCTCCTCGGGCTCGTCCTCGTCCTCGTCCTCCTTGGCCGACAGCCGCAGCTTGGCCTTGAGCGGCAGCGCGTAGGTCAGGCCCTGGGCCAGGCACTCCTCGATGGAGTGCTTGGGCGCCTCGAGCGTAAAGTGGAGGTACTCGAGCGTGTAGCGCTCGCGCGTGTCGGTGATCGGAAAGTGCTCGTTGAACACGGCCTCCAAACCTCGCGCCGGGTCCCGCTCTTCGGGGACCAGCTCGGCCTGGAGAAAGTCGTGGTAGGAACGGAGCTGAATCTCGAGGAAGTCCGGAAAGTCGAGGACCTTGGCGATGTCCGCGAAGGACTGCCGGGTGGACTCGCCGCTGGGCGCCGGCTTCGACGCGCGCTTGCTGTTGCTCAAGGCGTACCCTTGTTTGGTGACCTGGTGCTACTCGTGTGCCCGCCGAGGCGGGCGGCGCAGGCGAATGAACGCGCCTACGCGGGGTGCTGGCGGCTGCCAGCGAGCCGAACTGGGGCCGGAACGCAGGGTCCCGGACGGTTCGGGTGTGCAAGGGCGAGCTAGGCACGCTCTTCGCACGGCCGGCCACAGCCGCCCGAGGACGGTGGAGCCGGATGCCGCGAACGCCCGCCCCCTGCCAAGCCGAAGCCGGAGGGAGCGGGCGGACGCAGCGCGCTGGCCGGCCGCCCCCCCGGAGGGACGGCGCCGCCAGCGGCGGGCTTACTTGAGCTCGACGGTGGCGCCGGCGCCTTCCAGCTTGCCCTTGATCTCGTCGGCCTCCTCCTTGGTGGCGCCTTCCTTGATCGCCGACGGCGCGTTGTCGACCAGCTCCTTGGCCTCCTTGAGGCCCAGACCGGTGATGCCGCGCACCTCCTTGATGACGGCGATCTTGTTGCCGCCGATGCCCGTGAGCATGACGTCGAACTCGGACTGCTCCTCGACGGCGGCGGCGCCGTCGCCTCCGGCCGGGCCGGCCATGACGGCGGCGGCGGCGGCGGGCTCGATGCCGTACTCGTCCTTGAGCACCGTCAGAAGCTCGTTGGCCTCCTTGATGGTCAGGTTGACGAGGCTCTCAGCGATGGTGTTGATGTCTGCCATGATGGTGGGGTGTTCCTGCGGCGGTCTGTGCGTGTTGCTGCGCCGCTGATTATGGAGAGGGTGTCCGCCTCGGCAGAGTGCCGAGGCGGCCGGGGTCAGCTAGGCCTCCTCCTTTTCGGAGATCTGCTGGATGACGCTGGCCAGGCCGGCGCCCTGGGCGCCGAGGGCCGACGCCACGTTGGTGATGGGCGCCATGAGCAGCCCCAAGATGTCGGCGAGGAGCTCGTCCTTGCTCTTGAGTGCGGCCAGCACGTCGAGCTGGTCGTCGCCGTAGACCGAGCCGTCGATAAAGGCGCCCTTGAAGCGCGGGATCTCCAGGTCGTTGTCCTTGAGAAACTTCTTGAGCACCTTGGCCGGGCCGGCCGGGTCGTTCGTGAACGCGACGGCCGTGGGGCCGTGCAGCTGGTCCATCAACTCGCCGAACCCGCCCTTGTCCTCCATCGCGCGGCGGAGGAGCGTGTTCTTGAGCACCTTGTACTGCACGTCGGCCTCGCGGAAGGCGCGGCGCAGGCCCGTCGCCTGCTCGACGGTCAGGCCCTGGTAGTCGGTCAGGTAGACGGTGTTGGCGTCGCCGAGCTGGTCGGCGATGGCACCCAGCGCCTCGGTCTTCTGTGCTTTGGTAAGCGGCATGTCTCTAGAGGTCTGGGGTTATCGGGCAGCGCTGACGATCGCCGAGCGGTCCACCGGCACCGGCGGGCCCATCGTCGTGGACATCGTGACGCTCTTGACGTAGACGCCCTTGGCCGCGGCCGGGCGCAGGCGGACGATCTCCTTGAGGAAGGCGTCCGCGTTGTCGCGGATCTGCTCCTGGGTGAACGTCGACTTGCCAATCGCCGTGTGGATGATGCCCGTCTTGTCGACGCGGAAGTCGATCCGGCCGGCCTTGACGGCCTCGACGGCCTCGGCCAGGTCGTTCGTGACCGTGCCCGACTTGGGGTTCGGCATCAGGCCGCGGGGCCCGAGCACGCGACCCAAGCGGCCGACGACGGGCATCACGTCGGGCGACGCGATCAGCACGTCGAAGTCGGTAAAGCCCTCGTTCTGGATCTTGTCGGCGTAGTCGTCCAAGCCGACCATGTCGGCGCCGGCAGCGGTGGCCTCGGCCTGCTTGCCTTCGTTCGTCAGGACGAGCACGCGGACGGTTTTGCCGGTGCCGTGCGGGAGGGCGACCGAGCCGCGGACCATCTGGTCGGCGTGCTTGGGGTCGACGCCCAGGCGGATGTCGATGTCGACGGACTCCTCGAACTTGGCGCGGCCGGTCTCCTTGACCAGCTTGGCGGCCTGGTCGAGGTCGAGCGCGCCGTCGGCCTGCTCGACCGCCGCAGCGACGAGCTCGGCGGCTTGGCGGTAACGCTTGCCTTTCTTTGCCATGGTGTTGGTGTGGTGCGGTGCAGACGCCAGGGGGCTGGCTCCCGCGAGTGAGCGTCGAGCTGGCGGAGGTCGCCAGCCCAGCGACTTTAGGCGATCGGAGCGCCGGTGACCGTGAGCCCCATCGAGCGCGCCGTGCCTGCGATCATGCGGGCGGCGTTGTCGAGGTCGGTCGCGTTGAGGTCTTCGAGCTTCTGCTCGGCGATGTCGCGGCACTGGTCCCACGTCACCTTGCCGACCTTCTCCCGCAACGGGTCGCCGGCGCCCTTCTGAATCTTGGCGGCATTCTTGAGCAGGATCGCGGCCGGCGGGCTCTTGGTGATGAACGTGAAGCTCTTGTCACCAAAGACCGTGATCACGACCGGGATCACCAAGCCCATCTTGTCCTGGGTCTGGGCGTTGAACGCCTTGCAGAACTCCATGATGTTGACGCCCTTCTGGCCGAGCGCTGGGCCAATCGGCGGCGCCGGGCTCGCCTGTCCTGCCTTGATCTGCAGCTTGATGTAGCCGTCGATTTTCTTCGCCATGTGCTGAGGTGCGGTGCAAACGCCGAGGCAATCGGCTCCCGCGCAGGTGGGGCCGCAGCCGAGGGCTCTCGGGCGGCGGATCACGAAAGTACGGAGCCCTCCGGCCCAAACTGAGCGCACCGGCGAGCTTCGCCTGCCTTTCACCCCTGGATCGCTCCGCCTCCACAGCGGCCCCTGCGCCGGCCTCGGCAATGTACCGCGTGTGGCAGTCCAACCCGCACGTGACACCCGCCGTGGCCTGATGCGCCAGCCGTGACGACAAGGCAACAGTCCGTCCGGCCCTCGACCCAGAGACTCCTGGTAGATTAGGGACTCGACTTAGGACCCCAGACATGTGAGCGTAACCATCCACGACGTCGCACGCCGGGCAGGCGTGTCCATCTCTACGGTCTCGCGCGTCCTCAACAACACGTGCCCCGTTCGCGAGGACAAGCGGCGCATGGTGACGGAAGCCGCCGAAGCGCTCGGGTACACGCCCAACCCGGCGGCCCTGAGCTTGCTGAGCAAGCGCACCGGAGGAATCGGCGTGCTGCTCCCGTTCCTGAGCGGCGAGTTTTTCTCCGAGTTGCTGAACGGCCTTGACCAGGGGGCCCAGGACCACGGGCTCTTTCTCGTGGTCTCGACGTCGCACCGGCGCCCGGACGAGTTTCGCAACGCAATCCAGTTCCTCAGCAAGCGCGTCGATGGCTTGGTGGTGATGGCGCCTGAGCTCGACGCCCGCGGCACCGCGTCGATCCTGGGCACCGCTACGCCGGTCGTCTTCGTCAACACCTATGCCGAGGGACTGTCGGCCGACGTGTTCAACTTCGACAACTTCGCGGGGTCCCGCGACTTGACGCGGCACTTGCTCGACGCGGGGCACCGCCGCATCGCGCTCCTGCAGGGCCCGCCTCGGTCTCGGGACGCCCAGGAGCGCGCGCGCGGCTACCGCGCCGCGATGGACGAGGCGGGCATCGAGGCGGACGGACGGCTGGAGTTCCAGGGTGGGTACACGCGAGAGGCCGGCTACGCGGTTGCCGGCGAGGTGGCCCGTGCCAGGCCGCGCCCGACCGCGCTGGTAGCGGCCAACGACTACTGCGCGATGGGCGCCATGAGTGGGCTTCGCGACCTGGGCCTCTCGATCCCGGACGAGATCGCCGTCGGCGGATTCGACGGCCTGACGAGCGGGGCGTACGCGGTGCCTCCGCTCACCACCGTCCGCGTCCCGATTGAGGAGATCGGGTACCGGGCGGTTGGCCGACTCGCTGCTCGTCTGCGCGGTGACCACCGTGGCGAGCCGCACCAGCGGCACCACGTCGCTGTCGAACTGCTCGTGCGGGAATCGACCGCGCCGCTGGCCGCCGCGTCTTGACCTGGCCGCCAGGGTAGGGCGTTTACGCAACCCCTGCGGAACCCCACCGAGCGCCGTATCGCATAAGGGCTCCTGGAAGCGCTTCGCAAAACCCTTTGAAAAGGTTTTCGGAGTGGTTACCTTTGCACACTGGTCCCCTACGTCATCGGCGGTGCGAGCCCGCTCCTGCCACTCTCCCCAGCTCTCATGAATCAGTCGCTACTCCGTTTGATCTCCATCCCTCGCGTCCGGCCGCTCCTGGCGGCGTCCGCGCTTTTCGCAGTTGCCGCAGCCCCGCAGGCTCAGAACACGTCGCTCGTCATTGACGACTTCGAGGACGGTGACCTGAGTGAATACGGCCAGTTTGCTGGTGAAGAAGGGTCGGTGCTCACGACCACCGACATGGCCGATGGCGCCTTCGCCCTTCAGTTCGCAACTGACGCGGATGACTACGGTGGCAGCGCCGGCTTCTTCCGTGCCCTCCCCGGCGCCCCGTACGATCTAGGCGCTCTCGACAACGCCTACCTCGTGTTCGACCTGGAGGTGACGGCCCCGCTCACGCTCGAGATCAACTTCCAGGACGGCGACGGGCAGACGGGAGGCGAGATCAGAAACGCTTTGGTGTTCGGCGCTGCGAACGGCGGATACCAGAGCTACGCGCTCCCGCTGTTCTCCTTCTTCAACACTCGCACGGCGACCGCGATCGACCTCTCCGACGTGAGAAACATCGTGTTCACCGTCATCAATGCGACCGGCGACGGCGACTCTGCCACCACGGAGACCGTTCTCCGGCTCGACAACCTCAGGCTCGGGACGGGCGCCACGCTTACGGACGTTGTGGTCTTCGACAACCTGGACGATGGCGACTACAGCGAGTACTTCTCTTATTCGGGTGGCGAGTTCCCTGAACTCTCGCCAACCACTGAAACCTCCGATGGCTCAGCGAATGCCCTACGCGGCAGGATCGACGCCGACGAGTACGGCAACTTTGCTGGCTTCGGCAAAACATTCGACTCCGCCCCGGTCGACGTCTCAGCTGCTGAGACGCTCAACTTCCTGCTCCGCACGAACGGCGCCGGCAAGCTCGAGATCAACATCCAGAGCGGTGTAGCGGATGCTAGCCAAGGCGTTCAGTCTCAGAGCCGAGAGACCATTGCCGTTGCTGACACGGACGGCGAGTACATCGCGGTCTCCATCCCGCTCGAGGCCTTTATCCAGACCACTGCTCAGCCCGCTGATTTGACGGGTGTCTTCAACCTCGCGTTTACGTTCGTCGAGTTGCAAACGGCTGACATGGACCCAGCCACCACCGAGTTCGTTTTCGACCTCGACAACATCACCTTCGGCACTGGAGACGCTGCGACGGCCATTTCGGAGATTCCTGACGTGTTCTCCACCGCGCCGTCGGTCTTCCCGAACCCGACCGTCGGCCGAGCCACGGTCGCCTTCGACCTGGCCGCGCCGTCTGACGTATCGGTCGATGTGGTCGACATGCTGGGCCGCCGCGTGGCTCAGATTGCCGAGGCGCCGCGCTCGGCCGGCGAGGTCCGCCTCGCACTTCCGACCGACGGCTTGGCGCCGGGCCTCTACGTCGTCCGCGTGCGGACGTCGGAGGGCATGGCCTCGACCCGACTCGTTCTGACTCGGTAATGGAGCGTCACCGCCGGCCAGGGCTCAGACCCCGGCCGGCGGTGGCCTTTCGCTGACCGCTCCTCACCCCTCGATGATGTCTCTTTCTCTGATCGGCGGACGTGTTCGAGGACGAATTGCGGCGCAGGGTGCTTGGGCATCCCGCGCCGTTCTCGTTGGTGTTCTCGGGCTAGGGCTCGCCGCCACCCCGGTATCCGCGCAGTCGGCGGTGGACGGCGTGCTGTGGGCGGCCGCAGCGAGCGACACGACGGCCGAAGCGGCCATACCGTCCGCCTCGGTCCCGGTCGCGAGCGTGCCAGTCGCGGGCGTGCCAGTCGCGAGCATGCCAGTCGAGCGCGCCTCGGACCTGGCGTTGGCCGCGGTCGCGCCTCCAGCGGCAGACCCCGACACGACCGAAAACGTGCGCCGCCGCTCGGTCAACCTGTCGGTGTTCGGCTACTACCGCTTTTTCGGCTACGGACGCAACATCACTGAGCCGTACCCCAACCTGGCGCCGTTCGAGCGCACCTACGGCGTGGGCGACGGCTACCGCGAGCCGATGCTGTCGGTCACGATCGCGGGACGCCCGAACGGGCGCTCGGCGTTCGGGACCGAACTGTTCGTGTTCAACCCGTACGAGGGGACCGAGGAGATCGACAACAACACGATCTCGCTCAACCTCGGGGTCAACTTCTACGGCAACTTCCGGACCGAGGTGGGCAACTTCGGCGTCCGGGCCGGTGGCATCCACTGGTACAACCTGAGCCCCTTTACCATCGGCGTCAACCAGACGCTGGATCGGTATTCCATCTTCGACCGGACGCCCTGGGAGGGCGTGACCGGCACGGCCAAGTACGACAACTACTTCCAGACTGGCGAGGCCAGCCCCGGCGACGAGCGCTTCGACTTCCAGGCATTTCAGGGCCTGATCCTGAACGGCGCCCAGCTGCCCGGCGGCTTCGGCTTCGACGCCTTCTGGGGCAAGACGCAGCCCAACGGTGGCCTGCCGAACGCCCGCACCGACCCCTTCGGCACGGTCCCCGGCGAGGGCGACGTCCCGACGTACGAGGGCTTCTCGGGCGACGCTCGGGCGCTCCCCAGCTTTATTACGGGCGGCCGCTTGCAGAAAACCCTGGGCGACAACCTGGTCGCACTCAACTCGATCTACAGCTACCGAACGCTCGACAGCCTCACGACCGAGCGCCGGCAGTACCAAGTTCACACCGGGTCGTTCGACTCCAACGTGGGCCCGGTCAACGTTAGCGGCGAGCTGGGCGCGAGCCTGTTCGAGAGCCCGACCTACACCTCGAAGTGGGGCGAGGCGCTGATGGTGCGCGCCCGGACGCCCCAGGCGCTGACGCTTTTCCCGCTCGACATCCAGCTCTACCAGGTCGGCCGCAACTTCTTTAACGAGAACAGCGAGATCTCGACCACCAACAACCCCCAACTGCGCACCGACCCGCGGTGCGAGGTCGTGGCCGGCTCGGGCGCGGCGGGCGGCGGCATCACCCAGGTCAACCAGCTGGAGCACAACCGGCGCGGCATCAACGTCAACACGGCGTGGAATGCCGGGCCGGTGCGGTTCAAAGCCGGCTGGGGGCTTGCGCAGGAGTTGGCGCCGACGACGAGCACCATCACCTATGTGCACCGCATCAATGGGCTGGCGGTCTCGCGCATCTACAACCCGTTCCCGGCCGACGCCGTCTGCGCGACTCAGTTCGGGCCCCTCGCCCGCAAGTACTCGGTTTTCCGCGGCGCCATTGAGCGCGCCCAGACGACCGACGTGGAGTCGGTGACCGGGCAGGTGCTCAACCGCAAGTACTACCACGCCGTCGACGTCCAGGCCAAGGCGCGGGCGCGCGTTTTGGACCGCTCGGCCTACCTGTTCTACCTGGGCAGCTTTGGCTCGGCCAACCGCTCGGCCCGCGTCGTGCCCACCGACGACGACACCTACGTGTTCGCGCAGTACCACGAGTTCGACCTGTACTACGCCCTGACTCCGCGCTTCCTGCTGGCCGGCTACTTCGGCCTCGAGAACATCCGCGGCGGGGAGTTCACCGAGCTCGACGCCACGACAGGCCTGCCCCGCGACCAGCGCGGCATCGGCGTCGGCGTCGGCTTTGACTGGACCATCTCGCGCAGCACCGGCCTCTACATCCGCCACCGGTGGATGGACTTCGAGGACCGCAACTTTGCTCTCGACACCTACTCGGGCCAGGAGACGACCTTCGAGCTCAAGACCTTCTTCTAGCCGCCCCGGTCCATGCGACGTTTCCCCCGTCTCGGTTTTCTGCTCTCGCCGCTGGCCCTTGTGCTCGTGCTCGTCCCGAGCACGAGCGCGCAAGGCGGCGCACCGGAAACGGCCGATGGCCCTGGCATCCGGTTCAACGGGCTCGGCCGCAGCTACATCCAGCAGTCGGAGTTCGGCGGCGACCTTGCTGCGGCCGACACGTCGACGGCCGAGGACCTGGCCGACGGCAACTTTGTGCTCGACCTGGCGGTCAACGCCCAGCCGACGCGGGCGGTCGAGGTGCAGGGCACGATCCGGCTCCGCAACGAGTTCGGCGGCTTTTTTGGCGCCGGCGCGACGGTCGAGATCCGCGAGTTGTGGGCGCGGGGCGTGATCGCCAACCGGGTCCGCTACCGGCTGGGCGACATGAACCTGGCCCTGACGCCGTACACGCTGTACCTGCCCGAGGAGGACGGCGTGGTCAATGAGCCCGAGGTGTTCCTGCCTCAGCGCGAGGTCATCGACTACGAGGAGTTCTACACCGGCCTCAACGAGCGCCGCCTCCAGGGCGGGACGGTCGACTTTGGCCTGGCCTTCGACCAGGCCATCGAGGCGCTCGACACCCGCGTCTTTATCGCCCGCTTGCGCGCGACCGACTTTCTGACGACGCCGACGCGGCTGATCAGCGGCGGGCGCCTGAGCGCGACCTCGGCGGCCGTTGGCCCGTTCGACTCGCGCGCGACCGTGGGAGGCAACCTGTCCTACGTCTGGGACGATCTGCAGTCCGGCGACGCCAACACAGGCATCCGAAACAGCGTGTATTCGTTCGACGCCGACGTCCAGTTGCTCCAGCGCTCCGGCTACGCCCTCAGCCTGGTCGGCGAGGCCGGGCGGTCGTCGGTCGACCGCCGGACGTTCTTCGAGGCCGAGGAGGCCGGCATGGACTCGACGCGGACGCTCATCAACGAGTCCGACACGTTTGTCGAGATCGGCCTGGCGGCCGATCTGCCCGTCTCGGGCCTGGACGTGTCGGCGATGTTCATGGACGTCGGCCCCGAGTTCTACAGCGCCGCGGCTCAGAGCAAGCGCATCGACTACACGCGGCGGCTCGCGTCGTACAACCGCATCGGCAACGACCGGCGCGAGCGCGACGTGTCGCTGTTCGACCTGACGCGCGACACGGGCATCTACACGTTCCAGGTGGCGAACGCGCTGATGGCCTACGACCCGCGCTACAGCAACGTGCTGCCCTACGGCAAGGCGACCCCGAACCGCCGCGGCGTCCGGTTTGCGGCGACCTACGCGCCCGAGGCGGGCCCAGTCGCGGCGACCCTCGACCTGGCGCTGCTGCGCGAGATCCGCGGCCAGGGCACGACCGAGCTCAAGGACTTCGTGCGCCTGCGCGCCGGCACCGACGTGCCCATCGGCGCGCTCGCCGGGCTGGGCCGCGACGTCAAGCTGACGCTGGGCATTCAGTTCGAGGACACCAGCCGCGGCGGCGAGGAGATCGAGCAGGTGGACCTGACGTCGACGCTCGTCGAGGCCGGCCTGTCGGCCGAGGTCTACGACCGCCTCGACGTGCTCGTGGGCACCAAGCTGCGCAGCTCCAGCGGCCGCGACTACGTCGCGCTGATCGAGAACTTCAACGACATCCGCGACTTTCCCGGCCCGTTCGTCACCAACGACCAGGAAGCGCTGCTGGCCGGCGGGCTGCGCTACCGGTTCCGCGACGACGTGTACCTGACGCTCCAGGTGCAGCGCTTCAGCTACGGCCGCGACGACGCGCCCGACGACGACTACCGGATCGGACAAGTGTTCGCCCTCTACAGCATGACCTTTTAACCCGATGCCGAGCCTCTCCCCCCTCGTCCGCCGCCTCGTCGCTAGCGTTCTGCTGGTCGCCGTCGCTGGCGGCTGTGACCACACCGTCGAGCCCGAAGGCCCCAACCTGATCGACCGCTTCGGCCCGTTCCAGCTGGTAACCCCCTTCGACGCGACCGTCGACCAGGTCGACTTCGCGGCTGACGAAAGCGTGGTGTTCACCGCCGAGTTCAACAAGCAGGTCGAGTGGACCGTCACCATCACCGGCCAGGAGAGCGGCGCCGTCAAGATCCTGGAGGGCTTCTCGCGCTCGCTGACGGCCGACAACGCGCGCTGGCGCGGGACCACGACCGAGCTTCCGTTCTTCCGCCAGGAGGCCGTCGTCGCCGTTCTGACGATTCCGTCCGAGGAGGGCCAGGTGCCCGAGGAGACCACGACGACTGTGGAGGTGCTCTCGGCGCGCGTCTACCCCGGCATCGTGGCCGCCGACTTCCAGGGCAACGAGGACATCTTCCTGGGCAACTTCGAGTTTGAGCTGGACCTGTCGGCGACTGGCCGCAGCAGCGAGGTGCCCGCCGCCGAGGGCGAGCAGTTCTACCTGCTCCGCAGCACCGGCGGCCCGACCGTCGCCGACGCGTTTTTCATCGGCTTGATCGACATCACCCCGGACCTGGGCGAGCCCATCTTCCAGGTGCCGACGACCGTCCCGGAGGACCTGTACTTCAACTTTTTCGTCCGCGGCTTCGGCACGCCCAACGGCATCGCCGTGATCCAGCTCATCGCCGACGCGAACGGCACGGGCAACTACGAAGCCGACCAGGACGCGGTCTTTGCCTTCGGCGACATCGACGCCAGCTTTACCGGCTGGCGGGGGTTCTCCAAGACCGTCGGCGAGATGGGAATGACGCAGCAGCAGGCCGGCCAGATCGTGGCCATCCGGGTGGTGGTGATCTCCAATAACAACGCCCAGCCGGCCGTTCCGCTGCCTGTGGACTTTGGCGTCGACTACTTCACGTTTACCGCGGGCGGCCCGTTGCGTCCCTAACCGACCCGTCCGAGCTATGGCCGACCGTCTCTCCTTTCGCATCTCACTCGCCGCGGCCCTCGTCGGGCTGGCGACGGTCGGCGCCGGCTGCGTCCAGTTCCAGCCCGTGGCCTTGTACGACGCCGTCGAGGCGGCGCCCGTGCCCGAGCGGCCCCGCTCGCTGTCGCTCGCCGTCGAGCCGATGATCTACGGCGACCAGACCGACGACACGATCTGGTTCCAGGAGGACACCAACTGCACCCAGGGACAGCTGACCGAGGACGTGGTTTTCGAGGGCCGTCGCGCCGTCGAGGTGAGCTGGGACCGCGCGGCCGAAGGCTGCGAGTGGGCCGGCCTCGGCTTTGGATGGGACGGCTGGGCCGGCAAGGACCTGTCCGAGGTCCTGCCCTACGCCGCGGTCCAGATGCAGGTGCGGAGCAAGACGGGCAAGATGTACGGCTTGCCGATCGTGCTCACGCTGGAGGACTACTCCGGCGGCATGGGCTTCGCCTACACCGGCAACCGCTACTTCGAGCGCCCGTTTATCGACGAGGAGTGGCAGACGGTGACCGTGCCGCTGTCGGCGTTTGACCTGGCGGCAGCGGGCGCGGCCGCTCTCGACCCGACCAACGTCAAGCAGATCATGTTCGAGTTGCAGCAGTCGGGCAGCCTCTACATCGACGACGTCAAGCTGATCTACTACCAAGAGCCCGAGCAGGAGCCCTGGATCGTGCTCGCCGAGCGGCCGGACGCCACGGCGTTTCCCATCACGCTCTTCGACGACGCGTTCATCAACGACGACGGCTGGGGTCTCGTCACCGACGCGTGCCAGTCGGTCCAGACGACGCCCGAGGCGGGCCGGGGCTCGGTCCTGTCGCTGACGTGGGACGTCCGGGAGAATGGCTGCTACGAAGGCGTGATGGGCGTCAGCTGGGACCAGTGGTACCCGGTGGACGTGACGCCGGTCGCCGAGCGCGCCGCCATCCGGTTCGACGTCCGGCTGCCGGAGGGCACGGCCACGCGCGTCCCGGTCCGCGTCGGGCTGGAGGACTACAACCGCCAGCTGTCGCAGATCATCCTGGACGCCCGCTACGCGACCGCGGGCCAGTTTTCCCAGACGTGGCAGACCGTCACGATCCCGTTCTCAGAGCTCCGCGGCGGAGGCCGCGAGCTAGCCGCCGCGCCAGCGACGGTCGGCAACCTGCCCGAGTTTAAGGACGGCGCCGACCTGAGCAACGTCAAGCAGTTGCTGTTCCTGCTGGACGACGCCGGTGCCGTCCAGATCGACGACATCCGGCTCGTCACGCTCGACTAAGCCCGCGGCTCTCCTCCCCGACCTGCCATGAGACTCTCGACCCTTTTGGGCCTGGCCGCGCTGTGCGTCGCCACGGCCCCCGCACACGCCCAGCAAGACCGCTCCACGACCGAGCGCCCGGCCGCCTCGGGCGTCATCTCGGAGGGCCCGGCCTACTCGGGAGCGATCCCCGTCGAGCTTCGCCAGGCCGCCGACGGCTCGTGGACGATGATGCGGGGCGGCGAGCCGTACTACATCCGCGGCGTCGGCGGGCTGTCGTACCTCGACCGGGCGGTGGCGGCCGGCGCCAACTCGATCCGGACCTGGGGCGCCGGCGAGGCCATCGGCGTGCTCGACGAGGCGCACGACAAGGGGCTCTCGGTCGTCTTCGGCCTGTGGACGGGGCAGGAGCGCCAGGGCTTCGACTACAATGATTCCAAGGCCGTGCTGGCGCAGCTGGCGCAGTTCCGCGAGGTCGTCCGCACGTACAAGGACCACCCGGCGATTCTGATGTGGGGTCTGGGCAATGAGAACGACCTGTTCTACACCGACTTCAAGGTCTGGGACGCGCTCAACGACATCGCCGAGATGATCCACGAGGAGGACCCGAACCACCCCGTGATGCACGTCACCGCCGGCCTCGACGTGGCCGAGGTCCAACTCATCATGGACCGGGCGCCGGCCATCGACGTCTACGGCATCAACACCTACGGCGAGTTGGTCGGCGGCACGAGCGAGCTTCGGTCGTACGGCTACGAGGGCCCGAGCGTCGGCACGTCGCTGCGGCGCGCGGGCTGGGACGGGCCGTACGTGATCGCCGAGTGGGGGCCCGACGGCCACTGGGAGGTGCCCAAGACGTCGTGGGGCACGCCCATCGAACAGACCAGCCACGAGAAGGCCCAGATGTACCGCATCCGCTACGAGCGCGGCATCGCGGCCGACACCACGCACAGCATCGGCTCGTACGCCTTTCTGTGGGGCGACAAGCAGGAGACCACACCCACCTGGTACGGCATCTTTACGCCTGGCGGCTTCGAGACCGAGGTCTTGGACGAGTTGCAGTACCTGTGGACCGGTGCCTACCCCGACAACCGGGCGCCGGCGCTGACGGCCTACACCGCCAACGGCCAGGACCGCTACGCCAGCGTCGCCGCCGACGCCCGGGACCGCCTGACGTTCGAGGCGACCGTGGCCGACCCGGACGGCGACGCCCTCCGCTACGAGTGGGAGTTGCTGCCCGAGAGCACCGACATCCGCGCCGGCGGCGATGCCGAGGAGCGCCCCGACGCTGTCGCCATCGACGTGGTGCGCCGCGACGGCGGGACGCTCGTGATGCGCGCGCCCAGCGCCGAGGGCCCGTACCGGATGTTCGTCTACGCCTACGACGATGCCGGAAACGTGGCGACGGCCAACTTCCCCTTTTACGTCGGCCGCCCCACGCTCTAGCCTCCTCGGCGTTGCCGCCAGCCTTTGTTCTCCGATGCTCACCGTGATGTCCGTTCGCTCCCGCCTGTTTCTCGTCCTCGCCCTGCTCGCCACCGGCGCGGCCGGCTGCGACAACTCGGTCGATCAGTCCGTCCCTGACCCGCTCGCGACGCCGGACGGGTGGGCGCTCGTCTGGTCCGACGAGTTCGACGGCGCCGAGGTGGACGAGTCCAAGTGGACCATCACTTCCGGCGACGGCTGCCCCGAGCTGTGCGGCTTCGGCAACAACGAGCTCCAGGTGTACACCCGCACCAACCACACGGTCGCCGACGGGCTGCTCACGATCACGGCGCGCCAGGAGGCCGACGGCGGCTACACGTCGACCAAGATGGACTCCCGCAACAAGGGTGACTGGACCTACGGCCGCTTCGAGATCCGCGCCAAGCTGCCCGAGACGCAGGGCCTGTGGCCGGCCATCTGGATGCTGTTCACCGACGACACCTACGGCGGCTGGGCCGCCTCGGGCGAGATCGACATCATGGAGTACACCGGCGACCGCCCGGACGAGGTATTCGGCACCATCCACTACGGAGGGCCTGCGCCGAGGAACGAGTACACCCCCCGCGTACGCGAGCCGCTCAAGCTGTTTTCCGGCTCCTATGCCGACGACTTCTACGTGTTCACCGTCGAGTGGGACCCGGCGGTCCCGGACAACCCGGACACCGCCGAGGTCGACGAGTTCGTGCCGACCACCATCCGCTGGTACGTCAACAACGTGTTGTACCAGACCAAGACCGAGGCCGACTGGTTCTCGACGGGCGCCCCGGCTGGCAACACGGCCGCGCCCTTCGACCATGACTTTTTCCTGCTGCTCAACGTGGCCGTCGGCGGCAACCTGCCCGGCCCGCCGGACGAGACGACGGTCTTCCCCCAGACCATGCAGGTCGACTACGTCCGGGTCTACCAGCGGACGCCGTAGCGCGCGCTACAGCGCGGGCTCAAGGTCCACCTCGATCCGGGCGATGGCGCCGGTGCGCCGGAACACCTCGCTGCTGTCCGCCGCCGAGAGCTCGGCTCCGTCCACCTCGGTGGTCTGGCCGTCGGCGCCGACGAGGCGCAGCGCGGGCGTGTCTGAGCGGCGGTAGAGGACGGGGACCTGGCAGTACGTGAACGCGAGCATGCCGGCGTCGAGCGGCAGCGTCTGGGTCTGGCCCGCCACGTCCACGACCTCGAACGAGGACGGCGCGGAGACAAACTCCGCCGCGCGCAGCAGGCTGGGCCGGAAGGCGATCCGGCCGTCGTGGACCCCAACCCCCAGCTCGCCCCACCGGCACAGAATGTCCTCCTTGACCTGGCCCGTCATGCCGGGCTGCTTGGCGCCGGCGCCGCCGGGCGTGTGCGAGTACGCGTCGGTCGGGAATGCGCCGAACTCGGCGGGCGTCTTGTTGACGCCCAAACCCGCGCGAATGTCGTAGTACGCCTCGGCCAAGCTTGCGAGTACGGACGCGTCGGCCCCGGCTCGGTCGGCGCGCAGAAACGTCTCCTGGGCGGCGAGCGCCAGCTTGGAGACCATGTGCCAGTAGATGCTGCCCAGCCCTTCGTACCCGAAGAACGTGCCCGAGCGGCCGGTGTACGCGCGGTGGTCGAACACCTCGACAAACACCTCGACGAGCTGGTCGGCCTCGCGCGCCACGGCCTCGGCGTGCGGACCGTCGCGGAGCGCGTCGAGCGCCTCGCGCAGATCGGTCTTGTTGCGGAAGGCGCCGTTAAAGTGGACGCCTCCGCGCACGTCTCGAACCACGACCGACTCGTCCCCCGCCTCCAGCAGGGCCTGGAGCAGCGCCGAGGCGGCGACGGCTGACGGCGGGACGTTGTTCTTCTCCAGGAAGGTGGGAAGCTCGCGGTCCGGGTAGAGGCGGTAGCTGTGCTGGTCGGGGCGGTAGATGTCGCTGGCGCGGAGTGCCTGGAGCACGTTCAGCGACTCTCGGGCCGAGAGCACGCCGGCGTCGAGCGCGGCGACCTGACCTTCGAGCATCCCGTACAGGTGACGGATCGAGACCTCGTCGCCCGACGCCGCCATCAGGTTGTAGGCGTGGTAGAGGCCGTCGTCGCGCCGGTTGGCCGCGATGGTGTGGTCGGCGAAGGTCTGGGCGCGGTCGAGGAGCGTGTGAACGTCGGCGACGGGGACCTGGCGCGTGTCGCCCGACAAGCCGGCCTCGTAGAGGGTGCGGCGGTAGTCCGAGCCGGCCTCGCCGAGCGCGTCCACGACCTGCTTCCGCTCCGCGTCGCTTAGCTCGCGGTCCGCCATCGACTCGAACGCGCCAAAGGCGTCCGAGACGTCGCCGAGGAGGCCGGCCACCTCGGTGGAGAGCGCCAGCGAGTCGTCCGGGGCGGCGCCGAGAATCTCTCGCAGCACGTCGAGGTAGCGGCGGAGCGCGAACAGCGTCACCATCGAGACGCCGTAGCCCACGAGAGCGTTGTTGGCGTCGTTCCACTCGGGCCGCTGGGTGTTCATCCAGACACCGCCTTCGGGGATAAAGTTGGTCAGCTTGGCCAGCAGCGGCACGAGCAGCTTTTCGCCCAGCGTCACCAGCAGCACGTCACCGTCGGCGTCGGCCAGCATCTTGCCGTCGGCGCCCACCGCCTCGACGCGCCGCTCGATGGCGTGCTCCAGGTCGGCGTCGAACTCGACGGTGTCGTGCGGGTCGCGCAGCAAGTCGGCGTAGCCCTTGATGCGATACGGGACGTTGGCGTAGCTGAACACGCGCCGCGAGAGCAGGTCCGCGAGGCGGCCCGGGTGGTGCGCCCTCGACATCACGAGCAGCCGCAGCAGGTAGATCAGCTGGTGGTCGCCCCAGTAGCCGATGTATGACCACGGGTCGTCGGGCTCGATGGTTTCCCAGTCGATGCCGTCGTCGGTGATGCGGTACGGGTTGTAGCCGTCGGCCGTCGAGGCGTTGACGAACGTGGCCACGATGGCTTCCAGATAGCCCGGGTACGAGCGGCTGAGCGCTTCCCAGTTTTGGAAGATGTCGCGCCAGTTGCCTTCGTACCCGCGCGCGATGCTCCCGTCGTCGCGCCTCACGTCGATCGAGAAGTGGTTCCACGGCCGGCTCGGGTCGCCGTGGCGGCGGCTGAAGCTGAGCGGGAGGTAGGTCGTGACCAGCCGCTCCAGCTGGGCGCCGCGGGCTCGGGCGGCGTCGCGCAGCGCCTGGACCGTGACGCGCTCGGGGAGTTGGTCGAAGAAGGCCGCGTTCTCGTCTGCCAGCGCCGCGTTGTGGTGCGCCACGTAGGCCCGGACGTCGTCCCGGACGAGGCTGTAGCCTTCGTCGAAGACGCCGCCGCGCATGATGTTGAACAGCACGTTCATGCGGTGGCGTGCCGTCGTCATCGGCTCGGCGGTCTGCTGCTCCCCGTCCGCGCCGGCGACAAAGTGGCGCAGCCGCTCGGTCCCCGCCTCGACGTCGGCGTGGAGCGTGTCGCGGAGCGCGTGGGGCGCCTCCAGCTGCTCCGCCAGTGCGATCACGTCGGCGACGTCCTGCTCGATGTCGGCGACGGTGTCCCACGCGCGCGTCTCGCCCGCGCCCAGGCTCAGGCTGGCCTCGACGAAGTAGGCCCCGGGCTCGGCGCGGACCGCGTCCTCGGTCTCGACCGGCTGGCCCGCGCGGAAGCGGTCCAGCTGGCGAGACGACAGCAGCAGCGCGTCCGGTTCGAGCCCGACCGACCACACCGTCGTGGTTTTGAGCGCTTCGCTGGGCTCGGCCTTGTCGACCGGGATCGCGCTCAGCATGAACAGGCCGAGCGGGGTGCCGCCCACGCGCTCGCTCTTTTTGTAGGCGTCCGTGAGCACGCTCCGCGTCTGCTGGAGGTCGCGGCTGATCCCGTACGGCATCAGGTTCTGCACGCCGTCCAAGATCCGGACGCTCGCGCCGGCCTCTCCGTGGCAGGTGAGCTCAGAGCGCTTGACAAACCCGAACCGCTCGCTCGTACACCACGTGACGGCGAAGGTGAGCCCCAGGTCCTCGTTGATCTCCTCGAAGCGCAGGCGGTCGCCCTGCAGGCTTTTGGTCAGGCTCCGGCGGATGGCGTAGAGCCCGGCGTAGCGCTCCGAGAAGGGCTCCCACAGACGGTGCCGGGCGGGCCCGTCCGAGCCGTCTCCCGAGGCGGGGTCGGTCGCGACCAGGAGCAGCGTCTTGCTCCCGGTCTGGTCCTGCGCGTCGTGGATCCGGTCGACGGTCTCGTAGGGAAACAGCGCGTGGTCCGGCGACTGGCGGCCGGCGCTGAGCGCGCCGGTGCTGGAGGCGAACAGCCAGTGGTTGGCGTCGCTGACGACGCTGACGAAAAAGGCCGGCATCCGGTCGACGTTCTCGATCCGGAAGCTTTCGACGCCGTCGACGGTCACGAAGGCGCCCCGCGCCTCCCGGATGTTCTGGTGCAGCGCCTGCCCGCCCACCTCGGGGGCTGTGGCGGGGTGGGAGGCGCGAGTCGTCTGGCTAGTAGTCGCCGACATAGAAGGGGATGTTGGCATGAGCGGCGTGGCCGCGTCCGTCGTAGGCGTACACGAACAGGCGGTAGGCGCCCTCGGCTTGGGGCGCGACGACCGAGGTCTGGGGCGCGCCCGGTGTGCCGAGTGCATCCGAGATCAGCGACGGGATGGATTCGTCGTCGCCGCCCTCGCTGAGGTCGGTCTGCTCCTCTCGGATCTCCCAGAGGTAGCGCAGGGCGTCGCCGTCGGGATCGGTCGCGGCGACGCGGGCCGAGACGGTCTGGCCCGGCTCAAGTTGGACCGCGTCGGTCGCGGTGCGCCCGTCGAGCGTGATGGACTCCAGGCGCGGCGTCCGGTTGCCGGGCTGAGCGCCCGTCCACACCGACTCCATCACGTCCACCGATTCGGTCTGCTCGCCCGTATCCGTGAACAAGCCGTACCACGTCGGGGTGCGCTCCTGCTTCTGGCCCCACAGAAACACGTACGAGCCGAGGATCTGGGTCGAGTCCGAGGCGATGGCGCTCAGGTAGCGCGACCGGTAAAGGTCGGCCTTGACCGAACTGGTGTTCTCGATGGGCGCGCCCCAGGGCGTCTTCGGCACCTCCCAGTGCCCCGTCGCGCCCCACTCGGTGATCATGAACGGGCCGTCCCATCCCGCGTCCTCGACCCGCTGGGGCAGGTTCTCGATGTCGGCGTACATCTGGATGCTGAGCAGGTCCAGGTCGGGCGCCCGAGCCTCGATCTCGCGGACCAGCTCGGGCCCGATGCCCGCCAGCATGGTCGTGGTCGGGTGGTGAGGGTCGACCTCGTGGATCATCTCCGAGATCTCGTTGACGGCGTCCCACACCTCGGGGTTGGTCGCGCCCAGGTTGAGTTCGTTCCCGATGCCCCAGATCAGAAGCGCGGGGTGGTCTTTGTAGCGCATCACCTCGGCGCGGACGCGCTCCAGCTGCTCGGCCACGGCCGCCTCGTCGTCGTAGTCGAACCCGAAGTAGCCCCTCCCCTCGCCGTCGCGCTCGCGAGCGATCTCCAGGCCCATCGTCACCATCAGGCCACTCGCGTGCGCGCGGTCCAACACCTCTAGGCCCGTGGACTCCCCGTTGTCGGTGCGCCAGGTGCGGAACGAGTTGCCCCCGCGCGCCGCCAGCTGCTCGACGTCGCCGAACTCCAGGCCCGCGCCGCGGATGTAGAACGGCTCGTCGTCGACGTAGAGCTGGTAGCGCCCGTCGTCTTGGCGGACCTCGACGTGGGCGGGTCCCTCTGGCATGGCTTCACCTGTGACTTCCGGAGAAGCTTGTAGACGAGGGCTGCATCCAGCGATTGCGACGGCCCCCACGAGGGCGAGACGGAACAGGACAGTCATTCGAGCTGTGGAGCACGTGGACGGCGCCGGAGACCAAGCAGGGCTCCGGGCGCCAGAGACTAGATGATCGGCGAGACCTGGGGCGCTTCCGGCGCGCGCACGAGCTGGGCCTCCAGCTCTTCGAGCGACTTGCCCTTGGTCTCGGGCACGACCAGCACAACGAAGACGAGCCCGACGACCGCGATGGCGCCGAAGATGGCGAACGTCGTCGCCGCGCCGAGGGCGGCCAGCTCGACGGGGAAGATCTGCTGGACGGCAAAGCTCACCGCCGAATTGATCAGCCCGACGAACGAGATCGCGAAGCCGCGGATTCGGTTGGGGAACACCTCCGAGAACAGCACCCACATCACCGGCCCGAGCGAGATCGCGAACGACGCCACAAAGCCCAGGATGCCGATCAAGATCAGCGTCGGGTTCATCGTGATCGCCGACGTGATGAGCGGCGCCTCGAACTCGGTCGCCGTCTGGGCGCCGATGGCGGCCTGGAGCGCCGTCTTGAAGGCCACGTCGTTGTCGAACGTCTGCCCGACGAGCGGCGCGAGGCCGGCGCCCTGGCCGTCGGCGACGATGGCGGCGGCGTCCTCGGGCAGCGTGTAGGTGGCCTGGCCGAAGCCGTACGCCAGCAGGCCCATCGCGACCGCGATGCCAATCAGCCCGCCGATCAACAGCGGCTTGCGGCCCAACCGGTCGATTAGTGCGATGGCCAGGAGCGTAAAGACCAGGTTGATCACGCCCACAAAGATGGCCTGCACAAACGAGGCGTCGGTGCCGATGCCGGTCTGCTCGAAGATGGTCGGCGCGTAGAAGAACACCGCGTTGATGCCCGTCGCCTGCTGCACGACGCCGATCACGACGCCGATCGAGAGCACCAACCACATCGGGCGCGAGAACAGAGTCCCGAGTTTCGAGAACACCTGCTCGATCTGGATCCAGACCGGCGAGGCGCCGTCGGCCAGGCGCTGCTGAATCTCGGCGGCCTCGGCGGCCTGCTCGGCCTTCTCCTGGGCCATGCTCTTCTGAATCTCGGTCAGCTCCTGCATCGCCGCCACGTTCCCGACGGCCATCTGCATGATCGGGAGCGCCTCCTCTTCACGGCCCTGCATCAGCAGCCAGCGCGGGCTCTGGGGCACGAAGAACAGGCCGACAAAGTAGAGGATGGCCGGCAGCGTCTCCAGGCCCAGCATCCAGCGCCAGGGGCTGTCGGTAAAGCCGAGCGACTGGGCCCAGTCGGCGGGCGAGTCGGCAGCCTGCAGGATCAGGTAGTTCGTAAAAAAGGCCACCGTGATGCCGATCACGATGTTGAGCTGGTTGAACGACACCATCTGCCCGCGCGACTCCGGCGGGGCGATCTCGGCGATGTAGAGCGGCGCGATGATGAGCGAGGCGCCAACGCCGAGCCCGCCGATCATGCGCGCGATCACCAGGACGGTGAACGACGGCGCGAAAGCCGACCCGATGGCCGAAATGGCGTACAGCACCGCCGCCACAAACAGGATGTTGCGCCTTCCGAACCGGTCGCTCAGCGGCCCCGAGACCATCATCGCCAGCGTCGCCGTCAGCGTAAGCGAGGCGACCGAGAAGCCGAGCTGCGCCTTGGTGAGCGCAAACTCGGTCTCGATAAAGCCGACCACGCCTGAGATGACCGAGGCGTCGAAGCCCATCAGGAACCCGCCGAGGGCTACGATCAGGGCCGTGCGGACTACGTAGAGTCGATTCGGCATGGGCCGCGAGGGGGAGGGTGGAACAGCGACTGACGCTACGGCCCAGACTGGGGGCCCGAAAACCCCCGGCGGCACTCCGGCCTGAAAAGGCTTTCAGCGAGCCACATGATAGACCGGCGACGGGCCCCGGCGCAAGCGCTTCCAGTCCGTCGCACGCACCTCCGCGCCTGCTCGCCGGCGAGCCCCGCCGGCACCCGGTTGACTGCACCGACCGGTCTCCACCCTGCCCGCCTCGGGCGCGACGCCGCCCGGCCGCGCAGTCCCGCACCTCGCTCTGAAGCGAGCCTGCCCGCGCTGGCTACCGGCCAGCGCCCACCGAGGCGGACTCTGGAACGCGCGAGCGGTTGTCGCGAGCCGTTGTCGCGAGCGGGCTACCCCTCGTGCTCGACCTGGAGGTAGTCCAGCTCCAGCGGCGTCTTGCGGCCGAAGATGGACACCATGACGCGCACCTTGGCCTTATCGGGGTACACCTCCTCGACGAAGCCCGTAAACGTGTTGAACGGGCCGTCGACCACCTTGACCGCGTCGCCGGTCTTGAAGGGGATCTCCATGGTCTCGGGCTTGTCCTCGTCCATCATGCCGAGGATGCGGTTCACCTCGTCCGGGCGGAGCGGGACGGGCTCGCCATTGGCGCCCAAGAAGCCGATGGTCGAGGGCGCGCCGCCGATCACCTCTTGCAGGTACGGGTCGACGATGGCTTCGAGCAGGATGTATCCGGGAAACGACGTCTTCTCGCGCGTCTTCTTCTTGCCCGCGCGCATCTCGAAGACCGTCTCGGTCGGGATCACGACCTGGGTCAGCTTGTCCTCGTAGCCCAGCCGCTCGACCTCGCCTTCGAGGTACTCCTTGACCTTCTTCTCGTGGCCGGAGAACGTCCGGAGGACGAACCACTTGCGAATCGGTTTGCGGAGAGCCATAGGTCGCGCGGAGGCGGCGGGTAGAGACAGAGACGGTGAGCCTTAGCTGCCGTAGATAAAGCGGAGCGCGGTGCTGATCACCTGGTCGGCGCCAAAGATGAACAGCGACACCAGGAGCGCCGACACCAACGTCAGCACGGTGTTGTCGAGCAGTTCCTTGCGCTTGGGCCAGTTGACCTTGCGCATCTCCTTGCGGACCTCCACGATGTAGTTGCCTGCGGCACCGCCGGGGGCTTTCTGGGTCTGGGTCGCCATGTCGCTGAAGGAAGGTCGAGAAAGCACGGGCGGTAGGACTCGAACCTACAACCGTCGGTTTTGGAGACCGATGCGCTACCAATTGCGCCACGCCCGTGAAGCGGACCGCCGACGCCCCGGGAGAGCGTCGGCGGTGCCACAATCTACGGTCTGCACCGTGCGCCGTTGGGAACGCTCGGTGGAGATGGCCCCCTCTGGCGCCGCGGCCTCCGCCTCGGCGCGGTCACCGAGGCGGGGCGTGCGGCCCGGGAGAGCCGTGTGTTTCTAGTCGAGGATCTTGGAGACGACGCCGGCGCCCACCGTCCGACCGCCCTCGCGGATGGCGAACCGCAGACCCTCCTCCATCGCCACCGGCTGGATCAGCTGAACCTTGAACTGCGTGTTGTCGCCCGGCATCACCATCTCCACCCCCTCGTTCAGCTCGATGTCCCCCGTCACGTCCGTCGTGCGGAAGTAGAACTGCGGGCGGTAGCCCTTGAAGAACGGCGTGTGCCGACCGCCCTCGTCCTTGCTCAGGATGTACACCTCGCACTCGAACGCCTTGTGCGGCGTCACCGCGCCCGGCTTGGTCAGCACCATGCCCCGCTCGACGGCCTCCTTCTCGATGCCGCGCAGCAGCACGCCCGCGTTGTCGCCGGCCTGCGCCGAGTCCAAGAGCTTCCTGAACATCTCGACGCCGGTGACGGTGCTCGTCTGCTTGGTCTCCGAGATGCCCACGATCTCGACCGGGTCGCCCACCTTGATCGAGCCGCGCTCCACCCGGCCCGTCACGACCGTGCCGCGGCCGGTGATCGAGAACACGTCCTCGACCGGCATCAGGAACGGCTTGTCGATCTCGCGCGCCGGCGTCGGGATGTAGCTGTCGACGGCCTCCATGAGCGCCTTGATCGATGCCACGCCGGCCGCGTCGCCGTTCAGCCCGCCGAGTGCCGAGCCCTGGATCACCGGCAGGTCGTCGCCGGGGAAGTCGTACGAGCTCATCAGCTCGCGCACCTCCATCTCGACCAGCTCCAAGAGCTCCTCGTCGTCGACCAGGTCGACCTTGTTCATGAACACCACCAGGTGCGGCACGCCCACCTGGCGCGCGAGCAGGATGTGCTCGCGCGTCTGGGGCATCGGCCCGTCGGTGGCAGCCACCACCAGGATCGCGCCGTCCATCTGGGCGGCGCCCGTGACCATGTTCTTGACGTAGTCGGCGTGGCCGGGGCAGTCGACGTGGGCGTAGTGGCGCGCCTCGGTCTCGTACTCCACGTGGGCGGTCGCGATGGTGATGCCGCGCTCGCGCTCCTCGGGCGCGTTGTCGATGTCCTCGAAGTTCTTGGCCACGCCGCCGGAGGCCTCGGCGAGCACCTTGGTGATGGCCGCGGTCAGCGTCGTCTTGCCGTGGTCGACGTGCCCGATCGTGCCCACGTTGACGTGGGGCTTGCTGCGCTCGAATTGCTCCTTTGCCATGGTGCTGTTGGGTTCCGCGCAGGCGCGCGATGGGTGGAGGGACTGTGTGAGACGCCGAGACGCGGGCGCGGAGCCCGCGACCGAGTCGCCGGAGCCTCCTCCGGGAATTGAACCCGGGACCCCTTCCTTACCATGGAAGTGCTCTACCGCTGAGCTAAGGAGGCATGTGCCACGATCGTCAAGTACTGCGCGGAGCGGATGGCTCCAGAGCGGGAGACCGGGCTCGAACCGGCGACATTCACCTTGGAAGGGTGACGCTCTACCAACTGAGCTACTCCCGCGACGGCGCCGTGGCATGCGCGTCGTCAGTGGGCAGGGAAGGATTCGAACCTCCGTACTCGTATGAGAACAGATTTACAGTCTGTCGCCTTTAACCACTCGGCCACCTGCCCGAAGAAAGAACGTGCGACCCGCCGGCGGGCGGTCTGAGCTGGCGAAGGGACTCGAACCCCCGACCTGCTGATTACAAATCAGCTGCTCTACCAACTGAGCTACGCCAGCCGTGCATCGCGAAGTGCGAAGCTAGCCCGCGGTCGGGCACCAGGGCAACTGCCGCGACCCGCTAGTGCCTCTCCGGGACGTCTCTTCTCCCCCCTTTCGCACGGCGGCGGCGGATCCAGAGCGCGGCGAGGGCTCCGGCCAGCGCGATGGTGACGATGCGCCCGTAGGCCGCCAGCCAGCCGAGCATGCGTTCCCACTCGCCGGCCAGCGTCGCGCCGCCCCACACCAGCATCAAGCTCCAAGCGAGGGCGCTGAAGCTGGCCCACACCGCGGTCGGAGCCAGCCGGAGGTCGGAGGCGCCCGCCAGAAGGCCGATCACGGCTCGCCCGCCGGCCAGAAACCGGTTGGCCGCTACGACGCCCTGGCCCCACCGCGACAGCCACGCCTCGGCGCGTGCCAGCGGCGCGCGCGGGATCCAGCGCATCCGAGCCGGGTCGTGGATGGCCGCGCCCAGCCGCCGGCCGGCCCAGAACACCGTCATAAACCCGACGGCCCCGCCCAGCGCCGACAGGAGGACGGTCGGCCAGAACGAGAGCACGCCCAGCCCGACCAGCGAGCCGCACAGCACGATCATGGTGTCGCCCCAGATGGGAGGCACCAGGTTCTCGCCGTACGAGACCGCCAGCAGCACGGCGTAGATGCCGACCGGCGGGAGGGCCTCCAGCCAGGCCACAAAGTCGGCCGCGGCGTCCACTAGCGGGCCACCAGCAGGCAGACCGCGTGCGCCTCGGCGCCCTCGCTGGTCCCGACGAAGCCCATGCCCTCGCCCGTGGTGGCCTTGACCGAGACGTCACCGAGGCCGAGGCCCAGCGCGCCAGCCAGCCGCTGGCGCATCGCGTCGATGTGGGGGCGCAGGCGTGGCCGCTGGAGCACGACCGTCGCGTCCACGTTCCCCACGGCCCAGCCCGCCTCGGTGACGCGTTGCATGACCGCGGCCAGCAGCTCGATGCTGTCGGCGCCCTTCCACTCCGCGTCGGTGTCGGGGAACAGGGCGCCGATGTCACCCAGGGCGGCGGCGCCCAGCAAGGCGTCGATGATGGCGTGCGTGAGCACGTCGGCGTCCGAGTGGCCGTCCAGACCCACCTCGGACGGGACCGCCACGCCGCCCAGGATCAGGGGGCGGCCCGCGGTCAGTCGGTGGATGTCGTAGCCGTGGCCGATGCGCATGGGGTCGGTGCTGGGAGACGCAAGATGCCACCGCAGGCGGCGCCGCGACAGCGGTTTCAAGCGGACGGGGTGGCGGCGCCCAGTATCCCCACACCGAGGTGGGCACGGTCGCTACGTCTCGTCGGCGCTCCACGACGGCCACAGCGCCTGAGCGAGCCGCCAGTCGGCCGGGCGCGTGACCTTGAACGTGCGCGGGTCGCCCTCAACGATGCGGACCGGGTAGCCAGCGCGCTGGAGCAAGCCCGCTTCGTCGGTGGCGACAAAGCCTGCCGCGTTCGCTGCCGCCCGCACCAACCAGTCGCGCCGCGCGGCCTGGGGCGTCTGCATCGCCCACAGCCCGTCACGCGCGACGGTGTCGCCGAAGAACGGGCCCGCGCCGCCCTGCCGCAGCGTGTCGGCGACGGGGAGTGCGGCCGCGGCCGCGCCGTGCTCGGCGGTGGTGTGTACCAATGATGCAATAACAGACTTCGCGACGAACGGGCGCACCGCGTCGTGCACCAGCACCACGCTCACCGAGGCGGGCAGGGCCGCCACGCCACGCGCCACGGACGCCTGCCGGCTGGCGCCGCCGGCCACCACGCTCGCCTCGACGCCGTGCCGGGCGAGGGCGTCCAGGGTTGGCGCCTCCTGCCCGGTTGGCACCACCACGACGATCGGCCCCACTTCGGGATGCCGCTGGAAGGCCCGCGCGGTCTGCACCACGAGGGGGGCGTCGCCCAGCAGGCGGAACTGCTTGGCGGGCTCGCCCGGCGCGGCCATTCGCTGCCCTGAGCCTCCGGCTGGAAGCACGACCCCGACCCGGCTCGCCTCGACGCTCATTGCGCTAGAGGACCAGCATGGCGTCGCCGAACGAGAACAACCGGTACTTCTCCCGGATCGCCTCGTGATAAGCTTCCATCAGCAGCGGGTAGCCGGCGAACGCGGCCACCAGCATCATCAGCGGCGACTTGGGGCGGTGGAAGTTGGTCAGCAGCCGCTCGGTCACGTGGAAGTCGTGGACCGGGTAGATAAACTTGTCGGTCCATCCCTGGCCATGCCTCAGCGTCTGGCTGGCCGAGAGCGACGACTCGACGGCGCGGACGACCGTCGTGCCACATGCCGTCACCGTGCGCTCCGGGTGCGTCAGCGCGCGGTTGACCGTCTCAGCGACGTCCGGCCTAACCTCGAAATACTCGGAGTCCATGCGGTGCTTGGACAGGTCCTCGACCTCGACGTTTTGGAACGAGCCCAGACCGGTGTGCAACGTGACCGTCGCCACCTCGGCGCCGCGCTGGACCAAGCCGTCGACCAGCGCGGGCGTAAAGTGCAGGCCTGCTGCGGGCGCCGCGACGGCGCCTCGGCGCGAGGCGAACAGGGTCTGGTAGCGCTCGCGGTCCTCGGGTTCGGCCGGCCGCCGGAGGTAAGGCGGGATAGGCGTCTCGCCGATCTCGTCGATGACGGCGTACAGCTTGTCGGGCGTGCCGTCGAACATGAACCGGAGCGTCCGGCCTCGGCTGGTCGTGTTGTCGATCACCTCGGCGGCCAGGCGGTCGCCGAACACCAGCTTGTTGCCCACGCGCACCTTGCGCGCGGGGTCCACGATCGCGTCCCACAGCCGGTTCTGAGGGTTCAGCTCGCGCAGCAAGAACACCTCGACCTTGGCACCCGTGTTTTCCTTGATGCCCCGCAAGCGAGCCGGAAACACCTGGGTGTCGTTGGCCACCAGCACGTCTCCGTCGTTGAAGTATTCCGGCAGGTCGCCGACCGTGCGGTGCTCGATGTGACCCGTCTGGCGGTCCACCACCATCAGGCGGGCACTTTCGCGGGGCTCTGCGGGGTAGGCGGCGACCTGCGCCTTGGGGACTTTGTAGGCAAAGTCCGTCAGCCTCAGGGAGTGCTGCAGAAACGACGGGTGGGCAACGGACATACGGGGCGAAGGCCTGGTCTCGGAAGGGACGGCCGCGCGAGCGGGCCGAAACGTCACGGGACGGCGGTGGGGACCGCCCGAAGCGGCTCAAGTATAACGCCTTCTAAACGTTACACAGGTTCAGCGGCTCGGCCTCGATGCACGAACGGTACCCGAGACCTCCCCGAAGCCGACGCGGACCCCGCCCGCCTCGGCCTGGCCAGACAGCACGACGCGGTCGCCGTCGTGCAGAAACCGGCGCTCCTCGCCCTGGATCGAGAGCGGCTTGGTCCCGCGCCACGTGATCTCCAGCAGCGAGCCGTAGCTGTCCGGCGTCTCGCCGCTGATGGTGCCCGACGCCATCAAGTCGCCCGGGCGCGCGTTGCAGCCGTTGACGGTGTGGTGCGTGAGCTGCTGCTCGGGGCTCCAGTAGAGGTACTTGGCATTCGTGCGCGACACCACCTCGGGCTCGGCGCCGCCGTCGCGCATGGCCTCGGTTTGCAGCGCCACCGACAGGTTCACGTCGAGCGAGCGCGGCTCGGGCTGGCGGAGGTAGGGCAGCGGTTGGGGGTTGCCGGCGGTCTCGTCCTGCGCCTCGCCCGCGATCCGGAACGGGGCCAGGGCAGCGTACGGCACCACCCAGGGCGACACCGAGGTGGCGAAGCTCTTGCCCAGGAACGGGCCCAGCGGCACGTACTCCCACTTCTGGATGTCGCGCGCGCTCCAGTCGTTGACCAGCACGAACCCGAAGATGTGCCGGCCCGCCTCGGCGATGGGGATGGGAGTGCCGAGGTCGTTGCCCGGCCCGACGAAAAAGCCCAGTTCCAGCTCGATGTCGAGCAGCCGGCTTGGCCCGAACGTCGGCGGCGCGTCGTCGGGCTTTTGCTGGCCGCTGGGGCGCACGACGTCGGTGCCGCTCACCACGACCGACGACGCGCGCCCATGGTAGCCGACCGGCAGGTGCAGCCAGTTGGGCAGCAGCGCGTTCTCGGGGTCGCGGAACATGGCGCCCACGTTCGAGGCGTGCTGGCGCGACGAGTAAAAGTCGGTGTAGTCGCCGATCTTGGCAGGCAGGTGCATCGTGACATCGGCCAGGGGGATGAGCGCGCGGTCTCGCAGCGTCGAGTCGTCGCGCAGGACGGGGTCGCCGTCGTCGCTCAGCACGTCCTGGAGCCGCCCGCGAACGGCGTCCCAGGCGTCGGCGCCCAGAGCCATAAAGGGCTTGAGCGAGTCGTGGCCGAAGACGGGCGCCCGGCCCGCCGCCGGAGCCGCGATCACGCCGTGGCTCTCCAGCAACCCGAGGTCCACGACGACGTCTCCCAGGCGGACGCCCACGCGCGCCGGCTCGCCGTCGGTCGAGAACACGCCGTAGGGCAGGTTGTGGAGGCCGAAACCGGTGTCGTCGGGAAAGGTGAGAAACGAGGTCATGGCAGTGCGTCGGTGTCGTACAGGTTACAGCGCGGCTGCTGAGCGCTGGAGCTAGAGCCAGCCCAGCGCCTGAAGGTCGTCGCGGGGCTCGTCGAAGGAGCACGTGCCGAAACTCAGCGCGAGCTGGGCGCGGCCGTCGGCCACCTCGGCGGCGCTGGCCGCGAGCGACGTCCAGCGGAGGCCGTCGCCGGCCGACCACGCCGATGCGTCGTCGCTGTCCAGAATCTCCGCCAGTGCGTCGGCGTCCAGGCCGTGGAGGCGAGCCAGAATGCTGCCGCCGAACACGCCCAGAAAGCCGTGCATCCGGGCGCCGACGGCCTCGTCCAGGTTGGGCAGCGGGTGGTGCAAGCCGGCGGTCGCCTTGAACGGCGCGCCCGACTGGACCACGGTGTGCAGCGCGGCCGCCAGACGCTCCACGCTGGGCACCAGGTCGGGCGTGACGCCTCCGCACCGCAGCTTGAGGGCAAAGGCCGGGCGGCCGATGCGCGCGTTGGCCTCGGCCACGGCTTGGGCGGCGGGCGCCGTCGTCTCGGGCGCGGTCAGAAACGGGACCTCGAGCGCGGCCCGAGGCCCGGTGCCGGCCCCGCTGCGGTAGGCCTCGTCCAGCGCCATCAGCTCGCCGACGAGCCGGTCGGGGTCGGCCGCGAGGTCGGCGGGGAGGCGCAGCTCGAAGCGGTCGCACGCGGTCTGGCCGTCGTGCCCGGCGTCGAAGGCGCGGGCCTGGCTCAGCGTCCGCTGGGCCGCGTCCAGCCAGGACTCGCTGGCGTCGCTGGCGATGCCGAGGACGGAGAACCGCCAACTGGCCCCGCCCGCCTCGTGGCCGAGGTGGGCGGAGACGGCGCCGCGCGCCTCGGGCAGCCGAGCCGCAGGCACGATAAACCGCCCCAGCATCCAGGCGTCGTCGCTCGCGCGGTAGTCGCGGTAGAGGTCCGTGGAGGCGTCGAGGTCGAGCGCGGCGGGCGGAAACAGACCGGCGTAGTCGAAGAGCCCGTCGAGGAGGGCGTGCAAGGCGGGTGTCATGTGCGTGGCGGGCCCTCGCAGCCCGGCGGCGCGAGCCGGGGCGGACCCCAAGGGGTAGTTTCGGCGTGGAAGGGTTCAGACCCCCCACGCCTGCCCCATGATCCGGGGCGACGACGCCTCCTCCGTCCCACCCACGACTGTCATGCGATCCCGATTCCTAACCCTGTCCGTCTCGCTCCTGCTCGCCGTCCTGGTCGGCGGCGCTGACGGCTGCTCCAGCGACCCCAACGTCGAGGGCGCCAAGCTGGACCTGAACAACGGCGAGTACGACCGCGCCATCGTCAACATCGACGCGGCGCTCGCGACCAACCCCGACAACGTCGATGCGCTGCTTCTGAAGAACGAGATCTACCGCCGCCAGTACGAGGCCACCGCCGGCGAAACCGCCAAGCGCGCGTTCTTGAGCGACAGGTTTAGCGACATGGTCGCGACCGTCCGCCGGGCCGAGACGCTGGCGCCGGAGAGCGGAGCCGTCCGCGACGCGCGCCTCAACCTGTGGGCGCTGGCCGTCAACGCGGGCAACACCATCGTCCGCGACACCGACGCCGACGCCTCGACGGCGGTGCCCTACCTGGAGGCGGCCAACGAGCTGTCGCCGGACTCGACCCAGGGCTACCTCAGCCTGGGCCTGGCCTACTTCCGGACCGGCGACATGGCGCGCGCGGTGGCGCCGCTGGAGCGCGCGGCCCAGATCAACAGCAACGACCCGACGCTGGCCTACTACTACGGACGCGCTCTGCTGCTGGCCGACCGCGGCTCCGAGGCCGTCACGGCGCTGGAAGCTGCCCAGGCGACGTTCCCCGACGACGAGGACATCCGGACGATGCTGCTCAACGCGTACACCCGGACCGGCCAGACCGAGCAGGCGCTCGAGCGCTACGCCGCCGAGGCCCGCACCCAGTCCACGAACCCGGTGATCCGCTACAACTACGGCGCGCTTCTGCTGGAGGCCGAGCGCTACGACGAGGCCATCGTCGAGTTGAAGGCCGCGACCGAGCTCGACCCCACGAACGAGGACGGGTTCTACAACCTGGGCGCCGCCTACCAGAACAAGGCGGCCCTGATCAACACGCGCGGCAACGAGACCGAGGACGTGGCCGCGGCCGACGTGCTCTTCGACGAGCGCGACACCAACCTCGAGATGGCCGTCGCGCCGCTCGTGCAGGCGCGCACGCTGGCCGCCGCCAACCCCGAGGCCGACGAGCGGTCCTACTGCGAGGCGCTGTTCCGCGTCTACACCCAGCTCAACCGCATCGACGACGCCGAGAGCGTCGCCGACTGCGCGGGCATGTCGATGAACTAGAGCGCACGCCGCTCCTCCTTCCCCGGCGGGGGCGCGATGCGTTCGCGCCCCCGCCGTCGTTTTGACCCGACCCCCTGTGACTGATTCCACGACCGACCACCAGTTCGCCACGCGCGCCGTCCACGCCGGGCAGACGCCGGACCCCACGACCGGCGCCATCATGACGCCGGTCTACTTTACCAGCACCTACGTCCAGTCGGCGCCGGGTGAGCACCAGGGCCACGAGTACGCGCGCGTGTCGAATCCGACGCGCTCGGATCTGGAGGCGAACCTGGCGTCGCTCGAGGGCGCCGCGCACGGCATCGCGTTCGCGTCTGGGCTGGCCGGCATCGACGCGATCCTGCGCCGGCTGCGCCCTGGCGACCACGTCGTCGCCACGAACGACCTGTACGGCGGCACCTACCGCCTGATGCGGCAGGTGTTCGAGCCGATGGGCGTCACGTTCACCTTCGCCGACCTCGGCGACGCCGACGCCCTGGCCGAGGCGCTCACCCCAGAGACCCGGCTCGTCTGGATCGAGACGCCGACCAACCCCCTGCTCAAGATCTACGACATCGCGGCCCTGGCCGAGGCGGCGCACGAGCGCGGCATCAGCGTGGCCGTCGACAACACGTTTGCCAGCCCCTACCTCCAGCAGCCCCTCGCCCTCGGCGCCGACCTAGTGCTGCACTCGACGACCAAGTACATCGGTGGCCACTCCGACGTCGTCGGCGGCGCGGTGCTGACCTCGGACGACGAGTGGGAGGAGCACCTGCGGTTTCAGATCAAGGCCATCGGCGCCGCGCCCGGCCCCATGGACTGCTTTCTGCTGCTGCGCTCGACCAAGACGCTGCACCTGAGGATGGAGCGCCACTGCGCGAACGCGCGCGCCGTCGCCCACTTTTTGCGCGAGCACCCCAAGGTGGGGCGTGCGATCTGGCCTGGCTTCCCCGACCACCCTGGCCACGAGACGGCCCAGCGCCAGATGCGCGACTTTGGCGGCATGGTGTCGCTCGTGCTCGCGGACGACGCCGTCGACACCGCCGTCCGGCTGATGCAGTCGACGCGGCTGTTCGCCCTGGCCGAAAGCCTGGGCGGCGTCGAGAGCCTGGTCTCTCACCCCGCCTCGATGACGCACGGCTCCATCCCGGCCGACGTGCGGCGCCAAGCCGGGCTGCCCGACAGCCTGGTGCGCCTGAGCGTCGGCGTGGAGGACGAGGCGGACTTGATCGCGGACCTCGACCGGGCGCTGGCGGCGATCTAGTCGGATCTGCCCACGTCGCTCCAGGAGGCCGACGTTACGTTTTGGCCCTCGTCCTCCCCGACTCCCTCGTGCCTGAGCCCGCGCCAAAGGCCACGCGCCGCATCAACGACATCGTGCTGGGCCGCTTCGAGCGCTGGGCGCTGCCCTGGATGGCCGAGCGCCTGCCCGGCTGGGTGACGCCGGACGGGCTGACGGCCCTCGCGCTCGGCGGCGCGCTCGTGGCGGCGGTCGCGTACGCGCTGGCGGGCGAGAACCTAGCCTGGCTTCACCTCGCGTCGTTCGGGTTGGTGATCCACTGGTGGGGCGACAGCCTGGACGGCACCGTCGCGCGCGTGCGCCAGATCCGGCGCGAGCGGTACGGCTTTTTCGTGGACCACCAGTGCGACGCGGTCTCGGCCGTGCTGCTGGCCGTCGGCATGGGCGCCGGGTCGCTGATGCGGATGGACGTGGCGCTGGCGATCTGCGTGGGCGTGCTGATGCTGATGCTGCTCGTCAACATGGTGACGATCGCGCGCGGCGTGTTCAAGATCTCGTTCTCGGGCATCGGGCCGACCGAGTTGAGGCTGATCGCGATCGCGTTCAACACGGCCGTCTGGGCGGCCGGGCCGGGCACGGTGACGGTCGCCGGGCGCGAGCGCGCGCTGTTCGACGTGCTCGGCGTCGTGGGCGTGGTCGGGCTGGGGCTGTTCTACCTGGTCTCGGCCGTCCGCGAGACGCGGCTCATCGCCCGCCTCGACCCGACGCCCGAGGCGGGCCGAGACAGCATCGCGCTCGACCCGACCGGCCAGCAGCGCGGGACGCCTGGCTAGGCGAGCCCAGGGCCACCTCGCGCCGCTACTCGACCCGTATCGCGTCGCCCGGGCGGACCGTGCCGGGCGTCAGGACGCGCGCGTACCAGCGCGTCTGGTCGGGCACGCGCGACGGCTTGATGCGCTTAAAGTCGCCGCCGTCGAACGCGCCGGCGATGGTGCGGCAGGGCTCGACGCGCTGGCTGAGTTGCAGCCGCAGCGTCTCCCCCACGGCCAGCACGGCGTCGACCTCCAGGCTCGGCCAGTCCAGGCCCTCGACGGTCAGGTTCTCGCCCACGTCGCCGGGCGAGATCGGGTGCCCCTCGGCGCGGAGGGACCGGATCAACTCGTTGGAAAACAGGCAGACGGCCCGCTCGGGCCCTCCGTGGATTTTGGGGTGGTTGACCGCGTCGCCCTCGAGCCCCAAGCGGCCCACCTCGGCCGACGCGACCGGCGTCTTGGGCACGCCGCCGGGCGAGACATTGACCTGGAGCACGCGACCCGACATACGCAGAACGGATGAGACCGCAAGGTAGGCCCGAGGTCGCGGCCGGCCTCCGCCTACCTTGCCCTGCCCACGCCCCGACCGCATGACCCTCCAGATGGTCGATCTGCACGCGCAGACCGACGCCATCCGCCCCGAGCTCGACGCCGCCATCGCGGCTGTCCTGGACCGGGGCGCGTTCGTGCGAGGCCCGTTCGTGGCCGATTTCGAGGCCGCGCTCGCGGGCTACATCGCCCACCTCGGGGACGGCGAGGACGCAGCCAGCGGCGCGCCGGTGCACGCGCTCGGCGTGGGGAACGGCACCGACGCGCTGCAGGTCGCGCTGATGGCGCTCGGCGTCGGGCCGGGCGACGAGGTCATCTGCCCCGCCTTCACGTTCGTCGCGACCGCCGAAGCCGCCGCGCTCTTGGGCGCGCGCGCGGTGTTTGTGGACATCGACCCGGAGACCTACAACCTGGACCCGACCCGGCTGGCGGACGCGATCACGCCGCGCACCCGAGCCGTCGTCCCGGTCCACCTGTACGGCCAGTGCGCCGACCTCGGTGCCATTGCGGAGGCGGCCGGCGCGATCCCCATCGTGGAGGACGCCGCCCAGGCGATCGGCGCGACTTGGGACGGGCGCGCTGCCGGGACCGTCGGCGCGTTCGGGTGCTTGTCGTTCTACCCGTCCAAAAACCTGGGCGCGTTCGGCGACGGCGGCGCTGTGCTCACGACCGACCCCGACCTGGCCCGGCGCGCCCGAGGCATCGCCAACCACGGCGCCGAGGTCAAGTACCACCACACCGCCGTCGGCGTCAACAGCCGCCTCGACGCGATCCAGGCCTCGATTCTGTCGGTCCACCTGCGGCACCTGCCGGTCTGGACCGAGGCGCGGCGCGCGGCCGCGGCGTGCTACGACGCCGTCCTGGCCGGTCTCGACGTGGCGCTCCCCGTCCGCCGGGCGCAGGCGCGCCACGTGTTCCACCAGTACACGATCCGGGTGCCGGCCGACCGCCGCGACGCCGTGCGCGACGGACTCCGCGAGCGGGGCATCCCGACGATGGTCTACTATCCCGAGCCTTTGCACCAGATGGGGCCTTACGCGACGGGCGCCGACCTGCCCGAGACCGTGCGGGCGTGCCGCGAGGTGCTGTCGCTGCCCATGCATCCGCACCTGACCATCGACCAGATCACGTTCGTCGCCGACGCCCTCCGCTCGCTCCTCTAACCTGTGTCCTCGTTCACGTTTACGGACTCCCTCCAGGTCGCCCAGATCGGCGTCGGGCGCTGGGGCCGCAACCTGCTCCGCAACCTGGTGGCGCTGCCGTCGGCCGACGTCGTCGCGGTGTGTGACGTGTCGGAGGACGCGCTCGCCCAGGCCGCGCCGCTGGCGCCGCACGCGCGCCGCACGCCCGACGTCGATGCCGTCCTGGCCGACGACACCATCGAGGCGGTCGTGATCGCGACCGAGACGCCGACGCACGTCGCGCTCGCCCAGGCGGCGTTGCAGGCCGGCAAGCACGTGTTTGTCGAGAAGCCGCTCGCCCCGACCGCGCCCGAGGCCGAGCGCTTGGTGGCGCTGGCCCAAGCGGGCGACCGCCGCCTGATGGTGGGCCACCTGCTCCGCTACCACCCGGCGTTCCGCCACGTCGAGCGCCTGGCCGAGGCGGGCGAGTTGGGCGAGATCCGCTACCTGTACAGCGTGCGCGTCAACCTGGGCGTGGTGCGGTCCCGGGAGAGCGCGTTCGACAGCCTCGCGCCCCACGACCTGGCGGTCGCCCGGGCGCTGCTGGGCCGCGCCGTCGCGGTCACGGCGCAGGGCGGCACGTTTCTGCAGGCCGGCGTGCCCGACGTGGTGTTCGCGACCGTCGAGTACGAGACGGGCGCGCTCGCCCACCTGCACTGCTCGTGGCTCGACCCGCACAAGGTGCGCCGGACGACGGTCGTGGGCAGCCAGCGGATGGCCGTGATCGACGACATGGAGCCGTCCGAAAAGGTGCGCGTCTACGACAAGGGCGTCGACGCCGGGCCGGCCGTCGGCGACGTCGTGGGCGCGCTGACGGTTCGCTCGGGCGACATCGCCGTGCCGCGCATCGCGCCCGACGAGCCGCTGCGGCTGGAGATGGAGGAGTTCGTGGACGCGATCCGCCAGCACCGCGCGCCCCGGACCGATGGTGCGGACGGTCTGGAGGTGGTCCGCATCCTGGACGCGGCGCGGCGGTCGCTGGCCGAGCGCGCCCGGGTCGAGATCGCGCGGTGACGTGACCTCGGGCCAGCGCCTGCTCTGGGCCGACTGCACGCCGTCGTCGGCCTAGCGGTGCTGTCCGCCTCGGGCAGGCTGTCGGGGGGGGGCTGCCGGGGAGGTTGCCGGCCGGGCTGCTCTGGATCACGGGCGCGGCGACCCTGCTCGGCGCGAGCCGCTCGTGTTCGCTGGCCTGGCGCGCGCGGCGGCCCATGCCTCCGCCGGGTGATCGTCCCGCTGGGTGATCGCCTACCAGGTCACCATCACCGCGCTCGGCACCGCCCGGCGGCTCGCCGAGGCGGTCGTGGCCGGCGGGTTGGCGGCTCTGGAGTGGCGCTGCCGAAACGCGCGGCGTGACGCGCGGCGCCGTCCGGAGGCTCGGCCGCCGTGCTCCGCGACTGACCGGCGGCCCCCAGACGGGGCGGCGCTAGGCGGGCGGGGCAGGTGGCAGGCTGACCGTAAACGTCGTCCCCTGGCCCTCGACGGTTTCAAACGTGATGGTGCCCCGGGCGGCCTCGACGGCGCGCTTGGAGATCGCCAGCCCCAGCCCCATGCCGCTGGTTTTGGTCGAGAAGCTGGGCTGGAACACGTTCTCCTGGATCTCGGCCGCGATCCCGGTCCCGTCGTCGGAGACGCTCGCCTGGGGGCGGCCGTCGACGGTGCGGGTCTGGAGCCGGATCTGCCCCGGGCGCTCGCGCTCGGGCATGGCCTGGAGCGCGTTCGTGAGCAGGTTCACCAGCACGCGGCGCAGTTCGTCGCGGTCGGCCACGATCCTCAGCGGCTCGGCGGCCAGGTCGAAGTCGAGCCTGGCGCGTCCCGACTCGGCGAGCGGCCCCTCGAACAGCGCCGCGGCCTCGCGCGCGACCTCGGACAGGTCGAACGTCTCGGGCGCGCGCATGGGCATGCGGGCAAAGCGCGAGAAGTCGCTCGCGATGCGGTCGAGGGTCTCGATCTGGTCGATCAGCATCCCGGTCGTCCGCTCGAACTGGCCCGCGAAGCGGATGTCCTCGGGCGGGGCCTCGTCGCCTGGCTGGTGGAAGGTGCGCTGCAGGTGCTGGACCGACAGCTTCATCGGCATCAGCGGGTTCTTGATCTCGTGCGCGACCTGGCGCGCCATGGTGCTCCAGGCCATCTCGCGCTCCTGCTCGGCAAGCTGGCGTCGGCTCTCGACGAGGGCCGCCTGCATGGCATTGAACGACTCGACGAGTTCGCCCACCTCGTCGAGCGTCTCGACCGGGATGGGCTCCTCGGCCTCGCCGGCGCCGACGCGGCGGAGCCCCTCGCGCAAGCGGCTGAACGGCCGCGTCAGCTGGCCCGCCAACACGACCGCGATGACCAGGATCGCGGCCAGCAGCGCCAGCAAGCCGCCGAACAGGTACGCGACATAGCGCGAGCGCCCGGCCTCGATGCCCGCCTGCTCGGACAGCGTCGGGATGGCGAGCGCCTCGGCGGGCCGCCCGAGCGAGTCGGGCAGCGCGAGGTAGCCCGTCGTGTAGCCGAACGTGCCGATCTCGTCGTCGGAGAACGCGTACGGTTGGTCTTGCAGAAACAGGGCGCGGTAGACCGAGCCCGGCAGGCGCGGCTCGATCAGGCGCTGGCGCACGAGTTGGCGGCGGCTCGACGCTTCAAGCTGGGCGCCCCGGTACAGGTGCACGTCGACGCCGAGCGCGACCGAGACGGCGTCGAGGCGGGCGGACTCGCTGGCGTCGGGGTCGAGCGCGAACACGGCCGCGGCGCGGCTCAGGCGCTGGCGCAGGGCGTCGCGCACCGCCTCGCGGTTTTGCTCCACAATCACGCGCTGGCCGACGGCGCCCGTCAGCGCCACGCTCGCCAGCCCGACGATCAGGAACCGGTTGAGCACCTTGTCGCGAAAGCGCGTCCGCTGGGCAGGGAGCAGTCCGGCGCGGCGCCGCACCACCAGCCCGACGCCGAACACGAGTGCGCCCAGCACCACGCCTGCCAGGCACAGCCGAAGCAGCACGAACAGGGTGTCGAGTCGGTCGCCCGCCGGGGCCCGGACCGAGACCACGTCCTGGGCGTCGTCGGACTGGCGCTCGTAGTACACCAGCGTCGGCCGGCCGTCGATGGTCTCGGGGCGACGGTACCCTTTGGCCTCCCCCGACAAGGCAGCGTAGATGGTCGAGTCGAGCCGCAGCGGCGCCGGCCCACGCTGGCGCACCAGGACGCCGTCGTCGTATTCGGCGTAGCCCAGGGCTTCGTCGTCTAGGCCAAACAGGCCGGCGTCGGCGAGCACACGCGGGAACGGGGTCTCGGTCGGAAAGCGAGCCGTGCGGGGCGTGACGCGGAGGTAGATCCAAGCGACGGTCGAGCGGTCGTCGTCCAGAATCGGGCCAATGGCGGCCGTCCGGCGGATGCCACGACGCTCGGCGACGTTGACACTTCGGCGCAGGTAGCGCGGCTGGCGCTCCCGCTCGGCGTAGCGCGCCCGCGATGCGGAATAGCCTAGCGCGTCGTCCTCGCCTGAAGCGTCGCGTTCGACGTAGCCGCCGAGCGTGTCGCCGGCCGGCGAGACAATCCGAAGCTCGGTCGCCACATCGGCCAGCGAGCCCAAGAGCGAGTTCTGGACCAGGCCCGAGGCGAGCGCGTCGACGGCACGCCGGGACGAGTCGGCTGCGAGAGGAGTTTCGGCGCGCCGCGCAGAGTCAGCCAGGGCAAGCGCGTCGAGCAGGACCGGGCCCAGGGCGTCGTCGGCGCGCGCCTCGTCGAACACCTGGTCGATGGCAGCCGTAACGCGCTCGTCGCGGTTGTCGGAAAACGCGAAGGCGGCGTCTTCGAGAAGGAGCAGCGTCCGCTGCCGCAGCGGCTGCGCCATCAGGCCGTACAGGACGGGGGCGAGCGCGAGCGCGCCCACGAGCACGCCTCGGAACGTCAACGGCCAGACGCGGCGCTCGGGCCGGCCGTGCAAAATCACGGCGAGCAGGCAGCCCAGCAGGCCGAGCGCCACGGTCGGGAGCAGAGGCGCCAGGCCCAGCACGCCGAGCGCCACCGCCGAGGCGAGCACAACAGCGACGGGCCCCACCCAGCCCCAGCGCGCGCCGCCCGAGCGTGCCGCCAGCACGGCCGCGGCCGTCCCTGCGACCGTCGCCGCCAGCACGCCGACCATGCCCGCGAGGGCCGCCAGCATCGGCCCGGTCAGCAGCGGCCCCGCTTGGTCGGTGTAGGGCATCGTGGCGTCCAGCACGGCCTGCTGCACCCAGCGCGCGCTCAGCACCAGCAGCGCCGTCGGCACGGTCGCGACGCCGATGTACCCGGCGACGCGCCGAGGCCAGCCGGTCTCGGGCACGGACGCCACGTAGCGAAGCGCGAACACCAGCGCCGCGCCGGCCGCCACCAGCAGCACGACCGCCGACAGCGCCAGGTCGCCCGGAGAGCGCAGCGCGCCGCCGCCAAAGTCCGACGCCAGCAGCGCCGGGTCGAACAGCGCGGCCGGGCGCCGCGCCCCGTCGAGCCAGCGCACCGGCACGTCGAGCGCCAGCATCCCGTAGCGCAGACCGGCCAGCCCTCCGACAAACGCCGCCAGCGCGGCCAGCGCCCGAAGCCAGCGCCCGGACGACGGAGCCCGCTCGGCGCGCCGCAGCGACGCAGCCAGGGCGTCGCCCAGCCCGAACACCAGCCACAGCAGCAGCAGCGTGGCCCACCACGTCGAAAAGGCGCGCGTCAGCTGGCGGCGCCGCTCGGCCAGGCCCTCGGCGTTGGGTTGGCCCACCTCGACCAGGCCCAGCGACGAGCCGTCCGGCCCCGTCAGGGCGGGCTCGCCGTCGACGCCGAACCGGACGGAGAACGGCACCGGTGCGTCCGCGCGCCAGGCGTCCGCGACGTCGTAGTCCTGGAGGTAGCGGTTGCGGACGGGGACCGCCGCCTGCACGACGCGCACCACGCGGACGGCGCCCGCGCCGACCGGCCACCACACGACCAGCGCCCGGCGCCCGGCGTCGTCTGCCACGGCGGCAGTCGTGAGGGCGGAGATCGGCGGCGCCGTGGACCGTGGGAACGTGGCTCCGCTCCAGGCCAGGATGGCGCCGTCGGCCGAGACCACCTCGATCGAGGTGCGCGGCGCTCGGGGCAGACGCTCGAGATCCACCAGGGCGTCGACGTCGGCGCGGTTGAGACCGAGTGCCACGGCCGCCTGGACCGACCGCAGCGAGCCCGCCGCTCGGGCCTCGCGCGCCATGTCGGCAAGGACCTCGTCCAGTTCAGCCTGGACGTGCCCCAGCGTCTGCGCCTGGGCGCGCTGAACGTCGGCCGGGCCCAGCGACCGCACCTGCCACGCCTCGACGGCCATGGTCGCGGCCAGCAGCGCCGCCAGCACGACGGCTCCGCCCAAAACCAGGATCGTATGTCGAGACAGCGAGCGGAGCACAGCGGAGCGCGGAGATGCCGACGAAGCTAGGCGCGGCTCCGCGCTCCCGCGCTACCGCCCTCCCGAACGAGCCGACGAGCGCTGGTCGATCCGGATCGAGGCCAGCTGCCAGCGGTCGCCGTCGGCGCGGTGGATCACGCGGATGCTGAGCGGCGCGCCGCCGGCGTTGGTCTGGTAGCGCCCGGTCGCCGTCTGGCCCTCCTCGCTCGACGACGGCTCGGAGAACCGCACCTGGCTCGGGGGGTGGCGCCGGAAAAAGTCGCGCAGCACGAGCGTCGCCTGAGGCCGCCCGAACACGCCGCCTTGGCCGAACAGCACGATCTCGACGCGCGCGGGCATGTCGGTCAAGACCAGGCCGGCATCCGCCGACTGCAGGCCCCGCTGGACGCGCCCGAGTGCCGCGTCGGGGTCGGCCTGGGCGTGGGCGCTCAGGCTACCTGCCAGCAGCAGCAGGACGGCGACGTGGGAAGCCAGGTGTCCGAGACGCATAATCGAGGGTGGAGCTCGCCGGGCGTGCGACAAAAGGTAGGCCGTTTTGACGAGCGGCCTCGGGGGTTGGCCTGGAGCGGCGTCGAGGCGGGCAGTGTCGCGCGTGCCGGACACACCGCCCCGTACGGTGGGCAGGCTACGCCAACTCCACGACCGTGACGCCGTCTCCGCCCCGGTCGGGCGGGGCGACACCGTAGCCCGCGATGTCGCTCCGGCCGGCGAGCTGCTGGTGGATGGCCTGGCGCAGCGCGCCCGTGCCCTTGCCGTGCAGAATCTCGACCGAGGGGACGCCGCCGACGACGGCCTCGTCCACGAACCGCTGCACCTCGGAGAGCGCCTCGTCCACGCGCGCGCCGCGCAGGTCGACCCGGATGCGCGCCGTCGAGACGGCGATCGAGCGCGACTCGCCAGCCCGAGCGCGGCCGGGCGTCCGGACGGCGAGCGGGCTCTTCTTCACCGGCCCGCCGACCTTGGTCAGCCGCTTGACCTTGACCCGGCTCGTCAGCGCGCCGAGCGCCAGCACGGCCTCCGAGCCGTCGAGCTCCAGCACCTCGCCGACCGGCCCGTCGGCGTCCAGGCGGACGTGGTCGCCTGGGGCGATCGGTCCGCTGGCGGCCGGCGTCGAGGGCTTGGCCGAGACCTGACGGCGATGCTGGCGGCCGTCGACCTTGGTCTTGCGGCGGCGGACGGTGGCGCGGGCTTGGTCGAGGCGTTCGCGCGCGGCCTGGGTCGTCTCCTTGTCGGCCTGGGACTCCTTGATCTCGCGGACGGTGTTCTCGACGGCCGCGTTCGCCTGAGCCAGGATCTTCTCGGCCTCGGCGAGCGCTTGGGCGCGGCGGTTGTCCGAGTCGGCGCGCAACCGCTCCAGACGCTGTTGGTAGTCGCGCTGGACGCGGTGAGCCTCCGCCAGCCGGGTCTCCGCCTCGGTGAGTTGGCGGGCGGCCTCCGCCGAGCGCATCTCGAACTCGGCGGTCAGGTCCTCCAGCCGCCCTTTGCTCTCGCCCACGATCCGGCGCGCGTCCCGGACGACGGGGCGGTCGAGGCCGACGCGGTCGGCGATCTCGAAGGCGTACGACGACCCGGGAATGCCCGGCCGGAAGGCATACGTCGGCTCCAGCTCGGCACGGTCGAACGCCATCGAGCCGTTCAGCACGCCGTCAGTGTCGTGGGCGAAGGCCTTGAGCGCGCCGATGTGCGTCGTGACGAGCGTGAGCGCGCGGCGCTTGGTCAGGCGCGACAGCAGCGCCTCGGCGAGCGCCCCGCCCTCGGCCGGGTCCGTGCCGGTCCCGGCCTCGTCGACCAGGCACAGCGAGCGGTCGTCGGCGCGCTCCAGCATATGCTGGACATTGGTGAGGTGGCTCGTGAACGTCGACAGGTCGTCCTGGATCGACTGCTGGTCGCCCAGGTCCACGAACACCTGGGTAAAGAGCGGCAGCCGCGTGCCCGGGTCGGCGGGTACGGGCAGGCCGTGCGCGGCCATCAGGCTGAGCAGCCCGACAGTTTTCATGGCGACCGACTTGCCGCCCGCGTTCGGGCCGGTGATGACGAGCGTCCAGGCGTCGTCGCCCAGCACCAGGTCCAGCGGCACGACCTCGTGCGGAATGCTGGCGGGGCGCTCGGCGGCGGGCAGCCGGTTCGCCTGGGCCACGCGCAGCGCCAGGACGGGGTGCCGCGCGCGCACCAGCCGCAGCGTGCCGCCGGCGCCCACCTCGGGCACGAGCGCGTCGAGGTCGACCGACAGCCGCCCCACGGCCGCCAGCGCGTCGAGGTGGCCGATGGCGTCGAGCGTGCGCTCGATGTCGCGGCGGTGGTGGCGCACGTGCCCGCTGAGCGCCTGCAGGATGCGCTGGATCTCGCGCCCGCGCTCCAGCTCGATCTCGCGGATCTCGTTGTTGAGGTCGAGCGCCGCCGCCGGCTCGATGTAGACCGTCTGCCCCGACGACGACACGTCGTGCACGAAGCCGGCCACCTTGCGCCGCGCCTCGGCGCGGACCGGGATCACGGCGCGCCCGCCCCGGATCGTGGGCTGGTCCTCGGTCGCGTGGCCGGCCGCGGCAGCCTCGCGGAGCGCCGCCTGGACCGTCGAGCGCAGGCGTCCGCGCCGGGCGGCCAGCTCGCGCGTCAGGCGCGCCAGTTCGGGACTGGCGTCGTCGCGCACCTGGCCGTCGTCGCCGACCGTCCGGTCGATGCGGGCTTCGAGCTCTTTGAGCACGGCGATGCGCGCCGCGATGTCCCACAGCGCCGGCGCGTCGGCTCGGCGGCGGTGGTGGAAGTCGTGGAGCAGGCGGCCGGTCGCCAGCACGCGCGCGACCGAGCGCAGGTCGGTGCCGTCGGCGGTCGCGTCCTTCGGCTGGACGCGCCGCAGCACGGCCTCCAGCCGGTCGATCTCGCGGACGGGCGGCGTGTCGCCGGCGCGCAGCACGCCGGTCATCTCGCCGGCCCGGCCCAGGCGGCCGCGCACGAGCGTCAGGTCGGCGCTGGGCGCCAGCGTCTCCAGCCGCTCGCGGCCGTAGGGCGTCTGGGCAAGCCCCACCAGCCGCTCGCGGACGGTGTCGAAGCCCAGCCGCTGGTCGGCGTCGGGCGGAGTCAGGCGGACGGGCGTCGGGGTCGCATCACTCATCGGCTCCCCAACGCGCGACGCGCGGCCGCGCTTCCCGAGACGCGCGAAGTCGCGCCGAAACCGACGGCCTGCTGACCGAAGGCTGCCTGCGCCCCCACCGCCTCTGCCCGCCTCGGCGCCGAGGCGGGCCGGGCCGAGGCGGGCCGAGGCGGGCCGAGGCGGGCCGGGCCGAGGCGGGCCGGGCTGAGACGGGCCGGGCTGAGACGGGTCGGGCCGAGGCGGGCCGGGCCGAGGCGGAGCGCGCTAGACTTCTGGGCCGACCGTCGCGTGGTCGCCGATGTTGAGCGTGCCCGCAAAGCCGCGCACGTCGGCCGAGTGACCCACCATCGAGCCGTCGAGTGCCGCGCCCTCGATCGTCGCGTCGCCGAACACGATCGTGTTGCGCACCGCCGACTCGGTGATGGTCGCGCCTCCGTGGATGGCCGCGTACGGCCCGACGACCGAGTCCTTGATGATGGCGCCTTCGCCGATAAACACCGGCTCGATAATCTGGCTGTTCTCGACCGAGCCGTCCTTGCGGTTCTCGCCGTCCTTGCCGAGCACGACCCGAGACGTCTCCTTGATGGCTGGGATCGTGCCGCAGTCCAGCCACTCGGTCACGCGCGCCGTCTTGAACGCCGCGCCGTCCTTGAGCATCCGGTCGAGCGCGTCGGTCAGCTGGAACTCGTCGCCCTTGCCCGTGATGTTGTGGTCCATCAGGTGCTGGATCTCGCGACCGAGCCGCTCGCCGTGCTTGACGTAGTAGATGCCCACGATGGCCTCGTTCGAGATCAGCGTGTCCGGCTTCTCGACAAAGTCCGTGATCAGGTCGCCGTCCTTGACGACCACGCCGAACCGCGACGGGTCCTCGACCTCCATCACCCAGACGACCGCGTCGGCGTCGAGGTCGGGCGCGGCGTCCATCACGAACAGCGTGTCGGCGAACACCAGCACGCACTCGCCGTCGAGGCGGTCGCCGGCCTGGGCGACGGCGTGGGCGGTGCCCTTAGCCTCCGACTGGACGCCGAACGACGCCTCGATGTCGAACCGCTTGCAGATCTCGGCAAGCTGGTCGCGGACGTCGTCCCCGAAGTCTGGCCCCAGGATGAACACCGCCTCGTCGAAGTCGCCGATGGCCGTGGCGAACGTCTCCACGATGCGCTCGACCATCGTCCGCCCGACGACGGGCAGCAGCGGCTTGGGCGTGACGTGGGTGTGAGGGCGGAGGCGCGTGCCGCGGCCGGCCATGGGAACGATGAGCTTCATCAGGCAGAGAGGTGGAGAGGGCCTGAAACCTACGGAGCCCTCCCGGCACGTGCGGCTTCTCTCGGCCCGCCCGTGCCGGCATGTCTCTGAGCGCCGCTCGGCGGGTGCCGAGACGGGGCGCGCTTGCAGAAGCATGGCTGCCCGCGCCCCGCGTACCGGCGCGTCCGGCCGCCGTGTACAATGCTCACCCCGGACGACGGGCACGTCCACGGCGTACGGCGCTCCGGGCCCTTGGGGAGCCATTGGAGGCTCTGCGTGGCGCTGGGCACGGAACTTGACAGGGCGATGTCTGCGTTAGAACAGGGCGGCTCGCTCGCCCCATCCATCCCACCCCCCACCCCACTCAAATGAAGACCTTTCCCCTACGCTACGCTTTGGCGGCAGCCCTCATGCTCATCTTTGGGATGAGCACGACCGGTTGCTCCAGCATGAACCGGACCGGCAAGGGCGCCGTCGCCGGCGGCGCCGGTGGCGCTGTCATCGGCGGCATCATCGGCCGGGCCACCGGCTCGACGGCGCGCGGCGCCATCATCGGAGCCGCCGTCGGCGGCGCTGCCGGCGCCGTGATCGGCCGCCAGATGGACAAGCAGGCCGAGGAGTTGGACCGCGACCTCGAGAACGCCACCGTGACGCCCATCCCGGGCGAGGGCGGCGAGACGGCCGGCATCGCCGTCCGCTTCGACAACTCGCTGCTGTTTGACGTGGGCCAGTCGACCCTGCGTTCCGGCGTCCAGGCAGACTTGCGCGACCTGGCCTCCAGCCTGCGCAACTACCCGGGCCACGACGCGGTGATCGTCGGTCACGCGTCCACGGACGGCTCGACGGCAACCAACCAGAGCCTGTCGGAGCGCCGCGCTCGTGCGGTCAACGACTTCCTGATCGGTCAGGGCCTGCCGGCCGGCCGCATGCAGGCCTACGGGCGTGGCGAGATGGAGCCGCTGGCGGGCATCGCAGGCACCGACCCGGCCAACCGCCGCGTCGAGATCGCGATCTACGCCAACGAGCAGTACCGCGAGTCGACGCAGTCGCAGTACAACTAGACGCTCCGCTCCAGGCCGTGCGCTCCGGCGCTCGCGTTGCGGCCCCCGATGCTTCGGCGTCGGGGGCCGCTCTGCGTCTGGGCCGGCGCCGCCGCGACTCCTCCCGCCTCGGTGGGATCGCCGAGGCGGGCCACGCCGTCTGCACCGACTGGCGCCACGAAGGCCGCCCGTCGAGCCGTCCCTTTCCCCCGCTACACCCTTCCGATGCCAGACCCCCAGCGCACCGACACCCCGTTTCAGGCCCCCCGCGCCATGACGCCGCACGAGATGGTCGTGTGGCAGAACCAGCGGCTCAAGGACACCTGGCGGGTATTCCGCATCATGAGCGAGTTTGTGGAAGGCTTCGAGCGCCTGGGCAACGTCGGCCCCAGCGTGTCGGTGTTCGGCTCGGCACGGACCCAGCCCGGCACCGAGTACTACGACCTTGGCATCGCCGTGGGCAAGGCCCTGGCCGACAAAGGCTACGCGGTGATCACAGGAGGCGGGCCGGGCATCATGCAGGCCGCCAACCAGGGCGCCAGCGAGGCCGGGGGCATCTCGGTAGGCCTCAACATCGCGCTCCCGCACGAGCAGCACCTCAACCCCTACGTGGACCCCGCCCACAACCTGACCTTCGAGTTCTTTTTTGCCCGCAAGACCATGTTCGTGAAGTACGCCCAGGGCTACGTCGTGCTGCCAGGCGGCTTCGGGACGATGGACGAGCTGTTCGAGAGCCTGACCCTGATCCAGACCAAAAAGGCGGACCGCTTCCCCGTGGTGCTCATGGGCACGGCCTACTGGCGCGGTCTGCTCGACTGGATCAACGGCACGTTGCTGGAAGGCGGCTACATCTCGCCTGACGATCCCCAGCTGGTCACGCTCACGGACGACCCGCAGGAGGCGGCCGAGATTATCGACCGGTTCTGCTCCGAAGCCGGCATCTCGCCCAACTTCTAGCGCCCCGGTCGGGGTTGGGCGTCCGGCCAAGCGCCACTCGACCCTGCGGCTTGGGTGGCCGGGCTCGGCGTTTCGCTGGCTGGCCCGCCGGAGCCGCCGAGGCGGGACGAGTCGGGTGCCACAGGCAAGCCTGCCGCGAGCACCGGTCTCCGTCTGGCGACGGATTCGATCCGGGCTTGTGTCTCGGGATCACGCGGCGTGCCGGAGTGCGTAGCCTACGCCGACCCGGGGACGCCGCCGAGTGGGAGGCTCGGCTTCCGCCCGTTACGCCTTCGTGCAGACGGGGCCCAACGGCGCCTCGAAGCTCCTGGCATTAACTGGGATGCGAGACGGCCGATTACAGGGACAGCTCTATCCTCACATGCTTCCTTCCGGCGCCCACCCTCGGCTGAGCTCTCGTCTGGCGCTGGTCCTGACCATTGTCGCCCTGGTCGTGGTCACGGGGCAGACGATGGTCCAGCACACGCTGGCTCGGTACCAAGCGAGCGGAACCGAGATCAACCTTGCCGCGCGCCAGCGCGCCTTGATCGGCCGCGTGGTCACGCACGCCCTCGACGTCCGCTACGGCACGGACCGGGCGACGTCGGCTGGCGCGCTCCGCCGCGACGTCGCCGAGTGGAGCCGCACGCACCGGGCGCTCCTCGACGGCGACCCCGGGCTGGGTCTCTCGGGTGTCCGTGCGCCCGCCATCCGCGCGCAACTCGACGCGCTGACGCCCTCCGTCCTGGCCGTCTCCGAGGCGGCCGACCGGTTGGCACGGCCTGGAGGCGATGCCGCCTCCGACGTGAGGGTGATCCGAGAGGCCGAGCGCAGGTATCTGCCTGAGATGAACCGGATCGTGTTTGCGCTCGACCGCCAGTCGCGCGACAACGTCCAGCGCCTCCGCTGGGGGATCGCGGCTGTCGGGCTGGCGCTGCTGGCGGCGCTGACCAGCGTGTGGTGGTTCGTGCTGCGTCCGGCGGGCAAGCCGCTCGCGGACGCCGGGGAGACCGACCCGAGGCTCCCGCTCCGCCTGCCCCACGACGGCCCCCTCGACGCCCCGAGGGTGTCCGGTATGCTCACGGCGTTTCGGTGGCTGATGGTCGCGACCAGCGGGCTCGTCGTCGGGTTTTGGTTCGTGGACAACGTCGCGGGCGAGGGGGGCTACGCCGATCCGCTCGCGCTGCGGCTGGCGCTGGCGTCTATGCTCCTCGCCGTTTTTGGGCTGACCTACCGCAGCGCCTGGGTGCGGCGGAACCTGCGGCCACTGGCGCTCCTGATCGGATGCGTCCTGGTCGCCTACTACGCCTGGCTCGGAGCCCTCAACAAGCTGGACGCCTTTTGGATGGTCAGCGTGCTCACGGTGGGGTCGGCCGCCGCGATCACCGTCGGTCCCTACGCCCGCCTGACGAGCCAGGTCTGGGTCGGGCAGGGCTGCCTGCTCGCGGCCCTCGCCCTGACCCTGGCCGCCTCGGGCGCCCCCGCCGGGCCGGCCGCGCTCGTGGTGGCCTGCTTTATGGTGCTCCTGCTCGCCACCGGTCTGGCGGGCGTCCTGTTCGTCCAGACGCGGCACGCGCTGCGGCAAGGACGCGACTCGCTGCGCGGGCGCGAGCAACTGCTCCGGACCGTCATCGACGCCATCCCCGAGCACGTGTTCGTCAAAGACCGCGAAGGGCGCTGCGTGCTGCGCAACCGCGTCTCGTGCGAGTGGCTGGGCCTGGACTCTCCCGAGGCGGCCGTGGGCCTGACCACGTTCGACATTTCGCCGCCACACCTCGCTGCTGGCTACTGGGCCTCCGAGATGCGCGTGATGGCGTCCGGCGAGGCGGAGATCGAACGCGAGGAGCCGTGCCTCTCGGCCGACGGGCCAGGGCGAATGATGAGCTCGCGGATTCCGCTCAGAGACGCCTCCGGCGAGATCGTGGGCGTGATCGGCGTCACGCGCGACGTGACGGCGCAAAAGCACTTCGAGGCCGTGCTCAGCGAGCGCGAGGCGTTCATGCGCGCGGTGTTGGAGGCCGTCCCCGATGTCGTGTTCACCGTCGACGCCAACGACGTCGTGACCGACGTCAACGCGTCGGCCGAAAAGGTGATGGGCGAGCGGCCGGACGCCCTGGTTGGCCGGCGCTTTAGCGACTTCGCAGTTCCCGACCGGTTCCGCGACGAGCACCGCGCCAAGCTCCGCCGCTACGTCGACGAGGGGCACGTCGGCTCCATCGGGCGCGTGCTCGAGCTCCCCGTGCTTCGCGGCGACGGCGTCGAGATCCCGACCAACGTCACCATTCGGCCGATCCAGCATGGGGACGACGACACCATGTTCATGATCTACATCGCCGACCTGAGCGAGCAGAAGGCCGCGCGCGACGCGCTCGTCGCGTCCAAGGAAGCGGCCGAGGCCTCGGTGCAGGCCAAGTCCGAGTTTCTGGCCAACATGAGCCACGAGATCCGTACGCCCATGAACGGCGTCGTGGGCATGACCTCGCTGCTGAGCGACACCGAGCTCGACGCCGAGCAGCGCGAGTTCGTCGAGACCATCCGCACCTCGGGGGAGTCGCTTTTGACCATCATCAACGACATCCTCGACTTTTCAAAGGTCGAGTCCGGGATGCTCCAACTGGAGCAGGCGCCGTTCAGCGTGGGCGCGCTCGTCGAGTCGGCGCTCGACCTGGTCTCGCCGTCGGCCAGCAGCAACGACGTCGACCTGGGGTTCTCGCTCGACGGCGTTCCCGGCTGGGTCGAGGGCGACGTGACGCGCGTGCGCCAGGTGCTGGTCAACCTGCTCTCGAACGCGGTCAAGTTTACCGCCCGAGGCTCCGTGCACGTGTCGGTGCAGGCCACGCCTCCGGACGGCCCCACCGGCTCGGACGTGATGCTCACGTTCGACGTCGCGGACACGGGCATTGGGATCCCGGCCGACAAGCTGTCGGCGGTGTTCGAGTCGTTTACCCAGGCCGACGCCTCGACGACGCGGCAGTACGGCGGCACGGGGCTGGGGCTGTCCATCTGCACGCGTCTCGTCGAGGTGATGGGCGGCGAGATGTCCGTGACGAGCGAGCTAGGCGTCGGCTCGACGTTCCGGTTCAGCGTCCGGGCGAGGGTGGCGCCCCAGCCGGCGCCCGACGACGCCGGAGACCGCCCGGAGGCGCGGCCGAGCCTGGACACCTCGCTCCGGGTTCTGCTGGTCGAGGACAACGCGGTCAACCAGAAGGTGGCCGTCCGGCTGCTCCAGAAGCTCGGCCTGTCGTCGGACGTGGCCGCTGACGGCGTCGAGGCGCTTGACGCGGTGCGCCGCCAGCCCTACGACGCGGTCCTGATGGACGTCCAGATGCCGCGCATGGACGGGCTGGAGGCCACGCGCCGGATCCGTGCGGGGACGGGACCTCAGCCCTACATCGTCGCGCTGACGGCGAACGCGATGGACGGCGACCGCGAGCAGTGCCTGGACGCGGGCGCGGACGACTACCTCACCAAGCCGGTCACGGTCGAGAGCTTGCGCGAGGCGCTCGACACCGTCGGCACGTCGCGCCGTCAGGCGGCCGGGACGCCGGCGCGTCACGACGCGACCAGCGCCTAGCCGCCACGACTCGGGCGAGTCTGCCGCCGTCGGCGGCCACGTCCGCCTCGGTCGGATGCCGGGCGGGCGGGCCACCTCCGGGACCGGGACCGAGGCGGGCCGAGGCGGGCGCTGGAGCTGCGGTGCGGCACCCAGCCGCACGCGGTCCGCGCGCTTTCTCGCCGAGCCTACGGCCCCATCATGGGGGACTGGACCCAGAGCACGGCCTGGCGGACCAGGTCCGGCGCCGTCTTGATGTTGAGCTTTTTCTTGAGGTTGGCGCGGTGGCTTTCGATGGTTTTGACGCTCAGGTTGAGGGTCTCCGCGACCTGCCGGGTGGTGCGGCCTCGCCCGAGCAGCTCGAACACTTCGAGCTCGCGGTCGCTGAGTCGCTCCGTGGGCGACAGCGCGCGGTCGGCGCCATCGACCCAGTCTCCGACCAGGCGCTTCTCCAGCGCGCCGCTGATGTACAGCCCGCCCTCCCCCACCTTGCGCACCGCGTCGACAAGCGACCGAGCGGACTCGTCTTTCATCAGGTAGCCTCGCGCCCCCGCCCGCAGCGTGCGCTCGCCGTAGAGGTCCTCGTCGTGCGCCGAGACCACCAGGATCTGACCCGGGATCTCGAACGCGATCAGCTGCTTGATCAGCTCGACGCCGCTCATGCCCGGCAGCTGCAAGTCCATCACCACGACGTCCGGCTTGAGGTCGGTGATCTGCGACATGGCCTCGTCGGCCGACCCCGCGGACCCGACAAGGTCGAGGTCGGCTTCCAGCCGGATCAGGCTCTCGTAGCCCTCGCGCATGATGGGGTGGTCCTCGACGACGAAAACGGTGGTGCGCATGGTTCTATGGATTGAAGGGCAGGCTAGAGGTCTGACTTGGACACGCAGACCAGGACGCGCGTGCCCGAGCCCGGCGCTGAGGTCAGCTCGATCGTGCCTCCGATCAGGTTGAGCCGCTCGCGGACGCTCGCCAAGCCCAGGCCCCGGCTCGAGGCCGCGCCGAGGTCGAAGCCTGCCCCCTCGTCCGCGACCTCGATGCACACCTGGTCGCCCTCCGTCGACACCTCCATCGTGACCGCGTCCACGCCGGCGTGCTTGACCACGTTGAACAGCAACTCGCGCACGACCCGGATCAGCAGCGTCTGCGACGGCGGCGACAGCGACAGCCGGATGGTTCCCTGGACGGACACGTTGAGGCCGTAGGCTTCCAGGTAGCGGCGCGACACGATCTCGAGCGCCCCCATGAGCCCTTCTTCCGACAGCGTCAGCGGGCTCAGGTCAATCGAGAGCGAGCGGCACGACTGCGCCGCCAAGCGGAGCGCGTTCTCGACTTCCACGACCAGCTTGGCGGCGACGTCGGGGTCCGCTTTCTGGAGCGCGACCAGCTTCATCTGGGCCCCGAAGATGATCTGCTGGAGGTCGTCGTGGAGGACCATCGCGAGCCGCTTGCGCTCGTTGTCCTCCGCGTTCGTCAGTTCGGCGGCGAGCGCGCGCACCTGGGCCGTCCGGCTCGCCACGCGAGCCTCCAGGTCGCCGGTGAGCACGCGCAGCTCGGCTTGCGTCCGGCTCAACTCGGTGACGTTCTGCGACACGACCACGACCGCGGCGACGTGCCCGTCCGCGTGGATGGGGTGGGCGTGGAGCAGCCAGTCCCGGACGTCGTTGGGGTCGGCCGGCGAGACCACCTGGAGGGACACGGGCGACACAGGCTCGCCGGTCTCGATCACGCGCTCGACAAGCGGGTCGGTGATCTCGGCGAGCGCGGGCGAGAAGTCCGAGACGCGCTGGCCGCGGAGTCGGTCGCGCTCGACGCCCATCAGGTCGGCCGTCCCGTCGTTTGTGCGCACGTAGCGCCGCTCCAGGTCGAAGACGGAGAGCCCGAACGGGACCGCGTCGAAGTAGGCTTCGATCTGGGACAGGCGCCGGCTGGCCTGCTCGGTGGCCTCGCGCAGCGCGGTGACGTCGTAGAGGACGCCGGTGATGGAGCCGCCGGCGGTGCCCTCCGAGGCGGGGAGCGTCCGCCCGCGGACCTCGAACCAGCGCCAGCCGCCGTCGGGGTTGGGCAGGCGAAGCGGGTACGAGAACTCGTAGTCCGGGTCGGTGCGGGCCGCCTCGGCGGCGGCCTCGACCGCCGGGAGGTCGTCAGGGTGGACGCGGGCGAGGGCGTCCTCGAGCGAGGCTCCGGGCTCGAGCCCCAGCATCCGCCGCGCGCGCTCGTCGACGCGGACCGCGCCGTCCGCCAGGTCCCGAGACCAGATGCCGATGTCGGCCGCGCTCAGCACGAAGTCGAGCTCGCCCAGCGCCTGGGCCCGCTCGCGCTCCGACTGCTTGCGCTCGGTAATGTCGCGCACGACCACGCTGACGCCGCGCACCTCCCCGCCGCCGTCGAGGTCGGGGACGTAGCTGCACAGCCAGTCTCGCTCGTCGGTGGGGTCGCGGAGCGTGGCGCCGCGGAACTCCAGGTGCTCGACGGCCTCGCCGGTGTCCAGGATCTGCTGCATGACCGGCTCCACGACGTCGGCGAGCATCGGGAACAGCTCGTGGCCGCGCTTGCCGATGTGCGCCTGGGGAGGAAGCCCGTTGATCTGGGCCAGCCGCTCGTTGATCCGGCGGTAGCGCAGGTCTCTGTCGAGGTAGGCCAGGCCCACCGGGGCCGTGCCGTAGACGGCCTCGATCTCGGCCAGCTGCTCGGCGATGGTCGCTTTGGCGTCGGTGCGCTGGATCGCCTGGGAGAGCACGTTCGCGACCGCCTCGGCAAACTGGGCGTCCTCGTCGGTAAACGTGCGCGGGTGGACGCTGTGGATCCCGAGCAAGCCCCACGCGGGTCCGGCGTCGGATGGGATCGACACGCTCAGCCCGCTCTGGACGTCGTGGTCGGTCAGGAGCGGCGGGAGCGCGAACCGCGCCTCGGCCTCGGCGTCCGTCACCACGACCGGGGCGTCGGCGGTCAGCGTGAAGCCCGCCTGGCACGCCTGGCTGTCGGTCACCGTCGCCGCCCCGACCAACCCCTCGGCCCAGCCCACGCCGGCCACGAGCGCGAGCACGCCGGCCTCGGGCTGGTGGCGGAGCACCTTGACAAACTCTGCGCCGAGCGCCGCGGCCGCCAGCTCGCACGCGCGGTCGAACACGTCGCTCGTGGCGATGTCGCCGAGCGCGAGGCGGCTGAGCTCGGCGACCGCCTCCTGCTGGGCCGCACGCCGGGACGCCACCGCGACAGCGTCGTGAAGCTCCGTCACGTCCACGAACGTGAGCACGATCCCGTCGATCCGGTCGTCGGTGGTGCGGTAGGGGTTGACGCGCGCGGAGTACCACCGGCCGTCCTCGCTCTCGACGTCGATCTCCTCCTGGACGAGCGTGTCGAGCACGCGCCGGGCGGTCTCCGACAAGCTCTCGTGCTGGAGCCGGTGCACGATGTGGTCGAACGGCCGGCCCATGTCGCCGGGGCGGACGTGGAACAGGTCGGCCGCACGCGGGGTGTAGCGCTTGAGCTGCAGCGCCCGGTCCAGAAACACCGTCGCGATGTCGGTCGACGCGATCAGGTTTTGCAGGTCCGAGTTGGACCGGACCAGCTCCTCGACCTTGTTCTTGAGCTCCTGGTTGACGGTCTGGAGCTCTTCGTTGGTCGACTGGAGCTCCTCCTTCGACGTCTCGAGCTCCTCGGTCGTGGACTGCAGCTCCTCGTTGATCGACTGAAGCTCCTCGTTGGACGCCTTGAGCTCCTCGGTCGAGGTCTCGCTCTCCTCGACGGTCAGCTGCAAGCGCCGCCGCGTCTGGCGGAGCTCCTCCTCGAGGTGGGCGGCCACGCCGTCGCTGAGCGGCTCGCCCTTGAGCTCCAACCCGGAGCCCAGCGCCGCCACCGTGGTGGGGTCCAGCTCGATAAACACGACCTCGGCGAGGCCGTCCTGGAGCGCGGCCCCGCCGGCCCGCCCCACGTGGAGCCGCGTGATCCGGTCCTTGCCCCCTATGGTGATGCGCTGGAACCGGGTGTCCGTCGATTCGCCGGCCGAGAAGGCGCGGAACAAGGCGGCCCGTAGGTCGAACCGGAACGCGCGCAGCACCTTGTCGACGACGTTTTGGGTGACCGGGCCTTCGCGGTCCACGAGGTACTCGCCGGCGTCGCCGAACACGTGCGTGATGTCGTAGTGCTCGTCCACCAGGAGCCGCGGGGGGGCGTACTGCTCGACGGTCCACTCGCGGTAGCGCTCCACGAGCCCCTCGCGAGGCGGGTCCGACGGGTCGGGCCGGGCCGGCGGCGCTCCCTGAAACCCGTCTCCTCTGCCCAGCGCCATGATGGGAGGCCGGCCGCCCACGTCGCGGCGGGCGTAGATGCGCGCGGGCTTGTCGGACGGGGTAAAGCCCTTCGAGATCAGCGACGGGCCCTCGGCAGCACCGAGAAACAGGAAGCCGTCAGACCGCAGCGAGTAGTGGAACGTGGCGAAGACGCGCTCCTGGACCGGGCGGTTAAAGTAGATCAGGACGTTGCGGCACGCGATCAGGTCCAGGCGCGAGAACGGCGGGTCGGCGAGCAGGTTGTGGCGCGCGAACAGCACGATCTGGCGCAGCTCGCTCTTGACGCGGACGCCGCCGCCCTCGGAGTCGAAAAAGCGCCTCAGCCGCTCTGGCGAGACGTCGGCGGCGTCGGCGTCGGTGTAGAGGCCTTCGCGGGCACGCTCGAGGGCGCGCTCGTCGATGTCGGTGGCGAAGATCTGAAGGTCGGGCGGGTGGTCGAGCCGCTCGCGGTGCTCGCACAGCAGCATCGCGATGGAGTATGCCTCCTCGCCGGTCGCGCAGCCGGCGACCCAGACCCGGACTTGGTCGTTCGCCGTCTTGCCGTCGAAGAGAGCGGGGATGGTCTCCGTCTCCAAAACCTCGAACGCCTTGTCGTCGCGGAAAAACTGGGTGACCGAGATCAGGAAGTCGCGCAACAGCGCCTGGATCTCCTCGGGCGTGCTGCGGAGGTAGGCCGCGTAGGCCGGGAGATCGGGCTGCCGCGTGACCTGGAGACGGCGTGCCAGGCGCCGCAAGATGGTCGTCCGTTTGTAGTCCGAAAAGTCGTGAGCCGTGCGCTCGCGGAGGTGGGCGAAGATGGCCTGGAGCGCCTGGTGGTCGTTCTCGGGGAGCGCAGCGTCGGGCGTCTGCGGAAGCAGCACGCGGTCGTCGGAGGCGCGGATGCCGACGAGCTGGTGGGCGAGCGCTTCGGCGGTGCCTTCCAGGTCGACGAGCCCGGTGTTGATCGCGCTCTGGGGCATCCCGTCGTACTCGGCGTCGGCGGGGGTCTGCGCCATCGTGAGCCCTCCGCGCTCCTTGACGTTTTTGAGCCCGAGCGAGCCGTCGGAGCCTGTGCCCGACAGGACCACGCAGACGGCCCGGGGGCCCTGGTCGGCGGCGAGGGTCCGGAAAAAGTGGTCGACGGCGGCCGGCCGGCCGCGGTCGCGCCGGGCCTCGACCAGCTGAAGGTGCCCGTCCTCGATTTCGAGGTGCTTGCCCGGCGGGATCACGTAGACGCGGTCCGCCTCGACGTCGGGATGGTCGGCCACCTGGGTGACGATCATCTCGGTCTTGGACTGGACGAGTTCGGCGAGCGCGCTCTCGTGGTCGGGCGACAGGTGCTGGACGAGCACGAACGCCATCCCGGGCCGTGCCGGAAGCGCCGAAAAGAACTCCTGGAACGCTTTCAGGCCGCCAGCCGATGCCCCGATGCCCACGATGGGAAACGTGTCGGCGTCGGTGTGCCCTGGCGTGATGACGCCGTCCGTGTCGGACGGTCCGCCCGTGACGGGCCCGTCGTCGTAGAACGTCTCTCCCGGGTCGGTCTCGCTCATGGTGGCACGTCGGATGAGGGGTCGCCCCAGCGCTGAGATGCGCGGCTTGAACGTCATCTTCAACATAGCGCCGACCCTTAGGGTGCTGTATAGGGCGCGACACTATGGCCGGCCCGGTCCGCCTCGGCGCCGAGGCGGGCGGTGCCAGCTCGGCGGTGCCAGGTGCTGGAGACGGGACCCAACCAAGAAGGGCCGCTGAGATCGCTCTCAACGGCCCTTTCGGTGCCCGAGACTGGAATCGAACCAGCACTCCCGTAAGGGAACACGACCCTGAATCGTGCGCGTCTACCAATTCCGCCACTCGGGCAGCGGGCCGCAAAAGTACCCCGGGTCCGCGCGCCCCGCCACCGAGGCCGGCATCTCCACGCCATTTGCACCGGACGCGAGACCCGGCCCAGCCCGCGGGCGGCGTTACCCTTGCCTGCCCCCCACTCTCGCCTTATGATCGCCCGCACGCTCGCCCTCGCCCTCACCGCGGCCCTGTCCGCCTCGGCGTCCGCCCAGCGGGTGCAGCCCTACCCGGTGATGCCGCCGCCCCAGTTCGAGCGCGCCGTCGCCAACGGCACCCGGACGGCGACCGGCGGCCCGGGCGCCCGCTACTGGCAGAACCGCGCCGACTACGACCTCCAGGCGCGCCTCGACGCCGACGCGCGCACCGTCGACGCCAGCGGCGCGATCTCGTACACCAACGAGTCGCCCGACGAGCTCAAGTTTCTAGTGCTGAAGCTGCGCCAGAACGTCCACGCCCAGGGCGTGCCGCGCAACCGGCCCGTGGCCGTCACCGGCGGGCTGACGCTGTCGCGCCTCGACGTCGGGGGCACGGCGTACCGCGACGCGAGCGTGGCCGAGACCCCGGGCAGCTACAGCGGCTCCGCCGAGCCCGGGACCTACGTGATCCAGGGGACCGTAATGACGGTCGGGCTGCAAGAGCCGCTCGCGCCCGGCACCTCGACCACGCTCGACCTGGCCTGGAGCTACCCCGTCCCCCCCTCCACCGGCACCTACCGCCAGGGCACCGACGGCGAGGTGTTCTACCTGGGCTACTGGTACCCCCAGGTCGCGGTCTACGACGACGTCTACGGCTGGCACGTGGACCCCTACATGGGCATGGGCGAGCACTACATGGGCTACGGCGACTACCGCCTGCGCCTGGACATGCCCGACGACATGCTGGTCTACGCGACCGGCGACTTGGTCAACGCCGACGCGGTCCTGTCCGAGCGCACCCGGCAGCGGATCGCGCGGTCGCTCGAGTCCGACGAGGTCGTCCGCGTGGTCACCGAGGCGGAGCGCGGCACGGCGCTGCAGCCCGGCACCGACGGGCGGCTGGTCTGGGAGTTCGAGGCGGAGAGCGTGCGCGACGTGGCGGTCTCGGCCTCGGCGCGCTACGTCTGGGACGCGACGCACGCGGCCGTCGACCAGGACGGCGACGGCACGCCCGAGGCGGTCCGCATCAACGCGTTCTACCGGCCCGCCGGCGAGTCGCCCTACGACGCGCCGTGGGAGCGGTCGGCCGAGTTCTCGCGCTTCTCCATCGAGCACCTGTCGGAGATGCTGTGGCCCTACCCCTGGCCGCACATGACCGCTGTCGAGGGCCTCATCTCGGGCGGCATGGAGTACCCCATGATGACGCTGATCGGCGGCGACCGCACCGACGCGCGGCTGTTCAGCGTCACGCACCACGAGATCGGCCACATGTGGTTTCCGATGATGGTGGGCACGAACGAGAAGGCCTACACCTGGATGGACGAGGGGCTGACGTCGTTCAACACGAACGAAGGCATCGCGGCTTTCTTCGACGGCTCGTCCGAGGCTCGGCCCAAGATCGGGGCGTGGGACCGCGGACGCCAGTCGCACTACCTGCTGGCCGGGACCGGCTACGCCGTCCCGCCGATGCGCCACAACGACCGCTACCCGATCGGTGGCGGCACGAGCCAGGTGGACGCCGTCGGTGGGCGCGCGCGCGGCATCGCGTCGTACTCGACGCCGGCCGTGGCGCTCCACGCCCTGCGCGGGCTCTACGGCGAGGACGCCTTTTTCACGGCCTTCCGCGAGTACGGCCGGCGCTGGCTCGGCGCGCACCCCTACCCCTACGACCTGTTCAACGCGTTCGAGGACCAGCTCGGCCAGGACCTGGACTGGTTCTGGACGCCGACCTTCTTCTCGACGTGGACCACCAACCATGCCGTCGGCGACGTCACGCTGGCCGACGGCGGCGTGTTTGTGACCGTCCAAGACCGCGGGATGGCGCCGATGCCCGCGCCCGTGCGCGTGACGTACTCCAGCGGGCGGACCGTCGACCGCCGCGTCGAGGTGACCGAGTGGCTCGAGGGCCGCACCGAGTCCGTGCTCCGCTTCCCGCCCGGCGAGATCACGCGCATCGAGATCGACCCGGACGGCTACACCTTGGACGCCGACCGCAGCGACAACGTCTGGACCGAAGGCGAGGACTAAGCGCCGAGACCGCCCACCTCGGCGACGCGCCCGAGACCGCCCGGAGTGGCTGCCGAGACCGCCCGCCTCGGTGACGCGCCCGAGGTGGCCGGCCTCGCCTACATCGCCTCGCCGAACCCGCGCTCGAACAGCGCCTCCATGGCGTCGGCCGCCTCGGACTCGTCGCTGCCGTCGAACAGCAGGTCCAGCGTCGCGCCCTGCTCGGCGGCCAGCGTCATCACGCCGATGATGCTTTTGCCGTTGATCTCGTAGCCGTCCTTGCGGATGAAAAACTCCGCCGCGAAGCGGCCCGCCTCGCGGACGATCATGGAGGCCGGGCGCGTGTGGACGCCGGCGCGGTTGCGGACGGTAACCTGACGAGTGAGCATAACGGTCGCGGCTAGACGGTGCGGGAGGCGAGCCCGAGCGCGAGCGCGCGCAAGGAGTCGGAGGCGGTGGAGTCGGGGAGCGCGCCGAGCCCGGCCCGGCCGGCGTCGGTGTAGGCGCCGACGGCGTCGGAGGTGTCGGTCAGGATACCCAGGCGGTCCATCGCGTCGCGGACCTCGGGGACGCGGTCGGCCTCGATGCCTCCGCCCAGGACGTCGGCGAGCCACGACGCCTGGGGCGCGCGCTCGCGCGCGGACAGCACCAGGTAGGTGCGCTTGCCCTCCACCAGGTCGCCGCCGATGGGCTTGCCCCAGCCGGCCGCGTCGGCGGTCAGGTCCAGCAGGTCGTCCTGGATCTGGAAGGCGCGGCCGAGCGCGCGGCCGGCCTGGCGCAGCGCCTGGACGCTCGCCTCGTCGGCGCCCCCGATGCGCGCGCCCAGTTCCAGGGCGTACTCCAGCAGGGCGCCGGTCTTGCGGTCGATCATCGCCAGGTACTCCGTCACCGTGACGTCGTCGCGCGTCTCGAACGCCATGTCGAGCGTCTGGCCCTCGCACAGCCGCGCCACCATGCCGTAGTGCGCCCGCATCAGCACCCCGATGTCGGCGCCCTCCGTGCGTGCGACCAGGTCGCAGGCCAGCCCCATCATCAGGTCGCCGGCCAGAATCGCCGTCGGCTCGTCCCAGCGCAGGTGGACGGTCTTGCGGCCTCGGCGCGTGGCCGAGCGGTCCATGATGTCGTCGTGGACGAGCGTGAAGTTGTGGAACACCTCGACGCCGAGCGCGGCCGGCATCGCACGTTGGCGGCCGGCGTCTCCGCCAAAGGCCTGAGCGGCGAGCAGCACCAGCGCCGGGCGCACGCGCTTGCCCCCACCGTCGAGCACGTAGCGGACGGGCTCGTACAGCCCGGCTGGCTCCGCCGGCAGCCCGAGGCGGGCCAGGGCGTCGTCCACCTCGGTGGCGATCGAGGCCAGGTGCGAGGTCGTGTCCACCATCAGAGCCCTGCCACGCCGCGGTCCTGCGCGATGGCCTGCTCGATCCGGCCTTGCACCTCAGCCAGCTCGCCCGTGCCGTCCACCTCGAAGTAGCGCGCGTGCGCGCGGAGCACCGCCTCGACGGGCGCCGTCTCGTCCTGGTACACCGACAGCCGGTGGCGGATGGCCTCGGGCTGGTCGTCCGGACGGTGCTTGAGGCGCTCCGCCGGCAGGTCGGCCGGCGGCGGGTTAAAGTCGAGGTGGTAGATGGCGCCCGTCTCGGCGTCGGTGCGGCGGCGCGACAGGCGCCGCACGAGCGCGTCCGGCTCGACGCGCAGGCTGATCACGGCGTCCAGCGGAGCCTGGGCGTGGCCCAGATGGTCCAGCAGCCACTCGGCCTGCGGCACTGTCCGCGGAAAGCCGTCGAGCACGAACTCGGCGTGGCCCAGCGTCGCGAGTCGGTCGGCCACGATGCCGTTGGTGACGTCGTCGGGCACCAGCGATCCCGCCTTGATGAGGTCGTCCACCTGGCGCCCCAGCGGCGTCTGGTCGCGGATGGCGGCCCGGAACAGGTCGCCGGTCGAGAGGTGGGTCAGCCCGTGGGCCTGGGCCAGGCGCTTGGCCTGGGTGCCCTTGCCGGCCCCCGGCGGACCGAAGAGAGCGAGTCGCATCAGGAAATAGTGGGCGTGGAAAGGTAAGGCGGTGGTCGGGACGGAGGCGCTACCGCCCGCTCTCTGCCTGCCGGTCTGCCCGCACGGAGCCACAGAGCAGCGGCTCCTCGGCGAGTCGCAGGGGTGGGGCGGTCCCGGTCGCCACCCGCCCCGACACGAGCACGATCCGGTGGTCTCGGACCCGCACGAACAGGTACTGCCTAGGGCGTTTGCTCGCCTGCAGGCCCGTGGCGTCCCCGGCGATCTCCGCAGCGCTCCTGCCGGGCGAAGTCGCGCCGATGGCGCAACGCGCGATGGCATCGACAACGAGAGGGCGCATGGGTGTCAGACGTGAGGTCCCAATATATCAGCCCGCCCTGGGCCGTCCAGGCAGGCCTTCAACCCGAGACCTTCCTCTTAGTCGACGGCCTCGGCGATCGCCTCGAACGTCTCGTCGCTGTCGGTAAAGCGCTTGGTCGCCAGGTCCAGAGCGGTCTTGACGGCGAAGCCCATCGCCGTCGTCAGCGCCACGTTCGTCAGCGTCTGGTGCTGATTCTGCGCGGGCCTGGGCGGCTTGGAATCGCCAAAGACGGCGGGCATCGCCTTCATGGACCGCTTCATCGCCTCGTCGACCGACTCGCCGCGGGCGACGCGTCCGGCAGCCTCCTCGACGGCGGCGTCGAGGCGGGCGCGGACAAACTCGATGTGGTCTCCGGTAGGCTCGGGGCGGCGCTTGGCACGCGCGCGGAGCCCCCACACCAGGCCCAGAAGCGAGCCTGCCGCCGCGCCGGCGGCGAGCGCAATCTGCTTGCGCTGCCGGATCAGGTCCATCAGCGGCCGGCCGCCCACGTTGACGTCGTCCAGGACGGACGTGGCCTCGTGCTTGAGCGCCTCGATGTGGTACTTCAGGTCGCGCTCGCGTGCCGCCAGGCGTGCCTTGATCTCGTCCGGCGTGAGCGTGTCCAGGCTGACGTCGTTGCCCAGGCTCGCGGGGCGGCCAGGGATGGCGCCCAGCGTCGGTTCAAGGGCGGACGTTTTCGAGTTGGGTCCCGGGTTGGGCATGGGTCAAGAAGCGGAAAGGGTGGCCGCGCGGCGCTGCTCGGTCTCGAGCTCCTCGCGCGACATGGTTCGTTGCGAGCGCTCGGCGCGCTTGGCCTCGGCGATCTCCTCCTGGGTGCGGTCGTAGCGCTTTTTGCCGAGCCAGACGAGCACGCCGCCGATCACCATCAGCAGTGCGGTCACGATCGCGAAGCCGCCCCAGGTGCTCCCGATCAGCGCGCCGACGCCGAGCGCCAGCGTGACCAGTAGGAACATCAGCCCGATCACGATCAGCAAGATGCCGGGCACGGCCAGCTTGGCCGCCTCGGCCAGGTGCTGGAGCCGGTCGATGATGCCGACGATGCCCTCGACCTGGCGCTTGACGAGCGCGATCCGGAGCTCCGTCCACTCGCGGAGGTCGGCCGAGATGGCCGCGACGTGGTCCGCGACGCGCTCGGTTTTGGTCTGGTGGGGCGGCAGCATCCGCGTCTCGGGCGCCACCTGGGGCTTGCCGGGCTCGCCCGCCAGCACCGGCGACGGCTCGCGGATGACGGCCGGAACCGTGCTCGCGGGCGGGATCGCCGGCGTCGGGCTGCTCACCCGGGGCACGGGCGGGCCGGCGTCGGGCACGACCACGACGGCAGGCGCGGCGGGCGGAGTCGGGAGCGGCGGCGGAGGGTCGCGGCGCGGTCGGTCCATCGGAAGGGGCTGGAGCACGGAGGGGCATCGAGCGTACACCTCAGTCCCGACCCAGGTTCACGCCGTGACGATCTCTGCCCGCCCGACGCCCAATCCCAACAGCCTCAAGTTCGAGGTGCCCGGCACGCCGATCATCGAACGCGGCCTGCTCGCGTTCCACTCGCTGCTCGAAGCGTCCGAGGACGAGCTCGGCAGCGCCCTGTTCGCGCTCCGCGGCGTCGAGTCGCTGCTGATCGTGCCCGACTTCGTGACGGTGACCAAGCACCCCGCCGCCGACTGGGACCTGCTGGCCGAGGGCGTCGAGCGGGTGCTCCGCGACCACCTGGGCTAGGCACCGGCTCGGCCCGCCTCGGCGCCGAGGCGGGCCGGAGCGCTGCGCCGAGGCGGGCCGGAGCGCTGCGCCGAGGCGGGCCGGAGCGCTGCGCGAAGACTATGCCGCGACGCCCTCGCTGCTGGCCGTCGCCGCGGCCCGGATGGCGTCGGCGGCCTTTTCTGCGATCATCAGCGTCGGCGCGTTCGTGTTGCCGTTGGGGATCGTGGGCATCACCGAGGCGTCGACCACGCGCAGCCCGTCGACGCCGCGGACGCGCAGCTCCAGGTCCACGACCGCGTCGGCGTCCGAGCCCATCCGGCACGTGCCGACCGGGTGGTACAGCGTCTCGCACGTGTCGCGGACGTAGCGCTCGATGCCGGCCCGGTCCGTCGACAGCGGCGCCACCTCGTCGCCGCGCCAGCGGTCGAAGGCGTGCTGGTGCGCGATCTCGCGCGCCAGCTCGACGCCGTCCGCCAGCGTCGCCAGGTCGGCGGGGTGGGCCAGCGCCTGGGGGTCGATGGCGGGGTGATCGGCCGCGTCGCCCGACCGCAGCGTGACGCGCCCTCGGCTCCGGGTGCCCACCAGGGTCGGCCCCAGCGAGAAGCCGTGCTCGGTCGGCGGCACCAGCCCGTGGTTCTCGAACAGCGCCGGGGCCACGTGGAACTGCAAGTCCGGTGCGCCGCCGCCGCCGCGGGTGTCGGTAAACAGGCCCGCCTCGGCGATGTTGGACGTGAGCTGGCCCTGGCGGAACAGCAGGTAGCGCGCGACGCTGCCCAGCGTCTCGGCGTTGACGAGCGACACGGCCTCCTTGAGCGCGTACCGGACGCCCACGATCAGGTGGTCCTGGAGGTTCTCCCCCACCTCGGCGCGGTCCGCGACCGGCGCGATGCCGTGCGCGCGGAGCGCACGCGCCGGGCCGATGCCGGAGAGCATCAGGAGTTGGGGCGAGTTGACCGCGCCGCCGCACACCAGCACCTCGCGCTCGGCGCGGACGGTCTGGAGCGCGCCGTCGCGCTCGACCTCGACGCCGACTGCGCGGCCGCGCTCGATCACGATGCGGTGGGCGTGCGCGCCCGTCCAGACCGTCAGGTTGCGGCGCCGCTTGGCCGGCTTGAGGAACGCGTCCGCGGCCGAGGCTCGGCGGCCGTTTTTCTGGGTGAGCTGGTACAGCCCGGCGCCGGCTTGCTCGGCCCCGTTAAAGTCCGGCGTGCGTCCCAGCCCGGCCGCCTCGGCGGCGTCGACGAAGGCGCCGCTGATAGGGCTCGCGCCGCGCGGGTCCTCGACCCGGAGCGGCCCGCCCGCGCCGTGGTAGGGACCGGCGCCGCGCGCGTTGTCCTCCGTGCGCTTGAAGTAGGGCAGCACGTCGGCGTAGCTCCAGCCGTCGCAGCCGCCTTGCGCCCACCCGTCGTAGTCGGCGCGGTGGCCGCGGATGTAGATCATGGCGTTGATCGACGACGAGCCGCCCAGCACCTTGCCGCGCGGCCAGTACAGCGACCGGTCGGAGGCGCCCGCCTGGGGCACGGTGTGGTAGTTCCAGTCCAGGTCGCCCTGGAACAGCTTGGAGAACGCGGCCGGGATGTGGATCTCGGCGCGCGTGTTGGGCCCGCCGGCCTCCAAGAGCAGCACGCGCGTGTCGCGGTCCTCGCTGAGGCGACCGGCGAGCACGCACCCGGCCGACCCGGCCCCGACGATGACGTAGTCGTACATCCTGAGTGTGTTGACGCAATGCGGCAACGTACGCTCGTACCGATGCCAAAGCCACCTAGAACACTGTTCTAAGGCAGATCCTTGCTACCGACCCTCCGCCTCGGGCCAGCCCTCGGCCCCTCCCAGGCGGACGGCGAGGTCGCCGCGGAGCAGCGCCTCCAGGTCGCGGCCCACAAACGCGTAGCGCCAGCCCGGAAGCGCGTCGGCCACCGCGTCGGGCCCGGCCTCGACCACGTCCGACAGCTGGGACTTGGTAGCCACCAGGGGCGCGTCGAGGCCGGTCGTCTCGCACCGGCCGGCCAGGAAGCCCTGGGCCACCAGCAGGCGCGCGGCGCGGCGCAGGTCCTCGGGGCCCGGCCGGCCACGGCGGGCGTAGGGCTCCGGCTCGGCGTCCTGGCCTTGGGCGACGGCCGCGAGCAGTCCGTCTCCGTAGCGCGCGACCATCCGGTCGGTCATCCGCAGCGCGAGCAGGTCGTCCTCCGAGGCCGGCGCGCGCTCGGCGACGGTCGCCAGCACCTCGTCGGGGACCACCATGCGGCGCGTCCGGTCGAGGTCGCGCGCCGTGGCCTCGCGCCAGGCCGCGACCGAGCGCAGCACGGCGCGCTGCTGGCCGGACATCCGCCCGATCCCCTTGGCCTTGACACGGTCGACAGCGTCGCTGGGGTCGGTGTCGGTGTAGAGCGCCGAGTCGTCGTAGCGCTCCATCTCCTCAAGCACCCAGTCCAGGCGGTCACGCTCGACGGCCTCGGCGCGCAGCTTGTGGTACACGTCGAGCAGGTAGCGCACGTCGTCGGCGGCGTACTCGGCCTGGCTCTCGCTCAAGGGGCGTCGCAGCCAGTTGCTCCGGGTCTCGCCCTTGTCCAGCCGCACGTCGACGGCCCACTCGACCAGGTCTTGCAGCGACGCCGACGCCGTCAGGCCCACAAAGCCGCCCGCGCGCTGGGTGTCGAAGGCGCGGACCGGCCGCGCGCCCGTGGCGCGCGACAGGATCTGCAAGTCCTGGGTGGCGTCGTGGAGCACCTTGACGACGCCGGGATCGGCCAACACCTCGCCCAAGCTGGCCATCTCGCCCTCCAGCGCGACCGTGTCGACCAGGTGGATGTCGTCGCCGCCCAGCCCGATCTGGATCAGTCCCAGGCCGGGGTAGTAGGTGCGCTCCCAGACGAACTCGGTGTCGAGGGCCACGGCATCCGCGGTGCGGACGCGCGCGCACAGGCTCGCCAGGGCGTCGGGCGTGTCAATCCAAGACAGTCGGTTCATTCGGAGTCTCGCACGATGGTGCAGCCAAACGACTGGGTGCGCTGGATCTCGACGGCCAGCCCGGCCACGCTCTGGTCCATCGCCTGGGCCAGGTACGGCGTCCGGACGCGGTCGGCGGAGGCCGGGCTGTCGTCCACGGCGCCGTCGTAGAGCAGCCCCGACTCCGGCCCGAACAGGAACACGTGGGGCGCGCGCGTCACGCCGAAGGCCGCGGCAAGCTGGCCGTCGGTGTCGAGCACGGCCGGCAGGTCCAGCCCTTCCGGCATCGGGCGGTCGGCGTCGGGCGGGGCTGCGTTGACCAGCACGAAGCCGAAGCCCGCCGGTCCGTAGCCCGCGGCCAGGTCGGCCAGCCGAGGCGCGTAGCGGTCGGTCCAGGGGCAGGCGCCGGTCCAGAACACGACCACCAAGCCGGCCGTGCCCGCCGAGGCCGCGAGGCCGGCCTGCGCCGCCTCGGGGAGGGCGGCGCCGGTGTTGATCTGGGCGGCGGGGGCACCAGCCCACAGCGCCGCGAGAAGCACAAAGAGTCGGGTCATGGTTGGCTGGGGTCTCCGCCCTCTTGGATGGTGGCCACGGTCGACACCAGCTCGGCGTAGGCCAGGCGGCCGACGTGGGTGTGCTGCACGATGCCGTCGCCGTCGAGCACCATCGTGATCGGGATCGAGCCGCCGACGAACGGGTTGAGCTGGGACGTCACATCCCCCTGTCCCGTGTAGAGATACGACGGGTCCTCCAGGTCGTGCTCTTTCAAGAACGACTGCACGAGCGGCAAGTCCACGGGCTGGTCGAGCGACACGAACCGGACGTGGACGCCCTGGTCCTGCATCTCCTGGTCGTACTGGATAAACTCCGGAAACTCCAGGCGGCACGGCCCGCACCACGTCGCCCAAAAGTTGAGCACGACGATGTCGGCGTCGAGCGCGTCCAGGTCGTCGACGAGGGCCTCGGCCGAGGCCACCTCGACGAGCGGCAGGTCGGGGTTGGGGTCGGCCGCCGGGCTGGGCGAGCCGGCGGCGGTGGCCGTTGTCGCGGCGTCGCCGCAGCCGGTGAGCAGGAATGCCACGAGGGCGGGGACGAGGAGCAAGCGCATGGCTGAGGGCGGAGTCACGCGCTGAACGCCGCGACCGCGTGCAGAGTGCCGCTAGGGCGCCGGGATTCGCTCGATGGGCACAGAGCCGCCGGCCGCCAGCTCGCCCGGCGGCACGATCGCCCAGGCGATCACGCCGTCGTCGGAGCGCGGCTCCAGCAGCGCCACCGCCAGCCGCCCGAGCGGCTGGCCGACGGGCACCACGAGCGCCGGCGCCAGCCGAGGCATCGCGCCCGTCTCGGCCGCGACGGCCTCCCAGCGGCCGAACACCTCCTGCATCGCCACGTTCTGAAACGGCCGCGACGCGACGCGCACGCTGTCGATCGCGAACCGCTGGCGCGCGACGCCCCAGACGGCCTCGGTCCGGTACTGAATCCCGTGCAGGTCCAGCAGGTCGCGGACCGCCGCCTGGTGCGGCCCAAAGTGGACGACGTAGGCCTGGGGCGCCACGACCGTCTCGCTCGCCGCGAAGCGCACGAACGCCGGCATGGTCTCGGGCGTGCGGACGTCGCGCCGCGCCAGCATCGGCTCGCCCGACATCGGGTGGCGCAGCGTGTCGACCTCGCCCAGCAGGACCTCGACCGGCTGGGGCAAGGCGTCCCAGGTCGCGCGGACGGCGACCGTCTCCCCCGCCACGCGCCCGAGGTCGGCCGCCTCGGTGCGCGCGCGGACCTGCCGAGCCTCGGCCCAGACGCGGTCCAGGATCTCCTCGGTAAAGCGGCGCGAGACCGTCACGCGGTCCTGGAAGCTGGCGTAGCTGTAGGCTTCGGACAGGATCGCGTAGCGTCCGCGCAGCCCGGCGTAGTTGGTCGAGAAGCGGGGCTGGGCGCTAAACGAGTACCACCCGCGCGGCGCCGACGCTTGCTCGCCGAATGCGCCCGGCACGTTGCCGTAGTGGTACGTCGCCATGCCGTCGCCGGCCAGCAGCGCCGCCGAGATGGACGGCAGCCAGCGGTCGCGCAGGTCGGCGTCGATGGCGGCGGGCGTGTCCGGGTGCAGGCCGGGGGCGTAGGTCAGGTGGTAGCCCATCGCCGTCCCGTTCGTCGTGTGCAGGTCGATGACCACGTGGGGGTCGAGGTCGCGGATCAGCCCGATCATGGCCCGGGCCTCGGGCGACGCGGCCTTCATAAAGTCGCGGTTCAGGTCCAGCCCGTCCGCGTTGGGGCGGACGCCCATGCCTCCCACCGGTCCCCACTGGAGCGGCCGGTTCGTGAACGCCCGGCGTTCGTTGCCGTCGGCGTTGTAGATCGGGGCGACGACGAGGGTAAGCGAATCGGCCCAGGCGGCGTGCTCGCCGGCGGCCAGGTCGCGCAGCAGCGCCAGCATGGCGTCCTTGCCCGCCGGCTCACCCGAGTGGATGCCGCCGATCACCAGCACGCGCGTCCGGTCGGGCCGGCGGAGCGCGGCGACGTCGGTCAGCTGTCCGGTTGGCGGCCCGTCCCAGTCGCCCCAGACCACGTACGGCAGGTCACGTCGCTCGACGGTCTGCCCAAAGAAGCCGACGCGGATGTCGGGGTCGTTCGTGAGCCAGCTCAGCATCTGCATCGTCTCGTCGTACGACGCGGTGCGGATGTAGTCGGTCGCCTCGGCGGGCGTCCGGTAGTCGGCCGGCGCCGTCGGGGGGAGGACGGTCACTTGGCGCATCGAGCCCACCTCGGTGGCCGTCTCGGCCGTGCCGAGGCATCCGGCCAACCCGAGGGCGAGCACGAGCGAGAGGCGGCTCACTCGGCCCCCCCTGGCGTCGTCGGCTCGGCTCCCGAGGCGGGCGGAGTCGGGATCGCCATGCGGCGCACCATCCAGTGGTTGAGCGCCCAGAACACCGCCAGCGCGATCCCCCACTGCACCAGGCACGACATGGCGCTGTACGGTTCGAGCGGGTCCCACCAGCGCGACGTGAAGTCGGCCGTCGTGGCGCGCCACAGCCACCAGCCGAGCAGGACGATGGCCTGGGCCGGAATCGCCACCTTCATCCAGACGTCCCACAGCGCGGGCAGCCGCCAGTCGCCGGGTGTGGCCACCTCGGCGCGGAGCCGGGCCGCGCCGTAGCGCAGCACCGCGAACGCGACGAAGGCGCCCGACAGCATCAGCGCCACGCCCCAGACAAAGTCCTGGTTTCCAAACACGTCGCCCGAGAGCGCGCTCGGCACGCCCACCAAAAACGCCACCACGCCGACGCCCACGACGGCCTTGTCGCGGCGCACACCGAGGTCGACGGTGACGCGCGTCGACAGCTCGATCATCGAGATCAGGCTCGACAGCGCCGCGAACGACAGCGCCACGAAGAACAGGACGGCGAGGGGCGCGCCGAGCGCCATCTCGGCAAACAGCGGCGGCATCCAGATAAACGTCAGGCCAGTGCTGCGCTCGCCCGAGGACTGCATCACCTCCAGAATCTCGGGCTGGCTCATCTGCGAGCCCAGGACGGCGAACACGATGCCGAAGATCATGGTCCCGGCCACAAGCGACACCACGTTGTTGCCGGCGCCCGTCAGGACCGCGTTGCGCACGACGCCGTCCTCTTTGCGCATGTAGGCGGCGTAGGTCAGAATCAATCCCCAGCCGGCCCCAGTGTCCCAGGCGTTCTGGGTCAGCGCCTCCAGCCACATCGACGCCGACCCGAGCGTGGACCAGTCGGGCGTGAACAGAAACGCCACGCCGGCGCCCGCGCCCGGCAGCGTGATCGCCCGGACGGCGGCGATCAGCACAATCACCAGCAGCGTCGGCACCAGGACGCGGTTGGCGCGCTCGATGGTCTGGACGCCGCCTCGGCACGCCAGCACGCCCAGCGCCATCATGCCGCCGTGCAGGACGATGGGCCAGGGCGACGCCTGGAACGCCTGCCACGAGGCCAGCGACGCCTCCGCGCTGACGGGCAAGCCCGACAGCGCCGAGGTCGCGACGTAGTACGCGCACCACCCCGCCACGACGCTGTAGTAGCACATGATGGCCGCGGCCACGAACGCCACGAACGCGCCCAGCCAGGCGAACCGAGGCCCGGCGAGCTTGGCGAACGTCCCCACGACGCCCATCCGCCCGCGCTGGCCGAGCGCGTACTCGGCGATGATGAGCGGGATGCTCCAGGCGAGCAGGAACACGGCCCAGGCCACCAGGAACGCGCCGGCGCCGTCAGCGCCGGCGTTCGAGGCCGCGATGCGGGGGAAGCGCCAGATGTTGCCCGTCCCGACGGCGATGCCGAGCACGCTCAGGATGAGCGCCCACCGGGACGAGAAGCGGTCGGTCGAGGCAGCCATCTAGGGACGGTTGAGGGAGCGCCAGGACGAGGCCGGTGCGCCCGCCTCGGCGGCCGGCCGGGACGCCTCGACAGTGGGCTGGGCCGCCCCGGCAGTGGACTGGGCCGCCCCGGCAGTGGACTGGGCCGCCCCGGCAGTGGACTGGGCCGGGGGCGGGGCCGCGGGCGGCGGGGCCGCGGCGGGCTGCGAGCGCTGGCCGTCGCCCCCGGGCTCACGGCGCTCCGGTGCCCCCGAGGCCGGCCGCACGCCCGGCCCACTGCCCGAGGCGGGCGGGGCCGGCTCGGCAAACAGCAGGCCCGCGATCTCTTGCGCCGACGCCGCGTAGTCCAGCGCGCCGCGCGCCGTCGGGTGGATGTCGTACACCGTCCGGCCGTCCCGGCTGGCGGCGGCCAGCGACGACGAGGTGCGGATGGGGGTGGTGAGCACGCCGGCGCCGTACTTGGCGCGCAGGTACTCGGCGTACTTGGCGTGGCGGCTCAGGCGGGCGTCGACCTGGGTCAGCAGCAGCCGTGGGGGGCGCAGCCCAGGGTTGAGCTTGTCCTGGACCAACTCGGCGGTCTGCCACGTCTGCTCGGCGCCCACGACGGGCTGGTACTCGGGCGTCACCGGGATCACGACCTGGTCGCTCGCCACGAGCGCGTTCATGGTGAACACGGACAGCGCGGCTGCGGTGTCGAGCACGATCACGTCGTAGTCGTGCCCGGCGCGGACCGTCTCGCGCAGCCACAGCACGTCGGTCGGCCGCGTCAGCGTGCGCAGCGCCTTGGTGAGCGCCATCGACGAGCCGATCACGTCGAAGCCGCCCGCCTGCTGGACTGGGAAGGCCCGGAGGTCGGCGTTGGCGTCGAGCAGGCCCAGCCCGGAGTGCTCCGGGCGCGGCTCCGACGCCCCCAGCATGCGTGTCAGAAACCCCTGGGGGTCCAGGTCCACGACCAGCACCCGGCGGCCTTGGAGCGCAAACGACGCCGCCAGATGGATCGACGTTGTGGTCTTGCCCGTCCCGCCTTTGTGGTTGCAAATCGTGAGAACGGGCACGGCGGACGGAGCGGGTGGGCGGTACCGCGTGAAGATAGCTCGGAGGCGCGGGCGGCATCACGACGGGCCGAGCCGGCTAAAGCGCGCCGGCGCGTCTGCCGATACGCCGTCGTGCACCCTCTCGCGTCCTCGATGGCCTCTCGCCCCCGTCCTCAGCCGCTTCCCTTCAGCTCGTTCGGCTGGTCGTTTACCGGCGTGCTGCTGATCGCCTTCAGCCTGCCCCCGCTGGGCGCCTTCCCGCTGGCCTGGATCGGGCTCGTGCCTCTCCTGTCGCGCTGGTCCATGCGGCGGCCCGGCATCGACTACGCGCGCGAGTTGTACGCGCTGCTGCTCACGGCCAGCTGCTGCGTCGGCTTCTGGCTGCTGTTCAACCCGGACGCGCAGCTGGCGGCGCTGGGGGGCATGAGTCTGTTTCTGACCCCGATCCCGCTCACGACCGCGTTCGTCGTGGCGCACGTGGTCAAGGACCGGATCGGGCTCTACCCGGGCCTGGCGGTCCTGGTGATCAACGTGCTCGCGACCGAGTTTTTGACGCTGTACTTCAACGTGTCGGTGCCGTGGCTGCTGCTCGGCCACACCCAGGTCGAGGCCGTCCACTTTATCCAGATCGCCGATCTCGGCGGCGTGCTGCTGCTGAGCCTGTGGGTGCTCCTGCTCAACGTGGCGGCGTTCGTGGCGATGCCGCGCGCCGGCAAGCCGGGCGAGCGCTACCGCGAGCGCGGCGCCTCGATCGCGGTCTTTACCGCGCTTATCGCCCTGCCGGTGGCGTACGGCACCGTGCGGACCGCTCAGGCCGACGTGCCCGCGGGCTACACCCGGGTCGGCATTGTGCAGCCAGGCGTACCGCCGAGCGAGTGGGACACCCAGAAAGCGGACGCCAAGGTGAGCTACCTCACGTCGCTCTCTCAGGACTTGATCGACGGCTGGAAGCCGCAGCGCGCCGACTCGCTCGCGCCCGCCTCGCGCAACCGGTCGCCGGGCGACCTGGGACTGCTGATCTGGCCGCAGTCGTCGCTGCCCTACATGGGCACCGCTCGCGGTGAGGAGCAGCTCTACGACCAGCTGCAGCGCTGGGCGACCGCTCGCAACGTGGCGCTGCTGGCCGGCGCCACGACGGGCTCGGACCAGGCCGACCGCACGCGCGGCGTGCCCGACGCCGACGAACTCGCCAACTCGGCCATCCTGATCCGCCCTGGGCGCTCCCAACTCCGCTACGACCAGATGCGGCGCGTGCCGTTTGCCGACGTCGAGGCCGCCACGGGCAACAACCGAGTGCTGCTGAGCACCGGCCGCGCCAGCATCGCCACGGCGGTCGGTTTCGAGTCGCTGTTCGGGGACCACGTGCGCCGCTTTACCCAGGACGGCGCCAACCTGGTCGTGGTGCTGTCGCGCAACGACCTGTGGGGCCGCTCGGCCGGGCTGTACCAGCACCTGCAGTTTACGCGTCTGCGCGCCATCGAGTCGCGCCGCGCGGTCGTGCTCTCGACCGTGAGCGGCATCTCGGCCGTGATCCTCCCCAGCGGCAACATCGACGAGGTGGCCGGCTGGATGGACCAGGACGTGACCACGCTGGACGTGCCGACCTTCCGCGGCAAGACGTTCTACGTGCGCCACGGCGACTGGGTGGGCCGGTGGTCGCTGGTGCTGGCGCTGGTCTTTAACGTGGGCCTGATCGGGATCAGCGTCTTCATGCCGGAGGTGCTGCCCCAAAAGGCAGGCTTTGGTCGCCGCTGGGCTGGGGCCCGAACCTAGCAGCCGAGCCCGAGGCGGGAGGCTATCCTTGCCGTCTCCGTCCCGGCTGTCCGTGCTCGCGCTCCACGTCCCCCTCGTCCTGGCCTCGGCGTCGCCGAGGCGGAGGCACCTGCTGGCCCACCTCGGGCTGGCGTTCGACGTGGTCGCGACCGACGCCGACGAGACCTGGCCCGACCTGGAGCCAGGGCCGGCGGCCGAGAGGGTCGCGCTCAGAAAGGCCCAGGCCGTCGACCGCCCCAGCGCCCTCGTGCTGGCCGCCGACACCGTGGTCGTGCTCGACGGCGACATCCTGGGCAAGCCCGCCGACGCGGCCGAGGCGTCGGCGACCCTGCGCCGGCTGAGCGGGCAGACGCACACCGTCGTGACGGGCCTGGCGCTGACGCACGACGGGCGCGCGCACACGGCCCACGAGCAGACGCGCGTCACCTTCGCCGAGTTGTCCGACGCCGAGATCGCGGCCTACGTCGCGACCGGCTCGTCGCTCGACAAGGCCGGATCGTACGGCATCCAGGACGAGGGCGGCGCGTTCCTGGTCTCGCGCGTCGAGGGCGACTACTTCAACGTGATCGGCCTGCCGCTGCGGCGCCTCTACGACTCCCTGCACGCGTTCGTCCCTGACCTCGTCTCTCCCTAGCCATGCGCACCGCCCTCCTCCTGACCGCCCTGCTCGTCTCGGCCTGCGGCGACGCCGAGGCGCCTGCGCCCGCGCCGCCTCCCACCCCGCCGGTCGTCGCCGACGACGGCCGCCAGTCGGTCGTCGACGTGGTGACGGCGAACGGCCGGCTGCGCACGACCGCGCGCTTGCTCGTGGCCGCCGAGTTGGACGCGACGCTGCGCGACACCTCGACGGCGTACACGCTCTTCGCCCCCAGCGACGACGCCTGGGCGGCCCTGGGCGACGACGCCCTCACGGCGCTGGAGGCCGACCCCGAGGCGCTGCGCGAGGTTTTGCTCGACCATGTGCTGGGCAACCGGATGCTGTCGTTCGACATCTTCCCCGAGCTGTCTATCGAGACCGTCGGCGGCGCGGAGCTGTCGTTCGCCGAGGTCGGCGACGGGCTGACGGTGCAGTCGGGCGCGACGTCGGGCCGCATCACCGATGCCGACCTGGACGCCGACAACGGCGTGGTCCACATTATCGACGGCGTGCTGAGCCGGTAAGTGGGGCGCCGAACGTGGAACGCCGAGGTGACGCGACTCAGGCGCCTCACTCCGGCCCTGCCCGCCTCGGCGCCGAGGCGGGGATGCTGGGGGCCTAGGTGTATTCCGTGCCTCCCTTGCGCGTCAGGTAATCGTCGCTGACGGACTTGAGCTGCACGCGGCCGAGCCCCGGATCGACACGCTCGGTGGCGCTTCTCACGACCACGCCTTCGCGGAGGTGTGCCTGGGAACCACTCACGGTCTCGCGCCCGTCGGTGTGCGCTGCCAGCGCCGTGCCCGAGTACGGCCCTCGGTAGACCACCGGCACGCGGTCCACTCCCATCGCTTGGCAGGCGGCGTCGAGCGCGGCATCGTCCAAGAACGTGCCCTGGCTCCGCTGGCCGACGCAGATATCGAACACGCGGACGCCCACCCCGGACGCCTGCCCGCCGTAGGTCAGGTCTTGGACGCCAGGCCCGAACACCTCACCCAGCACGAACACCGGCTGGCTGCAAAGCTCGTCGGCGAACACGCGCTCGATGGCCGCCGCGATCCCGAGGTCTCGGACCGCCCGAGTGTAGACGTTGGCTGCGCCCTGGCGCATGTCGAAGGCCAGCCCCTTGGCACCCAGCCCCTTCGAGAACACGACCGTGCGGCCGTGGTCTGGATGGGCCAGTTCGGGAGGCAGCACGCCGCACCCCAGCAGCGTGCCGTGCACCTTCTCCGTCATCACGACTGGCTCGCCGTCGGCCAGCACGTCGGGCCAGCGCTTAACGTTCTCGATGTCGTAGGCGAGCGTCCGCTCCTGACCGGCGGGCCAGACGGCACCCGCCATCGACGTGGGAACGGGCGGCACGTACTTCTCGACGCCCAGAAAGGCCGCCACGTCGTCGCCCTCCTCCACGGCCCGACACTCGCCCTGACCGTTCGCCACGGTGTGCCCGCCGTCGGCCGTGTCGAGGGGAACGATCAGCCCTTGGGACAGCACGCCCCGCAGCCGAATCGCCTTGACGCGATTTTTCCGGCTTCCCGCGAGACGCCCCGTCAGGCCCAGACGCTCTTGAAGGTACCCGGGGACGACCGAGCCTTCGGGGACATAGACCACCAAGTCGCCCGTCTGGTACCGCCCCTTGACCACGACGGCCCGGTAGCCACCGACGGCCGCCAGTTCGAGCGCGTCGGCGTTGTCGTGCGGGAGCACGGCGATGCGAACGGCGGGGCACTCGGTCCGAGGGACGTCGTTGGAAAGCATGTCGATGGTCATGCCGCTGCGAGAAAGCGCGCGGCCAACCTAATGCGCCTCACTCCGGCCCTGCCCGCCTCGGCGCCGAGGCGGGCGGAGTCGGCTAGCGCGACAGGTACAGGTTGCGCATCTCGAACGGCTTCGAGATGTGGTCGTCGGTGATGTCGTCCACGAACGCGATCGCCTCGCCGGTCGACTTCATCTCGGGGCCCAGCTCCTTGGTCACCTCGGGGAACTTGTCCCACGAAAAGACGGGCTCCTTGACCGCGAAGCCGGTCAGCGACGACTCCAGCTCGCCGCGCTCGCGGAAGTCGGCCAGCTTGGCGCCGAGCATCAGCTTGGCGCCGATGCGGGCCACGGGCACGCCGGTCGCCTTGGCCACGAACGGGACCGTGCGGCTGGCGCGCGGGTTGGCCTCGATCACGTAGACGTGGTCCACCGGGCCGACGCCCGGCCCGCCGTCGCGCGTCTGGACCGCCAGTTGGGTGTTCATCAAGCCCACCACGCCCAGCCGCGTCGCGATGCGGCGGACGGTCTCCTCCAACACCTCGACGGTCTCGTCACTGAGCGAGAACGGCGGGATGACGGCCGTCGAGTCGCCCGAGTGCACGCCCGCCGGCTCGATGTGCTGCATCACGCCCGCGATCCAGACCTCGTCGCCGTCCGACAGGCAGTCCACGTCGACCTCGATGGCATCCTCCAGAAAGAGGTCCAGCAGGACGTCGTTGCCGGGGAACAACGTGAGCACGTTGGCGACGTAGTCCGCGACCTCGTCCTTGTTGATCGCGATCCTCATGCCCTGACCGCCGAGCACGTAGCTGGGGCGCACCAGAATTGGGTAGCCGATGGACTCCGCGACTTCGACCGCTTCCTCGACCGTGTGGGCGATGCCGTAGGGCGGGAACGGGATCTCCAACTCTTCCAACACCTTGGAGAACTTGCCCCGGTCCTCGGCCAGGTCCATGTTCTCGAACGGCGTTCCGAAGAGGGGCACGCCGGCCGCCAGCAGGTTGCGCGCCAGCTTCAAGGCCGTCTGCCCGCCGAGCTGGACCATCACGCCGGCGGGCTGCTCCAGGTCGATCACGTCCCGGACGCGCTCCCAAAAGACGGGCTCGAAGTAGAGCTTGTCCGCGATGTCGAAGTCGGTCGAGACCGTCTCGGGGTTGCAGTTGACCATGATGGCCTGGTAGCCCATCTCCTGGGCGCCGAGCACGCCGTGGACGCACGAGTAGTCGAACTCGATGCCCTGGCCGATCCGGTTGGGGCCCGAGCCCAGGATGAGCACCTTGCGCTGGTCGGACGGCACGGACTCGGTCTCGCCCTGGTCGTAGGTCGAGTAGAAGTACGGCGTCTGCGCGGGGAACTCGCCCGCGCACGTGTCGACGACGCGGAACGTCGGCTTCAACCCCAGCTCCATGCGCCGCTCGCGCACCTCCGCCTCGGTGACGCTGCCGAGGTGGGCGATCTGGACGTCGGAGAAGCCGTGCTGCTTGAGTTCGAGCAGCTGGTCGCGGCCCAGGTCGTGCAGCGGCGTCGCCTCGGCCCGGCGCTCCAGCGCCACCAGGTCCTGGATCTGGTTCAAGAACCACGGGTCGACCTTGGTGACGTCGTGGATCTCGGCGACCGACGCACCGAGGCGGAAAGCGTTGCGGATGTGGAGCAGCCGGTCCCAGTACGGCACCGCCAAGCGGTCGCGGACGTGCTGGCGGTCGGGCAGCTCGCGGTCGGCGCCCAGGCCGGCGAAGCCCTGCTCCAGGCTCTGGAAGGCTTTCTGGATCGACTCCGTGAACGTCCGCCCGATCGCCATCGCCTCGCCGACGGCCTTCATCTGGGTCGTCAGCCGCTCGTCGACGCCCTCGAACTTCTCAAAATTCCAGCGCGGGATCTTGGTGACGACGTAGTCCAGCGCCGGCTCGAAGCACGCGCTCGTGCCCGTGATCTCGTTCGGCAACTCGTCGAGCGTGTAGCCGACGGCCAGCCGCGCGGCGACCTTGGCGATGGGGTAGCCGGTCGCCTTGGACGCCAGCGCCGACGACCGCGACACGCGCGGGTTGATCTCGATCACGACCATCCGCCCGCTCGCCGGGTCGACGGCGAACTGGATGTTGCAGCCGCCGGCGAACGTCCCGATCGAGCGCATGGCCCGGATCGCGGCGTCGCGCATGGCCTGGTACTGGCCGTCGGTCAAGGTCTGCTGGGGCGCGACCGTGATCGAGTCGCCGGTGTGGACGCCCATCGGGTCGAGGTTCTCGATCGAGCACACGATGACCACGTTGTCGCGGGCGTCGCGCAACAGCTCCAGCTCGAACTCCTTCCACCCGAACAGGCACTCCTCGACCAAGACCTCGTGGACCGGGCTCAGCTCGAGCGCGCGCGACACCATGCCGTCGAACTCGTCGGCGCGCCAGGCGATGCCGCCGCCGGCGCCGCCCATCGTGAAGCTGGGCCGCAGCACGACCGGCCGAAACCCTTGTCCCTGCGCGAGTTCTTGGGCGATCTCCTTGGCCTCCAGCAGCGACTTGGCCGCCCGGCTCCGCGCCTGGTCCAGGCCGATGGTCTCCATCAGGTCCCGGAACGCCTGGCGGTCCTCGGTGATGTGGATCGCGTCGATGTCGACGCCGATCACGTCGATGCCTTCGCGCTCCCAGTAGCCCTGCTGGTGGAGGGTGTCGGCTAGGTTGAGCGCCGTCTGGCCGCCCATGGTCGGCAGGACCGCGTCGGGCCGCTCCTTCTCGACGATCTCCTTGATGGACGCCGTGGTCAGTTCCTGGAGGTAGACCACGTCCGCCGTCATCGGGTCGGTCATGATGGTGGCCGGGTTCGAGTTGACCAGGATCACGCGGAAGCCCTCGGCACGTAGGGCCTTGGCCGCCTGGGTGCCGGAGTAGTCGAACTCGCAGGCCTGTCCGATCACGATCGGGCCGGAGCCGATCAGCAGGATCGATTCGATGTCGGTGCGCTTGGGCATCTTGGGGGTTGAACGTGCGGGGTTTAGCGTTAAAGGTTCAGAGCGCGGGCCCTACGGCGCCGCCCGTCAACGGGAGGAGAAGCCGGTGACGGAGGTTTCTTTCTCGCGCTCCACGACGGCCAGACACGCAAACTGGACCGGCGCCGTCGCGCCGCCCGCGCCGCCCATCGCGGCGGTCGAGATCAGGCGCCAGCCGTCGTTGAGATGCGTGGTCAGCGCGTCCAGGCTGTCGGTGTCGTGGCCGGGCGCGTAGTGGACGACGAGGGCTTTGCGTTCGGTAGCCATAGAATGAGTGTGCTGTGCCCGCCTCGGTCGCGGCGTCGAGCGAGTCGCCGAGGCGGGCGGGGTCGAGGAGAGGTGTGACGGTGACTGCGGTCGGGCCGCACTCCGCCAGAGCGGTTGCGGCCGGCTAGAATCTGGCGCGGCGCGTCGGCGCCGATCTGGTCCTGGGGACGGACCGCCTCCGCTTGAACGGGATGAACCGTGGCGAGTGGCCGCAGGTCCGAGAAGGTGTGGCCGGACACGAGCGTGAACAGATCAGTCACGACCTCGTCGACGATTCGGATGGCTCCCTTTCCCAGCCGGCGTCGGGCGTCAGTTCGGAGGCGACGCCATCCCCGAAGCCGGAGGGCGCGTCGATCAAGCGGCGGAGATTGTCCGGTGCCGCGGTTACCAGCAGATCGGCGCCCCCGGTGAACCGCTGGAATCCCGCCCGCGCGACGGCTGGACCGGCCACCACCAGGAAGCCCACCTCAGCGCGGGCCAGCAGGGCCGACAGTTGTTCGAACATGGGCATCGGGAAGATGGCCGGGAAGATGGCCGGGAAGATGGCTGGGCAGGCCCGAAGCGCGGTGCTCCTGGAGGAGCAGCCAGAGGGTCGCCAGCGGCGTCCGCTCGCGCGGCTGGCCGACGGTCTTGCGGATCTGTCCGCGCGGATCTGGGGAGGGCGTGTCGTCAGGCATCGACCGACTGGCGGTGGGCTGGGGTGGGCTCCGCAGCCATCAGGTCGAAAAACTGGTCGAACAGGTAGCGGCTGTCGTGCGGGCCCGGGCACGCCTCGGGGTGGTACTGCACCGAGAAGCCCGGGAAGCCGAGGTAGCGCAGCCCCTCGACGGTGCCGTCGTTGAGGTTGCGCTGCGTCACCTCGGCCACGCCGTCCAAGCCCTCGTCGCGCACGGCGAAGCCGTGGTTCTGGGTCGAGATCTCGACCCGGCCCGTGGTCAGGTTCAAGACGGGGTGGTTGGCGCCGCGGTGGCCCACCTTCATCTTGTACACCTCCAGGCCTTCGGCGAGCGCCAGCAGCTGGTGCCCCAGGCAGATGCCGAACAGCGGGACACCGGACGCGATGGCGGCGCGCGCCGTCTCGACGGCGTCGGGCATGGCGCGCGGGTCGCCCGGGCCGTTGGAGAGAAACACGCCGTCGGGGCGCCACGCCTGGACGTCGGCGAACGGCGTGGCGGCGGGAAACACGCGCACCGCGCAGCCGAGCGCGGCGAACGAGGTCAGGATGTTGCGCTTGACGCCGTAGTCGTAGACCGCCACGCGCGGCCCGTCGCCGGCCGCGGCGTCGTAGGCGTCCGCGATGCTGACGCGGCTGGCCAGCTCCAGCCCGGCCATCGACGGCACGGCCTGCGCCTTGGCCACGAGCGAGTCGGGGTCCAGGTCGTCCGTCGAGATCACGCAGTTCATCACGCCCTGCTCCCGGAGGTGCCGCACCAGCCGGCGCGTGTCGACGCCCGAGATCCCGACCAGGCCGTGGCGCGCCATGTAGGCGTCGAGCGTCTCCTGCATCTCGTGGTTGGACGGGTCGCGCGACACCTGGCGCACGACCAGCCCGGCCACGTGGGGTCGGTCCGCCTCGGTGGCCGCCTCGAAGGCGCCGTAGTTGCCGATGTGCGGGTACGTCATCAGCATCACCTGGCCCGAGTAGCTGGGGTCGGTCAGGATCTCCTGGTAGCCGCTCATGGACGTGTTGAAGCACAACTCGCCTGACGTTTCGCCGGTTGCGCCGACGGCGGTGCCGTACACGACGGTGCCGTCGGCGAGCGCGAGCGCGGCGGGGCGGGTCTCGGTCATGGCTGGGCGGTGTGAGGAGGGGGCATAAAAAAAGCCCCCCAAACGGGAGGCTGGTCGGCCGTGAGGCCGAGATCGAAGGCGGGCGGGAGGTGGGGGCCGAGCCCCGCAGCGGTCCGTGACATGGCGTCCAACGTTGGGCCAAGCTACGGACCCACCCCGGCCGGCGGGGCCCCGAGGCGGACGGATTCACCGACCGTCCGCACGGGCGCCGCTCAGCCGCGTGCGGAGGCGCCCGTACACTGCACGCGCCGGCACCTCGACCGGCGCCCTCGCCATGCCCGACGCTCCTCGCCTGCCCTCTCGCCGTGACCGGCACGCGCCCACGCGCGCGCTGGCGGCACTTGCGGCGAGCCTGCTCGTGGTCAACGCCGCCTTTCTGTGGTGGCCCGACGTCGACCTGGGACCCGACCTGCCCACGGACGTGGCCCCGGCCGAGCAGATCGTGATGCAGATGATCGAGCCGACCGAGCAGCCGCCGCCGCCTGCGACCCTTCCACCCGCGCCGCCGCCGCCCGCCGCGACCGAGCAGCTTCCGCAGGAGGTCCCCGACGAGCGCGTGGTCGCGGAGGTGCTCCGCGAGATCGACCTGCCGGCGCCGCCCGCCCCGCCGCGCGCCGCCGCGCCCACGGCCCCGCCGAGGCCGGCACCCCCGCGACCGGCGCCGCCCCGACTGGCGCCGCCCCAGCCGCCCGGGCCGCCCGCGCCGTCCCCCTCGGTGCCACCCGCCGCCGACCGCATCGTCGAGCGCCCCGACCGCAGCCCGTCGGTGCGGGGCCAGGCGCTGCCGGTGTACCCCGCCTCGGCGTCGCGGTCGGGCTTCCGAGGGCGGGCCCGCGTCCGCGTGCTCGTCAACGCGGGCGGCCGGGTGACCGACGCCGAGATCGTCACGCGGACCGTGTTCGACCGCGACCGCGAAACGGAGGCGGTGTCGTTTCCGTCGGAGTTCGACCGGGCCGTGCTCGATGCGGCGCGGCGCTACGTGTTCTCGCCCGCCCGCGACGACGGCGAGCGGGTCCGCGCCTACGCCTTCGTCACCATTTCCCTCGACCCTCCCGACTGACATGGACAGCCTGTTCGAGCCCGACGGTGCCGAGACCCTGGTCTCGCGCATCGAGTCCCTCACTCCGACAAGCCAGGCGCGATGGGGCTCGATGGACGTCGCCCAGATGCTCGCCCACTGCTGCGTCCCGTTCGACCAGGTGTACGAGCCGGGCTACCAGCAGGCGCATCCGCGCCCGCCCCGAGTCGTCCGCGCCATTCTGCGCCTGGTCGCCAAGCCCATCGTGGTGGGTGCGAAGCCGTACAGGCGCAACATGCGCACGCCGCCCGCCTTCGTGGTCTCGGACGCGCGCGACTTCGAGCGCGAGCAGGCCCGGCTGGTCGCCTACGTCCGGCGCGTGTCGCGCGACGGCGCCGCAGCGTTCCAGGGCCGCGAGTCCCACTCCTTCGGCGCGCTGACGGCGCCAGAGTGGAGCGCGCTGTTCACCAAGCACACCGACCACCACCTGACCCAGTTCGGCGTCTAGCCCCGCCTCGGCTAGCCCCGCCTCGGCGCCGAGGCGGAGGAAGCCGCTCGCGACGTGCTAGAACGTCAGCTGCATCGTCTGGGGCGGGTTGAAGTAGGCCATGCCGCCCCTGACGTTGGCGATCTGTCGGACGAGCTCGTCGAACGTGGACGGCTCGCGCACAAAGTCGATTTTGCTCGCGTCCACGATCAGCAGCGGGCTCTTGATGTAGTGGAAAAAGTAGCGGTCGTAGGCCTCGACCAGTTCGGCGAGGTAGGCCGGGTCCATGCCCGCCTCGTAGCTGCGGCCCCGCAGCGCGACGTTGTGCAGCAGGCGCTCGACGGTCGAGCGCAGGTACACGACCAGGTCGGGGACGGGCGCGGCGGGCTCCATGATGCCGTATAGCGTCTCGTAAAGCTGGACCTCGTCGCCGGAGAGCGTGACGTGGGCGAAGATGCGGTCTTTGTCGAACGTGTAGTCCGAGATTATGTGGTCGACGAAGAGGTCGCGCGCCACGAGCGCCTTTTGCTGCTTGAAGCGGCTGGCCAGAAACGCGAGCTGGGTCTGGAATGCCCACCGGTCGCGGTCTTGGTAGAACGTGCCCAGAAAGGGGTTGTCCTCGAACTCCTCGAGCACCAGCCGGCCGCCGGCGCGGTTGGCCAGCATGCGTGCCAGCGTGGACTTGCCGGCGCCGATCACGCCTTCGACGGCGACGTAGCCGAGGTGGTCAGGAAGCTGCGGAGCAGGCATGGCGGGCATGGGGAGGGAGCGCCGGCAAGATCGCGACGGCTCGGTGCGGCAAGGTGTCCTCGGGCGATGACGCCCTTCCGTCAGTCCTGGCGGTAGCCTCTGAGTACCTTTGCTGGGTTCCCTGACCGCGAACGTGTCCTCCTCCTATCCAGAGTCGCCCGACGGCTGGTTCTCGCCCCTGCACCGCGTCCCACGGCGGGACCAGCCGGTCCGGATCTGGACGCACGACGGCGTCGACCATGCGGCCCGCTTCCAGGTTGCGCACACGGACGAGTGGCCTTCGGGTGCGAGCTGGGTCGTGGGCAAAGGCAACCTGGACATCCCCTTTTCGGGCGTGCGCGAGTGGTCTCCGGATCCCACGACCCCACACCCGGGCTTGCTAGCACTCTCGCGTCCGCCCGCGTCGGCCGAGCGCGCGGATGCCGAACCGTCGGCGCCTGCCGAGACGTCGGCGCCCGTCGACCTGGCGGCGTCAACTGACGAGCTAACGGCCGACGAGCCGGCTACAGCCGCGCCGCCGGCCATCGCCCGAGAGCTGATGAGCGAGCTCACGTCGGTCGGCTCGCTGCTTCGCCGGCTGCCTCAGGACCATCTGGGGTGGACGCCCCACGCGTCCGTGCCCACGCTGCACACGCTGTCGCTTCGGCTGGTCCGGATCGTCGCGCGCGTCGACTGGATCCTGGACCTGGACTACATCGAGGCCCACTTCGAGCCCGACATGCCGCGCCTGGAGACCGTGAACGAGATCGTCGAGACCTTCAACGCTAACGCCAGAAGTGTCGAGTCGCTGGCCTCCGGTCTCACTCCTGTCTCGCTTCGTGCGCCCTGGCGCTTCGAGCGCAACGGCGAGGTGGTGGCCCGGCTACCGCGTGGCGACGCGCTCCGCCAGTTCGGCATCACGCCGCTGGTGTACCACCGCGGCGAGGCCGCGCTCCTGATGACCGCGCTAGGGCTGAGCGTGCCGTCTCCCAACCCGGTCTGGACCTTTCGCGACTCGGCGCCGGGCGCGGCGTCAGCGTAGATCGCCGGGGGCGCGCGCCAGGCGTGCGGCGTCGGGAGTGCGTGCGAGCAACTCGGCGACGGTGTGGTCGTGTCCCGGCACGACGAGGTCGGGCGCGACGTCGGCCAGGGGCTGGAGCACAAAGCGCCGGACGGCCAGCGACGGGTGGGGCACGGTCAAGCCCGGCACGTCGATCTGGCGGCGGCCGTAGAGCAGCACGTCGAGGTCGAGCGGGCGCGGCGCCCAGCGCGGCCGGGCGTGGTCGCGGCCCGCGGCGCGCTCCAGGCCGTGGAGCGTGCGCAGCAGCGCGCGCGGTGACAGCCGGGTGTCGAGCGCCACGACGGCGTTGAGGTGGTCGGGCTGAGGCGGCGTGCCGGGCTGCACGTGCGCCTCGGTTTCGTAGACCGCGCTCGTGGCCACGACCCGGGTGTCGGCACGGTCGCCGAGGCGGGCGGTCGCGGCCCGGAGCGCGGCCAGCCGGTCGCCGACGTTGGCGCCCAGGGCGACGTAGACGCGCGTCACGGCATCCAGCGCACGACCACCTCGGCCCGGTCGCACGGCCCGCCGACGGGCGGGTTCGGCTTGCGGACGGTCACCTCGACGCTGTCCAGGGCCGGGTAGGCGTCGGCGACGGCCTGGGCGATCCGGGCCGCGACGCGCTCGATCAGGAACGCCGGGTTGCCCGTCACGACCTCGCGCACGAGCGTGTACACCCGCTCGTAGTCGACGGTCTGGGTCAGGTCGTCGTGCGCGGCGGCGGCCGAGACGTCGAGCGTCATGGCGACGTCCACCTCGTAGCGCCCGCCGATGCGGTGCTCCTCTTCGAGCACGCCGTGGTGGGCGTAAAACACGGCGTTGACGAGCCGGACGGTGGCGGGGAGGGGCACGAGCGGTCGGGTGGCGTGCCGCAAGATCACGACAGATGCCCGGCGCGACCGCCGATTCAGGCGCCTGCCCCCCGGGCTCAGCCGGCCCGCCTCGGTCGGCCCGCCGAGGCGGGGCCTGTCGCGCGCGTGGGCCTACAGCCCCAGCGTCTCCAGCAGCGCCTGGTCGGCGGGGTCGAGGGCGCCGCGGTCTCGGGCGGCCATCAGACGTCCGGCGTAGAGCGTCGCGTAGAGCCCCAAGACGCCGTCCTCCCGGCTGGCGTGCTCGTCGAACAGGATCGTGGCCTCGCGGTTGCGCCAGGCCTCGGGGCCGTGGACGGCGCGCGGACCAAACGGCCCGTCCGTCGCCGTGCCCGGGAAGCTTTTCTCGGGCTCGAACAGGCGCTCGCCCAGGTGGCAGCCCGTGCACTGCGTCGGCACGCGCAAGGCGCGCGGCTCGGTCGAGGTCGCCGGGGCCAGGCGGCCGTCGGCGTCGTAGACCGCGTAGTCCCAGTAGCCGTCGCCGCGCCGCGTCTTGACCGTCGTCTCGACCGCCACGCCGTCGACCAGGTGTTCGCCCACGATGACGGTTCCTGCGGGGTAGCGGAGCCCGCCCGCCTGGCGGAAGCCGGCCATGGCCTGGCGCAGCGCGTCCGCCGGGACGTGGATGCGGCGCCGGGCGGCCGTCATCACGCCGTCCACCTCGACCGTAAACCAGCCCGGTTCGCCCTGGTCGTAGGGCGCCGACCGGCGCAGGATGTCGAGCGTCGTCGGGAGGCCGCGCGCCCGGGTGTAGGTCGCCTCCAGCATCAGCGCCAGCTCGTCCCAGTCGATGGCGCCGTCGCCGTCGGCGTCCGCGAGCGCGCTCCGTGCCTCGGCCGACAGCTTTTGTGGGTGAAGGACCAGGTCGCTGCCGTCGCGGCTCACCAAGCCCGCCTCGAACGGGTCGCCGCCCTGGGGCCCCACGTAGGCGCCCAACACCGAGCCGAGCAGCTTGTCGGGCCGGTCGCGGTCCAGCCGCAACGGGACGGCCTCGGCCGTGGCGACGTCGATGGGACCGCCGCCGCCGCACCCGGCAGCGACCAAGGCGAGCAGGAGAATCGATCGTCGGGTCATCGGTCGAGGGCGTCGAGGGCCGCACGGGCGCGGCCGTCTGTGGGGTCGAGGGCCAGGACGCGCTGGAAGAACGCGCGGGCGTCGGCGGTGCGGCCTTCGGCGGAGGCGATCAGGCCCAGGTTTCCCAGCGAGGCCCGGTCGGACGGGTCGACGCGCAGCGCGGCTTGGAACTGCGCGCGCGCCGCGTCGGCGTCGCCGGAGGACAGCAGCGCCGCGCCCAGGTTGGCGCGCGCCGTCGCCGAGCGCGGGTCGAGCGCGACCGAGCGCCGCAGCGCGGCCAGGGCTCCGGCCAGGTCGCCGGTGTTGAGGCGCGCAAAGCCCAGGTTGTTCCAGGCCCCGGCATGGCGCAGCGGGTCGCGGCGGACCGCCTCGGCGAGCACCTGGGCGGCCTCGGGCCAGCGCCCGGCCTCGACCAACTCCTCCCCCAACCGCGCGCGGGCTTCGGTAAGGTGCGGCGCGAGTGCCACCGACCGGCGCAAGGCGTCGAGCGACGGCTCTCGGGCGCCGGCCCGGTCGTCGGCCACGCCGCGCCAGTACTGGGCGTAGGCGTCGTCCGGGTCCCGGGTCACGGCGTCGGCCAGCACGGACCGGGCGGCCTGGACCGAGTCCATCGCGATCAAGGCTCGGCCCAGCGTCACGCGTGCGTCGGTGCGGTCCAGGCCGCTGGCGAGCGCCGAGCGCAGGCGGCCGGCGATCTCGGGCAGGTACTGCGGCAACGTGTGGCGCGTCTCCCAGAACACGAACGTCGCCATCGCGAGCAGCGCGTCCGCCTCGGCACGCGAGCGCGTCTCGGGCACGGCCGTCAGCGTGACCAGCTGGAACGGGGCGTCGCCCCCGACGCCGACGCCCGTGGCGCTCCGGCCCTGGGACGACGGCGGCGGGTCACGCCGGATCCAGTGGTCGGTAAACGAGACGTGCGGAATGTCCGAGGTGCCGCCCGTGCGCAGGTGGCACCCCACGCAGTCGCCGCCCATGGCCGCCTCCGCGTCCACGGCCGGCCGCGAGCAGGCGTCGAGGTGGCCGGTGTCGCCGTGGCACGACTGGCACGACGCGTTGAACGCGTCGGCGGGGAGTTGGGCCGTCGCGACGTGCGGGTCGTGGCACGTCGTGCACGTCATCGGCCGGTCGGTGCCGATGCTCTCGGTAAAGCACTCGCTACGCATCATGCGCTCGGCGTGGCTGGCGATGCCGAAGTCGTCGGGGTCGTCGAGCGAGGCCTGGGTCGCGAACACGGTTCGGTGCGCCGCGAGGGGCCGGCCGGGGCGGTACGTGGTCGGGTCCTCGCCCACGGCGTAGACGGTCTCGCCGGTCAGGTGGCACTGCTGGCACACGTCGAGCTGGCGGCCGACGGTGAGCGCGGCCGGGTTCACGATCTGAGTCTCCGACGGCGACCCGCCGGCCTCGAACGCCGCGACGTGCGCCGAGCCCGGCCCGTGGCAGCGCTCGCACCCGATGGCGAGCGGCTCCGACGTGTAGAAGTTTTGGCTGGTGTCGTGGCCCGGCCGGCTGGCGTGGCACGTCAGGCACTCCAGCGCGATGGGCCGGTCGAAGCGCTGGTTGTTGCGCTGGTAGCCGGGGCTCAGGTCCCACAACGCGCGCTCGACGTACCACGTCAGCGGCATCTCGGTGAGGTAGGCGCCGTCGTCGGTGCCGCGGCCTCCGCCCGCCGCCAGCAGGTACGACCGCGTCGCGTTCCCCGACCCCACGACGTGCGTCACGGCCTGCTCCAAAACGTGGTCCGGCGTGTCGGGCCGGGTTTCGCGCATCACCAACGTGTCGGCGCGGACGAAGGCCTGGTAGCAGTAGCCGTCGTCGGCGCAGACGACGGGGCTGGCGCCGTCCGGGCCGAAGCGCTCGGGGGCGGTCGCGGCGTCGAAGGGGCTCACGGACCGGCCCATGCCGGTCTGGGCGTAGCTGGTCGCGAGGTCGGCGTGGCACTGCTGGCAGGCGCCGTCGCCGACGTACGCCCACGAGGCGTCGCCGGCGACGGCAGGGCTGTCGGAGGCCTGGCAGGCAGCCAGGCCGTAGGCAGCGGCCAGGGCGGCCACGAGAACCAGAAGCGGGACCAGACGGCGCACGCGCGCGGGGAGAGCGACGAGGCCAAGATACCGGGGCGGGCGGCCAGGCGGCATCCGGAACGCCCTCCCCTGACACTCGGCATGGAGGTTGCAATCCCCGAAACAGGCACGCTGCCGCTCTCTCCCCTTCTCGCTTGTCCCCCGTGGCGATTACCGATCTACTCGATCGTATTCCCTTCTCTCCCCAGAAGGACCCTGCGCCGGCTGCACCCGCGCCGGCTGCACCCACGCGGCGTTCGTTTGGCGTGGAGCTGCCCGAGATGGAGCGCGTGGGCATCGACCTGCCGCCGGGCATCGACCTGCCACCGACGGCCCCCCTCCCCTCCCACCTCGGCACCGATGCGGGCCGGGTGGAAGCGAGACCGCCCGCCGTCGCCGCCGTTTCAGGCGCGACCTCTCGCCCGCCCCTGCCCAGCTACGCCGTCGCCGCCATCGGCGGGCTGCTTCTGCTGAGCCTGGCGCTGGCGGCGGCCTTGGTGATGGCGATCCAAGACTCGGCGCCTCCGGTGGCCGCGGTGGCCGAGCCCGCGTCGCTCGCCGTGCCGACCGCGGCTCCGTCAGCGGCTCCGTCCGCGACCCCACCCGCGGCCCCGCCTCAGGCCTCGCCTGCGGCTCTCGACGCGGTGTTTTCTGCCGAGCCGTCGCCCATCCCCGTCGACCTGCTGACGCGGCTGGAGCAGGCCAGCGCGGAGCCGACCGACGTCGAACTCAGCCACCTGCTCGACGCCATCCAGCACGGGTTCGGCCGTCGCAGCGTCCAGCTTGAACCCACGCTGCGCTCGTACGTGTATCGCATGGCGAGCCGCTTCGAGTGGAAGCCCGACTCGTTCCGCGTTGCGGTCACGGCCCCCGACGGCGACCTCGCCGCCGCCCGTGGCGCCACGCTGGAGCGCCTTTTCGACGACGCCGTCGCCTCCGGCCACCTCCAGGTGGGCACCGGCGTCGGCCCTCACGCGCTCACACTCGCCTCCGAGTAGCCCATGCAGTACCTCACCCTCGTTCTCGTCATCGTCGTCGGCGCCGTCATCGTCGGCGGAACGGTGATCTACTTTTTGCGCGCGCGCTTCCGAGAGGCGGCCCAAGCGGTGCCGAGCAACCTCGCCTCGGCCGCGGCGCCGGTCGCGGTGGCCGAAGAAGTCAAGGCCATCGGCACCCAGATCGAGCAGGCCATGACCGAGCAGCGGATGCAGGGCGAGACGCAGCGTCAGCTGCTGGCCCAGAAGCTCGACAGCGTCCGCCAGTCGGTCGAGTCGCAGCGCACGCACGTCGACGGGCTGCGCAGCGAGCTGCGCCACGAGTCCAAGCGCCGCGACCTCGAGATGAACGAGATCCGGACCCAGATCGGGACCCTGCAGACGGCCGTCGCCCTGCCGCCGGCCGACCGCCTGGCCCTGCCCGCCTCGGCGCCCGAGGCGGGCGCACCTGCCCCGGACGCTCCCGGCCCGGACCGCGCTGTTCCAGAAGGCGCTGCCGCAGGGGCACCGGCGCCGCGAGGCTCGGCCTCGCCCGAGCCGACTGCTGGGTGGACGTACGCGGAGCCCGAGGAGCCGACTGGAGCCGGGTTCGAGCCTGCCACGCAGCCCGAAACGGACGTTTTTCAGTTCGTCTCCTTCGACACCGCCACGGACGGATTGGCCTCGCCGCCAGCCTCGCGCGCGTCAGCGCCCGCCCCGGTCTCGCATACGCCAGCGCCCGCCCCGGTGCCGGCCCTGTCGTTCGTGGCCGAGGCGGAGCCCGCCGACGCCCCCGCGGAGCGGCCGTCCGAGGTCACCTCTGAGCCGCCAGCCGCCGAGCCCGCAGCTTCAGGATCTGCGGAGACAAGCACTCTGGTGTTCTCCTCCGCCGAAGACCCGGACGCCGACCCCGTCGATCCGTTCGGCGAAATCTCGTTCGGAGACTCCACCGCCTCGCGCGATTCCTTCCCCCCGACGGCCGGGTCGCTAAGCGCCGCCTCGAGCGATTCCCGGACCTGGGTCGCAGGCCCCACCACCGACGCGCCCTCCACCTCGGGCTCGCTTTCGGCGGACTCGATCTTCGAGGACCCGTTCGCCACGGACTCGTTCGGCACGGACTCGTTCGCCGCGGACCCGTTCGCTGAGGAGTTTGAGGACACGGAGCCCGCGTCTGCCAGCACGCCCGCGTTCGAGGACGCCTCGGCGGACGGCGAGACGGCTCCGCTCGTCACGGCGGACTTTACGTTTGCCGACGTGCCAGCGGATGCCGAGGCGCCCGCGCCCTCAGAGTCCCTAGTTCCGTCAGAGTCTTCAGTCCCAGAGGCCTCTCAGGATCCGGCGCGAGCGTCCGAGCCCACGCTCGCCAGCGACCCCGCCGCAGACTCGCTGGCGGATGCCGTCTCAGCCCCCGACCTGCCCGCGGCTCCGCCGTCCACTCCCGACGTTGAGCCTGCCTGGATCGCCCGGTCGGACCGCCCGGAGACGTCGGACTACGACCTGCCTCAGACAGCGTCCGCCAGCGACTTTGTCTCGTTCCCGCCAGCTTCCCTGGACACGGGTCTCGGGGCCGCACTCCCGGGCGTCTCGGTAACCCCGAGCGGGCTGATTGACCTGGACGCCTTTGCCACGCCGACGCCCTCCAGCGAGCCAGAGCCGGAGGCGGCCCGTCCGCCGTCCGCCGAGGCGGCCCCGCCCTCCCCGTCGGTCGCCGAGGCGGGCATGCTGGGCGCGGACATGCCCACCCCCGAGCCGCCGACCTCGGTCTCCCAGGCGCCCGACGCGTCCACGTTTACGACACCCGAAGGTGCCGACGACCTCACGGTCATCACCTCCATCGACGCTGACGTGCAGCGGCGGCTCTACATGGAGGGCGTCACGACGCTGGAGGAGATCGCCGAGTGGGGCCGCGCGCGCGCGCGCCGGGTCTCGGAAGTGGTTCAGGTCTCCGAGGACATCATCATGAACCAGTGGGTGTTCGAGGCTCAGGCCGCGATGTTCGAGCAGTTCTCGGGGCAGGGCTGACGCCCGCCACGGCGCGCGGCCTCGGCGCCGCTAGCTGGCGACGATCTGTGGCACCGCCGACAGCCGGCGGAAGGCCTCGACGCGCGCGTCGAGATCGTCGGCCGTGACCTCCAGCAGCCGGTCGGGGCCAAACGCCTCGACCACGAACGACGCGAGCGCGCTGCCTACCACGACCGCCTGGCGCATGGCGTGTGCGTCGGTCGAGCCTAGGCGCGCCAGATGCCCCGCGAACCCGCCCAGAAAGGTGTCGCCGGCGCCGGTGGGGTCCACGACGTCCTCCAGCGGGTAGGCCGGCGCCGAGAACACGTCGTCGCCGCAGAAGAGCAGCGCGCCGTGCTCTCCCTTTTTGATGATCAGCGTCTCCGGCCCCATCGCGCGCACGGCCCGTGCGGCGCGGACCAGGTTGGCCTCGCCCGACAGCTGGCGCGCCTCCTCGTCGTTGATCACCAGCACGTCCACCCGGGCCAGCGTCGCCGCGAGCGCGTCCGGCGCGCTCTCGATCCAGAAGTTCATCGTGTCGGCGACGACCAGCGGGTCGCGACTCGACGCCTGGTCGATCACCGACGCCTGGACGGTCGGGTCGAGGTTGCCCAGGCAGATGATCTCGGGGTCGCGGTAGCCGGCGGGCAGGTCGGGCTCGAACGCCGCGAGCACGTTGAGGTGCGTCGCGAGCGTCTCGCGCGTGCCCAGGTCGTAGTGGTAGCGCCCCGCCCAGAAGAACGTCTCGCCGTCCGGGTCGCGCACCAAGCCCTCGACGTCGACGCCGCGCGAGGCGAGCGCCTGGACATGGGCGTCGGGAAAGTCGTGCCCCACGACGGCGTTGAGCAGGACCGGCGCCCCGAGCAGGCGCGCCGCCAGCGAGGCGTAGGTCGCCGAGCCACCGAGAATGCGCTCGGCACGGCCGAACGGCGTCTCGATGGTGTCAAACGCGACGGTGCCGACGACGAGGATGCTCATGGGTGCGAAGAGGGTCGCGTCGAAGGTAACCGGGCCCGCAAGCGCGGCTCCGGCGCGCCCGTCGAACATCCCGTGCACTCACTCGCGGCCAGGCCGGGCGCGCTCCGCCACGCGCTGGCCCCGCCTCGGCGCCGAGGCGGACCGGGTCGCGGGCCGGATCGCGGGCCGGGCCGTGGGCTTACTGGATTGAGCCGGGCGGGAAGTCCGCCGGGTCGAACGTAGGCTCGGGAAACTGAGGGTCGAGCGCTTCGAGCGCGTCGACCACGATCTGGCTCACCACCAGGTCGCGGTACCAGCGCGTCTCGGCGGGCACGACGTACCACGGCGCCGCCTGGGTGCTGGTGCGTCCCAGGGCAATCTCGAAGGCGCCCATGTAGTCGTCCCAGCGCTCGCGCTCTTGGAGGTCGCCCGGGTTGAACTTCCAGTGCTTGTCGGGGCGGTCCAGCCGGCGGCGGAAGCGCTCCGTCTGGTAGTCCTTGGAAATGTTGAGCATCACCTTGACGACGCTCGTCCCGGCGTCCGCCAGGAGCGCCTCGAAGTGGTTGATGTGCGCGTAGCGCCGCTCGATCACGTCGGCGGGCGCCCAGCCGTGCACGCGCACGATCAGCACGTCCTCGTAGTGCGACCGGTTGAACACGCCGATCATGCCGTGCGCCGGCACCTTTTGGTGGACGCGCCACAGAAAGTCGTGCGACAGCTCCTTCTTGGTCGGCGACTTGAAGCTGGACACCTCGACGCCCTGGGGGTTGAGCGGCCCGAACACCTTGGACGTGGTCGAGTCCTTGCCGCCGGCGTCCATGGCCTGCATCACGACCAAGAGCGACTGCGTGCTCTCGGCGTACAGGCGCTCCTGGAGCTCGCCGGCGCGGTCCAGGTTGGCGTCGAGGCGGGCCTTGGCCTCCTCTTTGTCGAGCCCGCCGTCGTCATCGGTCGAGCGCGCGGACAGGTCGACGGATTCGTCGGGGGCGATGCGATAGAGGTCAGTCATGCGTCGAAATCGTGAGCAAAAAAAGAGGGCGGCGAGCGTGTGCTCGCCGCCCCTGATCGCAGGCGACGTCTAGCGCCCGAACAGCTTGCCGAGCGCCGCGCGCCCAGCCTGGGCGAACAGGTCGTCTTTGACCGAGCCGTCGCCGTCGCGGTCGAGAAAGCCCGACAGCGCGCCGATCACGCCCGACGGGGCCGCCTCGCGCGCCCGAGACGCGTCCTCGCCCAGGATGCCGGACAGGCCGGCCTCGTCCAGGCCCCGCTGGCGCTTGCGGCGGCCGAGCGCGGCCATCACGATCGGCGCCAGGATGGGGAGCAGGCGTGCCACCTGCTGCATGTTGAGGCCCGACGCCTTGGCAATGCCTTGCTCGACCTCTTGGCGCTGGCCCCCCAGGATGTGCCCCAGGATGCCGCCGCCGTCGGCGGACTTGCCCTGGACCTGGCCGCCCAAGAAGCCGCCGAGGTGGTCGAGCAGCGAGCCGTCGTGGTCGCGGTCGAGAGCGCTGGCCAAGCCCTGAGCGCCCGAGACGGTGTTGGTCTGGCGGTTGAGCGCCGTAAGAAGGGCCGGGAGCGCCGCCGCGACGGCCGTCTGGGTCGCTCCAGAGTCGGCACCGATGGTGGATGCGATCTGGCCGAGGTTGTTGCCGCCGATGTTGTCGGCGAGCAGGTCGAGAATGCTGTTCATGGGTCGGGAGGTGTAGAGGGGCTTGCCTGTACCCCTGAAGGGCGCGACGGGTCCAGCAGCCGAACCGGCATCCAACCCCGCAGCGCGTTCGACAGCGCGACAGCCTCCGCGAGGCGGAGGCTCTGGGGCGTGAGCGGCGCCACGGCGCAGTCGGCGCGTGTGTCGAGCAGGTGCCCACGCTGGACGCCCGGCAGCCCGCCGTCGGCGAGGGGCGGCGTGCGCCAGACGCCGTCGGCGAGCGCCCAGACGCTTGTGCGCGTGCCCTCGGACACCTGTCCGGACGGAGCGACCAGCAGAGCCTCGTCGGCGCCGCGCGCGCGCGCGCGGTCGTAGCGGCGGCGGTAGTGGTCGCGGTCCGTGGTCTTGTGGACGCAGCGCAGGCTGCCCGCCTCGGGAAACGGCTCGGGGTCGAGCCAGGCCACCCGCATCGCGACGCCGTCCAGCGGCCAGGACCGGCTCTCGATGTCACTCCCCGGCCCTACGGTCAGGCGCACGCCCCAGGCGCCAGCGCCCACCGGCTCGGCCTCGGCGCGCCTGCGGACGGCGCCGAGGTTCAGGCTCCAGCCAAACACCCGAGCGCTGTGCGCCAGCCGGTCCAGGTGGCGGTCCAAGAGCGCCACCGTGCCGTCGTCCGCGCGCATGGTTTCGAGCAGGCGCGTCACAGCAAGCCGGTCAGCACGCGCGCCTTGAGCAGGCACTCGGCGTATTCGCTTGCCGCGTCGCTGTCCCACACGACGCCGCTGCCGACGTCGTAGCGCGCGCGCCCGCCGTGCACGACCGCCGTGCGGATCGGCACGCTGAACACCGCGTCGCCGCCTGGCGCCGCGAACCCAATGGCCCCGCAGTACACGCCGCGCGGGCCGGTCTCCAGATCGCGGATGATCTGCTGAGCCCGCAGCTTGGGCGCGCCGGTCACCGAGCCGCACGGAAACAGCGCCCGCATCACGTCCGCCAGCCCGACGCCGGGCGTGCGCTGGGCCGTCACCGTCGAGGTCATCTGGGTGACGGTCTGGTAGCGCTCGGCCTGGAACAGCGCAGGCACCCGGACGGAGCCGGGACGCGCGATGCGAGCCAGGTCGTTGCGCAACAGGTCCACGATCATCAGGTTTTCGGCGCGGTCCTTGTCGCTGGCCACGAGCGCGTCCGCCAGGGCGTGGTCGGCGGCGACGGTCGCGCCGCGCGGGGCCGTCCCCTTCATGGGCCGCGCGGTCACGGTGTCGCCGTCGATGCGGAAAAACAACTCGGGCGAGACCGAGGCCACGGCGAGGCCGTCCAGTTGAATCCAGGCTCCGTACGCGACCTGCTGGCGGCGGCGCAACGCTGCGTAGAGCGCCAGGGCGTCCGACACCTCGAAGCGAAACGGGGCCGTCAGGTTGATCTGGTAGACGTCGCCGGCCCGGATGTGCGCCCGGATGCGGTCGATGGCGCGGTGGTAGTCCGGCTCCGAGACCGCCAGCGCCACCGGCCCCACCTCGGGCGGCGCGCCGAGGCGGGCGTCGTCGAGCTCGGCGGCAGCGAGGGTTGTGGGAGCGTCGTAGACGCCAAACCAGCCCAGCGGGACGCCGGGCGCCGACGCCGGTGGGTCTGGAAAGCGCGTCGGCTCCAGCGCGTAGCCGGCCTCGTAGCTCAGAAAGCCCGCCACGTGGTGCCCGTCGGCGAGCGCAGCGTCGAGGCCGTCGAGTAGCGGCTGCACCTGGGCGTAGGCGTCGGCGCGGAGCACGCGGCGCGGCGCCTCGAACAGCCGCGCGCCCCGGCGGCCGGAGTCGGCGTCGGGGCGCGGGCCGTCGAGCAGGACGGTGCCAGGCTGGCGGAGGCGGTCGGCGAGCACGGGTGCGGGGTGGAGCACCCGGAAGACGCTCGGCGCCACGCCGGCGATCCGGCCGGCTAGAGCGTGTTATGGACTCGCGGCGAGATGAGGCAGCGCCTGGCCCAGCATCACCATCACGAAGCCCGCCAGGTGGATGCCCGCCACCGTCTCCGGTAGCCGCTCGTAGTCGCGCGCCATCCGACGGAAGCGCGCCACCCACGCAAAGCTGCGCTCGACCACCCAGCGCCGCGGCAGCAGCACGAAGCCGCGTTTGGCCTCGGTGTGCTTGACGACCGCCAGTTCGATACCGTGCGCTGCGGCCGCCGTGCGAGGACGCTCACCGGTGTAGCCCTGATCGACGTAGGCCAGCGTCACCGTCTGCCCAGTCACGCGCTGTACGGCCTCGCTGAGCGCCCCGACTTGGTCGCGGTCCTGCGCCTTGGCCGGCGTCACCACCAGCGCGAGCAGGTGCCCGAGCGTGTCGACGGCGATGTGGACCTTGGAGCCCTTCATGCGCTTGCCGCCGTCGTACGTCGCCCGGGCGCCGCTCTCGGGCGTCGAACGCAGCGTGCGGCTGTCCAGGATCGCCGCCGACGGGTGCGCACGCCGTCCCGAGACGCCGCGCAGCAGCACCCGCAGATCATGAGCGATGGTCTCGAAGACGCCGGCTCGGATCCAGCGCTGGCTCTGCTGGTAGACGGCCGCCCAGGGTGGGAAGTCACCCGGCAGGTAGCGCCACGGGCAACCGGAGCGGATGACGTAGCGGAGCGCGTCGAACGAGCGCCGGAGGTCGTGTCGGCGCTGCGGCGCGGTCTCGGCGAGGAGTGCGAGGTAGGGCGCGACGAAGGCCCACTCGTCGTCCGAGACGTCGGAGGGGTAGCGGTGCGGCATCCGCCGAAGCTATCGCGACGCCTACGAGTCCATAACACGCTCTAGCGGTTGAGCATCACGTCGGTGTCCTCCGGGCCGAGGTCGGTGCCGGTCAGGTTGGCGAGTGCCGGGCCCAGCGCGGCGCGGAACTCGGTCGCGCGCATCCGCTCCATGACGTCGCCCCGGCCGGCGCAGTAGCCCAGGAGCGCGTGCGGGCGCTGCATGTGCTGCAGGCCCTCGCGCACGATCCAGGTGTGCCACGAGCGCAGGTCGCGGTCGAACGGCCCGATCAGCCGGGCGTAGAGGCGGTTGGCCGCGCGCTCCACGTCGGCCTCGGACGTCAGCTCGCCCATCTCCAGCAGGCGCTGGAGCCCGCCCCAGATGTAGCCCGCCAGAAAGTCGTGCTGGCCGGTGGCCAGGTTGAGCCCGTTGGCGGGCCCGGTGTAGCCGAGGTCGGCCAGGGGCGTCTTGATGCACGCCTCGACGTGGAAGACGGCCTCGCGAATCATGGCCTCGACGTAGGCGGGGGACTTGGGCTGAGAAGAGCGGGACATGGAAGGAGGGGAATCGTTGGAGCTTTTCCGTCGCCCTGGCAAGGACCCCGGCGGGCCTGCTCTCGCCTCTATCACTCGGCGTTGTTGTCACGATGGCGTGCCCGCAGCGCACTCTAGGGACGCGCCGCACGAGCGATGGCCAACCTGAGACGCCCCACGCGCCGGCCGAGGCGGGGAGGGCTGGCTTCAAACCGGAACCCGGAGCGCGGGGTTACGGGCTCCGGACCTCGCGCACGACGACGCGGAAGCCGCCGAGGTATCGGCGTACTCGCTGAGGACGTCCCAGAAGTGGGCCCAGAGAGGCTCGCCCTCTCCACCACGCGGCGCGAGTACGTGTGCGACGGGCTGCAGGGCGCGTCGATGGCCCCAGCGGTCCAGTCCCCGCGCGTGGTCAGCCGGACGTATCACGCCGACCGGTCCCTGGCGGAACGGGGCCAGCTGGTGTGCCCGCCTCGGGGCCGAGGCGGGCGGCGCCGAGGCGGGCGGCGCCGAGGCGGGCGGCGCCGAGGCGGGCGGGGCCGAGGCGGGCGGGGCCGAGGCGGGCGGGGCCGAGGCGGGCGGCGCCGAGGCGGGCGGGGCCGAGGCGGGCGGGGCCGAGGCGGGCGGGGCCGAGGCGGGCGGGGCCGAGGGCTACATGTTGCGGCGGTACTGCCCACCGACCTCGAACAGCGCCGCCGTGATCTGGCCCAGCGACGCCACGCGGACGACGTCCAGCAGCAACTCGAACACGTTCTTGCCCGCTCGGGCCACGCGCTGGAGCTCCGCCAGCGCGGCGGGCGCCTCCGACTGGTGGCGGCGGTGGAAGCGGGCGACGCCGTCGAGCTGGCGCTGCTTCTCGGCCTCGGTCCCGCGCATCAACTCGACCTCCTGCGGCGCGGCGTCGCCGTCGGCGACGAACGTGTTCACGCCCACGACGGGCAGCTCGCCCGAGTGCTTGCGGTGCTCGTAGAGCATCGACTCGCCCTGAATCTTGCCGCGCTGGTACATCGACTCCATCGCGCCCAACACGCCGCCGCGGTCCGAGATCCGCTCGAACTCCAGCAGCACGGCCTCTTCCACCAGGTCGGTCAGCTCGTCGATGATGTAGGCGCCCTGGATCGGGTTCTCGTTTTGGGCCAGGCCCAGCTCCCTATTGATGATGAGCTGGATCGCCATCGCGCGGCGCACCGACTCCTCGGTCGGCGTCGTGATGGCCTCGTCGTAGGCGTTGGTGTGCAGGCTGTTGCAGTTGTCGTAGATCGCCAAGAGCGCCTGCAGCGTCGTGCGGATGTCGTTGAACTGGATCTCCTGGGCGTGGAGGCTCCGGCCCGACGTCTGGATGTGGTACTTCAGCTTTTGCGCGCGCTCGGACGCGCCGTAGCGCTCCTTCATCGCCACGCTCCAGATGCGGCGCGCGACGCGGCCGATCACGGCGTACTCAGCGTCCATGCCGTTGGAGAAGAAGAACGACAGGTTGGGCGCGAAGGCGTCGATGTCCATCCCACGCGCGAGGTAGGCCTCGACGTAGGTGAACCCATTCGCGAGTGTGAACGCCAGTTGAGAGATCGGATTCGCACCCGCCTCGGCGATGTGGTAGCCCGAGATGGACACCGAGTAGAAGTTGCGGACGCCCTGGTCGATGAACGCCTGCTGGACGTCGGCCATGCAGCGCAGCGAGAACTCGGTCGAGAAGATGCAGGTGTTCTGGGCCTGGTCCTCCTTGAGGATGTCGGCCTGAACCGTGCCGCGCACCGACTGCAGCGCGCGCGTGCGGATGCCGTCGAACTCGTCTTGGGAGAGGAGTCCCCAGCCGACCAGCTCCTGGCCCGACGTGCCCAGCAGCCCCAGGCCCGTACCGTCGTGGCCCTCGGGCAGGCCCGCCTCGGCGCCGAGGCCGGCGGACTCGTCGGCGGTGTAGGGGACGTAGCGCGGGCGGTCGTCGCCCAGTTCGCCGGCGATGCGGGTTCGGGCGTCGTCCCACCGTTCCTCGTCTTTCAGGAACTGCTCGACCTGCTGGTCGACGGCCGTGTTCATGAACATGGCCAGGATGGCCGGCGCCGGCCCGTTGATGGTCATCGACACCGAGGTCGTCGGGGCGCACAGGTCGAAGCCGGAATACAGCTTCTTCATGTCGTCCAGGGTCGCGACCGACACGCCGGACGTGCCCACCTTGCCCCACACGTCGAGCTGGGCCGACGGGTCGCGCCCGTAGAGCGTGACGCTGTCGAAGGCCGTCGACAGCCGCTTGGCCGGCAGCCCCAGGCTGACCAGGTGGAACCGCTTGTTGGTGCGCTCGGGCGTGCCCTCGCCGGCGAACATCCGCGTCGGGTCCTCGCCCTCGCGCTTGAGCGGGAAGACGCCGGCGGTGAACGGGAAGCGGCCCGGCAGGTTTTCCAGCAGGGCGTAGCGCAGGCGCTCGCCCGGGTCCTGGGTGCGGGGCACGGCCACGCGCGGCACGCGCGTGCCGGACAGCGTCTCGCGCGTCAGCGGCTGGCGGATGTCGCGGCCGCGGACGGCGTAGACCAGCTCGTCGCCTCGGTACTGCTCGGCAAGCGCGTCCCAGTTGTCCAGCACCGACCGCGAGCGGGGGTCGAGCCGGCTCCACCAGTGGTCCGCCATCGTGTCCAGGCGCTCCCCGAGGTGGGCGCGGTCGTCGGGATTCCAGGCGTCCACCTGGGCGCGCGCGCCGACGGCCTGGCCCCACTTGCGCGCCGTCTCGACCTCGGCTTGGGCCCAGGCGCGGTAGCCCCGGGCGGTGTCGGCGATCTCGGCGAGGTAGCGCTGGCGCGCCGGCGGCACGACGGCCAGGCGCGCCGGGTCCAGGTCCGGCAGCGTGTCGGCGTCGAACAGCGTCGAGGTGCGGTCCCAGCCGTGCTTGCCGAGCTGGTCCAGGAGCGCGAGGTAGAGCCGGCTCACGCCCGGGTCGTTGAACTGCGCCGCCATCGTGGGATAGACCGGCATCTGGTCAGGCGATGCGGAAAAATCGCCGCGGTTGCGCTGGACCTGCTTTTTGACGTCGCGCAGGGCGTCCTGGGCGCCGCGCTTCTCGAACTTGTTGAGGGCGACAAGGTCGGCCGCGTCCAGCATCCCGATCTTTTCGAGCTGGGTCGGCGCGCCGAAGTCTGAGGTCATGACGTAGAGCGACACGTCCACGAGGTCGGCCACCTCGGTGTCGCTCTGGCCGATGCCGGCCGTCTCCACGATCACCACGTCGAAGCCGGCCGCGCGGCACACGCCGATGGCCTCGGCGAGCGCGCCCGACGTGGCGCGGTGCGCCTGGCGCGTGGCGAACGAGCGCATAAAGACGCGGTCGCGGTGCTCGCCGTAGAGCGCGTTCATGCGAATGCGGTCGCCCAACAGCGCCCCGCCCGTCCGCCGGCGCGTCGGGTCGACGCTCAGCACGGCGACCTGGACGTCGTCGAAGTCGTTGAGAAAGCGCCGCACCAACTCGTCGGTCAGCGTCGACTTGCCCGCTCCGCCGGTCCCGGTGATCCCGACCACGGGAGCCGCGCCGGCCGAGGGCTCGGGGACGCGGGGCGCTGGCACCGGTGCGGCGCCGTCGCCCGACGGCTCGGCGGCGCGCTGCTCGACGGCCGTCAGCGTGCGCGCGACGCTCTGGGCGTCCGACGCGCGCGCGGGCGCCCCGGCCTCGGCGGCCTCGTCCGGCGGCCACTGCGCGCCTGCGGGCAGCGCCTTGGGCGCGAGCGGGTCGAAGTCGCAGGCCCGCACCATCGACTCGATCATGCCCTCCAGGCCCATCCGCATCCCGTCCTCGGGCGAGAAGATCTTGGCCACGCCGTGCGCCTCCAGCTGGGCGATCTCGGCCGGCACGATCACGCCGCCGCCGCCGCCGAACACCTGGATGTGGCCCGCGCCGCGCTCCTTGAGCAGGTCCACCATGTAGGTGAAGTACTCGACGTGGCCGCCCTGGTACGACGAGATCGCGATGCCCTGGGCGTCCTCCTCGATCGCCGTCGTGACCACGTCGTCGACCGAGCGGTCGTGGCCCAGGTGGATCACCTCGACGCCCTGGGCCTGCAGGATGCGGCGCATGATGTTGATGGCCGCGTCGTGGCCGTCGAAAAGCGCCGCCGCGGTGACAAAGCGGACGGGGTGGGTCGGGGTGTACGCCATGAGGGTCTGGAATCGCTTCCGGAAGGGCACCGGCAAACTAGCCGACGCCGGGTAAGCATTTGAACGTCGGAGCCTGGGCGGCGTTCGACCGGTTCCTGCTCTGGGGCGTGACTCTGTTGCGTCACGCCCTGCGAGACAGCCGACGATCGGTTGCCCTTTCTTCCTTCGCTCGCTCTCCGCCGCCGCCTCCAAGCAGGTGGAATGCCGCCCCCTGCGCCGCAACTCGTCTCCTGCTGCGCCCGGAAGGCACTCTAACGCACGGCTGGTTCTGGGCGGTAAGCCCACCCCCCGCCTCGGCGTCTACGTGGAGACATCTGCGAGCGCCGAGGCTGCCGCCGGCGGCGATGAGTCCGTCCTCTAGCGGACGATCAGGGGCACGGCCGACGCCGAGCTTTCAGCGTCCGCTCGAAGGATGTAGGCTCCTGGCGCAACGGCTGGGATCTCGATCTCGCCTGTGGCCGATGTGGCGAGCCAGGTGGCCACGCGTCGCCCCAAGACATCGTAGAGCGCGAGCGTTGATGGCATCCCCAGACGAACGCGCAAGCTCGCCCCTGCCCGAACCGGATTCGGGCCGACGACGGCAAAGATCGGAACGAGGCCCTCGGGTCGTGCCTCCGAAGAGACTGCGACGGCTCCATCGATCCGCACTACCGACGAGACAGCCCCGCCCAAGCTGTTTCCTCCGATGACCGCGTACGCCTCGCCGTCAGAACCCGTCATGAGATGCCGAAGCGTGGCAGCGAAGCCGTCCAGACGAGGGAGTTCGACGGGGCTTGCGACCTGCTGACCGAAGACTGACTGGATATATGGGACGCCGTCGCCGAGCACACCGCCAGCCACATACTCACCACCCGGGCCCGCCGAGAGCGCGGTCGCCGTCCCATCCAATCTCCCAAACGACAAGGACGTTGGTTCGCCCCCAGGAGCGGCCTGAAGGAGAATCCAGTCTGGGGACCCTTCCTGCGCGACCGCTACCCCGCCATCAGGGCGGACCACGAAGGCCTCGGTGTCGTCGGAGTTCGACCCTACGCCGGTCACCTGCTCCAGCCCTTCAGACCCGAATCGGAGCAGGGTAGGCCCAACGCAAGACGACGGTCCGTTGCTGAAGGGAGCCACGAAGAACACGTCGCCCGAGGCGTCGGCGCCGGACCTATAGTCTCCTGCCCTCCCCGCAAGAAAGAGGCGCCCACCAGGGCTCACGGTGCATCCGCCCTCGACCTGACCCTCCGCATGGCTCACGACGAACGTGCCGTCGGCGCCGAACCGGTCGACTCGGAGTTCAAGCCGGTTCGTAAGCGACGCAACGGCGTAGCCGTCTGGCGTCAGAAACAGACCAAGAGGATAGAGGCGCGCCTCGCCTTCGAGCAGCGTGGTGCTGAGAGCGGCCCCACCGGGTCCGAGCCGGACGAGTGCGCTGCCTGTCGAGGCAGCCGTAACGACGGTGGACCCTCCGCCTGCCTCGGCTATAGCTCCAGCCACGTAGGACTGGGCGTCGGCCGACTCCCAGGTCCAGGCTAGCGAACCATCGGCTTGGACGCGTCGGGCGGTCGCGCGGCGGGTCTCGGCGAGGCCGTCCTGCCCTCCGACCACCACATCCCCCTCCGGAGAGACCGCCAGCGTGTAGGGCATGCGGTCACCGGCTGGGGCCGTCCACTGGACCGTGCCTGAGGGCGAGAGACGGACAACCACGCCGCCGTCCGGGCCCGAGTCATCCCCGGGCACGCGGCGGCTGAACCCGGAGGCGTAGACGCCGCCCGGGGCCGCCGCCACGTCGTAGAGATCAGTGTATGGCCCGCGCTCCCCGTTCCGAATGGCTTTCCACGCAACCGCCCCGTCTGAGCCCCGCGCGACGATCTCCGCCTGAGTATTCTGAGAGGGCGAGGCTGTCAGGGCGAGGCATGTGCCGTCCCCGCACTGACTCAGAGCATAGACCGTTGATGTGGTGGGATCAGACATCTGCCAGCGGACATCGCCATCGCTCGACAGCGCGGTACGCTCGATGGTCTGCGACACCCAACGCGCGACGACCACGCCCTCCGCGTCGCCCACGATGGAGTAGAACAAGGCGCCAGCGCCAACAGACGTGCTCCAGACCGGCGTGCCGCTTTCCCCCTCCAGCCGGATAACGCGTGAATCGGCTCCGTTGTAGATGAAGATGTACGGATCGTCTCCATGGACTACAAGGTCAGCACCACCAGAGAAGGCAAGCCGTGCTCCCCCCAACGCCGCCGTCCACCGAGCCTGCCCGTCGAGCGCCACGCGTCGCGCGAACCATTCCTCGGAGTCCGCCCCTCCTACCAGGAAAACCTCATTTCCTACAACTCCAAGCGCCTGGGGCTCGAACCCAGGGTCTTTTTCCACGACGGAGATTCCCCCCGTGGCCGAAACCACTGTCATCAGCGATTCATTGCCAATCAGGACGGCGGCACCGCTCGCCGTCACCCCCAAGCCGAGAAGGCCCTCCTCACCCCGGGGAATTGACTGCTGGGTGAACGGGACAGCAGCCGCGCCGTCGGGACCGAGCCGGGCCACCGCATAGAGGGCCGAGGGGTCGGAAACCTGGGAGTCAACGCTCAGGGCGATCCAGACGCCACCGTCTCCGTCAGGGCGCACCTCGGCGTCTAAGCGCCCGCCTTCTCGCGGAAGAGCATCTCTCAATCGAACCGTCCACTCGACGCCGCTCGGTCCAACCCGGACAGCGTCGAACGCACCCTCCGGCTGGTTGATGACCACGGCTGTGCAACTGGCTTCGTCACTGCCGACGGCGAGCGCCGTCCTGACGTCGGCGAGCTGATGCGACCACTGCTCGGCCCCACCGGGCGCGTACCGCGTCATGACGGTCCCGAAGCGTCCCCCGCCCATGCTCTCCCTCGTCGTCGCGCACACGTCCCCACCCGGCATTGAGGCCAACGGGCCGGCCTGAGCGGCTCGGTAGTCAGAAGTCATGTTGAACGTCGTCGTCCAGGCGACGCGTCCGGTCGCCGGAACCGTCTGGGAAGAAGCGACTGTCGTGAGGGCGAGACAGCTGATGACGGAGAGAAGGTGGCGGCGCACTGGAGTGGATCGTTGTAGACGAGACGGACAACCTAACGCTCTCCTCTCGCCAAGGCCTACTTGCACAGACCGCCATAGCAACCATCCGGCGGTGTCCTAGCGCTTA
>CAVWRT010000005.1:0-1365126 GCA_963757585.1 Rubricoccaceae bacterium
CGGCCGCCCCGGCTACCCCTGGTATCTTGCCGAGGTCCGCCAGGCGGCTGTCTGGCGACACCTTTCCCCTCTTGCAATGCCAAGCCATACCCGCGGAGGCCTGTCCGCGCTTCTCACGGATCGAGCCTTTTGGCTTGGACTCGTCGCGATCGTGCTCGGGCTCGTCGCGTTCGCGCTGCTGTTCAACTACGCGGTCATGCCCATCTGGACGCGTCACGATGCGGCGGTCGAGGTTCCTGATGTCAAAGGTCTCACTCCAAGCGATGCCGAGAGCACATTGCTGCTCGCAGGCTTGGAAGGTGAGGATCAAGAGCAGCCCTACAATCCGAACGTCGCAGCTGACGTGGTGGTGGACCAGAGCCCGGAAGCTGGGACGGCCGTCAAGCCGGGGCGCCGCATCTACTACTACATCAACGTGAGCCCCAAGCAGCTGGTGGCCGTTCCGGACGTGGTCTCTCTGTCGGAGAGCAAAGCACGCGAGGACGTGGGCGACCGCGACTTGGTGGTGGACCGTGTTGAGATGGACTCCGTCCGCACGCCATACGAGAACACGGTGACGCGGCAATCGCCGGCATCGGACAGCCGCGTACCAGTGGGGACGCGCGTGACCTTGTGGATCAGCCCGGGGGTGGAGAACGGACGGCGGGTGACCGTGCCCGGCGTCGTCGGGATGTCTGCGGACGATGCGCGCGAAGCCATCCGAGCCGCCGAGCTGTGGGTCGACTCGCCTCGGGCAGCGTCTGGGGAGGTCACGCGCCAAGAGCCCGTGCGCGGCGAGACCCTGAACCCAGGGCAGGAGGTGCGGATCTACACCGGTGACGATTCCTAGACTGTGGCCGGTGACTCCGAACCGACGCCCATCTGGGTGTGAACCTCTGCGGACCACAGGACGCGCCCGAGTCACCTAGACGGCACAGCCGCCCGTTGTCTCAGGTCGACGCTCCCGCCGGCGAGCGCGGCCCCATCTAGATGCGCGTTGTGCCGTCGCCGGGCGTGGCTTGCCGGACGACGGCATCGGTCATCCAGCACCCGTCGCAGGCTCCGCCTTTCTGCAGGCTCAGGGCGAACAGAAACGTGTCCCGCGTTCCGTCGTCACGGACGAGCGTGACCTCTTGGACGGCGAGGTCGTCCTCGACCCGGACAAGGCCGTACTCGGCCCGCGCCGGCCCCAACAGCACGCCGTAGACGGGCCCGTGGACCATGTCCGTAAACCGGTCCAGAGGTCCTGTCGCTGCCCGGTTGCCAGGCGAGGCGAACCGGAACGCCGTCGCGATGCCGCTGTCCCGAGTGGGATGGTCGTTGTCTAGTAGCGCCTCGACCTGAATCCGGATGACCTCGGCCGGCGACCACTCCGGCGACGGGTCTGGGTCGGGCTCGTGCGGCGGCGTCACCACGGCTACGACCACCGCAGCGATGGCCAGGGATGCGAGGGCGAGGACCGAGGCGGGCATAGCGGGAGCGGTGGCGAGACGCGTCAGACCTCGCGCTCGCGCGCCGAGATCCGCGCTAGAGCAGTCCGAGTTGGCGGGCGGTCTCGGCGAGCACCTCGCGCTGGCTGTCGGTGAGCGACCGAGGCACGGTCACGCGGACCTCGACGAACAGGTCTCCGCGGCGGGACGCCGTCTCGACGCCCTGACCGCGCAAGCGCAACCGCTCGCCGGGCTGCGTGCCAGGCGGGATCTGGACCTTCATGGTCTGGCCGTAGGCATTCGTGATCGAGCGCGTGGTACCCAAAAGCGCCTCGATGGCCGAGACGGTCTCGACCACGTGCAGGTTGTCGCCCTCGCGGCGGAACTGGTCGGTGGCGTCCACGCGAAACGTCACGTAGAGGTCGCCGCGCTGGCCCGTCGGGCCGCGGTGACCGCATTCGCGCACACGGACCTTGAGCCCAGAGCGCACGCCCTTGGGCACCGTCAGCGGGACCGTCTCGCCGTTGGTCAGCCGCACCTCGGTGCGTCCGCCTCGGAGCGCCTGGTCGAAGGACAGCCGCACCTGGGCCTCGGCGTCGGCGCCGCGCGTGCCGGTGGCCGGGGCGTCGCCGAAAAACAGCGAGACGAGGGGATCAAACGATCCGCCGGCTGGCCGCTCGCGATGGGGCGTGGCGTCCAAGCCGCCCCACGCCTGGTGCTGGTCGTACGCGCGGCGGCGCTCCGGAGACGACAGAACGTGGTAGGCGCGCTGGACGTCCTTGAAGCGCTCCTCGGCCTCGGCGTCGCCCGGATTCCGGTCCGGATGGCAGGCACGAGCGACCGTGCGGTAGGCTCGCTTGACCTCACCGGGCGTGGCGGCCTCGGTGAGACCGAGGAGTGCGTAGTAGTCGGTAACTTCGGACATAGATAAAATAGAGCCGAGCCGGTTGCAGGCGCGGCCACTCACACGCGCTGCCGGCCCCGGGGATTCCCCCACGCACAGATCGTGCCGACGCCTCCCGACCCGCCGAGATGACAGACCGCCCCATCCAGACGCTTCTGGTCGCCAACCGAGGCGAGATCGCCGTCCGCATCATGCGCACGTGCCGCGACCTGGGCATTGCCACCGTCGCGGTTTACTCGGACGCCGACGCCGACGCGCTCCACGTCCGCCTGGCCGACCGCGCCGTCCGACTCGGTCCGGCGCCGTCGTCGGAGTCGTACTTGGTGGCCGAGCGCGTGCTCGACGCCGCCCGCCAGTCGGGCGCCGACGCCATCCACCCCGGCTACGGCTTTCTGTCCGAGAACGCCGACTTTGCCCGCGCGTGCGCCCAGGCGGGCGTCACGTTCGTCGGCCCACCCGCCGACGCGATCTCGCTGATGGGCGACAAGACCGAGGCGCGCAAGCTGATGGCCCAGACCGCCGTCCCGATGGCGCCGGGCACGCCGGACGCCATCGCCGACGCCGGCGAGGCCGAGCGCGTCGCGGGTGAGATCGGCTACCCCGTGTTGGTCAAGGCGGCGGCCGGCGGCGGCGGCAAAGGGATGCGCGTGGTCGAGCGCGCCCACGACTTCGCGACCGCCTTCGAGCGCGCCACCTCGGAGGCCGTCAACGCGTTCGGCGACGGCCGCGTCTACGTCGAGAAGTACCTCGTAGGCCCTCGGCACATCGAAATCCAGGTGCTGGCGGATACGCACGGCAACGTGGTGCACCTGTTCGAGCGCGACTGCTCGATCCAGCGGCGCCACCAAAAGGTGATCGAGGAGGCACCGTCGGCCGTCTTGTCGGAGAGCCTCCGCGCCGCAATGGGCGCCGCGGCTGTCGAGGCCGCTCGGGCGTGCGACTACGTCGGCGCGGGCACCGTCGAGTTCCTGCTCGACGCGGACCACAACTTCTACTTTCTCGAGATGAACACCCGGCTCCAGGTCGAGCATCCGGTGACGGAGCTGATCACGGGTCTGGACCTGGTCGCCGAGCAGATCCGCATCGCCCAGGGCGAGACGCTCGGCTACGGCCAGGACGACCTGGAGATCTGGGGCCACGCCGTCGAGTGCCGCGTCTACGCCGAGGACGTGCCGGCCGGCTTCCTGCCCGCTCCGGGGCCGCTTCTCAGGCACCGCCCGCCCGCCGGCCCGGGCGTCCGCGTCGACGCGGGCGTCGAGGAAGGCGACGAGGTGCCGGTCTACTACGACCCGATGGTCGCCAAGCTGTGCACCTGGGGGCGGACGCGCGAGCAGGCGATCCGGCGGATGGACCGCGCGCTCGGCGAGTACGACGTGGCGGGCGTCCGCACGACCATCCCGTTCTGCCGCATGGTCATGACACACCCGGCCTTCGTGTCGGGCGCCTTCGACACCGGCTTCGTCGGCGAGCACTTCGAGCCGTCCATGCTCCAGCCCAGCCCCGAGGCCGAGCGCGTCGCGCTGCTGGCCGCCGGCCTGACCCCGCCCGCCTCGGGCGGCGACGGGGCCGCCTCGGGCGTGCCCGAGGCTGACGCCAGCCGGTGGGCGCAGCGGCGCCACGCCAGGTAGCGGCGCGGCCGCTATCCTTCCCCTCCCTCCCCACCCGCGATGTCGCTCACCAGCACACAGCTCGACGAAGTCCGCGACCGGTTCGCGGCCTACATCAAAGAGCGCGGGTTGCGCAAGACGCCCGAGCGCGTCGCAATCCTGGACGCGCTCTACGCCACCGCCGACCACATCGACGCGGACACCTTATATGCGCGCCTGCTCGACAGCGGGGTCCAGGTCAGCCGCGCCACGGTCTACAACACGCTCGACCTCTTGATCGAGTGCGACCTCGCCGTCCGCCACCAGTTCGGCAAGCAGCAGGCCAAGTACGAGCGCGCCTACGCCTACTGGCAGCACGACCACCTGATCTGCCAGGACTGCGGCGAGATCCTGGAGTTTTGCGACCCGCGCTTGCAGGAGATCCAGGAGACGGTCGCCGAGATCTACGGCTTCGAGGTCGCGCGCCACGCCCTGACCGTCTACGGCCACTGCCGCCGCGACGCGTGCCCCAACAAAGCCGAGGTCGCCGCGTGACACTCACAACCGTCGACGCCTTTACCGACCGCCCGTTTGCAGGCAACCCGGCCGCCGTCTGCGTGCTGGACGCGCCCGCACCTGAGGCCTGGATGCAGGCCCTCGCGGGCGAGATGAACCTGTCCGAGACCGCCTTCGTGGTGCCCACGGCCGACGCCTGGGACCTGCGCTGGTTCACGCCCGAGGTCGAGATCGACCTGTGCGGCCACGCGACGCTCGCCGCCGCCCACGTGCTCTACGAGACCGGCCGGCTGGCAGCCGACCTGAGGGTGCGGTTCGACACGCGGAGCGGACGCTTGACAGTACGACAAGAGGGCGACGCGTACACGATGGACTTTCCCGCCACGCCGCCCCGAGCGGGCGAGATCAAGGGCTTCGAGACGGCGTTCGACGCCGCGCCGGTCTGGACGGGCCGCAGCCGCTTCGACGTGTTTGCAGAGTTGGAGAGCGAGTCGGCCGTGCGCGAACTCGTCCCCGACCACGCTGCGATCGCAGCGTTGGGCGCCCGGGGCGTCATCGTGACTGCCCAGGCCGACGCCCAGACCACGGCGCGCTGGGGCGTCCAGGTGGTGTCGCGGTTCTTTGCACCGGGCTCGGGCGTGCCCGAGGATCCGGTCACCGGCTCGGCGCACTGCGCCATCGGGCCGTACTGGGCCGAGCGGCTGGGCACCGACACCGTCGAGTGCGCCCAGGTCTCCGCCCGAGGCGGGCGCCTCCAGGTCCGCGTCCGGGGTGACCGCGTGGACCTGACCGGGCACGCCGTGACCGTCTACCGCGCCGAGCTGGCGCCCTCCGCATTCCCCTCGCATGGCTAGAACGCCGCTGATGACGCCCGAGCGCGTCCGCCGCACCGTCACCCGGATGGCGTACCAGATCGTGGAGCGCAACCGGGGCACCGACGGGCTGCTGGTGTTCGGCCTCAAAACGCGTGGCGCCGCCCTGGCCGACCTGCTGGCGGACGCGCTGGCCGACGCGGGCGGGCAGCCGGTCGAGCGGCACGCGCTCGCCATCGTGGGCTTCCGCGACGACCGCGACGGCACGCGCCAGCCGATCCCCGACGACGCGCCGAGCGCCGAAGGCCGCGACGTGCTCCTGGTCGACGACGTGCTGTTTACCGGCCGCACGGCGCGCGCCGCGCTCGACGCCGTGCTGCAGTACGGCCGCCCGCGCACGATCCAGCTCGCCGTGCTGATCGACCGAGGCCACCGTGAGGTGCCGGTCCACCCCGACATTGTCGGCAAAGTGGTGCCGACCAAGCACAACGAGCGCGTCGTGGTGGACGTGGACGGCCCGGCGGTGTACCTGGAGGACTGACGCCGCAGGCCGCTGGCACCGCCCGCCTCGGGGAGACCGGCGAGCGACCCCGCCCGGAGCGACACTGCCTGAGCGACCCCGCCCGGGCCCTGCCCGAGGCGGGCAGGCTCAGGAGGGCGTGTCCCGGAACGGCGTCGCGAGCATTCCCGCGACCGACTGGTGCGCCGTCGTGGTCGAACTCGGCCAAGCCCAGCTCGATCTCGTCCAGGCGGTCGCGCGTCCGGAACGAGCCGAACAGGCGGTCCCACACCGACAGAAAGGCGCTGTAGTTGGAGTCCGTCTCGGGCTGCCAGCGGCTGTGGTGCACCTTGTGCATCGCCGGCGTCACGACCAGCTTGTTCAGGACCGCCTCGACGCGTGGCGGGAACGCGACGTTCGCGTGGTGCACCTGGACGACGGCGAACATCATGGTCTCGTAGAGCACCAGCTCCCACGCCGTCACGCCGAGCGCCAGGATCAGCGGGATGCGGAGCAGCGACGACAGCACGATCTCGCCGGTGTGGAAGCGGCTCGCGGTCGTGACGTCCATCTGGGCGTCCGAGTGGTGGACGCGGTGGAAGCGCCACAGCACCGGGATGCGGTGGTTCATGCGGTGCCAGCTGTACGTCCAGGCATCCAAGAGCAGGACCGCCAGCACGACGTGGAGCCAGCCCGGAAGCTCGCCGAGGCGGAGCAGGCCCCAGCCCTCCGCCTCGGCGACGCCGGCGGCCCACACCCACAGCCCGGCAAACACGACTGCCACCAGCAGACTGTTGACCGCGCCCAGCACCAGGTTGCGCGCCAGGTGCCGGCCGCGCTCGCGGCGCTCCCGAAACAGCTCGAAAAACGGATGCGCGCCCTCCAGCAGAAGCAGCACGACCAGCCCGACGAGTGCGGCGACGCCCTGCGTCGTCTCCAGAACTGGCAGGTTCACGACGTCGGCAGGTGGGTCCCGAGCCAGCGCCGGACCTCGGCCTCGGGGAGCGCGCCGGTGAACTCGGCCGCGACGGCGCCGTCCACGAACAGCTTGACGGCGGGGATGCCGCGGATGCCGAACCGCTGGCTCAGGTCTGGGTGGGCGTCGGTGTTGATCTTGACGAGTCGCCAGTCGCCGCCGCTCTCGCGCGCCAGCGTGTCGAGCGTCGGGCCGAGCACGCGGCAGGGGCCGCACCACGGGGCCCAGAAGTCGACCAGGACGGGTTTGTCGTGGCTTTTGTCGAGCACCTCGGTCTGGAACTTGTCGGCCATCGGATGGGGAGTCTGCTGGAGATGGAGAGACGCCGGCACGCCGGGCCGCCTTTCGTGCAGCGCCTGCGGCGCAGGGTCCGTACGGACAGATACACCCTCCGGCTCCTTCGCCATGTCCTTCCGACACCTCGCGCTCGTGCTCGCCGTCGTCTCGCTTTCGGCCTGCGACACCGTGCGCTCCGACGCTCAGCCCGACCCGACGCCCATCGAGCTGTCCCCGCTGGCGGCCGAGATGGTCAGTCAGAGCACGGCCTTCGGGCTCAGCCTGTTCGCCGAGACCGTCGCCAGCCGCGACGACAACGTCCTGCTGTCGCCTTTGTCGGCCAGCATTGCGCTCACCATGCTACTCAACGGCACCGACGGCGCCACCTACGACCAGATCCACGCGATGCTCGGCTACCGCGCGGACCAGGACCTGGACGCGGTCAACGAAGCCTACCGGAGCCTGCGCACCCAGCTGCTCGCGTCCGATCCCGAGGTCAAGCTGGCGCTCGCGAACGCGGTCTTTACCCACAGCCGCTACACCGCTGGGGCCCCCTTCAAGGAAACCTACCTCTCAGGCGTCACGACGGCCTTCGACGCGCTCGTCCAAGACCTGGACTTTGAGGCGCCGTCCACGCTCGACGCCGTCAACAACTGGGCGAGCGACCACACAAACGGCCGCGTGCCCAAGGTCCTCGACGAGATCAGCCCCGACCTGGTGCTGCTCTTTCTGAACGCGGTCTACTTCGACGGTGCCTGGACCACGCCCTTCGACCCCGCCCGAACGCGCGACGCCGGCTTCGTGCTGGCCAGCGGCACGGCGGTCCAGGTGCCGACCATGATGGGCAAGGTCCAGGGGATGCTGGCCGAGGGCGACGGCTACCGCGCGGCCGAGCTTCCCTACGGCCGCGGCGGCTTCTCGATGGTGGTGATGGTGCCCGAGGGCTCGCTCTCCGACTTTGCGCTCGACCTTCGCGCGGGGCTCTGGGGCGACGTCACCACCCGCCTCGGCGCCGCCGGGGACCCTGCCGAGGTGCTGGTCCAGCTGCCGCGGTTCTCGTTCGAGTCCGAGGCGATGCTGAACGACCAGTTCCAGGCCCTCGGCATGACCGACGCGTTCGACGCGGCCGTCGCCGACCTGACGCGGATGCACGACGACCCGCGCTTGCGAGTCAGCTTCGTCAAGCAGAACGCGTTCATCGCCGTCGACGAGCGCGGCACCGAGGCGGCCGCGGTCACCACGGGCGGCGTGGAGGCGGTCTCGCTCGGGCCCCACCTGTTCGCCAACCGGCCGTTCGTGTTCGCCATCCGCGAGCGGACCTCGGGCACGCTGCTTTTCCTCGGACAGGTCGCCGATCCTCGCTAGCCTTCGCCAGCCCCGCCTCGGGACCGCCCGAGGGCCGGGGCTCTCCTCTCCGCCTGTCACCGGTTGCGTAGCGAACGAGACCTGATCCTGGGCTGCCAGCGCCAGGACCCTGCAAGCCAGGAGGCGCTCTACCGGCGCTTCTGGTCGCTCGCCATGTCGGTCGCGCTGCGCTACACCCCCACCCGTGACGACGCGATGGAGCTCGCACACGACGCCTTTTTGAACGCCTACGGCGGGATCGACGCCGTCGACCCGGAGCGGCCGTTCGGTCCGTGGTTCCGCACCATCCTGGTGCGCTGCGCCATCGACCGCCACCGCTCGACGCGCCGCTACCACGCCACAATCATGCCTCAGGCCGAGCCGCCCGAACGCGCCGTCGAGGCGGACCATGTGGCTGGGCTCCAGGCCGCCGAGATCCTGGCGCTGCTGGCGGCTCTGGAGCCGGTGCCGCGCGCCGTGTTCAACCTGTACGAGGTCGAGGGCTACACGCACGACGAGATCGCGCGCCTGCTCGGCATCGCGCCGGGCACCTCGCGCTCGCACCTGACGCGCGCCAAGCGCCGGCTGCGCGCGATGGTTCACCAGCTTTCCGAGGTTCCGTCATGAGCCGCTTTGATGATGCCTTCGCCGACCGCGTCCGCGAGGTGTTCGAGGACTACCACGAGCCCGCCGACCCGGCGGCGCTGGCCCGGATGCGCGCCGCGCTCGGCCACCCGCCGGCGGTCGCGGCCGACCGGGCGCCGGTCGCTCGCCAGCGGTCGCGCACGCGCCGAGGCTTGTGGGTGGCTTTGCTGGCTGCCGTCGTGGCCGGGAGCCTGTGGCTCCAACTGCGCCCTGCCGCGCCCGAGCCCGTCGCGAGCGCCGAGTCTGCGCAGGCTGGCGACCCGGTCGCCGCCGCGACTCCGCCCGCCGCGGGAGTGCCCGCCTCGACCCCGCCCGCCTCGGAAGTGCCCGCGGCACAGCCCGAAGCGGACGCGACAGTCGCCGACGCGACGGGCGCCCCGGCCGGCGCGCGCGGCCCGGCGCGGATGCCAGCGGTGGTGGACGCTGGACCACGCCAGCGGCCGGGCGTAGACACGGCCGAGGCGCGCGCGTCGCCTCCCTCGTCTCGGCGTGTGGCTCCGTTGGGCACGACCGATCCGTCGCCCAGCCCGGTCGCTGCTGCGCGGCCTGCGCCCGGTGCCGGCTCCGCCGAGGCTGCGCCCGAGGCGGTCGAGGTCGCGCCCGAGGCGGTCGAGGCCGCGCCCGAGGCGGTCGAGGTCGCGCCGCTGCCGCCGCTCGCCGCTGCGCCTGTGCCCGGCCTCCGCCCTGCGCTCACCCGGCGGCCGGCGGCTCGCCCGCGCGCGGCCAGCGAGCCCGCCAGCCCGTACCGCGTCACCGTCTCCACCTCGGCGCCATTCGCCGCCAGTGCGGACGTCGCCGGCGTGGGGGTCGCGGGCGGCGTGACGCGCGCCTGGCCCGTCGCCGGCCGCATGTCGGTGTCGGGTGGTGCCGTGGTCGCGTACAACCGCTACGACGTCGAGCAAGGGCGCGCGCTCAACCTCGGCCCGGAGCTGTCATATCTCAACCGCGATCCCAGCCGCAGCGTCGACATCGCGTCGCGCACTCAGGCGGAGACCGTCGCGCTGGAGATTCCCCTCGACCTGGCGTTCGACGTGGCGGGCACACGGCGCACCCGGTTGGGCGTGTCGGTCGGCGTCACGTCGGCGGTCTACCTGACCCAGTTGTTCCGAGAGGAGGGGACGCGCTACTCCGGCGAGTTCCTGGACGGAGCCGCCGGCGAACGCTTCGGGATCAACGACGAGATGTACGACGAGCGCGAGCTGTTGGTGCTGAGCCGCGTCGAGCTGGCGCGGCAGCTCAACCTGGGCGTCCAGATCGCGCGCCGCCGAGGGCTGTCCGCCGAGGTCTACACCCGGCTGCCCCTGGGTGGGCTCACCGACCGCGACCTGGGCCTGACCTCCGTCGGCGTGCGCCTGCAAATGCCGCTGCGCTAGCAGAGAACCGGGCGGGCGCCAGGCCGTAGCCTCGGACCTCGCGCCCGAGTCCATGAGCCTGTTCGTCCGCCTTCAGAAACGCTTGCCTCAGCACGGCCTCTCGCGCGCCGCCGGCCGGCTGGCAGCGTCGGAGGCGCCCTGGGTCCGCGGCCCGCTGATCCGCGCCTTCGCGCGCGCCTACGGCGTGGACATGGCCCAGGCCGAGCGGCCCCGACTGGCCGACTACCGCTCGTTCAACGACTTTTTCAGCCGGGCGCTGGCACCCGGGGCGCGCCCCATCGACCCGGCGCCCGACGCGGTCGTGAGCCCGGCCGACGGCGCCGTCAGCCAGACCGGTGTCATCGAGCGCGGCGAGTTGATCCAGGCCAAGGGCATCCGCTACTCGTTCGCCGAACTCGCCGACGTCTGTGCCGGGCCGGCATTCGAGGGCGGCACGTTCGCCACGATCTACCTGTCCCCGAGCGACTACCACCGCGTCCACCTTCCGCTGGCCGGGCGTTTGGTGCGGTCGGTCGCGATCCCGGGTCAGCTGTTCTCGGTCAACGCCGCCACCGAGGCGGGCGTGCCGGGCCTGTTCGCGGTCAACGAGCGGCTGGTGATGGAGTTCGAGACCGCTCAGGGCACCATGTTGGTCGTGATGGTGGGCGCCATGATCGTGGCCAGCATCGAGACGGTGTGGGGCGGCCCGGCGTCGCCGTACCAGACCCGGCGGGTGACCGCGCACGACCTCGCGTTTGACAAGGGCGCCGAGATCGGGCGGTTCCTGCTGGGCAGCAGCGTGGTGCTGGCCTTCGAGCGCGGCCGCGCCCGCCTCGGGGGCGGCGTCGAGGCGGGCCGGGTCGTGCGAATGGGCGAGGCCATCGGGACGAGTGCCTGAGCTTGTCTCACGGCAACGGCCCCCTGGCGGACGCGCGCCACGCCGCAACGGCCCACTTTTGCACCAGTCGAGCGACGCCGATGCCCTATACTCGCTCAGGCGCCTCCCCGTCCAGACTCCGAGGCCAGAGTCTAAGCCGAGCCCGCCTGCTGGCTCCCTCGCGCACCGACCGGCGCGACCGTGCGTGAGACGTCGCGCGCCTTCTCCCCGCTCATCCTCCTCCGCCTGTGACCTCTCGCCTCTTTCTCGCCGCATTCGCCCTGCTCGCGTTCGGCGCCTGCGATTCGGGCGACACCATCGACCCGCCGACGCCTGCTGACGTGGCCGGCGTCTACGACTTTGCCGAGTTCCGCTTTGTGCCTCGCGCGGCCGCCCTCCAGCCCGTCTCGGTGATCGACACCCTAATCGCGGCCGACTCGTTTATCGAGCTTCTCGACGGCGGCCAGGCGACGCTGCGGTTTCGCCGCAACGGTGGCACGACGCGGCTGGTGCCGGGCGACGTCGAGGTGCGGCGCCGGGAGGTGCGGGTCACGTTTGCCGCGGGCAACGACGTCGCGCTGGGGCGGCTGGTGCTGCCCCAGGTCCTGACGTTCACGCGCGACGGCGACGCGCTCACGCTCTCGACCGAGCGCACAGCCAACCTGGAGGCCTACGACTCGGACCGCTACGGCGGCTTCACGGCGGTCGACGGAACGCTCAACCTGCGGCTCACCCCGCGCGCCAGCCCGTAAGCTCGGCCCGGCGCTCGGGACAGCCTTAGCGTCACGCCTCTCCACGCGCGCTGCACGCGCACGCCCACCTCCACGTTATGGTCCGTTCCCTCCTCGTCGTTGTCCTCCTGGCGTTCGCCACCGCGCCCGCGTGGGCCCAGGTCGAAGGCCTGGGCTACCGGCTCGCGCCGGCCGGCACGTACGTGTTTTTCGACAACGACGCCGCGCTGCAGGACGGGTTGCTCTACGGCGGCAGCGGGGGCCTGTCGTTCGGAGAGTTTCTGGAACTCAACGGGAGCTATCTGTTCGGGTCCGGCTTCGAGACCGAGGTCGCCAACCTGTCGGGCGCCGAGAGCGACCCTGCACTGGCCGCGGCGCTGGCCGCGCTTGCGGCTCGGTCCGTCGATCTGGAACGGTACGGGGCCGACGTCAAGCTCAACCTGGGCACGGGCGCCGTGGTGCCGTTCTTGACCGGCGGCACGGGCATCATCCGGTTCTCGCCTGACGGCGGCGACCCCTCGCGGAGCCTGTACCTGCTGGGCGGCGCCGGCCTCCAGGTCTCGCTAGCCGACCGGTTCGGGCTGTCGGTCGCTGCCGAGGCGTTCGGCTACCGCTACAACCCCGCCACGGCCTTGTTCACCGACAGCGACCTGGCCGGCCTCGGGCTCGGTGTCGAGGACTTCAACAACGTCGAGGTGCTCAACCCGTCGCTCCGCGCCGCGCTGTCGGTGTACCTCGGCGGCCGGCGGCCGGGCGAGCTCTCGGCGCTCGACCGCGAGTTCCAGCGCCAGTTCTCCGGCGGGCTCTCGGGCCTCAGCCTGGTCCTGGAGCCGTTCTACGCCCGCACCGAGTTCGACGACGCGTTCAACTACTCCGACCAGACGTTCGTCGGCGGCGAGATCGGCGTCGACCTGGGGCCGCTGGTTGGCGTCCGCGGCTTCTACGGCCGAGGCGTCGACAGCGACGACCCCACCGACTTCCAGGACATCCAGATGGTGGGCGGCGACCTGCGCCTGCGCCTGAACGCGGGCGACGGACTCACGCCGTTCCTGACCGTCGGCGCGGGCTACCTCGACGTGCTCGACGGCTACGGCGAGACCGTAGACGCCGCCGCCGAGACCAACCGGGCGCTCGCCGAGAGCCGCCCGTTCGCCCTCGGTGGGCTGGGCATCGAGGTTCCGTTTGGCCGCCGGCTCCGCGCCGTCGGCGAGGTGCGGGCGCTGGCGATGAGCGCTCAGCCAGAGGGCGACGTGAGCCAGCCCGACGACGTCTACTTCAGCCCGACCTACCGCGCGGGCCTGTCGGTGGGGCTGGGCGGAAGCGCCGGGCGGCGGACCGAGGTGGTCCGAGCCAGCGACCTGGTCGAGGAGCGGGCGCGGCTCCAGGCCGAGATCGCCGACCAGCAAGCCTTGGCGGCCGAGCGCGAAGGCCGGCTCCAGCTGGCCATCGACCGGGCCCGGTTCGAGGGCGACTCGCTGGCCGTGGTGCGGCTGCGCGCCGAGCAGATCGCGCTCCAGGCCAGCACCGGCCAACGCAGCGCCGCCCTCCAGACCTCGGCTCCGGAGACCCCGGCTCCGCAGGCTCCGGCTGTCGGAGGCGACGGCGTCGCGGCGGCGCTGCCGACCCCGATCCGCACCACCCGAGGCGAGCGCATCGTGACGATCCCGCTGCCCGAGACGGGCGAGCTCTACGTGCGCTACGGCGAGCCCGGCGGCGTGTCCATCGGCTCGGCCGGCGACGGCGCCGAGGCGGGCGGAGTGGCGCCGGGCGAGCGACTCAGCCCCGACGAGGTGCGCGCCATCGTGCGCGAGACCGTCCGCGAGGCCATGAGCCAGGACGGCGTGGCGGATGCGGCCGAGATCGAACGCCGCGTCGAGGACCGCATCGCCGACCGACTGGCAGGCCAGATGGGCGACCGCTCGGCCAGCCGCGACCTGGAAAGCGTCGAGCGGCGACTGGAGAGCCGGATCGCCTCGGAGATGGCCCAACTTCGCGCGCTCATCGAGGCCCAGCAGCTTTCGCCTCAGCAGGTCCAGCCGCCCGACCGGGTCTACGTGCCGCCGACCGCACCGGCCGTGCCGCCGGTCGCGGCCCCGTCCGGCGTGGTCGTCGAGGCGCCGAACGAGACGTTTGTCGCCACGACGCTGCCCGAGACGCCGCGCCGTCTGCGCGAGCGCGGCCTGTATGCCTTTTCGCCCACGCTCGGCGTTGGCGTGGGCGAGTCGAGCAATCTGTTTGCTGGGATTCGCGGCGAGTACGCCTCGGGCGGCGTGCTCACCTATGTCCCAGAGATCCTCGTCGGCGTGACCGGGCGGCGGGCGTTTGCGGCCAATCTGGACGCGACGGTCGGGTTTCCTGTTGCGGCCGTCAGCGAGTACGGCCTGCCCTACGGCCGGATCGGGCTGGGCGTGGTCAGCACCGGCGGCTCCGACGCCGTCCCCGACACCTTCGACGAAGACCTCGACGACGGCAGCACGTCGCTGACGTTCAACCTGGGCCTGGGCGCCGACTTGACGTACGGCGGAGGCCGCTTTTTCGTCGACTTCACGACGGGCAACCTGGGCACATACAATCGGCTCACAGCTGGCTACCGGTTCCCGTTCGGCGGCCGGGTTTACTAATGCGGCGCGTGCTTCTGGTCGCGCTCGGCGTGCTGACCGCGACAGCGGTGCAGGCGCAAGAGCCCTCCGAGCCCGAGCGGCCGGCCGTGACCGTTCCGCTGCCGTCGGGCTCAGGCATCTTTTACTACCGCTCAGGCACGCCCGGAGGCGTCCGCATCGAGTCGCAGCGCGGCGTGACTGCGCCCGCCTCGGTCTCGCCGCCGGCTGCGGCGCCTCCCGAACCCCCTCAGGCAAGCCGGGGCCGCGAAGGCGTGTCGCGGCTGGACCTGCTGCTGATGGAGCAACGGATTCTGGACGCGCTAGACCGCCGCGAGCCTGGGCGCTCGGACGGCCTCGCGCGGGGCGCGCCCCTGGCTCGGCCGGCACCTCTGCCCAGCCTGCCGGTGGCACCGGAGGCGGCGCCTCCGGCCTCGCCACCCGACCCAGCCGTCGCTGTGCCCGACACGCCCGCGCCTGCCGCGCCCGTGCCTGCCGCGCCCGTGGCCACGCCGCCGACCGTTTTCGAGGTCGAGCGCTCGATGCTGGAGACCGGCCTGTTCCGCACCTCGGCCGTCCACTTCGAGTTTGCGCGCGCGGCACTGCTCCCGGTGTCCGCCCGGACGCTGGGCGTTATCGCCGACGTGCTGACCCGCTACCCCGACCTCCGCGTCGAGGTGGGCGGCCACACCGACAACGTGGGCTCGGACGCGGTCAACGACGCACTGTCGCAGCGCCGCGCCGGCTCTGTGGTCGCCTACCTGGTCGGCGCGGGCGTGTCGCCGGCGCGCCTGGCAGCGGTGGGCTACGGCGAGCGCCGGCCGATCGCTGGCAACGACTCGGAGACGGGCCGCGCGCTCAACCGCCGCGTCGAGTTCACGGTCCTCAACCCGGAGGCGGCGCGCCGGGAGATCCGGCGAGACAACGCGGCACCCGGCGGCCTGCAAGAGATGATTCGGGAGGAGGTCCGCCGCCAGCGCGACGGCTCGTGAGCGGCGCCCACCCCGGCGCCACCGCCGAGGCGGGCCGGGTCGCGCGGCGGAGCGAGGCGGCCGGAGTGGGTTTGCCGCGCCGCCATCGGCACGCCGGAGCGGGCCAACGCCGCGCTGCTTGTCAGCCGTCGGGGGAGGCGGCCCCGAGTCTAGACATGCCGCCCAACCACAAAAACGCCGCCTCCGGTGGGGAGGCGGCGTCGGTGGTGGGCCCTGATGGATCGCAGGAATGGTAACCGGATGCCAGCTGTCTTAGTAAGACGCACCCTAGTGCAGCGTCAGAGCCGATATAGGTAGTCTGCGGCGAGCGCGATGAGACGCTCATGACGTAGACTGTTCCACCGACGTTCCACCGGTGACCACCTTGTCTGCTTCCAACGCCACCGCCAAGATCTACCTCCGGACCGACCGTCCTAAGACCGATGGCACCTTCCCAGTTTACCTGAGAGTCACCGCTCACCGGAAGAAGAGGTACCAGTCGACCGGCGTCGCCGTCGAGCCCAAGCACTGGAATGAGCGCCGGTCGCGGGTCCGCGCCTCCCACCCTATCGCCGACGCCCTCAACGCCCGGCTCGATGAGATCGAGGCCGAGGCAAAGACCGCCGCTTTACGAGCCACGTCGGCCGACGCTGTCAAGGCTGCGGTGGGCGGGGTAACAGGATCGCTGACCACGTTCTTCCAAGCGTTTGTCGACGGCCTCGACGCCGACGGCAAGCTCTGGGAGCACCGGAAGTACAAGACGACACTCACCAAGCTTCGCGGTGCGCTTGGCCCGTCGCTCTCGTGGGCCGAGGTCGATGTCGACGCGCTCCGCCGGTTCGAGCGGTACCTCCGGCAGGTCAAGGAGAACGGTCCGAACATGACCCGGAAGGAGATGACCAGACTCCGCCGCGTGTTCAAGCAGGCGATCCGGGAAGGCGTCATCGAGCCCGCATCCGATCCTTTCCTGATCTACCAGAAGCCGAAGGGTCAGGCGGTCCACCGTCGGAAGCTTGAACTGTCGGAGATCGAAGCACTCCGAGACGCTGACCTTGACCCAGCCTCGGTCACAGGCTTGGCCCGCGACGTGTTCATCTGGGCGTTTTACGTCGGAGGCATGCGTTTCGGCGACGTGTGCTCGCTCCGGGCGGACGCCGTCAAGGACGGCCGCGCCAGTTACGCGATGATGAAGACCAGTACGACGGTCGCGGTCCCCGTTCCTCCGCCTGCGCTCGCCATCTTCGAGCGCCAGCGTATCCTTGCAGAGGCTCCACTCGCGTTCCCGCTCATCAAACCGGTCGACGTACAGGATCCCGTACGTCTCCGGCGCCGGGTCAATGCTCGCAACGCTCAACTCAACGTGTCGCTCAAACGGGCAGCCGTCGCGGCTGAGATTGCTCCTGAGGGGCTGAGCATGCACGTCGCCCGCCACTCGTATGCTGACTTTGCTCGCCGGAAGTCGGGCAACCTCTTCGCGATCAGCAAGACGCTCGGACACAAGGATCTCGCGACGACGGAGGCCTACCTCCGGTCGTTCGACCAAGACGCCGTGGACAAGCTTGGTAACGACCTGTGGACATGACGCGAACATCCGCAACCTGCTGACTGATGGATAAAGAGGCTTCAGATGTGCAGAGAGATCGCATCAGGCTCACCCAAGCTACTGCAGCAACCCAGGCGCTTGAATCCTTTGACCTGGACTGGCTTTACATCACTCCTCCCTCAGTACTGACGGCCGCGAGCGGGATAGAGAACATCTTCGAGGCGGAAGGAGCGGTCGTCGGAGCCCACTGGGATGGGGTAGTCAACCTCATGAAGGCGGGCGGCGGCACGGGCTATTCCGCAGTCGTTGAACTCTACGAGCGCCTCCACTCTGCGGTCGAGGCGGCTGCATCTTCGCGCGAGGCTGCCGCTACGCGGCATGCGGAGGTTCAAGATGTGAAGCAGGCAGTTGAGCTTACCGCTCGCGACCAAGACTCCACCCTCCGATCCGACATAGGGTGGCCGTCTCCTAAGCTGTTCGAGCCGAACGGACGCCTCCGGTGGCGGTGGGAAGCTGTCGAGGCCGACGACTTGGGCCCTGATAGGTACCGATTGGTTCTCATCCCCGCGTCGTTCAATCGAGAGTTTCAGCCGCCGGATGACCTGACCGTCTTCAGCGCCGATGTCATCTGGAAGGAAGTGCTCGTCCGTCTGCGAGAGGAGTACTACGAGACTCACGCCGGTCGCGCCTACGCGGAGGTTGACCGCCTCCTCTTGTTTCGGCGGGATGTCGTGGAGGCGGTCCTGAGGACGTTCGAGTCGACGGGAGACGTTGACGTATACCGGACCTATCTGCAAGGAGGGCGCGCTCCTTCTGAGAAGGACCTCCGCATCGCTTGTGTAGCGAATGCCGAACTCGAGGCTGGCCTCTCGCTCTCAAGCAAGTCGCAAGTGGTGCGTCACGTTCACCAACTGCTCCTTGAGCGCGGCGACAGCGCGTCTGAGAAGATGGTCCGGAAGGCCCTCGTACGTGTAGGCGCATACCGCCAGGTGGAACGAGGGGACGGCCGCGATCACAACAAGGGAGGCCAAACACCGCTTGGCATCAAGGCAGACCTAGCCTTTCTAAGAGCGAGGCTGCAGGAGATCTGCCGCAATCGGATGAAGGAGGGGTGAACCGTTGCTTGAAGTGACGGGAGTCCCTGGGAGTGACGGCATGTGACGGGAGAGCTCGGCACAGGGTAGCGGGAGGTATCGGCCATATTCGCCGCCGACCGCAGCAACCGTCCTCCCTTGACTCCCGACCCGCTCTTCGAATCCCTCCGCGTGTTCCTCATCGCGGCCGTCGCCGAGGCCATCGGCCCGGCCGTCCGGCAAGCCGTCGAGGACGCCCTCCCCGAGGTCGCCCGACGCGCCGCGCTCCCCCAGTACTTGAACAAGGCCGAGCTCTCCGAGCTCACGGGCTGGAGCACGCGCAAGATCGACTACATGCGGACGAAGCGGACCCTCCCCTACGTCCGCCAGGGTCGGACTGTCCTGTTCCGGACGGCCGACGTCGAGGGGATGCTGATGGAGGGATACGTCCCGGCGAAGGGCCAGGCACGGGCGGACGGCTAGCTGCGGTGTCATTCCCCACAACCACCCGGACACCGGGGCACCCATGCAGAATGCCCCCGACCAGACCCCGAGCCCACCACGCGGAAGGTCTCATCACCGGCGACCAGCGCGGCCGACTGCGCACCCGTGTCCTCGACCTCGCGGCGGTACCGCTTCACGCGGACGACCTCGTCGCCGAACTCCAGGCGGCGGTCGACCAGGCTGTTGACCAGCCGCTTCCCTAAACCCACGGCCGGGGGCATCCGGCCAACCTCTCACAACTAGACACCACGACATGGGCAAGTTCCTCTACTACGCCATCCGAGCCGGGTTCGTCCCCGGCGTATACCCCACCTGGAACGAGGCCAAGGCTCAGATCCAGGGCTACCGCTACAGCAAACACAAGGGGTTCGACGACCTCGCCGAGGCCGAGGCCTTCGCCCGCGCGCCGCTCGTCCGCGACCGCTTCACCAACCCCTTCATGGTCATCCATGACGGCGACCGGATCGGCCGGATCGACCTCACCCCCGAGGTCCGGGCCGCTCTCTTCTCGGCGGGCATCGACCTCAGCGCTCTCTAGTCCCCGAACCCCGAGTCTCGGGAGCTCCCGAGACTCGCCGTCCACAACGCTCTCCATCTATGACCAACCAGACCACCAACTCGCTGACCTCCGAGCCGGCCGAGCCCAATGACGAGTTCGGGCTCACGACCACCGAGCGCGAGGAGTACGACCGGTACGTGACCGACATCAAGGCCGCCCACCGGGAGTCCTTCGCAGCTGTCGTCCGGCTCGGCACGCTCCTCCTGGCTCTCGTCGCGTTCCGGTCCCGGACACCGCGCCACGAACGCGCGCGTGCCTGGGCCCGGGTGTGCGACGAGGACCTCGGGGTCGAGGTGTCGTCGGCCTACGACTACATGGACGCGGCCCGAGTCGACACGGCGTTGAGGGACGCGGGGCTCGACCCCGTTTCGTCGATCGCCCAAGCCGTCGCCGTCGCCGCCGATGGCGGCCGAGGCGACGCGGGTTTGATGATCGAGCGGGTCCGGACGGGCCGGGCGCTGGCCGAGTCCGAGAGCGTCCGCGCGGCCGCCCGGCACTTCGAAGACGCGAGGGCACGCTCCGCGGCGCCCGACGAGGCCGGCCTCCGCGACGCCCTCGCGGAGCTCGACGCGCTCGACGCTGGCGAGGGCGTCGCGGACCAAGACGGTCTCCGCGTGGTGACCGCCGACGGGGGCCGGCGACGCGTTCTTCCCTGGGAGGACGGCGCCTCTGCCGATTGGCCCGATGGGGTCGACCGCGCCGGCGTCACGCCGATCCGGCTCGACCCCGTGGCCGACCTCGCGTGGCCGATCTTGGTCCGTGACCCGCGCGCGGTATCGGACGAGTGGGCCCTCCCCGACGGCCCGTTCCAAGCGACGTACGTCCCGGGCCGGCTCGGCTCGACGACGATCCGGTCCAAGGCGACCGCGTCGCGCTCCCGCGTCGTCCTGGCCGCGCCGGACGTCGACGCGCTCGACGACGCCGTCCCCAACCGCGTCGTCAGGGAGATCGCGGCGGCCGTGGCGGCGGACCCCGCCCGGCTCTACCTGCTCGCGACGCGGAACGTCGCGCGAGCCGCGGCGGCCGGCCTGCCCCCCAACGCCGTCGCCGTCGTCGTCGCCCACACCGCCGACGAGGCCCTCGCCCTCGCCGAGGAGGTCCGCGGCGCCGTGACGGACCGGCGTGGGCCGTCCTGGGCCATCGTCTTACGCGACCTCGCGTGCGCGCCGCCCGGCGGGTTCGCCGACCCGCTCGGCGTGTTCGACTGGGTCCTGGTCCGCGGCGCGGCCACGACGTGGGAGGCCCTGGCCGCGGTCTACCAAGCCGTCCCCGACGACCGGGTCCACGTCGAGAAGGGGGTCCGGGCCCGTCCGGAGGCCAGCCCGCTCCTCGCCCGGCTCCCCGCCCCGCCCGAGCGACCCGACCGCCCCGCGGTGCCTGTCAAGGTCACCCGGCGCCCCGGCGGCCCCGCGCTCCCAGCACGCTAGCTCCCCCCTTGTCTCACACAGTCACGCTCCTACCACTCACCCTAACCCTATGAACTGCAACGACCCCAACCAGGGCCCCCCGAACCTCCACGGCCTGCCGCACCGCACCCGCGCGATGATCGTGGGCAACCACGCGAAGGGCCTCTACTGGGACGCCTCGCTCAACGCCCACCGCGGCTGCACCATGGTGAGCGAGGGGTGCCTCGAGTGCTGGCTCCTCGACCTCATCAAGACGCGGTACTCCAAGATGCCCAACAGCCCGTACTTCGGGATGGACGGGAGCCCGGTCTTCGACCCGAAGGAGTTCGACAAGCTCCAGGCCGACCTCGACCCGAAGCGCTACTTCGCGCCGATCACTGGCGACCCGTACCACGAGGCGTACAGCGACGAGGTCGTCTTCGCGTACCACGAGGCCTTGCGGATGGCGCCGTGGCACTGGTACTACTCGTTCACGAAGCGGTCGGAGCGCCTGGCCGAGGTCGGGCCCGAGATCGACTGGCCGTCGCACGTGTGCGCCGTGGTCTCGGTCGAGAGCGAGGGCTACCTGTATCGGATCGCCGACCTCCGGGCCTCGGGCGCTCTCCGGATCGGCGTCTCGTTCGAGCCGCTCATCGGCCGGATCCAAGACACCCCCGGGCTCCGCCGCCTCCTCCACCCGCCGGGCGGGCGGCCCCTCGACATCGCGTTCGTCGGCGGCGAGTCGACGAACAACCCGGACATCCGGCCGATGCAGGAGGAGTGGGCGGTAGAACTCGTCCAGGCGTGCTTGGAGATGGGCATTCCGGTGTTCTTCAAGCAGGTCGGCGACGTCGACTTCTCCGGCAACCGGGTCGGCGTGAAGAAGGCCAGCCGGCGCCTCGGCGGCCGGACCTACGACGCGCTCCCGTTCGGGTGCGCCGAGCACCTCGTCCGGGCGCAGTTCCTCGCCCAGGCCCAGCGGCTCCGCCGCCGGGGCTAGTCCATCAGCCAACGCGCGGGGCGCGGCTCGACGGACGCGGATGCGCCGTGCCCGCGCGGTCCGCCTCCCCGCTCTGACCCAGACGCTCGACCCTCAGCACTCCAAGATCCCCACGAGAGATGAACGACCCCCTCTTCCACTACTGCCCCGGCGTTTACGTCCCCGATATCCTCACCCACGGCCAACTGCTCCCCTCGGCTGCGGGCGCCCAGGTGGAGGAGCGTCCGACGCTCTGGTTCACGTCCCGACCCACATACGAGCCGACCGCCGTCAAGATGGTGGTGGACGGCCGCTTCCTGCGGCTGCTCACGTTGCAAGAGATGGCGGAGGGCTACGGCCTGGCTCGGTTCGTCGTCCCCGAGGAGGTGGCCCCCCTCACTTGGAACGACTGGGTCAACGAGATTGGCGTCCCGCGTCACGAAGCGGAGGTGATGGCGCAATACGCGGAGACTCTCGGCTCGGACGATAGCCTCTACCGCGCGACTTTCGAGGCTGTCCCGGTCTCCGACTGCATCGCGGTTGAAATGTCGACCGACAACCAGTCGTGGATCACGCTCGGATAGACCGCGCACCAGCCCCATGCCGAAGCCGAACGAATTGCCCGATGGGTTCCCCGGCGCGGAGGAGACGGTCCTCCGCGCCGGGCGCTTGTTTCAGACCATCGACTACGATGTCGACCGGATCCCGGCCTCGTGGGATCTGGAGATCACCCATATCAGCCACGGCGTCGAGAAGATCGACTACGATGCACAGCGGATACTGGCGCTCATTCTGTTGTGGTACAGCCCTGGAGCATGGGGCCACGCCCGATTCCAGGGGAGCGCGCTGGACTTAGGCCGGAAGCTGATCATGAATCGCTTCAAGATGGGCGACAAGGTCGTCGACAAAGTCCTGAGGCGGATGGAGCATGACCACGGTGTGATCGTGCGGCACTCGGGCGGCCTCGGCGAGAACCGAGGCGGGTTCCTGCAGATCGCTCCGGTGATGGACCGCGTCGAGCAGATCACGTACCCGGTCACGATGAGCCCGGCGACCGGCGAGTTGGTCGCGTGCTCTGCAGGGGGCCCCGTTTCGGGGGGTCCATACCTAATACCTACGGTCCGCCATTCTGAGATCGCGCCGACCGGCCTCGTGTCCCGAGAGGACGAGGACTTCGTCCACGTTCTAACCCTGCGTAAGCACGCCGACGCGCCGACACTGGACGTGGACGCCCTGTCGAACGAGCGGTCGGCCGGTCGCCTGCCTGCTGCCGAAGGTGTCGCGACGGTCGCGGCGAGCACCCGTGACGACGGGGATCCCGGAGCACTCTGGCTTGACGACTCCGGGTACCCCGATCAACCGGACGAGCCGCTGACTCTTGCCCCAGCGACCGCCCGACCGGATGCCCGTTCTCTGGACGGCGATCACAACGAGACGGAGACCCGGAGCGAGACAACCGACCGGCTGACCTCCGTGCGGTCATCCGTCAACTCCGCGGATGGCGACGACGCGTTGGCCGACGGACAGACGTCGGGCCGACCGCCTGCGGCCAACGTGCTCGCACCTGGAGACCCCGTCCACCGCTACCACCGCGAAGCCAGCATCGGGCGGATGCTCGACCTCTTCCGCCAGCAGCACGAGGGCGAGTTGCACAGAGCGACCGACGACAAGGCCAAGCGCTCGGTCGTCCGGCGCGCGCTGCGTGACGCGACCGATCTGTTGCGGGGCGATGCGGGCACCGAGAAGCTCGCCAGCCAACTTCGCAATGCTGAGGCTCGTCTCCACCGCGCGGGCGCCACCAATCCCACGCTCGACCTCCTGGGCGTGGCCGTGCTCGGCTGCGGACGAGTCGTGGGAACGACCGAGGCAAGAGCCGCGCTCGTGGCCGCACTGCTGGACGCCGTCGCACGTCGGACGACTCTCGCGGGTGAGGTCATGCCCCCTGACGACGTGGAGGTCCAGATAGCGCTGCAGCGGGCCCTGCTGCACCGGCTCGATTCCGACAACCTGAAGCGCGCGGTGCGACAGGTCTGCGCGCTACGGGACGAGCCCCTGACCTACGCCTTCGTGAACGCGCTCGTCCGGCGCTACGCCACGAACGGGGTGCCGTTCAACGCCGCGCTCTTCGCAGGCGCGATGGCCGCGGCCGTATGGGACCACGTCACGCCCACGGCCGAGCAGCTACTCGATGTCTGCCGACGGGAGGCGTTGCGCTATCCGGATCTCCGAGTGACGCCTGGGGACCACGTCCTCATCCGCGACCGTGATGAGGCGGGCGCCTCCCACTCCGCCGTTCTACGCCTGGGCCGTGGGTACCGATCAGACAACGGCTTTGGCCAGCAGTGGGCACAGGTCATGCGTGTGGCTCGGGGCGAGGCAACGTGCGACGACGGATCCGTCGTCGATATCGACACGGCGGTGGTCGACGACTCGCAAGACGAGCGGGTCGCTTGGCTCGCCTCGAAGACGCGACCGAGATCCTGACGATCGCCAGGCGTCGGCCGAGATGCACGCGTCGAACAACATCCGGTGACCACCGGCTAAGACCTGACAACGGCCACCTCGTCGAGGCGCGTGGTGTAGCGGGGGCTCATGTGCTCGCGCCGCATCTCCCACCGCGGCGCGCCACCCGTACCGTCGTGCGTCTTGCGCGAGACCGACGGCGTACACATGGTCCCCCCAGTCCTCGGGGGCCTCGGTCCCGAACCGCGCCGTCAGCCGCTGGCCGATTGAGCGGAGGACAGTATCACGCAACCCCTGCGGTAGCGGTACAACGCCCCTGACGAGTTGTGGCCCAGGCCCGCCTGAGTGACAGCAGCGCCATCCCAACGACGCTTGGTGCGTGCTCCGATCCATCGCTCCTGAGTTTGGCTGCTTTAGACTGGGACCTCATCTCGCAAGTAGGCTGAGAGGTCATTCACGACGGTGTCAACTTGTGGAGCCGCTACAAGAGGATCAGCCAGAACTACTTGACGGAGGACATCCACAGAAGGCTCCCTTGACAGATTGAGGACAGCCTGTTCGTGATTGACGTAGCGCGTAACCCACCGAGAAACCGCTGTGCTAGGGCGGGGCTGGGCTCTGGGTACAAAGCCGGACAGCGAAAGGTGGCCACGCCTCTCGAACGCCGGGCCGGGGCCGTCAGGCACCGTCGCCACCATCTCTTCCCGTTGTAGCTCAGGGTCCCAAAACGCTGACAGAATCGGGACAAGGGAGTCTCTGTACCACGGAGTGGGTCGGTCTTTCAAACTCGGGGGCCGTTGCCTAGGGGTTGCCGCCAATTCCTCTGCGATTCTGGACCGAATGGCCGCGACCTCGGCAGCCCGTCCGAGATAAAGAGGGCCTGGGCCAGACATCAGACCGAAGTACTTCGTGGGTATCGCGCCCAGGTCCGAGATTGTCTCGGCGGAGATTCCGCCGAGACCCGCCGCTCCGACGGCACGCACAAGGTCGGGAAGCACATCTCGGCCTTCGTACTTCAAGTCATGGACGAACCCCCGGTGGTTTAGGCCGCTGTAGGACCATTCCAAGTCGCAGAGCCGGAGCCCCAACAGCTCCGCTGCGGCACGGGCGGTCGCCTCTGGCAGTTCGCACACTCCAACACAACGTGCACCGACCTGGTCGGCGAGGATGGACGTGGTCGCACTGAGCGGGTTGGTCAAGTTGACGACCCAAGCATTCGGTGCGTGCTCATGTATGGCTGCTCCCACCTGGTTCAGTTCGGGGAGTGACCGGAGCAGACATCGGAGGGCGCCTGGGCCGAGAGTCTCGTCTGGGGGAGACCCATGCTTGTGGGCGAACTGCTCGTCTTCCGCTCGACCGGCGAGATCCCCGTAGCGAATCTGGTGAACGACAATGTTGGCTCCCTGGAGAACGTCTTCCAAGTCTGTCCCTGTCTGAATCTCCCATCCACTCCCGCCGAGGCGATGGCGAGCGTAAGCTCCCACGGAGTCAAGCCGGCCTTTGTCTCGTCCGTGGAGCAGCAGGTGGCAAGGCGGAATGTCGCCCCTGTCGGCCAAGGCCTCGACGAGCGCCGCCGTGAACGGAGTGCTTCCGCCTAGAATGGCAAGCCGCCTCACGCTGCAACCCCGGCTGCTCGGTCCCAAGTAAGTATTCGGTCGGACTCCCACGCCGCCGCATATCGCCCAGCGCCAACGAGGCCGGAGTCGTCGTCAAGGACGCCGAGTTCGACGGAGACGAGGCACTCCATGCCTCCACGCCATGACCCATGCGTGCCTGCTCGCTCCACCTCCTCCCGATACCGGTCACCAAGAGCAAGGGCGAACCCACCGATCAGCACGAACCTTTCGACCCCGACGCCCAGGTGAAGGGTGGCCACAGCGTCGCCAAGCATCTGTGCCATGTTGAGGACGATGCTCTCGGCGAGGGCGTCTCCCGAGTGGTACGCAGCAACGAAGGCCTCGTTGTCGACGCAGCCATCCGCGAACGCCTCCTTAAGGGCAGACGCCCGAAACACTGCTGGAGTGGTTGCCGCCGCTCTAGAGACGTGGTACTCGGTTGCCGTCCCTGACGCCAGCGCCCCGAGGTGACCACGCTTCCCACATTGGCAGACGGGCGCATGCAGATCCTTGCTGACCCTCCAGTGCCCAATCTCTCCGCCTCTGCCATTCGGGCCCGTTTGGACCTGCCCACTGCTGAACACTTTGTGGCCGATTCCAGTGCTCACGGTGATCACGCACACGTCATCGACCGACGACTTGAGGTAGCGCTGGCCAGCTGCTGTCACGTCGTTGAGGAGATAGACGCCAGATCGAGGCCAGAGCGCCGTGAACGTGTCTCTGACCTCGGTAGGCGGGAGCGTGAGGTCGTCGCCCCACACGGTAGGGACCGCGGCGATTCGCCCTGACCGGTCCATGGGTCCAGGAAATCCGACGGAGACCGCCGCTGGCGCGTCGTCGGGAAACAGATCGCCGCCCATCTGCTCAACCGTCCTGTAAAGCCGGGCTCGAAGGCCAGGTCCTGGCGCGAGCCCGAGCCGGTGAAAGCTTGGCGTCGGTACGCGCACCGATCGAGTGACGAGGTCACGGGCCGGGTCGTAGGCACCCGCTCGAGTTGACGTGCCTCCGATGTCGAAGACCAAAATCTCGCCTCCGTGAACAGTCCTGCTGGGTTGTTGAACGCGCACCTCCGGCTACGCTGCAGCCGCCAGGCGCACGCGCCCCGCGATGTCGCCAAGGGCAAGCTCCAACAGTCGGTCACTCAAATCCTTCCCTTGGAGGAATCGGCTCTCACCGATGCCGGTGGGTACGACGAGGTTTAGCTCCCCACCTCGATGCTGGGCGGACTCCTTGAGCGACTCCTTGCATCGCTCGACGGTGAGATGAGAGGAGTAGAGCGGCAATTCTAGGCGTTCGAGGAGACGGTACACCCGCCCTGCATCAGCTTCTGAGACAAGCCCAAGTCGGAGCGCGAGAGCCGTCGACAGCGCCATGTCCACGGCAACGGCGTCACCGTGGTGGAGGTCGAACCTGGAGGCCGCCTCCACCTCGGGGCTGAAGGTGTGTCCAAAGTCCGCTGGCCGTTGGAGGGTCTCCGTCTCGTACAGGTTCGGTTCAAGCTCGTCGAGGAGGAGGTCAGCGGCGAGCCAGATAAGAGAAGAGACGTCTTCGGTGAGACGTCCGTCGAGGATGTCGGCACCGTGAGCTTCCAGCAGCTCGAACGCCTGCTCATCTTTCACGAGGGCGATCTTGACCATCTCGGCGAGGCCGTACCGGAGGTGATGTCTCGGCAGAGTCTGGATGACACCTGGGTCGAGGATGACGGCTTCAGGGGCGTGGAAGCAGCCAAGCGCACTCTTCTTCCCGAAGGCGTTGACCGCTCCCTTGGCACCGAGCCCAGCGTCGATGAGCCCGACGAGCGTCGTCGGAACGCGGACGTAGGGAATGCCTCGTTTCGTCAGGGAAGCCGCCATCGTCACCACGTCGGTGAGCACGCCGCCTCCAACACCGACCAGGATCCCACTCCTGCCGACTCCAAGACGACTGGCCTCTGCGCACACGGCTTCGACTTGCGCCATCGACTTGCTGGCCTCGTGGACGTCGAGCGTCATTGCGTACGCATCACAACCTGCATCCGCAAGTGCCTGCCTGACGCCACGAGTGTAAAGGCGATCGACCGTCGGGCTCGTGACGACTAGGCATGGGCGGTCGCCGACAATGTGGCTCAGAATCCCGCCGTTCATAGCCCCCATTTGTACTTGGTAGGACGAGGAGTAACCGGCGAGAATTTGACGTGTGGCGTTCGAGTCCATCGGTAGTAGTCTAGCCGGTAGGGAGTAAAGGGCGCGCGCGAACCTAAGCGCTGAGGCAGTGTGATGTGTGGAGCGACAATTCTGCCTATTCGTAGCCTCCCGACTTTGGTCGCCTGCTAGGAGTCTGTCAGGTCACATTTGAGACGTAAGTTCGCATGAGAAGACGACCAGCTACCCGCACCAAAGCGTAATCAGACCATTGGAGATCCATCACGTGGTCGGCAGCTTGACCAGTATAGGAGGGCCGTCCTACACCGTCCCTAGGCTTGCGGAGGCAATGGGTGTGGATCACGAGATCGTCATCCATACGCTCTCGGCCCCGATAGAGCGGGCGCCTGAGTACGAGGTCCGCGCCTACGCAGCTAAGGGCATCCTCAAGAGATTCGGTGGGTCACCGGCATTCCGAGAGTCGCTCGAGCGAGCATGCGAGACTGCGGACATCGTTCACAGCCACGGGATCTGGCTCCGCACTGATCTCTATGCCGCACGAGCCGGGCGGCGCACCCAGACGCCAACTGTCGTGACGACCCGTGGGATGTTGGACCCGTGGGCGATGCAGCACCATTGGGGGCGCAAGCGAGTCGTGTGGTACACCGGCCAACGGGCGGCTTTGGCCCGAGCTGCATGCCTCCACGCGACGGCCCCAAACGAGCGCGGGTTCATCCGCGATCTCGGATTCAAGACGCCGATCGCTCAGATCCCTAACGGGGTCGACATCCCAGTCGACCCCTCGGCCATAAAGAGTGACCGTCGCGTTCTCCTCTTCCTGGCCCGGGTCCACCCTAAAAAAGGGCTCGTCAACCTGCTCGATGCCTGGTCGAAGGTCGAGCGCTCGTTCCCCCAATGGGATCTCTTGATCGCTGGCCCAGATGACGGCGGCCATCTGGCGAAGGTCGTCGAGAGAGCCCGCCACGTCCCACGCGCCGAGGTTCTCGGCGAGGTCTCGGAGGCCGAGAAGGAGCGGCTTCACCGACGGGCCGAGCTCTACATCCTCCCGACGTTCAACGAGAACTGGGGGGTGACCGTTGCCGACGCTCTGTCGTACGGCGTCCCTGCCATCGTGGGACGTGGGGCGCCGTGGGAGGGGCTCCACGAGCACCGGTGCGGGTGGTGGATCGACAACGACCCGGACAGCGTGGCGACGACCCTCACGGAGGCCCTCGCTCTCCGACCGGCCGCGCTCCGAGAGATGGGGATGCGGGGACGCGCCTGGGTCGGAGAGGAGTTTGGGTGGGGCCGTATCGGTGAGCAGATGGGCGAAGTCTACAGGTGGATTGTGAGCGGAGGAGATCCTCCCTCCTGCGTTCACTTCCACTCCGAGGACCTCCGATGAGCGGGCCAACAGTCGGCCTCGGCGTGCGCGCTGTGCTCCAGGCCGGTGGGCGGGGGCAGCGCATGGGTGGAGAGATTCCCAAACCCATGCGAGAGGTGGACGGGGTCCCGATGGTCGAGCGGCTCCTGCGCCGGCTCGTCGGCGCCGGCGTGAGGGACGTCACTGTCGTGACGGGGTGGCTCGGCGATGTCGTGGAGCAGCACATAGACGGGCTTTCCCCACTAGCGGACGGCGTGGTCATCAACTACCTCCGGGAGATGTCGCCGTTGGGCAACGCGGGCGCTCTCGGGCTCGTCCCCCGGACATCGCCCGCGGTCCTCGTGTTCGCCGACTTGGTGACGGACCTCGACTTCGCTGATCTCGTCCGTGTGCACCAGGAGCGGGGGGCTGCCGTCACGCTCGCGAGCCACACCGAGCAGGTCCGGGTCCGCCTCGGCGAGATCGTCGCCGACGGCGACCGGGTCCGGGCGTACCTAGAGAAGCCTCTCAAGACGTTCCTAATCTGCAGCGGGGTGGCCGTGTTCGAGCCCGAGGTCTTGGCCCTCGCTGTCGCCGACCCGCCGGTCGGTCTCTCTGACCTCGTGACGCGGGCCCTCGACGCAGGCCACGAGGTGACGCACTGGCTCCACGGGGCGACGTGGACCGACGTCAACACACCCGACGAACTGGCGGCTGTCGCGCCGCCCGAGCCCGCCGGCGACTAGCACAAGCCTTTCCTCCATGCCAGACAGGCCTTCCCCCACCACGCCCGCCGTTCCACTCCGTGACGCCATCGAGGCGGGCACGGCCCGATGCGCCGTCGTTGGCCTCGGGTTCATCGGGACCACGCTCGCCGAGGCGCTCGTCCGCGCGGGCTTCGACGTGGGCGGATTCGACCGCTCCCCGGCCGCAGCCGACCGCAGCCGTCGCCACCTGGAGGACCAGGGCTTGCGCGACGCGGCCCATCAGTTCGGAACCGACCCGGCTGTTCTGGACGGCGCCCGAGTCGTCGTCGTTGCGGTGCGGGCGCTGCCCCAGCCCGACGGCACATTCGACCTCGACCCCCTCCGAGCCGCTGCCCGCTCCATCCGGAAGGCCAGCCCCGAACTCGTCGTTCTGTCCAGCACGGCCCCGCCCGGGACAACGCGGGCGTTTGCCGAGTGGCTGGGCGGAGCGGTCCCGGTCGCCCACGCCCCGGAACGGCTCTCGGTCGGCGATGACTGGCGCTATCTCAAGCGAACTGCCCACCTGGTCGGCGGCGTGACGCCAGAGGCCGGGGAGCTCGCGGCGTTACTCTTCTCTCATCTCTGCGGCGAGGTCGTTCCTGTGTCAGCACCGGAGGTGTCTGAGCTGAGCAAGCTGCTGGAGAACGCGTTCCTCTCGGTCGGGATCGCCCTTGCGGGCGACGTGACGGCCGTGGCGCACGGGCTCGGCGTCTCGGCCCACGAGGTCTGCGCCGCGGCGGCGACAAAGGGCAGCGGCTACTTCCCGTTCTACCCAGGCCCCGGGGTGGGTGGCCACTGCCTCCCCAACGACCTCGCCATGCTCGCCGCGTCCGCCGAGTCTGCCGGCGTCCGGGTCCCTGTCGTCGCAGGCGCCCAAGACGCGATCGGCCGCCAACCCCAAGCGACGGTCGACCGTCTAGCGGACATGCTGAGCGGGTCGGGCAAGGACTTCCAGGGGGCAAGGGTGCTCCTCGTCGGGGTCGGGTTCAAGCCTGGCTGCGCCGACACCACAGCGACGCCGGCCAGACCCCTCGCGGACCTGCTAGCCGAGCGGGGGGCGGACGTGGCCTACCTCGACCACCGCGTTGCGGAGTGGCATGCCCCTCGGGTATCCGCTGCTGATCTCGCCTCGGAGCAGTTCGACGCGGCCTTGGTCGTCTCGGGAGACGACGGGGTCACCGACGCGGACCTGCTGGCGACCGGTGCCCTCGTGCTCCGGGTCGGGGACCGATCTCGAACCGAGGCGGTGGCCGACGGCGTCCACCTGCTCTGATGCCACCGGGGGAGGGCGTCACGTAGAGCACGCGCGGTCAACGACCTCGCTCCAGCGCTGGCGGAAGCGGGCCTCAGAGAAGTAGTCGAACCCCTCCGGCGTTGCGTTCGGGCGTCCTACAGCCTCGATGATCCCGCGCACAAGATCTGATTCGGAGCGAGGGTCGACGAGGACACCAAGCCTCCCGTCTCTCAGGGCTTCACGCGAACCGTCCGAGTCGCCGGCGACGACGGGGAGGCCAGACGCCAGGGCTTCCAGGTACACGATGCCAAACCCCTCTCCTCGACTCGGCATCACGAAGGCGTCGGCAAGGCGGTAGTGATCGGCCTTCTCGGACTCAGGGACGTAGCCGGCGAACGTGACGAAGCGTTCGAGCCCAAGCGATCGGACTCTGGCTTCGAGCCGGGGCCGGTCGTCGCCGTCGCCGCAGACCAGGTATGCGATGTCTGGGAGGTGAGACTGGAGTGCGGGGAGCGCCGCGAGCACCTCGTCAATCCCCTTGTACTGCTCTGTCGACGCGAGACGGCAGAGCGTCAGGAGGACTGTCCTTCCTTCAAGCCCGTACCGGGCCAGGAGGCCGGCAGGCTTGGGACCCGGCGAAAACCGGCCGTCGGGGATGCTGTTGGGAACGACGACGGCGTCCCCGCGGGGCGGGCCGGCCCACTCGGTGAACCGTTCGAGCGTGAACGCGCTAACGGCGACGACCGACCGCGTTCGGGCGACGAGGTGACGGAGACAGACCGCCTTTGCCAAACTGACGGTTCCGAGCCTGTCGCCTCCCGACCGCCACGCCTCGATCCCATGGACCACCAAGACGACCGGAGCCGACATCGTCATGGCCAGGGGGAGAAGGTGGAGGTGTCCACAAAGGACGAGGTCCCACCGAGAGGACTGGGCTGCGTGAAGGGCCGCCCTGACGTACGCGACCTTCCCCTCTGCAGCTTGCTCATCGACCTCAACTCCGGGCGGCTGGGGGTCGACTCCGTTTACGTGGAGACGCGAGAGGACGTGGACGGTCTCCACGTCCGCCCGGCCTGCGATCGCGCGCAGGACCATCCGGTTGACGGCGGCGATCCCGCCGTTCCCGCCGTACGCGTCGGTCACCAAGGTCAAAACATTCATGTGGCCGTGGACTCCTGATAGGCCCGATAGACGTAGCGCGCCCACCCTCGTAGGCCCCGCTCGTCTGCGGCGAGCCCCTGGGTCCAGCCCTTGACCGGGACAGTGAACCCGATCTTGTCCGGGGCGAAGGCTTCCCTCGGAAGGGGGCGCTCTGGAGCACTCGCGAGGGTCACTTTTTGAGCGTCGGGCTTGAGGGTGGGAGCGACGGCCCGCAGGAACTCGACGTCGAGAAACGGCAACCGAACCTCGACAGAGTGGGCCATGCTCGCCCAGTCGGTGTCGCGAAGCAGCTGACCCCGGAGGTACCACGAGACCTCCGAGGCGGGAAGACGGAGATCAGGTCGGACGGCTCGGGCCACGTTGTGGAGGGGCGACGTCCGTTGCAACTCCGCCCAGCCCGCCTCGGCCATCTCGGGCCCGATCAGGGCGGGAAGCTCCCAGGGCATAAACAGGCTCCGGCGGAGTAGGTAGGCGTCGGCGAAGGTGGCCCCGTATTCGACCAGCCCGGCGGCCTTCGGTGGGAAGCGTCGGCCAAGCGTGGGGACCAGTGCTCGCCGGACGGCCCGTCCGATGCCCTTCGGGATTGGAAGGGGGCGACGGAAGCGGGCGGCCTGCCTCACCCACTCGAATCCGGGATAGCCTCCGTAGAACTCGTCCCCTCCAAGCCCCGACAGGACCGTCTTGAGCCCGATGGACGCCGCAGCCATGCTGACGAGGTACGTATTGACCCCGTCGGTCGTGGGCTGGTCCATCTCCGACAGGATCGAGAGCCGCGCTTCGTCGAAGTCGCTCTGCGCAACCCACACGGTCGTGTGATCGGTCCCCAGCATGTTGGCGATTCCCTCCGCGAGCGGGACCTCGTCGAGCCGAGACCCTCGTCGCTCCTCGACGCCGAGCGTCACGGACCGAAGGGAGGCACCCGACTGCCGAGCCACGGTCGCGATCGTGGCGGAGTCTATGCCTCCCGACAGGAAGATGCCGACATCCACATCCGCGATGAGATGATGGTTGACGGTATCTCTGAGCGCCCGGCTTAGAGTGTCAACTGGGTCAGTCTTTGAGGACAGAGATGCGGCTCGGAAGATGCCCTCGGCCGTCACGGCCTGGTGGGGACCGTCTATCCTGTCGGCCCCCACGATCATCCACGACCCTGCAGGGACCGACCGGATTCCCCGGAACATGGTGTACGGCTCGGGGACGAACCCCCACACGAAGAACCCGGCATGGCCCGCCGGATCTGGAGCGGTGTCCACCCCCCCACCCGCAAGGAGCGCGCGGACCTGGGACGCGAACCGGACGGTGCGACCGTCGTCGGCGTAGTAGAGCGGCTTCATGCCGAACGGGTCGCGGGCCAGGAAGAGCTCGCGGCGCTCGGCGTCCCAGATCGACAACGCGTACATCCCGCGGAGGTGCTGGAGCATGCCTGGGCCCTTGTCGGCGTAGAGCCGGAGGAGGACCTCGGTGTCCGTTCCCGAGCGGAGGGGTCTGGAGCCGTCGCCCTCCCGCTGCCAGAGGTCGTGGTGGTTGTACACCTCTCCGTTGAACACCACCACATACCGGCCGTCCTCCGTGGCCATTGGCTGAGCGCCAGCGGAGGATGGGTCTAAGATGGCTAGACGCCGGTGACCCAGCGAGACCGCGCCGTCTGGAGAGTGCCAGGTCCCGCGCCCGTCGGGCCCGCGCGATGACATCCGCGCTGTGGAACGGTCAACGAAGCCAACTGAGTCAGGGCGTGCGTCCGAATAGGAGTAGATCCCAGAGATCCCGCACATGACAGACCTAGCAGTTGAAATGGCTCCACGCCGTCAAAGATGTTAGCCCCGGATCACGCGATGACGTTTCCCGATCTCACCCAGATCCTATTTCGCGTTGTGGCCTTCAGACAGAGACGATGTATATCCGCCCCGATACCTCGACGCGTTTCGAGGTAGAAGGAGAGCTTCTTCCGCTACGGCTCAGTCGTGCCTGGGCAGGGCCGCACCTAACTCTAGTCCTGCGCCGCAGGCCACGGCGATGCCACTCGAAGAACGACGTGCCGACGACCAGGCAGCGCCGGTCGCGGAACGAGGCCCGAAAGGCGGGCTTGCCGGTGACGTTCTCGGCCCGGGCGTTGAACGTCGCGTACCGGTTGGTCTGCTCCTTCGCCCAGCGCGGAGTCAGCCACCACCCGAGCGCCGACCACCGGGAGCCGTCGTCACCAGCCACGATGGCGGGGACGTGCTGCGTCGGGCCAACGTTGTAGCGGGGGAGGTCGAGCGCGTCCAACGTGTCGAGATGGTCCACCTCGGGAAACGCGCGGCCGAGATCGGTCTGGGGGATGGCAACGGAGAGGCGGCCACACATGGTAGGGCGGGAGGTGGGCGTCTGCTACCCATCAGGAATCGGGCGCGTTCTCCGCCCTCCGCCCATTTGGGAGGAGTGGTCGGGGCACCTCGCTCGGGGCGGGGGTTCTCTCGTGTCAGCGCGACAGCGTGACCAGATAGGTCAACGTTTCGGACCGCGAGCGCTTTGCGCTGATACTCTGGCACAATCGCTCCTGGGTGTCTTTGGTTCTTCCTATGAACGGGTCCCGCGCCAACGTCTACATGACCCCGTCGCTGCCGCATCGGCCTGCTCGCTACAGCTCGGTCCCGAAGTCGAAGTAGACCCGGCCGACGACGTGACCGGTCCAGGTCTGCAGCGGGACCGAGATCGACTCCCCGGCCTGGGCGTCGGCAGCAGAGAACGTCTCGGTCCGGAACATGAGGTCGCTCCCGGTCCGGTCGTGATCGAACACCCGGACGACCAACGGCTGGTCCACGGCGACCTCGGGGCCTTCGACTGCCAGGTGGAGCGGCAACCGGCCGCCGCTCACGTCCTGCACCAGAGGCCCGTCGGACCGGGCGTACTCGTACCCCTCGGTCGTCATGATCTGCACCTCCAGATCCGGCCCCGTCGCCACGTCCCAGCCCCGCCCGTTGGGCTTGCTCGGCGGCACCCGGTCGATGACCACCGACAAGATCCTCGCGGTCGCGGCCCCGGAGATGTCGGCTGGGTCGGCGTAGTGGGCGTAGTCGGACGCCATCTCGCCCTCACTCGCATCCAAGGACACGCGACCGGTCTGGGCGGAGGCTAACGGGCAGAGAACGAGAGCGACCAGGAGAAGCGGGAGGTGCATGAGCGTGTAGCGAGTGGGCTAATGACGAGATCGTCACCACCAGTCGACTGCTACAGAGGGCGCCGACAACGACCACCCAGCGTGACGGTATTGACGGCCTGAATAGGGAAGGCGGATTCCGCCAGTTGGTCCGAGCACCCACAAGACATCTCTCCTCCTTAAGCACCTCTTGTTCCGAGGATGGGGGGTGTTTCTGGGCAGCCACGCCGACCTGAGGTCGGTCGAGTTGTTCCTCTACAACCAAGGACGCAGTCCTTGATCTCGACGTCTGCCTCAGGGCAAGACGACTTCACTAACGGCGAACACGTGTTCGCTCGAGCTACGGCCGAGGGGCCGCTGAGCTATGCATTCCACACCACCCCAGGGCGAGAACCGCCCGATCGACACGGTCGACTACGCGTCGCCCGTCCCGCTTCTCCGTCTCCGACGGCGAGACCACGACGTGATCCTGCCCGAGCGCTGCCTGCTCGGACCGGGCTGCCAGGTCTGCCGCTGGCGGCGTGAAGGACTTCTCGACCTGCGTCCCGAGACGCGGGCTGCTTAGACACCGGCGCACTCTGCGTCACCCACCTGCTGGACTACCCAGCACCGCCGGGACTCGCCCGGCACACCCGCCAGAACTCGTCTGGCACCCGCTCGCAGTCGCGAGCGACACCCACGAATGGCGACCGGCCAACCGGTCAGAGTCGCCACAGCTACGTCCATCCAGGACGATCAACCATGACTTACAACTCAACACTTCCCGGCCCCGGCGATCAATGCTTCTGTGGCAGCTACGGCGCCTGCCGATGCCAGCCCGAGCCTGACGTCGAGCAGCACTACGAGGACAGCTACCAGGCTGGATTCGAGGCATGCCAGGCCGACGGCTACTCCGAGCGGCCGATGACGATCTGGATCTACCAGACGTGGCACCGCGCCCGCTGGTGCACCGAGGCGCGGCGTCTCGTCTACACGATGACTACAAAGCGCTTCAGCGAACTCACGTGGCGTCACCAGCACGCGAGTGCCGCCGCCTACGGCCGGTGGTTCGAGCGGAGCTACGGCTTCAACCTCGAATCCTACGTCGCGGGCTACGACGACGCGGGCGCAGGCTTGCCGAGTGAGGTCTCGGACCCCGAGCGGCACCGGATCTACGCTGAGGCAATGGACGCCTTCGAGCCCCGGCCGGTCCTGTACGACCAGCCCATCGGCCCGATGCCGGTGCCGGCCGAGACCGACGACTGGATGCCGTTCTAACCCACGGCGCTAGCCAACCACTGCGGTACGACCGCGACGGGCTACGGCCCGAGCCCACCAGGGCTGAACACACACGACGCCCGCCCCGAGAGATCGAGGCGGGCGTCGCCATATCTGGCCTGTCGGCCAGCACGCCGGTCCGGGACACACCCGGACGGCATCTCGGCGACCGCGCTCTGAACCAGCGCGGCGCCATCACCACGACCGGGGGAGGCCCCGATCCCGATGAACACGATCAACAACGTACAGAACACGACCACCGTCCACGACCAGGGCGACGTCTACACCGAGTCCGGCATGCGCGTGCCCGCCGCCGAGGTCCGCGCCCGCGCCGTCGCCGAGCAGGCACGCCTGTGGCTCGCCTTCGCCACCGAGCGCACCCGGATGCAGCCGCGCACGCTAACCGCCAAGGCGCTGCAATCGACCGCGTTCTCGGTCCAGCGCCGCGCCGCCAGCTTCGCCGTGCCCAGCAAGCTCTCCGGCACGTCGACGCACCAACGCGCGCTGTGGCGGCTGGTGTCCGACCCCGCCGAGCCGTGGGCTGCGCTCACGCTCGACGCCACCGGCGACGGGCTCACGGCCAGCCACGACGGCGACGCGCTCGGGCTCGTGCAGACGAAGCACTTGGGCTGGATCAATCCGCTCGTCCCGTTCGGGCTCACGATCCATCTGGCGCGCGTGACGGGCCACGACTACGAGGCCTACACGCTGGGCTGCAACGTCGCCTTCGGCCACGTCGGGCAGGCGCTCGACCGCCTGCTCGTGGCACTCGGCCAGGCCGGCGAGCCGGGCGGAGACGCGGGCGGCGACGGCGCTCTCAGCGGACCCATGGCGGCCGCGACGAGCGTGCCCGAGCCCCAAGTCTCGACCGGCGACGGCGCGGCACACGCGGCCGTCCAGGCGCCCACTCCGGGCCCCATCGCAGCGGCTCCGTTGCGGCTCGTGGTGCGGCCCGAGCACGAGGCGCTCACGGCCACAGACGGCGACGACATCGTGCTCTACCGCCGCATCGACGGCACCGCCTGCGCCTCGGTCGACCACGTCGTCCGACACTCGCCGACCGGCATCGGCTGGGGCCCGGGCTCCGGCGCTGCGGCCCGGGCCGACCTCGCGCTCAGCATCGTGACCCACCTCGCCGGGCCCGAATCCACGGGGCACGTGGGGTGCAAAGACCTGGCCGAGGCGCTTGCCCGGGTGCCGCGCGCCGGCGGCGTGATTCGGGCCTCAGACCTCCAGGCGCTCATAGTCGCGAGCCGTCCGTGAGCGCGGCCCCCACTTCCCTACACACCAAAGAGCTCTACAATCTCACCACAGAATCGACCAGCGCTCTCTCCACCCACCCGAGCCCGGGCTCCGCACGACGCGGGGCTCGGGCTCTCTCCATTTGACTCCATGACCAAGAAGACCCAGGCCGCTCCCGGCCAACTCGCCCTCTCCCTTACCACCCCCGTTCTGTCCGCCGCCCAGCGCGACGCCCGCCCCGACCGGCAGACCCGGCTCGACGCCGCGCGCGCCGTCCTGGCCCGAGGCGTCTCCGGCGTCCGCGACGATCCGGACGCGCTCAAAGCCTACCTGCAGTTCAGGTCGCACTTCCGCGACTACTCCGCCCGCAACGCTTTGCTCATCTGGATGCAGCGACCGGCCGCCCGGTTCTGCAAAGGGTTCAAGGCCTGGACCGAGCACGGCCGCCGCGTGCGCAAAGGCGAGCGCGGGCTGACCGTCCTCGCCCCGATCCTCAGGCGTCCGACGGCGGACGAGATCGCGGCCGGGGCGGACCCCGACAAGCGCGTGCCGGCCGGCTACCGGACGGCCACGACGTTCGATTACGAGCAGACTGTAGCGACGACCGACGGCGCGCTCGTCTACACCCCGCCGGTCCCGCGCCTGAACGCGGACGGACCGGACGGGCTCGCGGCTCAGATCGAGCTCGCCATCGCCCAGGCCGGGTGCACGGTGCAGACGAGTCACCTCGGCTACGCCGACGGCTGGTATCGCGAGGCCGACCGCGTGGTGTGCGTCCGCGCGGGACTGAGCGGCGCCGACCGGGCGGCCGTGCTGTGCCACGAACTGGCGCACGTGCTCGCCCACACCGGCGACCGGGAGACGACCCAAGCCTCGAAGGAGCTCCAGGCCGAAGGCGGCGCGTTCGTCGCGCTGGCGGCGCTCGGGCTCCGGACGGACAGGGCCACGCTGCCCTACCTGAAAGGCTGGGCGAGTGGTGACGACGATGCGCTCGCGGCGGAGCTCGCGGCCATCGACCGGATCGCCGGTCATCTCCTCGACCTGATCGGCGTCACGGCCACCAGCTAGACCACAGACGCCCCGACATCAGGGGCTTCTTCTTACTCAACTACCGACTGACAGGCCGGGCTCTCCATCGCGGAGGGTCCGGCCTGTCGTCGTTTCCAACAACCACGATGACGACCTCAACCACAACACTCGACCTGTTCTCGACAGCCAACCAGATCCCCACTCCACCCACCTTCGACGTGCCCGTCTTCGGCATCCGTCTCATCCGCGAGCGGAGCCACGAGACCGCTCTCGTCCGGACCCCGGCCGACGTCGCCCGGCTGGCCGGAGAGCTCCTCGCAGGGTATGACCGCGAGGCCTTCTACGTCATTGCGCTCTCGACGGCCAACCGCGTGATTGGCGCTCACTGCGCCCACGTCGGAACCGTTGACGCCTCGGTCGCTAGCCCGCGCGAGGTGTTCAAGTTCGCGCTCCTCTGCAACGCTAGGTCCGTCGTCTGCCTCCACAACCACCCGTCAGGGAACGTCGAGCCGTCGCGAGCCGATGTCGAGGTGTCGAAGCAGCTCAAGGCGGCGGGCCAGGCGCTCGACATCCCACTCGTGGACTCGCTCATCGTCGGGTACGACGGACGGTACACATCGCTCGTGGAGCGGGGCCCTCTTTAGCAAGGGCTTTGCAACCCAACTCGCATTCGGCACGCCTCCCTGCATTGTTGGGAGGTTGAGCTTGTTACGAGGCCGGTCTGAACAACCGAGGAGCGTCACCAGGAAAGTCCTCGGTCTCGACGGATTCGTAGGGCTTCCCATTAATCTCGATCCGATACCTCCCGTCGTCGAACGTCCGCAGCATTCCGGCCAACGACTCAGCCGAGAGCTCCGAGGACTCGACCGACACCGTAGCGTCCGTCACGTAGTTGATCTCGCCTTCCACGATGGCGGCCTCCAACGTGGGGTACACCGTCCACTCTGAATCGGTCACGACGAAGTACGCGCCTTTCCATGGGTACACCGCCATCGAGCCTCCCCCCGCCCCGGGGTTGCCGCTCTCCCAATCGAGGACGTAGACGGCGTCGGTGGTGGTGATCAGATCGTCGTACTCCTCGTCGGTAGGAGGAGGCGGGAGGCTGGGCATGAGGGGAGGGAAAGCTAGAGGAGTGGAGCGCTTCCGCGAAGGCGGGCGAGGTAATCGTCGAGGACCAGCAGGTCGCGCCACAGCTTGGACACGCGCTCCGGCGAGTCGACGAGCGCGCGCGCCGGGTGGGCCACCCGGTTCCGGAGCTTGACAAGCCGGTTCAGCGGGTCCTCGAACGCCGCACGGCCGCTAAACCCGAGCTCGCGGTGGAGCCCGAGTTTGTACACCGCCGTCGTGAGGTCGTTGAGGTAGAAGTATTCGGTTGGGTCCGCCTCGACGTCCTGGTCCCGCTGCGCCTCGTAGGCCTTCCGGACGTTGGGCCGCATCGTAGCGACGACGTCCGCGATCGTCGTCGGCCCGGTCTCGACCGCGCGCCGGATCAGTCGAGCCATGGCCATCTCGAGCTCCGAGATGAGGCTGTAGAAGAAGACCCGCGACTGGCGGCCGTTGAGGTGAGCGACCGTGACGAGGCCCGTCACCCGGCCGTAGCGCGTGAGGAAGAAGAAAAGGCGGCCGCCCTCAGCGAACTCCCGCACCACCTCGTCCAGGGGCGTCCGTTGCGGGAGCATGTCGGAGGCGGCGATCGGGTGGCGCTGGACGGTCGCGAAGTCGCCCCACCGCTCGGTCGCCAGATACTCGCTAATGGGGGCGTCGCCGTCAACGACCGGCATCACGTCGAACTGGAGCTGCTCCATCCGTCGGCGGGCCGCGTCGGGGTCGCCGGCCTCCGCCGGTGTCAGCTTGCTCCAGTCGTCACAGGAGATGCCCACGACGGCTGCATCGACGTCGACGATGTGCTCACGGCGGTAAGGGGCGTGGGGCGTCATGAGGTGCCGGGGAGAAGGTCCAGCAACTCCCGCTCTACCTCGCCCGCATCGAGCTTAGCCAGCTCGCCGTGACGGCGGACCATCTCGGCCGCGCCGGTCGCGGCCGTGTAGGCGTCCGGCGCACACGCGGCGTAGGCGGCCAGGAACGCTGGGGCGTTCGCCGCCCCATGCCGCATCCCGATCGTCCCCGCCGCCATCGCCGTACCCTGATACTCCGCGCGGAGCGACGCGAGATCAACAGCTTCGCCTCGCGCCGCCCGGTCGGCCGCATCGATGAGTGGGGGCGCTCCGCCAGGCGCGCGACGAAGCACGGCGAGTGCGGCGTCGGCGGCGAACCGTCGGAGGACGCCGGTGGAGCCCGCGTCGCCGAGCGCGGCGAGGCGAGCGTCGAGCTCAGAGGTAGGGGTAGACATCGGGTGCAACGAGTCTACAACGAGCCGCGCAGCTTCGGCAAGACGCCCGTGCACCACCGCCAGCTGGCCGAACGCACGCCCGAGGCCGAGGAGGTCCGCCTCGCTCACTCCGAGCACGACGACCCCGCGCTCGCTCCGCCCGCCCGAGTGGCCCAGCCCCACCGCCGGCCACACGCCACGCCGACCCCGCCTGGCCCGCCGCCAGAGCGCCCGCAGACGCCGCGCGTTCAGCGCCTGCGACAGCGTCCGCGGCGCCGGGTTCGACGCGGTCACAAACCCCCACGACTTGGCCCCCGCCGCAGCCAGCGCCGCATCGAGCCCTGGGGGCTGCTCCCCGATCCGCACGTCCGCCGTCGCGCCGGAGGGGAGCGACACCCGGTACGTCGTCGCGCGGTAGGCCTCGACCGGCGTCACGACGCCGGCCTCTCCGCGTTCGCTCGCACGGCCTGGAGCGCCGCCAGCACCGCGGGCGCCTGCACCGGAAACACCCCGACCAGCCCGCTCGGGTGGCGGTCCGTGTACGGCGACTCGAACAGCCGCCCCGCGCCGACCACGCCCGCCTCGGCGATCTCGGCAACCAGGTGATCCAGGAACGCCCGCTGGCGGTCGTCCTCGGCGGGCACATCTGCGAGCGCCTTTTGAGCGGCCCCGGGCGCCAGCCCGACCAACCGCCGCACCGTCACCCCCAGCGCCTCGTCCGGCTCCCACCCCGTGGGCGGATCTGCTTCAAGCGCGGCCCGGAAGGCCCCCTCGCTCCCAGCGGCCTCGTCCACCAGCGCCGCCAGCGCGTCGAGGTCGTCCGGAGTCACCTGCTCGTTCCAGTAGAGCGCCGCGACGGCCGGGTGGTCCAACTGCGCCGTCAGCGCCACCTCCACCTCCCGACGGGTTACGGCTCCAGCGACCTCCTCCGGCGCCCCCGTCCCCGGCACCACGTCGCCGTCGTCACCGGGCTCGCTCACGATCCGGAGGGCGTCGAGGAACTGGGTGTACACGCGGCGACCCGCCTCGGACTCCGACGAGGCGAGGTACGCCAACGGCGCCAGCGTCTCGCGCACGCCCTCCACCGTCGCCGGACGCGCCCCCGCCCACACTCGCCCGTCACGGAGCCCATCCAGCGTCGGCTCGGCGGCGGCCACGGCCGGGACCGTCGTCTTCGTGCGCAGCGCCTCGGCGAGGACCGCGAACGCCGACCGCGTCTTCTCCGGCACCGCTTCGCCCAGCACGAGGGCCCGCTGGGCCTCGACGGCCAGAAGGTCCACCTGACGGGCCAGTTCCCCGTCGTCGCGGCCGTCGGGGACTGTGCCCAGGTGATCGAGGAGGCGCTGCGCTTGCCGCTCAGTCAGCCCTTCCCACGCCTCGCGTCGCCCGAACCGCTTTCTCAACTGGGCCGCCTCGCCCGTCCGGAGCGCCAGCGTCCCCTCGGGGAGCCCCACCACGTGGGCGTGGAGCGCGTCGAGCGCGCGCGACCGCACGCGCTGGCGGTCGCCGTCGTCGAGGGTGACCGACGGCTGGGCCGACGCCAGCGCTAGCCCCATCCGCGCGCGGAACAGGCGCTCGCCCAGGCCACGCGACCGGCTCGCCTTGACCCCGTCCGGCTTGTTGCGGAAAAAGTCGAAGTTGCCGCACAGGTCGAACACGTAGAAGCAGCGCTTGTCGCGGCCCGGCCCGAACAGGTCCACTCGTGGGCGCGTGCCCCGGCCTAGCATCTGGTCCCACTTGACGCGGCTCCGGACCGGCTTGAAGACCAAGAGGTTGGCCACGTCGGGCGCGTCGAAGCCCGTGTCGAGCATGTCCACGGAGACCGCCACGTGGGGGGCTTTTCCGGGCGCGAGGAAGCCCTCGATGACGTCGTCCACGCGGGGCTTCCCGTGGTAGATGGCCTCGGCGAAGTCGCCGCCCAGCTGGGGCGCCACCTTCGCGAACCGCTGGGCCAAGAACCGGGCGTGCTCCTGATTCCGGGCGAACACGATCGTCTTGGCCAGCCGGTCCCCGCCCGCCACCTTAATGCCCTTGTCGAGAAGCAGCCGGATCGCCTTATCGACGGTGTCCTCGTTGAACAGCCACTGGTTGAGCGCCGCCGCGTCCACGTGGGCCGGGATCTCGCCCGTGACCACGTCGGTGAACGCGTCCTCGTAGGACGCCTTCTCCTCGTCGGAGAGGTCGTCGTAGGTGATGCCCCCGGCCACGAAGCCCAGCTCGGCCTCGACGGCCCGGGGCGGCACCAGGTGCCCCGCCTCGACGGCCTCGTCGAGCCCGTAGGCGAACGTCGGCTCGCCGGGCGGCAGCTCGAACAGGCCGTAGGTGTCGTGCGAGACCTCGTCGCGCGGCGTCGCCGTGAGCCCCAGGAACAAGGCGTCGAAGTAGTCGAAGAGGACGCGGTAGCGGTCGTAGATGGACCGGTGCGCCTCGTCCACGATCACCAGCCCGAACGCGTCCACGCCGTAGTCCGGCCCGCCGTCGGTCGCCGACCTCTCGACGGCGTTGACCATCGTGGGATACGTGCTCACGACGACACGCGCCTCCCCGTTGTCCGTCTCCTCCAGCAAGTTGACGACCGGTAAGTCGGGCGCATGCCGCTTGAACGCTTTCGTGGCCTGCTTTACCAACTCGCGGCGGTCGGCTAGGAACAGCACCCGCTTGGTCCAGCCGAGGTTGACGAGCAGTTGAGCCATCGCCACGGCCGTCCGCGTCTTGCCCGTCCCGGTCGCCATCGCCAGCAGCGCCCGCCGGTGCCCGTCCCCGAACCGCTCGAACGTCTTCGCTACCGCTTTCACCTGGTAGTCGCGCCCGGCCACTTGGGGGTCAGGCGTCGCACCCGCCAGCGGCTGGCGGTGCGTCCTCTGGTGGAGCAGCCACAGAAGCCCCTCTTTCGAGTACGGGGCCATGACCTCACGCGCGGGTAGGACGCCGCCCGACGCCGTGGTCTGGGCGTCGTCCCAGAGCCACGTCTCGTACCCGTTCGTGTAGAAGATTACCGGTCGTTGCCCGAACCGGGCCTCCAACGCGTCCGCGTAGCGCCGCGCCTGGATCCGCCCTTTCTCTGCCGATACCGATGCCTTCTTCGCCTCAACCACTGCCAGTGGCAGTCCGTCGTCGCCCCAGAGCACGTAGTCCACGAACCACGAGCCGGGTACGCTCCTGCCGTCGCCGTCCACCTTACCGACCCGGTACTCGGCCACGCCTTCGGCATCGTGGTCCCACCCTGCCCCTTGTAGCGCGAGGTCGACCCGGAACTGCCGCGTCTCGGCCTCGGAGTAGTCGTGAGGATCCGGCGTCCGCGCCACGGCCTCGCGCTCGCTGGACGTCTGCAGGCGGAGTCGCTCGACCGTGTCGCGTGTGGCCTCCCGCGCCTCCTGCGCGGCACGGAGTGTTCCCTCCATCTCCTCGGCGAGCGCCAGCGCCGCCTCGGTGTCCTCTTGCGCCGCCAGCGCTCGGGCCTCGGCCGCCTCCTTCTCGGCCACGATCGCGGCCACCCGAGCCTGCTCGGCCGCCAGCGCCGCCTGGCCCAACTCGGTCTCGCGCGCCTGCTGCTCGACCTGGGCGGCCAGCCGCGCCAGCTCGGCCTCGACCCGCTGGCGGTCCTCCCGCGCGGCCTCGCCCGACGGCACCAGCCCCTCGTCGAACGCCGACGCCCGGACCTTGCCCTGGCCGTAGTGCCGGGCCAGCCAGTACAGCACGTGGTGCAGCTCGCGGACGGCCTGGAGCGCCGTACCAGGACCCACCGGGCGGGCGTCGTGGACGGCCAGGTTGCCGACGCGGTGGACGGCCTCGGCCTTGCGGAAGACCGGACCGTCGAGCAGGCGCCGGAGCGCGGGCTCGTGCAACAGCGAGCCCAGGCTGTCGCCTCCGGCGCCGTACGGCAGCGCGGCGTCGTGGTCGTAGAGCCAGCGGACGGCGTGCTCCAGCACGAACCGGGCGTGGAAGCAGGCGGCGCGCGGGTCCGTCTTGGCCGCGGCCTCAGCCCTCGCGGCGGCGGCGTGGAGCGCGGGCCAGCCCCCCCGCAGAAAGTCGAAGTTGGACGCGGCGCTCACGGGTCAGGCGGGCTCGGGCGCGAGGGCGAGGTCGCCGCGGAAGGCGCGGGCGGCGAGCGCGGCGTAGAGCGCATCGAGTCGGGCGCCTTGGTCGATGAGCCGCTGGCGGAGCGGCTGGGACTGGCGGACGATCTCGGCGAAGCGCTCTTGGTCGTTGTAGGCTGGACAGAGCACCTCGAAGGACTTAACCATCCCGAGGTTGAGGTTAGCCTGGTTGCCCCCCCTTCCCAACGCGCGCAGACGTTCGTACATCAGGCCGAGCTGGAAATAGAGAAACACCGGCTTCAGTTCTGTGGAGGGAAGGATCGCAGCGCACGCCTGATTTGTAGCCGCCTCGATCCCCAGCAACCCCGCCTTGCCGCGCGTCTTGCCCTGTCCATACATGGCAACCAAAACGGTCCCTTTCGGAAACAGCTTGCAGTTGGTCTCCGCCAACGCACGGCTTGTGATTAGTTCTTCTGTCGATGTGATTACGCTCCCGACCTCGCCAGTCTTAACCCACGGAATATCCCCGTCGAAGTAAATCTCTTTCTTCTTTCGACTCGGAGTGGCACCCGTCGCGACATCTGTCACGTTGCCGATCTTGGAAGTATCCAGCCCCATCGGATTGGTCACCGGGTCGCCGAACATCTCGTCGAAGACGGCCGCCAGCAGGGCGTCGAGGCGGGCGAGGGCACGGCGCTGCTTCGCCTTCGCGGCCTCGGCACGGTCCAGAGCGTCCGTGATCTGCTCCTGCTCCCCGGGCGGCGGCACGGGGACCGCCTCACGCTTCAGGAACTTGTAGTGTCGGCTATACCCGCTATCGGGGAGCCGAAGTTGGCGGAGGTAATGGTACGCGAATCGAGGTTGCAGCCTCCCCTTCGGCACCAACACGCGCGTCCCCTGCGCCCCGATGGCGAACGGGTGATCGACGTACTTGAACGCTCGGGTGTGGTCCCCGAAAACGATGCACGGCAGGTCGGCCGAGCATGCCATCTCCGGGTCGTCCGTGTACCCGCCGATTGCGTCTTGCCCTTGGTCTACGACCGCGAGCACGCCCTCGTCCAGGTAGTCCGACTGCTTGATCGACGGGTTGCCGCTCGTCATGTCGTCGAACGCTTTCTTGAACGGCACCACGTCCCAGTGATCGGGTGCCGGACCGAGGTAGTCACGAAGCGTCGCCTCGCTCATGCCACCAGCGCCTCCAGCGCGTCGAGGTCGTCGGCGATTTCGGCCTCCAGCCGCCGGAGGTCCGCCAGGATGTCGCGGGGGTCGTCGTGCTCCACGGCGTGGTGCTCGCGCTCGCGGTAGCGGTTGAACGACAGGTCGTAGCCGTTCTCGACGATCTCTTGGCGCGGCACGAAAAAGCTCTGGTCGGTGCGCTCGCGGTCCGCCTCGGCGCCGCGGTCGGCCCAGCGCGCCAGCAGGTCCGGCAGGTCGTCGGCCTCGACCGGCTGGCGCTTGTCGTCGAGCGAGAAGCCGTCGGCGCGGACGTCGTAGAACCACACCTTATCGGTCCCGCCCCGGCCCGTCTTGGTAAACACGAGCGCGCCCGTCGAGACGCCCGCGTAGGGCCGGAACACGCCCGAGGGCAGCGACACCACGGCCTCCAGCCGGTGGTCCTCCACGAGTGCCTTCCGCAGCGCGCGGTGGGCGCCCGTCGAGCCGAACAGCGCCCCGTCCGGCACGATCACCGCCGCCCGCCCGCCGGGCTCCAAGAGCCGCAGGATCAGCCGCAGGAACAGGACCTCGCTCTTTTTCGACTTCGGCGAGGCCGCCACGTCCAGCGCCAGGTTCGCCGCGTCGATCGTGCCCGCGAACGGGGGGTTGGCCAGAACCAGCGAGAACCGGTCGCGCACGCCCCCCACCTCGTCCGAGAGCGCGTCGTGCCGCTCGACGGCCGGGTCCTCGATCCCGTGCAGCATCAGGTTCATGCTCCCAATCCGGAGCATGGTCGCGTCGAAGTCCCAGCCCGTGAACGCGTCCTCATGGAAGTGTCGCCGCGTCGCCTCGTCAGCGAACAGGTCGGTGTGCCGCTCGCGCAAGTACTCGGCCGCGCCCACCAGGAAGCCTGCCGTGCCGCACGCCGGGTCCAGGATGGTGTCGGCCGGCGTCGGCGCGGCCATCTCGACGAGCGCGGCGATCACGTGCCGCGGCGTCCGGAACTGCCCGGCCTGCCCGGCGGTCGCCAGCTTGCCCAGCATGTACTCGTAGAGGTCGCCCTTGGTGTCGCGGTCCTCCAGCGGCAGCGTCTCGACGCGCTCCACGACGCCCGCCAGCAGCGACGGCGTCGGGATTAAGAACTGCGCCCCCTCCATGTGCCGCGCGTACGTCCCGCCCTCGGCGCCCATCGTCTGGATAAACGGGAAGACCCCGTCGCGGACGGTCTCGAACATCTCGCGAGGCGGCAGCTGCCGGAACCGGCTCCACCGCAGCCCCTGCTCGTCCGGCCCGAACACGGGCTCCGCCAGCGGCTCGCCGGTCACGTTCGCCCGGAGCTCCCGCGCCGTGTGCACGTCGTCGAGCCGCTTGGCGAACAGCAGGTAGCTCAGCTGCTCGATCACCGTCAGCGGATTCGATATGCCGTTGGAATACACGAGCCGCCAGAGGTCGTCGACTTGGCTCTTGATCTGACCTGTAATCACGTGGGGCGTAGCTTGAGGAGGGAACATGAAGGATACGCCCCGCGCGGACCCCCGTCTTCGGCGCCGCGGCACACGCCGCGCGCCGCGCCCCTTGATCGCCAGTCGTTTCAGCCGACACCCTACACCCGCTTCGACCCGTGCCGACATGAGCGCTGGCCTCATTATCACCCTCGTCTTTCTCGTCCTCATCCTCGGCTACGCGGTGGTCGAGGCCGTTCGCCTCCACCGCGCGCTCGGCACGGTCCACGCCCAAGTGCAGGAGGCCGCCGCCGCGGCCCAGGCCGGGCGCCCGCTCTCAGGCGACGCACTGGTGGAGCCCTGGGGCCGCTACCGCGCCACCTTCCTCGCGGCCTCCGGCGACCGCGAGATGACCGACGCCCGCGCGGCCGACTACTTCGGAGAGCCCGAGGTCTTGACCGGCGCGCTCAACCTCCGCTACTGGCTCGCCATCCCCAACGTCCTGGTCGGCCTCGGCATCCTCGGCACGTTCGTCGGCCTCGCCTACGGCATCACAGGCTTCGACGCCGACACCAGCCAGCAAATCCGCGAAGGGATCAACGGCCTCCTCGCGGGCATGGCCACAGCGTTCATCACGTCCATTGTGGGCATGGGCACGTCCATCGCGTTCGGCGTCTGGGAGAAGGACCGGTTCCGCCGCGTCGCCAACGCCCTCCGCGGCCTGGTCAGCACGCTCGACGGTCGCTACCTCATCACCACCGCCGACCGCCTCCGCTTCGCCCAACAGGACCAGGTCAACCTCCTCGGCTCGCTCTTCGGCTACAAGACCGAGGACGGCCCCGTCCGCCCCGGCGATGCCCTCCAAGCCATCCGCCGCGAGTCCGAGCAGCAGACGGCCGCCCTCCAGCAGTTCTCGACCGACCTCGCCGATGGCATCATGCTCTCCAGCATGACCATCGAGGCCTTGGGCGTCAACCTCGGCAAGGCGTTCGACGACGCCATGCGCGCCACGCTCGCCCCCACCCTCGACGGCGTGCGCTCGGCCGTCGAGCAGCTCCAGCACGAGAAGTCGGCCTCCAACGAGGCCATGGTCGAGGACGTGGTCGGCAAGCTCCAGGCGTCGCTCGAGCAGATGGGCCAGCAGTTCCAGCACGCCCTCTCCGGCGGTGCCCTCACCCAACTCGAGTCCGTCGCCGCCTCCATCGGCGAAGCCCACGGCGCGCTCTCGGCGCTCCCCGCCACCGTCGAGCAGCTCATGGCCGAGATGCGGTCCACCCTCGCCCAGAGCAACGGCCAGATCGCCGACGAGGTCACGGCGACGTCCGACCGCCTCCGGACCGAGACCGAGCGCGCCGTCGGCGTGTTCGGCCAGACGATCGAGGCCCTCCAGGACCGGACCTCCGACCTCCTCGACCGCCAGGGCGCCACCACGGAGTCGGCGGCGAAGCTGGCGGCGGCCGTCGGCGACGTGCTCCAGAAAACCGGCAACGCGTCCGTCGACCTCCACAACGCCACCGCCGGGCTCTCGACCACGCTCGCCGAGCTCCAGTCCCTCACGGCCGCGGCGCACCAGACGGCCGGGGCGCTCCAGGAGAGCGGCCGGTCGCTCCGTGAGACGACAACCGCCTTCGGCGAGGACAGCCGGGGCTGGCTCGACGCCAACCGCGGCAACCTCGACGCCCTCCGCGGCGCCCTCGACGAGTCCCGCCGCGTCGGCGCCGACTACGCCGAGAAGTTCGGCGTCATCGAGGGCGGCCTCAAGGGCGTGTTCAGCGAGCTTCAGGAGGGCTTGGGCGAGTACCAGTCGTCCACGCGCGAGTCGCTCAACCGCTACCTCGGCGAGTTCACCGAGCAGCTCTCGACCGCCGCGAGCGCCCTCAGCGGCAGCGTCTCCGCCCTCGACGAGAGCCTCCAGGAGCTCGTCGACGCCGTCGAAACCGCCGGCCGTCCCCGCTCTAACGGCCACGCCCGTCCATGACGCCCCGCCCCCTCGACGCCCAGGAGCAGGAGAACCCGTTCGCGCTCTCCGTCGGCGACCTCATGGCCGCCTTGCTCCTCGTCTTCGTCCTCCTCCTCAGCGCCACGCTCCTCCTGATCAAGGAGGACGAGGAGCGCACGGTCTCGATCATCGAGGAGTACGAGGCGCTCCAAGACAGCCTCTATGCCGACCTCAAGAACGAGTTCGAGACGGACCTCGACCGCTGGGACGCCGACCTCGACCGAGCCACGCTCTCGCTCACGTTTCGTGAGCCGGACGTCTTGTTCGAGCAAGGCCGCGCCGACGTCCGCCCCTCGTTCGCCGCCATCCTCTCCGACTTCTTCCCCCGCTACATCCGCATCCTCCGCCGGGACGCCTATCGCGGCAGCATCGAGGAGATCCGGATCGAGGGCCACACCTCGTCCGAGTGGTTCGCCGGCGCCGACCTCGACGTCTCCTACCTCCGCAACATGGAGCTTTCCCAGGACCGGACGCGGAGCGTGCTCCGGTTCGTCCTCGATACTGTGAACGACGGCGAGCCGCGAGACTGGACCCGCCGGTACCTCACCGCCAACGGGCTCTCCTCGAGCCAGCCCATCCTCGTCGACGGCGCCGAGGACTCGGCCGCGTCGCGCCGCGTCGAGTTCCGCGTCCGCACCGACGCCGAGCGCCAGCTCCGCGAGATCCTCGATGAGCTCGGAGGCTCGGCCGTCGCCGAGGCAGCCCAGTCCATTCCGACCCCGGACTCGTGACGGCCCGCGACCTCCTCGGCGTCCGGTTCAGCGGCCCCGCCCTCGCCGCCACCGCCGACCACGCCTTCGACCCCCGCACCGCGGATCGCCTCGAACGCAGCAACGCACGACTCCAGCGCATCACCGAGACACACTCCGCCATCGGAATGGAGACCCCGCCGGACGCCGCCGAGATCGCCCGCCGCTTCCTCCGCCTCGCCACGAGCGACCCCGCCCGCCTCTCAGACGTCTTCGGCACCGGCTGCCTCGCGCGCAAGCTGGCGGCCTCGCTCTGCCACTCCGAGAAGGGGGCGCCACCCATCGCGCGGTCCGAGCACCTCGGGACCGCCCTCGACCTCCTCCGCCCCCACGACCGGACCTCCGTCCTCCTCGGCACCCTCGACGCTCTCCTCCGGACCTGGGACGACTCGGCCCACGCCAACCGGCTCCGCGCCTTCCTCCGGCCCCGCCTCGACGCCTACACCGGAAAGCTCCAGCCTCTCCGGCGTGCCCAGGCTAGCGCCCGCTTCCTCCTCTACGCCAACGGCGCCGACGTCCTCGGCGCGGAGACGGCCGAGTCCGGTCAGCCCTTCGGCTCCGCCATCGACGCGCTCGCGCTCTCGGCGCGCGCCCGCACCACCCCCTTCTGTGACCAGGTCGCCGTTGCCTACGCCCGCACCGCCCTCCGCACCGCCCACGCCTCCGACGCCCTCCACTCGCTCCTGGCGTTTCTCGAAGAGCGAGACCGCGGCGTCGTCCACAAGCGCTGCCTCGCGCCCATGATCCTGGCGGTCGACGCCCGCCCCGACGAGGCTGTAAAAGACAAGCTCCAGACCGTCGCTTTCCACACAGTCGGCGACCCAGCACACGCCCACCTGTGGGCCTCGTGGCCCGGCGCGTCTGCACAGGAAATCCAGGAGCTCCACGAAGCCCGAGCCATCCTCCAGCGCTGGATCGCCCAGCGCTTCATCACGGTCTTCTTCGAAACCGTCGATATGGACGACCCCGACCGGAGGGAATTCTGGCTCCGCTACGCCCCGCACGTCTCCCGATTCCGCATCTACGGAGACCACGTCACGCGCCGACGTCTCAACGAGGACGCTCGCCTTCGCCCATTCCTCCCCGGCCGATTCTGTCTGGGCACTGCCGCCAACGGCTCGAACGCGCTCATGATGAGGGTCAAAGATCGCACGATCATCGAGTTCGGCGACACCGGGAACGCCTGCTACGTCTACCACACAGACGCCCCCCAAACGCCGACGTTCGAGAAGTGTTACCCCTCAGCGAACCGCCTCCGCCGGACGTCCATGGGCTTGCTCTACCGGTCGTCCGGGACGTCCATCCGTGAGCGCGAAGAAGAGGGGCGCGTGCTTCATCCCAAAGGCTGGCAGCTCCGGTTCGCAAAGTGGCTCCAACTCCACCTCGGGATCTGATGGAGATCGACCCAACGCCCAGCGCCGCACCGGAGGGGGTCCTCGTCCCCCTGCCGGGTGACGCCACCCCGGCGAGCCTCCTCCTAGGCGAGCTCCTCGACAACGGCCAGGCGGTCCGGCGTACCGGCGGCGTGCTCGTCCCACACGCCGACGCGGCCGCCCTCCCGGCTGCGGACCGCCACCTTCTGCGCCTCCCACCGCCGTACCCCTTCGACCTCCGAGTCGCAACGGACGGCGCACTGGGCCAGCCCACTGTCCAGTTCCGCGTCGACGCCCTCACGTTCGAGGAGGGGGAACGCCTCGTCGCCTCCCGTACCGGCTGCTTCCTCACGGCCACCGGCGAGCCCTACACCCTCTCTCTCGCGGCGCTCGCCCTCTTCGAGCACGCCGACGGGTTCAACGCCGCTCCGCCCCTCGGGCTCGCCGAGCAGCTCGTCGCGGTCGCCCGCCTCCAGACCCTCGCCGAGGCGGCCGGAGCCAGCCTCCACCCTACGCTCGCGGAGACGGAGGTCGTCGCGCCCAACGCCATCACGCTCGACATCCAAGCGAGCGGCGACGGCGTCACCCTGACGCCGACGCTCGACGGCGTCCCCGAACTGGCGGCCAAGTTTGGCAAGTTCCCCAAGGTCCGCCCCGTCTACTCCTTCTCCGGCCCAGGCGGGAAACGCCGGCGCGTGGCGTTCTCGGAGCCCCAGCAGGAGCAGCTAGAGACGGCCAAGCGCCTCAAGAGCGTCACCGGTGAAGAGCGCGACCGCCTCCTCGAGCACCCCGAGTCGTTCTTCGACCCCGACCTCGTCGACCTCGACGCCTTCAGCGCCCGCGTCGTCGAACTCGGTGTCTACCGCCCCCGGTTCTACCCCTTCGTCGCGGCCTACGAGTCCGAGTGGACCCCGGGCTTCGTCGTCGAAACATCCCCGGAGGACCGGCGACGCGTTTCCTTCGACACCCAGGAGGAAGCCGCCTCATTCGGAGAGGCGGTCGAGGAGGCCGTCGAGGCGGGGTCGCCCACTGTGACCTGGGACGGCGCCGAGATCCCCACGGGCGCGGCGAAGGGGATCGCGGCCACGGCCCGCCGCCAGTTCGAGGACCGCACCCAGCCCGCGAAGCAGGAGCCCCAGGACGAGCGCGTCCTCATCATCAAGGAGAACGTCGACGGCGTCGACTTCGGCGAGGCAGGGTCGGGGGCGGCCGAGGTCGAGCACGTCTACGCTGAGCCGCCCCACCTCCGCGACGGGATCCGACCGCGCAAGCACCAGGAGGTCGGCATCGCCTGGCTCCAATCCCTCTCGGCTGGCCATCCCGGCGCCCTCCTGGCCGACGACATGGGCCTCGGCAAGACGTTCACCGTCCTCGGCTTCCTCAAGTGGTTCGCCGCCCAGCCCGAGGCGGACGGCAAGCCCTACCTCGTCGTCGCCCCCGTCTCGCTCCTTGAGAACTGGGAGAACGAGGTCGACCGGTTCTTCGACCCGAGCCCGCCTGAGGTCACGAGGCTCTACGGGAGCGCCCTCAAGGCGATGGCGTCCGACGCGGGGGGCAACCCCCGCGCCCTCGCCCGGGCGCTCCAACGCCCTCACCTCTGCCTCACCACCTACGAGACGCTCCGCCGCCAACAGCTCGCCTTCGCCGCCGTCGATTGGGCTGTCGTCGTCCTTGACGAGGCCCAGCGCATCAAGACGCCGGGCACCCTCGTCACCAACGCCGCCAAAGCGCTCAAGGCTGACTTTAGGGTGGCCATGACGGGCACTCCCGTCGAGAACTCCCTCGTCGACCTCTGGTGCATCGTCGACTTCCTCGTCCCCGGCCTCCTCGGCGGCGCCAAGGATTTCGCTAAGGACTACCAGAAGCGCCTCGACGACCCCGAGACCGACGTCGTCGCCCTTGGCCAGGAGCTCCGCGCCCGCCTCGGCGACTATCTCAAGCGCCGGCTCAAGCGTGACGTGCTCGACGAGCTTCCTCAGAAGCACACCCACGTTCGGCCCCGTGAGATGCCCCCGGAGCAACGCGAACGGTACCTCGTCGAGGTCGACGCGGCCCAGGAGGCTCGGCAGAACGAGAGCGTCCCGGGCCACGAGGTCCTCCGTGCGCTCCAGGCCATGCGCGCCATCTCGGACCACCCCTACCTCCCCGACCGCCGACTCGACGCCGTCCCAGTCGAGGACCTCGTCCGGACCTCGGCCAAGCTCCTCGAAACGGTCGACATCCTCGACCACGTTCGGGAGCGGGACGAGAAGGTCCTCCTCTTCGCCGAGCGACGTGAGACGCAGCGGATGCTCGCGGCCGTCCTCCACGAGCGGTACGGCGTCCACGCCCGCACCATCAACGGCGACACCCCGAGCACGCCCACCGGCCGACGCTCGGCCAAGCTCTCCCGCCAGGAGGCCATCGACGCCTTCGAGGCCACCGACGGGTTCAACGCCCTCATCCTCTCGCCCGTCGCGGCCGGCGTCGGCCTCAACATCACCGCGGCCAACCACGTCGTCCACTACGCTCGGCACTGGAACCCCGCCAAGGAAGACCAGGCCACCGACCGCGCCTACCGTATCGGCCAGACCCGCGACGTCCACGTCTACTACCCCATGGCTGTCCTCCCCGAGTTCGAGACGTTCGACGTCGTCCTGGACAAGCTGCTCGACCGCAAGCGCGCCCTCGCGGACGCCTCGCTGTTCCCCACCGAGCGCGTCGAGGTCCGCCGCGACGAGTTGTACGACTCCGTCTTCGGCACCGGCCATGCTGATCGCCAGTCGACCCCGCTCACCCTCGAGGCCGCAGACGCACTCGCCCCCCACGCGTTCGAGGCCCTCGTCGCAGCCCTCTGGGCCGCCGGCGGGGACAACGTCGTCCTCACCCCGGCGGGGCACGACCGTGGTGCAGACGTTGCCGCGACCTCCGTCAGCGGAGGGACCCTCATCCAGGTCAAGCAGAGTGGATCCTCCGTCGGAGTTCAGGCCATCCAGGAAATCGCCGCCGCTCGCCCGTTCTACGAGTCGTACCTGAGTACCCATCTCGATCTGGCCGTCGTCACGAACGGATCACTCACCCGTGCTGCCTCCCGTCTCGCAGCCGAGAACGGCGTGCAGATCATCGCCCGACGCGCGCTTAACGACATGATCCTCGCGAGGCCGGTCACGATAGCAGACCTCGCCGCCCAAGAACGCCGGAGGCTCAAATCCCTGTCCTAATCGCCTAGCGGCTGTAGCTGTAGTGCGCAGCGTCGACTGGCAGGAAGACTATGATCGGGAGCAAACCCCAGCGTGTTCGGCCGTTGGCGACGCGACTGCTTGGTGGTGTGACATCGTCCTGACGACCGCGTTGGTGAGACCGTTGACTCTCTCTGGGGCTCATCAAGTCAGTTTCGAGCAATCCGAGTTCGCTAGCCGTCGAGCGGGACCCCAGGAAGCCAATTGTTCCACCCCGGTTCCACCACGCCACCCCATACCGTTGTGCAGCAACGGGATGAGATGTCCGCTTGTGGGCCCTGATGGATTTGAACCATCGACCTCTCGCGTGTGAGGCGAGCGCTCTAAACCCCTGAGCTAAGGGCCCGGCACGCCGGCGTCTGGCGCCAGCGGAAGGCCAAACTAGCCGCCCTCCCCCGCCTCGGGCAAGGCGCCGAGGTGGAGAGACTGCGAGAACGTTCGGCGGGCCGCGTGACTCGCCGGGCGTTCTCAGCTTAAAGTGCCAGTGCGGCCGCCCTACAGATCGTAGTTATAGCCGAAGCTGTTGGCGTGGCTGCGGCCTTTGTCTTTGCTCTTGTCTTTGTCTTTGCCACCGCCGTTGTTGCCCTTGTTTCCCTGGTCGTTCTCAGCGCCGTTGTTCGGGCCTGAGTTGCCCGGCGCGCACTGGTCTCCGTTGCCGAACCCATTGTTGCAATTCGAGATCTGAGCGACGCTGCCGCCGTTGGACGCGCTGCTGCTGTTGCTGTTGCCTCGCGCAAACGCCTGAATCGGGTTCATGCCGAGCGCGACGATCACGGGTACCGTCCACGCCGCCTTGACAACGTCACGGCGAGTCGCGAGAGGCGTCGTGAGCTCAGCGGAGGGGGTGGAGGGTTGCAAGTTGTCAGCCATGAGTGCGAGAGCGTGAGGTGTGTGAGCCGTTGGGTGGGCCGGGTGACCCGTCGCCTAGCCACACAGCGCGCCCTGCGCCACACGCCTCTTCTTGCCGCACTCCCCGTTGTCTTTGGAGCACTTACGTGACGCCCTACCAGTCTAAAAGCGGACGCGCGACCTCGACCGGCGGCGCGGCGGGCGTGTGGTACACGTCGTAGGCCGGGGTCCTGGAGGCCAGGTCTGCGCACACGTGGAGAATGTCGCCCGAGTGAGCATCGGCGTTGAGAACCTGGTCGGCCAGGCCAACGGCCGCCGACGCCGGGCCCCGCACCTGGCTCACGGCCGGACCCGACGGCGAGAACGACGGAAACACGAGCGCAGACACCGCAAGCGACGCGCCCGCCACGTCCTCCCGGTCAATCTCGAAGCGGACTTTGCTCAGCACGTTGATGTCCTCGACCAACTCGTCCCCCCAGGTTCGGTAGAACGGCGCGAGCGGGAACGGCAGCGCGCCGCCCGTCACCGGGTCGTAGGCGATCACGTCGTCGGAGAGGTAGCCCCACCCGTCCTCCACCAGGGCCATCACGAGTGTGCTTTTCCCGCTGCCGCCTTCTCCCAGGCAGAACAGTACCTTGCCGTGCCTGGCGACGGCGCCGGCGTGGAGCCACAGCAGGTCGGGCCGGGCGTCGATAAGCGCTCGGATGACCTGCCTCTTGACCCAGGTCACGACAGACTGAAGCGTCTGGTGCCCGCCGGCCTCGGCCCCGTCTCGACGCGTGCGGAAGCCGCCGCTCTCGGCAAACACCGCCACGCGGGCGACGACGGTGCTGGCACGGTCTCCCAAGAGCCCACCAAAGATGCGCCCGATGTTGCGGGCCACCCGCTGGTCGTCCGTCACCACCTCGACCGAGTGGTGGAAGAAGGTGACCGTGAACCGATCCGCATCCGGGTCCTGGTCTGGCAGTCCGGCGTGCACGCTGATCAGGTCGCGGCCGTGGAAGTCCGAGAGCGTCACCAGGATGGCCGCCAGCACCTCCGGTTCGGGCTGTCCAAACGTGGAGGCCAGGACCGAGGCGATGCCAGCGACGGTGAGCGAGCCGTCGCACCGCTCCCAGACGGCGCTCGCGGTTTCGTTGAGGGCGAGATACCTGCCGTTCTGCCGGGACATCACGACCAGCTCGGCTCCGGCGAGGTAGGTCTGGGCGAGAGGGTGGCGCAGGGGATACGCAGTCGGCTGAACGGCGAGGGGCTGGACTTCCAAGGTCGTGTGGCAAATGTGCCACATGGTAGCCACGAACCCCGAATCGCTGGGACCGGCGTGACACGGCATCGTGCCACCCAGCACGCGCGCGACCCTAATGCACAGCCCCTCTTCTCCCGCCTCGGGCGGCCCGAGGCGGAGGGAGCTACAGAAAAGGCGCCCCCTCCATGCGGAAGGGGCGCCTCGCGGTCTTGCGGACGTCGGCTACGCCTCCTCGGGCGTGTAGACCTCCTTCAAGATGCCCTGCAGCTTGGTCCGCCCGCGGTTGATGCGGCTCTTGACCGTGCCCATCGGCAAGCCCGTGATGTCGGCGATCTCCTCGTAGGCGAGCTGCTGCACGTCGCGGAGCACCACCACCTCGCGGAACTCCTCGGGGATCTGCGCCAGCGCGTCCTGGATGTACTTGTCCTGGATCGTGCCCTCGGCGTGCTTGTCGGGCAGGAACGTCTCGTCGGGGATCTCGACCTCGTACTCCTCCTCGTCCCGGTTCACCGACTGCAGGCTGTAGAGGCGTCGGCGCTTGCGCTTGCGGTACTCGCTGCGGGCCAGGTTGCCGGCGATGGTGTACAGCCAGGTCGAGAACTTGGCAATTCGGCGGTAGCTGTGCCGGTTGCGGTAGACCCGCAGAAAGGTCTCCTGGAGCAGATCCTCGCACTCCTTAACGTCGCCCAGGAACCGGTAGATGTAGTTGGTGAGCGGGTCGTGGTAGCGACCGACCAAAATGTCGAACGCCTCGACGGTGCCCATCTGGAACTGGCTCATCAGGTCCTCGTCGTTCATCTGCGACAGGACGACGTGGTTCTTGGATGCCGGCGTCACCGTGCGAGCGGGGGCTTTGGCGAACGTCTGCTTCTTCAGGGTGGGCATAGAGAGGGGATCGGAGGAGGTGGTGGGACCGGCAATGCGCCGGAGTGTCAGCGGGAACAAAACGCGCAAGCACCGTGCCTCCACGTCTGTTGCGACAACGACTCCGTGTGTTTGGGGCTTTCCCCTTAGCGGAGCGGCGCCACCGCCCGGCGCAACGCGAGCGCAACCGTCGCCCGCTCGTCGCGGCCAGAGGTTCGTTTGAGCTCCAAATCGGCCGCCAGCAGCGCGTCGAGCGCCCGCCGCACGCCCGCGGCGCCGTAGCGCTTGGCCGGAGGGACGTAGTCGCGCAGGAAAAAAGGCGGGATGCCGGTCTGTCGGGTCCACTCGCGCTGCGGCACGCCAGTGTCGAGACAGCCTGTCAGCTTCCATAGCTTGGTGAAGTGCGACGCGAGCAGGGCCACCAGCCGGATGCCCTCGCCGGAGCGGTTGCTCGCCTTGGCCATCAGCGCGTCCGCGATGGCGAGCGCCTGGGGGAGGTCGCCTCGGCCCAGCGCGTCCTGCAGCTCGAACGGGTTCTGCTCGGCCGAGTGGCCTGCCGCCCGGAGCACGTCGTCGCGCGTGACGCGGGCGCGGTCGCCGACGTAGACCACCAGCTTGTCCACCTCGGACTGCAGCGCGCGCAGGTCGGGGCCTGACATCTCGGCCAGGATGGCAGCCGCGCCCGCCTCGGTCTCGACGCGGCGCTCCCTGAAGCGCTTCTCGACCCAGCCCGGGAGTGCGTTCGGCTTGAGCGCCTGGAAGTGAGACCAGACCGCCTGCTCCTTGAGCGCGCGGTAGGGATGCGCCGAGACGTTGGGCTTGCTGTTGCACAGCAGCATCACCACCGCGTGCGGGTTGGGCGCCTGCGCGTAGGCCTGGAACTGCCGGTTGTCGTCCAGCTTCTCGAACCCGCGCACGATCACCAGCCGGCGCTCGGCCATCATGGGGAACTGGGCGCACTGGGCCAGGACGGCGGGCGCCCCCGCTTCGGGCCCAAAGATCACGTCCAGGTTGAAGTCGCGCTCGTGAGGCTGAAGCGCGTGCGCGACGGCGAGGTCTTGCAGCGCGTCCATGAACCAGCCTTCCTCGCCGTAGAGGAAGTAGAGCGGCGCAAACTGGCCGTTCTTGAAGCCGGTGACGAGGTCGTCGAACGCGGCGCCGGTCTTGGAGCGGCCTTTGGCGATGGCGGTCGGGCGCGGCGGCCCGGGCAGTGCATCGGCAAGGTACCCGAGCGCGGCGGCGCGCGGCGGCCGGCCCCACCTCGGCAGCGCTGCCGAGGCGGGCGCTCCCGGAGCCGCGTCGGCGGGTGGGCGCAGCCGCAAGCGCGTCCCGGGCCCAGGGCGTGAGGGGCGAGCACCACCGCCCGCCGACGGCAGACGCCCGCGCCACGTGCGGACGGCCTCTGCCCGCCGACACATGACGCGCACTCACGAACCGGCGTGCCGGCGGAGCCGGACGCAAGACACGGATTTTGGGCAAGGACCCTGGGCAGCTCAGCGTCCCGGGCGTCTCCAAACAAATGGAGTCTCCATGCGCAGCGCGGCTGCCTCCCCGCCCAGGCATGAACCCGGCGCTGTCTACCGCTCTAGCTTGGCCCTCTCGCGCCTTGCCCCTACCCAGGTCCCATGACTCCCAAGCTGATCACCGAGTTTGTCGCCACGTTTTTCCTCGTCCTGACGATTGGCCTGACCGTCCTGATCGGGAGCGACTTTGCGCCCTTCGCCATCGCCGGAGTGCTGATGGCGATGATCTACATGGGCGGGCACATCTCGGGCGCGCACTACAACCCGGCCGTCACGCTGGCCGTCTGGATGCGCGGCAAGATGCCCACCTCCGAGGTGCTGCCCTACATGGCCGTCCAGGTGGCGGCCGCGATCCTGGCCGCGTTCGTCGCCGACACCGTGACGGGCGACGTGCTCCAGGTGATCCCGGCCGAGGAGACCGGGCTGGGCGCGTTCTTCCTGATGGAGATGCTGTTCACGTTCGCGCTCGCGCTCGTCATCCTCAACGTGGCGACGGCCAGCGGCACGGCGGGCAACGACTTCTACGGCGTCGCCATCGGGCTGGTGGTGCTGGCCGGCGCGCTCGCTGCGGGGCCCATCTCGGGCGGCGCCTTCAACCCGGCCGTCGCCCTGGGCCCCGCGCTCGTGGACCTGATCATCGGCGACGGCGCCTCGCTGGGCGGGCTGTGGGTGTACCTGGTGGCCACGTTCGCCGGCGGCGCGCTGGCCGCGGTGGCGTTCAAGCTCATGAACCCCGGCGACGACGCCTGACCCTGCCCGCCTCGGCCCTGCCCGCCTCGGCGCCGAGGCGGCGGGGGCAAGGGACACGCGTCAGGCGCGGCGGCGCCAGGCTAGGGCAACGCCCGCGGCGAGCGCGGCGCCCAGGCCCACCAAGGGCCGCTGCGAGATCTGGCTCCACGCGCTCGACTGGAACACCGTGCCGTCGGCGCCGCCGGAGACCCGGCCGGCCGTGGCCGGCGGCTCGTAGAGGGCGCCCTGTGGATCGCCCGAGGCCGGCTCGTCCTTTTTCTGCTGGCCGAAAAACGACGCCTCCATCAGCTTGTCCGTCAGGCGCGGCGCGACCATCCCCAGCGCCGACACGATGCCGTCCTTGGCCCCGACCGTCACGTCGCGGACGGGGTGCGTAGCGGCCTGGAGGATGGCGCGCGCCACGACTTCGGGCGCATACGCCGGCGTAGGAATCATGGGCGCCTTGTCCATGTAGTTGGCCGCGTGCTCCGGGTAGGGCGTGTCGGTCGCGTTGGGCTTGATAAGGGTCACGCTTACCGAGACCCCGTCCTTTTCGAGTTCCATCCGCAGCGCGTCCGTGAAGCCTTTGATGGCGTGCTTGGTCGCGCAGTAATGGCCCTGCAGCGGGATCGCACGGTCGCTCAGGACCGAGCCCACGTTGATGAGCGCTCCCGACGTGCCCGCCTCGCGAAAGTGTTCGACGGCCGCGAGCGATCCGTTGACCGTGCCCCAGTAGTTGGTCTCGAACACTTGACGCGCGTCCTCCAGCGGGACGTCCCACAGCAGCCCGTACACGGACGCCCCGGCGTTGTTGACCCAGGTGTCGAAGCCGCCGAAGGCCTCGTGGGCACGCTGGTGCACCAAGTCGAGCACCACGCGGTCGGCCACGTCGGCGGCGACGGTCTCGACGGTCGCGCCGCGCTGGCGGCACTGCTCCGCGGCGGCGTCCAGGCGGTCGGGCGAGCGCGACACCAGCACCAGGTTGGCGCCGCGCTCGGCGGCCATCAGAGCCGTCGCCAGACCGATGCCGGACGAGGCGCCGGTGATGACGACGGTTTGCTGGTCGAGAGGCTTGAGAGAGATGGACATGGGGAGGGAGGTGGGTTACGTAATTCTGGGCTCAGGCGCCACGCCCGGGTAACAGTGCCGGTCGGGCGGTGTCTGCAGCGGAGACACCCTAGCCGCCGAACAGGCGCCGGAGGCCCGTCCGAGCCTCGGGCAGCACCAAGGGAGCCGAATGACGCTCGCGGCTGAGTTGAGTCGGGGTCAAGGCCGAGGGCGTGTCCGGGAGGGCCGGTCTCGTCCAACCAAAGGAGATGAAAGGCAGTTGCTAGGGCGATCCTTGATTCGCGGCCCCGCTGATGCCCCAGGCGCTCGGCACTTGAGGTCGAGCGCTCGAAACCCAGCCAGCGCGAGTCCGTGGGAGGCACCTGGCTCCACAGACAACTTCATGGACACGCGCCGCATCGGATCCCTCGACGTCTCGGTCGTCGGGCTGGGATGCAACAACTTTGGCTGGCACATCGACGAGGCGCGGTCGCGCGACGTGGTGCACGCCGCGCTCGACGCCGGCATCACGCACTTCGACACGGCCGAGCTGTACGGCGACGGTGCCAGCGAGTCCATCCTGGGCCGTGCGCTCGGCACGCGGCGCGGCGAGGCCATCGTCGGGACCAAGTTCGGCTACCGAGGCGGCGGGGCGCCCGCCGGGCAGGCCGCGCCCGACGCCGTCCGCACCGCCATCGAGGGCAGCCTGCGGCGCCTCCGGACCGACGTGATCGACCTGTACACGTTGCACCGCCCAGACCCCGACACGCCCATCGCCGACACCCTCGGGGCGCTGGCGGACCTGGTGGCTGAGGGCAAGGTGCGCGAGATCGGCTGCTCAGGCTTTTCCGAGGCCCAGCTTCGCGAGGCTCAGGCGGCGAGCGACCGCGGGTTCGCGGCGCTCCAGAACGAGTACAGCCTGCTCCACCGCGAGCCCGAGGCCGGCGTCCTCAACGCATGCCGCGCCCTCGACGTGGCGTTCGTGCCCTACTTCCCGCTCAAAAGCGGCCTGCTGACCGGCACGTACCGCCGCGGCGACGCGCCGCCCCCGGACTCGCGCCTCTCGGGCGCCGACGGCAGCTTTTTCAAGTCCAAGCGCGCCGAGTTGCTGACCGACGCCAACCTGGACACGGTCGAGCGGCTGGTCGAGGTCGCCGACGCGCGCGGGCACACGCTTCTCGACCTGGCCTTTGCCTACCTGCTGGCGCACGCGCCCGTCGCGTCCGTGATCGCGGGCGCGACCCGGCCGTCCCAGATCCAGAGCAACGTGGCCGCGGCCGGCTGGCAACTCAGCGACGACGACCTGGCCGCGGTCGACGCAGCGCTCCGCGTCTGAGTTCGCCCACCTCGGGCGGCCCGCCGAGCCCTCGGGCGGCCCGCCGAGCCCTCGGGTGCGCCGGCCGAGGCCGGCGTCTTCGCCCCGAACGCACCGGGCGTCGGCGGTGGCGTCACCTTCGCGCGCGAGCTTGGGCGGCTGATTCCCCCTCCGGCCGCATGCTCGCCCTCCGAAACGTCGCCATCGTCGCCCACGTCGACCACGGCAAGACCACCCTCGTCGACGCCCTCCTTCAGCAGAGCGGCACCTTCGCCGCCCACGAAGCCACCGTCGAGCGCGTGATGGACTCGATGGACCTGGAGCGCGAAAAGGGCATCACCATCATGGCCAAGAACACGGCCGTCCGCTACACGACCGAGGCGGGCCAGGACGTCAAGATCAACATCGTCGACACGCCCGGTCACGCCGACTTTGGCGGCGAGGTGGAGCGGACGCTGCGCATGGTCGATGGCATCATGCTGCTCGTGGACGCCGCCGAGGGGCCGCTGCCCCAGACGCGGTTCGTGCTCTCCAAGGCGCTCGCGCTCGGGCTCGTCCCCATCGTGGTCATCAACAAGATCGACCGCGGCGACGCGCGCGCCGAGGAAGTGCTGGACGAGATCTACGACCTGTTCATCGACCTCGACGCCGACGAGCACCAGCTCGAGTTCCCCGTCATCTACGCCGTCGCCCGCGATGGCGAGTGCACGACCGAGCTGGGCGCCGAGCTCACCGACCTCAAGCCCATCTTCGAGGCGGTCGTGGAGACGGTCCCGGCGCCCGCCGGCGACCCTGACGCGACGCTGCAAGTCCTGGTCACCGACGTCAAGCCCGACGCCTACCTCGGCCCCATCGCCATCGCCCGGGTGGTCAACGGCACGTTGAAGGTCAAGCAGCGCGTGCTGATGTGCCACCGGACCGGCGAAACGAAGGCCGCGCAGGTGACCAGCCTGTTCGTCTCCGAGGGCCTGGACCGCGTCGAGGCCCAGACGGCCGTCGCCGGCGACATCGTCTACATCGGCGGGCTCACGGGCATCGGCCTGGGCGAGTCCGTCACCGACGCCGACGACCCCCAGCCCCTCGCCGCGCTCGACATCGACGAGCCCACGCTGTCGATGGAGTTCCGCGTCAACGACTCCCCGTTCGTCGGCAAGGACGGCAAGTACGTGACCTCGCGCAACCTGCGCGACCGGCTGATGAAGGAGGGCGAGGCGAACCTGGCGCTGCGCATCGACGAGACCGAGAGCACCGACCGCTACCTGGTCTTCGGCCGCGGCGAGTTGCAGATGGCGATCCTGATCGAGCAGATGCGGCGTGAGAACTACGAGTTCGCCGTCGGCATGCCCCAGGTGATCACCAAGGAGGTCAAGGGCAAGACACACGAGCCCTACGAGCGCGCGACGATCGACGTGGCCGAGGAGTTCATGGGCGTCGTCATCGAAACCTTGGGTACGCGCAAGGGCATGATGGTCGAGATGAAGAACAACGGCGGCGGGCGCATCCGGATGACCTTCGAGATCCCGGCGCGCGGGCTCATCGGCTACCGGACCGAGTTCCTGACCGACACCAAGGGCACGGGCCTGCTCACCCACATTTTCGACGGCTACCGCGCCTGGGCCGGGCCCATCACGCACCGCGCGACCGGTGCCATCGTCGCCGACCGCAACGGAAAGGTGACGCCCTACACCATCGTCAACCTGCAGGAGCGCGGGCAGCTGTTCGTCGAGCCCGGCGACGAGGTCTACAACGGCATGATCGTCGGCGAGAACGCGCGCGACGAGGACATGGAGGTCAACGCAACGAAAGAGAAGAAGCTGACCAACATGCGCGCGTCCGGCTCGGACAACTTCCTCAAGATGAACCCGAGCAAGAAGATGTCGCTGGAGGAGGCCATCGAGTTTATCCGCGACGACGAGCTGATCGAGATCACGCCCAAGTCGATGCGCCTGCGCAAGCGCCACCTCGACCCGCACGAGCGCAAGCGCTCCGCCAACGCCCGCAAGAACGAGGACGGGTAGGCCTTCCTCCAGCTGTGCGCCAGTCCGTGGGGGCTCGCCCGCGCTGCGCATGGCTCGCCCGGCGCCTCCTCGCCCGGCGCGGAGGATCCGACCCCGGCTCGCTCCCAGGTGACTGGGCCCGCCTCGGCGCCGAGGCGGGCCGTGCTAGCGCAGCGAGATGCGCTGGCCCCGCGGCGTCATCAGGGTCAGGCGCTCGGCCTCGGCGGCGGCGGCGGGCAGGGCCGCCACCAGGGTTTCGGTCAGGAGCGCGAAGCAGCTGTCGCCCCGGCTGTCGTGCACGAACCACACCTCGACCTCGTCGCCCAGGTCGCGCGAGCGGAGCACAAACGCGTGCTCCTCGCAGCCGCCGCCATATTCGACGGTGACCGTCAGTTGGGCGTTGCCCGCCGCGGCGCCCCCCACGGTGACAGCCGGCGCGATCACGGCCGGCGCCGGATTGGCGACAACCCGGTAGGCGTCTCCAAACGTCGGCTCTGCATCGGCGGCGCTGTCGCACGCAGAGAGGGCGAAAACCAGCAAAGCAAGGGAAACCAGACGCATGGTGAGGCAGGGAGGCGGGTGAGAATCGCCCCGGGCGCGCGCCGGTGCAAGCCATTTGACCGTCCCCAAGCGCTCCTCACGCCATCTGCGCCGAGCCTGCAACCTGGCCCTGTGCGGCTCGTCGGAGGTCGCGTGCCTCGCCCCTCCCCTGCTCGCGACGATCTCGCCGGAGCCGCCCGCGTGGCGACCGAGGCCGTCGAGGGGGTCACCGACGTCGTGGAGGCGGCGCACGCCGTCATCGCTCGCCCCTGGCGTCGCGAGCGGCGCACGCGCGGGCTGACGGGCTGGATCTACCGCGTCGTGCGGCGCGCGACCCGGCTGGCGGGAGGCCTGGCATCGCAGTCGCCCCGGCTCGCCCCGGCCCGGTCGGCGCGGCGCGAGGCGGTTGTGGCCGCCCTCAACGGCGTCCGCGGCGACGCGCTGGCGGCCAGCGGGAATCCGCTCGCGACGCCGTTTCAGCTGCGCCACGGCGGCCAGACGCTCGACCTGACACCCGACGCTCTGCGCGCGGCCGTCGCCGACCCGTCGGACGTGCTGCTGGTGCTCGTCCACGGCATCTGCATGCACGACGGGCAGTGGGGCGCCGAGCAGGCCAATGCCCTGTCGCGCGCGCTCGGTGCGACCGAGATCCGGGCGCGCTACAACAGCGGGCGCCACATCTCGGAGACCGGCGACGACCTGGCGGAGGCGCTCGACGCGCTCGCCGCCGGGTGGCCCCGGCCGGTCCGCCGAGTCGTGATCGTGGGGCACAGCATGGGCGGGCTGGTGGCGCGCGCGGCGCTGCACGCCGGAGCCGAGGCGGGGCACGAGTGGCCCCGCCTCGGCGTGTCCCTGGTCACCCTCGGCTCGCCGCACCACGGGGCGCCGCTGGAGCGGCTGGGCAACCTGGTGGACCAGGCGCTCGGGTCGACGCGCTGGAGCCGCCCGTTCGCGCGGATCGGCCAGATCCGGAGTGCCGGCGTCACGGACCTGCGCTGGGGCAGCATCCGCCGGCGCGACTGGGACGGGCGCGACCGCTTCGAGCGGACGCCCGACCGCCGCGTGGTGACGCCGCTTCCGCCCGGCGTCGCGGTCTATGCCGTCGCCGCGACGACCGGAGACGCCAGCCGGCCCGTGCACGACCAGACGCTCGGCGACGGGCTCGTCCCGCTCGACAGCGCGCTCGGCGTGCACCCGGCGCACGGGCTGGGCCTCCCCTCACACCGCCAGTGGATCGGGCGCGGGATGACGCACTTCGACCTGACCCGTCACCCCGACGTCACGGACCAGCTGCTGGCGTGGCTCGCCCCGCCTCGGTGACGGCACCGCCGACCTCGACGGCACCGCCGACCTCGACGGCACCGCCGACCTCGACGGCACCGCCGACCTGGCTCCCTCGGCAGCGTTGCCGAGGCGGGCGCGACCCGTCCCACGGCGCACCTCACAGCCCCGCCGCGCGCACGAAGCCGAGGTAGACGTCTGGAAAGTCGCGGTGGTACGGCACGCGGTTGTGGCCGGCGCTCTCGAACACGGCCAGCCGCTTGCGGCCCGCAGGCAGCGGCGAGGCGGCGTACAGCTCCCGGCTCATCCAGGCCGGGATGCGGGCGTCGTCGGCGCCGGCCAGGATCAGCAGCGGCTCGGTGATCCGGCGCACCGGGCCCAGGCTGCCCTCAGCCGCCAGCGCGCCGTCGATCTCGAAGCGGACAAACGGCCGCAGAACCGGGTAGAAGGCGTACCGCGAACGGACGTAGGCGCCCGTCGTCGTGGCGGAGTTTTCCAGCACGATGGCGCCGGCCTGGCGCTCGGCGCCGACGTGGCTGGCCAGAAAGCTGCCCAGCGAGTGCCCGTGCACGACCACGCGCGCGGCGCCGACCCGGTCCGCGACGGCGTCGAACACGGCCAGGGCGTCCGCTTTGAGGGAGTCGACCGACGAGGCGCCGCCGCTCTGGCCGTAGCCCCGATGGTCCAGCAGCACCACGTCCAGGCCCAGGCGGAGCAGCGGCACCAGCTTCTTCATGCCCAGCCGAGACACCCGGAAGCCGTTGCCGCCGAAGTAGAGCACGGTCGGCCGGTCGCCTCCGTGGCGCACCCAGGCGCCGCGCAGGACCGCGCCGTCGGGCCGCTCGACGGCCCAGGCCTCGACGCGCGCGCCGGGCACGGCTCGGCCCACCTCGGCCGGGTCGAGCGCCAGCCCGAGGCGGGCGTCCTGGCGCGGATGGAGCACGTGGTCGGGCCCGACGGTGTAGGTGAGGCAGCCGGAGACGGCCACGAGCGCGGCGAGGGCGGAGATGCGCATGGCCCGATTCTAGCCGCATCCGGACGCGGCGCCCTGGTCTAGATGCACCAGGCCAAACCCCTCCGCGTGGGGGCCAGACGGAGGCGCGCAACCGCGGCGTCACGCCCGACGCTGCCACGTCCCGCACCAGGCGGTCGAGGCGGGCTGGGTCGCCAGGTTTCCGGCACAATCGGGCGGCCCAGGCGCAGGCATCGCAACCCGGGCGCGCCGGCTAGGTTTGTGGGCTCCCTCCCCCGCGCCCTCTTGGACCTTCCCGTCCCCACCCTTCCCGTCACCGACCCGGTCCTGATCGTCGCGATCACGATGGCCATCCTGCTGCTCGGGCCGCTGCTGTTCGAGCGGCTGCGGATTCCCGGCCTGGTGGGCCTGATCGCCCTCGGCGCCGTCGCCGGGCCCAGCGTGACCGGGCTGCTGGAGCGCGACGCGACGTTCATCCTGCTCGGGACGCTGGGCTTGCTCTACCTGATGTTCATGGCTGGCGTGACGCTCGACCTGGCCGAGTTCAACCGCCAGCGCACGACCGCCGTCCTGTTCGGGATGCTGTCGTTCGCCATGCCGATGGCCCTGGCGCTCGCGCTCGCGCCCAACCTGCTGGGCTACGGGATGCCCGCGGCGGCGCTGCTGGGCTCGATCGTCGGCAGCCACACGCTCCTGGCGCTGCCGCTGGCGGGCCGGCTGGGCATCTCCAAGAACCGAGCCCTCGTCGTCGCGACCGGCGCGACCCTGGTGACCGACTTGTTGTCGCTCTTGGTGCTGGCCGTCGTGCAGGGCGTGTCGAGCGGCGAGGCGGACGCCCAGTTCTGGCTGCTGTTTATCGTGAAAGACCTGGTCTGGGCCGCGGGCGTGCTGTGGCTGCTGCCCAAGGTGGCGCGCGCCTTTTTCCGCCGCGTCCGCCGCGAGGACGATGCCGCGTTCGCGTTTCTGCTCGCCGCCGTCTTTTTCGCCGCCTGGACGGCCTCGCTGGCTGGGCTGGCGCCCATCATCGGAGCGTTCCTGGCGGGCATCGCCCTCAACCGCCTGATCCCCAAGCAGAGCCCGCTGATGACGCGCCTGCGGTTTGTCGGCGACGCCATCCTGATCCCGTTCTTTCTGGTCTCGGTCGGGCTGCTGGTCGACGTCAGTGTGCTCGCCTCGGGCCAGGTGTGGGGGCTGGCGCTGCTCTTCATGGCGATCGTAGCGCTCGGCAAGGGCGGCGCGGCGCTGCTGGGCATCCCCCTCTTTGGCTTCACGCGCGACGAGGGCCTGACCGTCGCCGGGCTGACCATGCCCCAGGCGGCGGCGACGCTGGCCGTGACCCTGATCGGGTTCGACATCGGCCTGTTCAGCCAGACGGTCGTCAACGCCGTCGTGGTGCTGATCGTGCTGACGTGCCTGGCCGGGCCGAGCATCGTCCAGGCGTTCGGGCGCAAGCTGGCTCTCGCGGAGGCCGACCGCCCCTACGAGCCCGCCGACGCCCCGGAGCGCATCCTCGTGCCGCTCGCCAACCCCGACACGGCCGAGCCGCTGATGGAGCTGGCGCTGCTGCTCCGGAGCGCCGAGAGCGAGGAGGCCATCTACCCGCTGGCCGTCGCCCGAGGCGGGCACGACGAGACCTCGCACGTGGCCGAGGCCGAGCGCGTCATGGAGCGCGCCGTGCTCCACGCGACCGCCGCCAGCGTGCCCGTCGTGCCGACCGTGCGCATCGACGAGAACGCCGTCATGGGGATCGTGCGCGGCGCGCGCGAGCTCCGGGCGTCCGAGATCGTGGCGGGCTGGAACGGCGCCCGCACGAGCGGCTCGCTGGTGTTCGGCGGCGTGCTGGACGGCGTCCTGGCCGAAAGCCGGGCGATGGTGGTCGTGGCCCGGTTGGCGGCTCCCCTCGCGGCGGCGCGGCGCCTGGTGGTGCTGGTGCCCCCGCTGGTGTGGCGCGAGGTCGGGTTCGCGCGCGCGGCGCGGGTGCTCAAGGTGATGGCGGCGCACAAAGGCTTCAAGCTTGTCGTGCTGACCACCGAGGCCGACGCCCAGGAGGTCGACAAGCGCGTGCGGTCGGCTCGGCCCGAAGCGCCCATCGAGGTGATGCCGCTCACGGCGTGGTCGGAGGCGGTCGGCGTGTTGGACACCGTCGCGGAGCCGGGCGACGTGCTGGTCTTGATCGGCGTCCGCCACGGCGCGATCGCGTGGCGCCCGGCGCTGGAGCGGATGCCGCGCGTGCTGGCTCGGCGCCACCCCGACCTCGACCTGCTGTCGCTGACGCTGTCCGAGGCCGAGGTCGTGCCGCTCGTGGCCGAGGCGGTCGACGGCGACGGCATCGACGACTTGTCGCTGCCGCCCGAGCACGTCGTGCTGGACCTGACCCCGGCGACGGCCGAGTCGATGCTGCGCCGCATCTTGGCAGGCGGCTTCCCGGACGACTCCGGGCACGCGGCTCGCCTGGCGGCGGAGCTGGCGGCCGACGACGCCCACGACGCGCCCGAGGTGATGCCCGGCGTCGTGTTCTACCACGCCCACGTCGACTCCGTCACCGCGCCCGAGGTCTACATCGGGGTCTGCCCCCGCGGCGCGCCGTTGCCGCACACCGGCCAGCCTGCGCGCGTGCTGCTGGTGTTGCTGGCGCCGCGGGACATGGCGCCCGACGTCTACCTCCGCCAGCTCGCCGTGACGGCCCAGCTGATCCGCTCCGAGGACACCGTCGAGGCCCTGCTGGACGCCGAGACGCCCGAGGACGCCGTCTCCGCGCTGTTCGCCTCCGTGCGCGACGACTTGCAGTCGGGCGAGTCGGTCCCGGGCGAGGACAAGGTGCCCGGCTAGCTCCGCCCCGGCTAGCTCCGCCTCGGCTAGCTCCGCCTCGGCTAGCTCCGCCTCGGCTAGCTCCGCCTCGGCGCCGAGGCGGGGGTTAGCTAGGCGCCCGGCGCCGTCGTCTCGACGGAGGCTGCGCACGCGACCAAGTCTTTGGCGGCGCTGGCGTGCGACGCGATCTGGGCCATGCTGCCGGTCAGCTTGAGCTTGCCCAGCATCATGCCCATGACCGGGTCGAGGCGGCCGGCCAGCACCTCGGTCCAGACGGGATACGCCGCCGCGATCTCGAACGGCGCGGCCTCGTGGGCATCGGCGCCGGTCTGGGTGCCGTGGCACGCGCCGTTGCGCAGGTCCAGCCGGACGGCGCGCTCGGAGTCCCCGCCGGGCACGTCGCGCGCGACGAACCGGATGGCCCCGTCCCAGGTCGCGGCCGACTGGCGGTAGGCGTCGCTCGCGTTGAGGGCGGCGCAGACGGCGTCGGCCCAGTCGGGCGAGAAAAAGGCGGGCACGGGCAGAGTCGGAGGGGCCGCCCAAGGTAGCGCGACCGCCCGCCTCGGGGACGCGCCCGAGGCGGGCAGGGCTAGCGGGACTCGTCTGCAGGCGCGATCTGGAAGCCGATGGCGCGTCCACGCGGGTCCTCCTGCTTGAGTTGGGCGCGCATGCGCTCGTATTCGCGCTCGACCTCGGGCGTCACGCTGGGGCGCACGTCGGCGAGCGCGGCGTCGAAGTGCGCGGCGGTGACCGTCGCGGCGTCCAGGTCGGCGCGGAGGGCAACCATGCCGGCCTTGCGGACCAGGTTCTCCAGGTCGGCGCCCGAGAACCGCTCGGTCCGGTCCGCCAGCGCGTCCAGGTCCACGTCATCGGCCAGGGGCATCGGGCCGGTCTGGATCTCCAGGATGCGGCGGCGGCCCTCGAGGTCGGGGACGGGCACGTAGACGATCTCGTCGAAGCGGCCCGGGCGCAACAGCGCCGGGTCCAAGAGCGTCGGTCGGTTGGTGGCGCCGATCACCACGACCGACTGCAGCTCCTCCAGCCCGTCCATTTCGGCCAGCAGCGTGTTCACCACGCGCTCGGTGACGTTCGAGTCGCCCATGCCCCCACCCCGCGACGGGGCCAGCGCGTCGATCTCGTCGATAAAGATGATCGTCGGCGAGACCTGGCGGGCGCGCTTGAACAGCTTGGAGACCTGCTTCTCGGACTCGCCGACCCACTTGCTCAGCAGGTCTGAGGACTTGGTGGCGATAAAGTTGGCCTCGGCCTCGCGCGCGACGGCCTTGGCGAGCAGCGTCTTGCCATTCCCGGGAGGCCCGTAGAGCAAGAACCCGCGCGCACGGCGGATGCCTAGGCGCTCGAAGGCGTGGGGGTGCTTGAGCGGAAGCTCGATGCCCTCGCGCAACTGGTCCTTGGTTTCCTTGAGCCCGCCGATGTCGTCCCAGCGCACGTTCGGCACCTGGATCTGGATCTCGCGCAGGGCGCTCGGCTGGACGCGGCGCAGCGCGTCCGCAAAGTCGCCGTCCTTGACGATCAGCTCGTCCAGCAGCTCGGCCGGGATCTCCTCCTGCTCCAGGTCCATGTCGGGCAGGACGCGGCGCAGCGCCGAGATGGCGGCCTCGCGGGCCAGCGCGCCCAGGTCGGCGCCGACAAAGCCGTACGTCGAGCGCGCCAGCTCGGCCAGGTCCACGTCCTCGGCGAGGGGCATCCCGCGCGTGTGGATGTCCAAGATGTCGCGGCGCCCCTGGGTGTCGGGCACGCCGATCACGATCTCGCGGTCGAAGCGGCCCGGCCGGCGCAGCGCCTCGTCGATGGCGTCGGGGCGGTTGGTGGCCCCGATCACGACCACGTTGCCGCGGCCCTCCAGCCCGTCAAGGAGGGTGAGCAGCTGGGCGACGACGCGGCGCTCGGCCTCGCCGGTCTCGTCGCGCGCCGGCGCGATCGAGTCGATCTCGTCGATAAAGATGATGGCGGGCGCGTTCGCCTGGGCCTCCTCGAACACCTCGCGCAGCTTGCCCTCGCTCTCGCCGTAGTAGCGGCCCATGATCTCGGGCCCGTTGATGACCGAGAAGTGGGCGTTCGTCTCATTCGCGACCGCGCGCGCCAAGAGCGTTTTGCCGGTCCCGGGCGGACCGTACAACAGCACGCCCTTGGGCGGGTCGATGCCCAAGCGGGCGAACAGCTCGGGGTGCTTGAGCGGCAGTTCGATCATCTCGCGCACCTGGTCGACGGTGTCGCCCAGGCCGCCGATGTCGTCGTAGGTGATGCCGACCGGCGGGTCACCCGACTGGGGCTCCTGGTACTCGGGCAAAAGCTCGATCTCGGTCGCCTCGGTGACCTGGACGATGCCGCGGGGCGCCGTGCTGGTCACGATCAGCCGGATCTCCTGCAGGCCGAACGCGCGCTGCTGGCCGAACAGTCGCTGCGCGACCTCGGGCGGCAAGCCGGGGATGCCGTCTTGGGGGCCAGGCTGGCGGTGGTACACCGACGTGGAGACGGTGTCGCCCGACGACAGCGGCCTCCCCATCAGCGTCCGCATCAGCGCCTCGCCGCGGCCTTGCAGGCGCACGCCGGGCTGGGCCGGCGCCAGCGTCACCTTGGCCGCCGGCGCCACGCGCGCGGGCGCGATCTCGACGTAGTCGCCCATGCCGACGCCCGCGTTGGCGCGCAAGAGCCCGTCCAGGCGGACGATGCCGAGCCCGGCGTCGGCGGTGTACGGCGGGAGCGCGATCGCGGCCGTCGTGCGCTCGGGCCCGCGCAGCTCGACGATGGCGCCGGGCGCCAGCCCCAACTCGGCGAGCGCCTCCTGGCTCATGCGCGCGACGCCCTTGCCCACGTCGGGGTTTTGGGCGCCCGCCACCTGCAGGCGGACGGTGTCGGTGGTGGTCGGGATTTCTGCCATGGCGTCGGTCGGGGTCGGCCGGTTCCACGAGGGCCCGCGTGCAGGGTTCGCGGCGCGGCCCGGCCTCACCGACGTTTCGGCGACGCCCCGCGTGCCGGCGGCCTCCGCCTCGGCGCCGAGGCGGGCCGAGGCGGGCCGAGGCGGGCGCCCAGGTCTAGCTGCCGCTCAGGTCTAGCTGCCGTCGCCGCCCGTCAGGTCCACCTCCAGCCGGACGCTCTCTCCCGGCGACACCGTGACGCGCCGCTCCTGCGTGCCGAGCGACGGGTGCGACACCACCACGCGGTGCACGCCGGGCGCCAGCGACGTCCGGTACAGCACGTCGCTCTCCCGCTGGTGGACGGTGCCGTCAATCACGATCCGCCCCCAGGGCCGGACCAAGATTTCGACCTCGCCGGTCTCCGCCACGGCCGGCGGCGCCACGTCGGGCGCGGGTCGTGACGGCGCCGCGAGGTCTGACTCCGCGCGGGCCCGCGCAGGGCGAGCGGGCTCTGGCGGAGCGGGCTGAGGGCGCGCCTGCTCAGCCACGCCCTCCGCGCGGCGCAGGTCGATGTCGGTGTCGAAGACGCCTCCCGCCCGGATGTCGACCGACCGCACGACGGACTCGTAGCCCGCCCGGGTTACTCTCAGGTCGTGCCGGCCGGGCGCGACGCCTCGGATCGAGATGGGCGTTTCGCCGACCCGGCGCCCGCCCACAGCGACCGTCGCCCCTGAGGGCGACGACGTGACGCGCAGCGACCCGGTGGATGGCGCCGCGGCCTGAGGCGACGGCGAGGCGGCGGCCGGGCTGGCGGGCGAGCCCGCGGGCCGAGACGTGGGACGGGGCGAGACGTCCAACTCGGCGACGGCACCGGGCTCGACCCAGAACATGGTGTCGGCCACCACGGAGCCGTCGGGCGCCCACACCTGGACGTGGCGCATGCCTCCCGCGACACCGGTCACCCAGGCCGGCGCCAGGCCCACCGAGTCCCCGTCGATGTGCACGACGGCGCCGAGCGGCTGCGCGTCCACCCAAAAGCTGGCCGTCGCGGCCATGCCGCCGCCGCTGTCTAGCTCGGCCAGGTTGACCTCTTGGTACACCATGCCGTCCTCGAGGTAGTCCTCGTCCTGGGCGGCGCTGTAAGCCAGCAGCCCGATCACCAGCGCGGCGACGCCGACCGCGGCAGCGACCATGCGCAGCAGCGGCCCTCGGGTGTCTCCGAGGGCGGCGAGGTGCGGGGGAACCGGAGAACGAGGAGGCGTCAAAGAGAGAGGCTGCGGTGCCCGAGGGCTCGCGCATGCGACATGAATCCGTGTCCAGCCAGGCGGAGGGGCAGGCCGAGGCGCCTAGGTTGGGCACGGGCTGCAGCCTATCATAACCCATCCCGGTCAAAATCGATTCGCACATCACTGTGACCCACCGCTTCTTTACCCCGCTCCCCCCCGCCCCAGCCCCGCCCGCCTCGGTCGGCGCGCGCGCGGCGCTCGGGGTCCGGACCGTGGTCTGGGCCGTGCTGGCGTGCGCCGTCACCATGCTCGGGGCCAGCGCCAGCATCGCCCAGACGCCGGCCACCACCCCGAGGTCGTGCGCCGCAGCCCTCGACGAGGCGGGGCGGCTCTACGTGGAGCAGGCCTACAACGCCGCTGAGTCTGTGGCGCTGGAGTGCGTGTACCTGCCGTCGGCCACGCCGAGCGAGGTGGAGCAGGCGCACCGGCTGATGGCGCTGACGTTTCTCAAGCGTGACCTGGTGGCGGAGGCGCGCCTGACCGTCATCAAAATCCTGGGCGCGAACTACGGCTACCAGGCCGATCCCACAACCGACCTGCCGGTCTACGTCGCGCTCGTGGATGCCGTGCGAGGACAGCTCCGCGTGGCTCCGCCGGCCCTCTCCGAGCCCACGGCGACGGCCGCACCCGTCGCCGCGCCTGCCGCCGCACCCGTCGCCGCGCCTGCCGAGGCGGGGCCGGTCAACGTCAACACGGCCACCGTGGAGGCGCTCGACACCGTGCCCGGCATCGGGCCCGCGCTGGCGAGCCGCATCGTGGCTCACCGCGAGCAGTACGGTCCCTTCCGCTCCGTCGCCGACGTCCAGCAGGTGCGCGGGATCGGGCCTCGGTCCATCGAGCGGATGGCGCCCTCGCTGACCGTCACCGGAGGCGTCGCGGCCGCGCCCGCAGCGGCCGTGCCGTCGGCGCCCACTCGGCCGGAGGCGCAGGCGCGGCGCGTGCAGGCGACCGTCCCGGTCCCCCTCAACCTCAACACGGCCACGGCCGAACAGCTGGAGTCTCTGCCCGGCATCGGGCCGGCGCTGGCCGGGCGCATCCTCGCGTTCCGAGCCGACTACGGGCCGTTCCGGTCTGCCGAGGACGTGATGCGCGTCCGGGGCATCGGGGAGCGGACGTACGAGGCGCTGGCCGACTTGATCACGGCCCACTGACGCGTGGCCGGTCGGAGGCGAGGGCAGGGATGCGTCAGGACAATCCCTAAGAACCGCGGGTCCGGGGAGTCGTTCTTGGGATCCCTCCCCATCGCCCAGCCATGACGTTCGACACGCTGTTGTACACCCTCTACGTCGCGTCGATGGCGGCCGGCGCGCTGCTGTTCGTTGCCTGGAGCCGCGACCCCAAAGGCGTGCCGACCTGGGAATACCTGGTGGCCGCGTTTATCCCCATCTGGTCGGGGCTGGCGTACCTGGCGATGGCGCTGGGCCTGGGCACGGTCGAGGTGGCCGGCCAGACGACGTATTGGGCCCGCTACGCCGACTGGATCGTGACGACGCCGCTGCTGCTGGTCGCGCTGTGGATGACGGCCACCACGCGATCCAAGAAGAAGGCGCACGTCCCGACGCTCATCACGCTCGTGGCCGCCGACGTGGTGATGATCTTGTCCGGGCTCATCGCCGACCTGTCCGCCGGGACGACGCGGTACGTGTTTTACGCCATCGGCGTGGCCGCGCTGGCCGTCGTGTTCTGGACGGCGTTCACGTCGCTCCGGCGCGTCGCGCACCAGGACGCGGAGGTGGGCCGGATCTACGACCGCGTGGCGACCTACCTCGCCCTGTTCTGGATCGGCTACCCGCTGACCTGGATCCTGGGGCCGTCGGGCCTGGGCGTGGTGGGGCAGGACGTGGACACGGCGCTGTTTATCCTGCTGCCCATCTTTTCCAAGGTCGGGTTCAGCATCTACGACCTGGGCCTGCTGCGTGCGCTCGGCGGCGAGAAAGGCCGCGAATCGCTCCACCCGGCGCTGACGCCTCTGGCCTAGCCCAGCCGCTCGCCCGGCCCGCCTCGGTGCCGAGGCGGGGCGAGCAGTGGTACCATCGGGGCGCCCCACCGCGCCGCCGATGCCGCCTGTTGACCCGTCCTGGACCTCGCTCCTCCCTCCCCTGCTGGCCATCGGGCTGGCGATCGGGACCCGGCAGGTCTACCTGTCGCTGGGCGCGGGCGTCTGGCTAGGCTTCACGATCCTCAACGGCTGGAACCCGCTGGCGGGGCTGGGAGGCGCCATCGAAGGCGCCGTCGGCGTGTTCTCGGACGCGGGCAACACGCGCGTGCTGCTGTTCACGCTGGTGATCGGCGCGCTGATCGCGACCGTCGAGGCCGGCGGCGGCGTCAAAGGCTTTGTCGAGAGCCTGGAGCGGCGCGGCTGGGCCTCGACGCCGCGCGGCGCCCGCGTCCTGTCGTTCCTGGTGGGCGTGGTCATCTTTATCGAGTCCAACATCACGGTTCTGGTGGCGGGCGCCGTCTCGCGGCCCCTCTTTGACCGGCAGCAGCGCAGCCGCGAGATGCTGGCCTACCTGATCGACTCGACCAGCGCGGCGATCTGCGTGCTGATCCCGCTCAACGCCTGGGGCGCCTACGTGCTTCAGCTCTTGAGCGAGCAAGGCGTCGAGCAGCCGCTGCGCCTGTTCGTCACCTCGATCCCGTACAACGTCTACGCGCTGTCGGCGGTCGCGCTGGCGGCGTTCGTGGCCGTGACCGGCTGGGCCGTCGGCCCGATGAAGGCGGCCGAGGCGCGCGCGATGCGCGGCGAGCGGTTCGCGCCCGGCGCCGCGCCCGATGTGGACGAGTCGGCGCTGGTGCCCGAGCCCATCGGCGCGATCCCGCCGCGCGCCATCAACATGCTGATCCCGCTGGGCGTGCTGGTGGTGGCGATGCCGCTGGGCCTGTGGATCACCGGCGGCGGCAACCTGCTGGAGGGCTCGGGCTCGACGAGCGTGCTGTGGGCCGTGCTGAGCGGCCTGCTGGTCACCTGGGTCATGATGCGGGCCCAGCGCGGCATGACCATCGAGCAGCTGACCACGACCGGGCTCAAGGGCGCGGGCGGAATGCTGGGCATGGCGTTCGTGCTGCTGCTGGCGCTGGCGTTGGGCGCGGTCACCCGGCAGCTCGGCGCCGGGCCGTTTGTCGCTGCGGGCGTCGCGGATGCGGGCGTCGGGCCGGCGCTGCTGCTTCCGCTGGTGTTTCTGACGGGCGCGTTCGTCTCGTTCTCGACCGGCACGTCGTGGGGCACGTTCGCCATCATGATCCCGATTGCCGTCCCGGCCGCCGCCGCCCTGGGATTGCCGCTGGCGCCGTTTCTGGCGGCCTCGCTGGCCGGCGGGATCTTCGGCGACCACGCCTCCCCGATCTCGGACACCACCATCGTGTCCAGCCTGGCCGCCGCGACCGACCACATCGCGCACGTCCGCACCCAGCTGCCGTACGCGCTGATGGCGGGCGGCGTCGCGATCGTCGGGTTTGCGCTGATCGGGGCGCTGATCTAGGCGCGTGCAGCATGGCGCGTGCAGGTCCCGTACTTCGGTCACCTGCCCTTCGTCGACATGCGTTTCTGGCTTCCCTTCCTGCTGCTGGCCGCCGCGCTGCCCGTCGCCGCCCAGGCACCCGGCCGCGTCCAGATCATCCACAACAGCCCGGACCCGGCGCTGGCGACGGTCGACGTCTACCTCAACGAGGTCAAAACCGAGCGCCTGGACAACCTGGCGTTCCGCACCGCCACCCCCCACCTCGACGTCGAGGCGGGCCGGGTCGTGACCGTGGTCGTGGCCGCGGACACGTCGACGGGGCTGGCCGGGGCGTACGCCGTGGGCGCGTTCGTGGCCGAGAGCGGCGTCGACCACCAGGTCGTGATCGACGGCTTGCTCCAGCCGTACGCGTTCGACCTGGGCGCGGGCGCCGGCGAGCGAGCCCTCCGGGCGCGCGTCATCCGCCGAGCGCCGGGCGCCGTCCGGATCGGCGCGGGCCAAGCCCGCATCGAGATGGCGTTCTACCACGGCTCGCCCGACGCGACGGCCTTCGGCTACGACGTCCGGTCGTGGACCGGCGCCGGCGTCTTTGGGCTGCGCGCCGACTACGGCAGCGTCACCCGGGCCTCGTTCCCCGGCGCCGACGTCCACTACCGCTTCCGGATGCCGGGCCAGCCCGAGACCGACCTCGACCACACCCGCCTGGGCGTCCACGCCGGCCAGTCGGCGCTGCTGATGCTGTCCGGGTTCGCCGACGCCTCCGAGCCCGACCGCCCGGCGCTGAGCTACGTCGTGGTGCGCGAGGACGGCACCGTCGCGTCGGTCTGGGGCGACGCGTACTCGACGCCTCTCGCTCCCCGTCCGGACGTCGCGGTGGCGGTCTCGGTGGCCCCGAACCCCGCGACAGACCGCGCGGTCGTAACGATTCCGACGGCCTTCGCCGGAGCGCTCGTCGACGCGTTCGACGCGCGCGGGCGGCGCGTGCTGAGCGCGCGGGTGACGGGCAGCATGGCGGTGATGGACACTCAGCACTGGCCGGCGGGGACCTACGCCCTCCGCCTCACGAGCGAGGCTGGAGCCGTCGCGACGGCCCGGTTTACCGTCGTCCGCTAGGGCGCTCGGGCCGGACGCTTGCCAAGACGCCATCCGGCGGCCGGCACGGACCTCGCCTCCGGGGCAGGGGTAGACTCCCGGGTCTCCTCTCTCGTCTCCATGCCCATCGACGCTCTCGCCGGACAGCCGGTCCCTCCCAGCCATCTTCCCAACGTGCCGCGCATCGTCGCGGCGTACTACACGCGCCGGCCCGACCCCGAGGACCCAGCGCAGCGCGTCGCCTTCGGCACGTCGGGCCACCGCGGGCGGTCGCTGGACGGCGCCTTCAACGAGGACCACGTGCTGGCGATCAGCCAGGCGATCGTGGAGCACCGCACGGCGGTGGGCGTGCGCGGGCCGATGGTGGTGGGGGTCGACACGCACGCGTTGTCGGAGGCCGCTTTCGGCACTGCCATGCAGGTGTTCGCGGCAAACAGCGTCGACGTGATCATCCAGGAAGGCCACGGCTACACGCCCACGCCGGCCGTCTCGCACGCCATCCTGGCCTACAACCGCGACCGAACCGACGGGCTGGCCGATGGCGTGGTGATCACGCCCAGCCACAACCCCCCCGCCGACGGAGGCTTCAAGTACAACCCCACCACGGGCGGCCCGGCCGGCGGCGACATAACCGCCGCGGTGCAGGACCGCGCCAACGAGATCCTGGAGGCCGGGCTCAGCGGCGTCCGCCGGACGTCGCTCGCGAACGCCCTGGCGGCCGACTCGACGCACGCCCGAGACCTGGTCGGGCCCTACGTCGAGGACCTGGGCGCCGTGCTCGACCTCGACGCCGTCCGCGAGGCGGGCGTCCGGATCGGGGTGGACCCGCTGGGGGGCGCCAGCATCGCGTACTGGCCCCGCATCGCCGAGCGCTGGGGGCTGGACCTGGACGTCGTCAACGAGGTCGTCGAGGCGTCGTTCGGCTTTATGCGCCTGGACCGCGACGGGCAGATCCGGATGGACTGCTCGTCGCCCTACGCCATGGCGGGCTTGGTCGAGCTCAAGGACCGCTTCGACGTGGCGGTCGGCTGCGACCCCGACGCCGACCGCCACGGCATCGTCACGCCCAGCGCGGGGCTGATGAACCCGAACCACTTTCTGGCGGTCGCGGTGGACTACCTCGTCGCGAACCGCCCCGGCTGGCCTGGCGACGCGGCCATCGGCAAGACGCTGGTCTCGTCGTCCATGATCGACCGCGTGGCGCGTGACCTGGGCCGCCCACTCGCCGAGGTGCCCGTCGGGTTCAAGTGGTTTGTCGAGGGCCTGCTCTCGGGCACGATGGCGTTCGGCGGCGAGGAAAGCGCGGGCGCCTCGTTCCTGCGGCGCGACGGTGGCACCTGGACCACCGACAAAGACGGCATTCTGCTGGCGCTGCTCGCGGCCGAGATCACGGCCGTCACGGGCCAGGACCCGGGCGAGCGCTACGCGGGCCTGGAGGCGCGCTTCGGCAGCCCCGTCTACGCCCGCATCGACGCGCCCGCGACGCGCGCCCAAAAAGCCGTGCTCACGTCCCTGTCCCCGGACGACGTGGACGCCAGCGAGCTGGCAGGCGACCCGGTTACGGCTACGCTGACGCGCGCGCCCGGCAACGACGCAGCCATCGGCGGCTTGAAGGTGGAGACCGAGGCGGGCTGGTTCGCCGCGCGCCCGTCGGGCACCGAGGACGTGTACAAGATCTACGCCGAGAGCTTTCGCGGCGACGCCCACCTGGCCCAGCTCCAGGCCGAGGCCCAAGACATCGTCGCCGCCGCGTTCGGCAAGGCCGGGGTCTAGGGCGCCGCAGCGAGGGCGCCGCCCGGGCCGCCTCGGGGGCGCGCTGGAGGCACCCCGAGCGCAGCTAGCCCCGCACCTGGAGCAGGCGGCGGCGCACGCCGGGCGTGCGGAGCCCCAGGCGCAGCACCCGGTCGCGCACGCTCGCCCAGGGCTCGGGAAGCGTGATCAGGCGCCCCAGCCGAACCGCCTGCCGCACTGTCGCCTCGACGTGGGGCCGCCGCTGGCGCTCGTAGGCGTCGAGACGGCCGAGCGGCGCCCCGCCCGCCACCTCGGCCAGCAGCGGCGCCAGCGCGGCGACGTCGCGCAACCCGGCGCCCAGGCCCTGGCCCAGGAACGGCGGCATCTGGTGCGCCGCGTCGCCCGCGAGCAGCACGCGGCCGCAGCGCCAGCGCTCGGCGACCAAGTCGTGGAACGTGTAGACTGCCGCGCGCTCGACCGTGACCGCCTCGGGGTCGACGTGGGCCGAGAGCAAGGCGCGAACCGCAGCAGGCTGGCGGATGGCCTGAGCGTCGTCGTCGGGGCGCAGGCGGAACTCCCAGCGTCGGCGCTCGCCAGGAAATGGGACGAAGGTCGAGGGCCGGGCTGGGTCCGCGATCTGGAGCAGGCGGTCGGGCAGGTCGGCGGCGCGGTCCAGCGTCACGTCCACGACCAGCCAGGCCTGCTCGAAGCCTCCGCCGACCAGCCTGACGCCCAGCGCCTGGCGGACGGTGCTGCCGGCGCCGTCACACCCGACCGCGAGCGCGGCGCGGATCGACGCGGGCCCTTGCGGCCCGACGCTGTCGACCGTGACGCCGCCGTCGTGCTCGCGAATTCGGCCGACCGCGTGACCCAGGCGGAGCACCACGCCGGGCACCTCGGCCAGCCGGGCGCGGAGCACGCGCTCGACGGCCGGCTGGTGGATCAGCACGCCCGCCGGGTAGCCGGGCGGCGGCGGCTGGGCCGGGCGGCCGCGCAGCAGCAAGCGCTTGCGCCGGTCGACCAGGTCGAAGCCGTCGAGCGGACGCCCGAGGTGGGCCACCGGCGCGCCCACGCCGGCCAGAGTCTGGAGCGTCGTCCCGTCGAGGTGCGCCGCCCGAGGGCGCGCGTGCGGTGCCGTGTCCCGCTCCAGGACCGCTACGCGCACGCCGCGCTGCCCCAGCGCCGCGGCCAGTGCCGCGCCCACCGGCCCGAGGCCAACGATGACGACGTCGCAGAGGAGGGAGCCGGGCACACCCGAGAAACCCCGTGCGCCGCGCCCGGATTCAACGGGCCCTTTCTTCCCCTCCCATGGCTGACCACACCATCAAGAAAATCGACTCCTCGTCCTCGCCGACCGGCGAGATGGGCCAGACCTACCTCGTCTCCGGCACCGCTGTGGCCATGCGCCGCTGGCAGGAGCCCGCCGGCACCGAGGGCGACCCGCACACGCGGCCGTACGAGACCGTCGGCTATGTGATCGAAGGCAAGGTCGAGGTGCACGTCGGCGACGACGTCGTGACGTGCAGCGCAGGCGACAGCTACCTCGTCGCCGATGGTGCCGAGCGGTACTACAAGATCCTGGAGGACCTGACGGCCGTCGAGGCGACGTCGCCGCCGGCGCGCGTCAACGACCGCGACGACGGCTAGGCTGCCGAGACCTCTCGCAGACCGAGCCGAGAGCGGCCCGAGGCGTGACGCTTCGGGCCGCACGTGTGTCTGCCCACCTCGGTGGCGCGACCGAGGCGGGCCGACCGAGGCGGGCCGACCGAAGCGGGCCGACCGAGGCGGGCCGACCGAGGCGGGCCGACCGAGGCGGGCCGACCGAGGCGGGCCGACCGAGGCGGACCGACCGGCGGCTGTGGCGCCCGGGGGTTGCGGTCGAGATTTGTGGCCGAACGCGAGCGTGTGGTGCAACACCACGAGCCAGACGTCGTTGTAGGCTTTACATCTCAAAGCTCTTGATGATTCTCTCCTCTAGCCACCGCCTCCGCCTGGCCGCCGTTCTGGGCGGATGGGTCGCCGCACTCGTCGCGGTCCGCATCGGCGTCAGCGGCTCGCCGTTCGGCCTGTTTCTGGCGTGGAACCTGGTGCTGGCCGCGGTTCCGCTCGTCGCCTCGACGGCACTCGTCCGTCTGGACGCGCGGCGGGCGGGGCCGGGTTGGCTGCTGGCGGTCGGCGCGGTCTGGCTGCTGTTTCTGCCGAACGCGCCGTACATCCTGACCGACCTGGTCCACCTCGGCGTCCGCCCGCCGGTGCCGTTCTGGTACGACCTGGCCCTGCTGCTGTCGGCCGGCGGGACGGGCCTGCTGGCCGCCTACGTTTCGTTGGCCGACGTCCAGAGCGTCGTCGCGGGCCGGCTGGGCACGCGGGCGGCCTGGGGCCTCGCCGTGGGGTCGCTGTTTCTGAGCGGCTTCGGCATCTACCTCGGCCGCGAGCTGCGCTGGAACTCGTGGGACGTCGTCGCCGCGCCGGGTGCGCTGCTGGGTGACATCGCCGCTCGCGTGCTCGACCCGCTCGGCGATTCCACGACGGTCGTGATGACGGTCGTGTTCGGCGGCATGCTGACCGTCGGGTACCTCGCGCTTCACGCCATCGCCCAGCCGGCGCCTGCCGACGCCTCGCGCCGGTAGCGGAGCGCCCACAAGGCCATCCGTCGCCGTGGCGCACGCCGCGGTGTGCTCGTCCACAGCGAGCACGCGGACGGCGAACTCCTCTCGCCAGCGGCGCGGCGGAGACCGGAGCCCCGGTGCGTTGCCTGCTCCCGCCCCGGCTCCGCCCGCCCCGGCTCCGCCCGCCTCGGTGGCGCGACCGAGGCGGTGGCGCGACCGAGGCGGTGGCGCGACCGAGGCGGGGGAGGCCGGGTCAGTCCATCGTCTCGACGGTCACGTCGCCGAACGGCGCCAGCTGCTCCTCGACCAGCGACCGGTCGCCCACGACCACGATCGTCAGGTCGTCGCCGCGGATGTACTCGCGCGTGACGCGGCTCACGTCGTCCGGCGTCACGGCGTAGACGCGCTGGGCGTACTCCTCGAGGTAGTCGCGGCCCAGCCCGTGCAAGTCCAGAAACGACAGGAAGCTGGCGATGCCGCCGGCCGACGAGTTTTGGAGCACGAACGTGCCCGCGAGGTAGTTCTGGATGCCGCGCAGCTCGTCCGCGTCGGGCACGTTTGTGGCCAGGCTGTCGATCTCGTAGAGGATCTCGCGGATGGCCGGCCCGGTCGACTCGGTGACGACGGCGGCGTTCTCGGCCCAGTAGGCCGTCCGGAAGCGCGACGACACGCCCGAGCCCGGGCTGTAGGTGTAGCCCTTGTCCTCGCGGATGTTGCGCGTGATGCGCGACCCGAAGGAGCCGCCCAGCAGCGCGTTCGTGACCTGGAGCGCCACATAGTCCGGGTTCGACGGGTCGACGGTCGGCAGGCCCACGACCACGTTCGACTGCGCCGCGCCGGGCTGGTCGACCAGCAGCACCCGCGCGCCGCCCACGGCTTGGGGCGGCGCCGGCCGCATCGGTGCCCCCAGGTCCGTCTGCCAGTCCCCGAACGCCGTGCGGACGGCCGCCTCGACGGCCGCCTCGTCAAACCGGCCGACAACGTAGATCCGGGTCCGCTCCGGGACCACGTTCGAGCGGTAGAACGACTCGGCGTCGGCGACCGTCGCGGACTCGATTTGGGCCGGGTCGGGCAGGATCACCGCGGCGTAAGGGTGCTGCCCGTAGAGCGCCCGGTTGAACGCCGCGCGCGCGACGGTGCCGGGTTGGCTCCGCCCGACCGCGGCGCTGCGCACGGCGTCGCGCTGGATGCGTGCAAAGGCGTCCTGCGCGAAGGCGGGGTTTTGCAGCACGTCGCCCACAAGCCGCACCAGGTCGGGCGTGAACTCGCTCAGCACGCGCCCGGTCACGAACGTCTGGTCGAGGCCGGCGCCGGCGCTCACCGACCCGCCCATGTCGGCGGCTTGGCGCGCGATGGCTTCGGCGCTGCGCGTGGTGGTGCCCTCGGTGAGCATCCCGATGGCGAGGTCGGCGAGCGAGGTCTGGCCGGGGCCCTCGTCCACGTTCCCCGTCCGGACGACGGCGTAGACGTTGGCCTTGGGCAGCTCGCCGTAGGGCACCAGCGTCACGTCGATGCCGTTGTCGAGCGCGAACGTGCGGCCCTCGGGGATGTCGAACGGGCGCGGCTCCGACGGTGCGGGCGGGGTGGACGGGAACTGCGCCGAGGCGGGCGGGGCTGCGGCGAGCAGCAGGAGGACGGAGAGCAGGCGGAGCATGGGTCGGTCGGGGTCAGGGCGTCCGGGCAGGGGTCGGGCGCGAGCGGTCAGGAGCCGTCGGCGCCGGCCTCGAGGGTGATCACGGTGCGGTTCTCGGGGCGCAGCACCTCGCGCGCCGTCCGGCGGATGAGCCCGGGCGTGACGCGCTCGAAGCGGTCCACGAGCGTGTTGATGCGCGCCGGGTCGTCGTCGAAGAGCGCGAACGTGGCGAGCAGGTCGGGCAGGCCCACGCCGCCGCCGATGGTGTCGTACAGGCCGCTGCGCAGCTTGACCTTAGCGCGGTCGAGCACGTCGGGCTCGACGCCCTCGCGCTGCAGCCGCTCCACCTCGCGGTCCAGGATCGCCAGCACGGAGTCGGGCTCGGTCTCGTCGTCGTGGATCAGCCAGGCCGACCACAGCATCGGGCCGTTGTAGTTGAACATGTTGCCGAGCGGCCAGTTGATGCCGCCCGAGACGGTCGAGGTGATGCCGGTCTCGGTCACGAGCGCCTGGTGCAGGCGGCTGTCGTCGCCTTCGAGCAGGATCTGCTGGATCAGGCCCATCGCGAAGTAGGCGTCCGAGTTGCGCGGCGGCATGTGGTAGGCCCAGGCGACGGCCGGCCGCGTGGCGAGCGGGTCGGTCTTGGACGAGCGCTTCTCCTCCGTCTGGCGCGGCTCCGACAGGTCGGGGATGGGCGGCACGTCGGCGCGCGCGATGCCGCCGAAGTACTGCTCGATCCAGGCCCGCGTCTGGCCCGGGTCGATGTCGCCGGTGACCACCACGACGGCGTTGTTGGGCGCGTAGAAGGTGTCGAAAAAGCTCTGGACGTCGTCCAGGGTCGCGGCCTCCAGGTCGCTCAGCTCGCCGTAGAAGTTGTGCGCGTTGTACCAGTTCTCGTTGGCCGCCTGGGGCAGGTCCAGCCAGGGGAAGCCGCCGTAGGGCTGGTTGATCACGTTGACGCGCACCTCGTTGGACACCACGCCTTGCTGGTTGGTCAGGTTGTCCTGGGTAATGTCGAGCCCGCGCATCCGGTCGGCCTCGGCCCACAGCATGGTCTCGACGGCGTTCGAGGGCACGATCGCGAAGTAGTTGGTAAAGTCGAACCGGGTCGAGCCGTTGAGCACGCCGCCGTTGCGCTGCACGAGCCCGATAAACTCGTTCTTGCCCAGGTTCTCGGAGCCTTGGAACATCATGTGCTCGAACAGATGCGCGAAGCCGGTCCGGTCGCGCGGCTCGATGCGGAAGCCGACGTTGTAGTAGACCGCGATCGTGGCCGTCGGCGCGGTGTGGTCCTCGGAGAGCACCACCTTGAGGCCGTTGGCGAGCGAGTCGTAGACGACGGGGACCGAGAACGTCTCGGGCACGACCCGCACCATCTCGTCGGCGCGCAAGGGCTCGAAGGCGGGCTCGGTGGAGGCGGGCGCGGCAGGCGCGCTGAGGCGGTCGACGGACGTGCAGCCGGCAACGACCGCCATCGCGGCCAAGAGGGCGAAGGGACGCATACAAGGGGGAGGCTCCGTGGACGCTGCCTACGCCTGCGATCCGGCGCGAGGTCCTTGCCTGGCGACGCCGGCTGCCTCCGCCTCGGCGCCCGCGCGGCCCAGGCCGGACCGGCCCAGGCCGGCCGCGGCGGGACCGACATCTCGCGCTGAGGGAACCGCCGGGTTCCAGATCCGGCCGGCGGACCGCGAATGCGCCGCCGCCGAGCGCTTTCGCTTGATCCTCCGGTGGCCGGCGCGATACCTCAGCCGCTACGGACCGAGCCGCGAGAGCCGCGGCCACCTGGTCGGTTTGTTCCTCGTCGGGGCCCTGCCACCCGACACATTCTCTGCTCCCGATGCGAATCTCCCTGTTTCTCGCGGCCTTCCTGATCGCGGCCGCACCGTCCGCCCAGTCCCTCCAGGACGCGCCCGAGGCGCTCGACCGGGCGCAGATCGAGGCGCACGCCGCCGAGCAGGCCCCGGCCGCCCAGCCGGCGCCCGCCCTGACGCCCGACCTGTCCGAGTGGATGGCCCCCGCGTCCGACGCCGCCGACGCCCTGGCCGGCGACGACTTCCAGGAGCTTCCCGACGACGCCAGCTCCAGCCAGGACTTCGTGTACTACGGCTCGCTCGCGGCGACGGCGGGCATCCTGGTCGCCTTTGGCATGTTCTTTTTCTAGGCCCGACCGGTTCGCGGTGCCCAGCACCGAACCCGACGCCGGACCCTGGGACGCTCCCGGGGTCCGGCGTTTGCGTTGGGGCGGCCGGGCGCTACCCGGGCAGGCCGAGCCCGGGCAGGCCCTCGACGATGCCGACGGTCTCGACGGAGACCGTGGTGGCGCGCCGGACGAGCGCCGCGATCTCGCCGTCGGCGAAGGCGGTGTTCGGGTCGTGCACGATGCCGGAGCGCGTGTCAGTCTTGACGCGGATCTGGTCGACGAGCCAGGCCAGCGCCGAGCGGTTGCCCAGCCGGTAGCGGTGGGCGGCCTCGGGGATGCCGGCCAGCGTCAGGCTGGCGTTGAGGCGCAGCGTGCCGGCGCCCTCGTCCAGCTTCATCTTGTCGATGCGGTAGCTCAGCGGCGTGCCCTCGGCGTGCTCCAGCGCGAGCGGGTACTCGGGCGCGGTCTCGTAGCCGACGTGGAGCGCGGCCAGGTCTCGGCCGGCCTGGGCGAGGTCGTGGAACGTGGGCGCGAAGGGGACGCGCGGGAGCGAGCGCTTGAGGTCGGCGGCGTAGCGGGCGCGGTAGGCGGGGTGGTGGAGCACGGCGTAGACGTAGTGGAACACGTCGGCCTTGGTGATGGCGGGGTCGCGGTAGTGCGCGCGGTACTGGCCGAGCGCCCAGTCGGTGAGGTTGTCGCGGCGGGCGTAGCGGGCGCCGTCGAGGTCCACCTCGGTCTCGCCCTCGGTCACCCCGGCGGACTCACCGAGGCGGCGGTAGACGTGGAGGGGGACGCACTGCGCGCTGGCTCCGGCGCCGACGATGTGGAGGTCTGCGATCCGGTCGGTCATCAGCGCCATGAACGGCTTCTCGGAGCCCTTGTCCGTGACGGAGATCAAGAGATTCTCTGCGCCTGGCGTCGGGAAGTACTCCGGCATCCGGTAGACTTCCTCGTTAAGGATGGGGTCGAAGTAGAGCCATTTCTGAATGAAGGGGCGGTACATCGCCAGATGGATGGCATCCTCATCAAAGTCGGCTTCGCGCTCACGCTCCGCATCCTGTTTCAAGTCGCGGCTCCACTTGATGCGCGCATCGTCATGGGTGACCACATCGGCAAAGCGCTTCGTCACCCCGCCCTTGCGACGCCACTTGCCGATGGCTGCGTTGTACGTGTCGATGAAGCGGTCAACCCGCTCGGCTAAGCGCTCGTGGGCGAAGTCGTAAACCCAGACATCACGGCTCGTGGCGACACCGCGGCCGTACTGATCCGCGATAGTGGACTCGTTCTCGGTGCTACTCGACTTTTCCCCCTTGCTAGCCAGCGGCATCAAGTCGTCCCAGTCGTCCGCGAGGTCGTCGGTCAGCCAGACGTGGCGGCTATTAGGCTCAAGTAAGCGCCACTCAACACCGGATGCGTCTACGGTCGCCTCCAGCAGGTCAAACTTCTCGGTCCGCGTCGCCCGCCAGTCGGCGGCGTGGTAGAAGATCTCCGTATCGCCCGAGTGCTCGGGGTCACGAACGAGCAGCGTCACGCTGATGCCGACCATCGCCGAGAGCCCGAAAACGGTGTGCTTCTCCCCGAGTGGGATCCCATCGCGCATCGAGTCTTTACGGATGTTGCCCTTCAGGTCGAGGACGTAGAGTGTCGAGAAGTCTTGGGCGAGGTGCTTTCGCATCCCATCGAACGACAGGTCGTCCACGAACGAGTTGTTCGTCACGAGCGCGACCACGCCCTTCTTGCCGATGCGATCTGAAGCCCAGCGAAACGCTTTCACGTACGGGTCCGAGAGCGCGTTCTTGTTCTGCGCCGCCGAGGCCGCCGCGTACGTCTCGCTCACGCGCCCGTCCACGATTGGATACTTCCGGTTCTGGTTGGCGTCGTTGGCGTTGACCTGGTGCGCATTGTACGGCGGGTTGCCAATCACGACCGTGATCGGCGCCTCGCGCTGGCGCTGCGCCCGCTCCGAGTTCTCGGCCGAGAACATCCCCAGCGTCTTGCCCTCGACCATCTCGAAGGTGTCCACCAGCACGATGCCCTCGAACGGCCGGTAGCTGCCCGTCTTCTCCAGGTAGGCGTGCTCCAGGTTCAGGCTCGCCACGTAGTACGGCAGCAGCATCACCTCGTTGGCGTGCAGCTCGCCGCGCGCCGCGCCGGCGCCGTACTTGGCCGCCAGCGCGGGCGCCGGGATCTGGCCCATCACCCGCACCAGGAAGTTGCCCGTGCCCACGAACGGGTCCAGCACGTGCACGCCCGGCGCGGCCAGCGACTGCCCAAAGTGGCGCTCCAGCAGCACGTCCACGGACCGCACCATCCAGTCCACGAGCGGCTGGGGCGTGTAGACGATGCCGTGCGTGTCGGCGACGCGGTCGGAGAAGCCCTGGAAAAACTGCTCGTAGACGGTGTTCAGCAGGGCCTGCTTTTCGCCGAAGTCGCGGATCCCGTCGGCCGCCTCCTCGATGGCCGTGTAGAAGCGGTCGAGCTGGCCCAGGAACTCGGTGCGCGAAAAGTGCCCCTGGGTCAGCGCCCGGACGACGGCCTCGATCTCCTGGGCGATGGCGTTTTTCTGGGCAAAGTCCGGGTTGCGGAAGATGCTGCGGATGAGCCGTTCGGTGAGCAAGTGCTGCACCAGCATCTCCTCGACGGCCTCGACGGCGATGGTCGGGTTGACGCTTTCCTTAACCGTCTCGACGAAGGCCTCGAAGCGGGTCCGGTAGGCGGGGTCGTCGCGGCGGGCGGCCTCGATCTTGGCGAGCAGGCCGGCGGCGAGCGACGGGATGCGCTCCTTGAACTCGGCGACGGCCTGGTGGAAGCGCTCGTACTGGGGCTTGCGGTAGCCGAAGAAGGCGCCGAGCACGTCGCCGAGCGGGCCCGCCTCGGTCAGGTCGGCGTCGAGGCGGAGGGCGCCGTCCTGGTACAGCAGGGCGCGGCCGGGCGCCTGGAACAGGATGTTTTGCAGGCTGTAGCCGCGCGCGATCTTGGCCTGCACCTCGCGCTCCAGGTCGTCGCCGGTGTCCTTGGCCTCCCAGTGCCCCAGCGTCACGCCGAAGCCGTCGCGCAGCAGCCCGTCGTAGCGGATGGTCTTGCCGGCGCTGCCGGTCGTGGTGTGCTCCTCGATCAGGGTCCACGCCGAGCCGGCGGCGGCCTGGAGCAGGGCCGCGAACGCGCCGCGCACGGCGCCCTCGTGCGCCGCGTCGGGGTGGGTGCCCAGCTCGCCCAGGCGGGCGTGGTAGGCGCGGACGGCGGCGGCGGTGAGCATCGACCTGGGGGCAAGGGCGGCGCGGAGGATACGCCGGGCAGCGCGGCGCCCGCCGCTGGGAGCCGTCGCGGCCGCGGTGCGGCGAACGCCGTCTCCGCCAGGGCGTCCGCACCCGGACCGCGCCGGTGAGCGGGCGAGCGCCAGGCACGGACGGCCAGGCGCGGACGGCCCGGCTCCCTCCGCCTCGGTCCGCGTGCGGAGCCCCGCGTGCGGAGCCGGCTGGCCTGCCCGCGGAGCCACCGAGGCGGGCAGGGCGCGGAACCCACCGGCGCACGTCGCGTGGGCAGCGTCCCTTTTCCTCTGCTCTCATGGCGACGAACACCGGCGACGGCTACCGCACGGGCTCGGTCACGGACCGCACCCAGGTCGAGAACGGCAACCAGGACTGGACCAAGCGCGACGCCGAGTCGGGCGAGTTCATGGACCAGAAGGCCGACGGCGAGCCGTTTAAGGGCGTCGCCAAGGAGCCCGACCGCCGGCGCACCGAGGACGGCTAGCGCGGCCTGGACGCGGGCGCGCCCCACCGGCGGGAGCCAGCGGGGCGCGAGAGGTGCCGACCAGATTTGAACTGGTGTAGCAGGTTTTGCAGACCTGCTAGGAGCGAGCAGTATCGCCTGCCGAGGACTATTTCCGAGAGAACGTCAACACTGCAGTCAACAGGCTGCGCGAAACGTCGGACGCCAAGGAACGAGGCGCGAGTATACCGCACCAACCAAGCCTACGTGCTGGTGAGCGGCAGCTTGAGTTGCTCGCCACGGGTTTCGGTGGGTAGGTAGCATCGGGCTGTGACGGTCTCAATTCGGCAGTCCCGAATGTCCCACGGGTCTAGGCGTCGGACAACGCCGCCGCTCGCCGTAGGGCGCTTGCTGTTTCTATCCGCCAGTTCGATTGAATGCAGCACGTACAGCGCGACGTCAGGGAAGGCTTCGATGGCGTGGCGCCGCTCGCCCTCTGTGATGAGCACGCTGTCCGCAGCCCCCGTCGTCCCCTTGACCTCGACGTGGAGCACTCGGCCCGGTCTCGTGCACAGGAAGTCGTAAGGATGAGTCGAGGACGTGTCCTGGACTCCGAACCCAAGACTCCTGTAGTGCCGACGTGCAGATTCCATAGCGTGCAGCTCTACGGTCCTCCGAGCGATTGGCGCCAGCCCTCGTCCCTGGCCGCGGCGAGCGGGTAAGGTCTGAGCCGTTCGGGATGGTGGTGGGACCTTCTCAGACGCCTTAGACCGAATGCCTGGGGCTGGAAACACCGGGGAAGGTGTCCGCTTGGGTTTGGTCTGACCAAGCGTACGGGCCACCCCCAGCACTGGCGCGTCAGGGAGTGATGTTGCCGGAATCGCGTGGTCTGGGGCAAAAGGGTGGCCTCCTACCTCATCTGGCAACCGGGGGCGCTGGGACGCCGCCGGGGCAGGGTCAACCGACGCGCTCACGCTCTGCTTCCGGAGTCTCCCAAACAAGATCCTAGACGTGGGAAGCTTCTTCGGAGCCGCGGTGCTCTCATCTGCTACCTCGGGAGCGCCGTCCCCGCTGCGGTGCTGTCTCTCCTCTTTATCGCTTGATGGGACGGTGCCACGGGGCTTGGGGGTGGGCACCGGCAGTTCCTCAGCGGAAGTATTCGGCTCCCCCCATACTCTCACGGAGAGAATCGGCTGCTTGACTGACTTAGGGACTTCGGCGGCCTCTCGCCGAGGTGGGTCGTTTTGTGAGGCGAGGGGTTGCCTCACGTGGTAAGTCTCCCCTGCATTCTTGCGCTCACCGTACTCCTTGCGCTCTCGGCGGCGCCTTGACGCCGCCTCCCGGAGCTTTGCCTTGCGTCTCTCGTCTTCGAGACCTCGCTCGATTGCGGCGCGCTCCTGCTTCTGCCGACGCTCGGCTTCTACCGCAGCGTCGCACTGGGCGCAGGCCGTCCGAACCTGTCCGCCAGCGCGGACACCGTGTCGGCAACGAAGGCGACGGGGCCATGCCGTCCAGAACAGGTTGAAGGCGAGGGCGGCTACGAAATGAAAGAGCGCGGTAGCCCCAACGAGCATCCACGTCGTGAGGTCGCCGTGGAGTGGGCTCGACTGACCCATTAGGACGTACTGGAGGAGGAAGAGCGAAGGGGCCGATATGATCCATCCGTAGGGAATCGCCATGACGGTCACCCACAGGCCCGCCGCCTCCGCTGACTCTCTCAGATCTTGCTTCGTCATCAAAGGCGTCTCGTCTCGCATAGTGGTCTCGTCTGGACGCTAGCGCCCGCGGAGGTCGCAGCCAACAGAGTCTCTGGCGGCAGGACTGCCCGGGGCCTCGCCCCCGCGGACTAGCCCTCGGGGGCGAGGAAGTAGATGGGGCGGATGGGAAGCCGCCGTCTGGCCTCATCGGAGAGTCGGTCGTAGTGCTCCGCCCAGAGGTCGAACAGCTTCTGGGCATCGGCGAGCGTGACCCGACGCTTCTCCTGCGTTCGGGCTTCGAGGTCCGCGTCACGAGTGAACCCACCGAGGCTGACGAAGAGACCTACATCGCTATCGCCGAGAACCGCCATGAACGATCGGAGGCCATCCACATTTACAGCGGCTTGCTGTCGCTTGACTTGAACCTTCAGGCGTGGGAGCGATGTCCCGAGCGGGTCTGGGTAGGCAATGACGTCGATGCCCCCATCCTTTCCTGGCGGCGCCACCCACGCTGGAAAGAAGCCCATGGCCCGGAGGAGGTCTGCGACCAACTCTTGGAAGTCGTACGGATTCATGGTTCTGAGATGCCCGCTGATCTCCTCCCACGCGGCCTCCTCCGCCGTCTCGAACGTTACGCTCACACTACGTACGTCGTCGTCGATGTCGTCGGTCTCGTCTGAGTCCTCCGCCTCTGCGTCCCGGGACTTTTTCCACTGGCGATACAGGCGGAGGGCCTCCCGGTAGAACGAGCCAGAGTCGGCAAATGCCTCGAAGGCCTCAGCTCCCTCGTCCGTCACCGTCCACACCCCCTTACTCTTGCGCATCCAGCCCGCCTTGACGCAATCAACGGTAGCGAACCGGAGGATCTTCTCGAACCGGCGCCCTCCAGATTCATACTCGCCGCTCTCGTAGTCGGTGAGATCAAAGCTGGCGGCCACACGCGCGAGCGCTTCTTTGGCTGGGACGCCTTCGGGATGGGACAGAAGGATGTGGAAAAGCTCGCGGACGAACTGCCCCGTTCGATCAAGGGGAACGTTGGCCATAGACGTTCGGATGTACAGACGCCCAAGCTAAGGAGCTGGCGTTGGACAGCCCGCCGACCGAGGTTCTTCCCGTGAGAGGCTGCGGGTCGCTACTAGGCGCTCCTCCGGCGCGCCGCACCAGCTATAGGGCCATCATTTGGAAGGCCTACAGACCGACCTTCTACACAGCGCGGTGGTCTTGCTCCCACGCCTCCAGCATCGCCTTGCGGTCGGGCCAGTCCGGCAGCGACTGTGCCAGCGCCGCCCAGAACTCGGGACCGTGCGTGCGGTGGATCAGGTGCGCCACCTCGTGGGCGACGACGTACTCCAGGGCTGCCATCGGGGCCTGCACCAACCGCCAGTGGACCCGGACCACCCCGTCGCGGCCCAGCGAGCCCCAGCGGGTCTTGGAGTCCGACAGACGGAAGCCCTGCGCCTCAACGCTCAGGGCCGACTGGTGGCGCCTCCCGAACTGGCGGACGTCGCGGAGCGCGCGGGTGCGGAGCCAGTCGTGCAGCGCCGACCGGATAGCGGCGAGCCGGGCGACACCGTCCAGCGACGCCGGGACCGTGACGTGGAACTTGCTCCGGCAGGCGACCTCGACGGTCTCCACGTCGGCACTCTGGATGTCCAGCATCAGCCACCGGCCTCTGTACTGGAGCTTGGCGCCCGAGTCGTAGCGTTGGGTGAGCAGCCGTCGATGCTTCTCGTCGATCTCGCGGACGGCGTCGAACACCCACTGCCGCTTCTGATGCAGGTAATCCAGAAGGCCGCCCAAGCCCTCCAGCGGCGTGCCTACGGGCGCGACGACCTCCACCCGCCCCGGCGTGACCACGATGCGCTTGCGCGCCGCCTGGGACGAAAAACGAACGTCGTAGGGGATGTCGGTACGGCCGACCTTGAGCACCGGCCTCATGGCTTCCGGTGGTGCAGGACGGCGTAGCGCTCGACGGCCTGGGGGACCTGCCCCGCCCAGCCCTCCAGGCCGAGGTCTTTAACCAAGCGCCGGACCTGGCCCCGCAGCCCCTTCTTGAGCTGCGCCTTGTCCTGCCAGTGCGGCGGCGCCGTCTCGTCGGAGACGTACAGCGCGTCGATGGCGAGCGCGGCCTGCTCCAGAGCGGAGAGCCCGCCGCCCTCTCCTCCGCTGGCGGTGTGGGTCGGCGAGGCCGGTTCTGCGGTCTGGCTCTGCGGGTCCGGCGCAGGCCGGAACGTCTCCAGGATGGCGTGGACGTCGAAGGCCGACGGGTGGAGGCCGGAGCCGCGGTGGGCGCCGTCCTCGGTCAGGACGCCGTCGGCGATCTCCTTGGTGGCGTCGAGCGCGTCCTGGTCGTCCAAGAGCCCCGCGTTGAACTGCTCGATCAGCTCCTTGACGCGGTCGCTGAACTTCTCGTAGCGCGCCGGATTCTGGGCCGCCCGCTCCGAGGTCTCCTTCTTGAGCTCCGCCAGCTTGCGGACGGCCGCCGTCTTGAGGTCCACGCCGCCGCCGAAGTCGTCCCAGAAGCTGGGGTCGGTCAGGCTGCGCAGCTTGCAGACCATCCGGAGGCCGGTCACGTCCAGGTGCTCGTCCAGCATCGCGCGCACCTTCTCGCTGTACGCCTTCCAGTCGGTCTCCTCGACGTGCTCGAAGTGGAGCTTGCCGTAGGGCATCACGGCCCCGACGAACTGGAGGTCGGCGCGGTAGGGCAGGACGCGGGGGTCGGGGGCGAGCGCGGCGTAGGCCTTGACGAACGCGTCGGCGGCGGCGCGGAAGACGAACCACGCGTCCTCCGTCCCCAGGTGGTCGATGACCGCCAGCACGTCGCGCTTGACGTCGGCGGTGCGGGGGATGGCGTCCATCAAGCGCAGCACGGCGCGGTGCGCCACGCGCAGCTGGTCGTGCAGCGCGTCGAGGTCGAGCATGGCGCCCGCCACGTCCTCGCGGCGGTAGGCCGCCAGCGCGTCGTCCAGCTTCTGGGAGACGCCGATGTAGTCCACGATCAGGCCGTGGTCTTTGTGCGCGCCGTAGACGCGGTTCGTCCGCGCGATGGCCTGCAGCAGGTTGTGGTCGGTGAGCGGGTTGTCGAGGTACATCGCCTGCTCGATGGGCGCGTCGAAGCCCGTCAGGAGCTTGTTGCACACGATCACGAAGCGCAGCGGGTCGTCCGGGTCCTGGAAGCGGGGGACGACCTTGGGCGTCACGTCCTCGGGCGGGACTTGGTAGGTCACCAAGTCGGGGTACTGCTCACCGTCGTGCTGGCCGGGGCTGTAGACGCAGACCGACATCTCGCCCGCGCGCTGGCGGGCTTGGTCGGCGTCGAGGCCCTCGGTCTTTTGGAGCGTCCGGGCGATCACCCGGTCGAGCGCCTTTTTGTAGGCCACGCAGGCGCGGCGGTCGATGGCGCAGATCTGGGCCTTGAACCCGTCCGGCATCACGTGGGCGCGGTAGTGCGCCCAGATGTCGACGGCGATCAGGTCGATGCGCGGCTGGAAGCGCGCGAGGTCGCCCTTGGTGACGCCGCGGCGCTTGAGCTCGTCGATGCGCTCGGGCGTCTCGCCGGAGAACCACTGGTCGAACAGCACGTCGATCTCTCGGTCGTGCAGGTGCCACTCAGTCATCCGGCTCTGGTAGTAGATCGGGACCGTGGCCCCGTCCGCGACCGCGTCGTCGATGCCGTACTTGTCGAGGTAGCGCTCGCCGGGGGCGCCGAAGTTCTGGAAGGTGTTCTTGTCGTCCTTGTCGACGGGCGTGCCGGTAAAGCCGAATCGCGTGGCCTCGGGGAGCACGGCGCGGACGTAGGCGCCCAGGTCCTTTTCCTGAGTCCGGTGGGCCTCGTCCACCATCAGGATCCAGTTGTTGGACCCGTCCACGGCGAGGTCGCGCAAGGCGGCGCGGCGCGTGGCCTCGACGGGCGACTGGAGCCGGGGGTCGTCCCAGTGGAACTTGAAGATGGTGGACAGCACCACCTTGCCGACCGAGCCGGGCGTGACCAGCTGGCGGAGCGCCTGGATGCTCCCGGCGTGCTCGACGTTGGGGATGCCGACGGCCCGGAAGGTCTGGGTGATCTGGGTGTTGAGGTCGATTCGGTCGGTGACGACCAGCAGGTTGGGGTTGCCCAGGCGCGGGCTCCGGATGCCGCGGTGGAGCTTGAGCTTCAAGGCCGCGAACACCATCGTCAGGCTCTTGCCCGAGCCCTGGGTGTGCCAGACCAGCCCGGCCCGGTGCTCGCCGTCGGTGACGCGCTGCACCATCTTGCCGACGGCGCGGTACTGCTGGTAGCGGCAGACCTTCTTGACGGTGACGCCGTCGCGCGTCTCGAACACGACGAAGTGGGCCAGGATGTCGAGCAGCCTCGACGGCTCCAGCAACGCGTACAGGCCCTTGGCGGTCTCGTCGGCGAACTCCGACGCGGCGCGGGGCCACGGGTCGCGCCACTGGCTCCAGTACTCCTTGGGCGAGCCGGTCGCGCCGTAGCGGAGCGTGACGTCGTTGGTGGCGATGTTGAACAGGTTGCTCCGGAACAGCCGGGGCACCTCGCGCTCGGCCGACCGCACCTGGTCGATGGTGGCGAAGATGTCCTGGCCCTTGTTGGTCGGGCTCTTGGCCTCGATCACCACGAGGGGGACGCCGTTGACGTAGACCACCACGTCGGGCTTGCGGACGACGGCGCCCTGGACGCGCAGTTGGTTCGTGACGGCGAAGTCGTTGTTCTGGACGTCGTCGAAGTCGATCACGCGGATGGTCCGGTGCGTGGCCTCGCCGGGCACCTTGCGCGAGTACTGCCCGCGCAGCACCTCCGTCCAGCGCTCGTTGCTCTCGATCCGGGCCAGGTCCTCGGCCACGGCACGCGCGGTCTCCTCGGGGATGCCGTTGATGCGGACCAGCGCCTGGACCAGCAAGGGCCGGAACAGCACCTCGTTCTCGCGCGCCCGCAGACTGGCGTGCTCGCTGGGCGGGATGAAGCGGTAGCCGTACGCGCCGGTCAAGGTGTCCAGGATGGGCTTCTCGACCAGCGTGTACTCGTTGGGCGCGCTCATGGCGAAACGCGGACCGCGCCGGTGAGGAGGTCTTGCAGAAGCCCGGCTTTCACGGTGCCGAGACTGTGCAACCTCGCTTGGCTGGCTTCCACTGCGTCGTCCATCGCCTCGCAGCGCGCGGTGATCTCTTCCTGCTCGGTCAGCGGTGGCACTGGGGCGGGCATGGAGCGGAAGATGGTCAGGTTGAGGTGGGGTTGAGCGTTCCCCGTTTGCTGGCTTTGCAGCCACCCCTGGCCCACCGGGGAGGTGACATACTGGATCAGGTAACCCGCCAGTACCTCGCGCGGGTTAGGAGTCATCCGCATCATGGTCTGCGATACGATGTACGCATCGAACTCGCTGTCGTGGGGAATGAGAGCCGCCTGCCCGAGCGACGCTCCTCTTTGAGTCATGATGAGGTCGCCCCTCGTCGCGGTGTTCCTCTTCAGACTCTCCGCCTTCGCTTCCGTGACGTAGACGAACTCGCGCTCGTTGAACTCGCTAGGCGAGACGTTGGCACCGCGGATGACGGGGACCCCTGGCGTCGGCACATAGTCGCTCGCCGTCAGGTCAGAACCGAAAGGCCCCCCGACCATGCCGTTCTCGTCTGCTAGATCAGCCATAGGCCGCACGTCCCACGACTCGGGGATCTTTCCGATCTCCGTCTGCTTGAACCGCGTGTGGCCGATGCCCCGGGTCAGCAGGTCTTGGAGGAGGCCATCCTTCACCCGGCGGGTCTGCTCGATGACCGCCTCGGTCGCCTGGATGGCGTCGTCCACGGAGGCGAGGACGGCGGCGATCTTCTCCTGCTCTGCTGGCGGCGGCGTCAGGATCTTGATCTTGCCGAACGCTTTTGGACTCACTCGCCTTGCCTTCCTGGAGCCGATTGCGCCGATGCCCGTCCGCTCGTAAAACGATGGGCGTTTGACGTACTCCAAGAGCCAAGTAGGGTTGACTCCTGGCGACAGGTCGAAGGCCGGTAGATCGGCCGTGGACTCACGCCCGTCCAGTTCGGCCGGAATCAGAGCGAACGCGCCGTTCAGAAAGTCCAACTTCGAGTAGATCAGTTGACCCGCTCGGCGACGGAAGTACTTAGTGTTGGTGCTTCCGGTGGTTTTTTCTTCCTTCGGCACGACGCCCTTGCCATACAGTTTTACGGTCAGCTTCTTCGCCGTGGCGCCATTGCCGCCGTCGATTCTTGACTCGGTAGCAAAGTCGGCAAAGGGATTCTGTGTCCACCCGTCCGGGATCTCAGTCTGCATAGCCGAGCGCGTCTAAGAACTCGACCATCCGCGCCTCCGCCTGGTCGCGCGCCGCCATCCGGTCGCGGAGCGTCGCCACCTCCGCCGCCACGTCGATGGGCGGCGGCGGCGGGTCGGTCTGGACGTACCGCGTCAGGTTGAGGTTGTGGTCGTTGTCGCGGATCTCGTCCAGGCCCACGACGCGGCAGAACAGGTCCACATCCTCAAACTGGCGGACGGCCTCCGCCATTCGGGCGACGTTGGCGTCGGACAGGTCGTTCTGGTTCTTGCCCGGCACGAAGTCCTTGTCGCCGTTGACGATCAGGACGCGGCCCCGGCGGTCGGCGGGCTTGTTGCGGTTGAGGAGTAGGATGGCGGCCGGGATGCCAGTCCCGTAGAACAGGTTCGGCCCCAGCCCGACGACGGCCTCGACCAGGTCGTCCTCCAGCATCCCCTTGCGGATGGTGCCCTCGGCACCGCCCCGGAACAGCACGCCGTGGGGGCACACGACGGCCATGCGCCCGCCCGCCGCCAGCGAGGCGATCATGTGCTGGATGAACGCCAAGTCGCCGTAGGACTTCGGCGGGCAGCCGTAGACGTCGCGGCCGTAGGCGTCGCCCGCCTTCCAGGTGCCGTGCCCCCAACCTTTCAGGCTGAACGGGGGGTTGGCGAGCACCACGTCGAACCGGCGCAACGTGTCGGCGTCGGTCGTGTGCCGGGGGTCCAGGAGGGTGTCGCCGCGCTCGATGAACGCGTCGTCGATGTCGTGCAGGAACAGCGACATCTTGCAGATGGCCCAGGTGTTGAGGTTCTTCTCCTGGCCGTAGAGCGCGAGCGACTTCGGGTTGAGGCCGTGGCGCTCCATGTAGTGGACGGTCTCCAAGAGCATCCCGCCCGAGCCGCACGTCGGGTCGTAGACGGTCTGGCCGGGCTGGGGCTCCAAGATCTCGACCATCACCTTGACCACCTGCTTGGGCGTGTAGAACTCGCCGCCCTTCTTGCCCGCGTCGTCGGCAAACTTGGCGATCAAGTACTCGTAGGCGTCGCCGAGCACGGTCGAGGGCACGTCGGCGCGGCGCATCCGGTAGCGCTCGAAGTGCTGGAGCAGCCGCTCCAACATGGCGTCGGGGAAGCGCTGCTTGTTGGCGAAGTCCACGTCCTGGAAGACGCCCTGCAACCGGGGGTTGGCGTCCTCGATGGCGCGGAACGAGGTGTTCAGCGCCGTCCCGATGTCCACGGACTGCGCGCGCACGTCGCTCCAGAAGCAGCCCTCGGGGATGTGGAACCGGTGCTCGTCGGGGTCGGCCGCCAGCGCGGCGTCGTCGTACTCGGCCAGCCGCTCGTCGTACTCCTCGCGCCACACGTCGCACAGGCGCTTGTAGAACAGCAGCCCGAAGATGTAGTGCTTGAAATCGCCGGAGTCGATGGAGCCCCGGAGGAGGTCGGCAGCGCCCCAGAGGTGCCGCTCGAGCTGAGCCAGCGTCAGCGTGCCGCTTTGACCGTGGGCGCTGGCGGTGGCGCCCGCCAGCGGGACGGGGTCCGACACCGAGGCCTCCGCCGTAGGAGGGCTCTCCCGGCGAGCGTCGGCCTCCTCTGCGGAGACGACGGTCATGTCGAACAGGGGGGCGTCTTTGGCCATCGAGGGGCGTGTGCGTGGGGAGCGGAAGGTAGGAGTGGTCAGGGCGCGGCCTGGGCCTTCTTGGGTTTCCGCCTGGGTTCGAAGGAAGACTCCCCCATGGCCTCGACGTATTTGACCGCGTCGAGAACGGCGTCGAAACTGAACGGCGGCAGCTCGATGTCCTCGTCGCCCGCGTAGCCTGCGAGGTACCTCTCGGAAGGGGTCTTGAGCCCGAACCGTCGGCAGACGAGGTAGGCCACGGACTCGGCTTCAAACTCCCGGGTCTTCAGGTCGAGAGGACCCCCAGTAGTCGCCCGGCGCTCTGTCCACCACAGGTCGGGCTCTGCTTTGGGAAGGTGGCCGCAGAAAAGGTGGCCGAGTTCGTGCGCCAGCGTGGCGACCTGTCGCTCAACGCGGTGGTCGGCGTTCAGACAGACGAGGTAGCTCACGTTCGTGAGGCGGGCGGGGAGTCGCGACCGCTCTCCACCCATCACCGCGCGGATGCTGCCGCCCTGGAGAAAACTGAGGTCGGGGTCGTCGACGACCCCAACCCCTTCCCCGAAGGAGCTCGTCCGCAGTGCTTCGAACAGTGCCTGGACCGCCGCAGCGTTGAGGTCCGTCTGCACCTGCGACCATCGCCCCCACTCCTCCAGTGGGTCGAAGTCTCTGCCGATGGGTTGGGTCTCCGCCGCGTCATACACGAACATGACGGGGCCGAAGGGTCGGAGCATGACGAGCGGCCGGGCCCAGTCCGCTGGGCGCCGCCCGAACTCCTTCTTCCACTTGTCGACCGTCGCAACCCGGGAGGCCTTCGGGTTCTGGACGAGGACGAGGGCCGCGTTGTACGCGGAGTAGTCGACGAACCGGCCGATGGCGTCGAGGAGGCGGAGGTACGGGCCGCTCGTGCGGTACGCCCCGGTAAGGCGGAACAGCTCGTCGAGGGCGCCCCTGTCGGAGCCGGGGCCATCGAACAAGGCGAGTTGGTCAGTCATGGCGGAGGCCCGCCGTTCCGAGTGCGAACGCACGGGACACGGGCACGAGGAGGCGGACGGATCCGTCAGTCTGAGGCGCAGACGGCGTTGAGGAGCCCCTCACCGACCGTGCCCGGTGCGGGGTAGGACCACTCGGGGTACTGGTTCGTGCCGCTCTCGAGCACGCCTCCCGACGCGTCGTAATAGATGGCCTCCGCCACCTGCCGTCGCTTGAGCGAGCAGTCGTACGAGCCTCGTTCCAGGACGTGGTGGAGCCGGGGGGACTTCGACGTGCCGAGGTCGTCGGCGTAGAGCGCCCAAAACGCTCGTGCCTGGCCGTCGATGGCGGTCGCTGCCGTCCACGTCATCCGGGTGGCTCCGGACACGCTGACGGGCTCCGCGCGGACCCAGAACTCGGTGCTCTCGGATGCGGCGGCATACTCCCACCCCTCGCCGAGGGGGCTCGACGGGGACGCCAGGGTTCTTCCTCGCCGGACCCAACCGTCAAGGACGTCCGCGGCCTCAGAGTCCAGGTCACGGAGGTCTCGGCTGATCGCCTCGGCCTCATCCAGCCGCCCCAGGATGACGTACATCCGTCCAAGCTGGAAGTGGCCGTCTGGGTGGTCAGGCGCGAGGGTTCGCACCATCGTGAACGGGCCGACGGCCTGTTCATGGCGGCCCTCTTCGGCAAGGGTCCACCCTAGCAGGTAGTGCCCCTCGGGATCGCTAGGCGCCAGTTCGGTCGCAACCACGAGGTGCGGGATGGCCTCGGCAGGGGCTGACCCCGAGAGCAGCCGCCCCATCAGGAGCCGCGCCTTCCAAAAGCGCGGGGCACGCTCGACGAGTGCCCCCAGGATATCTCGGGCACGCTCCACGTTGTCACGCTCCAGGAGTGCCGCTCCCAGGTACGCTTGGTACTCCAGACTGTCCGGGGCGTACTCGACAGCCCGCTCGAAGGACCGAGCAGCCTCAGCGAGGTCACGTCGGAGGACGTGGGCCCGGCCGACGTAATAGTGAGTCGGTCCCCAGCGTGGGTTCGACCAGAGAGACCGGGTCGCGCAGTCGTCCACCTCGCGGGCCGTCGGAGGTTCAGGGGCGGGCTCCCACTCGAAGTAGCACAGCAGCATCGTGCTCCCTCCAGACCTGAGTCCATGCCACGTCTGGAGTCCATGCCACGTCTGGTCCGGCACCTGCTGGAGGTAGGCCAGGGCCTCCTGGTCCTCGCCGAGCGTCGCCAGCGCCCGGTAGAGACCTACGAAGACCCCGGTCGAGTCTGCGCCGGACTCCAGCAGGGAACGGTAGGTCGCCAGCGCCTCCCGGGTGCGGCCTGTCTGCCCTTGCACATCGCCCAGGCGTTCACGCACCTCGTAGGAGTCGGGGTAGAGGCGGGTGGCCTCCTCTAGCAGGACGCGAGCCGCTTCGTAGTCCTGGGCGTACGTCCGTGACTGAGCGAGCAGCGTGTACGCCGTCGACCCCATCTCAGGGTGAGACTTGAGAGAGTGCAACGTCTGGTCTAGCCGCTCTCCTCGAGAACGGAAGGCGAGGTGCCTCAGGACATCTTCGGTCGGGGCGTACGAAGCCAGTACCAGCAGGGCGTCGTTGAGGTCTCTCTGGAACAGGTAGGGCCCAGCGTCCCGGATTGCGTCTTCGTGCCTCCACTCCCGCATGAACGCCTCCATGGTTTCCGGCGTGACGTTAGCCGGTACCGGGTACCCCCACCCTCCCTTGTAGATCTCGAACGCTTGGAGCGTATCGCCTTCGGCAAGTGCCAGTGCAGCACTCGCCGACTGCACGAGGATGGTCCCATAGCGGACGCGGTCGTTGACTGGCACGGACGGGCGGGCTACTGCTTCCAAAGCTTGGCGGGCACCACCGAAGTCGCCTGAGAGGATCGCCGACCAGACCACGCCCGCGTGCGCCGTCAGGTTGGTCGCGTCGATCTCAACGACACGCGTGTAGGTCCGCCCAGCTTCCTCGACCTGCCCGCCTTCCAGCAGCGACGTGGCGGCGTCGAGCAGCACGTTGGAGGCAGGCGCCTGTGGCTGTGCGGCGACGCTGGTCGCCACGACCAGAAGGAGGGTGAGGACGCGAAGCATTGAGTGACTGATGAGCGCGCTCAAACCTACCCGTAGGCGAACCAAAAAAAGAAGGGCGGGGCCTCGGTGGAGGCCCCGCCCGTGGGTTAGTCGTCAGGTGGCCATGGAAGGCCTCTCGTGGCTGCGCAAGCCGCGCCGTCACCGTGCGCGATGTCTTGCGCCTCGAAGTCAGAGAGGACAGCCTCGAGCCAAGAGAGCGCCTCCCAAGGCGTCACCCCCACGTGCCGCGCTAGGCGCAGCACGCGGAGGGGACGCCGCCAGTCCACCGACGAGCCGCCGTGTCGCTCAGGCCGCTTGGTGTCCATCGCTCAGGAGGGCTAGGTGGACGGGACGAGCGGACGGCGCCGGGGACCACTGGGGCTCCGGCAACACCTGGGCGTAGCTGAGCAGCCCCGACGTCGCGGTCTCGTTGTGGCGGTAGTCCGAGACCGTGGGCCGGTCGGAATGCCACAGCTCCGCCGTCGCCGCGTTGAGGAGGCCCCATCCGGTCGGGTCCTCGTCCGACAAGTAGCGGTCGACGACGCGTCCCCAGAGCGACACGGGCAACGCCGCCAGGTGCCGCTGGCGGATCGTCGCCAGTTCCGGCGTCCCCAGCTCGTGACGGGCCAGGCGCGCCGCCAGTGCCGCGAACCGGCGCAGCTTCTCGGGCGCCGCGCCCAGCATGGCCAGGGCCTGGGCGACCTCGCCCCGCCACGATACCGACCCGCGTGAGTGCCGGAACCGGACGCGCGCCAGCAGCGACGGCGCCAGCATCCCGTTGGCGCAGACCAGCCGGTGGATGTAGAGCGAGGCGCCCAGCTTGCGGGACCCGTCGTACGAGTTCTCGAACAGCAGCCCGATGCCGAGCACGTCACCGACAGTGACCTCGGCGTACACCGTCTCCGGATCAGCGACGAGGCCATAGAGGTAGCGCTTGCCGTCGAAGAACGTCCGGTCCTCGGACCAGTGAAGACCGCTGGCGTCGGCGACATCCTCGGCCATCTGGCGGACCTCGGCGTTGGGCACGAGCAGGTACGACGGGCTGACGACGCCGACCTCGGTCCAGCCCGTGGGGGCGTCGGCGTCGGCGAGTCGTACGGAGGTCCCGCGGCTCCTCATCGAGTCGCGGGCGAACAAGGGCGCCTTCTCGATGGAGGCGTAGGGGTTCATGGGAATGGTGGTTGACATGGTTGGATGGAATGCGCCGGGGCCCCCACCACATGGCGAGGGCCCCGTCTGATGAAGGGAGGCGTCTATCGGGTGGCGAGAGCCGGACGTCCGAGCACGGACCCGTCGCCGGAGGGCACAGGAGGCCGCTGGTTGCCCGTCTGGCTCGTCTTGACGGACGGAGCGCCCGAGAGCGGGCCGAGGTCGACGGCGGCGCCCTGGGGGGCTTCCTGGCGCTCGAAGACGTGGCTCCGGCCCGACGTGCTGACACGGCGGACACCGGCGTAGCTGAACTGCTCCGCGAGAGCCGCCCCGAAGGCCGCGGCGTACTCGGACCCGTAGCCCGACGAGGACTCGCTCTCGCGTGGGATCGTCACGAAGTCGGCAGAGGCGATGGCCGCGGGCATGGCGTCAGGCCGCGTGGTCTCGGCGACGCGCTCAGCCAGGGGTGCGGAGCTGTCGGCCGTGGTGCGGCGCCACGTGCGGACGCCGAAGGTGGAGGTGGAGGACATGGGAGTGAGGTTGGTGGTACAAGGCGGGGCAGGGAGTCTGCTCCGTGATCACCAGGGGGCCAAAGCGGCGGAGCCGCGGTGGCAAAGCCCGCGCCCTTGGCGCGGACCGGCCCCGCCCGGTCCGCCCACCCCAGCACCCCCCCACCCCCCCCCGGAGGCTTCGGCTCAACGGCGCGCCCCCCCTACACCCCTTTCAAGGGACCGGGCCGGGGTCGGTGCATATCGAGCGCTCACACTCTCGGGCACCTCCGCGCAGGTCGTCAGAGCGCGTGGTGTCCCTCTGCGTCCGCTCACCTCACCCCGGCCGGTGCTTGGATTCGACACGCGCGCGCGTAGGCCCGTGACGCTCTCGCGCGGATCGGGACCCGTGGTCCACGCGAGTCCACTGGCGCGGACTCTACTATCTCCGCAACACAACGCTTCCCAGGCTCTCGAAACAGGGCGTAGCGCTGTCGATTGATCGATATTGACGGTGGCCTGTGTTGGACACTCGTTCCAAAGGTGTCCGATTTCCCATGGCACTCCAGAAAAATGCTTTGGCCCTCGCTTCCTGGGGGACCCGTACGCCTCAGCGGGTAGAGGTCGAGGACCTAGCACCACGTCCGCTGGTCGAGGCCCTGCTCGCGGACTACCCGTCGCTAGAACTTGAGACCGGACTCCTCCGCTTCGCCATCCACGTGCTCCGTACGCCGACTCGAAGGGGGGAGATAGTGCCGGTGCCCAACGGACTCATGGCGGAGATCTTCGGCCAGTCCCGCCTGGCGGCGAACCGCCGCTTCCCCTCCCTGGCTTCGATCACGGCGCTAGCTGACGCCTTAGACGCTGCGGTCCCGGGGAGGCCTCCTGTGCACGTGACCCTCTACCCCTACGACTTCCGGCGCCGCTTGTCCTACGCGGTCGAGTTTGTGGGCGTGGCGCCAGAGGTCAAGGAGATGGCCGAAGAGAGCCGGGATGTTCCCCCGGACAACAGGATCACACTCGACGGGTGGGTCCGAGTCGAGCCGAACGGGTCTGTCCACGGTCTCTACCACGACGCCCCCGCCGTTCGGGAAGCGATGGAGTCCTCGCTCCGCTCCAATGAGGGAGCGGCGGACCTCACGCTCCGGCTCCAGGAATACCTCAATGGACACGCCACCGCCGTCTTCGCACCCCTCCGTTCCACGCTAGAGGAGCGAGAGACTGGGGCCTTCATCCTCGAGTCCTATCGAGATGGCGGGCGCCGTGGGTCGGTCGTGGCGGTCGTCCACGACGTGCTCCGCCAGCCCGTACCCATCTACCAGACCTCACCGAAGACGCCCCGGCTTCACGCCGTGCGTCGGAACGCGACGGGGCTACCCTCCGCGCTCCGCCAGCACGTAACCGAGCGCCTAGGATGGGTCGAACTCGACCTCGCGCACGCTCAGCTCGCTTGCAACGCTGCCGCCTGGGGAGTGCAGGATGTCCTGGACACCCTGGGCCAAAGCGGCTACGAAGTCTGGCCGGACCTCATGGGCCACCTGGGTGCGGCCTCTGGTCTCAAGGACTCAGACCCTCCCTTGTACAAAGCGCTCAAGGACGTGCTGAAGCCGACCGTGCACGGGGTCTCATTCGGAATGAGGAAGTGGAAGGTTAAGAGGTTCGGGCTGGAGGCGGAAGACATTGACGAGCCTCAGGCCGCCGACACCTTGGCCGCCGCGTGCGGGAAGTCCATTGCCGAGGCCGGGCGGCTCCTGACCGATCACCCAATCGTCGGGGCGATGCTGGAGGCGCGCGAGGAGCAGCGAGAGATCGTGTATGCGGAAGGGGGGCGGGAGGACGTATTCGGAACGTGGCGCCCGCTCGAATCGAAGGGGGACTGGAAGAAGGTGCTGGCGCGGTGCGCCCAGGCTCACGAGATGATGCTCCTTGAGCCGGTGGTTGACGACGCGGTTGCCGAGCAGGCAAAGGCTCGGCCGAGGTACCGGATCGTCCTGTGGCAGCACGACGGGTTCACGGTCTCCCCGAAGGGAGGGCAAGAGGCCGAGCGAATCGCCGTGACGCGGCGGCTGTGCAGGCTCGTGGAGTGCCGGGCCGCCGAGATGGGCGTGCCCACGCAGCTCAAAGTCGACGTGGGGCCTCAGGGCTACTAGCCCCCTCTTCTACCCGATCGAATGCGGCCGAGACCTGGGCCGCCAGCGAGGACGGGCTCAGGTGCATGTACCGCTCCGTCACCGCCACCGACGAGTGGCCGAGGTACATCCGGATCGCCTCGACCGGTGCCCCCCGTTCGGCGAGCCAGGATGCCGCCGTGTGTCGCGTCGTGTGGAAGTTGACGTGCTCCGGGAGACCGGCGGCCCGTACGTACCGCTTGAAAGCACGGGACAAGTACTGCCGCTGGAGTTGGAGGCCGGTGGCTGACGTGAACACCCAGTCTCCGTCCTGCCCTAGTCCACCGAGGACATCGACGACCGGACGTGCCAAGGGCAGCGTCCGCTCCCGGGCGGACTTCGTCGTGAACCCATCCGTGTTCGCAACGACGAGTGTCTTGGAGGCGAGGTCGACGTGGTCCCACCGGAGGTGGCAGAGCTCGCTTGCTCGGAGACCTAGGTAAACGTTCGCCCTCACCACTGGGAGCAGCCACAGCCCTGCCTGCCCTCTCTTGAACGCCCGAGCGCCGTCCGCTGCGATCTCTCGGCACAGGGCATCGACGTCGGACGTGGAGAGGTAGCGGGGGTGCTTCTGTGGCGGCCGCTCGAGGGAGAGGTCCGGGACTGGGTTCCGGGCCAATGCGCCCCTGGCGACGAGCCAGTTGCAGAAGGCGGAGATCGAACCGGCGTACGAGCGGCGCGTGACCGCCCGAGTCCGCGTCGATCCCAGATGATCCGAGACATGGCCCGCCGTGAGAGCCGCCGTTGGGAGGTCTGCCCCCACGCTGAGGACGAGAGGCCCCAGCACGTGGCGGTACCGCTCGATGGTCAGCGGGCGGAGGTGCGAGCGAGAGCGCAGGAACGCGTCACGCGCGTTGCCCAGGAGCGCCAGGCCCTCGCTCTCCCGCGGCCCGGCCGTCCAGTCGGCCTCGACCCAGGGGTCGTAGTCTCCGAGCGTCCAGGCGTCTTCTAAGCGCCTCTGGAGGACCTCTGCGGTCCGCCTGGTGGAGGTCCTGAGCGAGACCTGCTTGCGCTGGGGCCGACGGTCCGACGAGAAGAAAGAGAGGTAGTACGTGCCCGAGGGCTTCTTGAACAGCGAGGCCATGCCTTCCGTGGGTTGGTGGAAGGCGTCCGAATGCGCGCAAGGAACTCCCGGAGGTCGAGAATCGGCCTCGATAGAGACTCCGCCATCGTCAACAGTAGAGTCAACAGTCCTGACCTCGAACGGCCCGTGCCGCCTTCAGAAGGGGCCGGGGCCGAGGGGGTAGGGACGGGGCTGCGAAACCGTATTCCCGTCGGTCCGCCCTGCCCCTCCCCCACCTCGCGGGGGCCGCGACCGGCCCCAGAGCGCAGCAGAACGGGCCGAAGGCCCGATTCTGCGAAGCGGCGGGGCCGGGCGTGGCTCCCGCCGCTGTTGAGGTGCCGACCAGATTTGAACTGGTGTAGCAGGTTTTGCAGACCTGTGCCTAACCCCTCGGCCACGGCACCGTGCGGGGAATCTACGGACGCAGGCCGCGCGCGTCACGGACCCTTGGCGAAGATCGACGTGACGGCCCGGGGTTCTGGCGGCCCGGCGTCCGCCCGGCGGGGGCAGGCCTGCCAGGACTCGAACCTGGAACCCTCGACTTAGAAGGTCGACGCTCTATCCGGTTGAGCTACAGGCCCGTCGGCCGACTGCGTCGGCCCGTCGGGGCGGCGGGATTCGAACCCACGGCCTCCTGCTCCCAAAGCAGGCGCGCTACCGGGCTGCGCTACGCCCCGAGCGGTCACCGCGGTGACCGGGGCTGCAAGATAGGCTCGCTACCTTGGCCGCGTCCGCCTTCTTCCGTATGCCCGACGTCTCCACGATGGCCCGCGCGCTCCGCGTCCTCTGGCTGGGCATCTGCGCCGGCGGCGCGCTCGCGCTCGCCGTCATGGGCGGGCTGGCCGCCGCCCAGCCGCCCGCGCTCCCCGAGCACGCCGAGATGCTGTTCTACGGCACCGCCCTGCTGTCGGCCGCCGCGCTCGTGCTCGCCTTCTGGCTCGTCCAGCGCATGGAGCAGCGCCTGGCCGTGGCCGGCTCGGACGCCGAGGCGCACGCCATCCTGCGCACGTCGGGCGTGATGGCGCTGGCCGCCGCCGAGGTCCCGACGCTGGCCGCCGCCGCGGCCGCGTTCCTGACCGGCGACGTGCTGACGCTGGCGCTGGGCGTGCCGCTGTTCCTGTTCGCCTGGCTGACCTGGCCCAGCGACGGCCGCGTCGGTTACTGGTTGTCGCTGCGGCACGCCCGCTAGCGCCCCCCGCCTCGGGCATCCCGCGGGCACGCGCGCTCCCCGGCATGTTCGCCGAGGCGGGCGCAACGAAAACGGGCGGCCCCCGTCAGGGAGCCGCCCGCAAAGCCGTAGTGGCGCCGAGCTACGCGGCCTTGGCCGCCTTCAGCTCATCCTGGACCGCGCTGGCCTCGACCATGCGCGAGCGAAACTCGAACTGGCCGTTCTGCTTCTTGGACGCCACGATGATCTTGGCCATCTGCTTGGCTTCCTGGCCCGCGCCGCGGTTGGTGCGCTGGTTCTTAGAGACTTTCTTCGCCATGGGAGTGGGGGTCTGGGCGCGCGGGGCTCAGCGGCCGCCGCGCAGGGTTACTTGATCTCGCGGTGCAGCGTGTGCTTGCGCAGCACCGGGTTGTACTTCTTGATCTCCAGCCGCTGCGTGGTGTTGCGGCGGTTCTTCATCGTCGAGTAGCGCGAGGTGCCGGGCGCCTCGGTGCACTCGATGATGATCTGGTGGCGTGCGTCTTTGCCCTTGGCCATCGGTCTGTGGTCTGTGCGCGGCCTGTGGCGCGCGGGTGTCTATCTAGACGAGCGAGATGCCCTTGGCGCGGGACTCCTTGAGAACGGCCGTGATGCCCTTCTTGTTGATCGTCTTGATCGTGGTCGCGGACACGCGCAGCGTGACCCAGCGGTCCTCCTCGGGGATGTAGAACCGCTTCTTCTGCAGGTTCACGTTGAACCGGCGGCGCACCTTGTTGTGCGCGTGGGAGACGTGGTTGCCGAACATCGGGCCCTTGCCGGTGATCTGGTCTTTGCGTGCCATCGGTCGGTCGGGGCGCGGCCCGGAAGTGAATCTCGTTGAGGAAGGCGCCACCGCAAAGCGGCGGAGCCCATGAACCTACGGACGCCGGCGCCGGAGGCCAGACCCCAGCCTGTGAGTCTGGGACGAAGACCGGCCCTGCGGCACCCCGCCCGAGAGGCCCCGGCCGGCACGCCTAGCACGTCCCATCTGGCGACCGAGGCGGGCCGCCTCGGCCAGGCCGCCAGGGCCTAGAGCCAGCCCAGCCGGAGCTGGACCACGTGGTTGCGGCGGCGCGCCTGGCCCAGCAGCCGCCCGTCCTCGACGCCGTACGTCGCGTACTCCAGCCGCGCGAACCGCGTCCGCAGGCCGATGCCGGCCGAGGCCATCCCCTGGCTCAGGCCCGCGCGCAGGTCCACGACGCCCGCCACGCGAACGCGAGCGCCGCCGCGCAGGCCCGCCCGAAGCGACTGGTCGAGGTCGGCCGTCGAGACCGACGTGTAGTCGGCCGAGACGGCGGCGTCGGCGATGCCGGGCACCAGGTTGATGGGCAGCCGGTACGCCGCGCCCACCCGGACGACGGCCTGGGGCTCGCGCCCGCTGAAGCGCGCCTCCAGGCCCGCGATCTCCGCCGCGTCGTCGGCGCCGCGTCCCTCGATCGCGATTGAGCGGTCGAACGCGTAGTCCACGGCCCCGCCGATGTTGGAGACGGCCGCGCCCAGGTCCACGCCCGGAATGCCCACGTCGGTGGCATACACCCCCACGCCCAGCCGCACCGTCTCGCCCTTGAGCACGTAGAGCTTCTCGTTGTCCGGGTCGAGCGCGTCGATCGGGTCGCTTTTCGAGGTCACGCGGCGCTGCAGCCAGGTCGCGCGCGCGCCCAGGCTCAGCCCGAACGGCAGCGCCCCCATCGCCTTGCCGAGGTCGACGCCCACGACAACCGGGACGGACACGTCGCCCTGGCCGTAGGCGTCCAGCTGGGGGATGCCGCCGCCGCCCTCGACCAGCCGCGCCTGGCTGGCCGCACGCGCGTACACCCCGATCCCGACGCCTACCGGCCCGGCCGACACCCGCACCGACGGCGCCAGCACGGCCAGGTCCGCGGTCTTGGACGACGACCCGACGGCGATGGCGTCCAGGTAGAGCATCGACAGGCTGTCGCTGGGCAGCGCGTCCAGCCCGCGCTCGATCGCCGGCCCCAGGCGCTGGTCGTAGAAGTCGAAGGTCTCGCGCGCGTTCCCACCGATGCCGACCGTCGCGCCCACCAGGTTGATGGTCAGGCCGCGCGTGGTGATGTGGGCCGGGTTGCCCGAGAACGGCGAGTCCAGCGTGGGCAGCGCGGCGACGGCGCCGCCGGCCGCACGGCGCGCCAGGTCGGGCGCCTCGACGGGCGTCTCGCGCACGTCGGAGGTAAAGGTTTGGGCGGACGCCGTGCTCAGCCCCAGGGCCAGCAGCGTGAAGAGAATGCGCATCGGGTCGAGGAAAGGCGTGCGGAGAGGCGGAGCGTCCGCAGGCTAGTCGGCGCAGTAGTCGGCGACGGCGCCGCGCAGGTCCTGGTAGGCGTCGAGCGCCTGCTCGACGATGTCGGCGGCGACGGACCCGGCGCCCAGCAGCGCGGCTCGGGCGTCGAGCGACAGCACGGCCTGGCCCATGTTCTCGACGGCCTGGGCGGCCGACGCGCGCAGAGCGGCCTCGTCCTCGACGCAGATCGCGATGGAGCCGTCGGCCCGGCGGTACCACGTGGTCTGCTGGGGCAGCTCGTCCGCGACAAAGACGTAGGCGTCGAGGAATCGCGCCAACGCGTTGACGGCCAGCGCCTGGGCCTGCTGGTTCGGGCTCAGCCCGCGCGCCGCGAGCGCCGCCAGGGCGGCGTCGCGGTCGTACACGAGCGCGCCGTCCACGACCGACGTGCACACGTCGAAGCGCTGGAGCTGCACCGGCACGACGGTCGCCAGCAGGCCCGCGGCACGAGACAAGGTGGCCGCCGAGGCTCGGAGGCCGGCGAAGCCGCCCACCTCGGTCGGGTCGAAGGCCTGGGCGGCCGGGTCGTCGGCCAGCGCGCAGCTGCCCCGCCGGGCCGCCGAGGCGGGCGCTGTCGCCGCGCCGTCGCCGGCCAGGAAGCTGCTGATCCGCTCCAGGTCGAGCAGGTCGAGGCCGTCGCGCTGGAGCAGCGTCGTCGCCAGCTCGACGCGCACCTCGGCGTTGTCGGGCGAGCGCGTGAGCGCGCCCTCCAGCAGGGACACCGCGGCGGCGAGGTTGCCCGACTGGCGGGCCGCGACGGCGTCGTCGACGATCAGGTCTACGGGTGCGTCGAGACTCGTCGTCTCGTCGCAGCCGGCGAGCGTGAGCAGGAGCAGGGCAGCGAGAAGCGGGCGCATGGCAGAGGCAAAGGGAGCCCCGGGTCTCGTCTGAAACCCGCTCGCCTTAACAACGCCGCCAGGATCGGGCCTGGGCGCCCGGGCCGCGTCACGCGCCCGACTGGACCGCGCGCGCCGGGTCGACGGCCGCCGCCCGAGCCGCCGGGTACACCGAGGCCAGCGCGCACAGCCCCATCGCCACCACCACCACGCCGATCACGTCGAGCGGGCGAATCGCGACCGGGTACGCGTCGATCACGAACGACCCCGCCTCGGCCAGCTTGACGATGCCGAACGCCCGCTGCGCGAATGCGATCGCGAGCCCGATCACCAGCCCGATCCCGGCGCCGAGCCCGCCCACCAGCAGCCCCTCCAACAGAAAGATCCGCCGCACGTCCGCGCGGCTGGCGCCCATCGCCTGCAGCGCGCCCAGGTCGCGGCGCTTCTCGATCACGATCATGGTCAGCGCGCCGACGATGTTGAAGGCGGCGACCACGATGATGAGCGCCAGAATCGCGGACGCCGCCCACTTTTCCAGCTTCATCACGCTGTAGAGCGAGCCCTGCAAGTCGTACCAGGTCTTGACGCTGAACTGGCCGGGCGCGGTGGCCGTGAGCGTGGCTTCGAGCCGCTCCTTGACCGCGCCCGCGTCGTCGAGGTGGGCCAGGCGGAGGTCGAGGCCGGAGACGCGGCCGGTCATCTGGAACAGCCGCTGGGCCTGGTCGAGCGACACGAACACGTGCGAGTCGTCGTAGCCGGGCTCGAGCGCGAACGTGCCCGAGACCTCGAACGCGCGCTGGTCGGGCAACCCGAACGGATACAGCGTGATGGCGCGCTGCAGCGCCTCCGCCGACAGCAGCGTCACCCGGCTGCCGGCGACCGCACCGGCGCCCTCGATGCCCGGGTCGGCCGCGCGGACGCCCGTCCGCCCCGCCAAGCCGGCGCCCATCACGATGCCCGCGGCGCCGTCGCGGCGCCCCAGGTCGAACGCACCCGACCGGATGGACTGCTCCACCTGGGCGTCGAGCGCGCCTCGGTCCACGCCGCGCACCACCACGACCTGGTTCAGGGCGCCACCCTCGTCGGTGGCCAGCAGCGCCTTGCCCTCGACGTAGGGCGTCGCCGAGACCACGCCCGCCTCGCGCCGCGCGATCGCCGCGAGCGCGTCGGGGTCGGTGATGCCCTGGCCGCCGACGGCCTCGATGCGGACGTGGGGGTCGTAGCTCACCAGCAGGTCGCGCACGACGTCGTAGAAGCCGTTGAGCACGCTCAGCACGACCACCAGCGCGGCCACGCCGACGGCCACGCCGGCCACCGAGATGCCCGAGATCACCGAGATCAGCGTCAGCTGGCGGCGGCTGACGAGGTAGCGGCGGGCGATGAGGAGGCGGTAGTCCAGAGGAGCGGGGGAAGCGGGCGGACAAAATGCGTCGAGATCGGCGGGCGGGCACGGCTCATCCGCCTCTGCCCACCTCGGCGGCTCGACCGAGGCGGCCAGGCTAGCGAAGCTGCTCGCTGACGCGCTCGACCAGCCGCAGCGCGGCGAGTGCGGCGTCCAAGCCGTAGGGCGGCCGGTGCCCGCCACCCGCCGCCCGAGCGAACGCCAGGATCTCGCTGTCCTCGGTGTACGAAGCGGTCGCGGCGGGCGCCGCGCGTTGCCCCTCGACCTCGACGCACAGCGGGCCGTCGAGCGACCGCGCCTCGACGCGCGAGCCCGGCCGGGACGCGTAGAGCGCGACCGTGTCGGCCGGGGCATAGTCCGACAGCCGGGCGATGGCCTGGACGTAGGCGCCCGTCTCGAAGCGGCCCGACAGCGCGACCGCGCGGATGGCGTCGCCGTCGCGCTCGGCGACCGCCTCCAGCCGGCTCGCGTCGCGGGCGTCGGCGAGCGTCAGGCACAGGTCGACGGCGCCTGCCAGCAGCCCGGCCCAGCCCGACCGCGCCAGCGCGCCGCCGGTCGTGCCGACCAGCGTCAGCGTCACCAGCCGAGCCGCCCAGCCGGCGGGCACCCCGTCCAGCACCCGGGCGCCGAGCGGCCGCTCGACGCCCACCTCGACGCCCGCCTCCTCGGCACGGTGCGCCAGCGCCTCCACCTCGCGCGCCGACGACGCAGGCGGCCACAGCAGGTACACGGCCGCTCCCTCCCCGATGGCGCGCGCGGCGGTCGTGGCTCGGTGCGCCACGGCTCCGCCCACCACGACCACGCGGCGGTCGGTGACGACGTCTCCGAGACGGTCGGCCAGCGCGGGCGCGCCGACAATCGTGAGCTGGGGCATAGGGTCCGGGGGGGACGGCAATCTACCCGCTGGGTTGACACGGCTCGGGGCACGGCCGCCTACCTTCGTGCCATGATCCCCCTGCACATGCGCCTGATTTGCCTCGCGGCTTTGGCCGCCCTCCTCCCCGCCGCCGCCCAGACCGTCCCCGAGCGGGGCGCCGACGGCACCTTCGACGTTGCCACCTGGAACGTGGAGTTTTTCGGAGACCCCACCCTAGGGCCGTCAGACGACGCGACCCAGCTCGCAAACGTCGCGGCGGTAATCGAGCAAGCCGGGATCGACCTGTGGACGCTCCAAGAGGTTGTGGACCAGACGGAGTGGGCCCAGCTGCTGGACCGCGTCCAGGACGATGGCTACGCGGGCATCCTGGGCCCCCAGGTGAGCAACACCCCGAGGTTCGACCAGCGACTGGCGTTCATCTACAAGACAGACGTCGTGAGCATCGTCGGGCAGCGGACCATTCTGTCGGGCACCAACTTCGGCGGGCGCGACCCGTTCGAAGTCCAGGCGCGCGTGACGATTGAAGGCCAGGCGCGGACGATCCGGGTGATCGGGTTTCACGCCAAGGCAAGCACCGACGACGACTCGTACCGAGAGCGCGTCCGCGGCGCGGCCGAGCTCAAGACGTACATCGACGACCGGATCGCGCGCGGCGAGTCGGTGATCCTGCTGGGCGACTACAACGACCTGCTCCTGCGCTCGACGCTCAGCGGCCAGCCGTCGCCCTACCGCGACTTCGTGGACAACGCCGACTACGTCACGGCGACGCTTCCGCTGGAGCAGGCCACGATCCGGACGTTCTGCCGCAACAGCGCCTGCACATCGGGCGACACGCGCGACCACATCCTGTTCACGGCCAACCTGTCGGCGGAGTACGTCGCGGGCTCGGCCGACCGCATCGGCGAGGTCCTGTCGGGCGTCCCGAACTACGTCAACTCGACCTCGGACCACATCCCGGTGATCGCGAGCTTCTCGTTCCGCCCGGTGGCCGCGGAGGATGCCCCCGAGGCGGGCCCGGTCGCGCTGCTGGCGCCCACGCCCAACCCGTTCCGCGGCGCGACCCAGCTGCGGTTCCGGCTGGACGCGCCGAGCGACGTCCAGCTCGACGTGTTCGACGTGGTCGGCCGGCGCGTGGCGTCGCTGGCGGGCGCGTTCGGCGCCGGCGAGCACCCGGTCTCGATCGACGGCGCGGCGCTGGCCCCGGGCACGTATGTGGTGCGCCTGATGGCCGGCGGCCTGGTGCGGACGCGCCTCGTGGTGCGCGCGGAGTAGCTCCACTCTGCCCGCCTCGGTCGCATCGCCGGGGCGGTCGGCCCAGGCGCCCGATCAGTCGTCCGGTCGGTCGCCCGAGGCGGCCCGCCGCTCGCCCGAGGCGGGCTGGGGCACGGCGGAGGCGGTTGCCTGGCGCGGGCCAATGGGGTACCCTGAAGGCCCGTCTTCCCCTCGACCGCTATGCGCCGCCTCCTGTTTGTGCTGCTGGCTGCCGCCGCGGGCGCGAGCGCCCAGCCCCAGCTTCACCAGCTGACCCTGTCGGCGGGCCCCGAGACCAACGGCGTGCCCGTGTTCGAGGTGACGGATGCTCCGGCGGACCTGCTGCTCACGGTCTCGACCAGCGTGGACGGCGGCCGGGTCGCCGGCATCTCGGTCTCGATGGCGGCTCTGGACCACTTTGGCGGCTTCTCCCGGCTCGTCGTGCCCACGATCACGGTCCCGGAGGCGACGGTTCGGTACCCGCTCCCGCGCTTTCTCGAAACCGGCACCTACCGCCTCAACGTCGCCGTGATCGACACCGAGGGGCGGTCGCGCCGCTGGACGGCCGACGAACTCTCCCAGGCGGGCCGTGCCCAACCGCTTCGAGGTGGTCGTGACCGGAGACTCGGAGGCGCCGACCGTGGTGAACGTCGTGATCGCGCCCATCGAAGACCCGGCCCAGCCCCGCGGCCTGGCCCACTTCACGTTCCGCGACCCCTCGGGCGTGCTCGCCTACCGCGTCGTGGTGGCCGCGCCGAGCGGGCGCCGGCACGTGCTCGCCGACTACCAGTCCAACGTCGGGGTGGGCCCGGCGCACACGTTCTCGGTTCCGTTCGACCTCTTCACAGGCCCCTTGCTCGACGGGCCGGCCGAGCAAGGGTACTGGACGATCGTGGACGTCCGCACGACCGACTCCAACGGCGTCACGCAAGTCGTCACCGGGCGTGACCTGTCCAACCTCGGCGTTCAGTCCCGCTTTGCGGTCGGTGACGTGCCGCCAGACGTCGCCCAGGGGCCGGGGTGCGGAGACCCCAACCCGGTCGTGCTGGGCGCCACCGTCCGCGTGCCCGCCTCAGCCGACGTCTACGACGTGCGAGGCCGCCGCGTAGCCCGAGCCGCCCCCGACGGCTCTCTGGCAACCGACGGCCTCAGCCGAGGGGTCTATCTGGCGCGGTCGGAGGAGCCTGACGCGCCGCCGTGCCGGTTCACGGTGGTTGGCCGCTAGCCGGCTTGCCGAGTGGCGACAGGGTGAAAAGGGGCGCCTGGAGGCGTGCGCGCCGGAGCGGCGCCTAGCTTCCCAGGCCCGCCGTCCCCCCGCCGATGCGTCACCTTCGCCCCCTCTTCCTTCTGGCCCTGCTCGCGCCCGGCCTGCCCAGCCTGACCGGCTGCGACAGCCAGCAGGCCGGCGTCTGCCCGATCTCCGACGTCGCGTTCGCCATCGACGACATCACGCCGGAGGGCACCGAGCTGGGCGCCACCGCGACCGCGGGAAGCTGCGTCACCGTCGACTACGTCGGTCGGCGCGCCGATGGGTCGGGGACCGTGGACGAGGGCGAGGGCCTGACGTTTCTCGTGGCGTCTGGGCGCGGCGTGATCACGGGCTTCGTGTTCGGCGTCAACAACCAGCAGGTGGGCCAGACGCGGCGCGTCACGGTGCCGCCCAACTTTGGCTACGGCGCCAACGCGCGCCCGGCCCGTGACGGGTTCGCGAGCGACAGCGGCGAGCCCTACGTGGGCATTCCGTCCTGCTCGGTGTTGGAGTTCGACATCACGCTCGTGCGCGTCAACGAGGACTCGCGCGTCTGCACCGGCTTTTAGCACCCACTCGGGGCGGTGCAACGTTCTCTCCTGGCGACACGGGCAACGGGCTGCCCGTCTCAAACGCCATCTCAGTGAGCGCCGACGGGCTGAGAACGTGGCGCCCGGGAGCGATCGCCGGTTCGGGAGCGGACGCTCACCGGCGCCCCGCGACGTGCGCTAGGGCGCCCCGAACACGCGCACCAGTTCGTTCAGCAACGCCCGGCGGACGTCGCCGTGCTCGGTGACGGCCACCACCTCGGGGTTGGCCTCGGCGTCGAAAAAGTCGAGGCCGGTTTCTCTCCCGGAGACCAGAAAGTCGCTCGTGCCGACCACGTAGTCGCGGTCGGGCGCCAGCGCCTCGCCGCCGACCCGCCACGCGCCGGGCTGCCCCTCGACGCCCGAGGTCTGGAGAAAGCCGCCCGAGCCTGCGTTCGCCACGCCTTGGTCGAGCACACGCGCCAGGACGGCACCCGAGACCCGCACCTCGACGACCGTCCCGCCAAACGGCAACACCCGGATCGCGTCGTACTCGGTAAACGGCCCGGGCGGGATCACGTCGTCCACGCGCACGGAGCCGCTGTTGAACAGCCCGAGCTGGGCGCCCGAGGCGCGGCGAAACGCCTCGGCGATCAAGCTGCCCAGGCGGGCCGGCCGAGTCCGCACGGTCGACTCGCGGCCGTCGAGCGCCTCGGTCGTGACCACGGCGACGCGGTCGGGGTCGAAGCCGTCCGCCCGAAAGCCGACCGACGCGCGCGCCACCCAGTCGGCGACGATGGCGGCCGTCGCCGGATCCTCGGGCGTGTCGGGCGTGATGGGCACCAAGTCGCTGTCGACGGTCACGGCGCCCGTCGCGCGGTCGAGCGTGACCCGGTGGACGTAGACCGTCCGCGCGTTGCCGTCGGCCTTGAGGACGGGCACGCGCCGCGCGCCGCGGTAGGCGCGCACGTTCTCGTGCTCGTGGCCGCCCAGGACGGCGTCGAGGCCGGGGATGGTGGCCGCGGCCGCGGCGTCGGCGGCGAACGTCTGGTGCGTCAGCGCCAGCACCACGTCCGCCTCGGTCGCGAGGCGGGCGACCTCGGCGCGCAGCGTCGAGTCGGCGTCGAGGTAGCGCACGTAGGGCTTCAGCGTCGACGGCAGCACCACGCTCGCGATCCCCACGCGGATGGTGTCGCGGCCGGCCACGACGGGCAGCACCAAGCGCCGGGCGACGTTGGGGAACGGCACGTCGGTCGCGCGGGCGTTGGCCGAGACCATCGGGAACGCCGCCTGCTGCATCCGCGCCCGGAAGGCGTCCTCGGACAGGTCGAACTCATGGTTGCCGAGCGCCGCCGCGTCCACGCCGACGGCGTTCAGCACCGCCACCATCTGGCGGCCCGCCAGCCGCTCGCCGTCGACGCGCGCCGTGCCCAGCGCCGACGGGCTCAGAAAGTCGCCCGCCAGAACGGTGATCGTGTTGGGGTCCTGGGCCAGCAGCTGCCGGCGCAGCCCGGCCACGCGCGCCAGCCCTCCCGCCTGCCCGCCCTCGACCGGCGTGATCTCGTAGACGTCGTTAAAGTGGAGAACGGTAAACGCGACCCGGGACGGCGGAGCCAACGTGACCGCCTCCGCCGCGGGGTCAGGCGCCAGGCTCGCCCCAGACGTGCAACCGGCGACGGCCACCGCGAGAACCAGCAGGCGTGCGAATGAAGGCAGATTCATGGCGTCAGGGAAACCCTGTGGGGGACGGGCGTAAGAATACTCGGTCGGTGCTCCCCGGCAGGCGCCGCCGTGTGCCGCCATCCCCGGCCTTTTGTTCCACACGCTTAGAGGATGATTTGGCGCTCTACGAACTTCAGGATGCGACGCTAGCCGGAATCGAAGGTCAGGGGTACGTCTTCCCCATCGACACGTTCGAAGGCAAGCAGTACAAAGGCGTCTTCTTCGCCCACGACGACGAGGCGGAGATCTCGACCGACATCCAGGAGGCCACCTTCGAGGGCATCATCTACCACAAGACCACCTCGGGCCCTGGCGACGCGACGGTCACGGTGACGAACGTGATCAAGACGGCGGTCGGCCAGCGCGCCGACTTCGACGTGGTGAGCTAGCGGGCGCGTCTCGCGGACTGTGGCTGAGCAGGCCCGCCTCGGTACGCGCGCGGCGGCTCCCGCCTCGGCGCCGAGGCGGGCGAACCCGGCATTACCGATAGCTGGACGCGACGGCCTCGGCCTGGCTCGTGATCTCGTCGCGCAGCGCCTTCGGGCCCACCACGTGCACGTCGGTGCCGTAGCGGAGCAGCCACTTGGCGATGTAGGCCACGTTCTCGAACTCGAACGTGACCTCAGTCCAGCCCTTCTCGACGGGCAACTCCTGCTCCACGTCGGCCGGCATCTGGCGCTTGGCCCAGCGCCAGGCCCGGTTGCGAAAGCGGACGGTCATGCGCACGTTCTCGGGGCTGGTGCCGCGCTCGCGCAGGTGCTCCTTGAGGTCGAAGCCGGCCGGCGGCTCGAAGCCGTCGAAGCGCGTGCGCAGCTTTTTGATCTGGTCCAGGCGGAAGTTGCGGATGTCGCCGCGCAGGTGGTCGTGGGCGATCAGGTTCCAGTGGTCCGAGTAGTAGACCAGGCCCAGCGGGTCCACCTCGCGGACGGTCTCCTCGTCGCGGCTGGCCACGTAGTACGTCATCTTGACCTTGCGCTGCCGGGCGACCGCCTCGGACAGCTCGAACCACAGGCCCTGCTCGTCGCCGGTCGCGCCGTTGCGGTCGACCTCGTTGAACGGCGCCAGCACCGTCCGCTCCTGCAACCGGTCGATGTAGTCGCGCACCGAGTCGGGCAGGACCGAGCGGATCTTCATGGCCACCGCGTCGGCGTCGGTGCGCAGCGACGCGTCGGGCTGGAGCTTGGTGAACTCGGCCCCGACCAGCAGCGTCGCCGCCTGACGGGCGCTGAACATCAGCGGCGGCAGCTGGTAGCCGTCCAGGATCTCGTACCCGCCCGACTCGGCGTAGGTCAGGGGCACGCCGCTCTCACCCAGGGTTCGCAGGTCGCGGAAGATGGTGCGCCTCGACACGCCAAAGTGCTCGGCCAGGTCGCGAGAGGTCATGTTGGGCCGGTTCTGCAGAAGCAGCACGAGCGCAAACAGGCGTTCGGTTTTGTTGAGCGAGCGGTCAGATCGAGCCATAGGGTGACGACGAGAGCGGGCAAACATGTCCGGCGCACCGGACGGGTGACACCAAACTGTCAACGCCTGTTCGGGCGCAACGGTCCGCCAGCGCGCTGGAAAAGCGTGTGGAGCCGAGACCCGGATGGATTGGTCCGCGGCTTGTCGCGTACATCCGGCGGCCCGTTGCGGCCGGCTTCCCACCACTCTCCATCCCCCCCGCTATGAGACTCCTTCCCCTCCTCGCCTTCGCGGCCGTTCTTCTGGCCGCTCCCGCCAGTGCTCAACTGGCCTTTGGCGCCAAAGCTGGCCTCAACGTGGCCACCTTGAACGGCGACGGCACCGCCGGCCTCGACCCACGGCTGGGCCTCTCGGCCGGCCTTCAGGCCCGGTATAGCTTTACCCCGACGGTCGGGCTCCAACTCGAAGCCTTGTACAGCCAGAAGGGCGCCAAGGACGAAGCGGGCACCGCCGACGACGGCAGCTACCAGTTCGACTACATCGAGATTCCGGTCTTGGTGCGCGTCGGGCTGCCGCTCAGCCGCCTGGCCGATGCCGGCGTCTACGCCGGACCGTCGATCGGCGTCCCGGTCAGCGCTCGCTTCGACTCGGCAACGAACGACGACCGCGACATCGACTACGACGGCGACCTGGCGACGGACATCGGCGTCGCAGTCGGCGCGGACTACTACGCCGGCCCGATCGGCGTCGACCTGCGCTACACGTTTGGCGTGACCGAGGTCTTCGAGGACGGCGTCGGGCTGGCCGACGCGCGCAACGGCGCCTTTACGGTGTCGCTCGGCTACCGCTTCGGCGGAGGGGGCTACTAGGCGTCCGCATCGGCTGTTTTCCGCGCCCGCGAGCCACGGCTTGCGGGCGCGGCGTTGTTTGGGGCATCGCGCGAGCGCGGCCGCTAATCCGCTTGCACGTGGACGATGCACTTGTCGGCCCAGTCCGGGCCCAGCAGGTCGCCCAGGCCGTGCCCGGCGCCCGACGTCTGGGGGAACGCCTGGCGCAGTGCCTCCACCTCGGCGCCGAGGTCGCCGCCCTTGAGGCAGACCAGGCCCGGCGCCCACGCGCCGTCGGGCACGCCGACGAGCGGCTGGGCGACGCGCTCGTGCCAGCTCCACAGCGTCGCCAGCGGCGCCGTCGCCCGGCTGACCGAGTAGTGGGGCGCGGGCCCGTCGTAGGCCTCGGAGCGCCCGTTCCAGACGTTTAGGTTGTCGAGCCCGAGCCGGCGCGCGAACAGCTTGACCGCCTCGGTCTTTTTGCCGACCGCGTCCACGGCAACGACCTCGACCTTGGGGAACGCGACCGCCAGCGGGACGGCAGGCAGCCCGCCTCCCGAGCCCCAGTCCACCAGCACGGCGCCGTCGGGGAACGGCTGGGTCGCCAGCGCCAGGCAGTGGCGGACGTGGCGGGCCACGTCGGCGCGCGTGGCCGGCCGCGCGACCAGGTTGACGCGCTGGTTGAGGCGCTCGACCTCGGCGGCGTAGATCGCCAGCGTGTCGCGCTGGGCGCTGGACAGAGAGATGGGAGAGTCGGCGAGCATGGGGAGGCGGGATCAGGCGCCCGGCGTGGGGGATCGGTCCGCGACCACCGCCGAGGCGCCGTCCCCGCCCACCTCGGCACCGAGGCCGGCGGAGCCGGGCGAGACGCGGTGGCGCTTCAGGAGCACCATCAGCGCCTGAATGTCGCTGGGGCGGACGCCCGAGACGCGCGACGCCTGCCCCAGCGTGTCCGGCTGGATGCGGGCCAGCTTTTGCCGCGCCTCGTGCGAGATCGCCGTCACGGCGGCGTAGTCGAACGCCGAGGGCACGCGCCAGCGCTCCAGGCTCTGCATCTGCTCGACGAGCGCGTGCTCGCGGTCGAGGTAGCCTCGGTAGCGCAGCGCCACGCTCGCCAGTTCGTCGGTTCGCTCCAGGCCCGGCCCGGGGACCACGAGGTCCTGCTGGCCCGTCGCGCTCAGCATGGCGGCCAGGTCCACCTCGGGGCGCAGCGCCAGCTTTTCCAGGCGCGTCGGCCGGTCGATGGGCGCCGAGCCGAGCGCGTCGAGGTAGGGGTTGACGGCGTCGGGCGCGGCGTTCGTCGCGGCCAGCGCCTGCAGCGTCTGGGCCAGCGCGCGCTCTTTGTGCTCGACGCGGCGCACGCGCTCGGCGCTGGCCAGGCCCAAGTCGTGCCCGAGGCGCGTCAGGCGGAGGTCGGCGGTGTCCTGGCGCAGCAGCAGGCGGTGCTCGGCGCGCGACGTGAACATGCGGTAGGGCTCGTCGGTGCCCTTGGCCACCAGGTCGTCGACCAGCACGCCGAGGTAGGCCTGGTCGCGGCCCAGCACGACGCCAGCCTGGCCTCCGACCTGGCGCGCGGCGTTCAAGCCGGCCAGCAGGCCCTGGCCGGCGGCCTCCTCGTAGCCGGTCGTCCCGTTGATCTGGCCCGCCAAGAACAGCCCGCCGACGCGCTTGGTCTCGAGCGTGTACCGGAGCTGGTACGGCGGCACGTAGTCGTACTCGATGGCGTAGCCGGGGCGCAGCACGTGGGCGCGCTCCAAGCCGGGCACCTGGCGCAGCGCCGCCGTCTGCACGTCCTCCGGCAGGCTCGTCGAAAAGCCGTTGACGTAGACCTCGTGCGTGTCCCAGCCCTCGGGCTCCAGAAACAGCTGGTGGCGGTCTTTGTCCGCGAAGCGATCGATCTTGTCCTCGATGGACGGGCAGTAGCGCGGGCCCTGGCCCTCGATGCGGCCGGCGAACATGGGCGAGCGCTCGAAGCCCGTCCGCAGCGTGTCGTGCACCTGCGGCGAGGTGTAGGTCAGCCAGCACGACCGCTGCTCCGTGGGGAGCGCGTCGGTCAGGTGCGAGAACGGGCGCGGGTCCGGGTCGCCGGGCTGCTCGCCGAGGTGGGCGTAGTCGATGGTGCGGCCGTCGATGCGCGGCGGCGTGCCGGTCTTGAGCCGTCCCAGCTCGACGCCCAGGCCCTCCAGCGACGCGCTCAGGCCGACCGCCGCTCGCGCGCCCGCTCGGCCTCCGCCGAACTGCTGCTCGCCCAGGTGGATCGTGCCGTTCAGGAATGTGCCCGAGGTCAGGATGACGGCGCCCGCTCGGATCTCAAGGCCGGTCTGGGTGCGCACGCCCGTGACGCGAACCCGCCGGCCGCCCTCGGCCGCGTCGCCAGGTCGGCCCGCCTCGGTCACCAGGTCGACCACCTGGTCCTGGCGGAAGCGCAGGCCCGGCGTGCCTTCGAGCGCGGCGCGGGCGGCGGCGGCGTAGCGCGCGCGGTCGCTCTGGACGCGCGGGCTCCAGACGGCCGGCCCCTTGCCTCGGTTGAGCATCCGGAACTGCAGGCCCGTCGCGTCCGCCAGCGTGCCCATCAGGCCACCCAGGGCATCGATCTCGCGCACGATCTGGCCCTTGCCGACGCCGCCGATGGCCGGGTTGCACGACATCGCGCCGATGGCGTCCAGGTTCATGGTCACGAGCAGCGTCTGCGCGCCGAGCCGGGCGGCGGCGTGCGCGGCCTCGATGCCCGCGTGCCCGCCGCCGACCACCACTACGTCGTATGCGTCGTCGGTCACGGTTTGCCTGTCGGTTCGGCGCAGGATACCGGTGCCAACTCTCCCAGGTCGCTGGATTCCCGGCGAAGCCGCGGCGGCTCCTCAACTCGCCCGGCCGCCGCTCGCCGGGTAGACGGTCACGTGCCTCAGACGGCACGCTCTCGTTCCCACTCGGGCCGCTGTGTGGGCGCAGGAGGCACGCGCCCGATACTGTACCTGTTGATTTCCAAGACCATGCCCGCCCTTCGCGCTCACCTGCTCAAGCGGTTCGAGCTCTACGTCGCGCTCACGGCGCTGGCCTTTGTCGGGCTGGCGGTCGCGCTCGTGCGCGCCGAGGTCGAGGCGAGCGTCGCGATCCTGTCGTCGGTGCTCGGGCTGGCTCCGATCCTGGCCGCGATCCAGTGGGCGGACCGCGAGCGCCAAGGGCACCTGCGCGCCCGGGCCATCGGCGAGATCCGCGAGATGCTGACCGACCAGGTCCTCAACCAGCTCGCCGCCGTGCGGATGTGGATGGCCGAAGACCTCGACCCGGAGTCGCTGGCGGCCATCCTAGGCGAAGCCGACGCGTCGCTTGAGCGCGCGACCCAGATGATCAACGGCCTGTCCGAGCAGCAGCTCGACACCTGGCGGCTGACGTATGCCAACGTCGCCGACCACGTCGCCTTTTCGTCCATCCCGGAGTACACGCCGACGTCGTAGGCCGCAGCGGCCCGGCTAGGCGCCGAGCGCGTCGGCGAGGGCCGGCAGCGCGTCTCCCAGGCGGGCGTCCAGAGCAACGGCGGCGTGGCGATGGCCGCGCGTCTCGCCCAGCGTCACGATGCCGACCGGGGTGCCCTCCTTGTCGGCCTGGCGCACAAAGCGGTAGCCGCTGTAGACGGTCAGGCTGGAGCCCACGACCAGCAGCACCTCCGCCTGGCGGACGAGGCCGGCGGCCGCGGCCACGCGCGGCTTGGGCACGCTCTCGCCGAAGAACACCACGTCGGGCTTGAGCACGCCGCCGCACGCCGGGCACGCCGGCGGGTCGAAGGCGGCCACCTCCACCTCGGTGTCGCCGTCGGGTGCCACGCGGTCGGCCGGGACCTCGAGGCCGAGCCAGCCGGGGTTGCGCGCGGCGATCTGGCTCTGGACCTCGGCGCGCGGCCAGACGCGCGCGCACGCCAGGCACACGACGCGGTCCAGGGCGCCGTGCAGCTCCACGACGCGCCGAGACCCGGCGGCCTGGTGCAGCCCGTCCACGTTTTGCGTGACCACGCCGGTGACCACGCCGGCGGCCTCCAGGCGCGCCAGCGCGCGGTGGCCGGCGTTGGGCTCGGCGGCGGCCATGCGCGCCCAGCCCCGGCTGGCCCGGCCCCAGTAGCGCTGGCGCGCCGCGGCGTCGCGCACAAAGTCGTCGTACTGAATCGGGCGGCGCTCGACGTGGCGCGTCTGGGGCCCCCGGTAGTCCGGGATGCCGGACTCGGTCGAGATGCCGGCGCCCGCCAGGACGGCCAGGCGGCGGCCTGTGACCAGGGCGACGAGGTCGGAGAGGGCGTGGGACGTGGCGGGCATGGCCGCCTACCTACGGCGTGGGGCGCGCGGCGGTCCGGGCGCCGGCTGGGCCGCAGCCGCTCGGCCTGCCTCTCCGGCTGACGGTCGCCAGGCCAGGAGAGATCCGCAGCCTCCGGCTTGCGCCGCTCGGCAATCTGCTGGCTCGGGTAAAGTCGCGTCCCAAGTGGACGATGCCTGAGTCCGACGCAGCCTGGACGCTCCAGGCCCTCACCTCAAGCCCACTTCCCCATGTCTACTGTTCAAGAGAGTCTCAAAGAGGCCATGGAAATCGACGGCGCCGTTGGCGTCGCCCTCGTTGACTACACCACCGGGATGTGCCTCGGAGCCATCGGAGGCGGAGGGCTCGACATGGAGCTCGCCGCTGCTGGCAACACCGAAGTCGTGCGCGCCAAAAAGAAGATCCGCGACCAGCTCGGCATCTCGGACACGATCGAGGACATCCTGATCTCGCTCGACACCCAGTACCACCTGATCCGCATGTCGAAGGAGAGCGCCAACATGTTCTTCTACCTGGTCTTGGACCGCACCAAGGTCAACCTGGCGATGGCTCGCCTCGTGCTCAAGCGGGTCGACGCCCACCTGGAGACGGTCGGCGTCGAGGCGTAGCCGACCCTGACGTCCAGGCGCCTGAGGCGCCCTTGCCCCCTGACCGCGCTCCCATGCACACACCGACTCACGCCTTCCAGGTCCTCCCTGTCATCAACAACAAGGGAGGCGTCGGGAAGACGACCACGGCCGTCAACCTGGCGGCCGGCCTGGCCCGGACCGGGCGCCGCGTGCTCCTGGTCGACCTCGACTGCCAGGCCTCGGCGTCGCTGTCGCTCGGGGTGGCCCGCCACGACCTGGAGCCGTCGAGCGCTGCGGTGCTGTTCGGCCAGGTCTCGCTCGCCGACGCCATCCGCCCGACCTCGACGGCCAACCTCGACCTGCTCCCGGCCTCGATGGAGCTGGCAAGCGCCGACCTGCGGCTGGCGCAGTCGGCACGCCGCACCGGGCGGCTGTCGGAGGCGCTCCGCCCGGCCCGGGGCGAGTACGACCACATCCTGATCGACTGCGCCCCCTCGACCTCGCTTCTCAACGTGAACGCGATCGTCGCCGCCGACTCGCTCCTGATCCCGATGTCTCCGTCCTACCTCTCGCTGGAAGGGCTCGTGAGCTTTGGCGAGACCATCCGGCGGGTCCGGACGGCGATGGGCTCGATCGCGCCCGTGCTGGGCATGGCGATCACCATGATGGACGCCTCGGACCCCGAGGCGCGCAAGGTGGCCGAGGCCGTCCGCTCCCGGTTTGGCGGCAAGCTTTTCGAGACTGGCATCCGGCCCTGCGACGAGCTCGGGACCGCCCCGGGCAGGTCCCAGACCATCTTCGAGTTTGCGCCGGGCTCGACCGGGGCCCAGGACTACGAGCGCCTCACGGAGGAGGTGCTCGAGCGCCTGAACCGCTACGCTGCGATCTGCCGGATCCCGACTCGTGACCTGGTGATGACGCCCGAGCGCGACCAGGCCATTGCCGAAGCCGTCTAGCCCGACCACCGATGACCCTAACTGAACTCATCAACTCGTTCGGGGACAAAAAGACGGATCCGTTTCTCAGCGAGCCACGTCTGCCCCCTCCGTTCGCCCCGCTCGGCGGCGCCTCGCCCTCGTCTGGGCCGGACGCGCTGACCGAGGAGTCGCCTCCTTGGGACCGGGCGCTCGAGACCCTCCCGATCGACTCTGTCTTTTTCGATGGCAGCAATGTGCCGGCGCGGGACGCTGAGCCCGAGCGCACGCCCGCGCCAAGCCTGCCGCCGCATCCTTCGGCCGTCTCCAGGGAGATCCCGAGCGCGGAGATCCCGAGCCTGCCGCCGCATTCCCCCGCCGTCTCCGCGGAGATCCCGAGCCGGCCCGAACCCGGGGTCCAGTTCTCGACGGTGATCGGCCGCGAGGACCTTGGCGACCTCAACCGGAGGCTGGGCAAGGGCTGGCGGATTATCCACGCCGTCCCCCTCGGCAGCGGGGAGGTCATGATCTTCCTCGAGTTCGGCAACCCCGCGCCGGGTGGCCGGGCGTCGCGAGAGGTCTCGCCGCTGCCGTCCCGCCGCGCCTACGACATGGACGCGTCCTCGCCCGAGGCGGCCTCGGCCAGCGCGCCGGCCTGGGTGGCCATGCCGGCCACCGACCCGTTCGACTCTCTGGACGAGGACGTCTAGCGGTAGCCCTGCGCCTGCAGCTCGAACAGCTCGGCGTAGCGGCCGCGCTGGGCCAGCAGCTCTCGGTGCGTGCCGACGGCCTCGACGCGCCCGCCGTCCAACACCAGGATCCGGTCGGCCATGCGGACGGTCGAGAAGCGGTGCGAGATCAGGACGGCCGTCTTGCCGGCGGTCAGGTCCTTGAAGCGCTCGAACACCTCGAACTCGGCGCGGGCGTCGAGCGCCGCCGTGGGCTCATCCAGGATCAGGAGCTGGGCGTCGCGCATGTAGGCGCGGCCCAACGCCACCTTTTGCCACTGCCCGCCCGACAGGTCCACGCCGGTCTTGAAGCGCTTGCCGAGCGTCTGCTCGTAGCCGTCCGGTAGGCTCTCGATCACCGAATCCGCCAGCGAGCGCTGGGCCGAGGTCTCGATGCGCGGCCGGTCCTCGCGCTCGTCGATGCGCCCGACGGCGATGTTCTCGGCCGCCGACAGGTGGTAGCGGACAAAGTCCTGGAAGATGACGCCGACCGACTGGCGCAACGAGTCGAGGTCGTAGTCCTTCAGGTCGACGCCGTCCAGCAGGATGCGGCCCTCGTCGGGGTCGTAGAGCCGGGCCAGCAGCTTGACGAGCGTGGTCTTGCCCGCGCCGTTCTCGCCGACGAGCGCCATCGCCTCGCCGGCGCGCAGGTGGAACGTCAGCCCGCGCACGGCCCAGGCGTCCGACCCGGGGTAGCGGAAGCCGACGTTCTCGAACCGGAAGCCGTCGCGGATGGGCTCGGGCACCGCCACGGCGTCCGCTGAGGTCGCCACCATCGGCTCGATCTCGAAAAACGTGAACAGGTCGGCGAGGTAGAGCGCCTGGCCGCTCACCGTCGAAAACGACGCCAGCATGCCTTCCAGCAGCGCCCGCATCCGGGCGAACGAGCCGGCCAGAAAGGTCAGCGTGCCGATGGTGTACAGCCCCAGGCCGGTCCGGTACAGGATGATGGCGTAGGCGGCGTAGTAGCCCAGCGAGCCGACGGCCGACAGGAACCCGCCCCAACTCGCGCGGCGGATGGCGAGCGTCCGGTTGGCGCGGTAGTAGCGCTCGGCCAGCGTCCGGTAGCGCTCGGCGAGGTAACCGTTGAGCCCGAACACCTTGACCTCCTTGGCCGTCTCGTCCGACGCGCCGACGTAGCGGAGGTAGTCCAGCTCGCGGCGCTCGGGCGTCCACGACGTGGACAGGGCGTAGCTCTTGGCGTTGAAGTGCGCCTCGCCCAGGAACGCCGGCAGCAGCGCCAGCCCCAGCAGGATGAACAGGCCTGGCGCGTAGACGGCCAGCCCGACGCCCAGCGACACGACGGTCACGACGTCCTGGAACTGGCCGAACACCTGGCTGAGCAGCACCATCCGGCTGGTCGTCTGGCGGCGGGCGCGCTCCAGGTGGTCGTAGAAGTCGGCGTTCTCGAAGTGGGCCAGGTCGAGCGCCGCCGCGTGGCGCATCAGCCGGACCGAGGTCTCGTTCGTGAACAGGTCGCCCAGGAGCGAGTCGCACAGCGCGGTCGCCCGGCCCAGCACGTCGCCCAGGACCGCCAGCGCCAACTCGGCCAGCACCAGCGTCACGATCTGGAGGCCCGGCGCGGTGTCCAGGAACGTGCCGAGGTCGACCACGGCGTAGCTGTCCGACGCCACCAGCACGACCGCGTCGATGATGCGCTTGCCCACCCACAACATCGCCAGCGGGATCAGCGCGCGTACCAGCCGCAGGGCCAGGTTGGTCGCGAACAGCGCCGGGCTGGTCTCCCACACCAGGCGAAAAAACGGCGGCAGGTGGCGCAGCGCGCCCAGCCGCTCCCGAAAGGTCAGGTCGGGCTGGTCGCCTCCGCGCCGCGACTGGCGGGCAGCGCGGCGGTCGCCTCGGGCACCGGGGGAGGACATCGACATCGGCGGTCCACGCCGGGCGCCGTGTGGGGTTCGCCCGCCTCGGCACCTCCACGGACGTTCTCGCCCCCTCCATCGCCCCACCGAGGCCGGCCGGGGGGCGGTGCGGGGCGAGCGGGAGCAGGCACGTGAAATGCACCCATACATCGCCTCTACGGGACTGAGCTTGTCGTCATCTTCTGAGTCCTGCCTGCCTAGCCGCCGCATGACTGTCCGACTCGCCGTTCTCTTGGCCCTGGCCACCCTGCCCGCCTCGGCGCAGACGGGCACCCTGAGCGGGGTCGTCACCGACGCCGCCAACGGCGAGGTCCTGATCGGCGCCACGATCTACGCGCCCGTTCTGGGGCGCGGCGCCGTCACCAACGACTACGGCTTCTACAGCCTGCCGCTGGCGGCCTCCGCCGGAGCCGACTCGCTCGCCGTCCGGGTGTCGTACGTGGGCTACCAGGTGCAGCGGTTCTCGGTCGCGGTCGGCGCGGACACCCGGTTCGACGTCGCGCTCCAGGCCGAGAGCACCCTGGGCGAGGTCGTTGTCGAGGCCGACGACGGCTCGGTCGGCGCCCGGCCCGAGGCGACGCCTCAGATGGGCCAGGTCGCGATCACGGGCCGCGACGTCCAGGGCCTGCCCGCGCTCCTGGGCGAGGCCGACGTGCTCAAGGCCATCCAACTGCTTCCGGGCGTCCGCGGCGGCTCCGAGGGCACGGCCGGCATCTACGTCCGCGGCGGCTCGCCTGACCAGACGCTGATCCTGCTGGACGGGACGCCGGTCTACAACTCGTCGCACCTGTTCGGCTTCCTGTCGACGTTCAACGGCGACGCCGTCCAGCGCGTCGAGCTGACCAAGGGTGCCTACCCGGCGCGGTTTGGCGGTCGGCTGGGATCGGTCCTGGACGTGCGCCTGAGAGACGGCAACGACCAGGAGCTCGGCGGCCAGGGCCAGGTGAGCCTGCTGTCGTCGCGGCTGCTGGTGGAGGGGCCGATTGTGCCGGGCGAGGCGTCGTTCCTGATCTCGGGCCGCCGCACCTACATCGACGTGATCGCGCGGCCGTTTATCTCAGCGTACAACCGAGACCAGCAGGAGAACGGGGGCGAGACCGTCGACCCGAGTGCCTACTTCTACGACCTCAACGCCAAGCTCAACTGGCAGCCGTCGGAGCGCGACCGCGTCTACCTGAGCCTGTACGGCGGCGCCGACGTGTTCGGGTTCGAGGTGACCGAGCCGCGCGAGGCCTGCGACGAGTCCGGCTGCGCCCCGACCGGCGTCGACGACCTCTACGGGGGCGGGCTCGACTGGGGCAACCTGACCGGCGCGCTCCGCTACACGCGCGTCGTGTCGCCGCGCGCCTTCGCCGCGCTTACCCTGACCGCCAGCGACTACCGCTTCGACGTGGGCGCGAACGTCGAGGAGGACCGAGGCGGGCCAGACGAGTCCATCGCGCGCATCCGCTACTCGTCGGGCATTCGCGACCTGGGCGCCCGGCTGGACCTGGACCTGGCGGCGGGCCGAGGGCACACCGTCCGCGTTGGCGGCGGCGCGACGGTGCACCGCTTCACGCCCGGCGCGCTGTCGCTGTCGGGCGAGCTCGCGCGCGAGGGCACTGCCATCGACACCTTGCTGGGCGCCAGCAAGACGTTGGGCGCCGACGTTGTCGCGTACGCCGAGGACGAGTGGCGCGTCAGCGACCGGCTGCAACTGGGGCTGGGGCTCCACGGCGCCGTCTACACGACGGGCGGCTACACCTACCCGTCGCTGGAGCCTCGCTTCTCAGGCGCGTTCCAGCTGCGCGACCGGCTGGCGGTCAAGGCGAGCGCCGCGATCACCCAGCAGCCGATTCACCTGCTGACGTCGGGCGCCGGCATCGGCCTGCCTGCGGACCTGTGGGTGCCCGCCGACTCCATCGGGCCCCAGCGCGGCACGCAGGTGGCGCTCGGCCTGGCCGGGTCGTCGCCCTCGGGCCGCACGACCTGGACGCTGGAGGGCTACTGGCGCGACATGCGCGGGCTCGTGGCCTACCGCGAGGGCGCCGCCTTCACCACGCCCTTCGACGACTGGCAGGAACTGGTGGTGACGGGCGACGGCACCAGCCGGGGCCTGGAGCTGTTCGTCCAGCACCGCACCGAGCGCCTGACGACGTGGCTGGGCTACACGCTTTCCAAGACCGACCGCCAGTTCGACGACCTCAACAACGGCCAACGCTTCCCCTTCCGCTACGACCGGCGCCACGACGTCTCGGCGGTCGCCGTCTACCAGATCTCGCGGCCGTTCGACGTGTCGGCCGCGTTTGTCTACGGGACAGGCGACGCGGTCACGCTGCCGGTCGCGCAGTATGGGGGCACGGCCTATGGCTTCGGCTCCCCCGAGGACTGGATCCAGGGCGACTTCTTCACCCTCGACACCACGGTCTACGGGCCGCGCAACAGCTTCCGGCTGCCCGCCTACGTCCGCCTGGACCTGGCCGCGACGTGGTACTTCCGTCGCGGCCCGCGGCCGCACGCGCTGTCGCTCAACGTCTACAATGCGACGAACCAGAAGAACCCGTTCCTGACTCAACTCCGCGACGATGGCTTCAGCGGCGATGGCGGCCGGACGAGTCGGCTCCGCGGGATCGCGCTTTTCCCGGTTCTGCCCACGCTCTCGTACCAGTTCTCGTTCTAGCGTACCCATGACTCTGCCTCGATTCGATCATTTTGCCTTTCTGTGCGCCTCGTTCCTGATGGGGACGACGCTCACCGCCGGTTGCGATTTCGCGCCGGTGCTTGACATTGACCTACCCGACTACCAACCTGGAACGGTCATCAACGCTGTGCTCGTTGCCGATTCGGTGGCGGTCGTCCGCCTCAGCGTCAGCGTCGACCCGTACGCGTCCGATGTAGAATCGAGGCCGCTGAATCAGGCCGAGACAAACCCAGACGCCGTCGTGACGCTGATGCGGGATGGGCAGCCAATGGAGCGACTGCGCGTGCGACCAAAGGAGTGCTTCGGCCTGAATCGAGAGACGGGTGACGTGTTTGCCTACGAGTGCGGTCCGTTTGTGAGCGCGTCAGCGCTGGAGGCGGGCGGGCGCTACACCATCCGCGTGGAGCAACCCGGGCTGCCCGTCGCCGAGGGCACCGTCACGCTGCCCCAGCGCCCCGTGCTGACGGTCACCGAGGAGGCGCCGTTGGACAACGGTCGCCGCCGGTTCCAGGTGCGCGTCACCGACCCTGCCGGGCGCGGCGAGCGCTACGGCGTGTCTCTGGTTCGCGGGCCCTTCCGCGAACAGGGGCAGACCTGCGAGGTCGGCGCCTCGCCACCTGTTTGCCGCGACACCACGTACGTGATCCGCCAGCCGACGTACTTCTCCTCATCGGACCCGGTGATTTTGGCTGGGGCACGCAATCTCGACTTAGACGACGCCATCTACCGCTTCGCCTCCGTCGACGACCAGTCGTTCGATGGCCGCACGTGGTCGTTCACCATGACGGCCTCTGGGTCAGGCGACTTTTACGACCAGTATGCAAGCAGGGACGTGTTCACGATCCAGATCGCGGGCCTGTCCGGCGACGTGTACGACGCCTACCAGATCTCGGCGTTCGGAGGCCAGGACGAGGACAACCCATTCACCGAGCCCGTCAACCTGCCGACGAACGTGAGCGGCGGCTACGGGCTGGTGGCCGGCCTTGCACTGGCGGAGGTCACGTTTCCTGCCCGAGAGACGCAGCCGTAGCGCCGCTGATGCGTCTGCACCAGGCAGGATCGGCGGCGGCAGCGGAGGTTGCAGGCCATGCGCCTTTTGCTCCTTCTCGTCGCGTTGGCGGTGCCCGCCGCCAGCCAGACATTCCGCCTGACCATCCCGCTCGACGGCTCGTTCCGGCCCGAACGGCTGGGCGTGCGCGAGGTCGCCGAGATGGGCGCGGTCGTTCTGACCGGCGTCGGGCATTTGGCCGCCAGCCGTGCCGACGCCTCCGACGTTTTCATCCCGGTCGTGATCGCGGGCTGGGGCGGCTACGTGGGCGCCCGCGCGTTGACCGAGGCGGGCTTCCTGGCCGACCTCGGCGTGTCGACGGAGCACCTGGGGCGGGCGTCGCGCGACGTGGCCTTGCTGTCGGCCGGGGCGACGCTGGCGATGGCCGGCTACGGGCTGGCGAACGGCTCGCTGCGCGTCGACCCGACGCTGATTCCTCTGGTGGTGCTGTACCCGGCGTGGGGACTCACGCAGCAAACGCTGGTTCAAGGCTTCCTGACGCGCCACCTCGACGCGGCTGGCCTGCCGGCGCTGGCCGTCGTCCCGATCTCGGCTGCCGCGTTCGGCTCAGTCCACGTGCCCAACTGGCCCTTGACGGCCGCGACGACGGTGATGGGCGGCGCCTTCGCCCCGCTGTACCTGCGCGACCGGACCGTCGTGCCGCTGGGTGTGGCGCACGGCGTCCTGGGCGCGCTGTTCTACGTCTGGGTGCTCGACCGCGACCCGTACGCCGAGATCTTCGGCGACTAAGCCCGCCTCGGTGTGTCTGCCGAGGGGCGACGGCCGGGCCGAGAGTGCCGACAGAGTGGCCGAGGCGGGCGAGGTGAACGCGAAACCGCCAGCGGCGCGGGGCCACTGGCGGTCGGGACCGGGCGACCGGCGCGGCGGCTAGCCGTTCGTCATGGCCTCGGCGCCCGACGAGATCTCGATGATCTCGGTCGTGATGGCCGCCTGGCGGGCGCGGTTGTAGGTCAGCTTGAGCGTCTTGAGCAGCTCACCGGCGTTCGTCGTCGCGGCGTCCATGGCCACCATCCGGGCGCCCTGCTCGGACGCGTTCGACTCCAACAGCGCGCGCCACAGCTGGTACTGGAGGTACTGCGGGATCAAGCGCTCCAGCAGCGTCTCGGCCGAGGGCTCGAAGATGTACTCCACGTCGCCGGCCTCGTCCGCCTCGGTGTCGAGGTCGGCCGAGTCCTCCATGACCGGCGTGAAGAAGGTCTCGGCCGGGACCGGCAAGAGCTGCTCGGCGACGCGGTTCTGGGTGATCGTGTTCTTGAACTCGTTGTAGATCACCTCGACCACGTCCCACTCGTCGTTCAGGTAGCCCTCGACGGCCAGGTTGATGATCTCGCCCGCGAGCGGGAAGCGCAGGTCGTTGAACACGCCCTGGTAGTCGCCCACCAGCTCGAAGCCGCGGTTGCCGAAGTACTCGTGCGCCTTGCGGCCGACTGCCAGGATCTTCAACGTGCCCGCGTCGCGCTGGCTCTGGAAGCGCTCAGCGATGGTCGCCTCGGCCACCTTGAGCAGGTTGGCGTTGAACGCGCCCGCCAGCCCGCGGTCACTCGTCACCACGATCACGAGCGCGCCGTTGATCTCGTCGCGCTCCTCGAACAGCGGGTGGCTGGTCACGTCCAGGCGCTGCCGCAGGTGCCCGATCATCTCGCGGATCTTGAACGCGTACGGACGCGCCGTAAAGATGCGCTCCTGGGCACGCCGCAGCTTGGCCGCCGCCACCATCTTCATGGCGCGCGTGATCTGCTGCGTGTTCTTGACCGTGCCGATCCGGCCGCGGATGTCGCGAAGAGAAGCCATGAGGGGTGGATGCGAGTAGGGACACCATGCATGGCGCCCCTACACAAACGAACTACGCGGCGTACTTGGCGCTGAGATCGGCGGCCTCCTGCTCGAAGGCGGCGACGGCCGCATCGGTCAGCGTGCCGGTCGAGGTCACCGTCGCCAGCGCGTCGGGGTGCTTCAAGCGCAGCGCCTCGCGGAACTCAGCCTCGACCTCGCGGATCTTGTTGACCGGGACCTCGTCCAGCAAGCCCTTGCCGGCGACGTAGATGATCGCGACCTGCTCCTCGACGGGGACCGGCTCGTACTGGCCCTGCTTCAGGACCTCCACGAGTCGGGCGCCGCGGTTAAGCTGGCGCTGCGTCGAGGGGTCGAGATCCGAGCCGAACTTGGCGAACGCCTCCAGCTCGCGGTACTGCGCCAGGTCTAGGCGGAGGGTGCCCGAGACCTTCTTCATCCCCTTGATCTGGGCGTTGCCACCCACGCGCGACACCGAGATGCCCACGTTGATGGCCGGGCGAACACCCGCGTTGAACAGGTTCGACTCCAGGAAGATCTGGCCGTCCGTGATCGAGATCACGTTCGTCGGGATGTAGGCCGAGACGTCGCCGGCCTGGGTCTCGATAACCGGCAGCGCCGTCAAGGATCCGCCGCCCTTGACCTTGTCACGGAGCGCCTCCGGCAGGTCGTTCATGTCACGCGCGATGGTGTCGTCGGCCGTGATCTTGGCGGCGCGCTCCAACAAGCGCGAGTGCAGATAGAACACGTCGCCGGGGTAGGCCTCGCGGCCCGGCGGGCGGCGAAGGAGGAGCGACACCTCGCGGTAGGCGACGGCCTGCTTCGACAGGTCGTCGTAGATGCAGAGCGCGTGGCGGCCCGTGTCCCTAAAGAACTCGCCGATGCAGGCGCCGGCGAAGGGCGCGATAAACTGCAGCGGCGCCGGCGTCGAGGCCGGGGCGTTGACGATGACGGTGTACTCCATCGCGCCGTAGCGCTCGAGCGCCGCCTGGAGTGTCGCGACCGTCGACGCCTTCTGGCCGATGGCGACGTAGATGCAGTAGACCGGCTTGTCGCCCGTCTCGTGCGTCCGCTTCTGGTTGAGGACGGTGTCGAGCAGGACGGCCGTCTTGCCCGTCTGGCGGTCGCCGATGACCAACTCGCGCTGGCCGCGCCCGATCGGCACCATGGCGTCGATGGCCTTGATGCCGGTCTGGAGCGGCTCGGTGACGGGCTCGCGGTAGATCACGCCCGGCGCCTTGCGCTCGATGGGCATCTCGAATAGCTCGCCCGCGATCGGGCCCTTGCCGTCCAACGGGTTGCCGAGCGGGTCCACGACGCGGCCCAGCATGCCCTCGCCCACCTTGATGGACGCGATGCGGCCGGTCCGGCGCGCCTCGTGGCCTTCCTTGACGGCGTCGCCGCCGCCGAAGAGCACGGCGCCGACGTTGTCCTCCTCCAGGTTCAGCACCATGCCGGTGACGCCCGAGGCGGGGAACTCGATCAGCTCGCCGGCCTGGACCTTGGACAGCCCGTACAGCCGGGCGATGCCGTCGCCGACCTGGAGCACGGTGCCGACCTCGTAGGTGTCGGTCTCGGACGTGAAGTTGCCCAGCTCCTCGCGGAGCACGGCGGTCACTTCGTCGGGGCGGATCGCGGATGCCATTGGTTTAGCGTAGAAAGTGGTGCGGCGTGGCTCCGCCTCGGGACCGAGGCGGGGACGGCCGGCTTAGTTCAGCGAAACGGCGGCGCGCTCGGCGAGCTGGCCGCGGAGGGTGTCGAGCTGGTGGCGCACCGAGCGGTCGTAGACGACGTCGCCCACGCGCACCACCAGGCCGCCAATCAGCGAGGGGTCGACCTCGATGCGCATGCGGACGGTCTGGCCGGCGCGGCCTTCCAGCGCCGCCTTGAGCCGGTCGGCCTCGTCGGGGCTGAGCGGCTTGGCCGAGCGAACGAGCGCCTCGACGGTGTGGGTCCGCTCGTCGCGCAGCTGGCGGTAGGCGTCCAGGATGGCGGGGATCTCGCCGTCGCGGTCGTTTTGCACCAGCAGGTGCAGAAAGCGCGTCGTCAGGTCCGAGACGTTGCCGTCGAAGAGGCGGTCCAGGATGGCGCCCTTTTTCTCGTGCGAGATGATGGGGCTGGTCAGCGCGCGCCGCAGGTCGGGCGAGCCGCCGAGCGTGTCCGCCACCAGCGCCACGTCCGTGTCGACGGTGTCGAGCGAGCCCGCCTGTTGGGCTTCCTCGGTCAAGGCCTGGGCGTAGCGGCGGGCGACGGGGCTCATGGGCGCAGCGGTCTGCAACCAGCGATCAGCCCGAGGGCTGACGGCAGGTCGCTAGTTCTGGGGCAGGTCCGAGATAAACTGGTCGACCAAGCCCTGCTGGGCCTGGGCGTCGATCTCCTTCTTCAGGATCTTCTCGGCGGCGCCGACCGCCAGGGCCGCGACTTCGGCGCGAAGCTCGGCCAGGGCCTGCTGCTTCTGCGTCTCGATGTCGGACTGGGCGTTGGCTTGCAGGCGAGCGATCTCGGTCTTGGTCTTGGCGATGTCGGTCTCGCGCTGGCTGGTGGCCTGGTCGCGGGCGTCGCGCAGGATGGCCTGCGCCTGGGCCTCGGCGTCGCGCCGCGCCGACTCGTTGTCGGCCAGCAGGCGCTTGGCCTCGGCGTTGGCGCGCTCGGCCTGCTCCAGCGAGCCCTGGATGGTTTGCTCGCGCTCCTTGAGCCCGCCCAGCATCGCCGGAAAGGCGAACTTGGACAGGATAAAGAAGAGCAGCAAGAACGAGATGCCGAGCCATACCGCGAGCCCCCAGTTGGGAGACAGCAGGTTGGCGGCGAGCAGAAAGTCAGCCATCGGGGACACGGGGAGAACCGATACAGAGGGGTCGGGACGGCCCGCCTCGGTCGCCCGGTCGAGGGCGTCACCGAGGCGGGCGCAGTCGTCCCGGGCGATGCAGTGCGGGCGCCGAGGCGCCCGGCCACTACTTGATCGCCATCAGGATGCAGACGATCAGGCCGAAGAACGCGGCACCCTCGATAAGGGCGGCGGCGATGATCATCGTGGTCCGGATGTCACCGGAGGCCTCCGGCTGACGGGCCGAGCCCTCCAGGGCGGCGGCGGCGAGACGGCCGATGCCGAGGGCGGCACCGATGACGGCGAGGCCAGCACCGAGGCCGGCACCGAGGTATCCAAGAGCAACAGACTCCATGACGTTCGAGGGGTGAGTTAAGCGAGTGGGCCGAGGCCCGGGAAGTGCGGCGAGACTGCCGCGGGTAGGGTTAGGCGTAGGTCGCCTCCGTGCCGACCGTCCGGTCGTGCAGCTTGTGAGGCGTCTGGCCGTTGGAGGTGGTGATGGCGGCGTCGTGCACCGTCAGACCGTGGTCCTCGGCGTGGTCGTGGTCGTGCTCGTGCTCGGCCGTCGCCATCCCGATGAACAGCGCCGACAGGATCGTGAACACGTAGGCCTGGATAAACGCGACCAGGATCTCCAGGGCGTACACCGCCGTCGTCAGCAGGACCGCCGGGACCACGGTGAGGTAGCCCGCCGTGGCGCTCATCTTGCCGATGATAAAGATCAGCCCGATCAGGTTCAGGATCACCAGGTGCCCCGCCGTCATGTTGGCGAACAGACGCACCGCCAGGGCGAACGGCTTGGTGAACAGGCCCATGATCTCGATCGGGATCAGGATGGGCTTGACGATGGCCGGCACGCCGGGCGGGTTGAAGATGTGGCCCCAGTAATCCTTCGTGCCCGCAAACTGCGTCACGATGAACGTGATAATCGCCAGGACTGCCGTGACCGTAATGTTGGCCGTGGCCGTGGCCCCGAAGGGGACGAGCCCCAGCAGGTTGCACGCCAGGATGAAGAAGAAGACCGTCAGCAGGTAGGGCAGGTAGCGGTCGGTCTTGTCGCCCAGGTTGGGGCGCGCGACCTCGTCGCGGATGTAGATCACGACCGTCTCCAGCAGGTTCTGGACCAGCCCGCGCGGCGCCGACGTGCGGCCCACGCCGCGCTTGTACTTGGCGGCGGCGGGCAGGAAGAGCACCAGCAGCAGCGTGATCGCGAGCAGCGCGAAGATCAGGTGACGCGTGATCGACAGGTCGAGCACGATCTCGGCGCCGCCGGTCGCCGCCATCACGGCGTCGTAGGGGGCCTCGGCCTCGATGCCCTCGCCCAGGATTTCCTCGGCGGTCGTCTCGTTGAGCTCCTCGAGTGCCAGGCCCGCCTCGGAGCGCGCCTCGTCGTTCTCCAGGCCCGCCTCGGTGTCGAGGTGGTCGCCCTCGGCATGGCCTCCGTCGTGGCCCGTGACGGCGTACCGGCCGCTGGCGACGGCCGCGGTCGAGGACCAGAAGCCGTCGAACCCGAGCGAGTTGTCGGCGCGGCGGACGACGAACAGACGCGGCAGCTCGACCTTGCCCTTGGCCTTGGTGCCGACCGGGATCGGCGAGAAGTCGAGGTAGTTGCCGTCCGACGTGTGGTGGACGGCGTCCAGATCCTCGCCGTCTCCGGCCGCCGACACGGGCGACGCGGCGACCGAGGCGAGCAGGGCCAGGAGTCCGAGGGAGCGTAGCGAGATCCGCATCAGGAGTCGGGAGAGGTCGAGCGGCCCAAAACCAAGGACATCTCAGCGATCATGCCGAGCACGAACGCGGCGCCCAGGCCGCCGACAAACGCGCCGCGGTGGACGGGCACGAACGCAATGATGGCGGCGAAGGCGGCCAGCGTGACGGCCATCCGCGCCAGCATCCCGCCGAGCACGACTTGCAGCACCTTGTTGGAGTCGCCCGCGACGGCCTTGGCCTTGCGCGTGCCCAGCAGCCCGGCCGCCGAATACACCACGCCCAGCAGGACGCCGAGCAGCAGGCTTTCAGGGACGCTCATCGGGGGGGACGACGGGAAGAGGCGGCTGGACCAAGGGACGGTCCGGGGCGGAAGTCCACGAAGCTAGTCCGCCCCCCGTAGAGGCACCCCAAAGCAGGGGTGAAGACGAGGCAAAGCGGGTCAGGGCCGCGCCGAGGCGACCCCCAGCCCTGGCTCCGCATCCGTCGCCGCGCGCCAGGCCTCCGCTACCGACCCGCCGGTCCGCGCTTCTTGCTGTCCTCGGCCTGCCGCGCGAACCGGACCACCATCCACAGGATTCCCACCATCCCGAGCGACGCGCCGATCAGCACGCCCCACGGCGTCGTGCCGAGCCAGCGATCGGCGACGATGCCGGCGCCGACGAAAAACAGCATCCCGGCCGCCAGCTGCATCCCGAACCCGAGGTGCGGCCCCGCCGCCGTCATGCCCCGGCCGTAGCTGTCGCGGACGACCTCGGGCGTGACCTCTCGGTTCTCGTACCCCGGCCCGAGCGGCGCCGCCTGGGCGTCGTCGAGCGACGCCTCATCGAGTGGCGCCTCGTCGGCCCAGCGCGTGGCCCACTCGCGGTCGGCGCGGTCGAAGCGGTCGGGCTTGTCGGCCCACGGGTCGGGCTTGGCCATAGAGTGAGGCGTAGGAACGCACGGTGTCCAACTCCGCCTGCGCCGCGCCGATCCCACGCCCGAGGCGGGGCCCATCCCACGCCCGAGGCGGGCAGGGCTAGACCTCGGCGACGGCGCTGCGGACGTCGTCGCGGGCGGCCTTGCCCGCAGGCGGGCGCTCCGACGGCCCCGAGCCGGGCGCCCGCGTCGCGCCCTCGCCCATCACGCACGAGCCGTTGAACGTCGCGCCGTCCTCGACCACCATCTTGCCCGTCCGGATGTCGCCCTCGATCACGGCGGTCGCCTTGAGCACCAGCCGCTCGCGGACGACCACCTGGCCCTTGACGGTCCCGGCGACCTCGGCGCTGGTCGACGCCAGCTCGCCGTCGATCACGCCTCCGGGCATGACCATGGTGCGGCCCTCGACCTCGACGCTGCCGGTGACGGTGCCCGAGATGTTGACGTTGCCGTTCGAGCGCAGCGTGCCCTCGATCACCGTCGACGTGCCGATAATGTTGTGCTGCTCGGCAGGGCTGGAGGCGGAAGGGGCGGAGGTCCGGGCCATGGATGGGTCGGGGTCGGAGCGGAAGAGGGCCATGGGGGTGACGTCAGGGCATCAGGAGAAGAGCCGACGGGTCTTGAGCCAGGCCGTCGCGCCAGACCTCGAAGTGGAGGTGCGGGCCGGACGTGATCTCGCCCGTGTTGCCGCTGAGAGCCACCGTCTCTCGGGCGCGGACGCGATCGCCGGCGCGCTTGAGCAGCCGGCTGTTGTGCTTGTACACCGAAAGGTAGCCGCCGGGATGTTGGACGGCAATCGTGTGCCCACCGTCGTGCGTCCAGTCGGCAAAGACCACGTAGCCGCCTCCGAACGCCCGCACCGGCGTGCCTTGGCTGGCGGCCAGGTCGATGGCAAAGTGGCCCCGACCGGCGTCAAAGCCCCGCGACTGGATGCCATCGACCGGAGGCCGCGCGGGCAGGCGCAGGCCGTCTAGGTACGCGCCCGCCGCTCGGGCGTCGCGTGGCGCGTCGCCGGCTGGGCCCAGCGACCGCATCGGAAGCGCTGGCTGGGTGTGGTCGCTGGTGCGCTCCGCCGGAGGCAAGGCTCCCGCCGGGCCGGCCTCGGGCGCCCCGGCGGGGAGGCTGCCCGGGGCGTCGGGTGGGAGCGCAAACGCAGCCGGGTCGAGGGCGCCGTCGCCCAGATCATCCATCTCGCCGGTGATGATGGCGCGCAACTGGGCGATCTGTTGGTACTGAATCGCGAGCGAGTCCTCCAGCGCCGACGCGCGCCGGGCGTTCTCCGAGGCGACCGACCGCAGCTGACCCGTGCCCGGCCCCAGGATCAGTCCCTTGAGCGGCGTCAGCACGACGGCTGCGATCACGAGCGCCGCGAACACGACCGTCCCAATGACCGCGGCGTAGAGTGCATAGCCAGGCCGCACGTCGTACTGACGCGGGGTGCTCGTCGTGTCCGGCTCCAGCACGATCACTGTGCGCGAGGATCCGGGACGAGAAAACAGGTCGCGGAGGAGGTCGGTCACGAACGCGGAAAGGGTGGGCTTGAGAGCCCGCAGGGGCCGATTTAGTTCGCTGCATCTGCATACCGATACAGAGAGGGCCCTCTAACTTAGCGGGCTCAACGACCACTGGACCGCCCGAGCGCGGTCGAATCTGCCGGCACGCCCGGCCTCCTCTATGCCGCAGCACAAGTCCGCCGCCAAGCGCGTCCGCCAGGACGCCAAGCGCCGCCAACGCAACCGCTTTCAAAAGGTCAAGGTTCGCACCTTGATTAAGGATCTGGAGGCAGAGACCGATGCTTCTCTGGCACAGACCAAACTGAATGACATCAAGGCGCAGCTGGACCGGCTGGCCGGGCGCCGGGTGGTCCATCCCAACCAGGCCTCGAACACCAAGAGCCGGCTGGACCGCCACGTCGATTCGCTCGCCTGACCCTCTTGGGGGAGGAACCCGCTGGCAAATTGGCCGGTTGCAACGGCCCACGCTACAGCCGGACACCACCCCCGACCACGTGTACTCACGAGCCTTCCTCGGCACCTTGCCTGGGGCTCTAGGTAGACTTCCGCGTTCGCCCGCATCTTCTGCTCTGTTGCACCTTGCAACTCGGCGCAACGGTGCGGATACTTAGGCCGAAGGGTCAGCGCGCCCAACCGGAGGCCTCGCGGCTTCGCTCCTCTCCCACCCTCCTCGGCTCCGGCCGAAGGTCCTCACCCACCCCCCCCTCTCCATGACTCAGAACCGACCGGAGAAGACGATGACATCGCGTCTCTCTACCTACTTCATCTGGTGCGCGGCGCTCCTGATGGCCACCGCGGCCCACGCCCAGGTGATCCGCCCCAGCGAATCCGTCTACATCTTGCTTCGCGGTGGTGCCTCTGGCTACTACGGCGACCTCGACGGCAACTCCGACGACGACCCCGGCGAGGCGTCGCCGAACATCCGTGACGGCTTCGACGAGGTCGGTTTCGCCGTCGGTGGCGAGCTGGGCTACCTGTTCAACGAGAACCTGTCGCTCGGGCTGGCTTACCTCTACCAGACCAACCCCAACCTCGAGAAGGACACCCAGACCTCGACGGACAATGGCAACTCGGCCCAGCAGATTCAGCTGCTGTTCCGGTACCTCCCGTTCGAGTCGGCCCGCATCACGCCCTACGTCGAGCTCGGCGCGGGCTTCCTGTTCGCCAACGGCACCGAGGCCGGCCGCAACAACGGCGGCGGCAACGACGACGTGTACGGCTACGGCCCCGTCCTCGGACTCGGCTTCGACGTGTCGCTGACCCCCCGCCTCGGCCTGTTCTTGGGCGCCCAGTCCACGTTCACGTTCCCGGACGTGGCGCTCGACAACGCCGACGCTGGCTCGTTCGGCGTCCAGGCCGACGATGCTGACTTCGACATCATCTCCCACCTCGGCGGTGGCCTCAAGTTCGCGTTCCGCGCGCCCTTCACGGCTGTCGACATCGAGGGCCTGGAGTGCCCGTCGGAGCTGTTCACCGGCCAGACCGGCTCGTTCATGATCATGACCAACGAGGACGCCACCATGCCCGTCTCGACGACGTGGCAGTGGGGTGACGGCTCGACGGGTTCGGGCATGACGGCCTCGCACGCCTTCAGCGCCCCCGGCACCTACACGGTGACGGCCATGGCGACGAACGAAGGCGGCGACGACTCCGAGTCCTGCTTGGTGAACGTGACCGACGAGCCCGTCGCTCCGACCCTGGCTGGTTGCCGCGCCTCGATGAGCCGCGTCGACGTTGGGCAGGAGGTCACGATCAACGCGACCGCCACGGACGCCGACGAGATCATGGTCGACTTCGGTGACGGCACCATGGCCTCGACGCTCCCGGCCCGCCACGCCTACAGCGAGATCGGTTCCTACACCGTGACCATCACGGCGACGAACGAGTTCGGCACCGATACCTGCACCATCCCGGTGACGGTCGGTGACACGTACTGCGACGACATCACGGAGCTCAACCCGGTGTTCTTCGGCTACGGAGCCTCGACGCTGACGGCTGACGCCATGAGCCGTCTCGACGAGAACATCGAGATCCTGCGCCGCTGCCCGGACATCTGCGTCACGATCAACGGCTACAGCGACGGTGCTGAGCCCGGTGACGCCATGCGCATCTCGCAGCGCCGCGCCGACGCCGCGTTGCAGTACTACGTGGCACAGGGCATCGATGCCGACCGTCTCCGCGCCGTTGGCCGCGGTGTCGATCCGGACTCGAACCCGAAGGAGGATCCCGGCCCGGGCGACAGCCGCTCGCGTCGCGCCGACTCGATCCCGTCCTCCTGCGCCGGCTTCTAAGCTGACGTAGACGGACGAGCCTCGCGCTCCCGAAAGGGGCGGCCTGCTACCAGCGGGCCGCCCCTTTCTCGTTTCTGTGCCTCTGGACGCCAGCCGACGCCGCTACCCAGTGGACGGCCTGGCTCCGCGTCCACGGCACAGCCGCACGCTCTGGCCACGACGGGCTGGGCTCGGTGCCGCCCCGGGTCCGTGCCTCCGCTCAATGGTGCATGCGTGGCCCTGCGCCGCGCGCACCCCAAGCCGACGGCGCCGACGCCCCACCGCAGCACGCCGCGCAGGCAGGAGACCGCCATCGCTGGGCAGCGTCCGTGTGGAGCCCGAGGCGGGCGGCCTCGGGGACGTCTCCGAGTCCCTGGGCTCTCTGCGTACCCTCGCACACGTCGGCGCTGCTGCACCGGCCACGACCGACGCCGTGGAGGCCCGTCTTGTCTGCCGGCTGGGCAGACCTCGCGCGTCCGAGTCGGCTAGGGCGAAGGCCGGCTCCCGAGAGGCAACCGGGACCTGCGTGCGTGCAAGGTCCAGCGGGTGCGACGACACCAAGAGCCAAACGGCTCGGCGGGCAGTTGCGCTAGTAGCGCGGCGGCGTCTCGCGCTGGCGCGTCTTGGTCACGGCCATCAAAATGCCCAGCCCGAGCATCACCACACCGCCCGCGCCAATCCACGCCGTGGGCACGCCCGCCAGGTGCGCAGCCATTGCCAGGCCAGCGGTCAGAACGAGGAAGCCGAGCAGGAAGACGGTGAGATTGGACATGGTCGTGGGGGATGGGATCTCGCCGGTATCGGCGCGACCGAAGGCGACTTAACATCGCCGCAGGCGGTTACTGCCTGCTGAGGCGCGCGCGCCGCCGGCATGCCAGCCTTAGCGGAGCGTGCCGGCAGGGCGCGGCCCGTCGAGTGGGGCCGCGGTGTCTTGGCCCAGGGCGTCCACCAGGCACAGACGCCGGAGCTGCCAACTTGGTCGGGAGGGCCCGCCTCGGGCGGAGGGTGGGAATGCCTGGAGGGCGAGCAGCGCGACTCGGGCGAGCGAAAGGCAGAGGCGGGGTACGTCGAGGGCTGAGGTGTGTGGTCGCATCCTGCCGAGGCGATGCCTCTCGTGTCGGCTCCGGACGAGCCTCCTCCACCCGGCCGACTGGCCCGCCAGACGCCGGTACCCGAGCGCACGCTTCAGTCCGTCCCGTCATGGGGTCGCCTCCGCCTGACGCGCGCGTTTCTCGTCAGCCTCCTGCTCCCGGCGGGCCGCGACAGCGCGGGCCCCGACAGAGACCAGCGGAGATCGCGACGGGCGGCGCGTATCGCTCCGCTACCGGGGCGAGATCCCGCTCGCGTGCGAGGCCACCGGCGGGCACGGCCACTCCACAAGCCCAGGCGGCGAGGGCTGGCCGCGCCGGGACGCGCAACCGCGCGGACGATGCCTGCGCCGATGTGACGGGCCAGGTCGAGGCCGTCCGCCTCGGTGTCACCGTGGAGTTGCCTGGCACCCACGCGTTCGCCGTCTCGCGCCTGAGCGACGAGCCGCCTCGCGGTCGCCGTCGGCTACCTCACGGTCGTTCGCTGCATCACGATCGGGATGCGGCGGCCGACGCCGAACGCCTTGGAGGTGACGCGCAGGCCCGGCGCCGCCTGGCGGCGCTTGTACTCGTTGCGGTCGACCAGGCGCGCGATCCGGTCCACCAGCGCGCGGTCGTAGCCCGTCTCGCCGGCGATGCGCGCGGGCGACTGGTGAGCCTCGACGTAGCGCGCCAGGATCTCGTCGAGCACGTCGTAGGGCGGCAGCGAGTCTTGGTCCACCTGGCCCGGCCGCAGCTCGGCCGAGGGCGGCTTGGTGATGGTGTTGCGCGGGATGAGGTCGCGCCCGGCGCGCGCGTTGATGTGCTCGGCGAGCCGGTAGACCTCCATCTTGAACACGTCCGACAGGACGGCCAGCCCGCCCGACATGTCGCCGTACAGCGTCGCGTACCCGACGGCCATCTCGGACTTGTTGCCGGTCGTGAGAAGGAGGTAGCGGAACTTGTTGGACAGCGCCATCAGCGTCACTCCGCGCGTGCGCGCCTGGATGTTTTCCTCGGCCACGTCGGCCTCGGTGCCTTGGAAGAGCGGGGCCAACATCTGCTCGAACGCGTCGACAGCCGGGCGGATGGACACGTCGTGGAAGGCGATGCCGAGCGCGTCGGCCAGCGCCCGGCTGTCGTCGACCGACCCGGACGACGAGTACGCCGAGGGCATGGTGACGCCCACGACGCGGTCCGCGCCCAGCGCCTCGACGGCGAGCGCGCACGTCACCGCCGAGTCGATGCCGCCCGACAGCCCGACGAGCGCTTTGTCGAACACGCCGTCGCCGGTTTTGGCGACGTAGTCCCGGATGCCCAGCACGAGCGCGTCGTGGATCTCGGCGGTGGCTACGTCCGCCTGGGTCGTGTCGCCGGCCGGCTCCCCGAGGCGGGCGGGCTCGCCCGGCGCGTCGGTGTCCCAGACGTAGAAGTCCTCCCGGAACAGCGCGGCGTGCCACAGCACCTCGCCGCCGGCCGACTGCACCTGGCTGTCGCCGTCGAACACCAGCTCGGTGTTGGCGCCGACCTGGTTGACGTAGACGAACGGGACGCCGTGCTCGCGGCAGCTCTCCCGGATCAACCCGCGCCGCTCGGCGGGCTTGCCGATGGCGTACGGGCTGGCCGACAGGTTGACGAACAGGTCGATGCCGAGCGCCGCCAACTCGTCGATGGGGTTGGCTGCGTACAGGTGCGTCCGCCCCTCGTCGCCCGTGCCTGAGGCGTCGCCGCCTCCGTTGTTCCACATGTCCTCGCAGACGTGGACGCCCATCCGCGTCCCGCGCCACTCGACCACCTTGCGATCGGGGCACGGCTCGAAGTAGCGGTACTCGTCGAACACGTCGTAGGTGGGGAGCAGCGTTTTGGACACCTCGGCCTGAACCTTGCCGCCGTCCAGCAGCAGCACCGAGTTGAACAGCCGCTTGCCAATCGGCGTGTCGTTGCGGACGGGCGCGCCGATCCAGATCGCCAGCGGCGCCTCGCGCGCCAGCGTTGCGACGGCCGCGTCGACGTCGTCCAGAAACGCGGGGCGGTCGAGCAGGTCCTGGGGCGGATACCCGGTCACGCACAGCTCGGGGAAGATGGCGAGGTCGGCGCCCTCGTCGGCCGCGCGGCGGGCGTCGCGCAGGATGCGCGCGGCGTTGCCCGCCAGGTCGCCGACGGTGGTGTTGATCTGGCAGAGAGCGATCCGCATGGGGCGCTGGCGAGCGAGGGGGAGCGCTTGGACGACCCAGCGCGGACGGGGTGCCGCCGTCAAGGCGCGAGGTCGCCGAGGGGCCCGCGCTACCGGTAGCGTGTCACGATCCGAGTGGCCTTGCTCGGCCCGGCGATGGTCCAGGTGACCGCGACCTCGCCCGCCTCGGTGCCGAGGCGGACCGAGTAGAGGTCGTCGCCGCACCGGTGGGGCGCCCGGCCCAGCCACTGCCCGTCGGGCTGGCGGTCCAGCACCGCGCGTGCGGGCGCGCCTTGCCGGAGGTGCTCGACGGCCAAGGCGCCGCCGCGGGCGTGCCAGCGGGAGACGGCGCGCCAGCGCATCGGCCGGCCCGCGCCGTAGGCCCACTCGCCAGCTTCGGAGACCACGACCTCGCCCGCCTCGGTCGCGCTCTGGACCACGCCCTGGCCTCTGCCCGCCTCTTGGGACCGGACCGTAATCGCGGCGCGCGTCGCGCTCGCCAGCCGGTCGAGCACGTCTCGGGCCGTCACGGCTTCCCGTCGAGCGGCACCACGGCCAGCGTGCAGCGGCTGACGCAAATCATCTTGCCGCGCTCGTCCACGATCTCGACCGTCCACACCTGGCTCGTCCGGCCGACGTAGACGGGTTCGGCGGTCGCCGTCAGCATGCCGTCGCGCTTGGGGCGCAGGTGGTTGGCATTGATCTCCTGGCCGAACGCGGTCATGCCGTCCGGCGCGGCAAAGTAGGCGCCCACCGAGGCGACGGTCTCGGCCAGGGCCACGCTCGCCCCGCCGTGCAGGTAGCCCAGGGGCTGGTGGTGCCGGGGCTCGACGGGCATGGTCGCGACGCACCGCTCGGCCGACGCCTCGGTAACTTCGATGCCGAGCGTGGTGCCGAGGGACTCGGAGCGGGGAAAGTCGGACAGGCTCTTGGGCACGGCGGTCGCGGAGGGGGGGACGCGCGTAGTCTAGCACGGCATCCGATCCCGACTCCCATGTTCGAGGCCCTCAACGAGTGGTTCCTAGGCCTCGGCGCCGAGTACGGCGTCAACCCCTACATCTTCGGCGGGATCTACGTCGGCGCGATCCCGCTCTTCACGGCGTCGGTGGCGTGGCTGGTGCGCAACGCCCGCGCGGGACGGAGCGTGGTGGTGCCCGCGCTGGCGGCCGGCTTCTGTTTCGTCTCGGCCTACCTCTACCTGATCGTGGCCGGGCAGAACGTGCCGGTCTGGGTGTACGCGGCGGTGGTCGTGCTGGTGGTCGGTGGCGCCTGGAGCACCGTCCGCTCGGTCCGCGCCAAGGTGGCCGAGGCGCGTGCCGAGGCGCCCCGCCTCGGCGCCGAGGCGGACGTGGCTAGCGCAGCCGCACGTCCAGACTGAACCCGACGACGGCGTCCGCGCCCCGATCACCGAGGAGTGGGATGCGCGCCTGCAGCCCGGGCCGGACGCCGCCGAGGTCGACGACCGCCGCCAGCGACGCCGCGGCGTCGGGCTCGGCCGCAAAGGACACCGACTCGCTCAGGATCTGCCGCCCGACGACGCCGGTGTCCAGCGACGCCTGGCCGAGCGACGCGCCGAGACTCGCCTGATAGCCTAGCGCGGCCGTGCTCAGGTCGAGCCGGTCGTCGGAAACGTCCATCAAGTAGGCTGGCCTCAGGCCCAGCCCCACCCGGATCGCCGGGCTCAAGCCTTGCGTCAGGTGCACGTGCGCCGAGAGGGCCATCATGTCGGGCAGGTAGGCTTCGTAGCGCTCTGCATCGAGCGCGATTCCGGCGACGAAGCCGTCGAACAGCCGGGCGGAGTCGCTGTACCGAGCCAGCGGCACGCGCACGCCCGCCCCCAGCACCACGCTCGGCCGGACCTGCAGTTCGGCGCCCAGGTACGGGTTGCCGATCTGGGCACCGCTTTCTTGGAAGGGTGCTCCGTCGCTGGAGACCCCACCCCCCGTCCCGACTTCGAAGGGCACCTCACTCTGAGCGTCGACGTAGGCCAGAGGGATCTCGCCGACCACCGTCCACCGCGGGCCGACCGCAGCCCGGCCCGAGAGCAGCGTCACTACCGACCGCAGATCCACCGGGGCTGGCCCGAGAGCGTTGCCTTGGTCGTCAGTGAGAAACACGAATGCCTCGTCGCCGATGCCGGTGAGCACGTCGAGCGACACGCCGCTTCCTGGATCAAGCGACCGGTAGGCCGGCTGCGCGCTGGCGGTGCTCGCCCACGAGAGCGCGAGCGAGGAAAGGAGAACGATGAAGCGCATGGGGTGACCAGAAGGGCAGGGAAGGCTAACGGCCGAGAACCTAGAGCCCGAAGTACTCGGTCACGTCGTCGGCGTGCGCCGCGAACGAGTCCGACGTGCCCAGGTCGCCCGCCTCGGCGCCGAGGCGGGCGGGGCCGGCGACAAACCGCAGCACGGGCACCCGCTCGCGCGTGTGGTCGGAGCCGGGGAACGTCGGGTCGTTGCCGTGGTCGGCGGTGAGGAGCAGGACTGCGCCGTCGGGCAGCGCCGCCTCCAGATCGGGAAGCGCCGCGTCGAAGGCTTCGAGGGCGGCGGCGTAGCCGGGCGCGTCGCTGCGGTGCCCGTAGAGCTCGTCAAAGTCGACCAGGTTGGTCCAGATGAACGTCGGCTGGTCCGAGGCCGCCGCGGCGCGGATGGCCTCGAGCGTCTGGGCGACGCCGTCGGCGTTGCCGGCCGTCTTGACCTCCTGGTCCACGCCCTGGCCTCCGAACAGCGCCGCAATCTTGCCCACGCAGACCGTCCGGACGCCGGCGTCCTGGAGCGTGTCGAGCAGCGTCGGGCCGTGCGGCAGCAGTGACAGGTCCCGCCGCTTGGCCGACAGCCGTTCGTAGGCGCCCGGCTCGCCCTCAAACGGCCGCGCGATCACCCGGCCGACCGCGTGTGAGCCGACGCAGACCTGGTCGCGAGCGATCTGGCACATGCGGTACAACGTGTCTAGGGGAATCGTGTCCACGTGCGCCGCGATCTGAAAGACGCTGTCGGCCGAGGTGTAGACGATGGGCTGGCCGGTCCGCTGGTGCTCTTGGCCCAGGTCCGCGATGACGGTCGTGCCCGAGGCCGGGCGGTTGCCCAACACGCCGCCGACCTCGGCACGGCGGCAAAAGTCGGCGATCACGTCGTCGGGGAAGCCGTCGGGGTAGGTCGGGAAGGGTGTCTCCAGGACCAGCCCGGCCAGCGCCCAATGCCCGGTCGTGGAGTCCTTGCCGGCCGCGCGCTCGGTGTAGCGCCCCCACGACGCCGCCGGTGCCTCCACCTCGGGCACGCCGTCGACCAGCCGGCCCAGCCCCCACCGCGTCAGGTTGGGGATCTCGGGCCGCTGCTGGCGGATGACGTGGCCGAGCGTGTCGGAGCCGGCGTCGCCGTAGTCGGCCGCGTCGGGCGCGTCGCCGACGCCGGCGCCGTCGAGGATGAGGGTGACGAAGAGAGGCATCGGGAGTCCGGTGGGGGCCTGGAAGGTCCGGCGCGACGGCGCGATCCGCCAGTCCGAGAGTCGGCGAGCCCCCGGCCCCGTCGGCACGGAGCCGTCGCAACGGACCGCTCTTCGGGAATCTTCAGGTGACAAGCTGCTCGCAGACGGACCAAGCGCGCCCGTGTCACGTTGCCCTCGCCCTGCATCCCACCACACGCCATGACTCGCTTCTTTTCCGCCCTCGTCCTCGCAGGCGCCCTGGTCGGCTGCGACGCCGCCTCGCCTGACGACGCCTCGATTCAGTACCAGGTCTCGGCCGCCAGCGACGCCCGCACCGCCGAGGTGTCGGTCGACGGAGGCCCGGCCCGCACCGTCTCGCTCCCCTTTAGCGCCCAGTCCCAGGGCACCGCGTTCGCCATCCAGGCGGCGGGTGCCCAAGCCGTCGACGTGTCGGTCCGGATCGACGGTGTGGTGCGCGAGCGCGGCGTCGGCCGGGTCGTGCGCCTGAGCGGGTCCGCCCGCGCCGACCACGTCGAGGTCGAGGGCCCCATCGAGTCCATCGACGCCGACGCCGTCACCGTTCGCGGCCTGACGTTCCGGATCACCGCCGACACCGAGATCGAGGGCGACGACCGCGAGATCTCGTTGGGCGACCTGCTGGTAGGCGACCGCGTCGAGGTCGAAGGCCGCTACGACGCCTCCGGCGACCTAGTCGCGCGCGCCATCGAGATGGACGACGACGGCGACCGCGACGACGACGACGAGGTGGAGGTCGAAGGCCAGATCGAGGACCTCGACGGCGACACGATCACGGTCGCGGGCCTCACCTTCGTCGTCACCGCCGACACCGAGGTCGACGACATGGCATTCGGCGACTTGCGAGTCGGTGACCGCGTCGAGGTCGAGGGCTACTACGACGGCGACGTGCTGATCGCCGACGAGATCGAGGGCGACGACGACGATCGGGATGATGACGACGACAACGACGAGGACGACGACGACTAGCGCGCCTCACGCACCCACCTAGCCCGCCTCGTTGGCAACCCGAGGCGGGCCGGGTCGCGTGGCGTCGGAGGCGATCTTGCCGCATGACGCTGCCCGACCTCCCTCCGATTCTCGCCATCGAGACCTCGTGCGACGACACCGCCGCCGCCGTCTGGGCCGACGGCGCGCTGGCGTCGAGCGTGGTCGCGGGGCAGCGCGTCCACGAAGGCTTCGGCGGCGTCGTGCCCGAGCACGCCAGCCGGGCGCACGAGCGCCTGATCGTGCCCACGATCACGGCCGCGCTCGACGAGGCCGGGATCGCCATGGCCGACGTGGGCGCGGTCGCGGTCACGGTCGGGCCCGGGCTGGCCGGGTCGCTGCTGGTGGGCCTGAGCGCCGCCAAGGGCATCGCCCTCGGGGCCGGGATCCCGCTCGTCGGCGTCAACCACCTGGAGGGCCACGTCTACTCGGTGATGATCGCGCATCCTCGGCCGCCCTTGCCGTTCCTGTGCCTGACGGTCTCGGGCGGGCACACGCTGCTGACCCTCGTCGAGGCCGGCTTCCGCCACACCGAGCTTGGCCGGACGCGCGACGACGCGGCGGGCGAGGCGTTCGACAAGGTCGCCAAGATGCTGGGGCTGCCCTACCCCGGCGGTCCGCACGTCGACCGGCTGGCGGCTGACGGCGACCCGGCGTTTCTCAGGCTTCCCTCTCCACGGCTGGGCCCCAAGGGCCGGCGCGGCGCCGAGCTGTTCGACGTGTCGTTCTCAGGCATCAAGACCGCCGTCCGCTACTGGATCGCGGACCTGCCGGACGCCGAGCGCGCCGCCACCATCGAACGGCACCGCGCCGACGTGTGCGCCTCGTTCCAGCAGACGGTCGTGGCGTCCTTGGTGGAGGGCATTCGCCAAGCGGTCCGTGAGACGGGTGTGCGCGCGGTCGCGGTCGTGGGCGGCGTCTCGGCCAACCGCCAGCTGCGCGCCGCCGTCACCGAGGCGGGCCGGGTCGATGGCTTCGAGGCGTTCGTCCCCGACCTGGCGCACTCGGTCGACAACGCGGCCATGATCGCGGTCACGGCCGCGGCAAAGTGGGCGGCCGGCCACGCCGATGGCCTCGACCTCGGCGCGTCGCCCGGCCTGGCGCTGTGACGCCCTGGGGGTGGCCCCGATTTCAGCCACGCGCGGCACGCACGCAGACATGAGGGCGTTAGCCCGCCTCCCCGACGCCGCGTTGTGACCGACCTGCCTCCCTCCGCCTTCCGCCGCGCTGACGAAAGCGACGACGCCCGGTTTTACCTCTGGCCTCGCCGGGTGCACCACATCGACGAGCGCGCTCAGGCGGCCGTCACCGACCTGTACCGCGCTCACGTGCCGCCCGGCGCTGACGTGCTGGATCTGATGTCGAGCTGGGTCAGCCACCTGCCTCCGGAGCGGGCGCTGGGCCGCGTCGCCGGCCTGGGCATGAACGCCGAGGAGCTGGCCGACAACCCGCGCCTGACCGACTGGACGGTCCAGAACCTCAACACTGATCCCCTGCTTCCTTACGGCAGCAGCGTCTTCGACGCGGTCACGTGCTGCGTGTCCGTGCAATACCTCACGCGCCCGGTCGAGGTGTTTGCCGAGGTGGGCCGTGTGCTCCGGCCCGGCGCGCCGTTCGTGATCACGTTCTCGAACCGCTGCTTCCCCACCAAGGCCGTCGCCGCCTGGCGTGCCCTCGACGGCGACGGCCACGCGGCGCTCGTGACTGAGTACGCGCGCCAGTCCGGCGCCTTCGGCCCGGTGGAGGTCGTCGCGCACCGCCCCCCCGCGGGCGACCCGTTGACCGGGGTGGTGGCACGGCGCTCGGCTGGGTAGCCCGGCCTCGGGCACGGCCTGGAGGCACGCGGGACGCTGGGAAACTCCCTAATTCCAGAGCACGAGCACAGTTGAAGGAACCGCGCAGGGCAACGCTGGGTGCCTCTGGCCCAACCCCCTCCGCTCTCATGGCAGACACCCCTCCCGACGGACAGACCCAGACCTGGCCCGATCTCGCGATCGGCCTCTACGACAAGCTTACCGGGCGCAACGCCGAGATCGAGTACGAATTCGGCGATGGCTTCGAAGTCGAGGTGCCCAGCGGCACCGGTCCTAGCGCGTCGCACGCGACCTGGAAGATGAAGGGCAAGATCACGATCCGCACGCGCGACCCCGAGCACGGCGGCGCGGCCGACAAGAAGTAGTGAAGCGCCTCACCGTCGACGCCGACCTCGACCTCACGGTCGACGGCCACCCCGTCTCCATCACTGGCCGAGGCCAGACCTTGACCGTCGAGGTGGACTCGGCCCGGACCGCGTGGCTCCTGTTTCAGGCCAACCGCCCGGGCCGGCACCTGGTCCGCTCGATCACGGACACGCTCGACGTGTTCGGCATCGACGTGGACGTCCGCGTGGGCGGGCAACCGTTGGTGTCCGTCGGGCCGTCGGCGGAGGGCGGGCGCTTGGCCCAAGCTCTGGGCCTGCCGTCGGTCGCTGTGACCGTGCCGCCGCAAGCCGTCTGGGCCGGCGTGGCTGTGGCGGCCCTGGCCGGGCTCGCGGTCGGGCTCAGACGCTAGGTGCCGACGCTCGACCCCGCCTCGGCCCCGGCGACCGACCCGGACGCCATCGAACTGGTGGCCGATCATGACCAAGCGGCGCCCGAGGTGGAGCGGCCCACGGTCGCCATCGCGGGCGCCTCGGGCTTTGTGGGGACCGCCTTGCGCCAAGCCCTCGCCGACGACTACGACATCGTCGGCCTGACGCGCTCGCCCACCCGGGCCGCGCGCGGAGGCGACAACGTGCTGTGGCGCCACTGCGACCTGTTCTCGCTCCGCGCCGTCGAGCAAGGTCTGGAAGGCGCCGACGTGGCCATCTACCTGGTCCACTCGATGCTGCCCTCGGCCCGGCTGACGCAGGGCACGTTTGCGGATCTCGACCTGATCCTGGCCGACAACTTCGCGCGCGCAGCCGAAAAGGCGGGCCTCCGCCAGATCGTCTACCTCAGCGGGCTGCTGCCCGACGACAAGACCGACCTGTCGCGGCACCTGCGGAGCCGCTGGGAGGTCGAGCAGACGCTGGCCGCGCACGGCACGCCGGTCACCACGCTGCGGACCGGCTTGGTGGTGGGCCGCGGCGGGTCGTCGCTCCAGATGCTGGTCAACTTGGTCCGCCGCCTGCCGACGATGGTGCTGCCGCGCTGGACCGACTCGATGACCCAGCCGGTGGCGTTGCAGGACGTGGTCCGCGCGTTCCGGCTGGTGGTCGGGGCGCCGGAGCAGTTCGAGGGCACCTTCGACGTGGCCGGCCCCGAGGCGATGCCCTACCGCGAGATGCTGGAGCGGACGGCAAAGGTGCTCGGCGTCGAGCGGTCGATGAAGCGGGTGCCGTTTATCACGCCCCGCCTGTCGACGCTGTGGGTGAGTCTGGTCTCGGGCAGCCCGCGCGCGCTGGCGGGCCCGCTCGTGGCCAGCCTGCGCCACAACATGGTCGTCCGCGACAACCGCGTGCAGCGCGCGATCGCGCCCCAGGCGCTGGGCTTTGACGAGGCCTTGCGCGAGGCCGTCCGCCCCGACGGCACCCCGTTCCCGGACGCCCGCCACTCGCACCGCCGCGCCGACGACACGGCCGTCAAGCAGGAGCGCCTGGTGCGCTCGGTCCAGCGGTTTCAGCTTCCCGCCGGCAAGACCGCCGAGTGGGCGGGCGCCGAGTACATGCGCTGGCTCGACGGCTTCGCGGGCCCCATGATTCGGGTCAAGGTCACGGGGACGGCCCAGGAGTCGGTGGCCCGGTTCCACGTCCGCCCGCTGCCTCGGCCTGTCCTGGAGCTGACGCACTCGGCCGACCGCTCGACGCCCGACCGGGCGCTGTTCTACGTCACCGGCGGGCTGCTGGCCGAGATCGACGGGGGCAAGCGGGCGCGCCTGGAGTTCCGCGAGGTGCTGGGCGGGACGGCGCTGCTGGCGGCCATCCACGACTTTGCCCCGCGCCTGCCCTGGGTGCTCTACCGGCTGACGCAGGCGGCGGCGCACCTGTTCGTGATGGCCCAGTTCGGCCGCCACCTGGCCAAGATGGCCGAGCGCGCCGACGCGTCCTAGCCCCGCCCGCCTCGGCGCCGAGGCGGAGGACCCCGGCCGGGTCCGACCGCCCGACCCGACGGTCGCCTGAGGCCGGCGGAGATGACACCGCGAGGTTTCGCCATGAACACGAGGCCCACACCCGGAGCCGGGCCGGCGCCGTTGCTATCCTCGCTGACTGGCGCCTCCACTCGACATGGCTGATTCCACCACGACCGCCGACGCCCTCGACGCGTTCCACCAGCGCGCGCTGGACCACACGCGCGCCTCGCTGGAGCACATGGCCGCCTACGGCATCGAGCCCGAGGGCAGGGTGGCGCTCTTTCTTCCGCCCGACACGCGCCAGGCCGAGATCCACCGGATGCCGTACACGCACGCGGCTCGGCAGCGCGTGGTCTACACGACCGAGCCCGGCGAGTTCACGGCGCTGTGCCCGTTTTCCGGGCTCCCGGATTCCGGGACGGTCCGCATCGAGTACGTGCCCGGCTCGTGGCTGCTCGAACTCAAAAGCCTGAAGTACTACCTGATGAGCTGGCGCCACATCGGCGCGGCCCAGGAGGACATCACAGCGATGGTGTTCCAGGACCTGGCGCGCCACCTCGACGACCCGCACCGGCTGGTCGTGACCACCGACTACACCGTCCGCGGCGGCATCCACACCGTCTGCACCGTCGACAGCGCCGAGCAGCCGGGCGCGGCGTCTCCTGCCGTGCCGAGCGGCGACGGCCTCTAAGCTCATGAAGAACCTCCTGTACGCCGTCATCGCGGTCGGCCTCATCGGCGGCGCGGCCGTGACCTGGCTGGCGTTCCTGCCCAACACGCTCGGGGACGAGCCCGCGGGCATCCGCCTGCCCTCGGACGTCACGTTCGCGTCGATGCTCGACTCGCTCGACGCCGCCGGCGCGCTCGGCTCCCGGACGTCGCTGGAGACGTTCGGGAACGCCACCGGCTGGGCCGACCAGGTCAAGACGGGCTACTACGAGATCGAGCCCAACACCAGCAACTGGACCCTGATGAACAAGGTCAGGAAGGGGTTGCAGGACGATTTCCGGATCACCGTCCCCGGCGGGCTGACGCCCGAGCGCGTCGGCCGCGTGCTCGAGCGCCAGCTCGGGACCGACTCGGCGGCCGTCGTCCAGGCGCTGCGCGACCCCGAGCTGGCCCAGCAGCTCGACACGACGCCCGAGCTGATCCTGGGCCGGATGCGCGCCAACACCTACGACATCCGCTGGACCGACGACGCGCGCCGAGCGGTCTCGCGGCTCAAGGAGAAGAGCGACCAGTTCTGGACCGACGCACGCCGCGCCCAAGCCGACGCCCTCGGCCTGACGCCGGACGAGGTCATCACGCTGGCCTCGATTGTCCAGTGGGAGGCGCAGAAGCCCGAGGAGCGGCCCACGATCGCCGGCGTCTACCTGAACCGCCTGCTGGGACGGACGGCGGCGGGCACGATGCGCCTCCAGGCCGACCCGACGGTCCAGTACGCGCTCATGGAAACCGACGGCGGGCCGATGCGGCGGCTGCTGTTCCGCGACTACGGCTTCGACCACCCGTACAACACGTACCAGATCGACGGCCTGCCGCCGGGCCCCATCAACAACCCGTCCGACGCGTCCATCGAGGCCGTCCTGGCCGGCGGCGAGGGCGACTACCTCTACTTCGTGGCCGACGGCACGGGCGGCCACGACTTTAGCCGGACGATCTCGGAGCACAACCGCAAGGCGGCGCGCTGGAGCGCCTGGCTGAGCGAGCAGATGCGGATCAAGCGCCAGCGCGAGGCGGCGGCGGCCAGCGGCCAGCCCGCGCCCGCCGAGTAACCGGGCCGGGCGAGCAACCGCGCCGGCCGAGCAACCGGCCCGGCCCACCTCGGCACCGAGGCGGGCCGGGCCGGGCCGGCACGCGGAGGCTACATCCGGCAGCCCAACCCGCCGATACCGCCCGCCATGCGCCCCGTCCTGACGCTCGCCGCCGCCCAGCTCCGGGCCGACCTCCGCCACGCCCGCTCGGGCAAGCGGAGTGCGGGGCGCGTGGCCACGACGGCCGTCGCGTACGGGTTCTCGGGCGCCGTGCTGGCGCTGTCGCTGGGCTCGGCGCCGGCCGAGCAGGCGCTGTTCGTGGGCGCCAGCTTCGGCATCGTGCTGGCCTCCTTTGGCGTGGTCGGGTCCTACGACGAGTTGATGGGTCGCCCGCGCGACAACGCCTGGCTCACGACGCTGCCGGCGACCGAGCGGCAGCACTACGGCGCGCGCCTGCTGGGCATCGCGTTCACGGTCTCGCTGATGGCGCTCGGCGTGGCGCTGCCGGTGGGCGTGCGGGCCGGGCTCACCGCAGGCCTGCCCAGCGGGCTGACCGTCGCGGCGGGCATCGCAGGCACCGTCGTCTGGACGGCGCTGCTGGCGCTGTCGGTGCTGTGGGGGCTGACGCTGAGCGTGCCGCAGAAAACGCTCCGCACGGTCCTCGTCGTCGCGCGGACGGTCTTGATCGGGGCCTTGGTGCTTGGCTTCCAGACCATCGGCTCGTCGTCGGAGGCGCTGGACGCGCCGTGGTGGCCGGGCGCCTGGGTCGCGGACTTGTTCTCGGGCCGCCCGACGCTGGGGCTAGCCGCGGGCGCGGGCAGCGTGCTCGCGTTCGGCGCCCTGTTCGGAGTCGTGTTTCCGAGCCGCTACTTCCGCCTGCTCCGCCACCTCGCCGACGGCGACCGCCAGCAGGGCAACCGCGCCCGCCTGGGCCGAGGGCTGACCACGCCCGAGCGCTGGGCGGTCAGCGCCGGGCCCGTGCGCGCAGCCTACGGATTCGCGACCGCCGCCTTCGCCGACGACCGCTTGGTGCGCGGCCGTCTGTGGCCGGCGGCCCTTCTTCCGGCCGGCTTCGTGGCGTTCGGCTGGCTCAGCGGCGGGCTCGACACCACGGTCGGCCGAGGCGTCGCGGGCGTGCTGGCAGGGTCCTACGACGTGCTCCAGAGCCCGGAGACACAGCTCCACCTGTCGATCCTGGTCGTGCTGCTGTTTTGCATCCAGTCGCTCGTGCAGACGCTCCAGTACTCCGACCATGCCGAGGCGGCCTGGGTGTTCGGGACGCTTCCCGAGGCCAGCCCGCGCGTGACGCAGCTCGGCGCGCAAGCCGCGCTGACGTGGCGGGTGCTGCTGCCGCTCCACGTCGGCATCGCGGTCATGCTGACGTTGTCGATGCCTGCCGCCGACGGCATCGCGCACGCGGGGCTGTGGTTCGCGACCGCGGTCTTGACGTCGCGCCTCTACGCCCTGGGGCACAGCAAGCCTCCGTTCTCGCGCGCCAGCGACAAGTTCAGCGCCGCCGGACGCTTTGTCCCGCTCCTCGTCTCGATCCCCTTCGGCGTCCTGGCGCTGCTACTCCAAGTCTGGGCGCTCACGACGCTGGGCCGCGCTGTGGCCGTGACGCTCGCTCTGCTGGCCGTGTCCTTTGCCGTGGGGCGCCTGGTGACGTGGACGGCCAGCCGCCGGCGCTCGCCTCGCGTGACCACCGAGGCGGTGGCCCTGGCGGTGTAGCGCCGCCGCGGCGGTCTCTGCGAGACCGTGGCGGCGTCCGGCTCCGCGCCTCGGCCCGCCTCGGGCGCCAGAGCCACCCAGCCGTCACGACGTAGCAAGGGCTCCAGCGCGCGTGCGCCTGGAGTCCTTGGGGTCAGCGTCGAGTCTGGACCGGCCTAGTCGTTGCCGCCTCGACGGCTCCGACGCGGGCTGCCCTCGTTGCCACCCCGGCGAGGCGCCGGACGGGACTCACGACGCGGCTCAGGCGCCGGACGGCTCTCCTGGCGCGGGGGCGGAGCAGGGCGGCTCTCCTGGCGCGGAGGGGGCGCCGGGCGCGACTCGCGGCGCGGCTCGGGCGCCGGACGGCTCTCCGGACGGGGCGGCGGAGCGGGCCGGGACTCACGGCGCGGAGCCGGACGCGTCTCACGGCGAGGGGCGGGCGCCGGATCGGGTTCGCGGACTCGGCGCGGAGGCTCCACCTCGCGACGTGTGCGGCGCGGGGCCTCCTGACGCGTCTGCCGAGGCGGGGCCTCTCGGCGCGTCCGCGCAGGAGGTGCCTGGCGTGTGGTCGTGCGCGACGGGGTCGTGCGCGACGGGACGGGCGCCGTCCGGCCGGTGCGATCGGTGTCGCGTGTCGTGCGCGTGGGCTGGTCTCCGCGCGATGTCCGGCCCGTGTCGCTCGGGTCGGCGCTCCGGGGCACGCGCGGTCCCGTCGAGCGGGTGATGCCTCCCGTCCGTGGCAGCCGCGCCGGGGCCAGGCCTCGGCGTGCCGGCTGGCGCGCGGGGTCGGTGCTGGACTGCCCCGCGACGGGACGGTCAACGCCCAGGCCGCGCACCGGCCCTCGGCGGCCGTCGTCGTTGTTGTCGCGGTAGTCGTCGTAGCCACGGTGGCGCGGACGGCCGTAGTAGCCGGGCCCGTAGTAGCCCGAGCTGGTGTACCCGCCGCCGGAGTATCCGTCGTAGAACCCGTCGCGGTAGCCCGACCGGTAGCCTCCGTATCCGCCCCAGCCCCAACCGATCGTGATCGCCAGCCCGCCGCCGTAGTAGGGGTCGTAGCCCCACGGGTCGTAGTAGCCGTAGCCTGCGTAGTAAGGGTCGTAGTAGCCGTAGGCCCAGGCGCGGCGGTGACGCCAGGTCGGGTACCACCCGTAGCGCGAGTACGAGCGGTACGTCGAGTACGGGCGGTAGTAGCGGTACGGCGACGGGTAGTACGACGGGTCTCCGTAGCGGTAGTAGCCCGCGTAGTAGCCCCCGTAGTACACCTGGTCGTCGGCGCCCAGAGCGTAGTCGTCCAGGTCGTCGGCGACGTCTTGGTAGTAGTACGTGCCCTCGTCCTGGTAGTAGTAGCGCGACACCGTCACGTCGGCCGGGTTCACGCCCGCCTCGGCGGTCGCGACGGCGCGGCCCGTCTCGGGCGCGCCAGAGCCCAGGGGCACCGCGCCGCTGGCGATGTCCTCGGGCGTGGGAATGCCCACCAGGACGGAGTCGCCGTAGGGGTTCTCGGGGATCTCCATGGTCGCCGCCAAGCCGACGCGGGCCGGGCCGGCGGTGTCGGCCTGGGCGACGGGCGCCCGGACCGCGGGCCGCTCGTCCTGGGAGCGCTCGACGCGCGAGCTGGCACAGCCGGCCAGGGTGGCGCCCAGCAGCAGCAGGCCGAGCGGGAAGGCAGTCAGAGAACGCATGAGCGTGGGTGCGGAGGCCGCGCGAAGAGGAGACGGTCGAGACCGGCGCCGGTGTGAGCCCGGGTATATTCGTCGGTACGCGTGTAGCCGCGGGAGCCGGGGTCAGAGTAACGCCCGCCTCGGCGACGCGATCCGGCCCCGCGCGCCGCACCTAACACTCCAAGGTACGCCCCTCCCCGCCCGCCCTCATGGCCGAACAGATTACCCCACGCGACACCGACTACAGCCAGTGGTACCAGGACGTCATCCGGGCGGCCAAGCTGGCCGAGACCTCGCCGGTCCGCGGCTCGATGGTGCTGCCGCCGAACGGCTACGAGCTGTGGGAGAACATGCAGCGCGGGCTCGACGGCATGTTCAAGGCGACCGGCCACCGCAACGCCTACTTCCCCCTCTTCATCCCCAAGAGCTTTCTGGAGAAGGAGGCCGAGCACGTCGAGGGCTTCGCCAAAGAGTGCGCCGTCGTGACGCACTACCGGCTCAAGGAGGTCGACGGCGAGCTGATCGTGGACCCGGACGCCGAACTCGAGGAGCCGCTGATCGTGCGGCCCACGTCCGAGACCATCATCTGGGACACGTACAGCCGCTGGATCCAGAGCTGGCGCGACCTGCCGCTCAAGCTCAACCAGTGGGCCAACGTCGTGCGCTGGGAGATGCGGACGCGCCTGTTCCTGCGCACGGCCGAGTTCCTGTGGCAGGAGGGCCACACCGCGCACGCCACCGAGGCGGAGGCAGTCGAGGAGACCCGGACCATGCTGGACGTCTACGCCACGTTTGCCGAGGACTGGATGGCGATGCCCGTCATCAAGGGCGTCAAGACGGCGTCGGAACGCTTCCCCGGCGCCGTCGACACGTACTGCATCGAGGCGATGATGCAGGACGGCAAGGCGCTGCAGGCGGGCACGAGCCACTTTCTGGGACAAAACTTTGCCCGCGCCTTCGAGTGCACGTTCCAGAACCAGGACAACGAGCAGGAATACGTCTGGGCCACGAGCTGGGGCGTCTCGACGCGCCTGATCGGCGCGCTCATCATGACGCACGGCGACGACGCCGGCGTGATCATGCCGCCGCGGCTGGCGCCGGTCCAGGTCGCGATTGTGCCCATCACGCGCAAGAACGGCGACAACTCGGCCGTGATGGACGCCGCGACCGGCATGCGCGACGCGCTCGTCGACGCCGGCATCCGCGCCATCGTCGACGACCGGGACCAGTACCGGCCGGGCTGGAAGTTTGCCCAGTACGAGGTCGAGGGCGTGCCCGTCCGCCTCGCCGTCGGCCCGCGCGACGTCGAGAACGGGGCCGCCGAGATGACGCGGCGCGACACGGGCGACAAGGAGAGCGTGAGCCAGCGCGAGATCACGTCGTCGGTGCGGCGCGCGCTCCACGAGGTCCAGCAGAGCCTGCTGGAGCGCGCTCGGGCTCTCCGCAAGGACCACACGGCGGTCGTGGACACCTACGACGACTTCAAGGCCCGCATCGAGGACGGCGGCTTTGTGCTGATGCACTGGGACGGGACGCCCGAGACGGAGGCGCGCGTCAAGGAGGAGACCAAGGCCACGATCCGCTGCGTCCCGTTCCCCGGCCAGTTCCCCGGCGTCGACACCGAGGCGGCCGGGACCGATCCGGTGAGCGGGCAGCCCGCCGCGAGCCGCGTCGTCTACGCCCGGGCGTACTAGTCTGGCTGTGCCGGCCCCACCCCTCGATCCTCGGACGGCGTCGCATCGCAGCGTCGCGGCCGAGGCGGGGCTGGCCGCCAGCCGGTCGCGCGGCTACCGGGTCGCGAACGCGGTCTCGTACGTGCTCAACCCGCTCGTGATGCCACCCGTCGCGTTCGCGCTGATCGAGGCGCACTTTGGCGGAGGGTTGGCCGCGGTCGCCTGGACGTTTGGCGTGTCGCTGGTGTTTTTCTGCCTGATCCCGCTGACGTACGTCGCCGGCATGGTCCGCCTCGGTCGCGCCGAGAGCCTGGAGGTGCGCGACCGCGCGCGCCGGCTGGGCCCGTTCCTGGTGGGCATCGCGTCGTACGTCATCGGCGCGCTGCTCTTGTGGCGGACGGTCGAGGGGCCGGCGCTGCCCCTGATCGTGGCGTTCGCGGCGCTGTACCCGCTCAACACGGCGCTGCTGCTGCTGATCAACCTGCGCTGGAAGATCTCGATCCACATGACCAGCCTGGCGGGCTTTGTCGGGGTGCTGCTGTTTGCCGCGCTGACGGTCTGGCGCGACCTGCCGGCCAGCGTCGAAGCTGCACTGACGCTGGGGACCGTCGGCCCGCTGCTGGCGCTCGTGCCGCTGCTGATGTGGGCGCGCGTCAAGGTCGGGGCGCACACGGTCGGGCAGGTGGTCGCCGGCGCGGCGTTCGGGCTGGTGCTGCTGCCGGCCGAGCTGTGGTGGGTGGTGCACCGCTGGCTAGAGGTGGCGGGGTAGTGCTGGCCCTGCCCGCCTCGGCCACGCGCCCGAGGCGGGACGGGTGGCGCCCCGGCCCGATGGCGCCCGCTCGGTTCCTACCCGCGATCTGGGCGGGGCCGGGGCCGCCCGGCACGAGCCTTCGGGGGCGACAGCCCGACTCCCACCCGAACGCCCACGCTGCGGTGCGTGATGTCCGACGCGAGCCTCGCGTAGGTGCCCTCCACGTCGAACCGGACATCGCGGAACGCGCCTCGGCCGGCTAGTAGGGCGAGCCCGGCCCCAACAGAGGCTCCGTACCCGGTCCCGACGGTGGTGTAGAGCGCCGTCTGGTCCCCTGACGCTGAGGAGATCTCCCCACGGAGGACGTTGTGGAGCAGCGTGGGCCCTCCGTAGAGCCGGGGCTGGACCCGGCTTCCCGAGAGGCGGAGTCCGATGGTCGGCGTGAGCGTCAGGAACCGATGCGAGATCACGGCTTCGCCCCGCGTGGTGGACTGGATGGGCAGGTAGCCAGCCTCAACGCCGACCTCGGTGCGGCGTCCCACCGGCACGTCGAGGGTTAGCTCCACCGATGGGACGGCCTCCTCGCGGCGGTAGGACTCGCGGATGGTCCCGTTCTGCCGGCCGAGATAAAAGGTAGGCTGCTCGTCCTGGCTGACGGAGACGCCGTAGGCCGAGCCGAGGTGCAGCCCCAGGCGGGGCCCCGCCTCTTGAGCGGAGAGCGGGGCGGACCCCGAGATGGCGAGAGCTGCCGAGACGGCGAAGAGCTTGACCATGAAGTCGCGCCGGTGGCGCCGGCGGTAGAGGGGCGGCGAGAATAGCTCATTGTGCGCCGTTGTCAACACCTCAACAGGACACCTCTTTCGTGAGCCCATCACCCCTCGTCTATGCCAGCGGGCAGCTGCGACCGTGGAACGGCCCGAGGGGGAGAGTTGGGTAGCGTAGACGACGCCCAGGCCGTGCTCGAACGGCCTCCCACCGGCGCAGGGACGGGCGCTCCGAGGCGCGCGACCGCACCCAGACACGCCAGCCGGACGGTCGCCCCCATGATGGAAGGGTTAGGAAGCCGGCCAGGGACGTACGACGGCGCACGCCTGCCGCAATCCCATCAGGCCCGCCTCGGCCACGCGGCCGAGGCGGGACGGGTGGCGCGCCGTTAAGCCTCCGCGCGTCGGGAACGGCATCCGCCTGCCTTCGCGTTTGTCCGGAAACCAACGACACACATGGACGCCACCATCGGCACGGGCACGCACGCCCCGGACGGGCAGCCGCCCGGCATCCCGGACGCCTTCGAGCACCCCCGCGGGATCTTCTGCAACCGGACCCTGAACCTGCGCAAGATCGAGGCCATCGGCTACGACATGGACTACACGCTCGTCCACTACCACGTCGCGCTGTGGGAGGAGCGGGCCTACAGCTACATCAAGGCGGGGCTGCGGGCGCGCGGCTGGCCGGTCGATGACCTGGTGTTCGACCCGGACTTGGTGGTGCAGGGCCTGGTCATGGACACCCAGCTGGGAAACGTGGTCAAGGCCAACCGCTTCGGCTACGTCAAGCGCGCCCACCACGGCACGGCGCCGCTGACCTACGCCGACCAGCGCACGGCCTACCGCCGCACGCTCGTCGACCTCCGCGACCGGCGCTGGCGGTTCATGAACACGCTGTTCTCGATCTCCGAGGCCGGCATCTACCTGCAACTGGTCGACATGCTGGACGCGGGCGAGCTGCCCGGGCGGATGGGCTACGACGATCTGTACGAGGCCGTCCGCCAGTCGCTCGACGCGGCCCACCTGGAGGGGATGCTCAAGGCGGAGATCCTGGCCGACCCCGACCGCTTCGTCGATCCCGACCCCGACGTGCCGCTGGCGTTGCTGGACCAAAAGGAGGCGGGCAAAAAGGTGCTGCTCATCACCAACTCGGAGTGGGAGTACGCCGCGCCGATTCTGGACTACGCCTTCGACCCGCACCTGCCGGGCGACATGACCTGGCGCGACCTGTTCGACCTGGCGATCGTGGGCGCGCGGAAGCCGGCGTTTTTCGACGAGCAGTCGCCCGCCTTCGAGGTCGTCGGCCAGGACGAAGACGGGCGCGCGCGCCTGCGCTCGCACACGGGGCCGCTGGAGGAAGGGCGCGCCTACGTGGGCGGCAATGCCGCACTCATCGAGGCCAGCCTGGGCATCGAAGGCAGCCAGTTTCTCTACGTCGGCGACCACGTGTTCGCCGATGTCAAGGCGTCCAAGAGCGTCCTGCGCTGGCGGACGGCGTTGGTGCTGCGCCCGCTGGAGGATGAGATCGAGGCCCTCGACGCCTGGCGCGGCGAGCAGCAGCGCCTCTCCTCCATGATGGCCGAGAAGGAGCGCCTGGAGGCCTACTTCTCGGCGCTGCGCCTGGAGCGCCAGCGCAACACGCGCGGCTACGGGCCTCAGACAGAGCGCTCGGCGGCCTGGCTGAGCGACACCATCACGGCCACGCGCGAGCGGCTGGTGGCGCTCGACGCCGAGATCAGCCCGCTGGCTGCGGCGTCGTCGCGACTCGTCAACCCGCGCTGGGGGCCGCTGATGTGGGCCGGCAACGACAAAAGCCACTTGGCTCGCCAGATCGAGGCCTCGGCGGACATTTACACGGCGCGCGTGTCCAACTTTCTGCACTACACGCCGTTCGTGACGCTGCGCAGCCCGCGCGGCTCGCTGCCGCACGACACCGCAACCGCCCAGGACGCCGGCCTGGAGGCGGCGGCCCACGACCTGGGCCTGGAGGACTTCGGCACCGGGGCCTGACTCCGCCCGCCTCGGTGGCCGTCCCGCCAGTGCCCGCATCGCCGCTGGCCGCATCGCCAGTGCCCGCTTCGCCCCCGAGGCGGGCAGTCTCGCCCCACTCTCGCCATGACGCTTTCGCCCGCCCATCGCGACGTCCTCGACGCCGCCCTCGCCATCGTCCGCGACCAGCGCCGGCGCGCCGAGGCGTCCGGCGCGCCGTTCACGCCCGGCCTGGCCTGGACCGGGCCGTTTGGTCTGGGATACCTGGTGGGCGTGGTCGACGGGCTGTGCCAGGTGCAGGGGGCGCCGTTCGACGACGCCGGGCTGGCGGTCTTCGCGCTTGTGCTCGACGACGCGTTCGGCCAGGACGCCGCCGACGACTTGCGCCGCCGATCGGTCGCTCTGCTCCAGTCCAGCGACGCCAGCTTTGGGCGCGGGCGCGCCTGGGGCGGCAACGAGGCCGTGGGCTCGGCGCGCGGGCTCCACACGCCGGACGGGCTCGTGCAGCTGTCGCGCGGCAACGAAAACCGGATGGGGCCGCCGCGCGAGTCGCCCTAGTCTCGGGCGGCGTCGCGAGTCGGCTCGCCAGGCGGTGGGTCCGGCGGCGGGGTCTCGTCGGCGTCGAGACCGAAGCTCAGCACCGTTCGCACGGCGCCGCCTCCGACGTAGACGCTCGCCTCCCCAGCGCGCGACGACGGGTAGACCACTCGGACCGTGTAGGTGCCCGGCAACAGCCGCGTCACAAAGGTCGAGGACGCGTCGATCTCCACCAAGCGTCCATCGATCCAGACCGAGCTGCCTTCTGGGAGCCGAACCTCCAGCGTGCCCGGGCGCAGGCGACGCCGGGCCGGCCTGTCCGCCGAGGCGAGCGGAGGCGATGGGGCGGCACGTTCGGGTGCGGGCTGAGCCGGTGCGGGCCGAGCCGGTGCGGGCCGAGCCGGTGCAGGCCGAGCCGGCGCAGGCTGAGCCGGTGCGGGCCGAGCCGGCGCGGGCCGAGCCGGCGCAGGCTGAGCCGGCGGCGCGCGACGAGTACGCTGGTCGGGCGCGCCCGTGCTGCCAGGCGCGGCCGCGGGACGGGGCGCAGCTGGGGCGCGGGTCGGGGCGGGCGCAGCCGGCGTGGCCACAGCTACGCGCGTGGGCTCTTTCTGGACGATCTGCGCGGCGGGCGTCGCCCGGTCACTGCTGGCGCGCGGGTCCGGCATGTCGATCGCAAAGGCCAGGTCCACGTCGTCGCCGGGGTACAGCGTGACCATCGTGTCTCTGGCTGCAACGCCGCCGCCCACCTGGATAAAGACGCGGCCGGTTGTGATGCCCTGCACCCAGACCGGCGTCACGCCCACAGAGTCTCCATCGACGCTGACCGGGACGCCCGCCGGCTGAGACGCGACCCAGACGCTGGCGACGCCCGGGTCTGAAGGCTGGTCTGAAGGCTCACCCTGGACCGCCGTCGCCGTCGCCGTCGGCTCCATGTCCGGCGCGCTGTCGCTCAGCAGGACGAGCGCGAGGACGAGGGCGACTAGGGCCACGACCCACCCTAACGGCCCCTTGAGAAGCGCCCCGACCATCTGCAACCGGACCATCCGCTCGGCACGTTTGGCCGCCTTGGGGTCCCAGGGAGAGTAAGGGCTCGGCATCCGGCTGGATGGGAATGGAGAGTTTCACGCTCGGCACCGGCAGTAAGGTCCTCGCAAGCGCCACCGCACAGCGACTCGTGACATCCGGCACGTCAGCAACGGCCGTGCGGTGCGGAATCGCCTGCGCACGGCCGGCTCCGCGCCAGCGCCAGGCTCGGGATGTGGTCTCGATCCGCACGTCCTGCTCACCCGGCGTCGTTCTCAGTCGGCACGGCTGGCGCGAGGCCACGCCAGGTCGCTCGGAGAGCGCCTCGACGGTGCCCGCCTCGGCGCCGAGGCGGGGAGTGTGGAGGAGAACGGGCCGGCGACGACCTACCTTTGGCCTCCACCGCCGCCGCCCGCATGACGCCCGCCACATTCAAAACCACCCGCGAAGGTCTCGACTACGCCTCGGCTCCGATGCGGCTGTTCGCCAAAGCCAAAAAGCTGGGCGTCTGGGACCCCGCCGCCGTCGACCTGACGCAGGACGTGGCCGACTGGGACCGGCTCGGCGCGCGCGAGCAGGATCTGCTGCTGCGCCTGAGCGCCCAGTTTGGCGCCGGCGAGGAGTCGGTCACGACGGACCTGCTGCCGTTGCTGGGCTGGGCCGCCGACGCGGGCCGGCTAGAGGACGAGCTGTTTCTGACGGCGTATCTGTGGGAGGAGTCCAAGCACGTCGAAACCTTCGACCGCTTCCTGCGCGAGGTCGCCCGGTTCGACGGTGACCTGGAGGACTACCTCACCCCGGCCTACCAGGCGCACTTTGCCAGTGCCCAGCCCGAGGCCATGAACCGTCTGAAAACCGACCGCTCGACTGAGGCGCTCGTCGACGCGCTCGTGACCTACCAGATGGGAACGGAGGGCATCCTGGCCGAGACGGGCTACCACGCCTACTACACCGTTCTGGGGGACAACGACATCATGCCGGGCATGCAAGAGCTGGTGCGCAACGTCCAGCGCGACGAGTCCCGCCACGTGGGCTACGGCATCTACCTGCTCAGCCGGCTGATTGCCGAGCACGGCGACCCGGTCTGGGAGCAGATCGAGGCGCGCCTGAGCCAGACCCTGATGAGCGCGCTGGCCGTCGTGGGCGAGATGCTGGCGCCCTACGGCGACGACGTCCCGTTCGGCGTCTCGGTCGAGACGTTCATGGCGTTCGCCCAGGGCCAGTTCCAGAAGCGCTACGCCCGGCTGGAGAAGGCGCGGACGACGCCCCTCGACGTGATCATCTATGGCACCAGAGCGGGCGGGGACGGGCAGGCGAGCCCCGCACCGGCGCTCTAGCGGCTGAGCTGCTCAAAAAGCAGAGGCTTGGCCAGAGCGATCCGGCTGGGCCTCTCCCGTTCGACCGGCGCTGAGGGTCCGCCAGCGGGGCCTGGGCCGCTGCGGACCGCCCGCCCCCACGTTCAAGCACCGTTCAGCGGATCACGGTCACGCGGCGCGCCTCGCGCCAGTCTGGGCGGTCGAGGACGACGGCGTACGCGCCGGGAGCCAGCCCGCCCACGTCGATGCGGTACGCGCCAGGGCCGGCGACGCGGCGGACCACCACGTCGCGCCCGAGGGCGTCCACGAGCCGGATCGTGCCGGGCGCGGCGCCTTGCACGGAGACCACCAGCCCGTGGCGCACGGGGTTGGGCCACACGCTCAGGTCTGGCGCGGCGGGCGGCGTCTCGGCGCGGTCGGTGGGCTGCCCGAGCGCGTCCCGAACGATCGCCTTGAGGCGGAGGTACGTCGGGAAGACGGCCCCGAGCCGGTTCTGGACGGCGAGCACCGCCACGATCCCGCGCGACCGGTCGATCCAGGGGCTGAACCCGAACGCGCCCGGCGACGCGGCTTCCAGGCCGCCGCCCGCCCCCAGGTCCGCGGTCTCCCGCCAGACGCCAACGCCGTACCGGGTCTCAGCCAGTTCTGGATCGCCGGCGAGTCGGGAGAGCGACTGGTAGGGGGAGTACGCGATGGGCGCGCCGTCCGTCTGGTCCGCCAGCATGGCATCCACGGCGGCCAGCGTCAGGATGGGGCCGCCGCCGTCCACCAACGCTTGGAGCACGCGGGCGTACTCGGCCGCCGTCGAACGGGCGCCGCCTGCGACGCGGGGGTTGAGGCCCGGCCCGAAGTCGGTCTGGGTGAGGCCCAACGGGGACGCCACGCGTGCGGCGAACAACTCGTTGAACGGCTGCCCCGCCGCCACCTCCGCGATGCGGCCGGCGACCTGCATCGACAGCCCACCGTAGCGGAAGGCGGTGCCAGGCGCGCTCTGCATCGGCCCGCCGAGGGCCGCCCGGGCGCAGGCGTCGAGCGTCGTCGCGCGGTCCTCGAGGCAGCCGCCGCCGCCCTGGCCGGGCAAGCCGGACGTGTGTGTGACCAACTGGCGGAGCGTGATCGCGCGCTTGTCCTCCGGCGCGTCCGGCAGCCACCGCCCGACGGTGTCGTCAAGTGATAGCGTGCCGTCGGCGACGAGCGCCATCACCAGCGTGCCCGAGAGCCACTTCGAGGCCGACGCGATGGGCACGGCGCGCGTCGAGTCCCACCCGGCGAACGAGGCCCGGTAGAGCACGCGGCCGTGCTGCAGGAGCAGGAACTCGCCGCCGCCGACCTGTGCCAGCGAGTCCTGCAGCAGCGCCGTGATGGCCGAGAAGTCCGGCGCCGTCTGCGCCCGAGCGGGCACGGCGGCGAGAGCCAGGACGAGGGCAGCGGTGCGGAACATCGGCGCAGGGGTGTGGCACGAGACAAGGTCAGGACGCCCGCCTGGACGAGTGCCACAACCCTGTCGCTTTCCTGCGGCCTCGTGCGCGGGAGACCCGCCAGTCGCCCGCAAACGCCGACGCCCAGCCGAGGCGTCTCAGCGGGGCGTCGGGTGTGCTCGCGGCGGCACCGAGGCGGAGCGGGTCGGCTAGTTGAGGTGCGCGACCAGCTCCTCGCGGCGGTGCTTCTGGCGCAGCTTGCGCAGCGCCTTCTCCTTGATCTGGCGCACGCGCTCGCGCGTCAGCCCGAACCGCTGGCCGACCTCGACGAGCGTCAGCGGCTGCTCGTGGCCGATGCCGAAGTACAGGCGCGTGATCTCGGCCTCGCGCGGGTGCAGCGTGGCCAGGGCGCGCTCGATGTCGATGTTGAGCGACTCGTTCGTCAGGTCCTCGTCGGGCTGCTCGTAGGCGTCGTCGGCCAGGACGTCTAGCAGCGAGTTGCCGTCGTCGTCGTCGAACGGGGCGTCCATCGACAGGCTGTGGCGGCTGTGCTGCAAGCCCTCGACCACCTTGTCCTCCTTGAGGTCGAGCTCCTTGGCGATCTCGTCGGGCGTGGGCTGGCGGCCCAGCTCCTGCGCGAGCCGCGCCGACGCCTTTCGCATCTTGGACAGCGTGCCGACGCGGTTCAAGGGCAGCCGCACCGTCCGCACCTGGTCGGACAGCGCCTTCAGGATCGACTGGCGAACCCACCAGACGGCGTACGAGATGAACTTGAAGCCACGCGTCTCGTCAAACCGCTGGGCGGCCTTCACGAGCCCGTAGTTGCCCTCCGAGATCAAGTCGGCGAGAGACAGCCCCTGCCCCTGGTACTTTTTGGCGACCGAGACCACAAACCGCAGGTTGGCGCGGACGAGTTGGTGGAGCGCCAACTGGTCGCCTGCCTTGATGCGCTGGGCCAGGCTGACCTCTTCCTCGGGCTTCAGAAGCGGGACCTGTCCAATCTCTTGGAGATATTGGTCCAGCATCCGTTGACTGCGGGGGACGTACATCGGTGGCTCGTAAGGTTGGTGGTAAAAAAGGGGGACAGCGGAAGCGTTCGTCGCGGTCACCCTGCGCCTGGCCGCCCTCCGGGGCGCAGACATAAGCGATCAGTCTAGGAACGGACTCGCACCGCTCCAAGGGGATCTCGTCTCGTATCGGCCGTTTAGGGCATAGTTCCGTAATACTTCTGGATTCGCGCGGCCTCCGCGTTCCGTAGAGGCGGAGAGGCCGCTGCCACGAGACCGGGAGGACACGCCGATCCACTGCCACGGAGCGGGCCACCTCGTCCCGTTAGAGGCTTAACCAGCCGCGGCGGAACGCTGAGGTGACACCTTGTACGGGCAGCGCCCGCTCGGCCGCCTTGCGAGGTGCGCGACAGATCCGCAAGCCTCAGTCGCGTCCGGCGTCGACGGCCTGCGAGAGATCGGTCCACAAGTCGTCCGCGTCCTCCAGGCCCACGGAGACGCGAACCAGGCCTGCGGTGATCGCACCGCCCTCGTCGCCCGACGAAACGCGCTGGGTGAGCCCGGCCGGATGCTGCGCGAGTGTGTCCGTCGAGCCCAGGCTGACGGCCGGCGTCACCAGCCGGAGCGCGCGTAGAAAGCCATCGGCGGCGGCGAAAGCGCCCGCCTCGGTGGCCGTCCCGCTGGGGCCCAGGATCTCGAACGACAGCATGGGGCCGGGCCCGCTCATCTGGCTGCCGACCAAGCCGGCGGGGTCGCGGCCGGGCACGCTCGGGTGGTACACCGCCCCGATGCCGGCGTGCGCCGACAGCCGCCCGGCCAGCGTCGTCGCCGTCTCTTGGGCGCGGTGGACGCGCAGCGGCAGCGTCGCCAGGCCGCGGTGCAGGTGATAGGCCGCAAACGGATGCAGGTTGGCGCCCGTCAGGATGCGCACCTGGCGGAGCCGTGCCGCCCACCGCTCGTTCGCCGCGACGACGCCCGCCAGCACGTCGCCGTGGCCGCCGATAAACTTGGTCGCGCTGTGCATGACCATCGCGGCCCCGAGGCGCAAGGGCTGCTGCAGCACCGGCGTCGCGAACGTCGAGTCCACGACTACCGGCAGGTCGCCGGCTGCGCGCGCGACCGCCGCGATGTCGGCCAGCTCCAGCGTCGGGTTGACCGGCGTCTCGATCGTGACGGCGCAGGTGTCGGGCCGGATGGCGCCGGCCACGCCGTCGGCGTCGGTCCAGGTGACCGACATCCCCAGCAGGCCCGACGAGAGCAGCTTGTCCGTCGTGCCGTAGATCGGCTTGACGCCGACCACGTGTGCGGCCGCCTCGGTGCGCGCGGCGAGGTAGCAGGCCGTGAGCGCGGCCATGCCGGAGGCGAAGCCCACAGCCGCGTCGGCGCCCTCCAGCGCCGCCAGCCCGCGCTCGAAGCGCCCGACGGTGGGGTTGTGCAGGCGCGAGTAGATCGAGCCGCCGGCCGCGGTGGGGTCGCCGCCGGTCATCATGGCGTCCAGGCTGCCGACGGCGGCGTCGAGCGACTCGAACGGGTACGTCGTCGACAGGTCGAGGGGGGGCGCGTGGACGCCGAGGCCGCGCAGGTCGTCCCGGCCGGCGTGGACGGCGAGGGAGTCGGGGTGGAGAGGCATCAGAGGTCGGGAGTCGGAGACGCAAGCTCCGACACCGCGACACGCGGGCGCGCCCTCTCGTTTCCTGATTCCTGCCAGGAGCCTACAGCCCGCCCGTGACCACCAGCACGTCGTAGAGCGCGTGCGTCCAGGCCGCGAGCGCGAACCCCCTCAGCAGAAACACGGCGTTCAAGGCCAGCCCGAACAAAAAGCGGAACGTGAACACGGAGACGGAGAACGGGTCGCCCATCGTCCCGATGTGGTGGACGGCGCTGAACACGAGCGCGCCGACAATGGCCGCGACCCAGTAGCCGCGCGTCCGCCCCAGCGTGGTCCGTTGGAGGACCCAAAACAGGCCGCCGACCAGGATCACGCGGAACACCAGCTCCTCGTACAGCCCGGCGCCGATGCTCAGCGCGAGCTGGAGGCCCAGGCTCAGACGCGCCAGCTGGGCAAGGGCGAGGTCCGGCACGGCCCACATTCCAAAGATGGCGCCGACGACGCCGCTCACCAGAAACGCCAGCACGACGGCGTAGACCAGCGACTCGGCGACGAGCCACGCGAAGTACCTCGCGACGAGGGGCGGGCGGCGGTCACGCTCGCGCCACCACACGACGCCTCCGATCGCCATCACGGCGGCGGCGAGGGCCGCCATACCGGTTCCGCCGAGCGACGCCAGCAGCGACTTGAGCCACACGTCAGCGCCGACGCGGATCTGGCCGGGCCCGGTGTTGGCGAGCAGAATCCCGACCTCGTAGAGCACGAAGAGGGGGATCGCGGCCAGGTAGCCGTAGGTCGCCGTCCGCGTGATCTCCAGGTAGCCCGTCGGGCGACGCGCAAGCGGCGCGCTTACCGTGCCCGCGGACGGGTCGGTGAGCGCGCCCAAGCGGGCAATCTCGTCGGCAGGATCGGAGGGCATCGGGCGCGGGGCGGGGTGCGGCCTTTACGCCCGACGCCCTCCGAGAGATGCACCGCTAGCGCTCCGGGCTGTCCTCGTCCGGGTCGTCCGACACCGGCGCGGCAGGCGGAAGCAACACCGCGCCGATCACGTGGACCACGCCATTCGGTGCGGCGACGTCCGCTTCGAGGATGGCGACGCCGTCCACGGTCAGCCCGTCGTCGGTGGCCTGGAACGTCAGGAAGCGGTCCGTCCAGGCGCTCGGCGCTTCCCCCGCCTCGGCGGCGGCCTCGGCGGACACGGCGCCCGCGACGACGTGGCCCAGCAGGACGTCTCGGAGTTGGTCGGGCGTCAGATCCGCCAGCATGCCGTCCGGAAGCGCGGCGAACGCGCTGTCGGTCGGCGCGAACACGGTGTAGGGGCCCGGTTCGGCCAGCGTGTCCAGCAGGCCTGTGCTCTCCAGGGCGCCGAGCAGGACGGCAAAGCGCCCGTCGTCGCTCAGGACGGTGACGATGGAGGACGAGTCGGCGGCCGCAGCGTCGGCGGGCGCTTGGGCGCTGGCGGGAAGGGCGAGGACGGCGACGAGCGCCACGATTGGGAAGGCACGCATGGGTTGCTGAGGTGGTGGGCTCGCAACCTGGGGCCGCCCGCCTCGGTGTCCATGTGGGCACCCTGGGGACCGGCTGAGAATCGCGTGAGGGCGCCCCCAGCGCGACCGAGGCGGGCTGGGACGCGTCGGCGCGGGCGCTCCGGCCAGTGCCCAGCCGGTCGCTCGGCCGGTGCCAAGATGACCCCTCGGACGGCTTGCAACGCCGGCCACCCGCGACTCTACGGGATGCGGCGCAGCTCCACGCGACGCGCCGCGTTCGGGTCCAGCTCCAGCGCCTCCGCCGCCGCGGCCGACAGCTCCACGAGGTAGGCGCGGCTGACCGGCCCCCGGTCGATCACGCGCGCGAACGTGCTCCGGCCGCTCGCCGGATTCGTCACCAGCACGACGGTCCCGAACGGGATCTCGCGGTGGCTCAGGGTAAACGCCAGCGGGTCGTAGGCCTCGCCGCTCTCGGTCAGGCGGCCGCGCATGACGTCCGGGTAGACGAGCGCCAGCCCCGCCTCGGCGGCGGGCGGCAGGTCGGTGCGCGCCGCGAGTGCGGGGTTGACGGCCTCGGGCAGCCGGAGCATGGTGCCGGGGCGCAGCGGCGCGGTCGTGAGCGCGTTCGTGCGCGCCAGGTCGTCGGCGCTGAGCCCGAGCGTGCTGGCGATCGAGTAGAGCGTCTCGCCGGGCTCAACAAAGTGGACCATGTCGGCAGGCATGGCCGTGTCGGTGATCGACCAAGGCCGCGCCGGGCCCAGGGCGACCGCTCGGCCCGGCCCGCCGGCCGGCCCACCCGTCGTGACCACCAAGCGCTGGCCAATCTCGATCTGGTCGCCCGAGACGCCGTTGAGGCGGCGCAGCTCGTCGACGGAGGTGTCGTAGCGGAGCGCGATCCGGAACAGCGTCTCCCCAGCCGTCACGACGTGGACCACCGGCTCCGTGGCCGCGTCGCGCGGCGCGGAGAGCTGGGTGACAGGCACCGGAACCGACGGGGCCGCGGGCGCCCGGGCTGGCGCGGGCTGGTCCTGTGCGGGCCGGTCCTGCGCGGGCCGGTCGGGTGCCGGCTCGGGCGCCTCGGGACGAGGCAGCGGGGCTGGCCTCGGGACGCGGTCGGTCAGCCGCAGCGTCTGGCCGACCTCGATCGTGGTGCCCTCGATGCCGTTGAGCTCGCGGAGTCGCTCGACCGTCAGACCGTTGCTGCGCGAGATGCGGTAGAGCGTGTCGCCTTGCTGGACCACGTAACGGTCGGCCGACTGAGCCAGGGCGGCGGGTGCCAGGGCAACGGGCGCCAGCAGCGCGACCGCGAGAGCAAGAAATCGGATCATAGGATTAGTCGTCGAAGCCGAGGCCCTCGGCCTCCAGCAGCGCGCTCTGGAGTTCGGCGCGGGCGTGCGCGTCCCCAGCCGCCGTCGCCGCCTGGATGCCCGCGCGCAACGTGTCGCGCGCGTCGCCGTCGCGGCCGAGCGCACGGTAGAGTGCGCCAAGGTGGTAGTAGGTGCCCACGTAGTCCGGTCGGTCGCGGACCAAGGCCTGGTACACGCCCAGCGCCGACGCGGCGTCGCCCCGTTTGGCGTGCTCCTGGGCCATCGCGAACCGCGTGAACGGGTCGTCGGGGTCGTCGCGAAGAAAGTCCTGCAGGAGGGCGAGGCGGTCCATGAAGCCAAGATAGGCGGGCCGCGGAGCGGGAGCGCTCGGCCGGGGCTGAAAGCGCGCAGCCGGAACGAACGCCGAGGCGGGCGGAGCGAACGCCGAGGCGGGCAAAGCCGTGCGCTACCAGCTTCCGCCGGCCCCGCCGCCGCCGCCGAAGCCGCCGCCGAAACCACCGAAGCCGCCGCCGCCAAAGCCGCCGCCGCCAAACCCTCCGCCGAAGCCGCCGCTCGACCCGCCGCCCCAGCCGCCGCCGGGAATCACGATCACGCCAGGCATCCGGCGGCGCCGGCGCCCGCCCGTGCCGGACGACGGTGGCGGCGGCGCGTGGCGCGAGCTGATCACCATCATGACCACGAACAGGATGAACAGGCAGACCAGCACGCCGGGAATGCCGCCCTCGCCGCTGGGCGCGGCGCGGCTGGGCGCCTGAAACTGGCCCGTCAGCGCGGCACCGATGGCGTCCGTCGCCTGGTCGATGCCGCCGTAAAAGTCGCCCTGGCGGAAGCGCGGCACGACGGCCGTGCGGATGATGGTCGCCGCGGTCGCGTCCGTCAGCGCGCCCTCGGCGCCGTAGCCGGTCGTGATAAACACCTCGCGGTCCTCGGTCGCGACCAAGAACACGACGCCGTCGTCGATGCCGGCCCGCCCGACGCCCCACTCGCGCAGGATCTCGGTCGCGTAGTCGACCGGCGCCGCGCCGTCCGTGGTGCGGACGAGCACGACGGCGACCTGGGAGCCGGTCGAGTCGTTTAGCGCCACCAGCTTGCGCTCCAGCGCGTCCTGCTCGCTCGGCGACAGCGTCCCGGTCAGATCATTGACCAGCCGAGGCGGCCGAGGCCGCGCCGGCAAGTCGAGGTAAGACTGGTACGCGCCCTGGCCACCGGCCGGCTGCGCCGCGACGGGCGACGCGCTCGCCAGACTGGCGATCACCACCAGGGCGGTGGCGGCGAACCGAGCAAGGCGAGGCAGCACGAGAGGCGGGGACGGGAGGCGAAGGGCGCGGTCCGGGATCAGTCGAACGAGATCTCAGGCGCCTGGTCCGTGCCCGCCTCGGCCTCGAACTGGGGCCGCTGGTCCACGCCCGCGAACCCGGCCACCAGGTTGGTGGGGAACGTGCGGACGCGCGCGTTGAGGTCGGTCACGGCGCGGTTGTAGTCGCGCCGCGCCGTCGCGATGCGGTTCTCGTTGCCTTCGATCTGACTCTGGAGGTTCAGAAAGCCCTGGTTGGCCTGCAACTCCGGGTAGTCCTCGCGGACGACGTTGAGCAGGCTGCCCACCGACGCGCCGAGCGCGGTCTGGGCGTTCTGGAAGCGCTCCAGCGCCTGGGGGTTGTCCAGGTCCTCGGCCGACAGCTGGACGTTCGTCGTCTGGCGGCGGGCCTCGATCACGTTCTGGAGCGTCTCGCTCTCAAAGTCGGCCTGGCCCTGGACCGTCGACACGACCTGGTCGATCAGGTCGGCGCGACGCTGGTACTGGTTTTCGACTTCGGCCCACTGGCCGTCGACGCGTTCGTCCTGGGCGACCAGGCTGTTGTAGGTGCCGCAGCCCGAGCAGCCGGCAAAGCCGACGAGCAGGAACAGGACGAGGAGGATGATAGCGCCGGTGCTTCTCATGGCGGGAGTCGGGAGAGTCAGAGGGGAGCACACGATACGCGCCCGGCTGCAAAAGGATGCCGTCCCCGACGGATGCCGACCGCGGCTCGAAACGGTGCCGCCCCCGGCTGGGTCGGGCGCCCGAGTTAGGTTGGACGCTCCTCTTCCCGGCCCCCGATGACTCTGCTCCGACGGACGGCGTTCGTGCTCGCCGCCGCTCTGGCGGCCTGCGCCGGCGACCCCGCGCCCGGCGCCTCCGCGCCGGCCCCCAGCACCCCCTCCGTCTTGACGCTGGACGCGGACGGCGTCGGCGCGCTGGGGGCCGAGACGCCGTTCGACACCGCATCGGTCCGCCGAGCGCTCCCTCCCGGCTTTGCCGTCGAGTTGCGCTCGGTCGAGACCGACGCCGGCCTGGTGCCGGTCGCCTGGGCGCTGCGCGACGGCCTGCTGGTGCTGGAGGTCTACGGCGACGACGGCGAGACCGTCGGCCGCATCGACGCGGCCAGCGACCAGGTCGAGGGGCCCGGCGGCGCCCGCACCGGCCAGACGTTCGCCGACCTGGACGGCGCCGGCATGGACTGCGACCCGGGCGAGCAGGAACTGAGCGGGCGCGTCGTGTGCCGCCCCACGCGCGGCGGGTCGGTGCGCTACGTGTTCGCCCACGCCGACGCCGACGCCGGCCGCCTGCCCGACGACGACCGGCTCGGAAACGCGCTGCTGGAGCGCCTGGTCTGGTCGGCCGACTAAGCCTGTCCGCCTCGGGCGTGGCGCGCGCCCACCCCGCCCGGCTCGCCACCGAGGCGGCCGCTACCGAGCCTCCAGGCGGGTAAAGGCCTGGCCCAACAGATCGGCCAGCCAGTCGAGGTAGGACCGGTTCTCCAACTCGGCCAGGATCGCGAACGTGCCGTCGGGCGCGAACGTCGGCAACGGGTTGATCTCGACGAACACCGGCCGGCCGTCGGGCGCGACGCGGAAGTCGGAGCGTGAGAAGTCGCGGCACTCCAGCGCGCGGTGCGCCGCGACGGCGTCGCGCGCGAGCCGGGTGTCGAGTTCGGGCGTCAGCGCACCGGCCAGCTCGCCCGCGATGTCGCCGAGCGCGTGCGTGCCGATGCCCGTCGCCAGGTCGGTGGCGCGCTGCAGCGCGGGCAGCGCCCGGGCCGCGGCGCCCGTGCCCACCACGCCGACCGTGTACTCGGCGCCGGCGACAAACACCTCCGCGACCAGGTCCTGGCCGTACAGGCGGTGCTGGCGGGCCGCCTCGGCGGCGAGGTGGGCCGTGCCGGTGCAGCGGCTGGTCGGCGCGATGCCCTTGGCCGTCCCCTCGTAGCGCGGCTTGACCATCAGCGGGAACGGCAGGTGCGCGGCCAGGGCCACCGCGTCTGCGCCGGGCGGGAGCACGACGCCGGGCGGGACGGCCACGCCGGCGTGGCGCACGAGGGTTTTGGTGAGGTGCTTGTCGAGCGAGATCGACAGCGTGAGCGCGTCGCTGCCGATGCACGGGACGCCGGCCAGTTCGAGCAGCACCGGGACGTGGGCCTCGCGGTTTCGGCTGCCGTAGCTCTCGGCGATCGTCAGCGCGACGTCGACGCCCAGGCGGGGCATGGCGTCCAGGATGGCGCGGGCGTTGCCGAGGCGGACGGGGCGGTGCCCCAGCCGGCGCAGCGCCTCCTCGATGGCCGCGATGGTGGCTTCGGGCTCGTACTCGGCGTCCCAGTCGGGCGGCGCGCCGGGCGGAGGCGGCATGTCGCCAAAGCGGTCGTACGCGATGCCGACGCGACGCGCGCGCGCGCCCAGGTCGGTCACGGCGTTGCGCCGGGCCGCCACTCGGCAAAGCCCTCGGGCAAGGTCTGGCGGCGCTCGGCGGTGGCGCGCGCGACGGCGTGCAAGGCGCGGCGCTGGTCGGGGTTGGCGCCGCGCGCCAGGTGAGCCTCGCCGGGTTGATCCCACTCGCCGGGTTGATCCCACTCGCCGGGTCGATCCCACTCGATGGGCCCGATCCGCTCGTCCGGGCTCCAGTCGCGCAGCGCGCCCAGGTCGGGCGCGCCTAGGTCGGGCGCGTCCAGGCCAGGCGCGTCCCTAGCCAAAGCCTCGGCGCTGGGTAGCCACGCGTCCGACGCGGGCGCCTCAGCCGGGTCCTGAGTCGCCTCGGCCCAGGCCGCGCGCGCGCGCCACGCCGCTCGGTCCACCAGCGCCAGCGTGCGGCGGACGCGCTGCAGCACCGCCAGGCTCCGCCACCACTCGGCGATGCCCATCCCGACCGCGACCACCACGGGGAGCGCGAGCAGGCCGGCCACGACGGCCAGGTCGGGCAGCGTCGCCGGCTCGCCGGCCAGCCGCACCGCGACGACGCTGGCCGAGAGCAGGCACACCCAGACCACGACCGCGAGCCCGGCGCCCGGCCCAGGCCGGACGTGTTCCAGCTGGACGCGCGCGCCTCCGGCCGTGGCCTCGGCCGTCAGGCGGATCTGGCTCCACGGACTCGTCGCGACGGCCATCCACTGTCGCTGGTCGCCCGCTGTTGACTCGACGCCGCCCTGGAAGAACTCGCGCTCGGCGGTGAGCACGGCGTGGGGCCACAGCACCTCGGGCTCCACGCCGGGAAACACCACCGCCCGGCGGACGGCCAGCGGCGGGTGCAGCACGCGCGGCATCGGCTCCGGGCAGATCCGCTCGGGCGGGATCTCGGGCCATCCGGCGGTGGAAACGGGAGGAGACAGGGGCACAACCGTGCGGATGCAAACGGGAAGGTAGATGCCGCCGCGTCCCCGCGGCCCCGCGTTCTGCCGGCGTCCCCAAGCACTCCCCCGAGGCGGGCCGGCAGGTCGCGGAGTGCCAGGCGGCGCCCGCCCCGCGCACAGCCTCAGCGGACGTAGGTCGCCGCGTTGATGTCGACGGTCGTGCCGGTGGAGTGGTCGGCCAGGCCGGAGGCCAGAAAGACGACCGTCGGCGCGACGTCGTCCGCCTCGGTGAGGGCGTCGAGCCCCGAGCCGGCGCGGACGCTGGCCTCGCCGTGCGCCTCGATCCAGGGCTGGGCCATCTCGGTGCGCGTAAAGCCGGGCGCCACGCCAAAGGCGGCCAGCCCTCCGCCCGCCCGAGCCAGCGACTTGGTCAGCGCCACGACGCCGCCCTTGGAGGCCGCGTACGCCAGGTGGTCGGGGCTGTCGCCGCGAAACGCCGACCGGCTCGACACGGTCACCATCCGCACCGTGACGCCGGGCTCGCCGCGGGCCCGGCGCGCCCAGGCGTGGAGCAGCGCCGCGCGTCCCAGGTCGGCGGTCGCGCCCAGGTTGATGGCCATCGTCCGGTCCCACGAGGCCCGCCAGCCGGCCGCCGGGCCGTCGAGCGGCGCATCGACAAAGATGCCGGCGTTCGCCACGACCACGTCGACGCGGCCCCACGCTGCAACGGCGGCGTCCCACAGCGACTGGCCGGCGCCCGGCACGGCCAGGTCCTGCCCGAACACGTGCGCGCTCCCGATCTCGCTGGCCACGGCCTGGGCGGCGTCGCGCCGCTGCCCGTAGTGCACGCCGACCGTCGCGCCGGCCTGGGCCAGCCGGCGAGCGATGGCGGCGCCGATGCCTCGGCTGGCGCCCGTCACCAGGGCCGTTTTCCCGCCCAGGTCAACCGTCACAGCGCGGCGCGAACAAAGCGGACGACCATGTCGCCGTCGATCAGTTCGAGCGCCCCGTCGTCCAGGAAGATGTAGACGAGCGGTTCGGCGTTCTCCTCCAGAATCTGGCCACCGTCCGTCACGAACAGAAAGGCCCGGTCGCGGAACATCGCCTCGCCGTCCTGGACGGCCGTCATCACGATCCGGGCCTCGCCGTCGGCCGAGAACGTCGCCGTCATGGCCTGCACGTCCACGCCGAAGGCGGCCAGCACGCCGGGCCTGGTCACCGCGTCCAGCGTCCACGCCCCGACCAAGGCCGAGTCGACGGCGGCCGCCTCGGCGCCGAGGCGGGCGGGCTCGGCGGTGGGCACCGCGACGGGCGTGTCGACGGAGGACTGCGCGACGGCGGGCGCGGCCAGCAGCAGGGCGAGAAACAGACGCATGGGAACAGGCAACAGAGGAAAGGGAGAACGCGGGCGCGCGGTCGTTGGTGCCGGCGCGCCCTAGTCGGCGCGGCTCAGGACGGTCCGCTCCCCGTCCGCCTCGACGACCAGCTGGAGCCGGTCGCCGGCGTCGCGGACAAAGGTGTAGCGGGCGGGGTCGTCACCTAGGATCAGGTAGGCCCCGGCGGCGGCCCACACGCCGGTGTCGCGGTCGCCGTCGTCGGTGCGCTCGGCCGTGCCGTCAGGGTTCAGGCGCAGGGCAAAGGGCCGGTCGCCGCGGACGCCTGACCAGCCTCCCACCAGCGCCGGGTCGACCGACGACGACGCGTCGGCTCGGCGGAACCGCAGGATGGTGCCGGTCTCCAGGTCATGGATCCGCAGGCCGGTCTCGATCTGGATCACGTCCCAGACCGTCACGCCGTTGTTTTCGCGCACGATAAGCTGGCCGTCGGAGACCTGGTAGCGGGCTCGCGTGCGGCGCCCACTCAGTTCGCCGTCGTCGGGGTCCAGGAACACGTACAGGCCGTCGATCCGGTTGTCCGAGACCGTCAGCCGGGCGAACACCAGCTCGTCCTCGACCGGCGTGGCCTCGACGCCTTCCAGCTCCCACGTCCCGGCGATCCCGGTCTGGGCCGCCGCCGACCCAGCGAGCACGACGAGCAGGGCGAGGCGGAGCAGCACGGGACGGCGGGCAGGGCACACTCAGACGCTGCGCGCGGCGCCAGGGTCCTCCGCCTCGGTCGCTGGGCCGGAGTGGTTGTCGGCGTGCCAGCGCGAGCTAGCGCGGCGGCCCGGCCGGCTTGGCGCCCGGCGGCCCAGCCGCGCGCGCGGCTCCGGCCGGCGCCGGGCGTGGCGCCGCCGGCCGGCGCCAGACCGGCACCGACGAGCACGGCTCGCCGTACATCACCTTGGCGGCGACGTCTTGCAGGTGGCGCGTCGCCTGGACAAACGCGTCGAGCGGGACGAGGTCGTTGCCGCAGCCCTTGACCACGACGGGCGCGTCGCGGTAGCGGCCCCAGTCGTGCGCGTCGAGCGCGGCGGTCAGCGCGGCGCGGCGCACGGCGTCGGGCGTCCCCGCGGCGACCGTGGCCGCGACACCGCCCAAGCGGGCGGCGACCAGCATGTAGGCCCAGGTCGGGACGAGCGCGTCGGCGGAGCAGAACACGGCCACGGCGCGCGCGCGGAACGGCTCCCAGTCCAGGTCCTTGAGCGCCTGGCGGAAGTCGCGCTCGCGCAGCACCAGCCCTCGGTGCAGAAACGGGGCCAGGTCGAACGCCGCCGGCTCGGGCGGCGCGAACGCGGCCAAGTCGAGCGTTTCGATGGCGCTCTCGGCGACGCGGTTCGTGATCAGGCCGTCGGCAGCGGACGTCATGGAGTTGGGCGGAGGAACGGTCTTGGACGCCGTGGCAGCGGCCGAGTCTACGCCGCGCGGTTGGCGGCGCCCCAGGGTGGCTAGGCCGCGCGCCGCAGGCGCACCGACTGGATGCCCTCCACCAAGCGCTCGACGGCTGCGTCCACGTCGGCCTCGGTGGTGGGGCGGCCCAGGCTGAAGCGCACCGTCGCGAGCGCCTGGTCGTCGGTCTGGCCCATCGCCTTGAGCACGTGGCTGGGCGTGCGGTGCGGGCTTTGGCAGGCCGCGCCGAGCGACGCCGCCACGCCCGACATCATCGGCAGCAGGTGCGCCGCGCGGACGTTGTCGAAGCGCAGGCTCGACGTGTTGGGCAGCCGCGGCGCGGCGGCGCAGTTGACGACCGTGCCGGGCACGGCCTCCAGCACGGCCGCTTCGAAGCGGTCGCGCAGCGCCTCCATCTGCTCGGCGTCGGCGGCCTGGCTGCGGCGCGCGATGCGCGAGGCCTCGCCCAGCCCCACCACGCCGGGCACGTTGACCGTCCCGCCCCGCAGCCCGCCCTCCTGTCCGCCGCCGGTGATCTGGGGCTGCAGCTTGACGCGCGGCCCGCGCTGGCGCGTGTACAGCGCGCCGACGCCCTTGGGCCCGTACATTTTGTGGCCCGACATCGCCAGCAGGTCCACGCCGTCGTGGTTGACCGAGATTGGCACCTTGCCGACGGCCTGGGTCGCGTCGGTCATCATGATGGCGCCGGCGGCGTGCGCCAACTCGGCGATCTCCGGGATGGGCTGGACCACGCCGGTCTCGTTGTTGCCCCACATCACCGACACCAGGCAGGTCTCGTCGCTGAGCGCCGCGTGCAGCGCGTCGAGGTCGACCAGGCCGTCCGCGTCGACGGGCAGGTAGGTCGTTTCGTAGCCCTCGCGCTCCATCGCCTCGCACGTTTTGAGCACCGCCTTGTGCTCGGTCTGGACCGTCACGATGCGGTGGCGGCGCCCGCCGTAGATGGCGCCCGCGCCCCGGATGGCGAGCGAGATGGACTCGGTCGCGCCCGACGTGAACGTGATCGTGCGCGGCGTGGCGCCGATTACCTTGGCGGCCTGCTCGCGCGCCTTCGTCACCGCCTCGTCGGCGGTCCAGCCAGGCCCGTGCTCGCTCGACGGGTTGCCAAAGTGCTCGCGGAAAAACGGCAGCATGGCGTCCAAAACACGCTCGTCGACCGGCGTGGTGGCGTTGTAGTCGAGGTAGAGAGGGGCGCTCATGGGTCGAGGGAAGCGGCGCGCGCCTCGAGAATAGACGAGGGCGCAGCCAGGGTCTGGTGTGTGCTACGGATGTATACGGATTCGGCCGGAGTGATGTTGTGGATCTTCGCTGGAGAGGACCGGCACGCACGTCGAAAGCGCTTCCGCGAAGTGGCCCCCGCTCCGCCCGAGCCCACCTCGCCCGTGCCCACCTCGGGCGGCTCGCTGCCGAGGCGGGCGGAGGGCGCGGCGGAGGGCGCGGCGGAGGGCGCGGCGATCTCCCTGGCGCGCGCGCGGTCGCGCGCGATCTTTGGCCTGGCTCCGTGCCGTAGACTCCCGCTCCACCGACCCCGCTCCGCATGTCTCGTCTGCTCTACTCCCGCCTGGGAGTGCTCCCGGTCCTTCTGGCGCTCGTGCTCGCCCTGCCCGCCTGCGACTCGGGCGGCGACGGCGGCTCCAACGACCAGATCGCGTTCGGCGTCAACTACACGCGCCTGTTCGCGGCCCCGACCGCGGCCGAGGTGGCGGCCGTCCGCGCCGACTGGGGCGCGCGCAACACCACGTCGTCGGGCGCCTCGGTCGTGGCCTCGACGACCCTCGACGGCGCGACGGTCTCGATCGTGGAGCACACCGTCACCGCGACCGGCGGCGGCAGCGTGACGCACTACGGCGTCGTGCGCGAGCCGGCGGGCGCCTCGGGCCTGCCCATCCTGATGGTGCACCACGGCGGCGACAACGGCTTGTCGATCAGCGCCTCGACCTCCAACACCGGCGTCCGCCAGTTCGCGACCGTGTTCACGTCGCTGGCCGCGTCCACGGTTCAGGTGTTCCCGGTGTACCGCTCCGAGACGATCTCCACGACGGGCTTCGCCGCGCTCGGCGGCCCCTACACCGCCGGCGGCACCGAGAGCCCGTGGGACTACGACGTCGACGACTCGATCGCGCTGCTGGACGCCGTCCAGGGCCTGAGCGAGTTCGCGGCCTCCACCGACGACTCGCGCGCGGCGGCCATCGGCTTCAGCCGAGGCGGCAACACGGCCGCGCTGCACGCCATCCGCGACGACGCGATTCGCGGGCTGGTGGACTACTACGGCCCGACGGACTTCGCCAACGACGGCGCGCTCACGCTCGCCTCGGGCGTGCTCTCGGGCAACCCGGGCGCGCTGGGCCTGCCGGGCGCGCAGTTCCTGTTCGACACCGTCCTCAACCCGCTCCGCAACGCCGACGGCACCTACAACGCCAGCGCCGACTACGCCGGCGCGCGCGTCGAGGTGGTCCGCCGGTCCGCCTCGGCGTTCGAGTCGGACCTGCCCAACACCCAGGTCCACCACCACGTTTTGGACGGCGTCGTGCCGGTGCTCTTTTCCCAGGCCTTTGCTGACGCCGCCGAGGGCGGGTCAGGCGGCTCGTTCGAGGCCTTTTTCTACGGCACCGCAGGCGGCACGCCGAGCCCGTTGTTTCACGCGCCTGAGGCAACCCCTGACATGCAGGTCAGCATCCCGCGCGTCGAAGCGTTCCTGAGCGCCCAGCTGGGCGGCACGGCCGCGCGGCGTCCGGCGCTGGCGCTGTAGCCGTGACGGGTGTCCGAGCCGCCGTCGCCGGCCTTCTCGCCCTTGGGCTGGTGGGCTGCGACAGCGGCTCGTGCGAGCGCTCCGGGCTGGGCTGCCCCGTCGAGCCTGGTGAACGCACCGTCGTCGCAGGCGTCGACCTGGACTCGCTGTTTGCCCGCCCCACCGGTGCCGAGATCGAGGCCGTGCTGGCCGAGTGGCGCGGCAGCCCCGTCCCCGACTCGGCGGTGGCGCTGCGCGAGGAGGCGATCCTGAGCCTGGGCAACCGGGAGACGGTCCGCGTGGTCCGGGGCGTGCGCCGGGTAAGCCAGGCGTCCGTGTTCGTCGGCGCCATCCGCCAGCCGCCGCGCGCGGCCGGCGACGCGACGCGGCGGCCCGTGCTCCTGGTCCTGGGCGACGACCCCGACGCCGACGTCGAGAGCTTGATTCGAGACCTCGCCCTGCCCGAGCGGCTCAAGGACGAGGTGGCGATGGTGTTTCTGGCGTATCGCGGCGGCGCGCTGCGCGTGGGCGGCCAGCGCTTTACCGCCTCCGCACCTGCCGACCCGTACCGCGCCGACGGCGAGGACGCGTGGGCGCTCGTGACCGGCCTGAGCGCGCTGGGCGGAGACCCGGCCCTCGACCCGACGCGCCTGGCGATTGTCGGGCACGGGCGTGGCGGGACCGTCGCGCTGCTCCAGGCCGCTCGCGCCAAGGCCCGAGGCCGCGGCGTGCCGAGCTACGTGCAGTCGCTCGCAGCACCTGCCAGCTTTTTCACTCCCAACAGCCGGCTGGCGACTCGCCTGACGCTGGAAGGCCGCCCACCAGGCTCGCTCCCCGCCATCGCGGGCGTGATCCGGGCGACGGCCGAGCGCGTCCGCGACGGCGCCGCGACGGTCGGGCAGGCCCGCCTCGGTCTGCTCCGGCGCTCCCCCGCGTTCTTTTTCGTGCCGCCCCGGCTGCCGCCGCCGCCGGTCGTGCTCGCGGCGTATGGCACCAACGACTTTGTCGTGCCCATTGAGGAGGGCGAGGCGCTCGACTTCCTGACCGGCCAGCCCGAGCGCGGCCTCTACGTCGAGATCGAGGGGGCGACGCACGCCTCGATCCAGCGCGACCCCGAGGTGCTCGGGACCGGCGGCGTGCTGCTGTGCCGCTTGCTGCTGGACAACGCGCCCACCGACTGCCGGTGACCGACATCCGCGCCGCGCTCACCGAGGCCGACTGGGCCGCCGTCCAGTCCGTCCGTCGCGCCGTGTTCGTGGTCGAGCAGGGCGTGCCCGAGGCCGACGAGTGGGACGCCTGGGACGCCGACGAGGCGCGCGGCCGGACGGTGCACCACCTGCTGGCGACGCGCGACGGAACGCCCGTCGGCGCGGCGCGCTGGCGGCCTGTCCACTTCGGCGCCGAGGCGGGGAGTGCTGCCAAGCTGGAGCGGTTCGCCGTCGTGCCGGACGCGCGAGGCGCCGGGCTGGGCCGCCGCCTCGTCGCGCGTGCGCTGGCCGACGCCCGCGCGGCCGGGCACTGCCGGTTCGTGCTCCACGCCCAGACGTACGTGGCCGGGCTGTACCGGGCGTTCGGCTTCCGGGCTGAGGGCGAGCCGTTCGTCGAGGACGGACTGGAGCACGTGAAAATGACGTTGGCCGATTGATGCCCCCGGGCCGAGCGGCTACCTTCGTCGTCCTGCCCGGCCGGATGCCGGGCGCCTCGGAACCTGCCGCGTTCGTCTAGAGGCCTAGGACGCTGCCCTCTCACGGCGGTAACACGGGTTCGAATCCCGTACGCGGTACTGACGCCCCGACCTGCCCCGCAGGCCGGGGCGTCGCTGTTTGCCTCCGCCATGCCGCCTGACGCCACGCTCGCCCTCGCCCGCCGCCTGCTGGCCCGCCTCGGTGCCGAGGCGGGCACGCCCCTGGTCGAGCGCGGGTGGACGGTGGGGTTCGACCGCGCCCGCCGACGCCTCGGCGCCTGCCGGATCCGGCAACGGCAGATCACGCTGTCGGCTCCGCTGTCGCAGGCGTTGCCGGACGAGGTGGTCGAGGACACCATCCGCCACGAGATCGCGCACGCCATCGACGGCGAGCGGCGCGGGCGCTCGCCGCACGACGCGACCTGGCGCCGGATCGCGGTCGCGTGTGGCGCCCGGCCCGAGCGCTGCTACCACGGAGACGTCCCCCTCGACGCGTCCGCGCCGTACCTCGCCGTCTGCCCGTCGTGCGGCGACGCGCACGCGCTCTACCGCCAGCCTGTGCACCCACGACGGTGCCGCGCCTGCGGGCCCCGCGGCCGGCCGGCGTACCACCGCGTCACCGCTCGGGCGACGGGCGCCGTCGTGTGGCCCGGAGGCGCCGAGCCCGGCACCTACGGAGGCACGGCGGGCGTCCACGCGAGGTGCCCCAACTGCCGCCTGGCGTACCGACGGGCGCGGCGGCCGCGCCGGCCGCTGGCGTGCTCGGCGTGCTGCCAGGCGCACGCCGGAGGGCGCTTCGACGCTCGCTTTGCGCTGTCGTTCGAGCGCCCGCGGTAGGCCAGCACCGCCCGCCTCGGTGACGCCGTCGAACGGCGGGCCGAGGCGGGCCGGATGACGTCCTCGAAGGGCGGGCCGAGGCGGGCGGTGCCGAGGCGGGCCGGGTGGCGCTAGGCGTTGGCTGGCGCGTCGGGCTGGCGGTCGGCCTGGACCTGGATCTCGATCGTGACCTCGTCGCCGACGAGCGCCTCGCCGACGTCGTTGGTCTGAGCCCAGGTCAAGCCCCAGTTTTTGCGGTCGATGGTGCCTTCGGCGGTAAAGCCGATTTTCTGCGTCTCCCCCATCGTTGCCGCGCCGAGGTAGGTGCCCTCCAGCTCGACGGGCCGCGTCACGCCGTGCATGGTCAGGTCGCCGACGAGCGTGAACGCGTCGCCGGCGCCCGGCCGCACCTCGGTGCTGGTGAACGTGATGTCGGGGTACTGCTCGACGTCGAAAAAGTCCGGGCTCTTCAGGTGGCCGTCGCGGTCGGCGTTGCCCGTCGTGATGCTCGACGCGTCCATCCGGGCGGTCGCTTGCAACGTGGAGAGCGTCTCGCCCACCGTCACGGTCCCGTCGATGCTGCCGAAGCTGCCCCGTACGGTCGAGATGCCCAGGTGGCGGATGCCGAAGGTGGCCGCCGAGTGCGCGGCGTCGATGGCGTAGGTGCCCGCCGGAACGGGCGTGGCGGCCACGGTCGCGGTGCCCGCCGTGGACACGTCGGACTCTGGCGTCTCGCCTGCGCAGGCGGCGAGCCCGAGCGCGAGTGAGGCGGCGAAAAGGGTGCGGATGGTCATGAGTCGGTGAGGGTCGTGGAAAAAGGCGCCCTGGCGGCATTCGCCGCAGGGGCATCCGCCGGGGCGCGGAGCGTCAGTCTACGCCCGGCTCACTTGTTTAAACAAGTATGTGTGCGACCACGCGGCGCCTCTAGGGCATCGCGATCGGCAGCGTCACCGTCCGCTCACCGATCGACGCCACCAGCACCAAGCGCGTCAGCTCGGGCGCGACCTCGTTGAGGTAGAACACGACCGTGCCGCGCCGCGCCGTCCCCGGCTCGGCCGTCGGGCCCGACGGGCTCTGGCTTTCGCTCACGGCCGTCGCGTAGCGCCGCCCCCGGTCGTCGACGACGTAGGAGCGGCCGGCAAAGCTGGACCACGGCGCCCAGTTGCCCGTGTAGTCGACCGAGCGGACGGTGACGCTGAGCTGGACGCGCGTCCGGGTGCCGCCGGGGTACGAAACCGCGACGTTGGTGACGCCGACCTCGAACTGGTTGCCGCCGCTCTCGCCCGTCCGCCGGACCTCGGTCGAGAACACCTGGCTTGGCGGGACGGGCCCGTCGAAGGTGCTCGGCGGGCGGGCGGGCGCCGGCGCCGGCTCGACGGACTCCTCCTCGACGGTCACGCTGTAGTCGCCGCCCGGCAGCCGGCCTCGGGCGTACGTCGAGTCGGGCCCGCCCGAGGTGACCTCCAGGAAGTACTCGCCCGGGTCGAGGTCTGCGTCGTAGCTCAGCGACGCTGCGCCGGGCTCGTTGCGGTTGCTGGCGACCTCTTGGCGCGACCGCCGCTCGATCTGCCACACGCGGAACGCGGGCGCGAACGCGCTCGACTGGAGCGTCAAGGTGGTCTTGACGCCCTCTCGCGTCCGGAATCTGTAGGTGTCGACGTAGCGGCCGTCTTCGAGCCAGCTTTCGTCGCCCAGCGTCGAGCCCTGAGCGCCCCCGTCGGCACGCAGGTCGCGGATGTCGATCGACTGAACGTCGATCGCGAACGGACCCGTGCCGCCCGGCTCCTCCGAGCTCACGATCAGGCGGTAGGGTGCGTCCCAGCCCGGCAGGTAGCGCAGCACGGCGCCGTTCAAGCTGTCGCCGCTGGACGAGCGCTCCAGCGTCTGCCACGCGCCTCGCACCTCGCCGTTGGGCCCGAACAGGTGCAGGCGCGGCCGGAACGCCGTCGACACGACGCGCAGCACCACGGGAAGCTCGGAACCGGTCAGCACGCCGAACACGCGCTCGTAGCGCCCCGCGCGCCGCGTCGTGGCCTGGAGCGTGTCGAGGCGGGCGTCCTCGTCGACGTAGACCGAGTCGATGGGGCCGCCGGGCACGACTTCGAGTTGATACGCTCCGACCGCGCCCACGTCGCGCGAGGTCACGACCACCTCGAAGCGCCCGGGCCCTTGCAGCCCGTCGATCTCGGCCCGGTTTGTCGTGCGCAAAAGGTTGGAGGCGGCGACCGTGCGGCCGTCGGGGAGCCGGACGGCCAGGTCAGGCGCAAAGGCGTCGGAGGTGACCAGGACCGAAAAGGCCGTGCTGTCGGCTTGGTGAGCGTAGTAGTCGGCGTAGCGGTCGTCGGACCGCTCGGCGTCACCGGGTCCCAGCGAGCCCTGGACGGGCGCGCCGGCCAGGTCGGCTGGCGACTGGCGCAGCATGGTGGCGTACTGGGCGCGGTCGAGCGCCGCGCGCGCCTGGACGTCCTCGTCGGACGGTCCCTCGGCGACGGCGATGATCCGGGGCGCGGCCACCCAGGCGACCAGCGCGGCGACGGCCGCCACGAGCACCCAGCGCGTCCGGGCGGGCATCTCGCGCCAGGTCGCGCCAAGGTGCGCGCGCAGCGACGGCTCCGCAAGGGCCGGGTCGCCCGCCTCGGGCGCGGCATGGGCACGCTCGGGGCCGGGCGGCGTGGGCGCGCCGAGCCGCCCCTCGGTGCTGGGGCGTGAGGGCTCGTCGGCAGCGGAAGAGGTCTCGGAGGACACGGGGGGACGGCACCCGGGACGATGGACCGCCAAGATAGCCGACGCCGCGCCCGGCCCGCCGGGTCAGAGCGCGGCGCCCGAGGCCGCCGGCCTCGCTGCCGAGGCGGGCGCGCCGAGGCGGTCCCAGCCGGGCTGGCGGCGCGCGATCCACCGGCGCCCGACCAGCGGGGGCACCGCCCACGCCACGCCCAGCGCGATCCCGATGGCGAGCCCCCGGGCCAGCCCCAGGTCGAGCAGCGTCTGGGCCAGTGGGTTCACCACGTGGCCGCCGGTCGCCATCACGAGCCCGATGTACGACCACGCCATCCACATGTAGTGGGCGCCGAGCCAGTTGTCGCCCCGGCGCCACGCGGTCCAGAACCCGGCCAGCACCGTCCCCAGGCTGACGCACGCAGCGACATGGAACGGCCCCAGACCTTGGAAAAAAGGCGTCGAGTCGCGCAGCCCAAACGACAGCACGCACAGCGCAACCATCGTGGCGACGTAGACGCGGCCGAGCCACCGGTGCGTGCGGCTGCCCTTGCGGCGAAGCAAGACCACGGCGCCCATCGCCAGCGCGACCGTCCCAAGAGCAGTGTGGACGACGGCGATCGGTGACATGGCACAACGCGAAGCGACCGACTCGCTACGGGGCGTGGGGACCGGTGTTGCGGCGCTGGGCGCGTCGTCCCAGGCCTAGACAGCCTCCGACGACGTCACCAGCTCCGCCTCGGGCACGCCGCCGAGGCGGGGCGACTCGACACGCTCGTCGGTCTCCACGACGCCGTCGCGCAGCCGCACCACGCGGCGCGCGTGCTCGGCGATGTCGTCCTCGTGCGTGACCACCAGGAGCGTGTTGCCGGCCCGGTACAGCGCCTCGAACAGACGCATGATCTCGTCCGACGTCGCCGAGTCCAGGTTGCCCGTCGGCTCGTCGGCGAGCAGAATCGCAGGGCGGTTGACCAAGGCGCGCGCCACGGCCACGCGCTGGCGCTGGCCGCCCGACAGCTCGTTCGGCTTGTGGTCGATGCGGTCGCCCAGCCCGACGCGCTGCAGCGCCTCCGTCGCGCGCGCCTTGCGGTCGGCCCGGGACACGCCCGCGTAGACGAGCGGCAGCTCCACGTTTTGCAGGCAGTCCTGGCGCGGCAGCAGGTTGAAGGTCTGGAAGACGAACCCGATCTGCTTGTTGCGGACCGCCGCCAGGTCGTCATCCGACAGCCGCCCCACGTCGCGGCCGTCCAGCTTGTAGGTCCCCTTTGTCGGCACGTCGAGGCAGCCGACGACGTTCATCAGCGTTGACTTGCCCGAGCCGGACGGCCCCATGATGGCGACGTACTCGCCCGCCTCGACGGCCAGCGAGCACCCGCGCAGCGCGTGGACCTGCTGCGTGCCCATCGTGTAGGTCTTCCAGACGTCGGCGATGTCGATGACCATGCAAAGCGGAGGCTGGGGCGCGCGTGACCGAGGCGGGCGGAGGTGGCGCTAGTCGTCGCTCTGGACGGCGTCGCCGTCCTGCAGGTCGGTGCGCAGCAGGCGGAAGGGGCCGGTCACGACGGTCTCGCCGCCGGTCAGCCCCGAGCGGATCTCGACGTGCGTGTCGTCGGTGACGCCGGTCGTGACCTCGCGCATCTCGGCGCGGCCGTCGACCACCACGAACACGATGCGGCGAATGTCCTCGCCTTCGGGCACCTCGGAGTCGGGCACGTCCTCGCCCTTTACCTCGGCCAGGCGCCGGCGCTCGCGCTCGACGGCGTTCAGGTCGCGCGCCGTCACCGCCTGGATGGGCACCACGACCGCGTTCGGCACCGAGCGCGTAAAGATCTCGACGGTGCCGCTCATGCCCGGCCGCAGCCCGGCGCCCGGCGACCGGGGCTGGCCCTCTTGGGGCGCCCGGGTGGCCTCGGCGTCGCCCGCGGCGGCCAGCCGCACCACGACCGGGAAGTTGGTGATCGCCTGGGCCGTGCCGGCATTTTGGACGCGCGCCGAGTTGGCGATCTGGACCACAGAGCCGCGCAGCCGCTCGTCGGGGTAGGCGTCCACGTCGACGCGCGCCGAGTCGCCCAACTCGACGTTGATCACGTCGTTCTCGTTGACGTCGATCTCGACGGTCATGGCGTCGAGCCGGGCGATGGTCATCAGCGGCGTCCCGGTCATGGTCGCCGTGCCGACGATGCGCTCGCCGAGCTCGACGTTGAGCTGGCTCACGGTCCCGGACTGCGGCGCGTAGATGGCGGTCTGGGCCAACTGCTGGCCGGCTTGCCGGGCCCCCACGCGCGCGCCCTCGACCTGGGTCTGTGCGCTCCGAACTCTCTCCTGGGCCGTGCGGACTCTGCCCTGGGCGCTCGCGACGCGTGCCGTCGCGCCGGACACCGCCTGCCGCGCCGACGCCTCGGACGCCTGGGCGACCTCGAACGCGCCGCGCGCGGCTTCCAGGTCCATCGCCGGCGCCACGTCGCGGTCGAACAAGTCCTGCTGGCGCGCGAGGGCGCGCTCGGCGCGCTGGCGCTCGGCCGTGGCCCGGGCCAGATCCGCGCGGGCCTGCTCGATGGCTTGGCCCGCCTCGGTGACGGCGTTGCGGGCCTCGCTGACGCCGCTTCGTGCCTCGCCGACGCCGCTCTGGGCCGTCGCGATCTGGTTGCGCGCCTGCTCGGCCTGGGACGCGTAGACGTCGGGCCGGATGCGGAGCAGCAGTTGGCCGCGCTGGACGCGGTCGCCCTCCTCGACGGCCAAAAACACGATCTCGCCCGACACGTCGGACGAGATGGGCACCTCCACCTCGCTCGCCACGCTGCCCGAGGCGGTCACGGTCTGGGTGATCGTGCGCACACGCGCCTCAGCCGTCTCCACCTCGGCGCCCTCGTCCTCGCCTCCGAGCGCCAGCGCTGCGCCGACCAGCACCACCAGCAGCACGCCAACGGCGATCAGGATTTTCTTGGTGGGGCTCATCGCGGGCGTCTCGGGAGGGAGTCTCTGGACGGCGTCACGCGCCGGAGGTTGCGCCTGTACAGCACCAAGCCCGCCGGGCAGCGCCGGACGGGCCTCGCCAGGTCACCGAGGCCGGCCTACTCGTCCTCGTAGACGGGCTCCGGGCGGACGTCCCACAGCAGCATCTGCTCGATGTCGGCCGAGTCCTCGCCCTCCTCGTCCTCGAACGTGTAGTCGCCCAGCTTGTCGCGCTGGCTGGCCGGGACGCGCTTCCAGGTCTTGCCCTCGCCGTCGACGAACTCGTCCGGGAACGGGCTCTCGATTCGGTGCGAGGGGTGGTAGCCCCGGTACTCTTTGGCCGCCTCGTAGAGCGCCGCGCGGCGCGCGCCGGGCCGGGTCGCGCTGTAGCCGTGCACCTTGAACGGCGCGATCTCGATGATCGCGATCACGTCGTCGCCGTCGTCCTCGGGGTCGGAGTACTCGGGGCGCACCACCTTGAACTCGTCGGGGTGGGGATACGCGCTGCGGTCGTCGAACATGGTCGGTCGGGATTCAGAGGAGCGCAAGGTACCCCGCCGTCTGCCGGAAGATCTTCCGGCAGGGCTTAGGCAAGCCGCTTTCCCGGCCGATTCACCCGCTCGGCAGGGATGTCCCTCTTGCCCCCAAACGGCAAACGCACTAGACTCAATGCCGGCCTACTCCCCTCGCTGCCATGGACGACCTGGACACCTTCGACGATCTCGACGACGACCTGGACCTCGACGACGATGACATCGAGCTGGACGACGAGGACCTCGACCTCGACGACGACCTCACGATCGACGACGACGAGGACGACGACGGGCTGGACCTGGGCGACTTCGAGGACGAGTACGAGCTCTAGACGCGCTCTCGCTCGGCACCCTCTCGCCCGGCTGGCGCACGCGCCGAGGCGGGAGGACCTGGCACGCAGGGGCTCGGCGCGATAACGGCGTCTATCGAGCCCGACATCCGGTGCGACCGTTATCCGGCCAGCCGGGCAACGGCTCACGCGCGGCGGTGTGTGCCGAGGCCGCGCGTGACCGGCCCGGAGAGCCGTTATCCAGAGCCTGTCTCGAATAACGGAGACGGCTCCTGACCTCCCGGGACTATTTCATGCGTTGCGGACGGCGCGCGGACGAGCACCTCGTCGCCATGCACGGTGTGGATAACCCGTGGACGGACCGGGCTTGCCCCTGATGGAGCGCACCGGTTACTTGAAGTCCGCTTCAGAGCGCCTTCACGGCCTCGGGCTGGAAGCCGTCACGGGTCCGAGGAGGACCGACTGGCTCGCCCCCGTCCCCCAACCGTGAACCCTCTGGCGGTCTCTGCCGCCCGTCCTCCTGGAGGACGGGCGAGGCCTGAGGTTGCCGTTCGTTGTCACACACACCCCCTCTGCTCATGGCCCAGACAAAGGCCCCCGCCGCGGCACACGCCGACGGCCTCACGATTGACCGCGTGTTCTCGACCTCGGGTCAGCACCCGTTCGACAGCGTCACCTGGACCTCGCGCGACGCCGCGATCAAGAACTTCAGCGGCCAAGCCATCTTCGAGCAGCTCGACGTCGAGTTCCCCGAGGCGTTCTCCCCGCTCGCGGTCAACGTGGTCGCGTCGAAGTACTTCTACGGCGACGTCGCATCGGGCAACGGCGACCCGGCCCAGGGCCAGCGCGAGCACAGCCTGAAGCAGCTCGTCCACCGCGTCACGCGGACGATCTCGGACTGGGGGCGCGACCAGGACTACTTCGCCTCCGACCAGGACGCCGAGACGTTCTACGACGAGCTGACGTGGTTGTGCACCAACCAGTACGGCGCCTTCAACAGCCCCGTCTGGTTCAACGTCGGTCTGGGCGCGCAGTACGGCATCCGGGACTCGGGCGGCAAGACCATCTCCGGCTGGGACCGTGAGGCGGCCGAGGTGGTCGATGTCGATCCCTACCAACGCCCCCAGGCGTCGGCCTGCTTCATCATCTCGGTCAAGGACTCCGTCGACGACATCTGGAAGCTGATGGGCGAGTCGGCCCGGCTGTTCAAGTTCGGCTCAGGCGTCGGCGCCGACTGGTCCGCGCTACGGTCGAGCCGGGAGACGCTGTCGGGCGGCGGCATCCCGTCCGGCCCGGTCAGCTTCATGAAGGTGCAGGACGCGACCGGCGGCACGATCAAGTCGGGCGGCAAGACGCGCCGCGCGGCCATCATGCAGACGCTCAAGGTGTGGCACCCGGACATCCTGGAGTTTGTCCAGGCCAAGCAGACTGAGGAGCGCAAGGCGTGGGCGCTCATCGAGGAGGGCTACGACGGCTCGTTCAACGGTGACGCCTACGGCTCGGTCGCCTTCCAGAACGTCAACCAGTCGGTGCGGCTGAACGACGCCTTTATGGAGGCCGCCAACCAGGGCACGCCGTTCTCGCTGACCTCGGTCACCGGCGGCGAGTCGGTCGAGGAGGTGGACGCCCAAGATCTGCTGCTCAAGATCTCCGAGGGCACGCACGTCTGCGGCGACCCGGGCGCGCAGTACGAGGACACGATCCAGAAATGGCACACGTGCAAGAACCACGGGCCGATCAACTCCAGCAACCCGTGCTCGGAGTACATGTTCTTGGATGATTCAGCGTGCAACCTGGCGTCGCTGAACCTGATGAAATTCAAGACCGACGATGGTCTCTTCGACGTCGAGCGCTACCGCGCCGCGGCGCGCATCTACTTGACGGCCCAGGAGATCCTGGTGGACAACGCGGGCTACCCCTCGCCGACGATCGCGGCCAACAGCCACAAATACCGTCCCCTCGGACTGGGCTTCGCCAACTTGGGCGCGCTGTTGATGTCGATGGGCCTGCCCTACGACTCCGACGAAGGTCGGGCGGTCGCTGGTGCGCTGATGGCGATCGAGCACTGCGAGGGCTTCGCCCGGTCCGCCGAGATGGCGTCCAACCCCAAGGTGGGCCCGTTCGACGGCTACGCCGACAACGCCGAGCCCTTTATGGAGGTGATGCGGATGCACCGCGACGCCGTCCAGCAGATCGACGCGTCGTGCCCCGAGTACCTGCGCACCGCGGCCCAGGAGTCGGCCGACCGGATGGTCCGCCTCGGTGAGCAGTTCGGCTACCGCAACGCCCAGGCGACCGTGCTCGCCCCGACCGGTACGATTGGCTTCATGATGGACTGCGACACGACGGGCATCGAGCCCGACCTGGCGCTCGTCAAGTACAAGCTGCTGGCCGGCAAGGGCGACGGCCTGATGAAGATCGTCAACCAGACCGTGCCCGAAGCGCTGTCGCGGTTGGGCTACACCGACGCCGAGGCGCGCGTGATTCTAGACTTCGTCGATGAGCACGACACGATCGAGGGCGCGCCGGGGCTCAACAGCGAGCACCTGCCCGTCTTCGACTGCGCGTTCAAGCCGTCGAACGGCGAGCGGTACATCTCGCACATGGGCCACATCCGGATGATGGCGGCCTGCCAGCCGTTCATCTCGGGTGCGATCTCCAAGACCGTCAACCTGCCCGAGAGCGCGACCGTCGAGGACATCGCGGACGCCTACATGCAGAGTTGGGAGCTGGGCCTGAAGGCCGTCGCGATCTACCGCGAGAACTCCAAGCGGAGCCAGCCGCTCTCGACCAAGAAGGGCGGCAACACATCGGGCAAGACCGTCCACCTCGACGCCGAGGTGGGCACGTCCAGCGGCGACGGCGCCTCGGGCGACGGCGCAGCGTCGGGCACGCCCCAGATCACCGAGCGCGTCGTCGAGACGATTGTCGAAAAGGTGGTCTACCGGCCCCACCGCGAGCGCCTGCCCGACGAGCGGCCGTCGGTGACGCACAAGTTCTCGGTCGCCGGCCACGAGGGCTACCTGCACGTGGGGCTGTACCCCGAGGGGCACCGCAACGCCGGGCGCCCGGGCGAGATCTTTATCACGATGGCCAAGCAGGGCTCGACCATCGCCGGGCTGATGGACAGCTTCGCGACGGCAATCTCGCTCGCCTTCCAGTACGGCGTGCCGCTGGAGGACTTGGTGAGCAAGTTCGGCCACGTCCGCTTCGAGCCGGCCGGGTTTACCAACAACCCGCAGATCCCGATGGCCAAGTCCATCACGGACTACATCTTCCGGTACCTGTCGCTCAAGTTTCTAGCCGGCGGCGACGGCGCGACCCAGGACCTGGCCGACGAGGACGAGGTGGCCGTGGACCCTACCGTGGCCGTGGCGCAGCAAGCTGAGCGTCACGGCCCGGCCGAGGACCAGTCCCAGGCCGACTTGTTCGCGACCGCTCAGGCGGCCATCGACGGCACATCGCCCCACCTCGGCGGCTCCGTCGAGGCGGTCCTGACCGCCGACTCCAGCGGTCAGCTCGGCGCCTTCCAGAACCAGGACGACTCGCCGGCCTGCCCCAACTGCGGCGGCATCACGGTGCGCGCCGGGAGCTGCTACAGCTGCCCCAACTGCGGCTCGTCGACCGGCTGCGGCTGATTCTTTTGAATCCGACTCCCTCGGCCTCGGTGCCGAGGTGGGCGCCCCCGGTTCTGCGGAGCCGGGGGCGTTTCGCAAGGTGCGTCTCGGACTGTCCTTCCGTCAAGGCCCCGGCAGCGCATCTGACGACCGTCCTGGCATCGTCCCGCGCTCCAGCCCAACGCGGGCATCGCCCGACTTCCCGGCGCCACGCGCGTCCCGTAGCCGCACCAGATTGGTCGAGTGTGGCTTTTTCCGCTTCTATCCGTTCTGTGGTGAGCCAGTCAACCCGATCTCTCGCAGGCACAAACGCCGGTGCCGTATCGTTGACGGACCATGACCGACTGGCACCAGCGCATTACCATCGACCCGCAGCAGTGCGGAGGACGACCCTGCATCCGAGGGATGCGCGTACGCGTGTCGGACGTGCTGGACCTGCTGGCGGCGGGCCGGACCCCGAGCGAGGTCGTGGACGAGCTTCCGTATCTCGAACTCGCGGACGTGGAGGCCAGCCTGAAGTACGCCAGCGAAGCGACCAACCACCCGGCTCAGGCCGCGTGACGCTCTGGATCGACGCGATGCTCTCGCCGTCGCTCGCGCGCTGGATCTCGAACACCTTCGACGGGGTGGACGCCTTTTCGGCCCAGCGGCTGGGCCTGATCCATGCCAAGGACCCATCCATCTTTCGGACAGCGCGCGAGGCAGGGGCCGTCGTTCTCACGAAGGACGACGACTTTGCCGACGAGGTCCGCCGACACGGATCGCCGCCCGTGATCTGGGTTCGCGCCGGGAATGCCTTCAGCCGGGAGGTGCTGGTCGCCGAGTTGCCCGCCGCGCTTGACGCGATCCGCAAGGGTGAGCTTCTCGTCCAGATCGGCGACCCTGGCACCCGAGCGCGATAGCCTCCACGCCGCCCGGCCCGCTGGCCCGGCCCACCTCGGCACCTCCGCCGAGGCGGACACGCCGATACGCGGCTAGGTTGGCGAGATGCTGCCCCTTCTACTCGCCGCCGCGCTCGCGCTCGTCCACCTGTTCGCAGGCAGGCTCCGCTTCCTGTCCGTCGAACCGCGGAGCCAGTGGCTGTCGTTCGCGAGCGGCATCTCGGTCGCCTACGTGTTCGCCCACCTGCTGCCCGAGGTGGCCAAGGCGCAAGACGTGTTCGTAGAAGCGGGTGCCGAGCGCCTGCTCATCGGCGAGGGGCACGTCTGGCTGCTGGCGCTGGCTGGGCTGGTCGGGTTCTACGGGCTGGCCCGCCAGGCAAAGGCGTCGCGCGAGGACAGCGAAGCCGGAGGCGAGGGCGACCGGACCGAGCGGGCTGTGTTCTGGGTCCACATGGGCTCGTACAGCCTCTACAACGTGCTGATCGGCTACCTGCTGGGCAAGGGCGAGGCCGGCTCCGGCTCGGTGCTGTGGCTGTTCTGGATCGCGATGGCCCTGCACTTCTTCGTCAACGACTACGGGCTGCGGACCGACCACAAAGACCGCTACTCCCGGACCGGGCGCTGGGTGCTGGCCGCCGCCGTGCTGCTGGGCGCCACCCTGGGGCGCGCCGTCGAGTTGCCGGAGCCGGCCATCGCCGGGCTGGTGGCGGTCCTGGCGGGAGGCGTGGTGCTGAACGTGCTCAAGGAAGAGCTGCCCGAGGAGCGCGAGAGCCGGTTCTGGCCCTTCGCCCTGGGCGCGGCCAGCTACGCCGCGCTGCTCGTGGCCATCGGCGTGCCGGGCTAGGCCGCCGGACTTGCAGGCGGGCGGTCCCGGTTTGCACGTCCTCGGTTCAGCGCACCCCCCGCCTCGGCGCGCCCGCGAGCATGGCCAGCCTCACGCCGAGGCCAGGGTGGGAAACGAGACGGCGGACGGGAGCGGGACGGGCGCGAGGGCCGCGTCCAGACTCCCGACCGTCTCCTGGATGGCCGCGTGGAGCGGCAAAAACGCACGCACCGTGCCCATCAGGTCACCGGCGTCCGCGGCCGACTGGGTCTCGACGCTCCGCTCGCGCAGGGCCTCCGAGTCGAGCAGCGAGGCCACCGACTCGACGGTTTGCGCTCCGACCGCGACGTCCGCGAGGTTCTCGGACCGCAGCGCCGTCTTGATCTCGGCGCTGCGGTCCAGCAGGTCCGTCCGGGCTTGGCGCAGCAGGCTGGCGAACAGCCTCGGGTCGCCGCTGGCCGCGTCGAAGAGCATGGGGAACGGGGCATCCCGGACAGGCGCCGAGGGCGAGGCCCGCGCCGAGACCAGCGGCGGCGCAGCGACCGGTGGGGGCGCAGCGACGGTCGGAGGCGCGGGGACGGCCGGAGGCGCAGCGACGGCCGGCAGCTCGGAGACCAGCGGCGGCGCGGGTACCGGCGGCGGCGCGGGGACGGTCGGAGGCGCCGAGGCAGCAACGCGCGTCACCTCGGCCAGCGTCCGACCTACCTCGTCGCGGTCGAGCGGCTTGCCCAGAAAGCCGTCCATGCCCACAGCGAAACACGCCTCGCGCCTGTCGTCGGTCACGTCCGCGGTGATCGCGACGATGCGCGGTTGGGGGATCGAGCGGTCGGTCCGGACGCGATGGGCCGCGTCGACGCCTCCCATGCGAGGCATCCGCAAGTCCATCAGAACCAAGTCGTAGGGGCGGCCTGCGGCAGCGGCCTGGCGCAGAGCCGGAACCACCTCGTCGCCATCCGACACCATGTCGGCGTGGTAGCCCAGCCGTTTCAGGGTCAGCGCCACCACGCGCTGGTTGGTGGCGTTGTCCTCGGCCACCAGCAGACGCAGGTCTGGGGCGGCCGAGGACGCGACTGCCGCAGGGTCGGGACTCGGCGGAGCCTGCGCAGCCGGCCACCGCGAAACGCTGCCGCTCGTGACGGACGCGCTCGCCTCAGCCATGCCATCGGACGGCAGGCTGGCAAGCTGGACGCCTTCCACGGCCTCCGCTGGAATCAGGACGTGGAGCGTGACACCATGCTCGTCACTGGGCTCGGCCCACACGACGCCACGCATGGCGCCGACCTGACGAATGGAGGCCGTCATGTCTGTCTCGCCGGCGTAGGGTGCCGAGCCATCGGGCGGAACCGGGGCGACCAGCGGGGGACCGAGCGCAGCGGACGCGATGCCAGTGTCGAGCACGCGAATGTGCAGCCCGGACGCGAACGGCTCGGCCGGGCGCACGCGCGCCGGGGCGATGCCCGAGCCGCCGGGCGCCACGCGAAGCACGACCTCGCCGGCCTCGGTGGCTTGGACGGCAGCGCCGATCAGCTGGACGAGCACCTCTCGGAGCTGCGCCGGGTCGCCCACCACCTGAGCGGGAACGTCCGGCTCGACGTCGTAGATCAGCTCCAGTCCCTTTTCGGAGGCGTGGCGCGCCACCGCGTCGAGGGCCTGTTTCGCGGTGTCGCGCACGCTGAACGGCTGAGGCTCCGCCGGCGTCGCCTCCTCTTGGGAGTCGCGGCTGGCGCCGACGTCGCGAACGCGGCCCGGAGACGCCTGGGTGTCAGGACGTGAGGCCGCAGGCTGGCCGGCGGGCTCGGCCAAGCGAGGCGCCAGGGGCGGCTTGCGCGCATCGGCACGCTCCGGCTCCGCGGCGAGCGGCCTGTCGGAATGCGCGAACGTGACCTCGATGCCCGTCACCGAGCCGGCCTCGGACTCTGTCTCGGCCAGGGCCTGCGAGAACGCGATCAAGTCCTCGACGGGCGCGGCGTCGCCCCCCTCGGCGGCGTCGCCGAGGCGGTCCGGAGACGCCGCACCGCCCTCCGACGCTTCATCGGCCAGAGCCGGTAGCCCGGCGCCAGGCTCGGCGGCGGGCTCAGCGGCGCCAGGCGCGTTGACAGCCGGCTCGGTGCCGCTCTCGGCGACGGCCGGCTCGGGCTCGGCGCGCGCGGGGCGTCGGTTCAGGATGGCGGAGGCCACTCGGCGTTGGGCCAGCGCCAGCGCGAACGGCACCACGACCAGCGCCCAGCCTAGCCACTGCAGCTGGGCTGCGGTCGAGGCGGCGCCGGGCGCCACCTCGCCCAGCGGTCCCGCGAGGTGGAGGACGCCGGCCCCCAGGACCGAGACCACAGCAGCGGCCAAGAAAAAAGCTGCGGTCAGCGTGCGGGGCGTTTTCATCGGTCAGCGTGGGGTAAGGCGTAGCTCTCCGTTACAATTCTGCGCGCCGAAGCGGGCGTCGGGACGCCAGATCCGGGTACACGCGAGGAGGCGAGGACCGTGCCGGACCGCTTAGGTTGGGCCGCCCGCCTTTCAACGACTCATGCGCCTGCTCGTCGCTGCCCTGTTCCTAACCGCCATCGCCAGCGCCCAGCCCGGCGTCGAGCAGAACCGCCCCCCGGACGCGCCGTGGCCGGACTCGCTCATGGAGGGCGAGCGCCCGCCGGCCGAGGTCGCCCGGCTGTTCGCCATCGCCCAGGCCGTCGACACCGGGCGCGTCGAGGCCGACATCCGGACGCTGGCGGGCTTCGGGACGCGCCACACCCTGAGCGACACCGTCTCCGCCACGCGAGGCATCGGCGCGGCGCGGCGCTGGATCGAGGCCGAGTTCCGCCGCATCTCGGCCGACTGCGGCGGGTGCCTGGAGATCGTGGTCCAGCGGCGCGTGATCTCGGGCGAGCGGCGCATCCCCGACCCGGTCGAGGTCGTGAACGTGCTCGCCATCCAGCGCGGCACGACCGACCCGGGCCGCTACGTGGTGATGTCGGGCGACATCGACAGCCGCGCCTCGGACGCGCTCGACGGCGTGAGCGACGCGCCGGGCGCCAACGACAACGCCTCCGGCATGGCCGGCGCCATCGAGGCCGCGCGCGTGCTCTCCCAGCACCAGTTCCCCGGCACCATCGTCTACGCCGGGCTGTCAGGCGAGGAGCAGGGCCTGTTCGGCGGCCAGATCATGGCCGAGATCGCGCGCGCCGACGGCTGGAACATCGTCGGCGTGGTCAACAACGACATGATCGGGAATAGCTGCGGCATCGACGGCGTGTGCGACAACACCTCGGCACGCGTGTTCTCCGAGGGCACGCGCCCGACCGAGACCGAGCGCGAGTCCCGCATCCGCCGCTTTACCGGTGGCGAGGTGGACGGGCCGAGCCGCAACCTGGCCCGCTACGTCGACCGCATGGCGGACTTGTACATCCGCAACCTGGACATCATGATGGTCTACCGGCTGGACCGGTTCGGACGCGGCGGCCACCACACGCCGTTCACCGACGTCGGCTTCCCGGGCGTCCGCATCATGGAGACGCATGAGCACTACGACCGCCAGCACCAGGACCTGCGCACCGAGACGCATCCCAACGGGTCGCCGCGCCACTTCGGCGACACCGTCGAGTACGTCGACTTCGAGTACGCGGCCAAGCTGACGGCGCTGAACGCGGTCGTGCTGGCGGGCATCGCCGGCGCCCCGCCGCCGCCGACCGAGGTGGGCATTGAGGGCGCCGTCCAGCCCAGCACCACGCTGAGCTGGACCGCGCCCGACCGCGCGGCCAACCCCCAGTATGCCGGCGCGCGCGTCTGGTGGCGCCTCACCACGAGCCCCCAGTGGGAGCGCTCCATCTTCGTGCCCGCCTCGGGCGCCGCGCGCGAGACCTACACGCTGGAGAACCTTGTGATCGACAACTTTTTCTTCGGCGTGTCGAGCGTGTCGGCCGATGGCAGCGAGAGCCCGGTCGTGTTCCCGGGCGTGATCGGGGCCTTCGACTACGCGCCTGCCGACTGAGCCTGCGCGCCCGACCGTCCGCTCTCCGGTGCCCTGGGATCGGCGCGCGCCGGACCGGGTAAACGGAACGCTCCTTCCTTTTGGCTCATGCTCCGCTTGCTCGTCGTCGCCGCGTCTCTCCTGCTCGCCGGCTGCGCCGAGGGCGAGTCTCCCAGCATCGGCGCAGGCTCCGTCGAGGGCGACGTGGAGGTGCGCTCGAACGAGACTACGGACGCGGCCACGCCCCGGCTGAACGCCGTCGCCGACGTCGACACGACGGGGGCGGCGAGCATCACCGTCGCGGGCGAGACCGTCCCGACGCGCGCCGTCGTGACGGGCATGGAAAGCGGCGACCGCTCCTGCTACCTCTCGCTTCGCACCGACAGCGGAGGGACCGCGACCGTCCACGCCGACTACTCGGTCTGCGACTCGGACGCGATCGTGGACCGCCGCGTCCAGATCGAATACCAAGAGTCGAATGTCCTGGCCGCTTCGTGCCAGGAGGACGCCGACTGCCTCGACACCGAGACCGTCGCGCTGGCGGTTGTCGCAGAGCCCATCGGAGGCTGAGCCGGCACGCGTCAGGCTAGGGCAGCCGCGCCGCCAGCGCCTGGGCCGGGTGCAGCGGCTGGCGCCCCGTCAGGTGCGCGATCTGCTCGCGGCAGCTCGTCCCCGCCGCGACCACGGCCGCCTCGGGCGCCGCGCGGACAGCCGGGGCCAGCCGGTCCTCGCCGATGGCGACCGACACGTCGTAGTGCTCGGCCTCGTAGCCGAACGCGCCGGCCACGCCGCAGCACCCCGCGCCGGACTCGGTCACCGAGAACCCGGCGGCGCCCAGGCAGGCGTGGCTGGCCGACATCGCGGACAGCGCCTTCTGGTGGCAATGCCCGTGGACGAGCGCGGCGCCCGGCTCTGGCGTCCACTCGACGGCACCGAGGCGGGCGGAGTGGCGCTCGCACCACTCCTCGAACGTCAGCGCGGCGTCGGCGACGGCGCGAGCGCGGGCGTCACGAGGGAGCAGGCGCGGAATCTCGTCACGCAGCGTCAGGATGCACGACGGCTCCAGGCCCACAATCTCGACCCCGGCCTCGGCCAGCGGGGCGTACGTCTCGACCAGCTGCCGCGCCAGACTCGCCGCGCGCGGCAGGTAGCCCTTCGAGATGTACGTGCGCCCGCAGCAGCGGTACGGCGGCACCTCGACGGACGCCCCAGCGGCCTGCAGCACGCGCAGCGCCGCGCGCGGGATCTCGGGCTCCTGGAAGCGCCCGAACGTGTCGACGTACAAGGCGACCCGGAGGGCCGGGCCTGGGCGCGAGGCCGGTGCCTCCGCCTCGGTGAACGGGTGGGCGGAGAAGGTGGGGAGCGCGCGCTCGGTCGCGATGCCGATGGCCTTCATCTGGCGTTTCGCGATCCACGACCGGCCGACGCGGTTGGCGACGGCTGCCAGCGGACCGGCGGTGCGCCGTGCCAGGACCGGCATGTGCGCGAACAGGCGCGTCCGGAGCGAGGGCGAGGTCTCCTCCCACTTTTTGGACTGCCACACCGACTTGAGCGCCGCCATGTCCACCGAGGCGGGGCACTCCGAGCGGCACGCCTTGCACGAGACGCACAGGTCGAGCGCTTCCTCGACCTCGGGACTGGTCAGCCCGTCCAAGCCGCCGGAGAACGCCTCGCGCAACGCGTTGGCGCGGCCGCGCGTCGAGTCCTTCTCCTCGCGCGTGGCCATGAACGGCGGGCACATGGTCCCCACGCCGACCTTGCGGCAGACGGCCGATCCGTTGCAGGCTTCGACGGCTTCGTTGAAGCCGATGTCGCGGCCTTGGGAGTCGAAAAACGCCAGCCCGCTGGCGACCGGCGTCGGGCGGTACTCGGGCCCCAACCGCAGCGCCTCGGTGAGCGGCGGGACCTCGACGATCTTGCCCGGGTTGAGGCGTCCGTGGGGGTCGAAGGCGCGCTTGGTGGCTTGGTAGGCGGCGTACAGCGCGGGCGTGTAGAAGTCCTGAGCCAAGGCTCCGCGCGCCCGGCCGTCGCCGTGCTCACTCGCGATCACGCCGCCGTACTTCTTGGCCAGCCGGGCCGAGGCGCGAGCGACGCGGTCCATCGCCGCGACCTGGGCAGGCTGGCGCAGGTCGAAAAACGGGCGCACGTGCAGGCAGCCGGCCGAGGCGTGCGCGTACATCACCGCGTCGACGTTGTCCGCCGCCAAGGCTTCCTCCAGCTCGGCGACGTAGGCCGGCAGGTGCTCGACGGGCACGGCGGCGTCCTCGATGATCGCGGCGGCCTGGACCGGCAGGCGCGCGCTCATCGCCAGCCCCAGCCCCACCTTGCGGACGGCGTAGACGTCGGCCATCCGCGCCTCCTCCTCCACCTCGGTGATCACAGCGCCCGCGCCCAGGTGGCGCCCGAGGCGGGCCAACCCGTCGCGGCACTCGGCCAGCGACGCGCCGCTGTACTCCACGATCAGCAGCGCTTCGGGCAGTTCGCCGTGCGGTCCGCGCTGGACGAAGTGCAGCTTGGGCGCGTACTCGGCCACGTCGAGCGCGCGCGCGAGCGCGATCCGGTCGAACAGCTCGACCGCCGTCGGGCCCGTCTCCAAAATCCCCTCGACGGCTTCGAGCGACGCTCGGCGCGAGGTGTAGTGCACGACCGCCAGAACCGCGTGCGGAGGCCGCTCGACCAGCCCGACGGTGATCTCGGTCGCGAACGCCAGCGTGCCCTCCGACCCCGCCAGCAGCGCCGCCAAGTTGCGGCGTCCGTCCCAGACGCGCCCCGGGCCGCGGTCGACCTCGGGCGCGGGGATCATGCGCTCCAGCCGGTAGCCGCCCGCGCGACGCCACCAGCGCGGCGTGTCGTTCCGGATGGCGTGCTCGTGCAGCTTGAGGAGCGCGCCGACGCGGTTGTAGACCTCGCCCTCCAGCCCCGAGCGCCGCGCCGCCTGGGCCCACTCCGCCTCAGTGAGCGCCTGGAAGGTGGCGGGCGAGCCGTCGGCCAGCAGCACGCGCGCCGACTCGGTCCAGTCGACCATCGAGCCGTACTGGATAGAGTGCGTGCCGGTCGCGTTCGTGCCCAGCATCCCGCCGATCGTGGCCCGGCTGGACGAGGCCGGGTCGGGCCCGACGGTCAGGCCGTGAACCGCCGCGGCGCGGTTGAGGTCGTCGAGCACCACGCCCGGCTGGACGGTGGCTGTCCTGGCCTCGGCGTCGAGGTGGACGATGTCGCGCATCCACTTGGTCGTGTCCACGATCAGCCCGGCCGAGACCGCCGAGCCGGCCAGGCTGGAGCCCGAGCCGCGCGCGACGACGGGCACGCCGAACCGGGCGCCCTCCTCGATAGCGGCCTGGATGTCGTCGGCCGATCGGGGGATCAGGACGGCCTGGGGCGGCTCGCGGTACAGCGAGGCGTCGGTCGCGTAGAGCGCGCGGCTGAGCGCGTCCACGCGCAGGTCGCCCGCGATCCTGGGGCGCAGGGCGGCGGCAAAGTCGCCGAGGCGGGCAGAGTCAGTCTCCATGCCCGATGGTACCGCCAGCGCTCGGCGGAGGGTCCTGGTTCAGCGACGTGGTGAGCCGGCGTGCAGAGGGTGTCCCGGACCGGTCCGGCGGTTCCCGCCCAGCACGGACAGTCGCGCCAGCGGAGGCCGGGTGGCCGTAACGTGGGGGGCCCCTCCCTTGCGCACCGTGAAGTTCGTCGGCGTCCAGCTTTCCTACTTCTTCAGCGACGGCACCGTCCGCCGCAACGTGCGGTCGCTGATGAAGTACGTCGCGTTCGTGCTAGCGGTTGTCGTGGTGTTCGCCGTCGCGTTCCACTTCGTGATGCTCTACGAGGGGCAGCGGCACTCGTGGGTGACCGGGTTCTACTGGACGCTCACCGTGATGAGCACGCTGGGCTTCGGCGACATCACCTTCACGAGCGACCTGGGCAAGGTGTTCACCATCGTGGTCCTGATCTCGGGGATCGTGCTGCTGCTGATCGTGCTGCCGTTCGCGTTCATCCGCTTTTTCTACGCGCCCTTTATCGAGTCCCAGGTCCAGCGCCGCGCGCCCCGAAAGGTGGCGGCAGGCATGGAGGGCCACGTCGTGATCTGCGCCTACGACTCGATCACGCCTGGCCTGGTCGAGCGGCTGGAGCGCGAGGGCGTCCCCTACCTCGTGATCGAGGAGGACCCCGCCGTGGCGACGTCTCGCCACCTCGACGGCGTGTCCGTCGTCGTCGGCGAGGTGGACAGCCGGGCGACCTACGAGTCGCTCGGGCTCGACCGGGCCCGGCTGGTGGTCGCCAACCGCGAGGACACCGTCAACACGAGCATCATCCTGACCGTCCGCGACGTGGCCCCCGAGGTCCCCGTCGTCGCCGTCGCCAGCGCCGACGAGGCCGTCGACGTGCTCGAGCTGTCGGGCGCGACGCGCGTCCTTCCGCTCAAGCGGTGGCTGGGGGAGCAGCTCGCCAACCGCGTCAACGCGCTCCACGCCGAGTGCCACCCGGTCGGGCGCTACGAGGACCTGCTGATCGCCGAGCTGCCGGCGCACCGGACGCCGATGGCCGGCAAGACCGTGCGCGAGACCGGGTTGCGCCAGGAGACTGGCGTCAGCGTGATCGGCGTCTGGGAGCGGGGGCGGCTGGAGCCGGCGCGCGCCGACACCCCGCTTACCGACGCGAGCGTGCTGCTGGTGATCGGGACCGAGGCCCAGCTCCGCACCATCGACCAGCAGATGCTGGCCTACGGCGAGAATCCCAACCCCGTCATCGTGGTCGGCGGCGGGCGCGTGGGCACGGCGGCGACGCGGGCGCTCAGCGGGCGCGGCGTCCCGGTCCACCTGATCGAGTTGCGCGAGCACCTAATCGCCCGCAACGAGCCGTTCTGCCACAAGACGTTCGTGGGCGACGCCGCCGACTACGAGGTCCTCAAGGAGGCCGGCGTTCTCGACGCGCCCTCGGTCGTGCTGACGACGCACGACGACGCGATGAACATCTACCTCGCCACCTACTGCCGCAAGCTCAACCCCGACTTGCGCATCGTCAGCCGGATCACGCACGACCGCAACCTGGAGGCCATCCACCGCGCCGGCGCCGACTTCGTGCTGAGCTACGCCACCTTGGGTGCCCAGGCCGTGATCGCGGCGCTCAAGGGAAAGGAACTGCTGGTGTTGGGCGAGGACGTCGACCTGTACACGGTCCCCCCGCCGAGCTCACTTTACGGCAAGACGTTGGTGGAGACCGGAATCGGCGCCCGGACCGGGCTGACGGTCATCGGCGTCCAGCGCGACGGCGAGGTGCTCACCGACTTGACGGCCGAGACCGTCCTCAAGCCCGGCTCCGCGCTCGTCATGCTGGGCGACGCCGGCCAGCGAGCCGACTTCGCGGCGGCCTTCGAGCGCGCGTGACGCTCGCCTCCACACGGCGCCGCCAGCGTGGCGGCAGGAACGCGCCGGGGCAGCGATCTTGCCGGCCACCCAACACTCCCGCTTGTGCCCGACGCCCCGTCTCTCAAGAAGAACCTCACCCTGTTCGACGTCTACGCCGTGTCGACGGGCGCCATGTTTAGTTCAGGCTTCTTTCTGCTCCCTGGCCTGGCCACGGCGCAAGCGGGTCCGGCGGCCATCCTGGCCTACCTGCTGGCGGGCGTGCTCATCCTGCCGGCCATGTTCTCCATCGCCGAACTGAGCACGGCCATGCCCAAATCGGGGGGCACGTACTACTTCCTAGACCGAAGCCTGGGGCCGCTGGCGGGGACGGTCGGCGGGATCGGGACGTGGCTGGCACTCGTGCTCAAGAGCGCGTTCGCGCTCGTGGGGATGGGGGCCTACCTCGTCCTGTTCTTCGAGGACGTTCCCATCAAGTCCCTAGCCGTGGGCCTGACCGTCGCCTTTTGCGCGCTCAACATCTTCGGCGCCAAGGAGACGACCTGGCTCCAGCGGATCCTGGTCGCGACGCTGGTGGGCGTGCTGGCTTTTTTCGTGGTCCAGGGCTTGATCGCCGTCGGCGGGTTGGGGCCGTCGGTCGTCCGCGAGCAGCTGACGCCGTTCGCGCCGTTCGGGTGGGGCAGCCTGGTGGGCACGATCGGGTTCGTGTTCGTGAGCTACGCCGGGCTCACCAAGGTCACGAGCGTGGCCGAGGAGGTGCAGAACCCCGACCGCAACATCCCGCTGGGAATGATCCTCTCGCTGCTGACGGCGACGTTCATCTACGTCGTGGGCGTGTTCATCATGGTGTCGGTGCTGGAGCCGAGCGAGCTCAGGAGCGACCTCACGCCGGTCGCCACGGCCGCCGAGGCCTTCTTTACCTGGCTCCCGGGCGACACCGGGCTGATCCTGATCGTGATCGCGGCGATCGCCGCGTTCGCCTCGACCGGCAACGCCGGCATCTTGTCCGCCAGCCGCTACCCGTACGCGATGGCGCGCGACCACCTGGTGAGCGAGCGGCTGGGCACGTTGGGTCGGTTCGGCACGCCCGTCACAGCCGTCATCGTGACGTCGGTGCTGATGGTGGTGGTGATCCTGGCCTTCGACGTCGAGGGCATCGCCAAGCTGGCGAGCGCGTTCCAGCTCATCATCTTCGGCCTGCTCAACGTGGCGCTGATCGTGATGCGCGAGAGCCGGATCGCCGGCTACGTGCCCGGCTACCGCTCGCCGTTCTACCCCTGGCTCCAGATCGTGGGCATCATCACGCCCCTCGTGCTGGTGGCGCAGCTGGGCGCGCTCACCATCGGGCTGACGCTGCTGTTGGTGCTCGGCGGCGTGGGGTGGTACCTGTTCTACGTGCGCAACAACCCGGCTGTCATGCGCGAGGGCGCGATCTACCATCTGTTCGCGCGCCTGGGGGCGCGCCGCTACGAAGGCCTGGACGGCGAGCTGCGAACGATCCTCAAGGAGAAGGGTCTCAGCGACGAGACGCCCTTCGAGAGCTTGGTCACGCGCGCCGCCGTGCTGGACCTGGACGCCGACGTGGACTTCGAGGCCGCCGTCCGCCAGGCCTCCGCCCGCCTCGCGGAGCGTGCGGGCCTCGACCCCGACCGGTTGCTCCAGGGCTTTCTAAAGGGCTCGCGCACCGGCGCGACACCCGTCATGCTGGGTGTCGCCCTCCCCCACCTCCGCCTGCCCGAGGTGGAGCGGCCCGAGCTGGTGATGGTCCGCTCCCAGAGTGGCCTGCCGGTCCCCATCGACACGACCGGCGACGAGCAGGCCGATGCGGCCGAGCCCGTCCACGCGGCGTTCTTCCTGCTGAGCCCCGAGGAGCCGCCGGGGCGCCACCTGCGCACGCTGGCGTCGCTCGCCAGCCGCATCGACGACGCGCCGTTCATGAGCGAGTGGCGCGCGGCGGAGACGGAGCAGGACCTCAAGGAGGTGCTGATCCACAGCGACCGCACCTTGTCCCTCAGCCTGCTCGCCGACGGCCCGACGGCAGACTTGGTCGGCCGCGCGCTGCGCGACCTGCGGTTGCCGCCTCACACGCTCGTTGCGCTCGTCCACCGCGACGGCGCGATCGCCGTCCCGTCGGGCTCGACCGTGCTCCGCGCCGGCGACCGGCTGACCATCCTGGGCGACCCCGACGGCATCCTCCAGCTGGAGAAGACGTACCGCTTGCGGAGCGCCGTCGCCTGACCCCGCCCGCCTCGGCACGGTCACCGAGGCGGACGGGGCTAGAGCATCGGCGTGGGCGTGAACCGGAAGCCGACGCCGTCGCGCGAGACGCGGCCGACGCCCGGGAACGGCATGTGGCTGGCGAAAAACGGAATCTTGCCGTCGGCCGCGCGGCTCAGCACGCGCCGCCGGGTGCGGACCGTCCGGTCGCCGTCCATGTCGAAGCCGAACAGCCACGACGGGTGGCGGAAAAACACGACCGGGTGCGCCACGGCGTCGGACGCGATCATCAACTGCGCGCCGCCCGAGGTCAGCAGAAACGCCATGTGGCCCGGCGTGTGGCCGTGCGCCGCGACAGCCTCAAGCCCCGGCGCGAGTGGGTCGCCGTCGCCATACGTCTGGAGCCGGTCGCGGACGGGCGCCAGCTTGGCGAGCGCGTTGGCCACGTTGTCGTTGCCGGCCGGGGCCGACTCCAAAAACGCCAGTTCAGGTGCCGGAAAGTGAACGCTGGCGTTGGGAAACGTCGGCGCGCCATCCGCCGAGACGCCGCCGATGTGGTCGCCGTGGAAGTGCGACACCACGACGCGGTCGACCGAGCCTGGCGCCATGCCGAGTTCGGCCATCGCCGGGACGAGCTGGCCTCCGCCCGTGCCCGTGTCCACGAGCGTCCGCACGCCGCCGGCGTCGATCACGAGCTGGCTGACGTCGGTCGGGACGCCGTCCGTCGGCAGCCCGTACTCCTCCAGCGTCGCGACCACGCGCGCCGGCTCGACGTTCGTGCCGACGGCCGACAGCGGCAGCGTGAAGCCGGTGTCGCGGATGACGGTGACCGTCGCCTCGCCCACCGTGAACGAGTGTGCGGAGACGGCGACGTCGCGGCGCACGGGCTGAGCGCGGGCGGACATGGGCAGGACGGCCCCGAGCCCGAGGGCTCCCAGGCTCTGCAAGGCGGCGCGGCGGGAAAACGTAGACATGGCGGAGGCGTGTGTGGAGTCACTCCACGTTGTCACAACCATCCGCGTTCCTCAGCCGTCCTCGCGGCTGCGCAGGAACACGGCGCCCGACCGCGAGCCGATCACGTAGGCGCCGCCCTGGTCTCGGGGCCGGTCGCCGGCTACGAGGGGGATCGTGGTGTCGGAGACCGGGACGCCCGTCGCGCGCGGCGACGGGGCGAGGTTGACCACGACCGTGGCGACGAGGTCGCCGGAGCGGCGCGTAAACCGGAGCAGGTCCGCCTCGGGCTGCCACTGGAGGGTGCCGCGCGAGAACAGGCCCGGGTAGGCCGTGCGCAGCGACAGCGCCGAGCGCGTAAACGCCAGCAGATCCCGGTCGGGCGCGACGGCCTCCGGCGAGCGCGCGGTTCCGCCGGGGAGCGCCGCCTCGGGCGCGTAGCGGAGGTCGGGCCACAGCATCGGCTTGCGGTTGTCGGGGTCGTCGGCGCCCCACATCCCGACCTCGTCGCCGTAGTAGACCTGGGGGGCGCCGGGCAGCGTGACCTGAAGCAGCCGCAGCAGCCGGACGGACCGCATCGCCGCCGAGTCGGGCCGGCCGACGAGGTAGCCGGGCCGGGCCCGCGGCGTCTCGTTGTCGTTGTACGGCACGCCGGCGTTCGCCATCGTGGTGCCGAGGCGGGGCGTGTCGTGGCTGCCTGACACCGACATCAGCGCGACCAGGTGATCGGGCGAGAGCGCGCCGTACAAGTCTCCGAGCTCGGCGGCGGCCTGGACAGGCGAGATCTGGGGGCCGCTCGGGTCCACCAGCTGGCGCAGCGGCACGAACGGCCGGTAGTGCATCACGGCGTCGAAGGCGTCGCCGAGGTAGGGCGCCGGGTCGGCCAGCGCCTCGGGCGGCCCGCCGATCTCGCCGACCAGGATGGCGTCGGGGTTGACCGCTTTCGTCAGCCGCCGCAGGTCACGCCAAAAGCCGAGCGGGACCTGCTCCGCGGCGTCGAGCCGGAACCCGTCGACGCCGTCCGCCGGGTCGCCGTCGCCATCCGGGTCGAGCCAGCGCAGCGCGACCGCGAAGGCGTGCCCCTTGGGGCCCGGCGCCAGGTCGCCGCCGAGCGGGACGCCGCGTTCGGGGTCTCCGCTCGCGTCCACGGTGCGGAACGCGGGCCACGCGGGCACGCCCGACCAGCCGGTGTAGCCGAACTCGCTGTCGGGCGTGGCCGGGTCGTCCCAGGCGTCAATGCGGTACCAGCCGGCGTAGTCCGACGCGCGGCCGTTGTCCAGCACGTCTTGGAAGGCCCAGAACTGCGTCCCGGTGTGGGTGAAGGCGTAGTCGAGCACGATCCGCATGTCGCGCTCGTGGACGGCCGCGATCAGCTCCAGCAGCAGGCTGTCGGCGGCGGTCGTGGACCACGTCTCCGGGTCGGCGGGGTCTTCCAGCTCGATCTGGTCGCGGTCGCGGCCCGGGTCCGGCCCAAAGTGGGGGTCGACGTGGCGGTAGCTGCGGGCGTCGTACTTGTCCGCGCTGGGGCTGTCGTTGACCGGGGTGAGGTAGATCGCGTTGATCCCGAGCGAGTCGAGGTAGTCGATCCGGTCGATCACGCCCTGCAGGTCGCCGCCGTAGCGCCGGGCCGGAAGGGTGGCGTAGCGGTCATCGGGGCGCAGCCGCGTTTCCCAGGCGGCAGGCGCGTACCAGTCCGAGGTCCAGTCGCTCGGCTGCCACCCGGCGTCTCGGAGCGAGTCGGCGCTGAGGCGCGGCCACGCCCCCTCCGTAGAGGCTGGCGTGGGGTCGTTGCCCGGGTCGCCGTTGGCAAAACGCTCGGGGACGATCTGGTACCAGACGGCGTCGGCGGCCCACTCGGGCGGCATCGTGGGCGGGTCGGGCAGGCTGCCCAGCGCCAAGCCGTCGTCGTCGAGGCCGGCCGCCTCGGGCGGCCCGCAGGCCGAGAGCGCCGCCGCACACGCGACGACGCAGACGAGAAAGGCAACGCAGAGGCGTACAGGCATCGGGCCAAGCTAGCGGCCCCGCCCCGCGCGTGACCGAGGCCGCCGCGCGGAAGGCGGGTGGCGCCGCCGAGCCCCGGCTAGCTTCCGGTCTCGCTCCCGCTCGCCATGTCCCTCCTGAACACCGTCCGCGCCGAGGTGCGCGCGCTCGACCCGTCGGCCGGGGCGCTGCGGCAGTTCGGGGTCGTGGTGGGCGGCGTGCTGGCAGCCGCCGCCGGGCTGCTGCTGTGGCGGCGCGGGGCGGGGCCTTTGGTGTGGGGGCTGGGCGGCGTCGGCGGCGCCCTGGTCGCACTCGGGCTGGTGGCGCCGGTGCTGCTCGGGCCCCTCCGCCGGGGCTGGATGACGGGCGCGTTCGTGATGGGCTTTGTGATGACGCGCGTGATCCTGACCGCGGCTTGGGTGCTCATCTTCATCCCCATCGGGCTGGTCATGCGCGCGCTCGGCAAGACGCCGCTGGCCCGTCGCCTCGATCCGTCGGCCGAGAGCTACTGGATCGCGCGCGACGACGGCGGGCCGGACCGCGACCAGCTCGAGCGCTACTTCTAGCTCGCCCAGGCGCCTCGCCCATGACCGTCCTCGGCCTGTCCTGCTGGTACCACGACTCCGCGGCGGCCATCGTGCGCGACGGCGAGATCGTGGCGGCGGCGCAGCAAGAGCGCTTTTCGCGGCGCAAGCACGACCCCGAGTTTCCCACCGAGGCGGTCGCCTTTTGCCTGGACCGCGCGGGCACCGAGGTGGGCGCTCTCGACGCGGTCGCGTTCTACGACAAGCCGCTCCTGACCTTCGAGCGCCTGCTGGAGACGTCGCTCAGCTACGTCCCGCGCGGGCTGGGGGCGTATCTGCAGGCGATGCCGGTCTGGCTCAAGCGCAAGCTGTGGACGCCGGACCTGATCAAGACCGAGCTGGGCGGCTACGACGGCCCGTTGCTGTTTTCGGAGCACCACCGGAGCCACGCCGCGAGCGCCTTTTTCCCGTCGCCGTTCGAGCGCGCGGCCGTGCTCACGACCGACGGCGTGGGCGAGTGGGCCACGACGTCGTGGGGCGTCGGGTCGGGAAGCGAGCTGACGATGCGCGAAGAAATCCACTTTCCGCACTCGCTGGGCCTGCTGTACTCGGCCGTGACCACGTTCTGCGGCTTCCGCGTCAACTCGGGCGAGTACAAGCTGATGGGACTGGCGCCCTACGGCGAGCCGCGCTACGTGGACACTCTCCTGGAGCACGTCATCGACCTGCGGCCGGACGGCTCGTACCGCCTGCACGACGACGCGCTGACGTACGCCTGGGGCACGCGGATGACGGGGTCGCGCTTCGAGGAGATGTTCGGAGGCCCGGCGCGGGCGCCGGAGAGCCCGCTGGCCCAGCGCGAGATGGACCTGGCGCGCTCGGTCCAGCACGTCGTCGAGGAGGCGGTCCTGCGGATGGCGCGGCACGTCCACGCGCAGACCGGCCAAGCCAACCTGTGCCTGGCCGGAGGCGTGGCGCTCAACTGCGTCGCGAACGGCCGGCTGCTGCGCGAAGGGCCGTTCGACAATCTCTGGATCCAGCCGGCCGCCGGAGACGCGGGCGGCGCCCTCGGTGCCGCACTCGTCGCGTGCCACGAGTGGGGTCAGGTCGGGCGCACGGCCCAGGCGAGCGATGCCATGCGCGGCTCGTACCTGGGCCCGGACTGGACGGCGGACCAGGTCCAGGCCGCCCTCGACGCCGACGGCCTGCCCTACGAGCGCCTGGACGACGCCGACCAGCTAGTGGCCCGGACGGCCCGCCTGCTGGCCCAGGGCGACACCGTGGGCTGGTTCCAGGGCCGCGCCGAGTTCGGGCCTCGGGCTCTGGGCGCGCGCTCCATCCTGGCCGACCCGCGCGGGCGCGACGTCCAGCGCAAGGTGAACCTGCAGATCAAGTTCCGAGAGAGCTTCCGCCCGTTCGCGCCGGCCGTCCTGGCCGAGCGCGCCGACGAGCTTTTCGAGCTGGGGCGGCCCGGCAGCGCCCCCGCCTCGCCCTACATGCTGCTGGTCGGGCCGGTCCGCGACGCGCGCGTCGAGGGCCAGGGGCTGGACCGGCTGGCGCACATCGACAGCCCTCTGCCGGCCGTGACGCACGTCGACGGCTCGGCGCGCGTCCAGACGGTGACGCCCGAGCGCAACGGGCTCTTCTACGATCTGCTCAAAGCCTTCGAAGCCGAGACCGCGACCGACGGCGCGCCCGGATGCCCCGTCCTGGTCAACACGTCGTTCAACGTGCGCGGCGAGCCCATCGTCCACTCGCCCCAGGACGCCATCCAGGTGTTCCGGCGGACCCACATGGACGCGCTCGCGGTGGGCCCGTTCGTGGTCACCAAGGCGATGCTACCTGCACGCGAGCGCCAGCCGTACTCCGCCGACGAGATCGCGGCGGAGTACGGCCTCGACTAGCGCGCCGGCTGGCCCACCTCGGCGCCGAGGCGGGACCAGCCCGCGCGGCGCGGCACGCACAGGCACGGGCGCGTTGGCAGAGGCGGCGTGCACGGACGGCGAATTTGCGTCCCGGTGGGGATCCTGCCGGGTGCGACGCGGTATCTAGGCCTGTAACCGAGCCCTTGGCGATGGCCTTTCCGGCGCATTCGTCTCGGGCTCTCCGTATTCCCGGAGCACGCGGGGCCGACAGATCCGAGTCGAGTCTTATGGCCCACCCGTCTTTCGCCTTCCCCTGTCGGCGCTCCTTTTCAACCCCCGTATTATGAATATCTACGTCGCAAACCTCCCGTACAGCACGGGTGACGACGAACTCCGCAGCCAGTTCGAGGCCTACGGGTCGGTCGACAGCGCTACGGTCATCAAGGACCGCGACACCGGTCGCTCGCGTGGCTTCGGCTTTGTCGAGATGAGCAGTGACGACGAGGCCCGCAAGGCCATCGAAGAGCTGAATGGCATGGAGATGGGCGGACGCCCCCTCACGGTCAACGAGGCCCGCCCGCGCGGCGAGCGCTCCGGCGGCGGCGGTGGTGGCGGCGGCTACGGCGGCGGCGGTGGCAACCGCGGCGGTGGTGGCGGCGGCTACGGCGGCGGCGGTGGCAACCGCGGCGGTGGTGGCGGCGGCTACGGCGGCGGTGGTGGCAACCGCGGCGGTGGTGGCGGCGGCTACGGCGGCGGCGGCTACTAAGCACGTCCAGCGTCTCAACGCTTGGGGCGGCGGTCTTTGGACCGCCGCCCTTTTTTTGTGTCTGCCCGCCTCGGCGAGGGGCCGCGGGGTGCCAGCACGGCGGCCGACGACGCTGGCCCGGCGTGCTGGCCACGCCGGACGTGCGGGCCACGCCGGACGTGCGGGCCACGCCGGACGTGCGGGCCACGCCGGACGTGCGGGCCACGCCCGACGTGGCACCGAGGTCGCCAGCGCCGGCCGGCGCGCGCGTGATTCCGCGGTTCTTTGCGGACTCTGCCCCGTGACCCTCCGTAGCCTGGACTGCTCTGCTCTCTATACCCTCCACCGACATGCCGATCCAGACCCTCGACACGGCCAAGCTCGCCGCCACGACCGGTAACCTCTACGAGACGGTCTCGGTGCTGTCCAAGCGCGCGCGCCAGCTCTCGTCCAAGACCAAGGCCGAGCTCGACGGGCGCCTGAGCTACTTCGAGGACCTGTCGCTGGACCCGGCCGAGGAGCTGCGCTCCAACGAGGACCAGCTGCGGATCTCGCTGGAGTACGAGCGCCAGGACAAGCCCACGCGGTCCGCCATCCAGGAGATGGAGTCGGACGAGCTGTACTTCCGCAACCCCAACACGGGCTCGGAGGCCTAGGGCACCGGGCGGCGCTCCTCTCCGGCTCAGCCCCCGCTCTGTGTCCCTCGAAGGCAAAAAGCTCGTCCTCGGCATCACCGGAAGCATCGCGGCCTACAAAGCCGCCGATCTCACGCGCCAACTGGTCAAGGCCGGCGCCGAGGTGCAGCCGGTCATGACGCCGGCAGCGGCGCGCTTTGTCCCGCCGCTGACGATCGCGACGCTCGCCAAGCGCGAAGTTCTGGGCGAGCTGTTCCCCCAGGCGGGCGAGCCCCAGACCGCCTGGACGCGGCACGTCGACCTCGGGCTGTGGGCGGACGGCGTCGTGATCGCGCCGGCGACCGCGCAGACGCTCGCCAAGCTGGCCGGCGGGTTTTGCGACTCCATGCTGACCGCGATCGTGCTCTCGGCGCGGTGCCCCGTGCTGGTGTCGCCGGCCATGGACCACGACATGTGGGCCCACCCCGCGACCCGGCGCAACCTGGACACGCTGCGCGGTGATGGCGTGACCGTGGTCCAGCCCGAGCACGGCGAACTCGCGAGCGGGCTCGTCGGCGACGGACGCCTGCCCGAGCCCGCCGACCTGGTGGCGGCCATCGACCGCTGGCTGGCGGCCCGCCCGGCCCACCTCGGTGCCGAGGCGGAGGCGGCTGGCGACGCGTCGCTCCGGGGCCGCCACGTCCTGGTGACCGCCGGCCCCACGCGCGAGGCCATCGACCCGGTTCGGTTTCTGTCGAACGGCTCGACCGGGACGATGGGCTTCGAGATCGCCGCGGCCGCGGCCCGGCGCGGCGCGCGCGTGACGCTGCTGGCGGGGCCCGTCCGCCTCGACACGCCGGCGGGCGTGGAGCGCGTCGACATCGCGACCGCCGACGACCTGCTCCAGGCCGCGCTCGCCCATGCCGACGCCGACCTGGTCATCGCCGCCGCCGCCGTCAGCGACTACGCGCCCGTCGCGGCGTCGGAGCGCAAGCTCAAAAAAGCCGACGGCGACCTGGCGATCCAGCTGCGGCGCACGCCTGACGTGCTGGCCGCGCTCGGCGAGCGCAAGCGCGACGGCCAGACCTTGGTCGGGTTCGCGCTCGAAACGCACGACGGCGAGGCCCACGCTCGAGGCAAGCTGGCGCGCAAAAACCTGGACTGGATCGCGCTCAACTCGGCCTCGGCTCCGGGCGAAGGGTTTGGGACGGGCACCAACCGCCTGACGCTGCTCTCCGCCGACGGCCGCCGCGTCGAGATCCCGCTCGGCGCCAAGCGCGACGTGGCCGAGGCGCTGCTCGACGCCGTCGCCGCGCCGTGACGGGCGCTCCGCCCGAGACGCCGCTCCGGATTCTCGCCCTGGGCGACTCGTACACCATCGGCGAGGGTGTGGAGCCGGCCGACCGCTGGCCCGAGCAAGTGGCGGCCCGGCTGCGCCGAGACGGCCTGGAGGTGGCGCCGCTCCAGACCGTCGCGGTGACCGGCTGGACGGCGGCCGAGCTGTCGGCCGGCCTCGACGCGGCTGGCCTCGAGGCGGCTGGCCCGGAGGCGCCGTTCGACCTGGTGACGCTGCTGATCGGCGTCAACGACCAGTACGACGAGGTGCCCGAGGCGGACTACCGCGACACGGTCGGCGCCCTACTCGACCGCGCCGTCGCGCTCGCCGGCCACCACGCCCGCCGGGTCGTGGCCGTCTCGTTCGCCGACTGGGGCGTGACGCCGTTTGGCGCGGCCGACGCCCGAGGCCCCGCCCGCATCGCCGAGCGGGTCGACGCGTTCAACGCCATCGCGCAGGCGCAGGCGCAGGCGCGCGGCGTAGCCTGGGTGGACGTAACAGAGGTCTCGCGCCAGCTCGGGGACCGCGTCGTGGCGGACGGGCTGCACCCGGACGCGATCGCCTACGCCGCCTGGACCGACCGCATCCTGCCCGCCGCGCGGCGAGCCCTCGCCCGCTCGTGATTGGCCCAGCGCGCAACGGATATTCCATCGGGCCGATCTCTGGCATCGACCGAGGCGTATGTCCGGGTCGGCACTCCTCCCACCGCTCGCCGTCCCTGACCGATCCCTTCATGCCCCGTCTCCTCCGCCCTGTCGCCGCGCTGGTGCTCCTCGCCATCGGCGGGTGCTACGCCTTCCGTCCCGTCGCCGACGTGCTCGACCTGCCCGACGACCCGACCGACCGACCCGGCGGCCTGGGCGTGCGCGACTCGGTCCGCTACGTGATCCACGTCAGCGTGGACGGGCTGCGGACGGACGCCGTCGAGCGCATCGAGTCGGTCGGGTTTACCCGGCTGCGCCTGGAAGGCGCCTGGACACACAACGCCCGCACCGACGCCGACTACCGGATCACGCTTCCCAACCACACCGCCCAGCTGACGGGGCGCCCGGTGACGGGTCCCAACGGACACCAGTGGACGGTCAACACGGACCCGGCGCCCGGCGTCACGATCCACTCGAACCGAGGCCGGTACATCGCGAGCACCTTCGACGTGGTGCACGACGCGGGCCTGAGGACGGCCGCCTACGTCAGCAAGTCCAAGTTTTCGCTGTTCAACGCGAGCTACGACGCTGCGCACGGCGCGCCCGACACGACGGGCGCCGACAACGGGCGCGACAAGATCGACACGTTCGTGTTCGACCCGGACACGGACGCGTTGGTGGCCCGGATGGTCGAGGGGCTGCAAGCCGACCCGGCGGCGTACACGTTCGTGCACCTCCGCGACCCCGACTCGGCCGGCCACATCTACACCTGGACGCTGCGCCGCGGCAGCCGCTACCTGAGCGCCGTGCAGCACTCCGACCTACTGGTGGCTCAGATTCTGGACGCCGTCGAGGCCAGTCCGGCGTTGCGCGGCCGCACGGCCGTCGTGGTCACGTCCGATCACGGAGGCTCGGGGCGGTTTCACAGCGCCGAGCGGCTCGCGCACTACCGGGTCCCGTTTTACGTCTGGAGCCCCGGCGTCCGCCGGTCGGATCTGTACGTGCTCAACGACAGCTTGCGCGCCGACCCGGGCACGGCGAACGTGGGGTTCGGCGCCGCGCGTCAGCCCGTGCGCAACGGGGACGCGGCCAACCTGTCGATGGCGCTGCTGGGGCTGGACGCCGTGCCGGGCTCGACGATTGGGGCGGCCGTCCCGCTCCGCGTGCGCGCCGACGTGCCGGTGACCGTCGACCCGACGGGCGCGCCGGCGGGCGAGTCCCCGGCCCCTCGCGACACCGTCGACGCGGGCTAAGCGCGCGAGGAGCGCCCGGCGCACCGAGGTTATCCCCATTTCCGTCCACCGTGTGCGCACGTGCGTTGCGGGAGACCGGCCGCGCCGCCTACCTTGGCCCCTCCCCCCGTGACGCCGTGGCCGACGCCGCCTCCCCACTCGCCGACGTCTTGCGCGAGGCCCGCGCGCTCCTGGACCGGCAGCGCCAGATTGCCGGGCCGACGCGGTTTCTCGCCGGCGCCGCCGAGCCGCCGGCCGCGACCCCGCCCACCTCGGCACCCGCCTCAACCTCGGCACCCGACTCGGCCCACCCGGCGCCCGAGGCGGACGCGGCGCCCGACGCCAGCCCGCTCCAAGCCGGCCCGCCCCAGGCTGCGCCGGCACGCCTTTCCGACCCTTCCCCTTTCGACGTGCCCGACCTTTTCGGCGCCCTGCCCGACCCCAGCCAGGACGAGACGCTCTCGCCCTACGAGCGCATCGAAGCGCTCATCCCCGACGACTCGCCGCTCCACGACCTCGACTCGCTCGACGAGGTCTACGCGTGGCTGGCCGAGACCGAGCTCGTGCCCATCGACCGCGACCGCATCAACCCCGTCCTGGGCACCGGCGACCCCGACGCCGACCTGATGGTGATCGGCGAGGCGCCGGGCGCCGACGAGGACCGCCAGGGCGAGCCGTTCGTCGGCCGCAGCGGCCAGCTGCTCGACAAGATCATGGAGGCCGTCCTGTTCGAGCGCGAGCAGATCTACATCTGCAACATCCTGAAAAGCCGGCCGCCGGGCAACCGCGACCCCCTGCCCGAGGAGGTCGAGGCCCACATGCCGATCCTGTACAAGCAGATCGCGCTCGTGCGCCCCCGGATCTTGCTGGCGGTTGGCAAGAGCGCCGGCAACGGGCTGCTGGGCAAGAAGTCGTCGCTGGCCTCGCTGCGCGGAACGTTTCAGGATTTCTACGGCCTTCCGCTCCTGGTGACCTACCATCCGGCAGCCCTTCTCCGCAACCCGCAGTGGAAGCGGCCCACCTGGGAGGACGTCAAGCTTCTCCGCACCCGCTACGACCAGCTCGTGAGCGGCGCCTAGCGCCTGCTCCCGGGCTCCACGCCCTGCGACCCACGCCTCATGGCTGACCCCGACGACTTTCAGCAGCGCCCGCTTCGCATCGACGAGGACATGCCCGGCGTGCCCATCGAGAAGATGACCGGCTCGAAGCGGCGCCCGCTCAACGTGCTGCCCATGCAGCAGCAGGCCGGCCGCATGCCGCCCCAGGCCACCGAGGTGGAGCAGTCCGTGCTGGGCGCCATGCTGATCGAGCGCGACGCGATCCCGAAGGCCATCGAGATCCTGCCCGCCGACGCCTTCTACGACCCCAAGCACCAGCGCGTCTACGAGGCGATGGAGGCGCTCTTCGAGCGTGGCAACCCCGTCGACCTGATCACGCTCACCGAGGAGCTCAAGCGGCGCGGCGACTTCGACCAGATCGGAGGCTACTACCTCACCGAGCTGACGACGCACGTCGCGTCGGCGGCCAACGTCGAGTACCACGCCCGCATCATCGCCGAGAAGAGCCTGCTCCGCAAGCTCATCACGACCATGACCGGCGTCGTGGGCCAGGCCTTCGACCCGACGACGGACGCCTTCGACCTGCTCGACAACGCCGAGCGCGAGATTTTCCAGATCTCGGAGTCGCAGCTGCGCAAGGGCGCCGTCGACATGAACTCCGTGGTGCACACCACGATGCAGCACCTGGAGTCGATCCACGGCCGCGAGGGCGGCATCACCGGCGTGCCGTCCGGCTTCACGTCGCTCGACGCCATGACCGGCGGCTGGCAGCCGTCCGACATGGTCATCGTGGCCGCGCGGCCATCCATGGGCAAGACCGCGTTCAGCCTGGCGATTGCCCGCAACGCGGCGCTCCACCCCGAGAAGCCGGCCGGCGTGGCCTACTTCTCGCTCGAGATGAGCGCCCAGCAGCTGGCGCAACGTCTGCTCACGTCCGAGGCCCGCGTGGACGCCCAGCGCGCCCGAACGGGCCGCTTGCACGACGACGACTGGCCCAAGCTGGCGCGCGCCGCCGGGCGGCTCTCGGCGTCCAACATCTTTATCGACGACACGGCCGGCCTGGGCATCCTGGAGCTGCGCGCCAAGTGCCGCCGGCTCAAGGCCGAGCACGACATCGGGCTGGTGATCGTGGACTACCTCCAGCTGATGCACGGCACGGCCGCCACCCAGAGCGGCAACCGTGAGCAGGAGATCGCCCAGATCAGCCGCTCGCTCAAGGGGCTGGCGAAAGAGCTCAACGTGCCCGTGATCGCGCTGTCGCAGCTGTCGCGCGCCGTCGAGACGCGCGGCGGCGACAAGCGGCCCCAACTCAGCGACCTCCGTGAGTCCGGCTCCATCGAGCAGGACGCCGACGTGGTGATGTTCATCTACCGCGCCGAGCGCTACGGCATCACGGTCGACGAGAACGGCAACTCGACCGAGGGCCTGGGCGAGCTGTTGATCGGCAAGCAGCGCAACGGCCCCATCGGCGACGTCAAGGTGGCGTTCGTGAACCAGTACGCGCGCTTCGAGAACCTGACCAGCTACGTCAAGAGCGACACGTCCGGCGGCTACGACGACTACCCGCCGCTCGACGGCCCGGGCGGGCAGCTTCCGCCCGGTGGCGACGGCTTCTCCGACGGCCCGCCGCCGCTGCCGCCGCCCGCGACCGACGCGCCGTTCTAGCCCAGCCCGCCTCGGCCGGCCCCCTCGGCCTCGGTGCCGAGGCGGGCGTGGCCGGGCGCCGCCTCCCATCATGGCCATCGAGATTCCCAAGCGCTCCCGCGCAGACCTGGTCGCGTCCATCCAGGGCTATCTGTCCGAGCACTTCGAGATCGAGGCGGGCACGGTTGCGGCCGAGGCGTTTTTGGACTACGCGCTCGCGGAGATCGGGCCGGCGGTCTACAACAAGGCCGTCCGCGACGCGCAGGGGCGGATGTCGAGCGTGGTGACCGACCTCGACCTGGACCTGAGCGTGCAGGAGCTGGGCTACTCGCTGACCCAGGGCGCGCGCTGACACCGCCCGCCTCGGCACCGAGGCGGGGGCGCCCACGTCAGGGGTGTCAGGTGCGGGGCTGGCCTGCGGGCTCGCGAGGTCACAACGGTGCGCGGCCGGCCGCACCGCCATGCCGTGCACTGCCGCGCGGTGGACCCGCAAAAGCGGTCAGGCTTGTCCTGAGTTCGGAGCGGCGCTGATCTCGCGTCGGAGGCGGCGGTTCGAGAGCTCCCCCTCTCTCCCGCCTCCCATGCGATTTGCCTCCCCTCTGCTCCTAGCACTCCTCGTCAGCGGCTGCTACGCGTCCGGCTCCACCATGATGCCGCCGGACGACGGCGACATGGACGCGATGGCCAGCGACCCGATGATGGTCACGACGGACGCCCCCAAGCCGGCCTGGGCTCCCACCATCGACGACCAGATGTGGGCCGTCGTCGACCAGCTGATGTCGTACGGCAACGTCCCCTATCCCCAGCTCACGGGCTTCCAGGCCCGGATGGAGAAGACGCCGGCGAACGCCGTCATGGACGTGCTCCACAGCAACGGCGTCCCGCCGATGGAGCCGAGCGTGACGATCGCCCATCGCAAGATTCCCGTCGGTCCGAGCCAGGGGTTGCTGGTCCGGACCTACACGCCGGTCGGCGCGAGCGGGCCGCTGCCCGTGATCGTGTACTACCACGGCGGAGGCTGGGTCATCGCCGACCTCGACACCTACGAGGGCGGTGCCAAGGCGCTGGCGCTCAAGGCCAACGCCGTCGTGGTGTCGGTCGCCTACCGCCAGGCGCCGGAGAACCGCTACCCCGCGGCCCACGACGACGCGTTCGCGGCCTACCAGTGGGTCACGCAGAATGCGGCCATGATGAACGGAGACCCGGCCCGGATCGCGGTCGCCGGAGAGAGCGCGGGCGGCAACCTGGCCGTCGCGACGGCCATCCGCGCCCGCGAGGAAGGCGTCATGATGCCTCGGGCCATCGTCTCGGTCTACCCCATCGCCGACGGCGACGTGCAGTCGGCCAGCTACGACCGCTACGCGAACGCGGCGCCGCTCAACCGAGGCGGCATGGAGTGGTTTTTCGACAACTACGTGCCCGACTGGCGGACGCGCGACTACCCCTACGTCAACCTCACCTCGGCGGACCTCTCGGGCTTGCCGCCGACGACCATCATCAACGCCCAAATCGACCCGCTGGAAGCCGAGGGCGGCGAGCTGGCGGACGCACTGGAGGCGGCGGGCGTGGACGTCGAGCGCGAGCTCTACATGGGCGTCACCCATGAGTTTTTCGGCATGGGCGACGTGCTGGAGCAGGCCGTCGCCGCGCAGGAGTTTGCCGCCGCGCGGCTGATGGACGCCTTCGGGATGTAGCTCTGTCCAGGGTTGCACGCCCTCGCCGGCCTGGGTCGGCGGGGGCGTGCCCATGTCCCCCGCCTCGGCGCCGAGGTGGGGCGGGCTAGGTGCGGGCCAGGCCCTTGAAGACTTCCCGCGCGTGCCACGCCGTCATCGGCTCGGCAACGCGGTAGTCGGCGCGAACCGGGTCTGCGAGCGGCCGGCCGTGGTAGTCGAGCATCCAGCGCCTAAACCCCTTGTTGCCTCGGGCCGACTCGGAGACCGCGACGACGCGCTCGCGCGAGGACGAAGGCTGCACGGTGAACGCGCCCCGGTCGAGCAGCCGGTGGTGGAGCGCGCACAGGGCGAGCCCGTTGGGCACCTCGTCGGGGCCGCCGTACTGGTGCCACTTGACATGCGCCGCGTCGAGCCCGACGTGGGCGTCGCCGACGTGGGCGCTGAAGCAGCACACGGCGCAACGGTATTCGTAGGCCTCCAGCACGCGACGGCGGAACGTGGAGTCGCGGCGACGGCGCCCGGTGCGCGGGGACTGGGCGCGGGCGTCAGCATCGAAGCCGATGGCGGTACGGACCTCGTCGTCGTAGGCCTCGGTAAACTCCTCGGCCAGGATGGAGTCGACCAGTTCGGCGACGAGGCTGGGATCGGCGCGGAGGGCGTCGGCGACATCGTCGGTAAAGCGGCCGACGGGGTCCAAGGCGCGGAGCGCGACGACGCTCCGAGGGTCGCCGGAGACGTTTTCCTCGACAGCATCCTGAGGTTCGACCATCCAGAGGCCGTCGTTGCGGAGCCGCCAGAACGGGTAGTGGACGTTGGAGGAGCTGAGAGGCGGTCCAAAGTCGATGAGGAGTCGCTTGACGCTTTGCTCCAGCTCGGAGAACGGTAGACGCTCGTCGCCCTGGGCGAACCGCGCGAGGGCGTGGAGCAAGAGCAGAGGCTTGTGCGGCGCGCGGCGGCCGTTCGCGCTCCGGCCCCGCGTGATGTTGGCGACGCGGTCGAGGACCTGGTCGGCCGTCACGCCCCGCCTCGGTGCCGAGGTGGAGGGAGCCGCGTCACAGGAAGCAGATCAGGCAGCCCTCGCGCTCGGCCTCGGCCACGTCCATGCCGCCCAGGGTCTCGACCAGGCGCGTCGCGCGGCGCGGCGCGTTGGCCTTGGCCTCGGCCTTGGCCTTGATCTCGGCCATCCGCTCCGGCTTCTCCAACTCCGACAGCGGCTCGGTGCGGCACCAGTAGAACGCCTCGCCGTTTTGGATGCTCGATTCCTCGTAGCGCCGCGCCTTCTCGAACAGGTCGGGATGAGCCTCCTTCAGCCGCACCCACTCGACCTTTTGCTGGTAAAAGCAGAAGTAGCAGCCCGACCGCGACCGGCCCCACTCCAGGTACGGCGGCATCCCCAGGCCCGACTCCTCCAGGATGCGGACGATGTCGTCTTTGACCAGGCCGTCGTCCTGGAAGGGGTAGACGGCGGTGATGTTGGACTTGGTCGAGATGTAGCCCTCGCGCATCCGCTCGTCGGCCCGCAACCCGACGTAGTTGATCACCGGGTCGTCGCCGACGTAGTCCTCGAAGGGCTTGAGCTTCATCATCTTGGTGCACCACCGGCGGTGGTTGGACGGCAGCATGCCGCCGTAGATGGTGAGCCAGTGCTCGAAGGGGTCCTCGAGGTTGTCGGTCGTGCGCGTGATCTCGCGACCCAAGAGCGCCTGGAGCCGGTCGAGGTAGTCGTAGGTCTCGGGCAGCTCGTGGCCGGTGTCGTGGAAGGCGTACTCCATCTCGGGCACGCGGTCGCGGAGGTAGACCGCGAGCGCGGCGGAGTCCTTGCCGCCGGAGAGCGACAGAATGTGGCGGGGCTCGGTCATGCGTCGTCCGCCTCGGCGGCGTCGTGGGCAGGGTCGGAGAGCACGCGGCCGAGCGCGCGGACGGCGGCGAGCAGCTCCAGCCGGCTTTGGCCGCGGAAGCGCGCCTCAGCCTGGTCCTCCAGTTCGCCCAAGCGCGCGGCCTCGCCGTCGCGGACGGCCAGCACCCGCATCGTCTCGGTGCCGTCGGCCTCGGTGACGCCGAAGCGGACCGCGGCGATGCCGGACGGCGCGCCGTCGCCTCCGCCGAGCGTGGCGAAGACGGCGGCCTCGGTGCGCAGCAAGTGCGCCGTGCGCCGCGACAGCTCGGCGGCGAAGCGGGCCTCGTCGTCGTCGGTCCAGCGCGCGAGCGGCTTGGCGGCCACGAGCGCGGCGACCGAGTCCGTCCAGCGGTCCAGGCTGAGCGCGCCGTCGGCCAGGCGGCCGGCGAAGGCCTTGAGGTCGCGGTCCTGCACCGCACCCAGCACCGACGCGGCGCGCGCGCCCAACGCCGTGCGCGCAGAGCCGTCCATCGTGTTCCCGAGGCCGAAGGCCTGGGCGATGCGGGCCCCGACGCGGGCGCGAAGCTCGGGCGTAGCCGCACGCAGGGCGTCGAGGGCCTCGCGCAAGACGGCAACAAACCGGGCCGAGTCGTCGGGCGCGACGTCACACGCGGCGGGCAGGTCGGAAAACAGCAGCGTCGCCGGCTCGCGCGCGTCGAGCAGCGCCTCGCGGACAGCGCGAGCGACGGGCGGCACGGTCCGGGTCTGCAGCGCGTACTCGGGCAGCTCGGCCGCGAACACGCACAGCGGCGTCACCACGCCCAGCACGTCCAGGTCGCCGCCCGTCGGCCCGTCCGCGCCGACGACCTCCAGCAGTGTCCCGAACACGTCGGCGCGGACGCCCTCGACGGCGCAGAACTGCAGCGCGAACGTGGCGGGCGCCTTGGCGAGCCGCTGGAACTGCTCGGGCGTGACGCGGCGCGAAAACACGCCGTCCTCGTAGAGTGCCACCTCGCGCTCGTAGATGCGCACGAACACGGCCAGCAGCAGGTGCACGAGCCCGTCGCGGACGCCGAACGGCGGCGCGGCGAGGGCGGCGAACAGGTCGGGGACGGGGATCTGGGCCAGGTCCCCGGCCTGCAGCACGTCGCGCAGGTGGAGAAGCGCCGGGCGCAAGTGCGCGGGGTCGTCCGCCTCGGTGGGCAGGTGCACGCCCCAGGCGCCGCCGACCTGGCGGTGGAGCCGGCCGGCGCGCAGGACGGACAGGTACATCGCCTTCTCGGGCGGAAAGCCCTTGTCGGGCAGCCCCAACATCGGCTGGTGCGCGCGCGTCAGCACGCCGTCGATCAGGCGCAAGCGCGCCGAGACGGCGGCGCTGCTGGGCGCGGCCCGGTTGATGAGCTCGTTCGCGACGTGGGGCGCGTCGGGGTAGACGCGCTCGCACACGTCGGACAGGAACGCCAGCGCGGCGCGGCTGCCGGCCACCTCCACCGCTTGCCCGAGGTGGACCCAGTCGGCGCCCACGCCGCGCCCGGTCGTGACGCCGAGCACGTCGTCCAGGCGGCGCGCCAGGCCCGTCGCGGCCGCCTCGACCTGGCGCGACACCTCCTCGGCGGCGTAGGCGTCGGTGCCCAGGCCCGGCGTGTGCGTCGTCACCCAGCGCCAGGCGGCCTCCTCCTCGATGGCGTCGCGCAGCCCGGCGAGCGGCCGCGGCACCAGCACCACGACGGCCGGGTCGGCGACGTCGGCCGCCGCCCGGAGCGCCTCGGCGCGCTGCTGGGCGGTGTCGCACAGCGCGACCAGCACCACGGCGTCCGACGCGCTGGGCTCGGCGGCCGCGGCCGCCAGACGCTCGGGCGTGGTCGGGCGCACCTCGACGTGGCGCAGCGTGCCGGTCTCGATGTAGTGCCGGCGCGCGACGATCGGCGCCGGCTCCAGCGTCGCCGCCAGCCGCGACGCGACCGAGGTGACCGGACCCAGCGCCTCGCGCGCCGACCGGAACGCGGCCTCCAGGTCAACGCTGGAGCTAGGCCACAGGCAGACGCCGCCGCGCGCGCCGCGGTCGAACAGCACGCCCTGGCGCGTCAGCGAGGCCAGCGTGGCCGGCACGTCGACGTCGGTCCCGACGAACGCGGCGTGCAGCGCCTGGGGCGTCGCGAGCAGGCGATCGGTGTTGAGCAGGTTGAGCAGCCCGACCGCCTTGAGCACGCCGAGGTCATCGGCGTTGCCCGGAAACGTGTCCACGACCGACGAGATGGCCGACCAGTGGCTCCGCGTGCTCTGAGCCGCCACGCGGTACCCGTACGCTGTCGCGACGTAGTCGTAGATCGCAGGCAGCCCCACAAAGTCCCCGAGGCGGGCGGACTCGGCGGCCTCGCGCAGGCCGGCGGGCTCGGACGAGAGCAGAAAGCTGAACAGGGAGCGCTCGTTCTGCCCGTACAGCCGCGTCGCCCGCGCCAGGACCGGGAGCGCCGTCGGGTGGAGCGGGTAGAGCGCCGGCGCGACCTCGGCCAGGGCGTCGGCGCTGGCGCCCGGCCCGTACCAGCCCAGCGCGACGGCGCTCGCCATCGCGGCGCGGGCCGCCTCGGCCGCCGCCTCGGGCACGGCGGCCGGGTCCGTCCCGAGCGCGCGCGCGGCCAGGCCGGCGACCTGCTCGAGCGGCTGGTCGAACAGGATCTCGGCGTAGCGCCCGGCGACCTTTTCCCACTCCTGCTGCGCGCTGCGCGTCAGCGCCTGGGCGTAGGCGCCGAAGCCCTGGTGCAGCATCCCCACGACCACCAGAGGCGCGTCGCCGCTGCGGTCCGCCGCCTCGGCGAGGGTTTGGAGCAGGTGCACGTCGACGCGGTCCGGGTGGAGCGCGGCGTGCTCGAGAAACTTGCCCAGCTCGTCGATCACCAGCAAGACGCCGTCCCAGTCGGCGTGGGCGGACGCCTGGGCCACGACCTCGTCCAGCAGCCCCAGCACGTCGGCGTCGGAGCCGAACAGGTCCAGGGCGGCCATCGACCCGCCGAGGCGGGCACGCGCGGCGCCCAGCGCGCCGACCAGGGCCGGGCCGATGCCCTCGCGCGAGCCGGTCAGCAGCACGGGCAGCAGGCGCGGCGCGTCGGCGCCGACGGCGCGGCGCAGCGCGGCCAGGTCGTCGCCGTCCGTCGACAAGACGCGCGCGAGCGCCAGGCCGAACGACGACTTGCCGGTCCCGTAGTCGCCCGTCAGGCGCCACGCCCGGCTGCCGCCGCTCAGCCCGGCGCCGATCCGCGCGGCCACATTGAGCACGTGCGGCGTCGCGACGTAGCCGTCGAGCGCTTGGGGCGCGCCAAAGTCGCGCTCCAGGTGGGCGGTCCGCAAGAAGCGGCTGGGCGGGGCGAGGAGGCTGGAGGCGCTCACGCGACGAGTTCGGGTTCGTAGACCCGGCGCAGCAGGTCGAGCGCGAGGTCGGGGTGGGACACGTCGGTCGAGGCCGGCCGCGTGGCCTCGGCGAGCGCGGCCGACTCGCGGTACCCGAACATGCCGTCGGTGTGGGCGGCGATGGTTTCGAGCCGGTCGCGCACGTCCGCCTCGGGCAGCTTCAGGACCTGGCCAGGGCTGCCGGGCGCGACGGCCACGTCGCGGAAGGACAGCGTCCGGTCCGACGGCGCGCGCGTCCGCCAGTGATCGGCCAGGCAGAACGCGAACAGGGCGGGCGGGATCTCGGGGCGGGCCTCGCGGCGGAACACGTAGACCGGCTCACGCCGCGCGCCGACCGTCCGCTCGCCGACCGTTTCGATCAGGCCGAGTTGGACGAGCGGGCTGTCGAGGTGGTCCTCGCCCGCCCCGGCCCGAGTGCGCGCGACGGGCGTATAGACCTGCATGAACACGTCGAAGTGCTGCCTGAGCGTGGTCTCGGAGTAGGTCCGCGAGCCGCTGTTGGCCTGGCGGACGAACTCGGGCAGGACCACGCTGCGGACGATCTCGGGCCGGTGCCAGCGGTTGAGCAGGAAGTCCCACGCGAACAGCGGGTCGTCGGCCGTGGAGACGCGCCAGTGCAGCAGCCACAGCGTCCGGATGTCCTCCAGGAACGGGTCCAGGCCGCCGGGCGCAAAGACGGCGGCGCCGAACGGCGTCACGGCGTGCCCGTCGTCGGTGCTCTCGATCACGCCCATCGCGGTCGCCCAAAAGACCAGCGCGCGGACCATGTTCTTGCCGATGCCGAGCTGCTCGACGGCGCCCTCGGTGTCCCTGAGCGCGGCCGGATCGCCGGCCAGGGCGCGGACGGCCTTGGGAAGCCAGGCGTACCGGCAGGGGAACCACTCGTGACCGCTGTAGCGCATGCGCCTGAAACTACCAGCGTCCCGGCCACCAGATGGGCCGCCTCGGCCGGTGTCCGGGAGGGCCGGCCGAAGCGCCTGACCTCGGCCGTGGCGATGCCGAGGCGGGGCCAGCCGGGCGGAGCCAGTCGGGCGGGGCCGGTCGGGCGGGGTCAGCTGGGCGGGGTCAGCCCAGCGGGGTCAGCCCACCGGCGGCAACTCCGAGGCGGCGACCTCGACCTGGGGCCAGCGCTGCTGCACCAAACGCCCCAGCCACCGCAGCCCCCACGCTTCGGCGCGGTCCTGCCCGACCGCCAGCACCCGGACGCCGCACGCCTCGGCGGCCGCGACGCCCGGCTTGCGGAGCTGCCCGGTGACGTAAACCGTCGCCCCGCGCGCCGCGGCGTCCCGCACCAGCGCGTCCGTCATCGCGCCCGCCAGCGCGACCGCCTCGACCGCCTCGGGCTGGGGCCCGGCGGCCTCCTCGACCCCGCCCAGCTGGCGCTCGACCTGGCCCACGACCTCGGCCAGCGACGCCTGGCGCCGTCGCCCGACGAGCCCGACCTCGGCGCCGCGGCGGCGCAGCGGCTCGGCGTCCGGCGCGAGCTCCAGCGCCGCCGCCAGCGCTGGGTTCGCCCCGACGGCCAGCCGGTCGTCGAGCGCCCGGTGGACCGCCAGCACGCCGACGCCGGGCGGAAGCCGGGCCGGCCACAGCCCGAACGGACGGTGGATCAAGACCGCGTCCAGGCTGTCGGCCCAGACGTAGGGCGGGCGCCCAGCCTCCAGCCGCAGGCCGAGCCGGCGCACGGGGCGGCTGGACGCGATCCAGATGCCCGCCGGGTCGCCCTCGCGGTGGTAGCGCTCGCGGTCGAGCGCCGGCGCCAGCAGGTCGGCGATCTGGCGGAGCGTGGGCGGCTCGGCGCTCACCGGTTTGGCTGCCCGGGGCTGGCGGCTCCCACCCTCCAGCGGTCGCCGACGCGGAGCAGAGACGTGCCGGGCGGCGTGCTCGACGCCTGCGCGACGCCGATGTCGCGGAAGCGCGTGCCGTCGATGCCGGTCATGGTGCCTTCCCACGACCACGCCTCGACGGTGCGGCCGGCCGGGTCGAGCAGCGCCACGCCGTCCGGCGAGCCGTTTTGGACGCCCTCGACGGGCACCCAGACCGCGCCGCCGTCGAGCGTGCCCGACAGCGAGACCGTCTGGTAGGACACCCCGCCGGAGCCGTTGACGAACTGCAGCGTCCATCCCGCGAGCGCGGCGCCCTCAGGCCCGCCCACCTCGACGCCCTCGCCGACGTCCGGGCCCGCGTTGTCGTAGTGGATCTCGGTGATCGACAGCGCCGCGCCGTCGCCGGCGGCGCCTCCGCCATTCGGTGGTGCAGGAAAGGCCGGTCCAGACGGTGGCTGGGGCGACTCGGTGCGGGCTCCGCCCCACACCTGGTCGGCCAGCGACGGGTCGAGCACGAACGGGTTGTCGGTGCCCTGGAGCCCGGCCACCCAGGCATTGCGGAGGCGCTCGCGGCGGTCCGGCGGGTCGGCGCGGTTCCAGGCCAGCAGCGTCTGGCGCATGGGCGGGAAAAACGTCGGGTCGACGGCCTCGGGGTAGACCGCGGCGACGTAGAACACGGCGCGCGCCACGTCGCCCTTGCGGTCGTGGCGCGGCTCCCACAGGCCGACGCCACGCTCGCTCCAGGCGTCGGCGTCCCGAGGCGGGCGCGACTGGCTGGCGTCGTCGCGGTACCAGGCGTCCGCGCGGTCGTCCGGGACCTCGCCAAAGGGCAGGTTGCCGCGCGAGCTGTTGACGGCGTCCCGCTCCGGGAAGACGTGGTGCAGGTCGCTGCGCAGCGGCTCGGCGCGCGCGCCCTTGGACTGGGGCCAGACGTGCTCGGCGTTGATCCCGAGCTGGCCCGCCGCCTGGCTCGGGTCGCCCGGGCCCAGCGTCACGCAGAAGTCGGTGTAGAGCCCGCAGACGCCGCCGCGCTCGTTCTCCCAGGCGTAGAGCGCGTCGCGCGCCCGGCTGTAGCCCAGCGTGGCCAGGGGCGAGAACTGGGCGTCGAGGGCCTGAGCCAGCTCGGACCGCTCCGCCTCGGCGCCCGAGCCGGACGAGTCGGCGAACGGGCCTGCGGTCGAGACGCCGTCGCGCACTGTGCCCGCCTGCGACCGGCCTCGCGTCTCGCAGGCGGCCAGCAGAACGCACCACGCGCCGACCACGCAGAGCCGTGCGATCCGCGCGCCGTGCCGAGGTCCCCGGTTGCCACGCCTCATCTCAGGTTTCCTCATCGACATAGGCCACGTGGCGGAAGTACGTCTGGTCCTCGAAGCTGCCGCCCAGGGCGCCCACGCCCAGGCCGAGCGCGGCCACGAAGCCGGCAAAGGACAAGATGTGGTGATAGGCCGCCGGGCCGCCCAGCGAAGCGGCCCACGTCGTCAGGATCTCGGCATCGAAAAACAGCGCGTGCAGCACCAGCGTCGTGCCGAACAGCAGGCCCCAGGTCGTGGACATCCCCAGGCCCAACGCCAGCAAGATCGAGGCGGACTGCACGACCTGCTGCTCCGAGCGCGAGGCGCCGTGGCGCCGGGCCAAAAGCCCTTGCTTGCGCACCAGGTACGCACTCGTCCCGATGATCGCCAGCGCCGACAGCGCTGTCACCAGCGAGATGGGCTGGCGCGTGCCCAGGTCCCACGCCTCCGCCGTCATCACCAGCACCACGAGCGTCGAGAAGGCGGCCGTCGTCAGCTTGGAGAGCTGAAACGGGAAGCGCCACGGGCGGATCTGCAGGACGGTGTCGGCCACGTCGGACCAGTTGAGCACGACCGCGCGGATGGCGAACGCGACGTCGCCCAGGCGCTCGAAGGCCGTCTCCTCCTCCATGCGCGGGTCGGCCACGTCGGCCATCTCGGCGCGGATCTCGGCGCGGTTGGGCTCGGAGTATTCCAGCGAGGAGTCGTCGAGGTCGGCCGGGCTCTGGGGCGGATGCATCACCGCGTCCGGCCGCGCTTCGTGGTCCAGGCCGTTAAGGTGGCCAAAGACGTGCATCGCCAGCGCCGCGATGCGGTGCGCGAAGCGCTCGGCCCGCTCATCGGGCGGCATCGTGTGCTCGCGGCGGACGGGGTCCAGGCGGGCCAGCGACAGCGCGCCCACGTCGAGCGCCTGCGACGGCGCCGCGAGCGCGAACGGGCGGTAGCGCGCGTGCAGGTCGGCGCCGGTCACGACGAGCGCAAAGTCCCAGCCCAGGATGCGGCGCTCGGTCGCCCCGGCGTCGAGCAGGTCGACGGGCTCGACCTGGACCTCGCCCGGCACCAGGTCGCGCCGGCGCACGAACGGGAACGTCCACGCGAAGCCCGGGAGCTCGGACCGCAGCGCCTCGCGCACCAGGTCGCGCGCGCGCTTGAACGCTTGGCGCTGGTCGTCGTCGAGCGGGCCCGCCTGGACCCAGCCCACCACCACGTCGGGGCGGGCGACCTCGGCCTCGCCGGCGGCGGCCTCGCCAGCGGCGGCCTCGCCGGCTGCGTCGTCGCTGGCGGCGGCGGATGCCGTCTGGCTCGCCTCGGCGCGCAGGCCGCTCACGCGCGGGTCGGCGGGCGCGGCCCGGTCGGCAGGTGCGCCGAGGCGGGCGGGGTCGGGGGCGGCGTCGGGCATGGCGCAAGATCGCACGTCCGCCGCCGGCTACCTTGTCCGTTCCGCCCGCCGGCCCTCGTTTCCTCTGTGTCCATGCGCGTTCTGCTCGCCGCGACAGCCGTCGCCCTCGCCTTTCCGGCCGCCGCCCAGGACGCGCCGGCCCCCATCGCGGTCGAGTACCAGCGCTTTCAGCTCGACAACGGCCTGGACGTGGTCTTGCACCGCGACGCGTCCACGCCGGTCGTCTCGGTCAACACGTGGTACCACGTCGGCAGCGCGCGCGAGGCGCCCGGGCGGACCGGCTTCGCGCACCTGTTCGAGCACCTGATGTTCGAGGGCTCGGGGCACGTCCCCGAGGGCGCCATCGACGCCTGGCTGGAGGAGGCCGGCGGCGGCGCCAACGGCTCCACGACCGTCGACCGCACCAACTACACCATCGACGCGGCCTCGAACGGGCTGGAGCTGGCGCTCTTTCTCGACGCCGACCGCATGGCGTCGCTCTTGGACGCGATGGACGCCACGAGCGTCGACGGCCAGCGCGACGTGGTCAAGAACGAGCGCCGCCAGAGCTACGAAAACCGGCCCTACGGCCTGGCGTTTCCGCTGCTCAACCAGACGCTCTACCCTGCCAGCCACCCCTACCACTGGCCCGTGATCGGGTCCATGGACGACCTGTCGGCAGCCAGCTACGACGATGTGGTGGCGTTCTACCGGACCTACTACACACCCAACAACGCCAGCTTGGTCGTGGCGGGCGACATCGACCTGGACCAGGCGCGCGCCTGGGTCGAGACGTGGTACGGGTCGATCCCGCGCGGGCCGGAGCCGCCGCCCCAGGCCGTCGCGCAGCCGTCGCTGGACGGCGAGACCCGGCTGGTGCACCAGGACGCGGTCCAGCTTCCGCGCGTCTACCTCGCCTGGCACAGCCCCGCCGCGTTCGCCCCGGCGGATGCGGCCGCGACGGCGCTCGCGAGCGTGCTCGCAAGCGGCAAGAACAGCCGCCTGTACCGCCGGCTCGTCTACGAGCTGGAGATCGCCCAGGACGTGTCCGCGTTTCAGGGCGGCAACCAGCTGGGCGGCGCCTTTTACATCGGCGTGACGGCGCGGCCGGGCGTCGGCCTCGGTCGGCTGGTGGACGAGGTCGACGCCGAGATCGCGCGCGTCAAGGACGAGGCGCCGGCGCCCCGCGAGCTGGAGCGCGTCGTGAACGGCATCGAGGCGTCGTTCCTGGACGGCCTGGAGACCGTCGGCGGCTTTAGCGGCAAGGCCGACCAGCTCAACAGCTACCTCGTCCAGACCGGCACGCCGGACTTTTTCCAGGAGGACCTGGCCCGCTTCCGCGCCTTGTCGCCGCGCGACCTGTCGGATGCGGCGCTGTCGTTTCTGACGCGCGACCGCGTGGTGCTCTCCGTCGTCCCCCAAGGCGACACCGAGGCGGGCGTGCCCGGCTCGGAGACGGCCGTGTCGCTGTTCTAGCCCAACCTCCCCGCTGCCCATTCTGTGATGACGATTCGTCTTCTCGCCCTGGCGCTCGTCGCCTGCGCCACGGTCTCGGCCCAGCCCGACTGGGACACGCGGCCCGCCATCGGCCCGGCGCCTGCGTTCTCGGCGCCGGCCGTCGAGCGCCACACGCTGTCCAATGGCCTCGACGTGCTGTTCGCCGCCAAGCCCGGCGTCCCGCTCGCCCAGGTCAACCTGCTGGTGCGCACCGGCTCGGTCGACGACGGCGACCTGGACGGGCTGGCCGTCGTTGCCGCCGACATGATGGACGAGGGCGCAGGCGACCTCGACGCGCTGGCGCTGGCCGACGCCGTCGACTTTTTGGGCATCGGCCTCGACGTCGCGGCCGACCTCCACAGCCTGCAGGTCCGGCTGCACACGCCGATCTCCAAGCTCGACCAAGCGCTCGCGCTGATGGCCGACGTCGCGCTGCGGCCCACGTTTCCCGCCGCCGACCTGGAGCGCGTGCGCGTGAGCACGCTGACGCGGCTGGGCCAGCGGGGCGACCAGCCTCGGTCCATCGCCAGCGTGGCGCTGGCGCGTGCCGTGTTCGGCGCGCACCCGTACGGCCGGACCGGGGAGGGATCGCCCGCGACCGTCGGCGCGATCACGCGCGACGACGTGGCGAGCTTCCACGACCGCGCCGTGCGCGTGCCCAACGTCGCCCTGGTCGTGGTCGGCGCGCTGACGTGGGACGACGCGCGGCCCCGGCTGGAGGCGGCATTCGGCGCCGACGCCTGGCCGCAGCGCTCGGCCGAGGCGCGCGTTCAGGTGGGCGAGCCGGCTCAGGTGGGGCCGCGCCGCGTGGTGCTCGTCGACAAGCCCGGCGCGGCGCAGTCGGTAGTCCGCATCGCGCGCGTCGGGGCGGCGCGCTCGACGCCGGACTACGCGGCGCTCGACGTGCTCAACACCATCTTGGGCGGCTCGTTCACCAGCCGGCTCAACCAGAACCTGCGCGAGCGCAACGGCTACAGCTACGGCGCCGGCTCGGCGTTCGACTTCCGCCCGGTCGCCGGCCCGTTCCTGGCCTACGCCGACGTCCAGACCGACGTGACGGCGCCGGCCCTGGCCGAGTTCTTCAACGAGCTGACTGGCATCGCGGAGACCGTCCCCCAAGCGGAGCTGTCCAAGGCGCGCGACAACCTGGCGCTGTCGTTCCCGGCTCCGTTCGCGACCGTCCGCGGCACCGCCGACCGCATCGGCGCGCTCTGGCTCGGCGACCTGCCGGCCGACACCTACGACCGCTACGCCGCCAGCATCCGCGCGGTCACCGCGGCCGACCTGGAGCGCGTGGCGCGCCGGTACGTCGTGCCCGGCGAGATGGTGGTCGTGGTGGTGGGCGACCGCGAGACCATCGAGGCCGACGTGCGAGCGCTCGGGCTGGGCCCCGTCGAGGTGCTGTCGGTCGCGGACGTGCTCGACGGCGAGTAGTCGTGGCCGGCGAGTCGCCCCGCCTCGGCCGGCGGTCGGGAGGCGCTGGCGGAGTCGGCCCGTGAGGGCCCCGAGGCGGGGTCAGTCCGCCTGCGCCAGGTCGGCCGCGCGGAGCAGGTCGTAGGGGTTGACGGGCGTGCCGCGGCCTCCGCCGCGCTTGTCGAGCACCTGAAGGTGCAGGTGCGGGCCTTGTGCGTTGCCCGTCGAGCCGACCGTGCCGATCACCTCGCCCCGGCGCACGACCGTGCCCACCTCGATGCCCGCCGCGTACTCGTCGAGGTGGGCGTAGTAGTAGTCGTAGCGGCCGTCGGCCGAGGTCAGGTAGAGCGTCCGGCCGCCCAGGCGGTTCCAGTGGCGGCGCGTGATGGTGCCGTCCGAGATGGCCACCAAGGGCGTGCCGCGCGGAGCCGCGATGTCGATGGCGCTGTGGACGCGGCCGCCCGAGCGCGGCGCGTGGAACGAGTCGCGCAGGTCGTCGCCCTCGATCCCGACCACGGGGATCACCAGCCCGGAGGCCATGCGGCGCGGGGCCTCGGGGCGCGGCGCCGGCCGGGCCGTCACAGGGCGTGCCGGCCGGCTGTCGGGCCGCTCGGCTGACGCGCGCTGGCTAGGCGCCCCCCAGCCGTTCGGGCGGCCCGAGCCCGAGCTGGCGCAGGCGGAGAGCGTGAGCGAGACGGCAACGAGGAGCATCAAACGACGCATAGACGGGTCAGCTGGAGACGGTTCAATATCGGCCGAAGCGGGCCGGAGGCAAGCGCTCTCCGCCGCCTCGGCGGCCCGACCGACCAGAAGTCAGATCGAGTTCAATATGATGCTTATTCTTTGCATACTGACAAATGCATTTATATCGCACAAGACAAATCACAAGGGTATCCCTTCCAAGACCTCACGAATTTATTCATAAGACGACCCTCCTCTCGACCACAAGCCTGCAGACCACCACCTTCGTCAACGCACGAGGCACAGCGCTGGGCACCATCCAGGACCTCATGGCCGATCCCGCAACCGGCACCGTCGACTACGCCGTGCTCGACTTTGGCGGCTTTCTGGGCATCGGCGACGAGCTGTTCGCCGTGCCGCTCCAGGCCTTCACCGTCGACCGCGCCCACGAGCGCTTCGCCCTGGACGTGACCAAAGCGCGCCTCGAGAACGCGCCCGGCTTCGACAAGGCCGAGTGGCCCTCGACGGCCGACGTGTCGTTTATCGAGGGCGTGCACGACTACTACGGTCACCGCGACACCAACCTCCAGCGCCGCGTCAACGAGCCCGCGCTGAGCAACTAAGCTCGACGCCCAGGCTTACGTGAGCGCACACGGCCCGTCTGGCACGACTGCCAGACGGGCCGGTCTGTGTCTGCCCACCTCGGCAACTGGCCCGAGGCGGACGGGCCGAGGCGGACGGGCCGAGGCGGACGGGCCGAGGCGGACGGGCCGAGGCGGACGGGCCGAGGCGGACGGGCCGAGGCGGACGGGCCGAGGCGGACGGGCCGAGGCGGACGGGCCGAGGCCGGTGGAGTCATTCGCCCGGCGCGCGCTCGTCGGTGTCCAGCGCGGCCCACCACCGCGCGTAGGGCGTGTTCTTGGGCGCCTTGCGGTTGTAGTCCGGGCCGCCCCACCACGTCGGCCCGCGCTCACCGAGCGCGCGCTTGGCCTGGTCGACGCGTTTGCGAGCTTGCTGCATCGCCACCGCGTCGTCGGTGCGCTTGGCCGCGCCGACGTCGCGGCGCGCGTCCATGAGCGCGTCGACGCCCGCCTGGTACTCCTCGTCGGGGAGGCGGGGGTCTCCGCAGCGCCACAGACGCCCGCCGTGGACGAAGTAGCGCCCGTCAGGCGTGGACGGGAGATGGTCGGGGCAGCGCGAAGTCACGGGCAGAGCGTGTGGGGCTCCGCATTACGCCCGCGCAACGGACAGGATGCCGGTGACCTCTCCGGGGTGCGGCAGCGCGTCGGCATGGTCGCCGGTCTCGAGGGCGTCGAGGTAGAAGCGGGCAAAGGCCTGGCGCTCCAGCGCCGTCGCCGTGGCGTCCTCGAACAGGTCGTCGAAGCGGCACATGGCGTCGTGGGAGACGTCCCCGTAGACGTAGCCCGCCAGCAGCGGAGCGAGAGAGGCGGAAGTGGCAGTCTGGGTCACGGCAGTGAGGGTGAGCTTGACTCGGCCTTCACACAAGGGGCGTGCCAACGGCCCGCGTCAGGCGCGAACCGGACCTGGAACCTGGGTACGTACCCGATCCCGGCCGCGAGCGGAGCGCAGGCGTTACCATTCCCCCGGCCATCGTCCCGAACCGCGTCGACGCTCGGTCGCGCTCGCTGTCGCGTTCGGCACCATGCCGGGGCAATGTCGGCGCTTCTCGACGGGCACTCTGAACCGACGGCGGCGCCAGACGCCCAGCGTTGCCCTTCCCCGCCTCGGCGCGCGCGTGGCCCGGGACGCTGATCGTTCGGCGCCTCCGCCTCGAAGCCAGATCACAACGCGCGCTGCCAGGCGTTCGGGCACTGGCATCTCTGCTCGCCCAGACGCGGCGCTCGACGGCCAGACCTCAGACTCCTCGACCATGCGCCTCACCCTGACTGCCCTGCTCCTCGCCGCCGCCGGCTGCGCACAGACGCCGCCCGTCGCCACCGCCCCGGCCGAGCCGGCGCCCCAGCCGGCGCCCGAGGTGGCCGGGCCGGTCTTTGCCGGGCCCATGATGGCCGACCCGGTGTTCGACGCGCCGACGCTGCTCCAGGCCATCCACGAGCGCTACGCGAGCTCGTGGTACCGCACGCTGACGTTCACCCAGCGCACCAGCCGCCGCACCGGCGCCGGCGTCGCCGTCGAGACCTGGCGCGAGTGGCTGGCCCTGCCGGGCCGGCTCCGCATCGAGATGGGCGACCCGATGGCCGGCACCGACGTGCTGTTCGTGGGCGACACGACCTACGTCTACCGCGACGGCGCGCTCTCGAGCGCCCGTGCCGACCGCAACCCGTTGCTGTTGTGGGGCTTCGACGTCTACACCCAGGACCCCGCCGCGACGCTCCAGATGGTGCGCGACGACGGCCTCGACGTGGGCGCCTTCCGCGAGGACGTGTGGGAGGGCAAGCTGGCCTACGTGCTGGGCGTGCCCGCCTCGGGCGAGGTCTGGGTCGAGCGCGACCGGCTGCTGTTCGTCCGCCTGGTCGGGCCCGGCGCCGACGGCGCGCTCCAGGACGTGCGGTTCGAGAACTACCAGCGCCTGGGTGGCGGATGGATCGCGCCTTTCGTGTCGGTTCGTGTGGGCGGCGAGCTGGTGTTCTGGGAGACGTACTCCGACATGGTCGCTGACCCCCAGCTGGACCCGGTCCTGTTCGAGCCGCGCCGCTGGGCCGAGGGCGTCGCCGCCGGGTCCTGACTGTGCCGAGGCGGGCCAACCCGGCGCGCGGAGCGCCGCGAGCGCGGGCTTTGGTCGGGTGCGGATCGCCCGGGACGGCCGCCGGGCCTGCGGCGGCGCGCGCCGAGGCAGCCGGGGCGCGGTAAGTTGGGCTCACCTGTACGTTGGATCATGCGCTCACTCGTGCTTCTTTTGCTCGCCCTGCCGGTGGCGTCTGCTCAGACGTCGCCGGAGATCGTGGACTACGGCCTGCAACGGACCTACCGCGCGATCATGGCCGAGACGGTCCGGCTGCGCTACATCGAGCCCGACGCGGCCAGCGCCGACACGACGGGCCGGCGCATGATGGGGATCGGGCGCTTGGTCGTGGACGAGACCATCTCCCGCACCGGCAGCTACTTCTACGACGTGTTCTACCGGCTCTGGCGGCCACCCCCAGACGCCCAGTTCCTGAGCATCTCGATCTCCGAACGTCCGCTTCCCGGCCAGGGCACCTTGGTCGCCGTCCGCCTCGACGGCGAGTTGGTGTTCCAGTCCCGACTTACGCCCCGCGAGGACGAGGCCGAAACCTTGGCCCAGCAGGCCGTCTCCGCCACCGCCCGCCGGCTCCCCCGAGGCTAACCGCTCCACCCCATGCGCTTTCTTCCGCTTCTCGTGGCCCTGGCCGTCGTCGCCCTGGCGCCCACCGTCGCCGCCCAGCAGCTGACCTACCAGCCCACGAATCCCGCCTTCGGCGGCTCGCCGCTCAACTACAACTGGATGCTGCAGTCCGCCCAGCTCCAGAATCGATTCGAGGAGACCGGGACGGACCGCTTCCGCCGCGACCCGCTCGCGGACTTCGAGCAGAGCCTGCAGCGCCAGATCCTCAACCAACTCGGGCGCGAGCTGATCTCCAACCGGTTCGGCGACCTCGACCTGACCCAGCCTGGGACCTTCAACCTGGGCGACTTCCAGATCGAGGTGGTGCCGGGCCTCAATGGCGTCTCGATTCGCATCTTCAACCTCCTCACCGGCGAGGAAACCCTCGTTACCGTTCCCAATGGGCTGTAAGTCTGTTCTGCTGGGCGCGAGCCTGCTCGTGCTGGCCGGGTGCTCCCCGCGCTTTCTCGCCCCCTACGCCACCGAGGACGCCCGCGCAGCGCCGCCGCGCACCGTGACGGCCGGCCTGCTGGAGGCCGTGCCCGCGCCCGTCGACCCGGTCGTGGTGGCGGTGTACCGGTTCCGCGACCAGACGGGCCAGTACCGGGCGCTGGAGAACCTGTCCACGTTCTCCACCTCGGTCACCCAGGGCGCCACCAGCATCCTGATGCGGGCGCTGGAGGCGTCCGGCTTTTTCGTGCCGATCGAGCGCGAGGGGCTGTCCAACCTGCTCAACGAGCGCCAGATCATCTCGTCGACGCGCCAGCAGTACAGCGGCCCCGAAGGCCAGGGGTTGGGCGCGCTTCCGCCGCTGCTCTACGCCGGCGTGCTGCTCGAAGGCGGCATCATCGGGTACGACTCGAACGTGATCACCGGCGGCGCCGGCGCCCGCATCCTGGGCGTCGGTGGCAGCGGGCAGTTCCGCCAGGACCAGGTCACGATCTATCTGCGCGCGGTCTCGGTCCAGAACGGCCGCGTGCTCAAGTCGGTCCACACCACCAAGACCATCGTCTCCCAAAAGCTGGACACGGGCGCGTTCCTCTTTGTGGACACCGACGTGCTGCTGGAGACCGAGGCGGGCTACTCCACGAACGAGCCGCCCGTGCTGGCCGTCACGGCGGCCATCGAGGAGGCCGTGCTGTCGCTGGTCGTCGACGGGGCGCGGGACGGGCTGTGGAGCTTTCAGGGCCCCAACGACACCAACACGGTGACCTTTCTCGAGGCCTACGACGCGCGCCGCGCCCAGGACACCCGGCGCGACGCGTTTGACCGCCTGCCCGTGAACCGGCCGCGCGAGGACGTGAGCCTGCGCCTGTCGGCCGGGCTGGGGCGGATCGAGAGCGACTACACCGACCCGGGCGTGCAGCCGGTCGGTGCGGCCGCGCTCGCGCTCGGCGTGGCCCGAGGCGTCTCCGTCGGCGTCGAGGCACAGGTGGGGCTGATCGACGTCAACGGCGAGGGCGAGACGTTCGCGGGCGCCGCCGTGCTCGCCCGCGCCTTGCTGGTGCCGTCGGCTCGGCTCAGCCCGACGCTGTCGGTCGGGGTGGGGGCGCTGATTGCGCCGGGTGTGTCGAGCGACGTGTTCCCGTACGGCACGGTGCTGGCGGGCGTCGAGGCCCGTGCCAGCCCCACCCTGGGGTTCTTTATCGAGGCCGGAGTCGACTACCCGTTCCGCGAGGGACTGGACGGCCTGGTCGGCTCCGGGTCGGTTAACGACAACATCTGGGTGGGGCGGACAGGGCTGGTGTTCTATCCCTCGTTGTAACGAGAGACATACCTCTCGCAGTGACGGACGCAATACCCCTCGCTGCGAGAGGCGCAGGAAGAGGAGCCAGAGGATCAGCCTCGGGGCGCAAGGGCGGCTGGGAGTAGGACGTTGTCCTACACAAAGATCATAAAGCCTGGGTGCACACTTACGTCTCATATTGAGACGAGCCCTGTTTCTGGCACATGTGCGCCTGCTCAGTGAGACAGAGTGAGACAGGGGCCCAAAGGGACCATTGGTGGGCCCAACGGGAGTTGCTTCTTTCCCTACCGGGGGGTTTAATTCCTTCACAGGCGAGACCGGCAAGCTCCTTATTCCCAGCCATCTCGTTGCCTGCCCATCGAGGCCTCCTGTCTTCAGAGCGCTCGCGCCCCACCACCTGAAGCTGCAGCAGATCGGTCCCGACCGGTCCAGACCCCTTCACAAGGATCTCAGCTTAATGACGTCGATCTCCGTTCGCTTCCGTGCCGCCCACCCCGGGCTCCCGCGCACCGACTCTGGCAGCAGCAGGCTGCTGACATACCGCACGGCTTACGACCCTTCACGCTCCTGACTCGGCTGGCCTGGTGGGCTAGCCGGAGCGTCTCCTCCCCTCTGCCAGGTGGCAGTCCCGGGGCAGGTACGTGGCTTCCCGACGGGCTGGTGCTCTCCATGCGCTTTTCCCTCTCTCTTTTTCTTGTCGCACTTGCGGTCCCGGCCGCTGCCCAGTCCTCGGCGTACGTCGAGCAGGCAGGCGCGATGAACACCGCCGTCTTGACGCAGACTGCGTCGGCGGTGGGGCCCAACGACGCTCGCATCGAGCAGGTGGGCCAGGGCAGCCACGTCGCCCGCCTCGACCAGCGCGGCGGCGGCACGGCCGAGGTGGAGCAGGACGGCCTCGGGCACCGGCTGGCCGGCTTGACCGGCGGCGTTGCAGACCTGGACGCCACGGCGCTCTCGTTCGACGGCAGCGAGCTGGTGCTGCGCCAGGTCGGCGGGCAGAACAGCCAGGCCTTCGTCGAGCAGCGCGACGGCGCGTTCGCGGAGATCCTGCAGTTTGGCTCGGACAACCTCGCGGTGCTCTCGCAGGCTGGCGGCCAGGGCAACCAGGCCTTTATCAATCAGGCCGGCGGCGACGCGGCCTACGTCACGCAGAACGGCGCGAATAACACCGCGCGCATCACCCAGATCGGCTTCTGACACGAGCGGGCGCACCGGTAAGACGGGCGCCCGCTTTTTCCATCAGGCCTCCCCCGCGGGTCTGAGGACGGACAACCAAGCGGGACCTGCGGCACTCCGCCGCGCTCACTGCCCTTCGGGGCTCACAACCACAGCCCCGACCGGGGCACCATCACAACCCAACACTCTTCCCATGAAGAACCTCCTCGCTTTCGCGCTCGCCCTCGGCCTCGCCGGCGCCGCCAGCGCGCAGAGCAGCGCCTCCGTCGACCAGACCGGCGGCATGAACGACGCCGACGTCGAGCAGACCGGCCTCAACACGGCCACCATCACCCAGGTCGCCGGCGCCACGGCGGACATGGGCCACCAGGCCATCCAGGTCCAGGTCAACACGGGCGGCCTCGCCAACACCGCGTCGATCCGGCAGACTCAGAACGGTAACTCGAACGGCACGTACTCGGGCTACGCTGAGCAGAACCAGAGCGGCCAGAACAACGACGCCACCATCGAGCAGGGCGTGACGCCGGGCCCGGGCGGCGGCAGCAACGCCTCGTCGATCCAGGACCAGAAGGGCAGCGACAACGTCGCCAGCTCGATCGGCCTGACCTCGAATGTCTCGACCGACCAGACGCAGGACGGCGTCGGAAACAACGCGTCCATCTTTGGCCGCAACGACCAGAACTCGACGATCGTCCAGTTCCAGAAAGGCGACGGCAACCAGGCCTCCTCGGAGGGCGACGGTGAGAACCGGTCCAACGACTTCGACCAGTACCAGGAGGGTGACGATAACGTCGCGTCGATCCTGAGCTCGGAGGGCTTCAGCTTCGTCGACCAGGACCAGGTCGGCAACAGCAACGCCGCCTCGGCCACCATCACGGGCCGCGTGCTCAACGTGACCCAGGAGCAGAACGGCGACTTCAGCTCGTCGACGGTGAGCGTGAACAGCACCACGCAGCGCACGGTCGACACCGAGGTCATCACCCGCCAGTTCAGCGGTGCGGTCAGCGCCTCTGAGGCCAACTCGGCGACGGTGACGATCGGTGGCAGCGGCATCCACGCCATCGACAACACGGCGACGATCCTCCAGGGTTCGGCCGGGCTCGGCGTGATCAACAACATGGCCACGATCACCCAGCTGTCGGACGCCAACACGGCCATGATCAGCCAGCAGGGCAACGGCAACACGGCCGCCGTGACGCAGCAGTAAGCGCCTAGCCGCGCAGACGACCGGCGCCAGTGGCGCCCCGGCTGGCGGCCGGTAAGACGGCCGCCAGCTTTTAGCAGGCCTCCCCCGCGAGCCTGTGGACGGACTAATCAGCGGGACCTGCGGCACTCCGCCGCGCTCACTACCCCTCGGGGCTCTCAACCACACGCCCCTCGGGGCACCATCACAACCCGACTTCTTCCCATGAAGAACCTCCTCACGCTCGCTCTCGCCATCGGCATGGCCGGCGCAGTTAACGCTCAGGCCAACGCCAGCCGCCCGATGGCAGCCTCCCCCACCCCTGGTGGCATCGCGACCTACGCTGGCGGCGGCTCGCTCGCCGATGTCGCTCAGACCGGCGACAACAACGCCGCTGACATCGATCAGTCCGGTGCACAGAACGAGGGCTACATCAAGCAGGTCGGCAACGCCAGCCAGGCGAACATCGATCAGGCCAGCGGCGGTGGCAACTACGCCTCCATCGACCAGCTCAACGAGCGGGGCCGCGGCACGGTGATGATCTCGAACATCGACCAGGATGGCTCGCTCAACGTCGCTCAGGTGAGGACCCGTTCGGAGCAGAACGACAACCAGACCCGCACGACGAACCAGACCCAGCTCGGCGACGAGAACGAGGCGTTCATCACCGTCACCGGTCAGCGCTCGCGCGACAACGTGTCGCAGACCCAGGACGGCGACCAGAACTACGCCGAGATGAGCGGCGACACCGGCAACGGCCTCGGCGGCACGAGCGGAGCGACGCTGGAGCAGACCCAGGACGGTGACCGCAACGTGGTCCAGTTCCTCGGCGGCAACAACCAGGGCGTCTCGGGCCCTAGTGGCATCAACGCTTCGATCGTTCAGAGCCAGCTCGGCGACGACAACACGATGTATTACCGCGGCTCAGCCGCCTTCGGTTCGGACCTGATGATGACTCAGGACGGCGACGGCAACGACGCCTTCGTGTTCGGCGCCGGTCGTAACAGCAGCATCTCGACGATGCAGGACGGCGACAGCAACGACATCGACGCGATGTTCTCGAACAACGAGGACAACACGTTCACGGCATCGCAGATCGGCGACTTGAACAAGATCGACGCCACGTTCGGCAGCAACGGCAACACCGCTATCGCGACCCAGGACGGCAACGGCAACAGCGCCACGATCTCGCAGCAGTAAGCGCCTAACCGCGCAGACAACTGGCGGCGCCGCGGCGCTGCCCCGGCTGGCGGCCGGTAAGACGGCCGCCAGCTTTTCCCGGCACGACCCGTACGTCGGAGGGGGCACCGAGCCCCCGTGGGACCCTGCGGCACTTCGCCGCTCACACTCACGCCTTCGGGCACCACAACTCAACCTCCCATGCGAAATCTCTTCATTGCGGCCCTCGCCCTCGGCCTGACCGCCGGCGCCAGCGCGCAGAACTCGGCCACGACCAACCAGTCTGGCGACGGCAACGACGCCACCGTCAAGCAGACATACACCGCCGGAGACGTCTCGACCGTCAACACGGTCACGATCGATCAGGTCGGTACGTCGCTCGACGCCACCGCGGTGCAGGAGGGCGCCGGCAACGAGATCGACATCGACCAGTCCGGTGCCAACCACACCGCAAAGGCTAGTGAGCTGCTCGGCTACAGCAACAGCATCGTTATCCAGCAGGTCGGCGGGGATGCCAGCACCGGGACTGGCGGTAACAACCTTGCCCGCGCGGAGATGCGCGGCGACCTGAACGACGTCAACATCTACCAGGATGGCAACGGCAACGATCTCAGCATCAACGCCAAGGCTCGGCAGAACGACGAGAACGTGCTGGACCTCGACCAGATCGGCGACAAGAACGCCATCGAGATCCGCTTCGGGAACGGCGGTAATGACCGGAACACCGTCACCGCTCGCCAGGAGGGTGATCGTAACAAGCTCGGCGTCCTCGGAGGCGGAGCCAACGGGATCACCTTCACCCAGAACGGGGACGACAACGGGATCGACGCCTACCAGTTCGGTGACGACAACACCGCCACCATCTCGATCGGCCAGGACGCGTCGTCCAACATGGTCGACCTCGACCAGTTGTCGAACGGCAACAGCGCGACCATCACGGTCGTGGCCGGCTCGAACAACACGGCGACCGTCGTGCAGCAGTAGCGCGAGAGCGCTCGACTGGCAGCGCTCGCGCGCTGCCCCGGCTGGCGGCCGGTACCACGGCCGCCAGCTTTTCCTTCGGGGCATCCAGCCCCACCGGCCTCGGCCGGACGCTCGCCGAGGCGGGCACGGATTCCGCGCCCACCAGGGCACAGGCGCCGCACGGCGACACCACCTACCTCCTTCACGACTCACATGAATCGTTTCCTCCTCGCCTTCGCACTCGCCTTCGGCCTCGCCGGAGCCGCCAGCGCGCAGAGCAACTCCAGCACGTCCAACCAGACGGGCTCCAGCAACGCCGTCACCGTCGAGCAGGCGGGCGGCGCCACCTCGACCATCGACCAGGGCGCCACCGGCGCGCCGGTCACGGGCAACGCCGCGACCGTCAAGCAGAGCGGCGCCAGCACGTCGGACGTCGACCAGACGGGCGACGGCAACACGGCGCTCGTCAACCAGGGCGCGGCCGGCCAGACGTTTGACGGCGCCACGGCCTTCGGCAACGGCTCGTCCACCGGTGACGACTCGGAGATCGACCAGAGCGGCGACGGCAACGTCGGGCAGGTGATCCAGGGCGTCGGCGGGGCCACGTCCTCGGGCAACGACGCGGTGCTGTTCCAGAGCGGCGACAACAACCGCGCGATCTCGGTCCAGGCGAGCAGCGCGACGGGCGGCGCCGCCTCGGGCACGCGCAACCAGTCGGACGTCGAGCAGGTCGGCGACAACGGCTTCGTCCAGATCTCGCAGGGCGCCAACCTCGGGATCGCCGCCTCGGGCGACGACAACTTCGCCATCGTGTCGCAGGCGGGCGACAACCAGACGGCGACGGTGGCCCAGGGCACGAACGCCGCCGGCGACCGCAACGACGCCGACGTGGATCAGCGCGGCGAGGGCAACACGGCGACGATCGCGCAGGGCACGTTCCTGAGCCCGGCGCCGGGCATCTCCGACTTCTCGGGCAGCGACAACGACGCCGAGGTGGACCAGTTCGGCGAGGACAACACGTCGACGCAGACGCAGCTCGGCACCTTCCAGGCGTCGGACGTGAAGCAGGACGGCGACGGCAACACCGCCACGACGTTTCAGACCGGCAGCAGCAACGACGCCGAGATCGTGCAGCAGAGCGCGGCCGGCTCGGCGGGCAACGACGCCTCGGTGACGCAGTCGACCGACAGCAACGAGGCGCGCATCGAGCAGACGGGCGCTAACACCGGCACCAACGCGCTCGGCGACGCGGCCGGCGCCTTCGTCAACCAGTCCGGCGGCGACGACAACGAGGCCTTCATCCGCCAGGAGGGCGACGCCAACTTTGGCCAGATCGTCCAGGTGGGCTCGCTCAACATGGCCGTCAACGAGACCACGCCCGGCATCGGCGACCGCGGCGACGACAACTCGAGCGACGTCCGTCAGGAGGGCGACTCGAACTTTGCCCGCACGAGCGCCGTCGGCGACGGCAACGACCTCGACCTCGACCAGCTCGGCGACCGCAACCGCGCCACGTTCCGCATCCGCGGCAACGACGGCACGGCGACGATTGCGCAGACTGGCAGCGACAACCGGATCGACGTCAACGGCACCAACACCGGGTCCAACTCGGCCACGCTGGCGGCCTCGTCGAACGACTTCATGCTCACCCAGACGGGCGACTCTAACGTCATCCAGGGTGACATCGGCGGCACGGACAACATGATCACGGTAACGCAGAGCGCCGACGGCAACTTCCTCGGCGGCGACGCTGCGTCACGCTCAGGTGACTTCCTCGTCGACGGTGACCTCAACACGGTCATGGTGATGCAGGGCACCGCGGGCAACAGCACCGCCGTCTCGGTGGTCGGCAACGGCAACACGGCCACGATCTCGCAGAACTAAGCGCTTAGACGCGCAGACGATTGGGCGCTACGGCGCTCCCGGCTGGCGGCCGGTACCACGGCCGCCAGCTTTTCCTTCGGGGCATCCAGCCCCACCGGCCTCGGCCGCGCGCTCACCGAGGCGGGCACTTTGGCATTTCTCTCGCAACCCCGGACGCCCCATGAAACATCTCCTCACGCTCGCCCTCGGGCTCGCTGTCGCCACGGGCGCTAGCGCGCAGACTAACTCGGCGACGACGTCTCAAAGTGGCACTAACAACGACGCCGAGATCTCGCAGTCCGGCGGGGCCACGACGGCTGTGACCCAGGGCCAGTCTGGCATGGCTGCGCGCGACAACGAAGCGCGCGTGTCCCAGAAGGGGGCCGCGACGGCGACGGTCAACCAGTTCGGCGACAACAATGACGCGCTGGTGCAGCAGGGCATCCGCACCAGTGGCACCGACGCAGGCATCGCCACGGGCAGCCGGGCGACGGTGACCCAGACCGGCTCCAACAACTCCGGTCTCTTCAGCGGCGCCGACGCCGACGCTGGAGTGGTGATCCAGGGCGTAGCCGGCACGGCGACCGACGCCGAAGCCAACGTGATGCAGGCCGGCACGAACGGCCGCGTTCAGGTGTACCAAGGCAACATCGGCGGCGTGGCGACGGGCGTGGTGGGCACGGTGACGCAAGCGGGTGACAACAACACCGCGTCGGTGCGTCAGGGGTTTCTGGACGGCCAAGCCACGGACAGCCGCGCCACCATCGACCAGCAGGCCAGCACGAGCGCTGGCAGGGCAGTCATCGACCAAGGGTCCTATGGTGCGGGCTCCCGGTCGGGCATCGCCTCGGGCCGCACGGATTCGGACATCGCCAGCGTGACCCAGATGAACGGTACGCTCAACCAGGCGTTGATCAGTCAGGGCGTCGACGGTGCCGATTCTGGCACCAACGACGCGCGGATTACGCAGGATGGCAGCTCGAACGGCTCGATCATTCTCCAGGCCGGGCGCGACGGCGATGCGTTTGTGACAATCGCCGGTGACGGCAACGGCACGACGGTGAGCCAGAACGGGACGCTGAACACGACCCAACTCGACATCACCGGCAACCGCAACGAGGTCGACATTCTGCAAGACGGGCGCGCGTTTACGCGCTTCGCCATCAGCGTAGGCGATGATAACATCGTCAACATCTCGCAGGTGGGACAAGACCACGGCATCCACGGAACCGTCAAGGGCAACACCAACACAGTCGACGTGTCGCAGTCTGGTCTCGACAACGACCTGCTGGTCAACGACGCCGCGAATCAGGGCAAGGCCCTGATGATCACAGGCGACACCAACGACCTCGACGTGACGCAGTCGGGTGCTTATGCCACCGGATTCATTCAGGTAACCGGCGACACGAACACGGTCGACGTGATGCAGACGCGCGTGGCCGCGAGCATCCCCACAGGCGACACCGCCACGGTGGTGGTGAACGGCAGCGGCAACACGGCGACCGTGACGCAGCAGTAGCGCCTAGCCGCGCACGCAACTGGCGCACAGGCGCCCCCGGCTGGCGGTCGGTGACACGGCCGCCAGCTCTTCAACCTCTCGACGAACCAAACGACGCGTCTCTCCGTTCTGGAACGAGGGCCCTGCACTGTGACGTCTCCGACCATGCGACTCTTCTCTCTCGCTCTCCTCCTCGCAGCCCCGCTCGCCTCGGCGCAGCAAAGCGACGTGTTCGTCCAGCAGGCCGAGCGGGCGCTGGGCACCTCCGCGTCCGAGCTGGCCGGCACGACGGACGCCGGCGCGGCCCTCAGCATGGCCGTCCTCGAAGCCGGCGCCGACGCCAACGTGGCGACCGTCTCCCAGTCGGGCGTCGGCAACACGGTCGGGCTGAGGCAGATCGGCTCGGGCAACCAGTTCGGGCTGGTGGCCGTCGGCACCGGCAACAACGTGGATCTGGTTCAGTTGGGCAGCGACAACGTATTCCTCGCCGACATCGTGGGCAACGGGAACGAGGTGGGGTTCAGGTTCTTCGGCCTCCCCATTCCCAGCCTCCAAGCGGGTGACGGGAACCGCTACGAGCTGTTTCTGGACGGCGTCGACAACCAGTCGCACAGCGTCCTGCAGTTCGGCGACGGCAACAGTGCCACCCAGATCGTCGGGCCGGGCATGGAGCCGGTGTCAGTGGAGCAGAGCGGCGGCGCCACCGTCGTGATCGAACGGCGATGAGCGCCTCGCTCCTCACGGCCGTGCTCGGCGCGTTGGCACTGGGCGCGGGCCTGGTCAGCCCCGACCCCTCGGCTCGAATCGAGGTCACGCGCGGCGCGTCGTACGACGCCTCAGTCGTGGTCGAGGGCGCGGTCGGCACGTCGGGGACGTACGCGTTTTCCGTCGTGCGCCAAGGCCAGGGCGGCCGCTCGCGGTCGCAGCAGAGCGGCGCCTTCGAGCTCACGGCGAGCACCGACACGCTCTCGACCTCGCGCGTCAACGCGTCGCCCGGTGACACGATCGAGATGGAGTTGACGGTCACGTGGGCCGACGGCACGACCGACACGGACACGTTCTCGGAAATCGTCGAGTAGCACACTCGTACCTTTTCCCCTTTCCCCCGGAGCTTCCATGCGGCTGTTCGCCTTTGCCTTGATCGCGTTCGTCTCTCTCGCCGGCTGCAAAGACGGGCTCGTCGCGCCGGAGCGCTTTGGCGGCATCGAGGGCGGCGTGTCCAGCTTTGAGACCGGCGAGGTGATCGCCGGAGCGCTCGTCACGACCAGCCCCGCGACCGACGCGATCACCGTCGGCGACGACGGTCGGTTTGTCATCGAGGACGTGCTGGCCGGCACGTACACCCTGACCGCCATCCGCGACGGGTTCGAGCCCAACACGGTCACGGTCCAGGTGCGCGACGGGCGGACGGCCCAGGCGACGCTCTTCCTGCGCCGCGAAACCGACGACGACGGCTCCTCGGACGTCGTGTTCGGGGCCGAGGTGCTCGGGTTCACGAATGAGACGTTCGCGGCCGACAGCTCGTTCGTAACCGTCGAGTACCGCGCCCTCAACAACGGCGACGTGCCCATCGCGGAGTACGAGGTGTACTTCCGCATCGACACCGACCGCGGGTCCTTTTACCAAGAGGCGACCGGGACGGATCTGGGCGCCGGCGAACGCGACCTGAGGACGTTCCGCAAGCGCCTGATCGGCGCCGTCGCCGAGGTCGTGGTCGTGGAGGACACGGTCGCCGAGTAGCGCGCCGGGCCCTGACCCGAGGTCGTCACCGAGGCGGGCCTAGCTTTGCGTCATGGCCGCCCCGCCCTACTCCGACCCCGCCCGCCTCGACGACTCCGTGGAGACCGTCGCCGGCGTCGGCGCGCGGCGCGCGGAGCCGCTCGCCAAGGTGGGCGTCCAGACCGTCGGCGACCTGTTCCGGTACTACCCGCGCGGATACCTCGACCGGACCACCATCACGCCCATCCGCCAGATCGTGGAGGGCATGGGCAAGATCACCGTCGTGGGCACGGTCACGTCCAAGACCTACATTCCCGGGCGCGGGTCGGGGCGCTTCGAGATCCGCGTCATCGACGAGGACGGCGGCACGCTCAAGTGCGTCTGGTTCCGGGGCGCGCAGTACATCCAGCGGCTCTACCAGAAGGGCGAGTTGTACGCCTTCCACGGCAAGGCCGAGAAGTACGGCTCGCAGTTCTCGATGGCGCACCCTGAGAGCGACGCCCTGAGCGACGAGCGCGCGGCGCTCGCGACCGGCCGCATCATCCCGGTCTACCGCGGCACGGCGGCGCTGGAAAAGGTCGGGCTGGTCAACCGGACCTTCCGCAAGACCATCTACAACCTGTTCAAGAGCCACGGCCGCGCCCTCCCCGAGGTGCTTCCCGATGCCATCCGCGACCAGCACGCGCTGATCGACGGGAACGTGGCGCTCCGCGCCGTCCACTTTCCCAAAGACGCCGCCGAGCGCGGGCGGGCGCGGCTGCGGCTCAAGTTCGAGGAGTTCTTCTTCCTGCAGCTTCTGCTCGCGCTCACCAAGGGCCGGCAGGAAAAGCGCGCCGGCGTGACGCTGGACGGCATCGGCGGCCAGACCCAGGCGTTCCTGGAGTCGCTGCCGTTCACCCTGACCGACGCCCAGCAGCGCGTGCTCGACACGATCGCGCGCGACACCGCCTCGGGCCACCAGATGAACCGCCTGGTGCAAGGCGACGTGGGCTCGGGCAAAACGGTCGTGGGCATCGCGGCCATGCTGATGGCCGTCGACGCCGGCCGCCAGGCCGCGTTCATGGCGCCGACCGAGATCCTGACCGAGCAGCACTACGCCACCATCGGCCGCTACCTCAAACCGCTGGGGCTGGAGGTCCGGCTGCTCATCGGCGGCCAGCGCAAGGCGCTGCGCGAGGAGATCCTGGCCGAGATCGCCGACGGCACCGCCGACGTCGTCGTCGGCACGCACGCGATCATCGAGGACAAGGTGGCCTTTCAGCACCTGGGCCTGGCCGTCGTCGACGAGCAGCACCGGTTCGGGGTCGTCCAGCGCGCGCGGATGTTCAAAAAGGGCCAGCGGCCCCACGTGCTGATGATGACGGCGACGCCGATCCCGCGCTCGCTCGCGATGACGGCCTACGGCGACCTCGACGTCTCGGCCATCGACGAGTTGCCGGCCGGCCGCAAGCCGATCGACACGCGCGTCTACTCGGACAAGCGCCGCGACGAGATGCTCGACTTCGTCAAGCGCCAGCTGCGCGAGGGGCGCCAGGCCTACGTGGTGTACCCGCTCGTGGAGGAGTCCGAGGCAGAGACGCTCGCCGACGTCAAGGACGCCGAGAACGGCGCGCAAGAGCTGGCCGAGGCGCTGCGCCCGTACACCGTCGAGCTGGTCCACGGCCGGATGCTGGCCTACGAAAAGGAGGAGGCGATGGACCGCTTCAAAGAACGCGAAGCGGACGTCCTGGTCGCCACGACCGTGATCGAGGTGGGCGTGGACGTGCCCAACGCGACCGTCATGGTGATTGAGCACGCCGAACGCTTCGGTCTGGCCCAGCTCCACCAGCTGCGCGGCCGCGTCGGCCGCGGCGCCGACCAGAGCTACTGCTTTCTGATGGCGAGCTACAAGCGCACCGCCGATGCGACCGAGAGGTTGGAGGCGATGGAGACCACGACCGACGGCTTCGAGATCTCGGAGATCGACCTGCGGCTGCGCGGCGCGGGCGACTTTTTCGGCACCAAGCAGTCGGGCCTGCCGGACCTGAAGATCGCCGACATCGTGCGGGACGCCGAGATTCTGGAGGTCGCGCGCGAGGCGGCCTTCGCCATCGCCGAGAGCGACCCCGACCTGGTCGCGCCCGAGCACGCCGGCATGCGCGCCCACTTTGCCCGGACCGCTCCCAAGAGCCTGGGCTTCGCTCGCGTGGGGTGACTTCCTCCGCCTCGGTGACTCCACCGGGAGAACCACCGAGGCGGGCGGGGTCGGGGGGGTCACCCTGCGTTGGCTAGATCGCCTCCGGTACCTCCGTCGTCTCCGGGAGCCGCGGGGCAGGCACCACCATCCGCACCGTCGTCCCCACGTTCTCCTGAGACTCCAGCACGATCTCGCCCCCATGCCCCTCGGTGACGATGTCGTAGGCCAGCGACAGGCCCAGTCCCGTCCCGGACCCTGTCGGCTTGGTGGTGAAGAACGGCTCGAAGGCGCGGTCGGCGACCTGGGCGGGCATTCCGGCGCCGCGATCGGCTACCTCGACCTGGACATTGTCCCCCTGGCGGCGCGTCGTGAGCTGTAGCAGCGGCCCCTCACTGGAGGGCGTCGGCGCCTCGCGAAGGGCGTGGTAGGCGTTGCCGAGCACATTCAGCACGACGCGCCCCAGGTCGGACGCACTCACGACGGCCGTGCCCACCTCGGGGTCCAGGTCGAGTGTCACCGGCGGGGCCTCGGCATGCGCGGCGTGCTCGGCGAGCGCGGCGTGCTGGGCCATCAGGGCGTTGATGTCTACGGGCGCTCGGGCGGACGGCCCTCCTCGGCTGTGGTCGAGCATGCTCCGGACGACGCCGCTGGCCCGCTCGCCGTGCTCAGCGACCTTGGACACCCCGAGCGCGATGTCGTCCAGGGCCTCGGCCGTTTCCTCATCGGGGTCGGCCAAGCCAGCCCGCAGGTCAGCCACGCGCTCGAGCGCCAGCCCAGCGAAGTTGGTCACGAAGTTGAGCGGGTTCTGGATCTCGTGCGCCACGCCCGCCGTGACTCGGCCGAGCGAGGCCATCTTCTCGGCGTGGACCAGGCGGTCCTGAGCCGCCGTCAGCCCGCGCAGCGCGGTCTCCAGTACAGCGTTGCTCTCGGCCTGGCGGCGGGCGTGCGCGAACTCGTACCGGGCGTACCGCTCCAGCGCGTACGACGCGACCATGCCGGTCAGCTGGGTCGAGAGCAAGAACTGGGCAGCGTTCGCGAGGTAAAGCGCTGGCGTAAAGAGCGAGGCGACCGCGAGGTAGAGCGCGATCAGCACTGTCCCGATCAGCGTCGCCGTGACGAAGCGGAGACGCAGCAGAACGTGGACGTAGATCAGGACGAGCATGAGCCCGCTGTAGTAGTAGCCGTCCAGGATGAGGAGCCCTTGCGCTGGGACCAAGAGACCGGACAGCTGGACGGCGTGCTGGACGGCCCATTCCATCGCCACCACCCCCAAGCCCGAGACGAGAGCCACCGCTGCGGCCGGCCTCACCCATCGGCGGATGCGGGGCAGATAGGTCGCCGCGATGCCCAGCACGACCACGCCGCATACCGCGATTCGCACCGCCCGGACGGTGCCGAAGGCCACCGGCGCGACCCAGGGGTCGAGCCAGCCGAACGCGGCGTACTGCACCAGTCCCAGCACCAGAGCTGCTCGCACGAGGGGCCACGAGCGCTCCACGTAGTCCGCTCGAAACGCATCCTCGGCGGCCGGATCGCGAAACCGGAGGGTGACAGGGTGGACGGCAACGAGACCCATGCGACATGATAGTCAAATGGTCGCGCAATCTACAGAATCGGTCGTTTTGCCCGGCGGTCTCGCAGAAACACGCCGCCCCACTGTTCCCAAGCGGCGCCTACGAGCCTGGGCTTCGCCCGCCTCGACGGACTCCCCCCGCCTCGGTGGCTGGGTCGGGAGAGTCACCGAGGCGGGCGGGGTCGGCTAGTCGGCCAGTCGGAACGGGACCGAGAATGCGTCGCGGTCCCAACGGAGCGCCAGAATGCCCGACTGCGCGTCCGCCGCCTCGACGCCGATCTCGAACGCCTCCACAGACGCCGACAGCGGCGACCGCGTGAGCGGCACGCGGCCCAGGTCCTGGTCCGGGTTGTAGGTGGTCCCGCCCTGACCCGTCTGGCGGTTGACAATCAACAGGCCGCCGTCCGCTTGGGGAATCGAGAACAACGTGTACTCACCGGCCGGGACCGCCAGCGCAGCGCCGTCAGGGTCGAGCACGAGCGCCCGGTCGGTCGACAGGTGCGTCGCCCGGTTGGCGCCGGTCCGCCAGAGCTGGCCCCAGGGCACGAGCGTGCCCCAGATCTCACGGCCGCGCGCGCGCGGCTGTCCGTAGTCGACCGCGATCTGGGCCGGGCCGACCTCGGCGAGGGTCTCGCCGCGGCCCGACAGGTCACCCACCGACCGGCCCGACGCGTCCTGACGTGCCCACCGCGCGGCGATCGCCTCGACGTCGACCGCCTCGACGCGACGGACGACCAGCTTGCGCGTGGTCTGGCCCGCGTCGAGGGTGAGAAGCCGGCCCCGAGCATCGGCCTGGACCGTCATCGGGCCTCGGGTCGGATGCCGCACTGTGACCGAGCCGTCGGACGCGACGTCGCTCGTGAACGCAACCGCGCCGCGACCGGTGAAGAGGGGCTGGTCGAGCGGCCCGCCGGCCTCGACGGCACGCTCGACCATCGTCTCGAACGGCCAGTGGACCAGGTCGATGAACGGAAGCGGCTGGGTGCCCGCGTCCATCACGCGCACGGCGGAGGCCCCGTCCGCGCCGGTGCTGGTCACGCGCAGGCTGTCCCCCACGGGCGCAGCCGACGTGCGGCCGACCACCTCGCCCGTCAGCGGCTGGCGGACGCTCGCCTGGTACTCGGCCAGTCCCCCGCCACCGTCGAGCGCCAGGCGATAGGTCGCCAGCGTCGTCCGGGGCGCGCGGATCGCGACGGTCGCCTCGGTCACCGTGCCGACGCGGCTGAACCGCTCGACGGCCAGGGTGTCGTCGCCCAGCGTGGTCACGAACGCACCGGCGTCGGCCGGAGAGGCGGGAATCGGGGCCGAGCAGCCGGAGACGGCGACGAGGGCGGCGAAGAGACAGACGAGGCGCATGGCGTCCGGGGCGGGTAGTGGCGTGCGTAGTCCGCCCGCTCTCTCCGGTTCCCGGTCGCCACCCGACCCTCCCCGCCTCGGCGACTCCGTCGGGAGGCTCGACTCCGTCTGGAGACTCGCGGGTGGGTGCGGCGCGAGCCCGAGGCGAGCTAGAGCGTAGGACGAGGCCCCAGGTCCAGGTGGTCGCGCGTGCGGGTGTAGAACCCGCCGCCCAAGCGCCCGACCGGCCGGAGCGCGTCCTGGTCGATGCGCCACCGCTCCACGTCCACCAAGTCGTCGCGGACGTAGAGGTGCTCCACGACGCCGAGAAGCACCCGGGTGTCGCCGATCAGCAGCGTCGTGTGCTCGCGGCACGCCAGGGCCGCCGGCGCGTCGGCGATGCGGGGCACGTCCCATCCGTCCGGTGTGACCGTCGCCAGCCCGAGGCGGACGGTCTCGCTGGTGCCAGCAGGGTGCGAGGCCGAGGTCGCGTGCATGGCCGGCGCGACGGCCTCGTCCACCACGTTGACCACGAACACGCCCGAGCGGCGCACGTTGCGCGGCGTGTCCTTGACCCCGCCGCTGTCGTCCGGGCCGAGCGCGACGACGGGCGGCCGCGAGCCCATCAGGTTGAAGAAGCTGTACGGCGCCGCGTTGACCGCGCCGTCCGGCTCCAGCGTCGTGACCCAGGCGATGGGCCGGGGCACCACGAGCGCGCTCAGCAGCTTGTAGCGGTCTCGGGCCGAGAGGTCAGCCAGCGTCAGAGTCATGGGCGTCGTGGGGGGGCCGGGTCAACCCGCCTCGGGGCGACGGGTTCGTCCGCCTCGGGAAGGCCCCGGACCCGGCGCGGCGCGGGATCGGCGCGGGCGGAGGCCGGTACCGTCCGCCCTCCCCCGCGCCTCGATGCCGACCGCTCTGCTGTGGCTCCGCCACGACCTCCGCCTGCACGACCACGCCGCGCTGGCCGACGCCCTCGACGCCGCCGGGCCGGGCGGGCGGCTGCTGTCCGTCTACTGCCTCGACCCGCGCCTGACCGAGCCGACGGATCTGGGCGTCCGCAAGATGGAAGCGTACCGGGCGCAGTTCGTGCTTGAGAGCCTGCGCGACCTGCGCGGCCGGATGCGCGCGCGGGGCGGCGACCTTGTCGTCCGGCAGGGGCGGCCCGAGGACGTGCTCGCCGACCTGGCCCAGGCGACCGCCGCCGCCTCGGTGCACCTGACCGCCGAGCCGATGCGTGAGGAGGCCGACGTCGCCGAGGCGGTCCGCTGGTCGCTGCCCGACGCGCGCTGGTCCGAGACCTGGGGCCACACGCTCGTCGACGTGGCTGCGCTGCCGTTCGCGCCCGCCGACGCGCCCGACGTGTTCACCCAGTTCCGCAAGGCCGTCGAGCGGGCGCCGGCCGCCGACCGGTACCCCGCGCCTCGGCCCGCACCCGACCGGTTGCCGCCGCTTCCCGACGGCGTCGAGCCGGGCCAGATTCCCGACACCGTGGCCGAGCTTGGCCTGGAGCCGCGCCAGCCAGATTCGCGCCGCGGGTTCTCCATTCGCGGCGGCGAGACCGAAGCCCTGGCCCGCCTCCAGGCCTACGTTTGGGACCTCGACCGGCTCAAAACCTACAAGGAGACCCGCAACGGGATGCTCGACCCGGACGACTCGTCCAAGCTGTCGCCGTGGTTGTCGAACGGCTGCCTCAGCCCGCGCCGCGTCCAGGCCGAGGTGGCGCGCTACGAGGCCGAGCGCGGCGCCAACACGAGCACCTACTGGCTCACGTTCGAGCTGCTGTGGCGCGACTTTTTCCGCGTCTACGGCGCCAAGCACGGCGACCGGCTGTTTTGGCCGTCCGGGCCCAAGGGAGTGCGCGGCGTCTCGACGCGGCTCGACCACGCCCACTACGCCGCGTGGTGCCAGGGGCGGACGGGCCTTCCGCTCGTGGACGCGTCGATGCGGGAGCTCAACGAGACCGGCTTTATGTCGAACCGGGGGCGCCAGAACGCGGCCAGCTTTTTCGTCAAGCACCTCGACCTGGACTGGCGGGCGGGCGCGGCGTACTACGAAGGGCTGCTGGTGGACTATGACGTCACGAGCAACTGGGGCAACTGGGCCTACGTCGCGGGCGTCGGGAGCGACCCGCGAGACCGCTACTTCGACGTTGAGTTGCAGGCCAAAAAGTACGACCCCGATGCCGAGTTTATCCGCCACTGGATTCCAGAACTGGCCGGCCTGCCGCCGCGTCACGCGCGCGAGCCCTACCGGATGTCACCGGCCGAGCAGCAACGGTTCGGCGTCGCCATCGGCGACGACTACCCGGCGCCCATCGTGGACTACGACGTCGCGACCCAGCGCCTGCGCGAGCGGTCCCGGCCCGGTCGGGACCGCCGGGGCTCGCGGCACGAGGCGCCCAGGCGGCGCTCCGCGAAACGGTGACCCGCCTGCGGGCACGGCTCTCCGCGCCTGGACGCTGAGCGCGCCCGTCGCCTTGCCGCCCTGCGCCTTGCCGAGGCGGGCCGCCTCGGGCCGCCGACGGGCGTCGTCGCTCGGCGTGTGGCGGCGAGGCCTCCGCCTGGCTCGTGGCCCGCGTCAGACGCTCGGCATCGGGCTCGCTGACTCCGCCAGCACCGAACGGATGGTTTCCAGCAGCCGAGCCGGCGCCTCGCTTTTGTGCAGAAAGGCCGTCGCGCCAGCCTCGTGCGCCCGGCGCTTCAGCAAACTGCCGTCGTGCGCCGTCACGATCAGGACGGGAAGCTCAGGCCAGCGCTGGCGGATGTGGCCGAGCAGATCGATCCCACTCATTCCCGGCAGCTGAAGGTCGGACACGACAAGGTCACAAGGGTCCGTGTCGAGCGCCTTTAAGGCCTCCTCGGCCGTGCCGCACTGGCCGCACAGGGTGAGGTCTTGCTCCCCGGCAAACAAGCTCGTGTACGCCTCTCGCATGACCGGGTGATCCTCGATCAGGTACAGTCGATACGGCATTACATGTGCTTGAGCGCGTCTGCAAACAAGCTACAGCGCGGCCACACCGGTGGGTCACGCGAGGACACCCTTCGTGGAGCCCGGCACGCGATCTGGGGGAAACCACCTGCCCGCGTGGTCGGGCTCTACATCGCCATGCCTCCATCGACGTGCAGGACGTGGCCAGTCACGTACCCCGCCGCGTCGGAGAGCAGAAACAGAACGGCCGCGGCAATGTCGCCGGGCTGGCCCAGGCGCTTGAGCGGGATCTGCCCCTCCATCGCCTCGGTGACGGTGTCGCCCAGGTCGGCCGTCATGTCGGTCTCGATGTAGCCGGGCGCCACCACGTTGGCGCGCACGCCGCGCCCGCCCAGCTCGCGCGCCAGGCTCTTGGTGAACCCGATCAGACCGGCCTTGGACGCCGCGTAGTTGGCCTGGCCGGCATTCCCCGTCACGCCCACGACCGACGAGATGGTGACGATGCTGCCCGCGCGCTGCTTCATCATGGGCCGGTAGGCGGCCTTGCAGATGTGGAACGCGCCGGTCAGGTTCGTGTCGATGACCTGCTGCCACGCCTCGACGTCCATCCGGATCATCAGCCCGTCGCGCGTGATGCCCGCGTTGACCACGAGGCCGTCGATGGCGCCCCACGTGTCGAGCACGGCCTGGACCGCCGCCGCGGCGTCGTCGCCCGAGGCGGCGTCGGCCTGGATCGCGAGCGCGCGGTCGGCGCCGATCTCGGCCACGAGCGCGTCAGCGGTCTCGGACGACGAGCGGTAGGTGAAGGCGACGTTGGCGCCCGCTTGGGCAGCCGCGTCGACGATGGCGCGGCCGATGCCGCGCGTGCCGCCGGTCACGAGGACGGTCTTTCCGGAAAGGTCGAGGGTCATGGACTTGGAATCTGGTCTAAGAGGGATTTGAACCAATGCGAGTCGTCCGAATGCGCCGCGGTGGTCTTGAGAGGCCAGTTTTGCTCTCTTTGCACCCGAACAAAGCGTCCGGTTTGAACCAACGTTGGACTTATGGGGGGAAGTAGCGGGCGCCCGCTCGCTCCCCTTCCATCCGGATGTGCCCGTCTTCTCGGAGAGCCACGAGTTGGCGCTGGATCTTCCGGCGGGAGATCTCCACCCCGACCCTTTCGTGGATCTCACGCACGGGGCTCCCAGGGAAGCGTTCGATGTCTGTGCGGATAAGCTCTCGGAGGCGGTAGTCCTCAATGTCGATGAGCGTGGTCCGAGCCCGAGCGCCCGACCGGTGGAGCAGACGAGGGTTCACTCGCAGCCGCTGGCCGCGCGCTTTTCCGACCGTGCCCACCAGCTTGCGGTCGATCAATGACCCAACCCAGGGTTCCACGTCGCGAGCGCTGCCCATCGACAACTCGCTCGCCAGGACCGCTCTCGTGAGGGGTCCCTTCCGGGCTAGAAGCCCGAGGGTGATCCGCTCTCTCTCCTGCAACGGGCCGTAAGCGGAGGCCGCCGCGATGACTTTAAGCGCTCGCAGGTCGAGGTCGAGCCCGTGCACCGACACCTCGACCCGGTCCGGCCCCTCCCGCACGTCGGGCGCCGGGCGTCCGCTGGACAGGAGCAGGTCGTACATCCGGTCGTAGCCGGTCCCCTCGCCTTCCATCAGGTGGAGGTCGTGGAAAAGCCGGACCATGCCCGCGTTCCGGCGCTTGCGGACGTGCAGGATGTTCTGCGGCGTCACCCCGACGGGGAGCCGCCCGGGGCTGTGGATCTCCAGGTGATCCGCGTGGAGGCTGACGAAGATGTCGCCCGAGGTGGGGTAGACGCGGTGGACGAGCGCGTTCGCGACCAACTCGCGGACGATCTCGATGTCGTAGATCGGCACCTGGGCGCGGAAGACGCCTTGGGGCACCTCGATGCTCTCCTGCCAGACTGGGAGCGCCTGCACGGCCTCCACCTGGTCCCACGGCGTCAGGTCGTAGTCGTCGCCGAACATCTCCTTGCTCACCTTCCGGCGCTGCCCGTCGTAGCGGAGGTACTGGATGATGGGGGCGTGGCGGAGCCGAGCGCGCTGGTCCCGCCGGCCGAGCCAGAGCACGCCCAGGTTGGTGAGCCGGTCGTCGCGAACGAGGTCGTAGGACGACAGGATCTCGATGTCTGTCCGAACCTTGACGGTACCCTTAACGCGGTCCGACGCGCGGAGCCCGTCGAGCAGGCGCTGGACGTGGCGCGGCTCGGCCTCGGAGGCCGGGGCGTCGGTGAGGGCGAGCTCCCAGACCAGAGCCCCCTTCTCCGTCACCAGTCGGACCATGTCCTCGGGGGGGACCGGCGCGCAGGCGTCTGCCAGTCGGGCGTAGTAGCGGCCGTCGGTCGTGCAGGCGAGCGCGCTGGACGTCGGAACGTGGACGACCAGCACTTCGCCTCCGTTCGGAGCGACGCGTGTCTCCGGAAAGGCGGGCGACACGTTGAGGGTGGTCTGCGCGATCCGCTGGAAGACGCGGTCCGCCAACCCTGGAGGGATTGCCTGACCGACTGGCGGCTCCGTCTCCTCGTCCTCCACCCCGATCTCCAGCACCCCGCCGCGCCCGTTGGCGAAGCACACGCAGGCTCGGGCGATCTCGTGCCAATCTGGGTTCTTGCGCGTGACCAGCCGAAGCGATTTGTGTTCGAGCGCGTCGTGTTCGGACATGGCGGGAAGCTACAGGCGGTCAGCCCGCGAGCGCGTCGATCTCGGCGGCGGTCCCCGCCTGGGCCGTCACCGCGTCGCGGCCGAGCGTGCGGCGGACGAGCCCGGACAGCACCTTGCCCGTGCCCACCTCGACGAACCGGTCGGCACCCTCAGCCGCCATCCGCTCCAGCGACTGGGCCCAGCGAACCGGCGCGGTCAACTGGTCCAACAGCCGCTGGCGAATCGTCTCGGGGTCGGTCGTCGGTTCGGCGGTGACGTTGAGCACGACCGGGCACGTCGGCGCCGTGATCGCGAGCGCGTCCAGTGTCTCCGCCAGCCCGTCGCGCGCGAAGGCCATCAGCGGGCTGTGGAAGGCGCCGGACACCGGAAGTGGGATGACGCGCTTGGCGCCCGCCTCGGTCGCGAGAGCTCCGGCGCGCTCGACGGCCGGCCCGTCGCCCGAGATCACGATCTGGCCCGGGTCGTTGTAGTTGGCCGGCACGACCTCGCCGTCGCCCGCCTCGGTCGCCTGCTGGCACACCTCGTCGAGGCGGGCGGCCTCGAGCCCGAGCACGGCCGCCATCGCGCCCGGGCGGACGTCGCCGGCGGTCGCCATCAGCTCGCCCCGGCGGCGGACGGCGCGCAGGCCGTCCGCGAATGAGATGGCGCCGACGGCCGCCAGGGCGCTCCACTCGCCCAGGCTGTGGCCCGCCGCGATGCCAGGCCGGACGCCGCGCGCCGCCAGCGCCGCGTGTGCCGCCAGACTGTGGACGTACAACGCCGGCTGGGTAGTCTCGGTCGGCTTGAGCGCGTCCGGGTCGTTGCCGAACATCAGGGCTGTGAGCCCGAAGCCCAGCACGTCGTCGGCTTGGTCGAGAAGCGCTCGGGCCTCCGGGAGGTCCGCCAGGTCGGCGGCCATGCCGGGCGCCTGGGAGCCCTGGCCAGGAAAGAGAAAAGCGGTCATGGACAAGCGAGGTGTAGACGAAGGACGGGGAAGGCACGACGCGCAGGCTCTGGCCTACGCCTCGGTGCCGTCGTACGACCACTTTAGCCAGGTCGCGCCCCAGGTGAAGCCGCCGCCGAAGGCCGCCAGCACCAGGTTGTCGCCGGTGCGGAGCCGGCCCTCCCAGTCGCCCAGGCAGAGCGGGAGCGTGGCGGCGGTCGTGTTGCCGTAGCGCTGGATGTTGACCATCACCTGCTCCGGCCCGACGCCCATGCGGCGCGCGGTCGCGTCGATGATGCGCAGGTTGGCCTGGTGCGGGACGAGGTAGCGGATGTCGTCGCTGGTCAGCCCGTTGCGCTCCATCACCTCGGCCGCCGCCTCGGCCATGCCCACGACGGCCCGCTTAAAGACCGCCTTGCCGTCCTGCTGGGCAAAGTGCAGCCGGGCGTCGACGGTCTCGTGCGTCGCGGGCCGCAGCGAGCCGCCCGCGGGCTGGCTGAGCGAGTCGACGCCCGAGCCGTCGACGTACTGGACCGTGTCGAGCACGCCCGTGCCGTCCGTCGACGGCTCCAGCAGGACCGCGCCGGCACCGTCGCCAAAGATGATGCACGTCGCGCGGTCGGTGTAGTCGATGATGCGCGACATCGTATCGGCGCCGATCACGAGCACGCGGCGGTGCATCCCGGCCTCGACCATCTTGGCGCCCGTGGTAAGCGCGTACAGAAAGCCCGAGCACGCCGCCGAGATGTCGTAGCCCCAGGCGTGCGTGGCGCCCAGGTTGTTCTGGACCAGGCACGCCGTGGCCGGGAAAATCATGTCCGGCGTGACGGTCGCGACCAGGATGCAGTCGACGTCCTCGGCCGCGACGCCGGCGTTGTCCAGGCACTGGCGCGCGGCCTCGGTCGCCATGAACGCTGTCGCCTTGGTCTCGTCGCGCAGGATGCGGCGCTCCTCGATGCCCGTCCGCGACCGGATCCACTCGTCGTTGGTGTCCACCAACCGCTCCAGGTCGGCGTTTGTGAGCCGGTCCGGGGGGAGGTACGTACCGACTGCCGTGATCGCGGCGGTGGTGCGGGGCGTGTCGGGCATCCGGGAAACGTCGGGGATGAGGGGAGGGGCCGGCCTCAGCCGTCAGGCGGGCTAGGCCGAGGGCGACTCGGGCGCGGGCACGTGGAGCGCGCGCGCGATCCGGGTGGTCAGGTTCTGCTCGACCAGGCCCGCCGAGCCCATCACCATCTGCTTGACCGCGCGCGCCGAGGAGCCGCCGTGGCCGATCACCACGATGCCGTCGATGCCCAGCATGGGCACGCCGCCGAACGCCTGGTAGTCGAACGGCGCCAGCATCCCCTTCAGGACGCCGCCCACGAGCCCGGCCTGCTCGGGCTCGAGCGCCTGGCGGCCGATCTCGGCCCTGACCATCGTGGGCAGAATCGTGGCGACCGACTCGGCCAGCTTGAGCACGACGTTGCCCACAAAGCCGTCGCAGACGCACACGTCGGCGCCGTGCTGCAGGATGTCGCGGCCCTCGATGTTGCCCACAAAGTGGAGCGCCCCTTGCTCGCCCATCGCCGCGAGCGTGGCGTGCGCCTCCTTGACGGTGTCGGTGCCCTTGCCGGGCTCCTCGCCGACGTTGACCAGGCCGACCGTCGGGCGCTCCTTCTGCAAAAAGAACTCGCCGAACACGGCGCCCATGCGGGCAAACTGGACCAGGTGCTCGGGCCGGACCTCGACGTTCGCGCCCACGTCCAGCAGCACGCACGTGCCGGACGGGGTGGGCAGGTAGCCCGGCAGCGCCGGCCGCAGAACGCCCGGCAGCCGCCCCAGCCCGAACAGCGCCGCCGCCATCACGGCGCCCGTGTTGCCCGCCGAGGCGAACGCGTCGGCACGGCCCTGCTTGACCGCGCCGACGCCGACGTGGATGGACGACTGGGGCTTGGCCTTGAGCGCGACCGTCGGGCTCTCGCCCATGCCGATGACCTGGGGCGCGTCCACGATGCGCAGGTGGTCGCCCTCGGCGGCGCCGAGGCGGGCCACCTCGGCGCGGATCTCGGCCTCCCGACCTACCAGCAGCACCGTCAGTCGGTCGCCGGCTTCGGCCAGCGCCTCCACGACGCCCTCCACGACCACGCTCGGCGCGTGATCCCCGCCCATGGCGTCGACGGCGACTCGGACGGGCATAAGGCGGCGGGGCTGGTGCGGAGAGGGGGCGTCAAGATACCCCGAACCCAACGACGCCCGCGCCGACCGAAGTCACGCGGGCGTCTCTGCAAGTGGGCGGTCGGGCCGGGGGCGCGGCCCTGGGGCTAGGCGTACTCCTCCTTGACCGCGATCACCTCGCGGCCTCGGTAGTGCCCGCACGTCGGGCAGGCGCGGTGCATCAGCTTGGCATTGCTGCAGTTGGGGCACTCGTGCGTGGTGGGCACGTACTTGACCTTGTAGGTCGAGCGGCGCGTGCGCGTGCGGGCCTTGGAATGCTTGCGTTTGGGATTGGCCATCGGAGAGTACGGGGTGCGGCCTGGGGGCCAGGGTGAGGCGCGAAGGCCAGGGTTAGTCGGTGTCGGAGCCGCGGAGGGCCTTCAAGGCGGCCCAGCGGTCGTCGGCGGGCTCGTCCGGAGACGGGCCCCCGAACGCCGTCGGGATCTCGGCCGCCTGGGCGGCCGGGCTGACGCGGCGCAGCGGAAGCGCCAGCACCAGGGTGTCGTGGACCGGCGCCGTCAGGTCGAGCGCCTGGGCGTCGTCGGGTAGCGCGAACACCTCCTCGCCGTCGGCGGGCGTGTCGGCGGAGAACAGGACCGCGTGATCGCCCTCGACCGGCTCGTCGTAGAGGTCGAGCGTGCGGTCGCACTCGAGGCGCGCCGTCGCGGACGCCGTGAACGCGGCCAGGATGCGGCGGTCGGCGACGTCCAGGCGCAGGCCGACCGTGATGTCGGAGAACACCGCCGGGTCGAGACCGAGGTCGTCGGGGCTGGGGTGCAGGGTCTCCTGGTGGAGGCCGTCGGAGTAGTGAGCGATGCGGACCCGGAACACGGCGTCTGGCGGCGGTCGTCAAGGAACGCGAGGCCGGAGCCTCGGCGCCGGGCGGAGGCACCCGGTAGCTCGGGAAGGTAGGGACCGGGCCGGGCGCCCTACAAGGGCCTCACGAGATGTTGACGCGCCCGGCTCGGCCTCCACAACCGGCACGCCTGTAGGGCATACGTCGCCCCCCAGGGAATCCCCCATGCGGCCCAAGGGACACTTCCGTAGCCCCGAGCCGGCGGCACCTCGCGTTCTGCTGGAGAGGCCGGGTGCACAAAGTGTGGACAACCGGATTGCGAAATCATTACTGAGCCTCGTGCGGCCCCCACCTCTGTGAGGTTCGGACATGCCTTGCCGCACCTCCGTCAAGCCATCTCGCTGCGGGACAACACGCCTGGATTCCGCATCTGCCGTGGACGGGCGGTGGACAAGCATCCACTCCAATCTTGGCTAGCGTCACGTTTGGCGGACCGGGCACCGGAGAAGGTGTGGACAACTTGGGCACGGCGGCGTGACGCCGGTAGGCATTCCCACCGGCCGTCCCGATATTCGGGCCCCGGTTCCCCTCCCCCCTCCGCCCCACTCTACCCCATGGACCGTTCGCGCGACGACGTCTGGGACGAGTGCCTCGGGATCATCCGGGACAACATCAGCCGCCAAAGCTTCCGAACCTGGTTCGAGCCGCTGCGCGCGGTCGGGCTGGAGGAGGAAGAGGGCGCGCTCAAGCTGACGGTCCAGCTGCCGAGCCGGTTCTACTACGAGTGGCTGGAGGAGCACTACTTCGCGCTCTTGCGCAAGACCATCACCAAGGTGCTGGGGCCGGGCGGGCGGCTCTACTACGACATCGTGATCGAGCGCGACAACTCGCCGCGCGACAGCAGCGACGCCGCCTCGGGCGGGCGGCGGGGCGCCTCGATGGAGCTGCCTGCGCGCCAGCCCTCGAACGTGCCGCCGGCCGCCGGCGAGCGCCCGCCCCAGATGGAACTGCCCGACGGCGTGACGCCACCGAGGCGGGCCGACGTCCCGAGCCCAGCCGGCCGCGCCATCGACCGGACGCGAGGCTTCAGCCCGGCCCCGACGAGCCGCACCCAGCCCGACCGCCCGACGGTCCCGATGGCGAATCCGTTCGCCCTGCCTGGCGTCAAGCCCATCCACGTCGACCCGCACCTCAACGACTCCTACACCTTCGAGCGCTTTATCGAGGGCGACTGCAACCGACTCGCGCGCTCGGCCAGCTGGGCCATCGCCCAGAACCCGGGCGGCACCTCGTTCAACCCGTTCCTGATCTACGGCGGCGTCGGGCTGGGCAAGACGCACCTGATCCAGGCGATTGGCAACTACGCGCTCGCCAACGGCCACGCCAAGACGGTCCGCTACGTCTCGTCGGAGATGTTCACCGCCGAGTTCGTGCAGTCGATCCAGTCCAACCGGATCGCCGAGTTCAGCCAGTTCTACCGCGGCGTCGACATCCTGATCGTGGACGACGTCCAGTTTTTCGGGGGCAAGGAAAAGACCCAGGAGGAGTTCTTCCACATTTTCAACGAGTTGCACCAACTGGGCAAGCAGCTCGTGCTCTCGGCCGACCGGCCGCCCAAGGACATCGCGGGCATCGAGGAGCGCCTGCTGAGCCGCTTCTCCTGGGGACTGGCGGCCGACGTGCAGCCGCCCGACTTCGAGACCCGCGTCGCGATCCTGAACCGCCGCGCCAAGGACGACGGCACGCGCGTCAAGCCCGAGGTGATCGAGTACATCGCGACCCACGTCAAGAGCAACATCCGAGAGCTGGAGGGCGCGCTGATCCGGCTGCAGGCGCACGCGGCGCTGACCGGGCGCGAGATCGACCAGGAGCTGGCGCGCGACGTGCTGCGCGACCTGATCAAGGAGTCCCGGCCCGTCCTGACGATCGACGTGATCCAGACCGTCGTGTGCGACTACCTCGGCATCTCCGAGGACCTGGTCCGCGCCCGGACGCGCAAGCGCGAGGTCGTCCAGGCCAGGCAGGTGGCGATGTTCTTCTCCAAGGAGATCACGAGCCACAGCCTGAAGACCATCGGGCTGCACTTTGGCGGGCGCGACCACTCGACGGTGATCCACGCCGTGCGGTCGGTCGAGAACCAGGTCGACACCGACCCCAGCTTCCGCGAGATGGTGACGGCCGTGCGCAAGAAGATGGAGCTGCAGCAGCGCTAGCCGGTGGCCCCGCCTCGGCGCCGAGGCGGACAGCGCGGGAGGTGCCCGTCGGTCCCTGCGCTGATCTCCCGCCCCGTCGAGGCGCGCCACCGTCGAGACGGAGCTTCGGCCCAGGCGGTGGATTTCATGGCTCGCGGCGGACCGTTTCGAGGCCTCCGGCGTAGATTCTCGATCCGGCAGTTGCCAGGCCGGCACCCAGCCCGCTTCCCCTTGTGACCATGAAGTTTACCGTCTCCAGCGCCGACCTCCTGCGCGCCTTGTCGACCGTCAACGGCGCCGTGCCGTCCAAGAGCACGCTCCCGATCCTGGAGTGCGTGCTGTTCGAGCGCCTGGACGACCGCCTGCAGATCTCGGCGACCGACCTGGAGATCTCCATCGTCCAGCGGCTGGCGGTGGCGTTCGAGCAGAACGGCGTGGCCGCCGAGGAAGGCGCGAAGCAGCGCATCGCGGTCCCCGCCCGGCGCCTGCTCGACACGCTGCGCGCGCTCCCCGACCTGTCGGTCACCGTCACGACCGACGCCGAGTTCAACGTCGAACTGACGACCGATCAGGGGCGCTACAAGATGGTCGGCTTCGACGGCGGCGACTACCCCGCGCTGCCGTCGCTCGACGACGCCCAGGCCATCACGGCTGACTCCGGCCTGGTCAAGCACGCCATCGACAAGACCGGCTTTGCGGCCAGCAAGGACGCGCTGCGGCCGGCCATGATGGGCGTGCTGTTTCAGATCCGCCCCGAGCGCGCCACGATTGTCGCGACCGACGGCCACCGCCTGGTCAAGCTCCTGGCCGACGGCATCAACGCGGCCGAGGCCGTCGACGTGATCGTGCCGGCGGCGGCGCTGGCGCTGGCGGCCAAGGCGGCCGGCGAGGGCGAGTGCACGATCCGCGTGGCGTCGGGCTACGTCGGCTTCGACTTTGGCGACACCCAGGTTGTCGGGCGCCTGATCGAGGAGCAGTACCCCAACTACGAGGCCGTGATTCCGGTCGAGAACGAGAAGCGCCTGACCGTCGGCCGCGACGCCATGCTGGCCGCCGTCCGGCGCGTGGCGCTGTACTCGTCGTCGATGACGCATCAGATCCGGCTGGCCCTAGAGTCGGACGCGCTGACGGTCTCGGCGGAGGACATCGAGCGCGCGTCCGAGGCCAAGGAGCGCGTGCTGTGCGACTACGACGCCGAGCCGATGGAGATCGGCTTCAACTCGCAGTACCTCCAGGAGGTGCTCTCCAACATCGACGGCGAGGACGTGACGTTCGAGTTCTCGTCACCCAACCGCGCCGGCGTCGTGTCCCCGACCGAGGGCCCGGACGGCGAGGAGCTGCTGATGCTGATCATGCCGGTGATGCTCAACACCTACGCCTAGCGTCGCCTTCGCCGGACGTTAGAGCCCTCCTGGTCGCGCTCCGCGCCAGGGGGGCGTTGTCGTTGTGCCCGGCGCGAGAGACCCGGCCCGCCCTGGAGGCGGCCTACCTTCTCCGCCCGCTCCCCCCGGCCGACGATGTTTGTGACGTTGCCCTCGCTCCCCCGCCTCGGTCGCCTGCTGGCGGTCCTCGCCCTGCTGGTCGTGGTGGCAGGCAGCGCCCACGCCCAGGTCGGGTTCGGCGCCTTCAACGGGCGCAACCACCCCGAGCTGGACTGGCAGGTCGCCGAGACCGAGCACTTCGAGATCATGTACCCGGCGCGCCTGGCGGGCATCGAGGCCCAGGCTGCCGCCGTCGCCGAGGAGGCGTACGCCGCGCTCACCGCCAACCTCAGCGCCGACTCGACGGCGCTGGCCTTCGACGACCCCATCCGCATCTACCTGTCGGACGAGGACGAGATCGCCAACGGCCTGGCCTACAACGTGGGCCCGAGCGGCTTCACCACGATCTGGGTGCACGTCAACGACACGGCCGAGATCTGGACCGGCGATGTCAAGTGGCTGCGCAAGGTGCTCGCGCACGAGATCGCGCACCTGGTCCACTACCGCGCCGTCCGCTCGAACCTGGGGCTCTTGGGCGTCTTCTTCGGCGACCCGCTCCCCAGCTTTTGGGCCGAGGGGCTGGCCCAGTATCAGACCGAGCGCTGGGACGCCCAGCGCGGCGACCGCTGGCTCCGCACGGCGACGTTCGAGGACCGCCTCAACTACGACGACGGCACGAGCCCTCAGAACGGGCGCCTAAAGTATGCCCTCGGCAACAGCCAGATCCGCTACCTCGCCCAGACGCGCGGCGACTCGACGATCGCCAAGATCCTGGCCCACCGGTCGACGGAGCTGGGCGGGCTGGTCGAGTTCAACGACTTCCATAAGGCCTTCCGCACGGTCGTGGGGATGCCGTACGCCGAGTTCAACGAGGAGTGGCGCAAGCACGTCAACGTGTACTACAACACGCAGGCGGGGCAGATGGAGAGGCTGGACTCGCTGGGCGTCCGGCCGTTCTCGCTGCCGGGCCAGGTCGTCTACGACGTCGCGTTCAGCCCGGACACGGCGCGCGTGGCCGCGGTCGTGCTGCCCAGCCTGACCCGGCCCGTCCGCCGGCTGATCACGGTCTCGAACCCCGGCGCCGACTCGACGGCGCGGCGCGAGCTTCGGATTCTGGCCGAGGGCGCCATCACCGGCCCGGTCTCGTGGAGCCCCGACGGCACGCGCCTGGCGTTCGCGCGGACGCGCCGCGGCCAGGCCGGCTCGCTCGTCAACGACCTCTACGTCGTCGACGAGCGCGGCGGCAACCTGCGCCGGCTCACGACGGACCGCCGCGCCACCTCGCCGTCGTTCTCGCCCGACGGCGGGCGGCTGGCGTTTGTCGGCGTCGCGGGCGAGACGGCCAACATCTACACGCTCGATCTGGAGACGGGCGCCGAGCGCGCGCTGACGGCCTTCACCGGCGAGACCCAGATCACGACCGCGCGGTGGAGCCCGGACGGAGGCCGCATCGCCTTTGCCGTCTTCGACCCCGACGGACGCCGCGACCTCGCCACGGTCGAGGCCGGCCGCCTCGGCGCCGACGCCACGCGGGTCACCGAGGCGGGCGCGGTCGCCCGGCTGGCGACCGACCCGGACGGCGCGAGTTACGAGCGTGACGACCGGATGCCGGTCTGGAACGCGGCCGGCGACTCGCTGGCCTGGACGTCGCTGCGCGACCGCGCGCCCAACGTGTTCGTGGGCGGCGCCTCGGATGCCGCGCCCGAGTCGCGCGTCACGTTTCTGTTCGACGGCGCGACCGTCCACGACTGGCTGCCGCCGGACTCGCTCCACCCCGCCGGGCGGTTCGTGCTGGTGTCGAGCGAGACCAAGCGCCGCGACCGCGTGTTCGTCGTGGACGCGGCCCGGCGCCCGACCGTTGCGACCGACTCCGTGGCGGTGCCGTCCAGCTACGCCGCCTGGACCCAGCACCGGCCGGCGGTCACGATCCCGGACGCCGTCGCGCCGGACGCCTCGCTCGTCCGCGGGCGCAGGTCGTACAACTCGTGGGCCAACCTGACGCACGCGATTACGATCGGGCTGCCCTACCTCGACCCGGCCCAGAACGACTACGGCGTGTTTGCCAACACGCTGTTCCTGGAGCCCCTAGGCAAGCACCAGCTGGCCGTCCTCGCCGGCGTCTCGGTGACGCGGCCCGCCGACAAGTCGTTTGTGCTGGCGAGCTACCAGAACCGCCAGTTCGCCCCGACGCTCACGCTGACGGCCTACCGCTTCCCGTCGCCGTCGAGCTTCTACGGCTCCAGCATCCTGGTCGAGGACCTGACCGGCGCCGACCTGGCGGCCGAGCTTCCGCTCGACGTCATCGACCGGCCCTACACCGTCACGGCCGTCGCCGGCCGCGTGCGCTACGCCTACGCCGAACCCTTGGCGCTCGACCGCTTCGACGACCTCGACAACACCGACCTGGGCGTGCCCGAGGCGGGCACCCGGTTCGACGTCCAGCTCGGCGCGGCCTACAAGTTCCAGCGGCCCTACCGCTGGAACGTGATCACGCCGCTCGACGGGACGGGCCTGCGCGCGCGCGTCACGGCGGGCGTCCCGGTGCTGGGCGGCGACGCGTTCGTCCGGCCCGACGTGCTGGGCTACTGGGTCGCGCCCGCGCCCGGCGGCCGGCTGCTGCTCAAGGGCCGGGCGACGGCCACGTTCGGCGAGACGCTCGCCCAGGACTACGTCGGCCTGGCGCGCTTCGACGACGTCGACATCCCGGTGCCGTTTCTGGGTGCGCTCACCCTGGACGACGCAGAGCGCGTGCGCGGCTACCAGACCTACGCCGTCGGCACGCGCGCGCTGTTCGGGTCGGCCGAGTACCGGCTGCCGATCCTGTTCGACCTGCAGACGACGCTGCTGGGCATCGCGCGCTTCGGGCCGGTCGCGCCCGTCGTGTTCGCGGATGCCGGGATCGTGTGGACGGGGTCGAGCCTGGACGGCGCCGCCCGGCGCGTCGGCGTCGGCGCCGAGATCGCCAACGTGCTGACGCTGGGCGGCTTCGAGATTCGCCACGCGGTCGGGCTGGCCGCGCCGGCGAGCGCGCTCGACGAGGCCTGGAACGGAGGCTACGACGTCGGCGACGCCGACCTGTACTACCGCGTCCAGGCCGCCGTCCCGTTCTAATCTTTGTCGCCGGGACGGCACGGCACACGGCACGGCCGCGTTACCCCTTGGTCTCCCCCTGACCCGTGCGCCGCCTCTCCGCCCTGATTCTGCTGGCCCTGCTGGCCTCGGCCGCCTCGGCGCAGACCTCGTTCACGCGTTACGGCCTGTCCGACCGGATCGACGAGATCTTGGGCGCTCGCGCCTTCCAGGGCGCCACCTGGAGCGTCTACGTCGAGGACCTGGACGCCGCGCGCGTGCTCTACCAGCGCAACGCCTACGCGCCGATGATGCCTGCCAGCAACATGAAGCTGGTGACCACGGCCGCCGCGCTCGACGTGCTCGGGCCTGACTTCCGGTACCGGACGCGCGTGTACCTCGACGGCCCGCTCCAGTACGGCACGCTGTCGGGCTCGGTCGTGGTGCGCGGCTCCGGCGACCCGTCGTTTATCGGCCGCGCGCGCGACCTCGAACCCGTCTTCCGCGCCTGGGCAGACAGCCTGTACGACGCCGGCGTCCGCAACGTGCTCGGCACGATCTCGCTCGCCGACGACGTGATGGACAACCCGAGCTCGCGCTTTGTCGCCACGCTGCGCGGCGCCCTCCGCGACCGCGGCATCACCATCCACGGCCAGGGTGTGGACGAGTATGCGCCGGGCGTCTTTCCGGAGTACGAGCGGATGCAGCCGGTCGCGTCGTACCGCTCGCCTCCGCTGGCGGCGTTTGTGAGCCTGACCAACACCGAGTCGGACAACGCCTACGCCGAGCGCATCCTGAGGACGGTCGCGGCGTTTGTGTACCCGAGCCCTGGGCCGGTGCGTCCGGGCCTGCGCGCGCGCGCCGCCAACGGCACGCTGCAGCGCCTGGGCGTGGCGCCGAGCACGGTCGTGGTGGCCGACGGCTCGGGCCTGTCGCGCTCGAACCGGCTGACGGCCGTCGGCTTGGTCCAGTTGCTGCGCGGGATGCACGAGCATCCGGACGCCGCCACGCGCGACGCGTTCGTCCGCTCGCTGCCCTTGGGTGGCTTCACGGGCACGCTGGGGCGGCGCTACGGCTCGGGCGACGCGCGCGGCAACGTGCGCGCCAAAACCGGCTACATCCGAGGCGTGCGGACGCTGTCGGGCTACATCACGACGTCGCGCGGCCAGACGCTGGCGTTCTCGATCCTGTGCAACGGCTACTCGACCCAGACGCGCCGCGTCAGCCGCGCCCAGGACGAGGTCGTAGAGCTGCTGGCCGACTACGCCGGGCTCTAGCCACCTCCGCCTGGGTGCCCGGGTGGCCCACCTCGGTGCCGAGGTGGCCTGCCTCGGCACCAAGCCGGCTTCCCGCTCCCGGACGAACACGCAGTCCTGGCGACCGCCGCGCGCGTGGAACGGCACCACGGTTCCGTCGCGTCCGACCGCCAACGCTCGTGCGCGCTGGAGTTGCCACGCGCCCTCGGTGCCCCGTGCCTCGGGGCCACGTGGCGGTGCGCGAACCGGGGACCTCCGCAACGCAGAGCGCCCCACCCTCCGAGGAGAGCGGGGCGCTGGGACCGACGGCGCGCGTGCGCTAGACCGCGTCCTTGTTGAGCGTGCTCTCGGCGAGCACGGACAGACGCTTGTCCGCCTCCTCCTCCTCGCCGAGCGTCTCGCCCAGCAGTTCGGACGCCTCGTTGTAGCCCAGGCGCTCGGCGAAGGTCGCCAGGCTGCCGTAGCGCGTGATCTCGTAGTGGTCGATGGCCTGGGCGCAGAAGACGATGGCGGCGTCGCGCGTCTCGTCGTCCTCGACCTCGCCCATGAGGTGCTTGGACTCCTTGAGGATGCCGTCCATGGCCTCGCAGGTGACGCCCTCGGCCTTCTCGCCGATCAACTCGAACACCTTGTCCAGGCGCTCGATGTGGGAGTCGGTGTGGCTGGCGTGATCTTCGAGCTGGCCTCGAAGGTCGCTGTTGGTCGCCTTCTTGGCCATCGAAGCGATCGTCTTCTTGGACTGCTTCTCAGCGTAGTAGAGGTCTTTGAGGCCGTGGAGAAAGAGGCCGCGGAGGTCAGTAATCTTGGACATTGAGTTGGGAGGAGAGGGGTGTCTAGGTACCGGACCTCCCCGCTGCCGTTCCGCCTCGGCCGTGATCCTTCAGCGATATCGGGGATTCTCGGAGGCGCGCATCGCTGCCGCCAGGTCGTCCAGGAAGCGGTCTGGGTGGTCGGCACCGAGGGCGACGCGCGTGACCTCGCGGCGCATCCCGTACGGCCCGTGCGCCATGACCGGCTGGGTGAGGTCGAGCGCGAAGCGGGGCGATCCCGGCGTGGCGACGACCGTCGCCCGGTCGGTGGGGAGGTCTCGGCGGACGCGGTAGACCGCCTCGATGGCGGCGACGGGCACGTCGACGCTCCAGCGGAGCCCGCATCGGACATGGAGGACGCCGTTCTCCAGCGTCGTCACGCGCGCGCCGAGCGCCCGCCAGTCGCCCACGAGCCACAGGATCGCGTAGCCGCTGACCGCCAGGTGGACGATCGCCGCGACGTCGCCCCACACATGCCGCACGAGCACGTGGCCGCCGACCAGTTCCAGAGCCGCTGCCATCCCGACGCCCGCGAGCACGGATCCGTACCCGCTCGACTGGCGGGACGGGTACCCAGCCGGCGGAGGCGGTGCCAACCGGCCGAGCGCGTAGCGAGCGACCGCCATCTCGCAAGCGAGTGCCCGGCCGGCGGCGCCAGGGACGGTGCGCGCTGCGGCGCGCCGGAGGGCATCATACGGATCGGTGGCGGGCGCCTGCCGCACCGCGCGCACGAACGCGACGGCGGCAAGCAGCAGCGCCACCGCCTCCAAAGCCGGCACGACCACCAGCACGGCACCGAGCGCGCCTCGGTGAGCCTGTGGCAGCATCAGGTGCGCGCCTCCGACGCTCAAAAGCGCGACCGGCGCCAGCGTCCACCACCGGCCGTGGCGCGCGACCAGGACCGCAAACGCGAACGGGACGAGCACTGCCACGTCGGCCACGAGCGCCGCCGCCAGCAGTTCTGGCCGGGGCGCCGTGGCGAGCGCGGGCACGACCACACGCGCGGCGACGAGGTAGACCGCCGACGCGAAGCCTCCAAACGCGACCAGGGGCCAGCGGGAGCGGTCGAGGCGGGCAGTCATGGCGGCGGCGAGTCGTCCGGACGCTACGGTGCCGCGGCGAACCGGATGCGCCGGCCAGGCGTGCGCCGGGTGTCTCCACACCGTCTCCCCTCGCACCGTCTCCCCTCGCACCGTCTCCCGATGACACGCTACGACGTCCAGGGCGCCTCCGTCCCCGCGCTCGGCTTTGGCACCTACCAACTCCGCGGCGACGCCGCGCGGCAGGGCACCGAACACGCGCTCGCGCTGGGCTACCGCCACCTCGACACGGCCCAGATCTACGAGAACGAGGCCGAGGTGGGCGCAGGCCTGGCCGCCTCGGGCGTCCCTCGGGCCGACGTGTTTCTGACGACCAAAGTGTGGCGCGACCAACTCGCCCCGGCCGCCGTCGCCGCGTCGGTCGCCGCCAGCCTGGCGCGGCTGGGGACCGACTACGTCGACCTCTTGCTCGTCCACTGGCCCAACGACGACGTGCCGCTGGCCGACACGCTCGGCGCGCTCGGCCGAGCCCGAGACGCCGGGCACGCGCGGCTGATCGGGGTGAGCAACTTTCCGCCGGCGATGCTGCGCCGGGCGCTGGAGATCGTGCCCGACCTGGCCAACGTCCAGGTCGAGCACCACGTCCACCTGGGGCAGCCTGACCTGCTCGGCATCGTGCAGACGCGCGGCATGACGCTGACGGCCTACAGCCCGCTCGGCCAGGGCGCCGCCCTGCAGGACGAGGCGGTCCGCGAGATCGCCGAGGCGCGCGGGGTCGGCCCGGCCCAGGTCGCGCTCGCCTACCTGCTGGGCCAAGACCGCGTGCTGGCGATTCCCAAGGCGGGCTCGGCGGCGCACCGCGAGAGCAACCTGGCCGCGGCCGAGATCACGCTCACAAACGAGGAGCGCGCCCGGCTGGACGCGCTCCCCAAAGACCGGCGGATCGTGGACCCTGGCTTCGCGCCCGACTGGTCGGCGGGCGCGAGCTAGGCGACCTACATGCCGTCCATGTCCTCGTCCATGTCCTCCGCCGTGACCGGGTCGGCCTCGGTGATCACGACCGGGACGCCGACGGTGCCCCAGTGCAGGATCAGCGTGGCCTCCTCCTCGTTGACGTCGGCGAAGCGCATCTCGAACTGCTCCTGCATCGGGGCGTTCGTGATCGGGTCGACCGTGACGCGCAGCACGTCCTCGGCGTCGGAGTAGCGGAAGGAGCCCCACTGGCGAGCGTTGCTGCTGAAGATCACCGTCCACTCGTCGCCGGGAATCGTGAACAGGCCGTACGTGCCGGCGGGCAGCATCTCGCCCTCGACCATCAGGTCGCGGGACGTCGTGAACGTCGGGGCCTCGTTGGCGCCGGTGCGCCAGACCTCGCCCGCGGGCGCCAGCGGCGACCCCTCGGCGAAGTAGTCACGGTCGCGCAGGCTGGGGCGGCCGTAGTGCACGTGGATGTTCGAGGTGCCGACGGTCGCCATGACGCCGGCGTTGGGGCTGACGCGGGCTTCCTCGATGGAGCGCATCGGCACGTCGGCCATGGCGCTGTGGTCCATGCCGTCCATGTCCTGGGCGCAGGCGGAGGAGACGACGAAGACACCGAGCAGGACGGGGAGAAAGCGGATCATGGCGGGATTGGAGGTGGAAGTCAGGTCAGGCAAACCACGCCAGGATCGACCGAGATCCCGGCGGCGGCTCCCGTCCAGAATCGCCCATCGCTCGGCCCGGGCCCAGGAAAGACAGAAGAAAACCCGCGTCTGCCCAGACGTCAGGCCGCAAGCGCCCTGCAGACCGCTAGCACGTCGGCCAGGACGCCGGCCGCCGTCACGTCGGCCCCGGCACCCGGGCCGCGCACGACGACGGGCGAGGCGGCGTACCGGTCGGTCGTGATCTCGACCAAGTTGTCGGTCCCGGCCAGCGAGCCCAGCGGGGATTCCGCCGGCACGGCTTCGATGCCGACGCGGAGCCGACGCTGGGGGACGGTCTCGACCGAGGCTACGTAGCGCAAGCGCTCGCCTCGCTCCGTCGCACGTGCCACACGGTCTGCCCAGACCCCGTCGGCCGCCGCGAGCGCGTCGGTCACCAACGTCGCGGGGGCGTCGACGGCCTCGGGCGGGACCAGGCTCTCGACGTCGATCTCGGACCGCTCCACGCGCAGCCCGGCCGACCGCGCCAGGATGAGCAGCTTGCGCGCCACGTCCTCGCCCGACAAGTCGTCGCGCGGGTCGGGCTCGGTGTAGCCCTGGACATGGGCGCGGCGGACGGCGTCGGAAAACGGCACGCCGCGCTCGATCTGTCCAAACAGGTAGGTCAGCGTCCCCGACAACGCGCCCCGGATCGAGCGGACGCGGTCGCCGGTCGCGACCAAGCTCTCGACCGTCGCCACAATCGGCAGGCCCGCGCCCGCGGTCGTCTCGTAGCGGTAGTGGACGCGCCCGACGGCGAGGGACCGAAGGCGGTCGTAGCTGGACTGGGAGCGCGTGTTGGCCAGCTTGCTCGGCGTGACCACGCTCACGCCCGACGCGAGCATCGGCTCGACCCAGCCCGCCACCTCCAGGCTGCCCGTCGCGTCCACGAACACGGTCGGGCGGTCGCTCGACGCCAGCGCCTGAAGCACGGCCGGTCCGTCGGGCGGCGCGTCGGCGAAGGGGGGCGCGGCGAGATCGAGGCCGGCCGGGTCGAACGCCGACCGGCGGCGAGAGCACGCGCCGACGACGCGAATGGGCCGGCCGGGCAGCGCGGCGATCTGGGACAGCAGCGCGCCCCCGACGTTGCCGACGCCGGCCAGGTACAAGTCGAGGGCTGGGGCGGCCGGGGCGCCGGCCACAGGGGCGGCGGGGTGGAGACGAGGAGAGGACATCGTGGGGAGGGAGCCGTGAGACGCACGATGGCGCGTCTCGGGGAGAGCACATCACCCGGCGTCGAAGAAGCCGGTGCGTGCGAGAAGAGGCCGGACGAGCGCGTCGAGCGCGTCGCCGTCGACCAGGAAGCCGTCGTGCCCGAAGTCGGACGTCAGTTCGGCGTAGCGACCGGCGGGGAGCCACGCGGCCAGCTGGCGGCACTCGGCGGGTGGGTACAGCCGGTCGGTCGAGATGCCGACCACGACCGCGTGGGTGCCGAGGCGGGCCAGGGCGGACACAGCGTCCTCGCGCCCTCGGCCCTGGCCGACGTCGTGGCCGTCCATCGCCTCGGTCAGGCGGACGTACGAGCCGGCGTCGAAGCGGGCGGACAGCTTGGCGCCTTGGTAGCGGAGGTAGCTCTCGACGGCAAACCGCGGGTCGGTCGGCTCGAAGCGGGGGTGGTGGCGCTCGCGCCCGAAGCGCGCCTGGACCTGCTCCGGCGTGCGGTACGTCAGCATGGCGGCGGCACGCGCGGCGGCCAGGCCGGCCTCGGGCGGGTCGTCGGGTGGGTAGTCGCCGTCTCGCCACCGGGCGTCGGCCCGGATCGCCATGCGCTGGGCCTCGGACGTGCCGATGGCCCAGGCCGAGTGCGCCGCGCCCATCCCGATCAGCACGAGCCGGCGGACGCGGTCGGGCCCGGCCTCGCGGTCCACGAGCGCCAGCTCCAGCGCCTGCATTCCGCCCATCGACGCGCCGATGGCGAGGGCGACGCCGCGCACGCCCAGGTGGTTGAGGAGCCGGGCGTGCAGCCGCGCCTGGTCCCGGATCGTGACGCGCGGAAACCGGCTGCCCAGCCTCCGGCCGTCCGCGTCGAGCGTCGCCGGGCCGGTCGTGCCGTAGCACGAGCCCAGGGCGTTGGCGCAGATCACAAACTGCCGCGCCGGGTCCACGACTCGGCCCTCGCCCACCACGCCCGGCCACCACGACGGCGCGTCGGTGTCGCCGGTGAGCGCGTGGCACACCACGACGGCGTTGCCGGCCGCGGCGCTCAACGTCCCCCACGTCCGGTAGGCGACGGTCACGTCGGGCAGGCGGTCGCCCGCCTCGGTCGTGAAGCGGGCGAGGTGGAAGGTCTGGAGGTCGGGCATCGTGCGTGGTGGGGCTGAGGCCCCGAGCGGAAGGCGCTGGCCCGGTGACTCCGCACCGGCGCCGAGGCGGGGCGACGCGGTCAGGCCGCGACGAGCGTCCGGGCGAACGCCTGCTCGAAGTCGGCCGTCACGTCGTCGATGTGCTCCAGGCCGACCGACACGCGCACCATCTCCGGGCGCACGCCCGAGGCGGCCTGCTCGCGGTCGGAGAGCTGCTGGTGCGTCGTGCTGGCGGGGTGGATCACAAGGGTCTTGGCGTCGCCGACGTTGGCCAGGTGCGACGCCAGCTCGACCGACTCGATAAACGCCTGGCCCGCCTCCCGCCCGCCCCGGATGCCAAAGCTCAGGACCGAGCCGTACGCGCCGTCGCGGAAGTAGCGCCGCGCCGTCTCGTGCGACGGGTGGCTGGCGAGCGACGGGTGCCAGACCCACTCGACGGCGTCGTGCGCCTCCAGCCAGGCCGCCAACGCGTTGGCGTTTCGGGCGTGGCGCTCGGCACGGAGGGACAGCGTCTCGACGCCGGTCAAAAGTTGGAACGCGTTGAACGGCGACAGCGCCGGGCCGAGGTCGCGCAGCGCCTCGACGCGCGCCCGGATGATGAACGCGATGTTGCCCAGCTCGCTGTCGGGGTTGAACACGTCGCTGAACACCAGCCCGTGGTAGGCCTCATTCGGTTCGGTGAAGAGTGGGAAGCGGCCGTTGCGCCAGTCGAACCGCCCCGCGTCCACGATCACGCCGCCGATGGACGTGCCGTGGCCGCCGATCCACTTGGTCGCCGAGTGCGTCACGATGTCGGCCCCGTGCTCGATGGGCCGGACCACCCAGCCGCCCTGGCCGAACGTGCTGTCCACCACGAGCGGCACGCCGACGGCGTGGGCGGCGTCGGCCAGGCCGCGGAAGTCGGGGACGGTCAGGTCGGGGTTGCCGAGCGACTCGGTAAAGAAGGCCCGGGTGCGGTCGTCGGCGAGTGCTCGGAAGGCGGCGGGCGACTCGTCGCGGACGAACCGCGCCTCGATGCCCAGGCGTCCCAGCGTGACCTTGAGCAGGCTGGTCGTGCCGCCGTAGAGCTTGCTCGACGCGACGATGTTGTCGCCGGCCTGGGCCAGCGTCGTGAACGTGACCAGGTGCGCCGCCTGGCCCGACGCGACCGCCAGCGCGGCGGCGCCGCCTTCGAGCGCCGCGATGCGCTGCTCGAACACGTCCGTCGTCGGGTTCATGATGCGCGTGTAGATGTTGCCGAACTCCTCCAACCCGAACAGCCGCGCCGCGTGGCTGGCGTCGTCGAAGGTGTAGGAGGTGGTTTGGTAGATCGGGACGGCGCGCGCGTTCGTCGTCGGGTCCGGCTGCTGCCCAGCGTGGAGTTGCAGGGTGTCGAAGTGCAGGGTGCGGTCGCTCATGGGAGTGTGGCTGGGGCCGGCGACCGGGGGAAACGAAAACACCCCCCCGGCCGTCGGGCCAGGAGGGTGGAAACGTCAGGGGGCCGGTGGGTCTACCGGCGCTCCGTGCGTGTCCTCTCCTGACCCGAGCGGGTCATGCACATCATCATCCCCATGCAGCACATGGCAGCGGGAGCGAGGACGTGGGCGGAGAGGGTCATCGGGTCGGAGTCGGCGGGTGTCGCCGTGGCGTCAAGGTAGAGTCCGGAGCACCGGGTTGCGCAAGGGGGCCGGACGAGAAACTGGGCGGCGACCTCGACAATCGAGGCTGACGCCCGTTCTCCCGCAACTCGTTCGCGCCGCATTCACACAGCCGGCACCCCAGCCCGCCCCACCTCGGTATGTCTGGGGACCGACCGAGGTGGGCGCGCGCGCGTGGCTACCAGAGCACGATCCGGTCTTGGGGCGCCAGGTACAGGTCGTCGCCCGGCTCGACGTCGAAGGCGTCGTAAAAGGCCGGGATGTGCGCGAGCGGACCGTTGGCGCGGTACTCGCCCGGGCTGTGCGGCCCGGTCTGGAGCTGCTGGCGCAGCGCCTCGTCGCGGTACAGCGTGCGCCAGACCTGGGCCCAGCCCATGAAAAAGCGCTGGTCGCCCGCGAATCCGTCGATCACCGGCGCTTGCTCGTCGGCCGAGACCACGCCGTCGCCGTCCGTGTCGAGCGACAGGCGGTAGGCGCGGTAGGCCATCGTCAGGCCCGACAGGTCGCCGATGTTCTCGCCGAGCGACAGCCGGCCCTGGACGTTGGCGTCGGGGAACGGGGCGTAGGCGTCGTACTGCGCGACCAGCCGGTCGGCGCGCGCCTCGAACTCGGTGCGGTCCGCCTCGGTCCACCAGTTGCGCAGGTTGCCGCCGGCGTCGTACTGGCTGCCCTGGTCGTCGAAGCCGTGCGAGAACTCGTGGCCGATGACGGCGCCGATGCCGCCGTAGTTGACCGCGTCGTCCGCCTCGACGTTGAAGAACGGTGGCTGGAGGATGGCCGCCGGGAAGACGATCTCGTTGAAGGCCGGGTTGTAGTACGCGTTGACGGTCTGGGGCGTCATGCCCCACTCGGCGCGGTCGGGCGCGCGGCCCAGGTCGGCGAGGTTGTCGTCCATCCGGAAGGACGCGGCCGCGCGCGCGTTCCCCACCAGGTCGTCGGGCGAGACGGCCAGCGCCGAGTAGTCCTCCCACTCGCCGGGGTAGCCGATCTTGTAGACGTAGTTCTCGAGTTTATCGAGCGCCTGGGCCTTGGTGGCGTCGGTCATCCAGGGGTTGGCGTTGATCGACTGGCGGAACGCTTCGCGCAGGTTCTCGATCAGCTCCTCCATGCGGTCGGCGGCGGCCTGGGGGTAGTGGCGCGACACGTAGACGCGGCCGATGGCCTCGCCGAGCGTGCCCGACGCCGCTCCGACCGCCTTTTTCCAGCGCGGACGGTCCTGGGTCTGACCGCTCAGGGCCTGGCCGTAGAACGCGAAGGTGGCCGCGCCGTAGGCGGCCGGCAGCAGGCCCGACGCCTCGCTCAGCGTGCGGAAGCGGGCCCACGCCTTCCAGTCGGCCAGCGGCACGTCCTGGACGATCTGGTCGAGCGCCGCCAGGTACGGCGGCTGGCCGACGATCACGGTGTCCGGCAGCGCCTCGATGCCCACCTCGGCCATCATGCCGGCCAGGCCGAGGGCGGGGTAGCTGGTGGCCAAGCTGGCGGTCGCGGTCGGGTTGTAGCGGGCCTCGGGGTCGCGGTTCTGGATGCGCGTCCACTGCGCCTCGGCCAGCCGAGTCTCCAGGTCCAGGACGGTCTGGGCGGCGGCCGCGCCGTCGGGCCAGCCGGCCAGGTCGTAGACGGTCTCGACGTAGTCGAGGTAGCCGGCGCGCGCGTCCGCGAAGCGGTCCTCGAGGTAGTAGCTGCGGTCAGGCAGGCCGGTGCCGGACTGCCACACCGTCAACACGTTGCGGCCGGAGTCCTTGGGGTCGGTGCCGACGAAGAGGGCGACCGGCGACGGGCCGAACGACCGGACGTTGCCGGCGAAGTAGCGCATCAGGTCGGCCTTGGTGCGCACGGCGTCGATGCGGTCGAGGTCGGGCTGGAGCGGTGCCAGGCCCAGGCGCTCGACGCGCGCCGAGTCCATGTAGGCGGCGTAGTAGTCGCCGATTTTGCGGGCGTCCGGGTCGGTGACGGCGCCCGACGCCGCGTCCTCGATGATGGCGCGCACGTCCGCCTCGGAGCGCTCGCGGAGCACGTCGAACGAGCCGTAGCGGCTCTTGTCGCCCGGGATCTCGACCGTGCTGAGCCAGGTGCCGTTGACGTAGCGGAACAGGTCGTCCTGGGGGCGGACCGAGCGGTCCATGGCGCTGAGGTCGATGCCCAGGTCGCCGGGATCGGCCGCGGCGACCATCGACGGCGCCGAGGCCGCGGCGGGCGACTCGGCGACGGACGACTCCGCGGCGGGCGGCTCCGCAGCCGGGGTGACGGTCGTGGCGCAGCCGCCGACGGCGAGCGGGACGAGCAGGGCGAGGGGAAGCAGTCGTCTCATGGTGGGAGGCAAGGTGGAGCGTGGCGGCAGGAGGATAACCGCAGGCCGGCTGGGCCGACATGGGGAAGCGCCCACCCTCCGCCTCGGCACCCTCCGCCTCGGCACCCTCCGCCTCGGCACCCTCCGCCTCGGCGCCGAGGCGGGCGGAGCGGGCGGCACGGGCACGCCGGCTCAGATGGCGATCTCCTCGGCCGGCGGACGGCGGTTGTAGCTGGACGCCATCACGGCTCCGTAGGCGCCCGCGGTGTCGATCAGCACCACGTCGCCCTCCTGGGCGTGGGGAAACGCGCAGGCGTGGGCGAACGCGTCGCCGGTCTCGCAGATCGGGCCGACGATCTCGGCCACCCCGTCCATCGGCGCCTCCAGGCGGGACAGGTTGACCACGTCGTGGTGGGCGCCGTACAGCGCCGGGCGGACGAGCGAGTTCATCCCGGTGTCGAGCCCCACGTAGCGGATGTCGCCCTTGCGCTTGATCTGGGTCACGCGCGCCAGCAGCACGCCGGCCTCGGCGACGAGGTAGCGCCCGGGCTCGACCCAGACCTCGAACTGAGGCCGCTCGGCCCGGAACGCGGCCAGCGCCCGGCCGGTCGCCGCCAGGTCGAACGCGGGCGCGCCGCCGGTCGGGACGGGCAGGCCGCCGCCCACGTCGAGCACGGTCGCCTCCGGGAAGTGAGCGTCGGCGTGCGCCGCCAGCGTGTAGGCCGTCTGCGCCCAGGCGTCGGGCTCGTCGATGCCCGAGCCAACGTGGGCGTGCAGCCCGACCACGCGGACGCCCAGGTCGCGCGCGCGCGCGGCGAGCGCTCCCAGGTCGGCCGCGTCGACGCCGAACTTGGACGCCGTCCCGGCCGTGCGGACGTGGGCGTGGTGCCCCTTGCCCTGGCCGGGGTCGACGCGCACGAACACATCGTGGCCGGCCCACACCTCGGCCCAGGCGTCCAGCGTCGCCGCGTTGTCGAGCGTCACCCGGACGCCGTCGGCCAGGGCCTGGGCGACCTCGGCGCGCGGCGCAAAGTTGGGCGTGTACAAGATCTCGGCCGGGTCGAGGCCGGGCAGGAGCGCGCGCACGTGGGCGATCTCGAAGCCCGAGACGCACTCGGGCCGCAGCCCCGCCCGAGACAGCGCCCGGACCACCTCGGCGTTGCCGTTGGCCTTGACGGCGTACAGGTGGCGGTCGGCGGGGATGCACGCGCGCAGGGCGCGGGCGCGGGCGCGGACGGTCGCGAGATCGTAGACGTAGCGCGGCGTCTGGGCGTCGGCGAGCGCGATCAGCGCGTCTCGGCGGGCGTGCCACCAGGGCAGAGGCATGGAGCGGCGGGCGGGGGACAGAAAGCTCCGACGCAAGACGCGGCGGTGCGCGGCAAATCCTCGCCCGGCTGCCGAGGCGTTGCCGAGACGCTCCGCCTCGGCAGCGCCACCGAGGCGGGCGGGGCTCAGCCTCGGTCGTGGTCGGTAAGCTCCTGGCGCCGCGCCTTCTGGCGCAGCTTGCGCAGCGCCTTCTCCTTGATCTGGCGCACGCGCTCGCGCGTCAGCTCGTACTCGTTGCCGATCTCCTCCAGCGTCATCGGGCTTTCGCGGCCGATGCCAAAGTAGAGACGCGTGATCTCGGCCTCGCGCGGGCCCAGCGACGACAGCGCGCGCTGGATGTCGGTGCGCAAGCTCTCGCCCACCAAGCCGTCGTCCGGGCGCTGGCTGGCAGCGTCCTGGAGCACGTCGAGCAGGCTGTTGTCGTCCTCGTCGCCGAACGGCGCGTCCATCGACAGGTGGCGCGCTTGGTGGCGGAGGGCGTCCGAGATCTTGTGCTCGGGCAGGTCCAGCTCGTCGGCCAGCTCCTGGACGTTGGGCGGCCGGTTGTAGGTCTGGGCCAGCCGCGAGGACGCCTTGCGGATTCTCGAGATGGTCCCGATCCGGTTGAGCGGCAGCCGCACGACGCGGCTTTGCTCGGCCAGGGCCTGCAGGATCGCCTGGCGAATCCACCAGACGGCGTACGAGATAAACTTGAAGCCGCGCGTCTCGTCGAAGCGGTTGGCCGCCTTGATCAGCCCGTAGTTGCCCTCGTTGATCAGGTCGCTGAGCGACAACCCCTGGCCCTGGTACTTTTTGGCGACCGACACCACAAAGCGCAGGTTGCCGCGCACCATCGCGTGCAGCGCGTCCTCGTCCCCGGCCTTGATGCGCTGCGCCAGGGTTACCTCTTCGTCGGCCGTCAGGAGCGGCAGCTTGCCGATTTCCTGAAGGTACTGGTCCAGCATCTGCTGGCTTCGGGGGACGAACATGGCTGGGACGCCAGGGGCGGAGGTGTGTCGGAACGCGAGCGGGTGGGGTGAGGCTGCAGAGGGAGGCAGCGGAGCCGTGTGAGCCGGGCGTGCAGGGCATCCCGTGCTGCGTGTACGGCCCACAGCGCCCGAAGGGTCCCGATGGCGGTCGCAGGCGGCGCCCGTCGTAGCTTCTCAGCCCCACAGACTCCCATGTCCGCGCCGACCCTCTCCCCTCCTGTTTCGCTGGACTGCCGGGGCCGGGCGCTCGACGTCGGCCCGGGCTGTGCGCACGTGATGGGCATCCTGAACGTGACCCCGGACTCGTTCTCGGACGGCGGCCGCTACGGCACCGTCGAGGCGGCGCTCCAGCGCGCCACCGAGATGACCGAGGCGGGCGCGGCGATCCTGGACGTCGGCGGCGAGTCGACGCGGCCGGGCGCGCCGGCGGTGGCGCTGGACGAGGAGATGGCGCGCGTGGTGCCGGTCGTGGAGGCCGTCGCTCGGCACCTGCCGCACGTGCTGATCTCGGTCGACACGTACAAGGCGCCCGTGGCCCGGGCCGCGCTGCGCGCGGGCGCCCACATGGTCAACGACGTGACGGGCCTGCGCGACGGCGTCGAGACGGCGGTCGTGGCGGCCGAGTACGGCGCCGCGCTCGTCGTGATGCACTCGCTGGAGCGGACCGGCGGCCCGCCGCCCACGGCGACTCCGCCCGCCTCGGGCACGGGTGCTGCAGCCCGGGACGCCGAGGACCGGGGCGCCGAGGCCCGGGACGCCGAGACTGGGACGGACGTGGTCGAGCACGTGGCTCGGGCGCTGGCCCAGGCGGCCGACCGCGCCGCCGAGGCGGGCGTGCGCAGCGTGGTCGTGGACCCGGGCTTCGGGTTTGGCAAAACGCCCGAGCAGAACCTGCGCCTGATCGAGCGCCTGGACCGGCTCGTCGCCGACGGCCGGCCGGTGCTGGTGGGGGTGTCGCGCAAAAGCACGATCGGCACCGTCCTGGGGCGCCCCCGGCACCCGGCGCCGGTCGGCGACCGCCTGTACGGGTCGCTGGCGCTGGCGTCGCTGGCGGTCACCCGGGGCGCGTCCATCGTCCGGGCGCACGACGTCCGGGCGACGGTCGAGACGCTGCGCGTGCTCCAGGCCGCGCGCCGCGCCGGCGCAGACGAGCGCGCGCTGTGACCGTCGCGCTGCTGCTCCAGGACGCTTTCCAGATCGGCTTCGTCCCGATCCGCCCGCGCGACCTGGTCGACGTCGGCATCACGGCGTTTCTGGTGTACCAGGTGTACCGCCTGATCCAGGGCACGATCGCGGTCCAGGTGGCCGTGGCGCTGCTGGGGCTCTACGCCGTCGGCGAGGTCGTCCGCGCGGCGGGCCTGACGACGTTGACCACGCTGTTTGGCGCGGTCAGCGACGTGTTCGTGCTGGCGGTCCTGATCCTGTTCGCCCCCGAGATCCGCCAGGCGCTGTTCTTGCTCGGTCGCAACCCCATCGTGCGGCGCCTGGTCACCCAGCCGCCGCGCCAGAAGATCACCGACGAAGTGATGGCCGCCATCCAGCAGATGAGCCGGGACCGCGTCGGGAGCCTGACCGCGTTCGCGCGCTCGACGGGCCTGCGCAACTACATCGAGTCCGGCACCCGGATCTCGGCCGACGTCGAGCGCGACCTGCTGACGGCCATCTTCTTCCCCAACTCGCCGCTCCACGACGGCGCGGTGATCGTTCAGGGCCAAAAGGTCGAGGCCGCACGCTGCATCCTGCCGGTCTCGGACGCGCGCGGCCTGGACCCGCACCTGGGGCTGCGGCACCGCGCCGCGGTCGGGCTGACCGAGCGGACCGACGCGTTCGTGATCGTGACGTCGGAGGAGACCGGCAAAATCTCGGTCGCCGAGAACGGCCGCCTCGACGTCGGCCTGTCGCTCGACGAGGCCGAGGCCCGGCTGCTCGCGGCGTTCTCGCCCGACCGCCCGGCCGAGGACGCCTCCGCCCCCACGCCCGCCTAGCCGTGCTGCTTACCGACCGCCAGGCCAGCGCCCGCCGCGCCGCCCTCGTCACCGCGCTCCGCGACAAGGGCATCGCCGACGAGCGCGTGCTCGCGGCGATCGGGAGCGTCCCGCGCCACCGCTTCGTGCGCGACACGTCGCTGCTGCGCCAGGCCTACGACGACGTGGCGCTGCCCATCGGCGACGGCCAGACCATCTCGCAGCCGTTCACGGTCGCCCGGATGACCGAGCTGCTGGCGGTCCGGCCGGGCGAGCGCGTGCTCGAGGTGGGCACGGGCAGCGGCTACCAAGCCGCCGTCTTGGCCGAGCTGGGCGCGCGCGTGTTCTCGGTCGAGCGCCACGCCGCACTCCTCAAACGAACCGAGCCGGTGCTCAAAGAGCTCGGCCTCCGCGTGCGGACGCGCGCGGGCGACGGCACCTACGGCTGGCCCGGCTACGCGCCCTTCGACGCCATCATCGTGACCGCCGGAGGCCCCGACGTGCCCAAAGAGCTGGTCGACCAGCTGCGCGATCCCGCCGAGGGCAAGCCGGACGCGCGGCTCATCATCCCGGTCGGCCCGCCGGCCAGCCAGACGTTGTACCGGCTGGTCAAGAGCGAGCCCGGCACGGTCGCCGCCGAGGCGTTCGACGGCGTCGTGTTCGTTCCTTTGGTGCGTGATGCCTGACCGCGCAGCGACGCCATGAGCCACCCGATCCCAACGTGCAGCGAGTGCGGCGGCGCGATGTCGCCCGGCTTTCTGATGGACGAGACGCACGGCGGCCGCCACCCGGCGTTCTGGGTCGAGGGCGAGGCCGAGAAAAGCTTCTGGACCGGCACCAAGCTGTCCGGCAAGGCCATCTATGTCACCGAGTCGCTGCGCTGCGACGGGTGCGGCGCGGTCCGGCTCTACGCCCGCCAGCGCAGGCGCTGACCGCCGGCCCACCGCGCCTCCGGTCCACCGCGCCGCCGGCCGGCCCGCCTCGGCGCCGAGGCGGGCGTGGCCAGAGGTGAAGGGTGTGTTCGGCGCCCACGGCATCGGGGCTCGCCTGAGACTGCCGCCGAGAATCTCCGCATCCAGCGCCCAGGTGGAACGACACGGGATCGCGCGTGGTGGACCCGTCCCCCTCCTCTCTTGCGATGAAAGCCCTCACCTGGCACGGCCAAGGCGACGTCCGCGTCGACACCCACCCCGACCCCGAAATCGAAGCGCCCACCGACATCGTCATCAAGGTGACGTCGACGGCCATCTGCGGCTCGGACCTGCACCTGTACGACGGCTTCGTGCCGATGATGAAGGAGGGCGACATCATCGGCCACGAGCCGATGGGCATCGTCGAGGAGGTCGGCGCGTCGATCACCAATCTCAAAAAGGGCGACCGCGTGGTCGTGCCGTTCACGATCTCGTGCGGGACGTGCTGGTTCTGCGAGCAGACCCTGTTCTCGCTGTGCGACACCACCAACCCCAAGCCCGAGAACGCGCGCGAGCAGATGGGCCACAGCCCGGCCGGCGTGTTCGGCTACAGCCACTTGCTGGGCGGCATCCCGGGCGGCCAGGCCGAGTACCTGCGCGTGCCCAACGCTGACGTCGGCCCGATCAAGGTGCCCGACGGCATGACCGACGAGCAGGTCCTGTTCCTGTCGGACATTTTCCCGACGGGCTACATGGCCGCCGAGAACGCCGAGATCCAGGACGGCGACACGGTCGCGGTGTGGGGGTGCGGCCCGGTCGGCCAGTTCGCGATCCAGAGCGCCTGGATGATGGGCGCCGGGCGCGTGATCGCCATCGACCGCGAGCCCGAGCGGCTGCGGATGGCCAAGGACAACTCCAAGGCCGAGATCGTCAACTTCGAGGAGGTCGAGGACATCGTCCAGCACCTGATCGCGATGACGGACGGGCGCGGGCCCGACCGCTGCATCGACGCGGTCGGCGCGGAGTCGCACGCGGCCAACGACGCCCAGGCGCTTCTCGACAAGGCCAAGGCGGCGGTCCACCTGCAGAGCGACCATCCGTACGCGCTCCAGCAGGCCATCATGGCGTGCCGCAAGGGCGGCACGATCTCGGTGCCGGGCGTCTACGCGACCGCCGTCACCATCCCGTTCGGCGCGGCCATGAACAAGGGCCTGACGTTCAAGATGGGCCAGACGCACGTCCAGCGCTACCTCGACCCGCTGATGAAGAAGATCCAGGACGGCGAGATCGACCCGTCGTTCATCATCACGCACACCGCGCCTCTGGACGACGCGCCCAAGATGTACGACCTGTTCCGCGACAAGAAGGACGACTGCATCAAGGTGGTGCTGAAGCCCTAGCCCAGGCCGGCCGGCACGCCCCACCTCGGCGCCGAGGTGGGGCCGGTCGCGCTACCACCCGAAGGCGTCGGCCGCCTCGTCGGCGCCGAGGCCGAGCTAGTCGTCGGCGTAGCGCTGGACGCGCTTCTCGATCGACTCCTCAGCGTCGCGCGCGCGCAGATCCGCCAGGCGTCCCTGGAGTCGCGCCTCGTAGCCCTGGTCGCTCGGCTCGTAGAAGTAGGTGCCCTGCATCCCGCCCGGCAGGTACTGCTCGGGCACGTAGTGGTCCTGGTAGGCGTGCGGGTACTTGTAGCCCGCGCCGTGCCCCAACCCCTTTTTGTCGCGCGACCCGTCCTTCAAGGCGTTCGGCGGGTCTTCGGTCCGCTCCTTGGCGACGTGTTCGAGCGCGCTGAAAAAGGCGAAGTTGGAGTTGGACTTGGGCGCGGTCGCGAGGTAGACGCACAGCTGCCCCAGCATAAAGCGGCCCTCCGGCATCCCGACAAACTCGAACGCCTGCTGGCACGCCACGGCCTGGCGGATGGCGTTGGGATCGGCGAGGCCAACGTCCTCGCACGCGAAGATCAGCATCCGGCGGAGCACGAAGCGCGGGTCCTCGCCGGCGTAGATCATCTTGGCCATCCAGTACAGCGACGCGTCGGGATCGGAGCCGCGCATCGACTTGATAAAGGCCGAGACGGTGTCGTAGTGAGCGTCGCCGTCCTTGTCGTAGAGCACGGCGCGCTGCTGGATGGACTCCTCGGCGATGGCGAGCGTGACCGTGACCGCCCCGGCCGGGTCCGCCTCGGTCGTTTCGACGGCCAACTCGAGCGCGTTGAGGAGCGAGCGCGCGTCGCCATTCGCGGTGTGGACCAGGTGGTCGAGAGCGTCCGCCTCGACGACGACGCCGAGGTGGCCGTAGCCGCGCGCCGGGTCGGCCAGGGTTTGGGCCACGACCGCGCGCAGGTCGTCCTCGGACAGCGTCCGCAACTCGAAGACGCGGCTGCGCGAGACGAGCGCCTTGTTGACCTCGAAGTACGGGTTCTCGGTCGTGGCGCCGACAAACGTGACGGTCCCGTTCTCGAAGTGGGGCAGCAGCGCGTCCTGCTGGCTCTTGTTGAACCGGTGGACCTCGTCGACGAACAGGATCGTGCCCTGGCCGTGCAGCCGCAGCCGCTCCTGGGCGGCGTGCACCTGCTCGCGGATGTCCGCGACGCCCGCCAGCACGGCGTTCAGACTGGCGAAGTGCTTGCGCGTCGTGTTGGCGATGATCCGCGCGAGTGTGGTCTTGCCCGTGCCGGGCGGGCCGAACAGGATCAGCGACGTGACGCGGTCGGCCTCGACGGCGCGGCGCAGCAGCGAGCCCGGCGCCAGCACGTGGCCCTGGCCGACGTACTGGTCGAGCGTCTGGGGCCGCATCCGGTCGGCCAGCGGGGCGTTTTTGCGCTGCCGCGCCGTCGCGGCGGCGGCGAAGAGGTCGTCGGGCATGGGGCCAAGCTAGCGGCGCCCGGAGGTTGGCTCGGGCCGTCGAGTCGGGCTCGGGGCTGGGCCGCATGTGGTGCATCTCGCTCGGCCTGTCCCTACTCTTGAGGACCCCCGCGCCCAACTCGATGCTCTGCCGTCGCCTCTGCGTTCTCGCCGCCCTCCTCCCGCTCGCCGCCGCCGGCCAGCCGCTCACGCTGACGCCGCGCGCCGACGCCGACGCCGGCCTCCCCGCGTCGATCCGCGCGTTTGACGTGACGCGCCAGGGGACGTCGCTGCGTGCGGTCTTGGTGCGCGCCCGGCTTGCGGCGACTGACTGGGAGCTGGAGGCGGCGCTTTCGGATCAGGGAAGCGAGACCGTCGCCTCGTTCGCGGCCGACGAGGGCGTACTCGTGGCGGTCAACGGCGGCTACTTCGGAGGCAACCAGTCGTACAGCCTGGTGCTGGACCAGGGCCAGGTGCTCGCGCCCGGCATCGGCGCGCTCAACCGGAGCGGGACCACCTTCTACCCCACCCGAGCCGCGCTCGGGCTGAGCGCGTCGCGGACGCCCGACGTTGCCTGGACCTACGTCGTCGACGGCACGACGTATGCCTATCCCGACCCCAGCCCCAACACCCCCGAGGCGGCCCAACCTCAGCCCACAGCCAGCTTTCCCACCGGCGGAGCGCCCTGGCAGGTGACCACGGCCATCGGCGGCGGGCCGAGCCTGGTGCGCGACGGCCGCGCCGAGCTCACCTGGACCGAAGAGGTGTTTTTCGGAGGATCGGGCGTGGACACCACGAGCGCTCGGGCGCGCACCGCCGTCGGCTACACGGCTGACGGCGACCTCCTGATCGTGGCCGTCAGTGAGTCGAACGGGCTCACACTCCCGGCGTTGGCCGCGCTCCTGGCCGACCTCGGGGCCGTCGAGGCCACCAACCTCGACGGCGGCGGCTCGACGGCGCTGAGCGCCGGCGGCGTCCGGCTGGTGAGCTCGGCGCGCCCGGTCGTGTCTGCGCTCCGGCTCCGCCAGCCGAGCGCCTCCGCCAACGCGTTCGTGTTCGACACCGGAGACGGCGGCTACCGCGAGAGCGCCGGCTGGTTCGCCAGCGCCAACGCGCCGTTCTACGGCGGCACGCCGTCGCGGCTTCACGCGACAGGGTCGGGCGATGGGCGCGCCACGTTTACCCTCGCTAGCCTTCCCGCCGGGGAGTACGACGTCGAGGCCTGGTGGGTGCCGGCTCCCAATCGCGCCACCGACACGCCGTTTACGGTGTTCTCGTCCGGTGCGGGCCAGACCGTGCGCGTGGACCAAACCGACCCGTCCAGCGCCGGCCGGTGGTCCGCGTTGGGCCGGTTTGCGCTGTCGCCCGGGGACAGCGTGGTGGTGACCAATGAGGCCGCAGGCGCCGCCAGCCCCGCTTACGTGTCGGTCGACGCCTTGCGGCTCACCTCTGCCGTCGCCAGCGCGGCCGAGGACGGCGTCGAGGCCACGACCGGGTTGCGCGTGGCTCCGAACCCGGCCTCCGGCAGCGTCACGGTGGGGCTGGGCACGGCGGAGGCTGAGCCGGCCTGGGTCGAGGTGATCGACATGCTCGGCCGGACGGTTCGGCGCCAGCCGGTGTCTCCGGGCGCGGCGTCGGCTACGGTAGACATGTCGAGTCTGGCAGGCGGCCGCTACGTGGTCCGCGTGGTCACGAAGCGGAGCGTGCGGACGGCGCCGGTGACGGTCGTTCGGTAGGCCTCGACGTGGGCGGCGTCGAACCTCTCAGCCTTGCGGCCCGGTCTTGCTCCGCAGGTGACCTAGCGGCCCTCCATCAGCGACGCGAGCAGGTCGTCGTCGTCCGCCTCGGCCCAGTCGGGGGCCAGCTCGAGGCGGACCGACTGGGCGCCGCCGCTGGGCGTGGCGACCACGGGCACGGTGCCGTCGTGGTCGCGCTCGGCGTCGGTGCCGACCATGGCCTGGGCTAGGGTCCACTCGGTGTCGTCGGGGTCGCGCACGGTTCGGGTCGTCATCGGGATGCGGGTGTGGGGCGGCAAGGTCGGCAGGATCGGAGGCGTGGGCGCGCTCGGAGGGTCAGGAAGCTCCGGTCTCTGGCGCGAGGTAGGTTGGCTGTCCCCTGCCTCCGCTCCTCATGTCTCGTCTCTTGGTTCTCCTCGCGCTGGTGCTCGCGGCCGGCGGCCCGGTCGCTGCCCAAAACGCTCTCACGCTGGCGTCGCTCGACGCCGAGTTTCAGTCCGTCGAGGCGCGCGTGGTCGAATGGCGGCGCGACTTCCACCAGCACCCCGAGCTGTCCAACCGCGAGACCGAGACGGCCGCCAAGGTGGCCGCCCACCTGACGTCGCTGGGGATGGAGGTCGAGACCGGCGTCGCCGTCACCGGCGTCGTGGGCGTGCTGCGCGGCGGCCGGCCCGGCGCGACGGTCGCGCTGCGCGCCGACATGGACGCGCTGCCGGTCGAGGAGCGCACGGACCTGCCGTTCCGGTCGACGGCGACGGGCACGTACAACGGCAACCTGGTGCCCGTCTCGCACGCCTGCGGCCACGACACGCACATGGCGATCCTGATGGGCGTGGCCGAGGTGCTCGCGGCCCGGCGCGACGAGATCGCGGGCACGGTCGTGTTCCTGTTCCAACCCGCCGAGGAGGGCGCGCCTCGGGGCGAAGAAGGCGGGGCGGAGCTGATGGTCAAGGAAGGCGTGCTCATGCGGCACGGCGTGGACGCCGCGTTCGCGCTCCACATCAACTCGCAGCTGGAGGCCGGCCACATCGGCTACCGCGCCGGCGGGCTGTGGGCGGGCGTGGACGACATGCGGATCACCGTTCGGGGCCGCCAGTCGCACGGCGCCTACCCGTGGCTGGGGACGGACCCCGTCGTGACTTCGGCCCAGATCGTGACGGCGCTCCAGACGGTGGTCAGCCGGAGCGTCAACCTGACCGAGAACGCAGCCGTGGTCACGATCGGGAGCATCCACGGCGGCGTCCGCTCCAACATCATCCCCGAGGAGGTCGAGATGATCGGCACGATCCGGACGCTGTCCGACGCCGACCGCGCGCTCGTGAACGCGCGCATCCGGGAGATCGCCACCAAGACCGCCGAGGCGATGGGCGCGACGGCCGAGGTCGAGATCCCGTACTCGGCGTCCTACCCCGTCACGTCGAACGACGCCGCGCTGACCGCCGCGAGTGTGCCGGCGCTCGTGGCCGCCGCCGGGGCCGACCGCGTCCACGTGGTGCCAGCGCGGACCGGCGCGGAGGACTTCTCGTTTTTCGCGCGCGAGGTGCCGGGCTTCTACTTCGTCCTCGGCGGCCGCCCGCCCGAGGTCGCCGAGGCGGACGCACCCGCGCATCACACGCCCACCTTCTTCGTGTCCGAGGCCGGGCTACCGGTCGGCGTCCGCGCGATGACGGGCGTGGCGCTGGCCTACCTCGACGCCCACGCCGGCGAGTAGCGAGCCGCTGGCCGAGGCCAGCCGGCGGCGCCGAGGTCGGGTGGGCTAGACCAGGTCCTGCGCTTGGGGGTGGCTCTCGACGTAGGCGGCCACGAACGGGCACTGCGGCACGACCGTCAGCGACTCGGCGCGGGCGTACGCCATCCCGGCCTCGACGAGCGCCGTGCCGATGTCCTGGCCGCGCGCCGATTCGGGAACGAAGGTGTGGGTAAACACGATGCGGTCGCCGTCGCGCTGGTACTCCAGCATGGCGTCGCCGCCGTCGACCGAGGCGGAAAAGGCGTGGGCGGATTCGTCGTGCTGAACGTCGGGCATGGGTCGCAGGAGAGAGGGCCGTCTGCAACGACCGCACGGCGACGCGGTGCCCGAGTGTGCCCGCCTCGGCACACTGCTCGCCCGCCTCGGCACACTGCTCGCCCGCCTCGGCACACTGCTCGCCCGCCTCGGCACACTGCTCGCCCGCCTCGGCACACTGCTCGCCCGCCTCGGCATACTGCTCGCCCGCCTCGGCACACTGCTCGCCCGCCTCGGCACACTGCTCGCCCGCCTCGGCACACTGCTCGGCGCATTGCCGAGGCGGGCGGAGTCAGGCGTGGTCCGCCATCGCTGGTCGGCGAGACGCCCAGGGCCGGGCGGCCTCCAACTGGGCCGCCAGCCTCAGGAGGAGCCGCTCCTCCCGAGGCCGCGCCACAAACTGCACGCCGACCGGCAGCCCGCGCGGCGCGTCCGCCCGCGGCTCGGTCCACCACAGCGGGACCGACATCGCGGGCAGGCCGGTCAGGTTGGCGAGTTGGGTAAAGGGCGTCGGCGCCAACCGCTCGTCCAGCATCTGGTCCACGAAGCCGGTTTTCAAGAGCAGCCCCGTCGTGCGCGTGGCGACGGCGGTCCGCATCAGCACGCGCTCGGCGGCGGAGGGGCGTTGGGCGCCGATCGTGCCCGGGAGCGCCGCGACGGTCGGCGTCAGGTAGAGGTCGTAGCGCTCGTGGAAGGCGCCGACGGCGCGGCCGAGCACGTTCCAGTCGTCGAGCGCGCGCGCATACGCGCCGGCGGTAAGCGACTCGCCCAGCCCGCCCAGCAGCCGGGTCGTGAGTTCGGTCTCGCGGCTGGAGCCGGTCCGCTCGTCCTCCATGCGGCGCAGCGTGGCCGCGATCTGGCCGAAGTACATCGTGAGGTAGCCCCGAGCGACGGCGCGGCCGTCCACCTCGGGCTCGGCCGGCTCCACGTCGTGCCCGAGGCCGGCCAGGAGCGTGGCGGCGTCCTCGACGGCGGCGACGCACTCGGGCGCGACCGGCGTGCCGAGTGGCGACTGCGCCGTCCAGCCGATGCGCAGGCGCCCAGGCTCAGCCCCGACCGCCTCGGCGAACGGCGTGCCCGGCCTCGGGAGGGCGACCGGGTCGCCCGGCGCCGGGCCGGCGAGCGCGTCCAGCAGCGCCGCCGCGTCGCGGACCGAGCGCGTCACGGCCAGGCTGGCGACGGCGCCGTGCCAGCTCTCCCCCACCTCGGGGCCCTCGGGCACCCGGCCGCGCGACGGCTTCAAGCCGAACAAGCCGCAAAAGCTGGCCGGGATGCGGATCGAGCCGCCACCGTCGCTGGCGTCGGCCGCCGGCACGATGCGCGCGGCGACGGCCGCCCCGGCGCCACCCGACGAGCCGCCGGGCGTCCGCGTCGGCGCCCACGGGTTGCGGGCCGGGGCGTAGGCTTGGGGCTCGGTGATGCCCATCAGCCCGAACTCGGGCGTCGCCGTCTTGCCGAGGAGCACCAGCCCGGCCGCGCGCAAGCGTGTCACCAGCGTCGCGTCGGCGTCGGGGACGTGGTAGCGGTAGGCCGCCGAGCCCGAGCGGTGCGGCATCCCGGCGACGGGGTGCCCCAGGTCCTTGACCGCGTACGGGACACCCCGCAGCGGTCCGCCGGGCACGCCGTCGGCCTGGCGCCTGAGCGTCGGGGCGGGCTCGAGGTGGGCGAACGCGCCGAGCGACTGGTGGGCGTCGGCACGGGCGCGCGCGGCGTCGGCCAGGTCGCCGGGCGCCAGGTCGCCGGCGGCGACGAGCGCGGCCAGCGCGGTCGCGTCGAGGTCGTCGTACTCGGGGAGCGGAAAGGGCACGGGCGCGGGGTGAGGACTCCGCGCCTAACGTCGCCGGCGCGGTGGGGTGCCGGCCGAGCCGGTAGCTTGGCCGTCTCCCCCTGACCGTCCATGCCCACGTTCTCGTCCGACACCGTCGCCCTGGTCACCGGCGCCAGCCGGGGCGCCGGCGCCGCCATCGCGCGCGCCCTCGCCCGGGAGGGCGCTGCCGTCTGCGTCAACTACCTGCAGAGCCAGGACAAGGCCGAGGCGGTCGTGGCCGAGGCCGAGGCCGCCGGAGGCCGCGCCTTCGCGCACCAAGCCGACGTCACCGACGCCGACGCCGTCCGGGGCCTGGTCGACGCCACGGTCGAGCGCTGGGGCCGCCTCGACGTGGTCGTGAGCAACGCCCTGCCGTCGTACTCCTTCGACCCCGGCGCCGACTACGTCTCGGTCGAGACGGCCACTTGGGAGCACTTCGACCGCCAGTACCAGGGCGCCGTCCGCGCGGCGTTTCACCTGGCGCAGGCAGCGCTGCCGGCCATGAAGGCCCAGGGCGGCGGCTCGCTCGTCCACATCGGCACGAACCTGGTGTACAACCCCGTCGTGACGTACCACGACTACACGGCCGCCAAGGCCGGGCTGGTGGGCCTGACGCGGACCCTCGCCAAAGAGCTGGGCCCGCACGGCGTCCGCGTCAACCTGGTCGCGGGCGGCCTGCTCCAGACGACCGACGCGAGCGCGGTGACGAGTGACGAGGTGTTCGAGTTTGTGCGCCAGGGCACGCCGCTCCAGCAAACCGTCACGCCGGAGCAGTTCGCCGACGCCGTGCTGTTTTTCGCCTCGCCCTGGAGCCGCTCGGTCACCGGCCAGTCCCTCGCCGTCGACGGCGGGCTGACGATGGCCTAGACGAGCCGATGGCTAGGCGGGTCGATGGCCTAGATGTCGCCGGCGTCGGGCCGCAGGAGCACCTCCTCGACGACGGTCCGGCCGGAGAGCGTCGCCACCTCGACGGCCACGCGGGCGATGTCGTCGGGCGGCATAAAGCGGGCGTCCGGCAGGTCGGTGCCGTCCCACGAGCCCGTGCGGACGGCGCCAGGCAGCAGCGTCGTGACCGAGACGCCAGTCCCCTTGGCCTCCTCGCGCAACGCGCGCGCCAGGCCCAGCAGGGCGTGCTTGGCCGCGCCGTAGGCCGCCCCGCCCGGGTAGCCGCGGACCGACGCGACCGAGCCCATCATGAGCACGCGGCCGCTGCCGCGGTCCAGCATCTCGGCCAGAAACGCGCGCGTGACCAAGAACGCCGAGACCACGTTGACCTCCAGCTGCTCGCGGAAGCCGTCGGGCGTCGTCTCCAGCACGCCGCCGGGCACGAAGGCGCCGGCGTTGTTGAGCACCACGTCCGGCGTCCCGCCCCAGCGGCGGACGGCCTGGGCCATCTGCTCGACGGCCGCGTCGTCGGTGACGTCGCACACGAACGCCTCCGCCTGGGCGCCGAGGCGGGCGCACTCGGCGGCGACCTCGGCCAGGCGGCCGGCATCGCGGGCGACCAACGCGAGGCGGGCGCCCTGGGCGGCAAACGCGCGCGCGCACGCGGCGCCGATGCCGGACGAGGCGCCGGTGATGAGGACGGTCATGCTGCATGTCGGGAGGGACCGGTCCAACGCGGGTCCCTCCTCGGAGTCCCCGAGGCGGGGCTACTCGGCCCGCAACTGGGCGGACAACTGGCCGCGCTGACTGGCGGGCGTGAACCAGATCCGGTACCGCCACCCATCCTCGGTCGTGTCGCAAAACAACTGGCCTCCGCCTCGGACACAGTCCTGCCCCCTTCTCTGCGGCGGCTGGTACGACGGCGACGCTCGAAACGCGTAGGTCCACGTCCCAGGCTCCGGCCGGACAGCCATCTGGTTCGGGATCGGCTGGGTGAAGGAGATCCACCAGCCCTCGACCCAACGGCCGAGCGCTGCCAGCCCACTCGACGACGTGTAGACTGGCTCTGCCAGCGGTACGCCAGTTCGGCGCTCCATGGCAGCCTGCGACGGTTGGAGATGACGCTGGTCGCGCGAGGCCAACGCCAAAATGCCCACCACCAGTAGCCCGGTGAGCAGAGCGATCACGCTGCGACGCGCCACCGAGCTACTCGGCGCCTTCCCAGGTCAGGATGTCCTCCTCGTTCTTGGTCTCCGACTCGGGCGCGGTCGCCCACGTCTCAGCGTCCGGGAGCGCGTCCTTCTTCTCGGTGATGTTGTAGCCCAGCGCCTGCCACTGGCCGGCGAGGTACTCGTTCCACTGCGCGTAGTGCGCCTGGTCCTCGGGCAGCTCGTCGTCGGCGTAGATGGCCTCGACGGGGCAGGCCGGCACGCACGCGTTGCAGTCGATGCACTCGTCGGGGTGAATCACCAGGAAGTTGGGGCCCTCGTAGAAGCAATCGACGGGGCACACCTCGACACAGTCGGTGTGCTTGCAGTTGATGCAGGGCTGGGCGACGACGTAGGGCATGGGTTACCGATTCCGGGCGGGGAGCGGCTAAGCTAGTACCCCACCCTACCGCCCGACCGTGCTGCGTCTCCTGATCCTTCTCGCCGCCGCCCTGGCCGTCCAAGGCTGCGGGGCCTCCAACCGCTTGGACGAGATCGCGCTCGAAAACCGCCGCGTGGCCGTCACGGCCGCCATCCCGCCCGCGCCCCGCGTCCAGGCCGGCAGCCCGCTGGAGGCGGGCATCGACGTCTACGACCCCATCGGGACCGCCGTGCGCGTGGGCACGTCCGTGGACAAGCGGCGCCAGGCGCGGCGCGCCCAGGTGCGGCTGGACAGCGTCGTGGCGACCGTCGACGTGGCCGACCGCGTCGCGCGGCAGTCGCTGGCGGGCGCCGCGCGCGTGCTGCGGTTCGCGCCGGCGACCCGGCCCGAGGAGTCCGACTTTGTGCTCGACCTGCGCATCGCCGACTACGGGCTGGTGGCGGACTCGTTCGAGGGCGCGACCTACTTCGTGCTCACCGGCGACGTGCGGCTGCTGGCCGCCGACACCGGCGAGGTGCTGTGGGACGCGCGCCTGGCCGAGCGCGAGGTCGTGGACCGCGCGCTGTTCGGGCTGCTTCCGGTGTCGGTCGGGAACGTGGTGACCGGCCGCGCGCTCGCCAACCTGTCGGTGCGCGAGATGGCGACCGGGCTCGGGCGGCTGGCGGACCTGACGGCCGAGCGCGTGACCGAGCGGCTGGCGCGCGACTACGCACGGTCGAGAGACTGACGCCGCCGCACCACTGCCTCCGCCTCGGCGCCGAGGCGGGAGCAGCCGCGCGGCCCAATCGAGAAGCGGCTTCACGCCAGCCTCATGAATTCGCTCGGCGCGGGGACCTTGCCGCGCACGGGCGCCGTGTAGAGGATCCTTTCCGCCTTCCCATACTGACATGAGCAACATGATGGACGACGCCAAAGACAAACTCAACAAAGAGCACGCCAAGGGCCGCAAAGAGCAGGCCGCCGGCGCTTTTGACGAGCTGAAGGGCAAGGTCAAGAAGACCGTCGGTGACGCCTTCGACGACCACAGCATGCAGGCCAAGGGAGCCGCCGAGGAGATGGCGGGCAAGGCCCGCAAGACGGCCGGTGACGCCCACGCCACGGCTGCCGACAAGGCCGAGGACGCCGTCGACCGGGCGGAGTAGCTCCCGCTCGACCCGACGGATCGGCCCCGGATCGCACTCGCGATTCGGGGCCGACGTGTATACTGACGCCCCATTCCCCCATCCTCATGGACCTCAAAAACCTCACCGACGGCGCGGGCGACCTCGCCAAGAACCTGGCCGACAAGGCCGGAGACGCCGCAGGCGACCTGGCCAAAAAGGCGGCCGAGATGGCGCCGGACGCGCTCAAGGACACCGCCGGCGACCTGGCCGCCAAGGCCGGAGACGTCGCGGGCGACCTGGCCGGCAAGGCCACCGAGGCGGCCACCGACCTGCTGAGCAAGGCGGCCGACAAGCTGGGCCGGTAACTCGGCACACACGCCAGACCGCGCGCCTCGGTGGGTCTTCCGCCGGGGCGCGTGCCGTCTATGTCCCGGCTCCGCGACACGCTCTCCGAGTTTCCGCGCCCCTTCTGGGTGCTGGTGGTGGGCACGTTCGTCAACCGGACCGGGCTGGTCGTGCTGCCGTTCCTGGCGCTCTTTCTGACGACCGAGCGCGGGCTGACCATCCCGGCGGCGACCGTCGCGGTGTCGCTCTACGGCGCCGGCTCGTTTGCCGGAGGCTTCCTGGGCGGCGTGCTCAGCGACCGCCTCGGGCGGCGGCCCGTCCTGCTCGCCAGCCTGGCGGGCGCGGCCGTGCCCGTCGCCGCGCTCGCGGTCGCGACGAGCACGGCCGGGCTGATGGCGCTCGCCTTCGGGTTCGGCCTGCTGGCCGAGATGTACCGCCCCGCCGTCTCCGCCAGCGTCGCCGACCTGGTGCCCGAGGCGGACCGGCCGCGCGCCTACGCGCTCGTCTACTGGGCCATCAACCTGGGCTCGGCAATCGGCCCGGCGCTCGGGGGCCTGCTGGCGGCGCGGTCGTACGCGGGCCTGTTCTGGCTGGAGGGCGCCACGCTGCTGGGCTACGCCGCCCTGGTCGCCGCCGCGGTCCCCGAGACTCGGCCCGATGCACCCGTCGGCGGACGCGCGGCGCTGAGCGTTCGGCCTGTCTTACGTGACGGCGTGCTGGCGGCACTGTCGCTCGTGGTCCTGGCGGTCGGCGTGGGGTTCTACCAGTTGTTCTCGACGCTGCCCTTGACCATGGCCGCCGACGGACTCTCAGAACTCGACTTTGGACTCGTGGTGAGCGTCAACGGTGGGCTGATCGTGTTGGTCGGGCTGCCCGCGGCGGCCTGGATGGGGCGGCACCAGACGGGCTGGCCGCTGCCGGCCGCCGTCGCCCTGATCGCGGCGGGTCTGGCGCTGCAAGCGCCCGCGACCACCTTGGGTGCGTACGCCGCGTGCGCGGTCGTCTGGACGGTCGGCGAGATGGCGTTTCTGCCCATCATCCCGACACTCGTGTCTCGGCTGGCACCGGACGGATTGCAGGGCTCGTACCAGGGCGTCTACCACGGCGCGTGGGGCCTGGCCAAGATGATCGGCCCGGCGCTGGGCGGGCTGGTGCTGGTGGGCGTCGGCGCGCCCGGCTTGTGGCTGGCCGCCGCCGCGCTCGTCGCCGGCGCCAGCGCTGGGCTGGCGGCGGTGCTGCCCGCGCTCCGTCGGCGCCTGGATCGGGCCGCGTAGGCACGGGAGGCGGCTAGCTCAGCGTCACCGCCTCGCCGCGTGCGGGCGCGTGGACGCGCGCCACGCCCGCCTCGGTGAACGCCTCGGCCAGGGCAGACTGGCGCTCGGGGTCGCCGTGGACCAGGTAGACGGTTTGCAGACGGTCTGGGTCGAGCGCGCTCACAAAGTCGACCAAGCCGGGCTCGTCGGCGTGCGCCGAGAAGGTGTTCATCACCTCGACCCGGGCACGGAGGGCGTGCGGCTTGCCGAAGATCTTGACCTCGTCGCGGCGCTCGACGATGCGGCGGCCGAGTGTGTGCTCGGCCTGGTAGCCGACGATCAGGACGGTGTGCTTGGGGTCCTCGACGGTGTTGCGCAGGTGGTGCAGAATCCGCCCGGCCTCGCACATCCCCGACGCCGAGATCACCACGAACGGCACCTTGAGCCCGTTCAGCTCCTTGGACCGGCTCGCCTCGCGGACGTACTCCAGCCGCTCGAACCCGAACGGGTTGGGGTCTGAGAGCATGTACTCCAGCAGGTCGTCGTCGTAGCACTCGGGGTGCGTCTGGAACACCGCCGTCGCGTTGACCGCGAGCGGGCTGTCGACGAAGACGGGGATCTGGGGGATCGCGCCCTCGGTCCACAACTGGTCCAGGTTGTGGACCAGCTCCTGGGTCCGGCCGACGGCGAACGCCGGGATGACCACGCGGCCCCCGAGGCGGGCGGTCTCGGTGATGATCTCGGCCAGCCGCGCCTTGGCGTGGTCGACGGGCTCGTGCGTTTTGCCGCCGTACGTGCTCTCGCAGATCAGCCAGTCGACGGGCGGAAGCGGCGCCGGGTCGCGCAGGATGGGCCGGCCGGGGTTGCCCAGGTCGCCGGTGAAGCCCAGCCGCTTGCCGCCAGGCAGGTCGAGCGTCATGCTCGCCGAGCCCAAGATGTGGCCCGCGTCGCGGTACGTCACCGCCACGCCTCCCGGGACCTGAAACTCCGAGTCGTAGGGGACGCCGTGGACGCACGACATCGCGCCCTCGGCATCGGCCTGGTCGTACAGCGGCTCGACGGCCGGCTCGCCCTTCTTCCTCATCTTCTGGTTGAAGAACTCGGCGTCCTTTTCCTGGATGTAGGCGCTGTCGCGCAGCATGATCGCGCACAGGTCGCGCGTGGCGTGCGTCGCGTAGACGGTGCCTCGGAAGCCGTCGCGCCACAGCTTGGGCAAGAGCCCGGCGTGGTCGATGTGGGCGTGCGACAGCAGCACGGCGTCGACCGACGACGGCTCGCAGGGCCACTCGGTGTTCAGCGTTTTGGCCTCCGACCGGCGGCCCTGGTACAGCCCGCAGTCCATGAACAGGCGCGTGCCGTCGTCCAGTTCCAAAAAGTGGAGCGATCCGGTGACGGTCTGGGCAGCGCCCCAAAAGGTCAAGGTCATGGAGAAGCGGGCGGAAAGAGGTCGCCGACGGGGATGGGGGCGAGGGCGGGGAGTGCGGCTAGGCCCACCTCGGCGCCTTCCCCGAGGCGGGCGAGGTCGGTGTAGGCGCGGCCTTGGGGCTGGCGGCCGACCTCGACGGCGCGGCCGGCGATGTCGAGCACCCACGTCTCGGGCACGCCCGCCTGGGCGTAGCGGGCGCGCTTGACGGTCTGGTCGTAGCGCAGCGTCGAGTCGGAGACCTCGACCACCAGCAGCACGTCGTCCGGGCCGGGTAGCCGGTCCTCGGGGGTGCCGGGACGCAAGAGAACTAAATCGGGCTCTGGCTCTGTGCCGTCCTGCAAGGCGAACGAACTCTGGATCGACATCTCGGCCGGCACGGGCTCGGAGGCGTAGAGACGCTTCGCCAACAGGTCCGTGAGACGGCGCAAGGTGTGGAAGTGCGGAGGCAGGATCGGGGACATGGTCACGATGCGTCCGTCGATCAGCTCGACGCGGCTGTCGGAACCCAGGATGCCGGCCTCGGCCAAGAGACGGTACTCGGCCGTCGAGAACAGGCGCTCGAACGGCGCGATGCGGTCGAGGTCGGGCGGCGGAGGGCGGAGCGCAGTCGGCACGGGGCTCAGGGGTCAGGCTCTCCGTCTACGAGCGCTCGGCCGTGGGGGTCCGACGACGACCGTGCGGAGTCCCGCGCGCCTGAGTTGGCGTAAGGCAAAGGGCCGCCCAGCCGTCCATCGCAAACCAACGATCACTCATGTCCCCCCTCCCCGACGCTCCCGAGGCGGGCACCCTCGCGCCCACGAGCCAGGCCACGCTGGCCGTCCAGGGCATGACGTGTGCCGCGTGCGTCGGCCGCGTCGAGCGCGCGCTGCGGGCCGCGCCCGGCGTCCAGTCCGCCTCGGTGAACCTGGCGACCGAGCGGGCGACGGTCCAGTTCGACGCCTCGGCCAGCTCTCCGCTCGCGCTCGCCGCGGCGGTCCAGGCGGCGGGCTACGGCGTCCGCACCGAGTCCGTCGACCTGGCGGTGACCGGGATGACGTGCGCGGCGTGCGTCGGCCGGGTCGAGCGCGCGCTCCAGGGCGCCGACGGCGTGGTCCAGGCGACGGTCAACTTGGCGACCGAGCGCGCGACGGTCGAGTACGCGACGGGTGCGACCGACGCCGGCCGGCTCGCCGAGGTCGTCCGCAAGGCCGGCTACGACGTGGTGACGCCCCAAGACGGCGTCTCGGCCCAGGACGCCGAGCGCGCGGCGCGCGACGCCGAGCACGCCCGCCTCGGTCGCCGCCTGGGCCTCGCCGCTGCCTTGACGCTGCCCCTGTTGCTGCTGGAGATGGTGCCGATGGCGATTCCCGGCGGCATGGCCTGGATCGACGGGCTCGTGCCGATGCAGACGCGCTGGCTGATCTCGTTCGCGCTGGCGACGGCGGTCCAGTTCGGCCCCGGCTTGCGGTTCTACCGATCCGGCTGGGCGGCCGCGCGCCACGGCTCGCCCGACATGAACACGCTCGTCGCCCTCGGCACGTCGGCGGCCTACGGCTACTCGGTCGTCGCGACGTTCCTGCCCGGCATCCTGCCGCCGGACGCCGTCCACGTCTACTTCGAGGCCTCGGCCGCGATCATCACCCTGATCCTGCTCGGCAAGTGGATCGAGGCGCGGGCCCGAGGCCGCACCTCCGACGCCGTCCGCTCGCTTCTCCAGCTTCGCCCCGACACCGCCCGGGTCGTCCGCGACGGCACCGAGGTGGACGTGCCCATCGCCGAGGTCGTCATGGCCGACCTGGTGCGCGTCCGCCCCGGCGAGCGCGTGCCCGTCGACGGCGTGATCGCCGAAGGGACCACAACCATCGACGAGTCGATGGTGACCGGCGAGCCGTTCCCGGTCGAGAAAACCGAAGGCGCCGAGGTTGTCGGCGGGACAGTCAACCAGGCGGGCAGCGTCGTCGTGCGCACGTCGGCCGTCGGCGCGGACACGGTTCTGGCCCAGATCGTCACGCTGGTCGAGCACGCTCAGGCGTCGCGCCCGGCCATCCAGGCCCTGGCCGACCGAGTGGTGGCCGTCTTCGTGCCCATCGTGCTGGTGCTGGCGGCGCTGACGGCGGTCGTTTGGCTGATTATCGGCCCCGAGCCGTCGCTGACGTACGCGCTCGTCGCAGCCGTCTCCGTGCTCATCATCGCGTGTCCGTGCGCGATGGGCCTGGCGACGCCGGTCTCCGTCATGGTCGGGACCGGCAAGGCCGCCGAGCGCGGCGTGCTGTTCCGGCGCGGCGACGCGCTCCAGTCGCTGTCCGAGGTGGACGTGGTCGCGCTCGACAAAACCGGCACCCTGACCGAGGGCCGCCCGCGCCTGACCGACCTGGTGCTGGCGGATGGCTCGCCGCGGCGCGAGTCCAGCCTGCTGGCGCTCGTCGCCAGCGCCGAGGCCGCCAGCGAGCACCCGGTTGGCCGCGCCCTGGTCGAGGCGGCGCAGGCGCGAGGGCTGACGCTGGAGCAGCCCGCGACCGACGTCCAGGCCGTGCCCGGCATGGGGCTGCGCGCGAGCGTTGGCGGGCACCGTGTCGAGGTGGGCGCCGACCGCTGGATGGCCGACCTCGGTCTGTCGGTGGACGCCTTCGCCGAGACCGCCCGCGCACTCGCCGAGGCCGGCAAGACGCCCCTCTACGCCGCCGTCGACGGCCGGCTGGCGGCCGTGCTGGCCGTCGCCGACGCCATCCGCGACACCACGCCTGCGGCCATCGCCGCGCTGCACCGCGCCGGGCTGCGCGTGGCGATGGTCACCGGCGACAACCGCCGCACCGCCGAGGCCGTCGCTCGCCAGCTCGGCATCGACGAGGTTCGCGCCGAGGTGCGCCCGGCCGACAAAGCCGCGGCCGTCCGCGAGCTTCAGGCCCAGGGCCGCGTCGCGTTCGTGGGCGACGGCATCAACGACGCGCCCGCGCTCGCCCAGGCTGACGTCGGCGTCGCCATCGGGACCGGCACCGACGTCGCCATCGAGGCGGCCGATGTCGTGCTGATGCGCGGCGACCTGGGCGCGCTCGTCGAGGCCCGCAGCCTGTCCGCGGCGACGTTGCGCAACATCAAGCAAAACCTGTTCTGGGCCTTCGCCTACAACGTGGTCCTGATCCCGGTCGCGGCCGGCGTGCTGTACCCGGTCTGGGGCACGCTGCTGTCGCCCGTCTGGGGCGCCGCCGCGATGGGCCTGTCGTCGCTCTTCGTCCTCGCGAACGCGCTCCGCCTGCGGCGGTGGTCGCCCGAGCCAGGGAACGCCGGCCCGCCTCGGTGAACGCGTGGGCTCCGCCGGCGACGGCGCCGAGGCGGCGCTAGTCGACCAGGTAGGCGTCGGGAAGGGGCGTCGCCTCGGTCTCCTGCTCCCAGAAGATGGTCAGCACGTGCCACCGCGAGCCGTCCCAGAACAGCTGGAACGAGTTGATGCCGCGCGCGAACGGCGCCTCGCTCGGGTCCAGGCGGCTTTCGTACGTGCTCCAGACATGGGCGACGTTGCCGTAGCGCTCGATGCGCCGCGCGGCCTCGGTCTCGTAGAACCCCTTGCCCTGGAACAGGGGCGTGTCGCGGAAGCTGCGCCCCGCCAGTTCGGCGTAGGCGTCGACCGTGAGCACATTTGCCACGCCTGTTCCGGCCCGCACGGCGGTCGGGATCAGCCGAGCTTGGGGGTGCATGAGCGAGCGGAACCGGTCCCAGTCGCGGTCTTGGTCTGAAGGGCCCGAGATGACCTCGTAGACCGTGGCCATGATGGCGTCAATGGAGGCCACGTCGGCCGGGTCGGCGGCGGGCCAGTCGGCCTCGGTCTGAGCCTGGGCCGAGCCGGCGAGGACGCACGCGAGAGCGGTGAGGCGGAGGATCGTGGGCATGGCAGCGGAGGCGATGTGCCCCAGGATAGCGCTGCACCCGTCCGCCTCGGTGAGCGTGCCGAGGCAGGCCCGGCGGCCTCTCGGCTCCGTGGCGGGCCTGGGCGCCGCTACTTGCCGATGCAAAACTGGCGGAACACGGCGTCCAAGACGTGCTCGGTCGTGACGGCGCCGGTCACCAGGCCCAGCTCGTGGAAGGCCGCGCGCAGATCGAGCGCCAACGTGTCGCCGCCGTCGCCGCGCTCCAGCGACCCGGCCGCGCGGCGGACGGCCTGTCGCGCGGCGACCAGGTGCGTCCGGTGCCGCTCGTTGACGGCCACGAGCCCGGCCTGGGCCGCGTCCAGCCCGTCGGCGCGGACGGCGGCCAGCACCTCGGCCCGCAGCCCGTCGAGGTGGGCGGAGTCGGCCAGCGCTGCCCGAGCGGAGACACGGAGCGCGGACGAGGCGCCCTCCACCAGATCGGCCTTGTTCTCGACCACGAGCACGGCGAGGGGCGGGCGCTGGGCGAGGTCAGCCAGAAACGACCGCTCCTCCGCATCCAGCCCCACCGTCGCGTCGACGACGTAGAGCAGCACGTCGGCGGCGTCGATGGCGGCGTGGGCGCGGCGCGTGCCCTCGGCCTCGATGGCGTCGGCGGTCTCGCGCAGGCCCGCGGTGTCGGTAAAGCGGACGCGCAGGCCGCCGAGTTCAGCCTCGGCCGTGACGGCGTCGCGCGTCGTGCCAGGCGTGGGCGAGACGATGGCGCGGTCCTGACCGACCAAGGCATTGAGAAGCGTCGACTTGCCTGCGTTGGGCCGGCCGCCGAGCACGACCCGGAGGCCGTCGCGCGCCAGCGCTCCCAGCCGGGCCGTGCCCACCAGGTCGGTGAGCAGAGCGTCCGCCTCGGCCAGCCGGCGGGCAAGGTCGGAGCGGTCGGCGAAGGCGACGTCCTCCTCGCCAAAGTCCAGCTCCAGCTCCACGAGCGCCGCCGTCGCGACGAGGGACTGGCGCACCGACTCGACGGCCTCCGACACGCTCCCGCGCAGCGCCGACGTAGCCGCTCTCAGCCCGAGCGTGCTTTCGGCGTGGATGAGGTCGGCGACGGCCTCGGCCTGGGCCAGGTCCAGCTTGCCGTTGAGGAACGCGCGCGTGGTGAACTCGCCCGCCGCGGCCGGGCGCGCGCCGGCGTCGAACACCGTCCGCAAGACCGACTGGGCGACGGCGTCGCCGCCGTGGCACGTCACCTCGACCATGTCCTCCCCCGTCGACGAGTGCGGGCCGCGCCAGACCGTGCACACGACCTGGTCCACGGGTTGCCCGAGGCGGTCGGCCAGCCAGCCCACCCAGACGGTGCGGCCCGCCGCGTCTGCCAGTCCGGCGTTGGAGAACCGGCCGGCGACGAGCGCGACGGCTTGGGGCCCGCTGACGCGCACGACCGCCAGGGCCGCCGTGCCGCGTGCCGTCGCCAGCGCGGCGATCGTGTCGGGCGGCGCGTCGTCCACGGCCTACTTGGGCTTGCGAGAGCCGGCGCGGCCGTTCTTGGACACCGCGGCCGTCGTCAGCCGGCCCGGGCGCTTGGGCCGGCGCGACTTCTTGATCGTCGCGCGCTCGGCCTGGGCCGCGGCGGCGTCGATCTCGGGCGTCTCGCCGCGCTCGTGCGCCTCGTGGACCTGCTTGTTGATCAGCCGCTGCTGGACGATCGAGAAGATGTTGAACGCCAGGTAGTACAAGCTCAAGCCCGACGGGAAGCGGTTGAAGAACACGAACATGACGATGGGCATCATGTAGAGCAGGATCTTCTGCTGCCCCATCCCGGCGCCGCTGGACGACGACATCGACAGCTTCATCGAGATCACCATCGAGATGGCCATCAGCGCCGTGAAGCCGGCGATGTAGTTGCCCACGAACGGGATCGAGAACGGCAGCGGGATCACCGGGTCCGGCGCCGACAGGTCGGCCGCCCACAGGAACGACTCGCCGCGCAGCACGAGCGTGGACTGGAAAAAGCGCCACAGCGCGATCAGGAGCGGGTACTGCAAGAGCATCGGCAGGCAGCCCCCGAGAGGGTTGACGCCGGCGGTCTTGTAGACCTTCATCATCGCCTCCTGCTGCTTCTGCGGGTCGTCGCCGTACTTCTCCTTGACGGCCGTCAGCTGGGGCTGGAGCTCGCGCATCTTGGCCGCGTTGCGGTAGCTGACCGCCGTCAGCGGCCACAGCAGCAGCTTGATAAGCGCCGCGAAGACCAGGATCACCAGCCCGTAGTTGGGCAGGAACGTCGACAGGAACGCGAACACCGGCGCGACGACGTAGCGCGCGATCGGCCGGATGACGAAGCCCACCCAGGCGCCAAAGTCGACGGTCTCGTAGAGCCCGTAGTCGGCCAGGCGGCGCAGTTCGAGCGGCCCGAGGTAGAGCGTGAACGCGGCGCCCTGCCCGGCACCCAAGCGGGGCATCTCGAGCGCGGCGGTGTAGGCCTGCTCGAAGCCCTGGGCGTCGTCGGCCTCGCCGGTCTGGGAGGCCTCGATCCGGGCGCCGACCGCGTCCTGCTCGGGCAGCACGGCGGCGATAAAGAACTTGGTCTTGACCGCGATCCACTCGACGGCGCCCGTCCGCTCGACCGATTCCAGTTCGCCCGCCTCGGTCAGCACCAGGGACTCGGTGTCGCCGCCGTAGCGCAGGTAGGCGCCCGACTGGCGGCTCTCGCCCAGCGGGTCGGCCTCGGCCTGAGGCAGCGCGCCGTCCCAGATCAGCTCGTAGCCGCCGCCCTGGGCCAGCAGGTCGGTGCCCGGCGTCTCGACCCGGAAGTCGACGTCGTACGAGTCGTGGTGGAAGCCGTACGAGAACCGCAGCGCGCCGCTGCCCACGGGCGCCTCGAACCGGATCTCGCCCTCGCCCTCCTCCACGTTGAGCGTGTCGCCGGTAAACGGCCGGCCGTCGACGAACGGCTGGAACGAGAGCGAGCGCGTGTCGAGGTAGTCACCTCGTGACGGCAGCACGCCGATGGCGAGCGCGCCGGTCGAGTCGGAGATCAGCTCGACCGACTGGTCCGTCTCGGCGCGGTCGTAGCCGCGCAGCTTGAACGAGACCGGCGTGCCGCCCCGGGTCGAGAACGTGGCCTGGTACTGGTCCGTGACGACGGTCACGAAGCGCGCGGGCTGGCCGAGGGCGCGCGCGAACGCCGAGTCGGTCGGCACCGAGCGCACCGCGTCGAGCGAGTCGATGTCGGGCGCCGCCGGGGCTTGCTCGGCGGCCTGGACCGCGGCGAGCGAGTCGGCGACGGCCTGCTGGCGCGCGATCTGGTCCGCGCTCGGCGCGGACTGGATCATCCAGAGCCCCAGAATGACCGACATCAAGATGATGCCGACGATGGCGGTGCGGTCGAGGCCCTGGGGTTCCACGGGTGTGAGGAGGGAGTGAGCGGTCTACGGAGCCGGCGGGGCGGAAGGTGCGACGGCGCCGGCCAGCCGGTCGAGCGCCCGAGGCAGGTCACGTCGGATCTCGACCGAGGCGCCAGCCTCCCGTCCCCGGAAGAGCACCATCATCGTCAGGCAGTCCGGGCGGCCGGCGAACGCGGCCAGCAGGCCGGCCTGGTTGCGGCGGAACGCCTCGCGCAGGACGCGCCGGATGCGGGCGCGCACGACGTTCGTGCTGCGGCGCCCAGGCGCGAACCCGACCTGGAGCCCGACGTCGTGGCCGGTGTCGCCGCGCGGGACGGTCCGGTACAGGATCACGACCGAGCCGGCGCCGACGCGCTGCGACGCGCCCCGGCTAAACAGGGGCCGGATGAGCCGCCGCCGTTTGAGCCGCCGCGTGCGCGGGAAGGCCTGGGAGCGGCTCGGCACGGGCTACTTGCCGGCCTTGGAGTCGTGGACGGTGAGGTCGTGGCGGCCCTTGGCGCGGCGGCGCGCCAGGACGTTGCGGCCGTTCTTGGTCGCCATGCGGGCGCGGAAGCCGTGCTTGTTGGCGCGCTTGCGGCGGCTGGGCTGGTAGGTGCGCTTCATCGGGGGGCGCCTGGGGCGCGGTCGGGCCCTGTGTAGGGGCGGGAGGTCATGAAAGCGCCGCCGGGGCGAAGGCCACAGGCGGCGAACCGCGAAGATAGGCGAACCTGGGCCCTGGCTCGCGTGAAGGGCCGTTGACTTTGCCGCGCGGTCGTGCGCCGCCGTGTTGACGGCGGAGGCCGCGATCTCGTACCTTCGTCGTCCGCGTGCTGGCCTGTCCGGCGCCCGGAGTCGCGAGAATAGCTCAGTTGGTAGAGCATCAGCTTCCCAAGCTGAGGGTCGCGGGTTCGAGTCCCGTTTCTCGCTCCGGCCCCCTGCCTCGGCCAGCCCACGGGGCCACCGAGGCGGGGCTGAGGGCGGTTAGCTCAGTTGGTTAGAGCATCTCGTTTACACCGAGAGGGTCGGGGGTTCGAATCCCTCACCGCCCACAGTTGTCCCTCGAGAGGTCGCGTCTACTCGGCAAGTCCCTTGTCTCCCGAAGCAACCCGGCGGCTAAGATCAGCAGGGACCTCAAAGACGTACTTGCGGCCCTGCCGACTCATCGACAGCAGCCCCTGGTCAGCGAGGCCCATCAGGTCCGCTCGTGCCGTCGCGTACGCAACTCCGTGCCTCGCCTTCTCGGACTGAATGTCCAACACGGCGTCCGGGTGCCGGAGAGCATGGCCTAGAATGGACCGCTGCCGATGGTTGAACGTAGAGCCTGGACCCAGAAGCGCTTCGCTCGCTCTCAACTCGCGAGCCTTCTTCCCCAGATGACGCTTGAGTTCGTCGATCGCGAGTTCGATCGCCCGCAGTTGGGCGAGCATGAAATAGGTCACATCGTTCTCGTCCGTCTCGGTATACAGGAACGACTCGGCGTACCGGGCGGGCCCACGCTTGAGAACGGCTGAGACCGACAGAAACTCAGCCAGCCAAAAACCTTCCTTGAGCATCGACCAGTAGAACAGGGCGCGCGCGGTCCTCCCATTTCCGTCGATGAACGGATGGTCGTACGCCATCCAGAAGTGCAGAATGATCGACTTGAGCACAGGATGGAGGAAGACGCCGGTCTCAGTCTCGTTCGCGAACCGGCACAGCCTCGCCATGCGCTCTTCTATCTGATCTGCAGGAGGCGGAGCGTGGAGAAGCCTATTCTGATCATCGTACACGCCGATGCCGTCATTCAATGTCCGATACGCGGCCTCAGCGTTGGTCTCTCGCGTCACGATCCGCTGGACCTCCTCAATCAGTTGTGGAGTCAGTGGCTCGTCCTTCCGGTCTCGGACCAGTTTCATCGCCCGGTAATTATTCAGAATCATCTGCTCTGAAGGGTTACGAGGCGGGCGCCCAGACTGGAGCATCCGTTTCGCGACCGCACGGGTCGTCGCTGCCCCTTCAAGTTGGCTTGAGGTAATGGCCTCCTCCATGAGCGACCGGGTGATGTACCGATCCCGAGCGCCCGGAGTCGCAGTGGGTTCTGGGAGAGCGATCTGTCCTGCTGCATCGCGATCCACTCTGTGGAGGCGCTCCAGAACCGGGTCCACGAGGGCGTACCGGAAGGACTCCCCATCCGCGTCGACGAGAGGCAGATGGCGGTACTGCGTAGCACGCGCGAGCTTCCTCGCCGCCCACACCTGCTCAACCGTGAGGGGCTCAGGCGGAGCGATCAGGCGGAGTGTGTGCCAGTGACGGTACTTCCCCTCTGGGGCCGGGCCACGCGCGATCTCTTGGGACATCGCGCTGGCGAGTTTCCCACGCGCGTCGTCATCCTCAGGCTTGTTAGCGCCTAGAAACGTCTCGATTGCTTCCGCCGATCCGGGAGCTCTCTGGGGGATTTGCACAGGGCGGGGCGGTTGCGACCTATCAATGTACTATCAATGTACTATCACATTGATAGTTTCGGCCGCCCACACCCCGCCTCGGTCGCACCCTCGACCGAGTCGCCGAGGCGGGGGCTGTCGCCTTAGAACCGCCCCAGCAGCGTGAGCCGGGCTGTCCGCGGGGGCACCGGATGGAAGTGGATGTCCTCGACGCCCTCGGCGGGCTCTCCCGCCAGGCGCGAAGGGTAGAAGTAGCTCACGTCCGCGTCGCCGGAGTTCAGCACGTTGAGCACGTCGAGCGACACCGCCAGCGCACCCAAGCGCCAGCCCGCCTTGGCGTTGACCAGCGCCGTAGCACCGGAGGTCACGAGCCCGTCGCCGGTGAGCGGGCGCGGCCCGAAGTACCGAAGCTGAAGCGCTCCGAGCGGCCCCAGCTCACGGCCGGCATAGAGGCCGCCGGTGAGGATCTGGCCGATGGAGTTCTCGATCCGGTCCGCGTCCGGGTCGCCCTCGGTGAACCGCGACTCGGTGAGCGCCACGTCGAGCGTCGCCTCCAGCCAGTCCGCCACCCGGACGTGGTTGGTGATCTCGACGCCGACGTGCAGGCTGGCGTCGCTCGCCTCGGTGCCTCCCGCGTCGCCCACGAACACGAGCTCCGACTCCAGCGAGATGGCCCACAGCGCCACCGTGGACTGCAGCCCCGGCAGCGCCGCCGTCCGCACGCCGAGTTCTCCGCCCCGCGTGCGAACGAGGGGGTCCACGGCATCGACAGGCTCGCGACTTGAGGGGTCGAGGGTGATCGTGGTGCCGCGCGCGTCGTTGCTGTGGAATCCGAGCCCGGCGCTGGCGTAGACCTCGGTGTTGCGCCACGGCCCCAACGCCAGCCCCAGCTTGGGACTGACGATGGCATCCGTCTCCGTACCCGAGTTGACCTCGATGTCGCTCTGGACATCGAACCGAAACACGTCGGCACGCAGGCCGAGCGTCGTGCGAAGCCAGTCGGTCCAGCGCGTCTCGTTGCGCGCGTAGGCGCCGGCGGTGCTCTCGGCCACCTCGTCCTCGCGCACCGTCCCGACGCGGGCCCGGTCCTGGGTCTGGAACAGCCCCACCCCCAAGATCTGGTCGTGCCGAAGGTCCGCTCCGACCGTGTTGACGGCGCCCTGGCCCCAGCTCGTCAGCCAGCGGTGCGAGACGCCACCCCCCGCGTAGAAGCGGCGGTCGGCCTGCTCGAACTGGTCACCCTGGTCGGGGTCGTCCAGGAAGTAGGTAAAGTTGGAAAACAGGGTGAGGTGGTAGTAGGCCGCATAGGCCTCGGCCCGAGTCCGGGCTGCCTGGGGCGACGTGGTCTGGTACGCGGCCGACACCGCGTAGCGCCCCGTAGTGCCCCCGTTCGTCGGGTCGAGCGCGCCCAGACGGTCCACGATGCCCGCCTCGACGGCGCGGCGGGCGATCTGGTCGGTCGCGTCCCAGTCGGTGGCGTAGCCGAGCGCCGTCACCGAGAACCCATTCGCCTCGGTCCCGACTGAGTACTTGGCCACGCCACTCACCTGCGCGCTGTTCTCCGGGTTGACCCAGGGGCCGTCGTAGTACTGGCCTCGAACGGCGGTCAGCAGGTCACCATCGCCAACGCGCGACGAGACCGCCACCAGTCCCTGGTAGGAGTCGTCGGCGCCAGCCTCGGCCTTGACGATGCTGCGGTCGAGCCGACGCGCCAGCCGGATCTCGGCGCGGCCCGCGGTCGCGAAGTTGCCCGCGGCTGCGTTCTGCGGCCCCTTCTCGAACTCGACCTGGTCGATGATCTCGGGGATCAGCAGGTTCAGGTCGAGGTAGCCCTGGCCGTGGGCGTGCGTCGGCAGGTTCATCGGGACGCCGTCGAGCGAGGCCGAAAAGTCCGTGCCGTGGTCCAGGTTGAAGCCGCGCAGGAAGAACTGGTTGGCCTTGCCCGAGCCGCTGTGCTGGGTCACGATGGTGCCGGGGATGGTCTCCAGCACCTCGCCGACGCGCAGCAACGGCCGGAGCGCGAGTTGCTCCTGCCCCACGATTCCCTGGGATGCCGCCGTCGCGACGCCGACCAGGTTCGTCCCGCGCCCCTCGACCACGACTTCACCGAGGTCGGCACTGCCGGGCGTCAGGGCGAGGTCGAGGCGCGTGACCGCGCCGCGCCGAACGGTGACCGACTGCCGCAGCACGTCGTAGCCGACGGCGCTGGCCTGGAGCGTGTAGGTCCCGGCCGCCAGGCCGGAGAGGACAAACTGGCCATCGGGCCGAGTGACGGCGTTGTAGCCGGAACTCAGCATCACGTTGACGTCGGCCAGCGGGGTACCGGTGGCGGCCTCGGTGACGGCACCGGACAACTGGCCGGAGGACTGAGCGAGGGGACTCCCGGACAGGGCCGCGAGCAGGCAGAGCCACCCGAGGTGGCGGACGAGACGAGACATGGAAGAGGGGTAGAAGACACGTCACCACGACGTGGCAGGGCCATCGCGCGACACGCGCGACGAAAAAGGCCGGAGCATCCGGCCGGGTCCTGGCGCCCGAAGGCGCGGTCTAGCCCCGCCCGTCTGGCGGGGGCCTCTCGACCGACAGCGTCCGCGACGCCGCAGGCTCGTCCGCACGAGCGAACGAGACGCGGCTGGAAGGCAGCGACGGCATCCGCACCTTGGGCGACAGCCAGTGCTTGTCCAGCACCACCGTCGGCGCGGTGGGACGGGGCGGCGGCGGCGCGTGATCGTGGACCCAGTCCCCGTGCCGATGCGGTTCGCCGGCCTGCGCGTCGTCGGCCGGATGCCTCAACGGGCCGCGAACGCGCTGGGGCTCCGCGTCGTGGGTGTGCCCTACGGAACCGTGCGAGTGAGCTCCGCGCGAGTGAGCTCCGTGCCCGCCACTCTCCTCATGTCCATGACTCCTCGGACCCCGAAGGGTGGTCAACACGACCTCGCCCGGCAGCACATCCACCAGGGCCGGCGCTGACGCACCGTGCGCCAGGGCGACGTGAGGCATCAGCTGCCAGCCCTGCCCGGCTGGTGTCCCTCCCAAGGCCGCCGTGTAGCCCACGGCGGCGCACCCCACGACCAGCCACCGCCAGGCGCGTGCAAGGGAGGAAGACCGGGCCGGGTGGCACATGCGGCTAGCGCGCCAGCGCGACAGGCTCGCTCAAGAGCGCTCGCGCCTCGACGGCCGTCGACGGGCTCTCGACCTCCAGGTGCCCGTCCAGGGCCAGCCGCAGGTGCCGCGCCGCCTCGCCAGATTGACCGGCGGCCTGATAGATGCGCCCCGCGCGGTAGTGGACCATCGCGTCGCCGGTGCCAAGCCGCATCGCGCGCTCGATGTACGGAACCGCTGCTCGGGCGTTGCCAGATTTGTAGAGCGCCCACGCGAGCGTCTCGTTGGCGTGCAGGTGGCCTGGACGGCGGGCTTGCTGCTCGCGCGCCTTCTTCAGAGCGTAGTCGACGCGCTCGTCGCGGTCGAGGAGGAAGTCGGCCTCCTCCATGTCCACGATCTCGCCCATCTCGCGCGCGGCCAGGAGCGCCTTGTGCACGCGGTCCGATGCCGCCCGTGCCTTGGCCTCGTCGCCCGCGGCGGTGTAAGCCTCCACCAGCAACTCGTCGATCATCTCCAGCGGCATCAGCGCGCGCGCCTCCTCGAGCCGAGCCACGGCCGCCTCGGCGTCGCCCCGGACCAGGTCGACGTGGCCCAGCCCGGCGAGCGCGGGCGCGAAGCCGGGACGCTCTTGCAGGATGCCGTTGAAGAGGAACGCCGCCGTGTCCGGCTTGGCGCTGCCCAGGTACAGGTTGCCCAGTTGGTACAGCGCCCAGGCGCGCTCCGAGCGCCCGCCGACGCCGGCGTCGGCGGCCATGCGCATGGCAGTGATGGCGCCGTCGGTGTCGCCGTAGAGCTCGCGGATGTAGCTGGCGCGCGAGTAGGCCGGCAGGCCCGGCTTGAGCGCCTGCAGTTGGTCCGACACCTCGACGGCTTCGTCGTACTCGCCCAGTTCGACGAGCGCGTCGATCAGCGTGCCGTGGACGTAGGCGTGCTTGGGAAACTCGGCCAGCAGCTCGCGCGACAGGTCGCGCCCCTTCTCGAACTCGTGCAGCACGTTGAACAGCGACGCCTGCAAGGTCCGGCCGTAGTAGTGGCTCGGGTCGCGCTCGACGGCCTCGGCCAGCAGCTCTTCCGCCTCGGGGATGGTCTCCGTCTGGGTCCCGGTTTCGGTCCCGAGCTGCAGCAGCGCCTGGGCCAGCCGCACGCGCGTCTCGACCGACTCAGGGTCGCGGCGCAAGGCAGCGCGGTAGTAGTCGACGGCCCCGGCGGCGTCGTCGAAGGTGGCACCCGGGGCGATCTGGGCGTGGTCTGGGGGCAGCGGCGGCGGCTCTCTCTGGAGCCAGACCGTCGCCACGACGGCGATGGCGGCCAGGACCAGACCGGCGGCCGCCAGGCGAGCAGTGCGTGGAGTCATAACAGGGGGAGGCAAAAAGAGGGGGCGGAGCACGTCGCTCCGCCCCCCGAGGTCGATACGGTGGCGGACTAGCGGACGACCGTCGCGCGCTTGGTCGCCACCAGCTGGCCGTCCACCGTCAGGCGGTAGAGGTAGGTGCCCGAGGCCAGCGACGAGGTGTTCCACGGCACGTCGTGCGTGCCGGCGGCGAACTCGTCGCTGGCGAGGGTCTCGACCAGCCGGCCGCGCACGTCGTAGACGTCGAGCCGGACCGGCGCCGTGCGCGTCAGCTGGAAGCGGACGGTCGCCGGCCCCGTCGTCGGGTTCGGGAAGCTCTGGTCCAGGATGATCCCGGCCGGAGCTCCGATGCCGATGCCGGTGCTCGTCGGGAAGTTGGAGCTCGGGCCGCTCGGCGTCTGGTCGCGCACGAAGTCGTAGCCCCGGTGCGGGGTCGGCAGGTACGGGAACGCGCTCAGGATGGGCAGGTCGTTCTTGGTCGGGCCGGCCAGGAAGGACAGCTTCGAGAACACGTTGGGCGTCAGGAGCGAGCCCATGTAGTCGCTGCCCGTGTAGTCGTCCTCCAAAAGGCCGACGGCCGTCAGCACCAGGCCGCCGACGGCTTGGAGTTCGATGCCCGTCACGTCGTCCTCCAGCCGGCGCCCGTTCGGGAAGCCGTCCATGTGCGGCATCGACTGGATGTCCGTGTTGGCAAAGTCCGCCACGGTCAGGCCGATGGCCGCCGCACGGATCAGGCCCAGGCGCGCCCAGTCGGTGTACTCCGTCGTCCCGCGCGGCGTCACCGGCACGGCCATGTTGAGCCGCAGCATGTCGCCGCCCCACAACCCGCCGTCGGGCGTCTGCGTGATGGGCAGGAAGTTGTTGATGAACGGCTTGCCCTGGGTCAGCGGGTTGCCATCCGTCTTGCCCGTCACCAGCTGGTAGGGCGCCAGGTTGGGCACGCCGAAGTAGAAGATCGGGAAGAGGTCCACCAGGCGCGGCTGGTTGTCGCCGGCCAGCGCCGTCACGCTGCCCGCGCCCAAGGGCCGCAGCGGGGCCACCGTGTCGTCGAAGGCCGTCCCGGCCACGAACGAGGCCGGCACGTCGCCGGCCACGATGGCCTCGACGATGTCGTAGACGCCGTCGTAGTTGGTCTCGGGCGCCAGAACGTTGTTGGTGTTGAAGTTGAAGCCCGGGCTGCCGTCCTTGTCGAGGTCGCCGAAGCGACCCGCGAGCGAGCTTTTCTGGATGCGCAGCTTCTCGAAGCCCGGCACGAGGCCGCCGAACTGGCCGTTGGTGGTGTAGAGGCCCAGCTCCGGGTTGGCGAGGTACTGGATAAACTCCTGCTCGTTCTGGCTGTACGGCGACGTGTAGTTCCAGTAGTCCTTCATCCCAACCGGAATGATGGCCTCGTTGGTCAGCGGCATGCCCAGGCGCGAGACCTGGACGAAGCTGCCCGACTCGGTCGGCTTGGGGTTCTTGGGGTCCAGCGAGAGCGTCCGGATCTGCCGGCGGCTGGCGGAGGCCCAGACGCCGATCACGAAGTCGCCGTCGAGGATGTTGGCCGCCTCACTGGCGGACTTGCCGTCCTTCTGCAACTCCGAGATCGGGACCTTGATGACGAGCGAGTGGGTGTTGTAGCCCGCCACCGCGTCGCGCGCCAGCCCGGGGTTGAGGTCGTCGTTGAGGTTGCCGTCGGTGCCGAAGTCGGCGCGGATGCCGCCCAGGTCGAACACGCCACCCAGGTCCACGAAGAACGGGTCGTCGCGCGGGCCGGCGAACACGACCTCGCCATCGGGGCTGCTGGTGTTGATGGCCGCCTGCTCCAGCGTGGCGTAGTCGGTGCCCAAGCCGGCCGGCGAGCCGCCGATCGAGCGCGGCCCGATGTTGGCCGGCGGCGTCTGGCCGTCCGAGATGAGCGTGCGGAACGAGTTGCCGCCGTTGGTGCTCTTCTCGAGCGTGTAGGACGTGTTCAGGTTTTCCGCCAGCCGGATGTTGAAGAACGTCGTCGGGTCGCCGTTGAGGCGGCTAAACGTGAACCGGTAGGTGATGTCGTCGGTGGCCGTCCCGAGCGCGCCGGCCGAGGTCTGGTTCTTGACGTGGATCTCGTAGCGGATGTCCTCGCCGAAGTGGGTGTAGTTCGGCCCGCCGTCGGGGTGCGAGAGCGGGATGTAGTTGGCGACGAGCGTGACCGTGCCGTCGTCGTCGGGCGAGCGGAAGGCGTAGACGTCGGTGTTGTCCGCCAGCGGGTCGTCGGCGATCAGCGGCGCCTCGCGGTGACTGGAGGCGTCGGAGGGAGGCGGAGCCAGGAGGCCGGTGGCCAGGATGAGGCCAGCGGTGGCGGCGCCAGCGAGAAGGGTGCGCAACGGTTGCATGCGTGTGGGAGAGAGGTAGGCGGCCAAGGTGCGCCGATGCCCGGCTCTCCACAAGGTCATCGAGTGCTCAACCTGTGCTCATCCGGTAAGGCGATAACTCATAGACACGTAGGGGAATCTCCTGTAGGGCAATCGGGACGCGCGACCGGCGGCTCGCCGCGCGCTCCGCCAGCTTGCCGCCAGCGGGACACGCACTCCGCCAGCGGGACACGCACTCCGCCAGCGGGACACGCACTCCGCCAGCGGGACACGCACTCCGCCAGCGGGACACGCACTCCGCCAGCTTGCCGCCACGCCGACGCCCGACCGCCGGCGCTTGAACCTGCCCGGCGGCCGGCACGTTACTGGCGAGCTATGAGCGACTCCTCCGTCGGTGCCACCCTTTCGACCGCCCGCCACGCCCGCTACGTGGGGCGGGTCCCCGAGCTGGCGCGCTTCCGCGAGGTGCTCGCCGCCGAGACGCTCCCCGTCCACGTGGTCCACGTCTGGGGCCCGGGTGGGATCGGGAAAACGTCGCTGCTGGACGAGATGGCCGGCCTCGCGGACGCCGCCGGCGCAGCCGTGGCGCGCGTCGACGGGCGCGACGTGGACGCGCTGCCCGACGCGTTCGCGCTGGCGGCCGAGCGCGCGCTGGCGGGCGCCTCGCCGAGCGCCCGGCGCCGGGTGCTGCTGGTCGACACCTACGAGCGGCTCGCCGCGCTCGACGACTGGATCCGCCGCACGTACGTGCCCGGCCTGCCCGCCTCCGACCTGGTGGTGATCGCCGGGCGCCACCGCCCTCACCACGAATGGCGCACCTGGGGCACGACGGCCATGCTGCCGCTCCGCAACCTGTCCGACCGCGAGTCGCGCCAGTACCTCGCCGCGCAGGGCGTGCCCGAGGCGTCCGTCGGTGACGTGCTCGCGTTCACGCACGGCCACCCGCTCGCGCTGGCGCTCGTGGCCGCCTGGGTCCACCAGCGTAGCGCAGAGTCCGGTCTGTCCGGCTTCGACCCGGCCGCGGCGCCCGATTTGGTGGGCGACCTGCTGGCGCGCTTCGTGGCCTCGGTCCCGACTCCGGCGCACCGGGCGGCGCTGGAGGCCGCCTCGGTCGTGCGCTCGGTGACGGTGCCGCTGCTGGCCGCGCTGCTCGGCCCGGACGCCGACGCCGACGGGCTGTTCGACTGGCTCCGGGGCCTGGCCTTCACCCAGACCGAGCCGGGCGGGCTGCGGCTGCACGAGGTCGTGCGGGAGACCGTCGAGGCCGACCTGCGCTGGCGCCACCCCGCGCACCACGACGCTTTCCACCGACGGGCGCGGCGCGTGTTCAGCGACCGCCTGCGCGCGGCCGGCACCGACGCGCAGCGGTACCTCGCGCTGGCGGAGTACGTCGATCTGTACCGCCACAACGCGGTCGTGGAGCCGCTGCTGCGGCGCCTACAGCAGGCCCGCGCCTCGGCCCAGGTATCGGGCTCCGGGGGGCTGCGCGACGGCGACCGCCAGGCCGTCCGGGCCCTGGTCGCGCGCCACCAGGGCGAGGCCGAGGCCGAGGCGGTCGCCGGCTGGCTCGAGCGCCGGCCCGGCGCCGTCGAGGTGTTTTACGCCGGCCCGGCCGTCGCCGGCTTCCTGCTGACGCTGGACCTGTCGGAGGTGTCGGCGAGCGACGTGGCGTTCGATCCGGTGGCCCGGGCCGCCTGGCAGGCGCTGGGCGCGACGCTGCGGCCCGGCGAGCGGGGACTCCTCTTCCGCTCGTGGCTCGACGCCGACCAGGGCCAAGCCGTCTCGGTGGTCCAGAGCCTGGTCTTTGCCCGGACCGTCGAGCACTACCTCTCGACCGAAAGCCTCGCCGTCTCAGCGCTGCTCACCACCGAACCCGACCTGTGGGACATCGCGCTCCGCTTTGCCGGCCTGTACCGCCAGCCCGGCGCCGAGGCGGCGGGCGGCCCGGCGGCGTTCACCAAGGACTGGCGCGCCGTGCCGCCCGATGCCTGGCTCGACGGCTTGGTCGACCGGACGCCCTCGGCCGAGGCGCCGGCCCGGCCCGACCCGGCCCAGACGCTGGTGGTCTTGAGCGAGGACGCCTTCGCCGAGGCCGTCCGCGACGTGCTCAAGACCTACTCGAGGCCGCACCGCCTGGCTGGGAGCCCGCTCCTGAGCGCCCGGCTGGTGCGCGAGCGCGGCGGCGAGCCGGTCCAGGCGTTGCAGGCGCTGGTGACGGAAGCGGCGGCGCAACTCGACCTGTCGCCGCGCGAGCGGCCCTACTTCCAGGCTCTCGACCGGACCTACCTCCACCCGGCCCCGACCCAGGCTCAGGCCTCCGAGGACCTTGACGTGCCGTTTAGCACCTATCGCCGCCACCTCAAGCGCGGCGTCGACCACGTGATCGAGGTGCTGTGGCGCGCCGAGACCGGCGACGACCACTAGGCACGACGGCCTCGACATCGCCACCGAGGCGGCCCTGGGCGCCGGGCTTAGGAGTGTGCGGGCACCGGCTGGCCGGGCGTCAGCGCCACGTCGGCACAGGCGTCACCTGCGCCGGGCAGGTCACCGGTCGCCAGAAACGTCCGCACCAGCGCGATCACGCGGGGCCGCATCATGATGAACGTGTGGCGCGACGGCACGACGACGTGCTCGGCGCCGTCGAGGCACGTCTCCTCGACCCAGACCTTACCGTCGCGGTCGCCGGCGATCACGGCCACCTCGGTGCCGTCGGGCACGCCCAGCTCGACGGCCGGCCCACCGGCCGTGCCGAGCTCGCGGATCGGGGGCAGCGCCCAGCCGAGCCAGCGCGCCCACCGGTCCGCCGAGTGCGAGCCCTGGTTGGGCGGCGCCAGCATGACCACCCGGCCGGGCACGTCCGGCGGGTCGTGCGTCAGCATCCAGCGCGTGGCGACCGTGCCCAGGCTGTGACCGACGACGTGGACGCGTGGCGCCGGCGCGCGCTCCAGCTCGGCGCCGACGGCGTCTGCGAGGTGCTGCCCGATCTCGGCCACGCTCGGCCGCTGGCTGCTGTAGCCGACGTTGAGCACGCGGTAGCCCGCGCGCCGCATCGCGACCTCCATCGGCGCCATCGACAGCGCCGTCCGCCCCATGCCGTGGACCAGGACCACCAGCTCTCGGTCCATGCTCGGCCGCGGGCCCGCGCACGCGCTCAGGCCCACCGCGAGCGCGGCGACGGCGAGACCGAGGCGGGGCGAGACAGCGGGCACGCCCGAGCCTACGGGTCGCGCGCGCCGCCGGCCTGGTGCAGATGGACTACTCGCCAAGCCGGGCAGCCTATCCGGCGTCAGTCACCTTTTTGAACACGACGCAGGTGTTGTGCCCGCCGAATCCGAACGCGTTCGACAGCGCCACGGTGACGTCCCGCGTCTGGGGCTCGTTGAAGGTGTAGTTGAGGTCGCAGGCCGGGTCGGGCGTCTCGAAGTTGATGGTCGGCGGGACCGTGCCCTCGGTGATCGCCAGGATCGAGGCGATCGCCTCGACCGCGCCCGCGGCGCCCAGCAGGTGCCCCGTCATGGACTTCGTGGACGACAGGTTCATGTCGTAGGCGTGCTCGCCGAAGACCGCCTTGATGGCCGTCGTCTCGGCCACGTCACCGAGCGGCGTGGACGTGCCGTGCATGTTGAGGTAGTCCACGTCGTCGGGCCGGAGCCCGGCCGTCTTGAGCGCCTGCTTCATCGCCAGGCGCGCGCCCAGCCCCTCGGGGTGCGGCGCCGAGATGTGGTGGGCGTCGGCCGACATGCCCAAGCCGGCCACCTCGGCGTAGATCCGGGCGCCCCGGGCGACCGCGTGGTCGTAGTCCTCCAGCACGAGCGCGCCGGCGCCCTCGCCCATCACGAACCCGTCGCGGCCGGCGTCGAACGGGCGGCTGGCGGACTGCGGCGCGTCGTTCTGGGTCGACAGGGCCTTCATGTTGCCGAAGCCGCCCAGGCCCACCTCGGTGATCGAGGCGTCAGTGCCGCCGGCGATCATGACGTCCGCCAGGCCGGCCTTGATCACCATCCAGGCGTCGCCGATGGCATTGTTGGACGTCGCGCACGCCGAGACCGTGGCGTAGTTGGGCCCGTGCAGGCCGTGGCGCATCGAGATCAGGCCCGGCGCCATGTCGATGATCATCATCGGCACGAAGAACGGGCTGAGCCGGCGCGGGCCGTGCGCGGCGTACTCCACGACCTGGTCCTGGAACAGCTTCATCCCGCCGATGCCCGAGCCCACGATCACGCCCACGTTCGTCCGCTCCTCCTCGGTCATCGCCGACGGGTCGAGCCCGGCGTCGGCGAGCGCCTCGTCGGCGGCGACGATGGCGAACTGGGCGAACGGGTCCAGGCGGCGGGCTTCCTTACGGTCGAGGTAGTCGGCCGCGTCAAAGTCCTTGATCTCGCACGCGAACGTAGTCGGGTAGTCGCTCGCGTCGAAATGGGTGATTGGGGCGGCCCCGCTCTCGCCCGCCATCATGGCGGCCCAAAACTCGGGGACGGTCTTGCCGATGGGCGTCAGGGCTCCCAAGCCCGTGACGACGACGCGGCGGTCGGAGAACGACATACGAAACGGCGGACGTGGCGGATACAGAAGCCGGCGGAAGCGCTAGGCGCCCCGCCGGCGTGGTCGAGCAGCACGCGCAAGACGCGCCGCCGCAGACAACGGCTTAGGCCGCCTTTTTGCCCTCAACGTAGTCGACGGCGTCGCCGACGGTGCCGATCTGCTCGGCGTCCTCGTCGGGGATGGTCATGTCGAACTCCTTCTCGAACTCCATGATGAGCTCGACGGTGTCCAGGGAGTCGGCGCCCAGGTCGTTGGTGAACGACGAGGTGCGCTCAATGTCGGCCATGTCGACGCCAAGCTTCTCGACGATGATTTCCTTGATGCGCTGTTCGGTGGTCTCGGCGGCCATGGGGTTGGGGTCGGGCTGGTAAAGAGGGTCCGGCAAACTACGCCGGTCGCTGTACGGGAGGCAACGCGTGCGAAAAGAGACGCTGCCTACGCGCGCGCACCGGCACAGATTCGCGTAAAGACGGCGCGGGCGGGCAAGCGGGCCCGGGGCCAGCCGTCTAGTTTGCCTTTCTCTCTCCTACGCACGCCCGCCGATGCCCACGCTCTTCACGTCCGAGTCCGTCTCCGAAGGCCACCCGGACAAGGTCTCCGACCAAATCTCCGACGCCCTGCTGGACGCCTTTCTGACCGGCGACCCGGCCAGCCGCTGCGCCATCGAGACGCTGTGCACGACGGGGTTGGTGGTGGTCTCGGGCGAGGTCACGAGCGACACCTACGTCGACGTCCAGGAGATCGTCCGCACGACCATCGAGGAGATCGGCTACACCGACCCGCTGCTGCAGTTCGACGCGCGCAGTTGCGGCGTGCTGGTCTCGATCCACGAGCAGTCGGCCGACATCGCCCAGGGGGTCAACGACGGCGGCGGGCTGCACCACGAGCAAGGCGCCGGCGACCAGGGCATGATGTTCGGCTACGCCACGCGCGAGGACCCGGAGACGCTGATGCCGCTGGCGCTGATGCTGTCGCACCGCCTGGTCCAGCGACTCGCCCAAGTGCGCAAGGCGGGCGAGGTGATGACGTATCTCCGCCCCGACGCCAAAAGCCAGGTCACGATCGAGTACGCCGACGACGACCGCACGCCCCACCGCGTCCACACGGTCGTGATCTCGACCCAGCACGACGAGATCGACCCGGACGACGACGCGGCGTCGCTGGCCCAGATCAAGGCCGACGTGCGCGAGCACATCCTGCCGTCCGTGCTCCCCGCCGACTTGGTGGACGAGGACCTGATTCTGCACGTCAACCCGACGGGCACGTTCGTGATCGGCGGCCCGCACGGCGACACCGGGCTGACCGGCCGCAAGATCATCGTCGACACCTATGGCGGCAAGGGCGCGCACGGCGGCGGCGCGTTCTCGGGCAAGGACCCGTCCAAGGTGGACCGCTCGGCGGCCTACGCCACGCGCCACGTGGCCAAAAACCTGGTCGCGGCCGGGCTGGCCGACGAAGCGCTCGTCCAAGTAGCCTACGCCATCGGCGTCGCCGACCCGGTCTCGATCCGCGTCGAGACGAATGGCACAGCACAGCATGGCCTGACCGACGCCCGGCTGGCCGAGATCGTGACCGAGGTCGTGGACCTGCGCCCGCGCGCCATCATCGAGCGCTTTGGCCTGATCTCGGCCGACGGCGACCGCCCGAGGTACCGCGACACGGCGGCCTACGGCCACTTCGGCCGCGACGAGTTTCCCTGGGAGCGCGTGGACCTGACGGACGACCTCAAGGCAGCCGCAGGCGTCTAGCCTCGACCGACCGCTCGACGCGCCCCGCTGGCCCCAGGCTGGCGGGGCGCGTTCGTGTCCGCCCGCCTCGGTCTCCCCACCGGCCCACCGAGGCGGGCGGGGTCGCTGCGCCGTCGCTTTGCGGTCAGCACTCGGTAAAGCGGACTGACACGTTCGTCGCCAGGCCGCCCTGGCTGGTCTCCTTGAACTTGTCCGACATCGCCTCGGCGGTCTCGCGCAGCGTGCGGATGACGGCATCCAAAGACACCTTGGCGCGCTCGGGCGCCCCGGCGAGCGCCAGCTCGGCGGCGTTGATGGCCTTGACGGCGCCCATGGTGTTGCGCTCGATGCACGGGATCTGAACCAGCCCGCCGACCGGGTCGCACGTCATCCCGAGATGGTGCTCCATCGCGATCTCGGCGGCCTGGAACGCCTGGGCCGGCGTGCCGCCCTGGGCCTCCGCGAGTGCCGCGGCGGCCATGGCGCTCGACACGCCGACCTCGGCCTGGCAGCCGCCCATCGCGGCCGAGATCGTGGCGCCCTTTTTGAAGAACGTCCCGACCTCGCCGGCGACCATCAGAAAGTCCAGGATGCCCGCCTCGGTGACGGGCTCTTCCGAAAAGCAGATGTGGTACATCAGCACGGCGGGGATGACGCCCGCAGCGCCGTTCGTGGGCGCGGTCACCACGCGGCCCAGGTTGGCGTTCTCCTCGTTGACCGCCAGAGCGAACGCGCTCACCCACTGCAGCACGTGGGGAAACCGATACGGCCGAGCCCGGATCGCGGCGATCCAGTCGTCGGGGGCCAAGTCCTCCCCTTCGGGCAGCAGGCGGCGCGCGATGGGCGCGGCGCGGCGCTCGACCTCGAGCCCGCCCGGCAGGACGCCGTCGGTGTGGCAGCCGCGCCAGACGCCCCGCTTCATCACCTCCCAGATGGCGCGCATCCGGTCGCGGATCTCGTCGTCGGTGCGCCAGGCGCGCTCGTTGCGCCAGACGACGTCGGCGATGCGGCAGTCGGCGCAGTGGGCCAGCATCTCGGCCGGGACCTGGGCCGGGTGCGGCAAGCGGATCTGCCCGGACTGCGCGACGGCGTCTCCCTCGGCCACCACAAAGCCGCCGCCGACCGAGTAGTACGTCGACGCGTGGCGGGCGCCGCGCGTGACGGCGACGCACGTCATGCCGTTGGCGTGGCCCGGCAGCCGCTCGGACGGGTGGAAGACGATGTCGGTCGCCGGATCGAACCGCACCTCCCTCCCCCCCATCTCGACCGCCCGGCGGGCGGCGAGGGCCGCGACAAACGCCGGAATCTGGTCCACGTCGACCGTGACCGGGTCGTGGCCCAGCAGCGCCAGCATCACCGCCTGGTCGGTGCAGTGCCCGCGGCCGGTCAGCGCGAGCGACCCGTACAGGTGCACCTCGACCGCCTCGACACGGTCGCCGAGGTGGGCGGTCTCGCCCAGCCAGCGCTGGACCGCCCGCCACGGGCCGAGTGTGTGCGACGACGACGGCCCGACGCCGATCTTCAGCATGTCGAACACGCTCAAGGCTTCGGCCGGCGTGGGGGCGGAGGGCTCGGTCATGGCGCAAGGTCGCACCGCCGAGACCGTCGCCGGCCGGCGACAGCCGTCACGCGCCGAGCACGGCCTGGGCGTCGACGCGGTCCGGGAGAGGCCCGACGCGCGCCAGCTTGAGCGCGGCCATGCGGCTGCCGGCGCGCGCGCAGTCGGGCGGCGCCTGCCCGGCCAGCCAGGCGGCCAGGAAGCCGGACCAGAAGGCGTCGCCGGCGCCGGTCGCGTCGACGGCGTCGACGGGTTGGGCGGGCACCTCGGCCGAGCCGCCGTCCCAGACCACGAGCGCGCCGTCGGCGCCGCGCGTCAGGCAGACGACCGACGCGCCCAGGCTGCGGAGCCGGTCCGCCTCGGCGGTGTCGTCGGCGGTGTGGCCCCACAGCCGGGCCAGGTCGTCCTGGCTGCACTTGACGAGGGGCCCGAGCGCGAGGTAGCGCCGGGCGGCGTCCTGCTGCTCGGCGCGCCGCGTCGCCGTCCGGGGCGCAAAGTTGATGTCGATGGACACGGCCAGGCCCAGGTCTCGGGCCCGAGCGGCGGCGGCCAGCAGCGTGCCGCGCGACGGCTCCCGGCTCAGCGCAAAGCCCGACGTGTGGAACAGCCGGGCACGCGACAGCAGATGGTCGGGGAGTTGGTCCGGGCGCAGGTCGCGGTCGGCCATCCGGTAGACCGCGAAGTCGGGCGTGCCGGCCGACCGGGCGACGGTCACGACGCTCGTCGGGCGGTCGTCGCGCGCCGCCAGCCGGGCCTGGACGCCGACGCGCGCCACCTCGCGCTGCAAGAACCGCCCCAGGCTGTCGTCGCCAACCGACGCCACGAGCGCGACCGGCACGCCCAGCCGGGCCAGGTTGGTGGCAAGATTCGCCGGGCTGCCGCCGGCGTGGCGCTCGAACGTCGCCGCGGCGCCCAGGTCGTCGACGGGCTCGGTCGTGATCAAGTCGACCAGCACCTCGCCGGCGACCACGACCGCTGGCGCCGGCTCCTCCGGCCTCGGCGCCGAGGCGGGCGGGGCCGGCGCGCTCCACCAATCGAGCGCCACGCCGAGCGCGGCGCGGCCCAAGACGGCGCCGGCGGCGCTCCAAGCCAAGGGCGTCGTGCCCAGGCGCTCGCCGTGTTCGGCGTCGAGGTACTCGGGAAAAACGTCGGCGTTGGCGGCGTCGAGGCGGTCCAGGAGCGCGCGCGCATCGTCCGTGCGATCTGCGAACGCGAGCGCGGCGACCCACCAGCCGTTGACCATCGGCCAGCAGCCTCCGTTGTGGTAGTGGCCGGGCCGGTTCGAGAAGTGGTCGCGGACGTTTCCGCGCAGCGCGTTCCACCCGTCGTCGCCCTCTCGGATGACCGGCGCGAAGGCGGGGACGAGGGCGGGCGCGGTCTCGGCGGCGAGCGCCAGGCCGTGGTCCAGGAGCGCGTCGCGGCGGTCGGGCCACAGACCGGCCAGGATGGCCAGCGCCGAGCCCAAGGCGTCGAACCGGCGCGCATAGCCGCCCGGCGCGAGTGCGGCGAACGGGAACGGCTCGGGCTTGTCGTCGAGGGCCGTGCGGAAGGCCTGGGGGTGGTAGGCGGCGTCCGCGTCGGCGTCGGGCGACGGCCAGAACGTGGCCTCGATGAGCGCGTGCAGCCGGTCGGCCTGGGCGGTCACCGAGGCGGGCGAGGGCGCGAACGGCGCGACCGCGCGCAGGGCCAGCAGGCGCAGCACCTGGTCGTAGAGCAGGTAGCCGTGCAAGTCGTACTCGTCGGCCCAGTCGCCGGACTGAGGGACGTAGACCAGCCCGCGCGCGTTGAACTCCCAGGCGTCGAGCAGCCGAAGCGCGCCCGCGATGGGCGCCGCCAGCCGCGCCACGAACGCCGGATCGCCCGAGGCTCGCGCCCAGGCCGCCGCGCCCAGGATGGCCCACGGCCCGGCGTCGACGCGGCCGGCCAGCCCGCCGTAGCTGACCGCGCCGTCGGCGGAGACGTTCGACGGCACCTGGCCCTGAGGGCCGACGTGGGCAAAAAGGGTCTCGACCGTCTGGCGCAGGCCGCCGGCCAGCGTGTCGTCGCCCGACGCCAAGCCGGCCAGCCCGCAGATCACGCCGTCGCGCGCCCAGACGCGGCGGTAGTTGGTGGCGTCGGTCGGCGAGGCGAGAAAGCCCGCCGGCGTGAGCGACTGGCGGAGCAGGTCGAGCGGCGTCATGGTGCGGTCCACAGGTGCTGGCGGAAGTCCATCCAGGCTACCACCAGCACGTGGGGCACGGTCAGCGCCGCGATGCCCACCAGGTAGACGCCCACGCCGGCGACCGGCTGCCCCATGCCCACCGTCCGGACCGCGAGCGCGCCGATCAGCACGAGGGCGCCGACCGTCGCCGGAACCGCCAGCCCGGCCAGCCGCCACGCCGAGCCGTCGGCGACGAGCGGCGCCAGCCGGGCCAGGTGCCGCGCCGCGTGCCACAGGCAGAAGTACACGCCGACGCTCCAGAGCGGCGGGACGAGCGCAAAGAACACCGCCAGCCCGGCGACCTCGGCCAGGTCCAGCCCCAGCGTCCGCCACGCACCTGGCTCGCGGCGCGCGCGAAGGGCTCCGCCGATGGCGTAGGCCGCAAACAGGCCCAGCAAGGCCGCCGCCAGCGCGCCGCGCGGAAGGGTCAGGATCGCGGCCTGGGCCTGGACGGCGTGCTCGGGCGTCACGACCGCCGCCATCGCCCCGACCACCTCGGCATACGTTTGGGGGAACGCGACGAGCGGGACGGCCATCGGCAACGCGCCGCGCACGGCGAGGGCCAGCGCCCGACTGCCCAGCGTCCCCAGGTGCGCGTCCCAGCCCAGCGCGCGCAGGGCGTAGACGTCGCCCTGGCCCCAGTGCAGCCAGGTCAGGACGAGAAAGCCGAGCGCCGCCGCCGTCGGTGCCAGCCACCACAGCGCCAGCACGGCCGCGCTGACGCCGAGGTAGGCCAGGCTGAACGCGGCGACCGGCGCGAATCGCAGGCGCTCGCCGCGCATCCGAAACGGCACGACGGGGTCGACGGCGCCGTGCGGCAGGCCCAGCACGACGGCACTCAGCATCCAGGGCAGGACGAGCACGCGAAGCGGCGCCTCCGCCAGCACGGGCGCCAGCAGCAACGACCCGGCGACTCCGCCCCAGGCCAGCGCCAGCCCGGCGCGCGGCCACGCCATCGGCATCGTCACGCCGGCACCCGGCGGTCCGCCAGGAGCGGGTTCGTTTCCAGGAGCACCAAGCCTTGGGAGACCAGCAGGTTGGTGACCACGAAGAACAGCGCCTCCTCGACCGGTAGCTCGGCGATTTCCCAGCCCGTCCGCGTGGCGTCCGTGATGGTCCAGATGCCGGCCTGGGTGATGGCGAACCAGTCGGCGAACCAGAGGTAGAGCGACAGCGGGACGAGGGTCACGGCGACGAGCCGCCGCCGTGCCCAGATCAGATGCCCGCCGATCCCCCACATCATGGCCAGGACGGGGCACGCCCAGGCCAGGACCAGACCGAGGTAGAGCCAGTGGCCGCTGGCCACGATCATCGCCACACCCGCCAGCGTGAGCGCGCCGAAAAAGGCGACGCCGGCGACGCGGTGCGTGATGCCGTGCGGCGGCGCTGGGACCGTGGGCCAGCGCGCCTGGAACAGCCGCAGCCACAAGCCGGCCAAGACCGTCTGGATCACGAAAAAGGCGTACTCCTCGATGGGCACCCAGCCGATCGTGGCGAGCACGCGGCCGGGCGGGTAGCTCCACACCGAACGCGCGACCAGATAGTTGTCCCAGGGCGTCGTGTACACGAACGCGATGACGACGAGCAGGCCCAGCGGCCACCACGGCTGGCGCGTCCGCCCCTGGAGCAGGGCCAGCACCAGGAGGGGCGGCAGCGTGAACGCGAGGTGGAATTCGAGGTAGGTCACGCCGCGCCAACGGCGAGCGGCGAGCAGGGTTGCGAGCGCGCCACTCCCTGCGAGCGCGCCACTCCCTGCGAGCGCGCCACTCCCCCCGCCTCGGCGCCGAGGCGGAGGCGGCCAGCTACCAGAAGAACCCGACCAGGATCGCCGTCAGCGTCACCAGGATGGCCGACTGGATGCGGTAGTTCTTCCACCACGCCACGTTGCGGAGCTCGGCGCTCTCGGCGCGGAAGAAGGCCGGCGTCCAGGTCGTGTCGGCCGTTTTCTCCGGGTCCGGCGCGGCGCCCTGCAGGCTCACGATCACCATCACGATCATGGACACCACCAGCAGGATGGGCGCGAGGTAAAGGAAGTTGACGCCGAAGATGGGCAGCAGCGGCTCGCCGTTCTGGGCCGTCCAGATGGGGCCGAAGATCAGGAACAGGACCGCCGTCAGGTGGCCGGCGGCCATGCCCGTGATCGCGCCCGTCGCGTTCGCCCGCTTCCAAAAGACGCCCAGGATGAACAGCGCCAGCGCCGGCGGCGCGACGTAGGCCAGCGTCGTCTGGAGGTAGCTCCACAGCGTGTCGAAGCCGATGATGACCGGGCTCCAGGCGATGGCGAACACCATGCACAGGAACGTCACGATCCGCCCGACGCGGACGATCGCCTTGGCCGAGATGTCCGGGTTCTTGCGCTTGACGAAGTCCATCGACACCAGCGTCGAGGCCGCGTTGAGCGTCGAGTCCACGCTCGACATGATGGCGGCCAGCATGGCCGTCAGCACGAGCGCGCGGAAGCCGTCGGGCAGCAGGTCGAAGAGCAGCGTCGGGAAGACCTGGTCGGCGCGCTCCAGGTTGGGGTAGAGCACGCGGGCGAACGTGCCCGGGAGGACCATCAGAAAGATGATCGGCAGCTTGAGCAGGCCTCCGAACAAGGCGCCCCAGCGGCCGTGGTCTAGGTTTTTGGCGCCCAGCACGCGCTGGACCATGAACTGGTTGGTGGTCCAGAAGTAGAAGCCCAGCAGAAAGACGCCCGTGATGAGGCCGGGCCAGGGCATCCCGCCCTCCACGTCGATGGGCTGGATCAGCGACAGCTTCTCGGGCGGCGTCACCGCCGTCACCGCGTCCCACCCGCCGACGGCGTTCCAGGCCATGATCGAGACCGCGCCCGCGCCGATCAAGAGCAGCGTGCCCTGGATGGCGTCCGTGTAGACGACCGCCTTGAGCCCGCCCGCGATCGTGTACGCGCCGGCGATCAGCGCCAGGATCGCCATCGTGATCCACATCGGAAAGTCCGGGTAGACCAGCTGGACCACGAGCGCGCCGGCGAACAGCGCCGCCGCCGTGTCCACGACGACCGACAGAAAGATGGAGACCGCCGAGAAGTAGACCCGGCTGCGCCCGTCGAACCGCTTCTCCAGAAACTCCGGCATCGTGTAGATGCCCGTCTTGATGTAGAACGGCAGGAAGAAGAGCACGAACACGACCAGCACCATGGCCGCCATCCACTCGTAGTTGAACACGGCCAGCCCGATGCCGCCGTACGCCTCGCCCGCCATCCCGATCATCGAGCTCGACGACAGGTTGGAGGCCAGCAGGCTGATGCCGATCAGGCCCCAGCTCAGCGAGCGGCCCGCCAGGAAGTAGTCCTCGCCGTCTTCGGTCTGGCGCGAGAAGTAGATCCCGATCCCGAAGATCAGCAGAGCGTAGATGACGACAGCCGAGATGTCGAGGGTCGTCAGCGTAAAGTCGGGCATGGGCAAGCGCGTGGAGGGTCGATGAAGGTACACGTTCCGTGTAAGTGGTTCCACATGGGGCCCGGGCCACCGGCCGGCCGGGCCGCCTGTGCCGACCTCGCCAGCGCCCGCCTCGGTGACACGCCCGGCCTGGTCGCGCGTCCGCGCCGGCCGCCGGTTGGCTGCGGAGCCGAGGCCGAGTGGCCGCGCACGCCTCCAGACGCGCTCGGGCCCTCGTGACTACCAAGGCGGGCACCGAGGCGGGCACCGCGGGGCTGTCGCGGCGCCGGCGCGGCGACGGCAAGCGGGGCGCTCGCGACGCCGGGCGAGCGGGCCCGGCCCGCCCGAACACTGTGCGAAGAGCACGGCGCGCGGTGGTGCCCGCCGGCGCCGGCCTCTAGCTTCCGCCTTCTTCTGCCCGCCGCACGTCCGCGGCAGGCAGCGATCACCGGCCCTAGAGACAGATGCCGAAGATGAAGTCGAACAGCGGCGCCAAAAAGCGCTTCAAGCTGACCGGGACCGGTCGCGTGAAGCGCAAGAAGGCGTTCGCCAGCCACATCCTGACCAAGAAGTCGCCCAAGCGCAAGCGCGACCTGCGCGAGGCCACCCTGGTCTCGAAGCAGGACGAAGCTCGCGTCAAGCGGCTCATCAGCTGCTAGGCTGACCCTCCTGCACCTGCAGGTTTTTTCCACCCACTTACCCACGGACCCAAATGCCCCGAGCACGAAATCTCGTGGCTTCCCGTCGCCGTCGCCGCAAGGTTCTTGCGCAAGCGAAAGGCTACTGGGGACGCCGTAGCAACGTCTACACCGTTGCCAAGCACTCCGTTGAGAAGGGGATGCAGTATGCCTACCGAGACCGGCGCGCCCGCAAGCGCCAGTTCCGCCGGCTCTGGATCGCCCGCATCAACGCCGCCGCCCGTCAGAACGGGACCACCTACTCGCGCCTGATCTCCGGCCTGTCCAAGGCCGGCGTCCCGCTCAACCGCAAGGTCCTGGCCGATCTCGCGGTCCACGACAAGGCCGCGTTTACCGCCGTGGTCGAGCTCGCGGCCTAGCGCCGAGTTGCCCGACCACGTGACTCCCGTCTGGCCCCGGCCTGGCGGGAGTTTTGGTTTGTAGAGGCCGGCGGGCGCACGGCCCCGCGCTCGCCCCTCCCCCACCCTGCTTGCCCATGTCCCTCGACGCCCAGATCGCCGCCGTCCAGGCCGAGATCGACGACGCCCCGCTCGCCGACGCCGACGCCGCGGAGGCCTTCCGCGTGCGCTTCCTGGGGCGCAAGTCGGGCGCGATCACCGACCTGTTCTCGCTCTTGGGCACCGCGCCGCCCGAGCAGCGCCGCGACCTGGGCCAGCGCCTCAACGCCCTCAAGGGCGCCGCCCAGGCCCGCCTCGACGGCGCGCTCGGCACCCTCGCCACTTCTACCGAGGCGGGCGCGACCGACCTCGACCTGACGCTGCCCGGCCGCCTCCCCGGGCGCGGGGAGCGCGGCAGCTTGCACGTGCTGACGCAGACGCTGGCCGACATCCAGGACATCTTCCGGTCGTTCGGCTTCGCCGTGGCCCGGGGCCCCGAGATCGAGGACGACTGGCACAACTTCTCGGCGCTCAACTTCCCGCCCGACCACCCGGCGCGGGACATGCAGGACACGTTCTTCCTGGAGCCGCCGCCGCCCGACGGCCGCGGCGTGCTGCTGCGCACGCACACCTCGCCGGTCCAGATCCGGACGCTGGAGGCCCAGCCGCCGCCGGTCCGCGTGATCGCGCCGGGCCGCGTGTTCCGCAACGAGGCGATCTCGTACAAGAGCTACTGTCTCTTTCATCAGGTCGAAGGTCTGGTGGTCGATGAGGGCGTGTCGTTCGCGGATCTCAAGGCGCTGCTGACGGCGTTCGCGAAGTCGTTCTTCGGGTCGAGCGACGGGCCGGCGCGCCAAGCGCGGATGCGGTTCCGCCCCAGCTTCTTCCCCTTTACCGAGCCCTCGGCCGAGGTCGACGTGTGGTGGGCCGACGACGCGCTCCCCGGCGGCGGCCGCTGGATGGAGATCCTGGGATCGGGCATGGTCGACCCGGCGGTGCTCGCCAACGTCGGCGTAGACCCGGAGCGCTACACCGGCTTCGCGTTCGGCATGGGCGTCGAGCGGATGGCGATGCTGCGCCACGGCATCGACGACATCCGCCTGCTCTACGAAAACGACGTCCGCTTCCTGCGCCAGTTCTAGCCCGCCCCCCCGATGAACGTCTCCCTCCGCTGGCTCTCCGACTACGTCGCGCACGGGCTCACGCCCGACCAGGTCTCGGAGCGCCTGACCATGTCGGGCCTGGAAGTCGAACAGGCCGTCGCCACCGGCCCGAGCCTGGACGGCGTGGTCGTCGGCGCCGTTTTGGATGTGCAGCCGCACCCCGACGCCGACCGCCTGCGCGTCTGCTCCGTCCGCCTCGGCGACGACGCGGAGCCGGTCCAGATCGTGTGCGGCGCGCCGAACGTGGCCGCCGGGCAGCGCGTGCCCGTCGCGACGGTCGGCACCACGCTGATGCTGCCGGCGCGCGACGGCTCGGGCCTGGAGCCGGTCACCATCAAAAAAGGCAAGATCCGGGGCCAGGTGTCGTTCGGCATGATCTGCGCCCAAGACGAGCTCGGCCTGGGCACCGGCCACGACGGCATCTTGGTGTTGGACGAGGCGGCGCCCGTCGGCGTCCCACTCGCCGACTACCTGAGCCCTCGCGGCGACCTGCCCGGCGACACGGTCCTCGACATCGCCATCACGCCCAACCGGCCCGACGCGACCAGCCACGTCGGCGTGGCGCGCGACCTGGCGGCGCTCACCGACACCGCGCTCACACTCCCCGAGGTGGACGTGCCCGAGGCCGGCGGCGCGACGGCCGACGCCGTGACCATCCGGATCGAGGACGACGGCTGCGCGCGCTACGCGGCCGTCGTGGTGCGCGGCGTGACCGTCGGGCCGTCGCCGGACTGGCTGCGCGAGAGGTTGGAAGCGATTGGCGTGCGCGCGATCAACAACGTCGTGGACGTGACCAACTACGTGCTGCACGAGATCGGCCAGCCGTTGCACGCCTTCGACCTCGCGACGCTGGCGGACGCCACGGTTGTCGTGCGCGGCAGCCGTCCCGGCGAGACCGTGACAACGCTCGATGACCTGGAGCGCAAACTCCCCGAGGGCACACTCCTGATCTGCGACGGCCAGCGGCCGGTCGCGGTCGCGGGCGTGATGGGCGGCGCCAACTCCGAGGTCTCCGACGCCACGACCGACGTGCTCATCGAGAGCGCGTTTTTTGATCCGGCGCGGATTCGCCGGGCGTCGAAGGCGCTGAGTTTGCAGACCGACGCCAGCTACCGCTTCGAGCGCGGCGTCGACCCGACGCGCCAGCCCTGGGCGGCGGCGCGCGCGGCGGCGCTGCTGGCCGAGGTGGCCGGCGGGACGGTCCAAGCGGGCCTGGTGGACCAAGTCGCGGTGCCGTACACACCGCGCACGGTGACGCTGCGCCCCGAGCGCGTCGCGCGCGTGCTGGGCATGGACGTGCCGCGCGACGAGATCGTGCGTCTGCTGACCGCCATCGGGTTCGAGGTCACCGGCGACCGCGGCTCGACGCTGGAGGCGTTCGCCCAAGCGGCGCTGCTAGGCTCGGCGGCGGCGGCGGTCGGCGAGGCCGCCGAGGCGGGCCTGGCCGTCACCGTCCCGCCCTTCCGCCCCGACGTCACGCGCGAGATCGACGTGATCGAGGAGGTCGCCCGGCTGTGGGGCTACGACCGCCTGCCCACGCCCGCGGCGACCGCCGTGCCCTTGGCGCCGGCCGGCGACACGCCATCGGCCCGGCTGCTCGGCCGCGTGCGCCAGCGCCTGGCCGCGCTGGGATTCCGCGAGGTGTACACCAACTCGCTCGTCCCCGCCCCAACCGCCCAGGCCTTCGCGGATGCGGCGTGGACCGGAATCGGCGGCGAGCCGGTCGAAACGCTCAACCCGATCTCTCAGGAGATGTCGGCGCTGCGGCCGTCGCTGCTGACCGGGCTCGTGACCGTGGCGAGCTACAACCAGGCGCGCGGGGCCGGCGCGCTGCGGCTGTTCGAGGCCGGCCACGTCTACCGCCGCTCGGTCGCGGCGAGCGACCTGGTCGAGGGCTACCACGAGCACACGTCGCTGGTGCTGAGCATGAGCGGGCCGGCGCACCGCGCCGCCTGGGACGCCGACGCCCGGCCGACCGACGTCTACGACCTCAAGGGCGTGGTCCTGGACGTGCTCGCCGACCTGGGCATCCCCGACGTCGCCGAGACGCCGCGACCGGCGCCGGACGGCCTGACCGCCTACGCCCTCGACCTGTCGTCGGGCGGCACGCGCCTGGGCAGCCTCGGGCGCCTGGCGGACGGCGTCGCGGACCAGGCGGACCTGCAGTCCGAGTTGTTCGTCGCCGAGCTCGACTGGGACGCGCTCGCGTCGCTCGCCAGCCGCGACGGCGTGACGGCTTACCACCCCATCTCGCGCTTCCCGACCGTCGAGCGCGACCTGGCCCTGGTTGTGCCCCAGGCGCAGGCGGCCGGTCCGCTTCTCGACACCATCCGCCAGTCGGGCGCGCCGCTGCTGCAGGACGCGCGGCTGTTCGACGTGTACCACGGCACGGGCGTGCCCCAAGGCCACAAAAGCCTGGCCTTCACGCTGCGCTTCGGCGCCGACAAGACGCTGCGCGACAAGGAGGTCGACGGCCGCGTCCGCCGCATCGTCAAGACGCTGGAGGCGCAGCACGGCGCGACGCTGCGGGCCTAGGCCGCCCAGCCGAGGCCAAAGGTTCGCCGGGCCTGCCGGCCGGAGATGCCGCGGGTCGGTTCGTGCATATCTTGAACCGTCCGCCGCCCGCCCCATGGAGTCCACTGCTACGCCCGAGGACGAGCCAGCCCGCGCCGAGCACGCCCGCGCCGACTGGCGGTCGCTGAGCCTGCTCCGCGACCGCGTCGAGGCGGCCGCGCGCGAGATCGAGCGGCTGCGCTCGGAGAACGCCGCGCTCGGCAAGCGGCTGCTCGACATGCAGGACAACGCCTCCGGCGCCTCGTTCTCGTTCGGCGACGACCAGGACACCGACGCGCTCAGGGCGCGCGTCCAGGGCTTTATCGACACCATCGACGGGCTGCTGGCCCAGGCCGAGCCCGGCGGCGACGGCTCCCCGGACGCATGAGCGCGCCCGTCTCCATCCGCGTCCGCATCCTGGACCGCGACTACCCGCTGCGCGTGGCGCCCGGCGACGAGGACTACACGGTCCACCTGGCGGCGCGCATCGACGAGCGGCTGCGCAAGATGCGCCACAGCCTGCCGTCTCAGCCCGACATGACGCACGCCGTCCTGGTGGCGCTCGAACTGGCCGAGGAGCTGTACGCGGCGCGCGCCGAGACCGACCGGCTGCGCGCCCGCCTCGAGATCGAGTCCGCCGCCCTCGCCGACCGCCTGGACGAGGCGCTCTCGGGCGGCGGCGACGGCGCCGAGGCGGAGTAGCCCGGCGAATTCGTGGTCTCTGCCGGAACGCGTCAGGTCGCGGAGCGATATTGGACCTGCGCGGACGGATTTACGTCCGCCCGCGCGACACCGGCTTGCAGCCACCGCATGGGAACCTGAACAGCGTTAACCGCGGGGGCTCTATTTAAGTCCTGACCATCAGGCCGCAGCCCGCCGACGGCCTTGCCGTCGCGTGGGTCTCAGAGCTTCGGCTCTGGCCGCGGAAGGCGAGAGGGTCTGAGGAGCTCCCACATTGTCCGACGAGCAAGGTTCTCGTCCAAATGCTGCGGGTCGGTGCATCTGTTGCGACCCCGCCTCTGGGGTCCTCGGCCGAGCGTCCCGGAGTCCCCCGCTGTGCGGGGCGGTGTTCCGGGGCGCTCGTGCCGTTTTCAGACCCCGCCCCATGACCCCGCTCGCTCTCGCCCTCACCGCCCTCGGAGTCGCCCTTGCGCTCGCTGTGGGGTTTGTCGGCGGGCGTGCCGGGCGCGCGAGCACGGCGCGCGCACGGTTCGAGGACGCCACGCGCGTGGCCGAGGCCGCCGCGGCCCGCGCCGAGACCGAGGCCGAGCGCCTCCGCACCGACGTCCAGACGGCCCAGGCCGACCTCGCCTCGGCACGCGACGAGGTCCGCAAGCGGCGCGCAAGGCTGGACCAGAAGGCGGGCGAGATCCGGGAGCGGCACCAAAAGGCGCGCGACAAGCTGGACGCGGCCCGCGCCCGCGTCGACGGCAAGACGCGCGCGCTCGCCTCGCGCGAGGCCGCCCTCGACCAAGCCGCCCAAGCCGTCGAGGCGCTCGCAGCCGCGGCCGAGCGCAGGCGCACCGAGGCCGACGCGCTGCGCGACCAGGTCCAGACGCTGGCCGCGAGCGTCGGCAGCCGGCAGCAGGAGCTGGCCGGGCGCGAGCGCGACGCCGAGACGCTGGAGGCACGCCTGGAGGAGGAGCGGGCCCGCCTCGACCGGCTCGTGGAGGAGCACCTGGGCAAGCTGGAGCGCGCCGCCGGCGTCGGCCGCGACCAGGCGCGCGCCGACCTGGTGGCCGAGCTGACGCGCGAGGCCAAGCTGGAGGCGGCCGGCGCCGTCAAGGAGGCGCGCGACCACGCCAAGGCGACAGCCCAGCGCGAGGGCACCCAGGTCGTGCTCAAGGCCATCCAGCGGCTGGCCGCGACCGCCACGATCGAGCACACCGTCGCGGCGGTCCCGCTCGCGTCCGAGGACATGAAGGGCCGGGTGATCGGGCGCGAAGGCCGCAACATCCGCGCCTTCGAGGCCGCCACCGGCGTCGAGGTGATCGTGGACGACACGCCGGACGCCGTGCTGGTGTCGGGCTTCGACCCGGTCCGCCGCGAGATCGCGCGCCTGTCCCTCGTGCGGCTCTTGGACGACGGCCGCATCCACCCGGCGCGCATCGAGGAGATCGTGGCCGAAACGCAGGCCGAGATCGACATCGAGATCGTGGCCACGGGCGAGTCGACGCTGCTGGACCTCCAGCTCCACGGCTTGCACCCTGAGTTGGTGCGGCTCGTGGGGCGCATGAAATATCGCGCCAGCTACGGCCAGAACCTGCTCCACCACTCCATCGAGGTGGCCAAGCTCGCCGGCCTGATGGCGGCTGAGCTAGGGCTGGACGCCCGCCGGGCGCGCCGCGCCGGGCTGCTGCACGACATCGGCAAGGTCGTCGAGGGCGACCTGGAGCAGCCGCACGCCATTGAGGGCATGGAGCTGGCGCGGCGCTTTGGCGAGCACCCCGACATCGCGAACGCCGTCGGCGCGCACCACGACGAGGTGCCGATGGCGACGACGCTGGCGCCGCTCGTGCAGGCGGCCGACGCCGCCTCGGGCGCGCGCCCGGGGGCCCGGCGCGAGGCCATCGAGAGGTACGTGCAGCGGCTGCGGGCGCTGGAGGGCCTGGCGGCGGCCTACGAGGGCGTCAACCAGGCGTATGCGATCCAGGCCGGCCGCGAGATCCGGGTCGTCGTGGACACGGCTCGCGTCTCGGACGCCATCGCGGAGTCGCTCGCGCGCGACATCTCGCGCCAGATCGAGCGCGACATGGAGTACCCGGGCCAGATCAAGGTCACCGTCATCCGCGAGGTGCGCGCCGTCTCCGTCGCCCGGTAGCGCCGGCCTCGGCGACCGTGCCGAGGTGGGCGAGGCCGGTCAGTACAGGCCGCCGGCCTCGTTCAGCGCGATCCGCACGAACACGCGCGGCGGCCGGTCCAGGCGCGGAATCTGGCCGTCGTCGATCAAGTAGTGGAACGAGTTCTGCAACGTCGAGCGGATGGCCTCGGAGTCCAGCCCGAGCGACAGCGTCAGGTCGCCGCGGACGACGTCGAGGGCCAGGATGCCGTGGGATCGGTCGCCGCCGTACTGGCCCGACAGGTCGTAGCTCTCGTCGCGGCCCAGGCGCCCCAGCCCTTCGGTCGTGCCCGTCCAGACGACCGCCCGCAGACCGAGGCCGATGGGCACCGCGGTGTCCCGCCGGAGCACCTGAACGCGGAGCGCGAACGTCCGGTAGCGGTCCAGAAGCTGCTGGGCGAGGGCGTCGTTCTCGAACACCACGTCGAGCGCCCACGCCGGGCGGGTGCGTCGGTACCGGAGCGCCCCCGACCACTGCGACGTCGAGTCGGTGTCGAGGTAGCCGATAAGCGCAACCGCCAGTTCGTGCGTCCGCGGCGGGCGCGCCTCGGCCCCGCGCCGCCGATGCGTCCGGCCGAACGCGTACCCGACGCTGAGATCGGCGTGGGCGCCCAGCGCCGGGCCGGCGATGCCGAGGTCCTGCGCCAGTCCCTCCGCCTCGGCGCCTGCGCGGACCACCACGTCGTGCGCGCGCGCACCCAGCGGCAGGCTCCAGGAGGCCCCCACGCGGAGGCCCAGCGCGTTCTCGTGCGTCCCTGCCTTGGCCGTCGCCGCGACCTCGGCGCTTGGACCGGCCGCGCGGACCGGCCAGCGCAGCTGCGCCGACGCGGGCGCCGCGAGCAGCAGCGCCACGGCACCGAGGCGGAGCACGCCAGGCGTCACCCTCCGCTGACCGGCGTGACAAACGCCACCTCGTCGCCTTCGGCGAGCACCGTCTCCATCGGCGCGTAGCGCAGGTTGACGGCCAGCCGGATCACCGATTGGTGCTCGGCGACGACCGGATGCTCGGCCGCCAGCGCCGCCACCACGTCCCCACCGGTCGCAGCCTCGCCCACCTCGGCGGTCACCTCGGGGCCCAGCGCGCGGCGCAGCACGTCGAACAGGAGAACGCGGACGGTCAAGCGGAACGGCGGCGGGTTACGGTGGAAGGATCGGTGCGCGCGGGCCGTGCCCGGCCGCTCGCCGAGGCGGGCCTACTCGACGCCGCCCAGCTCCCACGGCACCTCGGGCGAGCGGAAAAACGACATCCCCAGCGCCTCCCAGCGCGGGCCGTGCGCGGCCAGCCGCAGGCGGTAGTCGGCCCACGAGCGCTCGCGCGGCGACCAGCCGATCTCGGCCACGCCCGCCAGGCGCGGGAACGCCAGAAACTCGATGTCCGAGATCGTCCCGATGGTCTCGGACCACAGCGGCGCCTCCACGCCCAGGATGGCCGCCTCGGGCACGCCGGCGACCAGGCTGGCGGGCTCCCAGTCGTAGGCGTCGCGCACGCTGTTGCGGCCGGCCCACGTCAGCCCCAGGATGGTCGAGTCGTCGTACTTCATGTCGAGGTAGATGCGGTCGGCGGGCGAGAGCACGACCTGGGCGCCGCCGCGGACCGACCGCGCCACCGCGCCGGCGATGCCTCGCGCCTGGGGCTGCCACACCTGGACGATGGCGCCGGGCGCCAGCGTCACGCCCGTGATCTCGTCCCAGCCCATGAAGCGCCGGCCGTGGCTCTCGACGATGGACTGGGCGCGCTGCACAAAGCGGGCGTAGTCGGCCGCCGACAGCTCCTTGACCTCGTCGCCGCCCAGGTGGATCACCTCGCCCGGCGTCCGCAGGGCCAGCTCGCGCACGACGTCGTCCACGAACGCGTAGGTCGCCTCGGAGTCGACGCAGACCGAGCTGAAGCCGACGCGCGTGCCGGTGTAGGGCGGCCGGGCGACGCCGTCGCAGTTGAGCTCGGGCGTCGAGGCGAGCGCGGCGTTCGTGTGGCCGGGCAGGTCGATCTCGGGGACGATGGTCACGAACCGGTCCGTCGCGTACTGCACGATGCGTTGGTAGTCGGCGGTCGTGTAGAAGCCGCCCGGGCCTCCGCCGACCTGGGTGCGCCCGCCGATCTCGGTCAGCTCGGGGCGGCCGGGGATCTCGATGCGCCAGCCCTGGTCGTCCGACAGGTGGAGGTGGAGCCGGTTGAGCTTGTACAGGGCGAGGTGGTCGATCACCCGCTCGACGTCCTCGACCTGGAAAAAGTGGCGCGCCACGTCCAGCATCATCCCGCGCCACGCGTAGCGCGGGCGGTCGGTGATCTCGACGGCCGGGAGCGCCAGCGCGCGCGGCAGCGTGGCCGTGTACTCGACGCGCGGCGGCAGCAGCTGGCGGATGGTCTGGACGCCGTAGAACAGCCCGGCGGGCGCGGCAGCCGTCAACACGACGCCGCCGCGCGTGACGCTCAGCGCGTAGCCTTCCGCGCCGAGGTCGTCGCGTGTCGAGTCGGTGACCAGGCGGATGGCGCCCGAGGCGGGCCGCGCGGTCGTGACGCCCGGCGTCGAGTCGACGGTCGTGCCGACGAGCGCGGCCAGCACGGAGGCGATGCGGCGCGCCTCGGCGTCGCCGGGGGCGACCACGATCTGGGTGTCGCCGTCGATCGAGAACGCGCCGCGGCCGGCCTCCATCGACATGGGCTGCGGGATGAGCGCGGGCTGGGCGCCCACCGAGGCGGGCAGGGCCAGCAGGACCAGGGCGAGGCAGCGAGCGAGCATCAGAGGTAGGAGAAGAGACGGGCCGAAGGATAGCCAGACCCCCGGCGGCAGCCGAGCGCAGCCGAGCGGTGTGGGCCGTCGCGCCCAGGCTCGGTAAGCCTCAACGCCTTACGGGCTCGCTTCGCGCGCGAGCAGCCAGGCCGGGTAGCCCATCGCGTCCGCCTCGGCGAGTGAGGGGGCCCCGTCGGCGCCGAGCCAGCGGCGGGCCATGAGCGTCAGCGCCGACGCCGCGTCCGGGCCGGCGGCTTCCAGGCACACCGACCACCACGCCTCGCCGCGGATCGTCAGGCGCGACAGCTCGAGCGCGCAGCCGCTCGCGTACCGCTGGCGCCGCCGCTTGGCGACCTCGGCCCAGCCCGCGACGGGCGCATCGCCAGGCACGGCGAGTGGAAACGACCACTTGGCCCAGGCCTCGACGCGGGCCCGGATCGTCCCGGCTGAGATCGCGCCGAGCACGGCCGTGCGTCGCTTGGCCTCGACGCTGCCCTGGCGCAGCTTGACGCCCAGCGCGTCGCTGGCCGGGTCGAGGTAGCGGTCGGTCCGGGCCTCCGTCTGGACAGCCGGCCCCAGCGCGTCGAACCACGCGTCGACCTCGCCCGGGATCTCGCCCGGGCGGAACCACCGAGCCTCGACGGTGCGGTAAGGCTCCACTAGGCCGCCGCGATCATGCCCAGCACGCCCGCCCGGATCATGGCCACCGAAATGGCGGCCAGAAACAGGCTCGCGACCTTGGCGACGGCCTTGGACGTGCCCGGCCCGAACACCTTGAGGAGCGACGGCCCGAACGTGAAGGCCACGAACACCAGCAGCATGTTGAGCGCGATCGCGAGCAGCGTGATGGCCCAGCCGACCGCGCCTTCGGTGACCAGGATCGTGGTGATGGCGCCCGGCCCGATGATCAGCGGGATGCCGAGCGGCACGACGGGCAGGTCGGCGGTGTCGATCGCCTCGGTCATGGCCTTGCGCTCCTCCTTTTTGCCCGAGCGCCGGTCCTTGGCGTCGCCAAACGCGAGGTCGGTCACGGCAATCGTCAGCAGGATGATGCCGCCGCCCACGCGCAGGTCGTTGAGCGTGATGCCCAGCGTGTCGAAGATGACTTGGCCGGCAAACAGCATCAGCACGGCCAGCACGAGCGCCGCCGCGAGCGCCCGGACCAGCAGCTGGCGCCGGTCGTTGGCCGTGAACGTCTCCGTCATCCCGATGTAAATCGGCAGGATGCCGGGGATGTTGATGGCGACGAACAGGGGCAGGAAGGCCGCCAGCAAGGCGGTCGAGACGTCGGTCATGGGGGTCGCGAACATGTCGGAAGATCGCTCCCAACGCGAGGTTTCCCATCCGGTTGTCGAGACAGCCCGGATGCACGGCGGGTTCACCGCGCCTCCGCCACGCGCGCACGGACCCGCGCGCACGGACCCGCCCGCCTCGGCGCCGAGGCGGGCGGAGTCGAGGCCCGGACGGGCGAAGTCCGCGCGAAGCGGCGCGCGTCCGGGGCGCCGCCCTACCTTTGGGCTTGCTCTTTCGCCCCCGCCTCAGGTTCCGCGCGTTGTCGCGGATGAAAAGGGAATCCGGTCAGGACACTCGTCCAACTCCGGAGCTGTACCCGCAACTGTAGGCGGCCCGCCACCGACGGCGACGCTCGCGACCACTCCTCAGGGGGGAAGGTCGGGGCCGAGTCGGTGCACGCCTCATCCCGAGGCCGGGCCGCAAGCCAGGAGACCTGCCTGACGCGACGACTTCCACCGCCTCCGGGACCAGAGGCGCGGTGTGCCCCGCTCGGCCGTCCGGTCGCGTGCGTGTGACCCCGTGCCTGCTTGAGGCATGGGGTTTTTTATGCGCCTCGTCGCCCTCGTCCTGCTCCTCACGGCCGCCGCCGCCGCCCAGCCCGTGCCCGACACGACGCTGGCCGACGTGACGGTGACGGCCGCGCGCGAGCCCGTCGCGACACGCGGCGCGCCGGTGCGGGTGAGCGTGATCGGCCGCCGGGCGCTCGACGCGACCGCGGCGACGAGCCTGGCGGACGCGTTGCAGGCGCGAGCGCCGCTCCACGTGCGGCGCTACGGGCCGAGTGGCCTCGCCTCGGTGACGATCCGGGGCGCCTCGGCGTCCCAAGCGCTCGTGCTGCTGGACGGCCAGCGGCTGACCGATCCCGCGCTGGGGCAGACCGACCTGAGCCTGCTGCCGGCAGCGCTCCTGGAGTCGGTCGAGGTGTTGAGCGGCCCGGCGTCGGGGCTCTACGGCTCGGACGCGGTCGGCGGCGTGATCGCGATGCACACCCCCCGCTCGTCGCGCGCGGTCACCGAGGCGGGGCCTTGGGGCGCGCGCACGGTCTCGGGCGTGGCGAGCATGGCGAGTGGCCGGCTCCGCACGACGGCCGCCGCCGACTGGGGCGAGGCCACCGACGACTACACGTTCCGCGACCAGAGCCGGATCGAGCAGCCCCGCGTGGCGCGCCAGGGCTGGGGCTCTCGGCGCGCGGCGGGCTACCTGTCGGTCTCGGCGGCGGACGGCGCCCGTCGCGCCGGCGTCAGCGTCTGGGCGGCCGACGCCGAGCGCGGGCTGGGCGGGACCGAGGCCGTCGGCGCGCGCCAGTGGGACCGACGCGTCCGCGTCGGCGCGACGGCGGCGCGCGACCTCGCCGGCACGCGCGTCCAAGCGGACGGGCACGTCCAGCGCACGTCGCTGCGCTACGCGGCTCCCTTCCCTGCGGACCGGGCCGACGCCATCGACGACACGGGCCGCACCACGACCGCCGCGCTCGACCTTCGGGCGCGGCGCGAGATCGCCGGCGGCGCCTGGACCGCGTCGCTGTCCGGCGGAGCGGGCCGCGCCCTCCATCCCAACCTGCCCGACGCCGCGACGGACCGGTTCGCCGGGCTGGCGGTCGCGGGCACGCAGCCGCTTGGCCGCGTCACGCTTTTCCCGGCCGTCCGCGCGGATTTGTATGCGCCCTCGGGCGGCGCGCGGCGCCTGGCGCTCGCGCCCCAGCTCGGGCTCAACGCCGACTTGGGCGGCGTGCGTCTCAAGGCCTCCGCCGCGCGCGCGTTTCGGATGCCGACGCTCAACGACCGCTACTGGCAGCCCGGCGGCAACCCCGACCTGCGCCCCGAGACCGCCTGGAGCGCCGACCTCGGGGCCGTCGTCGGCACGGCCGCCGGCCAGGCGGAGGCGACCGTTTTCGCGACCACCGCGCGCGACCAGATCGTGTGGTCGCCCACGGCGGCAGGCTACTGGGCCCCCCGCAACGTCGCGCGGACGCGCAGCCTGGGGCTGGAGGCGTCCGCCCAGGCCGTCCGGCCGGTCCGGCTGGCGCGGTGGGCCGGGCTCGCGACGGCGGGCCTGGTCGCGACGGTGACCGAGGCGCGCGACCTCGACACCGGCCAGCCGCTGCGCTACGTGCCGCGCTGGGCGGTCAAGGCCTGGGGTGGGCTGGACTTGGGCGCCGTCCGGATCGACCTGGGCGCGCGCTGGACCGGCGCGCGCTACACGACCGCCTCGGCGTCGCTGGCGCTGCCTCCGCACCTGGTCGTCGACGGCCAGGCCTCGGTCGGCCGGCGCCTGGCGGCCTTGGACGTGCGGCTCGCGGTCGCGGCCGAGAACCTGACCGGCCTCCAGTACGAGGTCATCCGCTCGTATCCCATGCCGCCGCGCCACGCCCGGCTGCGGCTCACCTTGTCCCCTCGCTGATCCCATGACACGCTTCCACGTTGCGCTCCTGGCGCTGCTCACCGCCACCGCCACCGGGTGCGACTCCGACGGCATCGAACCCACGACCGACGTGGTGCTCTACGTCGGCAACGCGGGCAACTTTGCGGACGAGAACGGCTCGGTGACGCTGTACGACCTGGGCACCGAGGCGGTCACGCCGGACGCGGTCCCGACCCTGGGCGGACTGGTCCAGAACCTGTACGGCGGCGCCAACACGTTGTACGTGCTGCTCAACTTTGGCGACTCGTTCTCGACCGGCCGGGGCCGCATCGACGTCGTTGACGTGATCTCGGGCCAGCGGACGCGTCAGTACGACGTGGACGCGCCGCGCGCGCTCGCCGCCAGCGGTCCGCCCACCTCGGGCGTCGAGCCGGGCGAGGTGCTGGTCTCCAACCTGGCCGGCACCGTCACGCGGCTCGACCTGGGCACCGGCGAGACGGGCGACGCGATCCCGGTCGGGTCGGCGCCCGAGGGCGTGCTCAACGTCGGCGGCCGGGTCTACGTCGCCAACTCGGGTTTTGGCGCGGGGCGCTCGCTGACGGTGATCGACGCCGTCAGCACGGACATCGTCCAGGCCATTGACGACGTGTGCGCCGGGCCGCGGACGCTGCTCGCCGACGACGACTCGGACGTGTGGGTGATCTGCACCGGCAACCGCGACTTCACCACCGGCGAGATCACCGCCCCGGGCGAGGTGGTGGTGCTGGACGGGCCGACGGGCGCCGTCCGCCAGCGGTTCACGTACCCGGGCGAGACGCTGGGCTCGGCGACGCTGGGCCAGGACGGGACGATCGTTCGCGGAGGCCGCCGCGAGGCGTACGTGATCGCGACGGGCCGCCTGCTGCGCTTCGACACGCGCGCGGACGAGGCCGCCGGCCAGATCGCGGTCTCGGGCGCGCCCATCGGCGCGGTCGCCTACGACCGCATCGACAACCGCCTCTACCTCGCCCGCCCCGACGCCGACAACCCCTTCACCGCCGACGGCGAGGTCACGATCCACGACCGCGCCGGGACGCAGGTGGGGCAGTTCCGGGCTGGCATCGCGCCGCTGGCGCTGGCGTTCGCGACGCGGCGTCCCGTGATCGAGGGCTGACCGTGATCGACCGCTGCCTGTGCTTTGACCACACGTTCGCCGACCTCGCGGAGGTCGCGGCCGCAACCGGCGCCGAGTCGGTCGCGGCGTTGCAGGAGCACGCCCTGTTCGGGCAGAAGTGCGCGCTGTGCCACCCCTACGTCCGCCGGATGCTGCGCACCGGCGAGACGGCCTTCGCCCACGTCGTCACCGAGGCGGACGAACCCGAGGCGGACGAACCCGAGCGCGACTAGCGCACCTCGCGCACGGTCACCTCGAACGTCAGCACGGCGCCCGGCGGGATGCCCGGCGGCGGGTTGCTGCCGTAGCCGTCCTCCGGGGCCACGTCGAAGGTCTTGGTCTCGCCCGGCGCCATCCCGACCAGGCCGTCGCGGAAGCCGGGCACCACGTTGCCGAGCGGAAACGTGACGTTGGAGCCCGAGTCGAACTCGCTGCCGTCGGCCAGGGTGCCGGTGTAGTCGAGCGTGACCGTGCTCGTCGGGACGACGCGGTCGCTGGAGGCGTACTCGGTCGAGGCGGCGTCGAGCGGGCCCTGGGCCACCTCGTCGCGGGCGGGCTCGTCGGCGGGTTGGCAGCCGGCCAGCGGCAGGGCCGCCAGCAGGGCGGTGGCGAGGAGCGAACGGCGGATCATCGGGGTCGGGGGGAGCGAGAGCCCCACGATACGCTACGCCGCGACCATGTCTCGCCAGCGCCGCGCCGTTTCCACGAGCGCCGCGCGGCAGGCCCGGCTCAGACCCGTCAGGTTCACGAACCCGTGCGCCAGCGCCGGAAAGCGCAGGTGCACCGTCGGTGTGCCCGCCTCGGCGAGCGCGGACGCGTAGCCGTCGCCCTCGTCGCGCAGCACGTCGAAGCCGGCCGTCACGACCAGCGCCGGCGCCAGGCCGTCCAGGCGGCCGTAGAGGGGCGAGATGCCCGGGTCGCGGTCGTCGGCGCCGGTCCCGTGGGTGTAGACGTGGTGGTAGGCGAGGCGCTGGGCCTCGGTCAGGAAGTAGCCGTTGAACAGGCGCCGCGACGGGTACGCCGTCGGGGTGTCGGTGGGCGGGTAGATGAGCAGCTGAGCCGCGGGCGGCGCGTCCTCCCGAGTTCGCTGGGCCACGACGGTCGCCAGCGTCGCCCCAGCGCTGTCGCCTCCGACCGCTAGCGCTGTGGCACCGAGGCGGGCGGACTCGGCCTGCGCCCACCGGAAGGCGGCGACGGCGTCCTCGATGCCGGCCGGGAACGGGTGCTCGGGCGCCAGCCGGTACGCCACCGACAGCACGCGGTGGCCGGACGCGGCGGCGATCACCCGGCAGCCTTCGTCGGCCGTGTCCAGGTCGCCCTCGGCGTAGCCGCCACCGTGGAAGTAGACCAGCAGCGGGCTCGGCGCGTCGGCCGGCGTGTAGAGCCGCGCCGCCAGCCGACCGTCGGCGCCCTCGACCTCGATGTCGCGCACGGTTCGGACGGGCGTCGGCGTGCCGACCGTCGACAGGATGTCTCGGCGGAATCGGGCGCGCGACCGTGCGATGTCGTGCTGGGTGTCGCGCGGGCGGTCGGCGCGTGGCCGGAGCGCGACCGCCAGCTGGAGCGTCGGGTCGAGGGCGGCGCCGTCGGCGCGAGCCGGCCGGCCACCAGACAGCGCCACGCGGACGATGCCGGGCAGGCGGTCCAGGCCTCGCGCCAGGCGTCCGCGCAGGCGCTCGAACGCGGACGGCCGTGCGAGGTCAGAGGGCATGGGTGAGGCGAGGTGTCTCGGCCCCAACCTAGCGCGAGCACGCGGCCGGTGGCCCAGTTGCCTCGGCGACCGAGGCGGACGGGGCCGCCTCCGGCCAGCCGGGCAGTCCCGCGCACGGCGGACGAGAAGATGGCCGGCAGCTCGGGCTCGGGTCGGCGGCTGCGACGGGACTGCCAGCCGAGCGCCGACAGGCGTAGTCTCAGGCCCAGCCTCTCCCCCACGCCGATGCGCGCCCTCTGCCTTCTCGCCCTCGCCTTGGCCGCCGTCCCGGCGTCGGCCCAGTGGACCAACCGCTACCCCGCCGTGCCGGGCTACAGCCACCACGTCTACCTCGAAGGCTTCGACCTGCCGACGTTGTCGGCCGGCATCACCGACCCCGCGCCGTCGCCCGACGGCCGGACCGTCGCCCTGGCGTCGCGCGGCTGGCTGTGGCTGATGGACGTGGAGAGCGGTGTCGCCCAGCGTGTTACGGCCGGCCCGGCCGTCGACGCCCAGCCTGTGTGGTCGCCCGACGGCCGCACGCTGGCGTTTACGCGCGACGACAGCCGAGAGACCTGGATCGTGGCGCTCGACGTCGAGACTGGCGACGAGACCATCGTCGCCTCGGCGCCCGGGCTCGAACTCGACCCGGCCTGGACGCCCGACGGCGAGATCGTCTACGCGGCGGCCGGCGACCGCGGCATCGCGCTCCGCCGCGCCCGCCTCGGTGGGGCCAGCGAGGTGGTCACGTCGGCGCCGGGCCTGGCGCTCGTGCCGCAGCCGACGCCGGACGGCCGGGGCCTGGTCTACCTCGCCAAGCAGGGCGGCGACCAGATCCGCCTCCGCGACCTGGCGACGGGCGACGAGACGGTGGTCTATGACGGCGACATCTTGTCCCAGACGCGCCCGGCGCTGTCGCCCGACGGACGCCACGTCGCGTTCGCGGCGCCGCTCGACGACGGCTGGGCGCTGGTCGTCGCCGGGACCGAGGCGGGCAGCCCCACCCTCTGTGTCGCGGCCTCGGCCAGCCCCGCGCTGTCGCCGGCCTGGAGCGCCGACGGCGCGGCGCTGTTCTACGCCCAGGCCGACGCCGACGAGCGGATGCAGCTGATGACCGTCCCCGCGTTTGGAGGCACGGCGCGCGCGGTCGAGGTGACGACGTGGGACTGGGGCGCCGAGACCGGCACCGTCACCATCCGCACGACCGTCGACGGCCAGCCCGCACCCGCCAGACTGGCGATCTCGACTGACAGCGGCCACCCACTCGTGGGCGACGGACAGGCCTGGTTCGACGGCCAGAACGGCGTCGTCTACCTGTACTCGCCCGGCGACCTCACCGTCACGGCGCCGGCGGGCACGGTGCGCGTGCACGCGGTGCAGGGCCTGGAGACGCCCGTCGAGACGGCGGAGGTCGAGGTGACGGCTACGCCCGCCTCGGTGACGCTGGCGCTGGAGCGGGTGTGGGACGCCCAGGGCTGGCGCTCGGGCGACCAGCACTTCCACCTCAACTACGGCGGCCCGTACGCCCTCGACCTGCTGGACCTGCTGCCGGTCCTGGCCGGCGAGGGCCTGGACGAGGGCACCCCGCTCGCGGCCAACCTGCACACCCGCTACGTCGACGACGAGCGCTGGGGTGAGACCGCGTCCGGCGGCACAACACGGCTGACGCTGGGCCAGGAAGTGCGGTCGCACTTTTTCGGCCACGTCGGCCTGGTGGGCACCCGAACGCTGTTCGACCCCTGGATCTGGGGGCCGGGCTACGAAATCCTGGGCCGCGCCGACCGCGAGAACGCCGACGTGACGGCGCACGCCCGCCGCGAAGGCGGCATCGCGACCTACGTGCACCCGGTCGGCGTGCGCGATCCGTTCGAGCCCGGAAACGAGCGCGTCGTGCCGGTCTCCCTCGTCGCCGACGGCGTCCTGGGCGACCTCGACGGCCTGGAAGTCGTGTGCCTGTGGACCGACGACCTGGGCACGTCGCAGCTGTGGTACCGCCTGCTCAACCTGGGCCGGCGCGCCGTGCCGATGGCGGGCAGCGACGTGATGTCCAACTTTTACCGCACGATGGCGCCCGGCACGGCGCGCGCCTACGTCAAGACCGCCTCGGACACCTCGGCCGACTTTTTCGCCGGCCTCGGCGCGGGCCAGAGCTTTGTCACGACCGGGCCGATGCTGGACGCGACCATCGACGCGGTCGGGCCCGGAGGCACCGTCGGCGGCGGGCGCCAGGTGTCGTGGTCGGCCATGCTCGCCTCGGCCGTACCCGTGGACCGGGTCGAGGTGGTCGTCAACGGCCAGGTCGTGGACACCCGGCCGGGCGTGGCCGAGGCCGGACGCCGCACGGTCGGCGGGACGGTCGCGCTGCCCGAGGCGGGCTGGGTCGCGGTCCGCGCGGTCGGCCCGGAGTCGGGCTGGCCGTCGATGGCGGCGTACGCGTTCGCGCACACGGCGCCGGTCTGGATCGGCGCCGCCGGCAGCGTAGACCCGGGCGCCCAGCGCCAGGCGGCGCGCGACCTGGCCCGCGTGCTCGACGCGTCCCAGGCGCGCTTCGAGGCCGCGTACGACGGCGTGGCCGCGCCCAAGCTCCGCGCCCGGTTCGCGCGCGCGCGGTCTGAACTGGCGCGCCTGGCCGAGTAACCCGTGGACGACTCGGTTTCCCGCTTGTCTCGGCCCGCCGTCCTGTCCGTCACCGCGCTGGTGATGGTGGCGTTCGCGGCCAACTCGGTGCTAGCCCGGCTGGCGCTTCGCTCGACCGAGATCGACGCGGTCACGTTTACCGGCGTGCGGCTGATGGCCGGCGCCGCCGTGCTGGCCGTCGTGCTGGCCCTCCGGCCCTCCCCACCTCGGGACCGAGGCGGCCCGGGACGCTGGGTCTCGGCGCTGGCCCTCTTTGTGTATGCGGCGGCGTTTTCGCTGGCGTATCTGTCGCTGGCGGCCGGCACGGGCGCGCTGCTGCTGTTCGGGGCCGTCCAGCTGACCATGATCGGCTGGGGCCGCGTCCAGGGCGAGCGGCTGAGCGCGATGCAGATGGTCGGCGTGGCTGCTGCGCTGGCGGGGCTTGTGGTCCTCGTCGCGCCGGGCGTCCAGGCCCCGCCGCTCGGCGCGGCGCTGGCGATGGCCGCCTCGGGCGTCGCGTGGGGCGTCTACTCGCTCCGAGGCCGCTCCCAAGCGGACCCGGTCGCGGCGACGGCGGGCAACTTCGCGCGCGCGGTGCCCTTCGCGGTGTTGCTGGCGCTGGCGGCGGTCGCCAGCGGGATGGCGCTGGTGCCCGACCCCGCGGGCGTCGGCTGGGCGGTCCTGTCGGGCGCGGTCACGTCGGGCCTGGGATACGTCGCGTGGTACGCCGTGCTGCCGGCGTTGCGCGCGGCCTCGGCGGCGACCGTCCAGCTGTCGGTGCCGGTGATCGCGGCCCTCGGCGGGGCCGCCGTGCTGGCCGAGCCGGTGACGCTGCGGCTCGCCGTCGCGTCGGTTGTGACGCTGGGCGGGATCGCGCTCGTGGTGCGCAATCGGTAGCAGCGCGGTCCTGGACACGGGCCCACCTGGGCGGCTGGCCGTCGCGCCGACGGTAGCTTTGGGCGGACTCGCGCGCGTCGTCAGGTCGAGTCCGCCAGCGCCTGGGCAAAGCGCTCCGCCGAGCCCGGGCCGTACGGGAAGTACAGCGACGGCTCGATCAGTTCCAGCTCGATAATCGCCAGCGACCCGTCCGCCAGGCGGACGGCGTCCACGCGCGCGTAGAGCAGGGGCGCGGGCCAGGGCACGGCGGCGAGAGCGGCGTCGGTGAGCGCCAGCAACTCGGCACTCGGCTCGACGGTCCGGATCGTGCCGCCGTGCTCCTCCTGGACGCGGAAGTCGCCCGCGCCCGGCGTTTTCAGGATCGCGTGGCTGACCGCGCCGCCGAACGCGAACACCGACCACTCCCCTTCCTCGATCACCGACTGCAAGAACGGCTGGACCATCACCGGGCGGTCAGCCAGCGCCGACACGGCCTCCGGCCACGCGCCGGGCGCATCCGCCAGTCGGAACGTGCCGTCGGCGTTGGCACTCACCTGGGGCTTGGCGACGACCTCGCCCCAACGCGCCGTCGCCTCGGCCAGGCCCGCCTCGGTCAGCCCGTCGGCCCAGACGGTCGGGACGATGGGGACGCCGGCCGCGTCGAGGTCGCGCAGGTAGGTCTTGCGCAGGTTCCAGCGCTGCACCGCCAGCGGGTTTTCCAGCCGCGCCGACGACCGGTCGATGGCCTCCAGCACGCGAAAAAAGGCGTCCGGCGCGTCCTGGTAGTCCCACGGCGACCGCACCACGACCACGTCGTAGGCGTCCCAGTCGGCGTCCTGGCGCCACGGCACGTCGGTCACGGTCCACCCCAAGCGGGCGAGCGGGGCGACGGCGTCGCGGTCGTAGACCACGAAGGCGTCGATGGCGTCCATGGTCAGGAAAGCGCAGCGTGGCATCCGGTTCGGGGGTCGGTCCTCCAAGGTATCCGCCAACCGCGAGCCTCTGGCAGAGACGGACCTCCGCCAACCGCGAGCCTCTGGCAGAGACGGACCGAGGCGGGCGGAGTCGCTGGGGGCCGCCCAAACACAAGGAGGCCTCGCCGGGCGGAGAACCGGCGAGGCCTCAGGACAACCCTGGCGAAGTTGTCCGGGGGGATCGTTGCGCCCCACGCCCCGAGACTACGCCGGGGGGTGTGACACGGGTGAGGCACAGCGGCCTCGACCCGAGGTTGTTTGAGCTAGTCCATCATGCGGCGGAGGAACGCTGGCACGTCGCTGTCTTCCTTGTTGATGCGCTCCCGGCGCGGCACGTCGGCGCTGGGCAACGGGCGGACGTTCGCTGGCCGGCTGCCCGGCGCGCGCTGGCTCTCCTCCTCCGCCTCGCGGATGTTGTCGGGGTGCCTGCCGGCGTCCCTGTCCGGGTGCACGCCGCCGCGGCGCTCGTAGGCCGGCACGTCCAGGTTTTTGAGGTTGTCCTCGCCCTTGTAGTGCGGCGCGCCGTGCGAGCCGCCCAACATCACGCTGGGCCGCTGGGCCGGGGCCGCGTCGGCTTGCTCGCGCGCGACCTGGTCGAAGCCCGTCGCGATGACGGTCACCCGCAGCGAGTCGCCCAGCGTCTCGTCGATGACGGTGCCGAAGATGACCTCGGCCTCGTCGCCCGCCTCGGTCTGGATCACCTGGGTCGCCTTGGTGGCCTCCCGGATGCCCAAGTCGACGCCCGCGGTGATGTTGACCAGCACGTTGCGCGCGCCGGCGATCGAGATGCCGTCCAGCAGCGGCGACGAGATCGCCTCGGTCGCCGCGCGCTCGGCCCGGCCCTCGCCCGCCGCAATCGCCGACGACATCAGCGCCGTCCCGCCGTCCAGCATCGTCGTGCGGACGTCGGCAAAGTCCAGGTTGATCAGGCCGTGGACCGTGATCAGCTCCGAGATGCCGCGCGTGGCGTTGTACAACACGTCGTCGGCCATCTCGAAGGCCTCCACGACCGTCGTCGAGTCGTCCGCCACGTCCAGCAGGCGCTCGTTGGGGATGATGATGAGCGTGTCGACCACCTCGCGGAGTTGCTGGATGCCCTGCTCGGCCATCTTGGACCGCTTTTTCCCCTCGGCCACGAACGGCTTGGTCACGACGGCGACCGTCAGGATGCCCATCTTTTTGGCCATCGCGGCCACGACCGGTGCCGCGCCGGTCCCGGTCCCGCCGCCCATGCCGGCGGCGACGAACACCATGTCGGCGCCGTCGAGCGCCGCCTCAATCTCGCGCTGGCTCTCCTGGGCCGCCGCCGCGCCGACCGTCGGCCGGGCGCCGGCGCCCAGCCCCTTGGTCAGCTCGCGGCCGACCTGGATCTTGGCCGGCGACTGATTGGCCTGCAAGGCCTGCGAGTCGGTGTTGATGGCCACGAACTCGACGCCGTGGATGCCCTTCGAGAGCATGTTGTTGACGGCGTTGCCGCCGCCGCCGCCGACGCCGACGACGCGGATGAGCGCGGTGTCTTGCGCCTCATCGTCGAAGCTGAATCGTGTGCTGAAGTCTTCCATTGTGTGTCCCCCTACGGGTGTGTGTATCGCCAGTGTGTGCGGGTAGCGAGACAACCGGAAGGTACCGGCTCCACTGTCTCGCCTGCTTGTAATGTCTCCTGTCTGATGTCTGAAATCGTGGGGTCTAGAGTTCGTCGAACCAGCTGCGCATGCGGCTGGCGATGCGGTTGACCAGGCCGTCGGGGTCCGAGTCGTAGCCGTCGCCGGACGCCTCGGCCAGCTCGAACGTCTCCTCGGGCGAGTGCTCCTCCGAGGCCAGCATCGAGGTGCCGCCGTTGGCGCCCGTCCGGAGCCCGTGCAGCACCAGCCCGACGCCGGTCGCGTACTTGGGGTCGTCCACCTCCTCGACGAGCCCGCCGTCCAAGCCCAGGGGCCGGCCGACGCGCGCCTCCAGGCCCAGGATCTCGCTCGCCAGCTCGGCCGTGCCCGGGATCAGCGCGCCGCCGCCGGTGAGCACCACGCCCGCCGACAGGTGCCGGCCGTAGCCTGAGCGCTTGATCTCGATCGCCACGATCTCCAGGATCTCCTCCAGCCGCGGCTGGATGATCTGTGCGAGCGTGGACTGGCCGATGGACTTGTCCGGGCGCCCGCCGATGCCGGGGATCTGGATCTCCTTGTCCTCGGTCACCATGTCCACGAGCGCGACGCCGTACTCGTGCTTGAGCCGCTCGGCCTGGTCGTGCAGGATGCCGAGGCCCTTGCGCAGGTCGTCGGTGACCTTGTTGCCGGCGACCGCCACGACGGCGGTGTGGCGGATGGTCTTGTCCTCGAAGATGGCGATGTCGGTCGTGCCGCCGCCGATGTCAACGAGGACCACGCCCACCTCGCGCTCGTCGTGGTGCAGGACGGCGTGGCTCGACGCCAGCGGCTCCAGCACGATGTCGTCGACGGCGTAGCCGGCCTTCTCGATGCAGCGGTAGACGTTCTTGGCCGCCGAGACGAGCCCGGTGATGATGTGGACATTCGCCTCCAGGCGCACGCCCGACATCCCGATCGGGTCGGCGACGCCGTCCTGGCCGTCCACGATAAACTCCTGGGGCAGCACGTGCAGGATCTCGCGGTCGGCGGGCATCGCGACGTGCTTGGTGTCCTCCAACAGCCGCTGGACGTCGTCGCGGTCGATCTCGCCGCCGGCGACCGTGATCACGCCTCGGCTCTGAAAGCTCTGGATGTGGTCGCCCGCGATGCCGACCACGACCGACCGGGTCTCGATGCCCGCGGCGCGCTCAGCCTCGCCGATGGCCTTGCGGACCGCCTCGACGGTCTTGTCGATGTTGACGACGACGCCGCGGTTGAGGCCGTCCGAGGACGCCACGCCGATGCCGCGCACGTGGATGCGGTCGGTCTGGTCGGCCGAGGCCACGACGGCGCAAATCTTGGTCGTGCCGATGTCGACGCCGACGACGACGCGCTCGCCGGAGGGATGGGTCTGGAGCTGCATGGGTTCGGTGGTGTAGGGAGAAAAGCGAATCGGGTCAGACAGAGGCGGGGGCGTCCGGCGGAGGCACCGGGGCAGGCGCTGCGGTCGAGTCGGGCGCGCCCTCGCGCGTCACGACCTGGCCCTCGAAGCGCAGGTCGACGAGCGTGAACGGCGTCTCGGGGCGGGGCAGCACGGACTGGTCCCAGAACGCGCGCAGCGCGCGGAGCTGGCGCGCCTGCCCGGCGTGCCCCAGGCGGACGCGCAGGCTGCCGTGGCCACCGGCGGGCGTGGTCCAGACCGTGACGCGGTCGCCCCACTCGATCTCGGAGACAAGCGACAGCGTGCGGGGCTCGGCCGTCGCCAAGGCGTCCAGCAGCGACCGCAGCCCGGCGCTCTCGACGGGCTGGACGGGCTGGTAGGCGGGCGCGTCGTGCATCACGGGCACGTCGTAGCGGGCCGGCGCGGCGCCCGAGGCGGGCATGGCGAAGCCGTCGGCGTCCAAAAAGTGGCTGGGGCGGCCGCCCGGGTCGAGGGCCAGCACGACCGGCACGCGCTCGGTGACCGCGATCCGCAGCGTCCCCGTCGGCAGGCGGCGGACCGTCGCCGTGCGCACCCAGGGGTGGCGCTGGGCGCGGTCGGCCACGACGGCCGGGCTGAGCGAGAACAGGGCGACCGAGTCCGGCGTGACGCCGGCCAGAGCCGCCACCTCGCCGACGGGCGCGTAGACGGCGCCGACGACCGAGATCCGCTCCAGCGGCAGCGTCCGCTGCCAGACCCAGGCGGCGGCCAGGCCCAGCAGCAGCACGACCAGCCCGGCCGCGCGCGCCAGCCGCTGGCGGCGCGCGCGGCGCTGGGCCGGCGTGCGGCGCGTCGCGGTGCGGGATGTGGTCGAGGTCGTGGCCATCACGAGGCGTCGGAGAGGGTGTCCAGAAAGGCGTCGCCAAAGCGCCAGACGTCGCCGGCGCCCATTGTTAGGACCAGGTCGCCCGGGCGCGTGATGGCCGACAGCTGGGCCGGCAGGTCGGCTTTGTCCTGGACGTAGTGCACGTCGCGGTGGCCGAACTGGCGGGCGCGGTCGGCGATCATCTCGCCGCTGACGCCGGGGATGGGCTCCTCGCGCGCCGGGAAGACGTCGGTCAGGACCAGCACGTCGGCGTCGTAGAAGGCGCGCGCGAACTCGTCGGCCAGGTCCCGGGTGCGGCTGAACAGGTGGGGCTGGAACACGGCCACGATGCGGCGCTCGGCCCAGCCGCGCGCGGCGGCCGTGAGCGTGGCCTCGACCTCGGTCGGGTGGTGGGCGTAGTCGTCGACCAGCAACACCGTGCCGGTCCGGCCGCCGTGCGTGACGGCCGCCTCGCCCTTGACCTGGAAGCGGCGGTCCACGCCCTCGTACATCGCGATGCCCTCGGCGATCACCTTGAACGCCACGCCCAGCTCCAGCCCGACCGCGATCGCCGCGAGCGCGTTGCGGACGTTGTGCAGCCCGGGCGCGTGCAGCGTGACGCCGCCCAGCCGCTCGGTCCCCTCGTAGACGTCGAACTGGGTCTCGGCCGCGACCTGCTCGATGTTCTCGGCGCGCAGCGACGCCTGGCGCGACGTGCCGTAGGTCCGGATGGGCCGGTGGATGCGGCCCAGGACCGAGCGCACGTTCTCGTCGTCCAGGCACAGGATCGCGGCGCCGAAGAACGGGACCGAGTTGGCGAACTGGACGAAGGCGTCCTTGATGTCGTCGAGGTCGCGGTAGATGTCGAGGTGGTCGGCCTCGATGTTGGTCACGACCGCCAGGATCGGCGCCAGGCGCAGGAACGTGCGGTCGTACTCGTCGGCCTCGACCACGATCAGCTCGCCGCCGCCGGCGACGGCGTTCGAGCCGAACACGGCCACCTTGCCGCCGACGATGATCGTCGGGTCCAGGCCGGCGTGCTGGGCCATCAGCCCGGTCATGGTGGTGGTCGTGGTCTTGCCGTGCGTGCCCGCGATCCCGACGCCCAGCTTGGCGCGCATCAGCTCGCCCAGCATCTCGGAGCGCTTGATGATGGGGATGAGCCGGCGCAGCGCCTCCGCCGTCTCCGGGTTGTCCTCGGGCTCTCTGACGGCCGACGAGTACACGACCACGTCAGCGTCCTGGACGTGCTCGGCGGCGTGGCCCTCGTAAATCGTCGCGCCCAGCTCCTCCAGGCGCGCCGTCACGTCGCTCTTGCGCAGGTCCGAGCCCGACAGCGTGAAGCCGCGCCGGATCAGCACCTCGGCGATCGACGACATCCCGATCCCGCCGATGCCCACCATGTGGACGCGGCGGACGGTGCCCATCTCTCCCATTTTGGTGATTTCGCTCATCGGGAGGTGCGGGTGGCTGCGCCGGCCTGCCGGCTGTCGGCGAGCGCCAGGACGGCGGTCGCGATGGTGTCGGCGGCGTCGGGCCGGGCGATGGCGAGCGCGGCGGCGCTCATGGCGTCGCGCGCGTCGTCGTCGCGGAGAAGGGGCAGGACCACGTCGTTGAACTGGGCGCTCAGGTCGGCCTCGCGCAGCAGCGTCGCCGCGCCCGCCTCGGCGAGCGCGAGCGCGTTCTTGGTCTGGTGGTCGGCGGTGACGTTGGGGCTGGGCACCAGCACGGACGGCGTGCCGGTGACGGCCAGCTCGGAGCACGTGATGGCGCCCGAGCGGCAGACGGCCAGGTCGGCGGCGGCGTAGGCCAGGTCCATCCGGTCGAGGTACGGGACCAGGCGCAGGCGATCGTGCTGCGGGACGGCCTTGACGAGCGTGTCGTAGTAGCGCTTGCCGGCGGCCCAGATCACGAACGCCCTGGGGTCCTCCAGGACGCGCCCGAGGTGGAGCTTGAGCGCGCCGTTGATGGGCCCGGCGCCGAGCGACCCGCCCATCGCCAGCAGGACGTGGGCGTCGGCCGGGATGTCCCAGTGCGCGCGCGCGGCGGCCGCGTCCACGTCCATCAGGTCCTGGCGGACCGGGTTGCCGGACAGCTGGGTCTGGGCGCCGTCGAAATACGGCGCGGCCGCCTCAAACGCCAGAAAGACCGTGTCGGCACGCGACGACAGCAGCTTGTTGGTGGCGCCGGCGTAGGCGTTCTGCTCCTGGAGCACGAGCGCGCGCTTGCGCAGCGACGCCGCCAGCCCGACCGGACCGGATGCGTACCCGCCCGTCCCCACGACCACGTCGGGGTCGAAGGCGCCGACCAGGCGCCAGCTTTCGGCCAGGCCCTTGGCCAGCTTGAACGGGAACGCCAGGTTCTTGGCGATGGCGCCCGCCGACAGGCTCCGCTGGAAGCCGCTCACGGTCACGGCCGAGATCGGGTAGCCCGCCCGAGGCACGGCCTCCCACTCCATGCGGTCGCGCGTGCCCGCGAACGAGATGGCGGCGCCGGGCCGCTGGCGGCGGACGGCGTCGGCGATGGCGATGGCCGGGTACACGTGCCCGCCGGTGCCGCCGCACGCGAACAGCACGCGCGGGGCGCGTGTGCCGGAAGAGACGGTGGAGGAGGTAGGCATCAGTAGGTCGGCCTCGGCGCCGAGGCGGGCGGGGTCAGGCGGGGCGGTCAGGCGGAGGGCGCGGTGTGGCGGGACACGTTGAGCAGGATCCCGATCATGGCGCCGGTCGCGATCATGGACGTGCCGCCGTAGCTGATGAACGGCATCGCCAGCCCGGTCACCGGGAGCAGGCCGCACGTCACCATGGCGTTGACGAAGCCGCCCAGCACCACGGCCGTGGTCAGCCCGAGCGCCAGGAACAGCCCGAGCGGGTCCGGCGCGCCGCGCGCGATGCGCAGAAAGCCCTTGCCCAAGAGAAAGACAAAGGCCAGCAAAACCGTGAAGGCGCCCACGAGCCCGTACTCCTCGGCGATGATGGCCAGGATGAAGTCGTTGTAGGGCGCCGGCAAAAAGTCGCGCTGGACGCTCTTGCCCGGCCCGACGCCGGTCAGCCCGCCCATCGCGATCGCGATGCGCGCCTGGTCGGCCTGGTAGTTCTCGTCGCTGCTCGTGATCGCGACCGCGCCGTCGTTCGAGGCGAACAGCTCGATCCCCGTCCAGGCCTCCAGCCGCGCCGCCCGCTGGGGGCTCGACGCCAAAAAGCCGACCGCCAGCACGACGCCGGCCAGCGCGACCACGGCCATGTGCAGCAGCCGCACCCGGCCCACGAACAGCATCGCCCCCATCGTGGCCGACAGCACGGCGGCCGTCGACAGGTCCTCCATCCCAATCAGCAGGACGGTCGGCGCGATCCAGACCAGCAAGGGCACAAACCCGCGCTGGAGGTCGGCGATGTAGTCCTGCTTTTTGGCCAGCAGGACGGCGACGTGCAGGATGAGCGCCACCTTGGCGATGTCCGACGGCTGGAACGACACCGGCCCGAGCTCGAGCCAGCGCTGGGCGCCGTTCGTGACCGCGCCCAGCAGCTGCACCAGCACGAGCAGCGCCAGCGACCCGATCATGGCGCCCTTCGAGCCTCGCGCCAGCCGGCGGTAGTCGACGAGCGAGAACAGCCCGGCCGCCCCGAGCGCCAGCCCGATGCGCAGCAGGTGGCGGAACAGGAACCGCTCGGTGTCGCCGCCCGACTTGGTCTCGGCCAGAAACGACACCGCCGAGTACACCGCCAGCACACCCATCGCGCTCAACGCCAAGACGGCGAAGATCACGGCGCGGTCGGCCTGGGGACGGATGGAGGCGGTGGTGGCCATCGAGACGGCGGGGGGTCGGCGGGGCGGCCGAGGCGGGGCGGGCTAGAGCGCGCGGATCAGGCGCTTGAAGGTGTCGCCGCGGTCCTCGTAGTTGTCGAACATGTCGAACGAGGAGCAGGCGGGGCTGAGCAGGACCGTGTCGCCCGCCTCGGCCATGAGCTGGGCGTACTGGATGGCCTGCTCCATCGAGTCGGCGTGCTCCATCAGCGGGACGTGGGGGCCGAGCGCGTCCTCGATGGCCTGGGCGCCCTCGCCGATGGCGACGATGCCCTTGAGCTTGTCCGCCGCCAGGCGCTCGAGCGCGCTGTAGTCGTTGCCCTTGTCACGGCCTCCGGCGATCAGGACCACGTTGGGGCCGTCGGTCGCGGGAAAGCTCTCGAGCGCGTACCAGACCGCGTTGACGTTCGTCGCCTTGGAGTCGTTGACGTAGCGCACCCCGCCGACCGTGCGGACGGTCTCGAGCCGGTGCGGCACGCCCTCGAACGAGGTCAGGCTTTCGCGCACCACGTCGCTGCGGATCTCTATCGCACGCGCCACGATCGCCGAGGCGAGCGAGTTGTACAGGTTGTGGCGGCCGGTGAGCGCCAAGTCGGATACGGGCATAAGGTCCTCTTCGGTGATGGGAGCGCCAGAGGCGTCGGGGAGGGCCAGGACGATGCGGCCGTCGCGGACGAACGCACCAGGCGCGGGCTCGCCGTCCGCCGAGAAGGCGGCCGTGACGAGCCCGCGCGTGGCGGCCCATGCGGTGACGTGGTCGCGGACGAGGTCGTCGTCCTGGCTAAAGACGAGCCAGTCGCCTGGCCCTTGGTTTTCAAAGATTCGGTACTTGGAGGCCGCGTAGCGGTCGAAGTCGTGGTTGTAGCGGTCGAGGTGGTCCGGCGTGATGTTGAGCAGCACCGAGACGCGGGGCCGGAACGTGACCACGTGGTCGAGCTGGAAGCTGGACACCTCCAGCACGACCGCCGTCTCGGCGTCCAGGTCGTCGACGTAGTCGGAGAAGGGGTAGCCGATGTTGCCGGCCACGACGTGACCGAGGCCGGCGGTCTCGAAGACGTGGGCGATGAGCGTGGTCGTGGTCGTCTTGCCGTTCGAGCCGGTGACGGCCACGATGGGGCCGGGGCAAAACCAGCTCGCGACCTCGATCTCGGCGTAGACCGGCCGCTTCTGGCGCAGCGCGGACTGCACGAGCGGCGTCGTGGACGGCACGCCGGGCGAGAGCACCAGCCAGTCGGCGTCGAGCGCCCGGGCGGTGTGGCCGCCGAACTCGGAGGCCACGCCGTCGCGCTCGAGCGCCTCGGCCACGCCCGCCTCGGCCGCGCTGTGGTCGGACAGGAACACGTCGGAGCCGTGCCGCGCCAGAAGTCTCGCGACCGACAGGCCCGAGCGGGCGCCGCCCACGACGGTCACCCGGGCGCCGGGCACCGACGCCCGCAGCGCCTCCGCCGACGTCGGGACGTCGGGCCGGATCGGCGGAAGCTGGAGCTCAGACACCGTCATCGGATGCGGAACAGGAAGAGCGCCGTGATGGACAAGAGCGCGGTCACGATCCAGAACCGGATCACGATCTTGGACTCGTGCACCCCGAGCGCCTCGTAGTGGTGGTGCAGCGGCGCCATCCGAAAGACCCGGCGCCCCTCGCCGTACTTGCGCTTGGTCCACTTGAACCACAGCGTCTGGATGATCACCGACAGCGTCTCGGCGAAAAAGATGGCGCCCACGATCGGGAGGTAGAGCTCCTTCTTGATCAGGATCGCGAGCGTGCCGATGGCCGCACCCAGGGCGAGCGAGCCGGTGTCGCCCATGAACACCTGGGCGGGGTGCCCGTTGTACCACAGGAACCCGAAGCACGCCGCGCACAGCGCCGCGCCGAAGATGACCAGCTCGCCGGTGCCCGGCAGAAAGATGTCGTTGACGAAGTCAGCCAGGTTGGCGTTGCCCGTCACGTACGCCATCGCCACGATCGCCAGCGTCGAGAACGCCGCCGTGCCGGCCGTCAGGCCGTCGAGGCCGTCGGTCAGGTTGACCGCGTTCGAGACGCCGGCCAGGATGAAGGTCACGACCGGGATGTAGATCAGCCAGCCCAGCTCGAAGCCCACGATCGGCGTCAGAAAGTCGTAGTCGAAGCCGCCGTCAGGGATGAAGGGCAGCGACGTGAACGTGTCCGAGTGGCCGTCGTCGGGCAGCACGAACACGATCAGGCAGGCCACGATGATGCCCAGCGACAGCTGGCCGGCCAGCTTGACGCGCGGCGCGATGCCCTCCTTGTTCTTGCCGACGGTCTTGATGTAGTCGTCGGCGAAGCCGAAGCCGCCCATCCAGAGCGTGGCCACGAGCGCGATCCAGACGTAGGCGTTCGTCAGGTCGGCCCACAGCAGCGTCCCGACGGCAAGTGCCAGCAGCAGGATCACGCCGCCCATCGTGGGCGTGCCGGCCTTGTGCGCGTGGCTGACCGCGCCGGCGTCCTCGCCCTCGCGGATCGTCTCGCCGATCTGCCGTGCGCGCAGGTAGCGGATGATCTTCTTGCCCGCGAACAGCGCCACCAAGAGCGCCGTCGCCGCGGCGAGCCCGGCGCGGACGGTCGAAAACTGGAACACCTGGAAGCCAGGCGTCTGGTACGTTTTCTCGATCCAGTCGAAAAGGTGATAGAGCATCTAGCGGACCCTCGTGGTCGGGGTGGAGGGTCGGGAATCGGATGGGGCCTGGGCGTCTCGGGCAGCCAAGGCGTCGCGCAGCGCGGCGCGGTCGTCGAAGGACCGGCGCTCGGTGCCCACGATCTGGTAGGTCTCGTGGCCCTTGCCCGCCACCACGATCACGTCGCCGGCGCCGGCCTCGGTGGCGGCGTGGGCGATGGCGTCGGCGCGGTCGGCGATGCGCGTCGCGGAGGCGGCGTCGGTCAGGCCGGCCTGGATGGCGTCCAGGATGGCCTCGGGGTCTTCGGTGCGCGGGTTGTCGCTGGTCAGCACGACGCGGTCGGCGCGCGCCTGGGCGACGGCGGCCATCTCGGGGCGCTTGGTCGCGTCGCGGTCGCCGCCGGCGCCGAACACGACCCACAGGTCGTTGCCCGCGGGCACGATCTCGCGCGCGGTCGCCAGCACGTTGTCGAGCGCGTCCGGCGTGTGCGCGTAGTCGACCACGCCCAGCACGCCACCGAGGCGGACGGTCTCGAAGCGGCCCGGCACGCCGGGCGCCGCCGCGAGCGCGTCGAGCACATCGGCTTTGGGGAAGCCCAGCGCGACGCCGACGGCGTAGCTCGCCGCCAGGTTGAGCGCGTTGAAGCGGCCCAGCATCTGGTAGCGCCGCTCGTCGCCGTCGAGCCGGAGCCGCAGGCCGTCGAGCGCGTTGTCGAGCACCTCGACGCGGACGTCGGCGCTCGGGGACGTGCCGAAGGTGACCACGCGCGCCGCCGAGTCCGCTGTCATCTGGGGCGAGGCGGGGTCGTCGGCGTTGACGATGGCGACGGCAGTTGAGCCCAATCCGTCAAACAGCTTCTTCTTGGCGTCGCGGTACTGCTCGAACGTCTGGTGGTAGTCGAGGTGGTCGTGGCTGAGGTTGGTGAACACGGCGACCTCGAAGTCGAGCGCGCCGACGCGGTCGAGCGCCAGGCCGTGGCTCGAGACCTCCATCGCGGCGGCCGTGCATCCGCCCTCGACGCAGGCTCGCAGGAACCGCTGCAGGGTCGGCGCCTCGGGCGTGGTAAAGGCCGTCGCGTAGCGCTCGGCCCCGATCCGGTTCTCGACCGTGCCCACGAGCCCGGCGGCCTGGCCGAGCGCGGTCAGCAGGTGGTGCAGGATGAACGTGGTCGTGGTCTTGCCGTTCGTGCCCGTCACGCCGACCAGGCGGAGGGCGTCGCCAGGATGGTCGTACACCTCCGAGGCCGCCCAGGCCAACGCCGCGCGCGTGTCGGATGCCGGGATGAACGCGACGCCGGGCAGGCGCTCGCCCGCGTGCTGGGCCCGCCATGCGTCCGAGACGAGTGCCGCCGTGGCGCCGCGCGCGAGTGCGTCGTCGATAAAGTCGTGGCCATCGCGGCCCGCCGTCGTGTCCGGCGCGACGGCGGCGAACAGGACGCCCTCGCGGCACTGGCGGCTGTCGATGGTCACGTCGGAGACCAGCGCCTCGGTGGGTCCGTGGGGGGAGTCGGCGACGCCGCGTGCGCGCAGCGCGCCGGCCAGCGCGGCGACGGAGCGCGGCGCGGCGTGGACGTCGGGCAGGGTCGTGTGCAGCGTGCTCATGGCTCGGCCCTCAGCGCGACCGAGGCGGGCAGGGCGCGGCCGGCCGGGACCGACTGGTGGCGGACCACGCCTCGGCCCGACACGCGCGGCTCGACGCCGAGCGCGCGCAGCCACGCGACCGCCTGGCGCACCGACCGTCCGCTCACGTCGGGCATGACGGGGCTCGGCTCGGCGTCGCCGCCGTCCAGGCGCACGGTGTCGCGCAGGTCGAGCGTGTCGCCGGCGGCCTGGCGGCTGGAGACGAGCGCCCAGGGCGCGTCGTGGTCCCAGCGCGCGCGGAAGCCCTCGGCCTCGACGCGCTGGGCGGCGAGCGTGGCCGGCAGGCCGTTCACGCTGGGCACGCGCGCGGTCGAGCGCGAGGCGACGGTCCCCGACGGCGCGACGCGCTCGGCGACGCTCGGGAACGTGCCCACCCAGCGGCGCGCGACGTGGCCGAAGATGGGCGCGGCCACGGCGCCGCCGTAGAACCCGTTCGACGGGCGGTCCAGCACGATCGCGATCACGACCTCGGGGGCCTCGACCGGGAACATGCCGGCGAACGACGAGCGGTACGTCCGCGAGTAGCCGCCGCCGGTCGCGCGCTGGGCGGTCCCCGTCTTGCCGGCCACCCTCAGCCCGGCCACCTGGGCGAGCGGCGCCGTGCCGGTCTCGCTCACGACGTTCTCGAAAAAGGGCATCAGCCGTGCGGCCGTCTCGGGGTGGAACGCGCGCCGAACCGAGTCCTGGCGCACCTGCCACAGCACCCTGGTCGTCGCGTGCTCGCGGCGCTGCTCGACGACGTAGGGCCGCACGAGGAGCCCGCCATTGGCGAGCGCGGCGTAGGCGACCGCGATCTGCAACGGCGTCACCTCGACCGAGTAGCCGGTCGACATCCAGGGCAGCGTCAGCCCGTCCCACTCGTCGGGCCGGCGGAGCGAGCCCGACACCTCGCCCGGCAAGTCCACGAAGGTGGGCTGGCCGAAGCCCAGGTCGCGGGCGGCCTGGTAGAACGCGCCCGACCCGATCCGCTCGGCCGCAATCGCCATCGCGACGTTCGACGACTTGGTGATCGCGTCGCCGAACGAGATCTGGCCGTAGCCGTGGCTGTCGCGCATCGTCCGTCCCTTGAACACCTTCCAGCCCGCGCCCGTGTCGATCAGGTCCGAGGTGGCGACGGCGCCGCTCTCGACGGCCGCGACGGCCGTGACCAGCTTGAACGTCGAGCCGGGCTCGATGCGGTCCACGACGGCGTGGTTGCGGCGCGCGGCGTTGGAGAACGCGCCGGCGCGGTTGGGGTCGTAGGTCGGGACGTTGGCGAGCGCCAGGATGGCGCCCGTGCGCGGGTCGAGCGCGACGGCGGTCCCCCACTCGGCGCCAGCCGCCTGGACGCCCTTGGCGAGCTCCTCCTCCAGAATCGCCTGGCGCACCAGGTCGATGGTGAGCACGATGTCGTCGCCGTGGCGCGGCTCGACGCGCGTGCCGCCGACGACGGCCTTGACCACGCCGCGGCGGTCGCGCTGGACGGCCTGGCGCCCGGCGGTCCCCTTGAGGTCGCCGTCCAGCACCATCTCCAGCCCGGCCACGCCGTCCAGGTCGCGCGTGACGTGGCCCAGGATGTGCGCCGCGCGCGTGCCGTAGTTGTAGCGGCGGCGGTACGAGCCGGTGACAATCAGCCCTCGGAAGTCGCCGGCGTCGAGCTCGTCCTTGGCCGCCTCGCCCAGGTCGCGCACCAGCACGATGTACTGGCGGCTGGAGCGGCCCGCGACGCGCTGGCGGTAGTAGCTCGCGTCGCGGTCGGTGACGCGCGCGAGCGTCGCGTACAGCTCGGCCGCCCTGGCATCGAAGCCGGGCGCCGTCGGGTCGGCGGCGACCTCGTAGCGCGCCGTGTTGACGGCGAGGGCGCGTCCGCGCCGGTCCAGGATCGCGCCGCGCTGGGCTGCGAGCGTGATCACGCTCTCCGACTGCTGCGCCCCGCGCGCGCGCAGCTCCGCCCCCTCATCCATGTGGATGCGCACCATCTGGACCGCGACCAGCACGGGCAGAATCAGCAGCACGACGAAGACGCCGTAGAGCCGGGTGAGGATGGAGTCGCGAGCAGCGATAGCGGGAGTCGGGTCGGTCCGCCTCGGTGCCGAGGCGGGGGTGGTCGGCCGGAGCCGAGGTCGGGTTAGTCCGCCAGGCGGATGGTGGGGCCGTAGGCGACGCCTTCTTCCAGGCCCAGCGACCCGGCGCGGCGCATGACGGCGCTCGGGCCCGTCATCTGGTCGACGTCGCCCTGGAGGCGCTGGTGCGTCAGGCGCAGGCGCTCGTTGTCGCGCCGGGCGTCCTGCAACGCGTCGAGCGTGGCGCGCGTGGCGTAGGCGTGGCCCAGAAACAGCGTCAGCACCAGGCAGACGGCCAGCGTCATCAGCCCGAACCGCAGGCTGGGGACGGCGTCGAGCGCCCGGCCTCGGGTGCGGACCTTGGCGGCAGCGTTCCGGGACGCCTTTTTGGCGCCCGCCTTGGCGCGCGTCGCGCGGACGGACAGCGTCGAGCGCTGGGTCGTGGGCAGGTCGCCCCAGGCGGGCAGCGCCTCCCCGGTCCCGCGACGCGCCTTCTTGGCCGACGCGCCTGCCGAGGGCGCCCGGCGAGCGGGGGCCTTCTTGGGCTGGGTCGGAGTCGCGGTGGACATGGTGAAAGAGGACGTGGAGGAAACAGAAGAAGGGCGAGGCCCGATGGCGGGAGGGGACGAGTCGGCGCGGCGCGCCGCACGGTCCGCTCACGCGGTCGGGTGTCGCTCGGGGGGCTCGGTGGACTTGGCGGCGACGCGCAGCCTAGCGCTGCGGGCGCGGGGGTTGAGGGCGATCTCGGCGTCGGTCGCCGTCACGGCGCGGCGCGTGACCGCCGTCCAGGGCGTGAGCGGGTTGCCGAAGGAATCCTTCTCGACCTGGTTCGAAAACCGCCCGCTGCGGAGAAACTGCTTGGCGCGGCGGTCCTCCAGGCTGTGGTAGGACATCACCGCCAGGCGCCCGCCGGGTGCGAGCGCGTCGAGCGCGGCGGGAAGCGCGGCCTCCAGCACGTCCAGCTCGCCGTTGATGGCGATGCGGATGGCCTGGAACACGCGCGCCAGCGCCTTCATCTCGTCCCGGCCCGGCACCGACTGGCGGACCGCGTCGGCCAGTTGGCCGGTCGTGGTGGGCGCGGCGGCCTTGATGGCGCGCGCGATGGCGCGCGAGCGGCGCTCCTCGCCGTAGGCGTAGATGACGTCGGCCAGGGCGTCGGCGCTCAGGCGCGCCACCAAGTCGGCGGCGGTCTCGCCGGAGACGCCCATCCGCATGTCGAGCGGGCCGTCGGCCCCGAACGCGAACCCACGCTCGGGCGCGTCGATCTGGTGGCTCGACACGCCCAGATCCAACAAGATGCCCGCGGCCGGGCGGTCCGCCAGCCCGGCGCGGCGCAGCAGTCCGGTCAGGTCGCCGAAGTTGCCCGCGACGGCGACGAACCGGCCCGCCTCGGTGGCGTCGCCGAGGCGGGCACCCGCGCGGGCGAGCGCCTGGGGATCCTGGTCGATGCCAACCACGAGCGCGTCCGGGCCCAGCACGTCGAGGAGCGCGGCCGAGTGGCCGCCGCCGCCCAGCGTCCCGTCGATGTACAAGCCGCTCGGGTCGGTGACCAGCAGGTCGAGCGTCTCGGCCAGCAGGACCGGCGCGTGGTAGTCGGTCGCGTAGCGCAGCACGCCGCGACCGTCGGTGGGGTCATCCAGCGCGCCGTCCCGAGCGCTCCCGGCGCCCACGTCGGAGCCGAGGCCGACACGCGAGGTGTCGGCGCGGTCGGCGCGGCGCGGGCGGCGAGAGCGGGTCATGGAAGGGACGGCGGGCATGGACAACACGGGTGGGATCTCCGGGGGGTTAGATCCCGCCCATCACTCGCTCGGCGAGCGACTCGTAGGACTCGGTCTGGTCGTTGAGGTGGGCGTCGAAGACGGCGGGGTCCCAGACCTCGATGCGGTCGAAGGCGCCGATGACCTGGGCCTTGCCTCCGGGCTGCAGGTCGGCGAACTCGATCAGCGACTTGGGCAGGGCGACGCGGCCCTGGCTGTCCATCGTCAGCTCCTCGGCCCACATGTTGATCGTGCGGACAAAGCCGCGGGCCTGGGGGTCGAACTGGTTGAGGCGGCCCATCTCGAGCTCGATGGCCTCCCAGGCGTCGAGCGGGTACAGGAACACGCACTGCTCCAGGCCGCGCGTCGCGACAAACGTCTCCTTGGCCGCCGGGTCGAGGGCGCGCCGCATCTTGGCAGGGACCGGCATCCGGCCCTTGCCATCGATGGAGTTCTCCGCTTGTCCTTTAAAGCCGGCCATGGCCGGGAGGGGGTGATGCAGGGGAGCCGCCAGGCGGTGAGGATGATTCCCCACTTTTCCCCACTGCGACTCCAACATACCCCACCCTGCATTTAAAGCCCGGAATCGCCGTTTCTTGTGGATAAGTCCGGGTCCCGCCCCCCTGTTTGGCGAGCCAATCCAGGGCAAAGTGCGAAAAGTGAAAATCAATTCACCCCTCTGCAGTCCGGGTGAAAACTATTTCACCTATCTTGGGCGTCTACGGAATCCCCCGACTGCTCCCTTCTACATTTCCTGATGCGAGCCCGCCTCACCGAGCGCCAGAACCAGGTCTACGAGTTCCTGCGCGACTTCGTCCGCCGTCGAGGCAAGCCGCCGACCATCAAGGAGGTCGGAGAGAGCCTGGGCATCAAGTCCACGAACGGCGTCCACAAGATGCTGGTCGTGCTGGAGCGCAAGGGCTACATCACGCGCACGCCGAACGAGGCGCGCGGGTTGCAGATCGTGGACGACGTCGGGCTGGGCGGCGAGGAGCCGCCGGGCGTGCTGATGCTCAAGCTGACCGAGGGCGCCGGGCGCCGCCAGCGCAAGATGACCTCGGAGACGGCCGAGTTTCCGCTTCCCCGCTCGCGCCGCCCCCTGCTCGTCGATCCCGGGATGCTGCCCGACCGCGTCGACCTGGAGCACTGCGTGGGCGTGGTCGCCGGCGACGACGGGATGAACGGCGAGGGCATCCGCAAAAGCGACCTGCTGGTCGTGGAGGAGTGCGACTGGCGCGACATCCCGAACGGCGCGACCGTCGCCGTGCTGTTCTACGACCGGCTGGTGATCCGTCGGTTCGAGTTTGCCAACAACCGCCTGCACTTCCGCGCCGCCGACCGCTCCTACGTCGACGAGACCGTCCGCCCCGACGACCGGGAGTTTTTCGTGATCGGTCGCGCGCTGGCGATGATGCGCCCGCTGGCGTGACGCCGCCCGCCTCGGCATCGCCCGCCTCGACCGTGCCCGCCTCGGTGCCGAGGCGGGCACGGCCACGCGGCGGCCGTCGCGCCCGTCGCTTGTCGCGCCCGTCGAGGCAGCACGTACGCTACATCGCCAGCTGCCCGAGCATCCAGGCGCAGCCCAGCGCGGCGTAGATCCCCAGCACGTAGCCGGCGACGGCCATCAGCAGACCCACCGGCGCCATCGCCGGGTGGTAGACGCTCGCCACGATCGGGGCCGAGGCCGCGCCGCCGACGTTGGCCATCGAGCCGGTGGCGACAAAAAACAGCGGCGCCCTGAGCAGCTTGGCCGCGCCGAACAGCAGCGCAATGTGGACCGCCAGCCAGACGACGCCGGTCAGCAGCAGAAGCGGTGCCTCCGCGACGGCACCGAGGTCGCCCTGGGCACCGATGGACGTGAGCAACAGGTAGAGCGCGACGTAGCCGATGCGGCTGGCGCCGTCGGCCTCCAGGTTGCGCAGCGCGGTGAACGACAGCGCCAGCCCTGCCGTCACGGCGATCAGCACCGACCACGTGCCGCTCGAGATGATGGTCGGGTCGCCCAGCTTGGGGAGCGCTCCGCCCAGAAACCGGGCCAGCACGGCCGCGCCGATGCCCAGGCCGATGATGATGGCCGCCGTGTCAATGGAGAGCGGCCGCCGCGTGGTGTCGATCTCCCGCAGCGTCGCGTTGACGCGGTCCATCGCCGACGTGTCCGCGCCGACCCAGGCGTTGAACCGGTCCTGGTACTTGGCCAGAAACAGCAGGATCGCCATCCAGCCGTACCCCACGACGGTGTCCACCACGATCACCGGCCCCAGGTCGCGCAGGCCCACGCTCTCCTGGATCGCGACCATGTTGGCCGTCCCGCCGATCCAGCTTCCGCTCAGCGCCGCCAGCTGCTGCCACGTCTCGGGCGCGTCGATCAGCCGGCCGACCAGCAGAAACGCGATGGGCGCCCCGATCACAATCCCCAGCGTGCCGACGAGCAGCATGATCAAGGCCAGCCGGCCCATGCTCAGGATCGCGCGCAGGTCGATGGTGAGCATGAGCAGGAACAGCGCCATCGGCAGCAGAACCGTCCCGAACACGGTGTAGGCCGCGTTGACGTATTCGGCCGAGGTCGCCGTCTCGGGCACGTAGGGCTGGGTGACGCCGAACGTGGTGAGCAGCATCGGCACGAAGTAGGCCCAGATCACCGGCGGGACGATGTCGAACACGCGTTTCAAGGCGGGCACCCGGGCAAGCGCGAACACGGCGGCCAGCACCGATGCCAGCAGCGCGGCCGTGTGGAGCGGGTCGGTGACGAGGGCGGCGGGTCCGGTCGTGTCCATGCAAGCGTCGGGGGGAGTCGGCGCGAAGATAGGCGGAGGGTGCCCTTGCCCTCCGCGCAAGGCCCGTCGATACCCCACGTGTCTGCCGCCATCGTCTATGTCTGCCTCCACCCGATGGGTTCTGGGCATCGCGTCCGCGCTTCCAGCGGTTGCGTTGGCCGGCGCCTTGGCCCTGCGCGACGCCGTCGCGAGCGAGGCGAGCACGCCGGAGGGTGCCGTGATCGCGGGCGCCCTGGCAGTCATGGTGGCCGGCCTCGGCGGCGTTCTGGCGCTGGTCTGGGTCGCAGGTGGGCTGGACCGGCCGCTCCCCTGGAGAGTCGCCTGGGTGGTGGCGCTGACGGCGTGGGGCGTGGCGGCGGCGCCCGTCTTTTGGTGGCTCCACGTCCGGCAGCCCGCGGAGTCGCCCGCCTCGGGGGGTGCGTCGCCGAGGCGGGCGAGCTAGGCGCCCAGGTCCAAGCGCGTGTCGCACAGCCGGTCCAGCAGGTCGGCGCGGTGGCTGGACAGAATCACCAGCCCACCTTGGTCGCGGAAGGCGGAGAGCACGCCCAGCGCCGCCTCGGTCGCTTGGGTGTCGAGGGCGCGGAACGGCTCGTCCAGGAGCAGCACCGCAGGGCGCGCGGCGAGCGCGGCCGCGAGCTGGGCCTTGCGCGTCATGCCGGACGAGTACGTCCGCGTAAGCTGGTCGCGGCGCTCGTCGAGCAACACCGCGTCCAAGAGTGCGCTGTGCCACCCCGCGGAGCCATCGTCCCAGACGCCGCGCTCGCGCGCGATCCACTCCAGCGTCTCGACGGCCGTCAGGTAGCCCGGCAGGTCGGGCCGGTCGTGCACGATGCCGACCGACGCGAGGTAGCGGTGCGGCTGGCGGTGCACGTCGATCGCGCCGTACCGCACCGCGCCCGAGGTGGGCGGGCTCAGCGCCGACAGGATCCGCAGCAGCGTCGACTTGCCCGACCCGTTCGGCCCGACCAGGCCGGTCGCGGTGCCGGGCGCGAACGTGTGCGACACGTCGTAGAGCACCCAGTCGGCGCCGGGGTAGCGCTTGCTCACGGCCTCGACGGCCAGCGGCTGGCGGTCCGCTTGGGCGACGGCGGGGACGAGGTCAGGCATAGGTCCGGCGGGAGCGCAGCTGCGCCGCGAGGGTGACAAGGCCAGCGCTGACGGCGGCGGCGGCCAGGTCAACGAGCGACCACACGGCGACGTCGGCCCACGAGACGAGGTCGGTGAGCCAGACCAGGCCAGCGAGCGTGAGCGCGAGCGGAGGCAGCCAGCGCACGTTCATCAGCGCGCGAGCCGCCGCCCACCCCACTGCTCCGCCCAGCCGACGCGTCAGCGCGTCCGGCAGCACGGCCGAGGTGGCCGTCAGCGCGACGGCGCCGTTCACGACCACGACGTAGAGCGCGAGCGCCGCTGCGCGCGTCCCCGCCTGCGCGCCGGCAAGGTGGACCCCGGCGATGATCGCCAGCCCCAACCCGGCGACGCGCCCGAGCGGAAAGCGACGGTCCAGCGACACCAGACCCGCGCGGACGCGGGCGCGCAGCCTCGGTGGCGCCCAGTAGACCGCGTCGTGCGCGATCGGCTCTCTGCCCTCGACCGGCCCTGCCGACTGCGCAAACGCGTCCGACCACACGCCGTTGGAGGTCCAGAACACGCGGTCGAACGCGGCGCGCGCGCGCAGCGCCAAGCCCAGGCTGGCAGCTAGCAGCACGCCCGGCGCCACCAGCGTGCCGAGCCCGTCGCCGATGGCGCGACCTGCGACCGACAGCACGCTCCCGGCCAGGAAAATCTGCGCCGTCAGGCTGAAGCCGGGCACCAGTTCGTCCGGCACCTGGAAGCGGAAGATCGGCGCGCGCTGCACGAACCGGCGGTAGCCGCCGCCCGCCTCTCCCCTCTCCCACGCGCGGACGCGCAGGCCCAGCGTGGACGTCCGCGCCCAGGCGAACAGGCCGAGCGCGGCGATGCTCAGCACGCCCTCGGCGACGAGCAGCGGGGACACGGGCGCCCCGATCACGACGGCCGGCACGGACAGAACCGCGACGACGGCCCCCCACCGGCCTAGCTGGCGCCTCATCAGCTGGCCTGGATCGGGGTTGGAGAGTTGGAGGCGGCGCACGCCTGGATCCGGAAACAGCAGGTGCGCCGAGCCGACGGCGAGCCCGGCCGCGACCAGGATGCCCACGTAGCGCACCAGCCGAGCGCGCCCTTGCGCGTCCAGCCCGTCGGCAGCGGTCGCCGCCAGCACGCCGGCCGCGAGCGCAGCCAGAGCGACGGCCACGCCTCGGGCCGCCGCTGCGCGGGAGTCTCGGGACAGAGCGCTCACTCGAACGACCCGAGGTAGACCGTGCCGTCGGGGAAGCCGGCCCGAGCGTCGCGGGGCAGCCGGGCCGCAAGCGGCGCCGGGTAGAGCGTCAAGACGTCGAGATCGGCGAACGGGACCAGGCGCAGGTCGCGGAGCATCTGCTGGCCGGCCAGTTCGGGGTCGGTGCCCAGGCGGGCCGAGCCCAGGTCGGGCGCGTGGCACGAGAAGTACAACGAGACCGCGTGCAGCGGCGGGCGCACAAAGTCAAGCACGTAGCGCAACGGCCCGACCTCCACGTCCAAGCCGGTTTCCTCGGCCACCTCGCGGCGCAGCGCCGCGCCCACCGTCTCGCCAAACTCGACGCCTCCGCCGGGCGGCGTCCAGAACGGCTGCGTCTCCCACAGCCCGTCGTGCTGGGCGAGCAGGACCGCGCCGGGCTGGGCGTCGTCGTCGACCAGCAGCGCCGCGACGCGCACGCGGACGCGGTCGGCGTAGACGTCGGGGATGCGGGAGCGGTCGGGCACGGTCGGGAGACGCGGAGGCGCCGGCCAAGATGCAGACGCGCGCTGCCGGTCGCGGCGCCTCACGGCGCATTCACGCCGCCCGCCTCGGCCTCGGCACGGACCGCCTCGGCACGGACCGCCTCGGCACGGACAGGCACGGACGGGGCGCGACGCCGCCTGCCCCGGGCGCGCCCCGAGGCGGAGCTACTCTTGCGCCAGCACGCGCGCCGTCGCGCGGCGCACGCGGCGGGTGCGCGCCGGTCCCTTGGGCTCGGCCAGCGTCCCGGCGGCGCGGGCGTGGGCGACGGCCGCGGCCACAAAGCCGATAAACAGCGGGTGCGGCTCCTGGACGCGCGACCGGTACTCGGGGTGGAACTGGACGCCCACAAACCACGGGTGCGTCGGGACCGCCGCGTCGGGGGGCGCGCCGTCGCCCGACGCGTCGGGGCGAGGCAGCTCGATGATCTCGACCAGGTCGCGGTCGGGGTTGAGGCCCGAAAACACCAGGCCGGCCTCGCGCAGGCGGTAGCGCAGGTCGTTGTTGACCTCGTAGCGGTGGCGGTGGCGCTCGCTGACGCGCTCGGCGTCGCCGTAGACCTCGCGCGCCAGCGTGCCCGGGGCGAGCGCGCAGGTGTAGGCGCCCAGGCGCATGGTGCCGCCCTTGTCGGTGACGGTCTTTTGCTCGGCCATCATCGAGATTACCGGCTGGGGCGTGTCCGGCTCGAACTCGGTCGAGTGCGCGTGCTCCAGCCCCGCGACTGACCGCGCGAACTCGACGGTCGCGACCTGCATCCCCAGGCAGATGCCGAAAAACGGCGTGCCGGTCTCACGTGCCCAGCGGACGGCCTCGATCTTGCCGTCGATGCCGCGGTCGCCGAAGCCGGGCGCCACCAGGACGCCCGAGACGCCCTCCAGCACCTCGGCCACGTTCGCGCCCGTCACGTCGTCCGACAGCACGTTCCGGACCTCGACCTGGACGCCATTCCGGGCCGCCGCCAGCAGGAAGCTCTCGGAGATCGACTTGTACGCGTCTTGGTGCCCGACGTACTTGCCCACGAGCGCGACCGTCACCTTGTCGCCGGGGTTTTTGAGTCGGCGCAGAAAGTCGACCCAGGTCTCCAGGTCGTCGGTGGGGTCGGTCTGGCGGAAGGCGTCGAGCGCGAGGCGCTCCAGCACGACGTCGTCGAAGCGCTGCTCGCGCAGCAGGAGAGGCACCTCGTAGATCGACTCGGCATCGAGCGCCTCGATCACCGCCTCGGGCCCGACGTTGCAGAACAGGCCGATCTTGCGGCGCACGTCGTCCGAGAGCGTGTGCTCGGTGCGGCAGACCAGCACGTCGGGCTGCAGGCCGTACGACTGCAGCGTCTTGACCGAGTGCTGGGTGGGCTTGGTCTTGAGCTCGCCCGCCGCTGCCAGGTAGGGCACGAGCGTCAGGTGGATCAGCGCCGTGTTGGCGCGCCCCTCCTCCAGCGACAGCTGGCGGATGGCTTCGAGGTAGGGCAGCGATTCGATGTCGCCGGCGGTGCCCCCGATCTCGGTGATGATCACGTCGTAGTCGCCGGTCTCGGCCAGGCGGCGCATCCAGCCCTTGATCTCGTCGATGACGTGGGGCACGACCTGGACCGTCTTGCCGAGGTAGGCGCCCGCGCGCTCCTTGGCGATCACGCCCGAGTAGACCCGGCCCGTCGTGACGTTGTTGGCCTGGGACATCGGCACGCCCAGGTAGCGCTCGTAGTGGCCCAGATCCAAGTCGGTTTCGGCGCCGTCGTCGGTGACGTAGACCTCGCCGTGCTCGAACGGGTTCATGGTCCCCGCGTCGACGTTGATGTAGGGGTCGAACTTCTGGATGGTCACCCTGAGCCCGCGCGCCTCCAACAATCGCCCCAGGCTGGCCGAGACGATGCCCTTGCCGAGCGACGACGTCACGCCGCCGGTCACGAACAGGAACTTGACCGGGCTGGGAGACGGAGGGCGGTCGGCGGGCATCGGGTCGGGGAAACGCTCGCCGAGCAAGCTAGGGGTTCGCGCTCCGCGCCGTCCGGTCTATCACGGGGCGCCCGACGGTTTCACACACGACCGCCCCGCCGGCACCTCGGCCAGCGGGGCGGTCCGCCTCGGCGCCGAGGCGGGCGGGGCGGGCGGCTACTCGGCCGGCAGCAGCGTCACGCGGACGTAGCTCTCCGGGTCGAGGGTGTTGCGGGCCGTGTACGAGATGTCGTCCATGACCAGCACGGCCGCCAGGTCGGGCTCGCCGATGGCGTCTTGTGCGTCCTCGTCGCGGCGCGCGGCCTCGGTCAGGATGCTCAGCCAGTAGCGGTTCTCCTGCAGGTTGGTCTCGCGACCGCGGCGCTGCTGCTCCTGGAACGCGGCCAGGTGCTCGGGCAGGGCGTCGCCGGCCTTGATGGCCTCGACCTGCTCGAAGACGGCCGCCACCAACTCGTCGACGCGCTCCGGATCGGCGCCGAACGAGATCGAGACCTGGTACCGGTCGGTGTCCTGATCGATGCTGGGCCGCACGCCGACGCCGTAGACGCCGCCGCGGTCCTCGCGCAACTCCTCACGGAGCATCTTGGACAGCACGTCGGTCATGGCGCGCACGCGGACGCGGTCCTCGCGGTCGTCGGCGTCCATCTCGCCGTGGAACACGATCGCGACCTGGGCCTGGGGCTCGACGCCCGCCCGGACGGTTTTCTCGACGACGCCGTCGGGCGGCATCATCAGGATCTCGCGCGCCTCCTCGTCCCGGCCGCCACCGGGCAGGCTGGCCAGGTAGGTCTCTACCAGCGGGCGCACCGCGTCGGGCTCGAACGCGCCGACGAGCACGAACGTGAAGTCCGAGATGTCCGCGAAGCGGTCTTGGTAGAACGCGAACGCCTGATCGAGGTCCACGCGGTCCAAGTCCACGAGGTACTGGCTGAGCGACTGGCTGCGCGGGTGGTAGTTGACCAGCGTCTGGCTCAAGGTGTCTTGAAACGCCGCGCGCGGCGTCGTGACCTGGTTGCTCAGGAAGGCGCGCGTCTGGGCCAGCGACGCCTGGAACGCGTTCGGGTCCTTGCGCGGCGCCGTCGTGTAGAGGTAGACGAGCTGGAACAGCGTCTCCAGGTCGCCCGGTGCGGCGCGGCCTGAGAAGCCCTCGGTCTCGCCCGAGATCACGGGGCGGACGCTCACGATCTGGCCGGCCAGCTTCTTGCCCAGCGCCACCTCGTCAAAGGCGCCCACGCCGGACGACGCAACGTAGCCGGCCGCGCCGCTGGCCACGACCTCCTCCTCGTCCGACAGCAGCGACGTGCCGCCCGGCGACGTGGCCGAGAGCCAGACCTCGTCGGCCTTGAACGTGGTCGGCTTGAGCACGATGCGGGCGCCGTTGGAGAGCGTCCAGGTCGTCGTGCCCAGGTCGTCGTCGGTGTCCTCGTCGGTGATGGTGCCGGCCATCGGCATCTCGGCCACCAACGGGCCCTCGACGGTGTTGTCTTCGTAAGGCGTGATCTCGGCCGTCGCGACGCCCGCGAGCACGGCGCGCAGGTCCGCCTCGGTGGGGATGTCGAGGCCGTCGCGCTCGGGCGCGGTCACCTGGACGGTCCGGTTCTCTTCCGACACCAGCTCCTCAGCGACCGCGTTGACCTCGGCGAGCGTGATGGTCGGGACGAGGATCTGGGCGAGCGCGTTCTGGTCTGCCGGCGACACGACGGGCTCGTCCTCCAGGAACGACTGGACGTAGGCCTGGGCCAGGGTCCGGCTGGGCTGGTTGTCCTGCTCGGCCACGGCCGACTCGAAGCTGCGCATCACCTCGGCCTTGGTGCGGTCGAACTCGCCCTGGGTGATGCCGAAGCGGCGCGCGCGCTCGGCCTCGGTCGCGAGCGCGCCGATGGCGGCTCCGATCTGGCCATCGCCGGCGAGTGCGATCAGTTGGGCGCCTCCGAGCGTGCGGATAAAGCTGCCGCTGCCGGCGAGCCCGATCGCGAACGGCGCGCCGGGCTGCTGGCGGATTTCGTCCAAACGGCCGCGCAGCGCGGCGAAGAACATCTGCTCGACCAGGCTCTCGCGCAGGTCGCCGACCGTCCGGGTGTGCGAGACGGGCTGCTTGTACGTGATGCGGACGACCGTCTGCGGCGCCTCGGGGTCGGTCGCGATGGTGTAGCGCGTGTCGTCGTGCATCGGGACCGGGTACAGGGTGCGGTCGCGCGGCGAGGACGGCCCGGTCAGGTCCGAGAAGCGCTCGCGGATCATGGCCTCGACGGCGTCGCCGTCCACGTCGCCGACCACGATGACGGCCATCAGGTCGGGGCGGTACCAGTCGCGGTAGTAGCGGCGCAGCGCCTCCGGCGGCGCGGTCTCGATGATCTCGGGCTTGCCGATGGGCAGGCGGTCGGCGTACTTCGAGCCGGCGTAGAGAATCGGGAACTGGACGCGGTTCATCCGCTCGCCCGCGCCGCGGCCCTGGCGCCACTCCTCGAGCACGACGCCGCGCTCGCGCTCGACGGCCGAGTCGGCGAGCGTCACGCGGCCGGCCCACTCGCGCAGCACGTCGAGGCCGGTCGTGAAGATGGTGGCCGAGTCGGTCGGGACCTGGAGCAGGTACACCGTCTCGTCGAACGAGGTGTAGGCGTTCAGGTCGGGCCCGAAGCGCGTGCCGACGGACTCGAGGTAGCGGACCAACTCGGGCTCGTCGAAGCGCTCGGTGCCGTTAAAGGCCATGTGCTCCAGAAAGTGCGCCAGGCCCTGCTGGTCGTCGTCCTCCATGACGCTGCCCGCGTTGACGGCCAGCCGCAGCTCGGCGCGGCCCTCGGGCTCGGTGTTTTCGCGGACGTAGTAGCGCAGCCCGTTGGCCAACTCGCCCTGGCGGACGGCGGGGTCGAAGGGCAGCGCGTCGGCCATCGCGGGCTGGGCTGCCAGCGGAGCCGCGACGAGCAGCAGAAGCGTGGCGAGGGAGAGCAGTCGGGTCATCGGGCCAGGGAGGGAGGCGGAGCGTGTCTCCGGTATCCTACGCACGACCTCGGGCCGCTGTCTAGTCCTTCCGCCGAGCCCTCGGGCCCGCCCCACTCCCGCCAACTCCCGAGGCGGGACCACCGAGGCGGGCCGCCTCGGTCAGCCAGCGGGCTCAGCCGGGCGCTGGGACACCACCAGCAGGCCCGTCCCCGTCGCGTTGTCGCGCCGCAGGTCCAGCGCGTTGAGCGCCAGCCCGACCGGCCCGGCGCCCAGGTACCACAGGCCCACGAGCGGCGCCGTGGCAAAGCTCTTGTTCAGCGCCTGGATGGGCCACTTGACCAGCAGCCGCCACGCCGCCGACCCGATGGGGCCGTAGGTGTACGTCTGCCGGGTCACGCGCAGCCCAGCCGTCTCCAGCTTTTCCTTGAGCTCCGACAGCGGGTAGCCGTCGCGGACGTGCTCGCCGATAAAGCTGGCCTCCCCCTCGCCCGTCACGCCCGACCCGCCCTGGTCACTCGGCGTGTTGACGACCAAGTGCCCACCGGGCTTGAGCGCCGCGCGGACGTGGCGGAACACGGCGCGGTCGTCCTCGATGTGCTCCATCACGTCGACGGACAGCGCCACGTCGAACTCGGCGTCGTACTCCAGCGGCAGCGTCAGGTCGGCGCGCTCGAACGCGACGCGGCCGGCGTGGGGCGTCTGGGCCATAAACGTCTGCGCGCGGCGCAGGTACTCGTCCTTGACGTCGACGGCGGTGACGGTCACGTTGGGGAACGTGTCGACGAGCCACCACGCGTACTGGCCAAAGCCCGTCCCGGCGTCGAGCACGCGAACCGGTCCCGGCCCGGCTGCCTCGACCAACCGGCGGAGGGCCCGGCGGACGTACCACGAGCGTAGAAAGACGGTGTCGAGCAGGCGGTAGAAGACCTTGGTCCGGGCGGGCGAGGTCCAGAAAACGTCGCCGAGGCGGTCTTTGACGGGGTCGTAGTCCACGGAATGGGGGGCGTGCGGCTCAGGGTACGCCCGCTTGCCCGCCTCGGTCTCGCAACGGGGGCTTCTGCGGCACGTACTCACCCGAGACTCACCGTGCCGATCCATGCCGACCTGCATCTGGACGAACGAAGCGACCGACCGCGCGGTCCCCATCACGCTCGACGTGCCGTCCAGCACCGGCGGGGCAGGCTCACCCCGGACGGCCCACGTGCTGCCTGAGCACGAGTCGGACGTGCGTGCCTACGTCCAGCGCGTCGAGCGCGGGGGCCGGCTGATGCTGGCCGGCGTGTTGGGGCTGAGCGGCATCATGGTGGCGGTCGCCGTCGGCGGCGAGGTTGCCGGATGGTCGGATCGCGTGATCGCTCAGATCGCCGGGTGGCTGGTCATCGCGATGAGCGGGCTGCTGGTCGCGTTTCCGTTCGCGACGCCCCAGACCGTGGGTGCGCTTGGCATCCGGGCGTCGATCCGGCTGACGCGCGCGCTGAGTGTGGTGCTGGCTGCGATCGGCGTCTGGATCGCCCTCTACGGCTGACCGGCCAGCGTCTCCAGCGCTTCGGCCAACCGCTCCCAGGTGTAGCGCTGGCGCTCGACGGCGACGCCTGCTTGCAGCGCGGGCCCGAGGCCGCCGGTGACGAACCTCGCGAGCGCGTCGGCCAGGGCGTCCGGGTCCTCGGGCGGCACGACGAGGCCGGCGGTGCCGTCGGGCACGACCTCGGCCAACCCGCCCACGTCGGTGGTAATCACCGGGCGACCAAAGTGGAACGCGATCTGGGCGACTCCGCTCTGGGTCGCCGTTCGGTAGGGCTGGACGACGGCGTCTGCGGCGCTGAAGTACAGCCCGACGCGGTCGTCTGGGATGTAGTTGGCGTCCAACCTCACCGAATCGCCCAAGGCGGCGGCCTGCTGGCGGAGCGCGTGCTCGTCGGCGTAGAACTCGCCCGCGACCACCAAGACCGCCTCGGGAACGCGGCGGACCACCTCGGCCCAGGCGTCGAGCAGCACGTCGAGGCCTTTGTAGCGGCGGATAAAGCCGAAGAACAGGAAGACCGGAACGTCGGCGGGCAGCCCGAGGCGCGCACGGGCGTCGGCGCGCGGGACGGCGTCGCCGAAGCCGTCGTAGACCGGGTGCGGCACGAGCGCGGTGTCCGCGGAGACGCCGAGGCGGCGGAGGTCGGCCTCGACTTGGGCGCTCATCGCCACGAGTCCGTCGCACGCGCGCAGCAGCCAGCGCATCAGCACGCGGTCGCCCGGGCGCGGCTCGTGCGGGATCGCGTTGTGCACTACGGCCACCACGCGGACGCCCCGTGTGCGGAGTCGCCGCGCGATGACGCCGAGCATCGGCGCGAAAAATGGCATCCAGACCATCAGCACCGCGACGTCGCCTCGGACCGCGCGAGCCGCCCGCCACCACGCTCGGGGGTCGATGGGGTCGAGAACCTGGGCCGCGATCGGCCGGTCGGGCGGCGGAGGGCCCTCGTCCAGCTGCGTCGTGCCGGGGAACAGCCGCTCGGGGTACTGGCGGCGGAACGTCAGCGCCTCGACGTGGTGGCCGCGCCGGGCGAGCGCGCGCGCGGTCGCGAGTTGGAAGTGGGCGATCCCGCCTCGGTACGGCCACGCAGGCCCGACGAGCGTCCAGCGCTGTGGCTCGCTCACACCGGCACCGCCGAGCGCTCGGCCGAGGCGGTCGGCGCCCGGGCTTGAAGCTCGCTCCGCACGTCGAACCGCTCGACGCGCTCCATCTCGGGGCGCACGATCATCTCGCCCAGCAACCCGGCCAGGAACGACTGCGCGCCCAGCAGGATCAGCATCACGCCGAAGATCAGCAGGGGCCGGTCGCCGATGGGCTCGCCGAACGCCAGCTTGGCGACCGTCAGGTAGGCCAGCATCGCGAAGCCGAGCAGAAAGCTCAGCGTACCAAGCCCGCCGAAGAACGTCATCGGCCGGCGCGCGAACCGCGTCAGGTACAACACCGAGATCAGGTCGAGGAAGCCGCGTAGGTAGCGCTCGAGCCCGAACTTGGTGACCCCGTGGACGCGCGGCCGGTGGTTCACGACCTGCTCCTCGATCTTGTCGTAGCCCTCCCACCGCGCCAGCAGGGGGATGTAGCGGTGCAGTTCGCCGTAGACCCGTACCGACTTCACGACCTCGCAGCGGTACGCCTTGATGCCCGAGTTGAAGTCGTGCAGCGGGATGCCCGACATCCAGGCCGTGACCTTGTTGAAAAACTTGGACGGGAGGCGCTTTTCCCACGGGTCGTTGCGCCGGCGCTTCCACCCGCTCACCAGGTCGGCGCCGGCGTCGAGGCGGGCGACCATGTCGGGGAGTTCGGCGGGGTCGTCCTGCAAGTCGGCGTCGAGCGTGGCGACGCAGCGGCCGGCGGCGCGGCTGAACCCGGCGGCGAGCGCGGCGCTCTTGCCGTAGTTGCGGCGGAAGCGGGCGCCCGCAAACCGCGCGTCTTGGCCGTGTATCCGCTCGATGACTTGCCACGAGCCGTCGTCCGAGCCGTCGTCCACCATCCAGACCTCGAACGTCAGCCCAGCCGACTCCATCGCCTGGCGGATCTCGTCCGCCAGCGCGGGCAGGCTTTCGGCCTCGTTGTAGACCGGGACGACGATGGACAGGTCAGGGCGCATGACGTCAGAACGCGGGGCCGCCCGCCTCGGTGCCGGGGCGGGCTACAACGTGACCGAGGCCGGGGCGCCGGAGACGAGCGCGGACGCTCTCCGCTCGCCCTCGTGCCCGAACCAGCGGAGGCGTCCATCGGGCTCGCAGATCCAGACTTCCTGGGCACCTCGGGCGAGGTACAGCGTCACCTTCTCCTCCATCTCGGCCCACAGGTTCGAGGACGACATCACCTCGACGCAGATCGGCGGCGCCACCTCGTACACGGTCAGCGTCCCATGTTCATCCTCGAACGCATCCGACATCCAGACCACATCGGGCACTTTGACTCCGTCGCTCGTCATCACCGGGCACTCTGTAGCGGGTGTGCCTCCGAGGGCCTCGATGAGCATGTGACCGATCTTGAACTGGATCTTGGCGTGCCGTGCAAACGGAGGGCTCATCAGAATGCGACCGTAACGGTCCTGCTCGATCTTGAACGGAAGATTTCTGAGGGTGGGATCGGCGCACACGTCGTCCCACGTCATTGGCCCCTCACGTGGCCAGGCAGGAGCCTGATCGAGGCTCGCTCGGGATTCCGGGCGAGTGGCACGAGCGGGCGCCTTGGGAGCAGTCGCGGGCATGGCGGGTCGGCCCGCCTCGGTGCCCCACGCGGAGGCGCCGAGGCCGGGCGGGCTAGGTGTCGATGGTCGCGTACTTGGCGTTGCGCTCGATAAACTTGCGCCGCGGCTCGACGGCGTCGCCCATCAGCGTCGAGAACGTCTTGTCGGCGGCCGCGGCGTCGTCAATCGTTACGATCTGCAGCATCCGGTGGTCCGGGTCCATGGTCGTGGACCACAGCTGCTCGGGGTTCATCTCGCCCAGCCCCTTGTAGCGCTGCACGCCGACGCCCTTGGCGCCGCCCAGCTCCTCGATGGCCTCCTCGAGTTGGCGGTCGTTCCAGCAGTACGTCTCCTTGTTTCCCTTTTTGGCGCGGTACAGCGGCGGGAGCGCGATGTAGATGTAGCCGGCCTCCAAGAGGGGGCGCAGGTAGCGGTAGATGAACGTCAGCAGGAGTGTGCGGATGTGGGCGCCGTCCACGTCGGCGTCGGTCATCAGCACGACTTTGTGGTAGCGCAGCTTCTCGTCCGAGAACTCGTCGGCGCCGGCGGCGATCTGGACGCCGAGCGCGGTGACCATGTTTTTGATCTCCTCGTTGTCCAGGATCTTGTCGAGGCGGGCCTTCTCGACGTTCAGGATCTTGCCGCGCAGCGGCAGAATCGCCTGGAAGTGGCGGTCGCGCGCCTGCTTGGCCGAGCCACCCGCCGAGTCGCCCTCGACCAGGTACAGCTCGGAGATGCTGGCGTCCTTTGAGGAGCAGTCGGCCAGCTTGCCAGGCAGGCCGCCGCCGCCGAACGCCGACTTGCGCTGGACGAGTTCGCGCGCGCGCCGCGCCGCCGACCGCGCCTGGGCCGACAGGATCACCTTTTGCACGATCGTCTTGGCCTCGCGCGGATGGTCCTCCAGCCACTCGGCCAGCTTGGTCCCGACCAGGCTCTCGACCGCGCCCTGCACGTCGGAGTTGCCCAGCTTGGTCTTGGTCTGGCCCTCGAACTGGGGCTCCTGCACCTTGACGCTCAGCACGGCCGTGAGGCCCTCGCGGAAGTCGTCGCCCGAGAGGTTGACCTTGGCCCGCTTGAGAAGCTCATTTTTGTCCGCGTAGGCCTTGAGCGTCCGCGTCAAGGCGCGGCGGAAGCCCGAGACGTGGGTGCCGCCCTCGTGCGTGTTGATGTTGTTGACGAAGCTCAGCACGTTCTCCTGGTAGCCCGTGTTGTAGCGCATCGCCAGCTCGACGGGCACGTCGGCGTCCTCGTCCTCGATCACGATGGCGTCCTCCAAGAGGGACTCGCGCGTCTCGTCGAGGTAGTCCACGAACTCGGCCAGGCCGCCTTCGGAGTGGTAGGTCTCGACGCCCAGCTCGGGGTCGTCCTCGCGCTCGTCGGTCAAGGTGATCGTGATGCCCTTGTTGAGGTAGGCCAGCTCGCGCATCCGGCTCGCGAGCGTGTCGAAGCGGTAGACGGTGTCGAGAAAGATGGACGTGTCGGGCTTGAAGCGGACGGTCGTGCCGGTCTCCTCGCCCTCGGTCATGTCGCGGACGCGGACCAACTCGTCGGCGGTGTCGCCTTTCTCGAACGCCATCTTGAACACGCCCTCGTCGCGGCGCACGGTCACGTCCAAGCGGTCGCTCAGCGCGTTGACGCAGCTCACGCCGACGCCGTGGAGTCCGCCGGAGACCTTGTAGGTGTCCTTGTCGAACTTACCGCCGGCGTGCAGCACGGTCATCACGACCTCGACGGCCGGCTTGCCCTCGGTCGGGTGCATCGCGACCGGGATGCCGCGGCCGTCGTCGGCGACCGAGATCGAGTTGTCGCGGTGGATCACGACCTCGATGTGGTCGCAGTAGCCCGCCAGCGCCTCGTCGATCGAGTTGTCCACGACCTCGTAGACCAGGTGGTGCAGCCCGCGCACGCCCACGTCGCCGATGTACATCGCCGGGCGCTTGCGGACCGCCTCCAGGCCTTCCAACACCTGGATGTTGTCGGCGCCGTAGTCGCCGCGCGCCGCCAGCGGCTCGGCCGCGGGCGTCGGGAGTGCGTTCGGAGGCGGCGTCGCGACCTGGCCGTCGGGCGTGGTCGCGTTCTCGTACGGAGCGTTCGGCGGGGTCGTCTCAGACATCGGTCGGGGGGACAATGGCGCGGGCGGCGGCGCGTGTGCTGCCGCTCGACGAATCAGGCCAATTTACGGCCAAACGGTCGGAAAAACCGTGTTGTCTCCAACGCCGCGACGCCGTCGCTATTGGCGCCCGCGAGCCGCTTCACGAGGTCCTCCAGAGCGCTCTACGTGGCCAGCGCGTGCCCCAGACGGTCGGCGAGGTCGGCCGCCTCGGCGGCGGCGCGGGACAGGCTCGCCTGGTAGTCGTCGGCGACGGCGCGCCGGGCCATCGCCCCGGCCTGCTGGCGGACCGCCTCCACGAGCCCGGCGTCGACAGCCGGGTACAGGCTCAGCAGCTTTTGGTGCGCGAGGGCGAGCGTGCGCGCCGTGTCGTCGAGCAGGACGCGGTCCTCGAAGGCCTGGGCGAGCGCGGCGGCGCGCGGCTCGGGCGTGCCCACGATCGCACGCAGCCGAAGCCGCACCACGGCCTCGGCGAGGTCGGCGCCGAGGCGGGCGAGGTCGGCCCGGACGTCGCGCTCGGGCTCTTGCGCGCTCGCGTCGTTGCCGGCGCGGCGGTCGGCCACGGACCGCGCCATCTGGAGCGCCGTCCGCGCCGAGGCCACCAGCGCCACGGCGTGGAAGGCGTCCGCAGGGTGGGTGTGGTCTCTCATGGATGCGGCGCCACGGCCACGGCCTGGCCACGGCCTCGCGCGCGCTAGATGTTGAGGTAGCGCAGGAACTCGGCGGCGCGCTCCTCCAGGTCGTCCTCCGCTTCGTCGAAGACGGCCACGACGCGGTAGTCGTGGTGCGCCAGCACGTGCCGCACGCGCGAGGTGTCGCTGACGTTGAGCTTCAGCGTGACCTGGACGCGCCCGGCGCCGGGGTCGTCCTCGGTCGAGATCGACAGCACGCGGACGCCGTTCTGCTCGACGATGTGCGCCACCTGGCCGAGCGAGAAGTCGCCTCGGGCCACGTCCAGGACCAGGATCGCGCCCGGCTCCTCGGTCGCCAGCATGTGGGCCAGCTGGCCGAACACGTCCGCGCGGACCACCAAGCCGGCGTAGCTGCCGTCCTCGTCCATCACCGGCAGCACGCTCAGGCCGTGCTGGCGCATCAGATGGGCGGCGTCGAACACGTGCGTGTCGAGCCCGGCCACGACCGGCTCGCCGGCCATGAGCGTGCCGAGCGGCGCGTCGGGGTCGGGGTGGGCCTGGAGAGCCGCCTCGGTCACGATGGCGTCCAGCGTTCCGGACGGGTCGAGGACCGGCAGATGCGCGACGTGGGCTTCCGCGAGTGCCAGCAGCGCCCCTCCGACCGTGTCGGTCGTGGAAAGCGGCTCCAGCGTGCTGAGCAGGGTGGCAACGGTCATGGATTCGGGGGGACGACCGGGCGAGACAAGCTAACCGAGCCCGGCACCCAATAGACGGGCAAGAGGCGTACCAGGTGACGCCGGTGACCCGATCTTTGGGACCATTCAGGCGCTCCCTAGCGCCATTCGCCAGCCCGTCATGTTTCACGCGGCGCGGCAACCCGGTTTGGCAGGCCCGGCGAGGGCTCAGGCCGGCGTGTCGGGCATCGTGACGAGGGCGCCGTCGCCCGAGCCGTCGCCCGTCCACCGGAGCGCGCCGAAGCCCTCCAGCATCCGGTCCAGGTCGGGCGCGTTCTTGACCGAGGCGCGAAACCTCAGGCGGACGACAGGCACGGGCGGCGCGCTCGCGTCGTAGGCATCCTCGGCATAGCCGAAGTCCTCCTCGGTCACCTCGGCGACGCTGTGGACGTGGGCGCGAGCCTTGGGCTTGGAGACCGGCAGGATCGCCATCCGCGTGACGTAGTCGCTTTCCACGAGCGCCAGCGTCTGGGCGCGCAACTCGTCCAGCCCGATGCCGCGCTGGGCCGAGACGAACACGGCGCGGTCGAAGCGTGCCTCCAACTGGTCCAGGATGCCGGCGTCCTCCAGGGCGTCGACCTTGTTGAACACCATCAGCGTCGGCTTGTCCTGCGCCTCCAGCTCCGCCAGCGTCTCGTTGACCACGCGGATGTGGTCCTCGGCGTTGGGGTGCGTCACGTCCACGACGTGGAGCAGCAGGTCGGCCTCGCGCACCTCGTCGAGCGTGCTCTTAAAGCTCTCGACGAGGGCGTGGGGCAGCTTGCGGATAAAGCCGACCGTGTCGGCCAGCAACACCGACTTGTTGGTGTCGAGGTCGACCTGGCGCGTGGTCGCGTCGAGCGTGGCGAACAGGCGGTCCTCGGCGAACACCTCGGCGTCCGACAACGCGTTCATCAGCGTCGACTTGCCCGCGTTGGTGTAGCCGACGAGCGCGACGCGCGTCTCGTCCGAGCGGCCCTTGCGCTGGGTCGTCCGCTGGCGGTCGATCTTGTCGAGTTGCTCTTTCAGGACCGCGATCCGGCGGCCGATCAGGCGGCGGTCGGTCTCGATCTGGGTCTCGCCCGGCCCGCGCATGCCGATGCCGCCCTTCTGGCGCTCCAGGTGCGTCCAGGCGCGCGTCAGGCGGCTACGGAGGTAGGTCAGCTGGGCCAGCTCGACTTGGGCCTTGGCCTGCGACGACCGCGCGCGGTCGGCGAAGATGTCCAGGATCAGTCCGGAGCGGTCCACGACCTTGAGCTCGTTCTTCTCGGCCTCCAGCGCCTTTTCCAGGTTGCGGACCTGGATCGGCGACAGGTCGTCGTCGAAGATGATCAGGTCGGCGCGGTGCTTTTCGGCCTTCTTGCGCAACTCATCGACCTTTCCCTTGCCGATAAACGTCGCGCCGTGGACGCGCGGCAGGTTTTGGGTAACGCGCATCGCCGAGTCGGCGCCCGCCGTGTCGGCCAGGAGTTCGAGTTCGTCGAGCCCGTCCTTGAGGTCGGCGTCGGTCGTGTCGGGCGTCTTGACGCCGACCAAGATGGCGGTTTCTCGGCGGCGGGCGGCTTTCGGAGTCAAAAGGGATCGGTTCGTTGGAGGCCTTGAACGGCTTGAGCTTGGCCGTGGTTCGCTCGTGCGGTGAAGCGCCAGCGCGTCCGCCTCGGCGCTCGCCTAGGCCGTGGCTGCCGGGCGCCACCGAGCGCTGACGAGCGTCTCCGCGACCAGGCACGCCAGCGCCAGCGCCAGGCACACCGTCCACAGCGGCGTCCCGGCCGTCTCGCCGGCCGACGCGAGCGCCGAGGCGGAGGCGGCCAGCGCGACGGGCTGGCCGGTGATCGCTTGCAGCCGGCGCGCGGCCTCGGCCGGGTCGAGCGCCGCCGGGTCGGACTCGCGCGCGTCCTCGTTGACCGCGATCACGCGCAGCGTCCGCTCGCCCTGGGTCACGCGGTACAAGCCGGCACGCGCGGCGACGTCGGCGACGTCGAGAAGCACCGCGCCGGGCACCGTCCGCTGCCCAGGCGTCACCGTCGCGCCGTCCGGGCCGACCAGCCGCAGCGGCGCGCTCGCGTCGACGCCGGGCACCCGAATCTGGCCCTCCTCTCCCCCATCGCCCAGGTCAGCGACGGACGACCCGGCGGCGAGATAGCTTGCCGACCGGAACAGCAGCGGCACGAACAGACCGCGCTGGGGCAGGTCGCTCCAGCCGAGGTCGGCCGCGACGCCGGCCAGCAGCACCGAGCCCGCGCCGTGGCGGATCTCCTGGAGCAGCGGCGGTCCGGGCTGGGTCGCGATCAGCGTCGACTCGTCGCCGCCGCCGGGTTGGTAGCGCGCGATCCGGCGGATGTCGATGGCCTCGGGGGTGGGCCGGGCGCTGTCGAACACGCCTGCGAACAAGGGGTGGCCCAGGTCCGCCTCGGTGGAGGTGCCGAGGCGGCCGCCGTCGGTGGTGCCGAGCGTGCCCGAGATCCGGCCGCCGCCGACGGCGCTGAGCAGCGGGTTCAGGGTTTCGGGCTCGGCGCCGGGAAACGCGAGCACGCCGCCTCCGGCGGCGACGAACGCTTGCAGCCGGTCCGCCGAGGCGCCGGGGTCGGCGCCGACCAAGACGACGGCGTCGTAGCGGTCGAGGTCGGCGCCGCTCAGCGCCTGGCTGGCGACCTCGTTCACGGAGACGCTCCCGCTCTCGGCGGCCACGCCAAAGGCCAGCGCGACCAGGTCGGCGCGGGCGCCGTCGCCGCGCACCAGCAGCACCCGGGGCGGCGGCGGCACGCGGAGCGCGAACCAGCGCGCGTCGTCCCAGGGCGCGGCGTCCGGCTCGATCCGGACTTCGCCGCCCAGCCACCCGCGCGCGGGCGGCGTGACGGTAAACCGGGCCGTCGCGGGCGTGCCCGGGATCACGTCGACGGCCGTCTCCGCGACGCGCTCGCCGTCCACGAGCAGCGCCGCGCCCACGGTGCCCGCTCGCCCGCCGTAGCGCGCGACCGTCGCCTCGACCTGGACGGGCCGGCCGGGCTCCACGATCCGGCTGAGCACGCGGACGCCGGTGACGGCCGTGTTGGTCTGGCGGCGCCCGCCGAGCGGCACCAGCGTGACGCCGATGCCGTCGGGCAAGGCCGCGCTGAGCGAGTCGGTAAACGTCGCGGCCTGCAAGTCGCTCACGACCACGATCTCACGCCGCGGGTGAACGGCGCCCTCCAGCAAGCTGGCCGCCCGAGCGACGGCGGCCGTCAGCGGCTCGGCGCCGGCCAGCGTCACGGTCGCCTGGACCGCGTCGAGCGCCGGGCCGGGCGTGACAAACGGGACCGGGCGGTACTCCGGCGGCCGCGCGACCGGCAGCACCGTCCGCTCGTCGCCGGCTCCGGTCGCCTCGACGACGGCCAGGCCGAGGGCGCGCGCCTGCTCCATCAGCTCGCCCTGGGCGTCGCGCAGCGTCATCGAGCGGCTGTTGTCCAGCACCAAGACCAGGCTTTGGGCGGCGCTCTCCTGGAACACGCTCGCGTCGGCGGTCCGCGTCGGGCGCGCAAACGCGAGCACCAGGAAGCCGATGGCGAGCGTACGCAGCGCCAGCAGCAGCCACTGCCGGATGCGGACGCGCCGCATGGCGGTCGCCTCGATCTCGCGCACAAACCGCAGCGTCGAGAAGTCGACGCGCTCGGGCCGGCGGAAGTTGAACAGGTGGACCGCGATGGGAATCGCCGCCGCGGCCAGCCCGACCAGGAGAAAGGGATTCAGAAAGCCCATGACCGACGAACGTAGCTACGCCGGCCGTCGCGCGTGGCCGCTCGCAGCATCGCCTCGGCACACGGGCCGCCTCGGCACACGGGCCGAGGTAGGCGGGGCCGAGGCCGAGGCGGGCGGGGCTGGGGCCGGCAGGGACGCGCGGGCCCCAACGCACAGCGCCCCCGCCAGCCTGGGCTGACGGGGGCGCGAACCTTGTCCTTGTGCGCTTAGCGAACCACCGTCACGCGCTGCGTGAGCTGCTCGCCGCGGCTCTGGAGCCGGATCACGTACACGCCTGCTGCCAGGCGGCTCGCGTCCATCTCGAGCACCTGCTCGGTGCCAGCGGAGGCGGTGCCGTCGAAGAGCACCTGGACGCGCTGGCCGAGCATGTTGTACAGCTCCACGCGCGCCGTTCCAGCCTCAGCCACCGTGAACGCCACGCGCGCGCCGTCGCGGACCGGGTTCGGGCGCGTCGGCAGGATCTGCATCAGCGCCGACGCCACGGGCGGGGTTTCGCCGTCGACGGGCGAGGCGTCGAGCTCGGCGGAGCCGATGTCGTTCTGCGCGTCCGTGCGGTTGAGGCCGCGCTGGTCAAAGCGGAAGGCGCTCTGGCCGGCGTCGATGACCGGGCTTCCCGCCATCGGGAGGTGCGTCTGCGTCGAGCCGCCGTTGTCGGCGAGCGCGCCGAACATCGGGTCCTGGCCGGTGATGTTGTTCCCCGTCTCACCGGTGAACGTGCAGCCGGCCACGGTCTGGATCAGGTTGTAATCGCCTGAGACAAACGTGCCCGAGCAGTCGGCGCCGGCGCCGCCTGCCGTGTTGTAGGCCAGGGCGGTGTTGGCAATCGTGAAGCCAGTCGCCGTCTGGGACAGCAAGCCGCCGCCGTTGACACCCGCGGTGTTGAGCGCCACCGTCGAGCTCTCGATCGAGATGGTCGCGCCGCCGTCGTCGTAGACGCCGCCGCCGTCCGCGGTCGCCGCGTTGCCGCTGACGGTCGAGTTCTCGATCGTGAGCGTGCTCAGGGCCGCGGCCCACAAGCCGGCGCCCTCGGTCGCCTGGTTGTCCGAGAACGTCGACTGGGTCACCGTCACCGCACCGGCGCCGCCGATGTGGAGGCCGCCGCCGTTGCCGGGCGCCGCCGTGCCGATGGTGTTGCCGTCGACGGTCACCTCGACAAGCGTCAGCACCGTGTCGTCGTCGTCGCCACCCGTTGCCGGGTCATCGGCGACCTCGATCCCTGCGCCGGCCCGGTTGGCCCGGTTGTCCGAGATCGTGGCCTGGGTGATGGTCACCGAGCTGCTGTCTGCAACCAGGAGGCCGCCGCCCGAGCCGGCCACGCCCGTCGCGGCGTTGCCCGTGATGATGGCCTTGAGGATGTCCACGATGGCGCCGGTCTCGGCGTAGATGCCGCCGCCGCCGTTGGACGCCAGCGCACCGCGGCCCGTGTTGCCGGTGATCTGAGTGCGCTGCTGCATCTGGTCGGTCCGGGTCGAGTCGAGACCGATCGTGAGCGTCGCGTTGGACCACAGGCCGCCGCCTTCGGTGGCCTGGTTGCCCGAGAACGTGCCGCCGCTAATCGTCAGCGAGCCGCCTCCGGCGTGGACACCGCCGCCGTTGCCCGGCATCGCCGAGGCTTCGGGGATCACGTTGCCCGTCACCATAACGCCGGCCAGCGTGACGTCGCCACCCGCGATCTCGATGCCTGCACCGGCCCGGTTGGCCTGGTTGTTGGCGATCATGCCGCCAGTAACGGCTGCGCTGGAGCCTTCAGCGACGAACAAGCCGCCGCCCGAGCCGGCCGCGCCCGTCGCCCTGTTGCCGGTGATGGAGACGCGGTCGAGGGTCGCCTCGCCGCCGTCTTCGACGTAGACGCCGCCGCCACCGTTGGTGGCGAGCGCCCCGCGACCCGTGTTGTTCTGGATCACGGTACCGGCCGTGCCGGCCCTCTCAATCACCAGCACGCCGCTGGCCCAGATGCCGCCGCCCTCGGTCGCGTCGTTGTCCGCGTAGGTGCCGCCGCTGATCGTCAGCGAGCCGCCTCCAGCGTGGACGCCGCCGCCGTTGCCCGGCATCGCCGAGGCCGCCGGGATGTCGTTGTTGCGCACCGTCACGCGCGCCAGCGTGGTCGTGGCGCCCGCGCTCTCGATGCCTGCACCGGCGCGGTTGGCCGTGTTGCCCGAGATGGTGCCGCCGGTGACCGTCATGGTGCCACCAGAGCTCATGAACGCGCCGCCCGAGCCCCGCTCGCCCGAGGCCGAGTTGCCGCTGGCTGTGACATTGGTCGTGACCAGCGTGCCACCGTTGTTGAAGACCGCGCCGCCGCCGACGGGCGCACCCGTCGCGGTGGAGTCGCCCAGGGCCTGGTTGCCCGTGAACGCGATGCCCGACAGCGTCATCGTGCCCGTGTTGTTCCAAAAGCCGCCGCCCTCCCTGGACGCGGTGTTGCCGGAGACCGTGCCGCCGGTGACCGTCGCCGAGCCCGTCCCCGAGATGTGGAACGCGCCGCCGTTGCCCGGCGCCGAGCCGGCCTCGTTGTCGGTGAAGTCGGTGCCGGTGATCGTGGTCGTGCTCGCACCGGCCGCCTCGATGGCGCCGCCGGCACGATTGGCCGAGTTGCCCGCGAACGAGGAGCTGGCGATGGTGAGCGTGCCGCCGTTGTTGAACACGGCGCCGCCGGATCCGGACGTGCCGGTCGCCGAGTTGCCGGAGAACGTGCTGCTCGAGACCGAGCCGGTGGTGCCCGCATCGAGGTAGAGCGCGCCGCCGCCGTCCGTCGCGGCCGGCGCGGTCGCCTCGTTGTCCTCGAACACCAGGTTGGTGCCGGTAAACATGGAGCCCTGGGACACAAAGATGCCCGACCCGCGGACCGCCTGGCCGTCGCTGATGACCGCGTTGCGGACGGTCAGCATGCCGGTCCGAGCCAGCAGCACGCGCACCGCGTCGCCGCCGCTGAGCGTCACGCGGTCACTGCCCCCCGCGGCGCCGTCGATGGTCAAGGTGTCCATGACGCGGAGGCCGGGCTCGCCGAGCGTGATCGTCCCGCCGCTGAGCGCGGCCGCGAACAGGATCGTGTCGTTGTCGTCGTCGCCCGCCGCGCAACCGTCGACCGCGACGTTCATGTTGGCAGCCTCGACCGCCTCGCGCAGCGAGCAGTCACCGTCTGTGTTCATCTCGTCGGCGTCGGTCGTGACCGTGATGGTCGCAGCGAAGGCCGGAGTGAAGGACAAGATGGCGAAAACCACCGTTGCGTAGCAGAAACGTCTCATGGGGGAGGTAGGGAGAGGCAGAAAAGGTGTGGAGTGGTCGACGAGCGCCGCACACATGACCACCAATGATACATCACGCTCGCGCACATTCCCACCTGGGCACGTAGGAATCCCTGGTCCGGGATCCGATTTCAGGCCCGGCGCGCACGCTCGCACCCCCACCAACGCGGCGGTGGGGCGACGCTGCGCTGAGTTGCACCTTGGTGCCAGAAGCGCGCGGCGAGGCCCCGGCGACGGGCACCCTCGCCGCCGGGGCTTGGCTCCCCAGCGTCCATCCGATGCGTCGGCTGGTGCGTCGGTTCAAGCGTCGCGCGACGCCATCGCGGCGCGCGCTGCTCAGCCGAGCAACCGTGGCGCGTTCGCGCGGGCCGGCACGCCATGTGTCCGGACAAGGCACCGCACGCCCGCTCCCCCCTGGCCACGCCCAGGCCTCTCGGCTGCCGAGGCGGGCACAGAGCGGCACGAGGTGACACGGCGGCTTCACAGCGCGGTGGCATCTTCGCCCGCCCCTCCGCGTTCGCTCCCGACTGGCAGAGCCTCCCCGCCAGCCCGACACCCACCCCTCCGATGGCGAAGACGACGGCCACCACGCCTCCCCCCGCTCGCACAAAAGCCACCCGAAAAGCGGCCGACTCCAAAAACCGGTTTGTTGGGCGAGACCTGGTCGTCAAAGGCGCGCGCCAGCACAACCTCAAGAACGTTGACCTGACGATTCCCAAAAAGCAACTGGTCGTCGTCACCGGCCCGTCCGGCTCGGGCAAGTCGTCGCTGGTGTTCGACACGATCTACGCCGAGGGCCAGCGGCGCTACGTCGAGTCGCTCTCGTCGTACGCGCGCCAGTTTCTGGACCGGATGGACAAGCCGGACGTGGACCTGATCACGGGTCTGGCGCCGGCGATCGCGATCGAGCAGCAGACGGGCACCAAGAACCCGCGCTCGACGGTCGCCACCCAGACCGAGGTCTACGACTACCTCCGCCTGCTCTACGCCCGCGTCGGGACCACGATCTCGCCGGTGTCGGGCGAGGTCGTCACGCGCGACAGCCCGCGCTCGACCGCCGACGAGATCCAGGCCCGGCTGCCCGACGGGTCGCGGTTTTACCTGTGCTTCCCGTTCCCTGACCACAAGGGCGCCAAAAAGGCCGACGAGTTGGAGGCGCTGCTGGCCCGAGGCTTCTTCCGCGTCCTGGCGCTGCCCACGGACAAGCAGGCCGCCAAGGGCGCCCAGCCCGAGACCATCGACCTGAACGCGACCCCGCCCGCCTCGGTCAAGACCCCGGCGACCCGGCTGCTGGTGCTCGTGGACCGGCTGGCGATCGACGGCAAGGACGCCACGACCAACCGCATCGCCGACTCGGTCGAGCAGGCGTTCCGCGAGGGCGGAGAACGAGCCGTCGTGATCACGGCACCACGCGACGGCGCGTTTGAGCGCATCGACTTCTCGGCGCTGTTCGAGCGCGACGGGATGACGTTCGAGGAGCCCTCGGCCCAGCTGTTTTCGTTCAACAGCCCGCTCGGCGCCTGCCCGGCGTGCCAAGGGTTCGGCCGCGTGCCGGGCGTCGACCCGGACCTGGTGATCCCCAACCCCGAGCTGTCGCTGCGCCAGAACGCGCTCGCGCCGTTTCGCACGGAGCAGTGGTCCAAGCACCAGCGGGCACTCGTGCGCGGCGCCGGGGCCAAAGGCCTCGACCTGGACACGCCCTACACCTTGCTCTCGGACGAGCACAAGGCCTTGGTGTGGCAGGGCTTCGGCGACTACCCGGGCGTCGACGGCTTTTTCCGCTACCTCGCCAAGAAGCAGTACAAGATGCACTACCGCATCTATACGGCTCGCTTCCGCGGCTACACGCGCTGCCCGGCGTGCGACGGCTTCCGCCTGCGCCCCCAGGCGCTGCACGTCAAGGTCAAGGGCCCCGGCCTGGGCACCGAGGCGGGCCACGCCGAGTGGATGCACATCGGCGAAGTGTCGGAGCTGACCACGGCCGACGCCAAGGCGTTCTTCGACGCCGTCGAGTTGTCCGACCACGACCGCGAGGTGGCCGGGCGCCTCTTGGAGGAGGTCCAGAAGCGGCTGGGGTACCTGGTCGAGGTCGGGCTGGACTACCTCACGCTCGACCGGCTCGCGATGACGCTGTCGGGCGGCGAGACGCAGCGCATCAACCTGGCGACGTCGCTCGGGTCGTCGCTGGTGGGCAGCCTGTACGTCTTGGACGAGCCGACGATTGGCCTGCACCCGCGCGACAACGACCGCCTGATCGCGATCCTGGAGGGGCTGCGCGACATCGGCAACACCGTCCTGGTGGTCGAGCACGACGAGCAGATGATGAAGCGCGCCGACCAGCTGGTGGACGTCGGGCCGGGCTCGGGCGCGCTCGGCGGCGAGATCATGTTTCAAGGCACCTACAAGCAGGCGCTCAAAAGCAAGACCAGCCTGACCGGCGCCTACCTGTCAGGCCGGAAGTCCATCGCCATCCCCGACGTGCGTCGGCCCGTCGACCCGGACCGCCAGATCACGGTCCGCTCGGCGCGCGCCAACAACCTGAAGCGCATCGACGTGTCGTTCCCGCTCGACATGATCACGGTCGTGACCGGCGTGTCGGGCTCGGGCAAGTCAACGCTTGTTCACTCGACGCTGTTTGCCGGCTTGCAGCGCCTCAAGGGCGAAAGCGTGGACGGCAAAATCGGCACGCACGACACGATCGAGGGCGCCGACCTGGTCGAGACCGTCGAGATGGTGGATCAGTCGCCGATCGGCAAGTCGCCGCGCTCCAACCCGGTGACCTACATCAAGGCTTTCGACGCGATGCGCGAGTTGCTGGCCTCGACGCACCAAGCCAAGATCCGCGGCTACCGCGCCGGCACGTTCTCGTTCAACGTCCCCGGCGGACGGTGCGAGACGTGCCAGGGCGAGGGCGTGGTCCAGGTCGAGATGCAGTTTCTGGCCGACCTGTACCTCGAATGTGAGGCGTGCCGCGGCGCGCGCTTTAAGCAGGACATCCTGGAGATCCGGTTTAAGGGCAAGAACGTCGCCGAGATGCTGGACCTGACGGTCGACGAGGCGGTCGCGTTTTTCAACGGCCAGCGGCGGATCGAGAGCAAGCTCCAGACGCTCCAGGACGTGGGCCTGGGCTACCTCACGCTGGGGCAGCCGTCCAACACGCTGTCGGGCGGCGAAGCCCAGCGCGTCAAGCTGGCGTCGCACCTGAGCAAGTCGCACTCGGGCCACACGCTCTACCTGTTCGACGAGCCGACGACGGGCCTGCACATGGACGACATCTCCAAGCTGCTCGGGGCGTTCAACGCGCTCGTCGAGGCCGGCCACTCGGTCGTGCTGATCGAGCACAACCTGGACGTGATCAAGGCGGCCGACTGGGTCATCGACATCGGGCCCGAGGGCGGGCGGCGCGGCGGGTTTGTCGTGGCCCAGGGCACACCGGAGCACATCGCGACGGTCGAGGTCAGCCACACCGCACCGTTTCTCCGAGAGGCGCTGGCCTGAGTCGCCCGCCTCGGTGCGGACTCGGTCGGGGCGGAGGCCGAGGCGGGGGAGGCAGCACGCCGAGGCGGTGCGCCGGGCCGAGGCGGTTGAAGCATCTCCGCGGATGCCGTCCGTCCGTTTCTTGGAGCTCCCTCCCGGCCCGCTCGTGACGCCTCTCCGCATCGCCCTGTTCACGGGCAACTACAACCACATCGAGGACGGCGTCTCGCGCACGCTGGGCCGGCTGGTCGGCTACCTCGGGGACCAGGGGCACGAGGTGCTCGTCGTCGGCCCGACCATCGACCGGCCGCTGGACCAGCCGGGCCGCTTTGTCGCGGTACCGTCGGTCGCCGCGCCCGGCCGGCCGGAGTACCGCGTGAGCACCGGATTTCCGGCCGAGGCCCGTCGCGAGCTGGAGTGGTTCGCGCCGCACCTCGTCCACATCGCAACGCCGGACGTGTTGGGGCACAAGGCGTTGCGCTGGGCGCGCCGCCTGGGCATCCCGGTCGTCTCGACGTACCACACGCACTTCGCGTCGTACCTCGACTACTACCGCCTCGGTCTCGCCGAGGGCGCGCTGTGGGCCGTGCTCCGCCGCTTCTACAACCGGTGCGACGAGGTCTACCCTCCTACCCCGACCATGACCGAGGCGCTCCGTGCGCACGGCGTGACGGTCCCGATCTCGGTCTGGCCGCGCGGCATCGAGGCCGACCGCTTTGCGCCGTCGTTCCGCTCGAGCGACTGGCGCCAGGCGCAAGGCTTTGAGCCGGACGAGGTCGTGGTGGCGTTCGTGAGCCGGCTCGTCAAGGAGAAGGGGCTCGACGTGTTTGCGGCGACCGTCCGCTCGCTCAGGGCGGAAGGGGTGCCGGTGCGCGCGCTCGTCGTGGGCGACGGCCCGGAGCGCCAGGCGCTCGCCCGGGAGCTACCCGAGGCGGTCTTTGCCGGCCACCTCTCGGGCGCCGACCTCTCGACGGCGTACGCCTCGTCGGACGTGTTCTTGTTTCCCAGCGAGACTGAGACGTTCGGGAACGTGACGCTCGAGGCGATGGCGAGCGGCCTGGCGGTCGTGGCAGCCGACGCCGCCGGCACGGCCAGCTTGGTGGATGACGGCGCGACCGGCCTGCTGTGCCCGCCTCGCGACCGCGCTGCGTTCCTGGCGGCCACACGTCGCGTCGCCTCCGACTCGGCGCTGCGCGCTCGGCTGGGGCGCGCCGCGGTCGCCGCCGCCCGAGCCTACGACTGGCCCGAGGTGCTCGGACGGATGGAGGCGAACTACCTGCGTGTCGTCAGTCGATGACCGGCCTTCGGACGCCACTAGGACTTCAAGCGCTCGACTTTTTGGAGCCGTTACTTCCTTATAATCAGATTTTTACCCTGTCCTAACGGTCACGTTTCGCTTTCACTGCACCCGCTTCGACTCTGGCGTCCTTGCTCGGTTTGGCTGTCTGCTTAATCGTTAGGGCCGGGTGTCGCGTCTGGAGTGTGCAGCCGGAACGTCGGGTGCTTGACCGCCTCGGGGTCGCCGAGGTCGTACTGGCGGCGGCGGCGCGCGCGGCGAGGGTCGAGCCAGCGGTTGTCCTCGATCACCTGGAGCAGCGCCGGGTAGAACACCAGCGTGGCCGCCAGCGTCGCGCCGATGCCGACCACGGCCAGCACGCCGATGGAGCGCAGGCCGGGGTGAGACGACAGCAGCAGCCCGCCGAAGCCGACCAGGTTGGTGAGCGCGCCCATCGTCACGTGCTCGCCCGTCGACCGCAGGACGCGGCGGATGGACCCTCTCCCCTCCTCGCGGTAGCGGTGCGTCAGGTGAACGCCTCCGTCGTTGCCGATGCCCAGCACGGTCGGCAGCACCACCAGGTTGTAAAACGTGAGCGACACGCCGAGCAGCACCATCAGCCCCATCATCCACGACAACCCGACCAGCAGAGGCACCACGGCCACGACGGTCCAGCGCGGCGACCGGAACGACACGAACACGAGAATAAACACCAGCAGGAACGTGACGCCGATCATCAGCGGGCTCTCGTCCTGCATCAGCCGCAGCATGTCGGCGGCGACGAGCTGGGTGGAGGCGGCGTAGAACTCGCCGCCGTCCGGCGTGGACACCTGGCCGATCAGCTCGGCAAACCGGATCGAGCGCCGGCCGTCGGCCATGCTGCCGCGCGGGAACACGATCACGAAGTTGCCGATCTCGCCGGCCTTGGTCGTGAACGGCCGGGTGATAAACGCCGGGACGCTGTCGAGCGGGATCGGCGCGGTCGCCGAGGCGGCCTGCCTCAGCCGAGCGACCTGGCCGGTCGTGTCCGCATTCAGGAACGGGTCGGCGAGGACGGCGCGGATCTCGGCCAGCCGCGCCAGCTTGGCGCCCGACGTGACCGAGTCCACGGGGAAGCGCTCCTGCAAGCTCTCGACGGCCAGGATGAGCGAGTCCTGCTCGGCGAGTTCCTTGACGGCGTCGCTCACCTGGCGCACCTCGGCGGGCGAGTCGAGCAGGATGTAGGCCGGGTTGCGCTTTTCGCTCTGCCCGAACACGGGCTCCAGCGCCTCGGCCCGGCGGAAGTATTCGTCGTATTCGGGGTCCAGCTTGGAGAAGTCGTACTCGAAGCGCACCTCGGGCGACGCGGCGATGCACAGCGCCGTCAGCGCCAGGCAACCTGCGACGATGGTCCGGGCGAACGGGAAGCGGGTCTCGGACTCGTGAACGGAGGCATCGCCGCGCAGCCGCAGGTCGAGCGCTCCGGTCCGCTCGGCGATGCTCAGGAGCGCCGGCAGCACGGTCAGCATCGAGATCACGGCGAACAGGATGCCCACGCCGCCGATCAGCCCGAACTCGCTGAAGCCCCGGAAGTCGGCGAGCTGGAGCACGAACAGCGCCGACGCCGTGGTCAGCGCCGAGACGGCGATGCCCTGGCCCGTGCTCACGAACGTCTCCTCGACCGCCTCGGCGACGCCCTGGCCCGTGCCGCGCTCCTCCGCGTAGCGCGCGTAAAAGTGGATGCCGTAGTCGATGCCCAGGCCAAACAGCACCAGCCCCAGCGTGGACGTCATCAGGTTCAGCGTCCCGAACGCGACCGCCGCCAGGCCGCCCGCCCACGACAGGCTCATAATGAGCGGCAGCGTCAGCAGGATCGCCGTGACGGGCGTCCGCAGCAGCTCGCTGAACACGACGCGCCACACCAGCCGCCCGCCCGTCCGCGCCTGGATGGACTTGTACAGGAAGTACAGCACCACGGCCAGGATCACCGACAGCACGCCCGCGCCGAACGAGTTGCGCACGTCGTTGGTGATGGAGCGGATCTCGATGGTCTGGCGCAGCAGCCGGCCCGCCGCCGTGACCTCCATCTGGCTGTTGTACCGCGCCGGCTGCGACGACGCGATCTCGGCGTCGATGTCGGCGTAGAGTTGCTCCACGAACCCGATGTCAGTCTGCGAGCCCGTCGGGTAGAACCGGACGACGAGCGTCGTCGAGTCAGGGCTGACCAGGTACTCGTTGAGCGCCAGCTGAGCAAGGTCGGCGCGTAGGCGGTCGCCTTCGCGCTGGCGTGCGACCTGGGAGCTGTCGCGGCCTCCGAACAGGTCCACGCGGAGCGGGTCCGTCGCCGAGCGCACCTGCTGGGCTTGTCCGCGCAGAAACGCCTCCAGCCGGTCGAGCTCGTCGAACGTGGCGAAGTAGAGGGCGTTTTCCGAGATAAACCGGACGTCCCGCTTAAAGTCGACGCGGGTGAAGTAGCGGTCGCCCTCGGGCCCTGCCAGGCCCATCATCGCCGGGACGAAGGCTTGGGCAAACTCCAGGTTGTCGGCGAACGACGGACTGTAGATCGCCACGTCGACCGTCGTCTCGGCGCCGATCGTGTCTTGCAGCCGCGTGATCGCCTGGACGCTGGTGTACTCCGGCGGGAGCAACGTCACCAAGTTGGTGTCGATCTTGAGCGAGGTCGCCTTCCACGCGCCGACGCCGGACAGCGCCAAGGCCAGCGCGACCACCAGGAACGGGTGGGCGACGATCCAGCGGGGGACGACTCGGAGACGCTCGAAGAGCACGGGGCGGAGGATGGGTCAGGCGAGAGTATCGCCGAGGCGGTCAAAGCTGAGCGGTTTCACGTGAAACCTCAGACGGGAATCCCGGCCAGCGCGAGCAGCCCGCCGACGAGGGCGGCGCCGACGACGAGCGTGATCACGCCGGCCTTTTTGGTCAGCACGAGCGCTGCTGCGACGGCCGCGATGGCCCAGGCGGCAGGCGTCCCGAGCGCTTCGGCCGCCAGCCGGACCGTCACGACCGCCATCAGCGCGACCGAGGCGGCGTTGACGGCGTCCAGGATCGAGGCGGTGAGCACGTGGTCGCGCAGCTTGGGAACGAGCGGATGCAGCAGGCCGGTAAAGATGAACGCGGGCAGGAAGATGCCCAGCGTCGCCACAATCGCGCCGGGGACGCCCTGGACCAAGAACCCGACTGCCGTCGACGTGGTGAGCACGGGCCCCGGCGTGAGCTGGCCGATGGCGATGGCGTCGAGAAGCTGGGTCTGGGTAAGCCACCCGAACCGCCCGACCACGTCGGCCTCGAGGTAGGCGACCAGCACGTAGCCGCTGCCGTACAGCACCGAGCCCACCTTGAGGAAGAACAGGCCCAAGACACCGAGCGACGGCACCGCGGCGACGGCGCCTTGGGCGAGGAACGCCACAAGTGGCACCGCCGCCTGACTCGACGCGCGGTCTGGGCTCCGCCCGCCTCGGGACGCGGCCAGGGCCAGCCCGCCACCGAGGCCGCCCAGGAGCAGAGCCGGGATCTCGCGCAAGCCGAGGATAAGTGCCACCGACACACCAACCGCGACGAGCGCCAGCGACCACGACGAGATGGCCTTTTTCCCGAGCCGCCACAACGCACCCGCGATCACGGCCAGCACAGCCGCCGGGATCGCTGCCAGAAACGGGGCCACATCCGGCACCTGAGCCGACTGCACGTAGAGCCAGGCCAGCCCCAAGGTGAGCCCGGCGGCGGGCAGGATAAACGACGCGCCTGCCACGAACAGCCCCAGCCACCCAGCACGCGCAAACCCAACGTGCATCGTCATCTCGGTCGAGTTGGGACCTGGGATCAGGTTCGTCGCGCCCACCAAGTCCAGAAACCCCTGCGGCGTCATCCACTTGCGCTTTTGGACGACCTCTTCCTCCATCATTGCGATGTGGGCCGCCGGGCCTCCAAACCCGACCACGCCCAAGGTGAAGAACAGCCTGGCGAGTTCGGTTAAGCGGGTGCGGAGCGAACGCGTCGTCTCGGTGTTCATCAATGGCAAGGGTGACGGACGCCCTACACCATCCCTACCGAACCAAGTTTCTGATGCTGCCACCCGCCGGTCCCGTTCTCCTGTTCGATGGCGTGTGCTCGCTGTGCGACCGCGCCGTGCAGGTCGTGCTGGATCACGAGCCCGCGGGCCGGATTCAGTTTGCCTCCCTGCAGTCCGAAATCGGGCGCAAGCTGCTTGCGGACCACGGAATCGACGCCGACGACACCGACTCCGTGGTGTTTGTGGATCGAGGACGCGCCTACGTCCGCTCAGACGCCGCGCTCCAGGTTGCCGCGCGGCTCGACGCGCCGTGGAAGTGGCTGGTCGTGGGCCGCCTGGTCTCTCGTCCCGTGCGCGACCGCGTGTACGACTATGTCGCGCGCAACCGCTACCGGTGGTTCGGCACGCGCGATGCCTGCCGCCTTCCCACTCCGCAGACGCGGGCGCGCTTTCTCGACGCGGGCGAGACGGCGACTCCGCCCGCCTCGGCGATTTCACCGCCCCCCGCAGCGCGCCAGACCTAGCACTCGTAGCCTGGCGACGCTCGTAGCCTGACTCCTCCCCTCTCCCCATTCATGGCCAACACCTACGACTCTCTTTCGGTCGGCGACTCGTTCTCGTGGTCCCGCACCCTGACCATGGACGACGTCCGCGCCTTCGCCGAGGTGACCGGTGACGACAACCCGATCCACATCGACGAGGAGGCCGGGCGCCAAAGTCGGTTTGGGCAGCCTGTGGTGCACGGCGTCTACGTTTTAGGGCTGGCTTCCAAGGTGCTCGGCCGCGACTTTCCCGGATCGGGCTCAATCGCCGTGTCGCTGTCGGCCAAGTTTCTGCGGCCCGTGCCCGTGGGCGAGGAGGTGACGATCGAGGTCAAGGTGTCGGAAAAGATCGAGAAGCACCGCCACGTCCGCATCCGGATGTACGCCTACTGCAACGGCAAGATGACGCTGGGCGGCGAGGCGGTCGTGATCCCGCCGCCCGCCGACGCCTAGACGCAGCGAGGCCCAGGCGCTCGCTGCGCCTGGGCCTCTCAAACGGTCGCCGAGGCCGGGTTACTCGGGCAGCTTGACGCGCTGGCCGGAGGGGATCGTCTGGCCTAGCTCCACCTGGTTCATGATCGCGACCTGCTCCGCGGTCAAGCCGCTCGGCAACGTGCGGCCACGCAGAAGCGACTGCAGCATGGTCGGGCTGCGCGTCGTGGTCACCTCCAGGCGCGACGGCTGGCGGTTGAGGTAGCGGCTGTCGGTCAGCCTCGCAAAGCTGTCCGCGGTGGCGCGGAACTGGCTGATGTAGCGGCTGAGGTTGGCCTGCGACGTCAGTCCCAGGAGTTGGTACACGTTGCCGCCGTACTCGATGAACGTCGCCGAGAAGCCCAGCGCGCCGTTCTGCTGAGCCGCCGCTCCCTCGACCCGGTAGGCCCGGTTGCCGTTGACCGTCGTCGCTCGGGCCGTCTGTGCCTGCACGCCCTGCTGACCGGCGAGCGCACGCCCGGCAGCCTCGGCGGTGGACTGCTGCGCCAGCGTAAGCTGGATCACCGCCTGCCCTTGCGGCTCACCCATGATGAACGCCTGGGGCGAGTTCTGGGTTTGCCATCCGCGCGGGTAGCCAAACTGGAACCGCAGCTCGGGGTGGAAAAACCGGTCGTCCTCGGTAAAGCCCTGACGCGGATCCTCGCCAATCACGATGCCTTCGATCTGGCGCAGGTAGCCCTCGGCGTTCACCTCGGTGCCTTGGTAGCGAGGGTCGCTTTCGGCCAGCTGGGGGATGGTGGCCGCCCGCTCGCCCGGATCGGGGTGCGTGGCCATAAAGTTGGGGACGCTCTGGCCCGAGCCTTCACCGAGGCGCTGCAGCGCGATGAAAAAGCGAGCGGCCTCCGTCGCATCGTAGCCGGCGAACTCAGCGTATGCGACGCCGGCCTGATCCGCCTCGCGCTCGGCACCGCGGCCGTACTTGAGCTGGAGCAGCCCCAGAGCCAGTGCCGCCGTAGTTCAGGATGCCCTCGGCCACCCGTCCCCCGCCGACGACCCCGCCGACCACGGCGGCGCCGAGCAGGCCGAACTGGCTGAGTTGGGCACGCGCCGCGCGCTCCGACGAGTGGCGGCCCAAGACGTGCCCGATCTCGTGGCCCAGCACGACGGCCAGTTGGGCTTCGTTCTCCAGGTACGACAGCAGCCCTCGCGTGACATAGATGTACCCGCCTGGGAGCGCGAACGCGTTCACGACCGACGAGTCGAGAATCCGGAAGTAGAACGGCGTGTTGCGGATCTCAGCCGGCGTGGCCTGGTCCGTGTACGCACTCGTCGACAGCACGTCGCGCGCCACCGCCTCGACGTAGGCCGTGAGCTGGGGGTCCTCGTCATAGACCCCGAACTGCGCCTGGATCTGTCCGTCCGCCTCGGTGCCGAGTTGGACCTCTTGCTGCCAGCTGTAGGCACCTCGCTGGCTCTCGCCCGTGACGAGGTTTTGGTTGGTCGTCCCGCAGGCGGCGAGGACAACCACGAGAACCGCCATCGCGGCGGCGCGGGCGGTGGTGGTACGTGAGTTCATGTGGAGAGAGTGGCGGGAGGAGTGCTGAGAAGGGTGACGGCACCATGTTCCACGTGGAACGAGGCGTGGTCGTCCAGATCAAACGGCACGACCCCTTCGAATGGTTCTGAGCGGGCCGCGGTGACGAACGATTGGCCCAGCGTTTGGGCGCTGAGCATGTCCAAGACGACCCGTGTACGGTCAGGGTCGAGCGGCCCGAACACGTCGTCCAGGAGCAAGATGGGCGACTCGCCCGTGCCCTCACGCAAGAACAGTGCCTGGGCAATCCGGACCGCCAGTGCAAAGGTCCGGTGCTGGCCCTGAGACGCGTACGGGCGCACGTCGAAGCCGTCGAGCGTGAACAGCACCTCGTCCAGGTGAGGCCCCGTCAACGTGCGCCCGAGGCGGACGCTGTGGCGCCGTGTCCGCGCGAGTTCGCGGCGCAAAGAGTCGGTGTCGGTCGGGCTCGCGTCCTTGCTGGAGGGTCGGTAGTCGAGTTCGGGCTCGGACCCGGGAGTGCCCAGCAGACGGTGCGCCTCGGCGAGCAACTCGGAGAACCCGTCCAGAAACGTGCGGCGGCGCTCGACGATGCGGCCGCCCAGCACGGCCAGCTCCTCGTCCCAGGCGTCCGTCGTGCCCGGTGCCACCGCCGACCCACGCCGCAGCTGCTGGAGCAAGGCGTTTTTCTGCTTGAGCGCCCGGCGGTACTTGAGCAGGTCGTCGAGGTAGACGGGGTAGGTCTGGCTCAGCGTCACGTCGAGCAAGCGCCGCCGCTCCGACGGCCCTCCCGCCGTCAGGTCGCGGTCTGCAGGCGACAAGATCACGACGGGGACGCGACCTACCAGGGCCGAGATGCGGTCCAGAGGCGCGCCGTTGGCGAACGCGCGCTTTCCCTCTCCCGGCACCATCGCCACCCGGATCGCTACGTCCGGATGCTCGTCGCCCTCAAAGTCGCCCTCGACCACGAAGTACGGATCGCCGCGGCGCACCACGTTGGTGTCGCTCGCACCGAGAAAGCTCTTGCCCAAGCACAGGTACGCGAGAGCTTCCAGCGCATTCGTTTTGCCCGCTCCGTTCGGTCCGACCAGGAGGTTGACGCCGGGCGCTGCTTGAATCTCGGAGCCGTGGTGCGCACGGAACTGAGTCAGCGAAAGACGGCGAAGGCGCACAGCGGTGTGTAGTGGGCCGCTTCTTACCCTACGGTATCGCGGATGTTCGCTAACCTAGCCGGCGTGCCTGCCTCCTGGACCTCCGCTCTCCGAGCCTTTCTGTGCACCGGCTTGGTCGCTGGAGCGGCCGTGCTCACAGCCGAAGCCGCTGGTCGCGGATCGTCTGAGGAGGCGTGCGAGCGGCAACGCGCGGCCGTCGCGGAGGCGGACGGGCCTGCACAGTGGTCTCGACTCATCGGCGAGTTGCAGATCGTGGCCGAGCAGCATCAGGAGTCGGCTCCCGAGTGTGCGGGGCGCGTGCGTGAGCACCAAGCCCGTCTGTTCGTGCGCAGCGAGCAGTTCGCCAGAGGCGCGCGCGTGGTGAGCGACTACCTGGCGGGTCCCGGGCAGCACACCAGCGCCACCTCCAAGCTGGCGCTGAACAACCGGCTGGGCTACATGCTGAGCAGGCTGGGGAGAACGCTCGAGGCCTCGCACGCCTACTTCCATGCCGCAACGTTCGCACATGACGCGCCCCCCGCCTACGGGGCGCGGGCCCTGGGCGACGCCGCGATCACGGCCCACAAGCTGGGCGACTTCGACTCGGCCGACGAATACATCCGCTCCGCGCTCGCCATCAGCGACGACGACCTGTCGACGGACCCAAAGCTTCGGGACGAGCTAGGCCGCAACCTGATCGCGGCCGTGTTTGTCGCAGGCGACCGCTTGCGCACGGCCGCGCCCGCCCAGAGACCCGAGTTGGCACGGTCCCTCGATTCGGTGTCTGTGCGCGCACTCGACGTTCTCGACGCGCCCACCCAGACCGGGCTGCGGTCGTTCGCCATCAACCACCACGCGCTCGCGGCGGCTTACCTGGGACAATTCGACGAAGCCAAGCGCAGACTCCGCACCTCGCTGGCGCTCGCCACCCGCGCGCGCCTGGACACGCCGGGAGCCGTGTTCGATTCGTGGATCAACCGCAGCCGCATCCTGGCACTGAGCGGAGACCTCGCTGGGGCAGAGGAGGCAGGGTCCCAGGCACTCGAAGCCGCCACCGAGGCCGCGTCGATGGGCGACGAAGCCACGGCGCTGGAGCAGCTCGGCAGTCTGGCCGAGTCGAGCGACGACCTGCCACAGGCCGAGCAACTGTACCGTAGCGCGATCACGCGCCGCGAGGCGGGCCGGGAGCGCCTCGGGCTGCAAGACTGGAGCGCGACCGTCTTCGCGCGCTCCCAGGCGCCGTACCGCGGGTTGGTCCGCGTCCACCTGGCGCAGGGCCGGGTCGCCGACGCCCTGACCGTGCTCGACCAGACGAAGGCGCGCTACCTGAGTGACCTGCGCCGCCACCTTGCCGTGCGCACCCTGGCCGACGACTCGACGAGAGCGATGGTCGACAGCGTGTCCACGTTGATCTACGAGCGACGGCTCCGCCTGCTGAGGACACGTGACGCGGGCGAGCGAGCGCGCCTGACGCGCGAGATGTCGACGTACCAAGCCGAGATCGAACGCGCCGTCGATGCGCCGTCCCGGCCGTCCGCCCCCCTCGACCTCGGTGCCCTCCGCGCCGAACTCGAGACGAGTGGGCGCACGCTGGTCTCATACTTTTTGGGCGACGAGGCCAGCACAGCGTTCGTGGTCACGGCCGACACGCTGCTGGCCGTCGAGCTTGCGGTTGGGCAGTTCGAGGTCAGCCAGTTGCTGTCCGAAGCCGGGTCGCCCTGGAGATCGTCCGGCGAGGTGGAGCCTGCGTTTTCACTCGCTGCGCTCCACGGTCTCTACCGAGGGTTGGTGGCGCCCCTCCGCCTGGCCATCCTCACCGATGCGGTCGTGATCGTGGCCGACGGTGAAACAGGGGTGGTGCCGTTTGCAGCCTTGCCCGTCCGGCCCAGCCAAGGCTACGAGGACGCCTCGTACCTCGTGCGGGAATGGTCCATCGGCACAGAACTCGCCGCGTCGTTCGTCTACGCCGAGCCTGCCTCCACACCCGAGCCTCAGCTCGACATCCTGGCTCTGGGACAGGGCGCCGCGCCGGGTTCCACGTGGAACACTTCCGCATCGGCCACGCCCTTTCTGGCTCACGCGCGCGCCGAGGTCGACCACCTCGGCACGTTCTGGGGCAGCCGCGTGAAACGAGGCGAGCACGCGACCGAACGCGAGTACCGCACCCACGCGCCGCGTGCCCGCGTGGTGCACGTGGCGTCGCACGCTGTGGTCCAGGCCGAGCTGCCCATGTACTCCTCGATCCAGCTGGCGCCAGGCGACGGCGAGGACGGGGCGCTCCATCTGTACGAGCTGATCAACCAGCCGCTCATCGCAGACCTGGTGGTGCTAAGCGGATGCTCGACCGCGGGCGGCGACCGGCGTCGAGGCGAAGGCATCCTGAGCTTGCAGTACGCCGTCCGAGCGGCGGGTGCGGCGGGCTCGGTGGCTACGCTCTGGGCCGTGGACGACCAGGCGACCCAGCGACTGGTCTCCGAGTTCTACGGCCAGCTCGGAGCCGGCGCGCGCAAGGACCACGCGCTGCGAAACGCACAGCTGGCCTACATTGCCAGCCACGACGGCCTGGCCGCGAGCCCATTCTACTGGGCCGCACCGGTGCTGTCCGGGACCCCGGCCCCGCTCCCGCTCCAGCAGAAGCCTCACTGGGGGACGGCGCTGGCCGCGCTGGTGGCCGCAGCCGGGCTAGCTTGGTGGCTTCGCCGCACCCGCGCCCATGACCAACCGACCCGCTCTCTTTGACCAGCTCCAGACGCTGACCACGGAGACCCGCAACCCCCGGACGATGGGAATCGACGCGGCGTCTGCCCACGAGATCGTTCGGATGCTGCACCACGAGGACCAGATCGCCGTGGACGCCGTGGGCCCCGAGCTGCCCTACATCGCCCAGGCCGTCGACCTGGTGGTCGAGGCGTTCCGCGCTGGCGGACGGCTGTTCTACGCCGGCGCAGGCACCAGCGGACGACTGGGCGTGCTCGACGCCGCCGAGTGCCCGCCCACGTTCGGCACTCCACCGGAGCAGGTCCAGGGACTCATCGCGGGCGGGCGCGAGGCCATGTTCCAGGCGCAAGAGGGCGCCGAGGATCACGAGTCGAACGGCGCCGACGCGATCAACCAAGCCGGCGTCACCGCTCGGGACGTCGTCTGCGGCATCGCCGCGAGCCGGCGGACGCCCTACGTGATCGGAGCCGTCGCCCGGGCGCGCGAGATCGGCGCCACGACGCTGTTCGTGACCTGCAACCCACGCAGCCAGTTCGCCCTCGACGTTGACGTCGCGATCTGCCCCGATGTCGGGCCGGAGCCGATCATGGGCTCGACGCGCATGAAAAGCGGCACGGCCACCAAGCTGGTCCTGAACGCCATCTCGACAGCCAGCATGGTCCGCCTCGGCAAGGTCTACGAGAACATGATGGTCGACCTGCAGATGACCAACCTCAAGCTGGTCGAGCGCTCCAAGCGCATCGTGATGACCGCGACCGGCGTCGACTACGACCAGGCCACGGCCACCCTCGACGCCGCCGACGGCCACGTCAAGACCGCACTCGTCATGCTGCTGGCCGACGTCGACGTCGATGCCGCGCACCGCCGGATCGAGCAGGCCGGAGGGTTCGTCCGCCACGCCATCGCTGGGACTCAGCCCGAGTAGGTCGAAAACCAGTCGGCTCCGCCCGAACTCTGTGGCCAGGCATCAGGGCCCTCCCCTCTTCGCGCGAGATCGACACCGCAGCCGGACCACCGGCCGGGCGCAGACGTTGGGGCTGGACTCGCCCGGTGCACCTCCGCTCCGGGCCCTTCCGTGTGTCTGTGACGCTGTCTGACCTCCGCGCCCGCCTGGCGGCGCTTCCCTTTTTCGACCACGTCCGCCGCGCCACCGAGGCGCTCGAACCCGGCGCGGCGCTGCGCCTCAAGGGGACGGCGGGGTCGCTCCCCGCCTTCGTCCTGGCCGACGTGCTGAGCGCGCAAGGCGGCCCGATCGTGGCGCTGCTGGCCGAGAGCGAGAGCGCCGACTACCTGCGCTCCGATCTCGAACAGGTGCTCGGCAGCGACGACCGCGTGCTGCTGCTGCCCCCGACGGGCCACGACCCGTACGACGCCGACCAGGTCAGCGACTCGCTCCCCCTCGTCCAGCGCGCCGACGCGCTGGGGCGGCTGCGGACCGGGTTCACCGGCATCTTGGTCACGAGCGTCGAGGCGATCTCGGAGTTGGTGCCCTTGCCCGAGACCGTGAGCGACGAGACGCGGACCGTGCGCGTGGGCGAGGAGATCCCGCCCGAGGACCTGGTCGAGCGACTGACCAGCCAGGGGTTCGAGTTGGTCGAGTTCGTCAGCGAGCCCGGCGAACTGGCCCTGCGCGGCGGCATCCTGGACGTGTACCCGTTCGCCGGCGGCTACCCCATCCGGCTGGAGTTCTTTGGCGACGAGGTCGAGCAGATCCGCGAGTTCGATCCCCAGTCGCAGCGTTCGGTGACGCGGCTCGAAACGGCCCGCTTGGTCCCCGACTTGGGCGCCGAGCGCTACACCGAGGGCGGCCACGTCACGGCCATCGACTACCTGCACGCCGACGTGCCGCTGGCGCTGTTCGACAGCCAGCGGCTGGTGGAACTGGCGAGCGAGCGGTTCGGCGCCGCGAGCCAGGCCTACCGCGCCCGCCTCGACGCGCTCGGGGACGACACCGAGGCGCAAGCACCCGCCGATCCCGAGCAGCGCTTCCTGACCGGCACTGCCTTGTCGGCACTCGTCGACGCGCGCCCTCGCGTCCTGTTCGGCACGTTCTCCGACGGGGGCGACGTGACGCTCGATCTCAACGCGACGCCGCAGCCGTCCTACAACGGCGACCTCAAGCGGCTGCGCGCCGACCTCGAGTCCAGCACGGGCGAAACGGTCATCCTGTGCGACAACGGCTCCCAGAAGAATCGCCTGTGGGAGTTGCTGGGCGGAGACCTGGAAACCGGCAAGCCGCCTCCGGCCGAACTCCTCGTCGAGAGCCTGCACGAGGGGTTCGAGATCCCGTCCGCCCGCCTGGCGGTCTTTACCGACCACCAGCTCTTCGACCGCTACCACCGGCCGACCGCGCGCAAGCGCAAAAAGGCCCGCGGCGGGCTGTCGCTGCGCGAGATCAAAGCCTTGCGCCCGGGCGACTTCGTGGTCCACGTGGATTACGGGATCGGCAAGTTCGCCGGGCTCCAGACGATCACCGTTCGCGAGCAGACGCAGGAGGCCGTGCGGCTGATCTTCGCCGGCGGCGACGAGCTGTTCGTCAACGTGGCCGCGTTGCACAAGCTGCACAAGTACACCGGCAAGGAGGGCCACCAACCGCGGCTGACCAAGCTGGGGACGGGCGCCTGGGACCGGCTCAAGAGCCGCACCAAAAAGCGCGTCAAGGACATCGCCCGCGACCTGATCCAGATCTACGCCAAGCGCAAGGCCAGCCAGGGCTTCGCCTTCAAGGGCGACACGATCTGGCAGCGCGAGCTGGAGGCGTCGTTCGAGTACGAGGAGACGCCCGACCAAGCCATCACCATCGACGCCATCAAGGAGGACATGCAGAAGCCGATCCCGATGGACCGCCTGGTCTGCGGCGACGTCGGCTTCGGCAAGACCGAGGTGGCCGTGCGCGCGGCGTTCAAGGCGGTCCAGGAGGGCAAGCAGGTGGCCGTGGTCGTGCCGACGACGGTGTTGGCGCGGCAGCACGCCGAGACGTTCGACAAGCGGATGGGCCGGTTCCCCGTCCGCGTGGCTCAGCTGAGCCGGTTCGTGGACAAGGCGACGCAGAAAGAGACCATCGCGGCGCTGGCCGACGGCACCGTCGACATCGTCATCGGGACCCAGCGCGTGCTGTCGAAGGACGTCGCGTTCAAGGACCTCGGCCTGCTGATCGTGGACGAGGAGCAGCGCTTTGGCGTCGGCGCCAAGGAGAAGCTGCGCAAGATCCGCCCCAACGTGGACACACTGACGCTGACGGCGACGCCGATCCCGCGCACGCTGCAGTTCTCGCTGCTGGGTGCGCGTGACCTGTCGCTGATCCAGACGCCGCCGCTCAACCGTCAGCCGGTCACGACCGAGATCCACACGTTCAACCAGGACCTGATCCGGGACGCCATCCTGTACGAGGTGGGCCGCGGAGGCCAGGTGTTTTTCGTCCACAACCGCGTCCAGACGATTGACGAGCGCGCGGCGATGATCCGAGCCCTCGTGCCAGACGTGCGCGTCCGGACGGCGCACGGCCAGATGCCGCCCCGGATGCTGGAGGATGCCATGTTGGGGTTCATGGACAAGGAGTACGACGTGCTGGTCTCCACCACGATCGTCGAGTCCGGCCTCGACGTGTCGAACGCCAACACCATCATCATCGACCACGCCGAGCGGCACGGCTTAGCAGACTTGCACCAGCTGCGCGGCCGCGTCGGCCGCAACGACCAGCACGCGTTCTGCTACCTGCTGGTCCCGAGTGTGCACTCGTTGACCAAGGAGGCGCGCCAGCGGCTCCAGGCCGTCGAGGAGTTCTCGGACCTGGGCTCGGGCTTCAACCTGTCGATGCGCGACCTCGACATCCGCGGCGCCGGCGACATGCTCGGCGCCGAGCAGTCGGGCTTTATCGAGGACGTGGGCTTCGAGACCTACCACAAGATCTTGGACGAGGCGGTCCAGGAGCTACGCCACGAGGAGTTCGCCGACGTGTTCGCTGACCAGGACTCGGCCCCTCCCCCACCCGAGCCGACCGTCGACGTGGACGACGATGTGTTTATCCCCCAGAGCTACGTCTCGAACCCCGTCGAGCGCCTCAACCTGTACCGCCGGCTCGTCGACGCCGACACGCCCCAGGCCGTCGACGCCTTCCGCGCCGAGCTCGAGGACCGCTTTGGGCCTGCGCCGGACGCCATCGACACGCTGTTGCGGCTGGCGGCGATGCGACCGCTCGCGATGCGGCTCCGCCTGCCTCGGGTAACGTGGAAGAACACCCGGCTCTTCCTGTCGATTCCCGAGCCCCAGGACGATCCCTACTTCCACACCAGGGTGTTCAACGCGCTGCTGGAGGCGTTGGGCACCGTGGGCCACCGCTACGTGCTCAAGGACAGCAATCGGTCTGGCAAGCTGCGCGCGATCCTTCAGGACGTGGCCTCGCTTGCCCAGGCGCAGTCCGTGCTGACCGCCCTAGCGGAGGCGGTCGAGCAGGCGGCCGAGGCGGCTACAGCCGCGCTCCCCGAAGCGTAGCGGTCCGCCGCCACAGCACGCGATCGAGCGAAAACCGACCGGCTCCGATAAACGCCAGCGCGACCGCAACCAGGAGGTACACCAGCGCCAACTCGCCGTCTCCGAACGGATCGTTGCCGTGGGCGCCCAGGCGAGCAACCGCCATCGTGATGGCCAGCATCACCGCGGCGGGGCGCGTCAGCAGGCCGAGCGCGATCAGCAGGCCGCCGGCGAACTCGCTCAGCGCCGCAGCCCAGGCGAACACGACGGGAAGAGGAAAGCCCATGCCGGCCGTCGCCTCGATAAACCCGTCCGACGGTGGCAGCTTGCCCAGGCCGTGCGCGAGCGCCATCGACAGCCCGATGCCGACGCGCAGCACCAGCAAGCCGGCGTCAGCCAACCGCGAGGAGTCGCCGGGGTCGAACAGGAAGGAGCGGATCGTCATGTGCGAGAAGGGGCGTTCGCAGTCGTACCAGCCAGTTCGGGAAAGGATCACTGGCGCCGCCTATGGTAGCGGCTAGCTTGACCGTCCTCCCCCACTGGCGACCGTGTCCGGACTGACCTCGAAGCAGCGCGCCCATCTCCGCAGCCTGGCGCACCCGCTCAAGCCCATCGCCCACATCGGCAAGGAAGGCGTCACGCCAGCGGCGATCCGGTCGGTGCAGCAGACGCTGGACACGCACGAGGTGGTCAAGGTGCGCGTGTTGGAGGCCGCGCCCCAGGCCGCTCGGGAAAGCGGACAGGCGCTCGCGCAAGGCATCCGCGGGACGGAGGTCGTGCAGTCCGTCGGGCGGACGGTGACGCTGTACCGGCCCGACCCGGAGACGCCCGTCATCCAGCTGCCCTAGAAGCGCAGGTCAGGCTCGGGACACCAGGTCGTACGTGCCGCGGCCCACGCGCTGGACGCGTCCCAGCCGAACCATCTCGCTCAACACGCGGCCCGCATACTCCTTCGACGTGCCCGCGGCCTTGGCCAGCTTGTCACGATGCACCGCGCCCGGGATGCGCGCAAGCTGAAACAGAAGGTTCTGGGTGACGGAGGCGGGCTGGAACGAGGGCATCAGAGCAGAGAACAAGGGGGCACCTCGGGAGGCTCGGCGAGCCTGCGACCGGTGTGTGCCGTCTGCGTTGTACCGAGAGACGCCGTCAGCGTTTCGACGTGATGCCGTACGCCGCACGGTACTGGCGGAAAAGGTGGACGGCCTCGCTCACTCCGCGGGCACGCGCGTGCAGGTAGAGAAACGACGCCAGATCGTCGGAGCCGTGCAGGAGCGCACTCACACGGACGTTTCGCCCGTCCGGGCCGAAGAGGATCAGATACCCGGAGAGAGACGAGAACTCGACGCACTCAATCTCGGCCCACCGCAGCACGGTCGGAAGGCGCTGCAACCCACCGCGCCCCTCGACGCCCTCCTTCGAGAACCGGACGTACTCACGGGCGTGGCCCGCCAGCATCCACAGGCCAGCGACAAAAAACGCCACGCCGACCCCGCTCACGAGCCCCACTTCGAAGCCCGAGGCGCCCTGCATCTCGTTCGTCAAAAAAGCCCCGAGTGAGACCGCCGCGATTCCGAAGCACACCCACCCGAGCAGGGCAATGGCAGGGCCGTAGCGAAGCATCGCCGCGTCCCCGTCCACCTCGGGCGTGCGCTGGCTAAAGCGGAAGAGCGCCCACGTCCCCAGCGGAAGCAGGATCGCGAACAGAACGGCGTTGGTGACCTCCGCCACGTCGCTAGACGTTAAACCGGAACAGCATCACGTCGCCGTCGGAGACGACGTATTCCTTGCCCTCGCTCCGCATCGAGCCCGCCTCACGCGCCGCCGTCTCGCTGCCCAGGCGGTCGTAGTCGGCAAACTTGATGGTCTCGGCGCGGATAAAGCCCTTCTCGAAGTCGGTGTGGATGACGCCCGCCGCCTGGGGCGCCTTCATGCCGCGCGTGATCTGCCAAGCGCGCGACTCCTTGGGGCCGGCCGTGAAGTAGGTGATCAGGCCCAGCAGCGCGTACGCCTGCTGCGCCAGCCGGTCCAGTCCCGACTCCGACACGCCGGCGGCTTCCAAAAACTCGGCCCGGTCGGCGTCGTCGAGGTCGGCCAACTGGGCTTCGAACTCGGCCGACACCACGACCACGCCGGCGCCCTCGGCCTGGGCGCGCGCGCGGACGGTCTCGACAAACGCGTTGCCATCGGGCAGGTCCGCCTCGCCCACGTTGGCGGCGTACAAAACCGGCTTGGCGGTAAGCAGGAACTGCTCGCGCAGGATCGGCGCCTCGGCGTCGGAGACGTCGAGCGTGCGCGCGGGCTGGCCGTCGCCCAAGTGGTCCTCCAGCGTGACCAGAAAGTCGGCCTCGGCCTTGGCCGCCTTGTCGCCGGTCTTGACGGACTTCGCGACACGCTCGCGGCGCTTGCTCACTGTCTCCAGGTCCTTGAGCAGCAGCTCGGTCTCGATGGTCTCGATGTCGCGCAGCGGGTCGACGGAGCCCTCGACGTGGACCACGTTGGGGTCCTCGAAACAGCGGACGACATGGCAGATCGCGTCGGTCTCGCGGATGTTGGCCAAAAACTGGTTGCCCAGCCCCTCCCCTTTCGACGCGCCCGCCACCAGGCCGGCGATGTCGACGAACTCGATGACCGCGGGCAGCGTCTGCTTGGAGCCGGCCAGCTCGGCCAGTCGCTCCAGCCGCGCGTCGGGCACCGGCACCACGCCCACGTTGGGCTCGATGGTGCAGAACGGGTAGTTGGCCGCCTCGGCGCCCGCCTCGGACAGCGCGTTGAAAAGAGTGCTCTTGCCCACGTTGGGGAGGCCGACGATTCCGACTCGGAGTGCCATAGCTGGGGAGACTGGCGGAGGAAACCGCAAGGTCGGAACGGCGGTGCCCCAACGGGGCGGAGCCGAAGCGAAGAGTCTCCGCCAGGCCGCTGCCACTCCATCGACCGCACCGAGGCGGACGCACCGGCAGACGTGCGACTAGCTTGGCCCCATGCGCCGCCTCCCCCTCGTGCTCGTTGTCGCCCTGCTCGCGGTCGGAGCCGCGTCGGCCCAGCAGCGGCCGGACGCGCTCGGCAGCCCGGCGCGCGTCTACCTGGGCGGCGGGTTCGGGCCGGGCTTCGGGGTGGTGGCCGAGGCCACGTCGCCCGTGCTGGAGGTGTTTACGCGCGAGGTCGTGCTCTACGCCGACTACGTGCCGCGCGTGACCGGCGGCAGCGGGCGGCTGGTGACGGCGGTCGGAGTGGGCGGAAGCCTGCGCGTGACGCGCGTGCTCAACGTCGTCCGCAACCGCGACGGCGGGCCCCTCGACATCGACCTGGGGATGCGGATCGGGCCGTCGTTCTACACGGCGTTTTTCGAGCAGACCGCCGAGAGCCGGTCGCGCGCTTTTAGCGTCATGCTGGACCCGTTCGGGCGCGTGACGCTGCGCCGCGCCTCGGGCCGAGTGTTCTTCGCCGAAGTGGGCGCCCAAAGCCCGGCGTTGCGCGCGGGTTTGTCCACCTCGTTCCGCATCGGCGGGCTCTAGCCTGGGCGAGCGTGCGGGCCGCTCGGCGCCGGCCCGGCCCAGCAGCGGCCCGAGGCGGGCCGCCTCGCGGCCGAACTTAGATTTCGTCGACGGTCTCGACGGCCAAAAAGCGGCGGTCGGGCAGCGAGACGGCCGTCATGCGGCCCATGCCAGGACGGCCGGCGAACACAGCGCCCGTGTCGACGCCGATCAGGCGCGGCAGGTTGATGGGCTCCGCGACGGGCGTGTGGCCGCACACGACCGGCATCTCCCACGCCGACAAGTCCGCGCCGATGTGCTGGCGCGTCCACAGCGCGATGCCCGGGTCGGGGTCGGCCAGGTTGTCGGCGACCGAGAGGCGCGTGTCCAGGCCCGCGTGGACGAACGCAAAGCCCGACGCCTCGGCAGCGATCACGGTCCGGCGCAGAAACGCGATGTGGTCGAAGGGAAGCTGGAGGTCGCCGCGGGTCTGGTAGGCCGCGAGCGTGGTCCGCCCGCCGTTGACCCACCACAGGTCGCTGTCGCCCGTCCCGTCGACGTAGTCGAGCATCATCTGGTCGTGGTTGCCGCGCAGAAACACGCACCGAGGCCCGTGGCCCGCCTCGGCGTCGCGCTCCAGGGCCAGCATCCGGTCGATCACCGCCGGGCTGGCCGGGCCCCGGTCGATGTAGTCGCCCAGGAACACCAGCACGTCGGCGGGGCCCAGCGCTCCGCCGGCGTCGTCGGCCAGGCGCGCGAGCAGCGCGTCGAGCGTGGCCGCGCAGCCGTGGATGTCCCCGATGGCATAGAGCGCCATGCCTCAGCCACCCTTGGAATTCGTCTCCACCAGCCCCCGGCCCGTCTTGGTCATGCGGTCGCCCTCGCGCAGTTCGCGCAGCACGGCATCCAGCACGCCGTTGACGAACGACGGGCTGTTGTCGGTGCCAAAGGCGCGCGCCACCTCGACGGCCTCGTTGAGCGTCACCTTGGGCGGGATGTCGGGAAAGTAGAGCAGTTCGGCGATCGCCATCCAGAGCACGTAGCGGTCGGTCCGGGCCAGGCGGTTGAGGTCCCAGTTCTGGACGTGCCGGTCCACGAGCACGTCGGCCTCGGCGCGCGCGTCGGCACTCTTGAGGAACAGGCGCTCGGCAAAGCGGAGGTACATCCGGTCGTCCTTGAACGGGGGCCGGACGAGCGTGGCCAGGATGTGCTCGGCGGAGTCCTCGCTGGCCTCGAGCGCGTAGAGCGCCTGCAGGACGCGCTCGCGCACCTGGCGGCGCTTGTTCGGGCGGGGCTGGGACACGGAGCGTTCAGAGAGCGAGGGACGGGCAAGATACCCGGGCCGGCGCGCGCAGCCGGGTCAAGAGGTCACGAAAGGAGAACGCCGCCGCGCCGAGGTTAGAGCGCGGCCCGAGCCCGGTCTGTAGCGGCAGCCCACGCCGCGATGCCGCTCGCCCCGCCTCCGCCGCCCCTTCGCCTGGGGACCCGACCGCTGATCGCCGTCGCGGCGGCGCTGGCCGTTGGGATCGGGACGGCCCACGCGAGCGCGGGACGCGTCGAGGTGTGGGCCGGGATCGCGCTCGGCGCCGGAGCCCTCGCGCTCGGCTACGGCGTCGCCACGCGCGGCCGGCTGGTCACGCTGCGGCCGCTGGTCTGGACGGCGGCCGTGCTGGTGGCCACCGCCGCCCTGGGCGCGGCGCGAATGGAGGCGTGGAGCGCGGTCCCGCCCGACGGCATCGCCCGCGTCGCCGCTGAGGCGGGCCGGGCCGAGAGCCAGGACCTGTCCCCGATCACGGTCTGGGGCTCGGTCGCGAACGCGCCGCAGCGAAGCTGGGCGGTGCGGATGACCGTCGACCTGGACTCGGCCGCGCGCGCGGGGCGTCGGAGCCCGGTCAGCGGGCGCGTCCAGGTGTCGCTGCTCGACGCCGAGCGGACCGCCGTTTACCCGGTCTTGCAGCCCGGCGACCGCGTCCGCCTGACCGGGCAGCTGGAGCCGCTGCCGCGCCCGCGGAACCCGGCCCAGATGGACTACGGGGCATATCTCCAGCGCCAGGGCGTCGGCGCGATGCTGGAGATCGGCGACGAGACCGGGGTCGCGTTTCTCGCCCCCAGCGCCCGCCTCGACCTGCGCGCGGCCCAGGCCACGCGCGACCACGTGAGGCAGTCGCTGGCGCGCTTCGTGCCCAGCCCAGCGTCGGTGGCGCTGCTGCAGGCGCTGCTGCTGGCCGACCGCAGCGCGATCGAGACCTCGACGCTGGAGACCTTCCGCGAGACCGGGCTGATGCACCTGCTGGCCGTTTCCGGGTTGCACGTCGGGTTGGTGGGGCTGGCGCTGTACGGGCTGCTGAAGCCGCTGCTGGGACGTCTGGGCTGGCCGAGGCGGCGCATCGAGTGGGCGCGCTCGGCGGCAACCCTGTCCATCCTGGCGCTCTACGTGTTCGTGGCCGGCGCCTCGGTCTCGGTCGTCCGCGCGTTTGTGATGGTGGCCGTGCTGATCGTCGGGCGGGCGACCGAGCGGCGCGTCGACACGCTGAGCGCGCTGGCGCTGGCCGCGATCCTGCTGCTCCTCCACCGCCCGGCGGCTCTGTCCGACGTGGGCTTTCAGCTGTCCTTCGGCGCCGTCGCCGCGCTCGTGACCTTGACGCCGCTGCTCAACGCCCTCGTCCCCGACCGCGTGCGCCAGTCGGCGGTGGGGATGCTGGTCGCGGGCTCGGTCACGACGTCTGTGGCGGCGACCTTGGGGACGGCGCCCGCGCTGCTCGTCCACTTTGGCCGGCTGCCGCTGGGCGGATTGCTCCTCAACCTGCCCGCGATTCCGCTGACCGCGTTGACGCTGGGCGGAGGGCTGGGCGCCTCGGCGCTGGCGTGGGCACCGCCGCTCGCGGCCGCGTTCGGCGCCGTCGCCGATCTCAGCGCGCGCCTGCTGCTGGGTGTCACCGAGGCGGGCGCCGCCGCGTTCGGCTGGGCGGTCTACGACGGCGTGCTGGAGGCGCCGTCGGTGGTGGCCGCCGCGGTCCTGGCACTCGTCGCGCTCGCGTTCTGGAGGCGCCCTCTCGCTCGGCGCCGCCTGGCGATGGCCGCCGCCGCCAGCCTGGCCGTCGGGCTGTGGACCGGGTTCGCGCGCGGCGACGAGCAGCCCGCGCTAGACGTGGTGTTTCTGGACGTGGGACAGGGCGACGCCACGCTCGTCCAGACACCGGGCGGAGGCACCGTCCTGATCGACGCTGGGCTGCGGTCGCCGTACGTTGACGAGGGCGTACGCACCGTGCTGCCGCATCTGCGCCGCTACGGCCTCACGCGCCTGGACGCGCTCGTGCTCACGCATGCCGACGCCGACCACGTCGGGGGCGCCGCCTCGGTGATGCGAGCGGTGCCGGTGGGCCGGCTTGTGGTCAACGGCGCCCAGGGCGAGAGCGACCTGTGGCGCGACGTCCTGGCCACCGCCGACTCGCTCGGCATTCCGACCGAGGCGGTCGAGGCCGGAGACACGCTGGCCGTCGACCCGGCGGTGCGGCTGCGCGTGCTGGGGCCGTCCGGCCCCATGTCGTCGCCCAATGACGCGTCGGTCGTGGTGCGCATCGACTACGGGCGGACGCGCTGGCTGCTGACCGGCGACGCCGAGGCCGCGGGCGAGGCGGCGCTGGTGGCCCGCTACGGCGACGGCCTGGACGCGACTGTGGTCAAGGTGGGCCACCACGGCTCCCAAACCAGCTCGACGCCCGCGCTCGTGGCCGCGGCCGGGCGTCCCGAGATCGCCGTCGTGTCGGTGGCCCGGCGCAACCGCTACGGGCTGCCCGACCACGAGCCGCTGGCGCGCTGGGCGGCGACCGGCGCCGAGGTGCTCCTGACCTCGACCGAGGGCGCGATCTGGCTCCGCTCCGACGGCCAGACCGTTCAGCGCGTCGACTGGCGCTAGCGCCGCACGCCAGACGGATGCGGCCGCAGTTGCTATCCCGCACCAACAGCCGGACCTTGGCCACAAGCCCACCTCAGAGCAGCCGATGCGACCCCGCCACACGCCGACCGTTTTGTTGAGTTGCATGGTCGCGGTGGCGGTCGGGGCGTCAGGGTGTTCGGCCTCGGTCCCGTTCGACCGGCCCGTCCTCCACTACGAGCCGGGGCAAGGCGCCAGGGCGCCAAGCGACTCCGTCGTGGTTCTGCCTCTGGGCGCGGTCCCCGCTGGCTACCGCGTGGTGGGCCGGGCTCGGCTCCAGGGCCGAGGCGACGAGGCCGAGGCCGCCCTCGCCCTTCGCCGGCACGCCCAATCCGTCGGCGCCGACGCGATCCTGATCTTCAGGAACGCCACCAAGACCGTCCGGGTCGTGGATCCGGGGATGGAGGGCGCCCTCTTCCCCATCCGCCGCGTTGCCGAGGCACTCTATCTGTACCGCGCCGGAGCGGTGGCCGGCTAGCGCTCGATCCGCAGCCAGCGCGTGACCGTGTCGACGCGGGGATCGGGGCGGTCGCCTGCCTCGGGCTCGGGGCCTTCGGCCGGCCGGCGGCCCCGCCCGCCGCGCTCCCGAGGCGGGGCCTGGCGCACCTCGACCAGTTCGATGCCCAGGCCGAGGGCGCCCGTCGCGCCCGTCGCCAGCAGGTCCGGGCGGGCCTCCAGAGGCAGGCGCATCTCGACCACCAGCCCGCGGTCGGTCCAGGTCGCGGCCGTCTCCAGCCCATCGATGCTGCCCGGAGACTGGCGGACAGATGCGGCCTCGCCGCGCGTGATCTCGACGGCGTCCAGGCCGTCGGTAAAGCGGCGGCGAAGCGCGTCGTCGACCGGGGGGCGGTTGCGGCGAGGCTGGTCTTGCGAGGTCAGGACGCGGTCGCCCAGGCGCTCCGGCGCGGGAAAGCGCAGGCCCAGCACGCGGTCGCGCCCGCCCAGCGGGTCGATCCAGACGCGCAGGCCGCCAAGCGCGATGCGGCGCGCCTGGCGCTCGTCGCCGGCGATCACGGCCACCACGAGCGCGTCGGCGCTGCGGCGCAGGCCCAGGCTCAGGCCCGCCTCGCCCGGCACCGGACGCAGCGCCTGGGGCCACTCGGCGGCCTGGCCGTCGACGACGGTCTCCGGGGTCGCGGGCCCGGCTGCGTAGATCGGCGACGGCGTGCGGCACCCGGCGGCGACGGCGGGGACCGCGAGAAGGAGGAGCAGACGCATCGGGAGTTGATAAGGGGGATGGCAAGATCGCACGGTCGCGACCGCGGCTGACCACTCGCAAGACAAACGCTCCGCCTCGGGCGCCGCCTGGGCCGGGCGCCGCCTGGGCCGGGCGCCGCCTGGGCCGGCTCAGTAGTCGAGGCCGCCGCCCTCGTCGCCGTCGCCGCCGGCACGCGGGCGCTCGGGACGGTCCTCGGTGCGGCCAAACGCGTAGGTAAACGTCAGGCCGACCTGCCGGCGCCCGGCCGAGCGGCTGACCGTCTGGTACAGCCGCTCGTCGTCCTGGACGAAGCCGAAGCCGCCCCACCCGAGCGGGTCGCGCGCGCGGAGCGCCAGGCTGGCGCGGCCGTCGAGCAGGCGCTGGCGCACGGCGAGGTCGAAAAACACGCGTGCGCTCTGGCGGCCCTGCTCGCTCGTCTGCGGCGCCCGGTACGACGCCGTCGACTGCACGTCGAGGCCGCCCCATCCCCAGTCGCCCACGGCGTAGTTGACGTTTACGCGCCCGCCCCACCCAAACGCGTCCGAGCCCAAGCCGGCCTGGACGGACTCGCCGTCGGTCTGCTGGCGGTAGCCCTCCAGGCTCAGAAACCCGCGCAGCGCGCCGCCGGCTTGGTAGGCCAGCACGGCCTCCAGGCCGGTCGAGGTGGCCGTGTCCAGGTTGCGGTAGGTGCTCGTCGTCACGCCCTGGGCGTCGACCGACTGAAAGCGGCGCACGATGTCGGTGGTGTGGCGGAGGTAGGGCGTCACCGTCACGCTCCCCCAGCCCGTCTGGCGGACGACCCCGACGTCGAACGCGTCTGTGTACTCGGGCCGCAGGTCCGGATTCCCGACCCGGATGTTGAACGCGTCGTCGGTGCTGGGGAACGGGTTGAGTTGGCGCCCGCGCGGGCGGTCGATGCGGCGGCTGTAGCTGGCCCGGACGACCGTCGCTCGGGCCGCGTCGACGGCGACGGAGACGCTGGGAAACAGGCTCTGGTAGTCCTGGCCAAAGTCCCTCCCTCCCAGCCGGAACGTCCGCGAGGCCGTCTCGGCGCGCAGGCCGGCCTGCACGGCCAGCGGCCCGACCTGGCGCGCCAGCTGGACGTAGGCCGCGTGGACCTGCTCGTCGAGGTCGTAGGCGTTGGTCCGGGCCAGGTCCGGGACGTAGCGCCCGGTGAGGGTGTCGAGCGAGTCCGCAGCGAGGGCGTCCGTGGCGGCGTCGAGGTCGCCGCGGTAGCCGATCTCCAGCCGCGTCTGGCCGAGCGGGCGCGCGTAGTCGGCCTGGAGCGACACCGAGCCGTCCGCCTCGTCGCTCGTGAGGCGCTGCTCGGCAGTCGGGCGGGTGGCGCCGGCCGTCTCGACCAGCACCTCGTCGTCGTCAAACCGGGACGCGCGCGCGCGCAGGTCGACGGACAGCGCGTGCGTGCCGAGCGACACGCGTGAGCTTGCGCCGCGACCCCGTCCGCCTCGGCCTCCGCCCCGCCGTCCGCGCCCAGCGCTCGCTGGCTCGCCGTCCTGGCTGACGCCCTGGAAATCGTGCCTCAGACCAATCCGCAGCGATCCGTCGGCGCCGCCGCCGTCGCCGGTCGCGACGCGCGTCGATGCGCGCATGTCGTCGGCGCCTCGGAACGTGCTCAGGTCGTCGGTCTCGTCGGCGCTGCTGCCGCCGCGCAGCGAGCCGCTCACGGAGGCGTTGAGCGTCGTCTGGGGCGTCAGCGCGATGTCGGCCGAGACGCTCGCCAGCGCCGACGACCGCGTCCGGGTGTCGAGCGAGGTCTGGGTCAGCTCCAAGGGCACGTTGCGGTCCTGGTCCGTCGGCGTCTCCGGCAGAAACCGGTTGATGCGGAAGCGGTCGCCGTCGTTGCGGCGCGCGTTCTCGCGGTAGGCCGCCGTCGTGGACAGGCGCACCGGCCCGCGCCCGTAGCTCACCAAGCCCGTCGCCGAGTAGCCGCCCTGGGTGTCGCCGCCGACGGTGACGGCGCCGCCGATCCCGATCTCCTTGTCTTGGCGCAGCACGATGTTCAGGATGCCGCCGCTGCCGTCGGGCTGGTACGCCGCCGACGGGTTGGGAATCACCTCGATGCGCTCGACCGCCTCGGCGGGCAGGCTCTGGAGGTAGACGCCCACGAAGTCGCGGCCGACCGGCGCCGGGCGGCCGTCGATCAGGATCACGATGTTCGAGACGCCGCGCAGCGACACGTTCCCGTCCACGTCCACCTCGACCGACGGGATGGTCTCGAGCGCGTCCGAGGTGGAGCCACCCGACAGGATCGGGTCGTCGGAGATCTGGTAGCTCGTCCGGTCCACCTCGACGCGGACGCGGTCGGACTGAGCGGTCACGTCGACGTTGTCGAGGAGCTCGGCGTCCTCCACCATGGGCAGTGTGCCCAGGTCAGCGACCGGCGACTCGGGCCGGAGACGCACGCTGTCGACGCGGACGGGCTCGTACCCGAGAAAGCTCGCGATCACGTAGTAGCGCCCCCGGCCGATGCCCTCGATCCGAAACGCGCCGTCGCCGCCGGAGATGGCGCCGGTCTCCAGATACGGCTCGACGCCGGCCCGGGCGGAGACGCGCCACAGCGCCACGCTCGCCGACTGCACCGGTTCGCCGGTCGCGGCGTCCACCAGCCGGCCAGTCACGGCGTAGTCGGCCTGGGCGGAGGCCGCCGGGACGAGCAGGAGCGCGGTCAGAACCGCCAGCAGGTAGGGCATCAGAGCGTGTCGGGGGACGGGCGAGGCGCCCGCAGGCGCCGCTGGAGCATCCTCTGGGCCTGCCACAGCTCGGCCTGTTCGGCCGTCAGCACGTCGGCCACGGCCGGCGGCATCTCGCCGTCGCGCAGCGCCTGCATCCGCTCGCGCCGGTCCAGGCCGTCCAGCGCGGCGTCGAGGCGGGCGGAGTGGTCGGCGTCCAGGCCCAGCGCAGCGTCGCGCGCGGCGCGCAGAACGGCTTGCTGAGCGGGGTCGCGCGGGCCTCGGGCGCGGCGGCTCTGCCCGCCTCGGGCGCGGTCGCCTCGGGCACGGTCGCCTCGGGCGCGGTCGCCTCGGGCACGGTCGTTTTGGGCGCGGTCGTTTTGGGCGCGGTCGTCGGCCGGGCGCTCGGGACGCGCCAGCAAGGCCTGGCGCTGGTCGGCCGACAGCGTCGGGACGAGTTCGGCGGCCAGCGTCCACGTCGAGGCCGGGTCGCGCGCGTCGTAGACCTCGGCCACCAGGTCGGCTTGGTCGGCGGTCAGCGCGAGCGCCTGGGCCAGCTGCTCGACGGGGTCGCCAGGTTGGGCGGCGGCGGGACGGGCCAGCAAGACGGCCAGGACAAGCAGCGGGAGCACGCGCATAGAGTCGGGAAGAGATCGGCGCTGAGAACGGCGGCGGTCGGGCGGCGGTGCCTGGCGGAGCGCACCGTTGTCCGTAGGAAGCGTGTCGGAAGTGTGTCGGGAGCCTGCCCGCGCCGCTGGCGTCCGACCGGTCCGCTGCCTGATGGACCCATGATCACGCCCGACGACCTCCGCCGCATCGACGTGTTCGCCGACCAGCCCGACGGCGCGCTGGCGTGGCTGGCCTCGGTCGCCCAAGAGAAGCTCGTACCCGCCGGCGAGACGCCGTTCAAGCGCGGCGACGCCGCCGACCGCATGATCGGCGTCGTCGAGGGCGGCTTCCAGATCTTCACCATCCGCGGCGAGACGCGGACGCTGTTCGGCACCGTCGAGGCGGGCGAGATCAGCGGCCTGCTGCCCTACTCGCGCATGGAAACGTTCGCCGGCGAGGGTGTCACCGTCTCGGACTCGCGGCTGGCCCTCATCCCCCAAGAGCACTTTGCCGAGATGCTGCGCCAGATGCCCGAGGTGGGCAAGCGGCTCGTCGGGCGCATGACCGACCGCGTGCGGCAGTCGTCGCGCGACGACGTGCAGCGCGAGAAGATGATGTCGCTGGGCAAGCTGTCGGCCGGGCTGGCGCACGAGCTCAACAACCCCGCCGCGGCCATCCGGCGCTCGGTCTCCGACCTGCGCGCGCGGCTCGACGCCATGCCGGGCTTGGTGACGCGCCTGACCGGCCACGGCTTGTCGCCGGACCAGGTCGAGGCCGCGCGCGCCGCGCTCCAGACCTGCACCGCGCCCACGCCGGGCACGGTCTCGGCCGTCCAGCGCGGCGCGCACGAGGACGCCCTGGCCGACTGGCTCGAGGACCACGGCGTGCCGCGCGCCTACGTCGTGGCCGAGGTGCTGGCCGACGAGGGCGTCACGACCGACGCCCTCGCCCACCTCGCGACCGAGGTGGACGCGGCCGCGCTGTCGGACGTGATCCTGTGGATCGAGAAAGGACTCGCCTCGGACCGGCTGCTGCTGGAGATCGAGCGCGCCTCGGGGCGCATCAGCGACCTAGTGGCGTCGGTCAAGGGCTACACGCACCGCGACCAGTCGCCGGCGCGCCAGATGATGGACGTCCACGAGGGCCTGGACCAAACGCTGACAATGCTGGGGCACGCCGTCCGCCGCAAGAACGTGTCGGTGGTCCAGGACTACGGCAGCGACGTGCCCCAGGTGTGCGCGTTTCCGGGCGAGATCAACCAGGTCTGGACGAACTTGCTCGACAACGCCATCGACGCGGTAGAGGACGGGGGCCGCATCGAGATCTCGACGCGCACGCAGGGCGCGCTCGTCTGCATCCACATCGTGGACAACGGTGTGGGCATCCCCGCCGACGCTCAGGCGCGCATCTTCGAGCCGTTCTTCACCACCAAGGAGCCCGGCCAGGGCACCGGCCTGGGGCTCGACATCGCCCAGCGGATCGTGGTGCAGCACGACGGCCGGATCTCGGTCACCAGCGAGCCCGGCCGGACCGACATTGAGGTGTGCCTGCCCATCGACGCGCCCCGGGCGTCGGTCACGCCGCTCGACGCGCTGGAGACCGGCGCCTGACTCCCGGCGCCCCCGCCCTTTTACTTAACGCGGAGATGGCTCCCGCGATACGTCAGCTATGGACCTAGGAACCTTCAGCTTCGGATGGGCCGGCGCCGGCGTCGCCGCCGCCTACGTCGTCGGCTTCGTCACGGCCGTCGATGCCGTGATGACGTCGCGGACGTCCGAGGGCGCCACGGCCTGGGTGTTCGCGCTCGCGACGCTTCCGCTTGTCGCCGTGCCGCTCTACCTCATCCTGGGCCGCTCGCGGTTCAAGGACTACGTCGAGTCGCTGCGCGGCTTCGACAGCGAACTGGCGGACGGCCTCCGCAAGGCGTCGTCGAGCGCTCTGACGCCGTTCCTGGTGTCCCACGACGATGCCACCGGCCGCGAGCGAGGCGAGATGCGGGCCTTCGACGAGATGGCGACCGTCCCGTTCACGACCGGCAACCACATCGAGCTGTTGATCGACGGCGACGCGACGTTCGAGGCCATCTTCGCCGGCATCGACGCGGCCGAAACGTATGTGCTGGCCCAGTTCTACATTATCCACGACGACCGGATCGGGCGCGCGTTCAAGGACCGCCTGATCGCCGCGGCCCGGCGCGGCGTCGAGGTGCGGCTGATGTTCGACACGATTGGCTCGATCAAGCTGCCCAAAGCCTACAAGAGCGACCTCAACGACGCCGGCGTGACCGTCTGCCCATTTACCGGGCCCAAGCACTGGCTCAAAAAGCTGCGGCTCAACTTCCGCAACCACCGCAAGATCGTGGTGTGCGACGGGACGGTCGCGTTCGCGGGTGGGCTCAACGTGGGCGACGAGTACCTGGGCCGCGATCCGGACATCGGCAACTGGCGCGACACGCACCTCCGCGTGCAGGGCCCGGTCGTCCAGGGGCTCCAGCTGTCGTTCGCGCGCGACTGGTTCTACGGCACGCACGAGGAGATCGACGGCCTGGAGTGGACGCCCACGGCCGCCTCCGACGCCGACCAGACCGCGCTCGTGCTCGCCTCCGGCCCGGCCGACGAGATCGAGACGTGCGGCCTGCTCTACGCCCACGCCATCGAGAGCGCCGAGGAGCGCATCTGGATCGCGACGCCGTACTTCGTGCCCGACGGCCGCGTGTTGGGCGCGCTCCAGCTGGCGGCGCTGCGCGGCGTCGACGTCCGGATCATCATGCCGCGCACCTCGGACAGCGTGTTCTTCAAGTGGGTGCCCTACGCCTACCTGCCCGACGTCGCGCGGACGGGCGCCAAGGTCTACCTCTACGAGGACGGCTTTATGCACCAAAAGGTGGCCTTGGTGGACCGCGACTTCGCGGCCGTCGGCACGGCCAACTTCGACAACCGCTCGTTCCGGCTCAACTTCGAGGCGACCGTCGTGACCCGCAACGAGGGCGTCTGCGACGACGTGGCCCGGATGCTGGAGCGCGACCTGGAGACCTCGACCGAGATCGGGCTGGCCGACATCGAGGACAAGCCGTTCTCGTTCCGCCTGGCGGCGAACGCGACCCGGATGCTGGCGCCCGTGCTCTAGCCGCCGCCTCGGTCCGTCCGCCCGGCGCGCCCGCCTCGGTCTGTCGGCCTCGGTCTGTCCGCCTCGGTGCCGAGGCGGGCTCAGTGGTACAGGAACAGCGGCACCTTGGCCTGGTCCAGCAGCTTGGTCGCGCTCGACCCGAACATCAGCTTGCGGAAGCCCGTCTTGGCGTACGCCCCCGACACCACCAAGTCGGCGCGCGCGCCCTGGGCCAGGTCGCAGATCGTCTCGGACGGGTCGCTGCCCTCGACGCCCGTCGTGACCGTCCGGGAGTAGCCGTAGGCGCGGAGGTAGTCGGCCGCGTCGTTGCGCAGCTGCTCGCTCGCCAGCCGGTCCGCCTGGGACGCGCCGTGAACGTGGACGATCTCGACGTCGAGGTCGGTCCCGAACGGCGACAGGTGGGCAAACTTCTGCATCGCCCGCGCCGAGGGCGCGCTTCCGTCGTACGCGACCGCCACGCGCCGCACCTCGGGCGCCTCGCTGCCGACGATCAGCGTCGCCGCGGCGCCTTCCTCGAGCACCTTGGCCAGCGTGTGCGTGCGCCGCTCGGGCTCGGCGTAGTAGAAGTGGCTCTCGCGGCCGGCCACCAGCAGGTCATGCGTTCTCATTTCGTCCAGCAGGCTCTTGACCAAGCTCTCCTCCCCCACCCGGTCGCCGGTGTGCCCGACGCCCGCGGCTTCGACGCGCTCGGTAAACTGGCGGATCAACCCGTGCGCGCGCTCTCGAGTCTCGTCGGTCAGCGTCTGGCGCAGCTTCTCGGCGTAGTAGTACGAGCCGATGCCGCCGCCGGCCGTGTCGGTGCCAATGGAGTCTTTGTCGACGAACGCCAGCCCGGTCACCGACGAGTCGTGCCGACGGGCAATGGCGATGGCCGTCTCGGTTGCGACAGGCGTGTCGGAGTCGGGGTCGAGAACGACGAGGATGCGCTGAGTCATGAGCCAACGGGAAGGGGGAGGCAAGGTACGCGGCTGGAGATCGACTTTAGAGCATGTGACAGCCTGTCACTCCTGTGGTCTACCCGGGTGTACCACTCGGATCTGGGTTGGTGTCTCTTGCTGGGCGCCGTCCACACGTCTTTGTATTTCAGGGGTCTCTTTAAAAAGAGTAGGACTAGTAGTAGGCCTGTGGATGCCGTGGACAACAGGGACCGGGCGGCGGACGGTGGACGAGGGTGCACAACCTGGTCCGTTCTCCACGGCGGTGTCCACGCAAACGACGCTGTGCGTGGTCGCGACAGGCCGCCTCGGGGCCGATCGCCGTGCCACTGTCCACATGTTCACGGCTGTCCACGCGTCGCCCCCGCGCCTAACCCGGAAGGCTCGAGTCAAGCCGCGATGTGAACAACAGGTCGCGCATCTCGTGGGCGGATGGAGCGTGCACCGAGGCCAGTTTTCCCCATCCCGATCTCGGTCCACAGCCGTGCTCCGCGAACGCGGGGTTATCCACATGCTCGTCCACGGTGTGGACAGGCGTTTTCGGCCCAGAATCGCGGTCCGCCCCCGACGCTCGGATGCCGCCGGGCTGTCGCGTGATCGCTCCCAGCCCCACCCCGAGCCGCCATCACGGCACACGCCCGCCTCGGGACGGCGCACGCCCGCCTCGGGACGGCGCACGCCCGCCTCGGGACGGCGCACGCCCGCCTCGGGACGGCGCACGCCCGCCTCGGGACGGCGCACGCCCGCCTCGGGACGGCGCACGCCCGCCTCGGGACGGCCGAGGCGGGGGGAGCCGAAGTGGGAGGGGCCGAGAGGGCGGCTCTACTGCGGCTTGCCCAGCAGCGAGAACATCTTCTGCTTGTAGGTCTCGACGCCGGGCTGGTTGAACGGGTCGACGCCGAGAAGCGTCCCGCTGACCGCGACGGCGTGCTCGTAGAAGTACAGCAGCCGGCCGACGCTCTCGGCGTCCAGCCGGTCGAGCGTGACGGTCCAGTTGGGCACCTCGCCCTCGGCGTGCGCCTCGGCGGTGCCCTGGTACGCCTTCTGGTTGACCTCGCCGTAGGGCGTCCCCGCAAGGTAGTTCAGCCCGTCCGGGTCGCCGTCCTCGGTCTCGACCGACGGCCCGGCGCCGGTGTCGTCAATGCGCAGAAACGTCTCGACGAGAGTTCGCTGCCCCTGCTGGACGTACTGCCCGACCGAGTGCAGGTCGGTCGTGTACTGCAACACGACGGGAAACAAGCCCTTGTGCTCCTTCCCTTCGCTCTCGCCAAACAGCTGCTGCCACCACGCGCCGATGCCCTTGAGGCGCGGGTCCATGACGGCCAGCACCTCGGTTTTGTAGCCCGCTTGATGGAAGGCGAAGCGGTCGGCGGCGTACTGGAGCGCGGGCGCGGATGCGTCCGCCTCGGTCAGCTCTTTGGCCTGGGCGACGGCGCCGTAAAACAGGCTGCGGATGTCGATGCCCGCGACGGCGATGGGCAGCAAGCCGACCGGCGTCAACACCGAGAACCGCCCGCCGACGTCGTTCGGGACGACGTAGCGGCGGTAGCCGCGCTCGACGGCAAAGTCGTGCAGCGCGCCCTTTTCCGCGTCGGTCGTGGCCACGATGCGCTGGTCGGCGTCGTCGAAGCGCTCCTCCAGAAAGCGCCGCGCCAGCCGGAAGGCGAGCGCCGGCTCCAGCGTCGTGCCCGACTTTGAGATCACGTTGACGTAGACGCTCTTGCCGTCGAGGTACTCGAACAGGCGCGTGTGGTAGTCCGGCCCGAGGTGGTGGCCGGCGAACAGGATCTCCGGGCCGTCGTCCGAAAACGGCGGCACGAGCGCTTCCATGACGGCTTCCGACCCCAGGTACGAGCCGCCGATGCCGATGCACAGCAGCACGTCGGCGCGCTCGCGGATTTCGTCGGCGAGCGCAGCGACGCTCTCGATGAGCGCGTCGTCCGGGTCGAGCAGCATCTGGCGCCAGCCCAGCATGTCGGGGCTGCGCGTCTCGCCGTCCAAGACGCGGCGATGCGCGGCCATCACGTCGTCGTCGGAGGGGCGGTCGAGAGCAGCCAAAGGGCCGGTGACGTGCTGGCGGTCGAGCGAGAGAGACATGGAGGTCGGGGAGCGGAAGGGACGAGGCAAACGACGGGGGCGCGCGGAGGTGCCCTAGCGGCGCAGCCGCTCCGCCAGCCGGGCGCCGACGCTGGGCCACTCGCCGGCCGTGACGCTGTAGTAAACCGTGTCGCGGCGGCGCCCGCCGTCGGCGGTCATGTGCGAGCGCAGCACGCCCTCCTGGACGGCACCGAGGCGGGCGATGGCGGCCCGAGAGCGCGTGTTGAGCACGTCGGTCTTCCACTCGACGCGCGCGCACTCCAGCGTCTCGAACGCGTGCCGCATCATCAGCCACTTGGCCTCGGTGTTGACGGCGGTCCGCTGCCAGGGCCGAGCGACCCAGGTCCACCCGATCTCGACGCGGCAGTGCTGAGGCACGAAGGCAGCGAAGCGCGTCGACCCGACGACGGTGCGGCTGGCGAGGTCGAGGATCGCGAACGGGAGCGCCGTCCCATCCGCCTGCATCGCCAGCGCGGTGGCGATGTAGCGGTCCAGGTCGGCGCGCGTGCGGACGGGCGACGAGCTCAGCGTCCACGGCTCGGGATCGAAGGCGACGGCGGCGAGGGCGTCGGCGTGGTCGAGCGTGAGCGGCTCCAGCCGGACGTGCGTTCCTACGAGCGGGGTCGGGGTCATGGAGTCATAGCGGTCGAGGCGGGCCGAGGCCCGGCGCGCAAGCACGGTGCGACTCGTCGGAGGCGCCGAGCGCGTTATAGTATCGGCGCATCGCGCACTCGATCGGTGGGCGCGGCGCGACCATCGCGCCAGGCGTTCGGCCGTGTCGCGACCAGCCCCGCCTCGGCACGCGGACGGGCGTGGCCGGCCACGAGTCAGGCTGTTAAGTCGGGCGGAGGCGGCCGAGTGCCGGCGTGGAGGCCGAGGCGGGCAGGGTCGCGGTCGAGGACCGCTCGCCCCCGCCGTCCGCGTCCACGCCGCCGAGAGACGAAGCGGCCGGCGGCGGCCGTTGGCTACAGGCCAGCCTCTTCCTATTCTAGCGCCATGCTCTCGACCGCCCGCCGTCTCCTGGTTCTCGCGCTGGCGCTCGCGTCGGGTGTCGCGGCGGCGCAGGAGATCCAGATCGCCCGGTTGCAGTACGGCGGCGGCGGCGACTGGTACTCCGGCGATCCGCTCCCGACGCTGGTGGCGTACGCGCGCCAGCACACGCTGCTGGACCTGGACCCGGAGCCGATCACGGTCGAGCTCACCAGCGACCGCCTGTTCACGGTCCCGGTTCTCCTGATGAATGGGCACGGCAACGTCGCGTTCACCGACGCCGAGGCGGGTCGGCTGCGGCGCTACCTCGAAGGCGGCGGGTTCTTGATCGTCAACGACGACTACGGCATGGACCTGGCCGCCCGCCGCGAGTTGGCGCGCGTCTTCCCGGACCAGCCGCTGCAGGCGCTGCCGGCCAGCCACCCGGTGTACCACGCCCACTTTGACTTTCCAGACGGGCTGCCCAAGATCCACGAGCACGACGGCGAGCCGGCGGTCGGCTACGGGCTGTTCCACGAAGGGCGGCTGGTCGTGTTCTACGCCGCCGAGAGCGACCTGGCCGACGGGTGGGAGCCCGCCGGCGTGCATCCTGACCCGCCTCAGGTCCGCGAGGCCGCGTTGCGGATGGGCGTCAACCTGCTCGTGTATGCCATGACGCAGGGCGCCGAAAGCTGACCCGAACGCCGGACAGATCGGTCCCGCGCGTCGTCGGTGCGATCTTGCTCGTTCCCCCTCCGCCTTCGGGCCTCTGGCGATGACTCCATTTCGCGTTTTGCTCGTCGGCCTGATCGTCGTGTCGGGGTTGCTGTTCGTGCTCAACCCGGGGCCGGACAAGTTCAAGGAGTTCCTGCAGGACGAGTTGGCCCGGCAGGCCGACACGCGCGCCCGGGCGGCCGGGGAGGAGGTCGCCGGCGAGATGGGCGGCGCCGTCACCGGCTTCCTGGCCGACCGCCTCGGCCGCAAAGCGGGCTCCATCGCCAGCGAGGCGTTCGAGCGCGAGGACTACAAGCTGGCCAGCATCTACACCGCCGACCTCAACGGCCGCCAGCCCGGCGGAGCCTGGAAGTTTCTGGGCATCGCGGGCTGGTTTGTGCCGCTGGAAAAGCCGGAAACGTCCGACATCACGGGCTAGGCACGCCGTACAGCTGGGCGATGGCCGCGATGTCGGCGTCGCCAAGCCCGGCGCGCTCGGCGCGCAGAAAGGCCTGCTCGGCCGCCGCCACGACGTCGCTCGCGACCCCGGCCGCCTCGGTGAGCGCGCGGCCGTACCCGAGGTCTTTGGCGACCAGCGCGATCGGGAAGTTGGGCGCCGTCGCGCCCTCGGCCATCATCGTGCCTAGGCGGGCCGCGGCCGGGCTGGCGGTCGGCATGGACGCGAGCAGGGCGGCTGCGGCAGACGGTGCCAGGCCTTGGGCGGCGAGCGCAGCCAGGACCTCGGCGACGGCCGCAGCCTGGACGGCGAACAGTGCGTTGACGGCCAGCTTGGCTGCCATCCCCGCCCCCGACGGCCCGACGTGGTGGACCGCACCCGCGACGGCGTCCAGCACCGGACGGGCAGACGCCAGCGCCTCGGCCTGGCCGCCCGCCAGCACCGTGAGCGTGCCCGCTTGGGCGTGAGGCCGCGTCCCGACGACCGGCGCGTCGAGCGGGCGAGCGCCGCGCCCGGCGACGGCGGCGGCGAACTGGCGAGCGCGGTCGGGCGTCAGCGTGCTCATCTCGACGGCGACGGCACCGGAGCGGAGCCCGGCGAGCGCGCCGTCCGGTCCGTCCCACACGTCGCGCGAGGCGTCGTCGTCGCGGACCATCGCGAGCACAAGCTCGCCCGCCTCGGCCGCGGCGCGGGGAGAGTGGGCGACCGTGGCGCCGAGGCGGGCGAGGTCGGCGGCGGGGCCGGGCGAGCGGTTCCAGACGGTGACGGCGTAATCGGCGTCGAGCAGGCGGGCGGCGATGCGCGAGCCCATCGCGCCCAGGCCCAGGATGGAGACAGTCATGTCGAGATCGGTGGTGAGGCCCCAGGATCTCGCTCGCGGCTCTCAGGCGCCTGAACCTGCGTTCAGAACCGCACCGCCCGCCAGCTCGCGGCGGACGCGCGACAGGTGCACGTCGGTGATGCCCAGAAACGACGCGATGTGGTAGAGCGGAACGCGCTGGACAATCTCGGGCCGGGCCTCGACAAACGCTTGGTAGCGCGTCGCCGCGTCCTCGGTGAGCAGGCTGCGCGCGCGCCGCTCCTTGCGCATCAAGATGGTCTCGGCCAGCTTGCGCCCGACGCGCTCGAACGCCGCGTCCTCGTCCATCAGCGCCTGCCAGCGCTGCCACGGGCACGCCAGCATCACCGTCGGCTCCAGGGCCTCGATGCCGTACAGGATCGGGACGCCCAGCCCGGCTGCGGCGAGCGCGCCGGCAAACTCGCCCTCGGCCACAAACGCCTTGTTGGACTCCTTGCCGTCGCCCGACGGGTAGTAGAAGCGCAGCAGCCCGCGCGCGACGAACAGAATCTCGTGCGCCGCCGAGCCTGGCCGCGCGACCGACTGACGCGCGGCGACCTCGCGCGGCTCGAAGGCGCGCCCGAGGCGGCCGGCCTGGGCGTCGGAAAGCCGGGCCCAGCGCCGGGCGGCGTCGGCGAGCAGGCGGGGGGCGTCGGTCACGGCAGCAAGGTAGGCGTCCCCGCCTCGGTGCCGAGGCGGGCCGTGCCGAACAGGGCGCCCCTGGCACATGTACGAGCCCGGCTCCCGTAGCTTTCCGCCCGACCCTTCCCCCGCCGCCATGCACGCCCTCCAAGCGACCGACCCCGCCGTCTTCGACATCGTCCACCGCGAGATCGAGCGCCAGAACGACGGGCTGGAGCTGATCGCGTCCGAGAACTTTGTCAGCCCGGCGGTGCTCCAGGCGCTCGGCAGCCCGCTCACCAACAAGTACGCCGAGGGCCTGCCGGGCAAGCGCTACTACGGCGGCTGCGACATCGTGGACGAGGTGGAGACGCTGGCCATCGAGCGCGCCCGAGAGCTGTTCGGGTGCGACTGGGTCAACGTCCAGCCGCACTCCGGCGCGACGGCCAACAGCGCCATCTACCTCGCGTTCATGGAGCCCGGCGACCGCCTCCTGGGCCTGGACCTGGCCCACGGCGGCCACCTGACGCACGGCAGCCCGGTCAACTTCTCGGGCAAGCTGTACGACGCCCACTTTTATGGGGTGGAGCAAGACGGTCCGGACTCCGGGCGGATCGACCTGGGCAAGCTGCGCGCGAAGGCGAAAGAGGTGCAGCCCCGGATGCTGTCGGTCGGCGCGAGCGCCTACAGCCGCGACTTCGACTACGCCGCCATGCGCGAGATCGCCGACGAGGTGGGCGCCATCCTGTGGGTGGACATGGCGCACACGGCGGGCCTGATCGCCGCCGACCTGCTCAGCGACCCCCTCCCCCACGCCCACGTCGTCTCGACGACGACGCACAAAACCCTCCGCGGCCCGCGCGGAGGCATGATCCTGGTCGGCAACGACGGCCCCAGCCCGACGGGCGAGACCTGGGCCAAGTCGGGCACTCCCAAGTCGACCGGCGCCGTCCTGGACTCGGCCATGTTCCCCGGCACGATCGGCGGGCCGCTGATGCACGCGATCGCGGCCAAGGCCGTCGCCTTCGGCGAGGCGCTCCGCCCCGAGTTCGTCGACTACCAGGCGCGGACCATCCGCAACGCTCAGGCGATGGCCCGGGCGTTCGTGGCGCGCGGCTACGACGTGGTGAGCGGCGGCACCGACAACCACCTGGCGCTCGTGGACCTGCGCGGCAAGTGCACCGGCAAGGACGCCGAGGCCTGGCTTGGCGAGGCCGAGATCACGGTCAACAAGAACATGGTGCCCGGCGACCCCGAGAGCCCGTTTGTAACGTCGGGCATCCGGGTCGGCGCGCCCGCCATGACCACGCGCGGCCTGGACGAGGACGACTTCGGCACGGTCGTGGACCTGATGGACCGCGTGATCGCCAGCCGGGGCGCCGAGGCGGCGGCGGTCCGCGACGAGGTTCGCGCGCTGTGCGACGCCTACCCGCTGTACGACGTCGCCAGCCTGGGCGCGGAGCCCGTCGCGGCCTAGCCCGTCGCGGCCAGCCTGTCGCGGCCTAGCCCGTCGCGGGCAGCCCGTCGCGGCCGGCTCCCCCCGCCTCGGGCGCCCGAGGCGGGGGGAGCCGGCGGGCGCGTCGTCCCGGCAGGCCAGGCGTCTGGCAGCCCGTTCGGCGGCACGGGGGATCTCCTGACCTGACGCCTGGATGCGGGCCTCGCACGCGCGGCACGCCGCTTGCGCGTTTGCCGGCCGTATGTTTCCGCCCGCCGACTGGCGCCTCCCCTCCGATCTATGGCCAACGATTCCAGCAACGTCCCCGAGTCGGCCTTGGCGAAGCTGGGGCACACGCTATACCAGCGTGCGCTCGTGCGGCGCGAGGACGAGGCCATCACCGACCCGCGCGGGCAGCCCATCGGCTGGCTCCTGGACACGCGGACGCCCATGCTGGACAGCGAGGTGTTCACCGAGGCGGGCGAGGTGCTCGCCGAGCGGCTCCGCCAGCGAGGCATCGACCAGGTCGCGGGCTTCGGCTACGGCGCGTTCCCGCTCGTGGCGGCGGTGCTGCCGCACGGGACGGCCGAGCGGCCTCTCGTGGGCGGCTTTATCCGCGAGCGCCGCAAGGCCTACGGCCGCCGCCGCTTGGTGGAGGGGCCTCTCGACCGGGCCAAGCCGGTCGCGCTGATGGACGACATCTTGAACAGCGGCCGCAGCGTCGCGCGCGCGGCGTCGCTGCTGCGCACGGACGGCTTTCAGGTGGCGGGCGTGGTGACGCTGTTCAACTTTACCTGGAGCGGCGGCCGCGCGCGCCTGGAGGCCGAGGGCTTGTGGGTCGAGTCGCTGCTGGAACTCAACCTCCGCGAGAGCGCCCGCGCGACAGCCTCGGGCGACACCGCCTAGCCGATGGACCTCTGGCGCTCTCGCACCGCACGGCAGGCCGCCTCGGGAGACGGCGCGGCGCCTGAACTCCGCCTCGACCAGGCGCCGCCGCCGGCCCCACCCGTGGTCCCCGGCGTTCCGATCGAGATGGCGCCCGGGCCGGGCGAGATGCCGTTTCTGGACCACCTGGAGGAGATGCGGTGGCGCATCTTCAAGGCGCTCGGCATCATCCTGGTGTGCGTCGTGGCCTGCCTGTTCTTCACGCAGTGGATCATCGACCACCTGCTGCTGGGGCCCACCAGGGCCGACTTTTTTATGTACGACGTGCTGCGGCTGGACGCGGTGTCGGTCGTGCTCCAAAACCGGACCGTCACGGGGCAGTTCTTCGCCTTTTTCGGGACCGTGATCGCGGCGGGCGTCATCATCGGCTCGCCGGGCGTGGTCTACCAGGTGTGGAAGTTTATCGAGCCCGGGTTGTACCCCGAGGAGCGCAAGGGCCTGCGCTTCGCGGCCTTTTTCGCGTCGCTGTTCTTTGCGGTCGGCATCTCGTTCGGGTACCTGATCATTGCGCCGGTCGCGCTGCAGTTTTTCGCCCAGTTCCAGATCTCAGACACCATCGTCAACGAGTTCGACATCTCGAAATACTTCTCGATGCTGCTGACGTGGTCCTTTGGGGCCGGCCTGCTGTTCGAGCTGCCCGTCGTGGTGGTGATCTTGGCCAAGGTGGGCGTGCTGAACCAGCAGATGCTGCGGACCGGGCGGAAGTACGCCGTGGTGGTGATCCTGATCTTGGCCGCGCTCCTGACCCCGCCCGACCCGTGGAGCCAGCTGCTGATGGCGATCCCGCTGGCGGGCCTGTTCGAGCTGTCGATCTGGCTGACGGGCGTCGTGGAGCGCAAGCGCCTGAAGGAGATCGCGGCCGCGGAGGCCGAGGAAGCTGCCGCGCGTGCCAAGGAAGCCACCGCCTCCGGCACAGGCTCGGAGGCCTTACCCAGCTAGCCGGCCCCGCCCAACGCGCCGCCGAGGCGGCCGCCTCGGGCACGGGCTCGGAGGAGCCGGGCGTCCGGCGCTGCAGCACAGCCCGCCCGAGGTCCGTACGGACGGGTGGCCCCCTCTCTTGCCCCATGTTCTTACCTCGCTTGGCTCTGGTGTTGCTGCTGCTGGCTCTGTCGGCCTGCGACACGGGTGGGCCTGCCCGCGCCACCTCTGACCTCGACCTGCTGACGCCCGAACCGATCGACTGGCGGGCGCTGTCCCAGAATCCGGCCTCCCTCATCGGCACCTGGGACTGGGTGTCGTCGTTGAGCGGCGAGGCGCCGATCCCTGGCACCACTCCCCAGGAGGTGGGCACGGCCGTGCTCACGCCCGAGTCGTCGGGCCGGACCGAGACCTGGATCTTCCGCGCCGACGGAACGGCGACGCGCCTCGAAAACGGCGAGGTCGTGTTCGAGTCAGGCTACCGCGTAAGGCCGCGGGCCTACTGGAACTGGACCGAGGACGACTTCGCCAGCATCCAGTTTGGCGACGACGGCTACGGCCTGGACTTCGGCACCGACGGCGACGCCTTGATCCTGGACAGCACGCCGGTCGACGGCCCGCAGTCGCGCTACCGCCGCCGCTAGCTGCCTTCGCCTCGGCACCGAGGCGGACGGGGCCGGCGGACGGCGCGGGCGAGGCGGACGGGACCGGCGGGCGAGGAGGACGGGGCCGGCGGACGGGGCGGGCGCGAAGGACTGCGCGGAGGCGTTAGCCTGCGGTCTCCTCGCCCCGCTGCTCATGCGCCGTCTCGTGTTGTCTGTGTTGGTCGTGCTCAGCGCCGGCGCCCAGGCCCAAGACGTGGACTACTTCGCCATCCGCAAGAGCGTCGGGCTGTACGGCGCCGTCTACGAGGCGCTGGCCTCGGAGTACGTCGACGCCATCGACGCCGAGGCGCTGATGCGGTCGGGGATCGGGGCCATGACGGGCTCGCTCGACCCGTACACGGTCTACTTCGACGAGGCGACGGCGGCCGCGAGCCGGCTGCAGCAGGGCGGCGACGTGGGCGGCGTCGGCGTGATCGTGTCCCAGCGCGGCGGCCAGATCGTGGTCACGTCGGTGCTGGACGGCTCCAACGCCGAGCAGCAGGGCGTCCGCCCCGGCGACGCCGTGGTGTCGATCGCGCGGCAGCCCACCGACGGCATGGCGGCGCTGCGCGCCAACACGCTCTTGCGCGGCGAGCCCGGCTCGGACGTGGCCGTCGAGATCGAGCGCGACGGCCTGGCCGAGCCGCTGCGCGTCGTGCTGGTGCGCGCCGGCGACCCCGACACCGAGGTGACCTACTCCGGCTTCCTGGAGCCCGGCATCGGCTACGTCCGCCTGGGGCGCTTTCTGGCGGACGCCAGCGGGCAGGTGCGTGGGGCCGTCGAGGCGCTGCAGGAACAAGGTGAGGTGCGCTCGCTCGTGCTCGACCTGCGCGGCAACCCGGGCGGGCTGCTCGACCAAGCCGTGGCCCTAAGCGGGCTGTTTCTGCCCGCGAACACCGTCGTCACCCAGACGCGCGGTCGGGCGGCGGGCATGGACCAGACGTACCGCACCCAGGGCGCGCCGCGCTGGCCCGACCTGGCCGTCGCGGTCCTGATCGACCACGCCTCGGCCTCGGCCTCGGAGATCGTGGCGGGCGCGCTGCAGGACCACGACCGCGCGGTCGTGGTCGGCGAGACGTCGTTCGGCAAAGGACTCGTCCAGGTGATCCGCCCGATGCCGTACGGCACGGCGCTCAAGCTGACCGTCAGCCGCTACACCACGCCGTCGGGCCGCGAGATCCAGCGCCTGACGTATGCCCAGGGCGCCGAGGCGACCGAGAGCGGGCCGGGGCGGACGGCGCGGACGGCGGGCGGCCGCGAGGTGCGGTCGGGCGTCGGCATCGAGCCGGACCTGGCGGTGTCGCTCGGCGACGAATCGGAGCTGGAGGCCGCGCTCGTGCGCTCGGCCGCGTTCCTGCGCTTTGCCAACCGCTACGCCGCCGACACGCCCGAGCTGGCCGACGGCTTCCGTGTGGACGCCGCGCTCCTCGCCCGCTTCCGCGAGTTCGTCCAGGCCCAGGACGTCGAGTACCGCACCGCCGCCGAGCGCTCCGCCGACGCCCTGGCCGGCGACTTGGCCGAGGCGGGCTATGCCGGCGCCGGGGACGCGCTCGCGGCGCTCCGCCAGGCGATCGCGCGCGAAAAGGCGGCCGACTTCGAGCGCCACGCTGCCCGCCTCGGCGCTCGGCTGGGGCAGGAGATCCTGTCGCGCTACGCCGGGCAGCGCGCCCAAACCGTCGCCGCGCTCGCCGACGACCCGGTCGTGGCGCGCGCCCGCGCGGTCCTCAACGACCCCGCAGCGTACCGGCGGGCGCTCGGCCGGTAGCGCCGCGTCACCACAAGTCGGGTCGAGGTCCACGCCCGGACCGCGGTAGCTTGTCCGCTCCGCCGATGCTGTTTGTCTTGATTCTGGTGGGCGCCCTGGGCGGATTTATCGCCGGGCTGGTGGGCGTCGGCGGAGGCATCATCTTTGGGCCGGCGCTGTTTTTTACGTTCCAGGCCGCGGGCATCGAGGACCCCGTCCTGACACCGCTGACGCTGGGGTCGAGCCTGCTGTGCACGTTTGCCGCCAGCACGTCCGGCACCTACGCCCAGCTGCGCGCCGGCGCCGTGGACCAGCGGACGGCCCTGATCGCCGGCGGCGTCGCCGCGGTCGCGGTCGTGCTCGTGAGCCGCTTTGTGGCGACGCAGCCGTGGTACGACAAGCAGGCCTTCCAGACCATCCTGGCCGTTCTGCTGGGCTTCGTGGTCGTGCGGATGCTGCGCCAGCGTGACCGCGCCGACACCTTGTCCACGGACGGCGCGAGGCGGGGCGTGCCAGCGCTGGCGGCGACGGGCGCCGGCGCCGGGGCGGTCGCGGCCCTCGCGGGCATCGGCGGCGGCGTGATTCTGGTGCCGGCCTTTGCCGGCCTGGTGCGCCTGCCCATGAAGGTGGCGAGCGGCACGTCGGGCGCCGCGATCACGCTGATCACGGCCGTCGGCGTCGTGACGTACGCGTACCTGGGGCTGGGTGAGCCCGTCCCGGCTGGCGCGCTCGGCTACGTCGACTGGCGCGGGTCGGCAGCGCTGGCGCTCCCGGCCATCGTCACCGCCCGCCTCGGTGTGGACGTGGCGCACCGGATCGACGTGCGCTGGGTGCGGCTCAGCTTCGCCGCCTTCGCCGCCATCGTCGCCGCCCGCTTGGTTTGGAACGTGCTCACGTAGCGCCTGGGCGCACAAACGCCCCGCCGGCCTGAGCCGACGGGGCGCGTCGCAAACCGGAGGCGGCGCCTAGCTGGCGTCGTCGCTGCCCACCAGGAACGTCACCTTGCAGTGCACCCGGAAGCGGCCGGCCTGCTCCTCGCCGGGCTCGTAGATAAAGTCCTGCACGTAGACGCTCGACACGTTGCGGACCGTCTGCGACACCTCGGTGTACGCGGACTTGACGGCGTCGTCAAAACTCTTGTCCGAGACGGCGGACACTTCGATAATCTTTGCGATGGCCATGAGAGAGAGGGCTGGTGAGGGAGGGAGCCGTCCAACGCCAGACCCCTCCGCCGGGGTCCGCCGAGGCGCGCGCGCGCGCCTGTTCGCGTGGTCGCTGGCCCACGCCGCCGGCGAGCAGCACCGGCTCTACGGCACGCGCAAGCGCCGCCTGGCCGGCCTCGCCCGCCTCGGGGACGCCGCAGTCGTGGTCGAGATTGGGCCGGGCGCCGGCCCGAACGCGCGCTACCTCGCGCCGGGCACGCGCTGGGTGTGCGTCGAGCCCAACGTCCACTTTCACCCTCGGCTCCGGCGCGCGGCCCAGGCGCACGGCCTCGACCTGGACCTGGTCGCTGGCGTCGCCGAGGCGCTGCCCCTGGCCGACGACTCCGCCGACGTCGTCCTCAGCACGCTCGTGCTGTGCTCGGTGCGCGACCCCGCCCAATCACTCGCCGAGGTGAGCCGGGTGCTGCGGCCGGGCGGGCGCTTCGTGTTCGTCGAGCACGTCGCGGCCCCGCCGGGGTCGGCGCTGCAGCGGCTGCAAACGAGCCTGCGCGTGCCCTGGGGCTGGGTCGCCGACGGCTGCCGGCCGGACCGCGACACCGAGGCGGCGATTCGCGCGGCCGGGTTCGCGTCGGTCGCCGTCGAGACCTTCCGCGCGCCCCTCGGCCTGGCCGCGCCTCACATCGCCGGCGTCGCCGTGTCGGACGAGCGCTCATTCTGACGGGCGAGGTATGGACGCGCGCGGCGGGCCCGTCCTATCCTCCGTCCCCCCTCTGCCCCACCCGATGGAAGCCACCTTTACGCACGACGACGTCCGCACGTACTACGGCGAGACGCTGCAATCGTCCCAGGATCTCAAGACGACGGCGTGCTGCTCCGACGAGGCCGTCCCCGACCTCCACAAGCCAATCCTGTCGCTGCTGCCCGACGAGGTGCTGACCACGTTTTACGGCTGCGGCTCGCCCATCCCGCCCGCGCTCGACGGCATGACCGTGCTGGACCTGGGGTGCGGAACGGGCCGCGACGCGTTTGTCGCCGCCGCCCTGGCCGGCCCGACTGGGCGCGTGATCGGCGTCGACATGACGGAGGCGCAGCTCGACGTGGCGCGGCGCCACCAGGCGGCCGTGGCCGACGCGCTGGGGCATCCCGCGCCCACGACCGAGTTCGTGCTGGGCACCATGGAGGACTTGGCCGCGCTCGGCATCGAGGACGAAAGCGTGGACGTGGTGATCTCCAACTGCGTGCTCAACCTGGCGCCCGACAAGGCGCCGGTCTTTGCCGAGATCGACCGCGTGCTCAAAACCGGTGGCGAGCTTTACGTCTCCGACGTGTTCGCCGACCGCCGGCTGCCCGAGGCCGTCCGCCGCGATCCGGTCTTGGTGGGCGAGTGCCTGGGCGGCGCGCTCTACACCGAGGACTTCCGCCGCATGATGGCCGAGATGGGATGGCTCGACGTGCGCACGGTGACCGAGCGGCCCATCGAGGTCGAGGACGCCGAGCTGCGCGACAAGTTGGGGAATGCGCGCTTTACCTCGGCCACGATTCGCGCGTTCAAGCTGCCCACGCTCATCGAGGACCGCTGCGAGGACTACGGCCAAGTCGCGACGTACCGCGGCGGCATCCCGGGCCAGCGCTGGGCCTTCACCTTGGATGATCACCACGTGTTCGAGGCGGGGCGCCCGATGCTCGTCTGCGGCAACTCGGCGGCGATGGTCCAGCACACGCGCTACGGCGCCTACTTCGACGTCGCCGGCGACCGCTCGACGCACTTCGGGCTGTTCGACTGCACCCCGGCGCCGTCCGGCGGGGAGTCAAGCGACGAGGCTGCGAGCTGCTGCTAGCTCCCGCCACCTCGGTGCGGCGACCGAGGCGGGGGGCGTGCCACGCCGAGGCTAGTTGCGCAGCGGCCAGATGATCTCGCCGTCGCGGCCGACGTAGCCCGTCCGCCCGTCGAGGCGGACGCGTGCGAGCCCGCCGTCGAAGTCGTCTACGTCGTCGTAGGTCGGCGGCAGGATCTGACGGCCGTCGGTGTCGATAAACGTCCACAGGCCGCCGGTCTTGACCGCGGCGCGGCTGTCCACGAATCCGCGCGCGTCCTCGAACTGAGCTTGGATGCGCTGCTCGCCGCCCTCGTCGACGTACTCCCACTGGTTGCCGGTGCGGACGGGCGCCAGGCCGTCGCCGTAGTCGCCGGCCGAGATGAAGGTCAGGCTGCCCAGCGGTCGCTTGCCGTCGCGGTCGATAAAGAACCACCGCTGGCCCTGGCGCACCGCCGCGCGGCCGTCCGAGAACGAGCGCGCGTCCTCGTACTCGACCCCGATCACCTCCTGGCCCGCCGCGTCCACGAAGCCGTAGCGGTCGCCCTTTTTGGCCCGGGCACGTCCGTCGCGCACCGGCTGCAAGTCGTCCCAGGTCGGCTCCGCGACCGTCTGGCCGTCGCGGCCGATGAGCCCCCACCGGTAGTTCTGCATCCGGACGGCGGCCACGTTGTCGGAAAAGTCGCGCGCGTCGAACAGGTAGGGGTTCACCACAAAGCGGCCCTCGGTGTCGAGGTAGCCCCAGCGGCCGTCCACGCGCACGCGCACGCGGTCCTGGCTGGGCGCTCGCGCCTCGTCGGCGCGGACCGTGAAGGCGACTTCGCCGTCGGTGCGGTAGAGGTCCCAGAACGCGCCGCCGTCCCAGCGGCGCGCCGGCGCCAGGCCGTCGGCGCTGCGCTCGGCGCGCTCGTACCCGGACAGCGAGACCACGACCTGGCCTTCGCGGTCGAGCAGCAGCGGCTTGCCGTCGCGGACGGCGGGAAAGAGGCGGTCCGCGGAGGCGTCGCCGCCGCCGATGGCGTCGCAGCCGGACGCGCTCGCGAACAGGACGGCGGCGAACAGAACAGAGAGAGTGCGCATGGTGCTAGCGTGTAGGGTCCCAGACGACGGCGCCGTCGGCGTCGACGTATCCGTAGCGGGCCATGTCGTCGGAGCCGACGACGATCTGGCCCAGGCCGCCTCGGAAGGGCTTGGCGAACGAGTAGACCGGGGACACGACCGTCAGGCCGTCGTCTCGGCGGACGTAGCCCCAGCGGTTGTTGAACCGGACGGCCGCGACGCCCTCGGAAAACGCGCTGGCCTCGTTGAGTTGGGGAGGAATCAGAAAGGTGCCGTCGCGGCCGATAAAGCCCGTCTTGCCGTCCGAGACGACGCGGGCGTAGCCCTCGGTAAACGGCTGGGCGTCCTGGAAGCTGGAGTTGAGCACGATCTGACCGTTCGTGCCGACGTACTTCCAGACCTCGCTGCCGACCTCGCGCACGGGCGCCAGCCCGACGTCCGAGAACGCGCGTGCCTCGGCGAACCGCGTCGGGAAGGCTGGCTCGCCGGACGGCTTGATAAACGTCCAGCCATCGCCGGTCTGGACAGGCGCGAGCCCGCGCACGAACGCGCCCGCGGCTGCAAACTGCGGCTCGACGACGGTCTGGCCGCGGTTGTCCACGTAGCCCCACAGAAACCCTGAGCGGACCGCGGCGCGTCCGTCCGAGACGCGCTCGGCGCTGTCCCACTCCGCGGGTCCCACGATCTGGCCGTCGGGATCGGCGTAGCCCCAGCCGCCGGCCTCGGTCTGGACCGGCGCCACGCCGCCCGAAAAGCGACCGGCCACCAGAAAGCGCGGCGAGACGGCCACGTCGCCCGTCGCCCCGACGTAGCCCCACAGGTCGCCCAGGCGCACCGCGGCGCGGCCCTCGTGCATCTCGTCGGCAAAGTCGAACTGGACCGGGCCGCTCAGGCGGCCGTCGCCGTCGATAAAGCCCCACCGGCCATCCTCCTTGACGGGAAACAGCTCGGCGGTTTGGCGCTCGACGTCTCCGCCGCCGCCGCCCAGGGCGTCGCACGCGGAGACAGACAGCAGCAGGACACAGACGGCAAACGTCGAAAAGCGAGTCATCGGACCAGGGTCAGGGAGACGGTGCGGGTGTCCGCACCGGCGTCGAGGCGGACGAGGTAGACGCCGGCGGCCAGCCCGCTCGCGTCGAGCGCCAGGCGGTGCGGGCCGGCGGCCAGCGCGGCATCGGCGATCACGCGGACGGTGCGGCCTTGGAGATCGACCAGCCGGGCGGTGACGTGCGCCGCGCGGCCCAGCGTCACGCGCACCGTCGCGCTCCCGCGGACAGGGTTCGGGGCGACGGGCCCCAGAACCAGATCGGGGTCTGGGAGCGGCGCGGCGCGGTCAACGGTCGAGGACACGAGCCCGTCGAGCGGGTCGAACGAGCGGCCCAGCACGGCCGTCGTGTCGGTCGCCTCCAGCCCAAACCATCCGCCCAAGACGCTGGCGTAGACGCGGCGGAAGTCGACCGACATGGGGAGCGCGCTGGCGTTAGCGGGCAAGCCGTCCAGGACGGAGCCCGAGCCCTCGCCGTACATTCCGCCGCCGACGCCGGCGCCGAACAGCAGCATCGGCGACGCCTCGGCGTGGTCGGTCCCGCGCGAGCCGTTCTCGCCGATCGTGCGCCCGAACTCGGAAAACGTCATGGTCAGCACGCGGTCCGCGTCGCCGCCGAGGTCGCGGTAGAAGGCCGAGACGCTGTCGGCGATCTGGCGCAGCAGCGCCGGCTGGCGGTTGAGCTGGTCGGAGTGCGTGTCGAAGCCGCCGATGGAGACGGCGTAGATGCGCGACGGCAGCCCGCCCTTGATCAACCGGGCGACGGACGCCATCGACGAGGCCAGCCCGCCGCCGGGGTAGCCCGCCTCGGCGTCGTTGGCGCCCGACTGGGACGCGCCGTAGACCGCGTCGCGGTAGCGCAGGCCCGAGTTGTAGATCTCGCGCACAAAGCGCAGCTCGTCGCCGGCCGCCGTCGCCGCCACCGTCGACTCGTCGTAGAACTGGCCCGACTGCGCCAGGCGGTCGAACTGGCTGGCGTTGGAAAAGCTCATGCCCAGCTGCCCGCGCGCGCCGCGCACCAGCAGCGACGACGCGCCGCCGATGCGGATCGCGACCGGGTAGTCGAGCGGCTCGGAGGTGTGCGTGGGCAGCGCCTGGTCCACGTAGCGGCCCGTCCAGCCGTCGTTGCGCGCGCCGCCGGCGTCTCCGCCCGAGGCCCAGATGTCGGTCGAGCGAAAGTGCGAGCGGCTGTGGTCGGGGTAGCCCGCCGAGTGGATCACGGCCAGGTCGCCGTTGCCCCACATCGGCTCCAGCGAGGTCATGGCACCGTTCAACCCGTAATCCGCGTCGAGCGCCATCACCGAGCTGGCGGTCTGGCGGATCGTCGGCCGGCGGCGGTTGTAGGCCGCGCTGGTGTGCGGCACGACCATGTTGAGGCCGTCGTTGCCGCCGCCCAACTGGATGATGACGAGCACGCGGTCGGTCTCGCGCTGGCCCAACGCGCGCAGCATGGCTGTGTGCGAGGTCGCCTGGACGCTCCGGGCGGACGCGCCGCTGCCGATCAAGAACGAGCCCGCCGCCGCCGCCGAGGCCGAGGTCAGAAAGTCGCGGCGCGACCACGCCGCATGGTCGCGGTCGTGGTCCTGCCCGTAATCGAGCGAGATGGCTCGGCGCGAGGCGGCGTGCCCGTGGTGGTGGTCGCACATGGGCTAGACGAGTTGGTATTCGGGCAGGTTGACGAGCGCCGAGAGCAGCGCGCGCACGCGGTCGCGCGCGACGTCCTCGGCCGACACCACGATCTCGGTCCAGAACCCCTGGCGCTCGCGCCGAGTGTAGGAGGTCGGGACGCTGTCGAGCACGGTCGCCTCGGCGAGCGCGTCGACGTCGGCGTCGCTGAGCGGGACCGCCAGCAGGTGGTCGGCCAGGTCGCGCGTGAGCTGGTACGGGTCGAAGGTGTCGGACAAGCGCTCCACGAGCGGCAGCGGGTCGAGGCGGGCAAAGGCACCGTCGCCGTAGATCACCTCGTCGGCGACGCCGCGGCGGGCGGGGATGGTGCCCGTCGTGATCCACGAGCGGTACTCCAGCGCGTCGTCGTAGCCGGGCCAGCCCTCGACGCTGGGCGGGTTGAGCACCTCCTGCCCCAGCGCCTGGCTCACCACGCGGACGCGCTCCAGGGCGTCTTGCGAAGGCGTCACTTCGAGCTCGCGCATCAGCCCCAGCATCAGCTCCATCGGGCTCTTGATGCGCGCCCCGATCACGTTGTCGCTGTAGAAGTGCGCGCTCGAGAGCAGCTCCCCGATCACGGCCGCCGTGTCGAAGTCGGTCGCTTGCAGCCGAGCCGCGAGCGCCGCGACGACGCCGGCGTTGGGGACGGGGTGGACAAACCAGGCGTACAGCTTGGCCGCCACGAACTGCGCCGTCTGGGCGCTGCGGTGCTTGAAGATGGCCTCCACGACGCCTGGCGCGTCCCAGGCCTTGGTCTCGCCGAACAGCGTCTTGTCGCCCGCGTCGTGGCGCTCGGCATCGAAGCGGCCCTCGATGCGGCCCTCGTCCACGGTCCAGCCGGTCAGCGCGCGCGCCGCCTCGACGATGTCGTCCTGGGTGTAGTTGGCGGCGCCGCTGGGATCGGAGATGCCCATCGAGAACAGCTCCAGCACCTCGCGGGCGTAGTTCTCGTTGATCGAGCCGACGCGGTTGGTGTCGTTGTCCAAAAAGCGCAGCATGGCCGGGCGCGTGGCGATGCCCTCCAGCATGGGCCGCAGCGGGCCCGTCGCGCGCTCGCGCAGAAACGTCAGGTAGTCGACGGCGAAGGCGGCGTGGTAGTAGACGTCGTGGCCGGTCGCGAAGTGGTCGTGCCAGAACAGCAGCAGCTTTTCGCGCAGCGCGCCGTCCATCATCTCGGCGTACCAGCCGCGCTGCCACTCGTAGAGCCACTCAGTGTTGGTGCCGTCGCTGGTGGTGGTCCGGGAGGCCCACCGCGGCGTGTCGGGCAGCGGTCGCGCGTCGGCCTGGGCCAGGAGTGCCCCGACGGCCGCCGAGGCCGACTGCCGGGTGAGCGCGGAGACCACGTCCGCGCGTGTCGCGCCGACGTGCGTGCGGCGGACCAGGTGCGAGGCTTGCCGGGTGCCCCAGGGCCCAGCGTAGGGCGCCAGGTCGGCGGCGACCGTCGTGTGAGGGAGGGGTGGGGAGGCGGCGCGGCGAGCGCGTCCCAGAAAGGCGCGGCGGTCCATGCGGGGACAGGGAGGGTTCACGCCGGCGCCTGGGCGCGGAGGCTCGGGCCGGCGCCGCCGGTATCGGTCGCCCACATGACGGCATTAACGGCCCGGGGTCTCTTGGGCCATCCGTCGCGATGCCGCGTCGGCACCGCGCAGAGAACCGCCGCGTCCGCGCCGAGCCTGCGGAGCCGTGGCGCGCCGATCCCACATCGACCGTCCCCACCTCGGGCCCGAGGCGGAGGGGGCGGGCTCGACGGCTGGGTAATCTCGGTCTGTGCCGGACGCGACCCTGGGTATCGAGCTCAGCCGCCGGTCGAGGGCCGGACGGCCGCGTCGAACGTGCCCGTCAGCACGCGGCCCTGTCGCTTGACCTGCACCCAGAGGCGGTAGGGACCCGGCTGGGGGAAGGCGAACGGGAACGACAACGCCGCCGCCGGTTCGGTGTGGCTCGTCGCGCGATGCCCCATGGCGCTGTGGTCCATCCCGGCCGTGTCACCTTGTGCCGACATGGCCGCGTGCTCCATCCGGCCTGCGGCCGAGTCGGCGCGCTGGTCGTAGATCTGTCGAGCGGCCATCGAGATGCTGCCCGTCGGGTGCAAGTGGACAAACACGGAGCCGTCGTCGCGCGTGACGGCGGCGTGGCTCAGCATCCCCATGTAGGGCTCCAGGACGGCGGGCTGGCCGTCGGGGGCGCGGACCTCGAACCGCAGCGAGGTCTCGGCATCGGCCACCAGCGGGCCGGGCGCCCAGCGCATCGTCGAGCCGTCGGCCAGGGTCACGGTCTGGGCGCGCGTTTCGCCAGGCGCGGCAAAGCGGGCGCTCGCCGTCCACGAGTCGTCGGCGTCTGGCTGGCGGGCCGCCTCGGTGACGGCGCCGGCGGGCACGTCTGGGACGGCGACGGTGTCGGTCAAGGTCTGGGCGAAGCCGCTCTCGTGCGTCACGTCGGCGTAGAACCGGTAGCGGCCGGCGGGGAACGGCGGCAGCACGACCTCGAAGGTGCTGCTGTCGACCGAGACCGGGTGGAGGTGGGCGAAGGCGTCGAGGCCGTCCTCGCGGACGGCGAACAGGTGGACCAGCTTGCCGTGGTCGGGCACGAGCGGCGTCCACTCGCGGCCCAGCCACTCGGGGTCCGTGATCGCGATCCGCAGGATGCGCTGCCCGTCCTCGACGCGGACCGTGCCCTCGGTGGCCAGCGGCTCGAAGATGCCGCGCTGGTAGGCGGAAGCCTCGGCGTCCCACCACGTTTTGCCGCCCGTCAAGACCAGGCCGAGGACGACAGCCGCCAGGCCGGTCGCGATCCAGGCGCGTCGGACGCGTCTGGGTTCTGGCGCTTGATCCGGCGCCAGCCCGGCTTCGCGGACGGCCGAGTGGACGATCGTCAGCATCCCCACGAACAGGAACAGCCCGAGCCCGATCAGCAGCGAGCCCAGCCCGGCCGGCATCGCCAGTTGCTCCTGGGCGACCGACTGGACGGGCACGTTGACCACGCCCGAGCCCTCCGCCCCCGATACCTCGACGCGGACGCTGTACGAGCCGGCCGTCATCAGCCACAGCGACGAACTGAACAGCCCGGTCTCGCCCGGCACCGGGACGGCTGGGTCGGCGGGCGGCGCACCGCTCTCGGGGTCGGCGTCCCAGGCGAAGGGCTGGATGGTCACGCGCTGCGCCGTCCCGCCGAGCACGCGCACGGTGATCTCGGCCTCGCCCGGCACCACGCCCGGCGGCCGCACAACCACGCGGATCGGGTAAGGCCCGGCGGCGTCCTCGAAGAACACGTCGAGCGTCCCGACGTGGCCCGCCAGCGGCAGGATGAGCAGCAGCGGCAGCAGGCGACGCATCATGGCACTAGCGGCGGACGCGGCGCATGCCGTTGCCCCACCACAGCCCGAGGCGGGCGGAGACGGTGGCGTAGAGCATCGCCCACGCGATCCCGATGGCGAACAAGCCGGGCTGGAAGATGCGCTCGCCGTCGGCGCCCTCGACGGCGTCGCTCGGCCACACCCAGAACTCGTAGCGCCAGTCGCCCAGGCGGTTCTGGTACGCCCACTGATCGGCCACAAAGACCGCGTTTCGCGCTCCCGGCGAGAGCATGAACTCGGCCCAGACCCAGTGGACGGCCAGCATCACGCCGGTGAACACGACGCCGAGCGCGAGCGCCAGCAGCCAGTCGTTCGCGATCCGCGTCCGCTGCATCAGCGCGTCGATCGCGAGAGCCGGAACGACCAGGAGCATCGGAAAGGACGGCGGCACCATGTGGGTAATCGGGTTGAAGATCGGCGCCAGCTTGGGCGTGGCCGCGAACAGCGGCAGGATCCAGGCCATCGCGGCGATCGTGAGCATGTAGACCGCCGCGATCGTCGTCGCGGGCCAGCGCAGCGTCGACGCGCGCGCGGCGCCGATCAGCACCAACGGCAGGGCGATCCCCGTCGCCTTGTAGAAGATGGAGGCGCGCATCCCGTTGGCGACGCTCGCGTTCGACGAGATGAACGTGGCCGCGAACGCCACCATCAGGCCGGCCACGACCGCGAAGATCCACCCCAGCCGCTGGCGGTCGGCGCCGTCGCTCTGGTTCTGCTGCGAGCGCACCAGCAGCAGCGCCCCGATCATCACGCAGAACATGCCCAGCGCGAGGAGCGAGTGCGGCGGGCTGATGATCTTGACATCCAGGCCGTAGGCGTTGTGCCACCAGTCGTCGAACGGCGCCGAGGTGAGCATGGCGATGCAGCCCCAGATCCCGACCCAGGCACCGAGCGGCGCGCGGAAGCCCCAGAACCGGACCGACCGCGCCCGCTCGGCGTCGGTCCCCCAGAACGTGGTCCGGAAGGCGTAGTAGCCGCCGACGCCTCCGCTCAGGACGGCGCCCAGGTAGATCGCCAGGTGCGCCGACGTGAACAGCGAGTCGCGGCCGACGCTCATGTGCCACGAGATGTCCCAGATCAGCCCGACGACGATGCTGGTCGCGGCCAAGACGACGGTCCAGACCGTCCAGGACACCGAACCGGTGCGCTCTGTCGGGACCGCGCGGGCGCTCGGCCGCGAAACCAAAGTCGGGACTTCCATGCCAGGAGAGAGCGAGGACTCACAAGGTAGGTCCCTGATTCTCCGCAACCTAGCACGGCCGAACGGCTCCGTGCGGTCTGCCTCTGCCCACGCTCCGCTGGCGACGTGCGCCGGCAGTGGGGAGCGGCTCCGGGGGTCGTCTAGAGCGCGGGCCGTTTCACGTGGCCGGCCGGCATCCAGGCCGCCGGCTACTCGCCTAAGATGCGCTTGCGCACGCTGGCCGGCGCGTTCTGCTCGATGTAGAACCGGGCCGAGACGACCGGGACACCCTCGATCTCCAGCTTGCGCGCCTCCTCCTGGGTGAGCATCACCGCCGTGTACTCGGCGTCCGACTTGCGCACCTTCTCGCCGAGCCCGAAGGGGCCGGTGCGCGTCACCTCCTCCTCCGTCTGCTGGTTCGCGATCCGGATGTAGGGGAAGCCGCGGTCCAGCGCCAGCTCGGCCGCTCGGATGGTGGCGTACTGCTCGACCGTCTCCGCCGACGTAAAGCCGTTGCCGTTGAACGTCACTACGACCGAGCGCTCACTCTGCCAGACCTCGGAGAAACCACCGGTAAAGCCCTTCGACTGGTACGCTGTGGCGCAGCCGGCGAATACGAGTAGGGCGAAGAGTGGGAGCGCGCGTCCGGACAGGGTCATCGGGTATGAACGGAGAGGGTCCCTGAGTATAGACCTCGTTCACGGTGGCGTCGCGTTAGGAACGCGTTGCGCATGGATCGCCGTAGCCCACCCGATACGGCTCCGCGCCCGCGCTAGCCCGCCTCGCCTCGGGGCCCTCGCGGAGCCACCGAGGCGGGCCTAGGCGTAGGCCTCCATCGGCGGGCACGAGCAAACCAGGTTGCGGTCGCCAAACGCGTTGTCGACCCGGCCGACCGTCGGCCAGAACTTGGACTGGCGCAAGCCGTCGACGGGGTAGGCCGCTTGGGCACGCGTGTACGGGTGCGCCCAGTCGTCGGCGGTGACCTCGGCGGCGGTGTGGGGCGCGTTGTTGAGCACGTTGTCGTCGGCGTCGGCGGTGCCCAGTTCTAGCTCCTGGATCTCGGTGCGGATGGCGATCATGGCGTCGCAGAAGCGGTCGAGCTCGGCGCGCGACTCGCTCTCGGTTGGCTCCACCATCAGCGTGCCCGTGACGGGCCACGACATGGTCGGGGCGTGGAAGCCGTAGTCGATCAAGCGCTTGGCGATGTCCTCGGCCGAGACGCCGGCCTTCTGGAACGGGCGCACGTCGAGGATAAACTCGTGGGCGACCAGCCCGCCCGGGCCTCGGTACAGCACGTCGTAGTGGCCGTCGAGGCGCCGAGCCATGTAGTTGGCGTTCAGGATGGACAGCTGAGAGGCGCGCTTCAGCCCTTGGGCACCCATCATGGCGATGTAGCTCCACGAGATCAGCAGCACGAGCGCGCTGCCGTACGGCGCCGCCGCGACCGGCCCGATGGCCTGGTCTCCGCCCGTGGTCACCACCGGATGACCCGGCAGGAACGGCGCCAGCTTCTCGACCACGCCAATCGGGCCCATGCCCGGGCCGCCGCCGCCGTGGGGGATGGCGAACGTCTTGTGCAGGTTGAGGTGGCACACGTCCATGCCGAAGTCGCCCGGCCGGCACAGACCGACCATCGCGTTCATGTTGGCGCCGTCCATGTAGACCAGCCCGCCGTGCTCGTGCACCACGTCGGCGATCTCCTGGATCGTGGTCTCGAACACGCCGTGCGTGCTGGGGTAGGTAATCATCAGCGCCGCCAGCTTGTCGGCGTGCTGCTCGGCCTTGGCGCGCAGGTCGTCCAGATCCACCTCGCCCGCCTCGGTCACCTTGACGGCCACCACGTCCATGCCCGCCATGACGGCCGAGGCGGGGTTGGTGCCGTGCGCACGCGTCGGGATCAGGCAGACCGTGCGGTGGTCGTCGCCCTGGGCCTGGTGGTAGGCCCGGATGGTGAGCAGGCCGGTGTACTCGCCCATCGCGCCCGAGTTGGGCTGCAACGAGACGGCGTCGAAGCCGGTGATCTCGGCCAGCCACTCCTCGAGCGTGTCCACGATCTCCTCGTAACCCTCCGAGTCGGCGTCGGGCGCGAACGGGTGGACGTGGGCGAAGCCGGGGAACGTGACCGGCATCATCTCGGCGGTCGCGTTGAGCTTCATCGTGCACGACCCGAGCGGGATCATGCTGTGGACGAGCGACAGGTCCTTGTTCTCCAGCCGCTTGAGGTAGCGCAGCATCTCGTGCTCGCTGTGGTAGCGGTGGAACGTCGGGTGGTCCAGGAAGCCGGACTGCCGGGTGTGGACGCCAGCGTAGGTCTCCCCCGCCTCGGGAAGGTGCGTCCCGCCGAACGCCTCGACCAGATCCGCCAAGTCGGCATCTGTGACCGTCTCGTCGAGCGCGATGCCGACCGTGCCGTCGGGGTAGGCGCGCAGGTTGATGCCGAACTCGTCGCGCGCGACCGCGACCACGTCGTGCCCGCCGCCGATCTCGACGCGCAGCGTGTCGAAAAAGTCGGCGTGCTGGACGGTGTGGCCGGCCTCGTCGAGCGCGTCGGCCAGCCGCGAGGTCTGGGTGTGGACGTAGCGCGCGATGTCCCGGAGCCCGTCCGGCCCGTGGTAGACGGCGTAGAAGCCGGCGATGTTGGCCAGCAGAACCTGGGCCGTGCAGATGTTGGAGGTCGCCTTTTCGCGGCGGATGTGCTGCTCGCGCGTCTGCAGCGCCATCCGGAGCGCCGTGTCGCCGTGGCGGTCCTGGCTGACGCCGATGATGCGGCCCGGAATCTTGCGGGCGAACGCGTCCGTCGTGGCGAAAAACGCGGCGTGCGGACCGCCGAAGCCCATCGGCACGCCAAACCGCTGGCTGCTTCCCAGCGCGACGTCGGCGCCCCAGGCGCCCGGAGCCTCGATCAAGGTCAGCGCCAACAAGTCGGTGGCGACCGCCAGGTACCCTCCAGCGTCGTGCACCGCGTCCCCGAGGCGGGTGTAGTCGACGATCTCGCCGTCGGTCGTGGGGTACTGCACGAGCGCGCCGATGAGGTCGTCGCCGGGCGTGTACTCGGCCAGGTCGGCCACCTCGACGGTGATGCCGACCGGCTCGGCCCGCTGCTGGACGACCGCGATCGTCTGGGGATGGCAGCGCGCGTCGACGGCGAACGTGGCGCGCTTGCCGCGGTGGGCGCCGGCGAACATGGTCATGGCCTCGGCAGCGGCCGTGCCCTCGTCCAGCAGCGAGGCGTTGGCGACCGGCAGGCCGGTCAGGTCGCTCACGACGGTCTGGAAGTTGAGGAGCGCCTCCAGCCGGCCCTGGGCGATCTCGGCCTGGTAGGGCGTGTACTGGGTGTACCAACCCGGATTCTCCAGCACGTTGCGCTGGATCACCGGCGGCAGGATCGTGCCGTGGTAGCCCTGCCCGATGTAGCTGCGCGCGGTCTCGTTGAGGTCAGCGAGGGCCGTCAGCTCGTCCAGCAGCTCCGCCTCGGACATGGCGTCGGGCAGGTCGAGGTCGCGGCCGAGCTGGATGCTGGCCGGGACGGCGGCGGCGGCGAGCGCGTCGAGCGAGTCGAAGCCGACGACGCGGAGCATCTCGGCCTGGTCGGCGGCCGACGAGCCCAGGTGGCGGTCGGCGAACACGTCGGGGTGGCTAGCGCCGTCCCTTGCGGGGTGGCGGGCGGTGCGGGCGAGCGTTTCCATGAGGGCGTCGGGCGTGGAGGGGGCGCGTCGAGACGTAACGCCGGGTGCGCGCGCGTCGGTCCGCTCCACGCAGACTTCAGGATCGAGCGCGTCCGCGCGGCTCCGGCGGCTCCATTCCCGAGGCGGGCCGACGCGCGCCCGGCGTCCGGTGCCCGGACCTAGGCCTGGGCGGCGTCTCGGCGCAGCGCCTCCATGGCCTGTCGCGCGGCCGCTTGCTCGGCGGCCTTTTTGGACCGCGCCACGCCCGTGCCCAGCGTCACGCCGTCGACGACCGCGGCGACGGTGAACTCGCGGTCGTGGCTCGGCCCGTCCTCGGCCACGACCTGGTAGCTCGGCTGGTCCAGGCCCAGGCCCTGGACGTGCTCCAGAAGCTGGCTCTTGTGGTTGCTCTTGTCGGCCGCCGCGACCTGCAGGTCCACGCACTGGTCGAGCACGGCCATCACGAACGTCCGGGCGGCGGCAAACCCCAGGTCGAGGTACAGCGCGCCCACGACGGCCTCGAAGGCGTCCGCCAGGATGGTGTGGTTGGTGCGGCCCTCGGACGTGCTCATGTTCTCCGACATCAGCACCAGCTCGCCCAGGCCCAGGATCTCGGCGTAGCCGGCGAGCGCGCGGCCGTTGACGAGCGTGGCGCGCGTGCGCGTGAGCAGGCCCTCGGAGCGGTCCGGAAACTCGGTGTAGACGCGCTCGGCGACGACGGCGCCCAAGACGGCGTCGCCCAGAAACTCCAGCCGCTCGTTCGACTCCGTCCCGTCCGACGTCAGCCCGCGAAACAGCGAGCGGTGGCGCAGGGCGTGCTCGTACACGTCGAGGTCGCGGATGGGCATCCCCACCAAGGCCTCGACGGCGCGGCGCGAGACGCCCCGGTCGGTGACCTCGTCGAGGCCCCGAGCGAGGCCGGCCGCCTGGGGGCGCTCCCCGGGGCCTTGGAGGGCGCCCAGCCACGAGCGCATGACGCGGGCGCCACGACGTAGAGTACCGGAAGAGGACATGCAGCCGACGGGGTGAGCCGACAAGGTCTGCACGCGGAGGCGCCGAGGGCAACCGGCCGGAAGCGTTTTCACGGCTCAGCACCCGCCGGCGCGCGCGAATCGCGGCGCCGGCACGGGCGTAGACGGCGTCTCCGCCTCCGCTCGCGCCATGCCGCCGACTCCGCAAGACACGACGCTCGCCACCGTCAACCCCACCACCCAAGCCGAGATCGCGACCTACGGCCGGCTCAGCGCCGCCGGCCTCGACGCCGCGCTCGACCGGGCCGCCGCCGCCTTCGAGGCGCACCGCCAGACCGGGTTCGCCGAGCGCGCCGCCGCCATGCGCCGCCTGGCCGACCTCCTCGACGCCCAGAAACACGACCTGGGCGCGCTGATGACGTCCGAGATGGGCAAGCCGCTCGCCCAGGCCGTCGCCGAGGCGGAAAAGTGCGCCTGGGTGTGCCGCTACTACGCCGAGCACGCCCCGGCCTACCTGGCCGACGAGGTCCGAGAGACCGACGCGAGCCGGAGCTTTGTGGCCTACCAGCCGCTCGGCCCGGTCCTGGCCATCATGCCCTGGAACTTCCCGTTCTGGCAAGCCTTCCGCTTTGCCGCGCCGACGGTCATGGCGGGCGGCGTCGGGCTGCTCAAGCACGCCGAGTCGGTGCTGGGCTGCGGCGAGCGCATGGCGGAGCTGTTCGCCGAGGCGGGGTTTGCCGACGGCGTCTTTCAGCACCTCATCCTCAGTCACGACCAGACGGCCGGCGCCATCGCTGACGACCGCGTGGCGGCGGTGACGCTGACGGGCAGCGAGGCGGCGGGCCGGACGGTGGGCGGGCAGGCGGGCGCGGCGCTCAAGCCGTGCGTGCTGGAACTGGGCGGCACGGACGCCTTCGTGGTCCTGGCCGATGCCGACCTCGACCGCGCCGTCGAGACGGGCGTCCGGGCGCGCGTCCAGAACAACGGCCAGTCGTGCATCGCGGCCAAGCGCTTCATCCTGGAGCGCCCCATCGCGGACGCCTTTACCGAGCGCTTTGTCGCCCGGATGGAGGCCTTGCGCCTGGGCGACCCGATGGACGCCTCCACCGACCTGGGCCCGATGGCGAGCGCCGGCGCGCGCGACGCGATCCGCGACCAGGTCCAGCGCGCGGTCGAGGGCGGGGCTCGGCTGCTGACCGGCGGCACCGTCCCCAACCGCACCGGCTACTTCTACTCGCCGACGGTCCTGTCTCGCGTCCGGCCGGGGACGGTCGCCTTTCAGGAGGAGATCTTCGGCCCCGTCGCCGCACTCACCGAGGCGGACGATGCCGAGCACGCCGTCCGGCTGGCCAACGACTCGCGCTTCGGGCTGGGCGGCAGCGTCTGGACGGCCGACGTCGCGCGCGGCGAGGCGCTGGCGCGACAGATCCGGTCGGGCGCCGTGTTCGTCAACCAGATGACCCAGAGCCACCCCAACCTGCCGTTCGGCGGCATCGGCGCGTCGGGCTATGGCCGCGAGCTGGCGGTCGAGGGCATCCGGGCGTTCGTCAACGCCAAAACGGTCTGGATCGACTGACCGAATGGGGGTTTCCGCCAGGCCGGTTGCGGGTCTCCCTGGGGGGTTCTGGGCCGCCTCCTGTGTACACTCGTGGTGTCCAGCACCCCGCTTTTCTGCTCGGCTCGGGGATCCGTCCCTGCCCATCTGCCGACGCTGGACCCCATTGAGGCCGCCGGCCGGCCGCGCTGTCCGTAGACTGAGGCCACGCTAGCCCTGTGCGCTATGGAGATCGTCGCGATGATGCCGTTCCTGATCCCCATCGTGGCGATCTTGGCCGGGACGTACGCCAAGGTGGCCAAGACCAAGGCCGAGGCCGCCCGAGACCTGGGCCGCGCGACCAGCCACCTGGAGGACGCGCTCGCCGACGCGCGCTCCGACCGCGAGCGCCTGCGCCGACGCCTCGAAGCGCTGGAGGCCATCGTGACGAGCGAGGGCTACGACCTGGAGCGCGACGCCCGCCGCGCGGGCCTGGTGGACGCGCCCGCCCGCATCGATGCGGCGCTTCTGGACGCGGAGCCGCCCGCGGCCCACGCCGCCGACCGTCCGCGCACCCGGGCCTAGCTGCCCCCGCCTCGGGAGGGCGCCTCGGAAGGGCCAGACCCGCCGCTGCCGCTCGGTGCCGACGCTCGGTGCCGACCGTGATCGGGCAACCCGTTGCGTCGAGCCCCAAGTCTGCGGCCGTTGCAGCGGTCAGAAAGGATCTTGGCGCCGGCGGGCGCGAGGTCGCGACACAAAGGACACGGCCTCGGACGACGATCGGGACAGTCTCGACACAGACCGCGCCGCGTCTCGGCCGATCCTACAACCTCACGCCTCCCCGATCCCATGACTCGATGTGCCCTTGTGGCCGCATTCGCACTCACCCTGAGCGCGTGCGATGCCGCCCAACCCGCGCCCTCTGTCCTGTCCTCGGCCGACCTCGACGACGCGGCGGTCGTCGTCGCCAGCGCCCTCGCCATCGACGCGGGTGGCGTGCTCGAGGACGCCGCCGCGGCCGCCTCGCTGGTGGCGCCGGCCGACCCGGCCCGCCAGCCGGGCGACCGGCCCGGATGCGACCGCGACCGCGCCTTCGACGCCGACGCCGTGCAGTGGACGGTCACCATCGACTGCGAGCGCGGCACGCCGGACGGCCGCTTTTACGCGTCGTTTGCTCGCACCTCGACGTACCAGTTCTTCGATGACGCCGGGGCCGCCCAGCGCGAGCGCGTCGGCGCAGCGCGCGTCGACTACGCCGTGCTCTCGGGCACGAGCCGGTTCCAGTCGCCGCGCGGCGTCCACGCCCTGACCGCGCTCGCCGTCGACCTGTCGGTTTCCGATCTCGGCGCCGATCTGGTCACCGTCGACGGGACCTATCGGCGCTCCGTCGCCGACACCCTGCGCAGCCGCCGAGGCGAGCGCACCTGGGTCGGGACGCTGGACCTGGCGCTGGACGGCGTCCGCGGCCCGCGCTCGGTCACGCGCCGCTGGCGGACGGCGGTCGAGGGCACCATCACCGGAACGCTCGTCGGCACCCGCACCCGGACGCCCGCCGGCGGCCCGGCCACGGCCGTCGAGGTGAACCAGTCGTTTACGGTCACCTTTCCGACCGAAGGCGGAGGCCGCGTCGCCGAGATCGCCTTGGGAGGCCGCCGCTACCGCGCCGACGTCGACACAGGCGACATCACGGGCCTCTCCGACTAACCGGGCTTTCCGACCACAGCGGGCCTTCCGACCGCAGCGGGCTTTCCGACCACGCGGTGCCGCACCGAGCCGACGGCCGCATCTGCCCAGGTGCGGCCGTCGTGCGTGTGCACGGCGCCACCGGCGGGCCCGCACCGTCCGCCTCGGCGACCGGCTCGCCGAGGCGGACGAACCTCGTCGCTGGAGGGTGGTTGACCCAGGCCACCCTCCCCCGCTCCGAATGTCTCTGTCCGACCGCGTCGCCATCGTTACCGGAGCCTCGTCGGGCATCGGCGAGGCGACAGCCAGGCTGCTGGCCCACAAAGGCGCGACGGTCGTGCTGGCCGCGCGGCGCCAGGAGCGCCTGGACGCGCTCAAGGCGTCCATCGAAGCCGACGGCGGCACCGCGCTGGCAGTCCCGACCGACGTCACCGACCGCGAGGCCGTCCGGGCCCTGGCCCAGGCCACGCTCGACGCCTACGGCCGGATCGACGTCCTGGTCAACAACGCGGGCGTGATGCCGCTCACGATGCTGCACAACATGCGCACCGACGACTGGTACCAGACCGTCGACGTGAACCTGTACGGCGTGCTCTACGCCGTCGAGGCCGTGCTGCCGACCATGATCGAGGCCGCGTCTGGCCACGTGATCAACGTGTCGTCGACGGCGGGGCGCCGGGTGTACCCGGGCGGGGCGGTGTACTCGGCGACCAAGTACGCTGTGCGCGCGCTGTCGGAGGGGATGCGGCAAGAGCTGGGGCCGGCGTACGGCATCCGCGTGACCTGCATCGAGCCCGGGGCTGTCGCGACCGAACTAACCGACGCCATCGGGGACCAAGAGGTGCGCGAGAACATGGGCAAGATGTTCGCCCGCCTCACCCCGCTCGATGCCCAGCGCATCGCCGAGGCGATTGTCTACACCGCCGAGGCCCCCCAAGCGGCGACCGTCGCCGAGCTGCTGGTGCTGCCCACCGACCAGCGGCAGTAGGCCCTCCCGCACCCCTCCGGACTCACCCATCGACATGTCAGGCTCCTCACACGTCCGCGTCGCCATCGTGGGCGCCGGCTTCGCCGGCCTCGGCACCGCCGCGCGCCTGCGCGCCGAAGGCATCGACGACGTCACGATCTTCGAGCGCGCCGAGTCCGTGGGCGGCGTCTGGCGCGACAACGTGTACCCCGGCGCCGCGTGCGACGTCGAGAGCCACCTCTACCACCTCGCCGACGACCCCAACCCGGACTGGAGCCGCTGGTTTGCGCAGCAGCCCGAGATCCGGTCCTACCTGGAGCGCGTGGTCGAGAGCCGCGACCTGGGCCGCCACCTCCACCTCGGCACGAGCGTGGAGCAGGCCGTCTGGGACGAGGACGCCGCGTGCTGGCAGATCGCGACCGACCGCGGCGACTGGACGGCCGACGTGCTGGTGAGCGCCGTCGGCGCCCTGGCCGAGCCTCGGATGCCCGACATCCCGGGCCTGGACACCTTCCGCGGCCCGGTGATGCACACCGCGCGCTGGGACCCGGACCTCGACCTGGCCGGCACGCGCGTCGCCGTGATCGGGACCGGCGCGTCGGCGATTCAACTCGTCCCGGCCATCCAGCCCCAGGTGGGCCAGTTGACCGTGTTCATGCGGACGGCGCCGACGCTGATCCCGCGCCGCGACCGTCCGCTCTCCGACCGGATGCGCCAGCGGCTGGCTCGGTTTCCGCGCCTCCAGCGTGGGCTGCGCCGCGCGCTCTACGCCGCGCACGAGGCCCAGGGCCTGCCGTTCCGCCGTCCCGAGATGGCCCGCGTCGGCGCCCTGATGGCGCGTCGGCACCGGACGGCCCAGGTCTCGGACCCCGACCTGCGCGAGCGCCTGGCGCCGAGCTACCGCTTTGGCTGCAAGCGCATCCTGCTCTCGGACGACTTCTACCCGGCGCTCCAGCAGCCGAACGTCACCGTGGCCGGCGCCGCCACGCACGTCCGCCCCGACGCCGTCACCGAGGCGGACGGCACCGAGCACCCGGCCGACGTGCTGGTGTTCGCGACCGGCTTCCACGTCCACGACTTCCCGTTTATCGACCGCATCGTCGGGCGGCCCGGGCGTCTGTCCGAGCTCTGGAAGGGCGAGCCGACCGCCTACGCCGGCACGACCGTCGCGGGCTTTCCCAACCTGTTCATGATGCAGGGGCCGAACACCGGCCTGGGGCATTCGTCAGTGCTGCTGATGATGGAGGCCCAGATGGACCACTTGGTCGGCGCGCTCCGGGCGATGGACGAGCACGGGCTCTCGGCCGTCGAGCCGCGGCCCCAGGCCCAGGCGGCGTTTGTCGAGGAGGTGGACCGGCTGTCCGAAGGCACGGCCTGGACGTCGGGGTGTGACAGTTGGTACCTGGGCGCGAGCGGGCGCAACGCGGCCATCTGGCCCGGCTCGGTCGGCGCTTTCCGCCGCCGCGTCGAGCGGTTCGACCCCGCCGACTACGTCTGCCGGCGCGCGAACGCGCCGGCTCGGCTCCAGGAGGCATGAAGCGGCTCCACCTCGGCGGCGGCGTGGCGGTCGTCAGCGGCGCCGCGTCCGGCATCGGCCGCGCGACGGCGCTGGCGTTCGCTCGGCGGGGCTGCGCCGTGGCGCTCACCGACCGCGACGCCGACGGGCTGGCCGAGACCGCCCGCCTCGTGACCGAGGTGGGCGAGGTCGCGGCAAGCCAGCACGTCGTGGACGTGGCCGACGCCGCGGCGCTGGCCGCGCTGCCCGACGCCGTCCTGGCCAAGCACGGCCGCGTCTCAGTGGTGGTGGCCGCAGCCGGCGTCTCGCTGGTAGGCCGTGTCGAGGAGGTGTCGATGGACGAGATCCGCTGGCTCGTCGACATCAACCTGTTCGGCGTGATTGGGCTGGTCAAAGGGTTTCTGCCCGCGTTGCTGCGCGAACCGGCGGCCCAGGTCGTGACCATCTCCAGCTTGTTCGGCATCATCGCGCCGGCCGAGCAGGCCGCGTACGCGGCGTCCAAGTTTGCCGTGCGGGGGTTCTCCGAGGCGCTGCGTCACGAGCTGGCCGGCGGGCCGGTCGGGGTCACGGTCGTGCATCCGGGCGGCGTCGCGACGTCGATTGCTCGGTCGGCGCGCATCGCTGCCCAGGCTGACGCGGTGACTCAGCGCGGCAAAAGCGACGCCTTCGAGCGCGCCTTTCTCCGCACGCCGCCGGAGCGCGTCGGCCGCGCCATCGTGCGCGCGGTCGAGCGCCGCCGGCCGCGCCTGCTGGTGGCGTCGGGCGCGCGCGCCGGGTCGGCGCTCCAGCGGCTGCTGCCGGTGCGCTACTGGAGCGTCCTCCGCCCCGGCTACGAGCGGCTGACGCAGGGCTGACGCCCGGCTCCCTCCACCTCGGCACCGAGGCGGGCGGGCGCGGCGGACGGACCCGGCGGGCGGGCGCGGAGCGGCGGGGCGCCTGTTCGCCTCGGCTAGATTGCACGCCCCCACACACAGGATCATGCGCGCGTTCACTCTACTTGCTCTCGTCCTCTCGCTCGCCGCCTGCGACTCCGCGGACGAGGGCGTCGCCCAGGCGAACAGCACCGTCACGGTCGCCTACGAGGGACGGCTGACCGACGGCATGGTGTTCGACCGGAGCACCCGAGCCACGTTTCCGCTGCGCGACGTGATCCCGGGCTTCCGCGACGGCATCATCGGGATGGCGGTCGGCGAGACCAAGACGTTCACGATCCCGCCGGACCAGGCCTACGGCGCCAACCCGCCACGCGGCAGCATCATCCCGCCGAACGCGGCGCTGACCTTCGAGGTGACGTTGCTCGGCATCCAGTAGGCCCGCCGGGTCCGTCCGCCTCGGGGCCGAGGCGGGACGCGTCAGGCGAGGTTGTGAAAGACGTGCTGCACGTCCTCGTCGGCCTCCAGCCGGGCGACGAGCTCCAGGACGGCGTCCGCGTCGTCGTCGGGCAGCGGCGTCGGGGTCGAGGGCACGTACTCGACCTCGGCGGTGATGGGCTCAATGCCTCGGTCTTCGAGGGCCTTCTGCATAGTGCCGAAGTCGGCGAAGCTGCACCGCGCCACGAGCACGTCGCGGCCGTCGTCGGTCGTGTCCTCGTCCAGCTCTTGCAAGCCCTCGTCGATCAGCTCCAGCTCCAGGTCGTCGCGGTCACCGACCAGGGCGGGGTCGAGCACAAAGGTGCCCATCTTGTCGAACTGGAACGCGACTGAGCCCGACGTGCCCAGGTTGCCGCCGCCGCGCGACAGGATCGCGCGCAGGTTGGCGACGGTGCGGTTGACGTTGTCGGTCGCGGCCGTCACCAGGAGTGGCACGCCGTGGGGGCCGTAGCCCTCGTACAGCACCTCGTCGTAGTTGGCGGTGTCCTTGCCCTGGGCTCGCTTGATCGCCGCGTCGACCTTGTCCTTGGGCATGTTGACGCCCTTGGCGTTCTGCACGACCCGCCGCAGCTGGGGGTTGAGGTCGGGGTCGGGCCCGCCGGCCTTGACCGCGATCACGATGTCCTTGCCGATGCGGGCGAACTGCTTCGCCATGCGGTCGTAGCGCGCGAACATGGTGTGCTTGCGCTTCTCGAACATCCGTCCCATCGCGTGTCTCGGTGTGGTGAGCGGGCAAGCTAGCGGCGCCCCGACCCTGGGCCCCCCCGCCTCGGTCACTCGCTCGGCAACGTCACCGAGGCGGGCTCGGCCAAAACGCCCCGCTGGCTGCGCTGTCCCTTGCGGGGTGGCGGCAGGCCAGCGGGGCGACGGCGGAGAGAGTGGGATTCGAACCCACGGTACGGTTGCCCGCACACACGCTTTCCAAGCGTGCTCCTTAAGCCACTCGGACATCTCTCCGGGGAAGGCCAAATCTACAGGGCGGCCGGGCCGTTGGCTTAGGAGGAACGCCGAAGAAACCGCCCGCGCCGGCCGAGCGCACCGCCGCATCAGCGGACGAAAACGGTGCGGGCGCCCGAGCGGTCGTAGAACGTGAGCCGGTCGGCGGAGACCTCGACCTGCCCGTGGTGCAGTCCCAGCACGGCCGGCGGGTAGCGGTCGGGGCACGCGCTGTCGAAGCGGGGCTAGACCTTCAGGATGTCCGCCTCCTTGGCGTCGAGCGCGCGGTCGATGCGGGCGACGTAGCGGTCGGTCATCTCCTGCAAGCCCGCCTCGGCCTCGTACTGCATGTCCTCGGAGAGCGACTCGGCGTTCGTGGTCTTTTTGATGCTGTCCTTGGCCGTCCGGCGCGCGTTGCGGACCGAGACCTTGGCGTCCTCGCCGCGGCTCCGCGCCGTCTTGGCCAGGTCGCGGCGGCGCTCCTCGGTCAGCGGCGGGATCGAGATCAGGATCTGGGTGCCGTTGTTGGTCGGGTTCAGGCCCAGGTTGGCGTTCGTGATGCCCTTCTCGATGGCCCCGATCGTGCCCTTGTCGTAGGGCGAGACCGTGATCAGGTCGGCCTGGGGCGCGGCCGTGTTGGCGACCTGGTTGAGCGGCACGGTCGCGCCGTAGGCCTCGACGCGGACGCTGTCCAGCATCTGGGGGTTGGCGCGCCCCGCGCGGATCGTGTTGAGTTCGTTCGACAAGTGCTCCAGCGCGGACTCCATGTCCAGCTCGGCCTCGTCGAGGGCGTCTTGTAGGGAAGCGTCAATCATGGGGAAAGTCGAGTCGGCCCGCCTCGGGGCGTGTGCCGAGGCGGGCGGGGAAAGGTCAGGCGAGAAGGACGGGCTCGGCGGCGTCGTCCCAGTGCACGGTCGTGCCGACGGGCTCGCCGCGCAGCACGCGCGCAAACGTGCCGGGCGTGTTCATGTCGAACACCAGGATGGGCAGGCCGCTCTCTTTGGCGAGCGTGATCGCGGTCAGGTCCATCACCTTGAGGTCGCGGCGCAGGACTTCGCCGCCGTAGATCCGCTCGAAGCGCTGGGCGCTGGCGTCGGTCTCGGGGTCGGCCGTGAAGATGCCCGGCACGCGCGTGCCCTTCAGGATCACCTCGGCGTCCATCTCGGCGGCACGGAGCGCGGCCGCGGTGTCGGTCGAGAAGTACGGGTGCCCGGTCCCGGCGCCGAACACGACCACGCGCCCCTTCTCCAGGTGGCGGATGGCGCGGCGGCGGATAAACGGCTCGGCGATCTCGTTCATGTCGATCGCCGAGATCAGGCGCGTGTGCAGGCCTGCGCCTTCGAGCGCGTCCTGGAGCGCCATCCCGTTGATCATGGTCGCCAGCATGCCCATGTAGTCGGCGTGGGCGCGGCTGGACATTTTGGCGCCGTCGGGCGAGATGCCGCGAAAGATGTTGCCGCCGCCGATCACGAGCGCCACCTGGGCCCCGGCGTCGACGGCTTCCTTGACGTCGGCGGCGTACTGCGCCAGAACGGTGTGGTCGATGCCGAACTGCTGGTCACCGAGGAGGGCCTCCCCGCTCAGCTTGAGCATCACGCGGCGGTAGCGGAGGGCGGGCTGCGACGGGTCGTCGTCGGCGTGCGTCATCGGGCGGTGGGAGGCAGAGCCCAAAGGTACGGCCGAGCGCCCCGCACGGGCGCGGTTCTGTCTCCACCCGGGCCGCGCGGCGAGAGGGCGCCGGACGCGGCTGCCCCGCCCGAGACGCCGAGGCGGGCGGCCTCGGCCTGGGCCGGGCGCGGCCTGGGGCGAGCGCGCGGCCTGGGCCACCGGGGGCGGTCGTCAGCGGTTTACCTTGCCGCGGTCCCTCCGTAGCGCCATGCCCTCCCCTCCCGTCCACGGCGATCGCGCCGCCACGCGCGCCCGTCTGCTCGCCTCGGCGCAGCACCTGTTCTCGCGCGACGGCTACGGCCAAGTCGGCGTGCGCGAGATCGCGGCCGGGGCCGACGTGAACGCGGCGCTCGTCAACCGCTACTTCGGCTCCAAGATGGGTCTGTTCGCCGAGGTCGTCGGGGACAGCTTCTCGATTGGCGACCTGCTGGTGGGCGCGCGCGCGACGCTCGGCGAGCGGCTGGCGCGCTACCTCGTCCGCCCGCGGCCCGACGGCTTCGACCCGACGCTGGTGCTGCTGCGCTCGGCGGCGCACCCCGACGCCGGCGCCGTGCTCCGGGCCGCGCTCGCCGAGCAGGTCGCGACCCCGCTGGCCACCTGGCTCGGCGGCGACGACGCGCGGCCGCGCGCGGGGCTGGTCGTGGCGGTCCTGTTCGGGTTCACGCTGACGCGCGACGTGGTCGGCGCGTCGACGCTGCAGGAGGGCCGTGAGACCCTGGTGGCCCACCTCGGCGACGTGCTGCAGCGCCTCATCGACGGCGCGTGAGCGCCGAGCTACTGACTGTCGTGGATCGTCTCAGTCCGTTGGGTGAGCTCCCGAGCGATCCGCCCAAGCTCGGCGCGCGGCAGGTCGTCCTCCATCCGGCGCAGCGCCACCGCCAGCCGGTCCAACTCGTCGGCTGGCAACTCGCGCTGGGCCGCGTCGAGCCGGATGACCAATCGGTCAAACTCGCCGTCCGACAGGGTTTCCTGGAGTTTGCGGAGCGTCGTTCTCGTCTGACTGAGGTCGACGTTCTGTAGGCGGACTCCTGTCGGCGGCGCTGGTGGTGCCGGCGGAGGTGGCGGTGCCGGTGGTGCTGGCGGTGCTGGCGGTGTCGGCGGATTGGGCGCCTGAGGGGCGGGAGGTGGCGGCGGAGGCGGCGGCGGAGGAACGGCTTCGCTCCGAACCGTGGACCGTCGGATCTGCTGGCCGCTGGCGTCCGTGACGATGAGAGTTGCGGGTGTGTCTCCGCCTTCGGAAAAGTAGTCGGCCACGCGGGCGGCGTCCGTCCGGGTCGTGCCGGGCTTCATCTGGATGCGGATGGTCTGGGGTGCAGCGTCAGGCTTCCAGACCGAGAACGCGCCGATCTTCCGAAGCAACGCGTCGTCCTGGAAGCCGGGCGGCAGCGGTGGCGCAGGCGGTGGCGGGGGAGCTGCCGACGGCGGCGGCGGAGGAAGCGGCACGATGTCGAGGTTCAGGGTCGACCGGGTGATCCGCTCGCCCGACGCCGCGATCACCACCAGCGTGCTTACTGCCGAGCCGTTGGAATACCTGTCGGCCACGGCGACCGCATCTTCCAACGTGGTCCCCGCGTCCATCCGGATCTCGACGCGAGACGGCACGCCGCCATCGCGCCAGACGGAGATCTCGAAGGCGTGGTCGGTCGTGTCGGCCGGGGCCAGCGCCGAGGCGGGCAGTGCGGGCGCGTCGGGCACGGCGGCGGCCGACAAGCCCAGCGGCACCACCAACAAGGCAGCGCCGATGAGCCGTGCCAGCAGCACGCGGTCGGGACGGAGATGGGTCATGGCGGTCAGGCGGTAAACGAGAGTAGACGAGGAGGCCCCCAGCGCGAGCGAGGGCGAGGGACGCGAGGCGACGGAGATCAGCAGGTGGCCGTACGAGCGAGCGTGCTGGGGCCACAACCGGACGACGGCGGCATCCGCCGCGCGCTCGCGGTCCAGCGCCAGGCCGCGCCCCAGCGCGTGGACGGCCGGGTGCCACGCAAACCCAGCGCGGACGACGCGCTCGGCCAGGCTCCAGCCGTAGTGCGCCTCGCGAACGTGCGCCAACTCGTGTGCCAGCGCCAGCCGGAGCGACTCGCCCTCCAGGTCGGCCGGAACGGCCACCAGCGGCTTGCGCCACCCGACGGTAAACGGCGCCGACCCAGGCTCGGCAACGGCGACGGCAAGCGACTGGCGGACGCCCAGCCGGCCGGCCACCTCGCGCGCCTCGGCCACGACGGGATCGGCAGCGACGGCCAAGCCGCGGCGGTAGCGCCCGAGCCACACCAGCCCGCCGATCAGGGCGCCCAGGCCAAACACCGCGACAAGTCCCGCCCCCAGCGTTGCCCCGCCGATCAGCACGTCCATCCAGGCGAGATCGGGCGGAAGCAGTGCCTCCAGGTCGAGCGTGGCGGCTGGGCCCGGGGCGACCAGCGGCAGCGCCGACGCCTCACCCGAGGCGGGCCGAAACGACGGCACCCAGCGCGCCAGCACCGGCGGCACCACCAGCAGGCCGGGGAGCGCGGCCACGACGGCGCCGCGAACGCCCAGCCCCAGCCGCGCCGACGCCCGCCCCAGGCGCAGCGCCGCCTCGGCACCGAGCGCGAGCGCGGTCCACGCCAGGACGGGAAGCCACAGCGCGGCGACCGACGCCGCGCCCAGGTCCGCGAGCCAGGCGCTACTCATCGCCGTCACCCGCTGCGCCCGCCTCGGGCCCGTCCCCGCCGAGGCGGGCCGGGTCGCTGCCGAGCTGGTCGAGCAGGCGGCGCACCTCGGCCTGGTCAGACGCGCTCAGCGACTCGTGACCGGCCAGCGTCTGGATTAGCGTCCGCGCCGAGCCGCCGAACACCTTGTCCACGACCGAGCCCAGCAGCGAGCCGCGGACCTCGTCGGGCGGCCGGGCGGCGGTGTAGACGAACGTGGCGCCGTCGCGGTGAAAGCGGAGGTAGCCCTTGTCGGCCAGGTTCTTAATGACCGTCGTGACGGTCGTGTAGGCGACCGGGCGGTCCATTCGGTCGTGGACCTCTCGGGCGGTCGCTTGCCCCAGATCCCAGACCCGGCGCAAGACTTCCATCTCGGTGCCTCCAAGCGTGGTGATGGGGTTTCGCATGGCGTACTTCGATTCGGTTCGAAGCACAGGGTATGGTTCTATTCGAACCTTGTCAAGTCCCCGCTGCGAAATCATCCGCTCGCGCCCCCCTCCAACACAAAAAAAGGCCCGCCCGACGGTACGTCGAGCGGACCTGGGTCCGTCCGCCTCGGTGCCGAGGCGGGGAAACTGGCGACCTAGCCGCCGAGCGCGAAGCGGACGAACCGCGTCAGGCCGGCGCCGCTCTTGTCGAGCATCTGCTGGACGGTCATCGAGGAGTCCTTGACGAAGGGCTGCTCGACCAGGACGTTGTCCTTGAAGTAGCGGCCCAGCTTGCCCTCGGCAATCTTGTCCAGGATCTGGTCGGGCTTGCCCTCGGCGCGCGCCTGCTCCCGTCCGATCTCCAACTCCTTGTCCTGCACGTCCTGGGGCACGTCGGCGCGCGTGGCGGCGATGGGGTTCATGGCGGCGGCCTGCATCGCCACGTCGCGGCCGGCGTCGGCGACGTCGCTGCCGGTCATGACCGCGAGCACGCCCAGGCTGGAGCCGGGGTGGATGTAGTCCACGACGGAGCCTCCGTCGTGGGCCTCGACGATCTCGAAGCGGCGCAGGTCGATCTTCTCGCCGATCTTGCCCGTCATGGCCGTCAGCGCGTCGCCCAGCGTCTGCCCCTCGAAGTCCATCGACTGGGCCGCGGCCAGGTCGGCCGGCCGAGCCTCCAAGAGATGCCTGGCGACCTTTTGGGCAAAGTCGGTAAAGTCGCTGTTGCGGGCCACAAAGTCGGTTTCGGAGTTGACCTCGGCGATGACCGCGGCCGAGCCGTCGGCGGTCGTCGCGGTGACGATGGCGCCCTCGGTCGCGTCGCGGTCGGCGCGCTTGGCGGCCACCTTTTGGCCCTTGGTCCGCAGGATTTCGATGGCCTTGTCGAAGTCGCCGTCGGCCTCGGTGAGGGCCTTTTTGCAGTCCATCATGCCGACGCCGGTCGCTTCGCGGAGCTTTTTGACGTCCTGTGCCTTGATTGCCATGTCGTTCGGGTTCGGGGGGTGTGAGGGGTCGTGGGGTGGCGGAGGGCCTAGACGCGTGATGCGTGACCCGTGAGGGCGCCCGCCTCGACGCCGAGGTCGGGAGAGTCGCGCATCACGAATCACGCATCAGCCGCAGGGAGCGGCCACCCGCCACGCGCGCTACGCCGACTTGGCGGCGGCGGCTTCGGTCTTGGCAGCGGCTTCGGCGTCGGCCATCGTGGTGACGGGCTCGGCCTGCTCGGCCTGGGCTTCAGCGTCGGCGGCCTTGGCCTCGTCGGCGGCGCGGCTCTGGGCCTCGGCGACGGCGGCGTCACGAGCGACGGCGCCCGCCTTCTGGCCTTCGATGATGGCGTCGGCGATCACCTTCGTGAACAGCGCGACCGACTTCATGGCGTCGTCGTTGGCCGGGATGGGGAAGTCCACCAGGTCCGGGTCGACGTTCGAGTCCACGAGCGCGATGATCGGGATGCCCAGCTTGCGCGCCTCGTCCACGGCGATGTGCTCGCGCTTGACGTCGACGACGAAGATGGCGCCGGGCAGCTTGCCCATGTCCGAGATGCCACCAAGGACGCGGTCGAGCTTCTCCAGCTCACGGCTGCGCATCAGTCGCTCCTTCTTCTTGAGCTGGGCCGTCGTGCCGTCGGCGTCCTCGCGGCGCAGCGTCTCCATGCGGCGCAGCGAGCCGCGGATGGTCTGGAAGTTGGTCATCATGCCGCCCTGCCAGCGGTCGACGGCGTAGGGCATGCCGGCGCGCTCGGCCTCCTCCTTGACCACGTTCTGGGCCTGCTTCTTGGTGCCGATAAACAGGATCTTGCGGCCCTTGGAGGCGAAGCGGCCAGCGGCGTCGGCGGCCTGGTCGAGCAGCGTCTGGGTCTGCTTGAGGTCCAGGATGTGGATCCCGTTGCGCTGCATGAAGATGTACGGAGCCATCTTCGGGTTCCAGCGCGAGGTGAGGTGCCCAAAGTGGGCGCCTGCGCGGAGCAAGTCTTCGATCTGTACGCGTGCCATGTCGGTCTGAGGGGTGTCCGCCCTGAGGGCGGGTGGTTGTACCTGGCCCTGCCGACGGCTGATCGCTCAGCGGGCGCCACCGACCCACCGAGGTGGGCACCCGGCGGCGCGTCGGGCAGGGGGTGAGATAAAGGCCGGAGTCCCGGCCCTGGGCTGCTGTCGCGGCCCGTCTCCGAACACCGAGAGCCGGCGTTCGGAGGTCGCGAAGCGGCTTAGCGCTTCGAGAACTGGAACTTCTTGCGGGCCTTGGGCTGGCCGGGCTTCTTGCGCTCGACCATGCGTGGGTCGCGCGTCATGTAGCCGGCGTCGCGGAGCGGCTTGCGCAACTCGGCGTCGAACTGGACCAGGCAGCGCGCGATGCCCAGCTGGATGGCCTCGGCCTGGCCGGTCAAGCCGCCGCCCTTGGCGTTGACCAGCACGTCGAACTGGCCGCGCAGCTCCGTCAGGTCGAGGGGCGCCGTGGCCGAGGCCTGGCGGATCTTGGTCGGGAGGTACTCGGCGAGCTCGCGCTTGTTGACGACGACGTTGCCCGAGCCGGGGCGGAGGTAGACGCGAGCGACCGACGTCTTGCGGCGGCCGACGGCCTGAAACTGGGTTGCCATACTGGGGTGGGGAAGGTCAGCCAGCGGAAGCCGCCGGCGGGAAGCGCGGGGCGCTAGATGTCGAGCGGCTGGGGCTGCTGCGCTTGGTGGGGGTGCTCGGCGCCGGTGTAGACGTGGAGCTTCTTGTAGAGCTGGCGGCCAAGCTTGGTGCGCGGCAGCATCCCCTTGACGGCGTTCTCGATGATGAACTCCGGCTTGTTGGCGCGCAGCTCCTTGGGCGAGCGCTCCTTGATGCCGCCGGGGTAGCCCGAGTGCCGGAAGTACTGCTTGTCGGTCTCCTTCTTGCCCGTGAAGCGCACCTTGTCGGCGTTGATGATCACGATGTGATCGCCGACGTCCATGTGGGGCGTGTACTCGGGCTTGTGCTTGCCACGCAGGATCGTCGCCACGCGCGCGGCCAGCCGGCCGACGACGAGGTTCTCGGCGTCGACCACGTGCCAGGCCGCCTCGACGTCGCCGGGGCGGGCGCTGTAGGTCTTGAACGAGGTGGTGTTCATAACAGGGTGCGGGCGCGGAGCCCGGAAATCGGGGGCGCCGAAGCGCAAGGACGGTCGCACGACATAAAAAAGGCGGCTCCGGGCCAACGAGGCCCCGCCGCGGTGCGACCGGAGCACCCGGGCACGGGCAGGCCGCGCGGTTGGGGTGCAATCGAAGTGGAGCAAGCTAGGCGCCGAGCACCCGAAGGGCAATGCGCCGCGGCCCTGTTGCACCCTCAAAGGGCCGGGTTCAAGGATTCTTCCCCAGCCCTGGTGCAATCCTCTATCTTCCGCCTCGCTTTGCCTGCGTCGATTCGTTTGCATTTGTCTCGCCCCTCCCGCCTCGACGTGCTCGCCCGCGAGCTGCCGTTCGCCGTGGACGACTTCGACGCGGCGAGCGACACCTACGTCCGGTGGCGCCGGACGCGGTCCGACGAGGACCGTCGCAGCGTCGAGTTGTGGGCGTACTGCTACGCCGTCTGGTACCTCTACGCCAAGTTCGCCCGAGAGCGCACGAGCGGCGTCAGCGACCTCGATGCGGCGCTGGACCAGGCCTACGGCCGCATCCTGCGCGCCCTCGAAACGGTGCGCGACCCCGAGCGCTTCCCGCAGTTCGTCAGCGTGGTGTGCAAGAACGTGCTCCTGAGCCACCGCGCGCGCCGCCGCGAGATGGTCGAGGTGGACGAGGGCACGCTCGTGAGCCCGGAGGACCACGCCCAGGCCTACGACCGTGTGCTGGTGCGGCGCGTGCTGGCGCGTGCCATCCGCGCCATGCCCGAGGCGATCCGGGACATCGGCCGGATGCGGCTGCTGGAGAACTGGTCATACCGAGACATCGCCGAGGCGACCGGCCGGCCCATCGCGAGCGTGCGCACCTACGTCTCCAAGGTCAAGGCGCGCCTGCGCGACGACCCCGACGTGCGCGCGCTGTACTACGCGCCTCCGCCCGACGACGACCCCGCGCGTCTGATGCCGGACTCGGCGGCGCAGGTTAGACGCCGCGCCTCCGGAAGTCAGTCTTCCTAGTTCTCCTCTCCGTCGTGACTGATCTCGACCGCCTGCTCGACGCCTACCCCTCGCTCTCGCCCGCCGAGCGTGCCCAAGCGGACCGCCTGCTCGCCTCCCACCCGGAGCGAGGCCCGGACTGGGCTCGCGCCCGCCGCCTGGCAGGCCTGATCGACGCCGCCGGCCCGGACCGCCTCGACGACCTGGCCCGGCGCGCCGTCGACCAGCGGATGGGGCGCAGCCGGCCGGGCAACCTTCCCGACACGCCCGAGGCGGCCCGCCTCGGCGCACGGCTGGACGACGCCGAGGCCCACGCCCAGGACTCGGTCGCCCGTTTCGAGCGCATGACCGGCCGGCGGCTGGTGCCGGCTCGGCCCGACCGCGCGCCCATCGGCGGCGACTCGGTTCCGCAGCGTCCGCACCTGGCGCCGCGAACGTCTCGGCGTCTGCCACGGCTGGCAGCCGTGGCCGCAGTGCTGGTGGTGGGCTACGGCGCCGCCTGGATGGCCTCGGCGGCCTCGGTCACGCCGCGCGAGCAGCTGGCCGACCTGGGGGGCATCGAGGCCCACACCCCGCCGACGCTGCGCGGCGCTCAGGCGACGGAGAGCGAGGCCCTGACCGAGGCGCTCCAGGCCGTTCGCGACGCCCGGCGTTCGACGCTGGGCCTGTTCCCATGGTACAGCCCTGCCGGCCTCGACGCCGCGGCCGCCGACCTCGCCTCGGTCGCCGAGCGCACGCCGCCGGCCAGCTGGCGGTCTCAGGAGGCGCGGCTCGCGCTCGCGCGCGTTCACCTGGCTCGCCAGCGCGACGCCCAGGCGGCGCACGTGCTGGGCGAGCTGGTGCGCGAGGGGCAGTACCGGGCGCCGGTGGCGCGGCGCCTGCTGGACGCCATCCGCGCCGGGCTGCCCGCGGACGGCCCACGCGCCGACGGCTGACCGGTCGACGGCTGACACGTCGGTGGCACCGGGCGGGCCTAGCTTGGCCGGGTCTCCCCTTCCGCCATGTACGCCTACGTTTCCGGCACTCTTGCCAACAAAAAGCCCACCGAGGCCATCGTCGACGTCGGCGGGATCGGCTACCGCCTGCTGATTCCTGCGTCGTCGTTCGAGAAGCTGCCGGCCCAGGGCAAGCCGGCGCGCCTGCTCACCACGTTTGTCGTGCGCGAGGACGCCCAGGTGCTCTACGGCTTCGCCACCGAGCCCGAGCAGGCCGCCTTCGAGACGCTCGTCGCGGTGTCGGGCGTCGGGCCCAAGCTGGCGCTCGCGGCGCTGAGCGCCATGAGCCCGTCCGAGCTGCGCGACACCGTCGTGGCGGGCGACGCGGCCATGCTGACGCGCGTGCCGGGCATCGGCAAGCGGACGGCCGAGCGGCTGATCGTGGAGCTGCGCGACAAGTTCGCCGGCATGGACGGACTGGACGCGGGCGCCTCGATGGGCGGCGACAGCGTGGCCTCGGAGGCGCGCGCCGACGCCCGGTCGGGGCTCGAAGCGCTCGGCCTGAGCCGCGCCGAGGCCGAGAAGCGGCTGCGCAAGGTGCTCCGCGCCCACCCCGGCACCCAGTCGGCCGAGGACCTGATTCGGCTGGCGCTGCGCGAGGGCTAGGACACGGTGCGGTAACACGGGCGTCACGTGCGCTCGGCTAGCTTGCCCGCTCTCCACGCGCTGCCGCCATGTCTGCCGATTCTGTGACCACCGTCCTGGTCGTCGATGACGAGCCCGACCTGGTCGAACTGCTGCAGTACGCGCTCGAAACGGCAGGCTTCGCCGTGCTCACGGCGTCCGACGGCATCGCAGCCCTCCAGATCGCCGAGGCGGAGCGACCCGACGTGATCGTGCTCGACATCATGATGCCGCGCATGGACGGGCTGGAGCTGACGCTCCAGATCCGCGAGCGCGCGGCGCTGCGCCTGACGCCCATCCTGATGCTCACGGCCCGGACGGGGGAGCAGGCCGAGATCGGGGGCCTGGACGCCGGCGCCGATGACTACTTGGCCAAGCCCGTGTCGCCCAAGCGGCTCGTGAGCCGCGTCCGCGCGCTGCTGCGGCGGGGGACGCGCGAGGAGGCCGCCTCGACGGCCCAGGTGCGCGTGCACGACCTGGTGGTCGACCGCGAGCGCTACCTGGTCGAGCGCCAGGCGACGGGCGAGACGTTCCGGCTGCCGCGCAAGGAGTTCGAGCTGCTGTTCTACCTCGCCAGCCACCCCGGCCGCGTCTTCGAGCGCGACGAGCTGCTGAGCGCCGTCTGGGGCGCCGACGTCGTGGTCGTGGACCGCACCGTGGACGTCCACGTGCGCAAGATCCGGGAAAAGATCGGCAGCGCCTACATCGAGACCGTCAAGGGCGTGGGCTACCGGCTGGCCGAGACGCTCGAGGCCTAGCCCGCCGAGGCCTAGCCCCGCAGCGCCCGCCTCGGCGCCCGCCCCGAGGCGGGCAGCGTCGCCACGCGCGGCGGCTATCCTCTGGTCTCCTCTGCCCACGTCCGTGGCCGTTCACCGCCTCGCCCTCCGCGTCGCCCAGACCGTCGCCGCCGTCACGGGCAGCGCCGGCGGGCTGGTGGCGGGCGTGGCCGACGGCCCGGCGAGCGGGCTGGCCGTGGGCCTCGGGCTCGCGGTCGGCGTCGGCGCGGTGACGTACGGCGTGGTGGTGCGCCAGGTCGCCGGGCGCCTGGAGCTGGCGCGGCAGACGCTGCGCATGGCGCGCAAGCGGCAGTTCGACGCCCTGGCCTCGCTGCCCGGGCCCGCCGACCGCGACGAGCTCGACGCCATGATCCACCAGGTCGGCCGCGCCGGGCGGACGCTCCAGCAGGAGATCGAACGCCTGGAGCAGGTCGAGAGCTACCGCCGCGAGTTCCTGGGCGACGTCAGCCACGAACTGCGCACGCCCATCTTCGCCGTCGCCGGCTTCGCCGAGACCCTGCTCGACGGCGCCCTGGACGACGACCGCGTCCGCCGCCGCTTTGTCGAGAGGATCCTGACGAACGCCAACCGCCTGAACGACCTCACCGGCGACCTGGCCGAGATCTCCAAGCTGGAAACCGGCCAGCTCGAAATCAACGCCGAGCCGTTCGACCTGGCCGCGCTCGCGCGCGAGGTCGTGGACGGGCTCGAACGCTTCGCGGACGAGCGCGAGGTGGACCTGGCCGCGCGCGTGCCGCCGGCGACCGTCATCGGCGACCGGGCGCGCATCCGGCAGGTGCTCACGAACCTGGCCCAGAACGCCATCGCGTACAACCAGCCGGGCGGCCACGTCGAGATCACCGCCCGGTTGCGCGACTACGACGTGCGCGTCTCCGTCGTGGACGACGGCATCGGCATCCCCCCCGAGGCGCTGGGGCGGCTGACGGAGCGGTTTTTCCGCGTCGACAAAAGCCGGTCGCGCGACGGAGGCGGGACGGGGCTAGGGCTGGCCATCGTCAAACACCTGCTCGACGCGCACGGGCGCCTCCTCGAGGTCGAGAGCCGCGTCGGCTACGGATCGACGTTCGCGTTCACACTTGCGGTCGCTGCGGAACCTGATGCCCGCGCTTCCCGGTACGACCAGCCCCCTCCTCCCCGTACTCCGTGACGCTTGCCGAGCTTATCCAGCAGTCCCAGTTCGCCACCCCAGCGCACGAGGCCGTGCTCAACGTGGTGGCGACGGACGCTTGGATCTCCGGCGAGCTGTCGGGCGCCCTCTCGTCGTTCGACATCACGCGCGCCCAGTACAACGTGCTCCGGATCCTGCGCGGCGGGCTCCCAGAGCCGTACACCTGCTCCGACATCGCGAGCCGGCTGCTGGACCGGATGCCCGACGTGACGCGGCTGCTGGCACGCCTGGAGGCCAGCGGGCTCGTCTCGCGCCAGCGCGCCGAGCACGACCGCCGCGTGGTCGAGGTGTCCATCACCGAGCAGGGCCTGGCCCTCCTCGCCCGCCTCGACGCGCCCGTCGAGGCGGCCATCGAGCGCATGACCACGCACCTGAGCAACCGCGAGCTCGCGACCTTGTCCAGCCTGCTCGACAAGCTCCGGACCGACCAGTAAGAGCGACGGAGCGCCCGGCATGGGCGACAGCCTCTCGCGCCGAGGCTGCCGGCACCGGACCCTACCAGGTCGGCTTGCCGCGCACGGCCGACAGGCGCGCGCGCGCCGTCTCCGTGGGCGAGAACGTCCCGATCCAGACCACGTAGACGCCCGGCTCGGCGTCGGTGAACATTACCGCGGGGTTGCTGCCGTTGGCGTCGTCGGAGCAGTGCCACAGGCCGGCCGGGTCCGACACCAGCATGGTCGTGTCCGAGTCGGAAACGGCGTAAATCGCGAGCGGGCCACCGCCTGCGACCTCGACCGTAGCCGAGGGAGTGCCGTTGCTGATAAAGCCCGAGCATCCGCTGCCCGGCACGGCGTTGCGATCCGAGCCACCGGCCGTCACGCTGGTGGAGCCGGGAGCGGTCAAGGCTTGCTGCGGAGAGCCACTGCGGCGGGGCTGGGCGTCGGCCGGGGCGGCGACGAGCCCGAACACGAGGGCGGCAGCGAGAAAGGAGAGGCGCATGGCCAGAGGCGGGTAGGGTGGAGCCAGAGTCTGGCAAACGCGGTGCCAGCCTCGGTTGGTACGAGCGCGTACACCCAGGCGGGAGGGAATTCACGCCACGGGCGCTAGCCCCGGATGGTGTCCGGCGAGTAGAAGAGGGGCCGCCCGTGGGTCCCGGCCTCCCCAGGTACGGACTCAAGGCTCACCGTCGCTGGCACGGGCTCCGTGCGCCGGTAGTACGTGCCGACCCAGACCGAGTAGACGCCCGGCCCTCCGTCGACGGTCGCGCTCGGGTCGGTGCCGTCGGCGTCGTCGCTGCAAGTCCACGAGCCGTCGGGCGCGCGAATCGTGAGCGTCAGGTCCTGGCTGCCCGAGGCCGAGACCCGCACAGGCCCGTCGGCGCGGACATCCAGCTGGGGACGCGCACCGACGAAGCCTCCGCACGTCTGGCCCGCGACCGGGTTCACCAGCGCCCCGCCCGCTTCCACGTCGAGGCGGAGCGGTGCGCCCTCGAACCGGACCGTCGAGACGGGCGCGCCGGCCAGGGCACGGCCGTCGTACTCGCCGCCCGACTGCGCAGGCTGCCGCGCGTCCCGACGTCCAGACGCACTGCCGAGGGTGACCGTGATCTCCCCGGGCGCGGCCGTCACGGTCCCCGCAGTCGCCTCCTCGCGCTGGCCGTACGTGCCGACCCACACCAGATACGTGCCCGCCTCGGGCGCGTCGATCTGGACGCCTGGGTTGAAGCCGTCGGCGTCGTCGCTGCACAGCCAGCCCCCGGACGGCGTGCGGACGGTCAGCGTCAGGTCGTCGTCGTCGGTGCGGGCGGTGAGCGCGAACGGACCCTCGCCGGACAGCTCGACGGCGACCGTGGGCGCCAGTTCGAGCATGCCGCGGCAGCTTGCGCCCTGAACCGGATTGTCAACCTCCGCCCGGATCGAGACTGTGGCCGACCCGCCCCCGGTGCCGTCGGCGCGGATGCGCGAGGCGGGCGTCGCCGCCAGGTCCAGCACGGCGTACGTCCCCCGGCTGTACGGCCCGAGCCCGCCGTCCAGGATCTCGTCTATGTCCAAGGTCTCGTCCGGGAGTTCGCCGGCCTCGGGGATCTGCTCGGACACCACGAGTGTCGCGTCGACGGGGTCGCCGAGCAGGCCGAAGGTGCCCACCCAGACGGCGTAGTCGCCGCGCTCAGCGGGCGAGAACCCGAGGGCGGGCTGGACCGAGTTGAAGTCGTCGTTGCAGTGCACCGCTCCGCTGGGCGCCTGGACCACCAGCACCAGGTCCGCGTCGGGCGAGGCCGCCGTCAGGCCCAGGTCGCCGGCCCCATCGTAGGCGACGGTGACGGTGGGCTGGCCAGCGTCGATAAAGCCGGTGCAGACGTCTTGGGGAGCGCCCAAGTCGGCGTCCTGGACAGCGTCCGAGCCGCCGGCGCGGACGGCCACCTCGATGGCGCCCTGCGACTCGAAGCCTTGGGCCGCTCGCACCCGCCCCGCCAGCGCCGAGGCGGAGGCGTCCAGCACGGGCCGCGGCGGCGGCGCGCCCGCCACGACCGTCGCCGTCCCGGCCTGGCCGGACGCGAACGCGCCCACCCAGACGGCGTAGCGCCCCGCCGGGGCACGGCTCCACCGCACGACTGGCAGCAGCAGGATCGTGTCGTCGTCGCACGTCCAGACCCCGTCCGGGCCGTGGACGGCCAGCGTTGCGTCGAGCGCGCCGCGGACCGAGATCTCCAGGTCGCCGCCGGCCCAGTCAACCACGACGTCGGGCGCCGAGGGGTCGAGGTAGCCGGAGCAGTTGTCGACGGGCACTTGGGCGACCGACCGGACCTGCACCCGGAGCTCTGCCGTGCCATCGCCGGGCGTCAGCGTGCCGCTGACCGGCGAGGCTGCAGTCGCCATCGGCTGGGCGAAGGCCGGGGCACCGAGCGCTAGACCTGAGACGACCAGGGTGAGGGCAGCGAGGAGGGTGCGACGCATGGACCAGGCGTGGGGGAGGGCCACAAGGTCGGCACGCGCCGCCGGGCCTCCAACCCGCACAGCCGCCGCAGCGTGCGGACCGGCACAAGCGCCTCGGCCAGGGCCGAGGTGCTCCCGGACACCGCGCACGCGGTGCTAGCCCGCGGTGCTAGCCCGCGGTGCTAGCCCGCGGTGCTAGCCCGCGGTGCTAGCCCGCGGTGACGGCGCGCTCGGTGCCGTTGGTGTGCGCCGCGGCGTCGTCTCGGGCAAACGTCAGCCAGCCGCGCGGGTTGGACGTGTTGCGCAGGATCTCGAAGTAGGCCGACTGCAACTCTTCGGTGATGGGCCCGCGGCTGCCGTTGCCGATCGTGTAGTGGTCCACGGACCGAACCGGCGTGACCTCGGCGGCGGTGCCGGTGAAGAAGATCTCGTCGGCGAGGTAGAGCGCCTCGCGCGGCAGGATCTTCTCGGTCACGGTGTAGCCGCGCGCCTCCGCGATCTGGATCACCGAGTCGCGCGTGATGCCCGGCAGGATGGACATGGTCGTGGGCGGCGTGTAGATCTCGCCGTCGCGCACCAGGAACAGGTTCTCGCCCGACCCCTCCGAGAGGTACCCGTCCACGTTGAGCGCGATGCCTTCCGAGAAGCCGTTTTTGATGGCCTCCATCTTGATCAGGCTGCCGCCGAGGTAGTTGCCTCCGGCCTTGGCCATCGACGGCAGCGTGTTCGGGGCGGGCCGGTTCCACGACGACACCTGCACGTCGACGCCCTGCTCCACGGCCTCGGCGCCGAGGTACTGGCCCCACTCCCAGGTCGCGATGACGGTGTGCACGGGGTTGCCCAGCGGGTTGACGCCCATCGGGCCGTGCCCGCGGAACGAGACCGGCCGGATGTAGCAGGCCTCGAGCCCGCTCTCGTTGACCGTGTCCACGACCGCGTCGCACAACTCGTCGACGGAGTACCCCAGGTCCATGCGGTGGATCTTGGCCGAGTCCACCAGCCGCGACATGTGCTCGCGCAGGCGGAAGATGGCCGGGCCGCGGTCGGTGTCGTACGCCCGGATGCCCTCGAACACCGACGAGCCGTAGTGCACGACGTGCGACAGGACGTGGATGGTGGCATCCTCGTAGGCGACCAACTCACCGTTGAACCAAATGGGGGGCTTCGACATGGAAAATGGGGAGAAAGGAGAGGGCCGCGCACGCACCGACAACGCTCGGCAGGAGGGCGACCGAGGGCGTGGGTATCGGTGGGGCGGGAGGCCAAGTATACACGGCCGCGGCGGTGTCGGAAGCGCTTCCGGACCGGACTTTCCGAGTCTTCGCACGCTGCGGCCCGCTCCGCCTCGGGAGCGGCGCGCCCCGAGCCGCGGTCCGAGCCACGGTCCGACCTGGCGGCGGCGCGCCGGGGCTGCCACCAGGTCGGTAGCTATGCGAGCCGCCGTCCCGAGGCGGGCACGGCGGCACCGGGCGCTACCGAAACACGACCTCGTCCACGACCTCGGCGCCCAAGTACTCGTTCATCCGCGCGCGCCACTGCGGCCGCTGAAACTGCAACTGGTGCCGCCACGCCGACGACCGGATTTTGACGTGCAACACGCCGTTGCGCATCCAGACCTGCTCGGTAACGCCCGCGATGGCGGGCCCGACGACCGTCGCCCAGGCTTCGACGGCGCGGGCGGCGTCGAGACGCTCGCGGTAGCCGTAGCGGTCGACCAGGTCGGCCAGGACCGAGCGCAGGCTCTGGGGCTGGCTGGACGGGGGCACGAAAGCGGAGATGGGGCGTAGGCCAAGCTAGACCCCACCCCCTTCCATGCGCCTGCTCCCTTTGCTTTTCCTCGCCGCCTGCGTCGGTACGTCTCCGGAGCCGGCGGCGCCCGCCAGCCCGATCTCAGCGACCGAGCGGGCCGACGGCCTGCCCAGCGCGGTGCGGACCGAGCCGCTGGCCGCGCGCGACATCCGGGTCACGCTGGCCGACCTGCCCGCGCCCTACGCCACCGAGTCGGCGCGCAAGGGGGCCGAGGTCGTGCCGCCGCCCGCCGACGCCGTGCTCCAGGTGCCGCCCGGCTTCGCCGTCCAGGTGTGGGCCGACAACCTGACGACGCCGCGCTGGCTCGCGCTGGCGCCCGACGGCGCCGTGCTGCTCGTCGAGAGCAAGCAGAACCGCATCCTGCGCCTGCGCGACGCCGACGGCGACGGCGTGGCCGAGACGCGCGAGACCGTCGCCACGGCCGACCACGGCCTGGACCTCCCGATGGGCCTGGCGTTCGTCGGCGGCGACGTGTACGTGGGCAACACGTCCGACGTGCGCCGCTACGCCTACGCCCCGAACGCCACGCTGGCGGGCACCGGCGCCGTCGTCGCCGACCTTCCGGGGCGCGGGTACAACCAGCACTGGACCCGCAACGTGGTCGCCAGCCCGGACGGCGACAGCCTGTACGTCACCGTCGGGTCGCAGTCCAACGTGGACGTCGAGGAGCTTCCGCGCGCCTCGGTCTTTCGGATCGCGCCCGACGGCTCGGGCCGCCAGATGGTGTCGTTCGGACTGCGCAACCCGGTCGGGCTGGACTTTCACCCGGCCACGGGCGCGCCCTACGTCACGGTCAACGAGCGCGACGGCCTGGGCGACGGCCTCGTGCCCGACTACCTGACCCAGATCGGCGGCGGACGCTTTTTCGGGTGGCCGTACACCTACCTCGCGCCCGGCAACCTCGACCCGCGCCGCCTGTCCGGCGGCCAGAGCGAGCGGCCCGACCTGGCGGCCCGCACCGTCACGCCGGACGTGCTGTTCGAGGCGCACTCGGCCGCGCTCGGCCTGCAGTTTTACCCGCTCGACGGCGGCTCGACGGCGAGCAACCGGTTTCCCGAGCGCTACCGCGGCGGCGCGTTCGTCGCCATGCGCGGGTCGTGGAATCGCAGCCAGGGCACGGGCTACAAGGTGGTCCACGTGCCGTTCGTGGACGGGCGCCCGACGGGCGGATACCAGGACTTCGTGACCGGCTTTCTCACCGACCCGTCCGGCCCGACAACGTGGGGGCGCCCGGTGGGGTTGTTGGTCTTGCCCGACGGCTCGCTGCTGATGACTGAGGAGTCGAACGGCCGGATCTACCGCGTCAGCTACCGAGGCGAGGGGCGGTAGAGCGCCGGCATGTCCGCCTCGGGCGCCCTCCGGGCAGAACTGGCCCCCGGGCAGGGCCGCCGAGGCGGGCAGAGTCGCCGAGGTGGGCAGAGTCGCCGAGGCGGGCGGAGTCGCGGCCTCGGTCCCGGGTTGCCAAGCTCAGCTCCGGGTCGCGAGGTGCCACAGAAACCCGATCTCCTCGCGCGAGACCACGCCCAGCGCTGCAAACCCGACCACGGCGAGCACGAACGGGACGCCAAAGCCGAGCAGCACGGCGCGGGCCGGCGGCGCGTACGTCACCGCCTGCAGGTCCCACATCATGCGGTACCCGGCGACAATCTCGATCACCAGGCCCAGGCCCAGAAAGGCCGGGGCCAGGACCGTCGCCAGGCCGGCGTCGATGCTGCCCAGCACGAGCGACAGCACCATCAGCGGGATCCAGGCCCAGCGGGCCCAGACGGCCAGCGACAGCGCCTGGGCCGGACGCAACCGGCGGTGGCCCGAAATCACGTTGAGCCAGATCAGCGTCAGCACCAGCCAGACGGCGTAGGCCAGCGCCAGCACCAGCACCAGCAGCAGCGGCTCTCCGAGCAAGCCGGTCAGCCGCGTCTGGCCGTCGACGGTCCACGAGGCAGTGGCGGCCACGAGCGCGTCGGTGCGCGCCAGCGCGCGCAGCGCGGCCGCGCCCACGACGCCCACGGCGAGCGCGAGCACGAGCGCCAGGCCCGTCGTCTCGCTGGCCGACAGGTCGAAGCCGCGCTGGACGGCCTCGCGGTACAGGTCGCGGCGGCCGAAGTAGCGCGGCGCCAGCGCGCTCAGGCGCGGCGCGGTGGCGTAGAGCAGGCCCAGGCCCAGGATCAGGCCCCAGCCGAGAAGCAGCAGGGGAGAGGCGCGGCGCTCCTGCCGCGCCCGGTTGCCCGCGTCGAAGGCGAACACGCGCTGGCGGCCCGTCCAGAATCCCTGCGCCACGTCGAAGGCGGCGCGCGGCTGGTCGTCGTCGCCGAGCAGGCCAAACCGCGTGCCCGACACCTCGGCGCGCTGGTCGCGCTCGACGACGTCGGCGGCGACGTCGCGCCAGCGGTAGACAAAGGCCACCTCGGGCGGGTCGGCCAGGGTGAGCAGGTCGCCAAACACGGTCTCGAGCGCGCGCGCCTGGGCGGCCTCCGTGCCCAGCGTCTGCCAGCCGCCCTCTTGCCCGGGTCGGACGCCCTCGCCCATCGACGCGATGCCGACGGGGGTCTCGGACGCGCGCTGCCAGCGCCGCACCAGCTCGACCGGGTCCTGCTCGCGGCCGTCGAGCAGCACCACGTCGACGAAGGTGGCGACGCGGTCGCTGTTCGGGAATCGGCTGACGACGTAGGTGCGCGTTCCCGGCGCGCCGCGCTCGCGAGCCATCTCGGTGAGCGCCTGGAAGTAGGGGCGCGCGCGCCGGTCGCTGGTGTCGCTGGCACGGGCCAGCCCAAAGTGGCGCGCCGACGGGTAGGGCCGGGCCCGGTCCAGCGCCTCCGCCAGCTGCGCCTTCACCCGCTCGGTGCGGCGCACCAAGAACGGAGCGGGCAGCCCCTCGACGGGCAGGTCTTGCCACAGCGCGATGCCCAGTTCGCCGGCGACCCGGAGCACGTCGGTGTCCTCGATCAGCCCGGTCCGCGCGGCGCGGACGCCGGCGCGGCGCATCGCTGCCAAGTCGGCGAGGGCGGCTCGGGTGTCGCTCGGCACGTCCCACACGACGCCTGCCAGCGCCGGCGGCATGGGCGCGAACGGCCCGCGCTGGGCGGCCACGTCGGCCAGCACAGCCCGAACGCCCGCCGAGGCGGACGCTGCCGGGTCGGCGGCCGTCGCTGGGTCGGCGGCCAGCGTCTCGGCGGGGACGGCGAGCGAGTCGAGAGCGGGGGAGGCAGTCTGGGCCGCGAGCGGCACCGCCAGCAGCAGGACCAGGGCCGCGAGGCTCGGCAGGGACGAGAGGGGCACGGGCACGAGAGAGGGAACGCACGGTACGCGCATCGCTCCGCCGCGTTCGCGCCCTGCGTCGGGGAATCCATCAGGCAACGATCGTGGGCACCCTCTTGGACCCAGAGCGCCAGGCTCCGACCTTGCCAACAGCCCTCCGCGATCCGCTCTCGACCCGTCCCGATGTCTCTCCCCACGCGCACCACGCTCCGGTCCACGCTCGCCTCGCTCGTCGTGGTGATCTGGTGGCTGGCCGTCGTGATCTAGCCCTGCCCGCCTCGGCGGCCGGGCCGGAGGCCGCGCTAGCTCAGGCGCAGGCCCACCACGCTCTCGACGTGGTGCGTGTGCGGAAACATGTCGACCGGCTGGACCGCTTCGATGGCGTACGCGGCGGCCTCGTTGAGTCGCGCCAGGTCCATGGCCTGCGTCTGAGGGTTGCAGCTCACGTAGACGATGCGCTCGGGCCGCAGGTGCGCGATCTGGCCGACCACCTTGGGGTGCAACCCGGCGCGCGGCGGGTCCAGGATGAGCACGTCCGGCTGGCCGTGCGCCTCGATCAGTTCGGGCTTGAACAGCTCCAGCATGTCGCCCGCGACGAACTCGCAATTCGTGACGCCGTTGGCCGCCGCGGACGCCCGGGCGTTCTCGACGGCCTCCTCCACCAACTCCACGCCCACGACGCGATCGACGGCGTCGGCGATGAACAGCGAGATCGTGCCCGCGCCGCAGTACAGGTCGTACACCACGTCGGTCGGCTTGAAGTGGGCGAACTCCTTGGCGACGGCGTAGAGCGCCTCCGCAGCGACGGTGTTGGTCTGGAAAAAGGCGTTCGACGCGATCTCGAACGAATGCTCGCCGATGCGGTCGGTGACCGTGCCGGGCCCGAAGACGACGTGCGCTTGGCCGTACGAGGTCTGGGCCGTGCCGCTGTTGACCGTGTTGACGAGCGTCGTGACCTCGGGGAAGTCGCGCCGGAGGAACTCCGCGAACGCCGCCATCCGCTCGGGCTCCCAGCCCGAGGTCACCAGGTTGACCATCTTGTCGTCGGTGTGCGCCGGCGTGCGGACGCCCAGGATGCGCAGGAAGCCGGTGTGCTCGCGCGCGTGCCACGGCGTCCACTCGTGGTCCTTGGCGAACCGCCTCACGCCGTTGACCAAGCGCGTGCTCCACTCGGACTGGAGGTAGCAGGCCTTGAGGTCCAGCACCTTGTCGAACCGGCCGGGCACGTGGAGGCCGAGCGCGAACGAGGTGTCGATCTCCTCGCCGGTCGCGATCTCCCAGTCGGTCAGCCAGCGCTGGGCCGAGAACGAGAACTCCATCTTGTTGCGGTAGAAGTACGTCCCGCCCGAGCCGTCGTAGTCGCCCGCGCCCATCGGCGCGCGCACGTCGGCCGCGGACAGGTCGAGGCCGGCGCGCGACAGCGACGACACGGCGGCTTCGCCCTTCATGGCCAGCTGGGCCGGGTACTGGACGTGCTGCCACTTGCAGCCGCCGCACGCGTCGAAGTACTCGCAGCGCGGCTCGGTGCGCAGGCCGCTCGGCTCCAGGACCTGGAGCAAGCGCGCCTCGGCAAAGCCTTTCTTCCGCTTAATCACGCGCGCGCGGACGCGGTCGCCCGGCACGGCGCCGGCCACGAACACGACGTAGCCGCGGCTTTGCTCCGTCGCAGCGAGACGGGCCAGGCTCTTGCCGCGGTCGGCGAAGTCCTCCATCGTGAGCTCGACCTCGCGGCCGCGCTTGAGGGCGGAGAGGGGCAGGTCGGAGTTGGGCATGGGGCGGCCGGGAGCGGGCGGCGAAGATACCGGAGGCGCCGGCCCAGCCGAGGCGAAGAGCGCGCGCGATGCGGCCTGCCCGGTGTGCCTGGCCTTGGCCCCGGTGCCCCCGAGGCGGGCCGCCTCGGTGCGGGCGCGGGACGGGCGGAGGCGCGGGACGGGCGGAGGCGCGGGACGGGCGGAGGCGCGGGACGGGCGGAGGCGCGGCGTGGACCGGGCTTTGCATTTCTGTGGGAAGCGGCTCTCACGCCCCGATCTCCGCCCGCCGTGTTACCGATCCACGCGCGGTGCTCCGAAACACCACGCCGTGACCCCGACCTCGCCCCTGACGCTTCGCATCTCACGCGTGCTGCTGTTCGCCGGCGGCGCCATGCTGACCGGCGTCGGCGGGCTCTACCGGTTTGGCGCGCCGAGCCTGGTGGACCCCGTCGCGGGCCGCCTGGCGATCGGGCTGGCGGCGCTGGCCGTCGGCGCGCTGACGTTCACCAGCGTCACCGTCCGCCGCCACGCGATTGGGCTGGCCTACGGCGTCTTTGGCCTGGCGTCGGCGTGGCAGATCGCCGTCGTGGCGTCGGTCGGGCTGACGCCGTCGACGTCGTTTGCGGTGCTGCTGGTGTTTACGGGCTGCTCGGCCGGCATCCAGCGCACGCGTACGCTGGCGGCGTTTACGGCCCTGTTCCTGGCCGCGACAACGGCCGCGGTCCTCACGGGCGCGCCGAGCGAGGTGCCGCACGGCCCGTTCCTGATCACGCTCGGCGCGCTCGGCGCGCTCGGCGTGTTCCTGTCGAACGGCCGCAACGAGTCGCTGGCGCGCCTGCGCGAGGCGCGCGAGGATGCGCTGGCCGCCGCGCGCGCCAAGTCCGAGTTTCTGGCCACCATGAGCCACGAGATCCGGACCCCGCTCAACGGCGTCATCGGCATGACCGACATTCTGGCCGCGACCCGGCTGACGCCCGCCCAGAGCGACTCCGTGGACACGATCCAGGCCTCGGGCCGAGCGCTGCTGGCGGTCATCAACAACGTGCTCGACTTTTCCAAGATCGAGGCCGGCCGGCTGACGCTGGAGGCCCAGCCGGTCCGCCTGCGCGAACTGGCGGATGACGCAGCGGCCGTGGTGGCTCCGGCGGCCTCGGCAACCGGCGTCGAGGTGGTGTGCCGCGTGGCGCCCGACGTGCCGGCGGTCGTGCTCGGGGACGGGCCGCGCCTGCGCCAAGTCGTGCTCAACCTGCTGTCCAACGCCGTCAAGTTCACCGAGGCGGGCACGGTCGCGCTCGACGTCTCGCGGGCGGCGCGGTGGGGACGCACGACGGACATCGCGTTCCGCGTCTCGGACACCGGCGCCGGCATCCCCGCCAACGCCGTGGGCTCGATCTTCGACTCCTTCACCCAGGGCGACGCCTCGACCACGCGCCGCTTTGGCGGCACCGGCCTGGGCCTGGCCATCACGCAGCGGCTGGTCGAGGCCATGAGCGGCACGATCCAGGTCGAGAGCAAGGTCGGCCAGGGATCCGTGTTCACCGTCACCGTGCCGCTGCCCCGGGCTCAGCCCGCGCCGCCTGCCGTGGCGCCCCAAGGGGCGGTCCTGCTGCTGGTCGAGGACCACCCTGGCGCTCGCCGAGCGGTCGCCGAGCTGGCTCGGCATCGCGGCTTCAGCGTCACGGCCGTCGAGACGGCCGCGGCGGCCCGGGCCTGGGTGCGCGAGGGCGGACGCTACGACCTGGCCGTCGTGGACCTGACGCTGGGCGACGAGAGCGCCTTCGACCTGGCCGCCCACCTGCGCGCCGACCCGGACGTCGGCGAGCGGCCCTTGGTGCTCGTGGCGCCAGTCGGGAGCCCGGCCGCCTCGCCCGAGGTGTTCGACGCGTCGCTCGTCAAGCCCGTCCGCACCGACCGGTTTGCGGACACGGTGGCGCGGCTGACCGGCGCGGCCCCGTCCGCCTCGGCTCCGCCCGCGCCCGCAGCGCTGGACGCGCCGATTCGCGTGCTGGTGGCCGAGGACACCGCGCTCAACCGCAAGGTGGTGGTCGGGCTCCTGGCACAGCTCGGGGTGACGCCGGTCGTGGTGGGCGATGGCGCCCAGGCGCTCGACGCCGTGCGCAACGCCGACTTCGACCTGGTGCTCATGGACCTCCAGATGCCCGTCATGGACGGCCTGGAGGCCACGCGCCGCATCCGGTCGGAGTTCGGCAACCGTCCGCGAATCGTTGCGCTGACGGCGAACGCCACGTCCGAGGACGCCGCGGAATGCCGCCAGGCCGGCATGAACGGCTTTCTCACCAAGCCCATCCGCCTCGAGGATCTCAAGGCTCAGGTCGTGGGCCGCCCGGCTCCCGCTCCGACACCGAGCCCCCCGGCCACAAAGGCGCCCTCGGCCACGAAGGGCCCCTCGGCGCCCGCTCAGCCCGTTCCGTCTCCTGCGGCGATCGCGGCGCACCTGGAGGCGCTGTGCGACGGCGACTCCGCGCTGGCGACCGAGATCCTGACGGCCTACCTCGACACCGAGCCCGCCCTGGTCGCGGGCCTAGCCGGCGACGACCTCGCCTCGGCCGCGCACAAGCTGCGCGCCGCCAGCGGCACGCTGGGCGCCGACGCCATCGCGCACGCGCTCTACCGCACAGAGCAACTGGCCCGCAGCGGCGGGCCGACCTCCGAGCACGTGGCCGGCGTCGTCCGCAGCCTCGGCGCGCTCCGCGAGGCGGCCCGGGCCGCACACGCGCACCTGGCCGACCACGCGACAATACGGTAGCCCGCCAAAGCCAGCGCCGGGCCGCGGATCGGGACTCGCTTGGCGTGACCGTGACCGCTCCGGCCGTGCTCGGAGGCGCAGTCTCGGAGCCGTGCCAAGGTGAGACAGGACCAGCACGGTGCCGCTCTCATTGTGAGATGGTGCACAATACCTTCACGCATCGTCACGCCTGAGCAGACAAATCTGCGGAGGGCACGGGCTGGCGGGCGTCCAGGCCCGCGATTTCCAAAGGACGCCAGGCAAGCACCGATACTACCCCCCGATCCTGTGACCTCGACTTCCCGCTCCGTGACTTCCGACCGCTCGTTTCTGTCCCACCGCGGCTTCCGGTTGGGCCTCCGCGCCCAGGCGGGGTCGGGCTTCGCCGTCGCCATCGAGCACGCGGGCCTGACGCTTCACACCGAGGCCGGCCACCGCTCGGCGCTCAGCGCCGAGCGCGCCGCGCGCCAGTTCGTGGACGACGCGCTGGGCGTCTTCGACCTCGGGGCTTCGCGCCTGGCCGCCTAGCGCCTCGGCACTCGGCAATGGGGATTCACCGCCCGCGTGCGGTCCAGCCCGACGTGTCAGACAAGACGAAGCCTCCGGCCCGTGGTGTGGCCGGAGGCTTCGCGCGTTCGAGCGGCTCCGCCTCGGGCGCTGTGCAGGCCGGGGCGAGGCTCAGTCGTCCTCGAAGTAGAAGTCCTCGTTGTGGGTCGGGTAGTCGGGCCAGACCTCCTCGATCGACTCGTAGGGCGCGCCGTCGTCCTCCATCTCCTCCAGGTTTTGGATGACCTCGGCGGGCGCGCCGGTGCGGTCGGCGTAGTCGATGAGCTCGTCCTTGGTCGCCGGCCAGGGGGCGTCCTCCAGCGTCGCGGCGAATTCGAGCGTCCAGTACATAATCGGGGAGAGAGTCGGAAAGGCAGGCGGCGCACGATAGGCCCGGGGCCGGGGAAATGCAACGCCCCGGCCCGATGAGGTTCTGACGGAGCCTGCGGCGGACGACGTGTGGGCATCGCCCGCCGCCGCACGCGCGCCGAGCGGGCTCCGCGCCGAGCGGGCTCCGCGCCGAGCGGGCTCCGCGCCGAGCGGGCTCCGCGCCGAGCGGGCTCCGCGCCGAGCGGGCTCCGCGCCGAGCGGGCTCCGCGGCCGTCTGCCGCTCAGACGGTCTCCGGGCAGGGCGGGCCCAGCCCGCGACGCCGCCGAGGCGGGCGCGCCTCGCCGAACGGCGTGCTGGTCGAGCTCGCTAGTCGAACGACATGGTCTGGGAGCGCGCGGCCTGAAGCAGCTCGCGGTACTGCGCCGGCGTCACGTCGGGCACGAACGTCCCGACCGGGTTGACGGGCGTGCGCGCCGTGTCCAGCCGGCGGACCTCGTAGTGCAGGTGGGGCGCCGTCGACAGGCCGGTGTTGCCGCTGTAGGCGACCGTCTGGCCGCGCCTGACGAGGGAGCCCACGCGGACGCCGTCGGCGGCGCGCGACAGGTGCGCATAGCGCGTCATCTTGCCGGCCAGCGGGTGCTCGATCTCGATCACCTTGCCGTAGCCGCCCTTGGTGCCGACAAAGCTGACGCGCCCGTCTCCGGCGGCGTAGAGCGGCGTGCCCGACGGCGTTGGGAAGTCGACGCCGGCGTGCATCCGCGAGACGCGCAGGATGGGGTGGTAGCGCATGCCGAAGCCCGACGTCAGGCGCGCGTTCTTGAGCGGCAGGATGGCGGGCTGCTGGCGCAGCACGGCGTCGCGGTCCGAGGCCAGGCTGATGATCTCTTGGTAGGAGCGGCTCTGGAGCTCAAGCTGGCGCTCCAGACGGTCGAACGTCGCGTCGGTCTCCTCCAGCAGGTCGGCCGTGGGCGTGGAGAAGCGGCTGAAGCGGGCATCGTCGGAGCCGCCGACGCCCAGCTGGAACTCGTCCTCGGTGATGGGCTCGGCGTTGAGCACCGTGCGGTAGATCTCGCGGTCGGTCGAGGCCAGCTCCTCCAGGTCCTCCGAGAACGACGTCAGGCGGGTGTGCGCCGAGGCCAACTGCCCTTGAAGCGCCTCGATCTCCTCGGCCTGGGCCACCTCGGCGGGCGAGGTGAGGGCGCTCGACAGCACGCCAACCCCGACGGCGCTCAGCACCAGAGACAGGCACAGCACGGCTCCGGCTTTGAGCCACCACCCTTTGCGACTCGGCTGCACCTCGACAAACGTGCACGCGTCGTGGTCGTAGTAGAAGTAGCTGTTGTCGGGCATGCGGGAGGGCAGGGGCGTCAGGCCGCGTCGAGGGTGCGCAACAACCGAGCCACCCGGCCGGAGCGCGCGCGCGACGTCAGGGCCTGTGGTGGGAGACGCGTTGCAAGCCCGGCAAACATAGATGGACCTCTAGGGGATCGCCAAACGCCATCTCGTGTTTTCCCCGATCTCCTCGTTCTGCGGGTGATTCCGTAACGCTGGACGGAGTTGACGCCCGGCCCAGACCGGAGGCACCTTGCGCCTCACCCTCGCTGCGGTCGTGTCCCTGGTCTCTGAGTTCAAAGCGTTCGCCCTGCGCGGCAACCTGATCGACCTGGCCATCGGGTTCACCGTCGGCGCGGCGTTCACGACCGTCGCGGAGTCGCTCGTCAACGACCTGCTGATGCCGCCGCTCGGGCTGCTCCTGGGGCGGACCGACTTCTCGGACTACTACGTGTTGCTGGACGAGGGCGCGACGCCTGGCCCGTACGAGACGCTGGAGGCGGCGCAGGCGGCGGGCGCGGTGACCTGGAACTACGGCGCGTTTCTCACCAGCGTCGTCACGTTCCTGATCGTGGCGCTGGCCGTCTTCGCGCTCGTCCGCGCCATCCGCCGCATCGGGCGCCGGGTCGAGGACGAGTTCGGGCAGCCCGACGCCGACGACGCGCCGGAGACCAAAAAGTGCGCGTACTGCCGCCAAGCCGTTCCGTACGCAGCCAGCCGGTGCTCGCACTGCACCTCGTTTCTGGGCATCGACGGAGGCCCGCTCGCGCCAGACCCCGCGCTGACGCCGGCCGCTCCCGTCTGACACCGCCCGCCTCGGCCCCGAGGCGGGAGGCCCCGAGGCGGGAGGCCCCGAGGCGGGAGGCCCCGAGGCGGGAGGCCCCGAGGCGGGAAGGCGCGCAGCCAGGGCGGCTGGGCAGCCACGGCGACGGTGGGTAACCTCGGGGGGCCGATGCCCCGCTCTCCTTCCCGCGCTTCCGTGTCCTCCAAGCACCTCCTCGTAATCCTCGACGGGTACGGCATCGCCGACGACCCCTCGGTCTCGGCCATCGACGCGGCGCGCAAGCCGTTTCTGGACGCGTTCTTCGCCTCGGCGCCGGGCTCGACGCTGGAGGCGAGCGGGCGCGCGGTCGGGCTGCCGGCGGGCCAGATGGGCAACTCCGAGGTCGGCCACCTCAACCTGGGCGCCGGGCGCGTCGTGGACCAGGACATCACGCGCATCGACAAGGCCGTCGAGGACGGGTCGATGGCCGAGAACGCGGTCCTGCGCGCCGCCGTCCAGCACGCCCAGTCGAACGGCTCCACGCTTCACCTGCTGGGCTTGGTGAGCGACGGCGGCGTCCACTCGCACCTGGACCACCTGGCGGCGCTGCTGAACTTGGCGGCCGCCGAGGGCCTGGCCGACGTCGTGGTGCACGCCTTTACCGATGGCCGCGACACGGCGCCCGACGGCGGGGCCGACTACGTCCGCACGGTGCAGCGGGCCACCGAGGCGGCCGGGGTCGGCGTCGTCGGGTCGGTCGTGGGGCGCTACTGGGCCATGGACCGCGATCACCGCTGGGACCGGACCGACAAGGCCTACCGCCTGCTCACCGAAGGCACCGGCACCCCGTACGCCGACCCGGCCGCGTATCTGGAGGCCAGCTACGCCGACGGCACGACCGACGAGTTTGTCGAGCCCGGCGTCCTGCCCGGCAGCGCACGCGTCGCGGACGGCGACGCGGTCGTGTTCTTCAACTTCCGCTCCGACCGCGGCCGCCAGCTTACCCAGGCGTTTATCGACCCAGACTTCGACGGCTTCCCGCGCCGACGGCTGGACCTCCACTACGTCACCATGACGGCCTACAGCGGCGCCTTCGACGTGCCCGTCGCCTTCGGCAAGGCCAACCTCGGGGACACGCTGGGCGAGGTCGTGGCCCGGGCCGGCCGCACCCAGCTGCGCGCCGCCGAGACGGAGAAGTACCCCCACGTGACCTTTTTCTTCAACGGCGGGCGGGAGGAGGCGTCGCCGGGCGAGACCCGCATCCTGGAGCCCAGCCCCAAGGTCGCGACCTACGACCTGCAGCCCGAGATGAGCGCGCCCGAACTGGCCCGCCGCGTCGCCGCGTCGATCCGCACCGACGCGCCGGACCTGGTCGTGCTCAACTTTGCCAACCCCGACATGGTGGGCCACACGGGCGTGTTCGAGGCCGCCGTCGCCGCCGTCGAGGCCGTCGACCGCGCCGCGCGCGTCGTCGTCGAGGCGGCGCGCGAGCAGGGCTACACCGTCGAGATCATCGCCGACCACGGCAACGCGGACAAGATGCTCACGCTCGACGGCTCGCCGCACACGGCGCACACCACGGTGCGCGTCCCGCATCACATCGAGCGGCCGGGCTGGAGCGGGACGGTCCGCCCCGGCCGGCTGGCCGACGTCGCGCCGACCATCCTGGCGTGCCTGGGCCTGCCGCAGCCTGCTGCCATGACGGGCACGCCGCTGATCGACGTGTAACTCTGGCGCCCTTAGGGCGTGGAGCACCGCCTCCGCGTCGCCCCCGTTCCGCGCGTGTTGCGCCCCGAGCCATGGACCTGATCGCCCAGTACGAAATCCCGTTTCTGCACCCTTTGCTGGTGCACTTCCCGCTCGTGCTGCTCCTCCTCGGCGCGGCGGCGGCCGGGCTGTACCTGGTCCTGGGCCGCGCGGTGTGGCGCCAGGCCGGGCTGGTGCTGTTCGTGCTGGGCACGCTCGGGGCGTGGGCCGCCGGCGAGACCGGCCACGCCCTCCATAACGCCGTCGAGGGCGACCCCATCGTGGAGCAGGTGATCGAGCGCCACCAGGACGGCGCCGACTGGACGCTGTGGACGAGCGCGCTGGCCGCGTTCGGGTTTGGGCTCGTGTCGCTGTCGCGCGTGTCGATGCCGCGGTTCCGCCGCAAGCCGGCCGACGACGACGAGGCCCCCGCCGCCTTAGCGGTGGTGTCCCGGCGCGAGCCGCTGTGGGGCCGTCTGCTGGTCGTGCTGCCGGCGTGGGCGGCAGCGGCGCTCGTGGCCTGGACTGCCCACCTCGGCGGCATCATGGTGTGGGGCGTGCCGCGCTAGACGCCCGGCGGTCCGCCCGAGGCGGGCCGGGCCGCCTCGGCGCGTGCTACTCGAAGTCGTGCTCGAACCAGTCGATCCCGCGACCGGTCCGGCTCGACTTCTGGCTGATCCGCTCGCGCAGGCGCGTGGCGAAGGCCTGGGCCGGGTCGTAGCCGTAGTGCAGCAGCAGGTGGTTCATCGCGATCACCTCGCAGATCACCGTCACGTTCTTGCCCGGCGTGATGGGCAGCTTGACCATCGGCAAGTCCACGCCCAGCACGTCCTCGGTCTCGGTGACCATCCCGATCCGGGTGTACTCCTCGTGCTCATCCCACTGGTGGATCTGGACGACGAGTTCGATGCGCTTCTGGTAGCGGATGGCCCGGACGCCGAACATGGCCTTGACGTCGATGATGCCCAGCCCGCGGATCTCCATAAAGTGCTCGCCCAGGTCGGTGCCCGCGCCCATGAGCACGTTTGCGCCCTTGCGCGTCGCCATCACCACGTCGTCGGCGACCAGGCGGTGGCCGCGCTCGACCAGGTCGAGCGCCATCTCGGACTTGCCGATGCCCGCCGGGCCCGTCAGCAGCAGCCCGACGCCGTAGACGTCCACGAGCGAGCCGTGCACGGTCAGCTGCTCGGCAAACTGGTCGTCGAGCATGTCGCGGAGCAGCCCCATAAACGGGACCGTCGGCATGGACGTGCGGAACAGCGGCACGCCGGCGCGGTCGGCGCGCGCCACCAGGCCGTCGGGCAAGTCGTTGCCGGCCGTGAGCACGATGGCGGGCGGGTCAAAGCTCAAGAGCCGGTCGAAGGCGTCGCCGTCTCCCTCGGCGAGCCAGCCGAGGTAGCGGCACTCGGTGTTGCCCAGAATCTGGACGCGCTGGTGCTCGAAGTGCTCGACGTAGCCGGCCAGCACCAGGCCGGGCCGGTGCACGTGGCGGACGGTGATCGCGCGGTCGCCGGGGTCGATGCCGCCCGACGCCTCGATCTCGACCCCGGCCCGCTGGCGGAGGCGGTCCACCAAGGCTGCCACCAAGATGGACTCGCGGCGGAACGGCTTGGGCTTTCTCATGGGAACGGGGAAGGACGAGGAAGGCCGCGACGCGCCTCCGGCGGCTAGGGCACTTCGACCGTTTCCAGCACGCGCGCCACGATCTGGTCCGACGCGACGTCCTCGGCCTCGGCCTCGTAGGTGACGGCCACGCGGTGGCGCAGCACGTCGAGCGCGATCGCGCGGACGTCGTCGGGTGTGACGTAGGCGCGGCCTTGCAGAAAGGCGTGGGCGCGCGCCGCCAGCGCGAGCGCGATCGAGGCGCGCGGGCTGGCGCCGGTCGCCACCAGCCCGTCCAGGTCGGCGAGCTTGTAGCGCCGCGGTTGGCGCGTGGCCAGCACCAGGTCCACGATGTACTCCTCGACGCGCGCGTCCACGTAGACCTCGCCCACGACGGCGCGTGCGGCCAGGACTTGGGCCGGCGTCACGACGGGCTGCACGTCGGGCAGGGGCGTCGCGTGCGACATCCGGCGCATGATCTCGATCTCCTGGTCGCGCGTCGGGTAGTCGACCACGACCTTGAGCATAAAGCGGTCGACCTGGGCCTCGGGCAAGGGATAGGTGCCTTCCTGCTCGATCGGGTTCTGGGTCGCCATCACCAGAAACGGCGACGGCAGCGGATAGGTGGTCTCGCCGATCGTGACCTGGCGCTCCTGCATGGCCTCCAGAAGCGCGCTCTGGACCTTGGCCGGCGCGCGGTTGACCTCGTCCGCGAGGACGACGTTGGCAAAGACGGGCCCTTTTTTGACCAGAAACGTGGCCTCGGCCTGGTTGTAGATCAGCGTGCCCAGCAGGTCGGCGGGGAGCAGGTCGGGCGTGAACTGGATGCGCTGGAAGCGGGCGTCGAAGGCGCGAGCCAGCGTCGAGACGGTGAGCGTCTTGGCCAGGCCGGGCACGCCCTCCAGCAGCACGTGGCCGCCGGTCAGGAGCCCGATCAGCAGGCGCTCGACCATGTGGCTCTGCCCGACCACGACCTGGCCCACGGCGTCGAGCAGGCTGGGCACCCAGCCCGCGTGCTCGGCGACGCGCGCGGTCAGCGCGTCCAGGTCGATGCTCTGAGCCATCGAGGCGCTGGCGGGCTCGGCGGTGGGGGCCGGGAGGGAGTCGAGGCCGGGGTCGGTCATGCCGTCGGAGTCGGGAAGGAGGGCGGGCCGGCGTGCCGACGTGGGGCGGGCAGCCGAGCGTGCAGAGGATACGGCTGGGGCGAGCGCAGCCGGCGTGGAATCGGCGCCTGCGCCGCTCAGGCCTCCACCCCGAGCACGTCGCCGTCGGGGTCGGCGCCGTTGAGAAAGTCGGCGACGGCCATGCGGCGCTTGCCCTGGCGCTGGACCTCGGCCACCTCGACGGCGCCGTCGGCACACCGGACCGTCATCGCGCCGTCCCGCACCGCGACCGTCCCCGGCCCCCCTCGGACCGTCGCCGAGGTGGGCTGGGCGCGCAGGATCTTGAGCGTCTCGCCCTGCCACTCGGTCCAGGCGCCCGGAAACGGCGACAGCGCGCGGACGTGGTTGTGGACCGCGCGGGCGGGCTGCGTCCAGTCGATGCGGGCGTCGTCGCGGAAGATTTTGGGCGCCGGGCTGGCGAGCGTGTCGTCCTGGGGCTGCGCCTGGGCGGTGCCGGCCGCGATCTGGCGGACGGTCTCGACGACGGCCTCGGCCCCCACTTCGGCCAGGCGGTCGTGCACGTCGCCGGCGGTGTCGTCCGGGCCGACGGCGACGCGCCGGGCCAGGATGATGGCGCCCGTGTCGACGGTGCGCTGCAAGAAGAACGTCGTGACGCCGGTTTCTTGGACGCCGTCCATCAGCGCGCGCGTGATCGGCGCGGCGCCGCGGTAGGCGGGCAACAGCGACCCGTGCAGGTTGAAGGCGCCCAGGCGCGGAATCTCGAACACGGCCGGCGGCAGAATCCGAAACGCGACGACGGCGAACACGTCGGGGTCGAGCGCGCGCAGATCGTCGGCGAACGCCGGGTCGGCCATCGAGTCTGGCTGCAGGACGGGCAGGCCGTGGCGCTCGGCGGCCTGCTTGACGGCCGAGGCCTTCACCGTTTGGCCGCGCCCGGCGGGCTTGTCGGCGACCGTCACCACGGCGACCGGCGCCAGCCCGGCCGCGACGAGCGCGTCGAGCGAGGGCACCGCGAAGTCGGGCGTGCCCATAAAGACGATGCGGGGGGCGGACACGGCAGCGGCGGAGAGGTGAGGCCGGATCACGCCCGCGACGTGTGGGCGTTCCGCATCAACCCCGCGACATCGACACACACCGCCTCGGTCACTTCACGGGGATACCGAGGCGGGGAGGGCCAGAAGCCAGTTGAGCGCCTGGTCACCGCGGTCCTCGCCCGAATTCGTAGCAGCCGGCGGGCGGAATGAACGGGAACACCAGGGCACCAGGTTGGAACGGGGTCCGCCACACCGAGGCGCCACCGACAAATCCAATCCCGTTCTCGATCAGCGGATTGGGGACCGGCGTCAGCTCCGTCTCCAGATCGACCGCCTCAGGCCAGTCCGTCGTGACGACCGCGAGCGTGATCTCGGCCGACAGTTCGGGATCGCCGACGTCGAGCGGGTCGCGGTTCATCTCGAGGGCGTCCGATCCGTAAAAGGATGTCGCTTGGATCTCGCCGTCGCGTCGCACCAGCTGGCGGCGGCGCGAGAAGCGGGTCGTCCGAGGCTCGGCGCCGGTAAACCGGTAGATCACGAACGCGTCGCCCACGGCTTCGGCGCCCTGAATGGTGTAGGTGGTCGGGCACTGCGTTGGGCCGTCCGCCAGCACCGGCGGGTCCGTGGCGGGCGGCATCCGCACACGCGCTCGGGTCGTCCGCCCGTCCGCCCCGGCCGCGACGACGGTGTAGGTCACGCCGGGCTCCAGATCCGCGACGACGCGAAACAGGTGGGCGGGGCCCGTCTGGAAGCGCTCGACGCTCTGGACAAACGGCACCTCGCCACCCGGACCTTGCAGCACGACGGCGACATCGAGCGGGCGCTCATCGCCGACGAACGTCTCCGAGACGGGCTCGATCCGGATCCAGTTCGTGTCGGCCTCGGTGTCGAGGTAGCCGCTCATCGAGTACACCAGGTCCGACGGCAGGATGGGGTCGAAGCCCGTTTCGCACGCGCCCAGAGTCAGGACCGCGAGCCAGGCTGGCCAGGTTCGGAGCAGCCAGGTCATCGGGTGCGGAAGCGGGCGGAGACGTAGGGCACCAGCGGTAGCTGGTCGACGCGGCGGCCCTGGAACACGTCGTAATACAGGAGGTTGTCGCGGTTGTAGACGTTGAGCGCGCCCGCACGGAGGTCGATCGCGGCGCGGGCGCCGACCGAGATCTCGGTGCCGGCCGACACGTCGAGCCGGTGGAACATCGGGAGGCGGCCGTTGAAGGGCCGCTCGAACAGCACGCGGCGCACGCCGGGCTCCTCGGTCACCTCGGGGATGCCGAGCGGCGGTACGAACGTGTCGAAGCCGTAGGGGCGCGTGTAGGGCAGCCCCGACCCGAACTGCCAGCGGACCGCCAGGTCAGAGTCTCCGCGGCGCACCTGGACGGTGAACTGGACCTGGTGGCGGCGGTCGTGCGCCGGGGCATATCTCTGAGCGAGCTCGCCGAAGAGCGTGCGATACAGGGCCTGGGCTGTCTCGTACTCGGTCCGCCCCAGGCCGTAGCCGAGGTAGGCGTAGACGGCGTCGGAGGTGTACTCGACGCGGGCGTCGGCGCCGACCGACGTGGCGGTCGCCTGGGTCAGCGTGGTCGTGAACTCGGCGCGCGAGGTCCAGATGGGAACGGGCAGGTCGCGGACGCGCTTGGCGTAGCCCTCGGCCCCGACGCGCACGCCTCCGCCGAGCGGCAGTGACCCGCCCAGGACGGCGTGCCGCGCGCTCGTCTCGGCCTCGCCTTCGGGCGGCCCGGCCCAGGCGATAAACGGCGAGCCGGCGTCGCGCTCGTCCACCAGGCCGACGAGCGACTGGCGGTAGAGCCCGCCCGCAAACGCGACTTGGGGGCCAGCCGCGCCCGCCGGCGCCCACTCGGCGCGAAACCGAGGCTCCAGAACCGTCGAGAACGAGTAGGGCTGGAGCGACACGGCCAGGCCCGGCGTCACGCGGACCGTGCCGAGCGGGATCTCGGCCTCGACGTGCGCGGCGGCGCCCAGGATCAGCGCGCCTTGCTCGCGCACCGACGCGAACGACTCGCCCAGGCGGTAGCTGGTGGCGTACGTCGAGGCCTGGACGCCGTATTCCAGCATGATGCCCCGGACGGGGCGCCGCAGGACGGCCCCGAACCGAACCTCGGTCAGCGACGAGGCACGGTCGCGGTCGCCGGCCGCCAGCGCACCCCGGCCGGCTTGGGCGGGTGCGCCCACCTCGCTGCCGAGGTGGCTGAGGCTGGCCTGGACCTCGAACCGGCCCGCTGCGCCGGGCGGGAACACCAGGCAGCGCCCCGCCAGCACGCCGTTGCGGTACACGTAGGCGTCGTCCTCGGCCGCGTCGAGCGTGCCGCGGTCGTAGGTGCCCAGCAGCGTCGCGGTGCACCGCGACGTGGGGCCCGTCGTGGCCAGCTTGGCGATGGCGTCGACAAAGCGGAGCGGGACGGGGCGGCCCAGCAGCGTCTCGGCGATAGGCTCGATCACCGACCCCCGCGTCGAGACCAGCCACGACGAGACGCCGGCCCGGATCGGGCCCTCGGCCTGCACCCCGGCCACGAACGGACCGAGCGAGGCCGACGCGACGACGTGCTCGGTGCTGCCGTCGCGCAGCGAGATGTCGAGCACCGACGACACGCGGCCGGTGTACTTGGCCCCGTAGCCGCCTGCGTAAAAGTCGACCGACGAGACCAAGTCCTCGGGGAAGGCGGAGAAAAAGCCCAGCAGGTGGAACGGCTGGTAGATGGGCGCGCCGTCGACCAGCACCAGGTTCTGAGACGGCGTGCCGCCGCGCACGAAGAGCCCGCCGCCGCGGTCGCCCAGGCTCACCACGCCGGGCAGCGACTGCAGATAGGTCGCCAGGTCGCCGGCGACGTCGGGCGTCGGGACGCGCGCCAGGTCGGCCGGGCGGATGCGCTGCAGGCCGCCCGAGACGTCGGCCGCGCCGCCGTCGGCCCGGACCACGACCTCGTCGAGCGCCTCGCCTGCGGCCAGGACCGGGCTCCACGTGGTAGGCCCGTCGCCGACGGCCAAGGTGTCGAAAGCGGCGACGTAGCCGACGTAGGTCGCGCGTGCGGCGTAGCGGCCCGGCGACAGCGTGACCTCGTAGAAGCCCTGGGCGTCCGTGACGGCGCCCTGCAACCCGGCGTCGGCGTCGATTCGCTGGAGCGCCACGCTCGCGCCGGCGAGCGGCCCGCGTTCAGCGTCGCTGACGAAGCCGCGCACCGACTGGGCCTGGGCCGTGAGCGCGGCGAGGACGAGCGCGACCAGCGCCAGCGGGCGGATGCGAGCAGGCATAGACGAGGGGCGAGCCTCAGAGTACGCGCATTGGGCGGCCTGCGCCGCGGGCTAGCCCCGCCTCGGTGCCTCCGCGCGGCTACCGAGGCGGGCGCGGCGCTCGCGACGGCGGTCCAGCGCGCAGTCGCTACATCCGCGTGCGGTCGTCCCAGATGGGCACCAGCAGCTCGAAGTCGCCCGCGCCCGTCTCGTCGACAAAGATGAACCGGCGGCCGCGGCCCTGGTACGTCCAGATCTGGTAGGGGCGCGTGCCGTAGTCGAACGGGTGGTTCTCGACGTAGTCCGGCTCGCCGAAGCGGATAAACACCTCGCCCCGGTCGGTATTCCAGCCGCGGTCCTGGAAGCGGCTGTACCGGTCGTTGGCGTACGCCACGCGGAAGTAGTACTGCTCCATCGACTCGTTGCGCGGCGTGCTCGGCGTCGGGTCGCGCTCGTTCCAGAAGTCCAGGAAGCGCTGGCGCTGCGCCTCGGGCGTCGGCGCGTTGCGGATGGCGCGGATGTCGGCGGGCCGGGCGAGGTAGCGCAGCTGGGCGATGGCCTCGTCGAGGTCGGCGATCTGGCTGTCCAGGCCCATCCAGCGCACCGCGAACGCCTTGTCGGTCTCAACGAGGGTCTCGCCGGCCGAGTCCGCCAGGCGGACGGTCAGCACGTAGTCGCCCACCTGCAAGCCCTCCATCGCCAGGCGGAAGGCGGCCGGCGTGCGGCCGGCCTCGACCGACAGCGCCTCGGTGACGGCGACGGGCGTGCCCGAGTCCGCCTGCTGGCGCGGCGCCAGGCCCAGCAGGGCCCCGAACGACGGGCGCTCCTGGACGCGGCTCTGCTCCGTCACCAAGTACGTCACCTGGAGCGGCGTCTCGGCGGAGGCGTACAGGTCGTACGACACCCAAAACTCGTCCATCTCGGTCGACAGCGTGGCGCCGACGATGGGCGTCGAGGTGCCGCCGGCCGGGTCGTAGGCGCTCAGCAGGACCGGGTCGCTCATGGTGACGGCGTCGCCGCTGACGTCGCGCGCCACGTGGCCGATCTCGCGCGACAGCGCGCGGCCGCTCGCGGCGTCCTCGACCGCGATCGCGACCACGTAGCGGCCCGGAGGCACGGCCAGCGTCTGGATGGCGCGGTCCTCGCGCTCGGCGTCCTGGGTCTCGTCGTAGGTCCGGGCGGCCACGTCGCGCTCGAACGTGCGGCTGACGACCAAGCCCTGCTGGCGGCCTCGGTCGTCGAGGGCGTAGACCTGGACGGTCAGCCCGTAGCGGGCCTCGAAGCCTCCGGCGCGGGCCAGAAAGCGCAGGCTGGAGTTGGGCACCGACGTGTACACGTCGAGCTGGGTCGACGGGCCGCTGGCGAGCTCGGCCCGGCGCGTGATCACCTCGGCACCAAACTCGGGCGTGTACGCCGACTGGGCGGCCGCGCCGGCGGCGAGCAGACAGGCCAGCGCCACCGGCAGCCAGCGAAGCGGAGAGTAGCGAGCGCGCATATGCTCAGCGAGTGAGACGAGAGAGTCGACGGAACAGCCGAACGGAAAGATGCGACACGCGAGCCGTTCTCCCTAGGGCACAACGGCGAACCGTACTCCCGGGTCCCCCAACCGTTCTCCGCCGGCCCGGGCGGTTCAGCTTCCGAACAGCGCGTCCACGAACGCGGCGCGGTCGAACACCTGCAGGTCGCCGATGCCCTCGCCCACGCCGATGTACTTGACCGGGATCTGGAACTCGTTCGAGATGCCGATCACGATGCCGCCCTTGGCCGTGCCGTCGAGCTTGGTCAGCACCAGGCCCGAGACCTCCACGGCCTCGGTAAAGGCCCGAGCCTGGGCGAGCGCGTTCTGGCCCGTCGAGCCGTCGAGCACCAGCAGCACCTCGTGCGGCGCGCCGGCCACCTGGCGGTCCATCACGCGGCGCACCTTGGCCAGCTCGTCCATCAGCCCGACCTGGTTGTGCAGGCGGCCGGCCGTGTCGATCAGGACCACGTCGGTGCCGCGCGCCTTGGCCGCCGCCAGCGTGTCGAAGGCGACCGCCGCCGGGTCGGCGCCCTGGTACTGCTTGACGATCTCGACGCCGGCGCGCTGGGCCCACACGTCGAGCTGCTCGGTCGCCGCGGCGCGGAACGTGTCAGCGGCGCCCAGCATCACCGACTTGCCGGCCTGCTTGTAGTGGTGCGCGATCTTGCCGATGGACGTGGTCTTGCCGACGCCGTTGACGCCCACCACCATCACCACGTGGGGCTGGTTGGGCAAGGGCGCGTCGAAGGCGGCCGGGCGCTCGGGTGCGTTGCTGAGCATCAGGTCCGCGATCTCGGCCCGCATCAGGCCCTGGAGGTCGGCCGTGGAGACGTACTTGTCGCGCGCCACGCGCGCCTCGATGCGCTTAATCACCTCGAGCGTGGTCGCGACGCCCACGTCCGAGGTCACCAGCACCTCCTCCAGGTCGTCCAGGACCTCGTCGTCGACGGTGTCTTTGCCGGCGACGGCGGTCTTGAGCTTGTCAAACAGCCCGGTCCGCGTTTTTTCGAGCCCGGCCTCCAGCGACGCTTGCTCGGGCGAATCGGTCTCCTTGGTTTTGCGCTTGAACCCGAACAGGGCCATCGGTGTCGTCGGTTGGGGAGAGCGGTACCGGTGCGCGCGCGCGAGGGATCCGCCAGGCGGGAGGATAGCGGGTGGAGAGCCGCCACCCCCGCCTCGGTGCGCGCCCGCCTCGGTGCGCGCCTGGGCACAACGGCACCCGCGACTCGGCACGCGCCTGGGCACAACGGCACCCGCGACTCGGCACGCGCGCGCCAGCGGTGGCACCTCGTGCGGAGAACCCGAGGCGGGCCCGGCTAGCTGTGCGCGGACCGCTCCAGCACGTCGAGCCGGTACCGAGGCTGGCGGTCGGCGTGGACCGAGGTCCAGTCGGCGCGGTCCAGAAACAGGCCGTGCACGTCGTCGGCGGTGAGCGGGTAGTCGGTCGGGCCGGTCCAGTGCACCAGCACGAGGTGGCCGCCCGGCTCGACGCCGACCGCCAGCCGGTGCGCCCAGTCGGCCAGGCGCGGGCGCGACAGGTAGTAGCCGACCTCGCTCACGACGGCCAGGTCGAAGCGCCCGGCGGGCATCTGCTCCGGCATCACGCGCTGCTCGACGCGCACGTGGGGCGCGTCGGCGAGCCGGGCGCGGGCGCGGTCCAGGGCGTCGGGCGCCACGTCGACGGCCAGCACGTGGTCGCAGCGCCGGGCCAGGTGCGCGGTGAGCGCGCCGTTGGCGCATCCGGCCTCGAAGGCGCGCGTGTAGCGGGCGCGAGGCAGGGCCGCCAGCGTGGCGCGGTACTTGTCCGCCTCGTACGGGCTGGTGTCGAAGCCCCACGGATCGGCTTCGGCGGCGTAGAGCGCCTGGAAGTAGGCGGGGTCCACGGTCCCGTCGGGGCGGAGAAAGGGAGCGGTCGGCGGAGGCATCGGCGTTGCAGGTTAGAGGTCCCAGAACAACTCCCAGCCGCGGTCGAACCGGCTGAGAATCTCGGGCGAGAGCACGAATCCGTCGGGGTCGTCGTCGATCAGGGCCGTCGTCTGGGAGCGATGCGCCGCAACGGCGGCGCGCTTGCGGTCGCGCACCGCGGACACGTCCAGCCGCCAGGGCGTGCCTCTGGTCGCGGGCTCGTCGCCGCGCACCCAGGCCCAGACCGGGTACGCGACCTGGCGCGGCGGCGCCGCCAGGCGGTCGCAAGCCGCGGCCACCAGCACAGCCGTGGCGATGTGGTCCGGGTGCGGATCGCCGGCCCAGGGCGCGACCACCGTCGCGGCCCCGTCCAGCGCCTCCGCCAGCGCTGCCACCGCCGCCTCGGTGGCGTCGCCGAGGTGGGCGAGGCGGCCGTCTGGCTGGCCGAGAAAGCGGACCGCGTCGCGGGGCAGGCCCAGCGCATCGAGCGCGGCGACCGTCTCGGCCTCGCGCACCTCGCGGAGCCGCTGGCGGGGGTAGGCGAGGGAGTTCGGGTGCGAGCCTGTGCCGTCGGTCACGACGGCGACGCGCGCCGCGACCCCGTCGCGGGCGAGGAGCGCCAGCAGCCCGCCGCACGCCAGCGACTCGTCGTCGGGATGCGGGGCCACGACGGCGACCGGCCCGCCGACCGTGTCGAGGGCGCGGAGCGGGTGGCGCTCGGGCGTGTCGAGGTGTGATCTCACCGGTCGGCGCCACGCGCGTGGCCGGGGTGGTGCAGCGAAAAGGCGCCGGCGGCGACCAGGGCGCCATCGGGGTCGGGCTGGCGCAGGTACAGGCGCAGGTCGCGCGCGACGCGCTCCAGCGGGCCCGGCTGGCCCAGCCCGCGCGCGCCGGCGGCGTGGTCGGCCAGGCGCATCACGTCGGTGCACGCGCGCTCGACGGCGCCGCGCGCCGACTGCACGGCGGCGGCGCGCTCGGCGTCGGTGGTGCCGGGCCGGGCCCACAGCCGCGCCACGCCCAGCAGCCACAGCCGGGCGGTTTCGACGGCCGTCACGATCTCGCCAAAGCGAGCCTGCTGGCCGGGGTGGTCGGCGCGCCCCAGCGCCCGGATGTGATCGGCGACGGCATGGGCCAGGGCTTGGGCGCCGCCGGTCTGGACGGCCAGAAAGCGGATGGCGCCGCCCGAGAAATGGGGCTCGGCGTAGTAGCCGTCTGGCGGGCCCAGCACGTCGCGCGCCTCCAGCGCGACGCCGTCGAAGCGGGCGATGCCGCTGCCGGTCGCGCGCATGCCCTCCGCCTGCCACTGCTCCGGCTCGTGCCGGACCGGCGCCTCGTCGGCCCGCACGATGGCCTGCTGCCAGCCTCCGCCTTCAATCCGCCCGGTGACCAGGGGGCGCGTCACGACGGCGCAGCCGGTCGCGAACGTTTTGGCGCCGCTCATCTCGAACCCGCCCGCCCGCGGCGCCAGCCGGACGCCGCTCGCGGGACTCTCGGTGTTCCAGACGGCAAACAGGTGCCCCGCGCGAGCGTCGGCGAACAGGCGGGCGCGCTGGGCCTCGGTGCCGTCGCGGCCGACGCGCAGCAGGGCATCGACGTGGCCCTCGTAGAGCCGGCCCAGCGGCAGGCTGCCCTGCCCGACCTCCGCCAGGACCAGCAGCAACTCGTGCAGGCGGTCGGGCGCGTCGAGCCCGGCGCCGCCGTCCCGCTCGGGCAGCACGGCGGTCAGCAGCCCCGACTCGCGGAGCGCGTCCAGGTCGGCGTCGAGAAAGTGCCGGGCACGGTCGGCGTGGCCGGCGCGAGCGGCGGCGGCTCGCGCCACCTCGGTGGCCGCGTCGAGGGGGCTGGGCGGCGCGAGAGCCGCGGGCGCGGTCTGGCCGTCGCCGGAGGAGGAGGGCATGGCGGAGATGGCGAGCCGGCGGGCGTGGCGCAGGCGGTCGGCGGGAGAGAGGCGGCCCAGGTGCGCCGCGCGGCGCCTGAGGTCGGCGATGGCGAGCGAGATGGGCTGGCCACCGGCGTGGGCCGGCGGCGTGTCGAGCAGGCCGGTGGGCGCCGGCCGCTCGGGGTGGGTGTCCAGCACCAGGCCGAGGCGGGCCAGGCGGCGCTCGGCGGCGGCGGCCGGCTCGACGGTGGGCTCGGTGCCGCGTGCGGCGTGCTCGGCCCAGCGCGCCAGGTCGGCGGCCAGCCCGCCTCGCGCGCGGCCGTCGGTGCGGGCCGAGGTCCAGACCTTGACGCGGTCGCTGTGGCGCACGCGGCGCCCATCGGCCCACAGGGCGTGGACGAGCGCGATGTCCTCGTAGCGCTCGCGCGGAGGCAGCCCGCCGACGGCCGCGTAGGCGCCGGCGCGGACGGCCAGGCTGGCGCCGAAGTGGTGGTGGTGGCGCGGCGCGGGGTCCCACGGCTCGGGCGCGTACAGGTCGCGGAGGCTCTCGACGGCGCGGCGGTAGGCAATCTCCAGCAACGCCCACCGGCGGACGCCGGGCGCCAGCGCGTCCCGCTCGTCGGGCAGCAGCAGCGCGCGGCCTCCGACGGCGTCGACGCCGCTCATCTCGGCGGCGGTCATCGCCAGCCAGTCGGGAGCGGGCCGCGTGTCGGCGTCGGTAGAGCAGATCACGCCGTCGGGCTGGCCCGCAGCCAGCAGCCGGGCGCACGCGGCGTCCATCAGCAGCTGGCGGGCGCGGCCGACGTGCGCCTCGGCGGGCCCCAGCGTCACCTCGGCGACGCGAACCCACGGCGGCGCGACGGCGCGAGCGATCTCGGCCGAGCCGTCGGTGGAGTTGTTGACCAGCACCAGGGCCTCGACGCTGCCGGCTGGGAACGGCCGGCCGCCAGCGTCGCGCTGGGCGTCGAGCGCGGCCAGCAGAACGGGCAGCCGGTCGGCCTCGTCGCGGGCCGGGACGATGACCGACATGCGGAGCGCGGGACTCGACGGGCCGAACAGGTCGGGCTGGGCGCGCGCGAGCACGTCCGCCTCGGGGCTCCGGTGAGCGGTCTCTGTGTGAGCCGGGTCGACGTGACGCGCTTCGCGGAGGGCGGGGACCGGGTGAGCCGCCTGGGACGGGCGGCCGGCACCCTGGGCGGCGTCACCGAGGTGGGTGGTGGCGGTCACGGCAGGCGGCGCTGCCAGCGCGCCAGCTCGGCGGCGAGCGCGGGATGCACCGGGCGCGAGCCGTCGTCGCGGGCGCGTCCCAGCAGGCCGTTGGGGCAGGGCCGGTCGTCCTCCCAGCCGGGGTGGTCGGCGATCGGGTACCAGCACAGGCCCTCGACCTGGACGCCCGAGCGGCGGGCGGCCTCGACCTCGGCGGCGACCGTGGCCAGCCAGGCGGGGCGCGCGTCGTGCTCGACGCCGGTCTCGGCGATCACGAGCGGCCGGCCGTAGCGCTCGGCCACCTCCGCCAGCATCTCGCGGAGCGGGCGCCGCCGCGGGTCGTCGGGCGCCAGCGGGTGGCCGTGGTGCTCCCACTGGTTTTGCGGGTAGTAGTTCAGGCCCACCACGTCCAGCACGTCGGGCGCGCCTCCGATCTGGGGCCACAGCCGGCCCGCCAGCAGGTCGAACGCCTGAAACTGGGCCTGCCGGTAGCCCTCGGCCTCGGCCGCCTGCTCGGGGCTCATCGGCACCACGTGCACGACCGGCTCGGCCCACAGCAGCCGCGCCCTCGCGTCGACCTCGCGCACGGCGCTGGCGGCGGCCAGTCCGGCGCGAGCCAGCTGGACCTTGAACTCGAAGCTGCGGCCGTGCGCGAACGGCGGAAACAGCCCGCGGTCGCCGCCTGCCCACGACCAGAACGAGATCTCGTTGACCGGGCACCACCACGGAACCGCGTCGGTGGTCTCGCGATGGCGGACGGCCGCCGCTCGCGCGAACGCGGCGAAGCGGTCCACGAAGGCGGGCCGCCACACGTCGAGGTCGTCCGGCACGCCGTAGTGGCACAGGTCCCAGATCACCTGGGTGCCGGTGTCGCGCGCCGCGTCGAGCTGGGCCTGCCACGAGGCCCAGTCGTAGCGACCGGGCGCGCGCTCCACGAGCGGCCACCGCAGCCCGTCGCGGACGGTGCGGATGCCGAGCGCGGCGAGCGCGCGGTAGTCCGGCTCAGCCCAGCGGTCGTGCTGGGTCGCCGCGATCACGTCCACGCGGCGGCGGTCGGCCAGGCGCCGGTGGCTGGAGCACTCCCAGCCGCCCTGCCAGAACGAGGCAAACGGCGACTCCGCCCGCCTCGGTGGTGCGACCGAGGCGGGCGGACCGGGGTGGCCAGGCTCACGCATCAATCTCGACCGAGGCGCCGTCGCCGCTGGACGCTACGCGGTCGGTCCCGTTCTCCAGGTTCACCGGCGCCGGAGGCGTCGCGGCGGCCTGCTGGGCGGGGCCGGGCAGCGTCGCCTTGCGGACGCCCGTCGGGCGTGGCTGCGGCCGGCCGGCCTGGCCGCGCGCCGCGATCGTGTCGAACAGGCTCAGGGCCTGCGCCGTCACCTGGTCCATGTTGTAGTACTTGTAGGTCGCCAGCCGGCCCACGAAATCGACCTCCTCGGTGGCGTCCGCCAGGGCGGCGTACTTGCGGTACAGCTCGGCGTTCTCCGGCCGCGGGATCGGGTAGTACGGGTCGCCCTCGGCGCGCGGGTACTCGTACACGACCGACGTCTTGGGGTGCTCCTGGCCCGTCAGCCACTTAAACTCCGTGCAGCGCGTGTAGGCGTGCTCGTTGGGGAAGTTGACGACCGGCGCGGCCTGGAACCGCTCGGTGTTGTGGGTCTCGTGCGCAAAGTGCAGCGACCGGTAGGGCAGCTTGCCAAAGCGGAAGTCGAAGTACTCGTCGACGGGCCCGCTAAAGATCAGGTGGTCGTGCGGGATGACGTCGCGGATGTCGCGGTAGTCCGTGTTCAGCAGCACGCTGATGTTGGGGTGGTCCAGCATCCGCTCAAACATCCGGGTGTAGCCGTGCAGCGGCATCGCCTGGTAGCTGTCGGTAAAGTAGCGGTCGTCGCGGTTGGTCCGTGTGGGCACGCGGCTGGTCACGCTCGCGTCCAGCTCCGACGGGTCCAGGCCCCACTGCTTGCGGGTGTAGCCCCGGAAAAACTTCTTGTAGAGCTCCTGGCCCACGCGGCCCACGACCACGTCCTCGCTCGTCACCACCTGGTCGCGCGGCTCGGCGACGGACTGGAAAAAGTCCTCGACCTCGAACGACGTCAGCTTCAAGCCGTAGAGCCGGTTGATCGTGTCGAGGTTGATCGGGATGGGCACCTGCTGGCCGTCGACCGACGCGAGCACGCGGTGCTCGTAGGGGCGCCAGGCGGTAAACTGGGACAGGTGGTTCCAGACGCGCTCCGAGTTCGTGTGGAAGATGTGGGGCCCGTAGCGGTGCACCAGGAGCCCGTCGTCGTTGTACTCGTCGTAGGCGTTGCCTGCGATGTGCGAGCGCTTGTCGACGACCAGGACGCGGCGGCCCAGCTGGGTGGCGAGCCTCTCGGCCAAAACAGAACCGGCGAACCCGGCGCCGACAATCAGGTGGTCAAACATCTAGGAGAGCGTCGGAACGGCCTGGACAGGCGCGGAAGTGGAAGGGGACGAGTCAGCGGGCGCGCCGGCGGCGTCGATCAGGGCGGCCATGCCGGCGGCGGTGGCCTGCCACGAGGTGTCGGCCAGGACCGCGCGCATGGCCTCGGTCCGGGCGGCGCGGTCCGCCTCGGGAGCGGCCAGGGCCGCCTCGCAGGCGGCGACAAAGTCGAGCGGGGCGTCCCCCAGGCGCACGATCTCGCCGTAGGGCTCGGCCACGTCGGTGATCGACGTCGAGACCGTGGGCCGCTCGGCGGCAAAGTACTCCAGCGTCTTGGTGGGGCTGATAAACTCGGTCGAGCGGTTGCGCGCGAACGGCAGCAGGCACACGTCCCACCCGGCCAGGTAGGCCGGCAGCTCGCTGTAGTCCTTGCCGCCCAGCCAGTGCAGGTTGCGGGCCTGGGGCAGCGACGCGGGGTCGATCTTGACGACGGGCCCGACCATCACGATCTGCCACTCGGGATGGCGGGACGCCAGCGCGGCGACGATCTCCAGGTCCAGGCGCTCGTCGATGACGCCGAAAAAGCCCAGCCGCGGCCGTGCGATCTCGCGCTGGTCGCCGGGCTCCTCCAGCGTGCTACCGAGGCGGGCCTGCCCAAAGTGCGCCGCGTCGACCGACGACGGGAAGCAATGCACGTCGCGGTGGCGGTCGCGCTTGGCGCGGTACAGGCTCGGGCCGCCGGTAAACACCAGGTCGGCGCGGTCGAGCAGCTCCTGCTCGCGCGCCAGCAGCTGAGGCGGCGCGTGGTCGAACGCCGACAGCTCGTCCATGCAGTCGTAGACGATGGTCTGCGGCTCGAAGGCGTCGAAGAGCGGCGTCGCGAGCGGCGTGTACGTCCAGCCGTCGCACGAGCCCAGCGTCTCGGTCTCGACGGCCCACCGGCGCAGCAGCGGCGCGATCACCTGGTTCTGGGCGTCCGAGAAGCCGGGCTCCGCGACCGGCGTGTGGGGGCGCAGGACCGTAATGCCGGGCGCCGCGTCGATGGCCTCCAGGTAGGGCTCGGCCTCGGCGTCGTGGACGGGCTCCTCCACCACCGTCACAGGCCGCGACTGGGCCAGCCGGGACAGGACGTGCTGAGGGCGTTGATAGACGAAATCCCACCGCAGGTGGGACAGGACAACGAGGGGACGAGACACAGCGGAAAAGGGGTGAGAGGAGACGGCTGCCGCCATTCCGCGGGCGTGGCGCGGGACGGCGGCAGGACGTTACGCCAACTCCTCGACACTACCCTGTCGCACCTCCTGTCACCCTCAGGAGTCTCCTCACAAAGGGTGAGGATTGGCCTGAGGGTTGTCTCCTGACGCTACCGGTCTCGCTGCACCAGCTGGTGCTTGCTGCGCAGCGTGGTCCCGTCCGGCTCGAGCGCTTCCGGGCCGTGCCGCACGATGGCGACAAAGCGGAGGCCATACTTCAGGATCGAGTACGCCATCACGGCGGCCGTCAGCCCAACGAGCGCCTCCATCACGGCGTCGGGCGCGGCCAGCAGCGCAGCCACCACGGTGACCGCGAGCGCCGCGACGGCCACCTTGCCGCTCCACAGCGACGACGTAAACCGGCCCAGCCGCCGCGTCTGGATCAGCCCGCCGAGCGCCAGCATGACGTCGCGCGCAATCGCGAGCGCGACAAACCACAGCGGAAGATTGGGCCCGGCCTCGGCAGGGCGCGTCAGCAGCGCGACGGTGACGGCGGCCGCGGCCAGCTTGTCGGCCGTGGCGTCGAGCACCTTGCCCCACTCGCTGACGGTGTCGCTCCAGCGCGCCACGCGGCCGTCGAACCAGTCGGTCGCGATCGCGAGCCCGATCAGGGCGAACATCCAGCCGACCGGCCCGCCTCGGTACACGAGCCCGGCGATCGGGACCACCAGCACGGCACGCGACAGGCTCAGCAGGTTGGCCGCCGTCCAGAACGCGCCCATGTGGGGCAGGCCGGGAAATCGGTCGGGCGTCGGGGGCATGGCGAGGGCGGAGGCTGCAAGCTAGCCGATCTTGCCTCGCCCCTCCCGACCGCCCCGTGTCCGTCGTTCTCGTCGCCTTCGCCGTGCAACTGGCCGCCTGGGCCGGCGTTGCGCTGGGACTGCGCCGGGTGCGCGCCCAGGCCGCCCTCGTGGAGGCCGAGGCCGAGCCGCAGGCCGAGCTGCGCCCCATCAGCGTCGTGGTCGCGGCGCGCAACGAGGCCGAGCGCCTGCCGGCGTTGCTCGACGCGCTGGCGCGCCAGACGCACCCGCCAGCCGAGGTGATCGTGGTCGACGACCGCTCGACCGACGGCACCGCCGAGGTCGTTCGCCAGCGGAGCCAGCGCGGCGACCTCCCGATCCGGCTGGTCACGGTCGGGGACGGCGCGCCCCGAGCGGCCGGGCTGCCGCCCAAAAAGCACGCGCTCGAACGCGGCGTCGAGGCGGCCACTCACGAGCTTCTGGCGTTCACCGACGCTGACGGCCGCCCCGGGCCCGACTGGCTGGCGACGCTGGCGCGCTGGGCGGGCCCGAGCGGAGAGGCCTCCGCTGAACCCGTTCTAGTGGGCTACGGCCCCTACCTCCCGCAGCCCGGCGGGCTCAACCGTTTCGTGCGCTACGAAACCCTCCAGACGGCTGTGCTGGCGGCGGCGGCCATCGGCTGGGGACGGCCCTGGCACGCGGTCGGCCGCAACCTGTCGTACCCGGCCGCGCTGCTGCACACCCTGGGCGGCTTTGCTCACTCGGCCGCCTCGCTCTCGGGCGACGACGACCTGCTGGTGCAGGAGGTGGCCCGGCGCGGCGCCGCGCCGGTCCGCTACGTCTGGGAGGCGAAGGCCGCCGTGCCCTCGCCGGCTCCGCCCGACGCGCGGTCGTTCTGGCGGCAGAAGCGGCGCCACGCGAGCGCCGGCACGCACTACCCGGCGACCGTGCTGGCAGCGCTGGGACTGTTCCACACGTCGAACCTGGTGCTGTGGCTGGGCGCTCCCGCTCTGCACCTCGCCACAGGCCTGCCCTACGGCTGGGGCCTGCTGGCGGCCAAGCTGCTGGTGCAACGCTCCGTCCTCTCGGACGTGCGCGACGGGTTGGGCGACGAGCCGGACCTGCGCGTGTGGCAGCCCGTCCTCGACCTCGCCTCAGCCGTCTACCACGCTGCGTTCGCGGTGTTGGGCGCGCTCCCGGCGCCGACGCGCTGGTAGCCTACCGCTTCCAGGCCAGCATTTGGACGACCGCCGCCGCGCCGCTGTGGTACGGGCCTTCCACGACCTCGCGCTCGGTCTCGGCCAGGATCTCGGCGTCGAGCCCGTCGAGCTCGTCCGCCAGCCCGGCGGCCGTCATGGTGATGTCGATGGCCTGGGCGCCGGACGGGCCGCCGGTGTCGCGCTCGGTCTGGGCCGGCGTGTAGGCCTCCAGCACGAACGCGCCGCCCGGCCGCAACGCCGCGACCACGCGCCGGTGGAGCCGGCGGCGCACCTCGGCGGACGTGTGGGCAAAGACGGAGACGATGGCGTCCCACGGGTGCTCCCCAAGGTCGTAGTCCGCTAGGTCCGCGGCGACGGTCTCGATCGCGACACCGCGACGGTCGGCCAGCGCCTGAGCGCGCTCCAGTCCCACCGCTGACCGGTCGACGGCCGTGACGTGATGCCCGCGCTCGGCCAGAAAGACGGCGTTGCGGCCCTGTCCCTCGGCCAGACACAGCACGCGCCCGCCGGGCGGAAGCCGGACGGCCACGGAGGCGAGAAAGTCGTTGGGGGCGTCGCCGTAGGCGAGCGCAGGCTCGGCGTAGCGAGCGTCCCAGAAGTCGGGCGGCGGTCCGGGCATCGTCTGGCAGACGTGGGCCGGTCCGACGCGAGCACGCTCGCGCGCCTTACCGAGGCGGGCGGTCTCAGTGGGAAACGGACGACGGGCCCGCCAGCAGACGCCAGCGGGCCCGTCGCGGGCATTCCACGCGAGGCGCGGCTAGTTGAACCGGTAGCGCAGGCCCAGCTGGGCGCGCCAGCGCGAAAACTCGCTCGGGTCGTCGACGAACGTCTCGGCCGGGCCGGTAAAGTTGAACAGCGGCTCGCCGTCGGCATCGAAGCCCACCAGCGTCAGCGGCGCCCGCGCCGCCGGGTTCGCCACCTTGCGGACGCCCCAGTCGGACGAGACCAGGTTGGCCACGTTCTGGATGTCCAGGCTCAGCTGCAGCGTGTTCCGGGTGGCGCCCGCCAGGAACGACAAGTCCTGGAGCAGGCGCAGGTCGACGTTCGAGTACCATGGGTTGACGGCCCCGTTGCGCTCGGCGATCTGGCCGCGGTTGGCCGACAGGTAGCTGTCCTGCTCGATGAACGCGTCGAGCGCCGCGTACTGCGCCGCCGCCGATCCGGCGCCGTTGGCCTCCGAGAACCGGATCTCGCTGGCGTCACGGGGGATGTAGATCAGGTCGTTGCCCGCCGAGCCGTCGCCGTTGACGTCGCCCGAGTAGGTGAACGAGTAGCGGTTGCCGCCGGCGTACAAAAACTGGTTGCCCTTGGCGACGGTTGCGAACAGGCCGACGCTGGTCGCCGCGCTCTCGCTCCACACCTGGCGGAACAGCGCCGTCCCGATAAAGCGGTGCGGCTGGCCGAACTCGGCCGCCGCCAGCCCGGGCCGGTTGGGGTCGCCCTGGACCGGGTTGGAGCCGAACAGGACCGACGCGATCTCCGTCGTCGAGAACAGGTTCTCGGCCTGGGTGTAGGCGTAGGCGCCCGACAGGCTGGCCGCGCTGCCGAACGACTTCCGGAGCTGGGCCGTCAGCGACAGGTTGTAGCCTTGCGACGAGTTGTCGATCACGTAGATGCCGCCGTCGTTGCCGCCGAAGGCGTCCACGTTGAGCTGGCCGCCGCCGAAGTAGGGCCGGCCGTCCGCCAGCGTCCGCACCGGCGCCGGGATGTCGGCGTTGCGCAGGTAGATCGAGTTGATGTCCTTGCCGAAGATGCCCTCCAGCGTCAGGACGGCGTCGCCCGGCAGGCGCTGGTCCACGGCCAGGTTCGTCGTCCAGACCTGGGGGTAGCGGAAGTCGTCGTCCATCGCGTTGAGGTCGAACGACTGCTGCAGCGTCGCCTCGTCGCTCGTCCTCAACTCCTCCGGGATCGAAGCGAAGGGCGCCGCGCCGGGCAGGTTGGGGTTGGCGCCCGGGTTGGAGACCACGTTGCCGATCCAGACGAACGGGACGCGGCCGGTGAAGATGCCCGTGCCGCCGCGGAACTGGGTGTCCCGGGTCTCGCCCAAGGCGTAGTTGAACCCGAAGCGGGGCGAGAAGAGCGGCGTCGCGCCCGGCAGGTCCGCTTGGTCGACGGTCTCGGGCTGGTCGTCCTCGTCGAGCGCCGTGAGCCCCGTCGAGAACGGGTTGGCGACGGGGTCGGTGAGGTAGAACGGGACGTCCACGCGCAGGCCCAGCGTCAGGCTCAGCTGGGGCGAGACGATCCACTCGTCCTGGACGTAGGCGCCGACTTGGCCCACCTCGATCCGCTCGCCCTTGAACGCCAGCGACTCGGGCGTGACCATGCCGTTGAGGTCCAGGCGGCACGAGACGCCCGCCTGGGCGCCCAGGTCCGTGCCCGGTCCGCAGAGCGGGAGGTCGGGGTTGGTGACGGCCAAGAAGTTGTCGACGCCGAAGAACGTCGAGCCGTTGGGGATGCCGTCGCCCTCGAAGTCCAAGAAGTACGGCAGCTGGAAAAGGCCGTGGCGGAACAAGTTGAACGAGTTGAAGAACGAGAAGTACTCGCCGTTGATGCCGCCCGTCACGATGTGCTGGCCGAGCGGGATGGTCACGTTGTTCGTGATCTGGAGCACGTCCTGGTCCAGGATGTTGCGGATCGAGAAGGGCTCGTGGCCGGCCGTCGCGTACGTCACGCCGTCCTCGACGATCTCAATCGTGGGGAACGGCGCCGACTTGGGCTCGCGGAAGTCGCGGAAGCGGCTGTAGCTGGCGAAGAACCGGTTCGAGCGAATGCCGAAGCGCGAGTTCAGCTCCAGCGCCACCGAGTTGAGCTCGTTGTTGATCCGGTAGCCCGAGTTCTCGAACGGCAGGCTCGACTCGTTCGGCCCGCGGCCCGAGTTCGCGAACGAGATCGCGGCCGGGTTGACCGTCAGGTCGCGGAAGGCGTCGAGGTAGTTGTAGCGCAGCGACAGCTCGTTGGTGTCGTTGATGTTCCAGTTGAGCTTGGCGAGCAACTTGTTGTTGTCCGTCGCGCGGACGTAGTCGTCGAAGCCGCCGGTCTCGTAGCCGTAGGTCGCCAGGCGCGCCGAGATGGCCTCCAGGTCGCTGGCCTGGACCCGGCTCTCGCCGAAGTCCAGCGTCCCGTCGCGGTTGGCGACGAAGTTGGTGCCGGGGTCGTCGCGCCGCGACAGCTCGCCGTTGACGTAGAAGAACAGCTTGTTGGCCACGATGGGGCCGCCCGCCGCCGCGCCGATCTGGCTGAACGCGAGGTCGGGGTTGGCGATCACCGGGTTGCCCGAGACCGTGTTGCCGACCAGGCTCTCGTTGCGACCGAAGGCGTAGACCGTCCCCTGGAAGGTGTTCGTGCCGGACTTGGTGACCTGGTTGATCGAGGCGCCCGTGAACCCGCTCTCGCGGACGTCGAACGGGGCGATCGAGACCTGGACCTGCTCGATGGCGTCGTACGGGACCGGCTCGGCGCCCGCCTGCCCGCCCGGCGAGGGGTCGTCCAGGCCGAAGGCGTTGTTGAAGTACGAGCCGTCGAGCGTGACGTTGTTGTAGAGCCAGTTGCGGCCGCCGAACGAGAAGTTGCCGTCCGAGCGGGGGTCGATCCGCGTCAGGTCGCGCGTCGAGCGGTTGACGGTCGGCAGCGTGGCGACGGCGGCGGGGTCGATGAACGTCGAGGCGCCGGTGCGGTCGCTCGACAGCACGGCGTCGGCGTCCGCCTCGACGGTCACGCCGTCCAGGGCGAGGTCGCTCTCGGCGATCGTCAGGTCGAGCCGGAACGTCTGGCCGAGTTGGAGCGAGACGTCGATCTCGACGGCGTCCTGGAACCCGAGGAACGAGGCGGTGACGGTGTAGGGCCCGCCGATGCGCAGGTTGGGGAGCACGTAGGCGCCGCCGGCGCGCGCCGAGGTCCCGTAGCGCGTCCCGGACGGCTGGTGGACGGCGATGACGGTGGCGCCCTCGACGGGCTCGCCGCTGGCGTCGAACACGAACCCGCTCAGGCCCGACGTGGTCACGCCCTGGGCGTGAGCGCCGGCGGCGAGGAGGAGGGGGGCCAGGACGGCGAGCAAGAAGCGGAGGCGCATGGGTTGGGAAGCGGGTGGCGGGGAGACCGGGACGGGGCGAGCCCAGACCCAACGTAGAGGCAACGCCCCCGTAATCGTGTTACCAAGCCCGGCGCGTACGCGATCTTGCCTCTCTCTTGACGCAGCAGAAGCGCTCCCGCTGCCAGCCACCTTGGTGCGCACCGCGCCGGCCCCCGCCCGACGCGCGCCCCGCTTGCTCCGGCCGGCGCGCCCAGACGGCCGGCCCCCCCACGCGCCGCTCGACGCGAGGCGTCTCGGCAGCCAGCGCCGCCCGCCTCGGGCCCGAGGCGGGCCGGGTCAGCCTTTGACCGCGCCCAGCGTCAGGCCCGAGATCAGGTAGCGGCTGAGCACCAGGAACAGGGCGATCACCGGGACCGAGACCAGCAGGGACCCCGCGGCGTACAGCCCCCACTGCGTCGACATCGAGCCCTGGAAGGTCTTGAGCCCGACCGGCATCGTAAACATCTCGGTGTCTTGGAGCACGACCGCCGCCACGACATACTCGTTCCAGGCGCTCATAAACGAGAACAGCGCCGTGATCACCAAGGCGGGCGCCGCCAGCGGCAGGATCACCTTGTAGAACGCCTGCCACGGCCCGGCGCCGTCGATCCGCGCGGCCTCCTCCAGGCTCGCCGGGATGGTGTCGTAGTAGCCCTTCATCTGCCAGACGCAAAACGGCAGCGCCGTCGCCGAGTAGATGATCACGATGCCGATGTAGGAGTTGATCAGCCCCAGCTCGATCAGCACGATGTACAACGGCAGCAGCAGCATCGTCGCCGGAAACATCTGGGTGACCAGGATGCCCGAGAGCGCGGCCTTGCGCCCCTTGAAGCGGTGGCGCGAGAGCGCGTAGCCGGCCGTCGAGGCGAGGGCGACGCCGGTGATGGTCACCACAAGCGACACCAGCAGGCTGTTGCCGAGCCAGCGCAGAAACGGGGTCTCGGTCAGGAGCACGCGGTAGTTCTCGAACGAGGCCCCGCTCGGGATCAGGGCGAGCGACCGCGACAGCAGCTGGTCGCTCGGCCGCAGCGAGATTGTCAGGATGCGTGAGATCGGGTAGACCGAGATAAACACGAACAGCGCCAACACGCCGTACGAGCCAAAACGGGACAGGAGAGCCTTCATGGAGCAGCGGGTGCGCCCGCCTCGGGGGCGGGGTCGAGCGAGGGGCCGAGGCGGGCAGGGCCGTGTGCCATCGCTTAGCGGATGGAGCCCACGACGACGTCGTAGACGTTGGGCGAGCGGTTGTCGACGCGGCCTCCGCCTGTGTCGGGCGACGCCTCGCGCTCGACGCGGCGGAACGTGCCGACGCCGCCGGGCTCCAGCGCGCCCACCAGCATCGTCACGCGGGCGCGGCTCAGGCGCGGCACCACAAAGCCCGGAAGCGCGAACTCCAGCGTGCCGCCGGCGGGGTCGAACGCCGAGCCCGAGGTGAGCCGGCCCAGCTCGCGGCCGCCGGCGTCCTGCACCAGCAGTCCGTCGCCGACGATCACCAAGTACTCGTAGCCGCCGTCGTCTGGGAAGTCGTAGTCAGCGCCGAACTCGACGGTCTCGGCGCCGCCTTCCTCGGTGTCGATGGCAAAGGCGACGATGGTCTGGGTCGGGTCCGCGAGCGCGGAGAACTCGGCGCGGAAGAACGTCGTGGAGTCGTCCCGGGTGACTTCGAGGTAGCTCGCGTCGAGCACGCCCGGCGTGACGCCTTCGGGATAGACGAACGTGCTCGTCGCGCCCCAGTCGTCACCGCCGGGGTCGGTCTGGGTCATGGCGACCCCGCCACCGGAGCCGGCGCGCAGGATCTGGCTGTCGCTCAGCTGGCGCTGGTTGGCGACGGCGCGCATCACGGGGTACTCGTCGCGCAGCCGAGGCTCGGCGAACGCGAAGCCGTCCCAGGTGCCGCCTGGCCCGGAGTACGAGGCCGAGGGCACCGCGTCGCCGTCGACGGTCGCGCCGTCGGGCGCGACCGCCAACTCGAACGCCGGGCGCGCGGCAAACGCCGTGTCGCCCAGGGCGACCGCCAGCGGCACGGCCACGCGCCGTCCGGCGGCCTGCCACACCAGCGTCGCGCCCGCCGGCAGCGCGCCCTGGGGCGTGACCTCGGCCGCCGTGCCGTCGTTGGCCATGGTGACCACGACCGCGCCGTCGCCCATCCGCATCCGCACGGTCGTCTCGCCCCAGGCCTGGGGCAGGCGCGGGGTCATCACGAGCGTGTCCGAGGCGGCGTACGTCGCGCCGACCAGCCCCTCGATGCTGGCGTCGAGAAAGCCAGCGATGCTCCAGGGCTGGACCGGGACTCCGCCCACCTCGGGCGCTTGGTCGCCGTCGCGGGGGTGGCCCGCGACCAACTCGGGAATCGCGCCCACCACGCCGGCGTCGAGCAGCTGCCGCGCCAGCCCGTCCACGAGCGTCGCGGCCGGGGCGCCGCCGCCGGTCTCGGCCATCAGCCGAGCGACCGGGCCGGTCAGCCAGGTCCAGACGGCGCCGTTCGCGCGCGCTGACTCGGGCGTGTAGAACTCCGGCGACTCCAGGTAGGGGTGGAACACGGAGTCGGACTGCACCAGCGACGCGACGCCGTACGGGAACACGAGCTGCTCCGACAGCGCGCGTGCCAGCTGGCCGCGCGTCTCGGCGGGCATGCCGTCCATCAGCGCCAGCGCCAGCAGACCGCCGGGCCGCGTCGAGGTCGCACTCAGCCCGTCGCGGACGACGCCGTCCTGCACGAACTCGCGCTGGAACTGGCGCACCAGCACGCGCGACGTGTCGGCGTACCACGTCGCCGACGAGCGCTGGGAGACGCCCATGATGCGGGCAAACTGGGTGGCCGTCGCCAGCGCGCCGTAGAGCGCGCCCTGTCCCTCCGCGATGGCGCCGCGGCGGCGGATGCCACCCAGCTCGGGGTCGCCTTCGAGCCACGTCCCCCGGCGATCGGTCGCGACCAGGTGCCCGAGCGAGTCCATCGCGCTGCCGTTGCGGCTGTCGGGCTCGTAGATGCCACGGAGCGCGAAGACGGTCTTGAACCAGAAGTTGGGCCCGCCCTGCACCAGCCCCCGGTCGCCGGTCACGCGGACGTAGTCGCCGGCGGCCTTTAGGAACAGCGGCGTGCCGTCGGCGGTCGCGAACACGTCGTCGCGGTCGCCCAGGCGGACCAGGTCGGGCGCGCGGCCCAACAAGTCCATCCGGCGGTCGAAGCGCTGGGCGTCGCCGGTCGTGGTCAGCAGCGCGCGCGCGGTCTCCCACTGCCCGGTGTCGAGGAGCGCGTCGATGACCCAGGCCGACGACGGGAACGAGGTGGGCTCGGCGGTCGGCAAGCCGGGCAGGATGGTGACGCGCCCCGAGTCCCGAGCCACGAGCGACTCCAGCGACAGCATGGCCCATCGGTAGGCCGCGTTCATGGTCGCGTCGTCGGTCTCGAACACGATGTCGTTGACGACGGCGGCCAAGCGCTCGCTCCGGGCTTGGCGGCGCTGGGCGCCGTTGGCGAGCGCCGCGCGCGCGTTCGAGGCCGCTTGGGCCGCCGTCGCGCCGGTCGCAACGGCGACGGCGCCGGGCGACTCGACGGTCACCTCGCCCAAGCGGAACGCCTGGTCGCGCCCGCCCTCGGGCACGTCGGCCGCCGCCGAGGTCGAGCGGACCCCGTCGCCGGCGACAGCCGTCCAGATCGGGCCCGTGGGCACGACCGTCGAGTCGGTCGGGATCGCGCCGGCGGCGGCGAACGCCAGCGTGCCGCCCACGTTTTGGATGCGGTAGTCGCCCGCCGCGCGGCGCTCGCTGCGGATGGGCCGGAAGCCGATCGTGCCGACGGAGTCGGCCACCTCGATCAGCAGGGCGGCCTGGCCGTCGCCGGTGCCGTCCAGGATCGTGACGCGCTCGCTCAGACGCGCCGGCCGCTGGCCCTGGATCTGGCCGAGGATCCGGGCGACGAAGCCCGACGTGTCGCGCTCCATGTAGGAGCGCACGGCGACGTCGGGCCGGGCGATGCCGCGCAGGCGGTCCTGGGGCCCCAGCGCGACCGAGTCGGCGTCGGACCACCAGCGCCAGCTGTGCAGCGCGATGGTCTGGCCCACGGCCAGGCCCATCGCCGGGTCGCGGCCCGGCGCGGCCAGGGCGTCGTACCAGACCGCGCCGGCGGCGTCGGCCAGGAACGTGGACCGCACGACGCCGAGCGAGTCGCCGGGCTCGGGCGCGTCCACCTCGACGGCCAGCGCGACCAGGCTCTCGGGACCCTCGCTCGCCAGCACGCTTTCGGGCGCCTCCTCGCCGCACCCCGACGCCGCAACGATCACGCCCGCCAGGGCCACCAAGCGGGCGAGGCGGCAGGCATCCCGGCGCGCCGTGCCGCGGCGCGGGCTGGGACGAGGGGCAGATCCGGGACAGAGCACGCGGGCGGGGGACGGGATGGGTGGCTACGCCTTCGCTGGCGCGGTCCCCGCCTCGGCGGGGGGAAGAGAATGCGCTCGACGAACGACCGGGTGTGGCCGGGTCGCGCGCCGGTCCGCCTCGGCACCGAGGCGGGCGGGGCTAGTACACCGACTCGGTGGCGTTCGTTCGGTTCAGGAACGCCTGGGTAAAGATGAACAGGACCGCGAAGATGACCATCGACAGCGCCGCTGCCCAGCCAAAGCGGTACATCGAGAAGGCCGCCTCGTAGACGTAGCTCACCAAGATGTGCGTCTGGTCGTTTGGCTCGCCGCCGTTCGAGATCAGCCAGACCACGTTGATGTTGTTGAACGTCCAAATCGTGCCCAGCGTGATCGCCGGGATCATGACCGGCCTGAGGAGCGGCGCCGTGATCGTGCGGAACTGGGTCCAGGCGCTGGCCCCGTCCACCTCGGCGGCTTCGTAGAGCTCTTTGGGGATCGACTGCAGGCCGCCGAGCGCGATCACCATCATAAAGGGGAAGCCCAGCCAGATGTTGGCCATGATGGCCGCGATAAACGCCGTCACCGGGTCGCTCAGCCACGAGATCGCGCTTCCGCCCATCGACTCGACCAAGAGGTTCACCGCGCCGAACTCGAAGTTGAACATCCCGCGCCACGTCAGCGCGGTGATGTACTGCGGCACGGCCCAGGGCAGGATCAGGAGCACGCGCCACGCGCTCTTGCCCTTGATAAACGTCTGGTGCAGGATCACGGCCAGAAACACGCCCAGCCCGACGTGGAACACGACGTTCACCACGGTCCAGATGATGGTCTTGACGAAGACGCTCCAGAACGCCGGCTCCGCAAAGACGGCCACGTACTGGTCGAGGCCGATCAGGTGCCAGTCCCGCAACGTGTAAATGTTCATGTTGCTGAACGAGATCGCCACGTTGTAGGCGAACGGGAACGCAACGACGGCCAGCACCACGAGTGCCGTCGGCACCAGGAGCGCGGCCAGGAACACGCGGTGCCGCGTCGGCTCGGTGAACCAGCGCCGGGGCGCGTTGTCCATTTCGCGAGCGGCAAGCTCGACACCCATCGCGTCGGTCGGGGCGTTCAGCATGGAGCGGGTGGGGGGAGTCGTGGGCGCGCCCGGGTGGCCGTGCTAGTTCAGGAACGTGTCGGCGATGCGCTTCTCGGCCTGCTCTTGCATCAGGCGGGCGCCTTCTTCAGCCGAGACCTGGCCGTTCATGACCAGCTGGTAGGGGCCGCGCATGGCGTCCCAGATCTGGCGCATCTGGGGCGCGGTCGGCATGGGTCGCGAAAACTCGATCTGGGCCAGGCTCTGGGTGAGCGCGTCGCTGGACGCCATCACGTCCGACTCGCGGACGGCGGTGCGCACCGGGATGGTTGCCAGCTGGCGCGCCATGTCGGCCTGAATGGCGTCGTCGGTGAGCAGGCGCAGCACGCCGAGCACGGCGGGCAGCTTCCAGCCCGGCACGGACGGGTTGAGCGAGTAGGCCTTGGCCGCGGCCATCGGCTGGGCGCGCAGGCCCGTCACCTCGTTGACCGGAAGGGGCGCGAGCTGGACGTCCACGCCCGAGTCGCGGAAGCCGGCCCACGACCACGGCCCGTCGATGGTGGAGGCGGCGAGGTCGTCGCGGAACAGGGCCTTGGCGGTCTCGTAGTCGGCCTCGCGAGGGATCACGTTGTAGCGGTCGCGCAGGTCCAGGACGTACTGGATGGCGGCGACGGTCTCGGGCGTGTCGAGCGTCGGGTTGCCGGCGTCGTCCATCACCCAGCCGCCGAACGAGGTCAGGAAGGGGATGAAGAAAAAGGGCTCGGTGTAGTTCCAGACGAGCGCGTACTGGTCGGGGTCGCCGTCGCCGTCGGTGTCCCGGGTCAGCGTGCTGCCGAGGCGGGCCAACTCGGCCAGGGTCTGGGGCGGCGCGGCCAGCAGCCGCGGGTTGTACACGAACGTCAGGTGGTTGCCGATCTGGTCGGCGAGCCCGTAGAGCTTGCCGTCGTACACGACGCGGCCGTCGTCGGAGAAGCCGGCCAAAAACGCCGGGTCCACCAAGTCGTCGAGCGGCCGAATCGTCTCGGTGATGCCGAGCGTGCCCACGTTGTCGGCCGGGCCGAAGATCAGGTCGGGGCCGCGGTCGCCGATGGCGGCGAACACGTAGTGGTTGCGCAGCTCCTCGGTCTCTTTGTAGAGCGTCTCGACGGTGATGCTGTCCTGGCGCGCGTTGTAGGCGGCCACCCAGTCCTCCAGGAACGCGCGCTCGGCGGCGTCCTTCTGGTGCCAGATCTGGACCACGACCGGTTGGCCTGGCGGCGGCGGGCCCGACGCGGTGCCGCAGCCACCGGCCGTGACGGCCAGCAGGACGGAGAGGGCAGCGGCGAGGCGCATCGGCATGGCGAAGGGTACGACGGCTGAGGGGTGACTGGCGGTCTCGCGCGCGCCGGCCCGCCTCGGGCCCGAGGCGGGCGGAGTGGCGGGCGCGCAGCCGGCGGTCGAGACCCGTAGGCGCCGGCGGCCTGGGGTCGCTGAGGCGTTCCGCATTTTACTCGTCCAGCCCGCCCGGGCGGACGTCGGTGGCCGCAGCCGGGCGGTAAATCACGGTCGTGCGAGGGGGGACGTGCAGGCCGTACGTGGCGCGGTCGTCGTCGATGTAGACCACGAGCGAGGGGATGCGCCCGGCGTCGTCGCGCGACACGAAGACGGGCGTCCAGGGCTGGGACGCGCGCTCGCCTAGCGGGAGGAAGGCGAGCTCGTCGCCGGCGTTGAAAGCCACCAGCCGGCGCTCGCCGCGGTGCGTCCGCTCGAAGGCGACGGCGCGACCGCTGGCGGCGGCGACCGACACGTCGCCTCGGCGCAGCGTGGCGTCTGCGCGCCGCAGGGCGATGGCCGAGCGGTAGAACGCGAACAGGTCGTGGTCGAAGGCGACCGGGTCGGGCGCGCGCGTCAGGCCTCGCGGTGCGTGGGCCTCGTCGTCGTAGGCCAGGTCGGGCCAGACCATCGGCTTGCGGTCGTCGGGGTCGTCGGCGCCCCACATGCCGGCCTCGTCGCCGTAGTAGACGAGCGGGGCGCCCGGCATCGCGGCCTGCAGCGTCACCACGGCGCGCTGCAGCTGGCGCTCCGCCCGCCTCGGCGCGCGGACGAGGTAGGCCGTCGTGTCGCGCGGGCCCGCCTGGCGGTCGTACCCGGCACCGAGGTCGCCGTTGACGATCATCGACGCCAGCCGGTCGGTGTCGTGGCCGGCCAGCACGTTCATCAGCGCCGGACGCGTGGCGGCGGGATGGGCGGCGAAACGCTCGGTGACCTGGGCGGCGAACGCCTCCGCGTCGAGTACCCCGTCGTAGGCGAAGCGGTCGAGCGGGATCGCGAGTGCGTGGTAGTTCATCGCGGACGCGAAGCCGGTGCGTGCCAGGTAGTCCGCCGCGTCGCCCCACTCCTCGGCGATTGTGATCGCGTCCGGGTTGAGGTCGCGCACCTTGGCCGTCCAGGCTCGCCAGAAGCCGTCGGGCACCTCGCCCGCCACGTCGAGGCGCCAGCCGTCGATGCCGTCGGACGGGTCGCCGTCGGCGTCGGGGTCCATCCAGCGTCGCGTCGCGTCCCAGACGTGCGCGGCGACGCCGGGGTGCAGGCTCGTCCCGTCGGCGTTGTTGGCCAGCACGGCGAGCGGCTTGTAGCCCCACCACCCGGTCCAGTCGAACTCCGAGGCGGGCGTGGCCGGGTCGTCCCAGGCCGTGACCTCGTACCAGCCGGCGTAGCGGCTCGCCTGCTGCTTGTCGCGGACGTCCTCGAAGGCCCAGAACCGCGTGCCGGTGTGGTTGAACACGCCGTCGATCACGACCCGGATGCCGCGCTCGTGGAACGCGCGGACGACGTCCAGGAACAGACGGTCGGCGCTCGTCCAGGTCCAGGTCGCCGGGTCTCCGCCCACCTCGGTCGCGATGAGGGCGAGGTCGCCGTCCGGGTCGGGCCCGAAGTGCGGGTCGATGTGGTGGAAGCTGGTCGCGTCGTACTTGTGCAGCGAGGCGGCCCAGAAGACGGGGTTGACGTAGACCGCCGTCACCCCGAGCGAGTCGAGGTAGGGAACGCGGTCGAGCACGCCCTGCAGGTCTCCGCCCAGGCGCCGGTCGAACACGCCGTCGTCGTAGAAGTCGGGCCCGCGCTCGGCTTCCCAGTCGGCGCGCGCGTACCAGTCGGCGGTCCACGGCGTGACGGCCCAGCCCTCCCCGACGGCGTCGGGGGTTTCCAGCGAGGCGCGCGTCGGGTCGTTCGACGGGTCGCCGTTGGCGAAGCGCTCGGGGAAGATCTGGTACCAGACCGCGTCGGCCGCCCAGTCTGGCGGCGGGCCCGCCTCGGCACCCGTCTGGGCCGAGGCAGCCCCGCTCGCCAGCGCCACCAGTGTCAGGAGCCTGCAGAGGCGCCCGGCTGGCGCATCTCCGCGCCAAACGCCCGAGGCGGAGGGAGGACGGCCCGAGGCGGAGGGAGCGCGCATGGGGAGCTACCGGGTCACCGTCACGGGAATCGTGTTCCAGCCCCAGCGCACCAGGTACACACCCGCCGGCAGCGCCGACGTGTCGAAGCCGATGGTGTGACGTCCCGGAGCAAACTCGCGGTCGGCCAGCGTCGCCACGCGGCGGCCCAGCGCGTCGTAGACCTCGAGCGTGACGCGGCGCGCGGTGTACACCTCGATGCGAGCCGTGGCGCGGCCGGCGGTGGGGTTGGGGAAGACCGACACCAGGCCCTCGGGGAACCGGCTGTCGGGCTCGGCTTGGTCCGCGACGGCGCCGAGGTCGCCGTCCGGGGTCGCGACCTGCACGTCGGTGTAGATGCGGTACTCGCCCGGACGCAGCGCTAGCCCGGCGCCGGTGTCGCTGACCGTCAGCTCGTCGCCCGAGAACACCTCGTGCCACGTCCCGGCGGCCGGAAAGCCCGGCGCCACGGCCGTCTCGGTCACGCCAAAGTTGCCGACGATGACCACCTCGGTGGGCTGGCCGGCCGGGGCGCCTGGGAGCGACAGCTTGATCCAGCGGTCCGCAACGGCCCCGAGGCGGCTGTCGAAGTCGGCTTCTGAGCCGAACACGGCGTAGCGCTGGCGCAGGTCGAGCACGGCGGCGGTCAGCTGGTAGGTCTTCTGGCGGCGCGCGCGGTCGTCCTGAGTCTCGCGCGTCACGGGCAGGACCGAGCCGTTGGCGAAGGGCGCCACGTCCTGCCAGTAGTCCCAGCGGATGGGCTTGTTGGCGACGCGTCCCGGCGTGCCCGTCGGGCAGTCGTTGTTGGGCTCCAGGCACTCGCCCGGCCCGCCTCCAAAGCCGACCTCGCCGAACTGCCACAGCATCTTGGCGCCCGGGACGGTCAGGAAAAAGACCGTCGCCAGCTTGCGGCGGTCGAGCGCCGTCGCCAGCTCGCGCGTCGAGTAGTCCCCGGCCTGGTTGCCGAAGGCCCGCAGCTTGTACATCATCCACTGCTCGTCGTGGCTCTCCATGTAGGCCACCTGGCCGCCAATCGGGTACCCGTTGCTGGGCGGGTAGGCGCGCGTCAACGACGAGTTGCTGCCGAGGTAGCCCATCGCCGACTCCAGGTAGGCCTCGTTCATGTTGGCCCACAGCGCCATGCCGGGCAGGCCGCGGTCCGTCCCGAACGCCGCCAGTTCGCGCTCCTCGCGCGGCTCGGCAAAGTGCTCCAGAATCACGATGGCGTCCGGGTGCTCGGCCCAGAGCGCGTCCGCCATGCGCGTCAGGATCCGGATGCGGGCCGAGTTGTAGGTCGAGAAGTTGGCGTCGGTGCACGGCACGCCGCCCACGCACGTCTGGGTCATGCCCTTCGACAAGTCGAAGCGGTAGCCGTCGATGTGGTACTCGTCCATCCAGAACCGATTGGCCTGGTCGAGCCAGAGCTGGGTCAGCGGGCTCTCGTGGTTGAGGTCGTTGAAGACGTTGAAGGGGTGCCGCGCCGAGACGTTGGCCCAGGGGTTGGTGGCGGTGGGGTCGCCGAAGTCGCCCTGGTTGTCAAGCCGGATGAGCGGGCTCTGGCCCGTCGCGTGGTTGTACACCACGTCCAGAATCACCGCGATGCCGCGTGCGTGCGCGGCGTCGACGAAGGCCTTGAGTTCGTCGGGCGTGCCGTAATACTTGTCGAGCGCCAGGTGGAAGGCCGGGTTGTAGCCCCACGACTCGTCGCCGTCGAACTCGCTCACGGGCATCAGCTCGATGGCGTTGACGCCCAGGCGGTCCAGGTAGTCGAGCGTGTCGGTGAGCGCGGTGAAGCTGTGGGCGCGCAGAAAGTCGCGCAGCAGCAGCTCGTAGATCACCAGCTCCTCGCGCGGCGGCGCCTGGAAGCCCGCGTCGGTCCACGGGAACGCCGAGGCGCCCGGAGTCAGCACGCCGACCGCGTGCTCCTGGGCGCCGGCGGGGTAGCCGGTCTCGCCGGGGTAGTAGACGCGCGTCGTGTACGGATCGGCGACCCGAATCTGGCCGTCCACCCAGTAGTAGAACGGGATCTCGGTGCCGGGCGTCAGGCCGGTCAGCTCGATCCACCAGCGCGTGCCGAGCGGGTCGGTCGCGTCACGGAACATCAGCGCGTCGTCGTCGGCGGTCCAGCCGTTGAAGCCGCCGAGCGCGTAGACGTACTGCTTGCCGGGCGCGCGCAGCACCAGCCAGGCGCGCGTCGGGTCGGTGTCGTTGTAGGTGATGCCGTCCTGCAGGCCATCCGGGACGGGCGCGTCGGTCACGGTCGGCGGGATCTGGCCGACTTGGCCGCTCGCGGTGCGGCCCTGGGCGTCCGTCGCCTGGACGCGGACGAACGCGCCGGGCGCGACCGGCGTGGGCAGCTCCAACCGGAAGACGCCGTCGCCGGTGTCGGTGATGCCCGTCGTGTAGGTGGTCTCGTTGACGGTGAACGAGACCGACGCCGCGTCCACGTCCGCGGTCCCGAACACGCCCGCCGAGACGGCCCGGACCATGGGGGTGCCGTTCTGCTCGCGCGCGATCTGAAACACCATCGGGTCGGTCACGCGCACGACCGAGTTGTTGTCGCCGCCAGCCGTCTCGGTCCCCAGCGGGTCGGTGTACCACGTCCACTCCGTGCCGGCGCTGTTCTCGTGGACGTGGATCTTGTAGGGGTAGCCGTTGCCCTGGCCCGCCTCGGTGGATGCGACGGGCCCACCGCCGACCTGCAACGCCGTCGTGTAGCGGTACTCGTTGAGTTGGGCGACGTAGCTCGCCTGGCTGGGCGCGCCGGTCTGGATCACGCCGCTGCTGTTCGGCCCCCAGTCGTTGAACGAGCCCGGCACGAACGCGCGCACGACCGGCGAGATGGCGGGCGTCTCCAGGTCGGGCAGGAACCGGAACGTGACGTCGACCGACTGGGCGCCGGCGGGCGCGGCGAGCAGGAGAGCCGCCAAGGCGGCGAGGGTGCGGAGAGACATGGCCAAGGGAGTCAAGAAAAACGCCGGCCGCCGTTTCGGGCGACCGGCGCGGAGCCGCAGGTGCGGCCACTTCGCGCCCGAGGCCGGCGTGTTGCCGCCGCCTCGGGCCGTGCGTCGGTCTAGCGGACGACCGTGAGCCGCTGCGTCGCCACGCCCGCCTCGGAGTCGGCGCGGACCAGGTACAGGCCCGAGGCCAGCCCCGAGACGTCGAACTCGAGCGGGCGGCCGTCGATGGCGGCGTCCTCAGCGACCGTCGCGACCACGCGGCCGGTCACGTCGTAGACGCGCACCGAGACGCGGGCGTCGGCGCGGCCCGAGACCACCACGCGCGCCGTCCCCGTCGTCGGGTTCGGGTACACGTTGCCGAGCGACAGCGCGTCGCTGGCCGGGCCGGTCGGCGTCGACGTGGCCAGGTTGCCGGTGTCGTCGTAGCCGTTGCGCACCGATGCGGGCCAGTCACCGGCCACGAACGGCCCGGTCGGGTTCACCTCCCAGGGCAGCAGCGACACCTCGATGCCCGAGGGCAGGTCGCTGTTGTTGGGCCGGAACACGTCCCGGCCGAACTCGAACGTCGCGTTCGAGGTGTCGGTGATGTAGCGGTAGCGACGGCGGCCAAAGGCACCGTCCGAGCGCGTGCCCTCCTCGTAGAGGCCAGTGGCGCTGGTCCCACCAAAGGCGTAGTGGTAGCCGATGGCGTTGTAGGTCGGGCCGTTCACCGTGAGGCTGCCCGTGTACACCAGGTCCCCATCGGGGTCGGAGAGCTTGAAGCCTGCGATGCCCCGGTTGGAACCAAACTGCACCAAGCCTCCATCCTCGAAGGTCAGGTCGTAGCCCTGGGTAAAGAGCCAGATCGGGTCCTCGAACACAACCGTCACCGAGTCCGTCGCCGGGTTGAACGCGCGCGAGCCGAACGCTGCCGCGCCGCTCATGTCGACGGTGAACTGGACGTCCACGGTCTCGCCGCTCGGGATGAGGTTGCCGTCTCGGATCGAGTTGAAAAACTCGGTCTCGCGGACGGTATCCTCGCCGGAGAAGGTCAGCCGGCGGTTGGCACCGCCGTAGTCGAGCGGCTCCTCCCAGCCCAGAACCAACTCGTTGTCTGCGTTGTCCGTGCCGTCGTCGAACTGGGGGGAGCCGTCAGGGTTGTTGAAGTCCACGAAGTACTTGTACTGAAACTCGTCGCCCGCCTCGCCGGTGATGTTCTGGTCCGAGTTGTAGATCAGGTCTCCCGAGACCGACTGCGTCAGGACGCAGCCGTCGGTCGGGTTGGCCCCGCCCTGACAGTCGCTCCAGTCCGTCATCACGACTTGGCCCCGGATCTGAATCTTGTCGTCGGAGGTCGTGAACAGGCCAATCGAGTTGACCGGCGTCACGTCGACCGAGAAGCTGACCTCGCGCGTGACCTCGTTCTGGTTGACAGGCGCGTCGGCCGCGGGGGAGTTGCCGTAGTAGACCCAGTGCAGCGTCGTGTCGCGCCCGGCGTCCGGGAGCGTGAAGCTGCGGTTGTCGGCGCTTTCGTAGCCGCCGTCTCCCGTCGAGTTGGCGTCGCGGAAGTAGAACTTGTAGGTGGGGTTGTCGGCCGCGGAGGCCGCGCTGGCGGGGTATCGCACGACACCCGAGAACAGGTCGTATCCAGGCCTGGAGCCCTCCTCGCTCTCGCGGGTGAGCGCCACGATCTGGTCGTCGTCGCTGCCGGAGCCCCAGTCCGTGATGGCGCCGTCGTTGTCGGTTGCGCCGAGCGTGCCGAAGTTGCCGCGAACGCCCACCACGAGCGCGTCGTCGTCCCGGCTGTAGCCCTTGTCGAGGGCCTGATCGGTGAGCATGTAGACGCGGAACCAAACCGCGATCGAGTCGCCGGCGGCCGCGAACGGCCGCCAGTCGTAGGCCTGGTCGCCCGCGACCTTCTCGAAGTAGTGCAGGTCTAGCGTCACGTCACCGGTGCCGGCCGCGATCTCCTGGTTGCCGCCTTCCTCCCAGCCTCCGACACCGGCTGTCTCCGACTGATCGATGTAGAACTTGAAGTTCAGCTTCTCATTGTCGGGGATCTGAAAGTCGATCGTCCAGTAGTCGCCACCGTCGTTGGTAGGCTTGAGCGTGGTGTTGTCGTTCCAGGCGATGGTTTGACCGCCGGGCAGTGCGCTCTGGTCGCCGGTGCAACCATCGAGGCACCCGCGCACAGCGACGCCCGCCGACGCGTCGGCCTTGACGGTGTCCGGCATGGTCGCCGAGTTCATGCGCAACGTCACGTTGCGCTGGGCGAGCGCCGGGGTCGCGATGCAGGCCGTCAAGGCCAGCACGCCGAGCCAGCGAAGAGGGGTAGAAAAGGGTCGCATGTGCGTCCGGGTGTTGGTAAAGAGAGCGTCGGCCGGAGGCCGCAGGGGGAGTCCGGGGACGAGGTAGTGTAAGCGCTTTCGCAGTCAGATCAAAGGGCCACGGCCGGGGGGACAAAAAAAAGCCCTACGTCCTGGAAAAGCCCTTCCGCTCGCTTGTCCCGGTGCCATCCGCCTCAGGCACGAGAGGCGCGCTCGCACCGGCTCCGCCCGCCTCGGCCGGCGGGGCTGGCGCGCGGCCTGGGCCGGGCCTCGACCCGGACGCGCTGGGCGTCTAGCCCTGGCCGCCTCGGCGCCGAGGCGGGCGGAGCCGGGGGCCAGGCAGCGACGGGGCAGGCGGCGGCGGGCCAGGCGGCGCCCGTCGCGCACCGGTTCGTTCGGCCGTCTCGCTCGTCCCGCCGTCCCGTTAGAGCCGTCTGGCTAGAAGCGCAGCCCGACCGACAGGCGGTGGACGCCGTCGAAGTACTCGGCCGCCTCGAACGCGTAGTCCGCCGACATGTCGAGGCGGCTGAAGCCGTAGCGCAGGCCCGCGCCGACCGTGAACGACCGCGTGCTGCCGTCCAAGAACAGCTCCTGGACGCCGCCCCGGAGCTGGACCAGGTCGCCCAGCAGCCCCACCTCGGCCCCGACGTTGACGTGCTGCCCCGCCGACGACGGCGAGAGCGCGTCCACGGCGACCGTCACGCGCGTGCCCGCCTGCTGGTACAGCTCGGTCGCCAGCCCGACGCGCATGGTCAGGGGCAGGTCGAAGGCGTCGGTCGTGAGGCGGCCCGGCACGGCGTTGTTGTTGCCGTTCTGGCCCGGGACCGGGTCGAACGGGATGTTGAGGTCCGAGCCCGAGATCGACATTTTGGAGCCGAAGTTGGCGATCGCGGCCCCGAGGCGGATGCCCTGAAAGGGGGTCTCGAAGAGGGTGCCGATGTCGAAGGCGACGCCGGTCGCGCCCGACTCCGCGATCTGCTCCAGCACCACCTTGACCGTCCCGCCCATCGAGAAGCGGTCGGTCAGCGCCCGGGCGTAGGCCAGCGAGATCGCGTACGAGCCCGCCGTGAACGTCTCGCCCGTCGGCTCCTGCCGGTTGCCCACCTCGGTGATGACGTCCATGTCGTTGTAGGTCAGTGCCGAGATCCCGACGGCGACCGTGCCGAACGGCGTCGGGGTGGCGACCGAGGCGAAGTTGACGTCGGCGCCGACGTACCACTGGGCGTACTCGAACGTGGCCGTGGCGCTGCCGAGGCCGGCCAGGCCCGCCGGGTTCCAGTAGAGCGCGGTCCCGTCGGAGGCGGTCGCGCCGAAGGCGCCGCCCATGGCGGTCGCCCGGGCGCCGATGGGCACGTTGAGGAACTCAGCCGCGGCCGTCCCCGACTGGGCGGCCACCGAGGCGGGCACGAGGGCGGCCACGAGCGCCAGGCAGGCCCAGACTCGGCTGCGGAACGACGGCCCCGGCCGCTGGGCCCGTCGCGGCCCGTCGCCGGAGCCCGGGAGAGCGTCGCCTGCGCGAGCCCAGGCGGGGCCCAGGGCGCTGAGAGAGAACATCGGCATGGCTACTTGATGAGAGCGAGGGTGCCTGTCGTTTCGCCCACTCCGGGCGCCTCGACGTGGTAGAAGTAGACCCCGTACGAGACCTCGAGACGGTCCTCGTTGAGCAGGTCCCAGTCGATCGTGCCGTCGAGCAGCATCTGGGGCGTGACCAGGTCGTTCGTGCCCGCGTCCCGCTGCAGCGTCCGCACCAGGCGGCCGCTCGGCGTAAAGATGCGGACGGTCGCGCGAGGCGGCAGGTTGACGAACCGGATGCGGCGCTCGCCCCGGCCGGTCGGGAACGGGTTGGCCACCTCGAAGCGGCTGGCGCCGCGGTACGGGTTGGGCACCACGCGCACCTGGTCCAGGCTGGCCCGGGCCGCCTCGGTGTCGAGGCGGGGACCCGAGACGGTAAACTCGAAGGCGTCGGCCCGGGTGAACGGCTTGCGCGTCACCAGCCGCCCGACGTCGCCGGCCTGGGGAAAGCGGCCCGGCGCGTCCGGCCCGGCCGCGATGGCCAACGTCCAGGTCGGCGTCAGGCCCTCCTGGCGGTCTCCCTCGATGTCCTCCAGAATCACGATCAGGTCCGAGAGACCGCCGCCCGGGGCGTTGGGGTTGGCGTCGAACAGGTTGGTCTCGGCCGAGCCGACGACGTAGAGCCCACCCGGTCCCGCACGGTCCAGAAACGCGTACGGCACCTCGACCTCGCCCGCCTGCCCGTCCTGGAACGTCTGGCGGAAGATCCGGACGTTCGTCGGCTTGGACGGGACGGTTCGCAGACCGCCGTCGCGGATGGCGAACGCCGTGGACTGGCCAGACCCTGGCGGGCCAACCACGACCCGGTAGTCGGCCGGGAACGCGGTCCCGGGACTGTCGCCGCTGTTCACGAAGCGGGAGGCGGTAAGCCGGCGCACGCCGTCGCTCTCCCAGCGCGTCTGCTCCTCCACGACCGAGGTAAACGGCACCGAGTCGAACGCGAGTTGGAAGCCCTCGGTGATCGGGGCCAGCACGTCGCTGCGCCACGCCTGGCTGTTGGCGAACAGCACCTCGCCGTCGGTCAGGTCGGTCAGCGTCACGTCCCGGGTGCGCACGGTGTCCGGCGTGGTCTGCCGCGTGCCGGACGCGTTGAGCGTGCCCAGCCGCAGCGTGTCCCGGAACGTGACTCGGTAGCGGTGCCCGTCCTGGAGCGCCGTCGGGTCCACGATCTGGTAGGAGACGCGGCCGGCCGAGGTCCCCGCGACCTGCTCGATCGCGACCTCGTCCTGGGCGTACCCCGCCGCCGCCTGCGACGGCGTCACCGCGACCACGTTGCGACCGAGGCGCGTCACCGAGCCGTCCGGACCGATGGTGATCGAGATGGGGCACTCCGAGGGCGAGATGTCGATGGCGGCCGCGCCGAAGTCGTAGCTCGACACGGCGTAGTAGTAGCGGATGCCGTTGACGGCCGTCGAGTCGGTAAACGTGTTCGCCAGCCCGTCGCCGCCCTCGCCGGGGTCGCGCAGGTTGTTGCCGAGGTAGAACTGCGTCCCGTTGACCGCCGTCGGGTGGAAGCCCTCGTAGGCGTCAATCTTGTCGAACTGGGCGATGGGCCGCAGAAAGCTCAGGTTGCCGAAGCCGTCGGTGATCTGGCGCGAGTCCAGAAAGCCCGGATCGGTCGAGCGGTAGACGCGGTAGCCCTCGAAGTCGCGCGGGTCCAGGCCCGGCTGCGCCAGGTCGGCGATGAACGTGTCGAACGACTGCTCGGCCGCGTCGTCCCAGTAGAGCGTCACCGCACCGTCGCGAGCGACCGCCCGGACGCTGGGGCAGATGGGCGCCTGAGCAAAGCGGTAGTCGGCCTCGTAGGCCTCCAGGGCGTCCTGGCGCTTGGTGAGCAGGTCGCGGTAGCGGCCCTCGACGTCGGTCGCGGCTCGGCCGTAGTCCACGTCGCCCAGGATCACGGCGAACGACACCGACTCGGTCTGGCCCGCGCGCAGCGGGAACAGGCCCGACGACACGAACAGGTCGGTGTCGCGGCTGGTGCCGGTGCCGGGCGCCAGCAGCGAGAACTTGCCGGGCACCAGGAAGCGGTCGAAAAAGTACCCGTCGTCGGCGTTGAAGTCGATGCTGCCTGCGGGGAAGCGGCGCACGTTGGTGATGCCGATCTGGTCGGACTCCGAGACGTCGGTGACGTCGATGTTGGACTCGCCGGGCAGGTCGAAGCCGGCGCCGGTCGTCGGCAGGCCGTCGCCCTCGCCGCGGTCGCCGGTGCCGAGCGCGCCGTCGCGGCCGACGTCGTCCAGCGCCCCCCGCCAGTCGCCGTCGTTGTCGATGCCGTCGTCGCGGCGCTCGTCGATCATCTCGTCGATGCCCTCGTCGATGCCCTCGTCGACCGCGCCGTCGCCGTCGTTGTCGACGCCGTCGGCGTAGGGGCTGCCGAGGTCCTCGGCTTTGACGTCGTAGAGCACGATGTCGGTGCCGGGCACGGCGTAGCGGTAGTACGGCGCGTCGGCCGCGGCCGCGTTCACCATGTCCTGCGTCACGACCGGGCTGCCGGGCTCCCACAGGTAGTCCAGTGGCGCGCCGCCGAGCGCGTCGCCGTCGTTGTCGATGTTGTCGCGGAAGCCCTTGCCCAGGTCGGGCGTGTCCGTCGCGCCGTACGCCGCGCCGACGCCGATCAGCCAGACCGGCTCGCCCGGCCCCGGGTTGACGGGCCAGCGGCCGTAGGGGTCGGCGGCCGCCGCGTCGATCATGGCCTGCGTCACGACGGGCGAGCCGGGCTCGCCGTCGCTGTCGTTGTCGATGTAGTCCGCGAAGCCGACGCCCACCTGGGTGCCGAACGCGGCGCGCGACGAGTCCTCGTCGACGAGTCCGTTGCGGTTGTTGTCGATGCCGTCGTAGCGCAGCCGCTCGCCGTCGCGGCCGGCTTGGTCGCCCTCGCCCGCAAGCAGCGCCAGCGTGATGACCGGGCTTCCGGGCTCGCCGGTCGAGACGCCGAACTGGTTGAGCGCCGACGCCTCCGGCGAGGTCGTGCCGTCGCCGTCGTTGTCGATCCGGTCGACGGCGTTGCCGGGGCTCTCCAGGAAGAACGCGATGGCCCCGCCCACCTCGGCGCCCGAGAAGGCGAGGTCGGAGGAGCGGCCGTCGCCGTCGACCAGGAAGGCCGTGTCCAGGAGCAGGTCGAAAAACGGCTGGTCGTCGTCGGCGTCGTTCTGGCCGCCCACAAAGTCGGCCAGCCACAGCGTCACGCCGACCGAGGTCAGGTCCTTGGTGCCGTCGTTCTTGACCTTGTGCAGGATGAACACGGCGTCGTCGATCAGGACCTGGCTCCAGGCCAGCACGCGCGTGTCCACAACGAGACCGAGGCCGGCACGGCTGCGGTCGGTGTCGTCGGGGTAGTAGTCCGGCTGGGGCGTGACGCGGTTGCGGTCGTACTGGTCGTCGCCCATCTTGTAGAACACCTCGACGTCGGCGTTGAACACGTCCTTGCCGAACAGGCCGCTCCACGAGCCCGACCAGCCGGGGTCGGTGGCGTCGGTGCGCTTGTCGGGCCAGAACGGCGGCCAGGTCTCGGGGCGGTCGCTGCGCGCGATGCCCAGGTCCTCGTCGGCCGGGTTGACGTAGCCCGCGATGGGCGCCCAGTTCCAGGTCCGCGTCTCGCCGGCCGACGGCTCCTCGCGGTAGCTCGGCACGTCGGTGAGATACGTCGTTTGGCCGTCCTCCGTCGTTACCTCGGCGCCCGCGAACAGGCCCGTCAGCGCGATGTAGTAGCGCCGCGTGTTCTTGGGCCACTCGTAGGGGATCTCGTCGGGCTGGTTGCCGCCGGTGCGGCCGGTCTGGCCGTAGTTGAAGACCGTCGTGCGGACCACGTTGCCGTCGAGGTCGGCCTGGCGGCGCTCGAACAGGTCCACGCGCTCTTGGCTGGGCACGTAGTCCTGGGCGCGCGCCGTGCCCACGGCGACCGCGAGTACGATCGCGGCCACCGCCACGACAGCGGCGGCGGCCAGACGGAGGAAACGCATGGAGAGGCAGAGCTGAGTCATTTAGAAACCGACGGAAAGGCCGAGTTGGACCCGGCGAGGCTCAGAGTAGAAGTCGGGGCGGACGTAGAAACCAGGGTCGTCGCCCGCGTCGACGCCGCGGAACGTCACGCCAGGCCGGCCGGTGTCACCGAAGACGCTGTTCGCGTTGCGCGTGTCGAGCAGGTTGTAGACCTGCAGGAACAGGCGCGGCTGGGCGCGGCCGATGGAGAACTCGCGGAAGGCGTACAGGTCGACGGACGCCGTCGTGGGCCGGCGGTTGGCGTTCGTCGGGACGGCCGGCAGCGAGCCGATCGGGTCGCCGCTGTCGTCGGCGACGGGCGTGAACGGGTAGCCCGTTCCAAAGCGGCCGATCGCCGAGGCGCCCCAGCCTCCGCCGCCCACGAACATGTTCGCGTTCAACGTGTGCCGCTGGTCCCAGTTGAGCGGGATGATGCGCAGCGTCGGCGCGCCGGCGCCCGACCGCGCCGCGATGGCGTCGTTGGGGTCCGAGTTGCTGCCCTCGGCCACCTGGAACGTGTAGTCCACGTCGAACGAGAAGCGGCCGTTGAAGCGCTTGGACAGCGCCAGCGTGATGCCGCGCACGTTGGAGAAGTCCAGGTTCTCGTAGACCAGGTAGTCGATGCCCGGCAGCGTGCCGTCGATGGGAAACCCGACCGAGACCCAGTCCTCGATGTCGCGGTAGAAGCCGGTCACGTCGAGCAGAAAGTCCTGGCCGACGCCTTGCTGCAGCCCGATCTCGTACATCACCGTCTTTTGCGGGTCCAGGTTGGCATTGCCGTAGGGCCCGTACGTGCCCGGCGAGGTCCCGACGCGGTAGCCCGGGTTCGAGAACAGGAAGTCGTAGGTCGGGATCTGGAAAAAGTAGCCGTACGAAAAGTGGATCACGCCCTGAGACGTGACCGGGTACGCGATGCCCAGGCGCGGCGACAGCTGGAGCTTGGGGTCGGCGTCCTGGAAGAAGTAGGCCTGGCGCTGCTCCAGCGTCGTCCGGTTGTCGTCGGTCTCCTCGCTGGCCGAGATCACGCCGTCGCCGTCGAGGTCGTTGAACCGGTTGATCCGCTTTTGCGGGTTGAAGGCGTTGGGGTCCTCGGGATCGGCGGGGATCTGGCCGTTCGAGTTGAAGTAGTCGAACCGCAGCCCGGCGTTGATCACGAACGAGTCGTACTCGGCCTTGTCCTGGACGTAGGCGCTGAACGTGAGCGGCTTGACGCCGTCGATGGTCTGGAAGTCGTCGGTCCCGACGCCCGGGATGCCCAGCTCGTTGTCGTCGCCGCGCACCAGCGCGTAGGTCTCCAGGAAGATGTCGTCCTGGCGGACCTCCAGGCCCATCTTGACCAGGTGCTCGTCGAGCGCCTGCCAGGTAAAGTCGCCCTTGAGCGAGCCGTTGCGGGTGCGGCGCTGGAAGCGGCCCAGGTCCACGCCGCCGCGCAGGAAGCGGCCCGGACCCTGCAACACGGGCCGCGTGACGCCTTGATCGTCGGTGACGGTCTCGGGCGGGCTGATCAGGAACGTGTTGTAGCGCTCGTCGAGCGGGTCGTCGAAGGCCGCCGTCCGGTTTTGCTTGTAGAAGGTGCTGGCGTTGAGCGTGTAGAACGCGCGGTTGGACAGCGTGTGCGTGAACTGGAGGTTGGCCGTCAGCCCCTCGTCGCGGTAGCCGCGGATGCCGTCGGGGTTTTGGCGGAACGCGAAGTAGTCGCTGCCGCCGTCGCCGGTCGAGATCGAGGCGAGCGAGGTCAGCGACAGGTTCATGCTCTGGTTCATCTTGAGCTTGAGCGTCGCCTGGCCGGAGACCTTCTCGAACCCGTTCATCGGCACGAGCGCCGAGTCGCCGGGCGTGCCGTCGATCTGGAAGTTGCGCGCGCCGTAGAGCCAGCCGTCGTTGCGGAAGTAGCGGCCGAGCACGAAAAAGCCGAAGCGGTTGGCGACGATGGGCCCCGACAGCGACGCCTGGCCGTTGACGTACTGCGCCGGGTTGATGCTGAGGTAGGAGTAGGGGTCCACGTCGAGGTACGGCAGGCCCGCCAGCAGCGGGTAGGCCTCGGTGTTGTCGCCGCGCAACACGTCCGCGCCGCCCGAGCCGCCGACGGCGTAGGTGCCGCTGAACAGCTCGACGTTGCCCTCGAACTCGGTGCCCGGGTCCTTGGTGACCACGTTGATGATGCCCGAGTTGGCCTGGCCGTACTCGGCGTTGTAGGTGCCGGCGATGATCTGCAGCTCCTCGATGCCCTGGTTCTCGATCTGGACGGACACCGAGCCGTCGTAGGCGTCGGTGACGCGCACGCCGTCGACGAAGTAGGCCACCTCGGACGAGCGCCCGCCCCGGATGTGGATGCCCGAGCCCGAGGTCGTGATGCCGGCCTGGGTGTTCAGGATGTCGCCGATCTCCTGGACCGGCAACGCGTCGATGGACTCCGAGGTGACCCGGAACTCAGACGAGGTCAGGTCGCGGCGCACCAGCTCGGCGCTCGCCGTCACGATCACCTCCTCGCCCTGGACCGTGTCGTCGTTCATCTCGAAGTTCGTCGTCGTGGTCAGATCCACGTTGACGCGCACGTTCTCGGTCGTCGCGGTGCGGTACCCGACGTAGCTGGCAACCAACGTGTAGGTGCCGGGGCGGACGCCGATGATGCGGTACTCGCCGTCCAGGTTGGTCGAGCCGCCCTGGGACGTGCCCTGGATCTGGACGGCGGCGCCGGGCAGCGTCTCGCCCGTGCGGGCGTCGCGGACGACGCCGGACAGCTGGCCCGTGGTCTGTGCCGAGGCGGAGGGAGTCAGGCACGCCGCGAGCGCGGCGAGGGCGAGGAGAACGCGCATGGTCAAGAGGCGGATACGGCCAGGAGGGGAGCCAAGGCGTCGCGGTCGACGCGGATGGTGTACTGGTCTCTCAGGCGGGAGACCGCGGCGGCCAGGCGGCGCTGGGCAAAGGGCACGTCGAGCGCCTGGCGGACGAGCGGCCGCGCCTCGGCAAACGTCATCGGCCGCGCCGGCACGGTCTCGCCGCGCTCCACGACCACGTAGCGACCGGCCACCTCGACGGGCCCGACCAGCGAGCCGGCGGTGGCGTCAAAGACAGGCCCGGCCAGGCGGCCAAGCTGGGCGCGCGACACCGGCCCCAGGTCGCCGCCAAACGTCGCGCCGCCCGAGCGGATGGAGCGCGCGCGCGCCAGCGCTGCAAAGTCGGCGCCTGCGGCGAGTTCGTCGCGGAGGGCGTCCGCTTGGGCGCGCGTGGCGACCAGGATCTCGCGAGCGCGGACGCGCTCGGGCATCACGAAGTCGGCGGTGCGGGCGGCCCAGTGCGCGCGCAGCGAGTCCTCCGGGATGTCGCCGTCGAAGCGCAGGCGGCGCTTGGCCGACTCGAACACCCAGTCGTCCAGCGCGCGCGTCACGATCTGGCGGACGCGCGGGTCGCGCTCCAGCCCGGCCGCTTGGGCGCGCGCCACCAGCTCGTCGCGCACCAGCAGGCCCTCGATAAAGTCGCGCAGCGTGGCGGCGTCCTGGACGGCGCCGCGCTGGCGCTCGGTCATGGACTCGGCGCGGTCCTCGACGTCGCCGACCGTCCAGACGCCGTCCAGGTGGCTGGAGGCAAAGCGGACCAACGGCGTGCGGCGCCAGTCGGCCAGGGCCTCGGCGTCCAGAGCCGGTGCGGCGCCGGTCGCAAACGCGTTGAGGCGCTCGAAGGCGCCGGCCTCGAAGCGCGGCGCGAGCTCGTCGCGGACGGCGCGGCTGAGCGCGAAGCGCGTCTCGATCCGCTTGCGCTTGCGCACGTAGCGGCGGATGTCGTCCTGCTTGCGGGCAAAGTCGCTCTCGGTCAGGAGCGGGTTCGAGGCGCGGGCGTCGACCCGGATCACCGAGTAGCCGGTGGCCGTGCGGACGGGCTCGGAGACCTGCCCGACGGGCAGGCGGAAGGCGGCGGCCTCGAAGGCGGGGTCGAGGTCGTCGTGCCCGAACTCGCCCAGGCGCCCGCCCGAGGCGGCCAGGGTGGAGTCGGCGAAGGTCTCGCGCGCGAGCGCCTCGAAGGTCTCGCCGCCGAGCAGGCGCTGGCGGAGCGCGTCGGCGGTGGCGCGGTCGCGGGCGTACAGGTGGCGCGCGTCGTAGACCGTGTTGATCTGGACGAACGTCTCGCGCAGGTCGGCGTCGGTCACGGCAAGGTCGGCGGCTCGCTCGGTCGCCGTGTAGAGGTCGATGAGGGCTTTGTCGCGCGCGTCGCGCTGGGCGGCTTGGTAGCCGGGCGTGTCCCGGACGCCGCCGTCGAGCGCCTCCTGGATGAGCAGGCGGCGGTTGACGAGCGAGGCGACGGTCGCGTCGAGCGCGGCGGCGCTCGCTGGGATGCCCGCCGTCACGACCCACTCGGCGTAGGCTTCGGCCACCTCGTCGAGCGTCACCACGCCGTCGCCCACGACCGCCACCACCTCGGCGCTGGGCTCGGCCGGCTCGGCGCACGCGCCGAGGCCGACCAGGCCGGCGAGCAGGAGCGCGAGGCGTGTCATACCAGCTCGTCGGTCGCGCCGCCCGTCGTCTGGCGGACCACCAGGTTGGGGGCGAACACGGTGTGCTGGGCCGGCGCGCCAGGCGCGGCCAGCCGGCGGACCAGCATCTCGGTCGCCAGCCGGCCCATCTCGGCCATCGGCTGGCGCAGCGTGGTCAGGCCGGCGTAGGCGCTCGACTCGACGTCGTCGAAGCCCACCATGTCCAGGTCGCGGGGGCTGTGCAGGCCGGCCTCGGCGGCGGCGCGCAGCGCGCCAAAGGCCATCACGTCGGCGGCGGCGAACACGGCCGTGGGGCGCTCGTCGGGGCGCTCGGCAAAGCGGGACAGCAGCTCCTGCATGGCGCGGTAGCCGGCGTAGCGCGTGTAGCCGTGGTCGCCGTGGTCCCAGTCGGCCACCACGACGCAGTCCGGGTCGGCGGGCAGGCCGGCGGCGCGCAGGGCGTCGCGGTAGCCGTCGCGGCGGCGCTGGGCCGGGCCGGACTCCTCCATGGGCATGATGAGCGCGATCCGGGTGTGGCCGCGCGCGACCAGGTGCTCGGTCGCGATCACGCCGCCGCGGCGGTTGTCGATGGAGACCGAGTCGAAGGCGGGGTGGTACGAGTCCACCAGCACGACGGGCCGCCCGCTCGCGGCGAGCGCGGCGGCCCGGGCCTCGGTGAGCGCCGTCGAGACCAGCAGCACGCCGTCGCTGCGCCCGCGCTGGACCGCGCGCCCGATCTGGGTCTCCATGCTCGCCAGCGAGCGGCCGACGTAGACCAGCAGGTCGTAGTCGCTGGCGTCCAGCCGGTCCTGCACGCCTCGGAGCACCTCCATGAAGAACGCCGACGTCATCATCGGGACGACGGCCGAGAGCAGCCCGGTCTGGCGGCGCGCCAGGCTCTGGGCGCTCGCGTGGGGCTGGTAGCCCAGCGACTCGGCGACCTCCACGACGCGCTGCCGCGTGGTGTCGGAGACGCGCGCGTGCCCGTTGAACACGCGCGACACGGTCGCGATGGACACGTGGGCACTCTCGGCGATGTCGTAGATCGTGACGGGCACGTGTGGGCAGGCTGTGGAAGCGCTTACACTTCGGGGAGAATAGACCCGAGGGCGGGGTGCGTCAAGGGCGTTCGCGGAGGCTCCTCGCCGGGCGAGGGACAGGCCTCCGAGAGACGCAGGGTACGGAGGGCAGGCTTTGCACCGACGCCGCGCCAGTCCGCCGCCTCGCCGCAAGGCGACAAGCGCCCAGGCTGCCTGGACGCGTCCGCGTGCGGGGCTGGCCTCGCCACCCAGCCCGCCTCGGGGACCGGCGCAGGGTGGCGGCGGTAGGGCGGCCGCACCCAGCGCGCCTCGACCTGCGGTTTGATCACACGGCGGAGGCGGCATCCGCTCGGTTCGGACCGATCTTGCGGCCCGTCACATCTCGCACCATGTCTCCGCTTCTGCTTACCCGCCGCGTTCTCGCGTTTGCGCTCGTCTCCCTTTTTGCAGCGTCGGGGTGCGCGCCCGCGGTGGGCGTCGCGGCGGGCACGCCGTCGGGGCAGGCGGCCATCGAGCGCGCCGTCCAGGCGGGGCTGGCGCGTGCCGGGCTGGCCGAGCGACCCACCGAGGCGGGCGCGGCGGCCCTGGTCTCGGGGCCCATGCTGGCCGACGTCACGCACCGCGGCGCCACGCTGTGGCTCCAGACCGACGGCCCGGCCGACGTACAGATCGACGTGTTCGCGCCCGACGCCGCCGGCGCCGCGCCCCAGCAGGTAGCGTCGGCGCTCGTGACGGCGGGCGCCGACGGCATCGCGACGGCGCGCCTGGCGGAGTTGGAGCCGGGCACGACCTACACGTACCAGGTGGCGGTCGGCGGGGCCCCGGTGTCGTTCTCCTACCCCGCCCGCTTTACCACCCAGCCGCTGTGGCAGTGGCGCACCGACCCGCCGGCGTTCACGGCGGCCATCGGCTCGTGCTACTACGACAACGACCCGCCCTACGACCGGCCCGGCGACGGCTACGGCGGCTCGACTGCCATCTTCAACCGCATCCGCGACCTCGACCCGGACCTGATGCTGTGGCTGGGCGACAACACCTATCTGCGCGAGGTCGACTGGTGGGACCCGGCGGGCATCGAGTACCGCTTCCGCCGCAGCCGCGCCGAGCCCACCCTCCAGCCCCTGCTGGCGTCGGCGGCGCACTACGCGACCTGGGACGACCACGACTTCGGGCCCAACGACTCCGACCGCTCGTACGTCCTCAAGGGCGCCACGCTCGACACGTTCACGCGCTACTGGCCCGCCGCCACGCGCGGGCTGCCCGGCGTGCCGGGTGTGTTCACGCACTTCCAGTGGGCCGACGTCGAGTTCTTTATGCTCGACGACCGCTACCACCGCGCGCCCAACCGCGCGCCCGACGACGAGCGGACGATCCTGGGCGCCGAGCAGCGCCAGTGGCTGCTCGACGCGCTTACCGGCAGCCGGGCGCCCTTCAAGGTGATCGCCGTCGGCGGCCAGTTCCTGAACCCCGTCCCGGTCTTCGAGACGTTCGCGGCGATTGCGCCCGGCGAGCGCCAGATGCTCTTGGACGAGATCGCCGAGCGCCGCGTCGAGGGCGTCGTGTTCGTCTCCGGCGACCGCCACCACACCGAGCTGCTCAGGCTGGACCGCCCGGGCGCGTACCCGATCTACGAGTTCACGTCGAGCCCGCTGACCGCCGGCGCCTCGACGTTCGCCCTGCGCGGCGACTCGCCCGAGCGCGACAACCCGTTGCGAGTGCCGGGCACGCTGGTGGCTGGCGACCGCAACTTCGGCACGCTGACCGTCACCGGACCGCGCACCGACCGCACGCTGACCATGCGCACGTACGACGCCGAGGGCGCCATGCGTTGGGAGCACAACGTCCGCGCCCGCGACCTCCAACATCCCCGTGACTAGATCCTTGCTCGTGCCGCTTGTGGTGCTCGTGGCCAGCGCGGCGAGCGCCCAGCACGACCACGCCCGCCTCGGTGGCTCGGCCGACCGCGTCGCCGAGGCGGGCGGTGCCGAGGTGGGCGTGGCCGAGACGTTCGTCGTGACCGGCTTGCGCGTCGACGAGGCCGCGCCGCCGCCCGGCTCGGGCGTCGGCCGCGCCGGGCTGCGCTACGCCGACGGCGGCTACGTGTCCGTGGTGCACGGCAAGCCCTACGCCCGCGACCGCGTGCTGTGGGGCGGGCTCGTAGCCTGGGACGCCGTCTGGGCCGCCGGCGCGCACCGCGCGACCGAGCTCGTCACGACCGTTCCGCTCGTCATCGGCGGCACGACGGTCGGGCCTGGCGCCGCCAGCCTGTTCGTGACGCCGCGCGCGGACGCGCCCTGGACGCTGCACGTCAGCCGCAGCCTGGGCGCGCACCTGACCGACGAGTACGACCCGGCCGACGACCTCGCCACGGCCGACGCCCGCCCGGTCCGCCTCGACACGCGGGTGGACGGACTGACGTGGGCCTTCGCCGCCGACGGCGCGGCGCTGGTGCTGTCCTGGGGAGACCGGTCGGTCGCGTTCCCTGTCGCGCGTGCGGAGATGCCGGACTGACGCGCTGGAGCGCTGCGCCACGTCGAGAAAAGCAGGTCGTGGCTTAACAGGAGAGAGGATCCGGGCGAAACCCCATCCCCTCCGCTCGCACCACGCCCATGCCTACTCTACGCCGCGACGAGACCTCTGCGACGGCGATGGCAGAGGGCGCCCTCTCGCGCATCCGGCAGCGGCTCCAGCAGGCGTGGGGCCGTCCCGAGACGGGCGGCACCGGGCTCCCCGACAGCGTGCTGGACCTGATGCCCGAGCCGACCGTCCTGGTGGACGCCCGCGACTGCATCCAGGCCGCCAACCGACGCGCGCGCGAGCAGTTCGATCTCGCCCCGGGCGCGAGCCTGGCCGAGGCCGTGCTGGCGCCCGACCACCGCGCCGGCCACCTGGCCCACCTCGGGCACGTAGCCAGCGACGGACGCACCACCGCGGGGTCCGGCGCGGCGGGCCCCGCGGACGACTCCGCCGACCCGGCGCACGAGCGCGTCGTGATCCAGGCCGACGGCGCCGAGGCGCGCGTCGCGGTCCGCGTGAGCGCCGTCGCCGGCTCGGAGCCGCCGCTGTTTGCCGTCTCGCTCGCCAGCCCCCAGCCCGAGGTGGACGCCGTCGAGGTGGACGCCCGCCGCCGCACGCTGCGCGCGGTGCTGGACGCGCTGCCCGACCCCGTCTTCGCCGTCGGCCGCTCCGGCCGGGTGCTGTTCCGCAACCGCGCCAGCGTGCGCGAGGTCAGCCAGGGCGACGGCGCCACGACGGAGGCGCTCTCGCCCGCCGACTGGCAGGCGGCCGACGACGCGATGCGCGGCGGAACGCCCGCCGTGGGCGAGGAGGCCGTGGGCGAGGGCATCCGCCTGACGACTCGGATCCCTGTCCGGGGCCGCACCGGCGACGTCGTGGGACTGGTCGCGATGTCGCGCGACGTCACGGCCCAGCGCGCCGACCGCGCCCGCCTCGACGACGCCCGCCGCGCTGCCGAGGCCGCCGCGCGCGCCGGCGGCGAGGTCCTGGCCACCACCAGCCACGAGGTCCGCACGCTGATGAGCGGCGTGACGGGCATGACGGCGCTCCTGCTCGACACCGACCTCGACACCGAGCAGCGCGACTTTGTCGACACCATCCGCACCTCCAGCGACACGCTCCTGCGCGTGGTCAACGATGTGCTCGACCTGTCCAAGATGGACGCGGGCATGCTGGAGATCGAGAGCCAGCCCTACGACCTCCGCCAGGCCATCCAGGACTCGCTGGCCGTCGTGGCGCAGCAGGCGCGCACCAAAGAGTTGGTGCTGTCGGGGACGGTCGACGCCGCCGTCCCGGCCGTCATCGCGGGCGACGCGGTCCGGGTGCGGCAGGTGCTCGCCAACCTGCTCACGAACGCGGTCAAGTTCACCGACGAGGGATCGGTCCAGGTCCACGTCGAGCCCGACGGCACGACCGGGCTGGCGTTCTCGGTCCAGGACACGGGCGTCGGGATCGCGCCGGAGCGTCTGGACGCGGTCTTCGAGCCGTTCGCTCAGGCCGACGCCTCGACCGCGCGCACGCACGGCGGGACCGGCCTCGGGCTGACCATCTGCCGGCGCCTGGTGACCATGATGGGCGGCGAGCTGACCGCCGAGTCGGCGCCCGGCGGCGGGTCGGTGTTCCGCTTTACCGTCGCCGTGGACGCCGACGCGCCTGTCCCGCCCGAGGCGTGGCCCACGCTGGCCACCCGCGCCGATTCCTCGGCGACACCGCCCACCTCGACGTCTCCCGTGACCGACTCCGTCCCCCCTGCACCCGGCCCCACCACTCCCGTGACTGACTCCACCTCGGCTGAACCCGACTCCGCCCCGACGGTCCCCGCCGGCCCCTCATCCGTGCCGCTGCCGCCGAGCGCGCCCGAGACGGGCGCGCCCCAGGTGGACGTACCCGAGGCGGACGTACCCGACCGCCCGAGTCGCTCGAAGATGATGGACATGGACTCGATGCTGCCCTCGGCCAGCGTCCTGCTCGTCGAGGACGACCCGGTGATGCAAAAGGTGACTCGGATGACGCTCCTGCGCCTAGGCTACCGACCGACCGTCGTGGACAACGGCCGCAAGGGCGTCATGGCCGTCCGCACCAACCGTTACGACGTGGTGCTGATGGACATCATGATGCCCGTGATGGACGGGCTGGAGGCGACGCGCCACATCCGCGCCGACCCCGGCCCGCACCCGCCGCCCGCGATCGTGATGCTGACGGCGAATGCCATGAAGGGGGACCGCGACCTGGGCATGGCGGCTGGCTGTGACGCCTACCTGACCAAGCCGGTCTCCGCCCAAGAACTGGCCACGACCATCGAGCAGGCGATCCGGGCGCAGTCGGAGGTGGCCTAGCGAGCCCACCCAGGGTGGCGTCTGGCGCAGGGCGATGCCGAGCCCTCTCGTGGCGCTCCCGTCACGCACCCGGAGCCGGGCCGCTGGCGGAGGCGACACGTCCTCTCCGCACGACAGACGCGCTGCACGCACGCTGGCGCTCCCGCACTGTCCCGGGCCCGCACTGTCCCGGGCCCGCGCTGTCCCGGGCCCGCGCTGTCCCGGGCTCGCGCTGCGCTGGGCCTGCGCTGCGCCGAGTGGTAGGCCGCGTTGGGTTACGGAACCGACGCCGGGCTGGTCTCCGTGCGTCTTCGTGCCCTTGGTCAAAGCCGGGCGCGGCGCACTCGGAGCCCACACCATTCTCGGCCAGGCTTCGCGGTCCCGGAGGCCGCCCGTGCCGAGCCTGGACGCATGACCGACCCGACCCCGCCTCGCCGCCTGCTGGGCGTCCTGTTCTTGGGCACCTTGCTGGCCGCCCTCGACATCGCCATCGTCGGCCCGGCGCTTCCGGCGCTGCGGCAGGCGTTCGGACTCGACGAGCAGGCCGTCGCCTGGACGTTTACCGCGTTCGTGCTCGCCAACCTGGCCGGGCTGCCCATCATGGCCGCCCTGGCCGACCGCTTGGGCCGGCGCCGCGTCTACCTCGCCGACATCGCCGTGTTTGCGCTGGGGACGGCCGTCGTGGTGGCGGCGCCGTCGTTCGGCGTCTTGCTGGTCGGGCGCGTGATCCAGGGGCTCGGGGCGTCGGGCATCTTCCCGGTCGCCTCGGCGGTGATCGGGGACGCCTACCCGCCCGAGACGCGGGGCCGAGCGGTGGGGCTGCTCGGCGCGGTGTTCGGAGTCGCGTTTTTGGTAGGGCCGGCGCTGGGCGGCATCGTGCTGGCGCTGGCGAGTTGGCGCTGGCTGTTCGCGCTGTCGCTGCCGCTGGCGGCCTTCGTGTTCGTGGTGAGCGCGCGGACGGTCCCGGAAAGCCGGGAGCCGCACCCGCGCCCGTTCGACGCGGCCGGCGTGGGCGTGCTGACGGCGCTCTTGGTGCTGCTGGTGGTCGGGCTGAGTGGGCTCGACACCTCGGCCCTGGCGGCCAGCCTGGCCCAGCCCGAGGTGGGCGGGCCGCTGCTGGTGGCGCTGGCCTTGGTGCCCGTCCTGGTCGTGGTCGAGCGCCGAGCGGTGGCGCCGCTGATCCGCCCGGCGCTGATCGCTCGGCGGCCGGTCCAGGTGGCGTGCGCGCTCGCCGTCGGCGCGGGGCTGATCGAGGCGACGTTCGTGCTGCTCTCGGCCTACGCCGTGGCCGCCTTCGGCGTCGACCGGTCGACGGCGTCGTACCTGCTGCTGCCACTCGTGCTGGGCGTCGCCGTGGGGTCGCCGGTGTCGGGGCGGCTGCTGGACCGGGTCGGGCCGCGGCCCGTCGTGACGGTGGCGGCGCTGCTGGCGGCGGCGGGCATGGGCGTCGTGGCCGCCGGGCCCGGCCTGGGGCTCCACGTGGCCGGGACGGTCGTGCTGGGGCTGGGGCTGTCGGGGATTCTGGGCTCGTCGCTGAGCTACATCCTGCTCAGCGAGTCCAGCGAGGACGAGCGGACGGTGGCCCAGGGCCTGTCGACGGTGTTCATCAGCGTCGGCCAGCTGGTCGGGGCGGCGGTGCTGGCGGGCCTGGCCGCCTCGGCGGCCGTGCCGGAGGTGGGCTACCGAACCGGCTTCGCGGTCGTGGCCGCGGTCGCGCTGGGGCTGGCCGCCGTCGCCCAGGCGCTCCCGGCGCGCGGCGCTTCGGGGGGCGGCGCCTCGGCGCGCGGGGCCTCGGCGCGTGGGGCACCCTGACCGCCTCGGTGACGCCACCGAGGCGGGCGCCACCGAGATGGGCGCCACCGAGGCGGGCGGGGCCGGCTACTTGCGCCGGAAGCTCAGCGTCAGCGGCACGCCCTCGAACCCGAATGCCTCGCGCAGCCGGTTCTCGAGGTAGCGCCGGTAGCTCTCCTTGACGCCTTCGGGCTGGTTGCAGAAGAACGCGAACACGGGCGGCTCGTCGCGCACCTGGCTCGCGTAGTTGATCTTGACGTAGTTGTTGCGGTACGTCGGCGGCGGCTGGCGGCGGACGGCCTTCTCCAGCACCTCGTTCAACTCGGGCGTCGGGACGCGCTTGCGGCGCTCGTCGAAGACGGCGAGCGCCTCGGTGAGCACCTTGTCGGCGCGCTGGCCGGTCAGCGCCGACACGAACACCACCGGCACAAAGTCCAGCAGCCCCAGCTTGTCGCGCATCGCGCGCTCGACGTCGCGCGCCGTGTTGGTCTCCTTGTCGGACACCAGGTCCCACTTGTTGACCACGATCAGCATGCCCTTTTTGAGCTGCTCGGCCTCGCGCAGCACGCGCGCGTCCTGGGACTCCAGCCCGCGCTCGGCGTCGATCAGCACGCACGCCACGTCGCACGACTGCAGCGCCAGCTCGGTGCGCAGCGCCGAGTAGAACTCGACGTTTTCCTTGACCTTGGCCTTGCGGCGCAGCCCGGCCGTATCGACCAGCACGACCTCGCGCGCGTCCTCGCCTTGGCCCACCATCATGCGCGCGTCGACGGCGTCGCGCGTGGTGCCGGCCACCTCGGTCACGATCGAGCGCGTGCGGCCGAGCAGCTTGTTGGCCAGCGACGACTTGCCCACGTTGGGGCGGCCCAGAAACGCGATGCGCGGCGCGGTGTCCTCGGGGTCGTCCTCGGGGTCGTCCGGCAGGGCCGCCACGACGGCGTCCAAGAAGTCGCCCGTGCCGGTGCCGTTGATGGCGCTCAAGGGGAACATCTGCTCGAAGCCGAGCGACCAGAACTCGGACGCCTCGATGGAGCGGGCGGCGTTGTCGGCCTTGTTGGCGACCACGATCACGGGCTGCTCGGCGCGGCGCAAGCGCCCCGCGACCTCGGTGTCGAGGTCGGCGATGCCGGTCACGGTGTCGACCACGAACAGGATCACGTCGGCCTCGTCGAGCGTCAGCTCGACCTGCTCGCGGATGGCGGCGTCGAAGCGCTCGGCCGAGCGCGGCACCAGCCCGCCGGTGTCGACCAGGTCGAAGGTGCGGCCGGTCCACTCGACCTGGCCGAACAGGCGGTCGCGCGTGACGCCCGGCTGGTCGTCGACGATGGCCTTGCGCTCCTCGGTGAGCCGGTTGAACAGGGTCGACTTGCCCACGTTGGGGCGGCCGACGATGGCGACGAGGGCCATAGGAATCGTGCAGATGGAGGCGGCCAAGCTAGCCGGCGGGCGCTGGGCGGTGGGCGCGGAGCGCGTGGAGACGGATCGGTGGTGCAGCATCTCGGGGCCGCGGTCCGTACCTATCTCCACACCCCCGCTGCCACCATGCGCGCCCTCCTCCTCCTGGCCCTGCTGGTCACCGCCGGCTGCGACTCCACACGCGAAACCGCGACGTCGGAGCTTGTGGTAACCGACCAGGCGACGCTGTCGCTCGGCGACTCCGCCGTCGTGGACGGCATCGCGGTCACCTTTGTGTCCGTCGTCACCGACAGCCGGTGCCCCGACACCTCCATGTGCGTGTGGGCCGGCTGGGGGATCGTGGCCCTCGACCTGGACGGCACGCGCCACGAAGTTCACGTAGTGGACCCCGAGCAGCAGCCGACGGCGGGCGTCCGCATCGGCGACCGCTTCGTGTTCGCGACCGCGCTCACGCCCAAGGCGCTGGAGGCCGAGGCTCCCGTCGACCCGACGCTGACCGTCGCCACGGCCGAGGCCCGCTAGCCCCGCCTCGGTCGAGCGACGGCGCCAGCTGGCACCCTGGGTCCCAGAGGGTTGCCGAGGTGGGCGGAGTCGCGGTGCAGCGCTCTGGGTGTGAGGTCCGTACCGTCTGGCACACGCCCCCTCCGCCCATGCGCGCCGTCCTCCTCCTGACCGCCCTCGCCGTCGCCGGGTGCGACACCTCGGGAATCGAGGTCGAGTCCGGGCAGTTTAGCGCCTCGCTCTCTGGTGCCTTGACTGCCTCCGTCGAGGGCACCGCCGGGTTTGCCCTCGGCAACTGCGCGTCGTTCCACCTTCAGTCCGAGGCTGGCCGCTTCTTTATCACCGACAACTGCACGACACGGCAGAGGCAGACCGGGCCGGTCGAAGGAACGTTCGCTTTCAGGCCGGACGCGCAAGGCCCGTACTTCGCCTCGTACCAGGCCGGTGCGGACGGCCCGACCTACCTGGCCGTCGGCGGCCAGATCGAGATCGTGGACCGGGGCCGAACCCGAACCCGAGGCCGGTTCTCCATCGAGGCCAAGCCGCTCGACGCCGACGGTCGCGTGATCGAGGACGGCGAGGTGCTGTTCGTGGAGGGAGCGTTCGACGCAACCGGCTTCGAGCTGATCTACTGATAGAGGATACAAGACTTCGAACGGCCGACTCCGCCCGCCTCGGCCTCGCGCCAGACTGGACCGAGGCTGCCGGCCCCGCTACCGAGGCGGGCACCCGGCCGCCGCGGCGCGCTACTCCTCGCCGGCGCCCGGCTTGAGCAGGCCCTGCTTGCGGAACGAGATCATGGTCGTCTCGAGCGTCCCGTGCCGCATCCGCCGGCGGACCTCCTCGACGGGCATCCCGGAGTTGAGCCAGATCAGCGACGCCGTGTGCGTCAGGCTGTGCGGGCTGATGCCGCGCCGCTTGATCTTGGCCGCGCGCAGGTAGCCGTTGACGCGGCCCCGCACCGAGCGCGTGTTGAGCCGCGTGCCGGCCGAGCGGTGGCCGTGGCTCACGAAGAGGGGCGCCTCCGCTCCGGCCGCGTCGCGCTCCATGAGGTAGATCTCGAGAGGGTCCAGCGCGGGCGCGTCAAGCGTGACCGTCTCGTCCTTGGACTGGCGGCCTTTGCCCTGGACGCGCAGGAACGTGCCCATCAGCGTCCGGTCGAGGTCGCCGACGTCGGCGCGCACCAGCTCGACCTCGCTCAGCCCGCCGAACACCATCAGCGACACGATCGCGCGGTCGCGGCGGCCGATGGACGTGACCTGGGGGATGGAGGCCATCAGCGCCTCGACGTCGCTCTCGGTCAGCACGCCGCGTGTGTGCGTGCCCGGCCGGCGGTTGCCCTTGACGCCGCGCGCGGGGTTCTCGGCCAGGTCGCCGCGCGCGACGAGGTAGTCGCACAGCCGCCTGAGCGCCGTCAGGTAGGTGCTGACCGAGACCTGGCTCAGCTCGCGCTCGTCCATCAGGTAGCGTTTGTACGCCTCGACGTCCTTCTCGACGAACCGGAACGCGGTCGAGGGGCGCCCCACGCGCGCGGCGTGGTAGCGCTCGAACTCGTTGAGCGTGCGGCGGTAGGTGCCGCGCGTCTCGGGGCTCTTGTCCTTGAGGTAGTCGGTCACAAAGCCGTCCAGCCTCTCGGCGAGCGCGGCGACGGACAGGCGGAGGGGCGGGGCAGGATCGGCCACGGGGTGCGGATAACGGCTATCTGCAAGCTAGGCGGTCGCGCGGGCTGGGGCAAGCGGCCCGAGGCGTTTGGCGCGTGCCCTGGCGGAACGGCGCGCGCGCGCCCGGGTCGCACCCGGCATGCGGTCGTGGCTGGTGGTTCTGTTCGCTCTCGCCGCCTGCGGCCAGCCGGGCCCCAGGCCGGCGCTGGCGCCGTCGCAGCAGTACGCCCAGATGCTGGCTCAGGCCGGGCTCGACTCGACCCGCCTGGGACGCGCCTGGGTGGAGGCGGGCGCCGCTGCGCTCGCGGCCCCCGTTCCGCTCGGGCCGCCTGGCTCGTCCCGTCTCGGTGCCGAGGCGGGCGCACCTGGCGCCTGGGCCTGGCGCGTGGACCTGCGCCGAGGCGAGGTGCTGCACCTCGAGATCGCCGCGCCCGACTCCGCCCAGGTGTTCGTAGATCTGTTTGCGCCCGACTCCACGGCGGCGCTGCTCGGAGGCTGGTCGGCGGGCAGCGACACGCTGCGCGTCGAGCAGCCGGCCGACCGCGACGGCGGCGTGGTCCTGCGCGTGTGGCCCGAGGTGCTGGCCGAGGGCGCGGTCTGGGTGCGCGTCTGGACGGCGCCGTCGCTGGCGTTTCCGGTGACGGACGTGGACCAAGGCGCCATCCAGAGTCGGTGGGGAGCCTCGCGCGACGGCGGCGCCCGGAGCCACGAGGGCATCGACATTTTCGCCGAGCGCGGCACGCCGGTCGTGGCCGGTGCGGCGGGACAGGTGTCGCGCGTTCAAGAGACGCCCATCGGCGGGCTGGTGGTCTGGCTCCGGGCCGAGCGCGCGCCGGTCTCGCTGTACTACGCCCACCTCGACCGCCAGTCGGTGGAGCCGGGCGACCGGGTGGCGGCCGGCGACACCCTGGGGACGGTCGGCAACACCGGCAACGCCGCGGCGACGCCGCCCCACTTGCACTTTGGGATCTACGCTCGGGGCGGCGCCATCGACCCCGAGCCGTTCGTGGTGGGCCGCCGCCCGGACCCGCAGATCCGGCGCTAGGCCTTGTCCAGGTCGGCGCCGGCCGGCGGGTCGCATCGGCACGCGCGGCCTCCGCCTCGGGCACGGCGCCGAGGTGGGCAACGCGGGTCAGTCCACCCAGTCGGCCAGCTGGCGGACGGCCCAGGCGGCGCACAGGTCGGGAAACGGGACGGCGCTGGCCGGACGGCTCGACGGGTACCAGCCGTGGCCCAGGCCGGGCGCGACCTCGACCGAGGCGGTCGCGAACCGGCCCGCCGCCGCGCGGATGTCGTCGGGCGTCGCGACCGGGTCGAGGGCGCCTGCCAGAAAGCGCGCCGGCCGGTCAGGGCTCACCGCGGGCGCAAAGCGGACCGCGTCGACGGCGTCGATGGTGGGCCCGCCTCGGCCCATGGTCTGGAGCAGCCGGGCAAACCGCAACGCGCCGACGGCCGCGTCGCCGCCGAACCGCTGGGCGGCCACCTCGGCAAGCGGCCCGAGGCGGAGACCGGTGACGATGAGCGCCGGCGGCAACCCGGAGAACCGAGAAAAGCCCGCGACCAGGCCGCGCGACATTGCCGCCAGGTCGGGGTGCCCGATCACGCCCAGCAAGCGGTCGCCCAGCCCGTCGCGCGCGAAGGCCAGGCTGGACAGCACGCATCCGAAGCTGACGCCGAACAGCGCCCGGCGCCCGGTCAGGCCGTGCGCGTCGGCCGCGACCTCAAGCACCGCGGGCACGTCGTCGGCGACGCCGTTGAACAGGCGAGCGATAAACTCGGCGTCGGGCTTGAAGTCGCGGCGCAGCATCTCGGCCAGGTCCTGGCCCGGGTGCCCGCGCGTCGGGCGCCGCACGCCACCGAGGGGCGTGTCGATCATGACGGCGCCGATCCCGGCGCGTGCCAGCGCGACGGCCGTCGGGATGCTGCGCGTCATGTCGCGCGTGATGCCGTTCATCAGCGTCACCACGTCGGCGCCTCCGCCGTCGGGCGGCACCACGACCGCGTCGAAGGTCGAGAAGGCCGCGTCCAGCGCGGCGTCGCCGGTGTACGGCTGGTCGCGGCGCAGCCGGTAGCGCGTGGCTGCGCGCGTGCCCAGGCGGACCGCCCGGGCGTCGAGGATCTGAAGCGTGTCGGTCATGGACGGTGCCACGCGACGCCTCCGCCCGGGTGCCAGGCGCGCGCCGAATCCGGCCGATCCCCACACGCCTCGGCTCCGCCCGCCTCGGCTCCGCCCGCCTCGGCACCGCCCGCCTCGGCACCGCCCGCCTCGGCTCCGCCTGCCTCGGCTCCGCCTGCCTCGGCTCCGCCTGCCTCGGCTCCGCCTGCCTCGGCTCCGCCTGCCTCGGCTCCGCCTGCCTCGGCTCCGCCTGCCTCGGCTCCGCCTGCCTCGGCTCCGCCCGCCTCGGCACCGCCCGCCTCGGCTCCGCCCGCCTCGGCACCGCCTGCCTCGGCTCCGCTCGCCTCGGCACCGCCTGCCTCGGCGGCCCGGCGGGGCCACCGAGGCGGGCTGGGCCAGCGCGCTACGCCAGCGGCGTGTCGGCGGTGTAGGCCTCCAGCTGCTGGCGGTACGCCGCCAGAAAGCTCGCCGCCATCGCGCCGTCGACGATGCGGTGGTCGTAGCTCAGCGAGACATACATCATGTGACGGATCGCGATCACGTCGCCCGCCTCGGTCTCGATCACGACCGGCCGCTTGACGATGGCGCCCGGGCTCACGATCGCCGTCTGCGGCTGGTTGATGATGGGCGTGCCCATCAAGCTGCCCAGGCTGCCGACGTTCGTCAGCGTGAACGTGCCGCCCTGCAGCTCGTCCGGCTGCAGCTTCTTGGAGCGCGTGCGGACGGCCAGGTCGGCGACGGTGTGCGCCAGGCCGGTCAGGTTCTGCTGGCCCGCGTTGCGGACGACCGGCACCAAGAGCCCCTTGGTGCCGAGCGCGACCGCGATCCCGATGTGGAAGTCCTTTTTGATCAGCACGTTCGTGCCCTCGACCGACGCGTTCAGGAGCGGGTGCTCGCGCAGCGGGTCGATGACCGCTTCCAGGAAGTACGGCGTGTAGGTCAGCTTGACGCCTTCGCGCTTCTGGAACTCGGCCTTGTGCGCCTCGCGGTGCCGCACCAGGCCGGAGACGTCCACCTCGGCAAAGCTGGTGACGTGGGCCGAGGTGTCCTTCGAGCGCCGCATGTGCTCGGCGATCAGCTGGCGCATCCGGTCCATCTTGACCACCTCGACGCGCGCGTCGCCCGAGCCGTCCGGCGAGGACGCCGAGGCGGCCGCAGCGGGCGTGGCCGGCGCAGCGGTCTTGGCCGGCGCGGAGCGCGCGGGCGCGCGGTCGGGCGCCGGGGCGACGGGCTGAGCCTGCGCCGACGGCGCGGGGGAGCTGGCGCTGTAGCTCTTGGCCTGGGGCGCCTCGGCGGGCTGGGCTGGCACGCTCCCGCGCGACTCCAGGAACGCCATCACGTCGGCCTTGGAGACGCGGCCTTCGGAGCCGGTCCCGTCGATGGACTGGAGCTCGTCGAGCGAGATCCCCTCCGCATCCGCGATCGCGCGGACCAGCGGCGAGTAGAAGTTGCCCGCGTCGTCGCGGCGCGGGATGGGGCCGGCGTCGCCGGAGGTCGCCTGGGCGGCGGCCCGGGCACCGGCGGCCTCCTGGACGGCCGGCGCGGCGGCGGGCGTGCTGCCCTCGCCGCTGCTGTAGCTCTTCTCGTACGGCTCGGGCTCGCCCGACGCCTCGCTGGCCGAGGTGCTCGGCGCGTCGCCCGAGGCGGGCGCCAGGGCGCCGGCCGCGCCGATGACGGCGATGGGCGTGCCCACGTCGACGGTGTCGCCCTCTTGGACCAGGATCTCCAGGAGTGTGCCCGCCTCGGGGGACGGCACCTCGGAGTCGACCTTGTCGGTCGAGATCTCCAGCAGCGTCTCGTCCTGCTCGACGGTGTCGCCGACGGCCTTTTTCCACTCCAGCACCGTCCCCTCCATCACGCTCTCGCCCATTTTGGGCATCACGACGTTCGTCCGCACGCCGCCGGATTGGGCGCCGCCGGATTGGGCGCCGCCGGCCTGGGCGTCGCTGGCCTGAGCGTCGCCGGCCTGAGCGCCGTCGCCGCCCGCATCCGCGACGGGGCGGATGACCGGCGCGGCCGGCTTGGCTTCGGGCTCGTCGCCGGCGGGCTGAGTCTCGCCGAGCGGCTCGGTGGCGACCTCTACGGCGGTGTCGCCGCCAGCGGTCTCGTCGGCCTGGGCGGGCGGCGCGGCGTCGGGCGCCGCGCCCACCTCGGCGTTGACGTCGGTCTCGATAACCGCGATGGGCGTGCCCACATCGACGGTGTCGTTTTCCTCGACCAGAATCTCGACGATCCGGCCCGCCTCGGGGGATGGCACCTCGGAGTCGACCTTGTCGGTCGAGATCTCCAGCAGCGTCTCGTCCTGCTCGACGGTGTCGCCGACGGCCTTTTTCCACTCCAGCACCGTCCCCTCCATCACGCTCTCGCCCATTTTGGGCATCACAACATCGACTCGGGCCATGGGGGGTACGCGGAGCGTGGGGTAGGGGGGGCGAAGATACCCTGCCCCCAACGCCGCCTCGACCGGAACCGCTCCCGAGGTCCTGGTGAATCCCAAGGCGCCTAGACGGCTGCCGCCGGAAGGTCCAGCACCGTGCGCAGGCCGGGGCGCGCGGCGCCGATGCGGGCGGCGGTGTTGACGAGCGCCGCGACCGTCGCCGTGTCGCCGAACGTTCCGCCTTCCACCACCACGGTCAGCGGCGGGTCGCCCTCGATCACGATGCGGTCCTCGTCGGCCACGCCGACGGCCATCGTGAGCGCCAACTCGGCGCGGACGGCTCCGCCGACGGTCACCGTCGCCGTCTGGTGGATGCCCGCCACGTCGCCCGCGCGGACGGTCACGTGCTCCGTCTGGTGGTCGGCGTCGGCGAGGTGGGGGCCGAACGTCTCGGTGATCGTGGCGCCGGCCCAGCCCAGGCCGGCCGCCAGCGCCCGCGCCGACTCCACCATGCCGATGTGGCCGAAGCCTCCCGCGGCCTCTCGCTCCCGAAACGTCTGGGCGCTGAGACCGGCGCCGACCTTGGCCTGAAGCGGCCCGCGCCGGCGCCCGGCGTCGACCGATCGGGTCACGGTCACGTGATCCACGCGCGCCACGACGCCCGTCAGCACGACGGGCAGCAGGTCCATCACGAACCCTGGGTTGACGCCCGTACCCACGACGGCCACGCCCGCCTCGCGCGCCGCCGCGTCGATGCGGTCGCTAAAGCCCGGGTCGCGCTCGAACGGCCAGAACAGCTCCTCCGACGACGACACCACGTGGGCGCCGGCCTCGATGCACGCCATCAGCTGGCCTTCGATGCGGTCTAGGAACGAGGCCGTCGTGTGCAGCACCACGTCCGGACGCCACTCGGCCAGCGCGGCCAGGTCGTCGCGGATCTCGACACCGAGCGGGTCGCGGCCCAGGACCGTGCCCACGTCTGCGCCGAGGCGGGCCGGGTCGAGGTCGAGCGCCCCAACGAGGTGGTGCCCGTGGTCGAGAGCCAAGCGGGCACACGCCTGGCCGATGGGGCCGAGGCCGAACTGAACAACGCGGAGAGACATGGCAGCAGGGGTGGATGCCACAGGCTACGCTCGTGTGGCGGCTCCGAGTAGCGCCCGGGCCACAACCGAACCGCCGCCCCGCGACGGATCGCGGGGCGGCGGGTGGGCGCCGCTTCCCTGGCAAGGCGGGCGCCCAGATCGGGACGGCGAGCGCCGCAGCGCAAAGCCGTCAGATCGTGGAAGGCGCCCGTCGGGAGGCGCAGCAGGTGTACAGGAGCCGCTCTCCGAAGGTTGCCGCTCCGCACCGACGCTGAGCGCCAGCCCGTGAGCGGGCCGTTGGCGCACAAGGCGTTGGCGGGACCCGTCAGCGTAGCGCCCACTCTGACTGTCAAGGCCGTCCTACAGGCCCTGCGTGCCGCGATGGCCCACCTCGGCAGCGCAGCCGAGGCGGGCAGGGTCAGGCCGAGCGCTCCAGCGTCGCCGCCAGGCGGTCGAGAAACGTGCCGACCATCCGCTCCATCTCCAGCGAGACGGCCATCTGGACGATGCCGCCGACGAACGACGGCGCCGGAATCTCCAGCGTCGCGTCCATCACGAGCGTTCCCGCGGTCGAGCCGCCGTCCGCCGCGAGCGCGCACGAGCCGGCAAACTGGGCCGTCCCGACGCCCGCGACGGGCGTCCAGGCAAGCGTGTGCGTGTCGGGGTGGGCGTCGTAGCGGCACGCGTAGACCGTCTCGACGCGACCGCCGGGCGGCCCGAGCGGCTCCATCCGCCACAGAAACGCGCCCCCGGAGCCGGGTCGGTCCACCTCGGCGGGCTCGACCCGGACGACGTGGGGAAACAGCGCGCCCCAGGCCGGCACGTCGGCCATGAGCGCCCAGGCGGCCTCGACGGGCGCCGCCAGCCGAAAGGCGCGGTCGATCTGGACGCGGGCGTGGACCATGTGACGGCTCAGGCCGCGACGCCGTCGAGGTGGGCGAACACAGACGCGAACAGCCGGCCGCCGTCGGCCGAGCCGATCAGCGACTCGACGGCGCGCTCGGGGTGGGGCATCATCCCGACGACCGTGCCCTGGGCGTTGCGCACGCCCGCGATGTCGCGCGCCGAGCCGTTGGGGCTGTCGCCCGGCTGCCCGTCCGTGCCGGCGTAGCGAAACACGACCCGGTCCTCGGATTCCAGCCGGTCGAGCGTGTCCGCGTCGGCGGTGTAGTTGCCCTCGCCGTGCGCGACCGGGATCGTCAACACGTCGCCGTGCGCCAGGTCGGCGGTGAACGGCGTCGCCGTCGACTCGACGCGCAGCCGGGCGTCGCGGCAGGCAAAGCGCAGGCTCGCGTTGCGGATCAGGGCGCCCGGCAAGAGCCCGGCCTCGCACAGCACCTGGAAGCCGTTGCACACGCCCAGCACCAGCCCGCCCGTCCCCGCAAACCGGACCACGTCGCGCATGATGGGCGAAAAGCGCGCGATGGCACCCGCCCGCAGGTAGTCGCCGTAGCTGAAGCCGCCGGGCACGATCACCAGGTCGGCGTCGCCTAGGGACCCCTCCTTGTGCCACACAAACCGGGCGTCTTGGCCGAACACGTGCTTAGCCGCGTGGTAGGCGTCGTGGTCGCAGTTGGACCCGGGGAAGACGAGGACGGCGACCTTGGCCATGCTGGAACGCGGAGTGGGGCGCCGCCCGAAGGCCGACGCAGTCAGTGGAAGAGGACGCAGTCGAGGAGCACGCCAGAACCCGTCACATCTCCCGGACCGCCTCCGCCGTGCAGACGCTAATCTAGGGGCGCGGAGGGTTGTCGAGCCGGGACGCCCGCTCCTGCCCTCGTCATTGCGTCTTCTCCGTTTCCCGTGATCCCCCGCGAGCTGTTCAAAAAGATCCGCCACGTCGAAGTCCGCACGCGCGGGCTGGTCGACGACGTGTTCGGGGGCGAGTACCACTCGGCGTTCAAGGGCCGCGGCATCGAGTTTGCCGAGGTGCGCCCCTACCAGATCGGCGACGACGTGCGGACGATCGACTGGAACGTGTCGGCGCGCGCCGGCGAGACCTACGTCAAGCTGTTCGAGGAGGAGCGCGAGCAGACGCTGGTTCTGGTGATCGACGTCTCGGGCAGCGCCGACTTTGGCAGCACGCGCGCCAAGCGCGACCTGGCCGCCGAGTTGTGCGCCGTGCTGGGGTTTTCCGCGCTGCGCAACCACGACAAGGTCGGACTGGTGATGTTTACCGACAGCGTCGAGCGGTTCGTGGCGCCCAAGCGGGGCAAGCGCCACGTGCTGCGGCTGCTGCGCGACGTGTTCGCGCACCACGCGCGGCAGCGCGGCACCGACGTCGCGGCGGCGCTCGACCACGTGATGCACGTCCAGCGCCGCCGCGCGATCGTGGTGCTGGTGAGCGACTTTCTGGTGCCGCCCGGGCGGGACGCCCAGGTCGCCAAGTCGCTGCGCGTGGTCGCCCAAAAGCACGACCTGGTGGCGATCCGGCTCACGGACCCTCGCGAGCAGGCGCTGCCCGCGGTCGGGTTGCTCCGCGTGGTGGACTCGGAGACGGGCCGGGCGGGCCTGGTGGACACGTCGAGCGCCGCCGTCCGCGCCGCCTTCGCCGACCGCGCGGCGCGGCGCGACGCGCGTGCCGACGCCGTGCTGAGCCAGGCCCGCGTCGACCACGTGACGCTGTCGACCGACGTCGACTACGTCGAGCCGCTGTCGGCCTTTTTCCGCCAGCGCGTGCGGGGGCGGCGATGACGCGGACGCAGCACGGCCGATCCGGCCCCCCCCACCTCGGGCGCTCCGTCGGCGGTGCCGTCGGCCTCGGGCGCCCCGTCGGCCACGCCACCGAGGCGGCCCGAGTCGCGGAGGCGGGCCGCGCCACCGAGGCGGGCCGCGCGAGGCGGCTGGCGGTCTGGGTGGCCGCGTTCTGTGCCTGGCACGCCTGCCCCGCCGCTCAGACGGCGCGCCTCACGGTGCCGGTAGACTCGGTCTCGGCGGGCGAGCCGTTCGAGGTGTCGGTCGCCGTGACGCACGCGCCCGGCCGCCAGGTCGCGTTTCCCGACGTGGCCGGCGACCCCGACGCCGGGCCGCTCCTGATGCTGGGTGACGCCGAGGCGCTGTCGGTGCGCCGCCTGCCGCCCTCGATCCGCGGCGCCGTCCGCGTCGACAGCGCCGTGTTTCGCGTGGTCACGTTCGCTGCCGACTCGGCCCGCGTCGGGCCCGTCCGGGTCCGGGTGGACACGTCCGAGGTAGCGACGTCGAGCGCGCTCGTGGGGGTGCGGTCCGTGCTGAGCGGCCCACCGCCGCACGCGCCGGCGGGGTTCACCGCGGCCGATACCTTCCCGAGCGCCACGCCGCTGTGGGTCGGCTTGGGACTGCTGGCCGCCGCCGTCACCGCGGGCGCCGTCTGGGCGCTGGCCGGCTTGCTCCGGCGCCCTCGCGGGCAGACGCGGACGGCGCCCTACCCCGCGGCGCGCGCTCGGCTGGAGGCGCTGGCACGCGACACGCCCCAGACCGCGCCCCAGGTCGAGGCGCACGTCGTGGCTGTCCGCGACGTGGTGCGCGGCTACCTCGCCGACCGCCTCGGCGTCTCGGCGCGCGAGGCCACCACGTCCGAGATCGCCGCACACCTCGACGGCCGCGTCTCAGCCCAGGCGGCCCACGCCGTCCGCCAGTCGCTCGTGCCGACGGACCTGGTGGCGTTCGCCGGCGTCCGCCCCGGGCCCGACGTCGTGGCGCGGCTGCGCGACCAGGCTCGGGCCGCCATCGAGGCGGTCGAGGCGGAGGCTCGGGAATCCGATGCGAGCCCTCGGGAGTCCGGAAACCGTCCCGCGGCGCCCTCGTCCCCCCTCGCCCCCTAGCCCGTGCACCAACCCGTCGCCCTGTTCTCCGACGCGCTCGTCGCTCGCCTGCGCGACGCCGAGCGCGTGGCTGTGCTGACCGGCGCCGGCATCTCGGCCGAGAGCGGCGTCCCGACGTTTCGCGACCCGGACGGCATCTGGCAGCGGTTCCGGCCCGAGGAGCTGGCCAACGTCGAGGCGTTTTTGGGCAACCCCGAGCTGGTCCAGGGCTGGTACGCGCACCGGCGCCAGGTCGTGGAGCGCGTCGAGCCCAACCCCGGCCACCTCGCCCTGGCCGAGCTGGAGCGCTGGGTGACGGCGCGCGGCGGCGAGTTTCTGCTGGCCACGCAAAACGTGGACGGCCTGCACGCGCGCGCCGGCAGCACGTCGCTGGTCGAGCTGCACGGCTCGCTGCTGCGGTCGCACTGCCTGGCCTGCGCCACCTCGGCCGACGAGTCGGCGAGCGCCGACGGGCCGCTGACGTGCCAGGCGTGCGGCGGGCTGGTGCGCCCCGACGTGGTGTGGTTTGGCGAGGCGCTGCCCGACGAGGCCCTCGGCCGGGCGACCGAGGCGGCGGCGATGGCGGACGTCTACCTGACCGTCGGCACGAGCGCGGTCGTGTACCCGGCGGCCGGGCTGCCCCAGATCGCCAAGCAGTCGGGCGCGTACGTGGCCGAGGTCAACCCGGAGCCGAGCGAGATCGCGCACCGCCTGAGCGAGTCCGTTCGTGGCCGCGCCGGCGAGGTTCTGCCGGCGCTGCTGGCGTCTCTCCTCGCCCTCGCGCCGTGACCTTCGCCTCTCCGCTGTGGCTTCTGGCTCTGCTCGCCGTCCCGGCGCTCGCCTGGGCGCTGTGGCGCCGCCCCGCCGTCCCGGGCGTGCGCTACTCGGTCGCCGGCGACGCGCTGGCGCTGGGCGCGACCGGCTGGGCGCGCCTGCGCTGGCTGCCGGACGCCTTGCTGCTGGCAGCGCTCGCGCTCGCGGTCGTCGGCATGGCGCGGCCCCAGGTCCGCGACGCGAGCGTCGAGCGCTCGACCGAGGGCATCGACATCGTGCTCGCGCTCGACGTGTCGACCTCGATGATGGCCGACGACTTCGTGCCGAACCGCTTCGAGGCCGCCAAGGCCGTCGGCGCCGAGTTCGTGCGCAGCCGCGAGTCGGACCGCGTCGGCCTCGTGGTGTTCGCGGCCCAGGCCTACACCCAGGCGCCGCTGACGCTCGACTACCGCTTTCTGCTGACCATGCTCCAGGAGGTGCGGATGGGCGTGATCGAGGACGGCACCGCGATCGGGACGGCGCTCGCGACCGCGACGGCGCGGCTGCGCGACTCCGACGCCGCCTCCAAGGTCGTCATCCTGCTCACGGACGGCCAGAACAACCGCGGCCAGGTCGACCCCCAGACGGCGGCCGAGGCCGCGGCGGCGCTGGGCGTCAAGGTCTACGCCATCGGCGTCGGCGGCGACGGCCGGTCGCGGCGCGGCGGCCCCTTCGGCGGGCTCGGCATGATGCCCACGGCCGACGTCGACGAGGACGCGCTGCGGGGCGTCGCCGAGACGACCGGCGGGCTGTACTTCCGCGCCACCGACGCCCAGGCGCTGCGCGAGATCTACGCCGAGATCGGGCGCCTGGAGCGGACCGAGATCGAGGAGACCGTCCTGCTCGACGTTGAGGAGCGCTACCCGTGGGCGCTGTGGCCGGCGCTGCTGTGCCTGGTCGGCGCCGTCGTGCTGTCGTCCACGCGCCTGCGCGAGGTGCCGTGACCCTGCCCGCCTCGGCACCCCGAAGGGACGGCGCAGCCACCCCGACGGGACGGCGCAGCCACCGAGGCGGGCCGAGCGGCAGCGCTAGTTGGCGTCGGCCGGGGCGTAGGCCTGGCGCATCGCCTCTAGGTAGACCGCGACGGGCGGCAGGCCAACGTGGGTGCGGCGCGCGTCCAGCGTCTCGTCGTCGATGCTCGGCAGGACCGACATCGTGCCGTCGGGCGCTGTCGTGGCCTGGGTGCCGTAGACCTGGGGCTCGCCACGCGACACCAGGACACGGTCGAGCAGCATCGCGTAGTGCTGGCCCTGCATGTCGCCTGCGTGCCAAGCCGCCAGGGCCAGCGGTAGCATCCGCTTCTGCACCTCAAGAGTAGCGTGCTGTACGATGAAGAACGTGGCGCTCGCGCCGTCGGCGCCGACCATCGCTGGCGTGGGCCAGCCGTGCTCGGCGATCATAGCCTCGACAAAGGCCAGGTTGTCGGCGTCGGTGGCGGCCATCTCAGCCAGAATCTCGGCCAGCTCGGGGCTGGGGTTGGCCAGGCTGTCGGGGGTGAAGGCGCCGCGCGAGATCAGCGTCATCCGGAGGGCCTGCTCGGCGGCGAACCGCTCGGCCAGTTCGGCCTGAAGCTCGGGATGGGAGACGGCCGTCGACTGAGCGGCGGCGGGCAGGGCGGCGAAAAGCAGGGCGAGGGCGAGGAGCGTTTTCATGGTCGTGGGGAGGATGGAGGTGAACAGGGAGACCGTCATGGCAGGGTCAGAGGCTGAGGCGGTCGCGCAGCGCGGCGGCGCGGCGGCGGGAAAAGTCGACGGTGGTGCCGTCGTCCAGGCGAGCGGTCAGGCCACCCGAGAGCGCGTCGTCGAGCCCGACGATCCAGGCCAGGCCCACGATCTCGGCGCGGCTGGCGCGCGCGAAGTGCGCCGGGTCGAGCCGGGCGTCGAGCGCGCTCAGGCTGCGCAGCACGACCGGCCGGACGGTCCGGCCGTCGGCGCCCGGCGCGTGCAGGCGCGTATAGTTGCCCAGCGACTCGAAGCGGCGCACGTCGCCCAGGCGCACCAGGTGCATCCGCTCGCCCTCCTTGACGAACACGCGGTCGGCGGGTCCCAGCAAGGCGTCCGGAGACGGCGCGGCAGGCGGTGGGGCGTCGTCGCGGTGGCGGTCGGCGCGCGCCGAGACGCGGGCGACGGCCTCGGCGAGCCGGTCGGGGTCGACGGGCTTGAGCAGGTAGTCGAGCGCGCTGACCTGGAAGGCGCGCAGCGCGTGCTCGTCGTAGGCGGTCACGAACACCACGTCGGGCGCCGTCTCCAGGTCGTCGAGCAGGTCGAAGCCGGTGCGGCCGGGCATCTGGATGTCCAGAAACACCACGTCGGGCGACGCGCCGTCGGCGGCGAGTTGGGCCAGCAGCGCCTGGGCCTGGTCGGCATCGGCCGCCTCGCCGACGATCTCGACCGGGTGGTCGGCCAGCAGCAGCCGGAGTTCGCGCCGGGCCAGGCGTTCGTCGTCCACCAGGACGGCGCGTAGCGTGCGGTCAGACATGGGACGTGAGGGCAAGAGCCGGAGTGGCGGGCAGGACGATCTGGGCGACGGTGCGCTCCGGCCCCACGTCGAGCCCGAGGCGGGCGCGGTCGCCGAACAGCAGCGCCAGCCGCTCGCGTGCGTTGGCCAAGCCGGTGCCGGTGCCGTCCGGCGCCGGCGCGGACGAGGCCGCCGGCGACGGGTTGGTGACCGTGACGGTCAGGCGGTCGGCGGCGACGGTGGCGGCGACGGTGACGTCTCCGCCCTCGCGGCAGCGCGCGACGCCGTGCTTGACGGCGTTCTCGACCAGGGTCTGGACGATCAGCGTCGGCACGGCAAGGGCTCGCGCCTCGGCCGACGCCTCGACGTGGGACTGGACGCGGTCGCCAAACCGCAGCGCTTCGAGCGCGAGGTAGGTCTCGACGAGCGCGAGTTCGGCATCCAGGGCGTGCGTGGCGTCGTGCGCCGTGGTCAGCGTCTGGCGCAGCATCCCCGACAGCAGCGTCACCGCGCGCCGGGCCTCCGCGGGCTCGTCGGCGATGAGCGCCCGTACGGTGTTCAAGGCGTTGAACAGAAAGTGTGGGTTGATCTGGCGCTCCAGCGCGTCCATCCGCGCCTCGGCGAGCGACGCCCGCAACTGCAACTGCTCGCGCGCGACATCGCGAAGCCGGAGGCCAGTCACGACGAGCGCGTAGACCGCCGCCCAGATGGCGAAGATGGCCGACAGCATCAGCGTGCTGGACACCATGTCCCTGGCAGGCGGGACGGGGCGCGGGATACTCTGCCCACGTGTTCACGAACGGCTCGGCGAGCGTACGCCACCGCCCACGCCTACGACTCTGGGCGAGGGCGGACGCCGCGACGACGGCCACCGCCAGCCGCGCCGCCAGCGCGCGAAGCGGCATCCCGAGCCAGCCGCGCCGGAGCGCGACAACGTGGATGACGTGCGTTCCGCCTACCATCATCGCGTACGACAGCACGACGGTAAACACGATCTGGGTCGGCGTCGCGCTGGGGCCGATGAAACCGCCCGTCAGCGCCGCCAGTCCGGCGAATGCGCCCAGGGCGGCGGCCCATCCGGCGAGCTGGCAGATCCAGTAAAGGCGAGTCCGGGTCATGGCGGGGCGTGTGGGACGAGGGCCAGACTACGGGCGCCTTGGGCCGTCTCCGAGCGGATTGGGACGAGCGGCGCGGGCACGCGACGACCGGCCGACTGGAGGGACGAGCGGGAAAGGCACACCACCAGCCCGCGCCGCAGCGTTAGCCTTCCGGCCATGTCGTTCCGCTCGCCCCTGGTCCTGCTGCTCGCCGCCGTGCTGATTCCCGGCACGCTAGCGCTCGTGGCGTACGCCGCCCAGCAGCGGACGGAGGCGCTGCGCCTGTTCCTCGGTCGGAGCACCGAGGCGGGCACAGCTGCGCTCGCCCGGCAACGAACCGTGCGCGCCTGGCTGCTGGCGGGCGCCCTCGCCGCGGCGGCGGTCGCGCTCGCGGGGCCGCGCATCGGGACGGCGCTGCGCCAGGGCCAGCAAGAGTCGCTCGACCTGCTGATCGCGCTCGACGTCTCCGACTCCATGCGCGCCTCGGACGTCGCGCCGTCGCGGCTGGAGCGCGCCAAGCTCGAGATCGAGCGCATCGTGGACGCGCGCCGCGGCGACCGGGTCGGGCTGATCGTGTTCGCGGGCGAGGCCTTCCTGCAGTGCCCGCTCACGACCGACCGCGGCGCGCTGCGTCTGTTCCTCGACGCCGCCGACCCGACCCAGGTCTCGATCCAGGGCACCGACTTCGCCCGGGCGCTGGCCGTCGCCGACCGCGCCTTCGACGCCGCCGCCGAAGGCCAGGACGCCCGGCCCCGCGCCTTGCTGGTGGTCTCCGACGGCGAGGACCACGAAGGCGGGCTCGAGGCCGAGGCCGACGCGCTCCGTGAGGACGGCGTCGAGATTCTGGCCTTGGGCGTCGGGACGGACGAGGGCGGTGCCGTGCCCGAGATCTACCGAGGCCGCCAGGTCGGCGACCGCACCGACCGCACGGGCGCGGCCATCGTGACGCGCTTCGAGCCGGGCGCCTTGCGCGACCTGGCCGGCCGCGACGGGCTGACGCGCATCGGACGGCGCCCCGCGGCGCCTGCGATCAACGACGCGCTCGACCGGCTCGACCGCGCGGTCGTGTCCCAGGACGAGTTCTCTGCCGAGGCCGAGCGCTACCAGTGGCCCCTGGGCCTGGCGCTGCTGCTGCTGCTGGCCGAGCGGATCGTGGCCCTGCGCCGCCCGCGCCCGGCCCGTGCCGACCCCCCGACCGGCGCCCCGGCCCTGCCCGCCTCGGGAGCGGGCTCGGCGGCCTCGGCAGCTGGGTCGCCAGCCCCGTCCGCCTCGGTGGTCGCGTCGATGGTGGCGCTCGTGCTGGTCGGCGGATGCACCGAGGCGCTCCGCCCCGGCGTCTCCGACGGGCGGACCGGCGCCGAGCTGCTGGCCCAGGGCGACGCCGCCGGCGCCGAGGCCGCCTTTGTCTCGGGCCTGGCCCGGCCCGACGTGCCGCGCGGCGTCCAGGCTCGGCTGTGGCACAGCCTGGGGCTGGCGCGCGCCGAACAGGAGCGCTACGCCGAATCCGACAGCGCCTTCGCCGAAGCCCTGTTGCGGGCCGAGGGCACCGACCAGCGCGCGCGCTACGCCTACGACGCCGGGACCGCCGCCCTGCTCGCCGACGACGCCCCGCGCGCCGACTCGCTGCTGCGCCGCGCCCTCCTGCTCAGCGCAAACGCCGACGCCCGGCGGAACCAGGAGATCGCCCGGCGGCGTCTTCAAGATCCGCCCGAGACGCCCGACGCCTCCGACTTTGCCCAGCGCGTCAAAGCTCAGGCCGACTCCTTGGTCGACCTCCGGCAATACCGCGGCGCGCTCGACGTCATGCAATACGGCCTGGCCCGAGACTCCACCGTCGCCGCCTACGGCGAGTTTATCGACCGGCTGGGTGGCGTCGTCGACATCGAGACGACCGTGCCTGCCGACCGCGACTCTACGCGCCCATGACCGCCCGCCTGCTGCTCGCCTCCGCGCTTCTGGCGTCTGTCGCGCTCGCCCAGACCGCGCAAGCCCCGTCGCCGCGCGACCTCTACCACGCCGGCGCCGGGCTGTTCGTGGACGGCGACAACGCCGCCGCCCTGGCCGCCGTCGAGTCCGGCCTGGCCCAGGCGCCCGGCGACGCGCGGCTGGAGGCGCTGCGCGACCTGATCCTGCAAAACCAGGACGACAACGACCAGCAGGACCAGAACCAGGACTCCCAGGGCGAGCAGGACCAACGCTCCCAGGGCGGCGAGCCGGACGAGAGCACGGAGGACCCAGGCAGCGAGCCGGACGACCGGTCGCCCGAGACCGAGCAGGACGGCACGGCCCAGCAGCCTCCGCCGCCCTCGGGCTCCGGCCAGTCGCCGCCTCAGCAGGCCGGCGAGCCCGCCGAGATGACCCCGGCCCAGGCCGACCGCCTGCTCGACGCCGTCGGCGGCGAGGAGCGGCTGCTGCTGCGCGAGATGCGCCGCGCGCCCACCCAGCGCCGCCGCGGCGACAAAGACTGGTGATGGCGCGCGTCCCGGTGCCGCGCCGGCCAGCCCTGCCCACCTCGGCACCGAGGCGGGGCGTGTGGGCCGTGGCCGAGGCCGTGGCGAGCGCGCTCGTGCTGGCGTGGCTGCTGGCCGCCGCGCGCCCGGCGCAGGCGCAGTCCGCCTCGGCGACGGTCTCCGCGACGACGGTCGAGGTGGGCGAGTCGGTGACGTACACGGTCACGCTGGAGGGCGGGCGCGGGCAGTCCGTCGGGCCGCCGCTGCCGACGGGCGCGCTGCGGCTGCGGTCTCAGTTTCCCGCGCTGGACGCGACCTCGATGGCGGGGGGCCAGACCGAACGGCGCGTCGCCTGGATCTACGACGCCGTCCGCCCGGGTTCGGGGCGCATCGGGCGGTTTCGGGCGTCGGTCGGCGGGCAGCCGGTCGAGATCGACGGCGTCTCGATCACCGTGGAGAGTCCGGCGCCGACGCCCGCGCCCCGGGCGCCCGTCACCGCCCCGCGCGGCGGCGCCAGCCGCGAGCTGTTCGCCCGGGCCGAGCCCAGCCGCCAGACAGCGTACGTGGGCCAGCAGGTCGTCGTGGACTATGTGCTGTACTTCGAGCCCGAGATCCAGCCGCGCCAGACCTCGCCCGTCGGCACCTGGGACGCGCCGGGCTTTTGGCGCGAGGAGATGGAGGTCGCGTCGACGTACCCGCGCCCGGTCACGATCGGCGGGGCGCCGTACGACGCCGTCACCATCCGCCGCGTCGCCCTGTTCCCCACCCGGACGGGCACGCTGGAGCTGGCGCCGATGACGTTCACCATCGACCTGCTGCGCACCGACCGGCAGCCGTCGAACGACCCGTTCGCTCCTTTTTCTCGCCCTTCCGGTCGCGCTACGAGGACCGCGAGACCGTCGCGCCGTCGCTCGCGATCGAGGTGCAGCCGCTGCCACCGGGCGCGCCACCGTCGTTTGCCGGAGCCGTGGGCCAGTTCGAGGTCTCGACGACGGTCGACCAGCGCCAGGTCGAGGCTGGCGACGCGGTCCGCGTCCAGGTCGCGATCCGGGGCGATGGCAACACGGCCTCGCTCCGCGCCCCAGCGCTGCAAGCGCCCAGCGGCTTCGACGTGTACGATCCGCGCGAGGAGCGCGAAATGTTCCGGGGCGGCGATCCGCTGCGCGGCGTCAAAACGTTCACCTACACCTTGGTGCCCCAGGGCGGCGGCGACTTCACGATCCCGGGCGCGCCCTGGACCTACTTCGACCCCACCACGGGCCGCTACGTGACGGTCCAGACCGACCCGGTCGAGATCGAGGTGCGAGGCCAGGCGCTGGCTCAGCCGAGCCCGGCCGCGCCTGGCCCCGACGCGCCGGCGGGCCTGCTCGTGGCGGCCGACTGGCAACGCGCGCCCGGTCGAGGGCTGTGGCTGTGGGGGCTGCTGGGCGGAGGCTTGGTGCTCCCACTCGTGGCCGCGGCACTCGTTTTGGGCGCGCGCGCCGGGCGCGAGCGCCTGGCTGCCGACACGCCCGCCCGCCGCCACCGCCGCGCGCCCGCCGCCGTGCGCGAGCGCCTGGCCCAAGCGCGCCGCCAGCCCGCCCCTCGGGCGTTCGCCGACATCGAGGACGCCGTGCGCGGCTACCTCACCGACCGCCTGGGCGTCGCGCGCGGTCCGCTGACGCCCCAGGCTCTGGACGCGGCCCTGGCCGGCGTGCCCGACGACGCGCGCGCCCAGGTCGCGGACGTGCTCGCGGCGTGCGCGCGCGGGCAGTACGCCCCCGGCCTCGGCGGGCACGTCGACGAGGTCGCCCAGGCCGCCGAGCGCGCCGTTGCCGGACTCGACGCTCGCCCGCTGCGCCCCCAGCGGTTCCGCGCGCGCCACCAGCCGGTCGAGGCATGATGCTGCTCGCCGTGCTCTTGCTCCTCCAGGCCAGCCCTGCCGACGCGCCCGCCGAGGCGGAGCGTCTGTTCGCCGTCGGCACGGCGCTGATCGCCGAGGGCGACACGTCGGGCGCGGTCGCCGCGTGGCAAGGCGCCGCGGCGACCGGCTGGACCTCGGCGGCCGTCGAGCACAACCTGGGGACGGTCGCGCTGGCGCGAGGGGAGACGGCCGTCGCACGCGTGCATCTGGAACGCGCCGCCCGCCTCGACGCTGTGGACCCGTTCATCGCGCGCAACTTGGCGCTGGCGCGGCAGCGAGCCGGCGAGGCGGAGCCGTCGCCCGGTCAGGCGGCCTGGGCGCGCGCCGTCGCCGTCGTGCGTCCGCTCGGTCTGGTGCTGCTGGCGCTCGCCCTGGCGTTCGGCGCCGCGGCGCTGGCGATGCTGAGACGCCGACGGCTGGCGGCAGGCGTGAGCCTGGCCGCGCTGGTGGCCATCGTGGCGGCGGGCCTGGCGGTCTGGCAGCACACGCGACCGCTCGCCGTGGCGCTGAGCGACGCGACCGTGGCCGAGGCGCCGTCGCCGGCGGCGTCGGCCCTGGGTCGGTTGCGCGCCGGCGAGGCCGTCGTCGCCGGCCCAGCCGTCGACGGGTGGCGGTCGGTCCGCCTCGGCCGCGAGTCGGGCTGGGTGCGCGCCGACGCGGTGGCGTCGATCTAGCCGGCCGGCCGAGTACCTTTGGGCATGGAACCGCACGTCTACACTCGCGACGAACAGGGCCGCCGCCGCGGCTGGGTCGAGGTCGTTACAGGCTCGATGTTCTCGGGCAAGACCGAGGAGCTGCTGCGCCGCCTGAAGCGCGCCCGCATCGCGCGCCAAAAGGTGGCCCTCTTCAAGCCCGCCCTCGACACCCGCTACGACGCTGCGTCCGTCGTGAGCCACGACGCGACGGCGATGGCGTCCGAGGTCGTCCACTCCGCCGACCCGATCCTGCTGCTGGCCGGCGACGCCGACGTGGTGGGCATCGACGAGGCCCAGTTTTTCGGCCTCGAACTGGTCGACGTGGTCCAGACGCTGGCGCGCGAGGGACGGCGCGTGATCCTGGCCGGCCTGGACCAGGACTACCTCGGGCGGCCCTTCGAGCCGGTCCCGCAGCTAATGGCGGTCGCCGAGCACGTCACCAAGCTGCACGCCGTGTGCGTGCGCTGCGGCGCGCCGGCCAACCACTCCCAGCGCATCGTGGCCGAGGGCGCGCGCGTGCTGGTGGGCGAGACCGAGGCGTACGAGCCGCGCTGCCGCCGCTGCTTCACGACCGAGGCCGTCGCCGCCGACCCGGTCGCGCTGCCCGCCGCCGCGCCGCCGCCTCAGGGCGACGGCGCCGACGTCTCCGCCGAGGCAACCCCGGACAACCCCACGCTGTCTCTCTAGCCCCCGCTCGCCGCCATGTCGCTCGTCACCGCCGCTACCGCGCTCGCCGTCGTGATGCTGGTCGCGTCGGTCGTGCTGGGCTGGGTGGCCGACGTCAAGCGCTCCGGCGGCGCCGTCTCGGCGCGGGAAAGCCGCGCCGCGTCCGAGCGGACCGGCCGGGCGACGTTCTACACGTCGCGCGAGGACCGCGCCGCAGCCATGCGCGACCGCATCCGCAAGGAGCGCCGGCGCCGCGAGCGCGCCCGGGCGGCGGCCGGTGCCGGGCAGGCCCAGGCGCCGCCGCCGCGCCCCGAGCGCCCGGCCAGCCCTCCCCCGGAGTCGCCCGAGGCGCGGCACCGCGCGATCCTGGAACTGGGGCCGGGCGAGGTCACCGCCGACTCGCTGCGCCGCCAGTACCGGCTGCAAGTGGCGGCCTACCACCCCGACCGCGTCGCCGGGCTGGGTGCGAAGCTCCAAGTCCTCGCCGAGGAGGAGACCAAAGCCATCAACCAGGCCTACGCCTTTTTCAAGGCGCGCCTGGCCGGCTAGCCCCGCCTGGCCGGCTAGCCCCGCCTCGGGCGCGGCGCGGGTCCCCACAGCGTCGCCGAGGCGGGCCGGACCAGGCTTCAGGCCGCGGCCGAGTCAGGAGAATCGCCAGTCCCCCAAATCTGCACCGTCTGTGCGCCGAGAGGTCACGGCTGGACCCTAACTTTCACTCACGTCTGAAACTCTTGCGCCGCGCGCGCCCCGACATGGACCACAAAGAAGGACACTACAAAGTCGCCGACCTCTCACTCGCCGACGTAGGCCGCATGCGCATCGAGTGGGCCGAGAGCCGGATGCCGGTGCTGATGAGGCTCCGCGAGGAGTACAGCCAGTCGCAGCCGTTCGCCGGCTACAAGATCACCGGCTGCCTGCACGTCACCAAGGAGACCGCCGTGCTCATCGAGACGCTCAAGGCGTGCGGCGCCGAGGTCTCGTGGAGCGGCTGCAACCCGTTGTCGACGAATGACTCGGTCTCGGCCGCGCTCGCGCTCGGCCCCAAGGGCGACGGCGACGGCGTCGAGATCTACGCCTGGTACGGCCAGGACACCGAGGCCTTCTACTGGTGCATCGACCGCACGATTGACAAGACGCCGGACACAACGTTGGATGACGGCGCCGACCTGATCTTCCGCGTCCACAGCGCCTTCCCCGAGAAGCTGGCCGACATCATCGGCGGCTCGGAGGAGACCACGACCGGCGTCCACCGCCTCCGCGCGATGGCCGACGACGGCAAGCTGGGCTACCCCGTCTACGCCGTCAACGACGCCGAGACCAAGTGGGACTTCGACAACGTCTACGGAACGGGCCAGAGCACCCTCGATGGCATCCTGCGTGCTAGCTCCGTATTGGTCGCCGGCAAGAACTTCGTCGTCGCGGGCTACGGCCACTGCGGGCGCGGCGTCGCGATGCGGGCCAAGGGCATGGGCGCCAACGTGATCGTGACCGAGGTCAAGCCGACCGCCGCCCTAAAGGCGATGCTGGACGGCAACCGCGTCATGACGATGGAGGAAGCCGCCAAGGTCGGCGACATCTTTGTGACCGCGACCGGCATGAAGGACATCATCCGCGGCGAGCACTTCGTGAGCATGAAGGAGGGCGCCATCGTGTGCAACACGGGCCACTACGACGTCGAGCTCAACCTCAAGGAACTCGCCGAGGTGTCTCAGGACACGCGCATGATCCGCGACGACAACCGCGAGTACACGATGGACAACGGCAAAAAGGTCTACGTCCTGGCCGACGGCCGCCTCGTGAACCTGGCCGCCGCCGAGGGCCACCCGTCCGAGGTCATGGACATGAGCTTCGCCAACCAGTTCCAGGCCCACCTGGCGCTGATCCAGGCCAAGGAGGCCGGCCAGGAGATGCCCAAGACGGTCCTGGACCTGCCCGAGGAGCTCGACCAGCAGATCGCGCGCGTCAAGCTGGAAACGATGGGCATGGAGATCGATACCTTGACCGACGAGCAGGTCGTCTACGCGACCGACTACTCCGCCGGCACCTGAGCCCCCGCCTCGGCCGCGCGCTGGACACTCTCCAGCGAGCCCCCGAGGCGGACCGAGCCGGGGTCGCCTACCGCCATAGGCTCCCGGATAGAGCGCCCGTCCCCTTTCTCGGGGGGCGGGCGTTCGCCTGTTTGGGCGCGCCGACGCGGGCGCGCTGACGCATCGTGACTTGACTTGGAAGCGCTTTCGAGGTATTTGAGTGAACGCCGTTCACCGATTCCACACGCTGGCCCCTGCCCCACAGCCATGACCCGTTGCTTCCGCGCTTTCCTGGTCCTGGCGGCCTTCGCCGCCCCACTCGCCTCCGCACAGAACGTGTCCGGCGTCGTGACCACGTCTGACTTCGGGCCCACGCCGGGCGTCAACGTCGTCGTCGACGGCACCTTTGTGGGCACAGCCACCGGGGCCGACGGACGGTTCGCCCTCGAGGTGGACTTCTCCAACGGCCCCCGCGTGTTGCGGATGTCGTACACCGGCTACGAAACCCAGCGCGTGACCGTGGCCGGCCCGACGACGTCCCTCGACGTCGTGCTGGAGCCCCAGGTGCTCCAGGGCGGCGACGTGGTGGTGACGGCCTCGCGCCAGGAAGAGACCATCCTGGAGGCGCCCGTCACGATTGAGCGGATCGGGGCGGCGCAGCTGGCCCGGATGCCGTCGACCGAGATTGTCGCCAGCATGGACCGGCTCAAGGGCGTCGACGTGAGCCGGTCGTCGATGCTGATCTCGTCGATCTCGACGCGCGGCTTCAACAGCGCCAAGGCCGAGCGCGTGATCCAGCTGGTGGACGGCGTGGACTTTGTCGATCCGGTGCTGTCGCTCTATGCGGGCAACCTGACCGGCGTGCCCGAGATCGACATCGAGGGCGTCGAGATCGTGTACGGCGCCAACTCGGCGCTCTACGGCGCGAACGCGTTCAACGGCGTGGTGCAGTTCCAGACCAAGGACCCGTTCCTGTTTACCGGGCCCTCGGTCCAGGTCCGAGGCGGCGAGCGCGGGATGTACGAGTTCCAGGGCCGGTTCGCCCAAAAGGTCACCGACCGGTTCGCCTACAAGGTGGTCGGGTCCTACTTCGAGGCCGACGACTACGTGGCCACCAACTTCTCGACGCTGACGACGATCGCGGACAACTTCGAGCCCGACGGCTCGGTCCGCGCCGCGAACGACCCCCGCGGCGCCGACGTGGTCAACCGCTACGGCGAGGCCGTCCTGCGCTCACGCCGGCGACCGTGATCAACGCCGCAGGGCGCGACGCTCGGACAACTCGGGTCTCGGCAGGGCGCCATCTTCACGCCGGGCTTTACCGAGAGCGACCTGGTGCTGACCGACTACCGCGCGCGCTCGATGCGGCTGGGCGCGACGGCATCGTACCTGGTCACCGACGCCGTCAAGGCCACGCTGGCGCTCAGGACGGGTAATGGCAACGGGATCTACCAGAGCTCGAACCGCTACGCGTTCGACGGGATCGGGGGCTCGACGGCGGCGCTTACGCTCGAAGGCGAGGCCTGGACGGCGCGCGCCTACGCGATCGACTCGGAGCAGGGCGACACCTACGACCTGGGCTTTCTGGGCTCGTTCATGAACCTGCAGCCCTACGTCAACCCCGACGGCGTTGCCGATCCGGGCGGCCGCAACTACGCCACGGTGTACGCCCAGACCTACGCCGGCGCGTTCGCCATCGCCCGCCAAGGGGGGGCGTCGGTCGACGACGCCTACGCAGCGGCGGCGGCGGCGACGGCCGGCATCTACCCGACCGTCGGGGAGGCGCGGTTCGCGACGGCTCGGGACGCCACACTCGCCTCGACGACGCCGGGCCAGAGCCCGCGCTTCGAGAGCGACGGCCAGATCTACCAGACGGACGCGCAGTACCGCTTTGACCTGCCGGCCCAGGTCAACGCCGCCATCGGCGGCAGCGTCCGCCTGACGCGTCTGCGCTCCAACGGCACGCTCTACGCCGACGGCCCCAACTCGCCGCTCCTCGACGCCGAGGCGGGCACGCGCGACACGCGCGACGGCATCGGGAACGACGAGTACGGCGGCTACCTCCAGCTCCAGCGGGCCTTTTTGGGCGACGCGCTCAAGGTGTCGGCGGTCGGCCGTGTCGACGGGTTCCGCAACTTCGACGCGCGCTTCTCGCCCCGCGTCTCGGGCGTGTACTCGTTCGGCGACGTGGGCCAGCACAACGTCCGCGCGAGCTTTTCCCAGGCGTTCCGCCAGCCGGCTCAGCTGGACCAGTTTATCTACCTCGACGTGGGCCGGCTGCTGCTGGTGGGCAACACGGCGGCGGGGTTCGAGACCGGCTCGCTCAACCCGGCCACGTTCGGCCAGCCGGGCGAGCGGATCGACCCGCTGCGGCTGGAGCGGATGAACTCGGTCGAGGTCGGGTACAAGGGCATCCTGGGCGGCAAGCTGTTCGCCGACCTCAGCTACTACCGGAGCGTCTACAACGACTTTATCGGCACGCGGCGCTTTCTGGGCCGCGAGGCCGGCGGCGCGCCCAGCCCGGCTGAGTTCTTCGGCCCGCCGGCGGCCGGCTCGCCGGCCTTCGCCAACCGGACGCGCGCCATCCAGACCTGGCTCAACGCCGACCAGACGGTGACCTCGCAGGGCGTCCAGGTCGGGCTGGAGTACGCCTTCGACCCCGCGCTCGTGCTCGCCGGCAACTACGCCTGGGCCGACATCGAGGAGGTGGACGACCTGATCCTGGGCTTCAACACGCCCGAGCACAAGGTCAACGTCGGCGCGAGCGGCCAGGTGACGCGCGCGATCGGCTACGGCGCCAACCTGCGCTGGGTGGACAGCTACCAGTTCGAGATGCCGTTTGCCGAGGGGCTCATCGACAGCCACGTCACCTTGAGCGCCCAGGCCACGTACGCGCTCCCCAGCTACGGCGTCACGGTGCTCGCGGGCGGGACCAACCTGACCAACAGCCAGAACCTGACGGCTTACGGCGCGGCGGTCAACGAGCGGATCGTGTTCGTCGGCCTGCGCTACAACCCGTAGGCGCCCTCGGGCGCGCCGAACGCTGCCCGCCTCGGTGAGTGCGCCGAGGCGGGCGAGGCCGCGCACTCTGGGCGTGCGTTGCGGGCTGGGCGCTTGTGGGCGCGCCGGACGCCAGGCAGAACCTTTCGCGGCGTCGGGGCTTGGACCGAGCGTTCCCGAACGACGCCCGCCGTGCCCGACCCCGTCCCCTTCGTCGCCGACGTCCAGGCTGCGCGCCGCGCCTACGGCCGCCCCGGCGGGCTGCGTGCCCAGGCGGACGCGGCGGTCGAGTCGGCGCTGGCGCTGCTGTTCCCGGAGTTCGCCGGCGGCCACGCCGCCGCGGCTGCCGAGGCCGACGCGCGCCGCTTTCTCGACCTGCTCTCGGGCCTGCTGCGGTGCGCCGCGCCCGACCGCGCCGACGCGCTCGCGCGCCAGTCGCTCGCCGGCCTGGCCGGCCTGCGCGACGCGCTCGTGCTCGACGCCCAGGCGACGCACGACGGCGACCCGGCCGCCGAGTCCGTCGAGGAGGTGATCTTGGCCTACCCCGGCTTCTACGCGACGGCTGTCCACCGGCTGGCGCACGCGTTGTGGCTCCACGACGTGCCGCTCGTGCCGCGCCTGCTCGCTGAGCACGCGCACCGCGAGACCGGCGTCGACATCCACCCCGGCGCCCAGATCGGACGGGCGTTCGCCATCGACCACGGGACGGGCGTCGTGATCGGCGAGACGGCCGTCGTGGGAGACCGCGTCCGCGTGTTCCAGGGCGTCACGTTGGGGGCGCTGTTCGTGGACAAGGAGCTCGCCCAGACCAAGCGCCACCCTACGATTGAAGACGACGTCGTGCTCTACGCCAACGCCATCGTGCTGGGGGGCCAGACCACGGTCGGCGCCGGAAGCACGATCGGCGGCAACGTCTGGCTGACGCGCTCGGTCCCGCCGGGCTCGGTCGTCACGCACGTGGCGCAGATCCGGACGCAGGATGGTAAGACGGCGCCGCTTCCCCCCATCGAGTACCACATCTAGCTCCTCTCCCCACCTCCAGCCTCATGCCCGTCGACTCCATTCTCCAGACCATCGGCAACACGCCGCACGTCAAGGTCAACCGCCTGTTTGGCCCCGACGCCCACGTCTGGATCAAGCTGGACCGCGCCAACCCTGGCGGCTCGATCAAGGACCGCATCGCGCTGTCGATGATCGAGGCGGCCGAGGCCGCGGGCGATCTCGAGCCCGGCGGCACGATTGTCGAGCCCACCTCGGGCAACACCGGCGTCGGGATCGCGATGGTGGGCGCGGTCAAGGGCTACCGCGTGGTCCTGGCCATGCCGGAGTCGATGTCGGTCGAGCGCCGCAAGCTGATGGCTGCCTACGGCGCCGAGTTCGTGCTCACGCCCGCCGCCGACGGCATGAAGGGCGCCATCGCCGGGGCCCAGCGCGTGCTGGACGACACGCCCGGCGCGGTGATGCTTCAGCAGTTCGAGAACCCCGCCAACCCGGCCGTCCACGAGCGCGAGACGGCGCGCGAGATCCTGACCGACTTTCCGGACGGCCTGGACGCCGTCATCACGGGCGTCGGCACGGGCGGCCACATCACGGGCATCGCGCGCGTGCTGCGCCGCGAGATGCCCGACTGCCAGATCTGGGCCGTCGAGCCCGAGGACTCGCCCGTGATTTCGGGCGGAGACCCCGGCCCGCACCCCATCCAGGGCATCGGCGCCGGCTGGATCCCGACCAACCTGGAGACCGACCTGCTCGACGGGGCCATCCAGGTGTCGGGCGACGAGGCCAAGGCGTACGCGCGGCGCGCGGCGCGCGAGGAAGGAATGCTGGTCGGCATCTCGTCCGGCGCGTCGCTGGCCGCCGTCGCCAAGAAGCTGCCCGACCTTCGGCCCGGCGCGCGCGTGCTGACGTACTGCTACGACACCGGCGAGCGCTACCTGTCGGTCGAGGGCCTGTTCGACGATCTGGGCGAGAAGGCGCCGGCCGCCCGGGTCTAGCCGCCTCGGTGGCTGCGCCGCCGCTGCTCGGTGCCTCCACGAGCGCACCGAGGTGGGAGGGCGCGGAGCGCAGGCGCGCCGCGTCCGGCGGAAGGGAGCGGAGTCTCAACGGTCCGCCGCGCGCGCGCGTGGCACCTTCGCGCTCCCGTTCTGCCCACCGTTGTCTTCTCCCCCCGGCGCTCGTCTCCCCGACCCTTCCGGCCTGTGGCTGGCGGGCCTGGCCGCGGCGACGTGGTCGTTGGCGGGCGTCTGGGTCCGGTGGATGCCCGGCGTCCCGATTGGGACCGTCGTCGCGGGCCGGCTGGCGGTGTCGCTGGTCGTGCTGTCGCCGCTGCTGTGGCTCCGGCGGAAAGACCTGGGGCGGCCAAACCTGGCTCTGGTGGGCCTGGCGGCGCTGATGGGCGGATACTACGTGGCTGCGGTCGCGGCCTTTCGGCTGGCGCCCGTCGCCGAGGCGACGCTGTTCGTCAACAGCTCGCCCCTGTTCGCGGTCGGCTGGGCGCTGGCACGGAGGGAGCCGCTGTCGCGCGCGCAGCTGTGGGGCACGGCGCTGGCGCTGGCCGGCGTCGCGGTGATCGTCGGGCCGGGGCTGGTCTCGGGCGCCGACGCCGACCGCCAGCGGCTGGTGGGCGACGGGCTCGCACTGGGCGCGGCCGCCCTGATGGCGGCTTACTCGGTCGCCTTCCAGCGTCTCGGGGAGCGGGCGCCGTCGCCGCTGCTGGCGACCGCCGCGGCGTCTGCACTGGGAGCGATCGCGCTGGCGGCGCTCGTGACCGTGCGCGGCGCCGACGCCCTGGCGGGGCTGGACAGCCTCCGGCCCCAGGCGTCGCTGGTCGGGCTGGCCGTCGTCACGACGGCCGTTCCGACCCTGGCCTACAGCACGGCCTCGCACCGTCTGCCCGCCGTCGTCGTCACAACGACGCGGCTGCTGACGCCGGCGTTTGCGGCCGTCGCGGCGTACGCGATGCTGGGCGAAGTGCCGTCGGCGTGGCTGATTCCCGGCGGCGGCCTGGTGGTCGGCGGGCTCGTGCTGTCGCTGCGCCGCTGACGCCGCCGGGCGAAGGGACCGAGCCTGCCCGCCTCGGTGTCTCCCCGGAGGCCGCGAGGCGGGAGGACTCGGGGCGGGAGGACTCGGGGCCGTGGCCGGACCTCGCGCCGAGCCCGTAGACTCCGACTGTCTACCCAATCGCCCCGCCATGCTCCGCTTTCTCTCCCTGTCCGCTCTCGTCCTGCTGGCCGCGTCCGCGTCCGCGCAGCACTTTCCGACCGACGACCCCGTGATCCGCGAGATCTGGGCCGAGGGCATGGAGCGCTCCCAGACCGAGCCGCTCGCGCACCGTCTGGTCGACGTGATCGGGCCGCGCCTGACGGGCTCGCCCGGGCTGGCGCAGGCCCAAGACTGGCTGCTGGAAACGTATGCCGAGTGGGGCGTCCCGGCACGGCGCGAGGAGTACGGAACGTGGAACAGCTGGCAGCCCGGCGCCCTGCACGTCGAGATGACCGCGCCGCGCGTCCAGCCCGTCGTCGCCGAGATGCTGGCGTGGAGCCCGGCCACCGAGGGCCCGGTCGAGGGCCCGGTCGCGATGCCGCCCGCCGACCTGACGCCCGAGACCGCCGGCGCCTGGCTGGCCACCGTGCGCGGCGCGTTCGTGTTGCTGGACGCGCCGGAGCCGATGTGCCGCGCCGCCCAAGAGCTGGAGGCCAACGCCCGGCCCGAGACCGTCGAGCGGCTGGACTCGCTCCGCACGGCCGGCCGACGCGACTGGGCCCAGCGCCTCAACGCCGTCGGCGACATTCGGGAGCGGACTCAGATCTTGGAAGCCGCGGGCATCGCGGGCACGCTGGGCTCGCGGTGGTCTGGCGGATGGGGCGTCAACAAGGTGTTCAGCACCAGCAACCAGCGCGCCGTCGGGCTGGACGTGTCGTGCGAGGACTACGGGCTGCTGGCCCGCCTCGCCGCCTCGGGGAACGCGCCGCGCATCCGCGTCAACGCCCAAGCCCAAGACCTGGGCATGGTGCCCCAGTTCAACGTGATCGCCGAGATGCGCGGCACGGAGCTTCCCGACGAGTACGTCGTGCTCAGCGCCCACCTCGACTCGTGGCACGCCGCGACCGGCGCGACCGACAACGGCACCGGCACGATCGTGATGCTGGAGGCCATGCGCATCTTGCGCGCCACCTACCCCGCTCCGCGCCGCACGATCCTGGTCGGCCACTGGGGCGCCGAGGAGCAGGGGTTGATCGGTTCGGGCTCGTTCCGAGAGGATCACCCCGAGGTGATGGCCGGGTTGCAGGTCGGGTTCAACCAGGACAACGGAACGTGGCGGTTCGAGCGGATCGAGGGCCAGGGCTTTCTCGGCACCGCCGAGCACCTGCCCAAGTGGATGGCCGCCGTCCCGACCGAGATCCAGGCCCAGATCACCGTCGAGGTGCCGGGCGAGCAGAACAACCGCGGCTCGGACCACACCTCGTTTACGTGCGACGAGACGCCGGTTCTGCGCCTGCAGTCGCCCTACGACGAGTACCGCCAGTACACCTGGCACACCAACCTCGACACCTACGACAAGATCGTGTTCGACGACCTGAAGCAGAACGCGACGCTGGCGGCGATGCTGGTCTACCGAGCGTCCGAGGACTCCGAGCGGATGTCGCGCGAGCTGGCGAATCTGCCCGGCGGGCGCGCCTTCGGCCCGTGCCGCGCGCCCGCGAGAGCGCCGCGCTAGCCCAGACCGCGCCCGCTCCGGTCGCGCCCGCCTCGGTCGCGTCGCCGAGGTGGGCGCAGCGGAGGCTGCTGGCCTCGGCTCGCGCCTGGTCTCGCTCCCCAGAGCGACGCGGACTCCTGCGGAGCCTTCCCAACGCCAACGTCTTGGGCGGCACCGTCGCCTGTGGGGAAGGGTGTCCGTGAGCGCAGCCGGGTGCACGGCGCAGGCTACATCAACTCGTCGCGGCGGTCGCGGAGCGCTTTGTTGAGAAGCGCGCGCGCCCGAAAAATGTGCGCCTTGACGGTTCCCAGCGGCAGGTCCAGCTCGGTCGCGATCTCGTCGTAGCTCAGCTCCTGCTGGTGCCGCATCACGATCACGCGGTGGTACTTGGGCGGCAGCGCGTCGATGGCGTCGGACAGGATCGCGTTGCGCTGGCCCGTCACGATGTCGCGGTCCGGGCGGTACGTCGTGTCCGGCAGCTCCATCTGGAGGTCGCCGTCGCGCGTCGCGATGGGCTTGTCGATCGAGAACGTGGGGAGCTTCTTTTTGCGGATGTAGTCGATCGTGTGGTTCGTCGCGATCCGGTAGAGCCAGGTCGAGAACGCGTAGTCGGGCGAGTAGCGCGCGAGCGACTTGAAGGCCTTGACGAACGCCTCCTGCACCAGGTCGTCGGTCTGCTGGCTGTCGCGCACCATGCGCCCGACGTGGCGCGCGAGGGGGACTTGGTACTTCGCCACCAGCCGCTCGTAAGCCCGCTGGTCGCCGCCGAGCGCCGACGTCACGAGCCCGCGGTCCTCCTCGCTGGAGGCAGACGGGGCGGCGGTCGACGGCTCGGACATGGCGGCGGAGGGATCGGCCAAAGCTACCGACGCCTCGTGTGCGTGGCGACGGCTCGCGCGCGCGGCGTCCCCGCGCCCGCCTCGGCGCCGAGGCGGGCCTAGTTGTGCAGCTGGCCGCCGGTGACCTCCAGCAGAGACCCGGTCACGAACGAGCTGTCCTCGGCGGCCATGAACACGAACGCGGGCGCCAGCTCCTCGGGCTGGCCGGCCCGGCCGAGCGCGTTGCCCGAGTCGTAGCCCTCCACCATGTCCGGGTCCATCGTGGCCGGGATGTTGGGCGTCCAGACCGGGCCCGGCACGACCGCGTTGACGCGGATCCCGCGGTCGGCCAGCATCAAGGCCAGGCTCTTGGTCAGCGTGTGGATGGCGCCCTTGGAGGCCGTGTAGTCGATCAGGAACTCCTTGCCGGTGATCCCGATGATGCTGCCGGTGTTGATGATCGCGGACCGCTCGCCCAGGTGCGGCATCGCGGCCTTGGTCATGTAGAACGTGCCGTACAGGTTGGTCTTGATGGTGCGGTCGAACTGCTCGATCGTCACGTCGTCGAAGTCGCGCTGCATCATCTGGTAGGCCGCGTTGTTGACCAGGATGTCGAGCCGGCCAAACTCGGCGACCGTTTGGGCGACCGCGTCCTGGCACTGGTCGAACTCGCGCACGTCGGTCTGGATGGTGAGGCACTCGCCGCCCTTCGCCTCCACCAGCCGCTGGGTCTCGGCGGCGTCGTCCATGCGCACGTTGTTGAGAATCGCGACCTTGGCGCCTTCCATGGCGTACGCGATGGCGACGGCGCGGCCGATGCCCGAGTCGCCGCCGGTGATGAGCGCGACCCGGCCCTTCAGCTTGTCTGCGGGCGAGTAGTTGGACAAGTCCGAGTCCGGCGGCGGGTCGAGGTCGGCCTGACTGGCGGGGTAGTCGGGCTGCTGGGCGTGGATCTGGTCGGGGCGCGGGCGGGGCTCGCCGGGCGCGGAGGTGCGGGCGTCGGACATGGCTGAGGAGAGTGGGGCTGTCTCTCACGCGCGTGTCCCGGCGCGGGTTTGCCTGACGTTGCCCACCTCGGCGGCGCGCCCGAGGCGGCCGTGCCCGAGGCGGCCGTGCCCGAGGCGGGGCGTGTGGCTGGGCTCGGACGGAGCTGGCTAGCCGCGGTCGCGCGTCCGCTCGAAGCGCTTGCCCATCGACGGCGGAAACAGGAACAAGCCGTACGGCTCCTGGCCGACCTTCGAGAGCGACTGGTGGTGCCGCCCGTGCGCGCGCTTGACCGACTGCGCGGCCGGGTTCTGCATCTTCATCCGCCCCAGGCGGCCGTGCGCGTACAAGTCGTGCAAGATGAAGTACAGGATCCCGTAGACCGCGATCCCGACCCCAATGGGAAAGGCGGTGCTCGCGAGCGGGTCGGCGCGGCCGATCCAGAACAGGGCCATCGAGGCGACGGCGAAGGCGCCCGAGAACAGGTCGTTCCACTCGAACCCGTCGCCGTGGCCGTGGGCGGGGTCGTGGTGGCTGCGGTGCATCCGCCACAGCAGGCCGTGCAGCAGCCAGCGGTGGAGCACGTACGACAGCACCTCCATGACGGCGAAGGCGGCGGCGACCAGGAGCGCGAAGCGAAGCACGGGACCGAGAAACGAGGGGACCGCGTCCAACCTACGCCTCGACCGCCTCCGGCCATGCCCCAGATCCCCGACTCCAACGACGACTTGATGGCCCAGTGCGACGTCGAGACGCTGTCGGGCAGCACCAAAGGCGGGCAGCGCGCCAACAAGGTCGAGACCGGCGTGCGCCTGACGCACCGTCCGACGGGGACCGTGGTCAACGCGCGGCGCTCGCGCAGCCAGTTCCGCAACAAGGCGCTGGCCGTCGCCGAGCTTCGGCGACGCCTCGAAGAGGCCAGCCGGCCTGTGACCCCACGTCGCAAAACCAAACCCACGAAGGGCTCCAAGCGCCGCCGCATCGAAGCCAAAAAGCGGCGATCCGAGACCAAGGCGAACCGCCAGCGGCCCGACGTGGAGTAACCAGGGCCGAACGGGCCGCAAGGCAGCTTGTCCTCGCAGCCCTGCCTGCCTCGGCAGACTCACCGAGGCGGGCAACGTCAGGCCGCCACGCCGTGGCCGACCGCGCGCGCGGCGGCCAGCGCCGCGCTCAGATCCGCCCACAGGTCGCCGGCGGACTCCAGGCCGACGGACAGCCGGACCAGACCGGGCGCGATGCCGCCTTCGGCTCGGGCGTCGTCGCTCAGCACGCGGTGCGTCAAGCCCGCCGGGTGCTGGATCAGGGTGTCGACCGAGCCCAGGCTGACCGCGGGCGTCATCAGGGTGACCGCCTCGACGAGCGCCCGGGCGGCGTCGTGGCCGCCCTCGACGGTGAGCCCGAGCATCGTGCCCGGCCCGTCCTGCTGGCGACCAATGAGCCCGAGCGGGTCGCCGCCGGGCAGGCCGGGATAGTGCACCGCCTCCACGCCCGGGTGCCCCACTAGCCGGGCCGCGAGTGCCGCCGCCGTCGATTGGGCGCGCTCGACGCGGAGGGGCAGCGTCGTGAGACCGCGATGGAGCAGGTAGCCCGCGAGCGGGTGCAGCAGCGCGCCCGTCGCCACGCGCACCTGGCGCAAACGCCGCGCCCAGGCGTCTCCGCACGCCACCACGCCCGCGACCACGTCGCCGTGCCCGCCCAAAAACTTGGTCGCGCTGTGCATCACGAGCGCCGCGCCGTGCTCCAGCGGACGCTGCAAGACGGGCGTCGCAAACGTCGAGTCCACCAGCACGGGCACGTTTCCGGCCTGCGCCACGACCGCCGCGATGTCCACGAGCGCGAGCGTCGGGTTGGCGGGCGTCTCGGTGATCACCAGGCACGTGTCGTCACGCAGCGCGCCCGCCACGCCGTCCGGGTCGGTCCAGGTCACCTCCAGGCCCATCAGCTCGCACGTCAGCAGGTGGTCGGTCGTGCCGTAGATCGGGCGCGTGCCGACCACATGGCCGCCGTCGGCGCGCGCCGCCAGCAGCACGGCTGTCAACGCGGCCATGCCAGACCCAAAGGCGACCGACGCGTCCGCGCCCTCCAACTCCGCCAAAGCGTCCTCGAACCGAGCGACGGTCGGGTTGTGGAGCCGGGCGTAGACCGGGTCCGGGGCGGAGTGGTCGCCCGAGACGAGCGCGTCCAGGCTGGCCGTCGCGCCGTCGAGGTCGCGGAACGGGTAGGTCGAAGACAGGTCGATCGGCAGCGCGTGCACACCCAGGTCCACCAGGTCGGAGCGGCCCGCGTGGACGGCGCGTGTGGAGAGGTCGTGAGGCGTAGGCATCCGAAGGGTGGCGCGTGGAGAAGCCACACAGTAGAATGATCGGACGTCAGTTTCCAACCCGTCCGAACTCTATTCGGAAGCCGATGCCGCAGCGCCCCCTCGACCGAACCGACCGCGCCTTGCTGGCGCTTCTCCAGAACAATGCGCGGACCTCCAACAAGGAGTTGGCCGCGGCGGTCGGCGTGGCGCCGTCGACGGCGCTGGAGCGCGTGCGCCGGCTGGAGGGCGAGGGCGTGATCACGGGCTACCACGCCGAGCTCGACCGCCAGGCGACCGGGCTGGGACTGCAGGCCCTGGTGGGCGTCGTGCTCCGCCAGCACGCGCGGCCGCTCGTGGAGGCGTTCCAGGCGCACGCGCTGTCGCTGCCCGAGGTGGTCCAGGTGTTCCACACGACGGGCACGAGCGACTTCCTGGTCCACGTGGCCGTGCGCGACACCGAGCACCTGCGCACGCTCGCGCTGGCGGCCTTTACCGAGCGGCCCGAGGTGGCGCGCATCGAGACGTCGTTGCTGTTCGAGCACCAGCGGACGACGCCGTCGCTGCCGCGCCCGCTCGCCTAGCCCGCCTCGCCCAGCCCGCCTCGCCCAGCCCGCCTCGGTGCGTCCACCGAGGCGGTGCGGCACCGCACCAAGCCTCGGTCTCGACTCGGAACCGGGGTCACCAGCCGGCCGTCGCGCCTACCCCGGCGAGTCCGCCGAGGCGGGCCAGGACGGGGTCGCGCTACTCGGTGTGGCGCCGCACGGTCTCGGGCCAGTCGGCGCTGTGGAGGCGGTCCAGGGCGGCCCGAGCGACAGGCTCGCGAAGCGCGCTGCCCTCGCCGACCGCCAGTGCCCAGCGCTCGAACTCGACACCGGTCGAGGCGATCCGGAGCGTCGACCCCGACGACTGGGCGGCCTGGAGGCGGGGAACAGCGCCTGCGAACGCGTCGAGGGAGTCCGCCTCGATGGCGGCCAGGCCCGCCGCGGCCGTCGGGAACGGGCGCGGGGCGAGGCCCGCCTCGCGGAGCAGCGCCGCCGCCGCCGATCCCTCGACCACGCCCACGCGCTCGCCCTCGAGGTCATCCGGCAGGCGGACGCCCGAGGCGGCGCCTTCGCCCAGCCCGAGCGCGGCCACGAGCGCCGTCGTGAGCGCGGCCGTGAGCGCCATCGAGACCAGCATCCAGGTCAGCGCCAGCGTCCGGCCGCCGACCGAGGCGGGCACGGTGTCGCCGTAGCCGATGGTGGTCATGGTGACGCCCGACCACCAGAAGCCGTCCCAGATGCCCGCCGTGCCTTCGCGGAAGTCGTCGCCTTCCTCGTGCCGCTCGAACGCCCACACGGCAACCCCGACGAGCAGGAGCAGCGCGGAGATGCCGGCCGCGATCTTGAAGAAGGTCGGCGAAAAGAACCGGCCGGCGATGTCGCCCAGGCGGTCGGCGGCGGGCCGCGCGACGCCCAGCCGCGCGGAGACGAACGGCGCCGAGTAGTCGAAGGCGTCCTCGCCGTCCGCGGTCGTCGAGGCGATGGCGAGGTCGGCCTGGCCCTGCGCGAGCGCCGCGCCCAAGCTGTCGGCCTCGACGCCGACGAACCGGACCCCTCGGTTCAGCTGCTGCCCGACCTGCTGCACGAACGCGACTCCCAGGCCGGACCATGTGCCGTCGGCCTCCTCGGCCACGAACGGCGGCGCGTCATACACGGCCACGACCAGATCCGGCGCGTCGGCTGGGCGCGCGGGTTGGGCACCGGCCGACGCGGCGACCGAGAGAACGAGAACGAGGAGGCGCACGAGCAGACCAGGGGGGAAGAGGCACACGCTACGCACACCTGGCCCCAGGGCGCAGGTTTCCCCTGAGCGCGGCGCACGTCGGCCCGCCTCGGTGCGCTCGCCGAGGCGGGCTCGGTCGCCGGCGCCGCTACCGGCGCCGCTCGTAGTCGTCCTCGTCAAAGTCGTCCTCGTCACTTCCGAACGAGCCCAGGCCCGACAGCACCGAGCCCATCATGTCGGCGTAGCTCGTCCCGTCGTCGGCGACGTCCTTGCCGACGAGCGAGTGCTGGTGGAGCATCTCCAGCGCCAGCTCCATCATCGACGCCTTCTCGGCGGGCGAGTCGGTCGCGGTGTGCGTGTCCACGAGCGCCGCGAGCCCGTCGACGCGGTCCAGCTGGCGGACGTAGTCGGCGAAGGCGAGGTCGGAGTCGAACTCGACGGTGTTGCCGCGCGAGAACCAGCCCAGCACCTCGCGGTAGGCCGCGCGGCCACCGGCCGCGTCGCCGGCCTGGCGGCTGTCGCCCGCTTTGGCCGTCGGGTCCGGCAGGTACGTCTTGACGATGGTCGAGACAGCCTTGCCTACAAGGGCACGCGCGACGCCCTGAGCGCCCTCCTGCTCGCCTTCGTAGACCAGCTCCACCTTGCCCGTCACCGCCGGCTCGATGGCGTCGAGGTCCGAGGCGCGGACCGTCGTCTCGGTCTCGCCGTGGACGAGCGCGCGCCGCTCGGCCGCGCTCACCAAGTCCTCCAGCGCCGCGCGCGTCAGCCGCGCCGAGACGCCCGACTTCTGGTCGACGTACTCCGAGGCGCGGGCCTCGAACGCCACCTGCTCCACGATCTCGCGGAACACGTGAGGCACCGACACCCGGACGCCGCCGTCGCGGTCTGACCACGCCTCCTGGCGCGTGATCTCGACGCCGATGCCCAGGTCGCGCGGGTAGTGCGTCAGGATCTGGCTGTCGATGCGGTCCTTGAGCGGCGTGATGATCGAGCCGCGGTTGGTGTAGTCCTCCGGGTTGGCCGTGAACACCATCAGCACGTCAATCGGGATGCGGACGTTGAAGCCGCGCACCTGGATGTCCTGCTCCTCCATAATGTTGAGCAGGCCCACCTGGATGCGTGGTTGCAAGTCGGGCAGCTCGTTGATGGCGAAAATGCCGCGGTGCGTGCGCGGGATGATGCCGAAGTGGATCACCTCCTCGTCGGCGTAGGTCAGCTTCTGGGTGGCCGCCTTGATCGGGTCGATGTCGCCGATTAGGTCGGCGATGGACGTGTCGGGCGTGGCCAGCTTCTCGCCGTAGCGCGCGCTCCGGTGGAGCCAACTCACCGGCGTGTCGTCGCCGTGCTGGGCGATCAGGTCGCGGGCGAACTTGCTCACCGGGTCGAGCGGGTCGTCGTGGATCTCGGAGCCTTGGACCTCGGGCACGTATTCGTCCAAGAGCGACGGCAGCATCCGGATGAGCCGGCTCTTGGCCTGGCCGCGCAGCCCGAGCAGGATAAAGTCGTGGCGGCCCAGCAAGGCGTTTTGGATCTGGGGCACGACCGTCCGGTCGAAGCCCAGGATGCCGGGGAAGATGTCGTCGCCGGCCTGGAGCCGGGCGATCAGGTTGGCGCGCACCTCGTCCTTGACCGAGCGCGGCGTGTAGCCGCTGGCCTTAAGGGCGCCGAGCGTCGAAATCTGGGGGGCGTCTGCCATCGGGGGGATCACATGTGTTGGCCTCCGCTCACGCCGAGCGCCGTGCGCCGTTCCTCTGGGCCCGCCTCGGCGACGCGCGCGCCGAGGCGGGGGGTGCGGCATGGGCGCGCGCACGGGGGGGCGCCTCGTGCCCCGTCGCTGGCGGAGATGTGTCGTACCCTATGTGTCCCGTTCCCAATGTGTCCCGCTCCCGCCCGGTTCATGGCCCTGACGCTTCGCACCCTCGCTGCTGCCTTTGTGGCGGCGCTCCTCGTCCCCACCACCGGTGCGCAAGGACTGGACTCCTCTCTCCGCGTCAACCACCCTGGGGGCGTCCACGTGCTCAAGGCCGCTCCGGGGGGCGGGCTGAGCTGCGACGTGGCGACCGAGGCCGAGCTGGCGCGCTCGCTTGAGGTGGAGCAGGCGCCGGTGCGGCTTACCGTGATCCCGTCGCTGAACGACCAGGCCCGGCGGCCGGTCTCCAACTTCCGGATCCTGCTCCGGGCCACCGACCAGCTGGTCGCGCAGCCCGAAGCCCTGCTGGCGTTCCGCCGTGCCGCGGCACGCTGGGAGCGCGTGATCACGTCGTCGCTGACGGTCGTGATCGACGTCGACTACGGGCCAAAGCGGTTCGGGACGGGCGAGTACGACCCGGGCGTGATCGCCAGCGCCAGCTCGGCGCTTCAGTTTTTCGACGGCTCGTCGAGCTCCGGCCCGGTCGTGGCCCGGCTGCGAGGCCGCAACACCGGGGACGCGCAGCTCCAGGCCCTCTACAGCGCCATCCCGGTCCCGACGCCGTCCACGGCGGGGCCCGCCCTCGGCCGCGCCATCGGAGGCCTCATCCCGCTCCAGGCGCTCGGCGCCCGGCCGGCGGCCACCGACCCGAGCCCGAGCGCCAGCCCGTTCGGCACGGTGCCCAACATCGGGTTCAACTCCGACTTCGACTACGACTTCGACCCCAGCGACGGCGTTGGCGAGACCCTGACTGACTTCGAGACCGTCGTGGCGCACGAGATTGGCCACGCGCTGGCGTTCACCTCGGCCGTCGGGTTCGCGCCGTCGCCTCCGCTGTTCACGCCGTGGGACCTGTTCCGCGTGCGGCCGGACGACGTCACGCCGGGCGAGTCGCTCACCGACGGCCAGGGCTGGGAGACCGCCCCGCGCGTGGTGACGCCCGGGCCGGCCAACACCGAGGTGCTGGCCGTCGAGAACGGGACGACCTACTTCGTGCCCGTCCAGGTCACCTTCGACGGCCAGGCGGAGTACGAGACCTCCACGGCGACCGGCACGCGCGAAAGCGGCGACGGGCAGCAGGCCTCGCACTGGCGCGACGACGCCCTGCGCCCGCCCTCGCTTGGCGAGGCCCGCACCATCGGGATCATGGACCCGACCATCCGGGCCGGAGAGCAGACCGCGATCTCGTTCGCCGACATCCGCCTGCTCCAGCTGACCGGCTTCGAGGTCAACTTCAACCCGCCGACGGCGACCATCGCGCTGTCGGTCGGCGGGCAGAGCATCGGTGAGAGCCTGGTCGTGGCCGAGCGCTCGCTCGGAGACCTCGCGACTGGCGAGACGCGCGACATCCCGGTCTCGGTCCAGAACGGCGACGCGGCAAACACGCTCGAGTTCGAGGCGGCGGTCGTGGTGGACGCGGTGTACCCCTCGGGCGTCTCGCCGACGGTGAGGCTGCTCTCGCCCTCCGGGTCGGTGTCGCCCTCGGGCTCGGCCACGGCAACGCTGCGCGTCGGCGGGGTGAGCCAGCCGGCGTTCGTGTCGGGCCGCCTGCAGGTGCGCTCCAACGACGCGGGCCGCGCCTTTATCGAGGTGCCCTTCACGTTCTCGGTCGGTGGCGCGACCGAGCCCGTGCTGACCGTCGCCTCGTCGGCTGACGACGGCGACGACCTGGGCGACTTCGGCCCGAGCGAGACGCGCACGATCAGCGCCACGCTCAGCAACAGCGGGTCGCTTCCGCTCGACTACCGGGTGTTCACGAGCCTGGCGCGGCGCCAGTTCTCGTTCTCGTCCCAGCCCGAGGCGCGGCGCGGCCAGGCCCCGCTGTTCCAGGCCACCTTCGAGTCCCCGGCCGACCTGAGCCAGTTCACGTTCGAGGGCGAGGGCGCGCCGGACCGCTGGCAGGTCACGTCGGCGGGCCGGGCGCAGCTGCCAGGCCACTCCTCGCCCAACACGGCCTACTTCGGCTCGGTTGGCACGACGCTGACCTACTCGGACAACTCGTTCGGGCAACTGGTCACGCCCAGCTTCGACCTGAGCGGGCTCGACACCGGGGACCTGGTCGAGCTCTCGTTCAACTACTACCTGGCGGCCGAGGCGGGCTTCGACTTTGCCTCGGTGCTGGTGTCCGTCGACGGCGGCGACTCCTACACGGTGATCGCGACCTCCGACGGCGGCATCCTGCAAAACACGGGGCCGACCGACGCCAGCTGGGAGGCGGTCACGATCGAGGTGCCCGGCGTCGCGGGCCTCCAGCGCCCGGTTCAGTTCGCGTTCCGGTTTGAGAGCGACGGCAGCGTGACCGACGAGGGCTGGTACCTCGACGACATCGCCGTCGACGTGTTGGCGGGCCAGTCGCCCTTTTTCGCGACCCCCGTGGACGGCGTGCTGGGCGGCGGCGGCAGCGAGTCGCTGGAGGTCACGGTGAACACCGCGCTGCTCGAGGCTGGCTTCTACCGCGGCGCGATCCAGTTCGAGACCAACCAGCGCGCTGGCGACCCGGACCCCATCGTGATCTCGTTCAGCGTGGGCGACCCCGAGTTCCCGACGCTGGCGTCGGTCGCGCCCGCACCCAGCTACTCGATCCCGTCGGACATCCAGGCGACGGTGTCGCTCGACGTGCGCAACCCCGGCGCGGCGCTGCTCACGTTCGTCCGCGTGCTCGACCCGGCCGCTCGGGACTACCGAGGCGGGGCGGCCCGGGTCGCCTCGGGCGTCCGGCCAGAGGGGCTCACCGACGCGCGACCGAGCGCCGACGTTGCCAGCGGCGGGCCCTCCGCGGCCCAGGCGAACGCCCAGCTCCTCGCCGACCTCGTGCTTCCCAACTCCGACCTCCCGGGCGACCTGACCCAGTTGCCCGACGGGCGCCTGCTGGTGGTCGACATCGGGCTGTCGGACGGGCGCCGCGGCCAGGTGTTCGTGGTCACGCCCGAGCTCTCCGGTGTCCAGCTTATCGCTCCGCCGGCCGAGATCACGACCCAGGTTGCGGCCATCGAGTACGACCCCGTGCGCCGGACGGTCTGGATGGGCAGCTTCGACGGCGAGGTGCAGGAGTTCACGCTGGGCGGCTCGGCGACCGCCCCGACGCTCACGGCGACCGGCACCAGCGTCGACCTCGGGTTTCCGCCCGTCGGGCTGACCTACAGCCCCGAGCTCGACGCCTTCTTTACGACCCCGTTCCAGTCGGACGTGCTGCTCGCCTTCGACCGCACCGGCGACGTCCTGCCCGGCTACCCGGTCTTGGTCGACGACCGGGACAACGCGATTCCCGGCTTGTCCATCACCGACGGCGTCGTGGAGATCGGGGGCGCCAACCTGTCGGTGCTCCAGGTGGGGCAGTTTGGACGCCCCTTCAGCGAGGCCCAGACCACCACCGTCGCCTCGTCGTCGGTCGGCGGCAGCGCCCGGATCAACGGCTACCTGAGGAGCGTGGTGGACCCGGACGGCGTCGCGTACTACGTCACCAACCCGAACGCGGACGGAGTGTCCCGCATCTACTCCGTGGACCCCCCGGACCTCCCCGCGTCCTTCGAGACTCGGATTCGCGCCGGCGAGCCGCTCTACGCCAACCAGTCGGTCGAGCCCGGCCAGACGTTTGCGCTGTCCATCGTGCTCGACAGCGAGGGGCTGGACGCCGGCTCCTACGTCGAGAACTTGATGTTCCTGACCAACAGTCCGTCCCAGAGGCTCGTCGAGATCCCGGTCGAGATCTCGGTCCGCCCGGTGTCCGCGGAGCCCGACGCGACGGCGGCGTTCCGGCTCCGAGAGGTGCTCCCGAACCCTGCCCGCTCGTCGGCCCAGGTCCGGCTTGAGCTGGCGAGCGCGGCCGCCGTGACGGTCGAGGTGTACAGCATGCTCGGCCAGCGCGTGGCCGTGTTGGCGAGCGACGCCCCGATGGCGGCGGGCCTGAGCGAGCTCACGCTGGAGACCGGCCGGCTGGCGGCGGGCGTCTACGTTGTCCGTGTGCGCGCCGGAGGCGAGGTCGCGACTCAGAAGCTGACCGTTATCCGCTGACCCATGCGCGTGCTGCTCGTGTTACTCGTGTCCCTCGGCGCCTGCGTGTGCCCGCCGGGCCTGGCGCCCGAGGCGTCCGCTCCGGCATCCGCCCAGGTCCAGACGCTGCCGGACGCGGTGCGGGCCAGCGCCGTGGTGATCGGCGACGGGGACGGCTCGGTCGTGATCGTGTCGATGACGGCGGGCCAGGCCATCGGGATCGACCCGGACCGCCCGGCCCGGCTCCGGCTGGGAGGCGGCTGGGTGGAGGCGGCCGTCTCCGAGGCGCCCTCCGCCCGGCGCGACGGCGACCAGATGCGGACGACGGCGAGCTACCGCGTCAAGCCCCAAGCGGCCGGCGTCCTGGCTCGCGGCGGCGATGTGCTGATGCAGCTGTCCGTCGGGGGCGTGTGGCACGAGGTCACGGCGCGGCGCGCCGACGTGCTGGAGTAGCTCGCCAGCGGTACAGCGTCACCGCGCCCACGCCCTCGCGCAGCAGCCCGGGCGGCTGGGCCCGGAGCACGGCCACCTCGGTGGCTCCGCCGACCTGGCGGACGGCCAGGTCGAGCGGGACCGGCCGCAGCGGCTGCCACGGCCGCGCCTCGACCAGCACGCGCTCCAGCTGCCCGTCGCGGCCGTAGACGTCGATGCGCAGGTGGTCGTCGCGCAGGTTGAGCACGAACAGCCGGTCGCCGAGCGCCGCCGCCGACGACGTCAGGAGCGGAGGCTCGCCGGCGTCGCCGCGCATAAACTGGGCCGACCGCGCCAGCTGGGGCGAGGCGAAGCCGGAGAGCGCGAGCGTGTCCGCGGCGGTGCCGGCCACGCGGTCGACGACCGGGCGGTAGCCCGACAGCGCGAGCACGGTGTCGTCCCAGACGCGCAAAAAGCCGAGCGAGCGCCATGCCGGGCCGGGCAGCGCCGTGCGACCGGTCTCGGCGCCCGCCTCGTCCAGCCACACGACCGCCGGCGCCAGGGTGTCCGGCCCGCCACCGAGGCGGACGGCCAGGCGGCGGTCGTCGGCGACGGCGTTGCGGGCGCCCGCCGGCGCCGGGACGCGGCGCACGACGCCCCGGCCGGGCACGACCCACCACAGCTCCGACGGCCCGCGCGCGAGCGCGACGAGCGTGTCGCCGCGCGTGCCGGCGGCGTAGGGGTAGCTCTCCGCTGGCAGCGGCGTCGCGTCCAGGAACGCGCCCCGGTCCGAGAACCGCTGGACGCTCCCCTCGCCCGTCTCCACGACCGCCAGCGTGCCGCCGAGCCACGAGATCGTGGTCGGCAGCCGCATCGGCGCGGGCGGCGACGCCGTCCACACCGTGGACAACGTGTCGACAACCGCACCGGCCGCCAGCGCCGTCGAGGCTGAGTCGGCGGCCGAGACCGAGCGGTCGAGCTCGCGCTGGTCGGACGGCAGGCACCCTGACAACACCGCCAGCGCGACGAGGGCGACTCTCATCGGCTGGACTCCAGGCGCAGCGTCAGGTCGCGCGTTTCCCCGCCGCGCACGATGCCCAGGCGCACCGAGTCGCCGGCGCGGTTGTCCACCAGGCGCTGCCGGACGTCCTCGTTCGAGCGGACGGGCTCGCCGGCGATCCGCACGATCACGTCGCGCGGCTTCAGCCCCGCCCGGTCGGCCGGGCTGCCGGCGTCGACCGAGGTCACGATCAGGCCGCGCGCGTTGTCGAAGCCCAGCAGCCGCGCCGTCCGCTCCGTGATGGGGCGGACGCCCCAGCCGATGTAGAACGACCGGTCGACGGTGCCCGTCGTGCGTAGCTCCTCGCTCACCTGCTCGATGCGCCACGCCGGGACGGCGAAGCCCAGCCCGACCGATCCGCCGGAGCGCGAGAAGATGAACGTGTTCATCCCGATCACCCGGCCCAGGGCATCGACGAGCGGCCCGCCCGAGTTGCCCGAGTTGATGGCCGCGTCGGTCTGGATCATGTCGCGGAACGTGCGGCCCTGCTGGGCCGGGAAGTCGCGGCCGACCGCGCTCACCACGCCCACGGTCACGGTCGGCTCGGTCGCCTCGAACAGCCCGAACGGGTTGCCCAGCGCGATCGCCCACTCGCCGACGATGGCGCCCTCGCGCGTTTCGTAGTCGAGGTACGGGAGCGGCTGGGGCGACTCGACCTTGAGAAGCGCGATGTCCGTCTCGGGGTCGCTGCCCACCAGCTCGGCCGGAAGCTGGCTGCCGTCGGGAAACGCGATCGTGATCTTGGTCGCGTTGCCGGCGACGTGGTCGTTCGTCACGATGTAGCCGTCGGCCGACACGATAAAGCCCGAGCCGAGCCCCTGGACCTCTTGCTGGTACACCTGGTCCGGGATGCGGCGGCCGTAGAAAAACTCCTCGATGGGGCTGCTCCGGCGGACGTAGTTGCGCACCTCGATCACGTTGACCGACACCACGGCCGGGCTGGCGGCCTCGACGGCGCGCGTGATGGCCGTCCGGCGGCTCGTGTCGAGTTCGCCCTCGACGGCTTCCAGCGCGCCCGCGCCCTGGGCCAGCGGCCCGTCCACGCCCTGCGGCGGCGGGTTTTGAGACTGAGCGGGCTGGCGGCACCCCACGAGCAGGACCGCGACGACGATGAGCAGACGCATGGGGAGAGCAGAGGACGGCGGAGGGTACGGGAGGCCAAGCCGACGGTTTCTTTCGGCCTGGGGCACTCCAACGTCCGGGCTGTCCGGAGGCGTGTGCCGGCGCGGCGCGCGTACCATGAGCCTCCGCCGCCACCGGTTATGCCCGCGCTGTCTCTCCGCTTGTCCCGCATCGCCCTGGGAGGCATGGTGGCATGGATCGGGCTGCTGTTCGTCCGCCTCGGCACGGCTCCGGGCCCAGCCGAGGAAGCGCTGCACCTGGTGCTGCTGGCGCCGCTCGTGCTCGTCCCTCTGTTTCTGGACGCCAGCCTGGGCGCCGCGTTCGGCCCGGCGCCGCGCGTGCTGACGGCGGCCTCGTGGGCACTCATCCCCGGGATGGCAGGCGCCGCCGCGTCGGCCGCCGTGCCGACCGGGCCGCTCGCTGGCGCGCTGGCCGCCGCCTGGCTGATCCCGACAGGCCTGGTCGCGCTGTGGGCCCTGGGCGAGCTTTTGGCGAGGTGGCGCGGCCAGTCCCTCCGCGCCGCCGAGGCGGCCCTGGCCGTCGGGTGGGCGATGCTGCCGGGCGGAGCCGTCTGGCTGGTGCTGGCGCGCTCGGGCCTCGACACCGGCTACGGCGAGTTGGTGGGCGTGCTCACAGCCGCGCACTTTCACTACGCCGGGGCGTTCGTGGCGATCTGGGCCGGGCTCTTGGGGCGGATGCTGACGCCGAGCCGGTGGTTTGCGGCGCTGGGGGTCGCGCTCGTGGCCGGCTTCTGGGGCGTCGCGGTGGGCATCGCCTGGGGACGCGGGCCGGTGGGCGGGTCGGCCGTCGAGACCGCGGGCGTGGTGCTGCTGGCGTCGGCGGCGATCGCGCTGGGCGCCGTCGGCGTGGCGCGCGCCGGGCGCGTCGAGGACCGCACCGCCGGCCTGATGCTGGCCGTCTCGGGTGGGTCGCTGGTGCTGGCGATGGGGCTGGCGCTGTGGTTCCACGTCGGCGCCCGGCTGGGCACGCGCCCGCCGGACTTTGGGTGGATGGTGTCGCGGCACGGCGCGCTCAACGCCTACGGGTTCGGCCTGTGGGGCGCGCTGGGCTGGCGCAGGCTCCGCCCGCGGCGCGTGCCCTAGGAGCCCCGCCGCGGGCCTACTCCAGCACCACCCGGCGCTCGGCCGAGGCGGACCGACCCGTCACCTGGTCCGCGATCTCGACGCGCAGCGTGTAGCTGCCCGGCCGCTGGCCGCCGGTGTCGAGAAAGAACGTGACCGCCTCGGTGCTCCGCGAGCCTTGGGCGTCCGTGCGGACGGCGACGCCGGGGTCCTGGCCTCGGCCCAGGATGCGGCCAGCGAGTCCGCCTCGGCGCGCGTCTGGGGTGAGCGTCGCCTCGACGGTGTAGTCGGACCGGCCGCCGGCCAGGCCCAGGCCGTAGGCTTCGAGGTAGACGTAGACCGGGTCGGCGGTCGAGAAGACGGCGCGGGCGGCGGGCACGATGCCGATGCCGTCGCGCACGACCAGCCCGCGGCCGTCGTCGTCGGTCGAGGTCGCCAGCAGCAGGTCGCTCACGGCCAGGCCGCCGGTCGTGAGCAGTGGGATGAGATCCTGGACCGTCCGCCCGCGCACGGCGCCATCGCCCGCCTCGACCTCCACCTGGACGCGCCCGGGCGTCGGCAGAGCGACGGTCGCGGCGTCGGTCCACACGTCGCCCACGATGCGGCCGGGCGCCAGCGTCTGTCGCGTCTCCACGACGCGCTGGCGGACGCCGCCGGACCAGGTCGAGAACACGCCGGTCTCCACGGGCCCCCCGAGGCGGGCGGGGACGCCGAACGCGACGACGGCCTCGGTGCCTCCGCCGGGCGCGCGGAAGCGGGAGACGAGAACCGGAATCTCGACCATGAACTCGGCACCGTCCTGGGTGCGCTGCGGGTCGTCGCGGCGCAAGATGCGGTCCTGCATCACGTAGTCGTCGCGTGTGGCGTCGCCGGTCGCGAAGTCGCTGGCCTTGGGCGTGTAGAGCGCGAACTCGCCCGTCCGCCACTGGTCGTCGAAGACGTAGCGGAACGTGGGGTACTCCCAGACGGCCTGGGTGCCATTGAGCACGTTTTCGGCGCCATAGCTCACCATGCGGACGGGGCGGCCGTAGCGGATCCAGACCTGGCCCTGGATGGTCTGGGCGCCGCGCGGCGGGGTCCGGTCAAACAGGTCGGTGGCCTGGATGCCGAACAGCAGGTCGGCCTCGACGACGCGGGCGTAGTGCTCGGCGCGGCGCTCCTGCACGGGCGTGAGCAGGCGCGGGTCGGTCTGCGCCCAGAACATCTCGGTGACGCCCTCGGGGTCTGCGGCGTAGGCGGCCTGGTCCCCGATGCGCAACAGCACGTCGATGGCCTCGAAGCGCGCCCGGGCGGCCGGCTCCATCTGGGCCAGGGCGCGCTCGAAGATGCGCTCGGCGCGCTCGGCGTCGCCCTGGCGGTAGTAGGCGAGCCCGGCGTACAGGTCGGCACTCACGTCGAGCGATGCCGCCTGGAACGCTCGGGCCAGGACGAGGGCGGCGTCCCAGCGCTCGGTGGTGACCGCGAGGCGGAGCGCCTCGGCGTAGGCGGCGGGCGAGCCAGGGTCAGCCGTGAGCCACTCCTCCAGGTACTCCAGCGCCCGGGCCGTGGCGGACTCCGCCCGGGACGTCAGGTCGGCGGAGGGGGAAAACTGCTCGCGGCGTTCGATGTCGAAGTCGCTGTCGGTCTGGGCGCGCCGAACCGTGGCCTCGTCCATCCCCACGACCGGGCTCCGGGTGATGTCGTTGGCCCCGACGCGCGAGGTTCTGCTGGGCTCGGGCAGCCCGGCCATGCCCACGGGGGGCAAGATGCGGCGGTCGTCGTACGTCAAGACGGACCAGACGGCGTCGCGCGTCAGCACGCGCAGCGCCAGCGTGTCGCCAGGCGCGCGGCGGAGCAGCGCCCGGGCATCGTCCACGACCTGCTGGTGGCGGAACGTCCGGGGGACGCCGACGAGCCCCTGGCCCGCCAGTTCGAGCTGCAGGCGCAGGCGCCACACCTCGGCGCTGTCCGTTCCACGGCGGGCCTCGTCGCGGACCAAGGCGTGGGCGCGCGCCGAGTCGCCCGCCGCCAGGGCCTCGCGCGCGCGCTCCAGCGCCTGGTTCTGGGCCGAGGCGGTGGTGGCGAGCAGGACGAGGAGAACGGCGCGGCGCATGAGACCTGGAGACGTGCACAGAATAGGGCCGCGCCTCGGCGGCTCCGAGAGACAGTCGGCGGCACGGTAGACTCGCCGGGGGCCACCGCGTCGGTCGGCGCCCCCGTCCCACTGCATGCGCATCGCCCTGGTCATCCCCGCTCGCGACGAACAGGCGTCGGTCGGCGCCGTCGTGTCCGCGATGCGCGCCGAGAGCGCCCGCCTCGGTCGGCTCGCCGAGGTGGTGGTGGTCGACAACGGCTCGCGCGACGCGACCGCCAGCCGGGCGCGCGGCGCCGGCGCGCGCGTGGTGTCGGAGCCCAGAGCGGGCTACGGACGGGCGTGTCTGGCCGGCCTGGCCGCGCTGGCGCACGACCCGCCGGGTGCCGTGGTGTTCGCCGACGCCGACGCCAGCGACGACCCGGCCGACCTCGGCCCGCTGCTGGCCCCGATCCTGGAGGGCCGCGCCGAGATGGTGATCGGGAGCCGCCGCCTGGGCCAGCTCGCAGGCCGCGTCGAGCCGGGGGCGCTGCTGCCCCAGGCGCGCTGGGGCAACGCCTTGGCGTGCGCGCTGATGCGGATGCGCTGGGGCGCCCGGTTCACCGACCTGGGCCCGTTCCGCGCGATCCGGTGGGACGCGTTGCAGCGGCTCGGGATGCGCGACCCCACCTTCGGGTGGACCGTCGAGATGCAGGTCCGCGCCCTGCGCACGGGGCTGGCCTGGGCCGAGGTGCCGGTCGCCTATCGCAAGCGGATTGGAAGATCCAAGATCTCGGGCACGGTCAACGGCACCGTCCGCGCCGGCGCCAAGATCCTGTGGACCGTCGGGGCGCACGCCGTCCGCGGGCCGTTGTAGCTACGCCCGGGGTTTTAGCTATGCCCGGCTGGGCGCCGAGGCGGGCGGCGTCGCGAGCGCGGCGAGCTAGGACGCCGGCTGGCGCGGAAGCTCCGAGGCCGGCGTCGGCGGGCGGAGGTCGGCCTGGTGGAGGCGGTAGGCGAGCGTCTTGAGGTGCTCGGCGTCGCGCTGCACGACGGCCAGCAGCACGCCGTACAGGTCGGTCTCGGTGCCGTCGAGCACCACGCGCCGCGTCCACGCCTCGGGCGCAATCGCCTCGACGCGCCGCCGAAGCTGCGCCCGCGCGGACTGGACGTCGGCGAGCAGGTCGTCCAGGCTGCGGTCGTTGGCCCCGGCGTCCGCCTCGGGGGCGGGCTCGTCGAGGTGGGGCGTGTCGGTGGTCACGGCGCGGTCGAGCCAGCCGGGCGTCACGTCGCGGTCCCAGGCGGCAAGCTGGGCAAAGGTCTCCTTGGCCGTCAGGTCGCCCGGCATGGGCGCGCGGTCGGTCGCCCAGGCGGGCAGGCCGGCCAGCAGCGGCGCGAGCGCCGCCGCCTCGTCCTCCAGCCACCCCAGCTGGTCGATCAGAGCCTGGCGGCGCGACGCGAGCGTGGCGGCGTCGCGCGTGGGCTCGGCGTAGCGGTCGAGATCGGCCATGTCTGGAGGGGAAAGCGCGCCCGGCGGACGCGGCTAGGCGTCGAGGTCCTCGGCCAGCGGCTCCTGAGGGTTCGAGTTCTGCACCTCGGCCACGGCGTCCTCGACGCGCGCGACGTAGTCCAGGCGGTCGCGCAGCGTGTGGATGTTGTTTTCGGGCTTGTGCTTCCAGTCGCCCGCCGGCTGGCCGTTGCGGCGGCGCTGCAGAAAGTCGAGCCGGTCCTTGAGTCGGGCCTTGGGCACGAGCAGCTTGTCGAGCCCGAAGTGCGCCTCGTCGCGCGTCTGGAAGGTCAGGTCGTACTCCTTGGACATCACGATCGCCTCCTCGGGGCAGACCTCCTCGCAGAAGCCGCAGTAGATGCAGCGCAGCATGTTGATCTCGAACCACTCCGGCTCGCGCTCCTTGATGTCGTCGGTGACCTCGTGGGCCTGCATCGAGATGGCCAGCGGCGGGCAGGACCGGGCGCACAGGCCGCACGAGACGCAGCGCGGGCGGCCCTGCTCCTCGACCAGGACCGGCCGGCCTCGGTACGAGTCCGGCGGGTACCACTGCTCCTCGGGGTACTCGAAGGCGTAGCTCTCGAGCGACATCTTGGACGCCGAGTAGCCCAGCCCCTTGAAGATCTCCGGCAGGTAGAGCCGCTCCCAGAAGTTGAGCTTGCGCTCGTCGGGCGTGGCGTTGTTGACGGGCGTTCCGGGCATCTCTCAGTCGGGTCTCTGGGGGTCTGAAGCTACGCCGGCGGCCGGGGCGGGTTCGCCCGAGATCGCGGTCTCCGTGCCGCCTTCTAGGGACGGCTCGATGACGAACGTGTCGACGGGGTCGCTCAGGGCGCCCACGACGAGCCCGTAGAGCGCGCCTTGGCCGGCCCCGACGGCCGCCCCGAAGAGCCCGAACCCCACCGCCGCCTCCATCCGCTGGCCCGGGCTCGGCTCGCCGGAGCAGAAGACGATGCAGCCACCGCTGTCGTAGCCCACGGCTCCAAAGGCGACCGCCCCGCCGATGGCGCCGCCGATGGCCCCGCGCCCGACGCTCCGCCCGACCGCCCGTCCCCGGTCGCGGTGGCGGATCTCGGAGATCCCCGAGGTAGGCGTCGAGACAAAGTCGCCCGTCACGGGCTCGACCCAGGACGTGGAGTCGGCCGCGACGCGCAGGCCCTCGGCGGGGTAGGCGGCGCCCGTCGTGAGCACCACCGTGACGGCTCGGCCGGCGAACTGGCGGTTGGCCTCGGCGACGTCGCCGAGGTGGACGGTGTGGCGGGCTCCGGCGCAGCCGGTCAGGCCAGACAGAAAGACGAGGACGGCGAGACGGCGCATGGCGAGAGGGAAGGCGTGCGGCAAGGTGCCCGCGCGGGGCGGCGCGCACGTGGTGCGTCCGGAGGGCGCGTCGTGGTGCAGTCTCACTACCGCGCCAGCGGTGGCCCCGGCGCCCAGCCCGCCTCGGCGGCCCGCTGGGGAGGGGCGAGCGTCAGCCGGTCCGTTTCGCCGACGAGTGCGCCGACGCCCGCGCCGGGGAACGCGGCCAAAAAACCGCCCGCGGCCCCAGCGGCGACCGACAGCGCGACGCGGGTGCCCGTGCCGCAACCGGTCACGATCGTCGGCGTGCAGTCGGCCGGGTCCTGGAGCGCGTAGAACGCCACCGCGGAGGCCACGCCCACGACGGCCGCGGCGGTGACGCCGCCTCGGATGGCGCCTCGCGTGCGGTCGGTGCGCTCCAGCGACACCACGTCGGCCGTCGCGACCCGGCGCACCGAGCGGCTGGCGGGGTCGAGCCACGACGTGGAGTCGGCGTCGATGCGGACGGCGCGGGCGCGCGCCGACTCGCCATCCGCCAGGTGAACGGTGACGACGTCGCCCGAGACGGCGCGCAGGAAGGCCCCGGTCTGGGGCGTGCCGGGCTGGGCGACCCGGCTGGTGGTGCAGGCCGAGAACGCGACCAGCAGCACGAGCCATCCGCTTTGGGGCGCGCTCACTGTGCCTTGGCGAGCCCGTTCTCCCAGGCCCACGCGACCGCCTCGCGCGCCGAGGACACGTCGAGCTTGGAATACACCGCGGCAAGGTGGTTGCGGACCGTGTTCTCGGCAATCCGCAAGCGCTCGCCAATCGAGGCGTTGTCCAGCCCGCGCGCCATCAGCACCAGGACTTCGTGCTCGCGGCCGGTCAGCGGCGACAGCATCTCGGGCTTGCGCGGGATCGGCACGAACCAGCGCCCCTCGCCCCGGTGGACCGCCAGCACGGCCTCGCGCACCGCCGTCGGGTGCTGGTCCTTGGTGATGTAGCCCGCCGCGCCGGCGTCCAGCAGGCCGTGGATGTACGCGGAGTCGTTGTAGGCCGAGAGCGCCAGGATGCGCGGCGCGTCCGGGTCGTCCTGGAGCTCGGCCGCGACCTCGGGCCCGGACTTTTCAGGCATGTTCATGTCGAGCAGCAGCACGTCGGGCTTGAGGCGGTGCACCAGCTTGATCGCCTCGGTGCCGTCGGAGGCCTCGCCGATGACCTCGACGTGGCCGCCCTTTTCGAGCGCGTCGCGGATGCCGGAGCGGAACACGGGGTGGTCGTCGGCGACGACGACGGTGACGGGAGAGTCGGGCATGTCAGGCGGGGGTGAGCGAGCCCGCCCGCCTGGGCGCCGAGGCGGGCGGGTTCAGGCGGTGGACGGGGACGGGGACGAGGAGGGACACGCGCGTGCCGCCGAGTGGGCTGCGGCCGACACCGAGCGTCGCGCGCAGCAGGTCGGCGCGCTCGTTCATGCCCAGCAGGCCGTAGTGCCCGCGCGCGGCGTAGTCGAGCGGGTCGGAGGACGGCGGGCCCGTGCCGTCGTCGTCGACGGTCAGGCGCAGCGACTCGCTGTCGAAGTCGAGGGCGAGCTCGACGCGGTCGCCGCCGGCGTGCTGGAGCGCGTTGTTGAGCGCCTCCTGGGCGATGCGGTACAGCGCCAGCCGCTTTTCGTCGCTCAGCGCCGGCCCGTCGGCGACCGACTGGGCCTGGCTGCCGGCCCGGAACCGGACGTCGACGCGCCCGCCCTCGCCCCAGCCGGCGCGGTCGGCCAGGGCGGCCAGGGCGGCGGTCAGCCCAAAGGCGTCGAGCGCCGACGGCCGCAGCTCGTCGCACAGCGAGCGCAGCTCGCCCACGACCTGGGTCACGGCCTCGCGCGCGGTCTCGCCGCCGGCCGTGCCGCCGAGCGCCATCTGGACCGCGCACAGGTCCTGGACCGGCCCGTCGTGCAGCTCGCGCGCGACGTGGGCGCGCTCGGCCTCGCGCGCCGCCGCCAGCCGCCGCCGGAACTCGGCGCGCAGCCGCCGGGCGCGCCGGGCGCGGCGCTCCCAGACCACGGCGCCGCCCACGAGCGCGATCAGCCCGACCGCCAGCAGCCCGAGCGCCAGCGTCCCGACCGGCACCGCGGTCGCCAGCCGCACGACGGCGCGGTCGTCGACGTCGAGCGCGAACGCGCTGGCCGACGCCCGCGGCAGGTCGCCGGCCTCCAGCGCGCCGGCGCGGCTGGCGCGGCCGAGCGCGTCCACGAACGCCGCGTACGACATCGACACGCGCGGCCAGCCTTGCGCGCCCTCGCCAAACGTCACCACGCTGTCGTGGACGACCGCGAAGTGCGTCAGCCGGCCGCCGGACTCGACAAAGCCCGACGCCTGGGCCGGACCGCCGCCGCGCGGCTGGCCCGGCGGCCGGTCGGTCTGGGCCGCGACGGGGAGGGCGCCCACGACGAGCAGGCAGGCGAGCAGGCGCATGGCAGAGGCGGTAGGGCGAGCCGTCAAGCTAGGCGCGCCCGGCGCCCCGCCCTGGTGCGAGCGGACTACCTCGACGCTGGCATCCGCACCCCGGTGGACCTCCCGCGCCCCGGACCTATGGCCCGGTCCGCCTCGGTCGCGAGGTGGACAGGCCCAGCCAGGTGGCCACCCCGGCCACGTGGCCACCTCGCCCACGTGGCCACCGAGGCGGGCCGGGACGTCACGCCGTCCTCACGGGCGCGCGGTCGCGTCCAGGCGGTACCATCGGGCTCGCGCTCTCCCCAGCCTATGCCGTCGCTCGTCCGCCACTTTCTCCAGGGCCTCCTCATGGGCGCCGCCGACATCATCCCGGGCGTCAGCGGCGGCACGATGGCGCTGATCGTGGGCATCTACAAGCGCCTGATCTCGGCCATCGGGGACGCGTTCTCGGCCGTGATCACGCTCGCCCGTGGCCGTCCGAGTGACGCCTGGGCCCAGGCCCGAGGGCTGGAGTGGGGCCTGCTGGGGCCGCTCGTGCTGGGAATCGCGACGGCGATCGGCGTGGGCACGCTGTTCGTGCCCGAGCTGCTGGAGCGCTACCCCGTCCAGTGCCGCGCGCTGTTTTTCGGGCTGGTGGCGGCGTCGCTCGTGATCCCGTGGCGCGAGCGCAAGGCGCACTACGGGTGGCACTACGCCGTCGCGATTGCCGCCGCCGTGATCGCGTTCGTGCTGGTCGGCCTGCCGCGCAGCGGCGACGCTGCCGACCCGTCGCTGTGGCGCGTCGGAGGCACGGCGGCGATCGCCATCAACGCCATGATCTTGCCCGGCGTCAGCGGCGCGTTTCTGCTGGAGGTGTTCGGGCTGTACCGCCCGACGCTGGAGGCGCTGCGGGCGCTCGACCTGCCCTACGTGGCCGCGTTCGCGCTCGGGGCCGGGGTCGGGTTGGGGCTGGCGGCCAAGGGGCTGAGTTGGCTCCTGGACCGTCACCACGACCTGACGATGACCGTCCTGGTGGGCCTGCTGGCGGGCTCGCTGCGCGCGCTCTGGCCCTGGGTCGGCTTCGCCGAGCACGTCTCGTCCGACGGCGCCGTCGAGCGCGTGCCCGATCCGTCGACGCTGCTCGGGCCCGGCGCCGACCCGTCGACGCTGCTGGGCGGAGGCGGCGTCGGCTGGCTGCCCGTGCTGGCGCTGGCGCTGCTGGGCTTCGGGATCGTGACCGGCCTGGCCTGGGTCGGGCGCTCGCGCCTGGACGCCGCCGACGCTGCGCTGGCGCACGAGCACACCGAGGTGGGGTAGCCCGCCTCGGGACACCGGCGCGGCGACCCAGCCGTGTGCCTCCAGAGGCTAGCGGCTCGCCGGCTCGTCCACCACGCCCACGATCGTGGCGTCGGTGGCCGTGAGCGCGTGCGTGGCGCGGAACGGCAGCGCGGCCTCCGACGAGGTCACGTAGAGCACGCGGTCGCCCGGGCCGGCGTCGCAGGTGTCGAGCGCAACCGTCGGCCGCCCCACGTCGGCGCCGCTGGCGCGGATGGGCTGGACGATCAGCATCCGCCGGCCCACCAGCGAGGCGTCCTTCTGGGTGGCCCACAGGTTGCCGATGACGCGGCCCAGCCTCACGAGTCGGTGATCGCCAGCGGCGCCTGCTCGTCGGCGGCGCCGGGCAGCGCGGCCGCGCCGACGGACACGTCGAGCCGGTCGACGATGGCCATGATGACGGCGTCGACGGCCTTGCCGGCCGTCTGCTCGGTCTGGCGCCCGGACGAGCCCTGGGCCACCAGCACGACCTCGCCCTCGCCCGCGCCCACGGCGTCGGCCGCGACCACGACGTTGCTCAGCGGCTTCCCGTCGAGGTCGATCTCGCGGACGATCAGAAACTTGATGCCGACCAGGCCAGGGTCCTTGCGGGTGGCCCAGACCGTGCCGATGACGTCGCCGAGGAGCATAGCGTGCGGGTGCCGAGAGCCGACCCGAGGCGGGCGGCCCCGAGGTGGGCGGCCCCGAGGTGGGCGGGGCCGCAATCTAGGCCCGGCCCGGCGGCCCCACGCGCTCGACCTGCCGGCAGAGCGCCGGCGCCAGCGGCTTGCCTAGCGAGACGTGCGCCCCAGCGTCAGGCGCGCGCCGCCCAGCCAGACGCGCCCCGGCATCGGCGCGCCAAACACCTCGGTGTAGCGCGCGTCGAGCGCGTTGCGGACCTCGCCGAACACTTCGGCGGCGCGGCTCGCGCGCGCGGCCACGCGCAGGTGGACGACCGTCACCGCCGCCCGCTCGACGCGCGTTTTGTGGACAAGCTCGGCCGACGCCGCGACCCGCCCCGCCTCGGCGGACGCCCGGGCCTGGACCAGGTGCGGGCTGTAGCTGAGCGCGTAGCGGAAGTCGTTGGGCGCGTCCGCGTCGGGCTGAGCCGTGACGTCGGTGTAGGTGTAGCCGGCCGCCAGCCGCAGCGCCCGCCCGGGCGCGACGCGCCAGTCCAGCCGCGCCGACGTCTCGACGCCGCGCGCGGTCGCCTGGGCGACGTTCTGGGCCAGAAACACCTCGACGCCCTCGACCTCGCTTGTGGCGTAGTCGACCAGGTCGGCGGTGCGGCGCCCGAAGCCTGTCGCCTGCACCACGAACGGCCCCAGCCGAGCCTCGACGCCCGCCTCGGCGCTCCAGGCGCGCTCGGCCACCAGGGCCGGGTTTCCCAGGTTGCCCGGGCGCAGCGCGCGTGCGGTGTTGAGGTAGCGCTCGGTGTAGGTGGGCGCCCGGACGGCTCGGCCGGCGGCGGCTCGAAGCACCCAGCCGGGCGCGGCCTCGACCGCGACCGCCACCATGGTCGTCGGCTCGAAGCCGAACACAAAGCCGGGGTCGAGGTCGAGGCGGCCGCTGGCGGAGATGGTGACCGGCGCGACGGGCGTCCAGCGCGCCAGCGCAAACACGCCGCCCGACACGTCGCGGTGGTCGCCCAGGCTGTTCGAGGCCACGTCGCGCGCCTCCAGGCTTGCGCCCGTGCCCACGGTGAGGCTGGGCGAGACCGTCTGGGCGGCCTCGGCGGTGAGCCCGACGCGCCGCGCGGTGTGGCGGTTGGGGTCGAGCCCGGGATAGAACGTGAACCGGTCGGTGTGCCTCCGCGCCGACGCCTGGACGCTCCACGTCGTGGCGCCGCCGAGGCTGGAGAGCCGTGCCTGGAGCCACTGCGTCGTGGTCGCCTCGCGCGAGGTGTCGCTGGCGAGCGGCGTGTAGAACTGGGCCGCGCCAAAGTCGCGCGCGTCGAGGGCCCCGCGGACCGTCAGCCGCGCGTCGCCAACCGGAACGGCCACGGCGGCCGTCGCCGCGACCCGCCCCAGGTCGGCGCGGACGGGCCCCTGGCTCCCGACGACGGGCGCGCCTCCGCTCAGAAACGCGGCGCCGTCGGTGCGAATGCCGGTCACGGCCGCGCTGGCCTCCGCGTGCTCGGCGTCGATGAGCCGGCCGGCCAACTCGCCCATCACGCTCCCCAGGCTGCCCCCGCTGGCCGACGCGCTGATCACCTCGGCGTGACGCTTGGGCGCCGGCGCGCCGACGTGCGTGATCACGTGGATGACGCCGCCGAGAGCGTCCGGCCCCCAGGCCGCCGCGTCCGGCCCGCGCACGACCTCGATGCGGGCGATCTCGGCGAGCGGGATGGGGAAGTCGCTCAGAAAGTGGCCCGTCTGCGGGTCGTTAAACCGGGCGCCGTCGATGAGCACGACCACGCCGTTAAACGTGCCGCCGCGCATGGAAAAATCCGCCTGGGCGCCGAACGCGCTGCGGGGCGTGACCGTGACGCCGGCCTCGACGCGCAGGAGCTCGTCGAGCGAGCGCGCCGGGCTGGCGGCGATGTCGGCCGCCGTGATCACGGACACGTTGCGCCCGGTCTGCCCCGGCGCCGACGGCAGCCGCCCGGCCGTGACGATGGCCTCCTCAGCGATCACCTCAAACGCGGGGTCGGGCTGTGCCGACACGGCGACCGAGGCGGCCATGGCCAGGAGCAGAGCGCCCGTGCGCGCAAGGGAAACCATCGAGCCGAAGGGGGGGGGGGACCGGGCCGAAGCTAGGCTCGGCTCCGCCCGCCTCGGGGGAAGTGCGGGCGAAGCGCTCAGGCGCGCGGAGGGACCGGCGCGCCGGGCTGGCCGTCGCCGGCGCTCTCCCCGGCGCGCGGAGGCTCTGTCGCCGGGCCGAGGAGCGCCGGGTCGGGGAGCGCCGGGTCGGGGAGCGCCGGGTCGGGGAGCACTGACGGGCCACCGTCGGTGCCGACGGGCAGGAGAGACAGCCGCACGACACAGGCGAGGCGGAGGCAGATGCTACGTCGCCGCCTGTGTAGCACCGTTGGGCGTGCCCAAACCCCACCGGCCGTAGCTCTGCCGAGCCACCGAGGCGGGCCGAGCCACCGAGGCGGGCCGAGTCACCGAGGCGGGCCGCCTCGGGGCGTCCGTGGGGCAGGCCGCCGGTGCGCGCCGGCGCGTCTCAGCCGGTGTCCGGGAGCCGGTGGCCAGCAGCCGGGCGCGTCGGCAGCGGCATCGTGACCATGCGCTCCATCAGCGTCAGCACGTCCTCGGCGCGGTCCGGCGTCAGCACGCCCGAGCGGACGGCCAGGCGGACCGTCTCGACCGACAGCGCCGCGTACGCCGGGACCAGGTGCGGCAGGTCCTTGCGCAGCGCCAGCCCGTGCGCGCGCAGCGTGCCCAGGTCGCCGCGCGCGACGGGCCCGGTCAGGGTCTCCTCGGGCGACGACGCCATCAGCGAGTCAAACGTGCCCTGCACGAGCGGCTCCAGAATGGCCATGGCCTGGCCGCGGTCGATGTCGATGGACGCCATCACCTCTTGGACCACGCCCATCAGCGTGACCACCAGGTTGGACGCCATCGCCGCGGCGAGGTGGTAGCGCGGTTTGGCGTGGCTCGGGATCACGATGTAGCGCAGCCCCATCCCGACCGCCAGCTCGATGCCTGCCGCCAGCCCCGAGGGCTCGCCTTCGATGCCCACCGTGACGCCGTCGAGCCGGCTGGCCTCGGCGTCGCGCGTGAACGACTGCAGCGGGTGGAACGACAGCGTCCGCGCGCCCCGGGCGCGCAGCGGCTCCAGCGCCGCGGCCAGCACCGTGCCCGAGGTGTGCAGCACGACGGCGCCGTGCCACGACCGAGACGCGCCGGTCAGCATGTCGGCGACGTCGGCGATCTGGTCGTCGGGGACGGCCAGCACGACCAGCGGGGTGTCGGGCAACTCGTCCAGGCGGTCGGAGCCGACGCGGGCGCCCAGAATGCTGGCGAGGTTTCGGGCAGGCCCGGCCGTCCGGCTCACCACGGCCCGGATGGGGTAGCCCGCCTCGGCCATGCGCAGGCCCAGCACGCGAGCCATGGCCCCGGCGCCCACCAGAGCGACCGCCGGGCGGGGGGTCGCGAATGCCGAGGTGTACGCCTCGCTCATGCTTTCCAGAGGACCGCCGCCAGCGTGCCGGGTGCGTCGCCGGTGGGCGGCTCCAGCGCCAGCACGCGGGCGGCGGTCGCGCCTCGCGTCTGAGAGGCCAGCAGCGTGGTGATGAGCGCGCCCATGCCCTCGACCCGGACCGCCTCCGAGCCCATCAGGTGCATCAGGTCGCTAGCCTTGAAGGCCTCGATGCCCGCCGTCAGGCGCTCGAAGCCGTCGGCGTCGCCCTCCTTCAGGTCGCACGAGCCCACCACGACGGCGCGCTTGCCGTACATCACCTCGCCGACGGCGTTGCCGAGTTCGCGGCAAAACGCTGGGCTCTCCTCGCCCATCACGATCGGGACCGTGTCGAAGCCCTCGCCGAGCACGCACGTCAGAAACGGGAGCTGGACGTCGGCGCCCTCGGTGTGGTAGTGGCCGGTGTCGTCGAGGAAGATGTCATCGTCCTCGTCGCACAGCTCGTTGCGCAGGTGGTCGTTGACGGTGATGTCTCCGAGCGTGGTGTGGTAGCGGTCGGTCTGGCAGATCGACAGCCGGCCGAACTCGCCGTTGTGGCTGGGCGAGATCACGATCGCGGTGTCGATGTCGCGGTCTCGGAGCAGGCCGAACGCCTGCGCGGCGGCGTGGCCGCCGGTCGTGCGGTTGGAGTCGGGCACGATCAGGCCCACGACCGCATCGGCGGGGATGTCGTCGGCGAGCCGGGCGTCGGCGAGCAGGCCGTTGATCAACTGGCGCAGAGGAGCGGGTTGGGTCGGGTAGACGGCGCGGGTGGCGAGACTCATCGGAGCGGGCGGCGGGAGAGAGGGGCGGGGGCCGGGCGCAGCCGGCCGGCTGCCTACGCGCGAGCCACGCGCGAGATGCCAGATTGGAGACGGCCGAGTCTCGTTGTGGGACATGTCAGGGGAAGTCGCGTCACGGAAGCGTTCCACGTGGCCGTGGTGCTCGACTTCGCCGAGGAGCGCTGGGGGTCTGAATGCCCTCCCAAATACGGTGCCACCTTTCAAAGTCCAAACCGGACCCTGCGGTCTCGCCGGCCCGTAGGCTCGCCACACCGTAGATCGCACATGGCTCGCCGCCGCAGACCCCGGCCCTCGTCCACCGCCACCCCGCCCGACCCCTCGCTCCCCTCCCCGACGCCTCCGGGCGTGCGCAAGCGCGTGGCCGGTGCGGCCTGGCGCATGTTCCCGTTTCGGGGCCGCTACCTCTCGGCCTCGACGCGCTACGTGTTCGAGCGCCTGCCCGAGGGCCCGGTCTCCTTTAGCGCCTCCGACGTGGCGGTGCTGTGCGTGGAGGCCGACCAGGCCCTGGACGTGGACGTGCCCTGCAACCCGGCCGAGATCATCGACCTGCTGACGTCGCGCGGTCTGGTCTCGTGGACCGACGCGGGGTTCGTCAAGAAGGGCCGCCGGCCGCCCCGGCGCCCTCGCGCCTAGCCTCGGCCGCGCCCGCCTCGGCCGCGCCTCGCGCCTCGGCCCTGCCCGCCTCGGTCGCGTCCCCGAGGTGGGCAGGGCGGAGCCGTCCCAGCCCGCGCACTGCGTTCGCCGGCGGAGACGCGCCGCGACCCGCCCGCTAGGACGACAGAAAGGCGCGGACGTGGTCGATGGTCTCCTGCACCGCGCGGTCCAGGTCGTCGTTGACCACCCGAACGTCGAACTCGCGAGCGAGCGACATCTCCATCTCGGCGCGCTCCAGCCGCGTCGCCACCTGCTCCTCGGTCTCCGTGCCGCGTGCGTGCAGGCGGTCGGCCAGCGCGTCCAGGTCGGGCGGAGCGATAAACAAGGTCCGCACGGCGTCGCCGTAGATGCGCTTGACGTTGAGCGCGCCCTTGACGTCGATGTCGAGCACGACCGCGTGCACGTCCGGTCGCGCCGCGAGCGCTTCGAGCTCGGGCCGCAGCGTGCCGTAGTGGCGGCCGGGGTAGACCTCCTCGTGCTCGAGAAACTCGCCCGCGTCGAGCCGCTCCGAGAACGCCTCGGGCGTCAGAAAGTGGTAGGCCACGTCGGGCTCCTCGCCCTGCCTGGGCGGCCGCGTGGTCGCGCTGACGGAAAAGCGCAGGCCCGGGACCTTGGCCATCAGGCGCCGGGCGATGGTGGTCTTGCCGGCGCCGCTGGGCGCGGTGAGAACGAGGAGCTTCATGGCGGGTGGGGGGCTGAGGTGCCAGACGGAAGGCCGCGCCGGCCCTAGACGACGTTCTGGACCTGCTCGCGGATCTTCTCCAGCTCCTCCTTCATGCCCACCGCCAGGGTCGTGATCTCGGCGTCGTTGGCCTTGGACCCGACCGTGTTGACCTCGCGGCCGATCTCCTGGGACAGGAAGTTGAGCCGGCGCCCGACGGGCTCGCCGAGCGCCAGCGCCTGGCGGAACTGGTCGAGGTGGGACCGCAGGCGGACGGTCTCCTCGGTGACGTCGTACTTGTCGGCCAGCAGCACCGCCTCGGCCTCCAGGCGCCCGGCGTCCAGGTCGGCGGTGAGCCCGAGCTCGGCGAGCCGGTCGTGCAGGCGCTGGCGGGCGTCCCGCAGGCGCTCCGGCGCGCGGACGTCGACGGCCGCCGCGGCGTGCTCGATGGCGTCGGCGCGCGCGGCCAGGTCGTCGTGCAGCGCGGCGCCCTCGGCGCGGCGCATGGCGTCGAGGCGGTCGAGCGCCTGGGCGAGCGCCGTCTCGACGGCCGTCCAGGCGTCGGCGTCGTCGCCGCGGTCGTCGGGCACCAGGACGTCGCCCAGGCGCAACACGTCCTCCAGGCGGACGGCGTCGGGCGAGAGGCCCGCCGCCGCCGCGGCGTCGCGCAGCAGCTGGCCCGTCGCCCGGGCCGCCTCGGCGTCGAGCCGGAGGCCGACGGCGGCATCGGCGGACGCGACGGCGACCTGGACGGTCGCGTTGCCTCGGCCGATGGCCTCCTTGACCGTCCGCTGCACCTCGCCCTCGTGCGCCGCCAGCGAGCCCAGCCCCCGAACCGTCGCCTCGGCGTAGCGCCCGTTGACCGTGCGCACCTCGACCGTCGCCTCGGCGTCACCGAGGCGGGCCGAGCCGCGTCCGAATCCGGTCATGCTGCGAAGCATCGCGAGGGGTCTGTGGGGGGCCGAAAGCTAGCGCCAGGGCGCGAGCGAAACGGGAGCGCCTCCGGCTCCCTCCCGACCCTAGCCCGCAATCTGGCGCCTGACCGCGCGGAACCGCCCGATCCCAACCCCGAGCACGACCGCCGACAGCGGCAGCGAGGCCAGGCCCACGGCGGTCGCCCAGCCGGCATCGACCAGCTGGAGCAGGGCCAGCCCGCCGGCCAGCAGCGCCAGCGCCGTGCGGGCGTAGGCGAGCAGCGTCCGCTCGTTGGCCAGCGCCGTGCGCGCCCGCGCGAAGTCGGTGCGCTGGGTCGCGAGCTGGTCGCGCAGCGGAGCGTCGGGCGGGGTCGGGTCGGTCACAGGCGTCGGGTGTGCCCACCTCGGCGCCGAGGCGGAGGTGCAGGCGGTGGGCGCTGAAGCTAAGTGTCTCCGTCGTCGGCCCCTTGGCGCGGTGTCAGTACAGCCCCACCGGGTCGACGTCCAGGTTGACGCGGTGGCCCGAGGGCAGGCGGACCGACTGCTCGGCGGCTTGCACGACGGCCGCCAGGACCGACGCGGGCAGCGTGCGCGGCGCCTTGACCACGATCTGGTAGCGCCACCACGTCTTGATGCGGCTGATCAGGGCGGGGATCGGGCCCAGCACCTCGACGCCCGCCACGCGCCCGGCCTCGCGCTGGACGGCGCGGCCCCACTGCTCGGCCGCCTGCCGCGTCGAGCCCTCGTGCGGGCCCTTGATCTCGATGCCGATCATCCGGCCGTAGGGCGGGTACCCGAGCGCCAGCCGCTCGGCCAGCTCGCCGAGCGCGAAGCCGTGGAAGTCGTGACGCAGCGCGAACTGGATGGCCGGATGCTCCGGGTTGCGGGTCTGGAGCAGCACCTCGCCCTTGAGCTCGTGCCGCCCGGCGCGGCCCGCCACCTGGGCCAGCAGCTGGAACGTGCGCTCGGCGGCGCGGAAGTCGGGGAGCAGCATCCCGGTGTCCGCCTCGACGACGCCGACGAGCGTGACGCGCGGAAAGTCCAGGCCCTTGGCAACCATCTGGGTGCCCAGCAGGATGTCGGCGTCGCCACGGCCGAAGGCGTCCAGGATCTTGCGGTGCGCGCCCCGGCGCGAGGTCGTGTCGAGGTCCATCCGCAGCACTCGCGCGCTCGGAAACACGTCGGCGATCTCGTCCTCGACGCGCTGCGTGCCGGCGCCCAGCATCCGGATGTCGTCCGAGCCGCAGTCGGGGCAGGGGTGCGGGACGTGCTGCGCCCAGCCGCAGTAGTGGCACCGCATCCGCCCGCCGCCGACGCCGCCTTTGTGGACGGTCAGGGTGACGGCGCAGTGCGGGCAGTTCGGCACCCAGCCGCAGTCTTGGCACGTCAGGACGGGCGCGAAGCCGCGCCGGTTTTGCAAGAGGATGGTCTGCTCCTTCCGGTCCAGCCGGGCCGTGATCGCCAGGCGCAGTTCGTGGCTGAGGGCGCCCTTGAGGCGCTGCACCTTTTTCTCCCGCGCCAGATCCAGCACGCGGACGGGTGGCAGCGGCGCCGGCGCGCGCGTGGTGCCGTCCGGGCCGAGAACGGGCACGCGCTCGGGCATCTCCAGGCGCGTGTACTTGCCCAGGTTCGCGTTCTCGACCGACTCCATCGACGGCGTGGCCGAGCCGAGCACGCACACGGCGTCGGCGCGGTGGGCGCGCAGCACGGCCAGGTCGCGGGCGTGGTAGCGCGGCGCCGGGTCGAACTGCTTGTAGCTGGCCTCGTGCTCCTCGTCCACCACGACGAGCCCCAGGTTCGAGACCGGCGCGAAGACCGCCGAGCGCGGGCCGATGACGATGGGGTAGACCCCGTCGCGGATCCGCGTCCAGGCGTCCAGCCTCTCGCCCGGGCTCATCCGGCTGTGCAGAACCGCCACGCGGTCGCCAAAGTGCGACCGGAAGCGCCGCACGGTCTGGGGCGTGAGCGCGATCTCGGGCACGAGCACGATCGCGCTCCGACCCAGCGCCAGCGTCGCGCGCAGGGCGCGCAGGTACACCTCGGTCTTGCCCGACCCGGTGACGCCGTGCAGCAAAAACGTCTCGGGCCGGGCGGCGCCGATGGCGTCCACGATGGCTTCGAGCGCGGCGACCTGGGCGGGGTGCAGGTCCAGGGCGGGCGCGGCGACTGGCGCCTCGCCGCCGAGTCCGTCGGCGCGGCGCTCGACCGGGGCCTCCCAGACCTCGACCCAGCCCTTGGCTTCCAGGCTCTTGACGGTGCCGGTGGACGCGCCCGTCGCGGTCAGGGCGTCGGCTTGGAGCGCGTCCGGGCCCGCCTCGGCGAGCCAGTCGAGCAGGGCGCGCTGCCTGGCACCCCGCACCAGGGCCGGGTCCGCGGCGGCGCCGAGGCGGAGGTGCCGGGCGGTCTTGACGCGCGCGCGCGCGACCTGAAGCTCGGCATCGACGCGCAAGACGCCGGCCGCCTCCATCCGCCGCAGCAGGTTCTGGGGCACCGTCTTGCGGCCGAGCACGTCGGCGACCTTGGCGACGGGCAGGGGGCCGTGGTCGTGGAGCGCGCGCAAGATTTTGCGGCCCCGGGGACCGTCCGTCCAGGCGTCGGGCGGGGCGGTCGCGTGCGCGACGCGGTGGCTTTCGACCTCGGTGCCGCTGGGCAAGGCGGCCTTGACGGCCTCGCCCCAGGCGCACAGGTAGTAGTCGGCGGCCCACCGCGTGAGTTCGAGCAGCTCGGGCGTCAGCGACGGGCGTGCGTCGAGCACGTCGTGGAGCGGCTTGAGGCCCTCGGCCGATCCCTCGTCGCGCTCGGCGACCACGCCGGTGATCTGGCGTCGCCCGAAGGGCACCAGCACGCGCGCGCCCGGTACCGCCTCGCCCCGCATCTCGTCCGGCACGCGGTAGGTGTAGACGCCCGCGACGGACGCAAGCGGGACGACGTGGGCGAGCGCGGGCATGGCGCCAAGCTACCCAGGTGCGCCCGCCTCGGCGCCGCCGCCGCCCAGGCCGAGCGGGGTGGCGAGCGACGCCGCGCGCCACCCCGCTCGGCCTGGGCGGGCCGTCTGGCCCGCCAGCCGGCGTCAGTCGCACGCCGCGGCGCTCCAGGTCTGGTGGCCGCGGCCGGGCTGGCAGCGCACCTGGCGCCCGGCGTCGATCAGCTCCCACGTGCCTCCGACCGGCGTGTAGGTCAGGAGCAGGCGCTCGTCGCGCACCGAGTCGTCGCGCAGGTCCAGCAGCGTCACCAGCGCCGTCGCCTCGTAGCTCGACTCGGTCAGCACGTCGACCGTCACCTGGCCGGCGTCGTCGGCGTAGCGCCGGGCGACGACCTCGGCGGCCACGTCGGGCGACGACGCGGCGTTGGCGCGCTCCAGCACGTCGTCCGCCGGCGCGAACGCGCCCAGGGTTGCGCGGTCTGGGACGGCGTCCGAGGGCCTGGGCTCCGGACCCGCCCGGTCGGCGTCCGAGGCGGGCGCACCCGTCAGCCGCACCAGGCCCGACACGATCCGGGCGCCCTCGTCCAGCGACACCGGCGTGCAGCCGCCCTCGGTGTCGCTGAGCAGCAACGCCGCCGCGCCGTCCAGGTCGATAAAGTCCGACACGACGGTGCGCAGGCCCCACACCTGGGCGCTCGTGGCGCCGGGGACGTCGGCCGCCTGGTACACCCTGACGCGCCGCCCCAGGTCGCGGATGCTCGCCTCGGTCGAGACGAGCGGCATGTCGGGCCCTCCAAAGCCGTCGTTGCCGCCGCTGACCTCGAAGCACACGCCGTCGTCGCGCTGGTAGTCGACGGCCCAGCGTGCCGTGCTTCCGGTGCGCTCGGCCGCCAGGCCGGTCAGGCGGAAGGCGCCCGGATCGCCGGGCACCAGGACGGGCACCCCGAGGGCGCGCAAGTCGTCGGCTTGCTGCGCCGTCAGCCCGCCGAGGGCGGTGGGCGGTGGGTTGGCGTCGCGCGGCGCCGAGCACGCGGCCAGGACGAAGGCGAGCGCCAGCAGGCGCGGGGCAAACGGGATCACAGTCATGGCGGAGGCGGGAGGGTCCAGACTCGGGTCGGCTCAAGACAACGCACCCGGCCCTTGCGAGGTGCCTAGGCGCGCAGCGCCGTCGCGTCCCGAAAGGCGCGGACGTTGGCCGCCACCTCGCCTCGGAAGACCGCGCTGCCCGCCACCAAGACGTCCGCCCCGGCCTGTTGCAGCGCGCGCGCGTTGCCGGGCGTGACGCCGCCGTCGATCTCGACCAAGGGCCGCCGTGCCAGCCCGTCGGCCATCGCGCGCAGCCGGCGCACCTTGTCGAGCGTGCCCGGGATAAACGCCTGGCCGCCAAAGCCGGGGTTGACCGACATCACCAGGACCAGGTCCAGGTCGGGCAGGATCTCCTCCAGCGTGCCGAGCGGCGTGGCCGGGTTCAGGGCCACGCCTGCCTGGCAACCCAGGGCGCGGATGGCCTGGACGGTGCGGTGCAGGTGCGGGCACGCCTCCTGGTGCACGGTGATCGTGGCCGCGCCCGCTTGGGCGAAGTCCTCCAGGTAGCGGTCGGGCTGCTCGATCATGAGGTGGACGTCGAGCGGTGCGTCGTGCTCGCGCGCCAGGTCGGCCAGCCCGCGCATCACCGGGGCGCCGAACGAGATGTTGGGCACAAAGTGGCCGTCCATCACGTCGATGTGGAGCCAGTCGGCGCCGGCGCTGAGCGCCTGGCCGACGTGGTCACCGAGGCGGCCGAAGTCGGCGGCCAGCACGGAGGGGGCGAGGGTCATGAGCGCGAGACGCGGAGAGGGCGCAAGCTAGCGCGCCCGCCGCGCGCGCCACCGCAGCGCGCCCGCGGCGATGCCCGCCAGCGCCACGGCGACGGACTGGAACAGCGGCACCGCGAGCGGCGCCGAGGCGCTCTTGTCGCTCGGCGCCACGACGAACGCCAGCATGTAGAGCCCGACGGCGAAGAACGCCGCCAGCGCCAGCCCGGCCAGCACGGCGGCCTCCGCCTCGACCACGCCCGAGGCCCACCGGCTCAGCGCCACGAACGCGACGTAGGGCAGCAGCGAGATCATCACCACGACGGCCACCGACTGCCACGGCCGCTCGCCCGCAGTCAGAACGACGACGGCGGTGGTCGCCAGCACCGCCGCAGCGGCGCCGAGGCGCGTGGTCCGGGCAAGGTCGCCGGGCTGGGGACGTGTGGCCATCCCGCAAGCTAGCCCGTTCCCGCGCCTGGCCCCGCCCGCCTCGGCGTCGCTACCGAGGCGGGCCGCCTCAGGCCGAGACGCGGCGGGCCGCCTCAGGCCGAGACGCGGCGCGCCGCCTCAGGCCGAGACGCGGCGCGCGGCCTCGACGACGGCTTGGACGGTGATCCCGAGGTCGGACAGCGCGGCGTCGCCGGGCGCGCTCGTCCCGAACCGGTCGATGGCCACCACCTCGCCGTCCAACCCCGCGAAGCGGCTCCAGCCGACGGGACTGGCCGCCTCGACGGCCACGCGGGCACGGACGCCGTCGGGCAACACCGACTCGCGGTAGCTCGCGTCCTGCTCCCAGAACAGGCGGTCGCACGGGACGGAGACGACCCTGGCGCCCGACCCGATCTGCTCCTTCGCCTGCATCGCCAGCCCGACCTCCGAACCGGATGCGACCAGGATCACCTCGGGCGTGCCGTCCGAGTCGGCGACGATGTAGCCGCCGCGCGCGACGCCCTCGACCGCCGCGTCCTTGGTGGACGCCATCGTCGGCAGGTTCTGGCGGCTGAGCGCGAGCGCGGTCGGGTGCGAGTTGGTTTCGAGCGCCAGCTTCCAGGCCGCGGCCGTCTCGTTGGCGTCCGCCGGGCGGATGACGCGCAGGCCGGGGATCGCGCGCAGGCCCGCGAGCTGCTCGATGGGCTGGTGTGTCGGGCCGTCCTCGCCCAGACCGACCGAGTCGTGCGTGAACACGAACACGGTCGGCGCCTCCATCAGCGCCGCCAGGCGGACGGCGGGCTTGCAGTAGTCGCTGAAAATCAAGAACGTGCCGCCGTACGGCCGGATGCCGCCGTGCAACGCGATCCCGTTCATCGCCGCCGCCATCGCGTGCTCCCGGATGCCGTAGTGGACGTAGCGGCTGGCGGGCGTGCCCGACTGGAAATCCTCCATGCCCACGGCCTTGGTCTTGACCGACGGCGTCAGGTCGGCCGAGCCGCCCATCAGCTCGGGCAGGACCGGCGCCAGGGCGTCCAGCACCTTGCCCGAGGCGGCGCGACTCGCCATGCCCTTGGCGTCGGCGTCGAACGACGGGAGCGCGTCGAGCCAGCCCTCGGGCAGGTCGCCGGCGATGCGGCGCGTGAGCTCGCTCGCCTTGCCGCCTTCGGCCTGTGCGAACGCGGTCATTGCGCCCTCCCAGTCGCGCTGCGCCTCCGACCCGCGGGAGGCCTGCTCCTCGAACAACGTCGTGGCACCGTCGGGAACGAGGAAGTCCGGTTCGAGCGGGATGCCCAGGTGCTTTTTGGTCGCCTCTAGCTCGGCCACGCCCAGGGCGTCGGAGTGGATCGAGTGCTGGCCGGCCAGGTTCGGCGAGCCGTAGCCGATCGTGGTCTTGACCTCCAAAAAGCTGGGCCGGTCGAGCACGTTGCGCGCCGTCTCGATCGCCGTCGCGACGGCCTCGCGGTCGTGCCCGTCGATGTCGCGGATCACGTGCCAGCCGAGCGCTTGGTAGCGGCCCGAGCGGTCCTCGGTGAACGACAGCTCGGTGTCGCCGTCGATGGAGACGTGGTTGTCGTCGTACAAACAGATCAGCTTGCCCAGGCCCAGGTGCCCGGCGAGCGAGCACGCCTCGTTCGTGACGCCCTCCTGCAGGTCGCCGTCCGACGCGATGACGTAGGTGTAGTGGTCCACGACGACGTGGTCGCCGGTGTTGTACTGCGCCGCCAGGTGCTTCTCGGCCATCGCCAGGCCGACCGCCGTCGCCAGGCCCTGTCCCAGCGGCCCCGTCGTGACCTCGACGCCCGGCGTGTGGTGCACCTCAGGGTGGCCGGGCGTCATGGAGCCCAGCTGGCGGAAGTCTTTGAGCTCGTCGAGCGGCAGCTTGTAGCCGCTCAGGTGGAGCAGGCTGTAGATCAGCATCGAGCCGTGGCCGGCCGAGAGCACGAACCGGTCGCGGTCGAACCACGACGGGTCCTTGGGGTTGTGCTTGAGAAAGCGCGTCCACAGCACAACCGCCGCGTCGGCCATGCCCATCGGCAGGCCGGGGTGGCCCGAGTTGGCCTTTTCGATGGCGTCGATCGTCAGCCCGCGGATGGTGTTGGCGGCGAGCTCTTCCAGGCGCGCGCGCTCGGCCTGCGTGCGGGAGGTGTCGGTGGCGGTGGGCTGGTCGGCCATGTGGAAGCGGAGGCGGAGAGGGAGGTTCGCAAACGGAGCGTCTGCGGTTTCGATCCCCCCCAGCACCCGCCGCCGCGGCCCCCGAGGCGGGCCACGCCGAGAGAGGATTGGGCGGAGGCGGCACCAGCGGCCGGGCTGTGCCGTTGAGGCGACCGTGCATCCGCATGGCGCGCGGCCCGTAGGCGTCGCGCGCCCCGCTGCCCCCATGCCTGAGCCCTCGACTCCCCCCGCCTCGGTGACGCCCCGGCCCGACGCGCCGTGGTGGCGCCGGGCGATCGCCTGGCTGGCGGCCGCGGCGGGCCGCCTGGCCGTCTGGATCTGGACCACACTCCGGCGCGGCGCGGTCGCCGTCGGGACGCGCGTGCGTGACACCGAGCGGCCGGCGTGGGCGCGCGCCGGCTGGGGCGTGGCCGGGGTCGCCGGCGCCGGCGCCGTGGCGGCCGTCGCCGGCTTCGTCGCCGTGGTGCTCTACGCGCTCGTGCTGTGGCCGTTTACGCCGTCGGTGAGCGACCTGCGCAACGCGCGCGAGATCGACCCCGGCACCGTCGTCTCGGCCGATGGCGCCACGCTGACGCGCTTTTCGCGCCTCAACCGCGAGTGGACGCCGCTCGCCGAGATCTCGCCGTCCGTGGTTGAGGCGCTCGTCACAACCGAGGACCGCCGGTTCTACACGCACGGCGGCATCGACCTGTACGGCTGGGGCGCCGTCGCGGCCGGCGCGGCGACCGGCCGAGGGCTGCGCGGCGCGTCCACGATCACCCAGCAGCTGGCGCGCAACCTGTTCCCGGACGACATCGGCAACGCCTCGTCCGCGACGCGCAAGATTCGGGAGGCCATCACGGCGCGCAAGATCGAGTCGGTCTACTCCAAAGACGAGATCCTGGAGCTCTACCTCAACACCGTCCCGTTCCTGTACAACGCCTGGGGCATCGAGATGGCCGCGCGGACCTACTTCTCGACCGACGCCGGCTCGCTCACGACGGTCCAGGCGGCGACGCTGGTCGGGATGCTCAAGGGCACCTCGTCCTACAACCCGTACCGCAACCCGGAGCGCGCCAAGGGGCGCCGCAACGTGGTCCTGGGCCAGATGGCCCGGTTCGGCGACCTGCCCGACGGCGAGCGCGCGCGTCTGAGCGAGCAGCCCCTGGGCCTGCGATTCGTCCGCCAGCCGATGCAGCGCAGTCGGGCGCCGCACTTTACCGAGCACGTCCGCAAGGAGCTTGAGGGCTGGGCCGATGACACCGGCTACAGCCTGTACGGCGACGGCCTGACCATCCACACGACGCTCGACTGGCGGATGCAGCAGCGCGCCCAGGAGTCCGCGGCGCGGTTCGGGAACGCGCTGCAGTCGGTCGCGGATGTCGAGTGGGGCCGGACCGGCACCGGCCGCCTCGGGCCGACGACGGAGCCCTACGTGACGGCGTCGAGGCGGACCGAGCCGTTCGAGCAGTTCTGGAGCATCCGCGAGGCGGCGAGCAACGCGTTCATCCGCGACACGCGCGCCTTCTCCCGGGCGACCGGCCGCGGCCGCGACGCCGACGCGGTGCTCGACAGCCTGCGCGCGACGCCCGCGTTTCTGGACTCGCTCCGCCAGGTCAAGATGCGGCTGGAGGTCGCGATGACGGCCGTCGAGCCGGAGACCGGCCACGTCAAGGTCTGGATCGGCAGCCGCGACTTTGAGCGCTCGGCGTACGACCACGTCGCGCGCGCGCGCCGCCAGCCCGGCTCGACGTTCAAGCCGTTCCTCTACGCGCGCGCGCTGGAGGAAGGCTTCCGCCCGGACGACCTGATCCCGGACGAGGACATCGCCATCGAAATGGACGACGGCGTGGTCTGGAAGCCTACCAACGCCTCGGGCACGTCGTCGGGCGAGATGGTGACGCTGCGCGAGGGGCTGGTCTACTCCAAAAACACGGTCGCGGCGCGCCTGGTGCAGCAGGTCGGCGCCCGCGACCTGGCGCGGACGGCGCGCAAGCTGGGCGTCGAGAGCCCGCTCGCGACGGTGCCGTCGCTGGCGCTCGGCACGTCGGACGTGTCGCTGCTGGAGATGACGGGCGCCTACGCCGCGATTGCGGCCGGCGGCATCCGCCACCCGGTCGTGACCGTCACGCACATCACCGACCGCGACGGCAACGAGGTGGCGCGGTTCGAGCGCGACGCCGACCGCGTCCTCGACCCCGACGTGGCGACGGACTTGGTGGACATGATGCGCGGCGTGGTCGATGAGGGAACGGGCCGCGACGTGCGCACGCGCTTTGGCGCGCGCGGCGACCTGGCGGGCAAGACGGGCACAACGCAAGACGGCGCCGACGGCTGGTTTCTGCTGATGCACCCCGACCTGGTGACCGGCGCCTGGGTCGGCTTCGACGACCCGCGCGTGACGTTCCGGTCGGCGTACTGGGGCCAGGGCGGGCACAACGCGCTGCGCGTGGTCGGGGACTTCGAGCGGGCCGTCCAGCGCGACGGGCTCCTCGACCTCGGGCGCGAGTTCCCCCGACCCGACGCCGAGGCGGACGCGCCCGGCGGGCCCAGCCTGTGGAGCCGCTTCGCCGGTTGGGTCGGCGGCGTCGTGGACGGCGTGTTCCGAGACGGCGACGTGCCCGAGAACTACGGCCCGCGCACGCCGGGCCGCCGCGCCGAGCCGGACGCGCGAGACCACGGAGGCGAGGTCATCGACCGCCGCGTTGACCGCGCTCGGGACCGCCGCGACGTGCTGGCCGGCAACCTCGACTGGCTGCGCGGCGCCTGGCAGGACGTGCAGAACATCGAGGATCCCGAGGTCCGCCGGGCTGCCAGCGCGGTGCTGCGCGAGGCGGCGCGCGAGTTCGAGCGGGGCGAGGCGGGCCGTGGCTGGAGCGACCGCGTCGACGGCGCGCTCGACCGCGCCGTCGACCAGGCCCAGCGCGAGGCCGAGCAGGCCGTCCGCGACGAGCTCGACAACCGCGGCTTCTTGATCGACGAGATCGTGCCCTACGACGAGGACAGCGCCGTCTCGGAGATTGAGGACGTCCCTGTCCAGCCCGAGGCGCCGCCGGCCCCGACGGGCCGCGAGCCCGATCCGGAGCAACTCCCCGCGGGCAACGGCCGCATCGCGTGGTAGCCCGCCTCGGCGCCTCCGCGAGCGCACCCAAGGCGGGCAGACTCGGCGTGGTGCCCGTCTCTGCTCAATCGTGTCCGGCGGCTAGACGGCGAACAGCTGCCAGAGCGCGACCAGCAGCGCGACGACCAGGATGTTGGCGATCGAGATGGGCAGCATGTACTTCCAGCCCAGGTTCATCAGCTGGTTGTACTTGAAGCGCGGCAGCGTCCAGCGAATCCAGATAAAGCAGAAGGCGATGAACATGGTCTTGAGCAGCGTCATCAGCACGCCGATCAGCGTCAGCAGCACGCCGCCCAGGCCGATGTGCTCGACCAGCAGCGACTGGCCCGGCAGCAGGTAGCCGCCCAGGAACAGGACCGTGATCAGCAGCGACGCGACCCACAGGTTGACGTACTCGGCCAGGAAGAACATTCCGAACTTCATGCCCGAGTACTCGGTGTGGTAGCCGCCCACCAGTTCCTGCTCGGCCTCGGGCAGGTCGAACGGCGCGCGGTTGCACTCCGCCAGCGAGCACACCGCGAAGACGACGAACCCGACCGGGTTGCGGAAGATGTTCCAGCCGCCAAAGCTGGCCAGGTGGTCCTGGCTCTCGACAATGTCGAACAGGCTCAGCGAGCCCGAGTACAGCACGACCGACAGCGCCGCGGCGCCCATCGCCAGCTCGTACGAGATCATCTGGGCTGAGGACCGCAGCCCGCCCAACAGCGAGTACTTCGAGTTCGACGACCAGCCCGCCAGCGTCACGCCGTAGACCGAGATCGACGTCATCGCCAGCACCACCAGGATCCCGACGCCGATGTCGGCGATGGCGAGCGCCTCGCCCGACGGCGTCTCGGCCCACGGGATGAGCGCGCCCGTCGACATCGCGATCACCACCATCAGGACCGGCGCCAGGCTGTGGATAAACTCGTTGCCCTGCACCGGCACGATGTTCTCCTTGAACATCAGCTTGAACACGTCGGCGAAGGACTGCAGGATGCCGCCCGGCCCGACGCGGTTGGGCCCGCTGCGCTCCTGGATGAACGCCGACACCTTGCGCTCGGCGTAGACCAGCAGCGAGGCCGTGATCAGGAACACGTTGAGCATCAGAAAGATGACGACCCCGAGGTCGACGAACTCCCAGACGGCGAGCAGAAAGTTGAGGACGGCGTCCATGTGCGGCGGAAAAGCGAGAGCGAAGGGTACCGCTGAATCGGCGGCGCTGGCTTCAGCGAATCAGGAATCCATGTGGGCCGGCGCGAACCACCGGACGCCCCGTGCGCGCACGGAGCCGGGTGGCGCGGCGGCGCGGCTGGCAGCGAGCGCCAGGGTTGTGCGCCTCGGCACACCGGCCGAGAGGCCCGAGGCGGGCCAGGCTAGGCGGTGAGTTCGGGGGTGTCGGCGGTCTCGGTCTCCAGCGGCACGCCGAGCGTGCCCATCGCACCGTGCGTGGCGCCGGCGAAGGCGGGCATCGCGGCGACCTCGGCCATCACCTTGGCAGGGCTGGTGACGCTCAGGTCGTGCCCCGCGGCGGACGCCACCTGGGGAATCGTGGCCCAGCCCGGCAGGCAGTCGACCTGGTTGGCCTCGTCGTGCCAGCGGTCGAACGGCGTGCCGACGCGGTCGTTGCGGCTCTGGCCCGTCCCGAGCGCCATCAGCAGCGACCGGTTCATGGCCTTGACCATCTTGGCCGGGCGCAGCAGCTGGGCGCGGCCGTCACGGTTGACGAACGTGCCCAGCGTCTCGACCGACATCGCGATCGGCAGCGAGACCGTCGCGGGCGTCTGCGACGTGGTGTGCGTGGCGTGGACGATGGTGGCCACGCCGGACAGGTCGCTGGCCGAGAGCACCCCCTCGGCGACCGGGTCGTCCTGCAGGATGTAGACGAGCGACGCGCCGGCGACGGCGCCCGCTAGCATCGCCGGGTCGACGGGCTGCAGCCCCAAGCGCAGGCAGCCTTGGGTGTTCGGAGCCGGATCGTCGGATGCCATGAAGCCGTCGTCGACGGCCTGGCCGCGGCGGTCGATAAACCGAGGCGTGGCGGCGCCGACGGCGCGCGCCAGCCGCACCAGCAGGTAGTTGTCCTCGACGGTCGCGTGCGCCGAGCCCAGGAACAGAACGTCCGCGCCCGCCTCGGCGACGAGGCGGCCGGCCTCGCGCGCGGCCGCCTCCCAGGTCGTCGGCGTGCCGTTGAGGGCGGGGCCCGAGGCGCGGTCTTGGTTGAACGAGCTGTAGACGAGCCGGCCCGCGTCGGGCATCCAGTGCTCGTTGACGTCCAGGTTGGTGCGCGGCGTGATGCGCATGACCTGGTTGTTCTTGGTCCAGACCGTGACGTTCGTGCCGACGCTGTCGAAGTCGGACACGGTCTCGGTCTTGGCCATCTCCCAGACGCGCGCCTGGAAGCGGAAGTAGTCCTCGGTCAAGGCGCCGACCGGGCAGATGTCGGTCGTGCACATCGAGTAGGCGTCGTCGAACACCTCGCCCGGCGCCGTCATCGGGTGGTTCTTGTCGCCCCGGTTGATGATGGTGAGCTGGTGCGTCTCGGTGATCTCGGCCGTGAACCGGGTGCAGCGCGTGCAGTTGATGCAGCGCTCGGCATCGAGGATCACGTTCGGGCCCAGCTGGACGCGCTTGGGCTTGTGGACCTTCTCGAACTCAAACCGCGAGCCCTCCGGCCCGTACTTGTAGGCCTGGATCTGCAACGGGCACTGGCCGGCCTGGTCGCAGATGGGGCAGTCGAGCGGGTGGTTGGCCAGCATGATCTCCAGGTTGTCCGCCTGGGCCTCGGCGACCTCGGTGGAGCTAAGCTGGGTGTGGACCACCATGCCCTCGGTAATGTCGAGCGCGCAGCTCGGCATCAGCTTGGGGAAGTAGTTGATCTTTTGCTCGCCGTTGTCGTCCAGGACCGGCTCCTTGGTCTCCCGGTCGAACATCGGCGTGCCGGCCTTGACCAGGCACTGGCGGCAGTTGGCCGGGATGGAGAGCGACGGGTGGTAGCAAAAGTGCGGGATCTCGGTCCCCTCGTTCAGGCACAGCTGAAGCACCTTCTGGCCGGCCTCGGCGTTGTGCGTTGTCCCGTCAATCGTGACCTGCGGCATTCGTTCGGATGGAGCGTGCTGGAGTGGGTCGGCGTGCGTGCCGAGTCTAGCTGGTGGCGTCGGGCATCACGTGGGCGCCCACCGCCGTCAGGACGAGCGTCCGCTTGGGCGCGGTGATGGCCTCGATCTCGGCGGCCGTGGCGCCGCCGTCCTGGGCGTAGTGGCGCTGGTCCTCGACCGACTCGGTGTCGACCGCCAGGGTGCCCAGCACGCGGACGGTCTGGCCGGAGGCGTCCTTGGGGAACGTGAACACGTAGCTCTCGCTCTCGTCGCGCGGCACGTTGATGCGCACCGTCTGGCCCGAGCCGTCGGCGAAGGTGAGCCAGCAGCCGGCCATCTGGCAGACCTCGCGCGCGGTGCCCTCGACCAACACCTCCTGCCCGGCGTACTCGCCGGCTCCGGAGATCAGTTCGGCCGGCGTGATGGCCTCGCCGCTGGGCACGGCCTCGCCGAGCGCGAGCGCGCCCACCTCGGGCGCCGGCGCGGAGGTGCCGGCGGCCGCACCGGGGTCGGCGGGGTCCGCGCACGCGGTCACCGAGGCGAGCAGGATCAGGGCGAAAAGGCGTTTCATGCGGCAGCGGCCGTCAAGGCCGGGCGAGAGGTCTGGGGCCGGTGGACGGAGGCCGAGCGGTCGGCCTTCATCACCAGATAGCCAGCAAAGATCAGGCTCAGGCCGATCAGTTCAGTGACGTAGAGCACCTCGACGTGGCCGAAGCGCGTAAACGAGCCGCCGATGCCGGGCAGCAAGGCGCCGACGGCGATCAGGATGTTACCGACGTAGCGGCTCCGCGACTCGGGATGCCCCCTGTACTGCCACGCCGACCACACCGCGCCGCCGACCAGGAACAGGAACGCGTAGATGTTGATGAACGGCGAGAAGGCCCGAACCCACTGCCAGCCCAGCACCTCGCCCGTCAGCCGGTACGTCTCCGGCGGCGGCGCGTCGAGCGGCGACCGCAGGATAAAGAACGACGCCACGGCGATGGCCAGCACCAGCAGCGCGGAGAGCACGTGCGCCGTCCGCTTCTTGAGCAGCAGGTACACCGTGCCCTGGGCCAGCGGCGCGCCGCCGAGCAAGGCACCTGAGATGTACCACGCCTTGAAAACCGCCGGGTCCCAGCCGTTGATCGTGGTCAGGCTCTCGGTCAACGTGCCCGCGCCGTACGCCACCACGCCGAGCGCCCACCACGTCAGGTAGGCCGGCCAGCCCTTGCGGCGGGCGTGAGGGATGATGACCGCCGCGAACACGACCGCCAAGACGGTCGTGGCGATGGGGATAAAGTGGACGAACTGGGGCATGGGGAGTCCGCCTCGGCGAGTCTCCGGAGAGAGGCGCCGAGGCGGGGGAGGCTAGGGCGTGCCGGTCGGGGTGACCGTCTTGTCGCCGTCGACGGGGGCTGCCAGCGAGACCGTCGCGCCGTCGCCGGCCACCTCGGCGCTGGCGAACGTGCTGGGCAGGCACTTGGCCTCGAACTCGTCGCGGAAGCGCTTGATGCCCCAGCGGACCGGCCACGCGGCGGCGTCGGCCAGCGCGCAGACTGTCCGGCCCTCCATCTGGTCGCACAGGTCGAGCAGCAGGTCGAGGTCGCGGCTGTAGCCCTGGCCGTCGTCGATGCGGTGGAGCAGCTTTTCCATCCAGCCCGTCCCGTCGCGGCACGGCGTGCACTGGCCGCACGACTCGTGGTGGTAGAAGTGGGCGATGCGGCGGGTGAAGCTCACCATGTCGGTGTCCTCGTCCAAAAAGCACAGCCCGGCCGTGCCCATCGACGAGCCCGCCTCGCGCAGCGTCTCGGCGTCCATCGTGGCCGTCTCGGCCATCGCCCAGGTCAGCGGCGGCGTGGACGAGCCGCCCGGCACGACGGCCTTGATCTTCTTGCCGCCGCGCGGGCCGCCCGCGGCCTCCAACAAGTCGGTGATCAGCATCCCGGTCGGGTACTCGTAGACGCCGGGCTTCTCGACGTGGCCCGAGATGCCGTACAGCACCGGCCCGGGGTGCTTGGCCGGGCCGATGCCCGCGAACCACTCGGCGCCCCGATTGACGATCAGCGGCACGTCGGCTAGGGTCTCGACGTTGTTGATCGTCGTCGGCATCCCGAACACGCCGACCTGGGCCGGAAAGGGCGGCTTAATGCGCGGGTAGGCGCGGCGGCCCTCCAGCGAGTTCATCAGCGACGTTTCCTCGCCGCAGATGTAGGCGCCGGCGCCGGCGTGGACCACCAGGTCGAACGAGAAGTCCGTGCCCAGGATGTTTTTGCCCAGGTAGCCCCGGTCGTAGGCCTCGTTGACGGCCGTCTGGACGTGGGTGATGTAGTCGTCGTACTCGCCTCGGATGTAGAGGTAGCACGTCTTGATGGTCATCGCGTAGCCCGCCAGGATGATGCCCTCGATCATCAGGTGCGGGTTGTACTCGAAGATCTGGCGGTCCTTGAACGTGCCCGGCTCGGACTCGTCGCCGTTGCAGCACAGGTAGCGCGGCTTGTCCGGGTCGATGGGCGGCATAAAGCTCCACTTGAGCCCGGTCGAGAAGCCGGCGCCGCCGCGCCCGCGCAGGCCACTCGCCTTGACCTCATTCGTCAGCCCGGTCGGGTCGTACTTGCCGTCCTTGACGACGTCGCGGAGCGCGCGGTAGCCGTCGGCGTGGGCTTCGTAGACGTCGATCTTGTGCAAGTCCTTGATCGGCGGCAGGATGACGCGCTCGAAGGAGCGCCAGTCGCCCGCCTTGGACGTTCCGGTGAGCAGGGTGTCGGCGTCGGCCATGTCGGTGTCGGGGGGGCCCGCCTCGGCGTCGAGGCGGGCGGGGTCAGAACTTAGGAGCGGAGGCGCGGCCGGATGGGCGCGCCACCGGAGGCCGACGTGCTGGAGTCGTCCAGGCGAAGGCGGGGGCTGTCGTCGCTGGCCGCGAGTCGGTCGATGACGGCGTCGGCCTGCTGGAGCGCGTCCGAGACGGGCGCGTCGTCCACTAGCAGCGCCAACTCGCGCAGGGCGTCGTAGATCTTGCGCCGTGGCGCCGATGCCTGATTCAATTTTGGCATCTGAATCGTAAGCAGCAAGATGAGCAACAGCGGTAGCACCATTGCCACAGCACCAAACCCGAGTGCGGCGTCGGTATCTCCGCCAGCGGCGGCACCAGCGGCGATCAGCCCCATCAGAGCGCTGCCGATCCCCAGGAGCCACCGTATTCCTGGTGTGTTCCACTCGACTCCCTGCTCCATCTTGGCAATTTCAGAGTCAATAAATGCTAGGTCCAGGACCGCCAGCTTCCTCTTCTCGGCGTAGGTGAGCCCCGGAGTCCCCATGCCGTTGTTGTAGGCGAGGTCACCGTGGATCGCCAGCGTGTCGAGCAAGATGCGGTGGACGCGCCGCTCGTCGGCCGTCAGGCCGGACAGCACCGCCTTCGGGTTAGCCCTGGCTTGCTGCGTGGGCCACGGCGCGTCGGCAAACGGCTTGACCACGCGGCGCGCCGGCTTCGCCCCCGTCCGCCTCGGCGACTGTGTCGGCGGCGCTGCCGAGGTGGGCGGAGCCGCCGTCTCGCCAGCTTCGTCCGCCAGGGGCACCGGGATCTGCCCCAACGCTCGCGACACCGGCCCGCGCACGTCCAGCCCGACCACCTGGGAGGCGGCCGCGCGGATGCGTTGGTCGGCGAGGCGGGAGGTCGGCACTAGTGGATGGTGTCCGAGACCGGCGGGGTCTGGTAGGCCTCGACGGCGTCGGCGTCGGTGCGGCGGTTGCCGCCGAGTTCAGTCTCGTCCTGGGGCAGCGTCACGCTCTCGAACGGCAGCACGGCACCGCCGTCGCCCTTGGGCACGTCGGCCGTCGCCTGCTGGCGCAACGTGTCCACCAGTTGGTCAATCTTGGCTGGGGTCAAGTTGTGGACGTAGGGGCCGTTCGTGACCTGCAACATCGGCGCCGAGCCGCACGCGCCCAGGCACTCGGCCTCCTGGACCGTGAACATCCCGTCCTCTGAGGTTCCGCCCTTGACCACGCCCAGCTTGTCTTCGAGGTAGTGCAGCATGTCGTAGCCGCCACACACCTGGCACGAGAAGCAGGTGCACACGTCGAACACGAACCGCCCCTTCTCCTCTTTGAAGTACTGCGTGTAGAACGTCGCGACGCCGTAGACCTTGGCGTACGGAATGCCAAGCGTGTCGGCCACCAGGTGCATCGTCTCGGGCGGGAGCCAGCCCCACTTGCGCTGAGCCAGCCACAGCGTTTTCATCACCGCGCCGTCGGGCGTCGGGTACTGCGCGCGGAAGGTCTCGATCTGGGCCTGCTCGTCGGCCGTCCAGACCAAGTCAGCGTCTGCAATGTGGCGCTCGGGCGCTTCGCCAGGCACATACTGCGGCGACGGCGAGACAAAGGGGCCGGGGGTTTCTGGCGTCATAACGTTCTGTGTTGAAGGTTGAACGTGAAAGGCAGCGTAGCGGGAAGTCGAACCTTCAACGTTCCACACCGCACATTCCACGCCTCTACTTGTCGGAGTCGCCGATGACGGGGTCGATGGAGCCGATCAGGACGACGGTGTCGGCCACCATCGCGCCCTCCATCATCGTCTCTAGGCCTTGCAGGTTCTTGAACGAGCCGGTCGTGATCTTGGCGCGCCACGGGCTGCCCGTGCCGTCCGAGACCAGGTGGAAGCCCAGCTCGCCCTTGGGGCTCTCGATGGCGTGGTAGCACTCGGCGCCCTTGGGCGGCGCGACGCCGGTGTCGGTCATCATGAAGTCGTGGATCATGCCCTCCATCGAGTAATAGATCTCGTCCTTCGAGGCGTAGGCCGCTTTGGCGTTGTCCGTCCGGATCGGCCCCTTGGGCAGCTTGGCCAAGCACTGGCGGATGATGCGGATGGACTGCTCCATCTCCTCGACGCGCACGAAGTAGCGCGCCAGCGAGTCGCCCTCGGTGCGGATCGGGATGTCGAAGTCGATCTGGTCGTAGACCAGGTAGGGCTCGAAGTTGCGGATGTCGTGCGCCACGCCGGACGCGCGGAGGCACGGGCCGGTGTAGCCCTCCTCGATCGCCTCGTCGGCCGTCAGCACGCCGACGCCCTCGTTGCGGTCGATCCAGATGCGGTTGCGGTTGAGCAGCTTCTTCCAGTCCGCGACCTGCTGCTCGAAGTCGTCGCAGAAGCTGTCCGTCATGGCGAGGGCCGCGTCCGAGAAGTCGAACGCCAGACCACCGATGCGGCTGTGCGAGACCGTGAAGCGCGCGCCGGCGATCTCGTCGAAGATGGAGTAGATCTCCTCGCGGTACTTGAAGGTCCACAGGAAGACCGACAGCGCGCCGGCGTCCATCACCATCGTGCCCGCCCACAGCAGGTGCGACGAGATCCGCGCCAGCTCGCAGCCGATCGTGCGCAGCCACTGCGCCCGCTCGGGCACCTCGATGCCCGCCAGCTTCTCGACGGCGAGGCACCAGGCCACGTTGTTCGAGTAGGGCGACATGTAGTCCATGCGATCCGTGTAGGGCATGAACTCCTGGTAGGTCTTGACCTCGGCCAGCTTCTCGATGCCGCGGTGCAGGTAGCCCAGGTCCAGCAGGCACTTGTCGATGGTCTCGCCGTCGAGCTGGCAGACCACCCGCAACGCGCCGTGCGTGGCCGGGTGCTGCGGGCCCAGGTTCAGGATCATCTTGGACTCCAGCGGGTCGTCGGCGATCATCGGCACGGCCGACGTGTCGACGCCGTCGCCCGATCCGGAGAGCACGAGGTCCTGGCCGGCAGCTGCGGCGTCGCGCGCGTCCTGGACCGCGACTCGCTCCGCCTCGGTCTCGATCTCGACCTGAGTGTGGCGGTCGGCCAAGGCTTGGTAGATGGCCGCGTTGTGGCGGGGCCAGAACGTGAACAGGTCTTCGCTGGAGCCCGGCGAGGCGGCGTGCGCGCGGGACGTGTTCTGATCGGTCGTCGCCATAGTCGGGTGCGGATGGGTCGGCCTCGGTGGGTCCACGCGGGACCCGAGGCGGGGCTAGTCGGCGTCGCTGGCGAGATCCTTGGGGATCAGGCCGTGGGCGCGGGGGTACGGGTCGGGCTGGAGGTCGCCGTCGGGGTGGTTGGGCGGCAGCGGAAGCGAGCCCGGGATGCCCAGCGTCGGGAATTCCTTGCGCAGCGGGTGGTACTCGAAGTCCTCGGGCATGTAGATGCGGCGGTGGTCCGGGTGGCCCTCGAACCGGATGCCCATCATGTCCCAGGCCTCGCGCTCGTGCCAGTTGGCGCCCTTCCAGACGCCCGTCACGGTCGGCACGACGGCGTCGTCCTCGTCCACGACCACCTTGAGCCGCAGCCGCTTGCCGCCCCGGAGCGAGCACACGTTGTAGAACACCTCGAAGCGGTCTTGCTCGGTAAAGCGGTCGACGGTGCCGATGTCGGTGAGGTAGTCGAAGCCGACCTCGTCTTTCAGAAACTGGCAGACGTCGGCGATGGCGTCGCGGTCGACAAAGACCGTCGTCTCGCCGGCGTACCCGACGATCTCGCCGAGTCCTTCGCTAAACCGCTCCTGAAGCGCCGCGATCACCTCGGGCACGATCCACGACGCCTTGGCGTGCGGGTTCTCGGTCTGCAACCGATCCATCTCGCCGGCCAGCGCGGCGCGCGGCGAAAAGTGGAAGTTGAGCGTCTGCGTCTGGGTGTCGGGGTCCACGAGCGGCCCGTCGTCCGGGCCGCCGAGCAGCGCGTCGCCGAGCGGCGCTAGGGCCGCAGACGGAGGAACGGTCGGCGTGTCCGGCCGAGCGTCGGGCTGGTCGCCAGCGGGGCGGGGCGTCTCGTCAGGCATGGCTTAAACGGCGGCGGTCGGGTGGGCGACGGCGGCTCCGGCCGGCGTGACCAGGCGGCCCTCGATCAGCTGGTTGGTCTCGCCGCTAAAGCGGACATCCTTGGCCACGGACTCCGTCACCCGGATCTTCTCCTGGATGTCCATGAGCGCGTGGATGATGGCCTCGGGGCGCGGCGGGCAGCCGGGGATGTAGACGTCGACCGGCAGGAAGTTGTCGATGCCCTGCACGACGCCGTAGCAGCGGTGCATCCCGCCCGTCGAGGCGCACGCGCCCTGGGCGATGACCCACTTGGGCTCGGCCATCTGGTCCCAGATGCGCCGTACGGTGTGGGCCATCTTGTACGAGCACCAGCCGGCGACAATCATCAGATCGGCCTGGCGCGGGCTGAAGCGCATGGCCTCGGACCCGAAGCGCGCCACGTCGTACTTGGGGCCGGCGAAGCCCATCATCTCGATGGCGCAGCACGCCAGGCCCATGGGCATGGGCATGAGCGAGTTCGACCGCGCCCAGTTGACGACCGAGTCGACAGTGGTGGTCAGAAATCCGCCTTCTTCGCTAAACATGGGTCGCGGGGTGTGTGCGTGTGGAGTACCGAGGCGGGCGGGCTGCGGTTCGGGCGCCGCCGGTTTTCACAAAAGACTGAAAGCTGGGACTAGTCCCAGTCCAGGCCGCCTTTCTTGACGTCGTAGATCAGCCCGACGACCAGGACAAAGATGAACACGCCGATAATGGACAGCGACGCGAGCGCGGCCCCGCCGCCCTCGGCCAGGAACGTGCGGAACGAGACGGCCCACGGATAGAGGAACACCAGTTCGACGTCGAACACGATAAAGATCATCGCGACGAGGTAAAACTTGACCGAGTAGCGGTCGCGCGCCGTGCCGATGGGGTCCTGGCCCGACTCGTAGGGGCTCTCCTTGACCGCGTTCGGCTGGTGGGGCCCGATGTACTCGGCGATCTTGAGCAGCGTCATCGCCAGGCCCAGCGCCAGCAGGATCATCAGGAACAGGGGCAGGAACTCGACGATCATCGGCGGGCGCGGGAAAGGACTCGGAAGCTACCACCGCGCCCCGCCGCTGGCCGTAGGGCACGCCCCCGCATCGAAGGACATCGCGGGAAGCCAGCCGAGCCGGCGGCCTCGCGCACCACCCGGCAGCCCGGCCCCACACGCCGGCGCCCCGCCCGCCTCGGTGCCGAAACGGACGGGGCGCACGCGACGCGCAGCGTGGGCTACTCGACGTCGAAGGCGTCCGCCGCGACTGTCGGCGCCAGGTTGTAGGCCTGGACCGTCGCCGTCTGGGCGACCTCGCCGTCGACGCTCTGGACCGTCTTGAAGGGCAGCGTCAGGCCGTCCACGTCGCGGTAGTCGCTGAACTCGACCACGGCCTGGACCGGGCCGGTCGGGCCTACCTGAGTCGTGGTCGCGCGCACGGGCCGGCCGCTGGCGTCCAGCACAAGCGTGACCGGCTGGGACAGGCCCGCCGCGCGCACGCGGACGCGCGCCATGCCGTCCATCGGCTCCAGGGCCTCAGCCTCCAGGTCACCCAGCCGAGCCATCAGGTAGGGCAGGTCCAGAAACAGCTGGTCGCCGACGCTCGACACCACCTGGGCCGGCGCGGGCTGCGACTGGCCGCCGGGCAGCATCAGCAGCCCGCGGCCGTCGTTGAGCACGACCGTGATCTCGCCGAACGGCGTCGTCTGGACCGAGCGGACGCGGCCCGGCAGCTCGACCAACGTCGTGCCGCTGACCGTGGCGCCGGCCATCGGGCCCTGGGAGACGGCCGTCTCGGACGTGGTCTCGTAGGCCGTGATCGCGGCAAACCGCGCGGCACCACCGAGGGCCTCGGCGGCCCGGCGCAGCGCCTGCGCTCCGGCCACCGCGTCGCCCGCAGGCTCGTCGGAGGCGTCGGCGCCGGTCGGGATCGAGATGTCGATCGTGGTCGCCGTGCCGAGCGCCGTGAGCGACTCGTCGAAGTCGGCGGCGCGGCCCAGCACCAGCACCTTGGCCTGGTCGGGCGTGAGGTAGCGCTGGGCGACGCGCTGCACGTCGGCGGCGGTGACGTCCTCGATGCGGTCCTTGAGCGTCTGGAGAAAGTCGGCGGGGTAGCCGTAGCGCTCGTACGTCAGGACGCGACGCAGCACCTCGTCCTTGGTGTCGAAGTTGAACACGAACGAGTTGAGGTAGCTGTCCTTGGCGAGCGCCAGCTCCTCGGCCGTCGGCGGCGTCGTCCGCATGGACTCGATCACCTCGCGCATGGCCTGGGCGGCCTGGACGGTGCTCTCGGACTTGGTGAACGTGCCGCTGTAGAACACGCCCGGCGAGTCGTAGTCGGCGCCGTACTGGCCGAACACGGCGTAGGCCAGGCCCAGGTCCGTGCGCACGGTCTGGAACAGGCGGCTGGCAAAGCCTCCGCCGAGCACCTCGTTCATGACGCGCACGGCCGGGTAGTCGGGGCTGTCGAGCCGGATCTCGCCCGGGTGCCCGATCAGAATCGTGCTCTGGTTGACGTCGTCCTTGGGGATAAAGTACAGGCCCGGCCCGCTCTGAAACGTCGGCGCCGGCGGCGCCTGGACGGCCGCGCCCCGCTTCCACTGCCCGAACGTCGAGCGCAGCGTGGCCGCCATCTCGCTCGCGTCGAAGTCGCCGGAGACAGCCATCAAGGTCGCGTTCGGCGTCACGTAGCGCTCGTGGAACGCGAGCACGTCCGCCCGGTCGATGGCGTCGAGCGTGGCGTACTCGATGTCGCGGGCGTAGGGGCTGTCCTCGCCGTACAGCAGCTGGAGCATCTCGCGCGTGGCGATGCCCTGAGCGTCGTCGTTGCGGCTGGCGATGGCCGTCCGCTGCTGGGTCTTGACCAGGTCCACCTGCTCGGCGTCGAAGCCGGGCGCCATCAGCACGTCGGCGAAGACGGGCAAGACGTCCGAGACGAACACGTCGGACAGGCCCGAGGCGACGGCCGTCGTCTGCTCGGCGCCGGCAAAGACCTCGACGGTCGCGCCAACGTTCTCGAGCGCCAGGTTGACCTCGTCGGGCGTCCGGGCGCCGGCGCCGCCGGTCCGCATCGAGGACGCGGCGACGGCGGCCAGGCCCGCCTCGGCGGCCGGGTCGAAGACCGAGCCAGCCTTGACGGTCGCCGTGACCTCGATCAGCGGAAGCGAGCGGTCCTCGACCAGGAACACGACGAGGCCGTTGTCCAGCTCGACGCGCTCGATGTCGGGCAGCGACACGTCGCGGACGGAGGGGTACGCCAGCTCGCGGACGTCGTAGTCAGAGAGTCGGGGGCCGGTGGCGTCGGCCATCGCCGGGTCGGTCCTCGGGCGGTCCGTCGCGGGACGGTCGGCCACGGTGCCGGTCGAGGTGCAGCCGGCGACGCCGACGGCCAAGGCCAGCGGGGCCCAGCGGAAAGTGGGAAGCATCATTGGAAGGGAAGGCAAAGGAGGGCGCGGGCTTAGCTGTCGGCGGGGCGGCGGCTGACGGCGACGGTCCGGTTGGTCATCCGAAACGTCTCCGCGGCGACGCGCTGCACGTCGGCGGCGGTGACGGCCGCGATGGCGTCGAGCTGCTGGAAGAGGAAGCGCCAGTCGCCGGTGAGCGTCTCGGCGACGCCCAGCTGGACGGCCAGGCCGGTGTTGGACTCCAGGCCGCCCACCAGGTCGGCGCGGGCGCGGTTCTTGGCGCGCGTCAGCTCCTCGTCCGTGATGCCGGTCTCGGCCACCTCGGCGAGCACGCCGAGGAGGACGGACTCGACCTCGGCCGGGTCGGTGTCCGGCGTCGGCACGCCCAGCGTCAAGAACTGCGTCGCGTACTTGCCGCCGAACGGGGCGGCGATGGCCTGGCCCGCCGCGGCCAGCTCGGTCTCGACGAGCGCGCGGTAGAGCCGGCTGGTGCGGCCGCGGCCCAGCACGTCGGCCAGGACGGTAAAGATCGGGTCCGAGGCGTCGGTCTGGGCCGGCCGCTGGAACCCGACGATGACGATGGGCTGGGACGGGTCCTCGACCGTCACGCGCCGCTCGCCGATCTGCTCCGGCTCGACGGTGCGGACCGGCGGCGGAGCCGGGCCCCCCTCGATCGGGCCGAAGTAGCGCTCGGCCCAGACACGCGCCTGCGCCGGGTCGATGTCGCCGACGATGACCGAGACCAGGTTGTTGGGCACGTAGTAGGTCGCGTAAAACGCCTGCGCCTCGGTGCGCGAGATCGCCTCCAGGTCGGCCATGTGCCCGACGACCGGGCGGCCGTAGGGGTGGGCCTTGAAGGCGATCGTAAAGAACTCCTCGATCAGGCGGCCGATGGGGTTGGACTCCGTCCGCAGGCGGCGCTCCTCCTGGACCACGTCGCGCTCTTGGTAGAACTCGCGCAGGACGGGGTTGAGGAAGCGGTCGGCCTCGAGCGCGAACCACAGCTCGGCTTTGTTGGACGGGAGCGAGTAGAAGTAGTCCGTCCGGTCGAAGCTGGTCGAGGCGTTGAGGCCGACCGCGCCCTCGCGGCTGATGATCTGGTCGAACTCGTTGTCAGTCGCGAACGCCTTGGCCGCGTCGCGCGCCGCGACGAAGGCGGCCTCCAGCCGGTCCACCTCGGCCTGGGGGGCGCCACCGAGGCGCGCCGTGCGGAAGGCGGTGTAGGCCTCTTCCTCGGCGTCGAGGGCGGCCAGCTCGGCCCCGAGGTCGGTCGTGCCGATGCGCGTGGTGCCCTTGAACGCCATGTGCTCGAACATGTGGGAGATGCCGGTCTGCCCGATCGGCTCGTCCACGCTGCCGACGTCGGCGATGGTGTAGAACGACACCACGGGCGCGTCGCGGCGCTCGACGATGATGAACGTCATGCCGTTGTCGAGCGTGAACTCGGTGACGGACGGTTCAAAGGTGGAGAGCAGGTCGCTCGTCTGGGCGCTGACGGGGAACGCCAGCAGGAGGCCGAGGACGGCGAGAGAGCCGAGTCGCATGGAAGTAGAGGAAGGTCAGAGCAGTGCCGGAGAGCCCAGCGGTACAAACATATCACGCACAGCCCGGCGCGAGCGTGAGACCCCCGTGGAGGTCACGCCGATACCTCTGGGTTCGTGAGTGGTGCCGGCACATGGTGCCTCTGGGTCTCGACTGGCGAGCCGATAGCCCCGCGGATCACCAGGGAGATTGCTGCGCAAAGCGCTCGGCGGCGGTGCTGTACGACTGAGGGTTGGCTGAGGAATCCTGCGCAAACGGGCTTTCGTGGCGCTCAGCCGCCGGTTTGTGACGCCTCCGTGAACGCGGGGCCCGGAGAGGTGAAACGGGGCGGTAGGCTAGGGCTTCCCCACCACTCCCCCCTCACATGTCTTCTCGCTTTCCCCTGCTTTCGCTTGCACTGGTCTTCGGGCTCGCGCTGTCTGCGTGCGACTCGTCTGCCCCCGATGACGCGGCCATCCCAAGCGACCTGACGGCCCTGGACGCCGGGGACAACGTCGTCGTGGACGGCGCGGTCCCTCAGGCGCCCGACCCTTCGACGGCACCCGACCGCTACATCGTCGTGGTGAGCTCGGAGCTGGCGCTCGGCAACGCTCGGTCGCGGCCGGCGCTGCAGAGCGTCCTGGACGACGTCCAGGCGACCTCGCGGACGCGCATCACCCAGACGTTCGAGTCGGCGTTGACCGGCTTCGTCGCTGAGCTCGACCCGGCTGCCGCCGCCGAGCTGGCCGCCGACCCCCGCGTCGAGTCGGTCGAGCGCGACCTGCCGGTCTCCATCCTGGCCACGCAGTCGGGCGCCCCGTGGGGCCTGGACCGCATCGACCAGCGGAGCGGCACGGACGGCTCGTACACCTACGAGACCACGGCTTCCAACGTCACGGCCTACATCATCGACACCGGCATCCTGACCAGCCACGCCGACTTTGGCGGCCGGGCCACGAACGGCTTCGACGCCTTCGGCGGCAACGGCCAGGACTGCGACGGGCACGGCACGCACGTGGCCGGGACGGTCGGCGGCAGCACCTACGGGGTCGCCAAGGGCGTCCGGCTGGTCGGCGTCCGCGTGCTCGACTGCAACGGCAGCGGCTTTACCTCGGGCGTGATTGCGGGCGTCGACTGGGTGACGGCCAACGCCAGCGGCGCGTCGGTCGCCAACATGAGCCTGGGCGGCGGCGCCTCGTCGGCGCTCGACGCGGCGGTGCGCAACTCGATCGCCTCGGGCGTGACGTATGCCGTGGCGGCGGGCAACGAGAACCGCGACGCGTGCCAGGGCTCGCCCGCACGGACCGCCGAGGCGCTGACCGTCGGCGCGACCGACACGGCGGACCGTCGGGCGTCGTTCTCGAACTACGGCTCGTGCGTGGACCTGTTCGCGCCGGGCGTGGGCATCCGCTCGGCGTGGTACACCAGCACCACGGCGACGGCCTCGATCAGCGGCACCTCGATGGCCTCGCCGCACGTGGCCGGCGCGGCGGCGCTGTTCCTGGCGGCCAACCCGGGCGCCTCGCCGGCTGAGGTGTCGGCCGGCGTGCTGGCGGCCGTGACCGACGGCACCGTCTCGGGCGCTCAGAGCGCCAACAACGACCTGCTCTACGCCGTCTTCGGCGGAGGCGGCACGGCGCCGGACCCCGAGCCGGAGCCCCAGCCGTCGCTCTCGCTGAGCGCGCAGGGCGGGCGGTCCGGGTACTACGCCACGGTCGCGCTGACGTGGGCCGGGGCCCAGTCCGACAACGTCGACGTCTACGTCAACGGCTCGTACGGCGCGCGGACGCCCAACGACGGCAGCCAGAGCTTCTACCTCGGGGCCTACTGGCGCGTGCGCGGGACGTACACGTTCACCGTGTGCGAGGCCGGGACCTCGACGTGCTCGCCGTCGGTGAACGTGGCGTACTAGCGCTCCGGGACGCGCACCCGACCGCCCCCCACTCCAGGAGAGTGCGGGGGCGGATCCGGTTGGTCGCACCGCCTCGCGGGCTCTCCCCGCCTCGCTGGCTCTCCCCGCCTCGGCGGCCCCCCTCCGCCTCGGTGCCGAGGCGGAGGGCGTCAGGCCAGCCCGACGCGCTCGAAGATGGCGTCCACCTGCGACTGGTGCGTGGCTGGGTCGAAAGCGCCGGCGATCTGGTCGGCCGACAGGTGCGCCGTGATGCCGGGCGCGGCCTCGACGATCTCGCGGAAGCTGCGGCGCTCGCGCCAGGCCTGCATCGCCAGCGGCTGGACGGTGTCGTAGGCCGCCTCCCGGCTCATCCCGGCGTCGATCATCGCCAGCAGCAGGCGCTGGCTGTAGACCAGGCCGTACGTGCGGTCCAGGTTCTCGGCCATGCGGTCGGGATAGACCGTCAGGTTCTCCACGATGCGCGCCATCCGAGCGAGGGAGTAGTCCAGGACGATGGTGGCGTCGGGCAGGATCACCCTCTCCACGGATGAGTGGCTGATGTCGCGCTCGTGCCACAGCGCCACGTCCTCGTAGGCGGCCACCATGTAGCCGCGCAGCAGCCGCGCCATGCCCGTCAGGTTCTCCGACCCGATGGGGTTGCGCTTGTGCGGCATCGCCGACGACCCCTTCTGCCCCGTGCCGAACGACTCCTCGGCTTCCAAGACCTCGCTCCGTTGCAGGTGGCGGATCTCGACGGCGATCGTCTCAATCGTGGTCCCCACGAGCGCGAGCGCGGCCAGGTACTGGGCGTGCAGGTCGCGCGGCAGCACCTGGGTCGAGATGGGTGCCGCGCGGAGCCCCAGCCGCTCGCACGTCAGGCGCTCCACCTCGGGCGGGATGTTGGCGAACGTGCCGACGGCGCCCGACAGCTTGCCCACGCGGACGGCTTCGGCCGCGGCGTCGAAGCGCACCAGGTCGCGCTGGACGGCGTCGTAGAACCGGGCCAGCTTGAGCCCGAACGTGGTCGGCTCGGCGTGGACGCCGTGCGTCCGCCCCACGGTCACGGTGTGCCTGTGCTCTCTGGCGCGGGTGGCCAGCACGTCGCCGAGGCGGACCAGGCCGTCGCGCAGGATCGCGTTCGCCTTGGTCAGTCGCAGCGACTGCGCCGTGTCGACGACGTCGGACGAGGTCAGGCCATAGTGCACCCACTTGCGCTCGTCCCCCAAGGTCTCGCTGACCGCGCGCGTAAAGGCGACCACGTCGTGGCGCGTCTCGGCCTCGATCTCGTGGATGCGCGCGACGTCGAAGCGGGCGTTGGCGTAGAGCGTCTCGACGTCGGCCATCGGGATCTGGCCGGTCGCCTCAGACCACGCCCAGCACGCGGCCAGTTCGACGTCGAGCCAGGCCTGGAACTGGGCGTCTTCGGTCCAAATCGCGCCCATCTCGGGGCGGGTGTAGCGGTCGATCATCGGGGCAAGCGCGGGAGGAGAGCCCAAGGTCGGGCCGGTGCCTGGGGGAGACCCTGAACCTCCCTGGAAGACGGCGGCTGCGAGCGCCCTCACACACCTGTGAAGGATATGTGGGGGCTCCGTCTCTCCTTTTGTTCCTGGAGTCCTAGGAGATTTTGCATAGGGACGGTATCGTTCGATCCTTCACGCGCGCTCCTCGAATCATTCGAGCCACGGCGGCGCCCCATCCAACCTTCCACTATGCGCTTTTCCCACCACCTAGCGACCGCGGCTCTCGCAGGCGCCATCGTCCTCAGCGGCTGTGACGCTGCCGAGACCTCGACGCCCCTCGAGGTCGCTCCGGCTCAAAACGGAGACGTGATCGCAGACAAGTACATCGTCGTGCTCAAGGGGGCTCCTGGGGAGGGCTCGCGAGCCGCTGTCGGGCGCCTGATCAGCGACGTCGGCGCCCAAGACGCCATTGTGTTCGAAAACGTGCTGCCCGGCTTCGCCGCCCGCCTCGACGCCGCCGAGCTGTCCGCGCTGCGCGCCGACGACCGCGTCAAGTACATCGAGCCCGACCGAGTGATGGTCCTCAAGCGTCCTGACCGTGGCGGTGGCGGCGGCGGCGGTACGTCCCAGGTCACGCCCTACGGCATCACGCGCGTCAACGGCGGCGTCGCCTCGAACGGCCGCGCCTGCGTCATCGACTCGGGCGTCGACCTCGACCACCCGGACCTCAACGTGGACCGCAACGCCAGCCGCACGTTTATCGCCTCGGGCCGCGACTCCCGCAACGCGGACGACCGCAACGGACACGGCACGCACGTTGCCGGTACGATCGGCGCGCTCGACAACTCGACGGGCGTGATCGGTGTGGCCGCCGGCGCGACGATCGTCGGCGTCAAGGTGCTCGACGCCAGCGGCAGCGGGTCGTACTCCGGCGTCATCGCAGGCGTGGACTACGTCGGCTCGGGCGCTCCCGGCTGCGCCGTCGCCAACATGAGCCTGGGCGGCCCGGTCTCGCAGGCACTCGACGATGCGGTGCTGGCGGCGGCCTCGAACGGCGTCATCTTCCTGCTGGCGGCCGGCAACGAGTCGGACGACGCGAACAACCACTCCCCGGCTCGCGCTGGCGGCGTGAGCGCGAACGACAACGTGTACTCGATCTCGGCGATCAACTCGAGCGACGTGTTCGCCTCGTTCTCCAACTACGGCTCGGCCGTCGCGTACGCCGCTCCCGGCGTGGCGATCAACTCGACCTGGATGGGCGGTGGTTACAACACCATCTCGGGCACGTCCATGGCGAGCCCGCACGCCGCCGGCGTGTTCCTGCTCGGCGGCGCCCGCACCAGCGGCTCGGCCGTCGGCGACCCAGACGGCAACCCCGACCCGATCATCGCTCGCTGATCGACCGTCGCGCTTTGACCCCGCGCCCGCTCTCTTCGGAGGGCGGGCGCGGTGCGTTTCAGGCCCGGCGCTCGGCCCGTCTGTCGAGGGAGGTTCAGCGGCTGGCCTGCGCGCGCGCCGTCCGGAGCCGGCCGAGCACGTCAGCGGCGAGCCCATCGGCGGCTCCAAACTGGTTCGTGAGCACGACGGCTGCCAAGCCCTCGTCCGGCACCACGCCCAGGAACGACGACGCCCCGTACGTGCCTCCGCTGTGGACGGCTGCGGTGCCGCCGCCGTTCAACTCGTACAGCGACCACCCGAGCGCTTGCGCCTGCCGCGGCCCCAGCGCGACGCGCGACTGAAGCGTCAGCGCGAGGGCGTCGGCGAGCGGCGTCGGGCCGGGGTCCAAGGCGGCCTGGGCGAACGTGAGCAGGTCGGACACCGACGAGCGCAGCCCGCCCGCCCCGACGGTGGGCTCGCCAAAGCTCCAGGCGGTGATGGGCTCGGCGTCCGTGCCGCCCGTCGCGAAGCGGTCGGCGAGCGAGTCCGGGATGGTCAGGAACGTCTCGCGCATCCCCAGCGGCCTCAGGACGCGGTCGGCGACGAGCGCGCCGTACGTGGTGCCCGCCTGCTGGCTGAGGGCGTAGCCGAGGGCTCCGACGGCCGCGTTGGAGTATCCCGAGGGCTCGCCCGGCGCCGTCGCGGGCTGGGCGCCGGCCAAAAAGGCCAACAGGGCGTCGGCGTTGTAGGTCGCGTACGGGTCGCGAGCGTCGTGGCCCTCGGCCTGGTCCATCGCCGGGTCGAGGCGGGGCAGGCCCGACGTGTGCGTCGCCAGGTCGACGAGCCGGATCGGGCCCGCCTCGTGCGCGCCGACCGGGGTGCCGAGCACGTCCGTCAGCGGGGTCTCGAGCGTCGTCTCGCCGCGAACGACGGCGTCGGCGAGCAGAACCGAGGTAAACACCTTGGTGACCGACCCGATCTCGTAGAGCGTGTGGCCGTCGGGCGCAGCGCCGTGTACCTCGCCGGCGCCCACCACGAACCGCTGGCCGTCCACGACGACGCCGAGAACGACGGAGGGCGCGCCGGTGGCCTCGACAAAGGCGTGCGCGAGCGAGTCCAGGTCGACGCCGTAGGGCGCGGCGGGCTGGGCGCTGGCGGCGGAGGCGGCCAGCACGACGAGCGCGGCGAAGCAGGAGCGAGAGTCAACCATCGGAGTCGGTGGGGGGCGTGAGGAGCGTCCGCGCGTCGGCCGCGGAGAGGGGCGAGGTCGCGCGCTACCGCGCTGGCTGAGCCAGTAGACGAACCCAGAACGGCGCCGACTCCGGCCAGAATACGCACCGCGGCGCCCACGAGGCCCGTTGCCAGCAGCATCGCGCGCGGCGTACCGACCGGCGGCAGGCCGCCGGACGTGGCGGCGAGGCCCGCAGCCGTGACCACGAGCGGCCCGACCACCAGCGGCGCGACGTCCCACCGGGCGACCCTGCGGAGCAACCGAGTCTGGATCTCGGCGCGCGCCAGGGCGGTGCGCCGTGGCCGTCGATGCGCCCCGGCCGTCGGCCCCCCTCTGCCCGCCTCGGGCGCGCCGCCGAGGTGGGCAGGGTTGGGCGTGGCCAAGCGCTCCCGGATTCCCGATCGCTTCGCAACCTCTCGGAGCGGTCGCGGTACATTTGCTCTGCCGGTCGGCCCCAGGGCCCGCCGGCAGAGTGAGGGCACGTCCCGTACGGCCAGCTCCCTTCGAACCCCGCCAGGGCCTGACGGCAGCAACGGTAGAAGGTCGATGCGGCGCGATACGGATCGCGTGCCCTCACTCTGTTTCCTGGCCCCAGACTCCCGGCTCGATGCTGCTGACGTTGCTCCCCCTCGCCCAGGCCGCGCCCTCCGGAGGCCTGTTCGGCAACCCCCTCCTGCTGATGGGCCTGCTGTTCGTCGTGATGTGGTTCACGATGATCCGGCCCCAGACCAAGCAGGCCAAGGCGCACCGCGAGCTGGTCTCGGGCCTGGCCAAGGGCGACCGCGTGGTCACCGTCGGCGGCATCCACGGCACGATTCGCCAGGTCGACGAGCGGACGATCCTGGTCGAGGTCGACGGCGGCACCAAGCTGCGCCTGGACAAGGGCAAGGTGGGCTACACCGTATCCTCGACGGAGCCGGCGTAAGGCAGCCCGCCAGCGACGGGTCTGGAGCCCGACGGCCCCCGATTCCCCCGCGACCATGCCTGCTGAGCCTCGCTTCGACTCTATCGAGGACGCCCTCGACGACATCCGCAACGGCAAGCTGGTGGTCGTGGTGGACGACGAGGACCGCGAAAACGAGGGCGACCTGATCGGGGCGGCCGAGTTGGCCACGCCCGACTCGGTCAACTTTATGGCGCGCGAGGCCCGGGGCCTGATGTGCGTCGCGATCACGCGCGAGCGCGCCGCCGCGCTCGACCTCCCCATGATGGAGGCGCGCAACACGTCGCTCTACGAGACCCCGTTCACGGTCTCCGTCGACCTGCGCGAAGGCACCACGACGGGCATCTCGGCCGCCGACCGCGCCGCCACCATCCGCGCGCTCGCCGCGCCGGAGTCGGCGCCGCGCGACTTTGCCCGGCCGGGCCACATCTTCCCGCTCCGGGCGCAGGCGGGTGGCGTGCTGCGCCGAGCCGGCCACACCGAGGCCGCCGTCGACCTGGCGCGGCTGGCGGGCTTGCGGCCTGCGGGCGTCCTGATCGAGGTCATGGACGAGGACGGCACGATGGCGCGCGTCCCGGCGCTCCGCGCCTACGCCCGGCGCCACGGCCTCCGGCTGATCACGATCAAGGACCTGATCGCCTACCGGATGCGCACCGAGACGCTGGTCCAAAAGGTCGTCGAGGTGGACCTGCCGACCGACCGCGGCGGCTTTCGGCTGGCCGCCTACGAAGAGGTCTTGACCGGCGACGTCCACCTGGCGCTGACCAAGGGCGGGCCGTTCGATCCGGAGACGCCCGTGCTGGCGCGCGTCCACAGCCAGTGCATCACCGGCGACATTTTTGGCTCGGCGCGGTGCGACTGCGGCGAGCAGCTGGCCGCGGCGATGGCCCAGATCGAGCGCGAGGGCCGAGGCGTGGTGCTCTACATGAAGCAGGAGGGGCGCGGGATTGGGCTGCTCAACAAGCTGCGCGCGTACAAGCTGCAGGAGGAGGGCATGGACACCGTCGAGGCGAATGAGGCGCTCGGGTTCAAGATGGACCACCGCGACTACGGCATCGGGTGCCAGATTCTCCACGACCTGGGCGCGCGCAGGCTGCGGCTGATGACCAACAACCCGCGCAAGCGGATCGGGCTGTCCGGCTTTGGGCTGGAGGTGGTCGAGCGCGTGCCGATCGAGATCGAGGCCGGCGTCCACAACCAGGACTACCTGCGCACCAAGCGCGACCGGATGGGCCACGACCTGATCCTGGACGGGCTGACCGGCCACGACCGGGACGCGCTCGCGACGGCGCTGGGCGACTAGCGTCGGCGCACTAGGTTCGGCCACTCCGCCGGTATGTCCCGCCTCGCCTCGCTCGTCGCTGCCCTCGCCGTCATCGGCTGCGCCGAGTCGGACGCGCCGCCATCGCTGGCGGAGCCTGTCGCCAGTTCCGCACCCGACGCGACCGAAGCTGTGACCGAGGCGGGCCTGCCGGGGCGCCCAGCCACCATCGAAGAGACGCTCTCCACCGAGGGCATGGACGAGACCGTGACGCTCACGCTGGTGTCGTTCCCCGACATCCGCCTGCCGTTCTCGACCTACGTCCGCGACGGCTGGGACCGCCACGTCGGCGCCTCCGGCGAGGGGGAGGCGGCGATGCTGACGTTCGGTGCGTCTCGGTCGCAGGCCGTCGTTCACCTGTTTGTCCCTGCAGGCGAGCCGAGCGCCCAGGAGGTGATGCGGATGGCCGGCGCCGTCGCCGAGGCGTACGGCAACGCGGTGCGGCTGAAGCCCGAGGGATGGTCTCAGGGTGGGTACGCCTTCGCCAACGCCACCACGAACGGTCAGGTGCGCCTGGGCTCGCACGCGGGCGTGTCGTTCTACCTGATCGAAACGTACGCGCCCGAGGTGGCCGACGGGTTCGTCCCCGCCGCGCGCGTCATCGCCGAGCAGTGGCGCTGGGCAGACGACGGCACGGGGCTTTAGCCAAGCACGAGCCGGACGATACCGCCGTGGATCTGCCTGCGACGCTGTGCCCCGGTCCGTGTACGTCCCCATCCTGTTTCTGATGGGCATCATCCTGTACGGGACGACGCAGGCCTCGAAGCCGCCGGTCGCGAGTGGCCAGCCGGGAGAGGCCGCGCAGGCAGGCTACACCGAGATGGAGCCGTCGCCGCCTCTTCAGCGCGTCGAGCCGCCGCCGCCCGCGCCTCGCCTCCAGTCGGAGCTCGAGGCGGAGGCCCAGCGCCAGGCGGAGGCCGAGCGCGCCGTCCAGCCGCGCCCCGCCGCCGACTCGCTCGCCCAGGCGGGAGACAGCAGCTACGTCGCCGTGCCCATCGTCCCCGGCGGCTAGCCCCGCCTCGGGCCTGCGCCGAGGGCAGCCGCGAGCGCGTCGGCCGCCGACCACAGCGCGGGCAGGTCGCCCGAGTTGTCGATGACCGTGTCGGCGCGCTGGCGTGCAGTCGCCGGGTCGATCTGGTGTCGCATCCGGGCGCGGATGGCGTCCCGGTCTACGCCGTCGCGCGCCGACGCTCGCGCCAGCCGCGCCTCGACGGGCGCGTCCACCCAGACCACGCGGTCGACGACGGCGTCGCCGCCGGTCTCGAACAGCAGCGCAGCCTCGTAGACCAGCACGGCCACGCCGTCGGCCCGGGCCTGGGCGACGGCGTCCACGAGCGCGCGGCGAACGGCGGGGTGGACGATGGCGTTGAGCGCTGCCACCTCGGCCGGGTTTCCGAACACGCGACCGGCGAGGTAGCCGCGGTCGAGGGCGCCGTCGGCGCTGAACGTCTCGGCCCCGAACCGCGCCACCAGCGCCGCGCGCACGCCGGGGTCCCCAGCCATCAGCCGCTTGGCCACGTCGTCGGCCAGCAGGCTGCGCACGCCGGCGTGCTCGGCCAGCCGCGCCACCAGCGCCGACTTTCCGCTTCCGATGCCTCCGGTGACGCCGACGGTGGTCATGGCTGCGGCGCGTGGCGCGGGACGAGATCCGAGGCGGGCCGCTTCGGGCCTGCCAGCCGAGACGGTTGTGTGCCCGGCCTCAAAACGGCGCGTCGTGCGTGATCGCGACGGCGATGCGCCAGTCGTCTCCGGGCACCAGCGTGTAGGTGGTGGCAAAGTCCCAGGCCATGCGGCTCGTGGTGCGGCCCAGCCGCCAGTCGACGCGGGCGAGCGCGTGGCCGGGGCCTTGCTCCAGCACCGTCACGTCGTGGGCTTCGACGGTCTGGATGTCCCAGGCGCGGTGCAGCGCCAGGAGCGCGTCCACGCTCTCGACCAGCGCCTCGGCGTCGGCGGCGCCGACCGGGACGCCGTCGCGCACGAACAGGCACGGCGTGACATAGGCCGCCGCGATGGCGCCGGCGTCGTAGGCGGCGAACGCGCGCGCGTAGGCCTCGAAAAAGGAGCGGACCGACGCCACCTAGCCCGCCTCGGTGCCGAGGCGGGCCGGGCCGGCCTCCGAGACGTCGGCGATCACCTCGATCTCGACGTCCACGTCGAGGGGCAAGCCGGCCACGGCGACCGTCGAGCGCGCCGGGCGGTGGTCGCCGAAGGCGTCGGCGTAGACCGCGTTCATGGCCTGGAAGTCGTTCATCGAGCGCAGAAACACGGTCGTCTTGACCACGTCGGCCAGCGTCGCGTTCGCCTGGGCCAGGACCGCGCGGATGTTGGCGAACACGCGCTCGGTCTGGGCCGCTACGTCGCCCTCGACGAGCGTGTTGGTGTCCGGGTCGAGGGCGACCTGGCCCGAGCAGAACAGCAGCCCGCCCGTGCGGACGGCGTGGCTGTAGGGGCCGACGGCGGCGGGGGCGCCGGAGGCGCTGACGATGTCCATGAGACCGAGGGGGAGGGGCCTCAATATCGCGCGTCGGGCGGTGCCGGTTGGGGTGTCAACTCGCCGCATCCTGGGGCGCGCCATCACCGAGGCGCCGCCCTAGCCATCACGCCCGCCTCGGCGCCGAGGCGGAGCGGTTGCGAGCTAGGCGTGCGCCTGGAGCCTGTCCAGCCCCACGACGTCGAGCGTGCGAGCGTTTGTGGCGTCGAGCACGACGGGTGGCGCGACGCCCGCCTGCTGGGCCTCGACCCAGCGCGAGACGCACAGGCACCACCGGTCGCCGGGCTTGAGGCCGGGAAAGCGGTGGGCGGGGCTGGGCGCCGACAGGTCGTTGCCGCGCGAGGCGGTAAAGGCCAGAAACTCGGCCGTCATCACGGCACAGACGACGTGCGTGCCGGTGTCCGTCGGCCCGGTCTCACAGCAGCCGTCGCGGTAGAAACCCGTGATGGGCGCTGTGCCGCAGGGCTGGAGGGGCGTGCCTAGCACGTTGAGCGTGGGGGAGCCGTCGTGTCCGGTCATGGGGCTGTGGGATAGTCTCTCGCGGTCCAGTCGCGCCAGCCGCCGTCCATCGAGGTCACGTCGGTGTAGCCCATGTCGAGCAGCGACGCCGCCGCCAGCGCCGAGCGAAAGCCGCCGCCGCAGTAGAGCACGACCGGCGTGTCGAGGCCGGGGACGGCCGCCTCGGCGTCGCGCTCGAGGACGCCACGCGCGAGGTGGATGGCGCCCGGGATGTGCCCGCGCTCCCACTCGTCGCGTTCGCGCACGTCGATCAGAGTGAACCCCTCCTCGGCGTCACCGAGGCGGGCGTGGACGGACGGCGCGTCGGTCTCCGGGACGCGCTGGCGGGCGCGGTCCACGAGGGCGACGAATCGGGCGGAGTGGCTCATGGGGACTCAGGCAAACTCGCCGTCGGCGACGACCTCGTGGGCTTCCTCCAGCCGCTCGATCGTACCGACGTCCAGAAAGTCGTTGGGCTGGGCGTCGGTGCCGTCGAAGGCGGCGACGCGGGCGCCGTCGCGCGCCAGCCCGAGGTAGACATCCATCACGGAGAACGTGTCCTCGTCGCGCGCTTGGATGCGGTCGAGAAGAGCCGGGCTGCACGCCTGGACGCCGCAAAAGTCGACCATCCGCCCGTCACCGTCGGCGTCGCGCATGGGCTTGGCTTGGCCGCCGTCGAGCGTGTAGCCCGCCAGCCCGCCGTCGTCGAACAGGAGCGCGCGGTCGGTCCGGGCCGGGGCGACGGCGAGCGTGGCGACGCGGCCGTCGTCGGCGTCGCGCTGGGCCCGCCACAGCGCGCCCAGGTCGACGGTCGTCAGGATGTCGGCGTTGTGGACCAGGAACGGGGCGTCGCGGCGGAAAAAGCCGAGCGCCTTTTTGATGCCTCCGCCGGTTTCGAGCGGCCCGTCGGGCTCGTCCGAGATCACGACCTCGACCGGCTCGCCGCCCGGCGTCCGCCAGTCGGCCGTGTCCACGTAGGCCTGGACTTGGTCCGCCAGATAGGAGACGTTGACCAGGATGCGGTCGGCGCCGGCGTCCAAGAGGCGGCGCGCGACGCGCTCCAGCATCGGGACCCCGTCCACCTCGACGAGCGCCTTGGGCGTCGTGTTGGTGAGCGGGCGCAGGCGCGTGCCGAGGCCGGCCGCGAGGATCATGGCGTCCATGGAGAGGAGGCGGGTGGGAAGAGGGCGGGGCGGAGAACTCGCCTCGGCCGTGCCGGTACGCGGGGAGGCCGCGGCACGGTCCCTCGCTCCCCTCGCTTTCCCACCTCGCGCATGGCGCATCTCGCATCCTCCCCCGTCCTCGGCGTCGTGCACGGCTACGGGCTGGCGGGCGCGGGCTCCAACCTGTGGACGCGTGCCATCCTGCGTGCCCTCGCCCAGGGCGGGCGCACCGTCCACGCGGTCTGCCAGGAGAGCCGGCCCGAGCGCTACGAGTTCGTCTCGCGTGCCGTCGCCTACGACGCCGACGGCGCGCCGGAGACACTGTTCGAGCGCGAGACCGGGCTTCCCGGCACCGTCGTGGTGCACCGGCCCGCGCTCAACGTGCTGCCGACCTACGTCCGCCCCAGCACGCCCTCAGACTACGTGGTCTACATCCCCGACCTGGACGACGACGCGGTCGAGGAGTACCTGGCGCGCAACGCCCGCGTCCTCCAGCACGTGGCCGAGGCGGAGGGGGTCGCGGGCTGGATCGTGAACCACACCGTCCTGATGGCCGCGGCGGTCCAGCGCGCGCACGTCGCCGGCGGCGCGCCCTACGGCGTGCTGCCGCACGGCAGTGCCATCGAGTACGTGGTCAAAAAGGAGACGCGAAGCCAGCGGCTGGCCGAGCTCGCGCTGGACGGCGCCGCGCGCGTGTTCGCCCTGAACGGCGAGATGGAGGGCCGCATCACCGACGTGTTCGGCCAGGTGCCCGGCATCGAGGCCAAGATGGGGCGGATGCCGGTCGGGACCGACACGTCGATCTTCGAGCTGGTCGGCCGCGCCGACCGCGCCGCGACCGTCGAGGTGATCGCCGGCGTCGTGGACGGCGCCGAGCGCGGCCGGCCCGCCGGCCAGACCGCCGGCCTGCACGCCCGCCTCGGCGCGCTGCCCGACGCCCCCAGCGACGCCGAGGTGCTCGCGGCGTTGGAGGCCGACTATCCCCGCTCGGCGCCCGACGCCGACCTGGAGGACAAGCTGCGCGCCGTCGACTGGGACGCCGCCAAAACCGTCGTCTACGTCGGACGGCTCATCGCCGCCAAGGGCCCGGCCGACCTGGTCCTGGCCTTCCCCCAGGTGGCGGCGCGCCACCCCGAGGCCGTGCTGCTGGTGGCGGGGACGGGCGGCCTGCGCGAAGGGCTGGAGGCGCTGGTCTGGGCGCTGAGCGAGGGCAAGGGCGAGTTGGTGCGCCAGCTGGTGCGCCTGGGCGGCGCGCTCGAAGGCGGCGGCGGGCTCGACGCCGACCCGTTCTACGGCGGCCAGGGGCTGCTCGACGGCATGGACCCGGCCGCGTTCGACGCCTGGATCGAGACCGCGCAGGCGTCCATGACGCCCGCCTCGGTCGTGTTCACCGGCTTCCTGGACCACGACGCCCTCGGCCCGCTCTACGGCCTGGCCGACGCCGGCTCGTTCCCGTCGGTCGTCCGCGAGGCGAGCCCGCTCGTGGTGCCGGAGAGCGCCGCGGCGGGCGTGCTGCCGGTCGGGCCCGACATCGGGGGCATGGGCGACAGCCTGCGCACGCTGGCCCAGGGCCTGCCCGAGTCGGCGCGTCCGCTCCTGCTGGCGCGGCCCCACGCCGAGCACCGCGTCTCCGACCTGTCCGACCGCTTGGGCCGCGCCCTCGACCAGCCCCGCCGGTACGCCGCCGACCTGCGCCGCGAGGCCGAGGCGCGCTTCGACTGGCGTGCCATCGCCGACACCCTGGCCGGCGAGCTCGCCGCGATGCCCGCAGCGGCGTCCTGAGCCCGGCCCCGGCTAGGCCGTCACGTGCGCCGCGGCGCCGGGAAACGTCGTGCTGTCCGCCGGGTGGATGGCCATGTCCCAGCCGGGGAAGCGCCGCACCGGCGTCGCGCCCAGGTGGTGCACCTGGAACGTGCCGTGGCGCGCGTCGCGGACGATGCGGCCCATCACCGCCGCCAGCGACGACCGCGGCCCCTCGATCCACTGCGCGAACCGGGTGATGCGGCGGCCGTCCTCCAGCACCACCAGCTTGCCCGACAGGCCCTGGGCGGCGTTGAACGCCCGGGCCGAGAGCAGCAGGTCGCTCAGGTCGCGGTCCGAGAACGGGGCGGCGGGCTCCGACAGATAGGCGAAGGCCCACAGCGCGTCCGGGTCGAGGCCGAGAATCTCCATCACTACGCGGTCAGCGACTCCGCCTCGGCGCCGAAGCGGTCGGGGTCGTAGGCCTCGAAGGCCATGTCCCAGCCGGGGAAGCGCCGCCCGGGCACCTCGCCGTGCTGGTGAATCTCGCCCGTCACATGGCGGCCGTCGGCCTGGATGCGGTCCAGGCACGCCTCCAGGTGCGCGGCCGCGCCCTCGATCCACTGCGCAAACTGAACCACCTCGCCGTTGTCGTTCTCCAGCACCATCAGCTTGCCGGTGATGCCGTGCTCGGCGTTCCAGCTCCGGGCCGAGAGCAGCAGGTCGCTCAGGTCGCGGTCCGAGAACGGGACCGAGGGCGTCGAGAGGTAGGCGAGCGCGTGGACGGGGTCGGGCGTGAGGCCGACGACATCGAGGTCGGACATGAGGGGCGGAACGGAGGAGATCCAAGATACCCTTGACGCCGCAGCCTTTTCCTCGGCACGCGGCCGCCCTAGAACTCGACGCTGAAGCCGATGGTCGGGAGCCGGCCGACGTTCGTCTGGTCGCGCAGAAAGTCGGGCTCGGCGGGGTCCTCGGTGTACTGGACCGAGAACACGTTCTCGCGGTCGAGCACATTCTGGATGTCGAGGTTAGGACGCCGTTGACCCGCTGGCCGATGGCGAACCGGCGGTCGACGCGCAGGTCGAGGCGCGAGTAGGCGTTCGTGCGCTCGGCGTTGAGCCGGTCGAGGTCGCGGACGCCTCGGCGCGACAGCGCGTACTCGGCGCGCGACGCCTCCAGGTCGAACGGCGTGAACGGCCGGCCCGACAGGACGGCCAGCCGCGTCCCGATCTCCCAGCCGCCCAGCCGCACGCCGCCGGTCAGCGACACGTTGTGGCGCACGTCCCAGGCGCTCGGGCGGTAGACGCCGTCGGCGCCCGAGAACTCGCTCCATCCCAGCGTGTAGCTGCCCAGCCCGTACGCGCGCGCCGTCAGCCGCTTCTGGGCCGACACCTCCAGGCCGTACGCCCGGCCCCGACCGTCGGACGTCAGCGCCTCGGCGCCGACCGTGCCGAAGTCGCCGCCGAGGTTGGCGAGCGAGACGCGCGGGTCGCTCGCCGAGACCGGGTAGTCGGAGTACGCCTTGTAGTAGCCCTCGGCCGACAGCCGGACGCTGGGCGCCGGCGTGACCGCGACTCCGCCCACGACCTGGCCGACGTCGATCCAGTCCAGCCCGCGGTTGACGTAGACGCCGCCCGGCTGGACCGCCAGCGAGATCAGCTCGGGCGACTGCGTGAAGCGGCCGACCGCGGCGCTGACCTCGACGCGGTCGCTCACGTCGTAGGAGGCGCTCAGGCGCGGCGACACGACGGCGGTCTGGTCCAGAAAGTCGGTGGCGTCGGCGCGCAGCCCGGCCGTGAGCGCCAGGCGCCCGCCCACCTCGGTCGTGAGCTGGGCGTAGCCGAAGCCTTTCCAGAGCCCCAGGTCGGTCGAGAAGCGCAGGTCGGTGTCGAACGGCGTCGCGGGCGTGGCGCGCTGGAAAAACTCCGAGGCGACGGTCTCGCGCGAGGCGCCGCCGCCGACGCCCAGCGTCAGGCCGGGCGCGAGCCGGAGGTCGGCGTCGGACCGTGCGCGCCAGGCGGCCTCCTCGGCGTCGTTGCCCAGGAGCTCGGCGCCGGTCTCGTCGAGGTCGGAGAAGAAGAACTCCTGGTAGCTCCGGCTGACGGCCGTCGTGACGACGCCGCTCGGCAGCAGGCGGCGCCACGACACGCCCTGGGTGTAGCTCCGCTGGTCGTTGTCGAGCACGCGCGACGCGATCTCGCGGCCCTCGAAGTCGTCCGGGTCCTCGGGCTGCTCGATGTCGAAGTCGTCGACGGCCCACAGGCCGACGTAGACCAGGCGGTCGTCGTCGGTCAGGGTCCACTCGACGCGGCTCTGGAAGTCCCAGTAGGACGGGCGGATGGGCAGGCCGATCAGCTCGAACAGCAGCTGGAGGTAGCTGCGCCGCGCCGAGAACGTCCAGTTGAAGTCCGGGCCCGAGGAGCCGTCGAGCGAGACGGCGGCCTCGCTCGCGCCCACGGTGAGGTCGCCCGAGAGCAGGCCTGGGCTGCCGGGCCGGTTCTGCACGACCAGCACCGACGAGGCGGCGTCGCCGTAGCGCGCCGGGAAGCCGCCGGTGTAGAACGTCGCCTCGCGGATAAAGTCGACGTTGAGCAGGCCGAGCGCGCCGCCCGCCGCGCCCTGGGTCGCGAAGTGGTTGATCTGGGGGATCTCGATGCCGTCCACGAAATAGGCGTTCTCGCTCGGGCCGCCGCCGCGCACCAGCAGGTCGTTGCGGTTGTCGACGGCGCCGGTGACGCCGGGCAGCGAGAGCAGGGAGCGCGAGATGTCGTTCTGGCCGCCGGGCGTCCGGCGGATCTCCTCGGGCCCGAGTGTGGCGACCGAGACCGGCGCGTCGGGCGCGTCGTCGAACAGGCCGCCGGTCACGACGATCTCTTGGCCCAGGTCGGCGGCGCTGGGCCGCAGCTCGAACAGCACGAACGTGGGCCGGCTGCCCTGGACCACGACGTCGGCCTGGACGCGCGCGTCGTAGCCGACGAACGAGGCGCGCACCCGGTAGCTGCCCGGCGCCAGCCCGTCGATCGCGAACCGGCCGTCGAGGTCGGCCGCGGCCCCGGCCGAGAGCGCGTCGTCGGGGCCGAGCACGGCCACGCTGGCGCCGGACAGCGTCTCCTGGGTGACGGCGTCCACGACGCGGCCGGTGACCGACTGGCCCTGACCGGACGGCGCCGCCAGCAGGAGGGCGCCCGCAAGAGCACCGAGGCGGACGACGTAGGAGACGGCATGACGCGGAGGAGGGGGGGCGGGGTCGGCGCTGCGGGAGCCGTCGCTCGGGGCCTCCCCGCCCTGGCCTCCAGCCCCGCCCGCCTCGGGGACGCGCACCGCGCGGAGCGTTGTGTGCGCTGCGGTGCGCGGCTGGTGCCCGGAGGGGGGGCACAGTGCGAGATTGAGTAAGAGCGAGTGATTCCGTAAACGCTCACTGAGAGTACGCTGAGGCACATTGGCATCGCATCGGCAGGGTTTGAGTCTCATTGAGACCTGAAAAACCCTTACCTTGAGCCTTACCCCTCGCACCCCCAGAGGCTATGGCGAAAGCATCGGCAGTGCTCTGGAAACACAAGACGAATGCGGAAGGACACCACCCAGTTTACCTCCGGTTCACGGACTCGCGGCGAACCCTCTACCACTCCCTCCGGGTGTCGGTAGCACCGCGCCACTGGAACGAGAACTCGCAGGCGCGGCCGGTTCGCAAAGGACACCCTCACGCGGACGAGATCAACACGCTCATCGCAGCGCGACTCGCGGTCGCAGAGGTTGAGCGCCTTCGCTTGCTGACGGCTGGCGAGCCCGAGACGGCGGCGGCGCTCAAGGCGGCGCTCGCTGTCCAGAAGCAGGAGGCGGATCCATGCTTCCTTCGCTACGTCGAGGACTTCCTCGTCGGGGTGGAGAAGTCGGGCAACGTGCAACGGGTGGACAAGGAACGGGCGGTGATCGCCAAACTCCGGGCGTGGCTGGCAGGGGTACCGAGCGGGAAGGCGCTTCGTGCGCTGGGCAAACCCGAACAGGCGGCGGCGAAGAAGAAGGCGACGGCGGTACGGCTTCCCCTCTCGCGGTTGACCTCATCGCTCCTGCAGGATTACACGGCGCACCTGATTGGGGATATTGGCAACGCCGCCTCGACGGTCAAGTCCAACATGAACGTCGTGCGACTGCACGCGCGGCGGGCCATGCGGGACGGGCTGATTACGCGTGACGCGGATCCCTTCTTTAACTACACCCCGCCTCGGGCGGTGCGCGTCAAGCGGGTGCGGTTGACGCAGGAGGAGATCGACCGGATGGGGGCGCTCGACCTCGGCGCGCGTGGCCCCTCCGGTACGCTGAATGCGCGCGTTCGAGACGCTTTCCTGTTCGCGCTCTACGGGGCCGGGGTCCGGTTTGGGGACCTGGCCCGGCTCCGGATGCGGGATCTCCAGCCTGCCTCAGACGGCTCGGGGGCGGTCCGGCTGGCCTACACGGCGGGCAAGACGGGCAAGCGCACGTCGGCGCGCCTTGTCGAGCCGGCGATGCTCATCTTGGCGCCTTACCTCGTCCAAGCGGATGGGTCGCCAAAGGTCCCCGACGACTACCTCTTGCCGATTCTGGACGGCGTACCCAGTGGCACCAAGTACGATCTCAGTACCCCGCGCGGAATGGACCGGGCCGTCGCTTCGCAGAACACCATCTACAACAAGACGCTCAAGCGGATTGCCAAGCTAGCGGGCCTTCCCGCAAAGCTATCGACGCACGTCGCCCGGCACAGCTTCGCGGACCTCGCCCGGCGCGACGGCTGGAGCGTGTACGACGTGAAGCAGGCGCTCCGGCACAGCTCGGTCGCGACCACGGAGCAGTACCTAGCTGGCTTTGACTCGGAAGCACTCGACAAGCGGATCGGTGCCCTGTTCGGAGAGTCATCGTGAGCGAGAAGGCGCAGCGCAGACTGAAGGTCTCACTACCTGAACACCACAAGATGCCGCCAGCGGGGTAAGCGATGAAGAGCACTCAAGACCGCTTCGAGAGTGGCCTTTACTCCTGGGTACACCCTGTCGGTATACCTCGGGAGCGTAGGGAAGTTTGGGCGGAGCTAGCTGACGCTGGGGCTGAGAGCCTATCGATGTCGGACCTCGTCCGCGACTCCGTCCCCATACTCGGAGAAGGGGACGACGGCATGGCCTTTTACGCACGATCCGAGCGGTACATGCCAGACGCCTACCCCGCCCTAGCCACGTCCGAGCGCGGACGGCAGGAAGACGACCGGGCTCGGTCGGAGGTCGCGCGGGAGGTGGGCAACCCTCCTTCGGCTACCCGCCTCTCAGACTACCGTGGTGCCTTGGGGAGGGAGGTGGTGCAGCAAGCGAAAGCGCTGGCAGCGGCAAGCGCTAGGGCCGGACGAGTCTTGGGGTTCGTTGTGGCCGAGGCTCTGGAGCTAAACGGATACGGCCGGGCAGACGTGGCTGCCATCGGCGCCGGGCTGACGAAAATGTTGGGGCCGGGCGGGGTTTTCGATTGGGACGCGGTCCCCACCCTGGCGCCTGAGGGAGGGGTGACCTCTCCGCTTTTGCTCACGTCCTCGCTGGACGACCGTTCGGCCGAGCGCCTGTGCATCGACGCGGGGCGTATCGTGGCAGCTGTCCGGGAGGGCCGACTGGGGAGGGATGAAGCTCGTGACGTTATGCAGTCCACGGCGCTGGTTTACGGATTGGATGTCGAGGTAGCTGAAGCCCAAGCTTATGCCTTCGGTATGGCTCTAGGCGGGCCCATGTCGCGGTAAGGGCTCTAGAATGGAATGAGGCCCGCCGCTCAGCAGCCTTTGACCTGGGCGATCCGTGGGTGGTTCAGGGCGGTGCCCAAATGGAGGAGGTAACCGCGTCGTCTCCGACGCCGAAGCGATACGAGAGAGCACTTGTAGAGGCGACACACAGATTCTATGAGCAAAAGTGGATCGAGAAGGACCATCAGCCAACAAGCGCTCAGGAGCTGTTTTTACTTATGTCAGGCGAGATGAAAATGAGTGGTGGGGCGGGGAGTGTTCGTAGAACGCTCAACAGGTGGCATAATTACAGATGCTCGTTAGGGGGACATGCATGTCCGTCTGCCAGCGGGGATTCTGCTCTACGATGACTACTTGCGTCTGGCTACCGTGCTGGCGTTAACGATGACACCGAAGGAGACGTGACATGACATGACATTGGGCCGTGTAACGCATCATCGGCCTTCAGGCAGGGACATTGGGGACCGGACCACTAACCCCGACCCCATGCCCCCGAACATCTCCCCCGTCATCGTCACCAGCCGCGTCGCGCTGGACGAAGCCGTCGCCGTCGCCATCGAGCGGACGCTCCGGCACCTCAACGTCACCCCCCGCGAGCCAGAGCCCCCCGGCGTCGGGTCGCTCCGCCAACAAGCAAGCGCAGACACCGCGCTCGGCGTGTCCAAGCCGACGCTGGCCCGCTGGCGGAAGAACGGGACGCTCCCGTTCTCGAAGGTCGGCGGCTCGGTCTACGTGGCCGTCGCGGACGTGCAGGCGCTCCTCGAAAGCCGGCGCGTCCGGTAACACACGCGAGCGCCGGGCGGATCGTCCGCCCGGCGCTCACTCTTTGGTTCTCGCGGACGGACGGGGCTCTACGTCGTCTGGCTCCGCGATCTCATGCACCCCCATGCTACGCAAACCCCAAGCCCGAATACCCCCGCCGCCGCTAGCCCGCCCGAGGGGCCTCCGCTCCCCGGTGTCCTCCTCTCCGAGGTCACCCCGGTTCCGGTCCAATGGCTCTGGCCCGGGCGGCTCGCCAGCGGCAAGATTACCATCCTGGACGGGGACCCCGGCGTCGGGAAGTCCACGCTCTACGCTTCGCTCGCTGCCACGCTCACCGCCAGCGGGTCGTGGCCGGCTGGCAAGACGTGCCCACGCCCGGGAGCCGTCGTGATCGTGACGGGCGAGGACGACCCCGGCGACACCATCCAACCCCGCCTAGCCGCCGCTGGCGCGGACCTCGGACGGGTCCGGGTCATCGAGTCGGTCCCTAGCCCCGACGGGAAGCCCCGGGCCGTGTCTTTCCCCAACGACACGGAGGACATAGGGAAGGTGCTCTCCGCGATGGGTGCCGTCCTGCTGGTCATTGACCCGCTCTCGGCCCACCTGGACAAGAACGTCGATTCGCACAACGACGCAAGCATTCGGAGCGCGCTAACCCTCTGCAAGAGGTCGCACGGCGGTTCGGGTTCGCGGTCCTCGCCGTCCGTCACATGAACAAGTCGGGTGGCGGGACGGCGCTGTACCGGGGCATGGGATCCATCGGGATCGTGGGGGCGGCTCGGTTCGCGCTCCTCGTCGCGGAGGACCCCACGGACAGCGCGCCACAGGGGGAGCGCCGGAGGGTGCTCGCACAACCAAGAACAACGTGAGCCGATGGGCTCCCTCGCTCGCGTTCGACATCGTGAGCGCGCCATACAGCGAGGTCGGGGTCGTACGGTGGCAGGGGCCCGTGGGTACAGAGAGCGCCGACGACCTGCTGGCGCCGCCCGCCAGCGGGCCGAGCCCGGCACAGACGGAGGCTCAGGCGTTCCTCATGGCCGCTCTCGCGGACGGCCCGGCCGACGGTAGAGGTCAAGACAGAGTCGGAGGCGGCGGGGATTAGCGCGTCGGCGTATCGGAAGGCGAAGGACGCCCTGGACGTGACTTCGACGCGGGAGGGGTTTGGACCGGGGGCCGTCTACCTGCTGAGTCTCCCGAAGCCGTCCGGCGACGGCGCGGGACCCTTGCCCTCCATAGTTGACCCTTCCCCGGAGGGGGGCGACCATACCGAGCATGGGACTTCGGGGGCGTCGTGAAGGACCCCCCTCCCCGTGCCCGTACCGTCGCATTGCGAACCTCGCGCTTCGCGTCCGTCGAACCCTCGCGAACGGACCCACTGGCGGAGCGCTAGCGCTGCGACAAGCAGACATGACCGGGCCCGAGCGGTCACGCTCCTGACGCGGCGCTTGCCGGAACTGATCTCGATAGCCGTTATGCAGTACGCCCTGTGCCGAGCTGGCTTCGGAGGTCGCGACGCTGACCCGCTGGCTGCGGACGCTCCGCCAGTGCTGCCAGCAGGCGACCCCGCGCGAGTCGCCGGGCGAGGCTAACCCGACGCTCGCGGCGGGCTCAGGCAGCGAACCGGCCGTCATCGGTGACGCGCGCCTGCCGAGCCCGACGAACGTGTCCAGCAGCGCGGCCACGTCGGTGCGGCGGGCTCGGGTAAAGTGCCGGGCTTACCTGCTCGACCGCGACCGGCTCGGCGGCCGTGGTGAGGGCCTGGCGGAGCGCGGCGCGGCCGGGCAGCGTGTCGGGCACGCGACTGGCGCGGCCTCCAGCGGCGTCGCGATGGCCGTCTCAGTCTCCACCTCGAGCCCGAGCTAGTGTCCCGCGTCGGGGTTCTCGTAGGACGGGCGGAGGTGGCGGACCCGCCCGGTCCTTCCTCCTGCTGGCGGGGCTCGTTGGGCAAAGCAGCCCAGCACGCTGAAGCATCCCCACAGGCGTGGGGAGAGGCCGTTCTTCTTCCTATAGGCTTTGTAGCCCTTCGGATCATCCCCACAGGCGTGGGGAGAGGACAGGCAGCGTCAGGACGGCCCAGCGGGAGCCGGGATCATCCCCACAGGCGTGGGGAGAGGCGCTCGGCGGCCAGCGCCTCCAGCGCCTCCACCGGATCATCCCCACAGGCGTGGGGAGAGGGCGGAGCCAGCGGCGTTCTACCGCGACGACACGGGATCATCCCCACAGGCGTGGGGAGAGGGTCAGCGCCTTGCCCAGCGACGCCGCGATCTGGGGATCATCCCCACAGGCGTGGGGAGAGGGCTGTAGATTTCGGTCCTGGCGCCTGGTAAGCGGGATCATCCCCACAGGCGTGGGGAGAGGCGAAAGGCTCCGTTCGTGGCACCGTTCCACGGGATCATCCCCACAGGCGTGGGGGAAGGAGTTGGTCGCCGGCCGCTATTTCTAAGGTCGGCGGGATCATCCCCACAGGCGTGGGGAGAGGCACACGCCGGAGGCGGTGAGCCAGGGCGAGCTCGGATCATCCCCACAGGCGTGGGGAGAGGCCTCCCACGTCGCGGCCGATGAGGAAGGATACGGGATCATCCCCACAGGCATAGGGAGAGGCCCCCAAGCCCTCGTTTGGCCCGTCGCGATCCTCGGATCATCCCCACAGGCGTGGGGAGAGGGTTGGGCGGGGGCTGCGGTAGGACCGGCTCGCGGGATCATCCCCACAGGCGTGGGGAGAGGCCGCCCGTCGAGGGGCGCTTGCGGCTGCGCGGGGGATCATCCCCACAGGCGTGGGGAGAGGGCGACCGGGCGGTGCGTCAGCGCGTCGTGGGGGGGATCATCCCCACAGGCGTGGGGAGAGGGCCTACCGCGCCTGGATGAGACGGGCGCTGGGATCATCCCCACAGGCGTGGGGAGAGGGGCATCCAGGTCAAGACGGGCCAGCCGAACGACGGATCATCCCCACAGGCGTGGGGAGAGGTGAGGCGCCCCGGTGCCGGTCGTGCTGGAGCCGGGATCATCCCCACAGGCGTGGGGAGAGGAGCGTCCCGCCGCCCACAGCCCAGCCTCCACGGATCCCCGACAGCGTGGGGAGAGGTCTGCCACACGCTGCACGTCGCCATCGGGGGCGGATCGATCCCCACAGGCGTGGGGAGAGGTGAAGCGGTCGAGCACGGGTCTGCAACCCCAGGATCGATCCCCGACAGGCGTGGGGAAGGCTGGCCGCGGCGAAAGCCGGAATGGCGGTGCGGGGATCATCCCACAGGCGTGGGGAGAGGAGCCCCTGCGCCTCGTCCTGCGTCTTGCCCTCGGGATGATCCCACAGGCGTGGGAGAGGAGCCCGTCGAAAACGCCCCGTCGCGCAGCCCGGGATGATCCCCACAGGCGTGGGGAAGGCGGGGCGAGTCGACCGACTTCGCGCCGTCCGGGGGATCATCCCACAGGCGTGGGGAGAGGATGCCACCCCCGTCACGACCAAGGCCGACGACGGATCGATCCCCTGACAGGCGTGGGGAGAGGTGAAGGACTACGACGTACAGGGATGAGGCCGGGTGGGATCATCCCACAGGCGTGGGGAGAGGACCTTGCCCTGCGCCGCGAACGAGGTGTGAGCCGGATGATCCCCACAGGCGTGGGGAGAGGCCGCCGCGTGAGTTTACCGCGCGCCCGTCCGGGGGATCATCCCACAGGCGTGGGGAGAGGCAGGCCGGGGGCCACGCCGACGGATACGTCGAGGGATCCATCCCACAGGCGTGGGGAAGGACCGGCGGCACGACCGCCAAGGCGGGGGGACGGGGATTATCTCCGACAGCGTGGAGAGGGGGGGTCTCGAGACGCTCGCGCCCCTCCCTGGATCATCCACCCACAGGCGTGGGGAGAGGTGGCGCTTCCTGCGAGGCCCAGCGCATCGCCGGATCATCCCCACAGGCGTGGGGAAGGAGCGTGAGGATCCGCGTGCCGTCGCCGTCACGGGATCATCCCCACAGGCGGGGAGAGGTTGAGGGCACGTAGTACCCGCCCACCCCCGCGGGATCATCCCCACAGGCGTGGGGAGAGGCCTGGACTGGGGCTATCCGACGTCGCGTGCCGGGGATGATCCCACAGGCGTGGAGAGTCGATGATCACCGACGTGTTCGTCGCTGCGTGGGATCATCCCACAGGCGTGGGGAGAGGCCGACGGTCTCCTCGAACGAGATGCCGGCGCTGGGATCATCCCACAGGCGTGGGGAGAGGGCTGCAAGATCTCCTGTTTGCTCAACATGTCAAGGAGCCAATCGGTGGAAGGGTACGCACGCAGCATAGAGAGGTGGACGCGAGATGTCTCGACCTCCAGGGCGGCGAGGTGTCTTCCTCCACACCCACCCCGGTACTCCATGCCCGAGAGCCTCGCGCCCTCCCTAAGCTGCGCGACTCCGTCCTTACGTCTACCTCGAACGCGGCCGCCTGAACCAGATCGGAACGGGATCGAGTTCGAGAACGTCACCGGCCGTATCGCCGTCCCGGTTGCCCAGCTGGCGTGGCTCATGCTCGGCCCAGGCACCACCGTCACACACCGGGCGATGGTCACCTGCGCGCGCTCGGCTTGCGCCGTCACCTGGCCGGCCAGGCCGGCGTGCCGGTTGTACGCCGCCGGTATGGGCGCCACGCGCAAGGCATACGCGCTTCAGGAGCAGGCCCGGCTTTCTCCGTCCCCGCGCTCCGGCTGGCGGTCGTCGAGCGGATGTACCGCGTGCGCTTTGCCGAGCCGTTGCCCCCGGGCTGACCATCGACGCCAATCGTGGGCACGAGGGGTTGCGCGTGCGCCAAGCCTACCGTTCCGCCGCGGCCCGCTTCGGCATCCGTGGCAGGGGCGGCGCTACGACCTGGGGGACTGGGAAGCTGGCGGCACCCAACCGCGCGTTTTCTGCCGCCAGCGCGTGTCGGGTCGGCGTCTGCCATGCCGCCGTGACGGCGGCCGGGTACAGCCCCGGGCTCGGATCGTGCATCAGGGCTTGGCCCTGTCGTTCGTGTTCGACGTTGCCGACGTCAAGATGGAAGTGGCGGTCCCCGTCGCCTTCGCCACGGCACGAGAGGCGCGCGACGCCGACGACCAAGGCCGCCGTTCCAGTTGGAACAGGCCGTGCGCCGACGATCGCGCCAGGCACTGGGAACGTCAAGCTGCCGGGCGGCGGTCCGACGTCCGGGCCGTGCTCGACCTCGATCCGGCGATGCCATCCGACCGCTTCGACCCGACGACGCCTACGGCCTACCGACGGCCGGTGGGAGCCGCCGCCGAGGCCAGCCAAAGCGGCGACGGTGCTTCGGGAGCAGCCGCCGTCGGCGCCACGGCTCCTGGGCTCTGCCGAAGAAGACGACCCCTTCGCTGACCTGATGCCCGACGGTCCGGCCCCCGAGACCCATGACTACGCTCGGTGCTCGACCGTGTCGCCCGGCCTTCGAGGTGACCTGTCCCGGTGGCTCGTGAGGTGCCGATTCGGCGTCTTCGCTGGCCGCCTGACGCCTTGACGCGCGACCTGCTGTGGAGCGCGCCTCTGACGCGGCCTCCGATGCGGCGGGTCGGCGCTGCTGCTCGACATGCGCCTACGGCCCAGGGTCGCCGCGCGGACAGCCACCCCAAGGCTGGTACGCCGAGGAGGTGGACGGGCTGTGGCTCGTCCGTCGCCTTAGCTACATGCCCACCTCTCCTTGCATCGTCGCCTGGGACCTCGAGACGTGCCCGGCGCCCTTCAGCGCGCTCTCCGACGCCCAGCGCGCAGCGGCTGCGGTCGCTGTGCGCGATCGAGCGCCGCCGCGACCCCGATCTGGATCCGACCGATGCCCAGCGCCGAGCCGGGTCACTCCCACCGTTCCTGGGATGGATCTGTTGCATGTCGAAGCCGCATCGGCCCGACGGGCGCCGGGCCAGCCGAGAGCTACACCGCCGCCTCTCGGACGACGAGCCCCAACTGTTAAGAGCTGGTGGGCAGATGTCGCCCGCCTGCCGCGTGCACCGGTTCGTCACCTTCAACGGTAAGCGGTCGACGCCACTGGCTCGCGTGCGCTCCGCGGCGCACGGTATCATGCCGGCCGTTTTCGGTTTTCTCGACATCTACCCCTACAACACGCGCCCCACGCTAACCTCGCACGCGTTTCGGGTGCGTCCAATCGGTGGACGACTTGTGCGACCTGCTCGCCGTCGTGCGCACGGACGGTGAAGCCCCCGAACGGCGGGGCACCCGTCACAGGGTCACAGTCGCCCAAGCGGTCGCGCGCGGCCGGCTGGCGGCGGTGGCGCACTACTGCGAGGCCGACGTCGTCGCGACGCTGGGCTGCTACGCGCGGATGCAGGCGTCCTGTAGTACCCTTCGTGCACCTACGCTCCGATGCGCGCCTCTGTGATCGGCCTTCTGCCTCTGCCGAGGCGCTCCGAAAGCTCCTCGACCCGGGCACCGGCTGACCAAGGCCGAGGCCGCGGCTCGCCTGGCGCTCGACCCCGTCCGTCACGCCGCCTCGTCGGCGCGCTCGCCAAGCGGGCGTGCCGGCCGCCGACGGCCCGACCCGGCCGACGGCCGGCGCAAGCGGTCTTCCTGGCCGCGGAGCATCAGCGCCGCGGCCTGCACCTTGACAGCCTGGACGAGACCGAGATCCTGGCGCTCACGGTAGCCGCCGAGGCCGCCCGCGCCGCCCTGCACGCCACCCCGCTCCAAGCCCCGCTGGCATCCGCGTTCCGCGCCCTGCTGGAGGCCGCTCACGAGGCCGGCGACGGGCTCGGCACGCTCACCTTTGACCCCGACGATGAGCCGACGCATTGGCACTTCGGGTCGCACGTGACGCCCCCGGACCCGGCCGTCTTTGCGCCGGTCCGGCAGGCGATCACCGACGGCCTCCGCATCCGGATCGACTACACCGACAAGAGGGGCCGGTTTTCGCCAGGGCGCGAGGTGAGCCCTTTGGGGTTTGGCTTGGTGCGCGGGTCGTGGCTGCTGGCGACCTACTGCCACGTGCGCCAGGCGCTCCGCGATTTCGCCTTACCATCGGTCTCCCACGTCCACGTCCTATCGGGCGCCGTCCACGTACCGAGCGGGTTCGAGCTGGCCGACCATTTCGCGCCGCGGTTCGGGGCACTGGCCGGCGGCGAGCCCGTCGCGGTGCGGCTGCGGATCTCGGCCGACCGCGCAGTCCACTTCCAGCGCCGTCGCTACCACCCCTCGCAGGTGCTCGCCGAGCAGCCCGACGGCTCGTTCCTGGCGACCTACACGGTCCCCGGAGGCGAGGCCCTCGACGAGGTGCGTGCCTTCGTCGCCAGTTGGGGCCCGCACGTGACCGTCGAGCACCCGCCCGCGCTGGCGGACCGCCTGGCCGACGACGCCCGCCAGACGGCCGCCGCCTACCTTGAGCCATGATGGAGTCGCTTCCTCCTACTACGCCCCCCCACGTCCGCGCCGCCCTCGCGGAGGCGAAGGCGCATCTGCAAGCGCTCTACGGCGACCGTCTCGACCACATCGTCCTCTACGGTTCGCGCGCGCGGGGCGATGCCCGGCCGGACTCCGACGTGGATCTGCTGGTCGTGCTCCGGGGGGCCTACGAGCCGTATGCCGAGATCAAGCGCATGGGTATGCCGTTGTACGACATCGCGCTCCGGCACGGTCTCGCTTTATCGGCTCAGCCCTACCGCGTCGAGGAGGCCGCCGACGAGCAGCGGCCGTTTATGCGCAACGTCGCCGCTGACGGGGTAACGTTGTGACTCCGCAGCAGGCCACCTTGATCGGTCATGCCCAGCGCGCGCTCCGAACGGGACGCCTCGCTCTCGATGATGGCGACGCGGTAGGCGCGACGAACCGGGCGTACTACGCGTGCTTCTACGTCGCGCAAGCGGCGCTCCTCGACGTAGGCGAGGCTCCCAAGTCTCACAGCGGGATGCTCTCTCGGTTTGGGCTCCACTTCGTCGTATCAGGCCGCGTGCCGTCGGAGATCGGGCGACTGCTCTCGGACGCGTTTGTAGCCCGTCAGCGCTCCGACTACGACGCCTTCGCGGTCACCGACCTCGCCGCCGCCGCCGATCTGATGGCGGACGCCGAGCGATTCGTGGAGGAGGTTCGGGACGTCGTACCGTGACCTGGACGCGGAATGTCTCACCTATGGAGCCGTCGGTCGTAGCGTCCACCCATGCACCCGACGATCTACGACCTCTGGGCCAAGACCAACGAGCACGACCGCGCCGATGCCGGCCTGTGGCGGCGCCATCCGTTGCCGCTTCACCTGCTCGACGTCGCCCTCGTCGTAGAGGCATGGCTCGACGCCGACGCCAACTTGCTCCGGCGGTTCTGCGACCTGTGGCCCGGCGCCGAGCCCGACTCTATCCGCCAAGCGCTCATCTTGACCGCGGCCGTCCACGATTTGGGCAAGGTGTATCCGGAGTTCCAGGCCAAGTCCCCCCAAGGATGGGCGCGCGGCTACGGTACCGGCTGGAGCGGGCGGGCGCCCAAGGGCGATGGTTTCGACCACGGCCGGGGGACGGGCCAGATCTTCCTGTCGCTGTTCGAGGCGGGCGCCCGTCGGGGCGGCACTCCCGACGGATTCGATCCACGGTGGCGGGCGCTCCTTCCCTTGATCCGTGTCGCCGCCGGTCACCACGGGACGCTCTACGCCGACCTCGGCCCCGAGCGTCGGCATCTGCCGTCGCAGTCGTGGGCGCCGCTCATCGCCGGGCTGCTCGACGAGATCGCCCACCACCTGGGCCCGGTCCCGGACCTGCCCGACGATCCGCCGCCGCCGTTCCTGCTACTGGCGGCCGGTCTCGTGTCCGTCGCCGACTGGTTCGGGTCCAACGCTGACACGTTTCGGCTCTCGCCCGATGTCGCCAGCCGGGCGGACGCCGAGGCCTACGTCGCCCGTCACCGACGGGCGGAGACCGCGCGGCAGGCTCTGACGGATGCCGGGCTGGTCACCAGCTTCTCGGTGCCTCCAGCGTTCGGCGACCTGTTTCAGTCAGCCGACGGGACGCGGTGGGCGCCGCGCAAAGGATTCCAAGAAGCTGCCTGCGCCGTGGACTTTGGCCGGGAGCCAGGAGCGGAGATCGCCATCGTGGAAGCGCCGATGGGGCTGGGCAAGACCGAGATCGCGCTCTGGCTCGCCGCCGGCGCGATCCGCCACGGCACCGCCGACGGCCTCTACGACGCACTCCCGACGCAGGCCACCGCCAACGCCGCCTTCGGGCGCGTCCGCCGCCTAGCCTCCCGACTGGGTGGCGACACCGATCTTGCCGTCGCGCTGGCGCACGGCGCTAAACGGTTCGTGGCCGAGCACCGCGACCTCCGCGCCGACACGCTGCGCCGCGCCCTCGGCGCGCACACCACGACTGCCAACCGACGCGACCCAACGCCGCCCTCCGAGGTGGTGGCGCCGTCATGGCTCCAGCCCTCGAAGCGTGCCCTGCTGGCGCCGGTCGGCGTCGGCACGGTGGATCAGGCGCTGCTCGGTGTGATGGGCGTCCGCCACGGGTTCGTGCGCCTGTTCGCACTCGCGCGCAAAGTGGTGATCATCGACGAGGTCCACGCCTACGACGCCTACACAGGCGCCATCTTGCGGCACCTGCTGCGCTGGCTCGGGGCGCTCGGCACCAAGGTGATCCTGCTCTCGGCGACGCTGCCGGCTGGGCTCCGCGCGGAGCTTCTCGCCGCCTACGGCGTGGCTGACGCCGAGAGCCAGCCAGACGCCTACCCACGCTTGGTCCACGCCCGGCGTGGCGCCGCATCGGTCGTCACCGATCCACGGCCCCGGGCTGAGCGAGGCGACGAGGAGACCACGATCCAGGTAGAACCTGTCGAAGCTGACGGCTCGGGAGGGAGTCAGGCCATCGACGCCCGGACGGCGGCGGGCGCCGGCTGGGCTCGCCAGATGGTCGGCAAGGGCGGATGCGTCGCCTGGATTCGCAATACGGTTCGAGAGGCGCAAGACGCCTACCGACTGCTCCACGACGCTGGGGAGCCTGTAGTCCTTCTCCACGCTCGGTTCACCCGGTCGGACCGCAACCGAATCGAGGAGGCGCTGCTGGCCCGTCTCGGCCCGCCCGGCGACGCCGTCGGCCGCCCCGAGCGCTTGATCGTCGTCGCAACCCAAGTGATCGAGCAGTCGGTGGACCTGGACTTCGACGCAATGCTCTCGGACCTGGCGCCGGTGGACCTGCTGCTGCAACGGGCCGGCCGGCTCTGGCGCCACCAGCGCGACGAGCGGCACGGCCACGTCAGGCCCGTGCTCGGCGTCCTGATGCCGTCGCCCCAGGACCGGGCATCGCTGGCGTTTGGTCCGAGCCGCTACGTCTACGATGCCGACACGCTGGCGCGGTCGGCCGTTCTTGTGGGCGAGAGCGATACCTGGACGCTACCTGTGGCCTGCCGTGACCTCGTCGCGCGGCTCTACGACGGCGACTGGACGGCGGAGGCCTTGGGCACGGATGCCGCCCGCCTCGACGCCGTACGCGCCTCGTTTCAAAAGCAGCGCGACCGGATGGAGCGCGCCGCACGCCGCGCCTTCCTCTCTGCCCCCCACCGCCCGCCCGCCGTCCGCGCCCCACGCAACGACGCCTCCGACGCTGGTGCCTATGCCACGCTCGACGACGCGCTACGGCGCGCACTCCGCCGCCGCGGCCCTGTTTCGGGCGACGCCAGATGGCCCGGTCCCCGTCGGCGCCAGCGCGCCGCTGGCGGTGCCCGCCTCCAGCGACGGCGCCGCTCGGTTCGAGGCCGAGGAAGCCGTCGAGCTGGCGTCGGTCTCCTTCCCGTGGTACGGCGAAGCGCCCGTAGACGTAGAGCCTGCCGCACCCTTGACGCATCTCTGTGCGTGGTGGCGCAAAACGCGTCCCTATGATGACCGTCTTTTCGTCCTGCTTCGCGATGAGTCATTCGAGCACGGCACCGTCGTCGGCCGCTATTCTCCCACGTCCGGGCTCCACCTCGGACCCGTCGACGAGACGCCTGCCGACGCGCCGCCCTTCGAGGATCTGTGATGCCTGACCTGTTCGACCCACCCGCCGAGACGCCCAACGCGTTCGAGGACCAGCGCTTCCGGCTCCGCACGCCGTCCGGCGAGCGCGTCACGCGGTCCTTCCGCGAGATCGTCACCGAGGGCGATCCGCACGCCTCCTACGCCCTCGACTACCCGCAGGCGTTCTACAACATCGCCGCGTTGAACCTGCTGGCGTTGCTGGCGCAGTGGGCCTTCGAGCCCCAAGACGCCGCCGAACTGGCGGCGCGCGTCGAGGCTCCACTCACCGACGCCGAGTTTGAGCGCGGCGTCGGCCGGCTCCGCCAGCGGTTCGCGCTCGCCGGCGACGGCCCGCGCTTTATGCAGGCGCCCGCCGCTGGCGATCCGAAGAAGGCGAGGCCTGTCGAGGAGGCCGTCTTGATCACGCACGCGGGCGACAAGAGCTTCCTCCACCGCGCCGACCCGGAGTGGGCCGTCGGCCCCGGTCAAGCCGCGCTGTTCCTGTTCACCCGCAACACGTTCTACGAGGGCACCGGCGGACGTGGGTACCAGAAGGGCACGAATGGCGACACGCCGGTCCGCTCGCTCGTCACCGTTCCGGCCGAGGGCGACGCCATTCGTCTCCGCCAGTCGCTCTGGCTCAACGTGCTGTCGGGGGACCGGCAGGAGACCTACGAGGGCGAATACGCCCGGCCAGGCGACGGCTACGACGGGCTGTTCTGGGAGGCGCCGCCGGAGGACGACGTGCCTGTCGGTGGGATCACGCTCCGCGCTGGGCTGGGGTGGATGACCGCCTTTCACTGGCTCTGGACCGAGCCTCTGGACGCGCCCGCCGTGTGCGTCGTCACAGGCGAGCCGCTGGCAGCGGGCGAGACCGCCGCGCGGACGCTCTCGAAGTGGACCACCGGTGTGGCCTACGGCGCCAAAGGTGACCTCGACGCGGGCACCAAGGCCGACCGCCTGTTCCGCCACCCCAACGTTCCCTTGGCGCGGGTCTACGACAAGACCGGCGACTCGGTGGGCCTCCGCCCCTTCTTGGTGGAGCGCACGCGCGGGCTCGTCGATGCCGTCGGCGGCTCGTTCTTCGGCGCGACGGCCGCCGGGAGCCGGTTTGAGCCTGCGCCCGCCGTTGCCCAGCTCGCTGAGGCCCCACTCTGGTCGCTCGCCCTGCCGGTTCGCCTATCGGTGTTCGGCTTCCACATGCTGAGCAACCAGAAAAACGTCCACGGCGGCATCGAAACTGACTCCTTCCGCTATACCCCGCTCGTGGCCGCGACCGAGCCGGACACCGTCGTCGTGAACGAGCAGGCCGCGGAGGTGCTCTACATCGCCGGCCGGTTTGCCGAGCGGGCCGCCCGCGACCTCAACACAGCCGTCCAGCGCGCTGCGGGGCTGGGCGTCCGCGCCGACCTCGACGCCGCGTCGGGCCGGATCTCCGTCAAACCCAAGCTCGCGTCCACGCCGTCGGTCGATGACCCGTTTGGAGCCGACACGCTGGGTGCCTACTGGCGCGACGTCCAGCACGCGCTGGGACTGTTCGCGCTCGATGTCGCGGGCGCAGCGCGCGCGAGCAGCGACCTCGTGACGCCTGCTGCGCTGGCGGCAGCGCGAGGCGATCTCCTGGGCGACTGGGAGGACCGGATCGTGGGCCTGGTGTGGCACCATTTCCGGCCTGTCTACGATCACCACATCTTGGACGCCCGCACGATGCCCTACGCCGCCGCCGCCCACCGGATGCTGGCTGGCGCCCTCAAGAAGCACCGCACGATGCAACCTGCCGACGCCTCATGACCGACTTCGCCCCCGTCCCCGCGTACGCCGCCCGCCACGCGCGTGACCTCTACCGCCAGATCCAGGCCGAGGCGGACGTGCTCCGGCGGCTCATGGCCTCTCCTCCCTGGGTCGTCCGCCGAGGCGACGAGGCCGACGAGAACACCGGCCTGCGCGCCGCCTTCCGTCGGTGGACGCCCGTCGCTGCGCCCACGCCCGCCACCGAGGGCGCCGTCTACGCCGCGATCCCCGCTGACGCGACGCTCCGCCAGTGGAGCGAGGACGAGCAGGAGGCCGCCGTGGCCCGGTTGGTGGCCGTGCTCAACCTGGTCGCGCTCGGCTGGCGTGGCTCGCGCACGATGAAAAGTGTCGGCGCCGCATGTGCCGGGACAGACGCCAAGAAGGTGCTGATCTCGAACACTCGGTTCTCGCGTTTGCTCACCGCGCCGCCCGACCCCGCGCTTCGGGTGCAAGCGCTCGGCCGCGCCTTCCGCCAGTTCAAGAGGGCTGGGCTGGCGATCAGCCCGGACGACGCGCCCAACCTGCTCCGCTTCCTGTTTAGCCCTGAGCCCCAAGACGCCGTCCGCCGCTGGGCCGGCGACTACTTCCGCATCACGTTCCCCGGCGACCGCCCCGACGCTCCCGCCGACGCCTCCACCCCGACCGCCTAGCTATGCTCGTCGAACTCCACCTCCTCACGTCCCACGCCCCCTCCAACCTCAACCGCGACGACTTCGGCCGGCCTAAGACGGCGCTGTTCGGTGGGACTGAGCGCGGGCGCATCTCGTCGCAGGCGCTCAAGCGCGCCATCCGCAAGTCACCCTACCTCGCCGAGCGGTTGGAGGGCAAGCTCTCGACGCGCTCGCTCCATATCCCGCTGATGATCTACAACAGCCTCAAGACAGAGTACGCGGGAGACGACGCCACGCTGGAGCGGCTCGGGATCGCGTGCGAGGCCGTCGGCAACGGGCTCGGCAAAGTGGAGGAGGCTGACAACGACGAGAGCGGGTTCAAGCTCAAAAACAAGCAGATCGTGTTTCTGACCCGCGGCGAGATCGACCGGCTGACGGCGTTCGTCCGCGAGGTGGTCGAGTCCGACGACAAGCTCACCAAGAAGGCTGCCGCCGAACTGGGCAAGGAGGTTGGATCGCGAACGGGCATCAACACCCGTCCGAGCGATGCGGTTGACATGGCGCTCTTTGGACGGATGACGACCGACGACGCTAACTCGTTTGCCGCCGTCGACGCCTCAATGCAAGTCGCGCATCCCATCGCCACGCACACGACGGTGACGGAAACCGACTATTTCACCGCCGTCGACGACTGGAAGGCCGACTCGTCGGAGAGGGGGAGTGGCCACATCGGGGAGCTGGACTTCAACAGCGCCGTCTACTACAAGTACCTCTCGTGCAACCTGGACGGGCTCGTCGCCAACCTCGGGGGCGAGAGCGACCCGGACGGCGCCAAGGCGGCGGCGCTTGATGCGCTCGAGGCCGTGTTCGACGCCGCGTGCCGGGTCACGCCCTCGGGTAAGCAGAACTCGTTCGCGTCGCACAGCCCGGCCGACGTGGCGTTGCTGGTCGTGCGGCCTCAGAACGTGCCGTGCTCCCTAGCGACGGCATTCGAGCGGGCCGTGCCCGCGTCGGCGGAGGGCTATACCGCCGCCAGCGCCCAAGCCATGCTCGACCGCTACGCCCGCATCCGGCGCGGCTACGAGCTCGACGGCGACCGCGCGGCCGTTTTCAGCATCGAGCCCGTCGGCGCCGACGGCCCCGGCGACGCACGGCTGGCGGACGGCGCTATCGAGCCTGTAGAACGCCTGAGCGGGCTCTGGGCCAAGCTCCGCTCCTACACCGTCTGATCATGTCTGGCTTTCTCCTCCACCTCGCCGGGCCGATGCAGAGCTGGGCCGACACTGGGTTCGGCCAGCTCCGCGGAGCGGGCGCGTTCCCCAGCCGCGCCGCCGTCCTCGGCATCGTCGCCGCAGCCGAGGGGATTCCCCGCGCCGACCATCGCCTGGTGGCTCTACACGACACCTTCCGAGTCCATGTGGCGACCGTCAGGCAGGGGCGCGTGCTCCGGGATTTCCAGACGGTCGAGACCGTCATGGGGAAGGCCCGCACGCTGACCTCCCGCGAGTACCACCATGACGCCCACTTCGTCGCCTTGGTCCAGAGCAACGAGACCGCCGCCGTGGATGCCGCCGTGCTCGCGCTCCGGGCGCCGGCGTTCTCCGCGTTCTTAGGCCGGAGGTCGTGCCCACCCGCACTTCCGCTGCTTCCGATTCCGGTCGAGGGCAACGGGATCGTAGCACTAGTCGCCGAAGCGGCTCGCGCACGCGATGCGGTTCCGGTCACGGGGGAGTGGCGATCCGGTCGCGGGCTGACGCGCTTAGATGAGACCGTCACGGTGTACCTGGACGGCTCGGCTGATCAAATCCCACCGTCCCTCGGCAACTTCGATACTGCGGCGACCGGCTCCCGCCGCGACCGGCTTGTAGCCCCCCGGCGCTCGTACGTCGACCGCCCGTTTACCCGCGTTCAACTCGTCTCCTCCGATGTACCTCAGTAGGCTCGCTCTCCATCCCCGCAGCCGCGAGGCCCGGCGCGACCTCGCCAGTCCCTACGAACTCCATCGTACGCTGGCGCGCGTCTTCCCCGGCACGCGCGCCGACGCCACGGGCGTCAACGCCAACCGCCAGCCCGGCCACGGCCTGCTGTTTCGCGCCGAGCCTGAAGCGCCGGGCGGACCCCAGGTGCTGGTGCAGTCGCTCGCCGAGCCTGACTGGCGGGCGCTGCCGGAGGGGTACGCCAGGGTCGACGGCCCAAAGTCGTTCGAGCCTGCGTTCCGGGAGGGGCAACGGCTGCAGTTTCGGTTGGTCGCCAATCCTACGGTCAAGAAGAAGACCGGGGAGACCCGGGGCGGTGGCAGACCGCGCGTCACGCGCGTGCCTCTGGTCCACGACCGCGCGCCCGAGGGCCACGCCGAGGTGACGGTTGGCTACCTCGACTGGCTCGACCGCAAGGCCGAGGCGGGCGGGTTCACCATCGATACTGTTCTCGACGCTCCGTTCCGAGTAGACGGCGGGAGAGCCAAGCGAGGCCTCACCTTGTTCGGCGTCCGCTTCGATGGTCGCCTCGTGGTGACCGACGCCGACGCTCTCCGCCAGTCGGTGCGGGATGGAGTTGGGTCGGCGAAGGGCTTTGGCTTTGGTCTGCTATCTCTCAAGTAGTAGGCGTTGCTTTGGCATTGTTGACCTCAGTTTCGCGGGTGGCGCCCGCTCACTGGCCACGTTTCTTTCGGGGACAGTCCAGGTACGAGCCTCAACGTCGTCTGTCGAACACCACTGGCGGTAGCCTTCACAGGTCACTATGTATTGTCGTCTGAGCGCCTTTGCAGTGCATAACCCAACCACTATGGCCGGTGCGGACTCGGTGTTGATGCTCACCATAGCGGAGCGGCCTCCGATGGGCTTGCCTCGCCGTTCAAGGGCTAAACCTCTTGTTCTACGGCCGGTGGCTTCAGTGAGCGTCCGCGACCCGCGGACGACCCCGGTGATGCCTCAACTGCTTGGCCCCCATTAGACACTGCATCTATGCCCTCGAAGAACGCCCGCTGCCTCGTCATTCCGCCCGACGCCCACTCGTGGGCCGTCGGCTCTAGCAACGTCAGCGCCTACGTGACGGCCCTATTGCGCCGAGCCCGGACCCAGCACGCCGCTGCCACCGAGGCCCTCCGCGACCTCACCGCGTCCCAGATTGCCGCTGGCGTCCGTGCCCTCCACGAGCACCCGCCCGGCGTCACTGTGACGGCCCGTGCGTTCCGTAGAGCCCTGGAGGCGGTCCCCCCCGCCCGTCGGCCTGCATCGAAGGTGGAGTGGGACGCGCTCCACTCGCTGACCGATGAACAAACTGCTGCCCTCGCCGTTGTCGCCTTCGAGCGCGCTCAAGGACGCGATGCCGGCGAGGCCGTTCAGGCCACTCCTCTGCAGACGTCCATCGACTTCGAGGACGCTCCCGTCCCCGGGACGCAGGCGACGCCTTCGAGGGACCCGATGACCCCGCCGACGCCAAGCGCTCGCGCCCCTCTGACCGGCCAGCCAGCGACCTTGAAGGGGAAGCTGGCGCAGGCGCAGTTTCTCAAGATGGTCGCTCAAGCGAAGCGGGAGGCATAGCCCGTCCGCGACTCGCGGACGCGCCCTCGCTGGCGGACGCAGACCCGGCCCGCGACCGGCTACTCGACCTCTACGCCGATGTCGTACCGGCCTCTCGGGTAGTGGAAGCGGTCAAGACGGCGATGCCCTCGATCCAGGTTTACCGTAACGGCGCCCCGACGACCACAGACGTTGAGGCTCCGCTAGATCCTGCCCCCGTCCGGTTCCCATACCATGACCCACAACGCCTATAGGGCCGCGTACGACGAAGGCCGGGTGAGCGTGCGGACCTCGGACGACGCGCACCGTGCGCTGCCAGCAGGCGCGGCGCGACAAGTGGCGCGGCTAGGGACGTGGGCAATGGGGTGCGCCGTCGCAGGCGTCGTGCTGCTAGTGGCGTCAGTGTTGGCCCCGGCGATGCTGTTTGGGGCACTTGCTGCCGTGCTGTATGCCCGTCGGGGAGCGACGGTCTCGGCAACGCTTCTGGCAATCGCGTATGCGGACGAGGCGGCGTACAGGCGGATCGCGCACCTGCTGAGCCGTCGGCCCTAAGTCGCCGCCCCGACGACCTGCTAGCTCGCGCAGTGGTGACAGCGTCCGCGACTCGCGGACGCTCGTAGACGCCGCCGGCCTTGTGCCTGGCCGGCCTACACCAGCGGTAGGTGCTACCGCACGCCCGTCTACTAACCGCGCGCTCCTGTCAGCCTCGCCTCAGCCGCATCCGCTGGCGGCCGGGCTGTCCATTGGCAACGTGGCTGTTGACCCCTTGCCCCAAAATGCTGCCCCGCGGCCCGCCCCGGGGCGGGGGGAGTATGAGGGGGCGAGCCGCCCAAAATGCGGCGGGTCCACCAAAAATATGTGGCCGTTTCTGGATCGGGCGGCTCTTAGCTGCTGCGAAGCGGCTGTGGGAACGCTGACGCACCTGGAGGACACGTCCGGCTGGATCCACCGCCAGCTGGGTCGCAACCGAGAGCGGCATTCCTACACGTCGCCCGGGTTCACGCTGGCTGCCCCTGCTTAGGTGAACCCGTTGGCAGAGGTGCCCCGCGCTGGCGTCTCCCAGCGGGCCGGCAGACGGTGCTGGAGGCGAACCGGTCTTCAGTGATGTTCGCGGCGTAGGCCCGCCGCGAAGGTTGCCCACCTCGGTACCCGCGCAGGGGTCCCAAAATCAACCGCACGAGCGCTGCGGCCTGCGGGCTCACGATGCCGGCGTCGGCTTGCGTTGCGGAAGGCGTAGAGCGGCGGAGGCGACGTGAGGACACTTTGAGGTGCCGCCGCACAGCGCACGTCGTCAATGCGCGACGGGGCCCGCTGGCTTGTGGGGGAGGGTAGGCGTAGTCTCCGACGCCTTCCAGGTCTCCTTTGCGCCTACTCCTGCTGCTCACCGCGCTCTCGGCGTCTGCCTGCGGAGATCGCTACCCGCCGGGCCCCACCGGGGCGGCCGTCACCAGGGACCACGACTGTGCCGACTTTACGAACCACAGGGAGGCCGTGGACTTCTTCGAGTCGCAAGGTGGGCCGGAGTCCGACCCTCACACCCTCGACGGTGACAAAGACGGGGACCCATGCGAAGCGTTGAGGTGAGAGGCCGCCTCCGTGCCTGCCCAAGTGCTGGAAGAAGGCGCCGCCAGTCGGCTGGAGCGGGTCGCCTCGGGGTTGTCTCCGCGAGACTGACCTTCTTCTAACGTCATCCTGCTGAGTGGAAGCCGGAGACAGAAACCCTTACCCACGCCCTTGACCGCTTTCGGTCCAGCACCGCATCTTGTTGTGCAGCAGGGGTTTTTCGCCTTGCGCTGTGCCCGGAGGGGGAATCGAACCCCCAAGACCCGAAGGCCGGCAGATTTTGAGTCTGCTGCGTCTACCAATTCCGCCATCCGGGCGCGGCCCCAAGCTAGCCCACCCCGCCCGCCTCGGGGAAGATCCGGATGGGGGAGACTGGGTGAGGCCGCGCGCCCACCGAGGCCGGCGCGGCCGGCGCGGCCGGCGCGCCCACCGAGGCCGGCGAGGCTGACGAGGCCGGCGCGCCCACCGAGGCTGGCGAGGCTGGCGAGGCCGGCGAACAGCGCGACCGCCGCGGCGTAGTGCCCAGGCCCCTCCGCTCTGTCCGTGTCGCTGATCCTCGTCGCCAACCGCGCCCCCGTCCGCCAGACCGCCGACGGGTGGGCGCCCGGGCTGGGCGGCCTGGCCTCGGCGCTGCTGCCCGTCCTGGAGCAGCGCGGCGGCGCCTGGGTGGCCATGCAAGAGCCCGGCGAAGCCACGCCGCTGATCCAGCCCTACCCCGCCGACGAGCCCGCGTTCGCGATCCGGCGCGTGGCGCTCGACGAGCCCGAGTTCGAGGCCTTCTACCAAGGCATGTCGAATCGCGTGCTGTGGCCGCTGGCACACTACCTCGTCGAGCACGTCGAGCCCGACCGCAGCTTCCGGGACGCCTACCGGTCGGTCAACCGCCGCTTCGCGCACGCGGCCCTCGACCTGGCGCGCCGGCCCACGACGGCCGCCGAGCCCGGCCCGCCCACGATCTGGGTCCAGGACTACCACATGATGCTGGTGCCCGAGATGATCCGGGCCGGCATGCCCGAGGCGCGGATCGGCTTTTTCTGGCACGTGCCCTGGCCCGCCTCGGAGATGTTCCGGGTGCTGCCGTCGGCGCGCGACGTCTTGGCCGGCCTGATGGGCGCCGATCTCCTGGGCTTCCACACCGAGGGCTACGCCGAGAACTTCCGCGAGTCGGCGCGCGACCTGCTCGGCGCGACCATCGAGGGCGAGACCGTGGTCTGGCGAGGGCGCCGCGTCCGGGCCGAGGCGCACCCCATCGGCATCGACGTGGACCGCTTCGAGTCGCTCGGCCGGGCCCCCGAGGCCGCCGCCGCCGCTGCCGCCATCCGCCACGACCTGGGCGACGTCCAGATCGTGCTCGGCGTCGACCGCCTGGACTACACCAAGGGCCTGCTCTTGCGGATGGAGGCCTACGAGCGGTTCCTGGAACGCCACCCCGAGCGCCACGGGACGGTCTCGTTCGTGCAGATCGCGACGCCGTCGCGCACCGGCGTGCCCGCCTACGACCGCCTGCGCCGCGACATGGACGAGGTCTCGGGCCGCATCAACGGCCGCTTCGCGCGCGGCGCCTGGGCGCCGGTGCGCTACCGCTACCAGTCGTTCGACCAGCCCGACCTGGCGGCCTTCTACCGCGCCGCCGACGTGGCCTTTGTGACGCCGCTGCGCGACGGCATGAACCTGGTGGCCCACGAGTTCGCCGCCGTCTCGGCCGCCGCCGACCGCCAGGGCGTCCTGATCCTGAGCGAACTCACTGGCGCGGCCGACTACCTGGGCACCGTCGACGGCGGCGAGGGCGCCTTGCTGGTCAATCCCTACGACGTCGACGGCGTGGTCCGGGCGCTCTCGACGGCGCTCGACCTGCCCTCGGCCGAGCGCCAGGCTCGGCTGGGGCGGATGGCCGGGGCCGTGCGCCGGCTGGACGTCCACGGCTGGGCCTCGCGCTTTCTGGCCGAGCTGGACACGGTCAGCAGCTTATGACCCCACGTTCCGCAACGCTGTTGATCGGGCTCGCCCTCGCCGCGACGTGGGCGGCGCCCGCGAGGGCCCAGGACCACGCGGTGCTGGTGGGCGTCAACGTGCCGGCAGGCGTTCTGGGCGCCGAGTACCTCCGCCACCCGCAGGGCGACCGCGTCGGGTTCGCCGTCGGGGCGGGCATCGCGGGCATCGGCGGGCGCGTGCAGACGCGCGTGCGGTCCGACCGCACCTTCGACGGCTACCGAAACCGGTACCTGTCCGCCGGCCTGCTCGTCAGCCCGTGGGTCCTCGGCGCCGAAGGGTCGCGAGGCGTGGCGCTGGAGGCGACCCACGGCATCGAGATCATCAACGACGTGTTCCACGGGAGCGCGGGCGGTGGGCTGTTCGTGCCCCTCGTCGGCGAGGCCAACGGCGGGATTTTGGGCCCGAGCCTCCGGTTTGTGATAGGCGTGCCGTTCTGACGCGGCCGCTCCGCCCTCCACGACAGCCCTCGCTCCCGACCGGCCCTCGCTCCCGACCGGCGGAGGCCGTCCGCCCGCCTCACCTCTCGATCCATGCTCCCCGTCCCCGCCCGCCCGCTCCTGTTCCTCGACTACGACGGCACGCTGGCGCCCATCGTCGACGACCCCGCCCAGGCCGTGCCGCACCCCGCCGTGCCGGACCTGGTGGCCGAGCTGGGCCGGCTCCACCCCGTCGTGATCGTGACCGGCCGCGACCTGGCCGCGCTGTCGCGCCTGCTGGGCGGGCGGACGCGCGCGGTCGGGCTGCACGGCGCCGAGCAAGGCTGGAGCGACGGGACAGTCGAGCGGCGCGCGGGCGAGGAGCACGCCGACGCCCTCCGCCGTCTGCGCGACGCGGTGCCCGAGGCGGACGGCGTCGTGGTCGAGGACAAGGGCGCGGCCTTTGCCGTCCACTACCGCGCCGCGCCGGATCCGCAGACCGCCCGCGAGGCGCTGGACGTCTGGGCCCAAGCCGTGCCCGACGGGCTGATCCCCATCTGGGGCAAGCGCGTCGTCGAGCTGCGCGCCGACGGCGTCTCCAAAGGCACCGCCGTCACCCGGATCGCCGCCGCGCACCCCGACCGCACGCCGGTGTACCTGGGCGACGACGTGACCGACGAGGACGCCTTTGTCGCGCTCCAGGCGCTGCGCCAGCCGTCGGTGACGGTCAAGGTGGGAGACGGCGAGACGGTCGCCGGGCACCGCCTGCCCGACGTGGAGGCCGTGGTCGCCTACCTCCGCCGGTTTTTGGACTGACCCCGCCCGCCTCGGTCGCGTCCCCGAGGCGGGCGATGAGGCGGCGCTGAAGCTGACCGCGGCTCCCCGCGCGAGCGATCTTCGGGGACACGCCCCCACCCCGCTCGTGCCCGACTCCCCCTATCTCCCCATCGAGGACTACGGCCTCGTCGGCAACATGCGGACGGCCGCGCTCGTCGGCAAGGACGGCTCGGTCGACTGGCTGTGCCTGCCGCACTTTGACTCGCCGTCGGTGTTCGGCGGCATCCTGGACGCCAAAAAGGCCGGCGCGTTCGAGATCGACGTCGACGCGGGCTACGCCACCAAGCAGACCTACCTGCCGGACTCGAACGTGCTGGTGACGCGCTTCATGGGCGAGCGCGGAGCCGCCGAGATCGTGGACTACATGCCCGTCGGCGACGTCGGGCCGGACGCGGGCTACCACCGCCTGATCCGTCACGTGCGCGTGCTGCGGGGCGAGGTGTCGGTCTCGATCCGGGTCGCGCCGGCCTTCGACTACGGCCGCTCGACGCACACCGTCGAGATGGGCGACCAGGGCGCCGTGTTCACGTCCCAGACCGGCGGGCCCGACGGCGGGCCGATGCGGCTGGCGGTCTCGTCCGTCCGCTCGCTCGACGTCGACGCCTCCGACCCCGACCGCCCGGCGGTCGTGCGCGACCTCGACCTGACGCGCGGCGACCGCGTGACGCTGGAGATCCGCTACCTCGACGACGCCGGCACGCTCGAGGAGCCGCTGTCGCGCGACGCCGAGTTCGCGCTGTTCCGCCAGACGACCGACTGGTGGCGGAAATGGCTGGAGGGGTGCACCTACACCGGCCGCTGGCGGGAGCCGGTGAGACGGAGCGCGCTCTTGCTCAAGCTGCTCACCTTCGAGCCGACCGGCGCCATCGTCGCCGCGCCCACGACCTCGCTGCCCGAGCACATCGGCGGGCACCGCAACTGGGACTACCGCTACTCGTGGATCCGCGACGCCGCGTTCACGCTCTACGGGCTCCTCAGGATCGGGTTCACCGACGAGGTGCGCTCGTTTATCGGCTGGCTGCGCGACCGCTGCGAGGCGGGCATCGTGGACGACCCCAACGGCCCGCTGCAGATCGTCTACGGCATCGACGGGCGGCGCACGCTCGATGAGTTCACGCTCGACCACCTGGAGGGCTACCGCCAGTCCGGCCCGGTGCGCGTGGGGAACGGGGCCGCGGGCCAGCTCCAGCTCGACATCTATGGCGAGCTGATCGACGCCGTCTACCTCTACGACACTTACGGCACGCCGATGGCCTACGAGTTCTGGCAGGACTTGGTCAAGTACATCGACTGGGTGTGCGACAACTGGGACCGGCCGGACGAGGGCATCTGGGAGGTGCGCGGCGAGCGCGAGCACTTTGTCTACTCCAAGCTGATGTGCTGGGTGGCGCTCGACCGCGGCCTGCGCCTGGCCGACAAGCGGTCGCTGCCGGCCCCGCGCGAGCGCTGGCTCACCACGCGCGACGCGATCTACACCGCCATCATGGAGCGCGGCTGGAGCGACGAGCGCGGCGCCTTTGTCCAGTCGTTCGGCAGCACCACGCTCGACGCGTCCAACCTGCTGATGCCGCTCGTCTTTTTCACCGGGCCGAACGACCCGCGCATGATCTCGACGCTGCACGAGACGCTCAAGGCGCCCGAGGAAGGCGGGCTGACGAGCGACTGCCTGGTGTGGCGCTACAACACCGGCGAGGTGGACGACGGCGTCGGCGGCGAGGAGGGCGCCTTCAACCTGTGCTCGTTCTGGCTGGTCGAGGCGCTGGCGCGCGCCGGCCGGACCGAGCCGGCCTACCTGGACAAGGCGCGCGTCATGTTCGAGAAGATGCTGGGCTACTCCAACCACTTGGGGCTGTTCGCCGAGATGACGGGCCTGAGCGGCGAAGCCTTGGGCAACTTCCCCCAGGCCTTCAGCCACCTCGGTCTGATCTCGGCGGCCTACAACATCGACCGCGCGCTCGACGAAGGCGGCGGCTACCGCCGCTCGGACGGCGTGCCCAACCCGCCGGAGCAGGCTCGGAGCGACGCCAAGGCGCCCGGGTCGGAGCCGTCGACGCACCCCGGCCCGACGGGCGCGCGGTGACCCGGCCCGCCTCGGGCACGGCGTGGGCGTAGCGCGCGGCCTCGGCACCGCCCCGGTTCCGTCGGGGCACGCCCCGGTTCTGTTGGGGCACGCCCCGGTTCTGTTGGGGCACCGAGGCGGGCGGTGCGGGCGCGGGGCGCGCCCGTCGAGCCGCGCTACAGGCCGTCGTCGGTCAGGGTCTCGCCCTCGGTCATGGTGGCGTCGTCCAGGACAGCGTCGTCGAGGGCGTCGTCGTCCAGCATGATCTCGTCGGCCAGGGTCGTGTCCATCTCGGCGTCGTCGGCGGGCGGGGTCACCACCTCGGCCTCACCGACCGGGGGCGTGTAGACGGCCTCGGGGGCGTCGTCGGCGCAGCCCGCCACGGCGAGCGCGGCGACGGCGAGCATCAGGGTGTTTTTCATCGGGGTGGGGGCGGGGTGAGCAGGAGGCCGGAGCGATCACGGCCAGAGGCAAGAAACCCGAACCCAGGCGCTCTGGCAAGGGAGGAGTGAAAACGGGCCGCCGGGGCCACCGAGGGCGCAGGCCTCTGTTACTTACGCCGTCCCCTCCGCGCCCATGTCTGCCCTCACCGACCTCGTCGACCTGCTGGACCTCGAACCCATCGAGGTGCGCATCTTCCGAGGGCAGAACCGGCCGCTCGCGAGCCCGCGCGTGTTCGGCGGCCAGGTGCTGGCCCAGGCGCTCGTGGCGGCCGGGCGGACGGTCGAGGAGGGCCGCCGGTGCCACTCGCTGCACGCCTACTTTATCCTTCCGGGCGACGTCAAGGCGCCCATCGTCTACGAGGTCGAGACGCTGCGCGACGGCGGCTCGTTTACCACGCGGCGCGTGACGGCCATCCAGCACGGCCGGCCCATCTTCAACGCCTCGCTGTCGTTCCACCGCGACGAGCCCGGGCTGGAGCACCAGGCCCAGCCGGCGCCCAGCGTGCCACCGCCGGACGCGCTGACGTCGGAGCGCGAGCTGGCCGCCGGCATCGCCGACCGCCTGCCCGAGCCCTTGCGGACGGTCCTGACGCGCGAGCGGCCCATCGACTTCCGGCCCGTCGACCCCGCCGACCCGCTCCGGCCGTCGCCCCAGGACGCGGCGTCCGCGACCTGGCTGCGCGCCGACGGCGCCCTGCCCGAGGACCCGCTCGTCCACCAGGCGATCCTGGCCTACGCCAGCGACTGGGGGCTGCTGGCGACGGCGCTGCTGCCGCACGGCCGGTCCGTCTTCGACGGCACCATCCAGGCGGCGTCTCTCGACCACGCCATCTGGTTCCACCGCCCGTTCCGCGCCGACGCGTGGCTGCTCTACGCCATGGACGCGCCGACGGCGGCCGGCGCCCGGGGCTTCGTGCGCGGCGCCGTGACCGACGCTCAGGGCCGCTTGGTCGCCAGCACGGCGCAGGAAGGCCTCGTCCGCCCGGTCCAGCGTTAGACTTCGGTCTCGCCCGCCTCCGTATGCGCCTCTCTCTGCTCTGTCTCGTGCTGCTGGCCGGATGCCGCCTGGAGGACGCGCCCGCGCCCGCCGACCCGGCCGACGCTCCCACCGAGGCGGCCGGCGCTGGGCTGCTCGGCGCCGGGCCGGATCGCGACAAGCCCGCCGAGACCGGCCCGGAGCTCGACGCCGACGACGGCGGCGTCGAGGTGGAGGGCCCGCCCGTCGTGGCCGGCGACACGGCGCGCGTGACGCCGGACCAGGCCGCAACCGCCGACGGCGGCGGCCGGCCGCGGCGCGCGGCGTCCGGCTGGGTCGTGCCGGTCGTGGGCGTGGCGCCGGCCGACTTGGTGGACACCTTCCAGGCGGCGCGGAGCCAGGGCCGCACCCACAACGCCATCGACATTCTGGCGCCGCGCGGGACGCCGGTCGTGGCCGCCCAGGCCGGCCGCGTCGCCCGGCTGTTTACGTCCGAGAAAGGCGGCCTGACGGTCTACGTGATGGGCGCCGACCGCCAGACGGTGACCTACTACGCCCACCTCGACGCCTACGCGGACGGCCTGGCCGACGGCCAGCGGCTGCGCGCCGGCGACCCCGTCGGGACGGTGGGCGACAGCGGAAACGCGGCGCCGGGCAACACGCACCTGCACTTTGCCATCTGGCGCGTCTCCGACCCTGCCGACTTCTGGGACGGCGAGCCCGTCAACCCGTACCCCGTGCTCTCGGGCGCGCGCTAGGCGGGCACGGATCGGCGTCCGCGCGCGTTCCCGAGCCTATGGCCCGCCCCCGCACCTTCGACCCTGACGCCGTCCTGGACGCGGCCCAGCGCGTCTTTCTCAGCCGCGGCTACGAGGCCACGAGCGTTCAGGACCTGGTCGACGCCACGGGCCTGAGCCGTTCCAGCCTCTACGGCGCCTGGGGCGACAAGCAGGGCTTGTACCTCGACGTCCTCGACCGCTACGCCCAAGAGGGCCAGCGCCAGGCGGACGCCATGTGCCAGGGATGCGACGCGCTGGGCGCCATCCGCGCCGTCTTGGGCGCCTGGGCCCAGGGCGAAACGCGCGGCTGCCTGCTCGTCAACGCCGCCGCGGAGCGGTCTGGCCTGGACGCCGACACCGCCCAGCGCGCCAGCCGCGCCCGAACGGCGACCCTGGAGCGGATGACGCGGCTGGCCGAGCGCGCGCTCCAGAGCGGCCAGATCGACGCGGGGCGGACGGCCCAAGACCACGCGCAGTTTTTGACCTGCGTGCTCTACGGGCTGCGCGGGCTCCAGACCTCGGGCGCCGCCGCCGCTGAACTCGAGGCCGTCGTGGAGGGCGCCATGCGGGCCATCCAGACGCGCTAGGGCGCCTCCGGAAGCGGTTCGGCGAGACGTTGTCAGAACGAGGAACCAAGGCTTTGTTGGGTAGTGGAACGATCATTCCCAAACTCACAAGATCTCATGTCTGACCTTTCTGGCCGCGTCGCCCTCGTCACCGGCGGAAGCCGCGGCATCGGTGCCGCAACGGCTCGCCGCCTGGCACGCGACGGCGCGACCGTCGCTCTCTCCTACCACTCGTCTCCCGACGCCGCCCAGGCGGTCGTCGACCAGATCACCGAGGCGGGCGGGGCCGCCCAGGCCTACCCCGCCGACGCCTCCAGCGCCGAGGCCGGTGGCGCGCTCGTGCGCCGGGTCGTCGCCGACCACGGCGGCCTCGACATCTTGGTCAACAACGCGGGCGTCTACGTGACCGGCCCGGTTACCGAGACCAGCGACCAGGACTACGCCGCCAACTTGGACGTCAACCTGAGAGGGTCGTTCGTGACCATCCGCGAGGCCGCCAAGCACCTGCGCGACAACGGCCGGATCGTCAACGTCGGCTCGGTCGTCGGCAAGGTCGGGATGCCGGGGCACAGCATCTACGGCGCGTCCAAGGCGGCGGTGACGCTGCTCGCCAAGGCCGTGGCCAAGGAAGTCGGCGGGCGCGGCATCACCGTCAACACGGTCCACCCGGGGCCCATCGACACCGACATGAACCCGGCCGACCCGGAGCAAAACCCGATGGCCGAGACCATGGCGGGGATGACCCCGCTGGGCCGCTACGGCACGGCCGACGAGGTCGCGTCTGCGATCGCGTTTCTGGCCTCGGACGAGGCCGGCTACATCACCGGCGCCGAGCTCACCGTCGACGGCGGCATGACCGCCTAGCGCGTCGCGCCCGCTGACCCGGCCCGCCTCGGTGGCTCGGCCCGCCTCGGTGGCTCGGCCCGCCTCGGTGGCTCGGCCCGCCTCGGTGGCTCCGCCGGTGGAGTCGCCGAGGCGGCCGAGGCGTCTCGGCAGGCCCCAGCGCTCGCCTGCCACGAACGCCCCGCGCAGAGAACGACAAGACTCCGTGGAGCCGGTTGAGACGGGGGGCCAATCGGCGATACCGATGTACCCTCGCACCCTCGGGCCGCGTCTACCTGCCAGACCGCCCCTCGAAACCGACCGACGCATGCCGCCCGCCTCCGAAGCCCCGTACGAAATCGTCCCCGCCGGGCCGCGCTTGCGGTCGGTGGCGTGGCCCCAGGTGGCGTTTCTGGTGGTGGCGCTGGTGGCGGGCTTGACCCCGCTGGCGCTCGCGCTGCTGCTGGCGGCCTAGGGCCGCGCGGGCGAGCGCGACTCGGAAACCACGACCTCAGCGCCGGGTCCGACGCCTTTTCCCCGGACGTATGCCTGCACGCCTTGGCCACCTCCGCCTCGACGTCGCTGACCTGGCCGGACAGGTCCAGTTCTACACCCGTGCGCTCGGGCTCGTGGTCCACGAGCGTGCCACGGACGACCGCAGCCACTACGCGTTTCTGACCGACGGCGAGTCGGTCGAGGGCGGGCCACCGATGCACCACCGCATCGTGCTGCGCCAGGCGCGCGACGGCTCCGCCCCGGACCGTGGCGGCCCTCTCGACCACGTGGCGTGGGAGGTGGACGGCGAGGCCGAGTTGTGGGCACTCGTCCAGCGCCTGCGTTCGATGGACGTCGAGACCGATCTCCAAGAGGCCCAGATCGCGTGGCAGTGCTACTTCCGCGACCCGGAGGGCAACCGGCTGGAGGCCTACTGCGACCGCCGGCGCCAGCCCGACGGCGCCCCGCTGTGGCAGGGACGGCAAGAGCCGCTGTCTCGGGACCGACTCCGAGACGCGGCCCAGGTCTGAGTTCCGGGCAACCGCGCCGGCTCAGTCCGGCTTGCGGTCCGGCGCGTCGTCCTCGGACCAGTAGCCCCAGCTGGACTCGCGCACCCGGTCCTCGCCCAGGCCCGTCATCAGCATCAGGGGCCGGATCCAGCCGTGGAGCGTCTTTTTCAGCCGGCCCTGCTCCAGCCGGCGGTGGTCGCGCTCGTAGACCTTGAGCCCGCCGGCGTACGTCACCCGCCAGCCCGCCCGGCGCACGCTCCACAGCGCGTAGATGTCCTCGTTGGCCGTCAGCGCCGGGTCGAAGCCGCCCACGCCCCGGAGCGCCGCGCGGCGGAACAGCATGTTGGAGCCCGAGCCCGCCGGGACGGTCAGCCACGACATGACGCGGATGCCGAGCGAGAACAGCTGGTAGTAGGTCCGGTAGTGCTCGTCGGCCGAGAGCTTGGCGCCCTGGACGGCGCCCACCTCGGGCCCGAGGTCGAGGGCCTGCCAGCGCTCCCAGTAGTCGCCGCCGAACGTCATGTCGGCGTCGGTGAACAGGACCCACTCGGTCTCGGCGCGGTCCAGCGCGATCTGGCGCGCTTGGGGGATCGTGCCGCCGTCCTCGATCACGACCGCCGACGGCCGCCGCTGGCGGATCAGGTCGCGCGTGTCGTCGGCGCTCGCGTCCACCACGATCAGCGCGACGCGGGCGTCGAGGCTGTCGAGGAACGGGCCGATGTTGTCCGCCTCGTCCTTGGTGGGGACGGCGACGGTAAGCTGGTCGAGGCGCATAGGCGGAGGGCAAGGTCGCAAGCTAGAGAGGGTTGCCGGCTCCGGACTCCGTCCGGCTGTGCAATCGTGGCTACGGGGCAACTGGGCTACGGCGCACTCGGGCTCCTGGGCACTCGGGCTCCTGGGCACTCGGGCTCCTGGGCACTCGGGCTCCTGGGCAACTGGGCTCTGGCGCACTCGGGCTCCGGGCGGGGCGCTGCCGGAGGGCCACTCGCGCGCCGAGACGCCGGGGCCACCGAGCCGTTGGCGTCCGGGCCCTGCACCGCGACCGCCGCGCGACGCGGCCGCTACATGCCCGCGCGCCGCGGATGCACGCCGAAGGGCCCGCACGGGGCGAGCGGAGGGCTCGCCGGCCTCTCTACCTTCGTCCATGCGCCGTGCCGTCCTGCTCGCCCTGCTCTCTGCCACCGCCGCCGCGGCTCAGCCGACGATCGTCCCGGCCGAGCACCGCGTCTACGACTGGCTGGTCACCCAGCGCGTCGCGGGCGCGCTGCCCGAGTACCGCCACGAAACCCTCCCCTACGACCGCGCCACGGTCCAGCAGCACCTCGACTCGCTGTCGGCGCGGTCGGAGCAGCTCGGCGCGTCCGGCCGCTACTGGCTCGACCAGTTCCGCCGCGAGATGTTCGAGCCGCTGAGCCGGATCCACAGCTACGTCGGCGACGGGCAGGCGCGCATCACCGACCCGGACGCCGAGCGCACGTTCGCCTACGTCCGCGACAGCACGTGGCGGGTGTCCATCTGGGGCGAGGGCGTGGCCGAAGGGCGCGGGGCAAGCCAGGACCTCCGGCCCGGCGGCCTGGCCCGGAGCGCGCGGCTCACCTTCGAGGCCAGCTGGCGCAACCGCGTGGGCCTCTACACCAGCACGATCTCCGGCTTCCACACGACGGGCGACACCCGGGTGCTGTCGGCCGACCCCGAGTTCCGCTCGATCTACTACGTGTCGCGCGACCCGGACAACGTCAACGGCGCGTTCGACCGGACCAGCGCGTCGGCACGCATCGTGGGCGGGCCGTTTTCGGCCGAGATCGCCAACCAGCGCCTGCGCTACGGCGCCAGCGCCCAGGCGCCCGTGGTGCTGGGCGACAACGCGGACTACCTGCCGGTCGTGCGGCTGGGCTTGCAAACCCGCAGCGTCACGCTGCAGTCGGTCCACGCGGCGCTGAGCAGCCGCTCGCGAAACGTGTCGCTGGAGAACGGCGACAACTTTCTGGACGCGCCCCAGCGCTACCTCGCCATGCACCGGTTCGAGGTGCAGCCGACGGGCTGGTGGACCTGGGCCTACACGGGCATGGTGGTCTACGGCCGTCGCGGGCCGGAGATCGCCTACCTCAACCCTCTGTACCCCGTCAAGGCGGCGGAGCACGCGCTCTACGACCGCGACAACACGCTGTTCTCGCTGGAGACCACGGTGCGGCCGCTGAAGGGCGTCGAGGGCTACTTCACCTGGCTCGTCGACGACCTCTCGACGACCACGCTGGGGCAGGGGAGCTACGGCAACAAGTGGTCCATCCAGACGGGCTTCCGAGCGTCGGTTCCCCGCGCCCCGGTGACGGCGTTCGGGGAGTACGTCCGCATCGAGCCGTACACGTACACGCACCGGTTCAGGCAAGACGGAGACTTTTTCAACTCCTACACCCACAACGACTTTGGCCTGGGCCACCCCCTCGGCCCCAACGCCGACCAACTCCTGCTGGGGGCGGAGACCTGGTTGCCGCTGCGCGCTCGGGCCACGGTGTCGGGCCGCTGGGTCCGCAAAGGCCGCAACCCGGTCGACGAGGCAGGCGCGGTGACGAACGTGGGCGGCGACGTCCGCCTAGGCACGGTTCCGGCGGATGGCCGCGCGCCCTTTCTGGCGGGCGACCTGTACGAAGGGCCGGGCGTCCGGGCCGGCGTCGAGATCGAGCCTGCGCGCGGGGTCGCGCTGCGGTTCTACGGCGACGCCCAGTTCTGGCGCGACCGCGACGCCGACGTGTTCGTCCGCTTCGGGCTGGCCGTGCGTCCCTAGGCGCGCTGGCCGGCTCGCGGCCCGCGCGGCGGCGTCCAGGCGCGGCCGCCGCGGTCAGGGCGTCCGGGTGCCCGAGGCGGGCGCCGAGGCGGCCGGGGGGAGCGGCGCGGCGGGTTCCAGGCCCAGCACGCGCTCGCCCTGCTCGTACACCACGTCGACGGGGATGCCCGCCTCGGCGACGCGGTCGAGGCTGGCGGTGAGCGCGGGCGTCGCCCGGCCGTACTGCTGCACAAAGGCGTCCACGGCGCCGTAGTCGCCGTCGCCCTGCAGCGTCAGGAGTCGCTCGGCGAGCGCCCGGACCGCCTCCGGCATGGCCGCGGTCTGCACGCGCCAGACCGGCCCGTCGGGCCCGTCTTCGGGCACGATGGCGCCCATCTCCCGAAAGACGTTGAAGCGGACCAGGTTGGCCCGGCCGTGCGCGCTCGACGCCCCAAACCGGATCGACCGGAAGATGGAGGCCACAAACGTGACCTGGTGCTGCTCCAGCGTCGCCTGGTCCCACTCGCCGCGCGCGATCAGCTGCTGCACCATGTAGAGCCCCAGCACATCGGCCTTGCCCTCCTCCAGCGCCGAGGCCCGGTCCTGCAACGCCTCGCGGACGGTCCCCTGGCCGGTGACGGTCTCTTTGACGCCCAGCCCGTGCGCGACCTCGTGGAACATGGTGTTGCCGAAAAACGCGGGGAACGTCACCAGGTCGCGCTGGTCGTCGGGGAGCACGACGCCAGCGATGGGTGCCAGGATGCGGTCGAACTTGGCCCGCATGACGTTTTTGAGCTGCAAGCGCCGCGATCCCTTTTCGAGCTGCACCGACTCGTCGTTGGGCAGGTTGATGGCGATGGTCTTGGAGCCCACGTTCGCGTCGCCGGCCACGAAGATCACGTCGTAGGCGCCCAGGTCGGCGTCGGCGCCGGGCGTCTCGGCCTTGTAGATGTCCGCGACCGGGAGGCCGGCCTGCAGGTCGGGGAGCAGGCGCGCGTAGCCTGCCAGCCGGTCGCTCCAGGCTTGGTCCTTGACGAGCACGAACGCTTCGTGGGCCGCCTTGAAGCCCGCCAGCGCGTCCTCGTACGTCTCGATGGGCCCGATGACGATGTCGACCGCGTTCGTCCGCATGTCGAGCCAGGCAAGGTCCGAGGCGCGGTAGTCGTCGGTCAGAAGCGCGTCGGCGCGCAGGCGGAGGTAGCGCTCCAGGCCGGCGTCGCCGGCCAGGTCGGCGGCGGCGCGCAGGTGGGCGGCCGCGCGGCCGTGCTCGCGGGCGAACGCCTGGTGGTACGGAACCGAGACCAGGGCCCCGCTGGCGGCGCCCTCTGCGGAGGCCTCGCGCCGGACGAGCGTGTACAAACCGGTCAGGTCGCGCTCCGGGTACAGGTCGGCCGTCGCGAGCAGCTCGTCCGTGGTGACGTCGGCCGGGTAGAAGCCGGCGCCGGGCGGCTTGGCCTGGACGCCTGGCAGGAACGGCGTGTTGCCGTCGAGCCGGTCCCAGGGCCCTCCGTTGATGACGACGTAGCGCCGAGTGGGCTCGCTCAGACCAGCCAGCAGGGAGTCGCGCGGCGCGACGTTGGCTTGGCGCCAGTAGACCTCGTCCATGACGCGCGCCGCTGCGATCAGGTGCGGCAGCATGGCGCGCGCCGAGTCGCTCAGGCCCGACAGGTCGGCGTCCAGGCGGACGGTCGCGTACTGGCCCAGCAGGCCCACCAGCACAGAGTCGGCGGTCGCCTCCAGGCCGTCGGTGGTGGCAGTCGGGCTGGGGCCGTCCGCCTCGGGGCCCAGGCGGCAGCCTGCGGCCAGCAGGAGCGCGAGCACGGCGACTGGTTTCACGGGACAGGGGGCGAGAGCGTCGCCAAAGATAGACGGGCGGGCGGCACAGGTCGGGGAGGGCGCCGGGGGCACGGCGGCGTGCCATAGATTCCTGCAGTCTTCCGCTCACGCCCATGCCTGTCGGCGACGACGTCATCCGCTGCTCGTTCTGCAGCCGCACCGCCCACGAGGTCACCTCGATGGTGGCTGGGCCGGAGGTCTACATCTGCGACCGCTGCATCCACGACGCCTCGGGGATCGTGCGCGGCGACCTCCAGGCCTACGTCGCGCCCGCGCCCGCCTCGGGGCGCCGGCCGTCGGGCCGGCCGCGCCGGATGACGCCGCGCGAGCTCAAGGCGAAACTCGACGAGCACGTGATCGGGCAGGACATCGCCAAGCGGACGCTGTCGGTGGCGGTCTACAACCACTACAAGCGCATCGAGGCCGAGGAGTACCTCCACGCCTACGACGACGTCGAGTTGGAAAAGTCCAACATCCTGCTGCTCGGGCCCTCGGGCACGGGCAAGACGCTGCTGGCGCGCACGCTCGCCAAGATCCTGGACGTCCCGTTCTCGATCGCGGATGCCACCGCGTTGACCGAGGCGGGCTATGTCGGCGAGGACGTCGAGAGCATCCTGGCCAACCTGCTCCAGGCGGCCGACTACGACGTCGAGCGCGCCGAGCGCGGCATCATCTACGTCGACGAGGTGGACAAGCTCTCGCGCCGGGGCGACAACGCGTCGATCACGCGCGACGTGTCGGGCGAGGGCGTCCAGCAGGCGCTCTTGAAGATGCTGGAGGGGACCGTCGCCGGCGTGCCGCCCAAGGGCGGGCGCAAGCACCCCGAGCAGTCGCTCGTCCAGTTCGACACGCGCAACGTGCTGTTTATCTGCGGCGGCGCGTTTGACGGGCTGGCGCCCCAGATCGCGCGCCGGCTGTCGAGCGGGCAGATCGGCTTCGCCCAGGACGCCGGCGCGCGCCGGCTCGAGGCCTCCGACCCCACGGTCTTCCGCCACGCCGAGCCCGACGACCTGCTGCGCTACGGCCTCATCCCCGAGCTGATCGGCCGGCTGCCGGTCCTGACGGCGCTCGACGCGCTCACCGCGCCCGACCTGCGCCGCATCCTGACCGAGCCTCGCAACGCGCTCGTGCGCCAGTACCAGAAGCTGTTCGCCATGGACGGCGTGGACCTGGTGCTCGACGACGGCGCCCTGGACGCGGTCGTGGACCGGGCGATGGCGCTCAAGACGGGCGCGCGCGGCCTGCGGTCCGTGCTGGAGGAGGCCATGCTGGACCTGATGTTCGAGGCGCCCGAGGACCGCGCCGGCCAGCTGTGCCGCCTGACCACGGCGACGATCGCCGAGGGCGCGCCGCCGGTCTACGAGGACCGCAAGGCGACGGCCTAGCCCGCGCGAGGCGACGGCCCAGCCCGCCTCGGTCTCGTTGCGGAGACGGCCGGCGGACGCCCCCCCGGCTAGCACCCCCGGCTGCCCAGCGCGAAGCCGAGGCGGAGGGAGCCGCCGGCCACGGCGCCGCGTAGGCCGGGACCGCGTCTTGGCGGCCTCGGTGGACTCCGGCCGCCGCGAAGGCGTACTCTAGCTCCCATGCTTCGCACCGTAGCCCGTCGCGCTCGCAAGGCCCTGACCCTCCCCCGGTACTACGGAGGCGGGCTGTTCAAGGTGTTCTCGACGGCGCCCGTGTTCCTGTGGGCCCAGGCGGTCGCCTTCAAGACGTTCGTGACGCTGCTGCCGCTGCTGGTCCTCGCGACCGGCATCTTCGGCCTGGTGGTGAGCAAGGAGGAGTCGTTCACGACCGTCTCCGGGTTTCTGCGCGCGTTCCTGCCCCAGAGCCAGAGCGACGGGCTCGTCGAGCTGATGCTGGCGCTCCAGGGCGCCTCCGTGGACATCACCGTGTTTGGTGCCGCGGCGTTCCTGTTTACCGTCATCACGCTGTTCGCCACGCTGCGCTACGTCGTCGGCGCGGCGATGGGGGAGAGCCGCCACCGGATGCGCAAGATCGTGGGCGGCTACCTGTTCGACTTGCGGATGATGGCCCAGGTGGGCAGCCTGTTCCTGCTGTCGTTCGCCATCACGGGCGGCACGCGCGTCGTGAGTGCCCGGAGCGGCGCGCTGGCGTCCAACCTGGGGCTGGACGCGGCCGCCGTGAGCGCGGTCACGAGCGGGATGCTCCACCTGGTTACGCTCGTGGTGCCCTACATCCTGACGGTCGGGATGCTGGCCCAGCTCTACTACTTCGTGCCGCGCCCGCACCCGCCGTGGCGGGCGGCGACCTGGGGCGCGGCCTCGGCGGCGCTGCTGTTCGAGATCGCCAAAAACGGGTTCGCGCTCTACGCCACCCACGTCGCCGACTTCGACCAGTACGCCGACCAGGCCGAGGGCCTGGGCGGCGTGTTCGGCCTGATCCTGGCGTTCGTGTTCTGGGTTTACCTGTCGGGCCTAATCCTGATCGTGGGCGCCGTGGTGGCCTCGCTCTACGAGAAGCGCCACCGCCCGCGCCGGTCGCGCCTGCGCTCGCTGTGGTCGCGGATGGGATCGCTGCGCCGCCACCGCGAGCGGTTCGAGGCCGAGGCCGTCGAGACCGCCGCTCGCCCGGACCCCACCGCCAGCACCGAGACCGCGCCCGACGCCGGCTCCGCCGCCCCCGACTCTGCCCGCCTCGGGCCCGAGGCGGAAGACCCGGGCCCGGCCGAGGGCCGTCCGGCTGGGGGCCGTCCGGCTGAGATCCACCCAGTCGAGGCCAGTCTGGCAGAAGCCCGCTCGGCCGAAGGCAGTCCGGCTGAGGGCCGTCCGGCTGAGGGCAGTCCGGTCGCGCCGAGCGAATCGCCTGGACCGGAGGCGTCCGGCTTGGCAGAAGTGCCCAGAGTCGCCGAGCCTCCGGCGTCTGGGCAGGCAGGGGGCGACGGAGCGATCGGCGCGGATGCCGTGGCGCCTTCACCATGACCGCGCCCCGGCGGAGGCTAGCTTCGCTGCGTTCCCACTGCCGCATGGTGCACGCACCTCGCCTCCTCCTTCTCCTGGTTGTCCTCGCCGTGCCTGCTCGGGCGCAGGTGCCGCTGACGCTTGTCAACGACGAGACGACGGTCGCGTCGCTGAGCTTCGACTTCGAGGGCGGCCAGACGCTGTTCGTCCAGGACCTGGAGCTGCAGATCGCGACCGTGGCGCGCCCCGGCAAGCTGGTGCGTGTGCTGGCCGGCGGCGGCAGCGACGTCTACCCGTTCAACCCCATCGAGCTGGCGCGCGACGTGGTCCGGCTGACGCGCTACTACGAGACGAGTGGCTTCCCCCGCGCCGAGGTCGACTACGACGTGGTGCTGGACACCGCCAGCAACACCGTCGACGTGACGTTCCTGGTGGACGAGGGCCCGCCGCTCGTGATCGGCGACGTCGTCTTTCGCGGGCCCGGCCAGTCCGACGTTACCGCCGTGCTGCCGCCGGGCCTCCGCGAGGACTGGGAGCGGTTTACCGACCGCACCGCCGTGCGCTCGGGCGACCGCCTGGACCTGTTCGCGCTCGTCCAGCTCCAGGGCCAAACCGTAAGCTGGCTCCGCAACCGCGGCTACGCCTGGGCCGATGCCGGCGCCGAGCAGTTTCCGGACTCGACCGGCTTGCGCGCCGACGTGCGCGTCAAGGTCAACGTGGGCGACCGCGTCCAGGTGCGCCAGGTGCGGGTCGAGGGCGACTCGTCGCTGGCGCGGTCCGTGGTCACGCGCGAGATCCCCATCGCGGCCGGCGACCTGTTCGACGCGTCGGCGCTGAGCGAGGGCCAGCGCGAGATCTTCGGGCTGGGCCTGTTCCAGCTCGCCCTGGTCAACGTGGCGCCCGAGGCGGCCCGCGGGGACACGCTCGTGGACGTGGTCGCGCGCGTGCGGCGGGGGCCGTCGCGCATCGTGAATGGGTTTGCGGGGTACTTCTCCGAGGGCGGGCTGACGCTCCGGGGCTCGGCGACGCACCGCAACGCGTTCGGCGGCGCCCGCCAGCTGGGCGCCGACTTCGAGTGGCGCACGGGGCAGCCCGACATCTCGCTGGGCGGCGCCCAGACCCAGCGGTCGGTGACGGGCGGCCCGATCCGCGACTTCCGCGTCTCGCTCCCGTTCCGCCAGCCCTACGTGTTGGACCGGCGGCTGTCCTACACGTCGCAGCCGTCGTACCGCGTGCGCGACGACGAGATCGAGTCGAGCACGACGCTGGAGTTCTCGAACGCGCTCCTGCTGACGCTGGCGCCGCTCAAGACGGCGGCGCTCGGGTTCACGGGCCGGCGCCGCGACCTGTCGCGCGGGCTGGGCATTCGGCTGCTCGACGTGGGGCGCTTCGCCTCGCCGCCCGGCGCGTTCCTGCCCGACTCGCTGCGCGCCACGACGGGCATCGCGAGCGTCGACGTGGTCTACGGCCAACTCGACAACACGCTCCAGCCGACGCGTGGCTTCGTGCTGCGGCCGTCGCTGGCGTTGTCGGGCGGCGGCGTGACGTACGCCCGCGCCCGGCTGGCGGGCTCGGTGACGGTGCCGGTGCGCACCCGAGTCGGCGTGGTGGCCCGGGCCACGGTGGGCACCATCCGGCCGCTCGGGGACACCTCGACCGACGCCGTGGGCGACTACATCCTGCTGCGCGACCAGCTGTTCTACGCCGGCGGCACAGCCGACGTGCGCGGCTGGGCGGCCGCACGGCTGGGGCCCAAGACGTTCTCGATCACGCCGCCGGTCCAGACGCCAGGCGAGATCCCGGACCCGAGCCAGATCACGAGCCCGCGCGACGTCAACTACGTCGGTGTCGGGGGCGAGTTCAAAGTCTCGGCGTCGCTCCAGCTCAACCTGCCGCTGCCGCTGGGGCCGCAGTGGGGCGCCAACGTGTTCCTGGACGCGGGCGGCGTCTGGGGACCGGCCGCCGCGGCCACGGCCGGCCTGATCCGGGCCGGCGGTGCGACGGCCGACTCGACGCTGGCCGACCGGCTGGAGCAGGAGGGCGGCCTCCGAGTCGGCACCGGCGCCAGCATCCAGTACCTCACGCCGGTCGGGTTCGTGTCGCTGGGCATCGGCGTCAAGATCAACCCGTCCTACCTCGACCTGCGCGACCCGGCACGCGTGTACTGCGGAAGCTCGATCTACGACGCCAAGCCCGCCGTCTGCTTCGGCGGCGTCGGCTCGGCGCCCGACACGACGCCGGGCTACGTCGACGCCCGGCTGAACGGCGTCGACTTCAACCCCGATGACATCGAGAAGCGGCCGATTGCAGGCCGGCTTCAGTTTCACATCTCGATCGGCCAGACGTTCTAGGCTCACAGACCTTCCCGCCCCTTCTCCCGTTACCGGCCTCGTGCCTCTCGACCCCACCCCCGACTCCTCGACCGACGCGGCCCGCCTCGGCGACGGCCCCGCCGAGGCGGGCGTGGCTGGCCACCGGCGCGGCCGGCGCGTCGGCAAGGTCGCGGCCGGCATCGTGCTGGCGCTGACGCTGCTCGTGGTGGGCGTGCTGGTCTACCTCCAGACGGGCGCCGGGCAGTCGTTCGCGCGCGGGATCGTGGTGGAGCAGATCGCCAAGGTGTTCGCCGACGACGCCCAGATCTCGGTCCAGACCCTGGACGGCAACTTCCTGACGGGCGCCCGGCTGACGGGCCTGACCGTCGAGCGCGACGGCGAGACCCTGGTCGCCGTGGACACGGTCTTGGTGGACTACAACCTGCGGACGCTCTTGAGCAAGACGTTCTCCGCGAGCCAGCTCTACGTGGGCGGGCCGCGCGTGATCGTGCGGCAGCGCCCCGACAGCACGTTCAACGTGGCCGGGCTGTTCAAGCCGGCCGACGACAAGCAGCCGGGCACGTTCACCGTCTTGCTGGACCAGGTCGCCGTGCGCCGAGGGCTCGCCGAGGTCCACTGGTACCGCGCCGACGGCCGCGACTCGGTCCACACGGTCCGCAACCTCGACGCGGTCGTCCGCGGCTTTCGCCAGCAAGGCGACAGCCTGTCCGGAGACATCGAGTCGATGCGGATGCGGGCGCTCGCGCCGTTCGGCCGGGGCGAGCTGGCCGTCGCCGGCGCCGGCCGCTTTTCCACGCAGGACCTGATGCTGCGCGACCTGGCGGTCACCAGCCGGGCCGGGACCGACGTCACGGGCAACGCTCGGCTGACGTTCACCTCCGACGGCACGCTGCCCGTGTTCGATGCCCTCCTGGTCGCCGATCCGGTCGCGCTCGAGGACGCCCGGGCCTTTGCCGGCGTCGCGCTCTACGGCGACCCGCGCCTGCAACTGCGCGCCGACTCCGACGGCAACCTGCTCACCGCGTCGCTGGCCGGCACGCTCGCCGAGGCCACGATCTCGCTCGACGGCGAGTTCTCGCGCGACCCCGAGGGGCCGGTCCGCTACCAAGCCGAGGGCACGCTGCGGCGCTTCGACCCGTCGGTGTTGACGCGCAACCCGGCGCTCGCGGCCTCGGTCACCGGCGACTTGGCGCTCAACCTGCGCGGCACGACGCTCAAGACCCTGAGCGGCCCGTTCACCGTCGACCTGACGGAGTCGCGCGTGGGCGGCCGCCGGATCGACCGGTTGGCGCTTGCCGGGTCGTTCGCGGCCGGCCGCGTCTCGTTCGACGTGGACGGGTCGCTGCCCGGCGCCTCGCTCGTGGCCGAAGGCCGGGCGCGTCCGTTCGACGACGTGCCCACGTTCGAGGTCTCGGGCACGGCGCGCGACCTGGACCTGGGGCTGCTGCTGCCCGGCTCCGGCCGGACGGACGCGTTCGCGGGAGACTTCGCCGTCGAGGGGCAGGGCGCCAGCCTGGACGCCTTCCGCGGCACGGCCGCGCTCGACCTGAGCCGCGTCGACCTGGGCCTCCCCAACCGCCGCTTGCGCTTCGACGCGCTCCAGGCCGAGGCCGTCATCGACCGCGGCACGATCGCGTTCGACGCGGACGCGACGCTGCCCGCCGGCGACGGCCGCATCGTCGCCGACGGCACGCTCACGCTCGGCCAGCCCTTGCGCTACAACGTCCAGCAGGGGCAAGCGTACGGCCTCAACCTGGCCGCGCTGACGGGCAACCCGGCCCAGGAGAGCGACCTGACGGGTGCGTTCACGCTGTCCGGCCAGGGCCTCGACGTGCGCCAGGCGCCCATCGACCTGACGGCCCAGCTCCAGAACTCGCGCTACGGCACCTACGACCTCGCCGCGGCCGACCTGGCGGTCGAGTTGCGCGGCGGCGTCGCCCAGATCGACGCCGACCTGGACCTGGGAGCCGGCGGCCAGATCACGGCCGTCGGGACCGCGCGGCCGTTCCAGCAGCCGCTGGCGTTCAACCTGCGCGGCACCATGCAAAACCTGGACCTGGCCGAGGTGCAGGGCATCCCCGAGCGCTACAGCAACCTGACGGGCACCTATGTGGCGAGTGGCGCGGGCCTGGACCCCACCACGATGGCCCTCGACGCCCAGGTCGCGATCACCGAGCCCGGGTTCTACGGCGAGCGCCAGATCGACGGCGCCGACCTCGCGGTAACGCTCAACGCGGGCTTCCTGACCGTCAACGGCACTCTGGAGACGCCACAAGGTGGGTTCGACCTGGCGCTCTCCGGGCGCCCCTTCGACGCGTCGCAGTCGTTCGCCTTCGACGGCACCTGCTTCCGCGACCTCGACCTGTCGGACTTTGCCGAGGCGGCTCCGCGCACCGACCTGTCGGGCTGCTTCTCGGGCCGCCTCGCGGGCCTGGCTGACCCCGCCTCGGCGAACGCTTCGGGCACCCTGTCGCTGCGCCCGTCGCGCGTCAACGACGCCGAGATCGACGGCGGCCAGATCACCTTCGACCTCGCCGGCGGCGCCCTCGGCGGCACCGCCAACCTGTCCGTGATCGGCGCCGACGGCCTCGACGGCCGCCTGATCGCCACGTTCCAGGGGCGCCCGTTTGCCGAGACGCCCAGCTACTCGCTGCGGGGCCGCACCGAGGCGCTCGACGTGGGCACGCTGCTGGACCTGCCGCCCGACCAGCCGGTCCTGCTCTCGCTCGTGTTCGACGTGATGGGGCAGGGCACCGACCCGGCGACCATGACGCTCGGCGGGTCCGTCCAGGGGACCGGCTCGCGCGTTGGGCCGGTCGCCGTGGACACGGTCTCGGCGCGCTTCGCGCTCGCCGACGGCGTCGTGCGCGTGGACACGCTGCTGTTCGAGAGCGACCTGGCGCGCGCCACCGGCGGCGGCACGCTGGCGCTGTTCGACGCGAGCGCCGCGAGCGACTTCCGCCTGGAAGGCGCCGTCACCAGCCTGGCGCCGCTTGCCAGCCTGAGCGAGGAGACGCTGGGCCTGGAGACGGCCACGTTCTCGCTCAACGCGCGCGCCCAGCCCGGCGCGCCCATCCAGATCATCGGGAGCGCCCAGGCGCGGCAGCTGGTCGTGGGCGAGATCGCCGTGACGGGGCTGGACGGCAGCGTCAACGCCGCCTGGGACCGCGCCCTGGCCGACTCGCTCGGCTTTGCCGCCCTGAGCGGCGCAGCCACGGCCTCGTTCGACGTCTTGACGCGCGGCACGCTGACCGTCAACCGCGGCGACGTCACGATCTCGACCGACGGCGGAGACCTGCTCGTCGACGGCTCGGTGATCGTGGACTCGCGGCGCGAGCTGGCCGTCTCGGCGCGCGTCGACGTGGTCACGAACGGCATCCAGCTCGAACGCGGCACGTTGCTGCTCGACGGCTCGACGTGGCAGCTGCTCCAGCCCACCGAGATCTCGGTCGAGGACGGCGTGATCGACGTGCGCCGCCTGCTGATCGCGTCCGAGTCGGGCGGGCAGCAGGTCGCGGCCGACGGCGTGATTGACCTGGACGGCGATCAGAACATGATCGTGACCGTCGAGAACCTGGCCATCGAGACGCTGAGCGACCTGGCGGGCCTGGAAGCCTTGGGCGGAAACCTCTCGGCCACGCTCGCGCTCAGCGGCCCGGCCCAGGCGCCGCTCATCGACGGCACCGTCACGCTCGACGACTTTACCTCGCGCGGCACGACCGTCGGCGCGCTGCGCGCCGACGTAGACTACGCCGCCGGTCAGCTCGCCATCGACGCCACGCTTACCCACGTCGACGGCGAGACGCTGACGATCGACGGCGCCGTGCCAATGCAGTTCTCGCTCGCCCAGGGCAGCCAGCCGGTCGACGACGACGCCGAGGTGGCCCTGCGCGCCCGCGCCGACGCGTTCCCCATCGGCTGGGCGCGGCCGTTCCTGGACGACCGCACCTACACCGACTTGGGGGGCACGCTGCGCCTCAACCTTCAGGTGGCCGGCACCCAGGCCGCGCCGCGCCTGGACGGCGTCGCCACGCTCACGAACGGCACGCTCGGCGTGGCCGCGACCGGCCGCGTCTACTCGCCCATCTCGGCCGACCTGACGTTCCAGAACGACCGCATCGTGATCGAGGACATCCGCATCCTGGACGAGGCCGGGCGGACGGCGCTCGACGTCACGGGCAGCATCCGCCTGCGCGAGCTGTCGGTCGGCGAGCTGGACCTGACCATCACGCCGCGCGAGTTCGTGGCGATGGACACCCGGACGTTCCAGGAGCTGACGTTGGACCGGGGCTCGGAGCCTCTGCGCCTGACGGGGACGCTGGACCGGCCCGTCCTGCGCGGGGCGGTCGTGCTGGCCCAGGGCGACATCTACCTGACGAACGAGTTGGTGCCGCCGGACCTCAAGGAGGTCACCCTGACCGACGCCCAGCTGCGCGAGGTCGAGGCGCGCTTCGGGCGCGTCATCAGCGAGCGCGACACGGTCGTGAACCGCTTTACCGACGCGCTCGACTACAACCTGTCGGTCCAGATCCGGCGCAACGTCTGGCTGCGGTCCACCAACGGCCTGCCGTTCGACGTCGAGTTCGAGGGCGACATCGACGCCCGCAAGCCGGCGTTCGCCGAGGGCAGCCAGCTGTTCGGCACCGTGGACCTGGTGCGCGGCTCGGTCGAGACGCTGAGCCGCCAGTTCGACATCCAGTCCGGCCGCGTCGTGTTCAACGGCGACCCGCTCGGCGCCCGCGTCAACCTCGACGCCGAGCTGGACGTCAAGCTGGCCGGCTCGGTGGCCGGCCAGTCGTCGGCCACGATCACGCTCGGCGTCACGGGCCGCTTCGACCAGGACCTGGCCATCCGCTTCTCGGCCAACCCCGCGATGGAGCAGGCCGACATCGTGTCGCTGATCGCGACCGGCCGCTTGGCCGACGACGTGTTCGGGGCGAGCGCCGCGACGGGACTGGCCAGCGGCGTCCTGCTGGGCCGCGCGTCGAGCATCATCGAAGGCGCCGGCAAGGGGCTCGGCTTCGAGACGGCCCAGATCGAGTACGAAGGCAACGACCTGATCGTCAAGGTCGGGGACTACCTGTCCAGCCGGGCGTTTTGGACGGCGGGCTTTATCGTGCCCATCGGCGGCACCACGCAGGGCGAGCAAGGGCTGCCGATCGTGCTGGGGCTGGACTACCAGCTGCTGGAGTGGCTCAGCGCGCAGTCCGAGTTTAGCGGGCAGCGCGGGCTGGGCGGCGGCGTCGGCTTCGAGCGCACCTGGTAGGCCTACCTTCCGCCCATGGAAACCCTGCCGACCGACTCGCTCACCCAGCGGCTGCGCCAGTCCCGCCGCGCGCGGCAGAACGAAAAGATCCTGCAGGACAAGGAGACCGAGCGCAAGGTCGAGGTGCGCAAGGAGGAGGCGCGGGCGCAGTCCGTTCCAGGCGAGGCGTTCTTTGCCGAGGCGGGCGGGCTGTTCAGCTTTATCGGGCGCTTCTTTTCCCGGTTCTGGCGCCGCCCATTCGAGTTTAAGGAGCTGCTCGTGCAGATGGACGAGGTGGGCACCAAAAGCTTCGTCCTGACCGGCGTCGTCGGCTTTTCCATCGGGATCGTGCTGGCGATGCAGAGCCGAGGCACGCTGGCGCGGTTCGGCGCCGAGAGCTTTCTGCCGTCCATGCTGGCGCTGTCGGTGATCAAAGAGATCGGGCCTGTCCTAACGGCGCTCGTGCTGGCCGGCCGCCTCGGCGCGGGCATGGGCGCAGAACTCGGGTCGATGAAGGTCACCGAGCAGATCGACGCCCTGGAGGTGGCGGCCCTGAAGCCGTTCCACTACCTCGTCGTGACGCGCGTGCTGGCGTGCGTGATCATGTTTCCCATCATGACCTTGCTCACCGACATCCTGGCGCTGACGGGTGGCTACCTGGAGGCGACCTTGGCCGGCGGCATGGACGTGCGCGTGTTTATCGCGACCGCGTTCGACTCGCTGCGGTTCGAGGACGTGGTCGTGGACACCATGAAAACGTCCATCTTCGGCTTTATCGTCGGCATCGTGAGCTGCTACCTGGGCTACAACGTGCGCGGCGGCACACGCGAGGTGGGCCGGGCGGCCATGCAGTCGGTCGTGATCTCGAGCCTGCTCATCCTGATCTCGGACGTGGTGATCGTGCGCGCCTCGATCATGATCTTCGGCGACATCTCCGACGGGGCCTAGCCATGTCCCGACTGTCCAAGCGCGCCGCCGCCCGCCGCCACGCCTCCGACCCGGACGCCCTCGGCCCGGACGGACCGCACCCGCTCTCCGACGACGGCCTCGCGACCCCGGCCAGCGACCCGACGGGCGCGCCCGCCTCGGGCGTGCCGGGCGAGCTAGCCGGCGAACCCCACCTCGTCGATCCCGAGGCGGGGCCGGTCACGGGCAACTCGCCGGCCCCGCCGGACCACGTCGTGGTCGACATGCGCGAGGTGTACAAAGGCTTCGGGCCCAAGAAAATCCTCAAGGGCATCAACCTGACCGTCGAGCGCGGCACGTCGGCGGTCGTGCTGGGCGGCTCGGGGACGGGCAAGAGCGTGCTCACCAAGCACATCGTCGGGCTGCTGGCGCCGGACAAGGGCGAGGTCTGGGTGCTGGGCGAGCGGCTGGACCTGATGGACCAGGAGCAGCTCGACGCCAAGCGGACGCGCCTGGGCTACCTGTTCCAGGGCGGCGCCCTGTTCGACTCGATGACGGTCTACGGCAACATGCGCTTTTTCCTGGACCGCCTGACCACGCTGACGTCCGACGAGAAGGACGACCTGATCATGGAGTCGCTGGAGGACGTGAACCTGCCCGGCACGCGCGACCAGTACCCGGCCGAGCTGTCGGGCGGCCAGAAAAAGCGCATCGGCCTGGCGCGGACGCTGATCCTGCGGCCCGACATCATCCTGTACGACGAGCCCACGACGGGCCTCGACCCGGTCTCGGTGCGCGTCGTCTCCGAGCTGATCGTCAAGCTGCGCGACACGCGCGGCATCTCGTCGATCGCGATCACGCACGACCTGTTGGCGGCCGAGATCATCACCGACCGCGCCCACTTTCTGCTCGACGGCGAGATCGTCGAGGCGGGCACGCTCGCCGAGGTCCGCGGCTCGAAGCACCCGGCGCTGCAGGAGTTTTTCCAGGGCACCGACGCCTACGGCCACGCCTAGCCGGGCACGTCGGCGTCGCCCGGCCCGTTCCGACGCTCCCGCACGTAGCTTCCACACATGACCCGTCAAGCCCGCCTCGGCCTCGTGATCCTGCTGGCGCTCCTCGTGGGCATCGGCTTCATGTTTGTGATCGGCAGCCAGGAGAACATCTTCGGGAGTCAGGTCTCGGTCAACGCCAACTTTAGCGAGGTGTCCGGCCTCAAGCCCGGCGCCAACGTGCTCTACAACGGCATCCAGGTCGGGTCCGTGGCCGCGGTCTCGCTTCCGGCGGTCCCCGGCGACCCGATCACGGTGCGGATGAACATCCAGGAAAAGGCGCGGCACCTGATCCGCGAGGACAGCCGGGCGCTGATCCAGACCGACGGCCTGGTCGGCGAGGTGATCGTGTCGCTGACCGACGGCAGCCCCAACCGGCCCGCCGTGGCCGACAACGGCCGGATCGAGGGCGTCGACCCGTTCGCGCTGTCGGCCGTCTCGGACCGCCTGTTCGAGTCCGTCGCCCGGTTCGACTCGGTCACGGTCGCGCTGGCCGGCATCATGACCGACGTGCGGACGGGCCAGGGCACGCTCGGCCGGTTCTTGTACGACGAGGAGCTTTACGACGCGACTGTCGCCACGGCCAACACCATGAACGCGACCGTCGGCGAGGCCCAGCTGACGCTGCGCGGCTTTACCGCCCGGGCGGACGAGCTGGTGGCCGTCGCCGAGAACGCCTCGCGCGGCGTCGACCAGATCCTGGCCAAGGTCAACACCGGGAACGGGACGGTCGCGCGCTTCCTGAACGAGGACGACGTGTACACCACGTTCCTGGCCACGGCGGCCCAGTTGCAGGAGGGCGCGGCCCAACTCCAGACCGTCTCCGCCGACATCCGCGCCATCACGGACCGCTTCAACCAGGCGGCCGGCTGGGCCAACCTGGGCGCGTTCCGCTTTTCGGAGAACATGGAGGCGCTCAAGCACAACTTCCTGTTCCGGGGCTACTTCGAGGACCGCGACTACTACGAGATGGCGCCCTTCGAAATCCGCGAGGCGGCCATCGCCGAGACGCTCGCTGACCTGCAGGAGTGGGAGCGCCGCCTGAGCCAGCAGCAGCGCCAGATCGACGCCATGATGGCCGAGATGGAGCGCCGCGGCCTGAGCGTGCCCCCGGCAACTAGCGGGACGACGCCCGGCGGCGAGCGCTAGCCGACCCCGACGCGCGCCCAGGCTGGCCCCCTTGAGGCTGGCCACCAAGCCGCCGAGGCGGCCCGCCTCGGTCGCGGCGCGGGCCGCACGGTGCCTCCGCCGCGCGGGGCTGAACGACACTCCCTCCGCGACCTTGCTCTCGTGACCGCCCCGCTCCCCTTTGTCCCCGTCCTGCGCCGCCTGGGCGCCGAGGCCGACCGCCTGGGGCTGGAGGCGTACCTCGTCGGCGGGGCCGTGCGCGACGCTCTGTTGGGGCGCCTCACGACGGACCTGGACGTGGTGGCGGTTGGGCCGGGAAGCGGGGTCGCGCTCGCGCGCGCCGTCGCCCAGGCGCTCGGCGTCAAGCCGCCCGCCGTCTACGCCGCCTTCGGCACGGCCGCCGTCACGATCCCGGGCGAGCGGCTGGCGGAGATCTCGGGCTCCGACGCCGTCCCCGAGCGGCTGGCCGTCGAGTTCGTCGGCGCCCGGCGCGAGAGCTACCGCGCGGACAGCCGCAAGCCCATCGTCGAGGACGGCACACTGGCCCAAGACCTGGCCCGGCGCGACTTTACCGTCAACGCCCTGGCGGCGTCGCTCAACAGCGCCACGTTCGCCCACGTCACCGACGCCTTCGGCGGCCTGGCCGATCTCGACGCCCGCCGCCTGCGCACGCCGCTCGACCCCGGCACCACCTTTCAGGACGACCCGCTGCGGATGCTGCGCGCGGCCCGGTTCGCCGCCCAACTCGGCTTCGAGGTCGTGCCCGAGGCCGTCGAGGCGATGGGCCAGCACGCAGCCCGCATCGACATCGTGAGCGCCGAGCGCGTCACCGACGAACTGTCCAAGCTGCTCGCCGCGCCGGTGCCGTCGGCCGGTTTGGGCGTGCTGTTCCGGACCGGGATCCTGGAGCGCGTGCTGCCCGAGGTGACCGTGCTGGCGGGCGTCGAGGAGGTTGGAGGCCGGGCGCACAAAGACAACCTGTGGCACACCCTGGAGGTGGTCGACAACCTGGCGCACCTGCAGCGCGGCGTGGGCGTGTCCGACCGCGCGGCCGGCTACGACCTGTGGCTGCGCTGGGCGGCGCTCTTGCACGACGTCGGCAAGGCGGTCACCAAGCGCTACGAGCCGGGCACCGGCTGGACGTTCCACGGCCACGAGGACGTCGGCCCGCGGACGATCATCCCGGAGGTGTTCCGCCGCCTGCGCCTGCCGCTGGGCGACCCGCTCGACTTCGTCCAGACCGTCGTCCGGCTGCACCACCGCCCGGCTGCGCTCGTCGACGCCGAGGTCACCGACTCGGCCGTCCGCCGGTTGCTGATGGACGCCGGCGACGACATCGACGACCTGATGCTGTTGGTGCGCGCCGACGTGACGAGCAAGAACGCGCGCCGCGTCCGCCGCTACCTCGCCGGCTTCGACCGCGTCGAGGCTCGGTTCCGCGAGGTCGAGGCGCGCGACCGGATGCGCAACTGGCAGCCGCCGGTCTCGGGCGACGAGATCAAGAGCGAGCTGGGCCTGCCCGAAAGCGTGGCCGTGGGGATGCTCAAGGAGTGGGTGCGCGAGGCCGTGCTGGACGGGACGGTGCCGAACGAGCACGACCCAGCCTGGGCCTTTGTGCTGGAGCGCAAAGACGAGGCGCTGCGCCGCGGGGCCCTCTTCCAGTCGACGGTCCGCGCGCTGCGGGGCCCCGAGAAGCGGGTCGTCGGCGCGGTCAAGGACGCGCTGTTCTGGGGCGACGTGCCGGCCGAGCCTGGCCAGGCGTCGGCGTTCGTCCGCGCGGTCGTGGACGGCGCGCTCGCCGGCGACGCGTAGCGCCGCCTCGGGGCGTGCCCATCCCGCGCCGGCGCCGAGGCGGGCCAGCCTGGGTGCCCGCCTCGGTGAACGCGCGGGCAGAGTCGGGCTCTGGGGCCGTGCCCGGCCGGGGCTCCTACTTCCGGCGCAGGCGCAGGCCGGTCAGGTCGCCGGTGGCGTCCAGCGTCAAGGTGTCCGCGGCGACGCGGACGTCGGTGACGCGCAGCGCCAGGTCCTCGTCGGTCAGGTCCACGACCGGGTTGATGCGCTCGTCGAGCTCTTGGACCAGGCGTCCGCCCAGCCCGATGCCCGCGGCGCTGACCCGCTCGACCTCGAGGTGAACCGTGCCCTCGCGCGCGACCAGCCGCCCTTCGATGCTGGCGGCGAGCGGCAGGCGGATCCCTTCGATCTCGCCCTGGGCGCGCAGCCGGATGCCGTCGGGCGAGCGCAGCGTCACCTCGGAGCGCTCCAGCCCGCGCTGGCGGTCCAGGTAGCGCGCGAGGTCCGAGGGGAGAAGCCGCAGCGTGGCCTGGGCCGACTCGGCGCCGGTCAGGCGCTTGGTGCCGCGGTCGTAGCGCACGCCCTGCAGGTCGATGCTCAGCCGCTCGACGACGGGCGCGTCCTCGCGCGCCACGCGCCGCCCCTCGATCTGGATGCGCTCGGCGGTGCCTGAGCCCAGCCGGACGCCCTCGACGCGCACGTGGTAGTCGTCGGCCGAGCCGAGGACGGCCGGCAAGGCCGCCTCGATCTCGTCCTCGACGCGGCCGTCAACGGAGCAGCCGGTCGCGAGGACGGCCAACAAAACGAGGAGTCGGGTCATCGGAGCGAGGGGAGATGGGAACGAGGGGGTGAACGCCGGCCCACAAAAAAGGCCTCCCATCTTAGACGAGAGGCCTTTCAGCGGGTGCCCCCAGCTGGATTCGAACCAGCGACACGCGGATTAAGAGTCCGCTGCTCTAACCAACTGAGCTATAGGGGCACCCGCAAGCTACCGAGCGGCGCGACGGGGGCAAGCGGAGGCGTTATGAAACTGACCCCACCCGCCTCGGCGAGTCACCGGGGCAGGTGGGGCGACGGGCGTGCCGAGGCGGGCGCTAGCGCCGCGCCGTGGCGGCCTGGAACGTGACCGGGAACGCGATGTCGATGTCGATCTCGTCGCTCGTGGCCGTCGAGCTCGTCTTGGGCGCGTCGTCGAAGTGGTAGAGGACCGCCGTCATCGTGCCCGTGCCGCTGGCGCCAGCCGCGACCGAGGCTCGGAACCGGAGGCCGACCGCGAAGTCGCCGCCGTTCTCGTCCTGCTGCGAGTTCGACTGGTAGCCGGCCTCGGAGTCGGTGGCCGTGACGGTCCCCGCCGAGGCGGGCTGGAACGAGTACCGGAACAGGTGCTCCTCGGCCTCCTCCTCGACTTCCTCGGTGATGTCCTCGTTGTTGATCGTGTCGCGCAGCTCGATGGTGCCGGCGTAGCTCGCGCCGGGGCGCAACGTGACGGAGGCCGGCGAGAACGCGATGCCCGCGCCGTCGCCGTCGGGATCGCTGGCGATGATCGTGACCGAGTCCGCGGCATCGGCCTCGTTCGTCAACGTGACCGTGACCTGGGTGATGAGCTCTTCTTCGCCGCCGCCGGTGCCGTCCGGCTCGCCGGAACTGCAGGCGCTGAGAGAGAGCAGGAGCGCGAACGCGGCGGCGGCGCGCGTGAGGGGGGACGTGGAAACCATGAGTGTAGAGGGAGTGAGACAAGAGACGCCGTCCGCTGGGCATGGGGGCGGAGAGACTGCGCCCAAGCCACCGGCCGGCGACGGGAATGGCCGGGGCGAGCCCAGCCAAGGCGCTACGCCTAGCCGAGCGGGACCGACACGCGGAGCGTGACGTTGCGGCCGGGCTCGTCGACGAAGTAGCGGAAGCGGCTCAGCGCGTCGCGGTGCCGCACGTCGAACAGGTTGTCGATGCCGAGTTGGAGGCTGACCGGAGCCACGCTCCGGTCGAAGGTGGCGCCCAGCCGAAGCCCGACGAGCGTGTACCCGGGCGGATACGGCGCGGCCAGGTAGGCCCCCGTCTGGACGCGGTCCTGCCGAGCCACGTGCTGCACGTCCGCCTCGGCGAAGGCGTCGGCCAGGCCGAGCAGGCGGCCCGCGGTCGCTTTGGCGTGCCCGCCGAGGCGGTTGGCAGGCACGCCGTAGAGCGGCCCGCCGATCTCCAGGTTGTCCGCCCGCAGCACCGAGGCGCGCGCGCCCAGGTCGAGCCAGGCCGCCGGCCGCACCTCGACCGTCGCGTCGACGCCTGCCAGCCGGGCGTCGGTGTGCGTCGTGGCGAACGTCGGGAAGGTGCCCCGGATCGTGACCGTCGGGTCGGGCCGCTCGAGCGCGTAGACGTAGTCGGCGATGTGGTTGACGTAGCCCGACACCTCGGCCGAGGCGGACGCACTCTCGTGGCGCACGGTCGCGCTCACGTCCAGGCTCCGCTCGGTCCCCAGGTCCGGGTCCCCGATCTCGAACTGGGCCGTCCCGTGGTGGACGCCGAACGAGTACAGCTCGCTCACGTTCGGCGGGCGCCAGGCACTCCCCACGTTCGCCGCCAGGCTCCACGCCGAACCCAGGCTGTACAGCGCGCCGACGGCGGCGGCACCCCCCAGAAACGTGCGCGTGTCCGCGACGGCCCGCCGCGTGGCCGTGTCGAAGGGGAAGGCCGTCATGGTGCGGGCGTCCAGGCGCGCGCCCGCGTCGACGCTCAGCGCGCCCGTGATGGCGTAGCTCCCGTGCGTGAACGCGCCGCCGTCGTAGGCGCGGAAGTTGGGGACGAGCGTGCCGCTGGCGCCGTTCTCGTTGAGCTGGGTGCGCGCCTGCACACCGATCGAGAGCCGGGCGCGGTCCGAGACGTTCGGCTCGACCTTGAGATCGACCGACTGGGTGAGCAGCGACAGGTCGAACGACGGCCGGCTGCCCAGCGCCGCCAGCGAGTCGCTGTACGGCCGGTGGGCGTCGAACTCCTGGCGCCGGTTGTTCTGGACCGCGTACTGCGCGTCGACGTGGTGGTTGTCACCGAACGTGGTGTGGCCGTGGACGCTCGCGACGTCGTGCGTGACGGACTGCTTGGGGGCCTCGATGTCGTACGAGAACCGGTAGTTCCAGTCGGGGTCTGGCCCGCCGCGCTCGATGATGGCCTCCAGGTTGCGGGCGTTGCCGAAGTGGGAGCCTTTGTAGATCCCAAGCTCGGTGTTGTAGCGGCGGAGGTGCCCGTCGAGTTCGAGCGGGCCGCGCCGGTAGCCGAGCGTTAGGTGGCCCGATGCCTCCCGAAAGGCCGAGTTGCGAATCACGAAGTCTGGCGAGCGCGCGTCCCCGGCCCGTCGGACCGAGCCTTGCGCGCGCCAGGCGAACCCGGGCAGCGCGGCCGGCGCGTCCTCGAGCAGGAGCGACGCGGCGCCCTGGCCCGAGTTGGAGAACGCCTGGAGCCCCAGCTGGCCGCCCACGCCCGCCTCGGTCGGCAGGTCGCGGTCGTCCAGGCGGATGACGCCGCCGATGGCTCCGGCCCCGTACTCGACGCCGGCGGCCCCCTTGACGACCTCGATCCGCCCGCCCGAGAACGGGTCGATCTCGGGCGCGTGCTCGCCGCCCCACTGCTGGCCTTCCTGGCGGACCCCGTTCTCCAGAATCACCACGCGGTCGGAGTGGAGCCCGCGCACGACCGGCTTGCCAATCGTCGGCCCCGTCGACAGCGTCGTGACGCCGTTGAGCCCTTCCAGCGTCTCCGCCAGCGTCTGGCCCCGCGCCTCCTCCAACTCGCGGCCTTCCAGAACCGCGACCGATCGCACGTCGCGGCCCAGCGCCTCTCGCGCTTGGTCGGCCACGACCTCGACCTCACCGAGTGCGTCCGGGACGGGCTCGAGGCGGGCCGAGACGGTGGCCGCTCCGGACCGCAGATCGACGCGTCGCCGCTGGGGCTCGTACCCGACGTAGGAGACCACGACCGTCGCGGTGTCGGCGGGAAGGCCGGTCATCCGGAACCGCCCGTCGGCACCGCTGGCGGCGCCGCGGTCCAGAAACGGCAGGCGGATGGCGGCGCCGGGCAGCGTCTCGCCTGTCACCGCGTCGGCGACGGAGCCCGACAGCACGGCGCGGGGTGGGACGGGCTGAGCGCTGGCGGACGCTGCCAACAGGCAGGCGAGCGCGAGGCTCGGGAGCGCGAGGCTCGGGAGCGCGAGGACACGAACGAGCACTGGGGCATCCAGACGCTTCGTCCGCTCCAGAGTGGGAGCAGGCACGAGAGTAGAAGTCAGCTAGAAAAGCACGCCGGCGCACGCCGGGCTACGAGTCCGCTCGGGAGAGCGGGTGTTTCTAGCTGACGGGCGGCGCGCGCGCTCCGGCGCCGCTGGCCGCCGCGGTCCGCCTCCAGTCGGCGTAGGCCGAGCGCGCCTCGCCAGCGTCGGCCGGCATCCGCGCCGCGGCGTCGGCGAGCCCCGCGACTGCCGAGAGGCCCGTGCAGATCCCACAGTCGACGTCTCCGGGAGCGGGCGCGCAGGGCGTCTGCGCCTGGTCGCCGCTGGCGCCGTGCGCCGTCGCCGCGTGCTCGGCTTGCTCGGCGAGCACCTCCAGCCCGTGCGCCACTGCGTGCGCCGAAGGCAACGCCACCCCGCCCACCACCAGAGCGGCGGTGAGAAGCGCGGCGAGGCGAGAGCGGAACGCGGTCACGAGAGCTGGGACGTCGGCCAGGGTAACTCGGCAGCACCCAGAGTGTTGCCGCGCCCGCCTCGGTGAGTGCTTGGGCGCGGTGCCGAGGCGGGCCGGGTGGGGGCTAGGCCGAGGCCGCCGTCGAGTCCGAGGCGGAGCCGCCGGCGCGCATCTCCCGGAAGCGGACCGGCGTGCCGCCGCTCACCATCGCCGCCAGACGCAGCGCGTCCCAGTTGGTCAGCCGCACGCAGCCCGCCGACGAGGCGACGCCGATCGTGCCCGGCGCGGTCGTGCCGTGGATGCCGTAGTGCTCCTTCGACAGCGCCATCCAGACGCGGCCGACGGCGTTGTTGGGGCCGGGCGGCAGCGTGGCGTCGGGCTGGTCATCGGGGACCGAGGCCAGAATCTTGGGCTGGTAGTGCCACGACGGGTCGCGCGTGACGCTCGTGATCGAGAACTCGCCGTCGGGCGACGGGTCGTAGCTGGACCCGACGGTCACGGGCGCGTGGAACAGAATCTCGCCGTTGGCGGCGAGCGCGTGCAGCCAGCCGGCGGTGCCCGAGATCACGACGCGCGAGACCGCGCCGCCGCGCGAGCGCGCGTTCTGCACGTTGGGCACGCGCAGCGAGTCGCCCGCGGCCAGGCTGTCCAGGGTCGCCCCGCCGTTGAGCCGTGCCAGGAACGACGGCGCGGCGTGGAACTGCTCGCCCAGCTTTTCGCCCAGCGTTTCGTACCCGAGGCGGTCCAGCTTGGCCTTTTCGTACACGTCGCTCGGCAGCGGCTCGAACGGTCCCTCGACATCGGCAGCCGTCAGGACGTACGTCGTCATGAGCGAGTCAATGGCCCCGCCGCGCTGGGACAGCGCGCGGATGGTGGCCTGGTTGGCGATGCCCGTCGCGGGCAGGTCGCTGGCTTTCTGAAACCACGTCAGCGCCATCTCGGTGTTGTCGCCCCAGCGGCCGTCGATCTCGCCCGGCGAGAAGCCGGCGCGGTCGAGCAGCACCTGGAGCTTGGCCACGCTGGGCCCGGCCACGTCGCCGCCCAGCGGCAGCTGCATCCGGCTCGACCAGTCGCGCGTCGAGTCCAGCGAGGCCAGCGTCTCGGGGTTAGAGCGTGCCGCCTCGGCCCGGCCCGTCGTGTCCATCTCGACCGTGCCTCGGCCGCGCCCGGCGTAGCGCGCCTCCTCGATCTCGGCGTCGCTGGGCAAGCGGTCGTCGCCCGTCGTCGAGACCGACGTCACCTCCGTCGAGGTCGTGGCCGTCGTCGCGTCCGGAGTGCCTGCGTCCATCTGGCAGGCCGCCAGCATGGTGAGAGGGAGGGCGAGAAGCAGCGTGCGCATGGCAGTATGGGCAAAAGGTGTGGCTCCAACGCCTGCTGTTGGAGTCCGTTCGCGCGTCGGCGCGGCCGCACCGAATCCGCACGCCCGGCGATCCGCACGCCGGGCGTGGCTGGAGCGCGCGCGGTCACAGGCGTAACCTTGGGCGGCCGCCTCCGTCAGCCCCGCTTGCCCGCCCGATTCTCATGGAGCTCCAGATCCGCAACCTCTCGAAACGCTACCCCAACGGCGTCCAGGCGCTCGACGACGTCTCGCTGACCATCCCGACGGGCATGTACGGCCTGCTCGGCCCCAACGGCGCCGGCAAGTCGACGCTGATGCGGACGCTCGCGACGCTGCAGGAACCCGACAGCGGTGCCGCCACGCTGACCGAGGCGGGCGCTGCCGGTGCCGACCTCGACGTGCTGGCGGACAAGACCGAGCTGCGCCGGCGGCTGGGCTACCTGCCCCAGGAGTTCGGCGTCTACCCCAAGGTGGCCGCGCACGACCTGCTGGACCACTTTGCCGTCTTGAAGGGCGTCGCCAACAAGGCCGAGCGGCGCGAGCTGGTCGAGGCGCTGCTGCACCAGACCAACCTGTGGAAGGCGCGCGGCAAGCACTTGGGCGGCTACTCGGGCGGCATGAAGCAGCGCTTCGGCATCGCGGTCGCGCTGATCGGCGACCCCCGGCTGATCATCGTCGACGAGCCGACGGCCGGGCTCGACCCCGCCGAGCGCGTCCGCTTTCTCAACCTGCTGTCCGAGTTGGGCGAGGACAGCGTCGTCATCCTGTCGACGCACATCGTGGAGGACGTGGCCGAGCTGTGCAGCCGCATGGCGATCATCAACGAGGGCCGCATCCGCTTCGAGGGTGACCCGCTGGCGGCGACGGCCAGCCTGAACGGCAAGATCTGGAAGCGGATCGTCGAGAAGGCCGACCTGGCTGCGCTGCGCGAGGAGCGGGAGGTGATCTCGGACCGCCTGCTCGTCGGCCGCGTCGTCGTCCACGTCTACTCCGAGACCTCGCCCGGGCCGGAGTACGCGCCGGTCGAGCCGGATCTGGAGGACGTGTACTTCTGCACGCTCCGTGGCCTGCTGGGTGTGCCCGCCTCGGGCGCCGCGCCGATGGTCGGGGCCGAGGCGGTGGGCGAGCGCGCGTCGCCCGATCTGCAGCCTCCCGCCGTGTCGTCCAGCTAACGGCCGTCGCTGACTCTCTCCGATCCCCACCGCCCGTGTTCTGGTCCGTCGCCCGCTACGAGTTGAACTACCGGATGACCCGGATTTCGACGCACGTCTATGCCGGAGTCTTTTTCGCGCTCGCGTTCCTGCTGGCGCTCACCGAGGCGGGCGCCTTCGAGAACGTCTCGGCGTCGTCGGGCGCGAATGTGCTCGCCAACTCGCCCCAGGCCGTCGCCGGGCTGGTGACCATCCTGGGCCTGTTCGGCGTGGTCGTGACGGCCAGCTTCATGGGCCAGGCGCTCGTGAAGGACTTCGAGAACCGGATGCACCCGCTGCTTTTCACGACGCCGCTGTCGCGAGGCGCCTACCTGGGCGGACGGTTTGCCGGAGCGTTGGTCGCGGCGCTCTACGTGTTCGCGATGATCCTGCCAGCCGCCGCGCTGGCCTACCTGTCGCCCTGGGTCGACGCCAGCCTGATCGGGCCGATGCGGCTCGGCGCGTTCGCGCTGCCCTTCCTGGTGATCCTGGTGCCGAACACGCTCGTGACCGGCGCGCTGTTTTTCGGACTCGCCGCGGCGACGCGCCAGATGCTGCCCAACTACGTCGGCGGCGTGCTGCTGCTGTTGGGCTACCTGCTGGCGGGCGTGCTGGCCGGCGACGTCGAGAACCTCCGGCTGGCCGCGCTCCTGGATCCGTTCGGGCTATACGCCTTCGAGGGCGCGACGCGCTACTGGACCACGGCGGAGCGGAACACGCTGCTGATCCCGGTCGGCGGGCTGATCCTGACCAACCGCTTGGTCTGGCTCGGCATCGGCGCCGCGGCGTTTGCCTGGACGGTCGCTCGGTTCCGGCTGAGCCAGGACGTCCGCCAGCGCCGCCGTGCCGGCCTCGGCGCCGAGGCGGAGGGAGCCGAGGCGGAGGGAGCCGGGGCCGAGGGAGCCGAGGCCGTCGCGGCCCGGCCCGTCATCTCGTCGCTGTCGCTGCCTCCGGTCAGCCGCCAGTTTGGGCTGGGCGCGTCGATCGGGCAGATGCTGTCGCTCGCTCGGCGCGAGACGCGCTCGGTCGTCGGCAACGTCTACTTCTACGTCTTGGTCGTGGCCGCGCTCGGCTTCTTGGCGATCGCGCTCGCGGTCGGCGACGCCATCTTCGGCACGCCGACGCTGCCGGTGACGGCCCAGGTGATCCAGATCGTGTCGGGCAGCTTTGGGCTGTTCATCATCGCCATCCTGGTGTTCTACTCGGGCGAGCTGGTCTGGCGCGAGCGCGACCTCAAGGCCGACCAGGTCGTGGACGCCTTGCCCATCCCGACCTGGGTGCCGTTCGCGGCCAAGCTGCTGGCGCTGTGGGCCGTGCTCGCCATTCTGATGGGGGTGATGATGGTGGCCGGGATGCTCTACCAACTCGCGGTCGGCTTTACCGACGTGCAGCCCGGGCTGTACCTCAGCCAGCACGCGCTGCAGTGGCTCGACTTCGCCCTGCTGGCCGTCTTGGCCCTGACCATCCACACCATCGTCAACCACAAGTACGCCGGGCACTTCGTGCTCATCCTGTACGCCATCGGCCTGCCGATCCTGCTGGGCATCCTGGGCTACGACCTCAACCTGTACGACTTCGGGTCGGACCCCGGCGTGTCGTACTCGGACATGAACGGCTACGGCCACTTTCTGGGTCCGTGGGCGTGGTTCAAGCTGTACTGGGCCGCCTTCGCCGTCCTGCTGGCGCTGGCCTCGAACCTGCTCTGGGTGCGCGGGCGCGAAAGCGGCATCGGCCAGCGCTTGCGGATCGCGGGTGGGCGCGTCACCCGGCCGGTCGCCGTGACGGCGCTGCTGGCGGCCGTCGCGTTCGTGACCCTCGGCGGCTTCATCGTCTACAACACGACCGTCGTCAACGAGTACCGGACGGCTGAGGAGGAGCGCGGGCTCCAGGCCGACTACGAGCGCGAGTACAAGCAGTACCAGACCCTGCCCCAGCCGCGCATCACGGCCGTCGAGATCACGGCCGACCTGTACCCCGAGTCGCGCCGCGCCGACTTCCGAGGCGTCTACACGCTCGTCAACAAGACGGACGTGCCGATCCCGGCCGTCCACCTCAACTTCGCGAGCACCATGCGCGTGCGCCAGTTGGAGCTGGGCCGGGCGGCCAGCGAGGCGCTGCGCGACACGGTCCTGGGCTACGCCATCCTGGACCTGGCTCGGCCGTTGGCGCCGGGCGACTCCACGACGCTGGCGTTCGACGTGGCGTCGGAGACCGAGGGGTTCGAGAACGTCACCCAAGCGGGCCTGGTCGTGGGCAACGGGACGTTCGTGAACAACGGCGTGCTGCCCCAGATCGGGTACCAAGCGGGCGCGGAACTCGCCGACGACTCGGACCGCGACAAGGAAGGCCTGCCGTACCGGCCCCGCGTCGCCGCGCGCGACGACTCGACGGCGTACGGCAACACGGCCCTGTCGAACGACGCCGACTTTGTCCGCTTCGCCGCGACCGTCACCACGGTGCCGGACCAGATCGCGATCGCGCCGGGCCGGCTGCAGCGCGAGTGGACCCAGGGCGGCCGCCGCGCCTTCCGCTACGAGATGGACGCGCCAATCCTGAACTTCTACGCCTTTTTGTCGGCGCGGTACACGGTCGAGGAGGACGTCTGGACGGCGCCCGACGGCCGCACCGTCGACATCCAGGTGTTCTACCACGCAGCGCACGACTACAACGTCGAGCGGATGGTCGAGGCGACGAAGGCGACGCTCGCGTATGCCGAGGCCGCCTTCAGCCCATACCAGTACGATCAGCTCCGCATCATCGAGTTTCCGCGCTACGCCTCGTTCGCGCAGGCCTTCCCCAACACGATCCCGTTTTCCGAGGCCATCGGCTTTATCGCCGACGTGGGCGACCAAGACGACATCGACTACCCGACCTACATCACGTCGCACGAGGTGGCGCACCAGTGGTGGGGCCACCAGGTGGCCGGCGCGAACGTCCAGGGCTCGACGTTTTTGGTCGAGACCATGGCGCAGTACACCGCGCTGATGGTGATGAAGGACCTGTACGGCGAGGCCCAGATGAGCCGCTTCCTGGGCTACGAGCTCGACCAGTACTTGGTCGGCCGGGCGGTCGAGCGGACGCGCGAGGTGCCGCTCGTGCTGGTCGAGAACCAGGGCTACATCCACTACCGCAAGGGCTCGCTGTCGATGTACGCGCTGCAGGCACTCGTGGGCGAGGACAACGTCAACGCCGCGCTCCGCGCCTTTATCGACCGGTACGCGTTCCGAGGCCCGCCGTACCCCACCTCGGCCGACCTGGTGCGCGAGCTGCGCGGCGCCACGCCGGACTCGCTGCAGTACCTCGTCGACGACTGGTTCGAGACGATCACGCTCTACGAAAACCGGACCGTCGAGGCGACCGCCGAACCGCTGGGCGGCGGCCGCTGGCGCGTGGCGCTGGAACTGGAGCTGGGCAAGGTGCGCGCCGACAGCCTGGGCGCCGAGCAGCCCGCCGCGATGAACGACTGGCTAGACGTGGCCGTCTTTGGCGAGCGCGACGGAAAGGAAGTCGTGCTGTCGAGCGAGCGCCGCCGCTTGCGGTCCGGCCGCCAGTCGGTCGAGATCGACGTGACCGGCCGGCCCACGCGCGCGGGCGTGGATCCGTTCTACCTGTTCCCCGACCGCATCAAGGCCGACAACGCGCGCTCGGTGACCATCGACGACTAAGCCGGCCGCCGCGTCCCGCCCGCCTCGGCGCCGAGGCGGGCGGGGTCAGCGCGCCGCCTTCGCGCGGTCGTCGGCCGACGGGCCGTAGGTGCCGGGCACGGGCACGTCGAGCAGGCGGAGGTAGACCGACAGCTGGCCGCGGTGGTGCGCGATGTGGCTCAGCGTCCACTGCCGGACGACCTGGGCCTTGGGGCTCGAAAACACGGTGTGCTCGCCCATCGACAAGGTCCAGGGCTGGCCCAGCGCCTCGTCGCCTGCCTCGGCCAGCGCCGCGCGCAGCGCCTCGGAGGCCTGGTCCCAGACCGCCAGCAGGTCCTCCACGGAGCCGACCTCGACCGACGGCGGGCGCAGGCCCGACATGTCCATCCCGTCCGTCGTCAGGCCGCCGATGCCGAAGTGGGGCAGGGTCGCGATGTGCCGTGCCAGCGGGCCCAGCGCCATCGACTTGTCGTGAGGCTGCCAGTCGGCGCGGTCCCAGGGGACGGCCGCCAGCATCTGGCGCGTGGCGGCAAACTCGGCGTCGAGGTCGGAGAACAGCGTGTCGGAGAGAGTCATGGGCGGAGTCGCAAGGTGAGGTAGTGAGGGAGAGGCTGGGCCCGGCCGCGGATGGGGACGGGGGCGTGGAGCGTTCCCGCGCGCGGCGTCCAGACCAGCACCGAGGCGCCGCCGTCGAGCGCGATCTGAGCGCCGGGCGCGACGCCCAGCCGGGACACGAGAGACGCCGCCGCGTCGATCCGGGTTTGCCCATCGCTGGTGACCCAGACCAGCGTCTCCGTCGAGCCATCTCCGTCCGCGTCCAGGGCGCCGAGCACGTGGAAGCGCGTCGCGACGCGCGTGGGGTGGGCTTGCGGGGCGTAGCTCGCGACCGCCTCGGCGAAGCCGGGCTGCCCCAGCGGCGCGCCCGTCTGCGGGTCGTAGTCGGCGACGCGAGCCAGGGTGTCGAGCCCGAGCACCCGCAGCGGCCGTGCCCACCGCTGGCCCCCAGCGGACGGCCTCCCCGGCCCGTACGGGCTGCTCCCGCCCGTGACCACGGCGCCACGGGCCGCGATGGGAAACGCGATCTGGGACGAGGGCTCGCCCGGCGTCTCGAAAAAGGCGCCGTTCATCACCGCCAGCGCGCCGCGGTCCCACGCCTGGCGGACGGTCTCGTCCGGATCGAGCAAGCCGAACGCCGGACTGGGCGCCGTCGGGTGGTAGAACGATGGCGGGCCCTGGCCGTCCGAGTCCCCAATCACCTGCTCGACGGCGACGGCTCGCAGATCCGCCCACTGGACCAGGAACGAGCCCGAGTCCGAGGCGACCTCGGCGATGGCCCAGGCGTCGCCCGCGTCGTCGAGGGCGCGTGCCACCAGGCCCGCCTCGGCGAGCCGGTCGGCAAAGGCGGTGGGCAGCGCCGGAGCCTCGGTCCCGGCAGGCGCGTCGGCCGGAGGCGTGCCCGAGGCGGGCGAAGTCGCTGGCGGCGTCGCCGGGTCGCCACACGCTGCGACGGCGAGCAGTGCGGCGGCCAGCGCGCTAGCGCTCTTGCTTCGCGTACGCATCCATAAACCGGATGGAGGCCTCGATGCCTTGGTGGAAGCGGTCGAGCCCGAACTCCTCGTTGGGGCTGTGGATCGAGTCCGAGTCCAGCCCGAAGCCCATCAGGACGGTGTCCAGGCCCAGGATCTTCTTGAAGTCGGCCACGACTGGGATCGAGCCGCCCTCGCGCGTAAAGTGCGGCGTCTGCCCGAACACAGCCTGCAGCGCCGCCTTGGCGGCCTGCATCGCGGGTGCCGTCGTGTCCACGATCACGCCGTGCCCGCCGTGCAGGTCGGTGAACGTCAGCGTCATGGTGTCCGGGACGCGCGCCTCGAAATGTCGGCGCAGCTTGTCGGTGATGTCCTGGGGCGTTTGGTGCGGCACGAGCCGGCACGAGATCTTGGCGGATGCTTTGGCCGGCAGGACCGTCTTGGCGCCCTGGCCGGTGTAGCCGCCCCAGATGCCGTTGCAGTCGAGCGTCGGCCGGCCGGACGTGCCTTCGAGCACGGAGTAGCCCGCCTCGGTCAAGGTCTGGGAGACGCCGGCCTCGGCCTTCCAGGCAGCCTCGTCGAAGGGGAGCGCCGCGTACTGCTCGCGCTCGTGGTCCGACAGATCCTGGACATCATCATAAAAACCGTCGACCGTGACGCGGTGGTCGCCGTCGTGCAGATCCGCGATCATGGCCGCCAGCGCGTTGATGGGGTTGGCGACGCCTCCGCCGTAGACGCCCGAGTGCAGGTCTTTGCCCGGGCCCTGAAGCGTGACCTCGACGTAGGCCAGCCCGCGCAGGCCATACGCGATCGACGGCACGCCGGGCGCGAACAGCGACGTGTCGCTCACGAGCACGACGTCGGCGGCCAGCGTGTCCTTGTGCTCGCGCAGAAAGCCGGGCAGATGCATGCTGCCGTTTTCCTCCTCGCCCTCGATTAGAAACTTGAGGCTCACCGGCGGGCCGCCGTTGGCCAGCAGCGCCTCGGCCGCCTTGACGTGCATAAACGCCTGGCCCTTGTCGTCGGCCGCGCCGCGCGCGACGATCTTGCCGTCGCGCTCGATGGGATCGAACGGGTCGTGGTCCCACAACTCGATCGGGTCGGGCGGCTGGACGTCGTAGTGGCCGTAGACCAGGACGGTGGGCGCGCCCTCGGGCCCGGCGTGCTCGCCGTAGACGACCGGATGCCCGTCGGTGTCGATCACCTCGACCGTGCCGACGCCCGCGTCGCGCAAGTTGCTGGCCAGCCACTCGGCGGCGCGGCGCGTGTCGGCGTCGTGCGACGCGTCGGTCGAGACCGACGGGATGCGGAGCCAGTCCTTGAGCTCGTCGACGAAGCGGTCTGCGTGGTCTTTGGCGTAGGCGAGGGCAGCGTCCATCGGGCGTGTCGGGAGAGGGGGAGCCTGGGTACGCACCATCGCCGCGCCAAGCTCCGCGCGTCCGCGCGCCGCCTTCGGGAGCGGGGCCGTGTGGCCGCCGAGGCGGGCCGGCTGCATCCGCCAGCGGCCTGGGTGGCGCTACCTCCGGCGCCGCACCGCCGTCCGGCCAGGCGCTAGTCTGCGGCGGCGAACGGGGCCAGGGCGTGCTCGACCGAGCGCGCGTCGGGCGTCCAGCGCAAGACCTTGCGGATGACGTCGTCCAGCAGCGCGTCCGGGCACGACGCGCCGGCGGTCAGGATCATGTCGAGCGGCGGGCCGGCCGCCAGGCGCGCCGTCGGCAGCCAGTCGCGCGTCTCGCGGTCCTCCTTGGCCCGCCAGTCCCAGTGGCGGATGACGCGGGGGCTGACCAGCTCGTCGGCGTCGCGGACGAAGAACGTCGGCAGCCCGGCGTCCTCGCACAGCTCCACCAGGTGCGACGTGTTGGACGAGTTGTAGCCGCCCACGACGATGGCCACGTCGGCGCCGTCGGCGATCAAGGACTCGGTGGCGTCCTGGTTCTCCTTGGTCGCGTAGCACAGCGTGTCGGACGTGTCGGCCACGTTGCGGTCGTGGCCGTCGCGCGTGATGACGGACCGGCGCAGGCGCTCGGCGATGGCCGCGGTCTCGGTGGCCAGCATGGTTGTCTGGTTGACGACGCCGATGCGGTTCAGGTCGCGCCCGAGGTCGAAGCCGTCCGAGGTTTTGCCCTGGAAGTGGCTCCAGAAAAAGTCCGCGCCCTCCCGCCCCTCGATGACCGCCGCCAGCGCCTCCGCCTCGGCCGGGTCGCGGACCACCACGACGGGCGCCGAGGCGGCGGCCCGGCTGAACGTGGCGCGCGTCTCCTCGTGGTTCCGCTTGCCGTGCACGACCACGGTGAACCCTTTGGCGCCGATGTGGGCGCCCTTTTTCCACACCCGGACCACGAACGGGCAGGTCGTGTCGTAGGCCTGCACGTCCACGCCCTGGCCCGAGAGCGTGTCCAGGATCTCCGTCGGCGCGCCGAACGCGGGCACGATCACCAGGTCGCCGGGGACGAGCGACTCGAACGGGATCAGCTGCTCTCCGGACGTGGTGCGCAGAAAGCGGACGCCGCGCGCCTGCAGGTCCTCGTTGACGTGCGGGTTGTGGATCATCTCCGAGAGCAAGAACACGCGCCCGGCGGCGGCCTTGTCCGGGTTCTCGTCGAGCGCGCGGTAGGCGATCTCGATGGCGTTCTCGACGCCAAAGCAAAAACCGAAGTGCCGCGCCAGCTTGATGCGGACCGGGCCAAAGTCGAGCACGGACGGCGCCAGGTCTTTCTTGCGCGGGTCGGCGGCGCTGCGGGCGGCCTTGACCGCGCTCACGACGGGGCTGCGGTAAAAGTCGGGAACGTCGAACTGGCGAGCCATGCAGGCGAGGGCGTCGGTTGAGGCATCGTACGCCTCGCCCCCCCCGCAGGGTGCCCGAGGCGGCCGGCTCCGCCGAGAATTTGCCGGATGATCAAGCCGTGACGCACCGGTCCGTGGGGACCTTCCTAGGCCGGCGCCCGTTGGCTCAGTCACGCACCGCTTGGTGTTCTCTCTTCTCTCGCTCGCTTTACTTATGCGTTTACGCTACTCCCTCCTCGGCCTGGTGGCCGTTCTCCTCACTGGCCTGGCCACGCCGGCCGCCGCGCAGATCGCCCTCCCGGTGACGTTCGAGGACGGCGATGCCGCCTTCTACGAACTCACCGACTTCGAAGGCGGCGACGCAGGGCCGACCTCGACAGTCGTCGTCGACCCGACCGATGCGAGCAACATGGTCGTCCAGACAGTTCGTCCCTCTACGGCGGTGTGTTATGCGGGTACGACGGTCGCCAACACTACCGGTTTCACCGAGTCCATCCCGTTCACAGCCACCGAGACGACCATGAGCGTCCGCGTGTGGTCGCCCGAGGCGGGCGTGCTGGTGCTGTTCAAAGTCGAGGACAAGGACGACGCGGGGCGCTTCGTCGAGACCTACAGCTACACAACCGTCGCTAACGCCTGGGAAACCATGGTGTTCGACTTCGCCGACCCGAAGCCCAACGACAGTGCGATTGTGATCGGGGCTCCTTACAACAAGGCGTCGATCTTCTTTGACTACCAGTGTGACAGCGTGCCCGCGACCGCGTTGACGCCCGCGAACCGGACCTACTACTGGGACGACATCGCCTTCGGAAACGGCAGCATGGCTGGCGGAAGTGCGCTCGTGATCACGGGCATCATCGACGGTCCGCTCTCGGGTGGTGTCCCGAAGGCAATCGAGCTGTACGCCACTCAGGATATCGCGGATCTCTCGGTCTACGGCCTGGAGCGCATCTCGAATGGCGGCGGATCCTCCGGAACGGCGTCGTACACCTTCCCGGCCACCTCGGCTGCAGCAGGCGACTATCTCTACGCGTCCTCCGATGCTGACGGCTTTATGTCGTTCTTCGGCTTTGCGTCCGACTTTTCGGACGCGCCGATCTTCGTCAACGGTGACGACGCGGTCGCGCTCTACCTCAACGGGGCGCTCGTCGACGTGATCGGCGATCCCGATGTGGATGGCACCGACCAAGTCTGGGAGTACACCGACGGGTGGGCCTACCGCATGGGCGGAGCCGGACCGAGTGCGACGTTCGACGCGGGTGAGTTCACTTACAGCGGCATCGACGCGCTCGACGGAGCAACCACCAATGCCACGGCCACGACGCCTTTCCCTGTCGGCACGTACGCAGGCGGCACGCCTCCCGTCGAGGCGGTCACGCTCACTGCGCTGCTGCGTGGCGAGAACGAAGTCCCGGCCGTCGAGACTGACGCCAAGGGTGGCACCACGGTCGTCGTCGACGGCACGACCGTGACGGTCACCGGCTCGTTCGCGGGCCTGACGGGCAACTACGCCGCTTCACACATCCACGGTGGTGCCGCGGGCGAGAATGGTGGCGTGGTTCAGGCGCTGTCGCCGACGGTCAACGCCGACATGCGCGGCGGCACCTTCGAGGCGGCCATGAACACGTTCACGGTGCGGGCAAGCTTCGCGGACTCGCTCCGTGCGGGCCTGGCCTACGTCAACATCCACTCGGCGGCCTTCCCGACCGGTGAGATCCGTGGCCAGATCAACGGCGACACCCATATGCTGCCGTTCGCCCTCAGCGGCGACAACGAGGTACCGCCGAACGCGAGCCCGGCGACGGGCTCGGGCACGGTGACGCTCGACGGCGCGATGGTCACCCTCACGGGCTCCTTTGCGGGCCTGACGGGCAACTACCGCTTCTCGCACATCCACGGCGGCGCAGCGGGTGAGAACGGAGGCGTGGTCGTGACCCTCATGGCGACCGTCGACACGGACATGCGCGGCGGCACCTTCGCAGCCGACATGAACATGTTCACGGTCCGGCCCAGCTTTGCGGACTCGATCCGTGCGGGCCTGGCCTACGTCAACGTCCACTCGGACGCCTTCCCTGGTGGCGAGATTCGCGGCCAGATCGGCACGGAGGCTCCGCTGATGACGGTGACGCTGGCTGACGCCCGCGCTCAGGGCGTCGGTGCGACCGTCCAGATCGAAGGCACGGTGACACGCGCCCTCGGTGCGTTCGCGTACGTCCAGGATGGCACGGCAGCGATTGCGCTCCGCCAGACTTCGGGTGCCTTTTTCGACGCGGTCGCCGCCGGCACTATCGTGCCTGGCACGACGGTCCGCTTGGTCGGCACGCTTTCGGAGTTCAACGGTCTGCTCCAGATCAACGGGGGTGACCTCGAGAGCTACGAAGTCACTGGCACGGCCGACGTCCCGGAGGCTCAGGTCGTCACCCTGGCGATGCTTGCCTCGAACGGCGAGGACTACGAAAGCGAACTCGTGACTGTCGAGACGGTCACCATCGACGCCGATGGGGACACACTCTTCAGCGAGGGTGGAAGCCGGGCCGATGACGGGGAGACGTACCAGATTGTCGATGCCTCGGATGCAACGAATGCGGTCTCGCTTCGCGTCCCCAACGACGGCGACACGACGGCCGACGGCACAGCCATTCCGCCGCGCGCGACCATCACGGGCATCGCGAGCCAGTTCGACGGCTCGGATCCCCGGGACGAGGGCTATCAGATCCTCCTGATCGACGTAGCTGACCTCGAAGCGCTCCCGGCCGTGGCCAACGAGGGCGACGAGAACAGCGAGCTGACCCTCGCCGTTGCCAACCCGGTTCGTTCGGGCGCGACTGTTCGGTTCACGCTTGACGTCGCCGGTGAGGCTCGCGTGGTGCTCTACGACGCGCTCGGCCGTCAGGTCGCTGTTCTCGCCAATGGTGTGATGACGACTGGGACCCAGACCGCGCGTCTCGACGCAGGGGCACTGGCGACAGGCGTCTACGTGCTCCGCCTGGAGGCTGAGAGTGGCGTCGTCAGCCGCACGCTGACCGTCGTCCGGTAAGGACCGGCACCTTCCCCCTCGGGGGGACACCGCCAGCGGGGCGGGGCCTTTGGGCTCCGCCCCGTTTTTTTGCGCGTAACGGCCGCCTCGGGACGCCGCTGGGCAGGGCCAGGGCCCGTCAGCAGCAAGACCGAGGTGGGACGGGCTATGCCTTCCGGGCCAAGCGGTCGGACCACTCGGCGCGCCACGCGGGAAAGCGGCCGTCCAGAATCGCCTGGCGCGCCTGGCGCATCGCCCACACGTACAGGCCCACGTTCTGAGCGCTGGCGATCTCCATAAAAAGCGGCTCCTTGGCGAGCGTCAGGTGCCGCAAGTAGGCGCGCGAAAAGGTCTGGCTGTGGTAGGTGTCCAGGCCAGGGTCGAGGGCACCGAAGTGATCCTTCCAGCGCGCGTTCTTGATGTTGACGATGCCCTCGGTGGTGAACAAGGTGCCCGTGCGCCCGTTGCGCGTCGGCATGACGCAGTCGAACAGGTCGACGCCGCGCGCAACGTTCTCGACCAAGTTCTGCGGCGTTCCGACGCCCATCAGGTAGCGACTCTTGTGCCGAGGCAGGATCTCGTTGACGGTCTCGACCATGTCGTACATCACCGGCGCGGCCTCCCCGACGGACAGCCCGCCGATGGCGTAGCCCTCCGCCTCCAAGGCCACCAGCGCGTCGGCGCTGTCGCGGCGCACGTCGGGGTAGACGGCGCCCTGCACGATGGGCCACAGCGACTGGTGGTGCCCGTAGTGCGGCTCGGTCGCGCGCCAGCGGTCCATCGCGCGCTGAGCCCAGCGCACCGTGCGGGCGTTCGCGCGCCGCGCCTCGGCACGGTCGACGGTCGCCGGCGTCAGCTCGTCCAGCACCATCATCACGTCCGATCCGATGTCGCGCTGGGTGTCCACGACGGACTCGGGCGTGAACTCCAGCATCGCGCCGTCGAGGTGGCTCCGGAAGCGGACGCCGGCCTCGGTGACCTTGCGCCTGTCGGGCAGCGAGAACACCTGGAAGCCGCCCGAGTCCGTCAGGATGGGTCGGTCCCACGCCATGAACCGATGCAGGCCGCCGGCGGCGCGCAGCAGGTCGCGCCCCGGCCGCAGCGCCAGGTGGTACGTGTTGCCCAGGATGATGCGTGCGCCGAGGTCGCCGTCGAGCGTTCTCGGGGCCAGCCCCTTGACGCTGCCGACCGTCCCGACGGGCATGAACATGGGCGTCTCGACGGTGCCGTGGTCGGTCGTCAGGAGGCCGGCCCGCGCGCCGGTTTCGGGGCACTCGGCCTGGAGGTCGAAGGAAAGCACGGCGGCGTCGGGAGGGCGGGGCAGGGTAGCGACGGCGCACCCGGCCGGCCGGAAAGCGTCCGCGAAACCGCGCGGCTCAGGGGGCGGCAGCGCGCTCGATGAACCGGACGGCCGCTCCGATGCCGTCCTCGGCGCGAATGGACTCGCCCAGCGCCTCTGCCCGCTGCCGCACCGAGGCGGACGTGGTGGCCTGCCGCACGGCCGACGCCAGCCGTGCGGCGGTCAACTCGGTCTGGCGGATGGGCGCGGGCCCCGCGCCGAGCGCGTGCACGCGGCGCCCCCAAAACGGCTGGTCGCCGAAGAACGGACACACGACGGTGGGGCGCCCCGCCCGGAGCCCGGCGTGTGTGGTGCCGGCGCCGCCGTGGTGCACGACGGCGGCGCACCGAGCAAACAGCCCGTCGTGCGGCGCGGACTCCACGACGGCCATGTCGTCTCCCAGCTCGGGCGTTGTCAGTCCGCCCCAGCCTGTTGCGAGCACGCCGCGCGCGCCTGCGGCTCGCAAGCCCTCGACCACCGTTCGCGCTGTGTGCTCGGGGTCGCGCCCGGCCATGCTGCCAAAGCCGACGTAGACCGGCGGCGGCCCAGCCTCCAGAAACGCCGCGAGCGGAGCAGGAGGCGTCCAGCCGGATGCTGGAAGCGTCCATGCTCCGGCCACCGTCGCCCAGGCGGGCCAGTCGGCGGGCTCGGGCACGAGGTGGCGGCTGTAGCCGTGGACGGTGGGGACCGGGCCGCGCGGGATCTCGGCACCGGTCTGGCGCCGCCAACCCTTGAGGTAGTGCCGGACGGAGGCGGCTACGCCCAGGCGCACCGAGGCGTAGGTCAGCCGGTTGTAGGCCGCGCCCAGCGGCAGCGACGGGGCCGACGGGAGCGCCCGCTCGGCGGTCGGAACGAAAAAGGGCTGGAGAGGCGCCCGCACCGCACGGGCGCCGAGGTGGTGCGCGAACGACGGCCCCCAGAACGCCTTCGGGTGGTAGACGATAAGGTCGGGGCGGGCGCGCTGTGCGGCGTCCCACGAGTCGCCGACGAGGGCCGCCTGGGTCGCGCCCACGAGCCGGACCAGCTGGGGCATCTGCCTGAGAATCGGGCCGAGCGATGTCAGCGTCTCCAGACCGTGGCGGACGGTCGGGTGGTCCATCAGCTCCAAGAGCGCGTCCGTGGTGGGGTCGAACGGGATGCCGTGCTCGGCGGCGAGCGGCGCGAACCGCCTGGCCGTCGACAGCCTCACGGAGTGACCAGCGGCGCCGAGCCCAACCGCCAGCGCGACGAACGGCTGCACGTCGCCTCGTGACCCCACCGTAGTGATCCAGATGCGCATGGCCTCAACGTACGGGACCGCTCGCGCACGGGCGCGGCACTTTGGTCTGGCGGGGAGCTTGGCGGAGCGCAGGCCGTATGACACGTCCCTTCTCTGAGCCTTTTCCTCCGATGAACAACCTTTTCCGCGGTCTGCTGGCCGGGTACGGCGCCAAAAAACTCGGCGGCGGCTGCTTCTCGACCGTCCTCGTCTTTGTGTTGCTCTGGGTGCTGCTCGGCCAGTGCGGTGCCACCTACGCGCCCGAGGCGGCCATGCTCGACGCTTCCGACGTCTCGCCGCGCGTCGAAGCCGTCTCGTCCAGCGTGTCGCCCGAGCAACCCACGGCCGCGGTTCGGCTGGCTCTCGTTGCCGCCGAGTAGCGCCAGCCTGGCCCGCCTCGGTGCCGGCGTGGGCCGCCTCGGTGCCGACGTGGGCCGCCTCGGTGCCGGCGTGGGCCGGCGTACGTTCTAGCGATGCGACAGATCGGACTCCTGCTCTGCGTCGCGCTGGCGGCCTCCGCGGGTGCTCAGCCGCGCACCGCGCCCCCGCTGCCCGACACCACGGCCGGCCGCTACGGGTCGGGCGCCGCGCTCGTGCTTACGCTCACCGAGTACGGCTTGGGCGCCGGCGCGGCTGTACGAGGGCGGCTGGGCAACGAGTGGTCCGTGACGGCCGGGCTGAGCCTTGGCGCCGGGCGCGACGAGCGCGAGCAGAGCTTTGGCGGCGGCGTCTTCGGCGAGCGCGAGACGCCCAACAAACGCAACAGCGTGTTTTTGCTGCCGCTCCAGATTGGGCTGGAGCGGCGCCTGTTCCGCGAGCAGATCGAGGACAACTTCCGCCCGTTTGCAGCGCTCTCCGTGGGCCCGACGCTCGCGTACCAGTGGCCCTACTTCGACGACGTCGACGGCGACGGCCGGCGCGACCCGGAGACCGAGCCGCTGACGCCCGGCCTGGACGGGATCGGCGAGGGCCAGGCGCGCCTCGGGATCGGCGGGACGCTGTCCGTGGGCGCCGCGTTTGGGCGCAGCCGCTCGGCCAGCCCGTCGATCCGGTTCGGCGTCCAGGGCGCGTACTTTCCCGTCGAGGTGGACCTGCTCGAAATCACGCCGCTCGTGGACAATCCCTCGCGCAAGACGTTCGTCACGCCGGTCGTGAGCCTGCACGTCGCGCGGCTGCGATAGCCCGCCTCGGCGGGTCTGCCCGTCCCGGCGGGTCTGCCCGTCCCGGCGGGTCTGCCCGTCCCGGCGGGTCTGCCCGTCCCGGCGGGTCTGCCCGCCTCGGCACCGAGGCGGACGCGCGCCGGCCCGACGCGCCCACCCATCGGCCTCCTTCCCTCCACCTGTGACCCAGCCTGCCGACCTCGTCCGCCTCGGGCGCCAGCCGTACCGGCCGGTCTGGGCGGCCCAACAGCGGCTCCAAGACCGGCTGATCGAGGCCAAGCGGAGCGATCCGCCCCAGACGCCTGCACACACGGTCTTGGTGGTCGAACACGACCCCGTGTTTACGCTCGGCAAAAGCGGCGACCGCGCCCACCTCCTGGCCTCGCCCGAGTCGCTGGCCGAGCGCGGGGCCAGCTACGTCGAAGTGGACCGGGGCGGCGACATCACCTTCCACGGGCCGGGCCAGGTCGTGGTGTACCCGATCCTGGACCTCGACCGGCTCTCGACGCCGGCCGGCGAGCCGCTGCGCGACCTGCACCGCTACCTCCGCCAGCTGGAGCAGGCCGTGATCGACACCTGCGCCGACTGGGGCGTCGAGGCGGGCCGAGTCGCCGGGCGCACCGGCGTCTGGGTCGGGCCCGACGCTCGGCCCGAGCGCAAGGTGTGCGCGCTGGGCGTGCGGTGCAGCCGCTGGGTGACCATGCACGGGCTGGCCCTCAACGCCACGACCGACCTGGACTGGTTCGGCCAGATCGTGCCGTGCGGCATCGAGGACCGCGGCGTGACGTCGCTCGAGCGTGAGTCCAGCCGCCCGGTGACGATGGCGACCGTCACGGAGCGCCTGCTGGCCCACCTCGGGCATCGCCTCGGCCTGGCCCTCACCGAGCGCCCGGCGTCGTCAGAGATTCTCACGGCTCAGGCAACCTAGACCGGGGCGCGCTGCGTACCTAGCGCCTCAGACGCCCCTCACCCTGCACCTCGATCCATGCCTCCGTTCAACATCGACCAGTTTGCCCGCCAGCTCCTCGCCGAGGCGCTCTTCTACGACGAGGAGTACGGCGCGCTGGGCAACGTCAGCCTGATCGACAAAGAGAGCGTGCGCGAGCGCTACCTGGCCAGCTACGACCCCGAGCGCGACACCTTCCTGATCGAGGAGGCCGTCGAGTGGGAGGAGCTGGACGCCGACGAGGACGGCGAGATCGACTACGCCTTGGCCGTCGACGGACAGGAGCATGGCACGTTCGGCACGCCCGAGGAGGCCGCCGAGGTGCTGATGACGCTGGCGCGCGACAACAACCTGGCGCCCAGCTTCATGATCCTGTTCGACGAGGACGCGGGGTAGTCAGGGACTACCCGTCACCCCGACGGTGGCTCAACAGCCAGTCGTACACCTCGGGGTTGGCGTAGGTCTCGGTCCACGAGTCGTGCCCGGCCTGGGGGTAGACGGTGAGCCGGACGTCGCCTCCGGCCTGGCGCAGCGCGCCCATCATGACCTCGGTCGACGCCAGCGGCACGACCGGGTCGAGCGCGCCGTGGAACGCCCACACCGGGACTCCGCGAGCGGCGCTCAGCCCGATGGGGTTGCCGCCGCCGCAGACGGCCACGGCCGCGGCCCAGCGCTCGGGCATCCGCTCGATGGCTTCCCACGTCCCGAAGCCGCCCATGCTCAGGCCTGTCAGGTAGACGCGCGCCTCGTCGACGCGGTAGGCCGCCAGGGCCGCGTCGAGCGCGGCCGCCACCCGGCCGACCGTCCACCGCTCGCCGGTGGGCACCTGGGGCGCGACGATCACGAACGGCAGGTCTCGTCCCTCGCGCCGCTCCTTTAGGGGCCCGTGAATGGCGACCAGGTCCAGGCTGTCGCCGCGCTCGCCGGCGCCGTGCAGGAAGACGAGCAGCGGCCACCGCCGGTCCGGATCGGCGTGGTAGCCGTCGGGGAGCGAGACGATGGCCTGGCCGGAGGCGGCGTCGGTCCAGCCTCCGTCGTAGTCGAGCCCGGGCTGTGCGGACGAGGCGGATGCGAGCATTGCGAGGACGGTGAGCAGGCCCGCTGGACGGAGGTGGAACACGGTGAGAGCGGAGGGGCCAGGAAAGATGGCGCCCTGGGCCCCGGATATCAACGGGGCGTGACGGAATGTGAGCCCGGAGGGGACCTGTTCGCGGGACGCGGGGTTTCCCGTCCTCCACGGTTCGCCCGCCATGCTCGTCCTCTACAACGGCAACGCCGGCAGCGCCCCGGACGCCGACATCGACGCGCTCCGGACGCTGCCCGGCGTCGAGTTGGTGGTGTGCCAGGACGCGGGCGAGACGCTCCGCGCGGCCACCGAGGCGCACCAGGCCGGCGCCGAGCTGGTGGTGGCGGCCGGCGGAGACGGCACCGTCCACCTGGTCGCGAACGGCCTGATGGCCGGCGGCGCGACGGCCCAGACGCGGCCGGCCCTGGGCGTGCTGCCGCTCGGCACGGGCAACGACCTGGCGCGGACACTCGGCATCCCCATCGGTTTGCACCCGATCGAGGCCATCGACGCGCTGCGCCGCGCCGACCGCCGCGCCATCGACGTGATCCGGGTGACGCACGACGACGACGCGGGCGACACGAACTACGCCATCAACGCGTGCGCGGGCGGCTTCTCGGGCGCGGTGGACGAGGTGATGACCGACACCCTCAAGGCGACGTGGGGGCCGCTGGCCTATCTCGTCGGTGCGGTCCAGGCGGCGCCAGACCTGACCGGGTACGACACGCGATTCGCCTGGGAGGGCGGCCCCGAGGAGCGCGTCGCGGCGTGCAACGTGGTCGTGGCGAATGGCCGGACGGCCGGCGGCGGCAAGCCCGTCGCGCCCCGCGCCAGCCTGGAGGACGGCCTGCTCGACGTCGTGGTGGTGCGCGCCGACGTCGACGTTGTGCGGCTGGCGGCCCGGGTGCTCGCGGGCAACTACCTCGACGACCCCGACATCGTGTTCAACCAGGTCGCCTCGGTGCGCGTGCGGTCACAGCCGGGCATGTGGTTCAACGTCGACGGCGAACTGCGCACCAACTCGGCCATCACGTTTGCCGTCGTGCCGGCCGCCCTGCGCGTCTGCGTCGGGCCCGACTACACTGCCGAGGTGGAGTAGCCGGACTCGGCGGCCGGCGAGCTAGACGTCGACCGTCGAGCGGCGCTTGACCAGCTTGGCGATGTAAAAGCCTTCGGTGACGTCGCTGGGCAGCACGCGCCGCGTCTGGGTGAGCGCCTCGGGGAAGACCTTGCCGCGCCAGCCCGTCAGGCCGGGCAGCGTCTGGTCCGCGATGGGGCCGCTCCTGGGCAGGCCCGCATCCACGACCTCGATGGCGTCGCCGAACGTGCGGAGCACCTTGTCGATGATGCCTTCGTTCTCCTCGGGCGCGAACGTGCACGTGGAGTAGACCAGCGTCCCGCCCGGCTTGAGCGCCTGGATGCCCGCCCACAGCAGCTTGACCTGCTTGGACCGCATCTCCTTGATCTTGCGCGGGCTCCAGTAGGCCGTCGTCTCGGGGTCGTGGGCGCGGAAGCGGCCTTCGGTCGAGCAAGGCGCGTCCACCAGGACGCGGTCGAAGGACTCGGGCTCGCGGCGCCAGTACACGGCGCCGTTGCCCAGCCAGGGCAGCACGTTCGTGGCGCCCTGGGCGTAGACGTTCGCCTTGAGCTTGTAGAACCGGGGACGCACGCTCTCGACGGCCGTGACCTCGCCGCTCGGGCCGACCATCGCCGACAGCTGGCCGGTCTTGGAGCCGGGCGCGGCACACAGGTCCAAAACCCGCTCGCCGAGGCGCGGCGCCAGCGCCAGCGGCGCGAGCTGGCTCGACACGTTCTGGACGTAGATGTGGCCGTCGGCGTAGGGTCGCGACGCCAGCAGCGCCGCTCGGCCGTCGGCGGGGACGGAGTAGGCGCCGGCCACGCTCGGCACGGGCTCGGCCGGGACGCCCTCGTCCTTGAGCACCTCGACGGTGTCGGCCTCGTCGCGCAGCATCGTGTTGACACGGAAGCCGGTCGCGAGCGGAGACTCGAAGGTGGCGAGGACGGCGTCGAATCGGTCTTCGGGGACGATGTCCCGGAGGCGGTCGACGAACGGAGCGGGAAGCGGCACGGTCTGTCTGCGGAGCGAAGCTGCAAAGATGCCACGCGGCCCGATTCGAGACCTGGAAAACGGGAAGGAGAAGCGGGCCGGAGGCCCGGCGCTGGACTTTCTAGTCCAGCACGCCGCGGTAGCTCAGCCGGTGCGCCAGGTGCGTGGGCTGGGGCAGCTTCCAGCGGTCGGCCAGCGCCAGGGCCAGGCGCCCGGCCTTGGGCAGCGTCATGCGGTGGCCGACGGACACGTAGACCGGCTTGACGCCCTCGCGCGTCCGGAGCGCCGTCGCCACGACGTCGCCGTTGTGGACGAGCGGCGCCGCGCTGCCCTTGGCCTCCGCCAACTCGCCCTCGACGCGGCCCACCAAGATGGACTTGGCCACGCCGAGCGCCGGGGCGTCCAGCAGCACGCCGAGGTGGCACGCCAGGCCAAAGCGGCGCGGGTGCGCCCAGCCCTGGGCGTCGAGCATGTACACGTCGGGCCGGACGCTGAGCTGGCGCAGCGCGGGCAAGATCGCGGGCACCTCGCGGAAGCTGAGCAGGCCGGGCACGTAGGGGAACGGCGTCGGCCCCTCCCAGATGGCCTGGTCCACGACGGCGCGCTGGCGCACGTCGTACACGACCACGGCGGCGCGCACCCGGTCGTCGCGGACGCTCACGTCCAGCCCGGCGACGGTCTCGACGGCGGCCAGGTCGATGGGCTCGTGGCGCACGAGCGGCGCCAGCTGGCGCTGGACGGCGACGGCCTCGGTCGGGGTCAGGTCCCACGGGTGCTCGTGGTGCAGCGTCAGCGTCATGTCGTGCGGGAGTCGTCCGCCTGGGCGCCAGCGTCGAGGGCGCCAGCGTCGAGGGCGCCAGCGTCGAGGGCGCCAGCGTCGAGGGCGCCGGCGTCGAGGGCGCCGGCGTCGAGGGTGCCCGCCTCGGGGGCGCGGGCCTCGGGGGCATCCGTGTCGGTGCCGAGGTGGGTGGGGTCGGTGGCGTCGAGCCCGGGCTCGTCGGGATCGTCGTAGAGCCGGGAGATCAGCGGCGGCGGCGGGGCGTCGGGCAGGGTCTCGGGCGGCGGGACGGCGTCGGCGCCGTCGGTCGCGGTGAGCGACGGGACCACCTCGGTGCGGGTGTCGGTGTCGTGCAACGCGGCAACGCTGGGCACCGTCGACGGAGCGTCGCGCCGCGCGTGGTAGGTCGGGCTCAGAATCTCGACGCCGGCCTCGGCAAACTGGTCCTGTACGTTGCGGTGCAGCTCGCTGTAGAGCCGCGCCATCCGGGTCACCTCGCGCGTGTAGGCGTTGATCTCGTACGACACCGAAAAGTCGCCCAGAGCCGTCTGGAGCACGAACGGCTCGGGCTCGGCCTCGACGCCGGCGGTGCCGCGCGCGGCCTGGAGCAGCAGCCGGTGCACCTGGGGCCAGGGCACGTCGTAGCCGATCGTGATGGTCGAGTGGACGATGACGCCGCTGCCGGCGCGCGCCATCACCGAGTAGTTGGTGATGTGGTTGGACAAAACCGTCGAGTTGGGAACGGAGATGTCCTCGTTTTTGGGCGTCCGGATGCGCGTCACCAGGAACGTCTTTTCCACCACGTCGCCAAACGCATCGCCCACGCGGACGCGGTCGCCGATGCGGAAGGCGCGCGAGTAGGTCAGGACCACGCCCGCGACCATGTTCGAGATGGCGGTCGAGGAGCCGAACGAAAGCAACAGTCCGAAAAACACTGTCAGCCCCTGAAAGCCCCGGTTCGTGGCGATGGGCGTGTAGGGATAGGCCAGCATCAGGCCCATGATGAGCAGGACGGTCTTGGCGATCTTGCGCGTCGGGTCGGCCAGGTCGGGGTGGAAGCCGCGCACCTCGACCTCGCCCCGGGCCACCTGGGAAAACAGGTAGTTCGAAAACTGAATGGCCCACCGGATCACAAAGGCGATCACGACGAGTGCCACCGCGTTGTCGACGGAGGACACGAGCGCGGCGCCGATCTGGCGCAGCGGGGTCAGGGCGGCGGAGAGCAGGTTCTGGCTCCAGCTCTGGGTCCAGGCGAACAGCCCAAACACCGTCGTGAGAAAGATGTACACCAGCACCGCCGAGACGGCCAGCCGGACGCTGGCCACCACGCCGCGCCCGAGGCGGGCCACCTGGTCTTGGCCTACCACCTCCAGCGTGCCGATCTGGATGGGGCGCACCAGGCGCTCGCGCAGGCCGCTCGACCGGCCGCCCACCCAGCGAAACGCCCAGGCGATGGCCCGGAGCGCCACCAGCAAGGCCAGAAACAGCAGCGCCGTCAGGCCTGCCGCTCGGGCGACGCCTCGCAGGGTCGCCTGCTCGCGGTAGTGCGTGACGCCCTCCACGATCAAGGTTCGGTAGCGCGCCGCAGCTTGCGCTCGCGTGCCACCGAGCGCCTGGGCGTCCTGGTCGGTGACCGTCATCACGATCACGTCGCCGAGTTGGAGCGTGGTCAGGTCGCGGCCCTGGACGGCGCGCAGGCCCGAGGGGTCGAGTTCGCGACTGCGCGCCAGGTCGGAGAGCCGCTGAGACAGCCGCTCCGCGCGCTCCTGCGGCGACACGTCGCCCAGCCCGCCCCAGACCTCGAAGAGGGGCCGTCCAAAGACGGACACCTCGAAGCCGTCGCCCAAAACGTCAGCCGTCAGGGCGGTCGTGTCGCCCAGGGCCGCGACCGCCGCCGAGTCGACCTGGGCCTTGAGCGAGTCGACCGCCGTCGAGTCCAGCGTGACGGCAGCCGTCGAGTCCAGCGTGGCGAGCGAGTCCGCCTCGGTGACGGTCTGGGCCGTCGCACACGTCAGGCTGGCGAGGAGTAAGAGGAACAGGCGTCGCACGGCGGCACGATACGGCGACCCCACGCGTCTGGCCGTCTGAATCTTCCTCTGCCTACTGCGTGCACCACACCGCGCCGACGACCTGGTGCGCGCCCAGTGCCACGCCAGCCGCAGCCAGCGCCGCGTCCTCCGGCGCCTCCCGGACCCATTTGCCGTCGATGCCGTCGCAGGCAAGCGCCAGCATAAACCGCTGCGCCGCGGTCAGAGCGCTCTCCTGGAGGTGGGCGCGGCGCTGGTCCTCCAGCGTTTCCGGCACCGTAACCAACACCCAGGTGCCGACGGTCGCGCCAGGGGGCCGGAGCGGCGCCATCACGCGCTCGGCCCCGGGAGCGATCACGACGAAGGCACACAACGCGCCCGCAGGGTCTTCGGAGCTGGTCCCCGCCGTCTCCAGGGCGCGGTGCACCGCGTCCGCCCCCGGGGGGCGTGGCGGGGGCGCGGACAGGCTCTGCATGCTCAGTCCAAACATGGACAACGGGGGTGGGGGACGTGGGGCCGGTGTCCAAAGCCTGTGCCAGTCCAGAGTCGCTCGCGGGCGTTGTGTCCTGCTCTGGCCCGGGACCCTCCTTCTTTGTCTCGGATTGTCACGCGTCTGCGCTCGGCTCCAGCCCGGTGAACCGGTCTCCCGAGGCCGACCGCACCGTGGGAGGTCGGGCCGTACCGCGCCGTGCCGCGCCGATTCGTAACCCGCTCCGGGTCGAGCGCCTCGATCCTTCACACGGTCCGCGTCGGTGCGTCTTGCCGAGCCCGGATCGGGGTCGGTATGTTTCGTGCCCGCTGGCCCCGCCGGCGCCGCGAGGGCTCTTAGCTCAGTTGGTTAGAGCGCGTCGTTGACATCGACGAGGTCACTGGTTCGAATCCAGTAGAGCCCACCGACCCTCCCCGTAACCCGTTGCGGCGGAGGGTTTTGTGTTAAGTGGGTCCAACATGGGTCCAACAAACCTGCATTTCGCATCTGTCGTCGCGTCGCCCAAGCGGATGGGCGTGCGAGTCGCGGGGCTCGTGGGCTTGTCCCAGGCGTGTCGCTCCGGCCAGGACTACGAGGAGGGGAGTCGTCAGGTTGCCCTCCGATGAGCTCGACGCTGACTCAGGGGTCTCTAACGAGAGGGTGTTAGGTCAGGTCTGATCTCCAACGGCTCCGCAGGAACCGATCTCCATGTCTGCCCAGAGATCGCGGCCAGAGCAGACCGCATAGAGATCCCACACACATAGAATGCCCGAGCGGCGGCCGGCAGCGCTTGATACACCGCCGCCTGATCGCGCAGCTCGCGCACGGCCGCGGGGTCGAGCTTTCTCTTCCGTGTTCGCCAGCGGTGCTGTGCGCGCGGGACGTAGCGCACGTTGGCGAGCCGGTTGTCCTGCAGGTCGCCGTTGAGATGGACGGCCTCGCAGGCGTCAGGACCCGTCAGCTGCCGCGTGCCGACGAAGGCTTGCAGCACGAGCACGTCGACGCGCGCTAGGCGAGGCTGCACGGGGCCGTCGCCAGTGTCGCGGACGGGCCAGAGCTTGACGTGGAGGTGCCCGCCGGCGTGTGAGAACGGGCGCAGCACGCGCGGCGCGCCGACGAGCGAGACGACGCGGCCAAGGTCGGTGGCCCGGTAGCGCTCGAAGCCTGGGACGACACGCGCTGTCTCCCCGTCGAGGAGCAGTCGGGCGGTGGCCTCGCAGCCAGTCCCATCGCGCGAGGCCTCGTCACGGGAGGTGTGCTCGAGGGCGCGGGTCGGGGCTTCCATGAGATGCGGGGCGTGGCCGTTCTCGGTATGCGACGGCGCGCACGGCTCGTGGTCGTCCGCCTCACAGCAGGCCCCGCTCGGCGAGCGACGTGTACTGGCCGTCGAAGCCGACCACGAGTGAATCCTGCAGCGGCACGCCGACGTGCTCGCCTGCGGCCCGGAGTTGCTGAGAGACCTCGACGTCGGCCCGCGACGGCTCCAAGTTGCCGCTCGGGTGGTTGTGCGCTACGATGACGGAGCGGGCGTTGCACAGGAGTGCGAAGCGGTACACCTCGCGCGGGCTCGCGATCGAGGCGTCGATGGTGCCGACGTGGCACACGTGGGCGCCGATCACGCGGTTGGCAGTGGACAGGGCAATGGCGAGGAAGACCTCGCGGTCGTAGCCGGTGAGCAGTTCGCAGCACACGCGGGCGGCGTCGGCGGGCGTGCGGACCAGGGCCGTGTTGTGGTCGCGCTCGCGCACCAAGCGGACGCCGAAGACGGGCACGTCGAAGGTGGGTGGGGTGGGAATCTCGTTGGCCGTCGAGAACAAGTCGAGGGTCGTGGGTTGGGTCGTCATCGTGGTTGTCGGAAACGACGACAGGCCGGACCCTCGGTGGAGAGCCCGGCCTGTCGGTCGGTGGTTGGAGTAGGAAGGCGCCCCGCAGCCCGGGGCGGTCGTGGTCTAGCTGGTGGCGGTCGCGCCGGTGAGCGTCAGGATCTCGGCGGCGATCCGGTCGATGGCTGCGAGCTCGGCCGCGAGCGCGTCGTCGCAGCCCGACGCCCAGTTCTTGAGGTAGGGCAGCGAGCACCGGCCGGTGTCCAAGCCGAGTGCGGCCAGCACGACGAAAGCGGCGCCCTCGGCCTGCAGCTCGCACGACGCCTTCGACGGACGGCTCTTGGTGTCGGGACCGTGCGCGACGGCGTGCGCCAGCTCGTGCGTCAGGACGGCCGCGCGGTCGGCGGGCGACAGCCCCGAGCGCACCTCGATGACCTTGGGATGGAAGCGGCACCGGCCGTCGGCGTAGCCCGTGTCCGTGGTCCCGACCGTGTAGCCGACAGACGTGATCGCCGCCTCGATGCGCGCCACCAGACCCTCGGGACTGTCGGCGTCGAGTCGCGCCATCGGGGACGTGTAAACGAGCGCGTCGTTGGTGACAGCGTCGGTCTGGCTGTAGTCGAAGACCGCCACGGCGCGGAAGCCGAACGGGACCTTCCGATCTGGGTCCGCGCCCCCAGAGATCTCGTCGGCCGTGGGCCGGCGCAGCAGCGGCGCCAGGATGCTCAGGCCACGCTCGCCACGGCGGACCTGCCGCCCGTGCTTGAGCCACGACCGGAAGCCCATGCAGTGCCGGGCGTGCGGGTTCTGGAGGTAGACCAGGAGCTTGTTCCTGGCGCTGTAGTCAGTAAACCGAGCACAGAAGGCGAGGTAGCCTGCCAGGGCAGCCGGGTCCTCTCGGATGCCCGCGAAGCCGGCGGCCAGCCGAGCGCTCGCCTGGTCGGCGCGGCGCTGACTGGCAGACCGGTCGTCCGTGGCGGCGGTGAAGCAGAAGCCGAGCTGGCCGGCGGTCGTGGTAGGGATGACGAGGTCAGCGGTGGCGCCGGTCGTCGCAATCGTGTTGAAGTTGCTCATGGTGTGGGTCTGAATGAGAGAAGCCGCCGCCCCGGAGTGGGAGCGGCGGCCTCGTGTTTGTGGACGACAACTTGTCTAGCCGGTCTGCGCTGTCACCCAGGCGCGCACGTCGGCGGCCCGGAGGAGTCCGCCCGCTCGCGGGACGCGGGCGACGACGTGGTCAGCAAAGCATGACGCGTGGCGCTCGGCCGCCTCGGCGCCGACGACGCGCGTGAGCACCGAGAGCGCCAAGTCCGCCCTGCCGGCACGGCCGGAGCCCAGGCCCCAGTCGACGCCCGTCGGCGAGTGCCGCACGACGTGGTCGCACGTCGCGTGGGCCGTGCCGTCGACGCGGCGGTAGAGCACCACGTCGTCGGTGTCGACCGAGGCCAGCGCCTCGTGCTCGGGCCGGACCAGCCGGAGCCGGTTCGGCGGCGCCGTAGGTGCCATCAGCACGTCCTGCGCGGCCGTGTGTGCAGCGCCGTCGCCGCGCGAGACCACGGGCTTGGCCGGAGCCACAGCGACCGCTACGGGGCCTCCAGAAGCGCCGTCGCCACCGGTGCTGCCCGACGCGCCAAGCGCTACGCTCAGCCGTCCGAGCGCGTCGCCGACGTGGCCGAAGACGACGTTGCAGCCCAACGTGTAGGCTTCGTAGTCGTGGCCGGTCACGCGCGCCAGGTGCACCGTGAGCCCGAAGGACACGAGCGGTCGGACCCAACCGAGGTGCTTGCTCTGCACCATGCCGACCGTCTGGCCGTCGTGGCTCGCCGAGAGTCCGCCGTCGGCGGCGTCGAGCGTGAGCGCGGCCCACGGCTCGGCCGGATCGGAAACCAGCCGCCACAGCGCGCGCTGGTGCGTCGACGTGCCGGAGAGCTTGGACGGCACGGCGAAGCTGGAGGCGTGGCGCTGGACGGAGAACGCCGTGGACTGCAGCGCCTTGGCGATGAGCGTGTGCGGCTGCATCCGCGTGCGCTCGGTCGCGAAGGCGAGCCAGCGGGCCGCTTGATCGGCGACGGCGCGGGCGCGGACTTCGGCGGCCGGAATCCGCATGCCGGATTCGGTGTAGACGTCGCCGCTCTCGCGGACGGTGGGCGTGTTCTGTACGTTGTTGAGGTAAGTCATCGTGATCGGGGCCTCCCCCGGTCGTGGTGATGGCGCCGCGCTGATTGGAAGCGCGGTCGCCGAGATGCCGTCCGGGTGTGTCCCGGCTCGGCGTGTGCTGGCCGGCAGGCCATGCATGGCGACGCCCGCCTCGATCTCTCGGGGCGGGCGTCGTGGTGTTCAGCCCGTTGTGGGCTCGGGCGGTAGCCCGTCGCGGCAAGTCCGCAGTGGTTGACTAGAACGGCATCCAGTCTTCAGTCTCCGTCGGTGCTGGCATCGGGCCGGTGTGCCCGTCGCAGAGCACCGGCTCGGGCTCCAAGGCGTCGAGCGCTTCGGCGTAGATCCGGTGCCGCTCCGGGTCTGCGACTGCCGACGGCAAGCCTGCGCCCGCGTCGTCGTAGCCGGCGAGGTAGGAATCGAGGTCGAAGCCGTAGCTCTTCTCGAACCACCGGCCGTAGGCGGCGGCGCTCGTGTGGCTGTGACGCCACGTGAACTCAGCGTAGCGGAGCTCGGTCATGGTGTGGACGAGACGGCGCACCTGGGTAGACCAGCGGGCGCGGTGCCACGTCGGGTAGATCCACTCGGTCATCGGCCGCTCGGAGTAGCCGTCGGCCTCACAGGCCTCGTAGCCCGCCTGGTAGCTGTCCTCGTAATGCTGGTCAGCGTCAGGCTCAGGCTGGCAGCGGCAGGCGCCGTAGCTGCCGCAGAGGCACATGTCGCCGTAGCCGGGAAGGGAGTAGTTGCTCATGGTTGATCGTCCTGGATGGACGTAGCTGTGGCGACTCTGACCGGTGGGCCGGTCGCCATTCGTGGGTGTCGCTCGCGACGGCGAGCGGTGCTAGGCGAGTCCTAGCGGGTGTGCCGGGAGATCCGGCAGCCGGGCGAGTCCCGGCGGTGCTGGACAATCCAGCAGGTGGGTGGCGCGGAGTGCGCCGAGTCTCAAGCGGCCCGGGTGTCGGGACGCACCTCAAGGAGTCCCTGGCGTCGCCACTGGCAGACCTGGCAGTCAGGTCCAAGCCGGCAGCGCTCGGGCGGGATGACCTCGCGGTCGCGGCCGCGGAGACGGAGGAGTGGCACGGGCGACGGGTAGTCGACCGTGTCGAGAGCGACCGTGTCGAACGGGCGGATCTCGCCCTGGGGTGTGAATGGATGCATAGCGCAGCGGCCCCTCGGCCGTGGCGTTGGCGAACACGTGTTCACCGGTTGGGAAAGTGGACCGGGTGTCGGTCCTGGACCGCGGATCGGTCCGGCTGAGCGGCGTGCCCAGACGTGACGAAGCCCCGACTCCGGTGAGCCAGGGCCTCGGTGAGCTCCAGAGCCCGGTCGTCAGCGACCGGCTCCTAGAGACCCCCCACCCTCGAAACCGAGCGGGTCGGTAGCGGGAGTGAGGTTGTGGGTGTCGGGACGGCGCAACCGGCGACGGCGTCCCTACCTGGGAAAGGTGTCAATAGTCCTGCTGGGCGGAGCGCCACCGGTGGTCGGGTCCGGCGCTCGCTCTCGACATGCTCAGCGCCCCGGCGACGCATTGACGGCCCGCAGAACCTGGAAAGGCTGATCGGCACCGCTGCGACTGGCGCGATAATGCACGGGTACTCCTCGACCGTGTCCTTGACCTACAGCATCCCGTCGAGCGGGCTGACCACGCCGCGCACGCCCCGGTTCAGCACGTGCGTGTAGATCTCCGTCGTGCGCACGTCCTTGTGCCCGAGCAGCTCCTGGACCGTCCGGATGTCGGCGCCGCGCTCCAGCATGTGGGTCGCGAACGAGTGCCGGAACGCGTGCGGGCTCACTGGCTTCTCGATGCCCGCCGACCGGGCCGCGACGCGGACGGCCTTCTGGATCGGGCTCGCGGTCACGTGGTGGCGGCGGTAGGCCTCCGACCGGGGATCGTGCGAGCGGCGCCGAGCCGGGAAGACGTACTGCCAGCCCACCTCGGTCGCCGCCCCGGGGTACTTGTGCGCCAGCGCCGACGGCAGGTACACCGAGCCGTGGCCGGCGGCCCGGTCCCGGGCGTGGAGCGCGCGCACGACGTCGAGCTGGACACGCAGCGACTCCTCCAAGACCGACGGCAGCACGGTGATGCGGTCGCGGTCGCCCTTGCCCTCGCGGACGGTGATGTGTCCCTGGTCCAGGCCGACGTCCTTGACGCGGAGGCGCAGCCCTTCGAGCAGGCGGAGCCCGGAGCCGTAGAGCAGCGACGCGACGAGTCGGTGCGTGCCGTCCAAGCGAGACAGCACGGCCTCGACCTCGGCGCGGGTCAGGACGACCGGCAGCCGCTTGGGACGCTTGGCGCGCGGGAAGTCGCCGACGTCGTCGAGCGGGCGACCGAGGGCGGCGTCGTACAGGAACAGCAGCGCGGCGAGCGCCTGGTTCTGGGTCGAGGACGCGACCAAGCGGTCTTCGGCGAGATGGCCGAGGAAGGCGGCGACCTCGGGCTCGGCCATGGTGTCCGGGTGGCGGGGGCGTCCGTTGGCGTCGCGGTGAAAGAGGCAGAAGCGCCGTGCCCAGGAGACGTACGCGGTCTCGGTGCGGATGGAGTAGTGGCGCAGGCGACACGCCGAGCGGACGGCGTCGAGGAGGGAGCCGGCGGGTGGGTCGGACGACTGGAGAGGCGTCATGTGAGGATCGCGCACCAAGCGTGATAAACCCGGTGCTGTGTGCCTGGTGTAGACTCGCGGTCGATCCCGACGTAACATCGGGCTCTGTGACGCGTGGCCACCCCCGGGTTTATCGCGCATCACGACGCCCAATACTTGTTATCTGTCTACTGGCTGGCTTGCGCTGTCCTGAAAGCAGCTAGGCGACGGTTGAAGACGTTCATCGCGCGGCCCAACTCCATGTTGAACTCCATGATGAACGGCGCTCCATCGGCCCGCGTCTTGAATCGCTCTGTCCAGCCGTCGCCTGTCGCCCCAGCTGCCTCGCGGTAAGCGGCATCTAGACGGTCCCCCTCGTGGGTGTGCCCGCTCTGGCGGCACAGTTGCACGAGGTCGCCCAAAAGGAAGGCGAGAGATGCTTCGGTGTCGTTGTGTTCAGTCATGGTCTTGGATTGTTGCTGTGTGCTACGCCAGATAACAAAGCGTTGCACGCCGACCGCAAGCGGCGGCTGAACGCCGTCCGTTCGAAAGCGTCGCGGGAATACCTTCAGGTTTCTATCCACACATCTGGACGCACACGGGGAGGGTCACGTTAGCTTGTCCGAGCCCAGATCGGCCGCGGCAGAACAAGTTGCTGCCGTCGCCCGCTCTGGGCTCGGACCCGCCTTTGGCGGTGGAACGCCCCCTTGGTGGTCTCCCTCCGCATGAGGCTGGCGGTCCGCTGAAGGAAGCCCGAGCGCCCGCGACGCTGTCGAACTCGCCGTTGCACGCCGACGTGGGGGCGACCGCCGTAGCTTAGATGGGGGGTCGGCGTTACCGTTGCCCTCCCGTTCCACCGCGCGCCCCACGCGGGTGAACGGCTTTCTGTTATCTGTCTACTGGCTGGCTTGCGCTGTCCTGAAAGCAGCTAGGCGACGGTTGAAGACGTTCATCGCGCGGCCCAACTCCATGTTGAACTCCATGATGAACGGCGCTCCATCGGCCCGCGTCTTGAATCGCTCTGTCCAGCCGTCGCCTGTCGCCCCAGCTGCCTCGCGGTAAGCGGCATCTAGACGGTCCCCCTCGTGGGTGTGCCCGCTCTGGCGGCACAGTTGCACGAGGTCGCCCAAAAGGAAGGCGAGAGATGCTTCGGTGTCGTTGTGTTCAGTCATGGTCTTGGATTGTTGCTGTGTGCTACGCCAGATAACAAAGCGTTGCACGCCGACCGCAAGCGGCGGCTGAACGCCGTCCGTTACACGGTCGCGCGCGGGATCCGGGGCTCGGTGCCGCGCACGCCCACCTCGGTCAGCTGGTCGGCAGCGTCGCCGAGGCGGGCAAGGTCAACGGATCGGTCGGTGGCCGTCGCCAGCGTCTCGGTCGGGAGCGTCCGCGCTTCGGTCTCCCCCACCGCCTCGGTCTCGAAGCCACCCGTTCCGGCGCGCGCCGTGTAACTGCGCGTTGCAGGCGGACCGGCGGCGGCAGTTCCATTCAGCGTCGGGGCGCCAGCGAGGCGACGTAGCTTCGAGCGACCCGCAGCGGCCGCCGGCCGCTGAACGCCATTCGTTCTACGGCGCGCGCCGGTCGTCCGGGCCGATGTCAAATACGTCGGCGATCCACGTTAGGCAGCGCTCACGGCCGTCCCTCGGGAGCCCCGCGAGGGCTTTGTAGACCATCGCCATCGCCTCCAACTCTGCCTCGTAGTCGGCCGGGCTGCGCGCCGTAGAACCCGCCCTTGCAGGCCGACCCTCGGCGCCAGCGGTTTCGCTCTGTTGGTCGTTCAATGTCTCACTCATTTCAATGTTGGGTTGTGCCGCCGGGGCGGCTGAATGGCAATCCGTTCGCGTGCGCCGCCCGGCGTGGAGGCACGCAGTCTCGCAGAAGCGTCGGTGCCGCGCTCGACTGGCGGTCCGTGCCGGCGGGGGCGTCCGCCAGTCGCAAGTGGCGTCGTGCCCGGGCGCGGCAAACGGTTCGGCGCCCCGTGCCGGGCGGCGCGCGCGAACCCGGCGCTGCAGGCGGACCGGCGGCGGCGGTTCCTCTCACCTTCGGGGCGCCAGCCGGGCGGCGTAGCTTCGGGCGGACCTTCAGCGTCCGCCGCCCGCTGAACGCCAATCCGTTACACGGCGCTCCAACATCCGATCTGTCCCATGCTTGGAGACAACTTCTGGCGCGAACGAGGCTTCACGCCTATGACTGGCGGTGCGTACCTCCGGCTCTCAGCATTCTCAGTGGTCGGGACGGTGGTCGTCATGCTCCTCTGCGCCGCGTTCAGGAGCTTCATCCCGTTTGGCCTTTGGATTCTGGCTTTCGCCGTGTATCAGCATCGGCGCGGCAGGGCTTGGTTTGGCAACACCACGTTTGAGCGCGCTGATCGTCCCTACCTGTTCGCGTACTTCGTCGGCGGGGGCTACGTCATTGGTTTAGCCGTGATCGCCTTTTCGATCTACAAGCAAGCCGTTCGCGCAGGCGCCGTGTAACTCGCCGCTGCAGGCCGACGATAGGCTCTAGCGTCCTTGGCGTCGGGTAGCTCCGGCGCTTACGTTGCCCGTCTGAACCCTCAGCGCCTCAGCCTCTCGCGGCTGAGCGTCCAACTGTTATACGTCGCGCGCCTGGGCCGGGAGTCGGTGCCGCGCACGACCACCGCGCCCGACTGGCGCTCCCCATCGGCGAGAGCGTCCGCCAGCAGAGCAGGGTCGCCATCCGTCGCCAACAGTTCGGTCGGGTGGCTCTGCGCTCTGGCCTCCCCCATCGCTGCGGTCTGGCAGCCGTCCGTCCCGGCGCGCGCCGTATAACCCGGCCGCTGCAGGCCGACCTCCGGCGCCAGCGTTCTCAGCTTCGAGGAGCGTCGGCGCTATCATTGCTCGTCCCGACCACGGTGCCCTCAGCCGAAGGCGGCTGATCGCCATCCGTTAGGCAGATTCCCAACCGCCTTAGTTTTCCGTATGAGCAACCAACTGGATTCGGGCGAGCCGGCAATGTTTGACTACCGCCCTGTCAAGTATGCCCACGTCCAAGTTGAACCTGGATACTCTCTGCTGCTGACAGCCGACCCGTGGTCTTTCCTAAAAGCAAACCTCCTTCAACGGAAAGCGGGGTCCAGGGGAAAGAACGCAAGCAACCTAGGCCGTGCTATTTATTACGCTGACCTAGCAGAGGATTTCTATGCTGCTGCCGAGACTGCAGATTTGCCAACGGAGGGTGTCCTTCGGTACTACGGCATGCTCAACTTGGTCAAGTGCTTTATCTCGTCCGAAGGCGTTGAGTTGGAAGTCGACTGGGAGCACCACGGCTTAACATTGCCCCTGGGTGACAGCAACGAGGTCCAGCTGGCTACTCCAAGCAGCAGTGGGGTGAACATATTCAGTGAGTTTGCGAAAGCGCTGGGTACACCTATATCAGGAAAATCTACAATCACGTTCGAGGAGGTATGTTCTCATATCCCCGAGCTACATGAAGTTGCATTTTCTCTTGGCCACCTTCCGAATGTAGGCTTCCCCATTCTCCGCCCACTCGGAAGTAGAGGCTCCAGCCTACTTTCGAGCCATGAGGAAATCCCGATTCAGCGAGACCCAGATGATCGCTGTCCTTCGCCGACAGGAGACCGGTGAGAAGGTCCGCGACATCTGCCGTGACCTCGGCATCAGCGAGCCCACGTTCTACGCCTGGAAGTCCAAGTACGGCGGCATGAGCGCCAGCGAGCTCCGGCGCGTCAAGGACCTCGAGACTGAGAACGCACGCCTCAAACGGATGTACGCCGATCTCTCGCTGGTCCACGACGCGCTGAAGGAGGCCGTCGCAAAAAAGCCCTGAGCCCTGATGACAAGGCTCACCTCGTCCGGCAGATGCATGCCGAGCACGGGGTGAGCATCCGTCGGGGCTGCGAGGCCGTCGGTTTGCCACGAAGCACCTACCGCTACCAGCCCACCCCGAAGCCCGACGAGCCGGTCATCGAGGCACTGGCCACGCTCGTCGAGCGGCATCCGTCGATCGGCTTCTGGCAGGCGTTCCACCGACTCCGGCTGGCGGGCCACACCTGGAATCACAAGCGCGTCTACCGCATCTACACGGCCATGAATCTCAACATCCGGCGCCGAGCTCGCAAACGGCTCCCCGCTCGCGTTAAGCAGGCGCTCTTCGTCCCCGAGGAAGCCAACCAGGTGTGGAGCATCGACTTCATGCACGACCGCTTGTGGGACGGCCGCGCCTTCCGGCTGCTCAACGTGATCGACGACTTCAACCGGCAGGTCCTCTGGATCGAGGTCGACACGTCGCTCCCGGCGCAGCGCGTGATCCGGGTGCTGGAGCGGCTCGAAGAGAGCCGTGGCCTGCCCGCCATGATCCGCGTCGACAACGGTCCTGAGTTCATCAGCCACAAGCTCGACGCATGGTGCAAGGAGCGCGGCGTGACGCTGGCTTATATCCAGCCGGGCTCGCCGACGCAGAACGCCTACATCGAGCGCCTCAACGGGAGCCTGCGTCGCGAGCTTCTCGACGCCTACGTCTTCCGTACGCTGGACGAGGTGCGACAGCAGACCGAGGCGTGGCAACACGACTACAACCACCACCGTCCACACAAATCACTGGGCTACCGGCCGCCGGTCGACGCCCTCCCCTGACCCCCGAGTCTCTATTTATGAGTGGGCCGGAAAACGGGGAAGCCTACAGAGAACGCTGACGCGTCATGTCGGCCTGCAGCGGTGAGTTATGCGGCTCATTCGCTTACGCCTTGGGAGCGCTCGACAAGTCGCAGCATCTCCGTAGCGTCATCCGCCACCTCCATCTGGTACTCTAGCAAAGCACCGTTCATGATGCTCGCTGTGACGAGAGCGCCGTAGACTGCAGAGTTTGACAACACATCCTCAGCCGTCGTCGGGAAAGGAGTCCGCCGCACTCCGGACGGGTACGGGAACGTTGCGTCGGCCTCGGCAAGTGAGTCGACGGAGGATGGGGGAAACCGGAGCACGCCCATTTCCAACACATCCGCTTCGCCGAGCAATTCTGCGAAGGCAGCTCCATAGAGGTCAACGGATACCTGGACGGCCCCGCGCCGCTCCCGGCCCCGCTCCACATACGCCGACAACGCGGCGCGAAGCGAATCGTCGCGTAGGAGCGACAAATCGCCCGATGAGACGATCCCCTGAGCCGTGCCGAGTATTGGCGTTGCGATCTGGAAATTGAAGCTGCCGCCGATCCATGTGGACAGCGCGTCGAGCGGTGGTCTCTGAGGCGTGCGGTATGCGCGCAACGCTGTGGCCGCATTGCGACTGACGGCTCGCTGCTGCCCAGACGCTCGTTCAGCCTCGGCAAGCGTCGTGCGGAAGTCCTCTGTGAGTTGGCGAAGGTAGAACTGCTCCTTCGCACGGTCCGCTCGGCCCTGCCCCCAGGCTGTCACTTGAAAACCGATGACGACGCCAAGCACGACGATGGCAATCTCGACGAGGACAGTGGGCCAGTCCTGCCTCCGGACAGCCTCCGCCAACCGGGCTAGCACGAACCGGCGCCGTGCTGGCAACTGGGTCACGGAAGTCTCAGCGTTTGACTCGGTCATGCCTTAAAGCTACGGGAGCCGCATAACAAATGGCCGCTCACCCGCGGCACAGGAGATGCTGAGACGAGCGACGATGACATTCTAACCGCCGACGGCAGAACGAAGCGAGGCGAAAGCGTGCCGTCGGCGTGCAGCGGCAGGTTATTCCGCCCCGTCACTATTTGGCTTTAACCTTGTGGTTCTCCACAGCCCATTTGTCCAGCCTAGCACGGAGTAGCCGCAGTGAGGGCAAGTGATGAGTTCCCAATCTTTGGTACCGGGCATTGCAAGGTCACGTTCACTTACTCCGTACGACTGCCCACACCTCTCGCAACTGCGCACACCAGGAACGTCTTTGATCTTGTTCATATCAGGCAAAATACATCAGGCGACCAGAATCGGCTTCGCCACGTAGAGACTTGATTGAGAAGACGCCTTTGTATTCATAATGAGCGTCATCCTTCCCGGATCTCCACCTCATGTGATTGTAGCTGTAAAACAAAAGCCCTTCGCTATGGCTTTCGATTCTCACAGGGCTGTTCTCCGCAAACTGATCTTTGGGAAGACCACAGATTGTGATAAGCACTTGGATCAGTGGCACGACTGTGAACCTCTTGGCGAACGAGGGAAGCCTTAGACCGGGGTTCGGAACTTTGTACTCTTGAACTACCGTGTGATCAAGCTGGCTATGAATACCCGGAGCCGGGAAGACGTGGAGTTTCTGCGGAGGCGTGCCGATCGCGTACCGGAGTTCAAAGAACTCGCCTAGCGAAAGGGGTAGCGGGTTCTCAACGCTCTCGCCTAGCGATACAGTTTCAGCCTGTGGCTGCTCAGGAGACTCCATATTGAGAAGGGCGGCATAACAGAGGGCCGCTCAACCGCGAAGGGCTGTGGGCACGACGGTCGGACGAAGCGAAGGTAGCGCCGACGCTCGGACGAGCCGAGAATGCTAACGCCCTTCGTCGGCTTGCAGCGGCAGGTTATACCGCTGGCCGAGCGGGGCAACCGTACTACTCTCTGTCGAGCACGGCGTCGCGCCCAAAAAGAACGCCAAGCGCGAACGCAGTCCAGTCCTTGGTTCCCGTCGGCACGTACATGTCGGGGGCGATTCCGGCCGCGTCTATCGAGGTCTCCGGGAGCCACGACCGCCGCGTCATCGGCAACCCGACCGCCCGGGTACCGGACGGGAGCATGACGCCACGGACGTTGGAGTAGTCGAGGGCACCGTAGGTGGCCGCACCCACGATGATGACTCTCGCGCTCTGCCGGGCCACTAGGACGAACTCCTCGGCAGAACTGGCCGTCCCGGCGTCTGTCAGCACGGCGACCATGCGGGGGAGGGCCGTCACCGAGTCCGGGGCGATCACGGACTCGTGGTCTTCGAGCATCGGGATGAAGGCACCGGGTACAGCGTTGCCCATTCGCTCAGCGAGGCCGAGCAGGAACATCCGGGTCTCGCCATCGACTTCGTCGGCAGCGGCGACGTCGACCACGGACGCCCGGTTGCCTTCCGTTGCGACGATCTCAGCACCCACCAGCCGGACGGGTCCTGTCAGGACGAAGGGGAGCAGCGGGGCGAATGCGGCGTCTCCCCCGCCCCCGTTCGTGGTCACGTCGATGACGAGGTACGGCGTCGCTGCAAGTCGCTTGGCATGGGCCGTGATCACGCTGTCGATGACCGAGGCTACGGAAAGGTCGAACGACCGGACCCGTACCACAGCGGCGCTGTCGCCGACGAACTGGACGCCGGTCTCACCTGACCACGGGCTAAAAAGGCGAACGCCTTCCCGAACCCGCTCGGACGGGGTCTCCGCTTCGACGCCCAAGTGACCGTCAGGGAACAAGGCGGTCGCAGAATGGAGGAGCCGGTCACACGCCGCCGCGTCCGGGACTTGCGGAGCGAGCGCGACTACACTGTCGAGCGCCGCCGTCCGCTCAAGGTCGTCGAGCAGCCCCCGGCCAGAATAGTCGGTGCGGAGGAGCTCGGAAAGAGCGTCGGCGTCTCGTTCGCACTCGGCGTTCTGGGCAGCGGTAGTCGGGGCGGCCAGAAGGACAGCCGCGAACACAATGAGGGTGATGGGTCCGTAGCTCATAGGAATCAAAGGTACGGATGGCCCGCCTCAGCACACTCCAAAGCGGTGTAACGAATGGCGTTCAGCGGCCGGCGGCCGCTGCGGGTCGCTCGAAGCTACGTCGCCTCGCTGGCGCCCCGACGCTGAATGGAACTGCCGCCGCCGGTCCGCCTGCAACGCGCAGTTACACGGCGCGCGCCGGAACGGGTGGCTTCGAGACCGAGGCGGTGGGGGAGACCGAAGCGCGGACGCTCCCGACCGAGACGCTGGCGACGGCCACCGACCGATCCGTTGACCTTGCCCGCCTCGGCGACGCTGCCGACCAGCTGACCGAGGTGGGCGTGCGCGGCACCGAGCCCCGGATCCCGCGCGCGACCGTGTAACAAATAGCCGCTCAGCCGCGTGGGGCAAGCAGCAAGATGGTGGGTCGAAGCGCAGGATACGCCGGAGCCCGGCGGAACCGAAGACGCTGACGCCCCGCGTCGGCCTGCAGCGGCAGGTTACACCGCCCCCCGCCTACGGAGCGCACTCAGACTCCGATCCCGTGCTCTACACCGTACACGGCGCCGCCGCACGTCACCGAGACGCGCGCGATGGGCACACGGAACAGCGTGTAGCATCGGACGGACGCCTTGTGCCCTGGGTACGCCCCGTTGATCTCGAACCCGGGCTCCATACAGTCGCCCGGCCGCTCGGTCTCGACCGAAACCACGCTCCGGGCGAGGATAGCGGCCTCTAAGATTGGGTTGTCGGTCATGAACCGTCCGGCGTCAAGTGCCTGGTCGGCCAGCGCTCGCTCCGGCCCGTCGAACTGGTGGACCCCACTCGTAACGGTCAGCTTCGTGATGAGGGCGCCGACGACTAGGACAGCCAGCAGGGCGAGGGCAAAGCGCAGCATGGAAACTCTCAGCCGAGCGCGGGCGGTGTAACAGTTGGCCGCTCAACCGCCCTGGGCTGAGGGAGCGGCGGTGAATCGAAGCTACGGAAGCGGCGACGCCCCGCCGGGACTGAGGACGCCAGCGCTTCGCGTCGGCCTGCAGCGGCGGGATGTTTCCAATCAGGATGCCTTCCTTGATTCCCCACTCGCCGCTGCTACCATGACTCCGACCCACTTCACCGGTCTCGACCTCCACAAGCGCTCCGTCACCGCCACCACCCTCGACGCTGCGGGCGCTGTCGTCGCCACGGCCAAGATGCCCTGTCGACCGGCGGCGCTGCTGGCCTACTTCGCCCAGATCCCCGGCGACCACGCAGCCACCGTCGAGTGCACGACCGGGTGGTACTGGGTCAAGGACGCACTCGGCGGCCACATCCACCTCACGCTCGCTCACGCCAAGGGCGTCAAGGCGGTCGCTGCAGCGAAGGTCAAGACGGACTCCGCCGACGCCAAGATGCTGGCCCATCTTCTGCGGACTGATCGGCGAGGCGAATTCGCCTCGCCCTGCCCGAGGCGCACATGATCTCCGACGAGCTTCGCCCGCTCCGCGACGTGCTTCGCACTCGACTCCGACTCGTCGAGCGCCGCGTGTCGGCGCAGAACTCGATCGCGCGGCTGCTGGAGAAGTACAACGTGCAGGACGTGGCGGACCTCGACGCCTTCGGGCAGTTGCAGGCCGAGACCCACCCCGCCCGCCAGCGGCGGCGGGGAGCAGGCCGAGCTGCTCCACCGCCAGATCAAGCGCATGGAGAGCGCCCTCGTGCCGCACCTGGTGCCCGACGCCGACGTCCAACGGCTCCTCCGCATCCCCGGCATCGGCAAGGCGTGCGCCTTCTCGATCCGCCTCGAAGTGGACGACATCGCGCGTTTTGCGAGCGACCGCGCCTTCTTCTCGTACTGCCGTCTCGTGCCTGGCGCCGACAACTCCGGCGACCGGGTCCGTCACAAGCGGAGCCGCGATGGCAACCGCTACCTCAAACTCGCTTTCTCACACGCGGCCGTCCGCGCGATCCAGTACTACCCCGAAGTGCGGGCGTGGTACGGCACCAAGAAGCGCCGCAAGCCTGACACGGTGGCTCGCGCGCTGGTGGCCAAAGAGATCGCTCGGATCGTATACCACGTGCTGAGGAAGCAACAAGACTTCAACGGCCAGTTCAAAGGGCGACCTCTGAGCCGGACGAAGAAGGAGCAATGGCCCCTCCTCGCAAGCCCGGCCAGCAGAACTGGCGACGGGCGGGGCTCCGGTCCCGTACCGCCCTCGGCGGGAATGGGAAGCGAGTAGGCGTGCCGCCCGAAGAGATCTGGGACGGCGTGACCCGATCACGCCCGTCGTCGAGACCGACGGCGAGAGCCCGTATGGGGGTGTGGCCCGCCAGCGCTCTGAGGAGTAGCTGACGAGGACCGAACCGATCTAACACCGTGGCGCCGAGGCTCCAAGACTGCGCGCCCCTCGAACGGGGGGTGCAGGGCAAGACTGGCCCTACCGTACCAGAAACGCCCTACTTGACAAAGACCTGATTATGGGGGTTCTACGGCGTTGTGCTCTCTCCTTCGAGCCAAGAGAACCGAGCGCGCGCCTCCGTTTCAGCTCGCTCTACGGTATCGGTCAGAGTGAGCCCCTTGCTCCCGAAGAGTAGCCAGCACATCTCACGAGGGTCGTTCGAGAACCACCAGTCATCGAACGAGAACGCTCCGTCGTCCCGCTCGACGATCTGGACCTTCCGCTGGCGATCTGCCGAGTAGATGGTCTTGACGACTCGTTGGCTCATCTGGAAAGGGTGGGACGCCGTAGAACAGATGGACGCTCAGCCGCGAGAGGCTGAGGCGGTGAAGGTTCAGACGGGCAATGTAGACGCCGAGCCCCACCGGAGCCAAGAACGCTGGCGCCTATCGTCGGCCTGCAGCGGCGAGTTACACCGCGCCGGGCTGGCAGTCTCTGAACGTCTGCGGTCCCACGTTCGCGAGCGCGGGCTCTGGATAGTTCAGACCTGTCGCCACGGTCTTCTCAGGGCCGAACCCTTTCGCGCGGAGGGAGTCGGCTAAGCCCGGTTCGCTCAGGTACCGCATCTGCACCGTGCTCACCCCCCCGCCCCCGCGGACCACCTCCAGTCTACCTGGCTCCGAGACCCCCAACGGCACGGTGCCACAGTAGACGTCATTCGCGTCCCGCGAGTACGGGAACTCCACGACCTCAAAAGTCCTGGGTTCGGCTCCTAAGACCTCGTACTGCCAGAAGTAGACCCGGCGCTCGTCCCGCGAGTAGCCCCCGCTCAGTGGTGAGAATGACAGCGGGTCGGCGCCTTCGACAACGCGCCCCTCGAAGTAGACGCGCTGGCGGTCGGCGCCGAACTGGTCCTTGACCACCCGGAACGTCTCGTCGTCGGCACCTACGGGGGTCACGCGGCGTCCAGCGCCCGCGTCGTACGACACCCAAGCCCACTCACCTCCCACGCGCTGGTAGCCAGGCTCGCACCCCGCGCACAGGAACCAGCCGACAAGAAGGAGCGCCGGGACAGCATTGGAGGACCTCATGCGGTTCAGTCTACTGCGGCGGTAGGAGCGCGGTGTAACAGTTGACCGCTCAGCCGCCCTAGGCTGAGGGCGCAGTGGTAGCCCGAAGCTATGGAAACGCCGACGCCCCGCCCGGAGCGGAAGAACTGACGCCTAGGGTCGGCCTGCAGCGGTGGGTTCTACCGCCCGGGGTACGGCGTCACAGGAGAACCCCAACCAGACTGAGCACGCCTCCCACCAGAGCCGCGACGCTCGCACCGGCGTACAAGATCTTGCCGTCTCGGTCCTGAGTCCACATGGCGACGATCAGGCTCGTGCCCGCGATCAAGAAACCGACGTCCTTGACTACGTCGGTGCTGCCAACGGCGAGGTCGTACCCGCTTGCCAGAACTATAAGCAGTCCGGCCACAGCGATCACGATCTGGTTCGTCCGGGGATACGGCTCGGGGTGGAGGATGGACATATGGTGAGGGCGGTAGAACAGATGGACGCTCAGCCGCAAAGGGTACAAGCGGAATGCTTGACCGAAGCTACGGAGACGCCGACGCTCGGACGGCCGAAAACGCTGGCGCCCTTTGTCGGCCTGCAGCGGCGGGTTCTGCTGCCGTGGGGTCAATCGCCCACGCCGAGTCGCTCCCTCAGCAGGCGAGCCACATGCTGAATCTGGCGGTCCGCCTCTACTTCTGGCTCCACGGCCTCTATCGACGACGCCCGGTAGGTGTCCCCAACACGGACCTCCAAGACGTAGGTGTGGCCGTCGATCATGAGGTAGTCCCGATCGACCTGCGGAGGGAGGGAGAGCACGCCCGCAGCTACTAGGTCCGACCAGAGGGACGGAGCGGTCGCTTCGAGAGCGAGCGGAACGACGATCACGGTGTCTACGGGTACAGCGGGAGCAACGAACTCACCGGGGCAGTCTGCGAACGAGGACTGCTCCTGGAAAGCGTCCCAAGTGGACTGGTCGTTCTGGAGGGAGTCAGGTATGGTCACGTAGCACCCTTCCACCTCCGCCGCAAACGCGCTCCACAGGTCAGCGGAGCGGCGAAGGATGATTCCCCGTGTCCCGCCGATCCCGTAACCTCCCCACAGCCGAAGTTCGATGTCTTGAGCGGAGAACTCGCTTTTCCTTAGGTCCCCCAAAGGGGATCGCCCGCTCCATTCCCTCGTGACTTCGAGGAGGTAGTCGCCTTCGGGCTCCGACTCGACCTCGATCGGCTGCGCCATAGCGAGTGGACCAACTAGGAGAGCAAAGACGAAGATCAGACAGCGCATGGTGTGAGGCAGCAGAACAGTTTGCGATTCAGCCGCCCAGAGCAAACGGCGAAGCGGCGGGGCGAAGCGCAGGATACGCCAACGGCTGGCGGAACCGGAGACGCTGACGCTCTGGGTCGGCCTGCAAGCGCGGGTTAGCTGGCCCGAGCACTCTCATGGGGCGAGATAGCGCAAGCGGAGTTCCGCCGTTCGAACACGCGACTTCACGGTCCGGCATACGTCCCCCATCGTCTCGGCCCACCGGCCGCCCCAATGCTCGTAGACCGCGACCGTACCGCCACAATCCTGCTCCTTGAACGCGACCCAGAGCCGCTGCGCGTTCCGGAGCGACTCCTCGTGCGCCTCGGCCCGCCAGTCGTCGTAAGCGGAACGGACAGAGTCGATGGCTGCGGCGTAGACCCGATTTAACTCCGCGTCTTCCGCCACCAGCGCGTCGCGGACACAGGCAACAAAGGTTGGCGTGTCGGACCCGTCGCACTCTGGAACGTCGCCGTGGAAGATCACGACGGGGATGCGAGTCGGCTCCGTCGCGTTCTGAGCCGAGGCGGCAAAGGCAGTGAGGGCGAGAGCCAGAACGAGCGAGCGCATTGGTCGGAAGGCCAGCTAACAGTTGGACGCTCAGCCGCCTTTGGCTGACGGCGCGGCGGTGGGGAGGGCAATGATAGCGCCGACGCCCCGCCGAAACCGGGGACGCTGGCGCCGAAGGTCGGCCTGCAGCGGCGAGTTACACGGCGCCGAGCACTAACGGAGGGCCAGATACAAACCGAAGCCGAACGCGAGCACCGCCAGTCCGACGTGAAACGCGACCAGACCGTAGAACGCCCGTGGGTCTCCGTCACGCCAGGCGGGCTCGTCCGGTCCGACATGCACAGCGCCGAGGGAGAGCATCACGGCCACTTTCAAACTGAGCGCGACCCCGAACGCGAACGGCGCCGCGATCACCCACGCTGGTCGGTCGATGGCCCCACCCACGAAGAACAGCACGACAGCGACCAGGCCGACCAACCGGACGGCCCGCCCGACCCAGAGGGATTGAGAGAGTGTCAGCAAGCGTGGATGGTTGACGCCGTGTAACAGACGGCCGCTCAGCCGCACGGGGCAGCGAGCAGGATGTGTCCACGAAGCTACGGAAGCGCCAGCGCCCAGACGAGCCGGAAACGCTGACGCCCCGTGTCGGCCTGCAGCGGCAGGTTAGGCCGCCGTTAGAGCCCTGCTAACGCCTCGTTAGTGGAACGGAACGTCCCTTCAACACGAACGGTCTCACCGAACGGCTGCTCCGTGCTCCCGCTCAGTAGGCGGGCCGTGAACGTGAAACGCCCTGCGATGACCTCCGGCTCGCTCTCCGTCACCGTGAGCGTTCCGGCGTCAGCGGCGTACGACCACGCCGGCCCAGGGCACCCCACCCCGGGGCCATCGGGGCAAACGGTCGAGGGCACCGCAGCCGATACGGACGCCTCGAAACCGTCATCGGTACCGACTCCGAATGCGCCCCTCCCCGGTCGGATCGGCACAAGGTTCGTCCCCTGCACCTCTCTTCTGAACGAGACGGTGCCGGAGTGGCCGTCGCCCTCGCCGTGGAGGAGGAAAGTGAACGTGGCTCGCGTCGCGTTCTCGTTCAGGAGGTCCTGGAAGAGGTCGGAGTGCCCGTCCCAACGGATCGTTCGCTCGGTCGTTCCGTCTGAGCGTAGGACAGCAAGCTCCGCTTGGAAGCTGTCGGGGGCAGAGGACTCAGACGAGTCGCACCCGATGAACGCGCCGGCAAGCGCGAGCAGGAGGATGGGGCGAAGGCTCACGGTGGTGAAGGCGAGTGGGGAAGCCAAGCTATATCGTGCCCGTACGGGCGCAAGCCCATTGTGTGGTGCCCCTCGCCTATCTCAATGGCAAGCGGCCTAACAGTTGGCGGCTCAGCCGCCCAGGGCAATCAGCACGGAGATTGAACGAGGCGAAGGCAGCACCGAGGTTTGAACGAGCCGAGGACGCTGGAGCCCTGGGTCGGCCTGCAGCCGCGGGTTCTGCGGCGTAATGCTACGTACTTGATTCGCTTTTTGATACCACGTATTTGACCACGGCACAGCCCGACGACAACCGGCGCAACTCGACGAGGTCGAGCGCCATGTTTGCTGCTTCCATCCCAAACAGAGGGCGGCCGTGCCCCAGGACCACGGGCGCGACGGCGAGCCGGTATTCGTCAAACAGCCCCGCCCTCGTCAGGTCGTGCGAAAGCGCGCTGCTCCCTAAGACGAGGAGGTCGCCGTCCCCGTTGCGCTTCAGTTCTGCTACCTCGATCACGGCATCACGAACAACGGTCGTGTTCGCCCACGCCACTGGGCCGAGCGACCGCGAGCAGACATATTTCGGCAGCGAGTTCATGAGGTCGGCGATCTCGCCCGTCGCGGTGGGCCAGTATCCCGCGAACCCCTCGTAGGTCTTGCGACCGAGCACGAGGCCAGAAGACGCGCGCAAGTAGTCGGCGGACACGCGCTCGAACTCCGCGTCCGTCGCACGCTCGAACCACGCGGTGTCCGTGGCGTCGGCCGCCTCAAAGTGGCCGTCGATGGAGACGACATTCCACATGACTAATTGCCTCATCGGGAATCTCGGGTGGGGTAGCCGCAGAAACAGATGGCCGCTCAACCGCGAAGGGCTGAGGGAGCGATGACAGAACGAAGCGAAAGTAGCGCCGACGTTCGGACGAGCCGAGAACGCTGACGCCCTTCGTCGGCTTGCAGCGGCGGGTTCGGCGGCCGTGTCTCGTACCGGGGCACCGATTCGGTTGCGTCTAGTCGCGGTCCCGGACCATGTGCTCACTGAGCCACTCCACGGCCGTCGAGACCTCCGCCAGCCGGGCTTGGTGCCCACCCTCGAATAAGACCAAGCGCTTCTCGTCTGTCGGGACTAGGCCGAACACCGTCTCAGCCTCGGCCACGCTGTAGAATGGGTCGTCCGTCCCCGCGATCACTAGCACCGCGTCGGTCTGGGCGCGCTGGGCGAAGTGGCCGGGGTAGAACGGCGGGTCGTTCTTCCGCATCGGCGTAGCCCAGATGACCGCCGCGCTCACCCTCGGGTCGACGGCGCTGAGGTAGAGCGTGTGCATCGCGCCCTGGCTGAACCCGAGCGCCCCGATACGGCCCGCATCGATGTCGTCGCGGGTGGCGAGGTAGTCGAGCGCACGCCGGTGCTCGATCACAGAGTGAGTGGACATGTCGCGGAGCCGGGCACCCTGCCCGCTCAAGACGAGGTGGGGCGGGTCGTTGAAGTCGTTCTCGTAAAGGCGACCCCCGTGGTTGGGCGCATCGAGCGCGAGGACAGCGAAGCCGGCCGCGTGGAGGGCTTCCCGAAGCGAGTCGAGCGGAGTCCCCGTCGCCCAGAAGTCACCCTTCGATCCGTTGAGGGCGTGGAGAAGTAAGACGACCGGGTGAGGGCCAGGCGACCCCGTCGGGACTGCAAGGAAAGCGGGGACCGGCGAGCCGTCAGGCCCGTCGAGCACGACCGTCTCCCGGATGTGGTTGCCTCGGTCTTCAGAGGGGGAACACCGGCCCTGCGCGCAGGTGAGGACTAGCCTAGGATCCGAGGGGACGCCCGGATCGTCGTCGAAGGCGCGGGCGACGACGGCGAACTCGTCATCGCTGACCGGATCCGGAAGCGGACCGGCCAACTGCGGCTGCGCAACGGCGAGGACCGGGAGCGCGCCGAGGACGATCAGGAAGAGCGTGCGTTGAAGCATCAGGCGTGCGGGTTCAATCGGGATCCCATAGAGTACGCCGAGGCAACCCATGGATTACACGGAGGCCGCCGAACGCTCCGCATCAGCGGCTGAGGGGAGCGCCAGCTCACCGAAGTCCGGCTGCATGCGATTGTTAGCATGCACTGCATTATTATGGCGCACTACTCGGTTTGTCATTTTCTGTGTCAAACGTTTTGGGGTCATACCAATGAATATCCGAAAACTTTGAATTACTGGAAATGACTTCGTGCAACTGTTTGCAATACTTGCCTATTGTACTTTCATACATTGCACGCTGTTTTTTGCCGCCTAATAATCGCTTAAGCAAGGGTGTTTGGATTTCGTTTGTCACCAACCATTGCCTAGGTGGAATCGTTTCCATATCGTCGACAAATCCAACCGTGGTAGTAATTGAAATGCCATCCTGAGATGCGGTCCATTCCCATGCCCAATCTTCTAAGTTTGAAGGAGTACTCATAGTCCAGTTCAATTTCGATAGCTCTGAATTTAAGTAAACTGCAAGTTCATTCCCAGGTGGGGAACCTGGATCTCCATCGGTGGAGAAATCTGCTACGAAACCTGTGAATGTTTTAGTTTGGATGGTCATTGCATGCTAACAAATAGCCGCTCACCCGCGGCACACGGTGCGCCGTCGGCGAGCGGGGTGGTAGAGTAGCCGGCGGCGCCCAGGCGAGCAAGCGCTCCCGCGTGCCGTCGGCGTGCAGCGGCAGGTTATGCGCACTGCCTATTAGTTATGTCAAATGCGGTCTTTCTCAACCAGACGCCGGTAATGCTCTCCCAACGCGGTCAACCTGCACGACTTGCTCTCCATTGCGGCATGCCACATATGCGGAGCGTCTACCGGCACGACCAGATTCAGTCTGTTGTACTGCTGCAACAGCCCGAAAACGAGAGTGTGATCCTCAATAGGTTCTGGCATGCCCTCGTCCCGACCTTTCATCTCCGGCTCGTATGTCGGATCCAGCTGGAACTCAAATCCAGACTCCGGGAACAGCTTTGCTATCCGGCGCAATTCAGCTAGTTGAATTGGCGGCGGAACCTTCCGAAGTGAAACGAACTGCTTGACGTTGGTCTTAAAAACAGGGCGTTGCTCCCAAGGTCCCAGTGATTGGTCAATGTGAGCGTAGACGCTTCCAGGCGTGATATCTCCTGTCAAGTTCATAGCACTGCCGCCCAAGGCATCCACTAGCAGAGTAGTGAACACACCATGCCCATCTTCTTCTGTCGCATACTGCTCCGCTGTTGAAGCTGTCAGCACGGTTATGCCCTCAGCGAGAGACGCTAGCTCACTGTTAACAGGTGGATTTCCAGCAATTCCAGAATGGCAGCTATCAGGGATAATGATTTTGTTCGTCGCGCGGGATGCGTTCGCGAGGACAAGCACTTCCGATAGTGACACTCCTTCGTCTCCTCGTCGGGAGTCTGTGGCAATGAGGTATCCACCCGCAGGCTCGATATGTCCATGCCCAGCGAAGTAGAAGAGAGCGACAGAAGCGTCTGAACTGAATAGTTCAGTGATGCCGTCTTTCAACTCCCCACGACCCACCGTGTCGGTAGGCCCAGTGCCAGTTAGAATACGAGATCCGAAATTGACGGATCCGTCCCCATTCCGGTCAAGCATCGCTTTCACCGAGTGGGCATCATCTACACAACCGTAGAGTGGGCTACTATGTTCGTAGTAGTCTATTCCTACTATTAAAGCTTTACGCATAACACAGTTTAGACTCGGTCGATGAAGTTGGAAATGTTTGCGTCACTCCATGCGACAGTCTGGACACCTGAAATACTCGTCTTGTCGTCTTTGTATGCCCAGATGCCCAAGATAGGCTTGCCCTCCTCCTTCGCGCAGGCAATCTCCCACTTCTGCCCGTTCGACGCTGGCGAGTTCTTGCTCACGAGCACGATCACTCCATGAGAGCGCTTGATTCTTGTGCGGACACGCGCTTTCCACTCTGAGGAGTAAGCCTCTTTGACCGACATGTCGATGAACTCATATGGGGCACGAGGGTGCAGGGATTGACCTTTCAAAAAGTCCCTCTGCCTCTCGTCAGGCATTGCAAACGCAACGAATATGATCTTCTTGTCAGCCATGTCGGTAAGGGTCTGTGTGAAAGAGCTTTACGATAACTGCCTCTGGTGACAGCCACGTGTCACCACGTATCTAGACCAGTGCGCATAACAGTAGACCGCTCAGCCGCCCTAAGCTGAGGGCGCAGCGGTAGCCCGAAGCTACGGAAGCGCCGACGCCCCGCCCGAAGCCGAAGACGCTGGCGCCTAGGGTCGGCCTGCAGCGGTGGGTTACACGGCTGTCTTGGATGCCGGATCCAGCGAGAGGAGGGGACCACGGAACGCCACAGTGCTCTCGCGATGTCGGCCTTCATGAATCAGCCGGACTTGACCATACAGAACTGGGTGAACCCGGCCCCGCTCATCACGTCCGTGTGGACCAGCCTGAACCCGTACCGCTCATAGACGCCGACGTTGGCCTCGTTCTGCGTCTCCAAGTACACGTCGGCCCCCGCGGCCTCCGCTCTCTCTAGGAAGGGTCGTATGAGCCTGCTAGCGAACCCCCTCCCCTGGAAATCCGGGCCGACTACGACGACGTCGAGGTACCAGTACGGGTCGCGCACGATCCGGTCCCGGACCTCCGTCGACCACCGCTGGTACCGCAGCATCCTCCAGCACGCTGCGACGCCGCAGTCGAGGACGAGGCCGAAGTTGCTGACGAGGTCTTGTAGGGCCAGCCCAGTACCGTGTTGGCCCGGGCGCTCCCACACCGCGAGCCCTTCGAGGGCGCTCGACGTCACGTAGCACTCGTCCGGGTGCGCGCTCAGCTTGCGCTTGTAGAGCGCGTGAATGTCGCGGTGCCTCCGGGCACGGTCGGGGAAGAAGTACGCGTGGAGCGCGTCGTCGGCCATGGCCGACGCGAACCGGTCCGCGGCGCGATCGACCTCCGACAGAGTTAGGGTGTCGAGGTTCATTGTTGTCTCGAAAGCCGTGTAACAGTTGGACGCTCAGCCGCGTGAAGCTGAGGGCACAGCGTCGAACCGAAGCGGTAGAGACGCCAAAGCTACGGACGGCCGAGGACGCTGGCGCTTCACGTCGGCCTGCAGCGGCGAGTTAGCTGCACTGTGCAAAGTCTGTCAGTTGTCTAGCCTTACGTGCTTCTGCTCAAACTCGGTCCTCTCATCCAAGAGCGAGACGTAGAGTTTGAGTCCCGTCCCGGTGGGCTCGATGTAAGTGCCAAATGCTACGCACTCCCCTGAGGGTAACTCGTCTAGTTCCTGGGTGGGCGGCGGCGCGATGTTGGATGCTGTCTGGATCGCGAAGTGTCGCGTCTCTTCCGGCTGTGTGCTGAAGCCGCCCTGGTCCTCATACAGAGACTTAACCGTGTTCAGGGATCTCTCATACCGCTCGCGCAACTCAGCGTGTAGGCTACGGCACTCACCCACTCCGAAGGTTTGAACCGCCTCGTGCTGTGACATGCTCCACCACACTTGGCCTTCCGCCAGTTGGGCACGAGCGGGAGTGGCGAGGACGCAAAGCCCGAGAACTAACAGCGAGCGGACGAGCATGAGGATATTAGTGCAGCTAACAAGAGGGCGCTTCAGCCGCCGGGAGTGAAGGCACGACGGTTGTGCGAAGCTATGACTGGCGACGATGCTCAGACGTGCGAGAACGCTGACGCTCCCGGTCGGCCTGCAAGCGCGGGTTAGCCTGCCGGGGCTACCGGCTGCGGGCGACGAGGTCCAAGACGCGGTAGGAGCCGCGCTGAGAAGTGGACACGCTGGACAACTCAAGCGTGTCGACCAGCGCGACCGGACCGATGTAGAACCTCCCGGTCGAGTCCGGGAAGGCCATCGCGTAGTGGCACGTCGAGTCGCCCCGAACAAACTCGCTCCAGGTCAGAAACCCGCCGCGGGACTCAGGGACGACAGGGGTGGGCTTGGGCGGGGCCTCCTCGGTCGCGAAGCACGTAGACGGACTCGCGATGGACGCGGCGGCCGGCCGGAGATGAGGTGCGATCGGCTCCCAGCACGGGCCGTAGAGCACCTCCTCCATCAGGTAGCCGAAGAGGAACACGGCAGTCGTGTCGCTGCGCTCGGACCCTGTGACGAGGACGAACGCCTTGGGGTCAGGGGGGAAGGTGTCGCAACTCAGGTCAATCGTGCGCGGTGAGGCACAACCAGCCGACACGGCCAGCAAGACCGCGGCCATGAGAGAGGAAGAGCGAAAGCCGGTCACAGGCAGGCTAACAGATGGCCGCTCACCCGCGGCACACGCGGAGCCGTCGGCGAGCGAGGCGGTAGAGTAGCCGACGGCGCTCAGGCGAGCAAGCGCTACCGCGTGCCGTCGGCGTGCAGCGGCAGGTTAGGCAGATTTAGCACTAGACTACACTTTTGCATATGGAACAACGCACATGGACTTGGTCGTCAGGCTCGCAATTTGATAGAGAAATTGCTGTGGGCACAGCGAGAGCGCTTCCGTGACAAGCGGGCGCATTGCCCCAGTGAGAACGGTGTCGACCGTGGTCGGGCGATACCTTGCTATTGTCCCAACAAAGAACAGCGCCATGAGAGAGTAGCACAAATGATGCAAGTTGCCTGGTTCAAGGTCGCAGTAGTATCGGTAGCCTGATCTAGTAAGGATAGACGAGAAATTGAAAGGTCTGTACTCCTTGATGCAGTTGTGGTACAGTCGAGAGAAATTGTCTTTGGTCAAGTTCTTCTTGGACTTGCTCCTATGAACGATCCAGCCTTTCTGAGGGCAGCCTGACCTGAAGTACGCGCTGCGCGCTCCACGGTCAAACTTGTGAGTCGGCAGAATTGCCTCATGTTTCTTCTGATATCGAACTTCGGTAAACAATTTTGTTCGTTCGGTGTTCACGAGGAAGTCTATCTCAACTGGCAGAAATTTGCGCTTAGTGTTCGTGTAGGCTTCCCCGTTTTCCGGCCCACTCATAAATAGAGACTCGGGGGTCAGGGGAGGGCGTCGACCGGCGGCCGGTAGCCCAGTGATTTGTGTGGACGGTGGTGGTTGTAGTCGTGTTGCCACGCCTCGGTCTGCTGTCGCACCTCGTCCAGCGTACGGAAGACGTAGGCGTCGAGAAGCTCGCGACGCAGGCTCCCGTTGAGGCGCTCGATGTAGGCGTTCTGCGTCGGCGAGCCCGGCTGGATATAAGCCAGCGTCACGCCGCGCTCCTTGCACCATGCGTCGAGCTTGTGGCTGATGAACTCAGGACCGTTGTCGACGCGGATCATGGCGGGCAGGCCACGGCTCTCTTCGAGCCGCTCCAGCACCCGGATCACGCGCTGCGCCGGGAGCGACGTGTCGACCTCGATCCAGAGGACCTGCCGGTTGAAGTCGTCGATCACGTTGAGCAGCCGGAAGGCGCGGCCGTCCCACAAGCGGTCGTGCATGAAGTCGATGCTCCACACCTGGTTGGCTTCCTCGGGGACGAAGAGCGCCTGCTTAACGCGAGCGGGGAGCCGTTTGCGAGCTCGGCGCCGGATGTTGAGATTCATGGCCGTGTAGATGCGGTAGACGCGCTTGTGATTCCAGGTGTGGCCCGCCAGCCGGAGTCGGTGGAACGCCTGCCAGAAGCCGATCGACGGATGCCGCTCGACGAGCGTGGCCAGTGCCTCGATGACCGGCTCGTCGGGCTTCGGGGTGGGCTGGTAGCGGTAGGTGCTTCGTGGCAAACCGACGGCCTCGCAGCCCCGACGGATGCTCACCCCGTGCTCGGCATGCATCTGCCGGACGAGGTGAGCCTTGTCATCAGGGCTCAGGGCTTTTTTGCGACGGCCTCCTTCAGCGCGTCGTGGACCAGCGAGAGATCGGCGTACATCCGTTTGAGGCGTGCGTTCTCAGTCTCGAGGTCCTTGACGCGCCGGAGCTCGCTGGCGCTCATGCCGCCGTACTTGGACTTCCAGGCGTAGAACGTGGGCTCGCTGATGCCGAGGTCACGGCAGATGTCGCGGACCTTCTCACCGGTCTCCTGTCGGCGAAGGACAGCGATCATCTGGGTCTCGCTGAATCGGGATTTCCTCATGGCTCGAAAGTAGGCTGGAGCCTCTACTTCCGAGTGGGCGGAGAATGGGGAAGCCTACAGCGGTCCGATTCCAGAATGGGTAGATCGATAGAGCGCTGCTAGGTCCTTGCAACGGAATCCAGGTGCCGTCATGCTCGCGACCAACCATTGAGGTCGCGAGTCTAAGAGGCGGAGATGGAAGCCTTTTTACCTTCAGGCGTTCGTCAAGGCGTTCGGCGATCTCCTCTAGGCGCCCTTCATTCTCTGAAGCAGGCTGTTGCATCTGACTTACCAAAGGTTTTCAGCCAACCGGTCCACAGCATCTCGGTCGAAGCTCTTGAGATAGGTCTCGGTCGTTTGCAGGTTGCCGTGTCCCAAGCTTTTCGAGATGGCGTACAGGTCGCCCGACTTCGTCCGGGCGTGGTCCGCGAAGCTATGACGCGCGACGTGGAACGAAAGACCGGCCTTCGCGATCTCGGCTTTCTCCGCCAGCCGCTTCAGCGCTGCGTTGACCTGGACGTTCCGGCTCGAGATCCGTTTGCGCAGCGTGACGCCATCGCGTTCGTCGCCTGACCGAAGGAGAGGAAAGAGGTAGCCGCCCCGAGTGCCTGCCGTCGCGGCGTAGCGCGTCACAATGTCGGAGACCGGCGCTGGAAGCGGTACGCTCATCGGTGTCGCCGTCTTCATCATGCGATACTCAACACGGTCCTGGCGGACATCAGCCGCCTTCAGCAGGCAGACGTCGCCGAACCGCATGCCGCCGGCGTAGAAGCTGAACGCGAAGGCATCGCGCGCCACCGACTCGACCGACCCGTCGGTGACTCCGTCGTCGGAGCCAAGTGCGGCGATGGTCTGGATGTCAGCGATCGGCAGCTTTCGCCGCTCGACGCGTTCGCCTCGTGGCTTTTCGTAGACCAGGAACGGGTCGTCGGCTGGCGCGATCTCTCGGTCGCGGATTGCCTGCTTGTAGATACGCCGGAGTCGGGTGAGCTCCTTGCGGACTGTGTTCGGGCTGTTGCCTTTCGTCTCTCGGCAGTAGCGCTCGAAGGCGTCGAGGGCGTCGCGGTCAACCTCGTTCCACGAAAGATCCTGACCCAGAGCGCCTCTCAGCTTCGACAGTGTGGTCGAGTACTTCTTGACCTCCCAGTGCGCCGTGGCGCCCTTGGCCCGGAGGCGGTCGACAAAGCGCTCTCCGTAGGCTGTCAGCGAGCCGGACGGTCCGTCGAGCGCGGTCTTGACGGCGGTAGCCGACGGGGCGCCGAGCGCAGCCTCACAAGCCTCGTTGAGCGCTGCCTGAAGTTTGCTGTTGTAGGCGTCGGCCAGATCATGCGCCGCGCGGACACGGGCCGTCCGGGCGTTCCAATGGCGAGGCTCGACATAGATGCCGGTCGAGACGAGCGTGGACTTGCGGTGGGCGGTGACGCGGACGTAGACCGGCGCGGTGCCGTCCGCCTTGGTCTTGGAGACCTTCTGGTAGAGCGCGGTGGAGACGTTGGACATGGCAGGTGTTGGACCTGGGTCCAACATTGGGTCCAACATTCTACGTCAGTGGTCGCAAGTCGCGCTGGCACGACCTCCTGTATTTCTGCCCTAGGCGCCGTTTGGGTCACTAATTGCAGGATTGGGTAGCATCGGGCTGCAAGAAACGAAATCCAGTAGAGCCCACCCAGGCCGCCCGTCACGCCCGCCCGAGCGGGCGGCCGTCGGGCGGGCCCCGCCCACCTCGGCGTCAGCGTCGGCAGGGCAGGGACGCCTCCAGCCGCTCACCGAGGCCGGCTAGTTCGAGAACAGGATCCGGAGCGAGACGCCGCCGGTGAACCGCGTTGCCTGGCCGCCGGTCCGCTCCGAGAACGTGCGCTCGTACTGCGAGATAAAGTTGGCCGTGACCTGGTTGGAGATCGTGTAGCTGAGCTGGGGCGAGACCTGCAACCGCGACGAGGTCTCGGGCTTGACCTCGGTCAACTCCGTCAGGTCGCCGCCGTTGACCACAAGTCGCACGTCGTCCAGAAAGCTCTGACGCGTCGAGATGGCGTCGTCCGAGAGCGTGGTCGTGAGCTGGAAGCGGATGTTGTTGTTGATCCCCCTCAGCCCGAACAGCCGCAGGCCGGTCCGCGAGTACGAAAAGTCGAACCGCAAGTCGCGGGAGGTTTTCTGGTAGATCTGCGCCGACGCCGGCTGCAGCGTCGAGATCGAGCTGCGGTTGGTCGACAGGCTGGCCTGGACGCCGCCCTTGAACCCGAAGTTGAAGCCCACGAGAGGCTGGAAGCGCTCGTTGACGGTGATCTGGGTGGGCTCGTCCAGCCCCTCGGTCGCCGTCGCGCCCACGCCGGCGAACTGCTGGCCGTTGAACGTGTACTCGCGCGCCTCGGGGTCGAAGAACGTCGCGACGCCCGTCTCCGAGGTCGCCGAGTAGCCGTGCTGCAGGCTGATCTGGGTCGCGATCTTGTCCAGCAGCGGCAGCCGCTCCAGGCCGGAGTAGGTCACCGTCCAGCCGGGCAGCGGGAGCGCGTACAGGCCGTTCGGCCCAAACGCGCCGACGCCGCGCGCCAGCTCGTCCGTAAAGTCGTCCGCCAGGCCGGTCGGCGACCGGACCTCGGAGGTGACCACGCCTCCGCTGGCTTGGGCCACGTCGCGGGCGTAGCGCGCCGCGTGGCGGGCCACGACGCCTTCGTAGCTGCCCCCAAACCCGAACACCGTCGAGACGCCCTTCCCGGTTCGCCGGCCGAACGACTCGCTCAGCGCGCCCAGCTCGCTGATCTGGTAATCCACCTGCTCGCTGTTGCCCCAGGTCGCGCGCCAGTTGAGCCCGATGTTCAGGCCGCGGATGGGGCTGAGCTGGGTGCGCGCGTCGACGTCGTGCTGGGCGCCCAGCAGGTCGCTGAAGGTGTTGAACGCCTGGTCGTCGGTGATGCGGCTGTCCAGGTCCAGGTCGCGCGTCAGCCCCAGGCGGTAGCCGAGCGGCGGCGCGGCGCCGGTGAAGGCCGAGAGCAGGCTGAAGGCCTGGCCTTCCAGGCCGCTCGCGGCCGCCGACGTCGAGCCCCGGTACGTCAGCGTGACGTCCTCGACCGCGGTAAGGCCCAGGAACACGTCGCGCGCGAGGAGCAGCGGGTTGAAGCCGCCGCCCGACGAGTCCGCCGCGGGCGACGGCCGCGCCGCGCGCGGGCCGCGTCCGGCCGATGCCTCCAGGCCGCGGTAAAAGGGGAACAGGCGCCAGAACGTGCGCGGCTGCAACCGCGCCCCCGTCTGAACGGACGCCTGGGTGCTCGCGCTCGCAATGTCCAGCTCCGGCGCCGACGCGTTCGGCTGGTCGCGCCACCCGTAGTTGGCCGAGTAGCCGATGGCCTGAGGCTGGATCCACGACAGCCACTTGACCTTGGCCAGGCTTACCCGCACCGAGGCGGACGCCCGCTGGGTGTAAGCCTGCGTCCGGATGTCGCCGCCGAACACGTTGCCCAGCGCTTCGGGGAACGGCAGCACGTCCAGGTCCGAGCCGCCCAGGATCGAGACGCGGCCGTCGGGGAACGCGTCGCCCTGGTTGAAGCCGTCGAGCGCGTTGACCAGGTCGCGGTAGACCTGGCTGTTCTCGTCGCGCGCGTCGAGCGGGCTGAGGCTGTACTGGCGCGAGAACGCGCCGCTCGTGTCGCGCACCAAGATGCGGAAGGCCTCGTCCTGCCCGGCCGCGCCCAGGTCCTGGGACACCGTCGAGCCGTAAGTCATCTGCAAGAACGGGAACGGCCGCAGGCCCAGCTCCATCACGCGCCCGTGGTCGAACTGCTGGGTCCGCCGCGTCAGCGCGCGGAAGGCCGAGACCGAGTCCGGCTCGCCCAGAAAGCGCGACGACACGCGCGGCTGGACGGCCGAGACGTTGCGCCCGAGGTCGGTGGACAGCGTCAGGTTCGTCGGCAGCAGGTTGAGCTGGAGCCCGCCCAGCACCTCGCCCACGAGCGGGACCGGGCGCGAAAACCAGAACGGCCGGACGGTAAACGGCTTGAGCGCGGACAGGCGGTAGGCGAGCGTCCCGTCCCAGTTGTCCGCCGAGGTAAGCTGGTTGGACGGGTTGCGGCCGCTCTGGGCCGACGCCGCGTACGACGCCGTGATGCCGTCGAGCGTATAGCGCAGCCAGGGCGAGCGGCTGCCCGACTTCGACACCTGGACGCTGACCGTCCGGCTGGCCGACGCCGTCTGGGCGCGGTCCAGGATCGCGTCGGCGCGCAGCTCGGCCGGGACCCCGCCCACCTCGGTGCCGGTGCGGGTGGTCTCGACCAGGTCGCTCAGGCGCACGTCGCCGTTGTCCGGGTCGAAGCGCGGCGTCGACGCGTTCTCCGCCAGCGAGAACGACACCGGGATAAGCCAGCCGAAGCGCTCCGGGATAAACTTGTGCGCGCTCAGCGACGACGTCAGGGTGAACGCCGTCTGGGAGGCGAACGAGCGCCCGCCGAGCGCGCCGCCGAGGTCGCCGAAGCCGTCCTGGGTAAAGCTCATCCGGGCGTTGAGCTGGGCCACGTCGGCCAGCGCCAGCGACGTGGTCAGAAAGCCCGACGCGCCGCCGCCCTCGTCGTAGCCCGTCACCCGTAGCTCGTTGAACCACACCGAGACCGTGTCCAGCATCGTCTCGCCGCCGAGCGCGTTGCGCACGCCCAGCACGATCGTGCGCACGTCCTGGATCGACGGCTGGCCGCGCACCACAATGCGCGCGCCCGGCGGCGCGCCTTCGGGGTTCTCGAGCGCAAAGCGCGTGTTGAGCGGCGACGCGCTCTGGTCGCGCTCCAGCTTGGCCCGGTTCAGCTCCGACAGCACCACGTTGATCGGGTTGAGGTCGCGGCCTTGCACGCCGCCCACGTTCGTCTGCCACAGGCTGTCCGACCGCGCGCAGTTGAACGGCTGCAACGGCGGGCACTCGGGCAAAAGCGACAGCCGGTCGGGGTCGAAGGGGTAGAGCGGCTGCTCGACCTCGTAGTAGTTCTCGACCTCGTCGTCGCCGAAGCGGACGAACACCCGGACGTCGTCGCTGCGGCGGAAGCCGTCGCCGTGGACCGACAGGCGCAGGTTCGAGTACTTGGTCAGGTCCAGCGGCCGCGTGGCGTAGGACCGCACGATGCCCGCGCGCCGGCCGTCGGCCAGGCCCTCGGCGCGCAGGATCAGCGACTGCTCGCGCGTGGGCCGCAGCGCGCCGCTCGACGCGCGCGACGTGTTCTGAATCGTGCCCCGCGGGATCGCGTACGTGGTCGGGTTCTCCTCGTTGTTGATCGACTCGATAAACAGCGCCGGCTCGGCGCCGCTCAGCGCCCCGGGCTCGTCGCCGGGCTCGTCGGCAAACCCGACCGACTCGGACTTGAGCCACTGGCTGCCCACCAACTCGAACGAGGCGAAGCGCATCGTCACCGGCCGCGTGTGGCCCGTCGTCCACAGCCGGACCGACTCGACGCGCGAGAAGTCGTCCTCGTCGACCTCCACCGAGCGCTTGTTCTCGGTGCGGACCGGGATCCGGAGCAGGTACCACGTCTGGGCCCGCCCCTGCTCGTCGGCCGTGGTCAGGGTGTTCTGGAAAAACGGGCTCGCGGAGAGCCCCACCGCGTCGAGCGGGATCTCGTAGCGGTGAAACGACTCCGAGCTTTCCAGCGTGTTGTTGCCGTTGATGTCCTCGGAGTTGGGCCGCGTCGAGATGCCCGGGCCGTCGTTCTCGTCGCTCGAGACGGCCTGCTGCGCGAGCGCCGAGTTGACCTCGAAGGCCGGCAGGTAGTGGGCGTAGCGCTCCTGCACCGACGCGCCCTGGGGCGTGGTCGGGTAGCGCTGGCGGTCGTTGAAGCGCGTGTCGGTAAAGTAGTAGTAGTCGTCGCCGGAGGGGTCCTGGGCGGCGCGGCGCTGCTCGGGCGAGTTGACCGGAAGCGACCCCAAGAAGCGGCTGAACTGCTCGACCTCGGAGACGGGGTAGGTCGCCTCGCCCAGCTGGTTGAGCGACGGCAGCCCGTCCAGGCCCAGGTCCTCGGTAAAGCCCGTGTCGCGGTCGAGGCTAACGAGCCCGTCGGAGCGCCCGGTCGGGCGGCGCCCCCACGTGTCGAGGCTGCCCTCGACCGATCCCGTGCTCACCAGGCCGTCCTCGCTGTTGAGAAAGCGGTTGGGCAGAACGTCCTCGTTGAGGCGCCCGAGGTCGAGGTACAGCCGCGCGCCGGCGTCGACCGGCTGGGTGCCGTCGGTGCCTCCCAGGGGCGCGAACAGCATCTCGACAAACTCGACGTTGTTCTGGCCGTCGAAGTTGGAGTACGAGTTGTCGATGGCCTGGACAAAGCCGCCCCACACGTCCTGGGGCCGCTGGGCGAACTGTCCACCGAGGTCGCCGGAGAAGTTGTACGGCCCGCGCCGGGTCGGGTCGAAGTACAGGTCGAGCAGGTCCAGCTGGGTGTCCTCGCCGGCCTGGGGCGGCGGGCGCTGGGGGAACAGCTCGAGGATCGGGACGGGCTCGGTCGCGGGCGTCTCCAGGCCCGCCTCGCGGAAGGCGCGGTAGTTGGACCGGTTGAGCGAGTACCACCCGAACAGGCCGCGCCAGTTGCTCGCCAGGTTGGGGTCGGTGACGTCGGCGTCGGCGCCGCCGGCCGCCGTCCCGGTCGCGTCGGTGGGGGGCGCCGCGATCCGCCAGCCCGCCGTGAAGCCGAGCGACGAGTACGTGTTCTCGCTCTGCTCAAAGGCGTCGATGTAGCTGATGCCCGACAGCTCGTCGTCGGCAAAGTCCAGGCCGGCGTCTCGCAGGGCGGTGCGCGTGCGGTCGAAGGCGAACGTCTGGGGCGAGCCGGGGCTGAGGCGGGCCGCCTCGCCGCGGATCTCGATGCGCGACGGCGCCCGGGTCTGGAGCAGCGGAAGCGCGTCGATGGCGCGCGTCAGCCAGCGCGGCTCGGCGCGGAAGGAGCCGTCGAGCCCGATGATGGTGTTGTTGAGCGGCTCCTCGCCGATCTGGAACTTGCCGTCGCCCGCGGGCCGCTCGGCCAGCCGCATCCAGGTGCCGCCGAGCGTAAAGTCCTCCGACAGCCGCAGGTCGCCGCGCAGGCCCAGCAGCGACTTCGAGCCGATCGAGATAAACTTGTTCTGCTCGACTGACACCTGGACGCGCTGGCCTTCCTGGAGATACTGCGAGTTGACGATCTCGACCGTCCCGCCGGAGTAGTTGACGCGGTAGTCCAAGCCCTCGCGCAACTCGATGTCGCCCGAGGTGACGCGCACCGTCCCCTCGACCAGCTGGAAGCCGAGCGTGAACACGGACTGGCTGGCGCTTTTGTACTCGCCCCCAATCACGTAGTCGGTCAGCCGGGGCAGGACCGTGCTCGCACGGTCCGGGAGCAGGTCGTAGAGCGTCGCAATGCCGTCCGCCTCGGTCGCGCTGGGCTGGGACGGCACGTAGCGCGCCAGCGCCTCCTCCCGGGTCAGGCCGCCGTAGCTGACCGCGATCCGGCCGTCCTGCCCGCCCACCGAGCCGACCGTCCAGCCGCTGCTGACCAGGTTGTAGAGGTAGTCGCCAAAGGGCTGGCGGACGGGGAAGATGACGCGCCCGTTGTCCGGGTTCACCGTGACGCCCGAGCGGAAGTCGAAGCGGTCGTCGGCGGTCGCGATCCCCTGGCCGTTGACGCGGTCCAGGCCCAGCACCTGCAGAAACGTGCGCTGGTCGAACGAGACCTCGTCGGGTGGAGGAAGCGCGTTCGCCGAGCCGCCCGGCGGGTCGTAGCTGATGCCCAGCTCGAAGTTGGGCTCGGTCAGGCTGCGCCCGCCGACGCGGTAGATGTTGCGCATCGTGAGGTCCCACAGCGGCGCCGCCGGCGTCGGGTTGTCGGCGCGCAGCAGCTTGAGGATGGTGCGCGGCCCGTTGCGGTCGGCGCCCTGGGCCGGGCGGCCGTAGTCGCCGACCGTGACCAGCTCGCCACTCCGCGTGCGGTACTGGTAGGAGACCGCCAGCAGGTCGCCGTCGGAGAGCTGGGTCGTGAGCGAGATCCAGCCCAGCTGGTCGTCGATGACGTAGTCCACGTTCGCCGTCAGGCGGCGGAAGATGTTGTTGGCGAACGCGCCCGACGACGGTAGATCGCGGTCGACCTGGGCGTTGATGCTCTCGACCGACACCGTCGAGCCGTCGGCGCGGATGGCGTTCAGCAGCGGTGTCGAGTACTGGTCAATGTTGGACTCGGGCCTGGCGTCCGGCAGGAGCGCGCCGCCGGGCTGGTCGTTTTCGCCGGGGTACCGGCCCGTGGCCGGGTCGAACGCGCCGAGGTAGGCCTCGCCGCCGTCGAGCACGCGCGCCGGCTCGCCGAGGTCGGCCAGGGCGACGGCCCAGGTCGTCGGGACGTCCTCGTTGGAGTTGTTGATCAGGCCGGGCTCGTGCTTCCAGACCTCGATCTGCTCGATGCGGCTCAGGTTGGGCGGCAGGCGCGGCGTCTGGGGCTGCTCGTGGGCGCGGTCCCACCAGTTGTGGAACGCGTAGCCCAGGAAAAAGTGGGTGTCGTCCTCGTAGCGGAACGGCGGCAGGTTGAAGCGCTGGACGTCGGTGCCGCCCTCGAACACCTTGTCGACGGTCTCGGCGTCCTGCTGGCTGGCGACGGCCGTCAGCGCGAGCGGGCCCAGCTGGAAGTCGGTGCGGATGCCGAACAGTCGCTGCCCGCCTCGGATCAGGGTCGAGGGCGTCTGCAAAAACACGTTGCCGGCCTCAATGCGCTGGACGATGTCGTCCTCGTAGCCGGTGTACACCAGCGACACCTGGTTCTCGAACTCGAACTGGCTCTGGGTATCGTAGTTGACGTTGATGGCCAGCTTGTCGCCGATCGTGCCGGCCACGTTGAGGTTGAGCTCTTGGCCAAAGTCAGGCGCGAACGACGTGGCGTTGTTGCCGGCGCGGGCCCTCTGGATGTCGCTCTGGTCGTAGCGGATGCCCAGGTCCACGTTGGAGGTGCCGTTGACCGTCAGCGCGACCTCGTTCTTGCCGAACAGCGTGCGGAAGGCGCTCTGGTCGCCGCCGGGAATGTCCACGGCAAAGCCCAGCCCACCGCGGCCGCGCGTCTGGCGGTCCGAGCGCTGGGTGGCCAGGCTGCGGAACTGCTCGCCGAGGGCCTGCTGGCGGCGCGCGGCCAGAAACTCGGGCAGCGACACCTCGGCAGGCGCGCGCACGTTGGCCTGGCCCACGGTCTCGCTCACGCGGTAGACGTAGGCCGCCGTGTCGAGCACCACCTGTCGCTGCCAGTACGACCCGAGCCGGCCGCGCACGCCCGGCAGCCGCCGGGCCACCACGCTGGCACCCGAGCCGGCGCGCACCGGGCGCGAGAAGTAGGCGCGGGCGCGGTCGAGGGAGTCGGTCTCGGTCGTGTCCGAGGCAAGCGAACCGGGCACCGCGGCACCGCCGACCGTGTCCACCTCGGCCGCAGCGTCGAGCGTGTCGAGGCTGAGCGTGTCGAGGCTGAGCGTGTCGGGGCCGAGCGTGTCGGGGCTGAGCGTGCCGAGGCTGAGCGCGTCCAGGTCGAGCGCGTCCAGGTCGAGCGCGTCCCCGAGGCGGGCCGGGACAGCGACCGAGTCGGTGTCGGCGCGGGCGGCCGTCCAGGCTCCGCTGCCCAGCCCAGCCGCGACGGCGTCGGGCCGAGCCACGACGGCCAGCAGCGCGGCGAACGCCAGCGCGCTCAGCGCAGCGGCGCGGGGCAGATGGGTCCGTGGGGACGGCTCTCGCACAGGATCGGGCAACGGCGAAGCCTGCTCAGGTCCCGCAGGGCGGGACGAACAACGGACGGAGCAGGCGAGGCGTAGCGAACGCGGCGATAGAGCGTGGGGAACGGGGCAGAGCGTGGGAGACGGGGCACGGCAGAACCCTTCCGGCGGCTTTGCGAAGCTACCGGTGACGGCTGAGCCCGACAAGGGAGCTTACCGGTGCCCCGCGCGCCTCGGCAGGCAACGGGTGCCGCGCCGTGCGTAGTCTATCGGTCTGTCCTCAGCCTGCTGAATGCCCCGGCCCCCGATTCTTTGCGCTACGCTCGTGGCCGTGCTGGCAAGCGGCTGCACGGCGGCTTCGGTCTCGACCGTGGAGCCCGCAGCCGCGGCAGAGTCGGTGCGCCAGGGCGTCCGCGCGACGCTCGACGCCCAGGTGCAAGCCTGGAATGCGGGCTCGGTTCGCGGGTTCATGGACGGCTACGCCCGCGCGGACTCGCTCACGTTTCTGTCGGGCGGCACGGTGCGGCGCGGCTGGCAGCAAGCGCTCGACGGCTACGTGCGCGGCTACCCGGACGCCTCGGCGATGGGCCAACTGACCTTTTCCGACCTTTCCATCACCCCGCTCTCGGCGACGCGCGCGCTGTGCTGGGGCCGCTGGCGCCTGCAGCGCGAGGCCGACGCGCCGGGCGCGGGTCCGGGCGGGCTCTTCACACTCGTTATGGCCGAGACGCCGGGAGGCTGGCGCGTCGTCCACGATCACACGTCGTCCGAGTAGCACCGTGCTGGCGGGGCCAGGAGCGCCCGCGCCCGGCCGCGCTCGGACTCACTCTGCGTTTCCTTCGGCATCTGATTCCATGGCATCCGATCCTTCCGCCCCTGATTTGTCTGGCCGCATCGTGGTGGTCACCGGCGCGGCCGGGCGGCTGGGCCGCGTCGTGGCCTCGCACCTGAGCGAGGCCGGAGCGCGCGTCGTGGGCCTGGACCGCCAGCCGCACGACGTCGGCGACTACGCGGCACAGGCGGACGTGACCGATCCGGCGTCGACGGCCGCCGCGTTCGCCGAGGCCGCCCAGGCGGTCGGCGAGCCCGACGGCGTGGTGCACACGGTCGGGATGTGGGCCGGGAGCCCGTTCGCGGAGACGACGCTGGACGACTGGCGCACGGTGATGGACGTCAACCTGACGAGCACGTTCGTGGTGTTCCAGACCGCCGTCCGGCGGATGCTGGGCGGCGGTGGCCGGCTCGTGGCGCTGGCCTCGGGGCAGGGCGCGGACAAGGGCGTGGCGGAGCAGGCCGCGTACTCGGCGTCGAAGGCGGGCGTGGTCCGGCTGGTGGAGGCGATCGCGGCGGAGTACCGCGCCCACGAGATCTCGGCGGCGGCCGTGGCGCCGTCGATGATCTTGTTCGGGGACGACGAGGCGGGCACGCGCGGCGTCGACGTCGAGGAGGTGGCGCGGCTGTGCGTGACGCTGTGCGGCCCGGCGGGCAACGTCCACAGCGGGTCGGTGCTGAGGGCCTACGGCTCGATGCGGTAGTCGGCGGCCGGCCCTGCCCGCCTCGGCACCGAGGCGGGGGTGGCTAGGCGACCTCGGCGGCGTGCCAGCGCTCCTGGGCCGCGATGCCGCGCTCGGCCAGGCGTTCCAGAAAGCGGTCCGCAGGGATCACGTGGTCGGCTGCGCCGACGCCGCCGCCGGTGAGCGCCTTCTGCCCGAGCAGCACCGCCGCCGCCGCGGCCGGGAAGCCGGTGCACCGCTGCATCGCCGACAGGCCCGTCTCGGGGCGGCACCGGTCCACCATCTCCAGCAGCAGCGTGCCGGTCTCGCCGCCGCGCGTGCCGTCGATCTCGATGCGCAGCAGCACGGCGTCGTCGTAGGCGCCGCCCAGCCGCTGGCGGAGCCGGCGCACGAGCACGTCGCGGTAGGTCAGGTGGGTCCGCACGTCGAGCGAGGTGCGGTCGGCCAGGCCCAGGTCCAGCACGAAGCGCATCCGCTCGGCGTGGCCGGGGTAACGGATCGTCTTGACGGACAGCCGGTCGACGCGGCCTTGCAGCGACGTGACCAGATCGCTCAGCCCGGCGCTGGTGTAGAACGCCTCCATCGTGCCGAACCCGTCGACGTCGATGGACTCGAGCTCGGTCAGCGGCTCGCGCGTCTCCACCTGGCCGTCGCGCAGCACGAGGGCCGGCTCGGTGTAGTCGTCCAGCAGCCGCTCTGCGGAGTGGGCCAGGCGGTGCAGGAACGAGTCGGGCGGCGTGATGGGCACGTCCCCGACGCGAATGCGGACCGCCTCGACGCGGTCGAGCGACGCCACGCCTTGCATCGTGAGCACGCCCACCAGGCCGGGCGCCAGGCCGCAACCGGTCACCACCCAGCGCTGGCGCCGCTCGGCCAGGTCCTGCAGCGTGTCGCCGGGACTCTCAGGGATGGCGCCGCCCAGGTCGACAAAGTGGGCCCCCAGGTCGAGCGCCAGGCGCGCCAGGCGCGCGCTGTGCTCGGACCCGACGCACGACACGACGCAGACGCTGCCCGACAGAATCGGCTCCAGCGACGACACGTCGCGGGCGTCCGCCTGGAACGTGCGCAGGTCGGGGTGGGCGTGTCCAGCGCGGAAGGCGCGCAGCGTCGCCGGCTGGGCCTCGCACACCTGGACGCGCGTGACCTCGCTGCTGGCCGCAAGGTCCACGGCGACGGCAGTCCCGATGGCTCCGGCTCCAAGGACGGTGATTTTCATGGCGCGGGCTCCCGATGTCTCCTGGGTGGAGGCGGCAAGGTAGAACGCTCGGGCGCGCGAAAGGGAAGCGCTTACGCATTTGGAACGCGCCGCAGCCGGCCCGCCTCGGCGAGCCCGTGGGAAACCCGACGCCCCGGGGTTGCACGGGCGGCGGGTTGGGAGTCTGGGGTGGGGCACTGTGTCCCCGTCTATGCGCTGGCTCTACCGACTCCAGGCCCGCTTCGGGCTGACCGGCGTCGAGGGCATCGCCGCACTCGCGGTCGTGCTCGCGCTGACCGGAGGCACGGTCGCGCGGCATCTCCAGGCCACCTCGGCGCCCGTCCCGGCCGACTTCTACGCAGCCGCCGACGCAGCTTTCGCCGTCGCGGACTCGTCGGCCGAGCGTGCTACGCCCGTCCCGGCGGCGATCTCTCTCACCAGGACGCCCGAGCCGACCGCGGGCGACCACGCGGGGCACGGCGGCGACGCGGTGCCGTCCGACAGCTCGGCCGCGTCTATCGCCGAGGCGGCGGTCGAGGCCGCCGCTGCCCCCCGGCGCTCAGGCAAGGCGGCGCCCGTGCGCACCAACATCAACACCGCGACCCTGGAGCAGCTTCAGCGGCTGCCGCGCATCGGGCCAGCGCTGGCCGCGCGGATTGTGGAGCACCGCCGGGTCCACGGCCCGTTCCGTGACACAGACCGCCTGGTGGACGTGCGAGGCATCGGCGACAAAACGATGGAGACGCTTCGCCCCTGGGTCCACCTCTAGCCGAAACGTCTAGGTGCGGTCTGGCGGAGGCGGCGCGTCCCGCTGCTTGCGCCGGGCCTCGCGCTCGCGCCGCGAGACGGCGTCGGGCGTCCAGTCGTCGGACATCCGCTCCTGGCGGCGCATAAAGCGGTACACCGGGAAGAGCAGGATAAACGCCAGCCCGATGAACCCGAAGAAGGTGACCGCGATGATGAGGTAGATGGGACCGTCCATGCGCAGTGAACCTCGCAAGGCGAGGCTGGGTTCGGCACCTACACACCTATGTTGTGTACACATCGGGAGACGCCTGAGGCCCAGTGAAGATGGTGAAAAGCGAGATCTCTCTGTGCGTCACTGGGTTGGAGAGAGTGGGTCCGTTGGCCCGCGACTCTCTCACCCACCCCCCTTCCGCTATGAACCGCCTTTCCCTTTTCGCACTCGCCTTTCTCCTCCCCCTCGCCGCGTGCGAGACCGAACCCGATACCGTCGAGCAGACCGACGTGATCATTGAGGAGCCGGTAGCCATGGACCCCGTGGAGCCGATGGCTGAGCCCATGGCCACGGACGTGACCGCTCAGGGCACCGTCGACGCCGTTACGGCCGCTGGCGGCCTGACGTCGCTTGCGCCGGGCGCGGCCGTCTCCAACATTGACGGCTGGATCGCTCAGCTTCAGGGCAACCCGGACTTTGCGCCGGTCGTCACCGATCTGGAGACGTTGAAGACGCAGCTCACCAGCAGCCCGCTCGACGGCAGCGCCATCGGCGCGACGCTTCAGAGCCTGGGCGCGGCGACCACAGGTGCCGCAGGCGGTGACAGCGCGCTCGAGACGCTCGGCTCGACGCTGACCTCGGCCGGCGACCAGCTCGCGGGCTCGATGTAAGCCACGCCGCATCTCGGCTACGCGGCCGCTGACGTTGAACGTCGGCGGCCGCTTTTCGTTTGCAGGCATCCGTCCACTTCTCCGCCTCTCATGCGCCTCGCTCTCGCCCTCACGTTCCTGCTGACCGCTTGCCAGTCGGCGCCCAACTCGGGCCCGGGCTCGCCCGGCGCCGCGACCGAGGCGGACCTTCCCGATCCGTCCATGATCCAGGACGTGTCGGTGGCAGAAACGACCGAGTTGCTGGCCCCAGGCTTCCGCCAGGTGTCGCCGTCCATCGCAATTCAGACCATCGACCTGTGGTTGGTCCGCCTCGACACCGTCTCCGTCGATGGCACGGCCGAGGTGCGCGACGACCTGGACGCACTGCGCGATTTGCTCCAGTCTAGCCCGCTCGATGGAGCTGCCATAGGCAAAAGACTCAATAGCTTAGCGTCATCGACAGATGTGATGGCTAGCCCGGAGAACAGGCTGGCGCCGTTGTCTGCGGCGCTGCGAGCAGCGGGCAGAACGCTGGCGCCCGACTCGTCGTCGGCCGGCTCCACAACGGAAGTGTCCAATGATGAAGAATCACCTGACCAGAGCCGTGGACAATAGAATTCGTTTGGCAGTGTTCTGTCTACACTCGGACCTTCACCCTCCGAGTGCTCGGCTTCACCCCGCCGAGCCGTAGGATCACCCAACCCCCCCAGAACAATGAAGACACGTATCGCCCTGTTCGCCTTTGCTCTCGCTCTTCCTCTCGCCGCGTGCGAGACCGAGCCGGACACCATCGAGAACGACACGGTCACGATCGAGGCCCCCGACGTCGACGCCACCATGGACAACATGGACGCGGAGATGAACGAAGCGGGCGCCGAGATGGAGGCTGGCATGGAGGAGGCCGGCGCCGAGATGGAGGCCGCCGGTGAGAACATGGAGGCCGCCGCCACGGAGGCGGGTGCCGAGATCGAGGACGCCGTCGACGGCGACAACGACATGTAGTCGTTCAGGCATCTCGCCTGCGGGGCGGCTCTCTCCGGAGGGCTGCCCCGTTTTTTTTGGCTCGCGCTGCGGTTCGTCGGCGCTGAATGCCGTTGGTCTATTTCTGAGAGGTCGTCGGCGCGCCGGCGGGTACCCTGGAGAGCCCACGTCCCCGGTACCGGATGCGACTCGTCCTCACCTCGCTCGCCCACACCCAGCCGGCGGCCTACGTCGGCGACCCGTGGTTCGACGGCGCGGGCTTGGCCGCTCGCGACACCGCCGGCCTCTTGGCGGCATGTTCGCCGCTGCGCGTCTCGCTGGCGGATCGCCCGAGGCGGGCCGGGTGGTCCGCCTCGGCGGGCGCTTTGTGGTGACGCCCTACGGCGGCGCGCGCGCCTACGTGCTGAGCGACGGCGCCCATGAGCCTGGCCACGCCGAGCGGCTCCGCCGGGATGGCGTGATCTACGCGCTCGCGCTCGCCGACCGCTACTCGTGGGCGGCGAACGTGACGGACCGGTTCGACGGCCTGGGCTCGGTCGACGCCGCCTACGCCACGGCGGGTGGACCTCGCCGCGCACGCACCCGGTCCAGGTTTTCGAGTGGCACGCGCTGCGCTTGGTCGGCCGCGGCCTGACCGAAGCCAACCGACGTTTCTCACCAGCCAGGGCGTCGGTGTTCTGACCGGCCGCCTCGACCCGGCATGCCCGCGTTAACCGCTCGACGGTGGTCGCTCTGGCAGCGCTGCGAGCGCTGGAGCGCGACAACTCGGGCAACTTGATCGCCTGCTTGGCAGGCAGCGCGACGGTGCTCGTCAGCCGGACCTACGCCGACACCATCCGCCAGATGATGGCCAGCTCGCGGATGATGGCTAGCTCGCGACGGCCAGCGGCTCGGCCTTCGAGACCAGCAGCGGCATCAGGGCGCCGCGGTAGGCCCAGAGCAGAAACGCGAGCAGCGCGGCGACCACGTAGGCGCCCGCTCCGCCCGGAATATCGAATTGGACGTGGTACAGCACGATGCCGACCGCAATCGGCACCAGCATCACCAGCGCCAGCGGCACGAAGCGCCCGCTCAGCAGCAGCGCCCCGATCACCACCTCGAACACCTTGACCACGGGCAGCACGCCTCCAGCCATCAGCGCGCCCAGAAACTCACCGCCATCCGAAGGCGGCGGCGGCTGAGGGATAACGTTCAGAAAGCCGTTCAGCCCGAAGACGAACAGCATCAGCCCCAGCAGGACGCGGGCGATGGTGACGGCGGTTTTCACGGGCGGAGCGGGGGGGAGGCGTTGCAACCAGATACTGGAACGCCTGTTCCCAAAGTGCTGGGCGGCGCCGTGTCTCGCCCTAGACGGCCTCAGAGCCCGGCGCGGCCTTCGAGTGCCCGGCTCAACGTCGCCTCGTCGGCGAATTCCAGATCTCCGCCGATGGGCAGGCCTCGGGCCAGCCGCGAGACCGTGACGCCGAACGGCGCCAGCATCTGGCCGACGTAATAGGCCGTCGTGTCGCCCTCGACGTTGGGGTTCATGGCCAGGATCACCTCTTGGATGGGCACGCGCTCCGCCTCGGCAGGCCCCGCCTCGCTGGCTCCGCCGGCGCTCTCGTACGCCGGCTCGCTCTCGGCCACCGAGGCGGGCGCAGCCGTGGGCGCCGTGGCGACGCGGGCGACCAACTCTGTGATGTGCAGGTCGTCCGGGCCGACGCCGTCGAGTGGCGAGATCACGCCGCCCAGCACGTGGTAGAGCCCGCGAAACTCGCCCGTCCGCTCCAGCGCGATCACGTCCGACGCCTCCTCGACAACGCAGATCACCGACCGGTCGCGCCGCTCGGACTGGCAGACCGGGCACGGGTCGACATCGGTGACGTTGAAGCAGACCGAGCACGTCTTGACTTTGTCCTTGGCCGCCACGAGCGCGCGCGCCAGGTCCACGACCTCCTCGCGCGGCATCTTGAGCACGAACGCCGCCAGCCGCTGGGCCGTCTTGCGCCCGACCGTCGGCAGCTTGGAAAACTGGTCGACCAGGATTTCGACGGTTTCGGACGTCAGGTGCATGGCAGCGGGGGAGATCCGGGAAAGCTAGGGGCAGCGAGTGACAACCCTGGGTCGTCCTGCCGAGGCGACGCGGTCGGGCCCGGCGCCGGAGGCCGCCCGCGCGGGAGGCCTCGGGTTGGGGGCCTCGGTGGACGCGTCCCGCGTCCCGCTGCGCTACATGCCCGGCAGGCCCATGCCGCCCAGGTCCAGGCCCGGCGGCAGCATCGACGACATGCCCTCCTGGAGCTTGCGGGCCTTGACCTCCTCGGCCTCGGCGAGGGCTTTGTTGACGCCGGCCACGATCAGGTCTTCGAGCAGCTCCATGTCCTCGGTGTCGACGGCGTCGGGCTCGATCTTGATCGAGACCACGCGGCCGGTCCCGTCGGCGGTGACCGCGACCATGCCGCCGCCCGCCTCGGCGGTGACGCGCTCCTGGGCGAGCTGCGCCTGGGTGTCGGCCATGCTCTTCTGCATGTCGGCCATCTTGCCGAAAAGGTCGGCCATGTTGGGGGTTCCGTCCATCACTGGGTACTGGCTAGGGGGAGAGGGGGCCGGGCGGCGCGGGGCGCTACTGCCACACGATCTCGGCGCCGAACGACTCGAACAGCGCCTTGACGACCGGGTGGTTCTGGCGCATCTGCTTGAGCGCCTCGAACGGATCGGCCTGGGGCGCGGTTTCGGTGACCTCGGCCGGCGCCTGGATCCAGCGGAGCGCGGGCGGGGCTTGGCCCAGCACGTCGGCCAGCACCTCGGCGAGGCGGGCCTCGTTGTTGGTCGCGACGGTCACGCCGAACGCGTCGTCCATGGCGATCTCGACGGCGCCCTTCGACACCCGAAACGGCGACGACGTCCGGATGATGGCGCCCACGCGGATGCCCACGTGCTCGCGGACGGCGGCGACAAAGCGCGGCCAGGCGTCGGTTAGCGTGGCCAGGGCCGGGCCGAGCGGGTCGGCGGGGGCGCCCGGCGCCGTGCCCGGCTGCCCGTCGCCGGTCGCGAGCGCAGCCTCCGTCGACTGCCCATCGCCTCCGGCCGAGCGCCGCAGCGCGGGCCGTCCAAAGACGGGCTTAGGCATGAACGGCGCCGGAGGCGCCGAGGCGGGCGGCGGAGGCGCCGAGGCGGGCGGGGTGGGGGCCGGCGCGCGCGGCGGATCGGGCGCTGGCACGCCGCCGTCCAGGTCGTCGGACCGTGGGCCGGACGGGCCGGACTCGTAGGCGTCCAGCGGCGGTAGGTCGTGGTGCGACGGTCCGGGCGCTGGAGGCGCCGGCCCGGCGTCAGGCGGCGGAGCCACCGCGACCCCGTCCGACTCGGTGGTCGGCTGGGGCGTCTGTGCCGGTGCGGCGCGGGTTGGGCCGAGGTCCGGCTCGGACGCGGGGACCTCGGCGCGTGCCGAGGGCGCGGTGGCTTGGTACGACGCTGGCGTCTCGGCGGTGCGCGCGCTGGTGCCCTCCATCGCGCTCGCGGCCGGGCCAGAGCCGCTGCGCGGCGCGAGCGCGGGCGTCGGAGCGAGCGCCGGCGTCGGGGCGATCGCCGGCGGAGCCGAAGCAGGCGAGGGGGCGGCGGTCGGCGCTGCGGTCGGTGCCGTCCGTGCGGGGGGGGCGGGAGAAGCGGGCGGGCCTGTCGAGTCCGCGTGGGGACTCACCGAGGCGGGCGCAGACGGCGGCGTGGCCTCGGGTGCCGCCGAGGCGACCGGCGTCGCAGCCGCGGGCGTCGCAGCCGCGGGCGTCGCAGCCGCAGGCGTCGCGGCGGTCAGTGCCGAGGGCGGCAGCGTGCCCGTCCGCGCGGCGGTCTCCAGGGCGTCCAGACGCCGCAGCAGGTGGCCCAGGTCGGCGGCACCCTCCAGGCTCGCCATCTTGAGCAGCGCCAGCTCCAGCGTCAGGCGCGGCTGGCGGCTCTCGCGCAGGTCGCCGGACGCCTGCTCGGCCAGCATCAGCAGGTGGAGCAGGTCCGCCTCGGCGTAGGGCTGGGCCGCGTCGAGGTAGCGCTCCTTGGTGGCCAGCGTGCCCTCGATCAGGTCGCCGGCGCCGGTGCTGCGCGCGACGAGCAGGTTGCGCAGGTGATCGGCCAGGCCGTGGATAAACTCGGCCAGGTCGTGCCCGCTCCGGACCACGCCGTCGACGGCGGCCAGCAGGCCCGCTCGGTCGCCGGCGCGCGCCCGCTCGGTCGCGTCGAAGTAGACATCCGCGTCGACGACGCCCAACGCTTGGCGCAGCGCGCCGATCTCGAGCGTCGGCCCGCAGATCGAGACGGCTTGGTCGTAGATGGAAAGCGCATCTCGGAGCGCGCCGTCGCCTTTGCGGGCCAGCAGCACCAGGCTCTCGTCGTCGGCCGTGACGTTCTCGGCGAGCGAGATGTCCTCCAACCGCGCCACGATCTCCGGGACCGCGATGCGGCGGAAGTCGAAGCGCTGGGTCCGGCTCAGGATCGTCGGCAGGACCTTGTGCGGCTCGGTCGTGGCGAAGATGAACAGGGCGTAGTCGGGCGGTTCCTCGAGCGTCTTCAGCAGCGCGTTGAACGCCGAGGCCGACAGCATGTGGACCTCGTCCAGGATGTATACCTTCTTCTTGGCGCCCTGCGGCGGCACGCGCACCGTGTCGCGCAGCTCGCGGATGTCCTCGACGCGGTTGTTGGACGCGGCGTCGATCTCAATGATGTTGAGCGAGCGGCCCTGCTCGAAGGCCTGGCACGAGTCGCACGCGCGGCAGGGCTCGGCGTCGGGGCGCTCGCTCAGCGGCGTCAGGCAGTTGACCGCCTTGGCCAGGATGCGCGCGGCCGTCGTCTTGCCCACGCCGCGCGGGCCGCTGAAGAGGTAGGCGTGGGCCAGGCGGTCGCGCGTGATCGCGTTGCGCAGCGTCTCGGCGACGTGCTCCTGGGCGACCAGGTCGGCAAAGGTCTGGGGCCGGTACTTGCGCGCGGTGACGGTGTAGCGCGAGCCGGAGTTCTGGGTCGTGTCGGCCATCGGAGCGCGGTCTCGTGGGGGGCGGCGGGTGCCGGCTGGCAAGGTACCGCGGGCCGCCGTCGCTCCGGGCCGTGTGGACAAGTCCAGGCTGTGCAGGCTCAGCACGCTCCGCCTCGGGCACGCCGCCGAGGTGGACCAGGTCACCGCGCTCGGCCCAGGCCTTAGGCGCGCGCTTCCACGACGCGCGTGCCCGCGAGCCGGTCGCCCAGGCGGCGCCCGACCGGGTCCACGGCCACCAGCACCGCCTCCATCACGACCACGGCGATCGCGGCGTAGAGCACGTAGTCGCCGAACGGGATCCCCCGGTAGCCGCCCGCGAGGTAGAGCAGAGATCCGACGAGCATGGCGCCGCCAATCGTTGCGTTGCGGCGCAGCGACGCCGTCCAGGTCAGCGGCAGCTGCCCGATCTGGTACGGCCGGATGCCCAGCCAGCGCTTGCCCAGGGACCGCGCGCCCCACTGGGCGTACGGGATGCCGTCGCGAAGCAGCAGGTAGGCCGCGCCCAGCAGCAGCCCCACGCCAAACATGCGGCTCTTCATCACACCGGGCGTGAATGCGGCCGGCGTCAGCGCGATCAGCAGCGCGAGCGTGGCGTCGAGCAGCGCTGCGGCAAAGCGGCGAAGGCGGACGGGGCGAGCGGTCTGGGAAGCCATCGGCGCGGGAGGAGGCGCTCTGACGATAGCGCCCTCGGCGCGCCGAGGCCAAGTGAAGCTTGGGCGGGGCCGGCCGCCGGCTCCCCCCGCCTCGGCGCCGAGGCGGGCCAGCACAGCTGCGCCCCGCCGGCGCCGAGGCCAGCGGGGCGCACGAGCGCCGAGGCCGGATGCCGCTACTTGCCCGAGAACAGCATCTCGCGGTACGTCGGCAGCGGCCACAGGTCGGCCGGGATGTCCTTTTCCAAGGTGTCGCACGCCGCGCGCACCTTGGTCATGGCCGGGATCACCTTGGCCTGCATCGCGGCCGACTCGTCGCTTGCCTTGTGCGCCGCCGCCCGAGCCTTGACGAGTGCGCCGAGGGCGTTGTGGAGGGCGTTGATCTGCTCCACGACGGGCTCGGCGATCGCCTTGGTGCCCGCCGCGTCCAGGCCGAAGTCGCCGATCGCCTGAGACGCCTCGCCCAACTCGGCGAGGTAGCGGATGGCAGCCGGAAGCACGAGCGTCTTGGCCATCGACTCGGTCGTCGCGGCCTCGACGTTGATCGTCAAGGCGTACTGCTCCGACAGGATGTCGCGGCGGCTCTCCAGTTCGGCCTCGGTCAGCACGTCGTAGCTGCCGAACACCTCGACGTTCTTGGCGTCGGTCAGCGTCGCGAGCGCGTCGGGCGTGGTCGTGAGGTTGAGCAGGCCGCGCTCCTGGACCGCCTCTTTATGCCAGGCGTCGGAGTAGCCGTCGCCGTTGAACACGATTTTGGTGTGCTCCCGGATGGAGGCCGTGATGACTTCCTTGACTGCCGCCTCGACCGCCTTCTTGGAGCGCTTGCGGCCCAGCTTGCCGTCCAGCTTGGTCGCCAGGTCGTCGATGGCCTGAGCCACGATCGTGTTTAGGACCGTCAGCGGGAAGCTGACCGACTGGCTGGAGCCGACCGCCCGGAACTCGAACTTGTTGCCGGTAAAGGCGAACGGCGAGGTCCGGTTGCGGTCGCCGGCGTGGCGCGGCAGCGTGGGCAGCACGGGCGAGCCGAGCCCCAAGAAGCCCGACTGCTTGGACTCGGTCGCCTCGCCGGACGCCGTGATCTGCTCGAACACGTCGCTCAGCTGATCGCCCAGAAAGATCGAGATGATGGCCGGCGGGGCCTCGTTCGCGCCCAGGCGGTGGTCGTTGGCGGCCGTCGCGATCGACGCCCGCAGCAGGTCCTGGTGCGTGTGCACGGCTTGAACGACGGCGGCGCAGAAAAACAGGAAGCGCAGGTTGGAGTGCGGCGTGTCGCCCGGCTCCAGCAGGTTCGCCGAGTCGGTCGACAGCGACCAGTTGACGTGCTTGCCGCTTCCGTTGATGCCGGCAAACGGCTTCTCGTGCAGCAGGCACACCAGCCCGAAGCGCTTGGCCGTCCGCTGGAGCACCATCATCACGACCTGCTGGTGGTCGGCGGCGACGTTGGCGTTCTCGAAGACGGGCGCGAACTCGTACTGGCCCGGCGCGACCTCGTTGTGGCGCGTGGCGACGGGCACACCCAGGCGGTACAGCTCGGTCTCGACGGCGTTCATGTAGGCCATGATGCGGTCGGGGATGGAGCCGAAGTAGTGGTCGTCGAACTCCTGGCCGCGCGGCGGCGCGGCGCCGACGAGTGTCCGCCCGGCGACCAGCAGGTCGGGGCGCTGCTCGAAGTAGTCCTCGTCGACCAGGAAGTATTCCTGCTCGCTCCCACAGGTCGCCACGACGCGGTCGACCTCCTCGCCCAGGATCGAGAGCGCGCGCCGGGCCTGCTGGTTGAGCGCCTCCATCGAGCGCAAGAGCGGGATCTTGTGGTCGAGCGCCTCGCCGGTCCACGACGCGAACGCGGTCGGGATGCACAGCGTGGCGCTTCCGTTGTGCTCGACCAGGAAGGCCGGGCTGGTCGGGTCGTAGGCGGTGTAGCCGCGCGCCTCGAACGTCGCGCGCAGGCCGCCGCCGGGGAACGACGACGCGTCGGGCTCGCCCTGGATCAGGTTTTTGCCGCTGAACTCGGCGACCGCGCCGCCGCCGGCGTTGGGCGTGATAAACGAGTCGTGCTTCTCGGCCGTGCGGCCGGTGAGCGGCTGGAACCAGTGCGTGTAGTGCGTCGCGCCCTTTTCGACGGCCCACTCCTTCATCGCGAGGGCGACGGCGTCGGCGACGGTCTCGTCGAACGGCTCGCCGTTCTCAATCGTGGCGGTGAGCTTTTTGTAGACGCCCTTGGGCAGGCGAGACTTCATCTCGGCCAGGCCAAAGGTGTTCTGGCCGAAGATCTCCTCGACGTCGGTCGAGGCGTGGCCGTTTGTGGAGGTGCGGGTCAGGGTGGGCATGGGTAGGGGCGAGAGCTAAGCGGAACGAAAGGGCGGCCCGCCTCGGCAGCCGTGCGGGGCGGGGCGCCGAGGCGGGGTCAGTCGGTGGGGGGCAGGTCCATCGGCTGCGACGGCACGAACGTGCCTTCTTTGTGGGTCGTGAGCACCAGGCTCGTGCGCGTGCCGCGGACGCCCGGGACGGCCTGGATCTGGGCCAGCAGGCGCTCCAGCGCCGTCGTGTTGCGGACGCGCAGCTTGATCACGTGCGAGCCGTCGCCCGTGACCGAATGCAACTCCTGGACCTCGTCCATCGCCGTGACCGCTGCGACGAACTCGGGGTAGTGCTCGCTGCCGGTCGACTGCACGAACACGAACGCCATCACGTCGTGGCCCAGGCGCTTGGCGTCGACGGTCGCGTGGAAACCCGTGAGCACGCCGCGCGCCTCCAGCTTGCGCATCCGGTCGCTGACCGACGGGATGGACAGGCCGACGGCCTCGGCCAGCTCGGTCCGCTTGGCGCGGCCGTCGCGCTGGAGGCGGTCCAGGATTTGGACGTCGGTCGCGTCAATTTTGTCCATGCAGTCGGCTCCTGAAAGGGATTGAGACCAGTCTACCGCCGTTCCGCGAGCAAATCATCAGCCTGAACTTTAGAAACTGTGAATCATTGGCACGTGCGACTCAGAATCGGCAATATGATACCTGGCGTGTCCAGCGCGCGCGTAAAGCGACACCGTAGCCTGACCGCACGACGCGGACGTGTCGGCAAACGTCGTCACGACGGCCGACGCTGGGCAGAATCGCAGTCGCGACTTGGCCGGCAACGCCGGGCGTCTCCGTCTGCCGGCTGGCCGTCGGCGAGGCCGACAGGGCGGCGCCTCGCCGTGGCGAGCGCTACAGGCAGGGCGAGCAGCCAACGGCGGAACGGCGAGCAGTACCGAGCGCTGCTCGGAGCTTGCGTCTCGGGCCGCCTCGGCACGCGTGCGGGCTGGCCCAGCACGGCCCCGAGGCTAGTTTGGGGCGCGGGCTCGTAGCACAACGGTTAGTGCAGCCGGCTCATAACCGGACGGTTGCAGGTTCAAATCCTGCCGGGCCCACTCCTCTGCCGCTCGCCGCCATGCGTCTCGCCCTTGCCCTCGCCGTCGTCCTGTCCGCCTCGGCGTGGGCCCAGGACGCCTCCGCGCCGTACGCCGACGCGGCCCGCCAGCTCACCGAGGCGGCCCTGGCCGACAGCTCGGCCTACGCCCGCGTCGCCGAGATCGCCGACACGTTCGGGCCGCGCCTGTCGGGGACGGACGCGCTCGAAGCCGCCATCGACCACATCCTGGACCGGATGCGCGCCGACGGGCTCGAGAACGTGCGCGGCCAGCCGGTGATGGTGCCGGTCTGGGCGCGCGGCGCCGAGTCGGCCGTGCTGGTGACGCCGTCGGGCGACGTCGACCTGCCGATGCTCGGCTTGGGCGGCAGCGTGGGCACACCGGCCCAAGGCATCACCGCCGAGGTGCTGGTCGTGACCTCGTTCGAGGACCTGGAGGCGCGCGCGGACGAGGCGGTCGGCCGCATCGTGCTGTTCGACGTGCCGTTCACGTCGTACGGCCGGACGGTTCCGTACCGCGTCACCGGCGCGACCGCCGCCGCGGCCGCCGGAGCCGTCGCCAGCCTGGTGCGCTCGGTCGGGCCGGCGAGCCTGAGCACGCCGCACACCGGCACCATGCGCTACGCCGAGGGCGAACCGCAAGGTCGGCGCAGCCACCGCCAGATTCCCCACGCCGCGGTCACGATCGAGGCGGCCCAGCTTCTGCACCGCATCCAGGAGCGCGGCGAGCGTCCCGTGGTGCGCCTGACGATGGAGGCTCGGATGCTGCCCGACCGCTTGTCGCGCAACGTGATCGGCGAGGTCGTCGGGCGCGACCTACCCGGCGAGACCGTCGTCTTGGGCTGCCACATCGACTCGTGGGACGTGGGCCAGGGCGTCCACGACGACCTGGGCGGCTGCGTCGTCACCTGGGAGGCCGTGCGGCTGCTGGCGGCGACGGGCCTGCGCCCCCGGCGGACCGTCCGCGTGGTGTTGTGGACGAACGAGGAGAACGGCCTGCGCGGGGCGGAGGCCTACCGCGACTCGCTCGGCCCGGTCGTGTCCCACATCCAGCTGGCGCTCGAATCGGACTCGGGCGTGTTCGCGCCCGTCGGCTTCGGGTACTCGGGCGCCGAGCCTGGCCGAGAGATGCTGGCGGCGCGCGTCGAGCCGCTCCTCCTGGACCTGCTGATGCCCGACTCGGACGCGGGCCCGGCCGGCATCACCGAGGGCGGCGGCGGCGCCGACATCGGCCCGATGATGCGCGACGGCGTGCCCGGATTGTCCCTCCGCACCGACAACGGCTTGTACTTCGTCTACCACCACACGCCGGCCGACACCGTCGACAAGATGGACCCGGCGCACGTCGCGCGTGCGGTCGCCGCGACGGCCGTGCTGGCCTACGTCGCCGCCGAGATGCCCGAGCGCCTGCCCCACGGCACCGACTAGCCCCGCCTCGGCGCCGAGGTGGGACGGCGCAGCCTCCGAGGCGGACGGAGCTACGGCCTCGGGATGAGCAGCAGCGCGTCCTGGCGAGGGTCGAGGTAGGTCACCCCCGCGCCGTCGAAGAAGGCGTCCTCCTCCAGCATAAAGCGGATCTCCTTGCCGCCCCACTCCGGCACCGCGACGACCGCGTTGAGCTCGATCGAGTGCGCCGTGTTCGCGTAGAGCGGGTAGTCGCCGCCTCCGGGCACGCCGCCCTGCTGGTCCCACAGCCCGATCGTCGGGCCCGCCCCATGCCCGTGGACGCCGATGGGGTGCGTGTAGATGGTCGCCGCCAGCCCGTCGGCGCGCGCGGAGGCCAGGGCGGCCGCCAAGATGGCGTTGCCGCTCCGGCCAGTCTCGAACTGGGCCGTCAAGTGGTCCTGGACGCGGTTGGCGGCGGCCAGCCCGGCGACGAGGCCGGCGGGCGGCGCCGTCTCGCCGGGCCGCAGCACATAGGCCATCTGCTGGGTGTCGGTCTGGAGCCCGAGGTACGAGATGCCAAAGTCGACCCAGACCAAGTCGCCGGGCTGAATCACGTCGGCGGCGGGGCGGCCCGAGAAGTCGTCCGACCGCGCGGGCTCGTCGGCGCGCTGGACGGAGACGCCGGGGTGGAACCACGTCGCAAGCCCGAGCGCGCGGACGCGGTCGCGGTACCACCACGCCAGGTCGTCGGTCGTGGTGACGCCGGGCGTGACGGCGCTCAGACTCAGCCCCTCGTGGAGGATCGCGCGCGCCAGCCGCACGACGGTCGGGTAGACCGCCATCTCGGCTGGGGTCCGCGTTTCGAGCCAGCCAACTGCCAGCCGCTCCGCCGAGACCACGCGGCTACGGAAGCGTGGGGGCAGCGCGGCCAGCAGCGCGTCGTGCTCGGACGCCGTCAGGCCGTCGGCCAGGGCGAACGTCTCGGAGCGGTTGACGCCGATGCGGGCGGGGTCGTGCTGGGCGACGATCTCGGCCACGCGCGCCCACTGGTCGGGTTGCGTGTCCGGCTCCCAGGCGCGCGGGAACGGGCCGACGTCGTAGCGCGCGACGGCGTAGCGCTGGACCGTCGTGCCGTCGTCGGCGAAGACGAGCGTCGTCCGGCGCCGCGCCGCCAGCCAGGTCGCCGGCAGCAGGGTCTCGATCACCGGGTCCTCGTTGTACTCGCGCGCCGACACGATCCAGACGTCGATGCCCTCGCGCCGCATCAGCGCCGGGACGACGGTGTCGAGCCGCTCGGCGAGCCAGCGGTCCTGGACGGCGGCGCGCTCGCGCATCGGCAGGACGGCGATCTCGCTCGCCTGAGCCGACGCAGCCGGGACGGCCACCAGCGAGGCGGTGAGCAGGGCGAGGGTGACGGCGCAGCGCATGGGCACACAGGAGGACGCCGCAGAATACCCGACCGCTGGCCACGCGCGACTCCGCCCGCCTCGGCACCCCGACGGGCCCGGCCACCGAGGCGGGCCCGGCCACCGAGGCGGGCCCAGCCACCGAGGCGGGCCCGGCCACGAGGCGGGCCCAGCCACCGAGGCAGACGTGGCCACCGGGACACCGGCGGCGCAGCGCGCGTTAGGAGACGCCGACCCGACCCGCTGCCATGCGCCTCCGCCACCTCGGCTACGCCTGCCTCAACACCGAACTCGGCACCAAGAGCCGGACCGTCCGCCTGGCCAACCTGCGCACCGAGGCGGTCATCCCCGTCGTGGTCCAGAACCTGCAGGACGTGCTGGCGATGCTGCGGTGGAACGTCGAGCGCGACCTGCGCTTTTTGCGCGTCTCGTCGGACCTGATCCCGTTCGGGCCGCTCGACGCCTTCCCGTTCGACTGGGCCGAGGCGTTCGACTGGCAGTTTCGCGAGATCCGCCGGCTCGTCAAGGCTGAGGGCTTGCGCGTGACCAGCCACCCGGGTCAGTACACCGTGCTCAACAGCCCGCGCCCCGACGTCGTCCAGAACTCCATCGACGAGCTCGACTTTCAGGCCCAGGTGCTCCGGCGGATGGACCCTCGGGGCACCATGACGCTGCACGTCGGCGGCGCCTACGGCGACAAGCCGGCCGCCCAGGACCGCTTTGCCCAGGCGCTGGACCGGCTGAGCGACGACGCCCGCGCTCGGCTCGCCATCGAGAACGACGACACGACGTACACGCTCGCCGAGACCGTTGCGCTGGCCGAGCGGACGGGCCTGCCGGTCATCGTGGACCTGTTCCACCACATCCTAAACCCTGGGGCGGCCACCAACCCCGGCGACGCGCCGCCCGGCGACGCGCCGCTCGACGACGCCGAGCTCGTGGACCTGCTCGACCGCGCCATGGCCACCTGGGGCGCGCGCGTCCCCAAGCTCCACCTGTCGTCCCACAAGCCCGGCACCCGGACGGGCCACGCCGACTTTCTCGAGATGGACGACGTGGACCGCCTGCTCACGCTCATGGACCAGGTGGGCGACGCCGACGCGCCCTACGACGTGATGCTGGAGGCCAAGAAGAAGGAGCAGGCCGTGCTCGAAGTGCGGCACTACCTGCAAACGGGCGAGCGCCCCGACCGGCCCATCCCCATGGAGACCGTCGCCGAGGCCGGGTAGGGCGGCGCGGCGGGGCGCCCCTCGGCCACCACGCCCGCCTCGGTCGCGCGCTCGGCACCCCGCCCGGCCCGCCCGTCGGCTCGCCGAGGCGGGCACTCCGGGGCCTGGGGCATTTCGCCGGTTCCACGCAGGGCACGCCGAACCCGGGGTGCGGCGTTCGCGAACAACGCCCGACCCCGTCCCCCCGCGCCGTGCTCCGACCCGCTCTTCTCGCCCTGCTGGCGATCGCCGCCGCTGGCGCGCCCCACGCCCAGACGGCCGCCGTCAACGGCTTCGTGCGCGACGCCGCCTCCGGCGAGACGCTGATCCAGGCCACCGTCGTGGTCGAGGCGACCGGGCGCGGCGCCGCCACGAACGTCCAGGGCTTCTACTCGCTCGGCGACCTGGCGCCGGGCCGCGTCGTGCTCTCGACCAGCTACATCGGCTACCGGACGCGCCGCGACACGCTGACGCTGGCGCCGGGCGAGACGCGGAGACTCGACCTCGACCTGCGGCCCGAGGGCGTCCAGGGCGCCGAGGTGATTGTCGAGGGTGAGGAGCCCATCGAGGAGGAGCGCGCGCCGGGCGTCCAAAACGTATCGATGGACCTCATCGAGTCGCTGCCGTCGGTGTTCGAGGACGACCTGTTCCGCTCCATCCAGTTGCTGCCCGGCGTCAAGTCGTCGAGCGACTTCTCGTCGGCGCTCTACATCCGGGGCGGCTCGCCCGACCAGACGCTGATCCTGCTGGACGGCACGACGGTCTACAACCCGACGCACTTTTTCGGCTTCTTCTCGACGTTCAACACCGAGGCCATCAAGGACGTGCGGCTGTACAAGGGGGCGTATCCGTCGCAGTACGGCGGGCGGCTGGGCTCGGTCGTGGACATCTACAACCGTGACGGCAACCGCAACGAGACGCACGGGTCGCTCAGCTTGGGTCTGCTCGCGAGCCGGGTCGGCGTCGAGGGGCCCGTCCCGGGCGTCGCGGGCTCGTACTCGCTCAACGCGCGCCGCAGCACGCTCGAGCCGCTGCTGGGCGTGCTGCGCGAGCAACTCGACGAGGACGGCATCCCGGAAAGCTTCTACTTCTACGATTTCAACGGCAAAGTGTCGGTGGACCTGAGCGCGAACGACCGCGTCTCGCTGTCGGGCTACGCCGGCCGCGACCTGGTGGTCGTGCCGTTCGGCGACGACGCGCGCTTCGACCTGGACTACGGCAACCGCACCGGCTCGCTCGGCTACACGCGCGTGCTCTCGGGCACGGCCTTCGCCTCGGCGCGGCTGACGGCCAGCCGCTACTTCTCCGACCCCGTCGGCAGCTTTGGCGGGACCGAGTTTCGCCAGCCCAACTCGATCACCGACTACTCGGCGCGCGCCGACCTGGAGTGGCTGCCGAGCGAGCGCTTCGAGCTTCGCGGTGGCGTCTGGGGCGGCGTTCTGAATCTGGGGTTGCAGAGCTCGTTCAACGGCACCGTCCAGACCGACTACGACAACCCGTCGCGCTACGTCTCGGGCTACGTCCAGAGCAAGGTGCGGCGCGGCGGATGGATCGCGACCGGCGGCGTCCGCACCGAAGTCTTTCGGAGCCTGACCGACGACAAGACCGACACTCTGGAGCCGGTCGCCTCGACCTACGTCCGCGTCTCGCCCCAGGCCCAGCTCGAGCGCACGTTCGGCGACGACGTCGTCGTCCAGGCTGCGGCCGGGCGCTACCACCAGTTTCTGTCGCTGATCTCGAACGAGGCGTTCTCGGGCTTTGACACCTGGGTCACGACCGGCGTCGGCGTGCCGCCCCAGGCCTCGGACCAGGTCTCGCTCGGGGTCAAGACCAAGCTGACGCCCGCCTGGCGGCTCGACGTCGAGGTCTACGGACGCACCCTCGACGACTTGTTCGACACGCGCCCCGAGGTGCAGGACGTCGCGGGCCTGAGCTACCAGGACCTGTTCCGGTTTGGCGAGGGCTACGCGTACGGCGCCGAGGTCCTGCTGGAGCGTGGCATCGGCCGGGTGACGGGCCTGGTCGGCTACACGATCGGCGTGACGCGGCGGCGCTACCCCAACGAGCCCTCGTTCACCGCGTTCTTCCCGCCCAAGTACGACCGCCTGCACGACCTGACGCTGGTCGCCAACTACCAGCTCGGGCGCGGCTGGAAGGCGACGCTGGCCGGCTCGTACGCCACCGGCCAAGCGTTCACGACGCCCGGTGGGCGCTACCCCGTCGGGGTGCCGTTCGGCAACGGCGTGCTGACGGGGCTGGACACCGACCGCCTCAACGGCTCGCGCCTGCCCGACTACCACCGCGTGGACCTGGGCTTTACCAAAACCGGCGGATGGTCCTGGGCCGACTACCAGCTCCAGCTCCAGGTGGTCAACGTGTACAGCCGGCGCAACCTGTGGTTCTTGACCTACGACCTGGACGCCAACCCCGTGACGTTTTCAGAGGTGCGCCAGCTTCCGATCCTGCCCAACGTGTCTCTAAGCCTCGACTTTTGATGCTGCGTCTCTCTCTTCTCGCCGCGCTCGCGGCCTTGGCGCTCGCCGGCTGCGACGGCCAGCTCGAAGGCGACTTTACGCCGCGGCTCGTGGTCTCGGCCAACCTGGGCGCGGGCCTGGGCCTGCCGCCGGTCGCGCTTTCGGAAACGTCGCCGCTGCTGGAGCCCTACGACCCCGCGGCCGTCGCCGTGGCTGACGCCCAGGTCACGGTCACGCTGCTGGCGGCCGACGGCTCCGACGAGGCGGTCTACCCGTACCGGTTCGGCGCGCTGCGCTACGAACCCGTCTTGGACGAGCGGACGCCTGGGGCGCCCACGACGGTCTTGCCGGGGCGCACGTACCGCCTGGACGTGCGGGCACGCGAGACGCTGACCGCCGTGACCACGGTGCCTCCGATGCTGGAACTGGTCGAAGGCCCGGCCGACCGAGTGGTCTACGGCAACGGCCAGGGGCCGGAGATCCGGATCCGCCAGACCTCGACGCCGGGGCGGCAGGCAGCGTTTGTGGCCTCGACGCTGGCCCTCGAGCCGGCCGCGTTCCGCCGCGAGGAAAGCGAGGGCGAGACGTTCTACCGCAGCATCGCCAACTCGGGCTTTCTGCCCGTGCCGGTGTACCAGCGGTTCCTGGGCTGCGAGGCGGCTGAGGACGGGCAGATCCGCTGCGACTCGAACCCCGACGACGCGCGCACCGGCTCGTCGCCGGTGATCAACGAGGAGAGCTACATCGACCTGGGCGACGGGACGGCGCTCGTCCAGGTGCCCTTTCTCGCGTTCGGCTACTTCGGCCCGTACGAGATCACGCTCACGTCGGTCGACGCCGCGCTGCAGGCGTTTGTGCAAACGCAGGCCGTCCAGGGCGGCGGCACGACGCTGTCGCCGGGCGAGATCCCCAACATCACGTCGAACATCGAGGGCGGCGTGGGCGTGTTCGGCTCGTACGCCCAGGTTTCCGCTGTGACCACGCTCGACGAACGCTGAGGCGCGCCGCCTCGGCGCGCCGGCGGGCTGGCGCCGGGCCGGCTGGCGCGGGGCTCCGCGTCTCGGCCGAGGCGGGCCTAGCCGACCGCCGTCCGCGCGTAGCGCAGCTTGTCGGGGTGCGTCGCCCGGATCAGCGCCCGAGCGAGCGCGCGCGTCGAGTTGACGAACGGGACGCCGCGGCGCTCGCGCTCCGGGACCGCCAGCGGCAGCTCGGTGCAGCCCAGGATCACCGCGTCCGCGCCGCGCGCGACCAGGTGGTCGGTCGCCGCCAGCAGCGCCTTGCGCGCGCGCGGGTCGGGCGGCGCGCTCTGGGCCTTCAGCCCCCAGTCGCCGTAGATGGTCTCCTGGACGGCCGCCTGGTGCGCGCCGTCTGGCACGACGGCCTGCAACCCGGCCGCCTCCAGCCCGACCTGGTGCAGCCGGTTCTCGACCGACGACGAGGTCGCGAGCACGCCGATCATCCGGGCGCCCGGCGCGACCTCGGTGACGTGCTCCACGATGGCGTCCACGATGTGGAGCAGGCGCAGGTCGCGGCCGTCGGCGAGCAGGCCGTCGTGCAGGCGGTTGTAGAGCTCGGGCGCGTGCGCCGTGTTGCAGGGCACGCCGGCCACGGCGCAGCCGGCGTCGTCCAGGCGGCGCAGCACCTCCATCATGGCCGGCAGCGGATTCGGCGCGGCGTGGTCGTGGATCCAGGTCGCGCGGTCGGGGATGCGGCCGGGGTACGAGACGAGCGTGACCGGCAGGTGGTCCTGGTCGCGCTGGGCCTCGGTCTCGTCGAAGAGCGCGCGCACCAGGTCCAAGCCGGCGTACGGCCCCAGCCCGCCGAGCACGCCGATGGCCGCGCGCTCGTCCGGGGAGACGGCGCCGTTGAGATCGGTCAGGGCGGGGTCGAGCACAGAAGTGAAGAGCGGAGGGAGACAGGACGGAAACGGGTGCGATCCCGTCTCGGCGCCACATCGCGTTGACGCCAGCCGGACGGACCGGCTAGTTTAGACGCGCCGCCAGCCGGACGCGCGCTACCCCGCGCGTCTCGTCTCGGTGCCGTCTGCCCGATGGTGTAATCGGCAACACAGCAGGTTTTGGTCCTGTTATTGGGGGTTCGAGTCCTCCTCGGGCAACTCGTTCGGTTTGGGTGCCGGTGGCCCGCTCGTTGGCTGGCGACGCGACACGGGCGACCGTGCCCCGGCGCCCCGCACCCCCGCCCCCGTGTCTCTCGACCTGCCCGTCTCCCTTTTCGCCGGTCGCTCCAACCCCGCCCTGGCCCGGCGGATCGCCGAGGCCGGCGGATGGGCGCTCGGGGAGGTCACGCTGCGCAACTTCTCCGACGGCGAGATCTACGTCCGCTACGAGGAGTCGATTCGCGGCACGGACCTGTTCATCATCCAGTCCACGCCGCCGCCGGCCGAGCACTGGATGGAGCTGATGCTGATGATCGACGCGGCGCGCCGGGCCTCGGCCGAGCGCATCACGGCCGTGATCCCGTACTTCGGCTACGCCCGCCAGGACCGCAAGGACCAGCCGCGGGTCTCGATCGCGGCGCGCATGATCGCCAAGATGTTGCAGGACGCCGGCGTGGACCGCGTGCTGACGATGGACCTGCACGCGGCCCAGATCCAGGGCTTCTTCGACATCCCCGTCGACCACCTCTACGGCTCGGCCGTGTTTGAGCAGTGGCTCGACGAGAACACCTTGGCCGAGGCCGCCGAGGGCGAGCGCCAGTCGGTGCGCGCCTTCCGCGACAACCTGGTCGTGGTGGCGCCCGACGTGGGCGCGTCCAAGATCGCGCGCGCCTACGCCAAGCGGCTCGGTGCCGGGCTGGCGCTGATCGACAAGCGCCGGCCCGAGGCGAATGTGGCCGAGGTGATGAACGTCATCGGCGACGTCGACGGCCGCAACTGCCTGCTGATCGACGACCTGTGCGACACCGCCGGCACCTTGACCTCGGGCGCCCAGGCGCTCTCGGACGCGGGCGCGCTCGACGTGCAGGCGTTTTGCACGCACCCGCTGCTCTCGGGCCCGGCCGTCGACCGCATCGAGGCGAGCCCCTTGAGCCGCGTGATCGTGACCGACTCGGTCCCGCTCCAGCGGGCCTCGGACAAGATCGACGTGATCTCGGTGGCGCCGCTCTTCGCCGAGTCGATCCACCGCATCGGCTCCGACGAGTCCATCTCGACGCTGTTCGTGGACTAGCGACCCGCGCGAGCGACCCGCGCGAGCGACCCGCGCGAGCGACCCGCGCGAGCGACCCGCGCGAGCGACCGCCGCGAGTGGGCACCGACGTCGCCCACCTCGGCCACTCCACGCGCGCACCTGGGAGATGGCGCGAGGGCGCCGGTCGGCTTGCCGAGGCGGGCGCCGAGGCGGGCGCCGAGGCGGGCGTGGTGCCCGGAGCTGAGGCCGAGGTTCGCCTGGCCTCGGGCGATTCTAGGACCAGGGTTCACAGTCCAGACGGGCGCCGGTCCCGACCTTGAGAGCCTTCGAACACGCCCGGCACCCGCCATGCAGTCCATTACGCTCGACGTCCAGCCTCGCGAGACTGGCAAAAAGGCCACCAAGGCCGTCCGCAACGCCGGTATGGTGCCGTGCGTCCTCTACGGCTCGCACCTTGAGCCGGTCCACTTTGCCGTCGAGACGCTGGCGCTGCGCCCGCTCATCCACACGGCCGAGACCTACCGCGTGGGCATCGCGTTCGACGGCCAGGACCACGAGGCGATCGTCAAGGAGACCATCTTCCACCCGATCACCGACACGCCGATCCACGTCGACTTTCTGGCGCTGACGGCCGGCGAGGAGCTGACGATGACGATCCCGATCCGGCTCGAGGGCACCCCGCGCGGCGTCAAGGGCGGCGGCATCCTGTCGCAGCCGCTCAACGACCTCACGATCCGCGCCCTGCCCAAGGACATCCCGGGCCACGTCTCGATCGACATCTCGACGATGGACGTCGGCGAGTCGCTCCACGTCTCGGACCTGGCGTTCGGCGACGCGATCCAGCTGGTCACCGACGACCAGCTGACCGTCGCGACCGTGACCGCCCCGCGCGCCCTGGTCGAGGAGGAGGCCGAGGCCGACGAGCTGCTCGACGGCGCCGAGGTGCCCGTCATCGGCGAGGAGGATGCCGAGGCGCCCGCCGACGGCGACGAGGGCTAGACCGAACGCCCGCACGCTGCACCGACGACGGCTCTCCTCTAGGCTGAGGGGAGCCGTCGTCTGCTTCCACCCCGCGCCATGTCCTGGTTGTCCCGACTCTTCGGCGGCCCGCCGCCGCCCCGGCTCCAGCCGACGGCGCTCGTCGTGGGGCTGGGCAACCCGGGCCCCGACTACGACGGCACGCGCCACAACGCCGGCTTCGAGGTCGTGGACCGCCTCGCCGCCCGCCTCGGCGTGGCGCTCGACCAGGAGGCGGGCTTCTCGTTCGTCGCCGAGGCCCACGCGCCCACCGACCCGGCCGACCCGGACGCCGAGGCGGGCGTGGTGCTAGCGCTGGCGCGGCCGCTGACGTTCATGAACCGCAGCGGCAAGGCGGTCACGGCGCTGCTCGACCGCTACGGGCTCGGCGTGGACAGCCTGCTGGTGGTCTACGACGATCTCGCGCTACCCATCGGCGCGCTCCGGCTGCGCGGGAAAGGCTCGCACGGCGGCCACAACGGCATCCGCGACCTGATCCAGGTGCTGGGCTCCACCGAGTTTCCCCGGTTGCGCGTAGGGGTGGGCAATAGTTTCCCCCCGGTGGGCAGGTCGATTTCGTCCTGTCGCCCTTCGCCGACGACGAGCGACCCGCGGCCGACGCAGCCTTCGACGAGGCCGCCGAGGCCGCGCTGACGTTCGCCCGGCACGGGCTCGTGATGGCCCAGAGCCGCCACAACCGCCGCTGACTTCCGACTGACCCGGCCTCGGCCGAACACGTTCACACACTCACCCCATGGAAACCCCTGACCTGCTCGCCTTGCTGGTGCCCCTCGCGGGCATCCTCGCGCTGGGCTACGCCTTTATCCGGACCCGCTGGGTCAACGCCCAGCCGGTCGGCACCGACCGCATGGCCGAGATCGCCGGCGACATCCAGGAGGGCGCCAACGCCTTTCTGCGCCGCGAGTACCGCGTGCTCGCCGTCTTTGTCGTTGTCGTCGCCATTGCCCTTTTCGTGCTCAACAGCGGGCGCGCCGACTCCAGCCCGCTGATCGCGCTGTCGTTCGTCGTCGGCGCGTTCTGCTCCGGACTGGCGGGCTTTTTCGGCATGCGCGTGGCGACCAAGGCCAACGTCCGCACCACGAACGCGGCGCGGACCTCGCTCGGCGAGGCGCTCAACGTGGCGTTCTCGGGCGGCCTGGTGATGGGCCTGTCCGTCGTGGGCCTGGGGCTCTTGGGCCTGGGCGGTCTGTTCGTGATCTACTCCGGCTTGTTCGACGTGGGCGGCGCGGCCGGCCTGGAAGACCTGGAGTTGACCAAGGCCTTGAATGTGCTGGCGGGCTTCTCGCTCGGCGCCAGCTCCATCGCGCTCTTCGCGCGCGTCGGCGGCGGCATCTACACCAAGGCCGCCGACGTCGGCGCCGACCTGGCGGGCAAGGTCTACGAGGGCATCCCCGAGGACGACCCGCGCAACCCCGCCACGATCGCCGACAACGTGGGCGACAACGTGGGCGACGTGGCCGGCATGGGCGCCGACCTGTTCGAGTCCTACGTGGGCTCGATCATCGGCGCGATGGTCTTAGGCGCGGCGTTCGCGCCGACGCTCTTGGGCGAAGGCGGCATGGCCCTCGGTGCGGTTCTGCTGCCGCTGATCCTGGCGGCCGTCGGCATCCTGGTCTCGATCCTGGGCTCGTTCTTCGTCAAGGTCAAGGACGGTGGCAACCCCCAGCGAGCCTTGAACCTCGGCGAGTTCGGCGCAGCCGGCGTGATGGCCGTGCTGAGCTACTTCATCATCTCGGCCATGCTGCCGGCGCAGTTCGAGGCGACCACGCTGATCGTGGGCACCAAGGTGTACACCTCGTTTAAGATGTTCCTGGCGGTCCTGATCGGCCTGGCCTCGGGCACGGCGATTGGGCTCATCACCGAGTACTACACCGCGACGCACACCAAGCCGGTGACCGACATCGCGCGCGCTTCGGTGACGGGCGGCGCGACCAACATCATCGCCGGCCTGGGCGTCGGGATGTACTCGACGGGCCTGCCGACGATCGTGCTGGCGCTTGCCATCATGGGCGCCTTCTGGGCGGCCGGGTTGTACGGCATCGCGATCGCGGCGCTGGGCATGCTGTCCGTGACGGGCATCCAGCTGGCCGTCGACGCCTACGGGCCGATCTCGGACAACGCCGGCGGCATCGCCGAGATGGCCGAACTGCCCCCGGAGGTTCGGGAGCGGACCGACCTGCTCGACGCGGTCGGCAACACGACCGCCGCCATCGGCAAGGGCTTCGCCATCGGGAGCGCGGCGCTGACGGCGCTGGCGCTGTTCGCCGCGTTCATGCAGCAGGCCGGCATCGAGTCGATCAACGTGGCCAACCCGACGATCCTGGCGGGCGTGCTCTTGGGCGCGATGCTGCCGTTCGTGTTCTCGGCCATGGCTATGAACGCCGTCGGCCGCGCCGCGGGCGACATGATCAAGGAGGTCGGCCGCCAGTTTGCCGAGATCCCCGGCCTGCGCGAGGGCACGGCCAAGGCCGACCACGCGCGCTGCGTCGACATCTCGACCAAGGCGGCGCTCCGCGAGATGATCCTGCCGGGCGTGCTGGCGCTGTCGGCGCCGGTCTTTATCGGCTTTGTGGCTGGCCCGAACATGCTGGGCGGCCTGCTCGTCGGTGTGACGGTCTCGGGCGTGCTGATGGCCATCTTCCAGTCGAACGCCGGCGGCGCCTGGGACAACGCCAAAAAGCGCATCGAGGGCGGCGTCGAGTTCGACGGCGTCAAGTACGGCAAGGGCTCGGACGTCCACAAGGCGGCCGTCATCGGCGACACCGTGGGTGACCCGCTCAAGGACACCTCCGGCCCCAGCCTCAACATCCTGGTCAAGCTGATCTCGGTGGTCGCGCTCGTCATCGCGCCGCTGATCGCGGTCGGCGATGCCGATACGGACATGCTGGAGATCGAGGACGTCGAGATCGGAGTTGTGGCTCCGGCGCCGGCTCCGGCCGTCGACGCCGTCGAGCTGGTGCCCGTCGCGGCCGAGGTCGAGACGGAGGCCGACCTGGCGCTCTAGCCCGTTCGCTGCCTGAATCGAGGCGCCCGGTCCCAGTGAGGGGCCGGGCGTCTTTTTGGGCGAGAGACGCGGCGGCACTGCGCGAGGCCGGCTGCCTCCGCCTCGGCGCCGAGGCGGGCGGTGTGGAGGTCCGAGGCGGTCCGGCTACCGAGCTTGCTGCCAGCCGTCTGCACCTCGCCGGAACAGGTAGGCGCCGCCCTGACCCCCGGAGTTGACGCCCACGAGCACGGTATCGCCGTCGATGTCGACGTCGCGACCGAACCCGGACACCGGGCCGGAAAGCTGAAGCTCGGCCTCCTCGGTCCACGACCCGTCGGGCGTGCGGGCGTAGACGATGGCCGACCCGCGCAAATCGCCGCCCAGCCGCCGCCCCGGTACGGCCGCCACGAGCCGATCCCCGGAGACCGCGACGCGAGCGCCAAACAGCCCGAACGTCTCTAGCTCCTCATCGAGATGGCCCAGGGTCGCTTCGAGAGCCCAGTCTGGACCGGATTTCCGATACACGTGGAGAAGTCCGTAGCCCTGCCTGTAGCCCCTGACCACCAGCGTCGGGCCATCGAGCGCCAGGTCGATCCCGAACGAGAGCGCGCCGGTTTCGCCGGGCTGGACCGGCTCCTCGATGGTGCTGTCGAGCTTCCACGCGCCAGACGCGTCGCGCTCGAAGACGAAGACGCGCCCCATCCGAACGCCGGCCGACCCGTCGACGGCGAGGCGGTGTCCGTCGAGGGACACCTGGCCCCCGAACCCGGTGCCGAGTCCCGGAGCGGGATGCGAAAGGACGGCCGTGCGGCTCCAGACGCCGCCGGTCCGCTCGAAGACATGGACGCGGCCGCCCGTCCGGTTCTCCGCGACCTCGTCGTCTCCGGCCGATACCGCGACGACGTTTCCGGAGACCGCCACCCCGTTGCCGAAGTTGGCGTTCGGGGCGAGGTCGTCGGGCCTCAGGACCGCTTGCTCGACCCAGGTCCCGCCGACCCGGGCGTAGACGTAGGCGTGGCCGGCGGCGTCCAAGGCCACATCGTTCTCGGGTGCGCCCAGAACTGCGAGGTCGCCGTCGAGGTCGAGGTGCTGCCCGAAGCGGGGGTCCGGTACGCGCGCCTGCGACGGACTCAACCGAGCGGACGCCGTCCAGCCGCCCGCGCTGCGCTCGAACACGAAGGCGTCGTTGGACGCGGGGGCCCCGAGCAGGGCGGCGTCTCCGTCCAGGGCCACGCGCTCGCCGACCAAGAGGCCGGGCGCGGTCAACGCACCGTCCCGAATCACGTCGGAGAAAAGGTCACACCCCGCCGCGGCGACGGCGAGGACGAGGGCAAGCAGCAAGAGTCGGCGCATGGAGAGAAGGTCGCAAGAGAGGCGTCGAGGCGTGCGCAAGTCGGCCGGCACCGCCCGCCTCGGCGCCCGAGCGGGCAGGCGCGGTCGAGTTAGCGCGGGGGGCGAATAGGGCTCAGGCGCAGCTCCAGCGCCGCGCCGCCGTACGTCTCCTCTGGGTTGACCGTCACGAACGCCCGGACGCCCATCCCGAACGCGCCCGACACCGGGCCCGACACGCCCACCTCGACGGGCAGACCGAGGCGGACAGGGAGCGTTTGCCGGATGGCGTCGCCGGAGATACAAAAGAAGCCGCACACGAGCGGCCCCGCCTCGTAGCGGTGGATGCGCACGGCCGACACGCCCGTCGCTCCCGTCAGGTGCCAGCGTACCGAGACGGGGAGCGCACCCCCGACCACGGCCGACCACTCGGTCGCCCGGTCCCGAGCCGACCCGAACAGGCCGTCGCTCACGGTCTGGCCGATGGGGCTGGAGGACCACCGGGCCGTACCGATAACGCGCCCGTGCTGGCCCGTCACGGATGCGGCAGCATGGACGCCTCCGCCATCGGTCGGGCCGAGCGAGGCTGCCAGCGTCAACGGCTCGGGCCGAGGCGCCGTCTGGGCACGTGCGCAGGGTGCCGCGAGGCACAGAACGAGAGCGCAGCGCATGGACGGGAGGGAGCGACAAGCGAGGGTACCGCTCGCGGCCGTCGCGGGCCTGGTACGAACGACCCACTCGTCACCACATCCTCACCCGGTCCCAGGGTCCCAAACCCTAGCTTTGGCGTATTCCCGTGCGCAGTGCCGATGTTGGCGCTGCGCACGTTGTCTATACCGACCCCGCCCATGCCGACCGACATCCGAGCCCTCAACGACGTCGACTACGTCCTCGACGTCACGATCTCCGCCGAGGAGTTGCAGCCCCAGATCGAGGCCGCCCTCAAGCGCCAGCGCGCCCAGATGAACCTCAAGGGCTTCCGGCCCGGCCGCGTCCCCATGAACGTCGTCCGCAAGATGGTCGGGCCCCAGGTCTCGATCGAGGTCGCCGAGCAGGCCATCGGCGAGGCCTACCGGACCGCCGTCGTCGAGAACCCAGACATCGACCCGCTGGGCCAGCCCCGGCTGACCGACCTCGACTTCGACGTCGCCGACCCCGAGTCCGAGCTCAAGGCGACCGTTCAGTTCGGCGTCCGCCCCGAGATCACGCTCGCCGACCTGTCGGGCGTGCCCGTGACGCGCGTCGTGCGCGCCTTCACCGACGACGACATCGACGCGGACCTGCAGCGCCGCCAGGACCTGGCCGCGACCGAGGAGGACGCCCCCGAGGGCGCGACCGTCTCGGGCGACCACGTCGCGATGGTCGATATCCAGCCGGTCGACGAGAGCGGCACCCCGACGGGCGTCAAGCAGAACGCGGCCCGCATCGTGATGGCCAACCCCGACCTGCGGCCCGAGATGGTCGAGGCCCTGACGGGTCTGGCGATCGGCGAGGAGGCGACCGTCGAGCTGGGCCAGATGGCCGACGGCGAGCTGGTGGAGGGCGGCGACGTCGACCGCTACCTGCTGACCGTCGTGGACGTGCTGGAGCGCGTCGTGCCCGAGGTGGACGAGGACTTCATCCGCTCCCAAACCGGCGGCAAGACCGACTCACTCGACGACCTCAAGGCCCAGATCCGCGAGGACCTGGAGCGCTCGTGGACGCAGCGGGCGAACCAGTCGATGGAGCAAAAGATGGTCGAGCAGTTCGTGCTGGGCCACCGCGAGTCCGTCCCGGTCCCCGAGACGCTCGCCGAGGCGGCGCTGGACACCATGCTGGCCGACGTGCAGAAGCAGCAGGGCGGCGACCTGCCGCCGACGTTCGACGTCGAAGCGTGGCGCGAGCAGAACAAGCAGCAGGCCCAGGACCAGGTCCGCTGGCTCCTGATCAAGGACGCGCTCGTCGAGCAGGAAAAGCTGGAGGTCACTAACGAGGACTTCGAGGCCGAGTTCGCCAAGCTGGCCGGCGACGGCGCCGACGCCGAGCTCGTCAAGCAGTACTTCACGGCCCAGCCCCAGATGATGGAGCAGATGGGCGACCAGCTGCTCAACCAGCGCGTGTTCGGCGCGCTCGAAGGCCGCTTCAGCGTGGTCGAGAAGACCGCCGACCAGATCCGCGAGGAGGCCGAGGCGCGCCGCGCTGAGATCGAAGCCGCCCAGGCCGACGCCCCCGTCGAACTGGTCCCGGCCTCCGACGACGCCGACGACGCCTAGCCCCGCCTCGGTGCCGCATCGGCCCGACCCGGAGCCGCGCCCGACCTTGGCCTGCCCGGCGACTGCGCCGAGGCGGGCCGTGCCGAGGCGGGCCGTGCCGAGGCGGGCCGTGCCGAGGCGGGCCGTGCCGGAACCGCGCCCGCGCGCCTGGGTGCCAGCCCGAAACGATACTCCCCCCGCATCATGAGCCAGATCAGCGACCTCGTCTCCTTCGCCAAGGGCATCGGCAGCATCCCCAGCGACCTCGCCTCCAGCGGCGTCGACGCCGGCGCCATCCGCTCGTACGTGCCCGTCGTGGTGGAGCAGACCACGCGCGGCGAACGCTCCTACGACCTGTTCTCGCGCCTGCTCAAGGACCGCATCGTGCTGTTCGGAACGCCGGTCAACGACCAAACGGCCAACATCGCCGTGGCGCAGCTGCTGTTCCTGGCCGCCGAGGACCCCGAGAAGGACATCAACATGTACATCAACTGCCCCGGCGGCGCCGTCTACTCCGGGATGGCCGTCTACGACACGATGCAGTTCATCAAGCCCGACGTGGCCACGATCTGCGTCGGGCTGGCGGCCTCGATGGGCTCCATGTTCCTGTTGGGCGGCGCCGCCGGCAAGCGGGCGGCGCTCCCGAACTCGCGGATCATGATCCACCAGCCGTCGGGCGGCAGCCAGGGCATGGCCTCGGACATTCAGATTCAGGCCGAGGAGATCCTGTACATCAAAAACCGGATGCACGAGGTCATGGTCCATCACACGGGCCAGCCCATGGAGGTGATCGAGAAGGCGACCGACCGCGACAACTTTATGAGCCCCGCCGAGGCCAAGGCGTTCGGGATCATCGACACGGTGCTGGGCGCAGGCGTCGGCGAGCCCGCCGAGAACATCGAGGTCATGGAGGAAAACAACGACGACCCGACCGAGAGCTAGGGCCGTCCGCCTCGGCAGGCGCGTCGCCCCTGCGAGGGGGCCGAGGCGGAGCGGCTCCGGTCGCTCCGCCTTTCTTGTGCGCCGCGAGGTTGACGTGTTCTCTATCTGGACCTGGTCTAAACAGGCGCTAGGTTAGCGGACCCGCCTCCGCCGACTCATGCGCGCCCGCCTCGTCCTGCTCGCCCTCCTCCTGCCCGCCTCGGTCGCCGCCCAGACGGGGCGCGTCGCCGGCGTCGTGGTCGACGGCGACGGAGCCGGCGTCCAGGCGAGCGTGCTCGTGGAGGGGACCGCGCGCGGCGCGGCGACCGACGCCGACGGCCGGTTCGAGATCGGCGGGCTGGCGTCGGGCCAGGTCACCGTGGTCGCGAGCCGCGTCGGCTACCAGACGGCGCGCGCGCGCGCCGAGGTGGGCGCGCGCGCCGTGCGGCTGGTGCTGGTCGAGGTCGCGCTCGACGCCGGCGAGGTGGTCGTGACCGCCCGCGAGACGCTGACCGGCCAGGGCACCTTCGACCTGCCCGGATCCGGGCACCGCGTCGGCGCGCGCGCGCTCCAGCTGATCGGCGGTGGCGACGTGCACCGCGTGTTGCGCGAGGTGCCGGGCGTCACGATCCAGGAGGAGGACGGCTACGGGCTGAGGCCCAACATCGGCTTGCGGGGGAGCGGCGCCGAGCGGTCGAGCACGATCACGCTGATGGAGGACGGCGTGCTGATCGCGCCGGCGCCCTACGCCGCGCCGGCGGCCTACTACTTCCCGTCGGTCGGGCGAATGGACGGCGTCGAGGTGCGGACCGGCGCCGGCCAGATCAAGTACGGCCCGGCCACCTCGGGCGGCGCGCTCAACCTGGTCGCGGCGAGCATCCCGACGGGCCCGGAGGCCCGGGGCGAGGCAACGCTCGGCCCCAACAACCAGCGGACGCTGCACGCGCGCCTGGGCTCCTCGACGGCGTCCGCCGGGTGGCTGGGCGGGCTGGGGGCCGGCTTCGTGGCCGAGGTGCGGTCCGACAACGTGGACGGCTTCAAGACGCTCACCGGGCCCGGCGGCGGCGCGCTCGAGGCGCCGGGCGGGGGGCGGTTCGGCACCGGCTTCGGCAAGCTGGACCTGTTCGGCCGCCTGCGGCTGTCGACGGCGCCGGGCGCCTCGGTGTACCAAAGCCTGACCCTGACCGCCAGCGCCACCGACGAGGTCTCCGACGAGACCTACCTCGGGCTCACCGACGCCGACTTCGCGTCCACGCCCTACGCCCGCTACGCGGCCAGCCAGCGCGACCAGATGGCCGCCGACCACGCGGCGCTGCGCGCGCGGCACGTCGCGGTGCTCAGCGACCGGCTCGACGTCACCACGACCCTCTACCGCAACGCGTTCGCGCGCAACTGGTACAAGCTCGACGAGGTGGCCGCGGGTGGCGGCGCGGTCCGCATCGCGTCGTTGTTGAGCGAGCCGGAGGCCTACGCCGCCGAGCTGGCTGTCGCGCGCGGCGAGGCGCCCGGCACGCTGGCCGTCAAGGCGAACAACCGGACCTACCTCAGCCAAGGCGTTCAGTCGGTCGCCGGGTTGCGCCTGGGCCGAGAGGGGCGGGGCGCGCTCGTCGAGGCCGGCCTGCGCCTCCACGCCGACCACGCCGACCGCTTCCAGTGGGTGGACGGCTACGCCATCGACGGCGGCCAGACGGCCCTGCTGACCTCGGGCGTGCCGGGCACCGACGCCAACCGCATCGACCGCGCCCGGGCCGCCGCCGGCTTCGTGCAAGCGACGGCCGAGTGGGGCGCGCTGGCCCTGACGCCGGGCCTGCGCCTGGAATCGGTTCGCCTGAGCCGCGAGGACTTTGGCCGCGCCGACGTCGGCCGGACGGGCGCCGACGTGACCGCGCGCGAGAACCGCGCGACGGCGCTCATCCCCGGCCTCGGCGCCGTCGTGGACGTGGCGCGGGGCTGGCGCGTGTTCGGCGGCTTGCACCGCGGCTTCGCGCCGCCGGACAGCCGCCAGGAGACGGCGCCCGAGTCGAGCGTCAACGCCGAGCTGGGCGCGCGCTTCCGCGGCCTGGGCGTCGAGGTCCAGGCGGCCGGGTTCCACACGGCGTACGGCAACCTGCTGGGCAGCGACCTGGCGGCGTCGGGCGGCGGCGGCACCTCCGACCAGTTCAACGGCGGCCGTGTGGACGTGTGGGGCGCCGAGGTCGGCGTCTCCGCCGACCTCGCCCCGCGCGCCTCCGGCTGGTCGGCGCCGGTGCGGCTGGCGTACACCTGGACCGACGCGCGCTTCCAGACCGCCTTCGAGAGCGACTTCGACGCCTGGGGCACCGTCGCCATCGGCGACGAGCTTCCGTACCAAGCGCGGCACCGGCTCTACACGCGCGTGGGCGTCGAGCGTCGAGGCTGGTCGGCGGCTGTCCTGGCCAACGCCGTCTCGGCCATGCGCGCGGTCGCGGGGCAGGGCGGCATCCCCGCCTCGCGGAAGATCGGCGCGCACGCGACGTTCGACGTGGTGGGCGAGGTGCCGTTGCCCAGCGGCTTGCGCTTGGTGGCGCGCATCGCGAACGTGACGGACGCGACGTATGAAGCTGCCCGGCGCCCGGCCGGGCTGCGGCCGGGCCTGCCGCGCACGGCCACGCTCGGCCTCCGCGCCCGCCTCGGCTCGTGAGCCGGCACCCTCACTGAGCCTTCGATCTGGCGCCGCTACCTTTGGGACCCGGCTGCACCTTGGCCGCCGGCGCCCCACTGCCGTGACCGACTCCCGCGCGCTCGTCCTGTTCTCCGGCGGGCAGGACTCCACGACCTGCCTGTTCTGGGCCCTGGCGCCCGCGCCGCTCGGCGGCGGGTTTGCCTCGGTCGAGGCCATCGCCTTCGACTACGGCCAGAAGCACGCCGTCGAACTCGACCAGGCCCGCGGCATCGCCCGGGCGGCCGGGGTGCCGCTGGCGGTGACCGACCTGACGGGCCTGCTGGCGGGCTCGTCGCTGACCGAGCACGACCGCGACTCGAACGACGCCCACGACCTGGCGCCCGACCTGCCCGCGTCGTTCGTGCCTGGCCGCAACGCGCTCTTTCTCACGCTCGCCGCCGCCCACGGCTTTCTGCGCCAGACGCACGACCTGGTCGGCGGCATGTGCCAGACCGACTTCTCGGGCTACCCCGATTGCCGCCTGGACTTTGTCGAGAGCCAGGCCCAGACGCTGACGCTGGCGCTCGGCCAGACGGTCCGCATCTGGACGCCGCTCATGCACATGACCAAGGCCGAGACCTGGAAGCTGGCCGCTGACCTGGGCACCGTCCGCGGGCTCGACGTCCTGGAGACGGTGCGCGAGCACAGCCACACCGACTACAACGGCGACCGGAGCGAGCGCCACGCCTGGGGCTACGGCCGCCTCGACAACCCAGCCTCGGTGCTGCGCGCCCGGGGCTACGCCGAGGCGGAGGCGAACGGGTGGCTCTAGCCGACACTCGCGACGCGCCCCTCGCCGCTCGGCTGGCCGACTCGCCGCCCGGCGGGCGCCGCTACGCCGTCAAAAGCCTGTGGCGGACGCTGCAGGGCGAGGGCGCCTGGGCTGGCCGCCCCGCCGTGTTTGTGCGCCTGGTCGGTTGCAACATGTGGACGGGCTACGCCGCCGACCGCGCCCGCGACGCGGCCAAGGGCCACCACTGCGCCGCCTTCTGCGACACCGACTTCACGAAGGAAGGCAGCATCAAGCTGAGCGCCCACGCCCTGGCCGACGAGGTGGCGCGCGTCGGGCGCGGCATCGACTTCGTGGTCCTAACCGGCGGCGAGCCCCTCCTGCAGGCCGACGCCGCGCTCGTCGCCGCGCTCCACCAGCGCGGCGTCGAAGTCGCCGTCGAGACGAACGGGACGGTCCGCCTCGGGGACGCCTTCGGGGAGCCGGCGTACTGGCCCGACTGGATCGTGTGTAGCCCCAAGCTGGCCGCTGCCCAGACGGTGATCGAGACGATGGACGAGCTCAAGCTGGTCGTGCCGGCGTACCGGCCCGACGCCTACGCGTCCGTTGCCACGCGCGTGCGTCTGCACCGCGTTGGTGCGCGCGCGCGCCGCTACCTGTGGGTGCAGCCCGAGGACGGCCCGCGTCTGGCCGAGGCGGTCCGCGACGCCGTCGAGGCGGCCCAAGCCCACCCAGGCTGGCGCGTCTCGGTCCAGACGCACAAAATCTTGGACGTGGACTGAGGCCGCCGCGCTGGTGCTACCGGACGACGGTGGCGGTCTGGGTAACCGCGCCGTCGGCCGTGACCAGGCGCAGCAGGTAGGTCCCGGACGCCAGCGCCCCGGCGTCGAGCCGCGCCACGTGCTCGCCGGCGCCGTGCCGCCCCGAGGCCACCGTCGCCACGCGGCGCCCGCCCACGTCGAACAGGTCGAGCGCCACCTCGCTCGCGTGGGGAAGCGAGAACCGCACCGCCGCCGCGCCGCGCACGGGGTTGGGCGCCGGTGGTGCCATCGCCAGCGGCACGGCCGGTGGCCCGCCCGGCCCGGCCGTCGGGCGCGACGCGAGCAGGTCGAGGGGTGCGTAGGCGCCTCCCAGGATCCGGTCGCTGTCAGGCACGCCCAGCCCCAGCCACGACTGCAGCACCGTGGCGTACACGCTGCGGAAGTCGGTCGTGACGGGCAAGTTGCCAAACCGGTCCAGCCCGTCCAGGGCCGGGGCGTCGCCGTGGAAGCCGCCGGCCACGCTGGGCCCGAACAAGAACACCGGCGCCGCCGTCCCGTGGTCCGTCCCGGCCGATCCGTTCTCGTTGACGCGGCGGCCAAACTCCGAGAACGTCATCGTGAGCGTCCGCTCGCTGTCGCCGCTGGCGCCGAGGTCGTCGTAGAAGGCGGCCAGGCTGCGCGCGAGCACGTCGAGGAGCTCGTGGTGGAGGTCGCCCTGGCCCGCGTGCGTGTCGAACGTGCCCAGGCGGACGAGGTAGACGCGCGTGTCGAGCCGTCCCTTGATCAGCCGGGCGACGGCGGCGAGCGACCGGCCCAGGGTTTCGTCGGGGTACTCCGCCTGGTTGCTCACGCCGTCGGCGGCGTCCCGCATCGCCTGGGTGTAGGTGTTGGCGTCGTTGCTGACCTGGCGCAGGAAGGCGAGCTCGCGGCCGACGGCGGTGTCCGGCAGGTTCGTGTCGTGCAGCCCGCCCTCGGCGACGATGCGGTCGAGGTGCTCGGGCCGCGAGAGCGTCATCGGCCCCTCGGCGCCGGGGCCGCGGCTGAAGAGCGGGTACGAGGCGGCGATCTGGACGGCTGGCGGCGACGGCTCGCCGGGTTCGCGCAGGAGCGAGGTCGCCTCGGCGGTCCAGCCGGTCCGCCCGTCGTCGTTGCGGGCGGTCGCCCAGGTGTCGATCCCGTGGAAGTGCGAGAGCTTCTGGTCCTCGTAGCCCACGCTCTGCACGACGCCGAACTGGCCGTCGCCCCACATCCGGTGGAGCGGCTCCATGGCGCGGTGGAGCCGGGCGTCGCCGCCCAACGCGAGCGTGTCCTCGGCGCCCAGCCCAAGGGTCGGGCGCGCGTTGTGGTACAGGTCGTTGCCGACCGGCACGATTGTGTTCAGCCCGTCGTTGCCGCCCACCAACTGGACCATCACCAGGACGCGGTCGGTCTCGAGCGCGCCCAGCGTGCCGACCAGGCCCGGGTGGCGCCGCGCGCTCGCCGCGTACGCCTGGCCCGGCGCCCCGAACAGCACCGAGGCCCCGGCCGCCGCCAGCCCGGAGCGGACCAAGAAGTCGCGCCGCGTCCAGGCCTGGTGGTCGTCGTCGTGGGCGTGGCCGTGCTCGAGTCCGACGGCGCGGTGGAGGGGGGTGCACATCGGGTCTAGCGGAGCTGGTAGGCGGGGAGCGAGACGACGTGGTTGAGGAAGCGCGTCAGGCGGCGCTCCGCGTCCTCCGAGGTCGGGTCCCAGTAGGCGTCGGCCTCCGAGACGCCGTCGCGAAGGTGGTCGTTGGTGAGGTCCTCGATGTCGTCGTCCGGGAGCGGCCAGGCCAGCAACTCGTCGCAGAGCGCGCCGGCCAACTCGCGCGGGTCGGCGGCCTCGGGGCGGCGCAGCGTGTCCGGGACGAAGGCCTCGGGCGCGTAGCGCACCTGCTCGCGCCCGTACTTGACGCGGTCGCCCATCGTCCCCGTGTTGATCCACTCGCGGCCGCCCACCCAGCCCTGCACGTCGGGCGGGTTGAACAGGTCCTGGCCCATCCGCTCGGTTTTGTTGCCAAACGCGAGGCCTGAGCCCTCGAACACGTCCCGGCCGAACGCGAACGCGCTCCCCAGCATGAGCTCGATGGGCGACCGGATCAGGGCGCCGACGTGCTCAGGCTCGAAAAAGTAGGCGCTCTGCAAGATGGCCTCGACGACCGGCGCCAGCTCGAAGTCCTCGTCCAAGAGCCGCTGGGCCGCCTCGGCGACGAACGCTGAGTCGGGCACGTCGCAGACCAGCTCGCGGCACAGCTTCCCGGCGATGAAGCTGGCGATCTCGGCGCGGCGCTGCTCGAACAGCAGCGGCACCACGTCGTCGTAGCCGAAGGCCCCGGTCTGGCCGAGAATGGTCTTGACGCTGTCGTCGAACCGGTCGGGCTGGAATACGACCGCCGGGCCGGTGTCCTTGACCGTGCGCCAGCCCGTCAGCGCTCGGGCCAGCTCGACAATGTCGTCCTGGGTGTAGTTGGGCGAGCCGTCGGGCGCCTCGACGCCCATCGTGAACAGCTCGAGCAGCTCGCGGGCGTAGTTCTCGTTCGGTGCTCCGGCTCGGTTGTCGTTGCCGTTGAGGTAGTCCAGCATGGCCGCCGTGAGCCCGATGTCGTGGACGGCCGTCCGGACGTTGCCCAGCGCGTGGCGCCGGAGCGTCTGGCGGTAGTGGAACAGCCACACCGCGATGTTGTGGGTGCGGAGGTCGGCCACGAAGTGGTTGGACCAGAACACCGTCATCCGCTCGCGGAAGCCCTCGCCCAAGCGCTCGAACGGGTCCGCGAGGTCGTCGCCGAGCAGGCGGCTGTACGTCTGGGTGTAGACCTGCCCGATCCACGACCGATTGCGCTCGAAGAACTCCTGCCGCTCCGCCGAGGGGGCGTTCGCGCGCGGCTTGCGCTCGTCGATCCACTCGGGCTCGGCGAGGAGGGGCCGGCCGGCCGCCGCCGTCACGAGCAGGCTCGCAGCCTGGGTCGGGCTCTGGTCGAGCACGGTCTGTACGTCCACCTCGCGGGCGCCGAGGCCCGTCCGGCGGAGCAGGTGCCGGGCCTGCACCGGCCCCCACGGCGCGCTGGCCGAGGGCACGTACGGGGCCAGGGTCGCCCCCTGGGCCGGCCGCGGCCTAGCCGTCGCACCGAGGCGGAAGAACGTGCGGCGGTCCAGCAAGGGCGTGTCGGGCATCGGCGGGGACGCGGGTCTCGGCCCAGCATAGACGCGTGCTTAGCCGGACGGGTATAGCCGAAGCTTTCGACCACAGAACGCGTCACGCGCCGGACGGGGCGGAGGGATCCGTTTCTGCGAGTGCAGAGCCTGGTCCTCGCCGCGGTCTGGCGGGGAGGAAGCCAGAGGCCCCGGCATGTGGGCGGCGCTCCACCTCGGCACCGAGGCCGAGACGCTCGCCTGGCTCCTCGGCGCGCGGCTGTCCAGGGGCTTGCTCGGCTCCTCAGCCGAGATTCGGGCCCGCGTCGCCGACTTGCGTCCGGCGCGTGGAGCCAAGGAGAGTCGAACTCCTGACCTCTGCAGTGCGATTGCAGCGCTCTACCAACTGAGCTATGGCCCCAGGGTCACAGGATAGCATCTGCCGGCGAGCCCGGTCAACGGCCCGGTGCAGGAGCGTCCGTGAAGCCGCCCGCCTCGGAGCACGCGCGACGTCAGAACAAGCACCGCTGGCCACTCTCCAGCGCCAGCAGCGCCCGCTTGCGCTCCAGCCCGCCCGCGTACCCCACCAGCGCCCCGTCGGCCCCGACGACGCGGTGGCACGGGACCACGATCGCGACCGGATTCTGTCCGTTGGCCGCGCCGACCGCCTGCGCACCGCCGGGCCGCCCGAGTCGCGCCGCCAGCGCGCCGTAGCTGACGGTCTCGCCATGCGGGACCGCGTGCAGCGCCGCCCACACGCGCTGCTGGAACGGCGTGCCCCGGAGCGACACCGGAACGGTGAACCCCACCCGGCCGCCGCCGAAGTAGGCCTCGAGCTGGCGCATCGCCTCCGCGAGCACCCCGTCGACCCCTTCCGCCTCGGTGGCCGCGCCGTCCACCGGAGCGCCGAGGCGGGCCGGGTCGAACGTGCAAGCCGTCAGGGCGCCGCCGTCCGAGGCGAGCGTGAGCGGGCCCAGGGGCGTGTCGAGGCTGGCTCGGGGCATCGCGGAAGCTACCGCTGGGCCGGGCACGCGCTAGCTTCTCGGCATGGGACCGTTCGACCTGCTCCGCCCCGCCCCGACGCCTCGCTTTGGGGCGCCGCCAGCGCGCAACGCCTTCGTCGAGCTTCACAACCTGATCGCCGCCGCCAGCTCCATCCGCGAGTTCGGGCCGCCCGACCGGGGCCGCATCTCGCGCCAGCACGGCGTGGACCTGGCGCGCGAGTTCCACGACGAGCGCGTGGCGCTCTACCAGGCGCTGCTGGACGACCGGCTGGCCAACGCCGACCTCGACGCCGCCGACCGTGCCGTGCTGGCCCACGTCGCCCGGACGCTGGCGCTCTCCGCCGCCGACCTCCGGCCTGCCCACGAGCGCGCCTTCGGGATGGTCGTCGCCGACGCCGTCGCCGACGACTGCCTGTCGGTCGAGGAGCGGCTTCTGGTCTACAAGCTCCAGCACCTGCTCGGGCTGGACCCCCGGCTGGCCGAGGGCGCCTACGACGTGATCGCACGCGAGCAGTTGCTCAAGAGCGTGGCCAGCTCGCTGTGCGACGGCGAGCTCTCGCCTGGCGAGGAGGCCCAGATCGCGCTCGCCGAGAGCGCCTTGAGCGTCGAGCTTCCGCCGGAGGTCCGGGCACTGCTCAGCCACGCCCGGCAGCGCTGGCAGATCCGCAACGGGGACATGCCGACAGCCGATCTCGGCGTGACACTGCAAGCGGGCGAGGTCGGTCGCTTCAAAACGCGCGGCCAGTGGGCGTTCGCCGACGCGGACGCGCTGGATACCCACGTCGGGGAGGCGGTGCTGCATACCGGCCGGACGGCGGGCCTGATCCTGCCCAGGCAGGTGCTGTCGGGACGCGTGCGCGTGGGCGAGATCGCACTCACGTCGCGGCGCCTGCTTCTGACGCCCGAGGGCGGACTGCCCGACGCGTACCGCCTCGATCTGGTTGTTCAGACGCTGCGCTTCCGCAACGGAATGGTCGTCCGCACCCAGGCTGGGCGGCGCGTGTATCTCCATCCGGGCGAAGACCTGGAAGCGCTCTACGGGGTCCTCTACCGCACGCTCCACGCCGGCCGCGTCGCCGAGGCTGGCTGACGGAGGCTCGGGCACGCCAGAGACGGACTGGGCCGGCGAAACCGGCGGCCTCGGGCGCGACACGGGCCCACAAAGGGGTGACAGAACGCCGTCACTCGCACCTTATATGTTACGCGTGCGCGTGCGCGAGACGCCGTGCCCCATCACCTCTGCGAGCCATGACCCGCGTTCCCCTGTCTTCTTCCACGCCCACCTCCCCGATGGTCGGGCCCTACCACGAGCCGCCGTACCCCGGCGCGGTCCAGGACGAGTTGGCGTGGCACCTGGTCAAGGTGCTTCGCGAGGACGCCCGGCTTCGGTCCGAGGTCGAGGTCGAGATCCCGGCCTCGCACGACTGGCCGCAGTCGGGCACCGGCCCGGCGTTCTTCACGCTCGACCTGGTGGTCGAGGTGCCCGTCGGGGACGGGCAGGTGCGGCGCGTGGCGTTTGAGTCGGCCGGAGGGCGCGGCCTGCGCGACCACGACCGCCGTCTGCGGCGCGACGCGACCCTGCTGGCGCACGGCGTCGTGGACACCGTCTACCGGCTGCGCGGCAGCGACCTGCTGGGCCACATGGACGACGTGCTCTACCTGGCCAGCCAGTGGGACGCCGACGTGTTCTCCGACCGCGGGCGCGTCAACCTGGCCACGCTGTCGAGCCCGGAAGCGCGCCAGGTGACGGTCCGGCCTGAGCAGCCGTCGATCCTGGTGCCGTACGCCCTGAGCGACGACGCGCCCGAGCGGCACCTCTGGCACGTCGCCAACGGCCAAGCGCCGCACATCCTGGTCCGCCGACTGGACCGCCGCGTCGAGTCGGTGTGGGGCGCCTACGCCGACCGGCCGATGCGCCGCCTAGACCTGGCCGCCGAGCGCCCGGTCTTGCGCAAAGCCTCCTGAGCGTCTCCGCCTCGGTGCCTCCGCCTCGGTGCCTCCGCCTCGGTGCCTCCGCCTCGGTGCCTCCGCCTCGGTGCCTCCGCCTCGGTGCCTCCGCCTCGGTGACGGCGCCGAGGCAGGCGGCGACGCGGTGGGCAGCGTGTGACAGATCGCTGGCACACCGCCGCGCTACCCTTTGCTCACCCCCCCACTTCCCCACTCCCATGACCGTCCATCCCCTGAGCCGCCGTCCCCAGCAGCGCCGCCTGGTGGTCGCCGTGCGCGGCGCGGCCGGAACCGGCAAAAGCTGGTTCGCCTCGTCCATGGCCGACGCCGGGCTCGGCCGGCTGTGCTTTTTCGACACCGAGCGCAAGGCGCGCCTGCTCGACGGCGCCGACGGCTCGCGCTACGACGCCATCGAGGTGGAGCACCCCGACGAGCTGCTGCCGTTTATCGACTGGGCCCTCGGCGAGGGCCGCGCCGAGCAGGGCTACGGCTGCTACGCGCTCGACAGTTGGGCCATGTACTTCGGCCGCAAGCACCGCGCGACGGTTCAGGGCGTTCGCGACCGCACCGGCGACCCGACGGCGCTGCCTTCGGCCGACGAGATCCAGGCCGACCAGATCGTGTTCCAGGAAGTCCTTCGCCGGCTCTGCGTCGACTCGGGCGCGTGTGTGGTCATCACCGACCAGGTGGCCGCGCGCGGGCAGCAGGACCGCGAGGAGAACGAGATGGGGCGCGTCGTGCCCATGACGGCCTCCGGCCTGGAGTACTTCGTGGACGTGATGCTGGAGCTGTCGCTGCGCCAGGACGGCTTCGACACGCGCCGCATCGCGACGGTCGTCAAGTCCAACGCGCCCGACTTCCCGGTCGGGCTGGAGATCGAGGACCCGACGTTCGCCGTGCTGATGGAGCGCCTGGGTGCCGGCCCCCAGCCGGTCGAGACGCCGCACGCCGACGTGCTGCCTCAGCCTGCGCTGGCGGCGCCGACCGGCGCGACGCTGGCCGAGCTGCTGTCCCAGGCCGAGGGCTTTGGGCTGGGACGTCCCCAGGTGCTGCTCGCCGCGCGCCACTACTGCGGCGTCCAGTCGCTCGACGAGCTGACGGCCGACGAGACCGCCGACCTGCTCGACCGGATGCGCCACCGCTACGCCGTCTCGGGCGATAGCGCCAGCGCGGACGCGGCCGAGCCCGAGGTCCAGGTGAGCAAGCGAGGCAAGAAGGCCGCCTGACGCTCTCGACCGATCCCAAGCGCCCGCCCCGCCTCCGTGTCGGGGCGGGCGCTGTTGCGTGGCTCCGTGGCGTCGCTCCTCATCCACACGCGCCGCCAGCAGCGTTACACAGCAATCACGTAGCTCTCGGGCCCAGCGCTCGGCGGGGCGGACGGCGGACGGAACGCCCCGCCGGAGCGCAGGTCCACGTCGACCGCGCTCAGCAGATCTCCCAGCGCCCGCTCGCCTTTGCCCAGGCCGCGGCGGTACGCCGGAGGGTAGGCGAGGTGCACCACCCAGCCCATCACGATCGCGGCCATCGTGGCGGCCATCACCGCGCCCACCGGCCCGCTAGAGGCCAGGCCAATCCACCCCGCGATCACGGCGCTCAGCGCGGCGACCAAGCCCACCGACCAGCGGCCGACGGTGAGGTTGCGCCCTTTGCCGTGCCGGAGGTCCGCGGCGATGGTGGCCTCCGTCCGCCCGTCGCCCAGGTCGTGGAGCGTGATCACGACCCGAGTCAGGTCGCAGACACTCATGGCGTACGAGAACGCGGTGTAGCGACCCAGTTCTTGAACCTGCTTCCCGATCTGGGGCACGTCGAACAGCAGCGCCGAGTCCGCCATGTCGTCCGACTCTCCCAACACGTCGACCAGCGTCAGGCGGTAGGGGTCGGCGGGGAGCACGCGCTGCATCGCCGCCAGCACGTCGCCGGGCGCGGCGCGGAACGTCCGGGTGACCGCGAGCCGCTCGGCGTCGGTGCCCAGGAACGCCGACGCCTGGCGCTGGCGGTCGTCGGAGACGGGGGCGTGGTGGCGCGCGGCCTCGACCTCGCGCCAGGCCAGGGCCACGAACGACGGGTCGATGCCGGCCGCCTGAGCGATCTCCTCGACCTCGGCGCGCGAGAAGGCCGCGTGCGGCACGGCGCTCGGCCGCTGCTCGCTGGCCAAGGTCTCGGAGCGCTCGTCCAGGCGCCGGGCCGCCTCCGCCTGCAACCGTGCGGCGGTGCGCCAGATGTCCCGAGCGGTCGCCTCGCCGATCTCAGCCTCAGCGGCCAGAGCGGGGCCGCTTCGCTCAGCGACGGAGCGGAGGTCGAGCGCGTCGGTCTCCTCCGGCGTCGGTTCGTGCTGAAAAGAGGGTCGGGTGCGTTCCATCGCGGCAACGGAGGCGTGACAATCGGTACGGCCGAGAGGCTACGACGAGCGGGACCCATCGTTGCGTGTGCGCTCTGAGGCGTTGCTGAGGGAAATCACGCAGTTGGAAGCGCTACCAGGCCGGTGCGGCGTTGACGCGCCCGCCCTGCTGGCTCTATCCTGGGCGCAGACACCGACTCCGACGTGACCTCCATCCGCTCCCGACGTCCGCGACGCCGACCGACCTCCGGGCTCGGGAGACGAGGCATAGCTGGACGGCGCCGCTGACACACAGGCGGCCAGCCCTTCCGACGCCGACTCTCTCCGAGGGTCGGCGTTTTTCGTTTTCAGACCTCCCCATGTCCTCTCCCATCGCCCTCGCCTTCTCGGGCGGCCTCGACACCTCGTTCTGCGTGCCGTACCTCCGCCAGGAGACCGGCCGCGACGTGCACACCGTCACCGTCGACACGGGCGGGTTTTCCCACGAGGAGCGGGCCGAGATCGCCGCCCAGTCGGCCCGCTTGGGTGCGGCCGGGCACACGCTCGTCGACGCCCGGGCGGATCTGTGGAACGACGTGCTGCGCTACCTGGTGATGGGCGACGTGTTGCGCGGCGGCGTGTACCCGCTGTGCGTCGGCCCGGAGCGCGTGGTCCAGGCCCGAGCGCTGGCGCAAGCGGCGCGCGAGATCGGCGCCACGGCCGTCGCGCACGGCTCGACGGGCGCCGGCAACGACCAGATCCGGTTCGACACGGCCCTGCGCCTGCTCGCCGACGACCTGGAGGTGATGACGCCGATCCGCACGCTGGCACTGTCGCGCGAGGACTCGTCGGCCTACCTGCGCGAGCGCGGCGTCGAGGTGGACGCCTCCACGACCGACTATTCGGTCAACCGCGGCCTGTGGGGCACGACGATCGGCGGCAAGGAGACGCACCACACCGACGGCATCCTGCCCGAGGCGGCGTGGCCCGACACGGTCTCACCGCAGGACGCGCCCGACACGCCGCGCCGCGTCCAGATCGCCTTCGAGCAGGGCGTCCCGGTCGCCCTCGACGGCACCGAGGCGGACCCGGTCGCGCTCGTCGAGGCGCTCAACCGCGACGGCGCGGCGTCGGGCGTCGGGCGCGGCATCCACGTCGGCGACACGATCCTGGGCATCAAGGGGCGGATCGCGTTCGAGGCGCCGGGCGCGCTGACGCTCGTCGCGGCGCATCGCGAGCTGGCGAAGCTGGTCCAAACGCAGTTGCAGCTGGTCGAGTCCGCCCGCCTCGGGGATCTCTACGGGCGGCTCGTGCACGAGGGGCTGTACTTCGACCCAGCCTGCCGCGACATCGAGGCGTTTCTCGCCTCCGCCAACCAGCGCGTGACGGGGACGGTCACCGTCGAGTGGTTCAAGGGCGCCATCCGCGTCTTGGGCGCGACCTCGCCGCACTCGCTCTTCGACGCCGGCGCCGCGCGCTACGGCGAGGACCACGCGCTGTGGTCGGGCCGCGACGCCCAGGGCTTTGCCCAGATCTACGGGCTCCAGGCCCGTCTCGCGGCTCGCGCCGCGCACTCCTAGACCGCCATGCCGACTCGAACCATCACCACCCTGGCCGTCGACCACGTCGCCAGCAGCACGGGGCCGTGCGGGCTGAGCCACGAGGTGCAGGTCTCGCCGTACGTCGTCGCCGAGGAGGGCTACTGCCTGGCCGCGCGCGCGCTCGACGACAAAGACCTCTACAACCAGCTCGAAGGCGCCGACGGCGTGTTCCGGACCATCGAGAAGGGGCAGACCTTGGTCGGTGCCCTCGGCGAGCGCCAGGCGCTCAAGGGCTACTCCGGCCGCATCCCGCGCCACGTGTCGCCGGGCGACATCCTGCACATCCAGAACATGGGCGGCATCCTGGGCCGCGTCGCCAGCCCGCACCCCGACCTGGGGCCGGCCTTGCGCGTCGAGGTTCTGGGCGCCGTGCTGACCGGCGAGCCGCCGCGCCACGCGCGCATCCAGGACACGGCCATTGAGCCGGTCGAGACGCTGGCCGCCTCGGCGCCCTTGGTGATGGTCTCGGGCACGGCCATGAATACGGGCAAGACGTTCGCCGCCGCGGCGCTGGTCAAGGGCCTGAGCGAGCGCGGACTCCGGGTGGCCGCGGCCAAGCTGACCGGCGCCGCGTTGCAGCGCGACGTCCGGGCGATGGTCGAGGCCGGGGCGATGGTGTCCGCCAGCTTTATCGAGGCGGGCGCGGTCGCCACGACCGGGCGCGACATGGTGCCGGTCGCCAAGGGCATCATCGCCCACCTCAACGCCGCCGACCCCGACGTGCTGGTGCTGGAGCTGGGCGACGGCGTGATCGGGCCTTACGGCGTCGACCAGATCCTGCAGGACATGGAGCTGCAGCGGCTGACGGCGACGCACGTGCTGGCGGCGACCGACCTGGCGGGCGCCTGGGCGTGCGACCAGCTGTTCCGGACGCGCTACCGTGCCGAGATCGGCGTCGTGGTCGGGCCGGCGACGGACACCGACGTGGGCAAGCGCTACATCCAGACGTCGCTGGGAATTCCGGCCGTCAACGCGCGGTCCGAGGCGTCGGCGCTGGCGGCACTCGTGGCCGAGGACGTGGCCGAGCACCGTGCCTGGGCCGAAGCCCCCGGCGCGCTGCCGACGTTCAACGGGCCGCGGCGGCCGCTGTCGCCGCTGTCGTCATGACTACGCCCACCTCGGTGCCGGTCTCGGCACACCTGCCCCAGGCGGAGACACCCTCCCGCGTCTCGACGCCGGCGCCCGTCCGTGCGGCCGTGCTGCACGGCGCCGGGTACGCCGGCGGCGAACTGCTGGCGCTGCTGCTGGCGCACCCCCTCGTCACGCCGACCGTCGTCACCAGCCGGAGCCAGGCGGGCGCGCCCGTCTGGACGACGCACGCGCGCCTGCGCGGCCAGACCGACCTGGCCTACGCCGACCCCGCCCACCTCGACGCCGAGGCCGTGGATGTCGCGTTCGTCTGCGCCGAGCACGGCCAGGGCGCCGCCGCCGTCCAAAACCTCCGCCAGTCCGGCTTCGACAGGCTCATCATCGACCTCTCGGCCGACCACCGGCTGGGCTCGGTCGAGACCTACCAACGGGTCTACGGCCTCGCGCACCCCGACCCGGACGCCATGCGGTCGGCGGTGTACGGGCTGGCTGAGATCAACCGCGACCGGATTGAGGGCGCGACGCTGGTCGCCAACCCGGGCTGCTTCGCGTCCGGCATCACGCTGGCGCTGTGGCCGTTGGTGGACGCCCTCGGCACGTTCGAGGCGTCGGTGACGGCGCTGACCGGCGCGTCCGGCTCGGGCGCCCGGCCCTCCGCGACCACGCACTACCCGACGCGCGACGGCAACGTGCGCGCCTACAAGCCGCTGGCACACCGTCACCTGGCCGAGGTCGACGAGACGCTCGGCCCAGACGCGACCGTCCACTTTGTCCCCGTCTCCGGCCCCTGGACGCGTGGCATCTGGGGGACGGCTCACGTCGCGATTCCCGACTCTGCCCACCTCGGCACCGAGGCGGTCGGGGCTGCGTTCCAGGCGGCCTACGGCGAGGCGCCGCTCGTGCGGATGTCGCCGGGCGTGCTGCCCGAGCTGAAGCCGGTCGTGGGCACGCCGTTTTTCGATGTCGGCTGGGTGGTCCAGGGAGACCACCTGGTCGTCGGGTTTGCGCTCGACAACCTGCTCAAGGGCGCCGCCAGCCAGGCCGTCCAGAACCTCAACCTGGCGCTGGGCTGGCCCGAGGCGCTGGGGCTGCTGCCGGGCGTCGGCCCTCACTCTCACTGACCATGACCGAGACCCTGCTGGACCCGATGGCGCTCGAAGACGCCGTCACGCTCCCGACCTACGCCAAGCCGCCCGTCGCGCTCGTCCGCGGCGAGGGGACGCGCGTCTGGGACACCCAGGGGCGCGAGTACCTCGACTTTTACGGCGGCCACTGCGTCGCGCTGCTCGGCCACTGCCCGCCGCGCGTCGTCCGGGCCATCCGCGAGCAAGCGGGCGAGCTGCTGTTCTACTCGAACGCGATGTACAGCCCGGTCCGCGCCACGGCGTCTGCTGCCCTTGCGGCGCTCGCGCCCGAGGGTTTGGGGACGGTGTTCTGGTGCAACTCGGGGACCGAGGCGAACGAGGCGGCGCTCAAGCTGGCGCGCGCCACGACCGGCCGGAGTCGCGTCGTCGCGTGCAAGGGCGGCTTCCACGGGCGGACGCTGGGCGCGCTCGCCGCGACCTGGGGCGACAAATACCACGCGCCGTACCGCGCCGCGCTCGCCCCAACGACCTGGGTCCCGTTCGGGTGGGAGGGCGCCGTCGACGAGGCGCTGGCCGCAGGCGACGTGGCCGCGCTGATCCTGGAGCCCATGCAGTCGATGGCGGGCGTGACGGAGGCGCCGGCCGGCTACTACCGCGCCATCCGCGAGATCTGCGACCGCACCGGCACGCTCCTGATCTTCGACGAGGTCCAGACCGGCGTCGGCCGGACCGGCACGTTCACGTACGGCGCCCACGTCGACGTCGTCCCGGACTTGGTCACGCTCGCCAAGAGCCTGGGCGCCGGCGTCCCCGTCGGCGCCGTGCTGGTGTCGACGGCCATCGCCGAGACCGTCAAGTCGGGCGACCAGGGGACGACGTTCGGCGGAGGCATGCTGGCGATGGCGGCCGTCACCGCCGCCCTGGCGCAACTCGTGGACGACAACCTGATGGACCGCGCCGTCCAGATCCACGACCGACTCGCCGCCGGCCTGGCCCACCTCGGTGCCGAGGCGGGGGGCGTCACCGAGGTGCGCGGGCGCGGCTGCCTGATCGGGGTGTCGCTGGACCGCCCCGCCAAGCCCGTCGTCGCGGCGCTGCGCGAGGCGGGCGTGATCGTCGGGACCGCCACCCGGCCCGACACGATCCGGCTGATGCCGCCCTTGACCACGACCGACGCCGAGATCGACGCGTTCCTCGCCCGCTTGGGCGACGTGCTCGACACCCCCGACTCATGAACCACCTTACCGACTGGTCCGACCTGCCCGATGCGGTCTGGCAGGCCTGCCTCGACCGCGCGCTCCAGCACCGCCAGTCGCCGCGCTGGACGCAGTCGGCCGCCGGCAAGGCGCTGGGGCTGGTGTTTTTCAACCCGTCGCTGCGCACGCGCGCCTCAATGGACCTGGCCGCCGCGCACCTGGGCGCCCACCCGGTCACGCTGACGCCCGGCCAGGGCATGTGGGGGCTCGAAACCCGCGACGGCGTGACGATGGACGGCGACGCCGCCGAGCACGTCCGCGAGGCCTTCGGCGTGCTGAGCCGCTACGTCGACGCGCTCGGCGTCCGCACGTTCGCGACGCTCGCCGATCCCGAGGCGGACCACCAAGACCGTGCGTTCCGGTCGGCCGTCGCCGCCTCGACGGTCCCGGTCGTCAACCTGGAGTCGGCGCGGTGGCATCCCTGTCAGGCGCTCGCCGATGCGGCGGCGATCTCCGAGACGCTCGGAGACGCTCGGGGCAAGAAACTGGTGCTGCACTGGGCGCCGCACCCACGGCCGCTGCCCCGCGCCGTCCCCAACTCGGCGCTGCTGATGGCGGCCCGGCTGGGCATGGAAGTCGTCGTGGCCCGGCCCGAGGGCTTCGGGCTGGACGCGGACATTCTCGACCTGGCCTGCGCCACGGCGGCGCGAACGGGCGGATCGGTGACCGAGTCGAGCGACCGCGTGGCGTCGCTGTCGGGCGCCCAGATCGTCTACGCCAAGGCGTGGTCTGGCTCGATGGTCTACGACGCGCCCGAGGCCGAGGCCCGGCAGCGCGCGGCGCACGCCGGCTGGACCGTCACCGCCGACGCCATGTCGCGCACCGACCGCGCCCGGTTCATGCACTGCCTGCCCGTGCGGCGCGGCGTGGTCGTGGAGGGCGAGGTGCTGGACGACGGCCGCGCACTCCACCTGCTGCAGGCCGAGTACCGGCTGCACGCCCAAAAGGCGGTCCTGGAGTGGATGTGGGACCTGCTTCCCACGGAGGCCAAGCCGGTTCGCGCATGACGACGGTCCTCAAGCTCGGCGGTGCCATCCTGGCCAGTCCGGACGCCGTCGCGGCCGTCTGGGCCGATGTCGCCCGCCTCGGCGACGTGGTGGTGGTGCACGGCGGCGGGCCGCAGGCGACGGCGCTCGCGCGCGCGCTCGGGCACGAGCCGCGCATCGTGGCCGGGCGCCGCGTAACGAGTGACCTCGACCTCGACGTGGCGCTCTACACCCTGCGCGGCGCACTCAACGCCCGGCTGGTGGCGTCGTCGGGCGCGGTCCGAGCCGTCGGGCTGAGCGGCGCCGATGGCGGGCTGGTGACCGTCCGCCGCCGTCCGCCGGTCCAGGTGGACGGGATGCCGGTCGACTTTGGCCACGTCGGCGACGTGGAGGCGGTCGACCCGGCCCTGCTCCACACCTTGCTGGCGGCCGGCTTCGTGCCCGTCGTGTCGTCCATCTGCGCCGACGCGGGCGGCGCGCTCTACAACGTCAACGCCGACACGGTCGCCTTCGAGATCGCGGCGGCGCTGGGTGCGTCTCTCGCCCTCGTCACCGAGGCCGGCGGCGTCCGCCGCGACGCGTCCGACGCGTCCAGCCTTCTCCGCCAGTTGTCCCGCGCCGACACCGAGGCGGGCGTGGCCGGCGGCTGGATCGCGGGCGGGATGCGGCCCAAGCTGGAGGTCGCACTCGCGGCGCTGGCGCGCGGCGTGCCCTCGGTGCGCGTCTGCGCGCCCGGCAGTCTGAACGGCGGGACCGAGGTGGTGCGGTGAGGCTCGCGTCCCCACCGCGTCGCCGAGGCGGGGCGGCTCGCCCTGGCGGAGGCGCCTCCGCGGAGCGCCTCTACAACGACCCACTCTCGCGTTCCTCCCGATGACCGTCCTCGACCTGCACGCCGACCTGGTCCGCATCCCGTCGCTGAGCCATCACGAAGCCGCGGCGGCAGACTACGTCGAAGCCTGGGCGCGCTCGGTCCCCGGCCTGGCCGTCGGCCGCCACGACGACAACGTCTGGGCGAGCGTGGGGGACGGCGACGATCTTTTGCTGCTGGCCTCGCACCTGGACGTGGTCCCGCCGTCGTCAGAGCACCCCTACCCGCCGTTCGAGCCCACGACCGTCGACGGCCGGGTCTACGGGCGCGGCGCCGTGGACGCCAAGGCCAGCGGAGCCGCGATGCTGGCGGCGCTGGCCCACCTCGCGACCTCCGGCTGGGTTCCGCCCGGCCGGCTCGTCGTCGCGCTGACGGCGTGCGAGGAAACCGGCGGCGGCTACAACGGCATGGAGGCGATGCGGCGCGAAGTGTTCGGGACCACGCTGCCCGACGTGTCGGCCGCGCTCGTCGGCGAGCCCACCGAGCTCCGGCCGTGCCTGGCTCAGAAGGGTCTGCTCATCCTCCAGGCGACCGCGCACGGCCAGACCGCGCACGCCGCGCGTGCCCACCTCGGTGTCAACGCCGTGACCGTCGCCGCGCGCGACCTCGTCCGCGTCGACGCGATGACGTTCGACCGCCCGGATCCTCTCCTGGGCCTGCCGACGGCGAACGTGACGCTCATCGACGGCGGGACGGCCAAGAACGTCATTCCGGACCGGTGCGGGTTCACGCTCGACGTCCGCTCGACGCCGGCCTACACGCACGCCGAGTTGGCGGAGCAGATCGGCCACGCGCTGGAGAGCCAGGTCGAGGTGTACTCCGACCGCCTGGTCCCGTGCGCCACACCCGCCAGCGCCACGGTCGCCCAAGCGGTGACCACCGCCCTGGCCCGCCTCGGGCTCGACGCCGAGCCGTTCGGCAGCCCGACCGCGTCCGACTGGATCTTCCTCTCGGACGTGCCCGCGGTCAAGATCGGCCCGGGCCGCAGCGAACTCTCCCACACCGCCGACGAGCACGTCGAGGTGGACCAACTCACGCGCGCGGTCGAGGTCTACGCCGAGATCGCGCGCCAGTACTTCGACGCGGCCTAGCCCATTGCCTGAACCCATGTCCCAGCCTCCGACCCCGCCACCCGCTCCCATCTGGCACAAAGGCACCGCTGCCGCCGACTGGGTGACGCGCTTCACGGTCGGCGAGGACTGGCGGTGGGACACGATCCTGCTGCCGTACGATCTGCAAGGGACACGGGCGCACGCCTGGGCGCTCGGCCAGGCCGGCGTGCTGACCGAGGCGGAGGTGGCCGAGGTCTTGGCCGCGCTCGACGCCATCCGCGAGGGCTGGCAGGCGGGAGAGATCACGGTGACGGTCCAGGACGAGGACATGCACACCGTCATCGAGCGCGAGCTGACCGAGCGGCTGGGCGTCGCCGGCAAAAAGATCCACGCCGGCCGGAGCCGCAACGACCAGGTGCTGACCGCGCTCCGGCTGTGGCTGCGCGACGCGCTCGCCGAGATCGCCGGCGCCACCACGGCCGTCGCCGGAGCGCTCCTGGACCACGCCGAGACCCACCAGCGCGTGCTGATGCCCGGCTACACGCACGGCCAGCGCGCCATGCCGACGACCGTCGCCGTCTGGGCCGCCGGCTACGCCGACCTGTTGGCCGATGACCTGGGCACGCTCGCCGCCGCATGGCGCACCGCCGACACGCTGCCCTGGGGGAGCGCGGCGGGCTACGGCGTCCCCGTGCTGGATCTCGACCGCGCCGCCGTCGCCGACCGCCTCGGCTTCTCGCGCGTCCAGGCCGTCGCCGCGGTCCAGCTGTCGCGCGGCAAGGTGGAGGCGACGGTCGTCCACGCCCTGGTCCAGATTGGCCAGACCGTCAACCGGCTGTCGAGCGACCTGTGGCTGTTCGCGACGAGCGAATACGGCTTCGTGACGCTGCCGCACGAGCACACGACCGGCTCGTCGATCATGCCCCAGAAGCGCAACCCGGACGTGCTGGAGCTGGCCCGCGCCACGGTCCACCGCCTGACCGCCGAGCTGTCGCTGCTGCTGACGCTGCCCGCGAACCTGCCCGGCGGCTACCACCGCGACCTGCAACTGACCAAGGAAGCCGTCATGCGCGCCGTGCTCGCGACGCAGGACCTGCTGAGCGCGACGGTCGCCGTCCTGCCCGGCATCGCGTGGCACCCCGGCCGGATGCGCGCGGCCCTGTCGCCGGATCTGTTCGCGACCGCCGCCGCACTCCGCCAGGTGGAGCAGGGGATCCCATTCCGCGACGCCTACCGCGACGTGGGCACCCACCTTGCCCGCCTCGACGTGCCATCGGACGACGCCGCGCTCGCCGACTACTGCTCCGACGGGACACCGGGCCGCGTGGACGTCGCCGCGCTCCGCCAGCGACTCGGGCTCTAGCCGCGCACCGGGCGCTTGGGCAGGCGCTCCATCGTGACGCGCGCCGTGCCCGCGCGCTTCAAGCCGATCTCCTCGGCCGCCGCCGTCGACACGTCCAGCACCCGGTTGCCGTGGAACGGGCCGCGGTCGTTGATGCGGACCACGACGCTCTCGCCGTTCGTCTCGTTCGTGACGCGCAGGCGCGTGCCGAAGGGCAGCGTCCGGTGCGCCGCGGTCAGCTCGCGCGGGTCGAACGTCTCCCCGCTGGCCGTCGGGTTGCCCGCCAGTTCGGCGCCGTAGTAGCTGGCGCGCCCGCTGCCGATCACCTCCGCCTCGGGTGCCACCTCCGCCTCGGGCGCGGCGTCGGCCGAGTCAGGCGCTGCGTCTGCCGAGGCGGGCGCAGCCACCAGCACGATGGGCGGCTGGACCATCGTCGCAGGCGTCGGGGCCGACTCCGCAAACGAGGCCGCCGGGGCATCCGCTGAGACGGAGCAGCCGGACACGCTCAGACCGGTCGCCAGCAGGGCGGCGCTCGTCACGACGGCAGCTCGGCGGCGCGCCGACGTCAGGCGCGAGCGCATCCGAGCGCGGGTAAAATCAGCAGGAGCAAGCATATCATCACACGCGATTCGACCTGGTGAGAGGCCAGAACCGTTCCGGAGAGTGCCGAAGGATAGAGACTTCGCCCGGTCTGCACCTTCACACCTCGGATTGGACCGGTTCGGCCTCCATCGCGCCGACGTGACGCTGCCGAGGCGTCGCGACGGCCCGACACTTCGGCACGAACGGCCCAGATCCAGGACGCGCTAGGCCTCCGGAATCACGACCGGTCGCGACATCGGGGTCCGCAGCGCGGCGGCTGCTTCCAGGTGGATCGCGTCTGTGCGCAAGTCCCGAGCGCCGCCCCCCGACACCTCGCGGTCGTCGATGGGCGCCATCACCAGAAACTCGGGGTAGGCGACCGTGCCGTGCTCGTGCATGTCCAGCCCGGCCGACTCGCCATCCTCGTTGATCCGCAAGCCCATCGTCGCCTGGAGCGCGCGGAAGACCAGGTACGAGGTCGGGAACGCCCAGGCGAACGCGGCGACCACGCCGACCGCCTGGACGCCGAGCTGAGCCAGCGACGGACCCTCGGCGGCAAACAGCGCGACCGCCAGCGTGCCCCACACGCCCGAGACGCCGTGGACGGCAACCGCGCTCACCGGATCGTCGATGACGCGCGCCAGCGCCTCCGTCGCGAACACGACGAGCGCGCCTGCGATCAGGCCGATGGCGAGCGCGCCGAGCGGCAGCACCACGTCGCACCCCGCCGTGATGCCGACCAGGCCGGCCAGCACGCCGTTCAGCGTCATCCCGACGTCGGGCACGCCAGACTTTTTCCAGGTGACCGCCATCGCCGCGACGGCGCCGGCACCCGCGGCCAGAAACGTGTTCGTCGCAATCAGCGCGATCGCCGTCGTGCCCGCCGTCGTGGAGCCGGCGTTGAATCCGAACCATCCGAACCACAGGATGAACACGCCGAGAGCGGCGAGCGGAATGCTGTGACCAGGAATGGCGACCGGGTTGCCGTCCGCGTCCAGCGACCCCTGGCGGCGGCCGACGACGAGGGCGCCCGCCAGTGCCGCCCAGCCACCCACCGAGTGGACGACCGTCGAGCCTGCGAAGTCGAGGAAGCCCAAGCCTTCCAGCCAGCCTCCGCCGTTGAACAGTCCGCCCCAGGCCCACGATCCGAACACGGGGTAGATCAGGCCCACGATCACGACCGAGAACACCAGGTAGGCCCGGAAGTCGACGCGCTCGGCGACGGCGCCGGACACAATCGTGGCGGCAGTCGCGGCAAAGACGGCCTGGAAAAAGAAGAACAGGTAGGTCCACGTCGGGTCCTGGCCTTCGACGCCCAAGAGTGCGAACCCGCCGGTGCCGACCACGCCGCCCAGGCTCGGCCCGAACATCAGCGCAAAGCCGACCAGGAAGAACACCACCACGCCCGCCGAAGCGTCCATGACGTTTTTCATGATGATGTTGGCCGCGTTCTTGGCGCGCGTCAGCCCGGTCTCGAGCAGTGCGAAGCCGGCCTGCATCAGAAACACCAGCGCGCCGGCGACGACCACCCAGACATAGTCCAGGTTGACCTGGACGGTCGCCGCGCCTGCGTCCTGTGCCGATGTCAGGATGGGGAAGAGAACGAGAGAAAGGGCCAGTCGCCTCATTTTGGAAGGCGCGGCGCGCCATAGGATTGGGGATAAAGGATATTATCAGCAAACGTCCTGACTTGTTGTGGTTACATGTGAATTATGCCTTCGTCGCGAAGGCTGGAAGCCCTTTCGGCCTCACCATCTCCGCCTCGAGCACTCGGCGGCTTGGGCGTTCAGTGGTCCAAGCGGCTCTGCCGAGGCGGGCCGGGTGACCCCTCGGGGATGGTGACAAGCAGGTGTCACGCGGCTGCGCCATCTTGCCCGCCCCCTGCCTCCGACGCCATGACTGCCTCCGACCTCTCGCGCCTCGCCGACCCGTTCCCCGCCGACGACGTTGAGTGGAAGCCGGGCGCCACAACGCGCGACAAAACCAAGGGATTGGCGATGGCCTACCTGACCAGCCGCGCCGTCCAGCAGCGCTTCGACGACGTCTGCGGCCCGGCCGACTGGCGCAACGAGTTCCGCGAGGGCCCGGGCGGCGGCGTGCTGTGCGGCATCTCGGTCCGCGTCGACCGCGCGGACGGCACGGCCGAGTGGGTGACCAAGTGGGACGGCGCCGACAACTCCCAGGTCGAGGCCGTCAAGGGCGGGCTGTCGGGCGCCACCAAGCGCGCGGCTGTGCAGTGGGGCGTGGGCCGCTACCTCTACGACCTGCCCGCGACCTGGGTGCGCCTGGACGACCGCGGCCGCTTTGCCGAGACGCCGCGCATTCCGGCGGCCCACCTGCCCGCCTCGGCCAACTCCCGGACCCCATCGCGGCCCGACGCCTCCCAGCCCGAGGCGTCGCGGCCCGATGCAGGGCGCGGCCAGCGCCCGTCCGGCAACCGTCCCGTCGGCACCTCGCCCGAGGCGGGGCTGGACAGCGGCCGGAGGCCGTCGGGCCAGGGGCGCGCCACGCCGTCCGGTGGCTCGGCGCCGCGCGGCGGCCAGCACCGCATCGTCCGCCCGGCGGGCGGCGACGGCGCCTCGCGCGGCGCGGGCCCGCCGTTCTAGCCGGGCGGTGGCTGTGGGCTAGGCGCCACCCTGATTCTTCGCAGGGCGCTTGCACCTGGCGCGCGCGATCCCTTACTTAGCGGTGCACGGCCCCCGGACCCAATGACCCGAACGGCGATCCGCGGCATGTTCGCCGCCTTGGTGCTGGGAGGCCTCCCAGTCCAGGCCCAGGGCACGTTCCAGACCTTGGACCCGTCGTACGGGGGCGAGACGGCTCGGCGCGCGTTCTACGGTGGGTTCGCCCTGTCGGGCGAGGCGGCCTACCGCGACGCCGACCTGATCGGGTTCGCCGGCTCCGGCGCGCTCACCGACCTGTCGCTCTCGGCGCGCCTGGACTACGCGCTGCTGCCCCAGGTGGACCTGGCGCTGGTCGCCGACCTGACAGGCGCCGCCCAAACCCAGAACGGGCGGATGGGGCTGAGCTGGGTCGTCGTCAAGCCGTACTGGCACAACGAGGGCACCGACTACGCCGTCCGTCTGGCCGTCGACCCGGTCAACGAGGGCGGGCTTGGCTTCCGCCAGACCGACGTGGCGTTTCTGTCCACGACGGCGCTGTCGCCGACGGTCGCAACAGACGTGTCGATCGGCTTGCGCCGCCTGCGGACCGGCTTTAGTCAGGCCGCCGGCGAGCCCGATTTTGCGGAGTCGATCCCGAGCGAGGCCTTGTCGCTGTCCCGGGTGGGCGCCGCGGGCGAGCCGACGCGCGCTCGGTTGGTGGGCCAGTCGCTGCGCGCGTCCTGGGGCTACAACGTGATGTTCGACCCTGCGGGGAGCCGGCTGTCGTTCGGCTTGCTCGCCGAGGCGGGCGACTACACGGTGATCCAGACGCGCGACGCGTCGGTTCCGGGCCAGGGCTCCGAGGCCAGCGCCGACGTCGACGGGCCGTCCGACCGGGTGCGGAGCGGCGTCGGCTGGCTACGCGCCGGCGTGGAGTTTAGCCGCCCCGCCTACCAACTCGCGCCGTTCGTCAGCGTGCCGATGCTGACGTGGGCCGACGTTCAGGGCGAGTCGGTGCGCCACGGTCCGAGGCTGGAAAAGTTCAGGGTGGGCCTGCGCGTGACGCTGCGCTAGCGCCGGCCGATGACGCCTCCGGACGGCGGCCGGCCCCACCTCGGGCGGCGCCTGGGCCTCCGCCGAATACCTTGCGAACGCGCGGGCACGGCTGGCGCCCCGCTCCGGTGAGAGAGAGCTTGGCATCCCTCCCTCTCGCCCCCTCATGCGGCTCGGCATCGTCTCGGACACGCACGGCTACTACCACCCCGAACTCGACGACGTGTTCGCCGGCGTCGACGTGATCCTGCACGCAGGCGACGTGGGACCCGTCGAGGTCGTGGAGCGCCTGGAAAAGATGGCGCCCGTGGTCGGCGTGTACGGCAACGTCGACGGCCCGCCGGTTCGGGGCCGGTTCGAGGAGCACGTCAAGGTGACCATCGGCGGCGTCCGGTTGTGGATGACGCACATTGGCGGGCGGCCGGGGCGCTGGGCGACAGGCATCGGGCCTGCGCTTCGCGCCAACCCGCCCGACCTGTTCGTGTGCGGGCACAGCCACATCTTGCGCGTCGAGCGCGTGCCGGCGCTGGGCCGGATGCTGTTTCTGAACCCCGGCGCCGCCGGCCGCCAAGGGTTCCACCAGGTCAAAACGTGCGTCCGGCTGACCGTCGAGGGCGGGCAGATGCGCGACGCCGAGGTGATCCACCTGGAGAAGGAGGGGCCGCAGTCGGGCTAGATTGGCGGCATGGACCTGGCCTCCCTCGGCGTCGTGGACGATCCTGTCGACGCGGCGCTCATCCTGGACGACCCGCTCGGCGCGCTCGCGCTGGCGCTTATGAGCCGGCTCCGCACGACCCGCGCCGTCGGCGCCCGCGCCCAGGGCAGCGGCTGGCGCGTGGAGGTGGTCAAGGGCCGCCTCGACCTGGTCCCGGGCGACGTCGTGGACGCGTCGGGCCGCGCGTTCACCGAGGCGGGCCTGGTCGAGATCGTCCCGCTGCGCCACATCGACCAGACGGTGGGCGTCGTGGCGCTGGGCGCGCGGCTGGGCGGCGGCGGCTACACCTCGGCCGAGATCGGGGTGGCGCGCTCCCTCGCCAACGCGACGGCGGCCTCCCTGGTGGCCCGCGAAGCCGTCGCGGACCTCAGGCAAGCCAACCGCACGCTCGCCGCGCGCGCCCACGCGCTGCGGGCGCTGTTCGAGCTTGCCCAGGCGTTTGGCCGCGTCGTCGACCGCCAGGCGATTGCCGGGCGGCTCGGGCTGGCCTTGATGGGACAGCTGATGACGCACCGGCTGGCCGTTGGCCTGTGCGACGGCGGGGACGAGGACGACGCGTCGCTGGACGTCGCGTGGGCGCGCGGCGCCGGCGACGTGGCGCTGCCCCGCGACCTGGCCCGCCTCGGTGAGCCCGTGGCCGCGCCCGCGGCCCTGGCGGAGGCGGGGTGGTGCTGGGTGGTCCCGCTGCGCGCCGGCGACGTCACGCGCGGCGCTGCGGTCTTGGGCCCGCTCGCCGGCGGCCCGCTCGACGCCGACCAGGCCGACTTTGCCGCCGCGCTCGCCGCGCTCGCCGTCGGCGCGCTCGAGACGGCCGGCCGCGTCCAAGAGCGGGTGGAGCGCGAGCGGATGCGCGAGGAGGTCCGGCTGGCGCGCGAGGTCCAGGCGCGGCTGCTCCCGACGTCGCTGCCCCAGATTCCCGGCCTGGACGTGGCGGCCCAGTGGCGCCCCAGCCGCGACGTCTCGGGCGACACCTACGACGCCGCCGACCTGGGCGGCGGCCGGCTGCTCGTCGCCGTCGCCGATGTGGTGGGCAAGGGCATCGGCGCGTCCCTGCTCATGGCGACCGTCCAGGCGGGCTTCAAGCTGATCCAGCCCGACCTGGAGGCGAGCGACGACCCCGGCGCCGCGCTCGCCCGCACCACGACGCGGCTGGACCGCCTGATCGCGGCCAGCACCGAGCCGCACCAGTTCGTGACGCTGGCCTGGGCCATCGTCGACTCCGCGACGGGCGACGTGTGGGCGGTCGTCGCGGGGCACCCTCCGCCTCGAATCGTCGGGCCCGGCGGCGTGCGCTCGCTGGACGTCTCGGGCCCGCTGCTCGGCGTCCTGCCCGACGCCCACTTTGAGGCCACGACGGCCCGCTTGGCTCCCGGCGAGGCGCTCGTGCTGTTCACCGACGGCCTGACCGAGGCGCAGGATGCCAGCGGCGACGAACTCGGGACCGCCCGCCTCGATGGCCTGCTGGAACAGGCGCCACACCGCGCCGACGCTCTCGCCCGCTTCCTGGTCCGCTCGGTGGACACCTGGGCCGACGGCCACGCCGAGGACGACGACCTGACGCTCGTCGCCGTCGCCCGAACCGATGTCCGAGCGCGCCGTTGATCCGCACCCTCCTTCACGCTCATGGCTGACGCTCCCCTCGCCTTCGTCACCGGCGGCACCGGCTTTGTCGGCAGCCACCTGGTCGAGCAGCTTCTCGGCCGAGGCTACCGCGTCCGCGCGCTCGTCCGCAGCGACCCGAAGTGGCTGGCCGGGTTGCCCGTCGAGACCGTCCAGGGCGACCTGCACGACGCCGACGCGCTCGCCCAGGTCCGGGGCGCCTCCGTCGTGGCGCACGTCGCCGGGCTGACGCGCGCGCGCGACCAGGCCACGCTCGACCGCGCCAACGTCGACGGCACCCGGAGCCTGCTGGCCTCCGTCCGAGCGCACGCGCCGGACGCTCGCGTGCTCGTCACGAGCAGCCTGGAGGCGATGGGCCCCAACGCCCTACGCGACGGCCACGCCGTCCCCGCGACCGAGTCCGACGTGCCCCAGCCGGTCTCTATGTACGGCGTCAGCAAGGCCCGGATGGAAGACGTCGTCCGCCGCGACTTTGCCGGCCTCGGCGTCACCGTCGTCCGCCCGCCGGCCGTCTACGGGCCGCGCGAGGCCGACCTGTTCGAGATGGTCAAAGGCGCGTCTCGCGGGCTCTTCGCCGTCGTCGGCGACGCGCAGTCCCCCCGGCTGTCGATGGTCCACGTGAGCGACCTGGTGCGCGGCATGGCCGACCTGGCGGCGTCAGACGCGGCGCGGGGCGAGACCTACTTTGTCGGCACGCCCGGCGTCTCGTGGGCCCAGGTGCGCTCGGCGCTGGAACAGGCGCTGGGCCGCCGGACGCTAGCGCTGCCCGTGCCGGCCCCCGTTCTCCGCGCCGTGGGAGCCCTGGCCGAGCGCGTCGGCGGGCTGGTGGGCACGCTGCCGCCGCTGACCGCCGACAAGGCCGAGGCGGCGCGCCACGCCTGGATCTGCGACTCGTCGAAGGCTCGCGATGCCGTCGGCTACGCGCCCGCGGTGGGGCTGGACGCGGGCATGGCCGAGACCGTGGCGTGGTACCGCCAGCACGGCTGGCTGTGACCGGCTGGCTGTGACCGGCTGGCTGTGAGCGGCTGGCTGTGAGCGGCTGGCTGTGCCGCAACGCGCCCCCCGTCTCTCGACGGAGGGCGCCCAGACGCGCACCGAGGCGGCCGGCCTCGGTCGCGCCGCAACGCTAGTCGGCGCGGACGATGTGCACCTCGACGCCCATCTGGGGCCGGATCTTGACGCGCACCAGGTCGCGCGTTTCCGCGTCGACGGCGAACTCGGTCGCCGGCGCGCCGTCGGGCGCGGCCTCGACCAGCCATACGTCGCGGCCCTCGATCTCGTCCTGGCCCGTCACGGTCATCACGATGCCCGCCAGGCCCTCGGCGTTGAAGGTTTGGTACGTCGCCGTCCAGTCTTGCTCGAAGGGCACCAACCGGGCGACCTCGAACAGGGCCGACGGGTCAAAGACGGGCTCCTCGAACGTCCGCTCGTAGTCCGGGCTTTCCTCGTCGGCGGGCGTCCGGCGGCGGATCACACCGTCGTCGTTGTAGGTCAGGTCCGTGACCACGTCCCCGGTCTCCGACCGGCTGCTGACGCCGCGGAGCGACGGGTAGGCCAGCACCGTCGTGGACGAGTTTTTCTGGCCCGCCATCGCGATCTCGGTCGAGTCCACGATCGTGACCGTGCCCGCCTGGCGGTCGACGGTGACCATGCGCGACTGCGTCCCGATGTCCTGCTGCTGCGGCTGCACCAGCTTGATGGTGTAGCTCTGGGTGTAGCTCCGGAGCGCGTCGACGGCGAGCGCGTCACTGCCGGGGCGGAGCGACATCATCATCGACCGCGCCTGAGCGGCCGCGTCGATCGCCTCCTGCGTCGTCGGCTCGATGGCGACGTCGGCGCCTCGCATCGAGAACGTGACCGCGACCAGGTCGCGCGAGGCGGCGTCCACGTGAAAGCGGTTGGTGCCGCCGCCGCGGCCGAACGTCGAGTCCTCGACCACCCAGGCCGAGACCGTCGAGCCGTCGCGTCGCGTAAACGTCTCCTGCCCGACGACGGTCATCAGGTGGTCCTTCAACCGCCCGCTGGCGGTAAACGTGGGCACGGTCGCGGTGTAGCCGGCGCGGAAGGGGAGCGCGCGCGCCACGAACGGCAGCACCTCGGGCTGGAACGGCGCCGAGGCCAGCGTGATGTCGTAGGGGAGCGGGTCCCAGTCGCCGTTGCCCCAGGTGCCGGTGACGCGGGCGCCGTCGTACTGCGTCATGTTGTCGCTGTCGGCCGGCTGCCGCATGATGGGCCGGAGCGAGGGCCAGGCGAAGGTCGTGGTGACCTCGCCCATCCGCCCGATCATCTGAGCGTTGTTCTTGGACACCATGGTGACGGTGCCGCCGTCGCGCGAGACCGTGGTGGTCATGGTGCCGGCGTCCTGGGGGCTGTCGCCCAAGACGCGCGCGGCCATCATCTGGCCGTCGAGCGCCAGGTCGGCCGTCATCAAGTCGGGGTGGCCTGGCGTCAAGACCGTCTGGGCCTGGGCGCTGGGCGCCCAGGCAACGATCGCCAAGGCGACGGGGAGGAGCCCGAGGCGGGCCAGGGTCTGAAAACGCATGAGGGTGGGAGCGGTCGGAGGAGAGGAAGGAAGTACGGAAGCGAGGCCGGACGGGTCCCGGCTACTGCGCCGGCACCATCTCGAGGGCCATGCCGGGCTGGGGCGACAGGCGCGTCACCAGCAGGTCCCGCGTCTCCGCGTCGACGACGTAGGTCATCGAGAACGGACCCAGGTCGGCGTCCACGGTCCAGCCCAGGCGGTCGTTGACGGTCTCCTGGCCGGTGACCGCGACCACGATCTCGCCCGCCTCGGTGCTCATCTCGGCCATGAAGAGGGCCACCTTGGCCACGTAGCCCTCGGCAAAGGGCAGGCTGCGGACGATCTCGGCCGTCCAGGCGCCGTCGAAGACGGGCGCGTCGGTCATCGCCATCACGGTCGTGGCCGCGCCCGTGCGCGGCGTCACCATCCCGGCGACGCCTTCGTCCATGAACTCCAGCGAGACCTCGGCGCGGCCGCCGGACGAGGTGTGCGTCAGCGGCGCCAGCGTGCCGGCCACCGCCACGACCGAGTCGCGCTGGTTCATGCCCTGGATCGGGACCGACAGCGTGGTCACCTTGGTGACGCGGCCCTCGGCGACGGTGTACGTGTCGGTGCTCGTGCCGACGTCTTGCTGCATCGGCTGGACCAGCTTCATTGTGGTCGTGGTCGAGCCGGACGTCATCCAGTCGGTGACGAGCGTCGGGTCGCCGGGGCGCAGCACGAGCGTGTCGCCGTCGGCGGTCTGGGCGGAGGCGGCGCCGGTGGCGAGCAGCGCGGCGAGGGCGAAAAGGAACAGGCGCATGGGGAGAGAAGCTAGAGGCGTGCCGTCTCAATGACGGTGCCGGGTAGGGGAGAGTACGTGGTTGAAAGCAAAACTCGGGTGTCGGGATCGACGGCGTAGCGCCGCAGCGGCCCGTCGCCCTCGTGCTCGACGACCCAGGCCGAGACGGTGCCGTCCGGCGTCGCGACGGGCTCTCGGCCGACGACGAGCAGCGTGTGCCTCTGCAAGCGGTCCTCGGCCGTAAACGTCGTCAGGGTGGCGAGGTAGCCGGTCTCGAACGGCAGCGCGCGCGCCACCCAGGCGACGGAGCGAGGGCCAAAGACGGGCTCGGCAAGGTCGAGGTCCACCGTCTGGCCGCCATCGCCGTAGACGCCGCTCACGTGGAGGCCGTCGAAGGCCAGCGTCTCGGACGTCTCGCCGTCCGGGGTGACGGTGACGCGGCGGCGCGACAAGGGCGCGAGCGAGGGCCAGGCGACGCGCGTCGTGTCGTGGATCGTCCGCGGGGTGGCGTTCGAGCCGACGTACTCGGCCGTCATGACGAACGTGGCGACGCCGCCCTCCACCTGGGCGGCGTTGTCGAGGCGCCAGTAGGGCACGACCTCGGGCTGCACCTGGCGCATCTCCATCCGGCCGGCGTCCAGCGTCACGTCTCGGGCGACCAGGTCCGGGTGGCCCGGCACGAGGGCGACGGCCGGGCGCCGCGCGCGCGAGCGGATCGGGCGAACGGTCGCGGCCGCCTCGGCGGGCAGCGGGTCGATCTGGACCGACATGCCCTGGGCGTTCAGATGGGTGCGCACGCGCTCGCGCGTGACCGGGTCGATGTAGTGCCGCTGCGGCAAGCCGCGCGTCAGCCCGCCGCCGCCCGACTGGTCGACGGCAATGACCTCGACGGTCGTGCTGTCGTCGAGCGTCAAGGTCTCCGGGCCGACGACCGTCAGCGTCGCCTCCTGAAAGCGCTCCTTGACCGAGAACATCGGCACGACGGCGTGGTAGCCGGTCCGGTCGAGCGGCAGGGCGCGAACGACGAGGGGCAAGGCCGCGGGAGCGAAGACGGGGCGCTCCAGTCCGAACGCCACCGCCGTCGGCGCGTCCAGCCGACCCCAGGTGCCGGCCACGCTGTCGGGCGCGTAGCTCAGGCGCCCGACCTGTCCGTCCGCTTCGTAGGTCTGGGTCAGGGGCTGGAGCGACGGCCAGGCCAGGCGCGTCGAGTCGCGCGCCGGCGGGCCGGCCATCCCGACGACCGTCGAGGTCAGGACGGAGAGCACGTCGCCGTCGAGCACGACGTCCTCGCGCATGGTGCCCATGGACTGCGCCTGCGGCTCCACCATCCGAACGACATCGACCCGGCTCTCGGGTGCGACTGCGGCCACGTCGAGGTCGGGGTGGCCGGGCGACAACACGACCGGCGTCTGGGCGGACGCGCTGGCGGCGAGCGCCAGCACGGCGAGAGCGAGGGCAGGGAGGCGCATCGGGTGGCGGGAGCGGCGTGCGCAAGACTACGGCCGTCCGCCGCCCCGGGTTACGATCGCCACCGGCCAGCGCCGAGCCGCCCGGCCTCGGTGACCTGGCGGACGGCCTCGAACCCTGCAGGCGCGGTCGGTGACCCTCCGCTCGCCGTCACCGAGGTGGGCCAGGACCGCCGCGCGGCCGACGCAGGCCGGGACTGAGCCGTGGCACCGGGCGGAGCCCGAGAGCCTCGGGTCTCCACCGCCTCACGACGTTAGCGCTGCCTCGCGACGTTAGCGCCGCGCCTCCCCTAGCCTCCGGCGGAACGAGATCCCGAACCCGATGCCCAGAATGCCGGTCCCCAGCCACAGCAGCGAGATAAACGGCTTCTCGTAGGCCTGCACCACGACCCACTCCTCCTGGGCCACCGACGCCCCCTCGAACACCAGCCGGATGGCGCCCTCGTCCACCACCATTCCGGCAAAGGCGACGCCCAGGCCCCAGTCGGTCGCGCGGTTCTGGACGAACTGCTGCTGGCGGTCCTTGGTGATCACGTAGACCGGCCGCAGCGTGCGCGTCTCGCCGGTCGTCTGGTTGGTGACCTCCAGCTTGGCGGCGACGGCCAGGTCGACGGAGTCGCGCTCCAGCCCGACCGCGTCCAGATCCACCTCGAGGTCGTAGTCCTGGAACGTGACCGTAAAGGCGTGCTCGTGCGCCGGCGTCGCCAGCTGGACCGAGTCGCCTCGGGCCAGCGTCACCTCGGCCTGCCCCTCGGCGGGGTTCTCGGACATGGCCGACGGGAAGACGGCGACGTACAGGTCCTTGACCACGCCCTCGCGCACGTCGGGCTGCTGGATCCACTGGTCGCGGCCGTCCTTGTAGACCACGTTGCGCGTCTGGAACTCGCGGCCGGCTCGGTCGCGGACGTTCATCAGGTAGACCGGCCGGCCCTTGTCGTTGACCTCCTGGCCTGTGTACGTCCACTGGTAGCCGTCCACGGCGACCGTGCGGCCCAGCGGCACGACCACGTTTTCGCGGTTGCCCTGCACGTCGGTGCCGTTGCCGTCCGAGATCGAGTCGTTGAACACCGACGAGGCGATGATGCCCAGCAGCATCAGCCCAAAGCCGACGTGCGTCAGCGAGCCGCCGACCATTTTCATGTTGCCGCGCCCGACCCGCCACATCACGCTCAGGTTGCCCCACAGCATGAAGAAGGCCGAGAACAAGAGCAGCAAGAGCAGCAGCGACGTGCCATGCGTGGCGAGAAAGCCCGAGCCGACCACGGCCGCCTCGGCGAGCGGCGCCGAGGGCTCGGCCGGCAGCACGGTCTCCTGGACGAACGGCGTCAGCAGGACAACGGCGGCGGTGCTCGCGACCGTCGCCAGGACCGGCCGGAGCAGCACGCGGTTGGCGTCCTCGACGGTCATCTTGCGCCACCAGAACAGCTGGCCCATGCCTCCCAGGAACGCGATGCCGACCGCCAGCGGTAGCGTCCAGGTGTTGTAGAACGCGACGGGCACGGCGCTCGGGTTGTCGCGGAACAGCTTGCCCAAGATCGGGGCCGAGGTGCCCAGCGCGATCACCCCGCCGGTGACGGCCAGCAGCAAGGCTCCGGTAAACACCAGCGACTCCCGGCTCAGCACGGCCGGAGGCGTCGCGGGCGCCGGCAGGTCGCGCCAGCGCCAGGCGAGCAGCCCGAACCCGAGCAGCCCGATCGTGCCGATCCACAGCAGCAGCTGGTTGTACAGCCCGAGGTCGACGAAGCTGTGCACCGAGACGTCGCCCAGGATGCCGGAGCGCGTCAGAAACGTCGAGTAGATCACCAGCTGGAAGGCGAGCACGCTCAGCCACAGCGCCGCCTTGTGCCCGGCGGCGGTCTTTTTCTGAACCACCATCGCGTGCAGGCCGGCCACGGCGAAGATCCAGGGCACCAGGCTGGAGTTCTCGACCGGGTCCCAGGCCCACCAGCCGCCAAAGCTCAGCGTCTCGTACGCCCACCAGCCGCCCATCATGATGCCGACGCCCAGGATGCCGCTCCCCGCCAGCGCCCAGGGCAGCGCCGGCCGCACCCACTGCGTGTAGCGGCCCCGGACGAGGCCGGCGACGGCGAACGCGAACGGCACCATCAGCAGCGTGAACCCGACAAACAGCGTCGGCGGGTGGATGGTCATCCAGGGGTTCTGGAGCAGGTCGTTCAGGCCCTGGCCGTCGGCCGGGACAAAGCCGGCGACCTGCAACATCGGCGCGTCGGGAAATTTTTCGGCCAGCGTCGCGAACTGGTTGGCCCCGATGGGGACCGGCCCCAGCTTGAGGCCCACGATCATGGACAGCAGGAACGACTGGCACAGCGCGACCACGGCCAGGACGGGACCGCCGAACTGGCGCCGCGCCTCGACGACCGGCTCGCCGCCGTCCGTCCGCAGGCTCCAGCGCACCAGCAGCCCGCCGACGACCGTCGTCATGATGATCCACAAGAGGAACGAGCCCTCTTGGCCGGCCCAGAACGCCGAGAACGTGTAGCGCCACGGCATGGCCGTCGAGGTCTGCTGGTAGACGTAGGCCAGGTCGAAGTGGCGGCCGAACAGGCCCGTCCACAGCATGGCGCTCGCGACGGCGACGCCGGCGGCGACCACGGCCCAGGCCCAGCGCCCGATGCGCAGCCAGGCGTCCGCTCCGGGGCCGAGGCGGCTGCCCAGCACGAAGGTGACCAGCGCGACCAGCGAGGCCACGAAGGCGGCGACGAGCGAGACGTGACCGACGGTTCCAATCATGGTTCGAGTCCGGTTTCAGCGCAGAGTGAAAGTTACGCCGCAGGGCCTCCCGTCCGTATGCGCGCCGTGCGGATTCGGAGTGAGGGCGCGGCGGACAGGGGCCGCCTGCGAGCGCCACCTCGTCCGCCTCGGTCCTTCCACCGACGCGTTCAGCATCAGCTACCCGGCAGCAGAACTGCGCGGAGACGGGCGCCCACGGCGTCCATCGTGAACGCCGCCTCTGCGCGAGCGCGAGCGGCGAGCGCCAGTTGGGCACGCAATGCCGGGTTGTCCAGAAGGTGTCCCAGAGCGCTGGCGAGAGCATGGGCGTCCCCGGTCGGGACCACAAGCCCGGCCGGCGGCTCGCCGAGTACGTCGCGCACGCCGGGGGCGTCGGCAGCGACGGCTGGCAGCCCACTCGCCAGCGCCTCGACAAGCGCGACCGGGAATCCTTCGTGGCGCGAAGGCAAGACGTAGGCGTCGGCGGCAGCTAGGTGCTGGTGGAGGTCGGCCGGGTCGACGACATACTCATCGCGCCACTCCAGTCCCGGCACGGGTTCAGCGTCGAGCCGGGCATGGAGTTGGGCGGCGCTCGCTCCGGTCCCTACCAAGCGGAGCCGGAGGTCGCGCCCGGGACGGTCCGCCACGACCTCGGGCCAGGCGTCCAGCAGCACATCGAGTCCCTTTCGGTGGACGTCGACGCGTCCGTGCCACGCGACGACCTCGGCCGTGGAAGGCACGCCCTGAGCCTGGCGAGACTCGTCCCGAGGCGGGCGCTCCCACGCCTCCAGGTCGAGCGGGTTGAAGATGTGGGCGATCTTGCGTGCTGGGACGCCGTAGGTCTCGCGCACGCGTGCGGCCTCGTCCGCCGACGGGATGATGACGCCGGCCGAGGCCCGAAGGCTTCGGGGCCGGAGAGTCCCCTCCAGGCGGCTCACGTGCCACGTGCCGCCCTGAAACGTCGCGAACACTGGGATGCCCACCGCTCGGCCGACGGCGACGGACAGGTCGAACCGAGCCGCCTCGTACTCCTGGACCACGAACGCCTGGATCCGCTCGCGGCGGAGCACACGCGCCAGGGCGACGGCCGGAAGCGCGGCATAAGGTGCAAGGTCGCGGATCCACTGGCGAACCCTCCGCGGAAGGTGAGAGCCTGAGCGGAATGCACCCTCGAGCTCGGTCGCATAGGGGTCATGGAGCAGCCGACTTAGGGGCCGGTAGCGCCGTGGCAGGGGGAGCGCCCAGACGGCCGAGCCCGTCGGCCCGTGGACAAAGCGTCGAGGCCGCCGCACCTCTCGGGACACGCACACCACGACCGTTCGGACGCCTACACGCTGGAGCGCCTCGGCATACCCGAAGAGCCAGCCGCCGGGCATCTCCGTCGCGAACGTCTGGAGCGAGAGGCCGATCGGGTCGAGAAAGTCCTCCACCGCGTCGCCCCATACCAGGATCGCCACCGCTGGGGCCTCAGAGGGCAGGGCGGGCGCTGCCGTCATGCCTTAACCCAGGCCGAGGCCGTCTCCGTTCCCCGCCCGTGCCGGCGGTGCAGCAGGTAGCCCGCCCAGGTGACGGGCGCCAGAGCTGCCAGCAGCAGCCGGCGCCGGGGCAGGTTCGAGAACGCGACGTCGTGGCCCAGCGCCGTAACCGGGTTGATAAACGAGGTCCACTCGGCCAAGGGGAGTGGGATCAGCGCCTCCAGGTCCTCGATGGTGTAGCCCCGCCGAACATGGCCCCACTCGGCAAACAACTCCTCCTCGCTCGGGGCGACCGGGCGGAGCGCCTGGTAGTACGGGTAGCGCCAGCGCATGTGCGGCGTGCTGACCAAGAGCGTCCCCCCGGGGCGCAGGACGCGAGCAGCCTCACGAGCGGCGGCCGCGTCGTCGGGCACGTGCTCGAGCAAGTCGAACTGGGTGACGACGTCGAACGACGCGTCGTCGAACGGCAAGGCCGTCGCGTCGCCGGCGACGAACGTGACGCGCTCGGCCCGGTTGCAGGGGGCGTCGGCAAACGAGGGGTCGAGGTCGAGCGTCGTGATGGCAGCCTCGGGGTAGAGCATCGCCGCCAGCCCGCTCTGCCCGCCCCCCACCTCGATCACGTCGCGGACGCCCTCGGCCGGGGCCACCTGGTGGATGGCCCGCATCTTTTCGCGGTAGAAGAACCCCAGGGTGTACGGGTTCGGAAAGGGGTTTTGGGCGAGGAAGGCGCGCTGAGATGTTTTCATGGGATGTCAGGAGCGCCGGGGCGTTGGCGGTGGCGAGCGTAGTAGCTGAAGCCGGCCGCCCAGCCCCGAAGCTGGGCGCCCAGATACAGGGGGCCGCCCGAGCGCCCAAGCGCCCGGCGGACGGCCCACCGGCCGTAGTAGCGCGGGAGCGTGGCGACGGCGCGGCGCAGGCTGCCCCGGTCGCCGTGCTGCTCGTGCTGCAACAAGAGAGAGGCCACATGCCCTCGGAGGTAGGCGCGCATCTGAGACTGGAGTCCCTCGTCCTGCTGGCGGTGCGTGTGGAAGACGACGGCCGCGGGCTCGTAGCGGCACCGTCCGCCGGCGGCCAGGATGCGGTACCACATCTCGGAGTCCTCGCTGCATCCCGAGGCGCCGGCCCCCAGCCGCTCGTCGAACCCGCCGACGGTCGCGAACGCCGTGCGGCGGAACGCCATGTTGGCGCCGGCTCCAAGCTGCCACACGGGGACGGCATACCGCCGCATCCGCTCGAAAAACCCTGCGTCGAAAGTTTGAACCCGGTAGCCCCACCCCGACCCGCCGTGGTCCCGCTCGAAGAGCACCTGGGCTTCGGTCTCGGCTTCGGCCGGCAGAACCAGCCCGGTCACCGCCCACACGTCGGGCGCGTCGAAGGCCGCCCGAAGTCGGAGCACCCAGCGGGGGTGGACCTCGACATCGTCGTCGGTGTAGGCCACGAGGTCGCCGGTGCTGGCGCGGAGGCCTGCGTTGCGCGCCGCGCTCAGGCCCGGCACCGGCTCTCGGACGTAGCGCACCGGCAGCACGGCGTCCTCCACGATGCGGCGCGAGGCGTCGTCCGTCGGCGCGTTGTCGACGACGATGACCTCGTCAGGCGCAGGGTCGAGAGCCGCTAGCGCGGCGAGGCAGCGCCGGAGCGCGTCGGGCCGGTCGCGCGTGCACACGACCACGGACGTCGAAAGCGGAGGGGCGTCTCGCTCGGCGGCTTGGACGCAGCCGTGGGCCGCTCGAAGCGGGCTGTCGACTCGGAGCACGTCGTCCAGCGCAGGCGGCGGGTCGGGCAGTGGGTGGCGCTCGGGCGGTGGCGGCCGGAAGCCGTGAGGAAAGAGACGGTCGCCGATAGCTTCCCCAGCGGCGTCAATGCCCCAGGCGCGGAGCGCGGAGCCAGGGATAGGAAGCTGCTCGGCATGCATCTCCCGGCCGGCCAGCGGCACGTCGCGCCACCAGAACGTCACGAACACGCCGCCCTCGTTCGGACGGGCCTCCAAAGTGGCTAAGGCGTCGTCGGCGAGGTCCACGTGGACGACGCGCCAGGGGCTGAACGGAGTGCTCATGGGGTGTCGGCGAGAGAGACGGGGGGCGAGACCGCGGCGCCCAGGAGAGCGGCCCTGTCGCTGGCAGGCATCCGCGCGACGGTCCGGGCGCCGTGCCGGATGCCCCGGGCAAAGCTGGCCCACGCCAGAGCGGCCATGACCCCGTGACCCGGGCGGCGGCGCAGCGCGTGCGCCGCCTCCTGCGTGGCCCATCGGACGTGACGGCGGCGCTCGGCGCCAACGTGGCCGCGCCACGCCTCTTCCGACCCCGCCCAGGTGAGCGCGCTCGCGAGGGAGCACGAGGCGCCGAGACCGGCGACGAGGCGGAGGAAGTAGCCCCGGCGCATCCGCTCGGGGGACACGCGGTGGTCGAGGACGCACGCCGGGTGGTACCACAAATCGAATCCGGCCCCCCGGAGCCGCTGCCCAATCTCGACGTCGCCGCCCGACACCAAGCGCGTCCCGACGCGGTCCGCCAGCAACGGCCGGTCGGTCCAGCCGGTCGCGTCGAGCGCCGCCCGCCGGACGACCAGGCCGGCGCCGACGAGCCCGCCGACCTCGCGGGCTTCCGGGCCGTGGTCCTGCATCCCGTACGCCCACCCAAACGGCGGGAGGTAGGGCGGCGGCGGCTCGGCCCAGGCGGGAAGCACACGGCCTCCCAGCGCGCCCGCCTCGGGGTGCTGACGGGCAGTGGCGGCGGCCTCTGCCAGCCAGTCGGGCCGGAGCAGGTTGTCGTCATCGACGAATGCGATCCAGTCGGCGTCCGTTTCGAGAACGCCGCGGCGGCGGGCCGGCGTCAGGCCTTGCTCGGTCTCGCGGATGCGGCGGAGGGCTGGGACCTGCCCTCTCGCGACGTGGGTGCCGACCGTGGCGGCTGTACCGTCGGTGCTGTTGTTGTCCACCACCAAGACGGACCATGCCAAGCCTGGCACCTGATTCTGGCGGCCGATGGCGTCGAGCGCCCGGTCGAGGTCCGCCGCCCGGTTGTAGGTGCAGATCACCAGGTCGAGCGAGACAGGGGCCGCGCCGGTCACGGTGCGGCAGGGGCGAGGGCCTCTACGCCGACCCCTTGCTGCTGGCGGATGCGAGCCACGCGGCGTTGCGAGCGGCCGTACTCGCCGGCCAATCCCTGGACCCCACCCCGGAGCTCGGCGAGGAGCATGGCCGGCGGAAGCGCATGCCGACCTCGCGCGCTCGCGCGGAGCTGGCGGAGTTGGTTGCGAAACCACCAGCCCACCATCGCCCGCAGCTTCTCGCGCTGAGGCGGGTCCGTGCGGTAGGCCTTGGTCACGAACGCCATGAACCCGGTGCCCCAGCTGTGGTACTGCTGGCGCAGGGCGTCGAGTTCGCGGCGGTGCTCGTGGAAAACCAAGGCGGCCGGCCAGTACACCAGCGGCTCGCCCGACCGGATGACGCGGTAGAAGATGTCGAGATCGCCACCGCCCGGGAGTGGCGCGCCCGTGTCGAGCGCCTCGTCAAACCCACCAATCGCGCGGAGTGCATCGAGGCGAAATGCCATGTTGGCACCGGCACCGAAGATTCCGGGCCCTGTCGGATAGAGACGGTTGCCGGGCAGCGTCGAGCCTCGGTAGCGGAGGGGGCGGAACCCCCGCCGGAAGCCGCCGGACTGCTCGAACAGGATTTGCGCCTCGGTCTCGAGAGCAAAGGGTAAAACCAAGCCCGTCACGGCCGCCGCGTCAGGGTGGACCGCGACCGCTTGGGCGAGTCCTTCGAGCCAGCCCGGGTCCGCCACCACGTCGTCGTCGAGAAAGGCGAGCCAGCGGCCTGTCGCCTCTTGGATGGCTCGGTTGCGCGCAAAGTCGAGGCCCGTCCGAGGCTCGCGAGCGTAGCGCACGCCGGGCGCGCGGTCCACCAACGCGCGCGTGCGCTCGTCGGGCGGCGCGTTGTCGACCACGAGCACGTCGGGCGCTGAGGCGCCGGCGGGCACACGCAGGGCCTGGATCGCGCCGAGGCACCGGGCCAACCGCTCGGGACGGCCGTGCGTGCACACGGCGATCGTGACCGACGGAGGCGCCGCCGGGTCGTCCGTGTCCACTTCTGCCGCCGCGGCGTGCCTTACTACGTCGGCGCTGACCTCGCTCGCTGCGCGCTCTGACAGTTCGGCGGCCGAGACGTCGCTGCCGGCCGGCCGGGGCTCCATCCAAAACCCCAAGGGCTGGCCTCCACGCCGCACGAGCACGGCCACGCCGTCCTCCGCCGCCGCCAGCGTCACGGCGGGGAGTGGGTGGTCGAGGTCAAGGTCGAGGAGTCGGTACGGCACGAGCGTCAGGTCAGAGCGGAGCGGTGCTGGAGGCGGTACATCTCGGCAAACAAGCCGTCCTGCTCCACCAACTCGGCAGGCGTCCCTTGCTCGGCTAGCCGACCGCCGTCGAGTACCAGCACGTGGTCGGCCTGCTCGATGGTAGAGAGTCGGTGGGCCACAACGACCGTGGTTCGGCCCTCGCTGAACGAGCCCAGCGCCTGCTGCACGACGTGCTCCGAGACGGTGTCGAGCGCGTTCGTGGCCTCATCGAGCAGCAGGAGGTCCGGGTCGCGGACGACCGCGCGCGCAAGCGCGATCCGCTGGCGCTGGCCTCCGGAGAGCCGGACCCCGCGGTCGCCGACCGTGGTGCCGTAGCCCTCGGCCAGCTGGCGGACGAACCCGTCGGCGTGCGCCGCCTGGGCGGCGGCCTCGACCTCGGCGTCGGTCGCGCCCTCGCGTCCATAGGCAATATTCTCGCGCACGGTGCCGCCGAACAGGTATACGTCCTGGCTCACGAGTGCCGCCCGGCCCCGCCAGTCGGACAGGTCGAGAGCCGGCAGCGGGCGTCCGTCTACGGCCACGGTGCCGTCGTCGGGGTCGTAGAGCCGGAACAGCAGCTTGACGAGTGTCGACTTGCCAGCGCCCGACGGCCCGACGATGGCCGTCGTTCGGCCGGCCGGGATCGTAGCCGAGAATCCGTCCAGCGCTGGGCGGTCGCCGGCGGCGTACCGGAACGTGACGTTCTCGAACCGTATGCCGTCCGTGACCCCGCCGTGGGACGCCGTCCCGGACTCGGTGTAGGGCTTGTCGGCCGGGTCGATCAAGGCGTGCACGTCATTCACGGACGCTGCCAGCGACACCAGTTGAAGGCGCAACTGATCGATGCCTTGGACGCGCGGCTTCAGCCGGTACAGCACAAAGATGAACACCAGCAGCGGCGGTAGGTCCTCCGGCCCCCCGACGCCCACCACCAGAACGCCCACCAGCAGCGCGGCCGCAACCACCTCGTAGACCGGCCCCACCAGCCCCGACACCAGCCCGAGGCGGAGAAACACGCCGCTCACGTGTTGAGACGCCTGGTCGAACCGGCCTTGCTCGTACCGCTCGCGTCCGAACAGGCGGACTGTCTGCATCCCGCCGATGCCGTCGGTCATTCGGGTAGCTAAGGCCGCGTTGGCAGCCGTCGCCTGGTCGCCAAGCCCGCGGACGTGTCGCGTGAGCCACCGCGCTCCGAGCGAGGACGCGGCCAGCGCCGCCGCGGCCGCCAGCGTCAGCGGCCACGAAATCAAAAGCAGCAGCGCGGCGTAGACGGCCGCCGTGCAAACGCCGATAAACAAGCCGACCAGCGCCGAGACCGCCGAGACGGTCCGCCAGGTCTCGGTCCCCAGCGTGTTGAGCGCGCGGCCCATCTCGATACGTTCGAGGTAGCCGTAGCCCACGCGCAGCAACTGGTCGAACAGGCGCGAGCGCAAGTCGTGGCCGACGCGCGCGGTGAGGACCTGGAGCAGCGCGTCGTAAGCGTAGCGCAGCGCCGCGGTCAGCACGACGGTGGCGAAGATGAGCGCCGCCAGCATCACCCGAAGACGGTCCGGCGGGACGCCCGCCAGCGGGGCCATCAAGCGGTCGAGCGCGCCACCGGGTCCCGTTGTCACAGCATCGCTGCCGCCGAGCGAGTGGATCAGCGGCAGAAACAACGAGATGCCGATGCCCTCGGCGAGCGACGCCGCGATCCCAATCACGACCAAGGCGCCGGTCAGGCGGGGCCGCTGGCGGAGCAGATGGCCGAGCCGCCCCAGAACCGGCGGATGGTCAGACATGGGTGTCGGCCGCGAGAGGAGTGCGGGCCGGCTGCCGCACCGCACCGGTGGATGGCGCCCCTAGCTGAGTGGCCTCCAAGCGGTTCCAGCGCCGCGTCCGCACCGCATCGAATGGCCTCCATGAGCTCGACCAGGGCGCCGTGCTTCGGCTGTCAGCCCACTTGGCGTCGATCTCATCCCGCGTGTAGACAGACAGCGCAGGCGAGCGCGAAGTGAGGGCGCGGTCGAGCCACCGTCCGCCGCCGATGCGAGCTAGCGACCGGATCAGAAGGCGGTAGACAAACGGGGCCAGAACGTACACCCGGTCGGTGCGCAGTGTGTGCCAGACCCAGTGCGCCGCGTCGCGGTAGCGCCCGACGCTGTAGCTCTGGGACGCCAGGTAGGTGGCGAAGTTGGCCTCTGACCACCGAAACACGTCTGGGGGGGCGCTCGGCCAGTCCCTTCGGAAGCCCGCAACGACTTCCGCGTACGACCGCGCCATCGTCGACACGTCGCTGGACATCGTGATCATCCCTCGCCGGTAGCCGACCAGGTGGCCCGGCGCTACACCGGTCGTATGGCGGGCCGCGACTCGGAGCGACAGGTCCCAGTCCTCGCATCCCTGGGCGCCGCGGGCGTGCAGCGAGGCGTCGTAGCCGCCGGCCTCCAGCACGGCGTCGCGACGGTAGAGCGGCACACTCGCGTTGCCAATAAAGTTGGCGTAGAGCAGGCGGAGCGCTACCGACCCCTCGGCGCGACATGGAAACGACGACCCACGGATTTGGCCGGTCTCGTCGATCCGGACCCACCAGGAGTACACCATGCCCATCGCTGGGCCGCCCGCTTCCATCCGCCGGACCTGGGTGGCCAGCTTGGTGGGGTACCAGATGTCGTCGGCGTCGAGAGGTGCGATTAGCGAGCCGCGCGCCTCGGCAATGGCCCGGTTCCGGGCCGCTGCCACGCCCTGGTTCGACTGCTGGATCAGGCACAGGCGATTGTCCTGCATGTCCTGCACAATGGCGACCGTCTCGTCTGTGGACCCGTCGTCGACCACGAGAATCTCGAGGTGGTCGTAGGTCTGGTCCAGCGCAGAGCGCAAAGTCGCCTCGATGGTCGCCGCAGCGTTGTAGGCCGGGGTGATGACGCTGACCAACGGGCGGGATCGGTCCATAAGCAAGACGAGGTCGCATGAGCTGCGACGGGGGAGTAACGGAGGTACGCACACGGCACAGGTCTCTAGCAGAGATCTAATGCAAAGCGATGGGACGACAAGGGCTACGCCCCAAAATTCACGCGTGACTACGGGCGGGGGGATGATCGATGGGTTAGGTGCTGTTTGATATAGTAATGCCGTGCATTCTTAGGATCAGTCTTAGAAAAGCCTGCGCAGTTTGGTGCATCTTGCGTGGGCGCTATCCATCTGGCCGCGCACCCTTCCAAGCCGGGTCTAACTTGGTGGTCTGCAGAGAAACCGACATGCGCTGGACTGCGGCGCTGCTCACTCTGTTCTCGACCCACACTTGGTGAGCATGCTCGTCATCGCCCACCGCGGCGCCAGCGCCCGCCGCCCCGAACACACGCTCGCCGCCTACGAGTTGGCGGTCGAGGAGGGTGCGGACGTGATCGAGCCCGACGTGGTCGCCACGCGCGACGGCGTCCTGGTCGTGCGTCACGAAAACGAGATCTCCGAGACCACCGACGTCGCGCGCCGCCCGGCCCTCGCCGACCGCCGCGCCACCAAAGCCGTCGATGGCACCGAGCGAACTGGCTGGTTCACCGAGGACCTGACCTACGCCGAGGTCAAGACACTGCGCGCCGTCGAGCGGCTGCCTGACCTGCGCCCCGCCTCAGCACGGTACGACGGGCGGTTCGAGGTCGCGACCCTGGCCGAGGTGCTCGCCCTGGCGGCCCGCTTGGGTGCCGCGCGCGGCCGGCCCGTCGGCGTCTACCCCGAGACCAAGCACCCGAGCCACTTCCGCCGGATCGGGCTGCCGCTGGAGGTGCCCCTCGTTGACGCGCTGCACCGCGCCGGACTGAGCGAGCGCGGCGACCCGGCCTGGATCCAGTCGTTCGAGGTCGGCAACCTGGAGCTGCTGCGCGGGCGGACGGCGCTGCGGCTCGTGCAACTGGTCGAGCCCGAGGGCGGACCGGCAGACCGACCCGAGGTCTCGTACCGCCAGATGTGCACGCCGGACGGCTTGGCCACCGTCGCGACCTACGCCGACGTGCTCGGCCCAGCGCGCTCGATGGTGCTGGACGACGACTTGACCCCCACGCCGCTCGTCGCGGACGCCCACCGCGCCGGACTCGCCGTCCACGCCTGGACCGTCCGCCCGGAGAACGCGTTTCTGCCGCCGTCGCTGCGCCGAGGCCGCGACCCGGCCGCGCACGGCGACCTTGCCGGCCTGGTCCGGGCGCTCGCCCGAGCGGGCGTCGACGGCGTGTTCGCGGACGCGCCGCGCGAGACCATCGAGGCGCTCCGAGAAGCCGCGACGTAGCGCGACACCGTCCGCCTCGGTCAGACTGCGGGCGGCCCCACGCCATCCATGTTGGCGCCCGGGGCTTCGCATAGCGGTGCCTGAGCCGACACCCTCCGCGGTCTAGCGGAGCGGCACCGTGATCTCGCGCCGGACGTAGCCCGAGCGGCCGGGCGTGCCGCCGAACCGAACCAGGAGGTCCGTGGCGGCGCCTCGGCGCGCGTCCTCGGCGGAGGGTTCGATGGAGGTGATGTCCTGGTCGCGCAGCGCCTCGGTGTCGGTCTCGCGGTCGCTCCAGACGGTCAGGCCGTACGTCATGCCGGCGCGCCCTTCGACGGTCAGCCGGAGCACGTCGTCGGACGCCATCGACCGCAACACGCGGATCTGCTCGCTCCCCGCGCCCGGGTCGGCGGGCTCGTAGCGGACGGCGACGTCGGTGCCCGCTCGCTCCAGCTCGAACACGACCTCGGCCACCTCGGTGCCGCGCGAGGCGTCGAGGCGCACCGTCGGCCGCTGCACGTCGCCCTGGCGGATGGTCTCGAACGCCACCTCCTGGCCGCCGACCGTCGCACGCCGCACGACGGCGTCGAGCGGCAGCGCGGGCGCGACTTCGACGGCCTGACCCGCCAGCCCACCGAGGCGGACGGTGTAGCGCTCGGCGCTGCGCTCGATCCGCAGGCTGAACGTGCCCGACCCGACCGGCGCGTTCTGGACGCGCACAAACTCCCAGTCGGCAGGCAACTGGGGCGCGACCCGGATCTCGCGGCCACCGCCGCCCACCTCGATGCCGAGCATCCCGCGAACCAGGGGCGCGGCGACCATGGCCTCGCTCCAGATCTGGTGGTGGCTGGACCGGCCGAACGCGGTGTTGTAGTCGCCCGAGAGCAGCTCGGTGACGTAGCCGAGGGCGTCCTGCTCGGTCAGCAGCGCGTTGGCGTAGAGCGCCTGGGCGCCGACGTGAGGGCGCCCGTAGCGGTAGGCGCCCATCGAGGTCCAGCCGGTGAACAGCGCCCAGACCGAGCCGTTGTGGTAGCTCAGCGGGTCGTAGAGCTCGCTCTCCTTGGTCAGCAGGCGCGCGCCCCAGTCGGTCGCAATGCCGGCCGAGCCGTAGGCCGTGATGGCCCGCTGCGAGTGCGCGTCGTCGAGCAGGCCCCACCACATGGGCACGCCCTGGAGCGCGGTGTTTTCGCGGACCACCGTCAGGTCGCCCAGGTCGCGGTTCGAGGCCGACAGAAAGCCGGTGTTCTCGCGCAGGTCGGCGTCGGTGAGCGGCCCGGTCCGCTCGCCCAGCGTCGGCGCGCCGGGGAAGGCGGTGCCGAAGGCGTAGAAGCCGTCGGCGTCGTGCCAGTAGGTCGCCTCGGTGGCTGCGAGCGTGGCACTCGCGAGCCGGCCCGCCTCGGCGCCCAGGCCGGAGGGGCTGCGGTCCGAGGGATCGGGGCCGGAAAGAGTGGGGAGCCCGGCTCCGAGCGCGGCCGCCAACTCGGCCAGGTCGCGGCCCGCCTGGACGAACAGCGCCTGCTGGTACAGCTCCTCGTGCGGCGGGTAGAGCTCGCCGCCCTCGACCCAGCCGTGGCCCACGCCGGTGTTCTCGACGAGCCCGTTGCCGTCGGTGTCCGTCGCCGCGCTAAAGGCGAACGCCCGAGTCGCCGCCTCCCAGTGCTCGCCGACGAACGCGTCGTCGCCCGAGACGCGCCAGTAGTCGGCCAGGGCGATCACGAAGAGCGGCGTCGCGTCGGCCGAGGCCCACGGGTAGGGGTAGTCGTTGAACCAGTCCAGAAACGCGGCCGACTGGCTGATCTCGTGGGGGATCTTGCCGTCGTCGCGCTGGAACTGGGCGAGAAAGCGCAGCGCGGCGCGCGTCGTCTCCAGGTCGCCCACGGCCGTCGTGGCGAGCGCCGTCCACAGCGCGTCGCGGCCAAAGAACCACGCGAAGCCGGGCCGCTCGGAGTTGCCCGAGGTGCGGTAGCCCGCGACCAGGCCCGTCCCCAGATCGGGATTCGTGGCCAGGCCTTTGTCCATGCCCACCTTGGACCAGGCAAACGCCTCGTCCAGGCGGTCGTCCGGCGTGTCGATCTGCATGGTCTGGTCGAGGCGGCGGTAGTGGTCCGCGGTCTCTCGGAACAGCGCGGGGACGCTGCCCAGGATGCGGTCGTAGGCCGCCTCGGCGTCGGCGCGGCCGGTCGTGCTGCCCGAGATCACGATGGGGATCAGGAAGTCGCGCGCGACGTGGGGCGTGACGCGCATCTCGAAGCGGCTCGGCACGTCCTGCGGCTCCTCCTGGTACGGCTGCACCGACACGTCGACGGCCAGCGGGCTCCCGACCATGCCGTAGAACCGCTGCGTCTCCTCGCCGGTGAAGTAGCGGCCCGCCGGCGCGTCGAACCCGACGAAGCCGGTCATCAGGCCGGCCGGCCACATCAGCCCCAGGTCCGGTCGGAAGGCCATCGAGATCGTCAGCGGCCGCAGCGCGTCCACGTCGAGCAGCATCACGATGCCGGGCTCGTCGATGGGCACCAGGATCGTCTGGCGGACGGTGAACGCGGGGTGCGTGTAGACCAGCGTCGTCGCCTCGGGGCGGACCTCGATGCGGCGCATGATCTGCAACCCGTCGGACGGCACCGGGTAGTTCTCCAGGCTGAACGTCAGCCGCGCGTCCTCCAACACCTTGAGCGGGTAGACCCAGGCCTCGGCGGGCCGGTTCTCGTACCCGAACACGGCCGCCCGGCGCCCGACGACGTCGAAGAACGCGCCCGTGGTGGTGGTCCGCTCCAGCACAGGTCCGCTCTGGGGAAACTCGAAGCGGGGCACCAGGCCGCTTGTGTCTTGGGCTGCGGCCGCGCCTCCACCCAGGAGCAAGCCTGCGAGCACGACGGCGAGAGGGAGGCGGTCCATGACGAGTGGGGCGGGTGAGCCGTCAAGCTACACGAAGGGCGTTGCCCAACTGCCGCGCCGTTCGCCCAGGCCACCGTTCGCCCAGGCCACCGGCCGCCCGGGCTACTGGCTCCGCGTCGTGCCCGGAATGCTGGCGAACACGGCCGCCTCGCCGTTGCTGTCCACCACCAGCACATCGTAGGGATCGACGCGGTCGCCCCGCTCCATGCCGGGCGAGCCGATGGGCATTCCCGGCACGCTCAGACCCAACACGTCAGGGCGCTCGTCGAGGAGCTGGGCGATGTGCTGGGCCGGGACGTGGCCCTCGATCACGTAGCCGTCCACGACGCCCGTGTGGCACGACGCCAGGTCGGACGGCAGGCCCAGGCTGTCCTTGACGGCCGTCATGTCGTCGCGGTCGCGCGCGTCGACGGTGAAGCCGGAGGCTTCGAGGTGCTCGACCCACATCGAGCAGCAGCCGCACGTGGGGCTCTTGAAGACCGTCACGGTCGGCGCGTCGGGGCCGACGAGCGCGACCGGCTGGACGAGGTCGGCCGCCTCGATGGGCTCGCCGAGGTCGGCGGCCTCGGCGTCGGGCGGGGTGTCGGGGGCGCAGGCGGCGAGCGCCAGGACGAGGGCGAGGGAAAGGAGACGCATGGTTACTGCTCGGTGCCGGGGGTGAGAGCCTCCTCAACCTCCGAGGTGTTGTCGGCCGTGCCCGTGGTTGGTGCAGGCTGCGTGAGATCGACGGGCGCGGCGGCCGGGTTGGAGGTCACGCCGTCCAGGGGGACCGTGATCTCCCGGTTGATGTCGTAGGCCGGGTCCGAGGTGCGGATGCCCTCGTTGTTGTAGATGCCGTCGATGGGCGTGTGGTTGGCCGCGGCGCCGTCGGGGCGGCCCTCCCAGGCGCAGCCCGTGGCCAAGACGGTAAGCAGGACGGCGGCGGAAATCCGAAGGGACATCGAGAGACGGGGGCGAGAAAGCGGTGGGACGCCCGGGCGCGATCCAGGGTCCGGGGGAAGAGCGCCTGGCGGAGTCCCTTTCTCTATACTTCTCGCGTCCCCACCCGTGCCGACATGCTGCGCCTTGCCTCGACGCTCCTCCTGTGCCTGGGCCCCTTGGTGGCGTCCGCCAGCGCCCAGGTCCCCGTGCTCCCCGACCTCGACGGCGACCCCGTGGTGCTGGTCGTCCACGGCGGCGCGGGCACGATTACGCGCGCGGCGATGACCTCTCAGGACGACGCGGCCATCCGCGCCGCGCTGGCGGAGGCGCTGCAAGCGGGGCACGCCGAGATCGTGGCCGGCCGGCCGGCGCTGGACGGCGTCACGACTGCGCTCAGCCTCCTGGAGGACAGCCCCTACTTCAACGCCGGCCGCGGCGGCGTCTTCGCGGCCGACGCGACGGTCCGCCACGACGCCTCGATCATGGACGGCGCGACCGGGCTCGCCGGCGCCTCGTCGGGCACGATGCACGTGCGCCACCCGATCCGGTTGGCGCGGCGCGTGATGGAGGCCTCGCCCCACGTGCTGCTCTCGGGCGACGGCGCCGAGGAGTTCGCCCTAGAGCAAGGGCTGGAGACCGTCCCCAACACGTTTTTCCACACCGACAGCCGCCTGCAGTCGCTCCGCCGGATTCAGGAGCGCGAGCGGACCGAGTCGGGCGCGCTTCCCGAGCCGTGGCAGATGCGCGGGACGGTCGGCGCGGTCGCGCTCTCGGCCGACGGGCATCTGGCGGCGGGCACCTCGACCGGCGGCATGACCAACAAGCGCTGGGGCCGCATCGGCGACAGCCCCATCATCGGCGCGGGCACCTTTGCCGACGACGCCACGTGCGGCGTGAGCGCGACCGGCCACGGCGAGTTCTTTATCCGCCTCGGTGTCGCGCGCGACATCTCGGCCCGGATGGCCTACCTCGGCGAGTCGGTGGCCGAGGCGGCCGACACCGTCGTGATGGAGACGCTGGGCGCGGCGGGCGGCACCGGCGGCGTGGTCGCGCTCGACGCCCAGGGCCGGGTCGCGATGCCGTTCAACACCGAGGGCATGTACCGCGGCACGATCACGCGCAGCGGCCGCGTCACGACCCTGATCTACGGAGACGAGGAGTAGACGCCCCGCCTCGGTGGCCCCGCCTCGGTGGCCCCGCCTCGGTGGCCCCGCCTCGGTGGCCCCGCCGAGGCGGGCAGCCTCGGCGCGGGGCCGGATGCTCTGCCACGACGCTCGACGGCCCATGACCCCGCCTTACGACGCCGTCTCCGCGAGTCACGCGCTCGCCGCGGCCGACGCCCGGCTGGCCGAGGTGATCGCGCGCGTCGGCCCGCCCGCGATCACGCTGCGGCCCGACGAGACGCTGCCGGCGCTGCTGCGCGCGATCGTGAGCCAGCAGCTGTCCGTCAAGGCCGCCGCCACCATCCACGGCCGCGTGCTCGCCGCGCTCGCGCCCGACGGCGCTCTGGACCCGGCCGCCGTCGACGCGGCCAGCGACGACGAGATCCGCGCGTGCGGGCTGAGCCGCGCCAAGACGCTGGCCCTGCGTGACCTGGCCGCGCGGCAGCAGGCCGGCACGCTCCCCACGCGCGACGGCTTGCTGGCGATGCCCGACGCCGAGGTGGTCCGCGCGCTGACCGAGGTGCGCGGCGTCGGTGTGTGGACGGCCCAGATGGTGCTGATGTTCAACCTCGGCCGCCCCGACGTGTGGCCCGCCGCCGACCTGGGCATCCAGGAGGGCTACCGCTTGGTGGCCGGTTGGGAGGCGCGGCCGACCGCGCGCGACCTGGTGCCGCTCGGCCAACCGTACGCGCCCTGGCGGAGCGTCGCGGCGTGGTACCTGTGGCGCGCCGTCGGGCTGGCGCGGGCCGACGCGCGCGACCAGGCCCCACCCGGCCAGCGCCGAGCCGAAGACGCGCCGCCAGGTTAGATGCGTCCGCGGTGACGGTCTGGGAGAGGGCGTGTCCCACGACCAGCCTCCGATCCTGTGCTCCGTCTCCTCCTCGCGGCGTTTCTGCTCGCGCCCGCCTCGCTCGCCCAGACGCACGACCAGGAGATCACCTGGCGCACCTACGCCTCCGAGCGGACCGCCCGCGTCCGCGTCTACCCGCTCGACGACGAGCGCCGCCCGCGCACCGTCGTGCTGGACGACCGGGCCTCGAACGGCTCCGCGATCACTGACGAGGCCACGTTCCTCGCCGACCTGGTAGGCCGCGAGCTGGGCTTCGACCCCGTCGAGGCGACGTTCGTGTTCCGGTTTACGCCCGCCGCCTTCGCCGCCGACGCGCCCGACCAGGGCAAAACGCTGCTGCTCCGGGCCACGTTCGGCCGCAACGACAGCGGCTCGCTCGGCTCCCCGTCGTGGCGCGTGATCTCGCCCGACATGCTGGAGGACTTGACCGACCGGGCTCTGCGCTAGGCGGCGCACATAAGGAGCGTCCTGAACTCTCACTCCATTGAAAACGCGAGGGCTGGAAGGGAGCCAAAGGGGAGCGCGAGCGTAAACGCCCGTGAGAACAAAGATTTCTGCTCACGCGCTCGCTGCCATGACCATAGACACCCCCGACGCCCGCCAAACCCTCCGCCTCGACGAGCTCTCCGAGGCCATCCGCATCTCGCGTCAGACGCTCGTCCGATGGACCGACCGCGGCCTGATCGCGGCCGACCTGGGCTGGGGCGTCTCCGCGGACAACGCCGAGACGCGGCTGATCGAGATCAACCGGTCCACGATCGAGTTTCTGGAGGGCTTCGCCGGCGAGTACCGCGAGGACACCGTCAGCCGCACCGAGGCGCGCCGCCTGCTCAAGCTGATCGACCGCAACCAGGTCCAGAAGCTGATCCGCCAAGGCTCGATCAAGGCCCGCAAGATCAAAGGCGAGACGCGCGTCAGCGTGGGCTCGGTCGAGGACTACCTCATGACGCTCGAAGAGACGGAGTAGCCCGGCCGGAGGCGCACCTTGGCGAGGCCGTTCGAGGCGTCCCGTCGTTCGAGCCCATGAACTTTTTCTCCAGCCCCGTCTTTGCCCGCGCCTTGTGGCTGCTCCCGCTGCTGATGGTGGTGATCGCGGTCGCCACGACGCGCGCCGGGCTGGAGCAGCGCACGGTCTCGGAGTCCGGCCAGACCGTGGAGGCCGAGGTGACGGGCCTCAACCTGCGCGAACGGAGTGAGATCACGGCTGGCCAGGTGGGCCTGCGCTACACGCCCCCCGGCGCCGCGGCGCCCGTCGAGCGCGAGGTCGAGTTGCCCATCATCCTACTCAAGGAGATCGAGGTGGACTACCTGACGCTGGACGAGGGCGAGACCATGACGCTGCCCATCATCGTGTCGGCGGAGAGCGACCAGATCGTGGTCGGCGCGCACCCGCGCGGCACCTGGCTGCTGACGTTCAGCCTGGCCGGCATGGCGGCCATCGGCGCGCTGGTGTCGGCGCTGCTGGTGGGCGGATGGAACCGGTTCCTGGCGCGCGAGGGCGATCCGGCGCTGCGCGGCTCGCCGACGGCCTCCTAGCGCAGCCCGGCGAGTCGCTGCGCCTCGGGGAGCCTGGGCGGCGTGCCGCGTCGGGGAGCGGTGGCGGCGCGGGCGCGTTCCCAAGCCATGACCGACCGCGACTCCGCCCTGCTCGCCGTGCGCCCCGCCGTCCGCGCCGACCCTGACGCGGCGGCGACCGAGGCGGAGGCCTTTCTCCACCGGACGCTCCGCCCGGTCCTCAAGCTCCAGAACGCCACGCTGCTGGCGCTCGTCCGCGCCGACGTGCCAAGCGCGTCCCCGGCTTCGACGGCCTGCCCGACGCCGACCGCCGCGCCCGGCTGGCGGCCACGCTCCGCGCCGACTCCCGGCTCAAGCGCGTCCTGCTCGGCGCAGTCCTGGGCATGCTGACGGCCGACGAGTTGGCGTTTGCCCTCGCGCACGAGGCCGAGGTGCGCCGCCGCGTCGTCGCTCTGCTGGTCGAGCGCATCGACAGCCAGGCGGAGCGCGTGTGACGCGCCGTTCAGTGGGCCGGTGTGGAGCGAAAACAGATCGGTTCTCCAGGCTCAACGCTCCCGCCCTGTCGGACGCCGCCGGCCAGCCGATAGCTCAGCAGCACTTCGCGACCGTCTGTATGGGCCTCCCTGATCTCCCCGGCAACTTTTCCCGGTTCGGCTTCTCGGACCCGACGCTCCGGTTCTGCCGCATCACGACGTCCGAGGACCAAACGGGACGCGCGGTGGTCGACGGCGTGGTGGTGATCCCGGGCCTCCCGGTGTGCTCCGTCCGCATGAAAACCGACGTCGAGCGAATTCACCGCCACGGGCCGGGCCGCCACGCGCTGCTGGGCTACATCCGCGCGGCGCTCCACGAGGACGTGGTGGTGGAGCTGCCCTGGAACTGAGCGCCGCCAGCCCGGCGAGCGCCACCCAGCCCGCCTCGGCACCGAGGTGGACCGGGGGACGCCGGCTTAAGCCCAGTCGTCCGCGGCCGGCTCGGCCGCCGCGCCGTCGCCGCGTCCCTTGAGCGCCGCCCGCAAGTCGACGCCACCGTTGGGGTCGAAGTCGAGCGTCTGAATCGGGAACGGAATCGTCACGCCGGCGCCGTCGAACGCGGTCTTGATGGCCATGATGGCCTGGCTCTGCGCCTCCAAGAAATCAGTCTGGGCGGCAAAGTCGACCCAGAAGCGGACCACGAAGTTGATCGACGAGTCGCCGAACTCGGTGAAGTACAGCTGCACCGGCTTGGATGCCTTGCGCACGTCGAGCCCTTCGACCGCCTGGACGGCCACGCGCTGCGCGTTGGCCAAGTCGTCGCCGTAGCCCACGCCGCACGTCAGGTCCACGCGCCGCTCGCGCCGGGCCGAGTAGTTGATGATGGGGTCGCCGAACACCTTGGCGTTGGGCAGGATCACCTTTTGGCCCTGGAAGGTGTCCAGCACCGTCGACCGCAGGTTGATCTCGCGAACCGGGCCGGTAAACCCATTGGTTTCAATGATCTCGCCGACGACGAACGGGTTGCGGACCGCCATCAGCACGCCGGCGATGAAGTTGGCCGCGATGTCCTGAAACGCGAATCCCAGTGCCAGGCCTACGATGCCGGCACCGGCAAGCAGCGTCGTCACGATGCCGTCGAGCCCGATAATGCGCAACGCCACGAACGTGCCCGCCAGCAGCACGACCACGTAGGCCAGCGTCGCCAGCAGCCCGACCACGTTTTGGGCCTGGGGCGCATGGCCGGTGGTGCGGCGCAGCACGCCTTCCACGACGCGCCGGGCTGCCCGGGCCAGGTACACCGCCGCAACCACCACCACAACCGCGACGACCAGCTTGGGCAAAAGCGCGCCCAGCTTGCTCACCCAGGTCTCGATCGTGCCGACGAACCCCGCGGCGGCGTCGCCGACGCTGATGGGGCCAGCCGTGGAGGTGTCGATGGCGGTGGTGTCGGCGTCTTGCATGTCGGTCGGGAGAGACGCCGGAAGCTACTCCGGCGCCAGCCGCCGGTCGGGTGAAGCGCTGGCGGCTTGGTCGAGCGCCTGGACGAACGCCTCGACGGGCTGGGCGCCCGAGAGCGCGAACTGACCGCCGAAAATGTAAAGCGGCACGCCGCTGATGCCGGACCTCCGGGCGACCTCCTGGCTCTGGGCGACCTCCGCCTCGAAGCGGTCGTCGGTGGCCAGGGCGCGAGCGTCGGCGCCGGGCAGGCCGGCGTGCTCGGCGATGGCGACCAAGTCGTCGGCGTCGTTGAGGTCGCGGCCGTCGGCGAAGTAGCCCTCGAACAGCGCGTCGGCGGTTTCGAACGCACGCCCGTAGCTCGCGCCGAGCAGCACCAGCCGGTGCGCGTCGGTGGTGTTGGGCGCGCCGGCCAAGCGGTCAAAGTCGAACCGCAGGCCATCGGCCCGGCCCACGTCGGCGACGTGGTTGAAGGCCTGGGCCATCCGGTCGGCGCCGCCGAACTTGCGCTCGAAAAAGGCGTCGCGGGGCGTGCCGGTGCGCGGAAGGCCGGGCTGAAGCTGGAACGGCCGCCAGTGGCGTTTCGGGGCCAGGCCCGGTCGTGCCTTCAGGGCGGTCTGAAGCCGGGCCTCGCCGATGTAGCACCAGGGGCAGGCGATGTCGGCGAACACGTCGATGGTCATGACAAGCGAGGGTGCGGAACGTGGATAGTGTCTGGCTGGCCCCGCCTCGGTCCCGAGGCGGGCCGGGCGGGCTGTCAGGAGCCGGTCACCATCGGCGCCTCCCCGACGTACTCGTCCGAGGTCGCCATCCGGAGCATCACCTGGGCGACGTCGGCGCGCGAGACGCTGTGGCCGGGGCCCATCGAGAAAAACCCGACCTGCGCCGTTCCAGTTTTCTCGCCCTCGGTCAGGCGCGGGGCGCGGACGGCCGTCCAGTCCAGGCCGGACTGGCGGAACGCGTCGACGTGGCCCTCGGAGTCGGACAGCAGCGTGCCGGCGACCACCTTCATCACGCCGCGCATGAACGCCGGCCCAAAGCCACCGGGGTCGCTGGCGTCGGCGACGCCGGCGCCCGTCTCGGTCACGACGCGCCGGACGCCGTGCTGGCGCATGGCCTCGATAACGCTCTGCGCCGCCCGCGTCATCATGTCGGGCGGCGCGCCCTTGGTCGGGCCCAGCGTCAGGATCACGGCGTCGGCACCGTCCACGATGTGGCCGACGTCGGTCGGGTTCGTGGCGTCGCCGCCGATGATGGTCAGGCCGGAGCGGGGCGCGAGCGCCGACGGCGTCCGGGCCAGGGCGGCGACGGTGTGGCCGGCGGCGAGGGCTTGGTCGAGAAGGGGGCGGCCGGTGCGGCCGGTGGCGCCCAGGAGAGCGAGGTGCATGAGGAGACGTGGTAAGTAGGAAACCCACACGGGCCCTCGTCGCGTTCCGTTTCCACCTGAGTTACCGCGGAGAAACCAGATGATGCCCGCCTCGCCCGACTCCGACCGCTACCGCGGCCCGTGTCCCGTCCACCAAGCCGTCGGCGCCGTCGGTGGCAAGTGGGCTGTCCCCGTGGTGGGCCGGTTGGCGCGCAGCTCGGTCCGCTTTGGGCGCCTGCGGAGCCAGCTGGCCGATGCCGAGGGCCGGTCGGTCTCCTCCAAGGTGCTGGCCGCCGAGCTGGCGCGCCTGGTCGAGGCCGAGATCGTCGAGCGGCACACGCGCGGCGCGGCGGTCTCGTATGGCCTGACGGACAAGGGGCGGGCGCTGGTGCCGCTGCTCGACGCGCTCGGCAGCTGGGCCGACGAGGCGGGCTAGCCGCAACGCGAGGCGGATCGCGGCCGGATCCGCACATGCGCAATACATAGCCGTAAGACAACACAGCCTGCAGTGAGTCGCCGCCGCAGCTTGCGTACTCTGTCTCCACCCTTTCCTCCGTCCGATGTTTCTCCACGAGCTCCGTCCCGAGCAGCGCCGCGCCTTTCTCGTCCTCGCCCGAGAGGTGATCGACGCCGACAACCGGCTGGCCATCCAGGAGGTGGAGCGCCTGGACCGGCTCTACGTCGAGGCCGGCGTGGGGACAGAAACCGCCAGCGCGCCCGCCGCCGTGGGCGACCTGAACCTGCTGTTCGGCACGCCGCGCGCGCGCATCGTGCTGCTGCTGGAGCTGTTCCTGGTCGCCCACGCGGACGGGCAGCTGCACTCGGACGAGCTGGACGCGCTGCGTGGCATCGCGCGGCGCTTGCACACCGACGCCGGCACGTTCGAGGCGGCCGTGGACTGGTCTCGCCGCCACCAGCAGTTGGTCGAGGAAGCCGCGCACCTGGGGTCGGAGGTCGGCGCGCCTTAAGCCCGTCCGCCTCGGCCCTTCCGCCTCGGTCCGTTCGCCCTGGGTTGGGCCGCCTCGGTGATGTGCCGCGTGTGCTCACCGAGGCGGGGGGCACCGCGCCGGCGCCGCGCCGAGCGGGGCGCGCTTTCCCCTGCTCTCCACCGCCCGTGCATCCGCCTCCGGCTAGCTTGATCGGCACACAGACGGAGCCCCCGTGAGCGATCAGAAAATCATCTTCTCCATGCTGGGCGTCGGCAAGACGCTGCCGACCGGCAAGAAGATCTTGGACAACATCTACCTCTCGTTCTACTACGGCGCCAAAATCGGCGTCCTGGGCCTGAACGGAGCCGGCAAGTCGACGCTGCTGCGCATCATCGCGGGCCAGGACGACAAGCACGACGGCGAGATCCAGAAGCAGCCCGACCTCAGCATCGGCATGCTGGAGCAGGAGCCCGACCTGGGCGACCCGACGCGGACGGTCAAGGAGGTCGTCCAAGAGGGCATGGCCGAGTCGGTCGGCTTGCTCAAGCGCTACGAGGAGATCTCGAACGCCTTCGCCGAGCCCGACGCCGACTTCGACGCGCTGATCGCGGAGCAGGGCAAGATCCAGGAGCACATCGACCGCCTGGGCGCCTGGGACGTCGACGCGCGCTTGCAGCAGGCCATGGACGCGCTGCACTGCCCGCCCGGCGACGCCCCGATCGGCCCCCTCTCCGGTGGCGAGAAGCGCCGCGTCGCGCTCGTCCGCCTGCTCCTGCAAGCGCCGGACGTGCTGCTGCTCGACGAGCCCACCAACCACCTCGACGCGCGCTCAGTCGCCTGGCTGGAGCAGCACCTGGCGCAGTACGAGGGCACGGTCATCGCCGTGACCCACGACCGCTACTTCCTGGACAACGTCGCCGGCTGGATCCTGGAGCTCGACCGCGGCAAGGGCATCCCGTTCGAGGGCAACTACACGCGCTGGCTGGAGCAAAAGGAGGACCGCCTCAAGCAGGAGGAAAAGGACGCGTCCAAGCGCCAGAAGACCATCACCCAGGAGCTGGAGTGGGTGCGCCAGAACGCCAAGGGCCAGCGCACCAAGTCCAAGGCCCGCATCGCGCGCTACGAGGAGCTGCAGCAGGGGCTGAGCGACGAGAAGCGCGACGAGCTCGAGATCTACATCCCGCCGGGCCCCCGCCTGGGCCGCGTCGTGGTCCAGGCCGAGGCCGTCAAGAAGGGCTACGGCGACCGCACGCTCGTCGAGGACCTGACGTTCGACCTGCCGCCCGGCGGCATCGTCGGCATCGTGGGGCCGAACGGCGCGGGCAAGACCACGCTGTTCCGCATGATCACCGGCTCGGAGGCCCCCGACGCGGGCGAGTTCAAAGTCGGCGACACGGTCCAGCTGGGCTACGTCAACCAGGACCGCGACCTCGACCCCGACAAGACCGTCTGGCAGACCATCTCCGGCGGCTCGGACGTGATCACGCTGGGCACCAAGGAGGTCAACAGCCGGGCCTACGTCGGCCGGTTCAACTTTGGCGGCCAGGACCAGCAGAAAAAGGTCGGCACGCTGTCCGGCGGCGAGCGCGGCCGCTTGCAGCTGGCGGTGACGCTGAAGGAGGGCGCCAACGTGCTGCTTCTGGACGAGCCCACGAACGACCTGGACGTGAACACGCTGCGGGCGCTCGAGGAGGCGCTCTTGGCCTTCGGCGGCTGCGCGGTCGTGATCTCGCACGACCGCTGGTTCCTCAACCGCGTCGCGACCCACATCCTGGCCTTCGAGGAGGGCGGCGTGTTCTTCTACCCCGGCAACTACGCCGAGTACGAGGACGACCGCCGCGCCCGCCTGGGCCTCGAGGCGGACGAACCCACCGGTCCGCACCGCCGCCTGACGCGGGCGTAGCCGCTGTCGTGGTGCAGCCGTGCCGCTGACACGACCTCGGCAGTCGGGATCGGGAGATTCCTAGACGTCGGCTTTGCCCGCTGCCCGTAGCTTTTTCGCCGGCCCACTGGCCGCGTTTTCACCTGCCCTCACCCATGAGCGAGATCAAGTTTGGCACCGACGGCTGGCGCGCCGTCATCGGCGAGGGCTACACCTTTGCCAACGTGGAGGCGGTGACCCGGGCGACCGCCGCCTGGGTCAAGGACCAACCCGACGGCGACGGCTCGGTCGTGATCGCGCACGACACTCGCTTCCAGGGCCACGCGTTCGCGCGCTTGGCGGCCCAGACGTTCGCCTCGTGCGGCGTCCGCGTCCAGCTGGCCCAAGGCTTCGCGACCACGCCCGCGGTCAGCTGGGCGACGGGCGAGCGCGGCGCGACGGCGGGCATCGTGATCACGGCCAGCCACAACCCGCCCCAGTACAACGGGTTCAAGATCAAGGCGCACTTTGGCGGCCCAGCCACACCCGAGATGGTCGCTGACGTCGAGGCGCGTCTGGCCTCGGGCAGCGACACGGCAGAGCTCCGCCCCTTCGCGGACCTGGTCGCCGAAGGCCTGATCGAGACCTTCGACCTCCAGGCCGACTACGTCCAACTGCTGCGTGAGCGCATCGACATCGAGGGCATCAAAGAGGCCGGCACGCGCGTCGCCTACGACGCCATGTACGGCGCGGGCCAGGGCGTCGTGACCGAACTGCTCGGCAAGCCGCGCGTGACCGAGCTGGGCCACGAGCTCAACCCTGGAATGCACGGCCAGGCGCCCGAACCGATCGAGCGCAACCTGGCCGAGCTGCTCAAGACCGTCGCCGACGACCACTGCGCGCTGGGCTTAGCGACCGACGGCGACGCCGACCGCATCGGGCTGGTCGATGAGGAGGGCCAGTTCGTGGACTCCCACAAGATCCTGGCGCTCTTGGTCAAGTACCTCCACCAGGAAAAGGGGCTCTCGGGCGACATCGTCAAGACGTTTTCCACGACCGACATGCTGGACCGGATGGGCGAGGCGTACGGGCTCGCGGTCCAGACCACGGCCATCGGCTTCAAGTACATCGGCGCCCGGATCGTGGACGGCGACGTGTTGGTGGGCGGCGAGGAGTCGGGTGGGATGGCCGTCAAGGGCCACATTCCCGAGCGCGACGGGCTCTACATCGGGCTCACCGTCGCCGAGATGATGGTCAAGCGCGAGCGGACGCTCTCGGGCCTGGTGCGCGAGCTGATGGACGAGTTCGGCCCGCACTACCAAGCGCGCACCGACTTGCACACGACGCCTGAGCGCAAGCAGCAGGTGCTGGCCACGCTCGCCGACGAGGGCTTGCTGACGGTCGGCGGCAAGCCGGTGACCCAGACGGAGACGCTCGACGGCTTCAAGTTCCGCGTCGACGGCGGCTGGCTGCTGTTCCGGCCGTCGGGCACCGAGCCCGTGCTGCGCGTCTACTCGGAGGCCACGAGCGCCGAGGAAGCGGAGGCGCTGGTGGCCTGGGGCGTCGAGATGGTCGAGAGCGGCAGCTAGGCCCGCCTCGGCAGCCGCGAGGGGCCAGCGCCCACCCGAGGCGGGCTAGGCGTCGGGTCGGCTCTCGGCCTCAGACGTCGTGTCGGCCGCCAGCCCGTCGGCGCGGCTGTCGAGCGACAGCAGGCCGGCCGTGATGGTCTCGCGCAGCGGCGCGTACTGCGTTGCGGACGTGTCCGGGTAGGCGCCGAGGCGAGCCAGCAGGCGGTCGCGGTCGGCGGCCAGCGCGTCGATGTCGCGCTGGAGCGCGCCCGTCGTGTCGGCGGCAGCGTAGGGCTGGAACTGCGCCAGCCGGGCGTTGAGATCGGCCACGCCGCGCGCCGTCGCGGTCTGGAGCGAGGCGAAGGTGGGCGCGGCATCGTAGCGGGCGCGACGCAGCGAGGCACTCAGCTGTGCCGTCTGGGCGCGGACCTGCACCCGGGTCGTGTCGAACCGCGCCCGGGGCACCGGCCGCAGGCTGTCCAGCCGCACCTGGAGGCGCTGGCGGTCGGCGCGGAGCCGGTTCAGGACGGGGTCGTAGGCGACGCGCGTGAGCGAGTCGGCGCCGGCGGCTTCCTGCTCGAGGCGGGCCAGGTCGGCGTCCAGGCCCAGCGTCTCCTGGAAGATCTCGGCGCGGAAGCGCTCCACCTCGGCCTCGGCGATGGGGACCGTCTGGGCCGGGTCGGTGGGCTCGTCGTCGCACGCGGCGACCGCGAGAACGGCGAGCAGGACAAAGGAAAGCGCGCGCACAGGGCGAGGGGGGAGACGAGAAACGGGCGGACCGAGCGGCGGTGCCGAACGGCCCGCCCGCGAAGGACGGAGCAACGCGTGGCGTTACACCACCGAACGGCCCTTGAGCTTGTTGGCGACCCAGACCACCAAGATCGCTCCGAGCGTGGCCACGACGATGCTCTCGATCAAGCCTTCGCCGTCACCGAAGCCCAGGATCTGGGTGATGAGAAAGCCGCCCACGAGCGCGCCCACAATGCCGAGCACGATGTTCATGAGCAAACCCATGTTCGCGTTCATGATTTTCTCTGCGAGGAAGCCGGCGACGGCGCCGATGATAATCCAGAAGATGAGTCCACCAATCATGGTAGTCGAGGGGTAGGTGAGAAGAGGGGTTGAGTCCGATGACTCGCCAGTTCTACCGACAGGCCGTAGGAAAGGTCCGCAGAGCCCGCGCAGGTTGGTCCCGAGGCACCGTCTGCCCGTATCGTTCGGCTTTCCCGACTCGCCTCTGCTCGATGAACGTTGTCCTGTGGATCGCTCAGATCCTGCTCGCTGGGGTCTTTTTGGCCTCGGGCGCCGTCAAGCTGGTCCGCTCCAAGGACGAGCTGCTGGGGCGGATGCCTGCGCTGCAGCCGTACCGGCCCATCACGGTCAAGGCCATCGGCCTCGCCGAGGTGCTCGGAGCCATCGGGCTGATCGTGCCGCGGATGCTGGGCGTGGCGCCCGACCTGGTGCCGTGGGCGGCGCTGGGGCTGGGATGCGTCGCCATCGGGGCCGCCATCGCGCACGCCGAGCAGCGCGACTACAAGGCACTGCCGGTGCACGCCGTGCTGCTGGTGCTGGCCGTGACCGTCGTGGTGGGCCGCAGCGCGCACCTCCCGCTCTAGCCACCGGCTCGTCCCGCCTCGGCGCCGAGGCGGAGGCTGCCGAGGCGGACCGGGAGGCGGCTAGAACGGCGAGCGGGCGCGCAGCGGCTCGGCGGGCTCGACGGCGTGGGCGTCCGGAAGGGCGAACGGGAACGCGAGCTGGCGGCCCGAGCGGGCATCGACCAAGCCCGAGACCGCCAGGCCAATCAGGCGGACCGCGTGCGGAGGCGGCGCGGGGCGGTGCAGCAGCGCCAGCCCGATGCGCAGCAGGTCGGTCTCCACGGCGACCGCGGCGGCGAGCGTCGTGCTGCGCGAGGTGATCACAAAGGCGCTGCTCTTGATCTTGAGCGTGACCGTCCTGCCCGCCACCCCGTGGCGCTCCAACCGCTGGGCGAGCTCGGCCGCGAGGGGCGCCAAGCGTGCCGCCAGCGCCGGCGCGCCGCGCTCGTCGCGCGCGAACGTCCGCTCGACCCCGACCGACTTGCGGACGCGGTGCGAGCGCACCGGGCGGGTGTCCTGGCACCGAGCGATGCGCCCCAGCCACCGGCCCGTCTTGCCCAGCCGAGCTTCCAGGTCGTCCGCGTCCCACGCCTGCAGGTCGGCGCCGGTGCGGATGCCGAGCGCGTGCAGGCGCGCCGCCGTCGCCGGCCCGACGCCGTGCACGTCCTCGACGGCCAGCCCCGCCACGACGGCCGGCGCCTGCTCGGGCGTGATGACGCGCAAGCCGTCGGGCTTGGCCAGGCCCGACGCCGTCTTGGCCAGGAACTTCCCAAACGACACGCCCGCCGACGCCGTCAGCCCGGTCAAGCTCGCGATCTCGGCGCGGATGGCCTGGGCGACCAGGGTGCCGGAGGCCGGGCCAGCCAGAGGTTCGGTGACGTCGAGGTAGGCCTCGTCCAGCGACATCGGCTCGACCAGGTCCGAGTAGCGGTCGAACACGGCGCGCACCTGGGCGCTGACCTCTTTGTAGACCGCGAACCGGGCAGGCACGATCACCAGGTCGGGGCACCGGCGGCGCGCCCAGGCCATCGGCATGGCGCTGTGGATGCCGAACGGGCGCGCCTCGTAGCTGGCCGCGGCCACGACGCCGCGGTCGCTGTTGCTGCCCACCACGACGGGGCGCCCGCGCAGCGCGGGGTTGTCGCGCTGCTCGACGGACGTGTAAAACGCGTCCATGTCGACGTGGAGAATCTTTCGGAGCACGGCGGTGGGGGCTGGCGCAGTCTAGCCGCGCGTGGCCCGAGACTGGCCGTCCCCGCCTCGGTCGCTCCGCCGACCTCCTGAGTGCTGCCCCGGCGCGCTACCGCTGCGCCGGGGCTCCTCCAGCCGAGGCAGCCCGATTGGCCCAGCCCGCGACCGAGGCGGTCCCGCCCGCCACCGAGGCGGCCTGGGTCTCTAGTCTTGGGGCGTGTGCGTCATCGCCAGGCGCCCGTGCACGGCCTTGACCGTCACCGCGCCCTCGCCGACGGCCCCGGCGACGCGCTTGGTCGAGCCCGCGCGCACGTCGCCGACGGCGAACACGCCCGGCAGGCTGGTCTCGAACGTCGTCGGGCGCTCGCCGTCGGGCCACAGCGCCGGGTCGAGGTCTCGGACCGACGAGCCGGTCTCGATAAAGCCGTGGCCGTCCAGGGCCAGGCCGAGGGCGTCGCTGCCCCGTCCGGGTTCGAGCCAGGTCGTGCACGGCTCCGCGCCGATAAACACGAACAGCGCCGGCGTCTCGACGCGCTCGGTCGCGCCGGTCTCGTTGTGCTCGATCGTGACCCCGGCCAGCGCCGGATGGTCGCCGTCGGTGCGTTCCAGGGCGGTGACCTCGGTGTGGGTGCGCAGCTCGACCCGCTCCGAGGCCTCGATTCGCTCGGACAGGTAGCTGCTCATGCTCTCGGTCAGGCCGTCGCCGCGCACCAGCAGCAGCACTCGGGCGGCGCGCTCGGACAAGAACATGGCCGCCTGCCCGGCCGAGTTGCCGCCGCCCACCACCACGGCCGTCGCGTCGAGGCAGCCCCGCGCTTCCATGTCGGTCGCCGCGTAGTAGATGCCGGCGCCTTCGAGCGGGCGGAGACCGCGGACGGGTAGCCGGCGGTAGTGCGCGCCCGTCGCCAGCACAATCGCCCGGCCGCGCACGGTTTCTCCGCCGTTCAGCACGACCGCATAGCCGTCGCCGTCGCGCTGCAGCGCCTGGGCCCGGTGCGGCGTCACGAAGCGGGCGCCAAACTTGCGAGCCTGCAGCGTGGCCCGGGTCGCGAGTTCCGTTCCCGACAGGCCTGCCGGAAAGCCGAGGTAGTTCTCGATGCGCGAGGACCAACTCGCCTGCCCACCCGCGCCCATCTCGTCGATCAGGACCGTGTCGAGCCCTTCGGACGCGCCGTAGACGGCCGCCGCCAGCCCGGCCGGCCCCGCGCCCACGATCACCAGGTCGGCGACGGTGTCTGAATCGGGCTCGCGCCCGATGCCGACCGCGCGCGCCACCTCCAGCAGCGACGGGTTGTCCAGGATCGTCTCGGAGCCCCACAGCACGACGGGGCCGTCGAGATCGTCCAGCGACCGGCCGTGTGCGTGCAGGACGCGCTCGGCCTCGTCGGCGTCGGTCTCGGGGTCGAGCCAGCGGAAGGGGAGGTAGTTGCGGCGCGAGAACTCGGCGATCCGCGCGGCGTCGGGGTCGGTCTGGGCGCCGACCATCTGCAACCCTGCGCCGCTGTCGGAGACGAAGCCGCGCCGCGCGGTAAATGCCTTGAGCACGACCTCCGCCAGGTCGGTGTCGGCGCCCATGAGGTCGCGGAAGCGCTCGGGATCCACCTCCAGGACGCGCCCGTCGGCCTCGACGCGCGCCGTCGCGTAGACGGCCTCGCCCAGCAGCAGGCCCACCTCGCCCAAGAACTGCCCCGGCCCGATGGGCTCCGACGACAGCGCACGCTCGCAGTCGAGGTCCTCGTAGACCATCGCCGTGCCGTCCAGGACCACGTAGAAGCTGTACGCGTCGTCGCCCTCGCGGAACAGGGTCTCGCCTTGGCGCACAGCGCGTTCGCGGCCGGCCTGGCGCACGCGGTCGATCTGGTCGGGGCCGAGGCAGGGGAAAGCGACAGAGGCGTCCATAGGGGTGCGGGCGGGGACCCGCGAACGCCGGCGCAGGCGCCAGTGTCCCCGCCGACGCGGATGCGCCGACGGTGAGAGGATTCCCCTACATTGGGTGCGCCCCCTCTTGGCACCCCATGACGTATCGCGCCGTCCTCGGCTTTGCCGTTCTCGCCTGGCTGCTGGCTGGCTGCGCCGCGTCGGCGCCCAACGTGGCCGCGCCGGCACCGCCCGCCTCGGCCGCCGCCTCGGCCGGGACGGCCAACGCCGATCTGGAGGCGCTCTACTGGCAACGCCAGCGCGCCGCCCGTGCCGAGGTCAGCCCGGCCGACGCGGACTTTATGACGGGCATGATCGGGCACCACGCCCAGGCCCTCGTGATGTCGCGACTCGCGCCCACGCACGGCGCCAGCCCAGCCGTCCAGCGGTTGGCCGCCCGCATCATCAACGCTCAGAACGACGAGATCGAGTCGATGCAGCGCTGGTTGCGCTCGCGCGGGCTGCCCGTGCCCGTGCCCCAGGTCGACGGGCTGACGCTGACGGTGACGATGGAGAGCCCGCCGGGCGCCGACCAGCCAGGCACGGACCGCGGCGGGATGGATCACGACGGGATGGACCACGCGGGCATGGACCACAGCACCATGGACCCCGGCGACTCGGCCGGCGACGAGGCCGAGGCAGGCCGCATGGACCACGCGGCGATGAATCACGGCGCCATGAATCACGGCGCCATGAATCACGGCGCGATGGACCACAGCTCCATGCCCGGGATGCTTTCCCAGGCCCAGCTCGTCGAGCTGGACGCCGCCCGAGGCCGCGACTTCGACCGCCTGTTCCTGCGCTACATGATCCAGCACCACGGCGGCGCCATCGCCATGGCCGATGTCCTGTTCGGCACCGACGGCGGGGCCCTGGACGACGAGGCCTTCAAGCTGGCCTCGGACATCAACGTCGACCAGGAAACCGAGATCGCACGCATGGAGCTGATGCTCCAGGAGATCGCCGACTAGCCCTTTTTCCGCCCACCCACCCCTGCCATGACCCACTCTCTTCGCCTTTGGGCGCTTCCTCTCGGCCTGGCGCTCGCCGTCGCCGCGTGTGCGCCGTCGGCGCCGATGACCTCCGACGGGCCTCCTGCGGTCCTGCAGCGCACGATGGCGCTGCCGGCCCCGACGCCGGCCCCGAACACGCGCGTGGGCCTGCGCGCCGGCTTGTTCGACGCTGAGGAGGCCATGTGGAACCTGAGCAAGCTGTCGTCCACGGCGCCGCCGGAGGCGTTCGTCGGCAAAACCAACTCGGACCTGGCGTTTCAGGGGACGTACGCGTTCCAGGGCAACTACAACGGCATCATGGTCTGGGACCTGGCCGACCCGAGCCGGCCGCAACTGGTCACGGAGTACGTGTGCCCGGCGTCCCAGAGCGACGTCTCGGTCTACGGCAACCTGATGTTCGTGTCGGGCGAGGGCCTGGGCGGCCGCCTGGACTGCGGCACGGAAGGCGTCAGTGAGACCGTCAGCCCGGACCGGCTGCGCGGGCTGCGCATCTTCGACATCTCGAACGTGCGCGAGCCTGAGTACGTCGCCAACGTCCAGACCTGCCGCGGCTCGCACACGCACTCGCTGCTGAAAGACCCCGACGACGACGAGAACGTCTACGTCTACATCTCGGGCTCGGCGCCCGTCCGCCCGGCCGACGAGCTGCCGGGCTGCTCGTCCGGCGCTCCGGGCGAGGACCCCGAGACGGCGCTGTTCCGCATCGAGGTGATCCGCGTCCCCCTCGACGCGCCGACCGAGGCGGCCATTGTCACGTCGCCCCGCATCTTCGACGGGCTCGAGGCGCCCCCGACGCACGGCCTGGCGCCGGCCGACCTGGCCGAGATCGAGCAGGCCCGCGCCGACGGCAAGTTCGTGGTCTACTTTTTCGGCCAGGACCGCGTCCTGCCCGACGGCTTCGTGGCCCAGTTCATGACCCAGGTGGTCGAGGAGCGAGGCGGCGACCCCACGCCGACGGCGGCCGACAGTACGCGGCTGCGCGAGCGCCTGCCGGCGCTGCTGGCCGAGCGCTTCGGCGAGCCCGACGAGACGGACGCGTCGGAGCGGCCCGGCCCTGACCAGTGCCACGACATCACGCTGTACCCGGCGCTCGGGCTGGCCGGCGGCGCGTGCGAAGGCTACGGCCTGCTGCTCGACATCTCGGACCCCGCCCAGCCGCGCCGCCTGGACGCGGTCGCGGATTCCAACTTCGCGTACTGGCACTCGGCCACGTTCAACAACGACGGCTCCAAGGTCCTCTTCACCGACGAGTGGGGCGGCGGCGGCCAGCCCAAGTGCCGCGCCGACGACCCCTACGAGTGGGGCGCGAACGCCATCTTCGCGGTCGCGGACGGCGAGATGGACTTCCAGAGCTACTACAAGATGCCCGCCGCCCAGACGACGGAGGAGAACTGCGTGGCCCACAACGGCTCGCTGATCCCGATTCCGGGGCGCGACGTGATGGTGCAGGCCTGGTACCAGGGCGGCATCTCGATCTTCGACTGGACCGACGCCGCCAACCCCGTCGAGATCGCGTTCCACGACCGCGGGCCCATCGACGCGGACGAGTTCCAGATGGGCGGCTCGTGGTCGGTGTACTGGTACAACGGCCTGATCGTGAGCTCGGAGATCGCGCGCGGCCTGGACGTGTTCGAGCTGGCGCCGAGCGGGTACCTGTCGCAGAACGAGATCGACGCCGCCAAGTCGGTCCGCCTCGACCTGCTCAACGCCCAGGGCCAGCCCAAGTACGAGTGGCCGCCGTCGTTCGCGCTCGCTCGCGCCTACGCCGACCAGCTGGAGCGCTCCGGCGGCTTGCCGATGGACCGCCTCGCGGCCGTCCGCGCCGGGCTGTCGTCGGCCGAGGGCATGTCGGGCGCGGCCCGGCAGTCGGCGCTCGCCGCGCTCGCCGGGACGCTCAGCGCCGCCGGTTCCAGCGACGCCGCCAAGGTGCGGATGCTGGCGGACGCCGTGCGGATGCTGGCCGCCAGCTAGCTCCGCCTCGGCGCGCGCAGGCGTACCAGCGGCGCGCGCCGCTCCGTCCAGCAGGGGCAGCCTCCGGGCTGCCCCTGCGTCGGTTGTGGCCACCCGCGCGGCACCGCGACCGGCGCGGCGCCGTTGAGCCCGTCCGCTCCTCCCGAACCATGCACGCTGACCTCGACCCCTCGCTCGCTGACGCCCGTGCGGCCAACCCGCTCCTGGCCGAGTGGACAGGCCCCTACGGCGGCGTCCTGGCCTTCGACCGGATGGACCTGGCCCACCTCGGCGACGCCATCGAGGCGGGCATGGCCGAGCACCTGGCCGAGGTCGACGCCATCGCTCGCGACCCGGCGCCGCCGACGTTCGAGAACACCGTCGTGGCGCTGGAGCGCGCCGGCCGGACGCTCGACCGCGTGCTCGCGACCTACGGCGTCTGGTCGGCCAACCTGTCCAGTCCAGAGTTTCGGGACGTCCAGGCCCGGGTCGAGCCTCGGCTGGCGGCGCACACCTCCCAGGTTGTCCAGAACGCCGATCTCTACGCCCGCGTCGCCGCCGTCCACCAGGCCCGGCAGTCGCTGGATCTGACGCCCGAGCAGGTGCGGCTGGTGGAGCTGGTGAGCGACGGCTTCACGCGCAACGGCGCCACGCTGACCGGGACAGCCAAGGCGCGCTACGCTGCCATCGAGCAGCGCCTGGCCGAGCTGTACACCGCCTTCAGCGACCGCGTCCTGGCCGACGAGGAGGGCACCGTGACCTACCTCCGCGCCGACCAACTCGGCGGTCTGCCCGACGGCTTTGTCGCGGCGGCGGCCGTCGCGGCACAAGAGCGCGGACGCGCGGGCGCGTACGCCGTGCTTAACACCCGGTCGTCCGTGGACCCCTTTCTGACGTTCTCTGACCACCGCGCCCTCCGCGAGACGGTCTGGCAGGCGTTCACACGCCGGGGCGACAACGGCGACGAGAACGACACGAACGCGATCATCGCCGAGATCCTGGCGCTGCGCCACGAGCGCGTCGGCCTGCTGGGCTACGACACCTATGCCGACTGGCGGCTCGAGGACCGCATGGCCAAGACGCCCGCGCGCGCGCGCGACCTGATGCTGGCGATCTGGCCCGCCGCCGTCGCCCGCGTCGAGCAGGAGGTGGCCGACATGCAGGAGATCGCTGACCAGGCCGGCGACACGATCACCATCGAGCCCTGGGATTACCTCTACTACGCCGAGATCGTCCGCCAGCAGCGCTACGCCCTGGACGCGGGCGAGGTCGAGCCCTACTTGCAACTCGACAAGCTGAACCAGGCCATGCACTGGGTCGCGGGCGAGCTGTTCGGCCTTGAGTTCGCGGCCGTCACCGACGGCTCGGTCCCGGTCTTCCACCCGGACGTGACCGTCTTCGAGGTCACCGACCGCGGGACGGGCGCCCACGTCGGTCTGTGGTACCTCGACCCGTTCGCTCGGGCGGGCAAGCGCTCCGGCGCCTGGGCCACGACGTACCGCAGCCACTCGACGGTGGCCGGCCCGGAGACGGTGCTGTCGTCCAACAACTCCAACTTTGTGCCGGGCCCCGCCGGCGAGCCGGTGCTGGTGTCGTGGGACAACGCGGAGACGCTGTTCCACGAGTTCGGCCACGCGCTGCACTCCCTGACCTCGCGCGCCGACTACCCGACGCTCGACACCGTCGTCCGCGACTTTGTCGAGTTTCAGAGCCAGCTGCTGGAGCGCTGGCTCTTGACCGATCCAGTCGTGGAGCGCTTTTTGGTCCACGTCGAGACGGGCGAGTCGATGCCCGCGGCGCTGGTCGAGAAGGTCCGCCGGGCGGCGACCTTCAACCAGGGGCACGCGACCGTCGAGTACCTCGCCTCGGCACTCGTGGACCTCGACCTCCACACCCTGCACGACTACACCGATCTCGACCCCGCCGCGTTCGAGCGCGCCGCCCTGGCCCGCCTCGGCATGCCGGCGGAGGTGGGCATGCGCCACCGGACGCCGCACTTCGCCCACGTCTTTTCGGGCGAGGGCTACGCGGCGGGCTACTACAGCTACTTGTGGGCCGATGTGCTGACGGCCGACGCCGTCGAGGCGTTCGCCCAAGCACCCGGCGGGCACTACGACGCGGCACTGGCGGCGCGGATGGTGGCGCTGCTGTTCGCGCCCCGCAACGCCGTCGACCCGGGCGAGGCGTACCGCGAGTTCCGGGGCCGCGCCGCAGGCATTGAGCCGCTGATGCGCGACCGGGGGTTTCCGGTGCCGGCGTAGCCACTGGTCGCCCGGCCTCGGCACCGAGGCGGGCAGAGCCGCCGCAGGCCCGCGCTGGGTCGGCGGCGGGCGTAGTCTCGGGCATGGACTCCATGCGCGCCACCGCCCTCGCCCTTCTCCGCCAGTCGCTCGGCGACGAGACCGCTGAGTTCCGCGACGGACAGTGGGAGGCCATCCGGCTGCTGGTCCACGACCGCGCGCGCCTGCTCGTGGTCCAGCGGACCGGCTGGGGCAAGAGCGTCGTCTACTTTCTGGCGACGCGGCTGCTGCGCGAGCGGGGCGCCGGCCCGACGCTGCTGGTGTCGCCGCTGCTGGCGCTGATGCGCAACCAGATCCAGGCCGCCGAGCGGATCGGCGTGCGCGCGGCGGCCATCAACTCGACGAACCGCGACGCCTGGGACGACGTCGAGCGCCGCATCGCCGAGGGCACGCTCGACGTGCTCCTGATCTCGCCGGAGCGGCTCGCCAACGGCGCCTTCCGCCAAAACGTGCTGGACCGCGTGGCGAGCAAGGTGGGCCTGTTCGTGGTCGATGAGGCGCACTGCATCTCGGACTGGGGCCACGACTTCCGGCCCGACTACCAGCGCATCGTCCGCGTGCTCCAGACGCTTCCGCCGTCGGTCGCCGTGCTCGCCACGACCGCGACGGCGAACGACCGCGTGGTCCAGGACGTGACGGCCCAACTGGGCGACGGCGTCCAGACCATCCGAGGCGGGCTGGGTCGGTCGTCGCTGCGGCTGCAGGCGACGCGGCTGCCGCGCCCGGCCGAGCGGCTGGCCTGGCTGGCGGGCCACCTGCCCGGGATCGACGGCAACGGCATCGTCTACGTGCGGACGGTCCGGGACGCGCACCGCGTGAGCGCCTGGCTCCAGTCGCAAGACGTCGACGCTGAGCCGTACTACGGCAGCCAGCCGACCGACGCGCGCGAGGCGCTCGAGGAGCGGCTGCTGTCCAACAGCGTCAAGGCCCTGGTGGCGACGAGCGCGCTCGGCATGGGCTTCGACAAGCCCGACCTGGGATTCGTGGTGCACTACCAGCGGCCAGGCTCCGTCGTGGCGTACTACCAGCAGGTCGGCCGCGCCGGGCGCGCGGTCGCCGACGCCTACGGCGTGCTGCTGAGCGGGGCGGAGGACGACCGGATCACGGACTACTTTATCGACTCGGCGTTTCCGCCGGCTCACGACGTGGACGCGGTTTTGGGCGCGCTCGGCGAGTCGGGCGGGATGACGACGAGCGAGCTTCAGGGCGCGCTCAACCTTAGCGGAGGCCAGATCGGGAAGGTGCTCAAGCGGCTCGACGTGGAGGACCCGTCGCCGGTCGCGCGCGACGGCCGCAAGTGGGTGGCGACGGGCGTGGCCTACGCCGCCGACCTGGAGCGGCAGCAGGCCCTGACGGCGATTCGCCAGTCGGAGCGCGACCAGCTCGACCGCTACATGGACGGCGGCCGCTGCCTGATGGCGTTTCTGCGCGACGCCCTCGACGACCCCGACGCCGCGCCCTGCGGCCGGTGCGAGGTGTGCGTCGGGCATCCCTTGCTGTCGGAGGAGCCGGACCCCGCCCTCGTCCGCCGCGCGGCCGCGTTCCTGGACGACTCGGCGTTGCCCATCCCGCCCCGCAAGCAAAAGCCCGACCGGACCCGGCTGCCCGAGGCGGTCCGCGCCGAGACGGGCCAGGCGCTGGCGTTCTACAACGAGCCCGGCTGGGGGCGGATGGTGGCTCAGGGCCGAGAGTCCGGCCACCTGGCCGGCGATCTGGTCGATGCCGCGGCGGCGCTCGTGCGCGACCGCTGGCGGCCGTCGCCGGCGCCCACCTGGGTGACGTGCGTGCCCTCGCGCGCTCGGCCCGAGGTGGTGCCGGAGGCTGCGGCGCGGCTGGCGGAGGCGCTGGGCCTTCCGTTCGTGTCGGCCGTCGGCGCGGTGCGCGACAAGGAGCCCCAGAGCGAGCAGTCCAACAGCCACTTCCGCCTGGAGAACCTGCGTGGCGCCTACGCCTCCGCGGTCCCCGACGCGTTCCGCGGCCAACCGGTGCTGCTGGTCGACGACCTGGCCGACTCGACCTGGACGCTGACGGTCGTTGCTGCTTTGCTCCGGACCAAGGGGAGTGGGCCGGTGCACCCGTTTGCGTTCGCGCTCCGCTAGACCGTGCCCACCTCGGCGGCGCGACCGAGGCGAGCAGGGCGGGCGTCCAGGCATGGCGAACCAACACCGCCCCGGCCCGACCAAAGTCGCGCCGAGGCGGTGTGGCGAGGAGACCTCGCCAAGGTGGAGATGCCGGGAATCGAACCCGGGTCCGAGAGGCGCTACAGTCCAGGCGTCTACGAGCGTAGTCGCCGTATTCTAAGTCTTTGCTCGCCCGACATGGCCCTGCGACGGGCTTCCGGATGAACGCAGGCTGATTGGTTCTCGTCCCTTTGCCTCAGCCGGAGGCTCCGGGACCAGCTCATTCTAGTCGGTGTCTCGCGCAGCGATTATGAGCATCCGCCGTGCGAGACAGCTAGCGGCGTGGTTACGCGGCCAGCGAGTAAGAGTAGTCGTTCGCAGCTACAATTGCGGTTCAGTGGAGGTCACGGGCGTACTGAACACCACCCGGCGCGCGGCCTGCCGCACACGTCTCTCGTCGAAACCAAGTCATCCCCAAAGAACAGGCGCCATTGCCGGCGCTGGAGACACAACGTACGACACGCACCCGGAGTCCCTACTCCGTCGCGTCTTCATCGCGGTCGCGCGGCGTGCCGAGCGGCACCAGGCCGCGGTCGCGCAACGCTGCCGTCAGCTCGCCCAGGATCTCGTCCCGAAGGCGGGGGCTCAGCGCGTACACCTTGGAGCGGCTGCGAAAGATCGTGGACCGCTTCTCGGCCCGGATCGCGACCCGCACGAAGCCGCCTGCCAGGGGCACCAGATCCACCGAGGCGTCCGTCCGAGACAGCAGCGACGACGCGACGCGGCGTGGCGCCGTGGACACGATTGCCGGGTCGAGGCTGGGCGCGACGCTCCAGCCGGCCGCCGCCGCCGCCTCGGTGAGCACGCGCGTGCGGTCGGCCGGCTCGGCCTGTGCCGAGACCGGCTGGTAGTCGCGGTACGGCGGGCTCAGGCGCGGAGCGCACGCCGAGAGCGCGACGAGGGCAGCGATCAGAACGGCGGGTCCATGCGTGCGGGCCATCTCCAAGACTACGCCGAGGCGGAGCGTGACGGTAGGGCACAAAAAAGCCGGGCGGACACGCTCACCCTTACGTGTCCGCCCGGCGGTGCGCGGCCGAAGCCTTGTTGTGCGCACGGTATCGCTCTTCCCGCCCCCCCGCGCCGAGCGCTTCGGGGGCGTGATCGAATCCTTGACAATTGGCGTGCCAACCACACCGGACACTCCGGATCCGGCGCGTTCGGCCCTGACGGTGCCGGATTCCGGGACGGATGTCTACCACGCGGGACAGGGCTGTACCCGATTCGGTACGGAGCTGCGTGGGAAGCCGTCGGCCCGCCTCGGGAGGGCGGCGCGGGAAGCCGTAGGCGGCCCTAATCCGTGAAGCGCCGGCCAGATTCGGCCGTGACGCGCCGGCGGTGCCTCGGTGGCCCTACCTTTGCCCTCTACGCTGTGACAACAGTTTTTCACCTGCCCCGAGACTCATGCCCTGCGGAAAGAAGCGCAAGCGCCACAAAATCGCCACCCACAAGCGGAAGAAGCGCCTCCGCAAGAACCGTCACAAGAAGAAGAACCGCTAGCGCCGGGGCCGACCCTCTCGTTTGAGACCGGCCCTCGCTTCCGGGTTCGCCAGGCCAGGCCGTCTCCCGCTGTGGAGGCGGCCTGTTTCCGGTTCCGCCCGTGGGGTGGGCCCGCGGAGGCTGCTATCTTGCCACCTCCTGAGCACCTACCCGCCGAGACATCATGAGCCAGCGTAGTCGAGCCGCCCGCGCCTCCATCTGGGGCTTCCTCGTCGGCAGTGCCGCAGGGCTCACCTTTGGGCTGCTGCTCGCACCCGACGAAGGGCGACAGCTGCGCCGGCGCGCGGCCTACCTCATCGACCGCATCGCGGGGGACCTGGCGGCCATCGTCGACCGCATGGACGGCACGGGCACGTCCAGCGACGCTCGCGCCCAGGCCGACGCTCTGGTCGCGGACGCTCGGCAGCAGGCCGAGTCTCTGCTCACCGAGGCCGACGCCCTGATCGATCAAGCCCGATCCCGACGCGGCGCCTAGCCCTTCTCGCGCCTCGGCGCCCACACCCACTCTCTGTGCGTTTTTCCATTCTCCTCCCGAGCGCGGAGGGCAAGGCGGCCGGCGGCAACCCGCTCGCTCCCGACATGTTCGACTACCGCTCGTCGAACACCTTCAACTACTTCTCGGACCTCAATCCCGAGCGCCGCGCGCTCATCGACGCGCTGCAAGCCCAGGTCAAGCAAGCCGACGAGGCCGAGCTCCACAAGCTGTTCGGCGTCAAAGGCGACACGCTGGAGGAGGCCGTCGAGGTGACGCGCGACATCTACCGCAGCCCGCTCACGGCGGCCGTCGACCGCTACGGCCCGGGCGTGATGTACAGCGCGATGGACTTCGCGGGCCTGCCGACGGGCTCCCAGCGCCGCCTGCTGGAGAACGGGATCATCTTTTCCGGCCTGTTCGGCCTGCTCCGCCCGGACGACCTCATCCCGAACTACCGGCTCAAGATGGACGCCAAGGTCGGCGACCTCGGCAAGGTGTCGGGGTACTGGAAGGGCAAGCTCTCGGCCACGCTCAACGAGCTGCTGACGGGGCAGGCGGTCTGGAACCTCCTGCCCGGCACCCACGAGGCGGCCTGGGACGACGCCGAGACCTACGCCCGGATGATCCGGCTCAAGTTCTTCCGCCAGGACGACGCAGGCGAGCGGACCGCGGTGTCGCACGGCATCAAGGACCTGCGCGGATCCCTCGTGGCGCACATCGTCAACGAGACGGCCGACAGCGTGGACTCGCTGGAGGACTGGGAGGCGCCCGACGGCTACGAGGTGGACCCGGAGGCGTCGGAGGTCAACGAGGCGGGCGGAGGGACCGTCGTGATGGTCTCCAGCCCGGGCTGGGAAGGCCGCCGCGCCGCGCGCCGCAAGGCCCGCGCTCAGGCCGAGGCGGAGGCGGTCGCCGCCCGGCGCGCCCGCGAGGAGGACGACGAGTAGACCTGGCGGCAGGGCGGCAGCCCAGTCCTCTTTCACGGCGCCCTCAGACTCACCCCTCGCTCATGTCCGTCGTCATCGGGATTGCTGGAGGCTCCGGCTCAGGCAAAACGACCGTCCAGCGCCGCATCATGGAGCGCTTCGGGCCGCGCCGAATCGCGCTCGTGGATCACGACGCCTACTACCGGCCGCTCGATCACCTGGCGCCCGACCAGCGCGCCCGGTACAACTTCGACCACCCGGACGCGCTGGAGACCGACCTCATGGTGGACCACCTGGACGCGCTCATGGGCGGCGCCGGCATCGAGAAGCCGACCTACAGCTTCGAGACGCACAGCCGCCTGGCCGAGACCGAGCCCATCGCGGCGCGGCCGGTGATCTTGGTCGAAGGTATCCTGGTCCTGGCCGAGCCGGCACTCCGCGCCCGGATGGACGTCAAGCTGTTCGTCGACGCGGCGCCCGACGTGCGGCTCATGCGGCGCATGGAGCGCGACATCCACGAGCGGGGCCGCTCGGTGGAGTCGGTGCTGGCCCAGTACCGCCGCACCGTCCGCCCGATGCACCTGGAGTTTGTCGAGCCCTCCAAGCGCCACGCCGACGTGATCATCCCGCGCGGCGGCCAGAACCAGGTCGCCATCGACATGGTGCTCGCGCGCGTCCAGTCGCTGCTGGACCTCGAAGGCAAAGGCTGACGACGCACCCGGCGCGCCGCCTGGGCTCCCAGGCCCCCGCCTCGGGCGCGCCGCCGAGGTGGGCCGCGTCAGCGGTCGGTGAGCAGGCGGATGCCTTCCAGCACCAGCAGTGGCTCCACGCGGTCGATCTCCGGCACGTGCTCGGCCAGCCACGGCGCCCAGCCGCCGGTCGCCACCACCACGACGTCGCCGCCGAGCGCACGTGTCGTGCGGCGCAGCAGACCGGCGACTCCGTCCACCACGAGCACGGCCAGTCCGGCCTGGATGGCCTCGACGGTCGAGCCGCCGATGGGCGACGGCGCCTCGGGCCAGGGCACGTCGGGAAGCTGGCCCGTGTCGCGGGCCAGGGCTCGGCGGAGCAGGTCCGGGCCGGGCACGATGGCCCCGCCCAGGTAGGCAGGCTCGGCCGTGACGGCCTCCGTCGTGATCGCGGTCCCGGCGTCGAGCGCGACGACGGCGCGACCCTGGGCAAAGGCGTGCGCCGCCGCCGCCGCCGCCAGCCGGTCCGCGCCCACGGTGGCGGGCGTGGCGTAGCCCATCCGGAAGGGCAGCGGACGCTGGGCGCTCACCTCGACCACCTCGGCACCCAGCGCCGCTCTGGCCGCCCGGCCGACGCGCGCGCCGATGTGCGGCACGACGGACGCGAGCCCTGCTCGGCCGACGTCTCGGAACGGCCGCATCCGCTCGGCCCACTCGTCCAGACCCGCGTTGTCGCTGGGCCACCGAACGACGTCAGACCACGCGCCGTCCCACGTCGCCGCCTTGACGGACGAGTTGCCGATGTCGAGCGCTAGAAAGGGCACGGGAGACGGGCTGCGCGTCCAGGTCCGTCAGATCCGCTCCACGCGGACGGCCTCGATGCGGTTGGGGCTGGCTTTTACGATCGTGAACAGGTGGCCGTCGTACTCGAAGCCTTCGTGCTCGGCGGGCACCGAGCCCATGTGCGCGAGCACGAAGCCCGCAATCGTGTCGAAGTCGCCGTCTTCGAGCACGATGCCCGTCTCGTCGGCCAGCGCGCTGAGTTCGACGCGGCCGTGCACCAGCACGGTCCGGTCGTCGATGCGGCGGATTGGGGCCGCGGCCGGGTCGTGCTCGTCGCGGATGTCGCCGAACAGCTCTTCGAGCAAGTCCTCCAGCGTCACGATGCCCGCCGTCCCGCCGTACTCGTCCACGGCGACGGCCAGCGTGGCGCCGCCCTGCAGGAACTCGAACAGCAAGTCGCGGGCCGGCTTGGAGTCCGGCACGACGCGCGCGGGGCGCAGGATGGCGTCGAGCGAGGCGGGCGCGTGGAACAGGTCGTGGGCCAGCACCACGCCCACGATCCGGTCGATGTTCTCGCGGTAGACCGGCATCCGGCTGTAGCCGGTCTCGATGAACGTGCGCCTGACCTCCTCCAGGGACGCGCCCTCCTCGACGGCCTGGATCTCGGTGCGGGGCACCATGGAGTCCTTGACGCGCAGCGACCGAAGCTCGAACACGTTCGACAGGATCTCGGACTCCTCCTCGTCCAGGTCGAGCGTGCCCGTCTCGCGGCTTTCGCGGATCACCAGCTCGAAGTCGCGGCGCAAGAACTGCTGGAACGTGTCGGCCTCGGCGCCGGCGAACTTGGCCAGCAGGCCGCTCACGCCGCCGGCGATCTTGATGACGGGCCAGAACAGCCAGTACGTCAGTTTGAGCGGGCCGGCCAGGGCGAACAGGATCCGGCCCGAGGGCTGGCGCAGGAGCGACTTTGGGATCACCTCGCCGATCACCAGCACGATGATCGCCGCGATCAAGGTCTGCACGGCCAGGACCCAGCCCGTGGGGTCCTCCAGGCCCAGGCGCTCGAAGCCGGCGGTGAGCGGCGGCTCCAGCGCCAGGCTCATCAGGGTCGAGTACACGACGAGCGCCACGTTGTTGCCGACGAGCGTCGTGGTCAGGAACGTGCCGGGGTCGGCGAGGAACTGCTGCACGATGCGACCGAGGCGGCCGGCCTGGCGCGCGCGGACCTCGGTCTTGAGGCGGTTGGCGGTCACGAACGCGATCTCCGAGCCGGAGAAGAACGCGCTCAGCACCAGCGTCAGCAGGATCAGCGCGAGCGCCATCAGCGGCCGGTAAAGTCGGGCGTCTCGCGGTTGAGAAAGGCCATCACGCCCTCGCCGAAGTCCTCCGTCGCGGCGCACTGCGCGAACAGCGCGGCCTCCTGCTGCAAGCCCTGGGGCATCGGCAGCTCGGCCGCGCGCAGCGCCTGGAGCGTCATCGCGACCGCGACGGGTGCCTTGGACGCGATCGTCAGGACCAGCTGGCGGGCGGTCTCGATCAGGTCGGCGGCCGGGACGACGCGGTTGACCAGGCCCACCTCGTAGGCCCGCTGGGCCGAGATGCGGTCGCCGGTGAGCAGCATCTCGGCCGCGATGCCGCGCCCGACCAAGCGGGGCAGGCGCTGCGTGCCCCCGAAGCCCGCGATCAGGCCGAGCTGCACCTCGGGCTGGCCGAACTGGGCCGCCTCGGTGGCGACGCGGAGGTGGCAGGCCATCGCCAACTCGCAGCCGCCGCCGAGCGCGAAGCCGTTGACCGCAGCCACGACCGGCTTGGGCGTGTTCTCGATGGCCGTAAAGACAGCCTGGCCGCGCGCCGCGAACCGGTGGGCGTCGAGCGGCTCCATGCCCGCGAACTCCGAGATGTCGGCGCCGGCGGCGAAGGCCTTCTCGCCCGCGCCGGTGATCACGACGCCGCGCACGTCGGGCTGGCGCGCCATGCGCATGGCCTTGCTCAACTCGGCGACGAGCCGCTGGCTGAGCGCGTTGAGCGCGTCCGGCCGGTCGAGGGTGAGGGTCAGGACGCCGTCGGCGTCGATGTCGGTCTGGATCGTCTGGAAGTCGGGCACGACGGGGTGGAAGTCAAGGGAGAGGAATCGGCGCGGAGGGCGGCGGCCCCGAAACGCCGGGGCTCGGACGGCGATGTGCGTCCCGCCCTCGTCTCGCGCCGCGGGCCTACCGCTCGCGCTGGCGGCGGGCAGCCTGGGTGGCCTGCTCTAGCTCGGCGTCGAGGTCGCCCAGCAAGCCCTGGTCGATGCGGTCGGCCTCGCCTGCGGGCGACGCGTCGAACGCCTGGAGGTCGGTCTCGTTGAGCGAGCCGACGCCCATCACCGAGTCCAGCTCCTCCATCGAGTGCTGGGTCTCCTCGACCTCGTTCATCAAGGTGTCGAGCTGGAACGAGACCTCCTCGGGGTTCTGCATCGTCAGCGACTGCTCGTAGACGTAGCGCGCCACGTCCTCGATGGTTTCGAGCTGGGCCTCAATGATGGCCAGGTTCTCGCCCGCCTTCTTGAACCGGTCGAGCCGCTTTTCCAGGATCGACAGGCGGCGCTGCTTGATGGCCGCCACGCGCGGCGGGTCGGACTGCATCTCGGTCTTGAGGCCCGAGATGGCGTCCACGATGTCGTTCTCGCCCGTGCGGCGCGCGAACTGGACGTAGCGCTCCTTGAGCTGCAACAGGTTGAGGTGGGCGTCGAGCAGGCCGTCGAGCTTTTTGAGGTGGGCGTCGAGCAGGCCTTGGGACGAGTACGGCAGCTTGGCGTAGTTGTCCTTGATCGCCTTCTCCATGTTCCGAAAGCGGACGTAGCGCTTCTGGTCGTCCTTGGCGAGCGTGCGGAACACCTCGCGGTCCTGGGGCGCCTTGCGGTGCTCCTCGGCTTTGCGCGAGCGGACGGCGCGCTTGTAGCGCTCGTTGCGGGGCAGCGTGCCGAGGTAGAGCAGCTCGGCGGCGGCGGCGAACACCAGCAGGATGTTGGCCGCGACCCCGCCCGTCAGCAAGGCCGCCACCAAGGCGATGATCAAAAAGCCCAGGTTGACTGGGCTCATGAACGCCTCCTTGGTAAAGTTGATGGGCTCGTCGGGCATGGGGCGGGGCGCCAGGAGAGGGAGGGAGCGGCTAGGCCCGCCTCGGCCGTCCGATGGACTTGTCGCTGGGGTCGGCCGGGGGCGGCTCGTCGGGCAGGGGCGTCCGGCCGATGGTCTTGGGCGTGTCCGTCCCAGGCGCGTCCGTCCCGGGTCCGGTCGCCGGCGACGCCTTTGCCGAGGCGGGCGCACTCGGCTCGCTTGCCGCCTGCGCCGCGTCGGTCATCGACGGGTCGGAGACGGCGCCCATCTGGACTTTCATCTGGCGGACGAGCGCCTCGGCCTCGGCCTTGGCCAGGTCGGCGCGGTCGAGGTCGTCGGTGTTGCCGGTGACCGGCGCGGTGCCGTCGAGCGCCAGGTCGTAGCGGGCCTCGGCGTGCGCCGCGTCGCGCATCAGCTTGTCGGTGGCGGCGCTGGTCGCGTCCAGGCCGTTGTCCATCATCGCGTTGAGCGCCTTCACGGTCGACGCCTGGCGCTGGGCGCCGCGGTGCGTCTGCTTGAGCTCGCGGAGCTTGCGAAGGTGGGCCTTCTCTTCCTCCTTGAGGCGTTCGAACTCGTTCTTGTCCATGTCGGGTGGGGGCTGCGGGATGGGCGGGGATCGCGCCCCGCTGGGGCCGTCGTCGGTTACTCGGTGCGCGTGCGGTCGCGGTCGGTGGAGGTGCGGCCGATGGTGGCGGGGGCGTCCGGGATCTGGATCTGGGGCGCGGCCTCGGGGGCGGCCTCGGGGGCGGCCTCGGTCAGGCCCATCTCCAGCTTGAACTGCTTGACCAACTCGGCGCCTTCGAGCTCCTGGGCGTCCTCCTCGATCTGCATGGCCTCGGTGTCGATCGAGTCGAGCGCCATCTCCATGCGCGCCTCGTTCTTGGCCGACTGCTCGTTGACGCGCGTGATCATCTCGTCGTGCGTCTGGTCGACGCCGGCGACCTCGAACTGCTCCAGCGTGTCGGCGATCTTGGCCTGCCACTTGGCGCGCTCGTGGGCGCGCAGGGCCTCCTTGGCCTCGTTGATCTTTTTCTCGCGCTCGCGCATAAAGGCCTTTTTGACCTGGAGCGACTTGTCGTAGGCCTGCTCGGCAAACTGCAACTGCTCCGCCGTGCGCGCCTGGGCGTCCTTGATGCCCTGGAGCTGGACCGCGTAGCGCTGCGCGATGTCGTCGCGCCCGGCGTTGATGGCGGCCTTGATCTTGCTGGTGATCGAGGCCTGCTCGGCGGTGTACTTGCGGTGCTCTTTCTGGAGGAGGATCACGTTCGCTTTCACGGTCGCGATGTTCTCGTTCATCTTGGGGACCTGGTCGTTCAGCTCCCGCATGTTCTGCTCCAGGATCAAGCGGGGATCCTCCATGGCGGAGATGGCTCCGCCAAACATGGACTTGATGAGACGGCTAAAACGCTTCCACATGGGGCTGGTCGGTCGGGTGAACAGGCGCCGGAAGGTACCCAGCGGCTCAGGGTGTGGGGTGCTACGACAGAGCGCGCGAATGGTTGTCGCGCCGGCGGAGGCAGCGGAGAACCCCTACGGGGCTGGGGTGCCCTCGCTCCAGCGCTCGCCGTCGAAGCGGTCCATCACGAGCGGGCGGCGCGGCGGCGCGGTCGCGGCGACTGAGAACGCCGCTCGGACGGCCTCGGGGTCGGCGCGGGCAGGGTCGCTGGCGTAAATCTGGGCCAACGTGTCTCCGGGCTGGACGCGCTCGCCCGGGCGGGCGTGGAGCACGATGCCGGCGCGCGGGTCCACGTCGTCCTCTTTCTTGGCGCGCCCGGCGCCCAGGTCGACGGCGGCCAGACCGAGCGCTAGCGGGTCGAGGTCGGAGACCACGCCGGCGCGGTCGGCGGTGACGGTCGCGACGGGCGCGCCCGTCAGTGACGCCGGATCGTCGAGCGCAGCCAGGTCGCCGCCTTGGGCGTGGACGATCTCCTGGAAGACGCCGAACGCCCAGCCGTCGCGCAGGGCGGCCGTCGCCAGGCCGCGTCCCTGCTCCGGGGTATCCGCGGCGTCGCCCAGGCAGAGCATCTCGCCGGCCAGCGCCAGCGTCACCTCGATCACGTCGGCGCAGTCGCCGCCGGCGGGCGTCTCGTTCTTCAGGATCGAGATCGCCTCGGCCGTCTCGGGGCCATTGCCGATGGCGCGGCCCAGGGGCACGTCCATGTCGGTCAGCAAGGCGACGGTCGGCGTGCCGAACTCGCGGCCGACGCGCACCAGCGTCTCGGCCAGCTCGCGCGCTCGGGCCTCGTCCTTCATAAATGCGCCCCGGCCCGCCTTGACGTCCAGCACGAGCGCGTCGATGCCCTCGGCCAGCTTCTTGGACAGGATGGAGGCCGCGATGAGCGGGATCGACTCGACGGTGCCGGTGACGTCGCGCAGGCCGTAGAGCTCTTTGTCGGCCGGCGCGATCTCGCCCGTCTGGCCGATCAATACCGCGCCCACCTCGGCCAACACCTCGCGGTAGCGCTCAATCGACAGCGACACGTCGAAGCCCGGGATGGCCTCCAGCTTGTCGAGCGTACCGCCGGTGTGGCCCAGGCCGCGGCCCGAAATCATGGGCACGGGCACGCCGCACGCGGCCACGAGCGGCGCCAGCACGAGCGACACCTTGTCGCCGACGCCGCCGGTCGAGTGCTTGTCCACCTTGACGCCGTCGATGTCGGACAGGTCCAGCACGGTGCCGCTGTGCAGCATCGCGCGCGTGAGCGCGGCCGCCTCGGTGGCGTCCAGGCCCTGGAGAAACGCCGCCATCAGAAACGCCGCCATCTGGTAGTCGGGCACGTCGCCGGCGGTGTAGGCGCGGATGAGCGCGCCGATGTCGTCGGGCGAGAGCGCGCCGCCGTCGCGCTTGGCAGTGATCAGGCGGACGACGTTGAGTTCAGGCACGAGAAAGCGGGGAGCGTGAGACACCAACGCCGGGTGCGGCGCTGCGTTCAATCTGGCGGTGCGGAAGCGGCCGTGCGGCGCCGCTGCAAGCGAACTCGGGCGAGTCCCGAGACGTGCATCCGGCCGCGCGTCGCTGGGCGGCCCGTCGCTGGGCGGCCCGTCGCTGGCCCAATGCCGCGCTGGGCGGATGCCGCGCTGACGCGAGAACGCTCTGGCCCACAAACGCACCGAGGCGGGCAGCCTGGGGCCGCCCGCCTCGGGAACTGTCGGAGCCGAGCGAGGCTAGTCGTCCTCGGTGTCGCGCGCCGGGTTGTCGGGCGACGACGCCGGCGGCTTGGCCGTGCCCAGAACGGGCGGGTTGTCGATGGTCTTCGACTCCAGCATGTTGTCACCTACCACCTCGGCGGCTTTGGCGGCCTCCCTGGCGGCGTCGTCGGCGGCGGCCTCCTCCTGGGCGGCGACGGCCTGCTGGGCCTGGTCGGTGCCGTAGCGGCGCATAAACTTCTCGACGCGGCCGGCCGTGTCCACCATGGTCTTCTTGCCCGTGTAGAACGGGTGGTTGGACGAGTCGACCTCGGAGCGGTACTCCTTGGCCATCGTGGACCGGGTCGTGAACTCGGTCCCGTCGGCCAGGACAACCTGGATGAACGGGTAGTCGGGGTGGATGTCGGTCTGCATCAGTCGTGGGGCCTTGCGAAGAGCGAGAAGGTAGAGGCACGAGCGAACGGTCTCCAACGGGGCGAGGCGGTGTTCCCCTGGTCTTCGCGCGACCGATGGCGTGGCACGCCCACCGCGGTGAGGTCTTAGCCGCTGCCCAGCGCGTAGCCGAGCACCAGGTCGGCGGCGATCAGGCCGGCCAGCAACCCCGCGACGAACCGGCTCCACGACGGCCCGCGCTCGTGCCGAAGCGCGACGCCCACGATCACCAGCAGCGCGGCCAGCGCCATCCGCCCCGTCGGCAGGCCGTCCTCGCCGGTCGGGCTGCCCAGCACGGCGTAGGCCGCGACGGCGAGCGCGCCGACGACCACGGCGACCAGGCCGGAGGCGCGGGCGGAGGACTCGGTAGGCATGGCGAGAGGGTGCGGAGACCCAGCATACGGGCGGCGGCGCCGTTCGTGCCCCGCAGCTCGGCCCGCCTCGGCCGCGCGACCGAGGCGGGCCGAGCCGCCGAGCGCGAGCCGCTAGGCGCGAGCCGTCGAGCGCGAGCCGCTACAGCGCCTCCAGCCCGAACACGGCGTTGGCGAACAGCAGCTGGCCGTCGGCCCAGAAGCCGCGGAAGAGAGGCGAGTCGACCATCGTCACGACCTGGCCCTGGCCCAGGCTGGCGACGCCGAACACGAGCGTGTCCGTCAGGCGCTCGCGCGTGGCGGCGCCGGCGAACCCGGCCGTCGGCACGCCGCTGCGGACCACGCCGACGTTCCAGCCGTCGGCCAGAAACTCGACCGACGCCGCGCGGCGCTTCAGGATGTAGACGTGGTCCGGATAGCCGTAGGCCAGCGGGTGCGTGGCGTCGAGGGCGACGCGGTAGATGGCGCCCGGCACGTCGGCCGAGACGCCTCGCCGGTCGCGGTCGCCGTAGGCGCGCAGGCGCGCGCCGGCCGAGCTGTCGGGCGCGGCCGCCTTGCGCGTCGTGACGCCGAAGCCGTCCTTGCCCGCCAGCGCCGTCACGGCGCGCTCCATCGCGATCAGGCGCCCGCCGGCGCGCACCCAGGCCCGCAGCGCGTCCGTCCGCTCGTCGCTGAGCCAGGATCCGTAGCCGCCGTCGGGCATCACCAACACGTCCACCTCGGCGAGCGTTTGGGCCGAGACGTCGTCGGCGGTCACCAGCGACGCCGGGTACTCGACGACGGCGTCGAACCAGTGCCACACCTCGCCGAGCGCCGTCGGCGAGACCGGCGCGTCGGCCAGGACGGCCACGCGCGGCTGGCGCGCAAAGCCGACGCGGTTGGAGCCGAGGTCCGGGCCCGCCGTCGCGAACCCGCTCGCCAGCGCCGCCAGAGGCCGGCCCGCGTCGCTCGCCGCCTGCCGCACGACGCGGTCGAAGCGGTCGCCCAGGCGCGCGTTGCCGGCGCGCGTGATGACGAGGGCGCCGCGCCCGAACGACTGGCCGCCCGACGTGAACGGCTCCGGCGCGATGCGGACGCCGACCCCCACGCTCAGCAAGCGCGCCAGCAGCCGGGCGTCCGCCGGGCCCGACCAGCCGGCGACGTAGGCGTAGGGCCGAGACTCGGTACCGGGCAAGGGCATGGCCGGCGGCGGACCTGGGGGGAAGACGTAGCCCGTCGCCACCTCAGTCTCCGACGCGATGCCCTCGACGCCGTAGACGTAGGGCAGCGCCCAGGCCGTCGCGTCGTAGGTGACCGAGTCGGCCAGGGTCGCGTCGGGCTCGAACAGGACCGCGGCCAGCCGGCCGGCGGGCTGGTCGGTCGAGACCACGAGCGCGCCTTGTCTGACTTGGGCTCGGCCGGTTTCGGGCGCCTCCAGGCCGCCCCCGTACCGAGTCCCGCGCACGGTCTCGCCGGTCGCCCAGCCGTAGGCGATGCCTTGCAGGTCGAGGAGGCCCGCGAGCGCGCTCAAGCGGGCGGGGTCGCCCTGGGCGACGTAGCTCCGGGCGCCCTCGGGGCGCGTGGCGAACTGCGCCGCGAACTGGCGCGCGACGTCGGCGGCGTCGCGCTCGGTCGTGGCGATGGTTTCCAGGCCCGTCGCGACGTGGTGCCGGATGCGGTCGGCCAGGCGCAGCGTGTCGCCCTCGGCGGTCGTGATCGCCAGCCCGGCGCGGCCCGAGCCGCCCTGCTCGTACGTCATGCCGACGGCGCCGTTGAACGTGGGCCAGGTGTCGCCGTAGCCGGGGTAGAACAGGTCGAACACCTCGCGCGTGAAGTAGAGCCAGCCCTGGGCGTCGAACACGCGCGCATTCGCCCGGCCGATCGTGGTCTGGAAGTCGCGCTGGAAGGCCGAGATGCGGGGGTGGAACGGCTCGGCGGCGGGCGCGAAGTAGTACGGGCTGTCGACGCCCTGCTCGTGGAAGTCGACGTGGACGGCGGGCATCCAGCGCTGGTAGAGCGCCAGCCGGGCGCGCGTCTCGGGCTGGGTGCCCCAGGCCCAGTCGCGGTTGAGGTCGAACAGGTAGTGGTTAAAGCGGCCTCCGGGCCACGCCTCGTCGTGCTCGCGCGCGTCGGGGTCGGCGATGGGGCGCGCGCCGCGGCGCTGCTGGTAGCCGGTCACGTAGCGGTCGCGACCGTCCGGGTTGAGGCACGGGTCGAGAACCACGACCACGCCGTCCGGCGGATCGGTCGCCAGCCGGTACAGCGTCTCCAGCGCCGCCTCGGTGCTGACGGCCTCGTTGCCGTGCACGTTGTAGCTCAGCCAGACGACGGGCGTGGCGGCTGCGCCCTGGCCGCGCGTCGCCGCGAGGTGGGCCTGGCGCGCGGCCTCGGCGTCGCGCCCGACGACGGCGACCATCAGGGGCCGGCCCTCGGGCGTCTCGCCGTAGCGCTCGACCGTGACCACGTCGGAGGCGGCCCCGACGGCCTCGACGTAGTCCACGACCCGGTGGTGGCGCGTAAAGCGCTCGCCCAGCTCGTAGCCCAGAAACTCGGCGGGCGTGGGGACCTGAGCGCTGGCGGGCGACGCCGCCAGCGCGACGGCGGCCAGCAGCGACAGAAGAGGGCGGATCATGGGGACGGCGGAGGGGACGCGCCAAGCTACCGGCGTCCGCTCACGGCTTTGCCCACCTCGGTGCCGAGGCGGGGCCGGCCGGACAGAGCGTGCGCCCAGCGGGGAGACTCGGGGAAGCCCTGCCGGCGCGACAACCCCGAGGCTCCGCCAGACATACAACGTGTCCCTCTCTCGACTCCTCTCATGCCCGACACTCCCAACCAGTACACCCTTCAGGACCCACGCTCGCAGTACCCGGCGCCGCCGTTTCCCCGCCAGCCCCAGCCTGCGCCCGGCCTCACACCCGAGATGGACCCCGTCCCGGATCACGGAGAGACCAGCTACCGAGGGTTCGGGCGGATGGAGGGCGTCAAGGCGCTCATCACCGGCGGCGACTCGGGCATTGGCCGAGCGACGGCCATCGCGTACCACCGTGAGGGCGCGGCGGTCGCGATCAACTACCTCGAAGAGGAGTCCCCGGACGCGGCCTCGCTCCAGGACCTGATCGAGGGCGAGGGCGGGACCTTGGTCCGCATTCCGGGCGACCTGACCGACGAGTCGTTCTGCACCGCGCTCGTCGCCGACGCGCGCGACCAACTGGGCGGCCTCGACGTGCTGGTGATCAACGCGGGCAACCAGACGGCCCAGGAGTCCATCCAGGACATCACGACCGAGCAGTTCGACAAGACCTACAAGACCAACGTCTACGCCATGTTCTGGCTGTCGAAGGCCGCGCTGCCGCACCTGCCGCCGGGCGGCTCGATCATCAACGTGACCTCGATCCAGGGCTACCAGCCGTCGGCGAACCTGCTGGACTACGCGTCCACCAAGTGGGCCATCATCGGGTTCACCAAGGCGCTCGCGAAGCAGGCGATGAAGAGCGGGGTCCGCGTCAACGCGGTCGCTCCGGGCCCGTTCTGGACGCCGTTGCAGCCGTCGGGCGGCCAGCCCCAGGACAGCATCGAGACCTTTGGCGAGGACACGCCGTTCGGGCGGCCCGGCCAGCCCGCCGAGATCGCGCCCACGTTCGTGTTCCTGGCGACCCAGGAGGCCGGCTACGTGACCGGCGAGGTCTACGGCGTCACCGGCGGCTTGGCCGCAGGCTAGCCCGCCCCGGCCCCGTCCGCCCCGGCCCCGTCCGCCTCGGCCCCGTCCGCCCCGGCCCCGTCCGCCTCGGCACCGAGGCGGGCGGGGTCGCCGCTACGGGGCGAGCGAGGCGCGGAGCCCGGCGATCCGCGCGTGCACGTCGAACGGGACCGCCTGGCCCGAGGCGAGCGCCCACTCGTACAGCCACAGCGCCCGCTGCCGACCGTCGGGCGAGCCGTCCTCGGTGAGGAGGGCCGCGGCCGCGACCGAGATCTCGCCCGCGAGCGCCTCGCCCGGAGCGCACAGCGCCACGGTGCCGTCTCGCGACAAGCCGCGCACGGTCTCCAGGTCGATGCCGAGCACGCGTGCGAGCCCGTCGGCGGTTTCCCGCTGGGCCTGCTCGGGCTGGTCCGACCGCTTGTGAACCAGCACCTGCGCGAGCACGTGCGCCAGGTTCTGAATCTGGCGGAGGATGTAGTCCTGCTGGATCACGACGGCATGCGGAGAAACGCGAGGCGCTCTACGAGACCGGCCCGCCGGGTGGCGCGCCTACCCCTCGGCGCGCAGCACGGCGAGGGGCGGCTGGCGGAGCGCGCCACGGCTGCCGGCCAGCCCCACGAGCGCCGTCAGCGCGGGCACCACCACGAGCGCCCACGCGAGCCAGGTCAGGTCGGGGCGGAAGGGAATCTGGAAGGCGAAGCGCGCCAGCCCCCACGCGCCGGCGACCGCCAGCAGCCCGCCGACGAGCGCGGCCAGCACGCCCAGCAAGGCGTACTCGGCGAGCAAGATGCGCCGCACCTGGGCGCGGCTCGCGCCCAGCGTCCGCAGCACGACGGCCTCCTTGGTGCGCTGGGCCAGGGCCACGCGCACGGCGCCCGCCAGCACCACGAGCCCGGTCAGCACGGCGAACAGCGCCATAAAGCGCAGCACGAACGCGACGCGGTCCAGCACGCGCTCGACGAGCGCCAGCACCAGGCGCACGTCGACGGCGGAGACATTCGGGAACGCCTCCACGACGGCCGACTGCAGGCGCGCGCTCGTCTCGGGCGTCCCCGCGCGCGTCAGCAGCATCACGGTCTGAGGCGCGGCGTCGAGCGGGCCGACGGGGAAGACGGCGAAAAAGTTGGGCTGGACGCGCGCCCAGTCGACCTCGCGCAGGCTCGTGACCTGGCTCTCGATCTCAGCCCCGGCCACGTCCCAGGTGATCCGGCTGCCGATCTGGACGTCCATGTCGAGCGCCAGTTCCTGCTCCATCGACACCGGCACCACGGCGGCGGTCTCGGAGACCGTGCCCTGGAACGTGCCCGCGGTCACGACCTCGGAGTCGACGGTCTCCGAGCGGTACGTCGAGCGGTACTCGCGCGTCAGCGTCCAGCGCTCGCGCCCGCCTTCGCGGCCCGAAAAGGAGTCGTCGGCGCGCTCCTTGAGCGTGTCGATGGGCACGCCGTCGATGGCGGCGATGCGCATCGACACCAGAGGCACCTCGTCCACGACCGGCAGGCCCTGGGCGCGGACCAGCTGGCGCAGGCTGTCGCGCTGGTCGGGCTGCACGTCGAACAGCACGACATCGGCCGCCTCGGCGCCTTGCGAGGGCAGTGCCACCTGGTCGAGAATCGAGCGCTGAACCAGCCCCAGAGCCAGCACCAGGAACACGCCCAGGCCCATCGTCAGGAGCAGCACCAGCGTCTGGTTGCCCGGCGCGTGCAGGTTCGACAACCCCTGGCGCCACGCCCACGGCAGCCCCGGACGGACAACGCGGGACACCAGCGCGCGCACCACCACGGCCGCACCGGCCAGCAGCGCAAACACGCCCGCCGTGCCGCCGACGAACGCGGCCGCCCCGATCGCCGACCGCGTCTGCAGGTACGCGAACCCGGCGACGGCCGCCACCAGGAGGGCGCCCAGCACCCAGCGCAAGGGGTCGGTGCCGGTGGCCCGGGCGTCGTCGCGCAGGGCGCGGAGCGGCGGCACGCGGCGCACGCTCACCAGCGGGAAGAGGGCGAACAGCAGCGCCGCCACCAGCCCGACGCCCAGGCCCTCGGCGAGCGCGCGCGGCACGATGTCGTTGGCCACGTCGACGGGCAGGAAGCCGGCGAACACGAGGGGCAGCGTCCGCTGGACCGCGATGCCCAGGAGCGCACCCAAGCTGGCACCGACGAACCCGAGCGCGAGTGCCTGCAGCGCGTACGTCGCCAGCACGCGCGTCGAGGACACGCCCAGGCACCGCAGCGTGGCCACGGTCTCGGCCTTCTCGGCCACGTAGACGCTCACGCTCGACGCGACGCCGATGCCGCCCAAAAGCAGCGCCACAAACCCGACGAGCGACAGAAACCGCGTCAGGTAGCCCGACGCCTCCGTCACCTCCTGCTGCTCCTCGCCGGCCGTCTCGAAGCGGACGTCGGCGGCTTCCAGCCGAGGGCTCACCATGGCAAGCGCCGCCTGCTCGTCCGGGAAGCGGTACTGAGCCGAGAAGTTGGCGCGGCTGCCAAACCCGAGCAGCGTCGAGTCGAGCGCCGCCAGCGGGAGGTAGACGCGCGGGCCCACCAGCCCGCCGATGTCGGTCTGGCCGGGCACGCCATCGACCTGCCCTACAATGGGATAGGCTCGGCCGCCGACCTGGACGGAGTCCCCGATGGCGGCGTCCATCTGCAGCAGCAGCGTCGCGTCGACCAGGGCGCCGGTCGTGTCGCGGCCCAGGCGGCTGGCCGCGCGCGCCGGCGTGGTCTCGGCGCGTCCGTAGAGCGGGTACGGCCCGTCCACGGCGCGGACCTGCACCAAGCGGGCCCGGCCCTCGCCGCCGCCCGAGGCGGGGAACCGCGCCATCGACGGGAACGACGCCTCGCGGACGACCGTCGCGCCGGTCTCGCGCTTTAGCGAGTCCAGCAGTGCCTCGGTCGAGTCGGGGAAGGCGGCGCTGCGGCGCACCTCCAGGTCCGACCCGAACACCTCCTTGGCCTGCTCCTCGACGGCCCGCTCCAGGTTGATACCGAACGACCGGATCGCGACGAGCGCGGCCACGCCGAGCGCCATCGCGGAGACGTAGAGCGCCAGCCGGCGGCGCATCCCGCGGCTGTCTTGCCAGGCGAACCGAAACGGAGAAAGGGCCACAGAAAGAGAGGGGAGAACGAGCGCGGCGTCGTGCGCGCGTCACCGGCTGTCGAGGCCCGGCGAGCGCTGGCGCTGTGTGCTCAGGATCGCGCGGAAGGAGGGAGCAGCGCGGCGCCGGCCTCCGCGACCTGGCCCGCCTCGGCCGAGCCGGGGACCGCGTCGGCCCGCTCCGCCGAGTCAGGACCCGAGGTGGGCGTGACGACGCGGCCGGCGCGCAGGCTGACCACCTGCTCGCAGCGCGCGGCCAGCTCGGGATCGTGCGTCACCACCACGAGCGCCGTGCCCGCCTCGCGGTTGAGGTCGAACAGCAGCGCCTCGACGCGCGCGCCCGTCTCGGCGTCCAGGTTGCCCGTCGGCTCGTCGGCGAACAGCAGCGCCGGGCGGCCCGAGAAGGCGCGCGCGAGCGCCACGCGCTGCTGCTCGCCGCCGGACAGCTGGGTCGGGTAGTGGCCCGAGCGGTCCGCCAGGCCGACGCGGTCGAGCAGGTCGAGCGCTGCCGCGCGCGCGCCCGGCTCGCCGCGCAGCTCGAGCGGGATCGCGACGTTCTCGGCCGCTGTCAGCGTGGGCAAGAGGCGGAAGCTCTGGAACACGAACCCGACCGACGCGGCGCGCAGCGCGGCCCGCGCGTCCTCATCCAAGGGTCCGAGGTCGGTGCCGGCCAGCCGGACCGTCCCGCGCGTGGGCCGGTCCAGGCCCGCGCACAGGCCCAGCAGCGTCGTCTTGCCGCTGCCGGACGGCCCGATGATGGCGCACGTGGCGCCGGGCTCGACGTCGAACGAGACGCTGTCCAGCACGGTCAGGCGGCGTCCGGCGTTCGAGAACGTCTTGGTCAGGTCGCGGGCGGAAAGGACAGGGCCGGTCACGGGCACAGAGGGAGAGGTCAGGTCGCGAGCGCGCAGGCGCGGCGGGTCGAGCGGCTGCCCGAGGCGGAGGCCCCCGGGTCGGCGCAGGGGCCAACGCCGCCAGACGCGCCAACGGCGTGCCTCCGTGCCGAGTTCACGCGCCGCGCACCGCCGGCGGGCACCGCGCCCGGTGGCGGCTCGTTCGAGACGCACCGACCCGAGTCTCCCATGCGCCTGCTCCTTTTCGCCGCCCTCGTCGCCCTGGCCGGATGCCAGGAGACCGAGCCCACGCCGATGCCCGACCTGTCCGAGTCCGTCCGGCCCGGCGCCACGGCCACGCCCGCCTCGGGCACCACGCCCGACGTGCCGCTCGCCGACCGCCCGGCCGGCTCCGACACGACCGTCGTCCTGTTCTTCGGCGACAGCCTGACGGCGGGCTATGGCCTGCCCGACCCTGACCTGGCCTACCCTGCGCTCGTCGGCGCCCAGATCGAGGCGCAAGGGGTGCCGGTGCGCGTCGTCAACGCGGGCGTGAGCGGCGAGACCTCGGCCGGCGGCAAGGGCCGCATCGCGTGGGCGCTGCGCCAGAACACGCCCGACGTGTTCGTGCTCGCGCTCGGCGCCAACGACGGGCTGCGCGGGACCGACCCGGCCGCGACCGAGGCCAACCTCGACGCCATTCTCAAGGCCGTGACGGAGGCCGCGCCCGAGGCCCGGCTCGTCGTGACGGGCATGGAGGCGCTGCCGAACTACGGCGCCGACTACGGCGACCGCTTCCGCGCGGTCTTCCCGGCCGTCGCCGCGCGCCACGACGCGGCGTTCGTGCCGTTTCTGCTGGAAGGCGTCGCCGGCCAGCGCCGCCTCAACCAGGCCGACGGCGTCCACCCGACGGCTGAGGGACAGCGGATCATGGCCGAGACCGTCGGCCGCGTCGTGGTGCCGCTGGCTCAGGGCGCCTGAGCCTGAAGACGCCCGCCTCGGCGCCGAGGCGGGCAGTGCCAACGCGGCCTCGGCGCCAACGCAGGCAGCCAACGCGGCCTAGAAGTTGATCCGCAAGCCTCCGCCGGCGTACGTGCCGCCGACAGGAAATTCGCCCGTCACCGGGATCTGCATGAACGGCGAGAGCGCAACGTCCTGGCCCAGCACGCGGACCGAGAGAGGCAGCCCCACGTGCACGCCCATGCCCAACCGCGTCCGGCTCAACTCCAGATCCGGCGTCTGGTCTGTCTGGTACGAGAGCAGCTGGCGGCCTTCGGCGTAGACCCCGACCGTCGGGCGAACCCGCAACGAGCCCACAAGGCGAACCGAGCGAGACACCGTGGCCGTGAGGTTGCCCGTCAGCGCCTGGTAGGACACCGACCGAGGGGCGGTGTCCGTGCTCACGGTCCCGCCGTTTCTGGTGTAGCCTCCGGATCCGTACAGGACTTGCGACGAGATGCGTCCCTGGACGCCACGTCCCAGTAGCGCCGTGTAGCCGGCCTGAGGGCCGACCTGGAAGCCAGCATACGTCTGTCCGTTGATCTCCGATGCCCGGGTGAACTGACTCACGCCGAGGTACACGCCGTAGTCCAGCCCGTCCGACTGGCGGTAGCCCAGGGACCCGCCGTATCCGGAGCTGGAAATTGTGCCGAGGCTGAGGTAGACGCCCGAGCTGTCGGCCAGGTGAGCCTGAGAAGAGCTGGGAGCAGCCAGGGCGAGAGCAGCAGCCAAGCCGAGGGGGAGAACCAGACGGCGCATATCAAGAAGCGGAGGTGAACGAGACCTGGCTAACGGACTCCGTTCCGGTCTCGTGTGCGCGGAGGCTGTTCGCCTTCCAGTGCCCGTGTCCGCACCCGCTGGGGCGCTCCACCTCGGCGCCGAGGCGGGCAGGGTCAGAGGTTGACGTGCAGCCGCATCCCGCCGTCGACGTAGGAGGCATGGTCTCGGATGCCCACCCCCGCCCGAATCACCGGCGACAGCGCCAGGTCGGTGCCCAGCACGCGAGCCGTGACGGGTAGCGCGATCCGGACGCCCACGGCGTCGCGTGGATCGCCCACCGGGCCCAAGGCGAACAGACGCGCGTCCGCGTCCTCGGAGGCCAGCGACTCGTGATGGACGAACAGTCCCAGCCCGGGACGCACGCCGACGCTGCCCGCCAGGCGCAGGCGGACAAAGGCCGACGCCTCCAGATCCGCCGAGCTGCCTCTGAACGTAGCCGTTGCCTGACGCGAGTCGACGATGGGGTCGCCTGAGTCGGACGCGCGGCGGGTGAACAGCGTCACGTCGTCGAACGAGCGTCGATTCAGGCTCGCCGAACCCGACACGCGCACGCCAAGGCGCGGAGACACGGCCCAGGTTTGTCCCACTTCAACACCCAGACGGCGCTGCGCGTAGCGGCCTCCACTGTTTGGCGACCGCTCGTCCTGGAGAAACAGGCCCACGTCCGTTCCGCTCGTCCAGCGCCAGCCTGCCGCCGCGTCCACCAGCGTCTGGGTGCCAATCACATCGGCGTCGGCGAGCGAGAGGTAGAAGCCGTCACCGTCGGCGAGCGACGACTGCGCGGATGCGCTGGCGGCCAGGACGAGAGCGAGAACGACGAGACGCATGGTCACAGGGATGAGGGAGGCGTAGCGTCGTCGGGAGCGTCGTGAGGCTGTCTGAGCGAACGATAGGCGCCCCGCACGCGCCCGAGCAAGGTGCATCCAGGTGCCCCCGCCTCGGCGACCCGGTCGGCAGCGTGCCCGAGGCACAGGGGGCCGACTAGAAATTGAGATGCAGTCGGGCTGAGACGCGGGGCTCACGCTGTCCGAGGTCACTGAACGGGCGGGCTCGCAGGTCGAGCGCTGCATCGGTCCCCAGCACGCGAAACACGACGGGCACGCCTAGTTCGAGTCCGATCTCGCTGCCCCCGTACTTCCGTCCGGAGTCGACGCGCAACGTGAAGGCGCGATCCCGCTCCGTAACCGTCTGGGTGTACGCGGCCGCATAGACGCCCACCGTCGGCTGCACCGAGACGCTCCCGTAGACGGGCATGCGGTGGAAGGCGGTCAGGCTGGCCTCGGGAGCGCCCGTGTTGATCGCGTACGAGACCGGTGCGTCGTCCCTGAGAAAGCGCACGTCGTCCAGGAGGATGCGGTCTAGCCGCCCGGCGGCCCCCAGGCGCAGCCCGGTGCGGTCGGAGAGCCACCGCGTGTATCCCACCTCCACGCCGAACGACGTGATGCGCTCCGTGCCGCCTTCCCGGAAGGCAGGAATCGTGACGAGCTGGGTGCGCGACCCCTCGACATGTACGCCGAGATCGATCCCGCTCCCGAACCGCCAGCCCGCGCCTGCCTCGATGGCGCGCTCGCCGTCGCCCCCCCGTACCAGGTCGAGCTGGCTGACGGTCGCGTAGAGCCCGGCACCGGGCGCAAACCGCACCTGGGCGGTCGCCCAGGGGCACGCGACGAGTACGAGAAGAACCAGGGTCAGGAGCGCGCGAATCACGAGCGAGAAAGGCGAGGGACCAAACGATACGCCGATAGGAATTGGACCGCACCCGGCCGCCTTCGGTCCGTGGTTTACTCGCCCCCCCTCCGGCCTCGCTGCGTCCGTCGGCCGAGTCACCGAGGCCGGCGATGTCGCGACCGAGGTGCGTTAGGCGCTCTTCGACCCGATCCGGGACTCCGTGCCGTCGAGCAGTCGGCGCACGTTCGCGCGGTGCGTCCAGACGATAAACGCCGGGACGACGGTCGCAAAGATCCAGACCGGCGGCGGGTTCTCGATGCCCAGCCCAAAGTGCAGCGCCAGCAGCGTCACCGGCAGCGACAGCGCGGCCAGGATCGAACCGAGGGACACGTACTTGGTGGCCTTGAGTACGACCGCGAACAGGACCGCCGCGATCCCGACCGGAAGCGGCGCCAGTCCGGCCAGCATCCCGGCTCCGGTCGCAACGCCCTTTCCGCCCTTCCACGACTCGAAAAACACGCGTCCCCAGACCGTGAACACGTGACCCAGCATCGCCGCCGTGCCCGCCAAGGTCGCCACCCAGGCGGCTACCAACTCGGGCCGCGAGCCCAGCACGCCCGCCTCGGTGAGCGCGCCGAGGTCGGCGAGCCGGGAGACGACGGCGACGGCGACCAGCCCCTTGGCGAAGTCGAGCAGGAACACCAGCAGGCCCGGCCCCTTGCCCAGCACGCGCATCGCGTTCGTGGCCCCGGCGTTGCCGCTGCCGTGCTGGCGCAGGTCCACGCCGCGCATCCGGGCGACGACCAGGCTCCACGGTATGGCTCCCAGCAGGTAGCTCAGGGCCAGGACGAGCAGCAACGAGAGCACAGGCGGGGCGGAGGGTGTGTGCGGAAGATAGGCGGCGGGCCATTTGTGGAGGCACGGTGGCGAGACGGCGCAGGGCTGGCAGAGGAACGCGCAAAGTTCGGAGAGGCAAGCCGTCGTTGAACAAGCCTTCACGGCCGGCCTCCTATCCTCGGCGCCATGCTCGGGCCTCGGCCCCCTGTACCGCCCCCCACGTCCTGTGTGAAGCGTCTCGTTCTCGGCCTCCTCGTCCTGTCTGTCCCCAGCGTTGCCCAGCAGGCGACGGTCACCCCCGGCGGCGGCCGTGCCGAGGCCCGGATGGCCCGGACCGGCGTCGCGAGCTACTACCACGCGTCGCTGCACGGCAACCGCACCGCGAACGGCGAGCGCTACAACCACGGCGCGCTGACGGTGGCCCACCGCTCGCTGCCGTTTGGGACGCTGCTGCGCGTGACCTCGGCGCACAACGGCCGCCGCGTGCTCGTCCGCGTCAACGACCGGGGCCCGTTTGTCCGGGGCCGCCAGCTCGACCTGTCGGGCGCCGCCGCCGACCGCCTGGCGATGCGCCAGCGCGGCACGTCGCGCGTCTCGTTCCGGATCGTCGACGCCGCGGCGCTGCCCAGCCGCCAGGCTCCGCCCGTCCGCAAGGTGCGGCACGTCTAGCCTCGGGAGGCAGCGGGCCTCAGGAGGCAGCGGGCCTCCGCTCGCCCGGCCTCGGGCGCTCCGCCGGCAGGGCCACCGAGGCGGGGGGAGCTAGCGGACGATGGTGACGGGCGCGGTCGCCAGGCGCTCGCCGTCGGCGGTCAGCACGGCGATGTAGCGGCCCGACGGCAGGCGGCCCACGTCCACGACGGGGCGGTGCGGGCCGGCGCGGTCGGCGCGGTCGTACACGACGGCGACCTCGCGGCCCAGCACGTCGACGAGGGCGATGCGGACCCGGGCGTCCTCGTCCAGGGTGTAGCCCACGCGGACGCCGCCGGTCGTGGGGTTGGGGCTGAGCGTGAGCGCGGCCTCGCCGCTGGGCTGGGGAGCCGGGGCGTCCGCGCCCAACTCCGCCACCCACAGGCCCTTGGTGTAGTCCGACACGATCACCTTGCCCGAGCCTGGGAACGGGTACGCCGTCCAGGCCCCGTCGAGGCCGTAGACCGGCTCCGGGACGATGTCGAGAAAGGCCACCTCGGCAGGCTCGTGGGGGACCGAGATGTCGTAAACCCGGAGCCCCTCGGTGTAGTGCGCCACGTAGAGCCGGTCGCCCCGGACGACGCAGTTGTGGACGACCGCCTGCTCGTCCACGATCACCTCGCCCACCCACTCGACGTTGCCGAGGTCGCTCACGTCGAAGACGCGGAGCCAGTTGCCGCTCTCGCCGATCTCGTCGCCGACGTAGACCGTCTGGCCGTCCTCGCTCGTGCACGTGTTGTGGGCGCCGGCACCCGGATACGTGAACGTGGTCACGAGCCGGATCGCGGCCGGGTCGGAGACGTCGAGCACGTCGACGCCGCCGCCGCTGTAGATCGCCGCGCCGTAGGCCCGGCCGCCGCGCACCTCGACGTCGTGGTAGTAGGGCACCGTCTGGTGGTCGGGGCGGAAGCTGCCGACGAACGCCGGAGCGGTGGGGTCGGCGAGCGAGTAGACGCGCAGGCCCGCGTTGCCCGACGTGCGCCCGCCGACGGCCCACAGATGCCCCTCGGCCACGTGCACGTTGTGCGCGCCTCCGTCGGGCGTGTCCAACTGGGTGTCGAGGCGGCCCACCTCGGTGGGCGCGGTGGGGTCGGTCAGGTCGATGATCGAGACCGGCCCGTACTCGTGCGCGAGGTAGGCGTGGTGGCCGAATACCTTGACGTCCTTGGCCTGGCCCGCGCCCTCGGGAGACCGCACGACGCCGACGACGGTGGGCGCGGACGCCGGGGCGCCGGTCAGGTCCAGGACGTACAGCCCCTCTCTCCAGACCGTCAGCAGGGCGTACTCGGTGCCGTCGGGCGCGGTGTAGCCCCAGGTGTCGCCGTAGCGGCGCGTGACGGCCGGGTCGAGCACCGAGGCGGCCGTGAGGCCCTCCGACGCGGCGGGCCGGGCCAGCGCTGGGCGCGACGCCACGACCACGCCGTCGGCGTCCACCAGGTCGACGGTTAGGGCGTGGGGCACGTCGGGCTCCAGGCCGGTCACGAGCACGCCTCGCGACCGGGCAGCAGCCCGCGCGACGGTCAAGCCCCGCAGCCGAACGCGCACCTCGGCTGCCTCGGCGTGGTCGGCGACGGTCCAGCGAACCGACGCGGCCCCGCCAATGGTGCCGATGGCGCTCACGTCGCGCAGCGGGGCGGGCGTCGCGAGCAGCTCGGCGGTCGTCGAGTACAGCCCGCGCCCGGGGGCCTCGGACGGCGAGAACTCGTAGAGCACGTCCAGCAGGAAGGCCGTCCGCCCGGCGTAGCCGACGCCGCCGTCGTAGTCGCTGGCCAGGACGAGCAGAAGGTCCTGGGAGGTCGAGCGGGCCTGGGTGGGCGCCCAGTCGCGGTCGAACGTCTCTCGGCGCGAGTCCTCGACCAGGGCGAGGTTGAGGCGGCGCGGCGCGTCGGGGTCGGAGACGTCGTAGACCGCCCCTCGGAACCGACCCGGCCCCACGTCCTGCAGCCCGGCTACCCGGTCGAAGACGCGCACCGTCGTTTCGATGCCCGCGTCGAACACGATGCGGAGCGGGGGAATCGACTCGGGCCGCTCGGTCGAGCGGAACACGCGGTTCGAGAAGCCGAGCCCGATCTCGACGGCTTCGGAGGCGTAGGCGCCCTGCGCGATCCAGACCGGCTCCGGCGTCCACGTCCAGTCGAGGTCGACGGGGTCGGGTTGGGCGGCCGCGCTGGCGGCCAGGAGCAAGGCGAGGGCTGGGAGCAGACGCATGGGCGGGTAGTCTACCGTCTCTCGGCGCCCGGTCCCACCCCCTTCGAGGTGCCTACCGAACGACGGTGACCGGCACGGTCGCCACGGCCTCGCCCTCGACCACGAGCCGGGCGAGGTACAGGCCCGCCGGCAGCCCGGCGGTGTCGAAGCGCGCGCGGTGTGGGCCCGCCTCGGCCGGTCCGTCGGCACTGGCGACCTGGCGACCGAGGGCGTCGTGCAGCGTGAGGCGGGTTCGGGCCGGCGCGACCAGGTCGTAGGCCAGCGTGACGGCTCCTCGGGCGGGGTTGGGCCAGGCCCGCAGCCCGCCCGAGGTGGGCGGCCCCGCCTCGGCGGGCGTGCCCAGGGGCTCCAGCTCGACCACCCAGAGGCCGCTCACCATGTCGGAGACGATGATCTTCTCGCTCGCGAAGTACGGGTAGGCCGTCCAGGCGCCGAGGTAGTCGTAGCCGGGCTCGCGGTAGGTGTCGTAGAACGCGACCTCGACCGGCGCGTGCGGGTCCGTCGCGACGTCGAACACGCGCAGGCCCTCAGTGTAGTGGGCCACGTAGAGCCGCCCGTCGCGGACGTAGCAGTTGTGCACCGACGCCCGGCGGTCGACGATGATCTCGCCCACCAGCTCGGGATCGGTGATGTCGGAGACGTCGAAGATCCGCATCCAGTGACCCTGGGAGCCGATCTCGTCGCCGACGTAGACCGTCCGGCCGTCCTCGCTCGTGCACGTGTTGTGGGCGCCGGCGCCCGGATACGTGAACGTGGTCACGAGCCGGATCGCGGCCGGGTCCGAGACGTCGAGCACGTCGACGCCGCCGCCGCTGTAGATCGCCGCGCCGTAGGCCCGGCCGCCGCGCACCTCGACGTCGTGGTAGTAGGGCACCGTCTGGTGGTCGGGGCGGAACTCGCCGACGAACGCCGGAGCGGTGGGGTCGGCGAGCGAGTAGACGCGCAGGCCCGCGTTGCCCGACGTGCGCCCGCCGGTCACCCACAGGTGGCCGCGCGCCACGACCGCGTTGTGGCTTCCGCCCGACGCCACGCCCGGCTGGACGTCGAGGCGGCCCACCTCGGTGGGCGCGGCGGGGTCGGCGAGGTCCACAATCTGGATCGGCCCGCGCTCGTGGACGACGTAGGCGTGGCGGCCGTGCACCTTGACGTCCTTGGCGTCGCTCGCGCCCGGCACCATGGGCACGAAGCCGACCTCGACGGGTGGCGCGGCCGGTGCGCCAGAGATGTCCAGCACCGACAGCCCGCTCGCCCGAGCCGCCAGCAAGGCGTACTCGGTGCCGTCGGGCGCGGTGTAGCCCCACAGGTCCCCGTACGTGGACCCGCCCCGCCGCCCGGGGTCGAGCGACGAAGCCGCCGCGACGCCCAGCGACACGCGCGGCCGCACCTCCGCCGTGCGTACCGAGGCGGGCGGGCCGGCGCGTTCGACGGTGAGCGAGAGGCGGCGGTCGGGGTCCAGGCCGGTCAGGGTGAGGCGGCCGTCGGCGGCCGGGGCCGAGGCCAGCCGCGCGGCGCCGTCGCGCACCTCGACGGTCGGGCCGTGGGCAAAGCTGGCGGCCACCCAGCGCACCTCGGCGGCGCCGTTGCCCACGGCGGTGGCTTGGACGTCGCGGAGCGCGGGTGGGGTGACGGTCAGCTCGAGGTCGCTCTCGTACAGCGCGCGGCCGTCCGCTCGGCGCGCGGCCAGGCCGTAGGCCACGTCCAGGCCGAAAAGCGTCTGCCCGGCGTACTGCGGCGCGTCGTCGGCGTAGCTCGACTGGAACACGAACAGGTACTCGCGCGCGCCCGTCGCCGAGCCGTTCGGGTTCCAGATCGCGTCGGGCGTCGCGGCGTTGCGGTCCTCCAGAAAGCCGACATTGAGGCGCCGCGGCTGGGCCGGGTCCGAGAGGTCGTAGGCCGCCCCTCGGAACACGCCAGCGCCCAGGTCGCGCAGCCCGTCGCGGTAGTCGAACACGCGCGCGCGGCTCGTGACCGACTCGGAGAACACGATGCGGACGGGCGGGATCTCGCGGTCGGGCACCGACGAGAACACAAAGTGGGTCCCGTAGTCCAGCCCGCCGTCGAAGTGCCTCCGCCCGGCGTCGACGGCGCTGAGCCAGGGCTGGCTGGAGGACCAGGCCGGCACCAGGGCGTCTGGGTCGGCCTGGGCCGCGGCGGAGGCGGCGAACGCGAGCAGGAGCAGGAGGCGCATGGCCGGAGTCTAGCACATGCCCCAGGCTGGGTCAGCCCATCTCCAGGCCCACCTTGAGCGACACGTCGAGCGCGGCGACCGAGTGCGTCAGCGCGCCGGACGAGATGTAGTCGACGCCGGTCGCGGCGATCGCGGCGACGGTGCCGAGCGTCACGTTCCCCGACGCCTCGGTCTGGACGCGCCCGCCGACGCGCTCGACGGCGCGGGCCAGCATCGACGTGTCGAGGCCTGTGTCGGTGCGCCGCGCCATGTTGTCGAGCAGGATGCGGTCGACGCGCGCGCCGCCCGCGACGGCCTCGAGCACGGCGTCCACCTCGTCCATCGTCCGGGCCTCCACCTCGACCGGCAGGTCGAGGCCGCCCGCCTCGGTGTAGCGCCCGACCGCCTCGATGGCCTGGCGGATGCCGCCCGCGGCGGCGATGTGGTTGTCCTTGACCAGCACCATGTCGTACAGCCCGACGCGGTGGTTGGCCGCGCCGCCCAGCGCCACGGCCCACTTGTCCAGCCTCCGCATCCCGGGCGCGGTCTTGCGCGTGTCCAGGACGGTCGCAGGCTGGGCGGCCTGGGCCATGTGGTGCGCCGCCGTCGCCACGCCGCCCATCCGCTGCATCACGTTCAGGGCCAGCCGCTCGGCGACCAGGATCGAGCGCGCCCGGCCTCGGACGGTCCCGAACACGGTGCCGGATGTCAGCACGTCGCCGTCGGCGGCCGTCCACGCCACGTCCAGGTCGGGGTCGACGGCGGCGAACACGCGCTCGGCGACGGCCAGCCCGGCCACGACGCCGTCCTGCTTCAGCAGAAAGCGCGCGGTCGCGGCCGTGCCCTCGGGGATGGTCGCCTCGGTCGTCACGTCGCCCGAGCCGAGGTCCTCGGCCAGGGCTCGGGCGATCAGGGCACCGAGGTCGGCGGAGACGGCGTCGGGGAGGGGAAGCATGGGAGCGTGGGGGGTGGAGGAAGATCGCAGCGTCAGGAGGCCCGCTGGGCCTGCGGCACGGGCGAGGCTCGGCCCAGGTCGTGGAGCGCCCGGCGCCACCGCGCGTGAAGCGCCGGCTGGGCGTCGCTCAGCTCTTGAAGCACGCGCTCGACCTCGGGGGTGCGCGCCCGAGTCGGCGCCCAGTCCGGGTTGGCGCCGAGCCAGGGAGCGTTCTGGTTGCCCAGGTAGACCGCCTTGCGGAGCCAGTCCAGCGCCGCCGCGTCGTCGCCGACGACGGCGAAGTAGGTGGCCACGCGGTACGCCATCTCGCAGTCGGCAGCCGAGAGCGCCAGCAGGTCGTCGGTGACGAGGGCGGAGGCCGCGTCGGGTTCTCCGGCCCGGTGGAGGGCGATGGCCAGCGTGGGGTGCGCCAGCCGCAGCTCCGGGTCGTCGGCCACGACTTCCTCCAGCCGCCCCACGGCCCACCCCAGGTCTCCGTGCCGGAGGTGCCACACCGCGTCGGTCGTGCGGAGCAGCGTGTGGCCGGGGGCGACCGACAGCCCGCGCTCGATCTCGCGCCTCGCTGCGCCCGGGTCCTGGCGGTACAGGTGGAGCCGCGCCCTCAAGTTGTAGACGCGCGGCCCGATGGCTGGCCTCAACCGGAGCGCCGTCCCGAGCGCGCCGAGCGCCTCGGCCAAAAGCCCGTCGAGTTGGAGCACCACGCCGGCCCCGATCCAGACCTCGGCGTCCTGGCTCGCGGTCCGCATCAGGTGCTGGACGTCTTGGCGCGCGCGCTCCTTCTCGCCGCGCCACAGCAGCGTGTAGGCTTGGTACAGCTTGGCCTCGATGTTGAGCGGGTCGAGCGACAGGCCGCGCTCCAGGTGCCGCTGCGCCGCGAGCAGGTGCCCCACGCCGCCGTACCCGAACCGGACGTAGCGCGTCAGGGCCACGCCCAGGCTGACCTGGGCCGGCGCGAAGGCGGGCGCCGCCGCCGCGACGCGCTCGAAGGCCTCGATGGCCTGCGTCAGGTAGCTCTGCGGGCTCGACTGCGTCGCCTGGCCGTCCATCAGCGACCGCGCCGCGAGGTAGTCCTCGATCCGCGCGTCCGGCAGCCCGCCCTCGTCGACGGCTTGGGGGCGGTTCTCGGGGACCGGCGCGATCGGCAGCGCGTCGGAGCCTTGGAGCGCGTGCCAGACCGCGTCGCTCACATTCCCCTGGGCCTCGACCAGGTCGGACGCGCCCACCTCGACCACCCCGCCTTGGACCACCACGGCGTCGGTCACCGAGGCCAGCGACCACGACAGCCGGAGGCCCGCCTCGGACCGGGCGAACTGACCCGTGAGCACGTGGGCGGCGGCCAGCTGGCGGCCCGCCTCGACGGGGTCGGAGGACGGGTGCCGCGCCGAGCGAAACGCGCGCGGCGGGCGGACCTGGAGCGCGGGCGCCTGGGCCAGCCGTGTCGCCACCGCGTCCGCGAGCGCGAACCCGACGTAGGCCGGTCCGGGCGGCTCGCCGACGTCTGCAAACGGGAGCACCGCGACCGCACCGCTCGGCGGAGGCGCGACGCGCCCGGGCAGCAGCCGGTCCGCCAGCGCCGAGAGCAAGCCGCCGCGCTCCAGCGCCGCCTCGGCGGGGGGCGCCGGGATGGGGGCGGGGGCGGTCGCTTGGTCCGGGTCCAGCGTGCGCGCGACGGTCCGCAACGCGTCGCGCACCTCGCTGGCGTAGCGGAACCGCTCCTCGGGCTGGCGCGCGAGGGCCTTGCGGATGACCGCGGCGACGCCCGCGTCCACCTCGGGCCGGACGCGGGCGGGGTCGGGCGCCGCGCCGGTCTGGATGGCGGCGCTCAGCCGAGCCTGGTCCATCGACGGCGCCCAGAACGGGTGCTGGCCGGTCGCCATCTGAAACAAGATCACGCCGAGCGACCAGATGTCGCTTTGCTCGGTACTGCGCCGCGTCGCGAACTGCTCGGGCGACATGTAGGCCGTCGTCCCGAACCGCGACGACACCACGCTCGGCCGGCGTGCGGCCGGGCCCGGCGCCGGGGGCTCGTCGGCGTCGGGCGACGTGCGCCGGGCCAAGCCAAAGTCGAGCACCTTGGCGAGGCCCTCGTCGGTCACCATCACGTTCGACGGCTTGAGGTCGCGGTGGAGCACGCCGTGGCGGTGCGCCGCCGCCAGCCCGTCCGCGATCTGGACGCCCAGCGACAACGCCAGCGGCGTGCTCAGCGGGCCGCTGGCCAGCAGGTCCTGGAGCGTCCGCCCGGGCACGTACTGCATGACCAGGTAGGGCTGGCCGTCGAGGTCGCCGGCCTCGTAGACCGCGCACACGTTGGGGTGGTCCACCGACGACGCCAGCCGAGCCTCCTCCAGCAGGCGGTCGGTCGGGTCGGCGGCGTGGAGCAGCTTGACCACGACCGTGCGGCGCAGGTGCTGGTCGAAGGCGCGGTAGGCGGCGCCCCCGGAGCCCTCGCCCAGCTTGCCGTCGAGCCGGTACTGGCGAATCGTGTCAGGCACGGCCGGGTCAGAACGCATGGCGGGTTCGGTGGGGCGACCTGGTCTCCGCGTGTCCCGAGGCGGGCAGGCCGCTACTCCTGCCCGGACTTCTGCTCGGCGACGACGGGCTCGATGACGCGCATCGGCGTCGGGCCCCAGGCCTCGAAGCCGGGGACGTCCATGCCCTCCAGGTCCGCCTCGGTGGCGCCGCCGGCCAGGCGGGCGGCGACGGCCTCGTTGAGGGCCGACAGGAAGTCGCGCATCACCAGCAGGTCGGCGCGCGTGCCGGTGATGCCGTAGCCTTCGCCCGCGTGCCCAAAGATGAACGCGGTGCCGTCCGAGAACATGCCGTGGACGGTCTCCAGCAGGCCCATCCAGCCCGTCGTGAGCGCGCCCGCGCCGCCGTCGATAAAGGGCTGGCGGCGGTTGAACACCAGGTCGCCCATGTGGACGACGTCGGCGTTCTCGAAGTGCGTCACGATGTCGCCGCAGGTGTGCGCCGGGCCGAAGTAGTGGAGCGAGACCACCTCGTCGCCCAGGTCCTGGCTCCAGGTCCGCTCGAACGTCGTCGAGGCGTAGCGCTGGGCGTCGAGGCCGCCGCGGCGCACGGCGGAGGCGCGCTGCAAGCCGGGCACGGCCTGATGGGCGACGTGCGTCGCCGCGCGGGGCGCCAGGACCGCGTTGCCCGCCGTGTGGTCGCCGTGGTGGTGCGTGTTGACCAAGAGGTCGAGGCCGCGCGCGCTGCCCTCCAGCCCGTCCAGGAACGCCTGCGCCGAGTCCGGAAACTGGGTGTCGACGGCGACGAGCGCGTCCGGGCTCTGGAGGTAGCCGATCGTGCCGCCCCGGCCCGTGAACGCGCCCACGTTGCGGCGGATGGGCAGGAACTCGGCCCGCCTCGGCGGCCCTGCCCACGCGGTCGCCGAGGCGAGGGAGGACACGAAGGGCAGCGCGGCGGTGGCGGCGGCCGACCGGGCGACAAACTGGCGGCGGGAGAGCGGCATGGCGGGGGAGGGGTTTGCGACCTAACCCCAGGCGCGCGACGCGAGATCCGAGGCTAGCGGAGGTCTTTGCGCACCACCAGCTTCATCGCCGTCCACGTCGCGTCGATGGCCGCCACCTTGACGTCCACGAGACCGAGCGGCGCCGCGGCCGCGCGCACCACGTCGGCGGTCACGTTCGTCGCCACCCCGGACGACTGCTTGGGCCACGACACCCAGATCCGGCCCGTCCTGGGCATCGCGTCGAGAAAGATGGCCAGCCGGGCGCGCAGCCCCTCGGCCTCGGTCGTGAAGTGGTGGATCAGGCGCGGCGCGTCGTCTAAGGTGCCGTCCAGGCGCACGTCTTGGGGAATCCGGGGGACGAGCTGGCGGTAGTCGCCGGGCACCTCGTCGAGGTGCGCCACCAGGCCGCGCCGGTAGCCCAGCTTTTGCCACAGCGCGCGCCGGCTCATGCGTCGGCGCCCAGCAGGGCCTCTTTGACCACGTCGGGCGGGCCGACGGGGCGCCCACGCGCGCGGTCGACGAAGCACAGCGTGACGCGGCCCGAGACCAGGACCGCATCCTCCCCGACGCGGCGGACGGCGTAGTCGATCGGCACGCGCACGCCGACGGACGCGAACCGAGCCTCGACCTCGACCTGGTCGTCGTAGAGCACCGAGGCGTGGTACGTGACGGCCACGTCCACGACGGGCATGATGACGCCGGAGGCCTCCAGCTGGCGGTACGGCAGCCCGGCCTCGCGCAGCGCCTCCGTCCGCGCGGCCTCGAACCAGTCGAGCACGTGGGCGTGGTACACGACGCCCATCGGGTCGCACTCGCGGTACCGGACGCGGTGGCGGTGGGTGAACGTGCGCATGAGGGTGTCGGGCTACCGCTCCTCGTAGGCCCCCATCGCGTCGAACTTGGCCAGCCGCTCGGCCAGCAGCGCGTCGGTGTCCAGGCCCAGCAGCGCGTCGAGGTGGGCCGAGATGGCCTGGCCGGTCGCGCTGAACGTCGCGGTCGGGTCGCGGTGGGCCCCGCCGACCGGCTCGGCCACGATCTCGTCGATGACGCCGTGCTCGATGAGGTCGGGCGCGGTCAGCTTGAGCGCGCGCGCGGCGTCCTCCTTGTGGTCCCAGTTGCGCCACAGGATCGAGGAGCACGACTCGGGCGAGATCACCGAGTACCACGCGTTCTCCAGCATCAGCACGCGGTCGCCGACGCCGATGCCGAGCGCGCCGCCGGACGCGCCCTCGCCGATCACGACCACGATGATCGGGACCGGCAGCCGGGCCATCACCAGCAGGTTGCGCGCGATGGCCTCGGCCTGGCCGCGCTCCTCGGCCTCCAGCCCGGGGTAGGCGCCCGGCGTGTCCAGAAACGTGAGGACGGGCTTGCCGAACTTGGCGGCCATCTCCATCAGCCGCTTGGCCTTGCGGTAGCCCTCGGGGTTGGGCATCCCGAAGCGGCGGTCGCGGCGCTGCTTGGTGTCGCGGCCCTTTTGGTGGCCCATCACCATGACGGTCCGGTCGCGGCCTCCGAACATCGAGCCCCGAAAGGTGGCCGGGCCGCCGACGAGCGCGCGGTCGTCCGAGAACAGGCGGTCGCCGTGGAGCTCGACGAAGCCGGACGTGAGCGCGCCGATGTAGTCCAACGTGTAGGGCCGCTCGGGGTGGCGCGCGAGCTGGACGCGCTGCCACCGCGTCAGCCCGCGGTAGATCGACTGGCGGAGGGTCTCGACGCGCGCCTCCAGGGCGACGATCTGGGACGAGAGGTCGACGGAGCCGTCCTCAGCCTCGAACGCGCGGAGCTCGTCGAGCTTCGCTTCGAGGTCGACGAGGGGCTTCTCGAAATCGAGGAGGTGGGCCATGCCCAAAGGTACCGCCGGTGGCGCGGCCGGGCTCGCGGCACCGCCCGCCTCGGGCGCGCCGCCGAGGCGGGCGGTGTCGCGTACGTTGCCCCGCCGCGCCCACCCGATGCTCGCCCGCCTCGCCCGCTTTGTCCCGACGCCCGTGGTCCGGCTGGCCGCACGGGCGATGCTCTGGGTCCCCGCGCTGCGGCCGGCGCTGGAACGCGTCGCCCAGGCCGTCGCCGCCGGCGAGGGCACCATCCAGCGCGGCATCGGCAAAGGCCTCCGCTTTCGCGCCGATGTGGCGGTCGCCGGCTACCGGCTCGGCACGACCGAGCCCGACTTCCAGCGCGCCCTGGCCGCCCACATCCGGCCGGGGTACGTGGTCTACGACCTGGGGGCGAACGTAGGGTTTTACACCGTGCTGTGCGCGCGCCTGGTCGGGCCCCGCGGCCGCGTGATCGCCGTGGAGCCGTTTCCGGCCTCCGCCCAGGCGACTCGTCACAACGCCGCCCTCAACGGGTTCGGCCAGGTCGAGGTCGTCGAGGCGGCGATTGCCGGCGCGCCCGGGCGCGGATGGCTCCGGACCGAAGGCCGCGACTCGGTCACGTTCCGCCTGGGCGAGCCGACCGATACCGCCGGGCTGGAGGTGGACCTGACGAGCGTCGACGCCCTCGTCGCCGCAGGCCACCCCGCGCCGGACGTGATCAAGGTGGACGTCGAGGGCGTCGAGGTGGCCGCGCTCCGCGGCATGGCCCGCACCCTGGCCGAGCACCGCCCCACGGTCCTGGTCGAGATCCACCACGCCGTAGCCGACTTTCCCGACGCGGTCGCCGAGGTGGCCGAGCCGTTGGGCTACGTCGCCTCGGTCCTGGGCGGCGGTGCGATGCCGCGGGGAGGCGTCCGCGCCCACGTCGTGCTCGACCCAGGCGCCCGGCCTAGCCGTTGACGAGCGCGCGGACCAGGATCTCCAGGTCCATCCGCGCGGACTGGTGGCGGGCGTAGAACCAGTAGGCGCGGTGGGCCTCGGTGATGGAGGTCGGAGGCGGCTGCCGCGTGTCCAGCACCGACACCACGCCGACCGGCAGCCCCCACGCCGGCGGCGGGTGCGGGCGGTCGGGGTCGTAGCCGACGAGCGCGCGCCGGCCCGCCAGCACGTCGCTCATCTGGCGCGCGACGTCGGCCCGGCGCGACCAGCGCCTGCTTGGGCTGAACCGGGCGGCCAGCGCCAGCAGCGGCGCTGCCAGCCAGAGCGCCAGCGCGACAGGCATCTCGGCCGCCCGGCGGCCGCCCGGCGACCGCAGCGGCGCGACCGTGCGCTCGGCGGGCTGGAGCGGCGCCGCGTAGTCTTCGATCGACGCCTTGCCGATGACGCGGTCGCGGCCCGAGGCCAGGATCTTGAGGTGCACCGGCAGGTCGCGGAGCGCGCGCATCCCGTCCAGGATGGCGGTGTTGGTCAGGCTGTCGGCCGCGAACACGACGTCGTCGACGCCGGTCAGGCGCGCCAGGTCGCGGAGCTGGCGCGGGTGGCCGGCCCAGTCGTCCCGGTCCGCCTCGGGCCGCTCGGCGACGTAGCCGATCACCTGGCGGTGGTCGGCGCCGAGCAGGCGGCGCAGGCGCTCGGCCTCGGCGCGCGCGCCCACCACCAGCACACGCCGGGACGCGCCGCCGGCCGTCCTTCGCAGGCGCCTTGCCACGACCAGCGCCGTCGCGACGGCCAGCCCGACCGCGACCACGGCGCGGCTGAACGCGACGGCGGGCACGAAAAATGAAGCCGCCGCGACGGCCATCCCGGCGATCGCGCCGCCGGCCACGGCCTGGCGCACGCCCCGCCCGGAGGCGCGGTACCCGCCCGTCAGCTCGATGGCTGCCACCAGCGACGCGGCGTAGGCCGGGAGCACGATTCCGTAGTACGTCGGCCCAAAGCCGAACCCGCTCGACCCGCTCCAGGCCCAGGCCGTCGTGGCCAGTCCGGCCCAGGCCAGCGCCCCGTCGCCGCCGGGCCCGGCGATGGCGCGCCCCAGGCGGCCCGTGGCCGCGAGCGCGCCGCGCACCAGGATGCCCAGCCGCAGGCCCAGCGCCAGCGCGCCCGACGACATCCGCTCGGCCAGCCCAGCGTCGCGCCGCACGACGTGCTTTTCCACGAACCGCAGCATGGCGCCGTAGAACAGCATCACGTAGCGGAGGTCGCCCTTTTTGGTGCTCTCGCCCTTGTAGTGGACAATCTGGGTGTCCGGCGTGTAGTAGATCCGCCAGCCCGCCTGCTGGATGCGGTAGCACCAGTCCAGGTCCTCGCCGTACATGAAAAAGGCCTCGTCCAGCAGGCCGGCGGGCGGAGCGTGGGGGATGGCGGACCCGGCCGCGTCGTCAGCCTCGGGCCGCACGGCGGCGGCTCGCACCATCATGCACGAGCCGCTGAGCGCGTCCACCTCGCAAACGCGGTCGGCGGGCAGGTGCGTCAGGTTGTAGCGGCCAAAGCGCGGGCTCCGGGGGAACAGCCGGCTCAGCCCGGCGATGCGGTAGAACGCGACGGCGGGCGTCGGGAAGGCGCGGCGGCTCTCGGGCGCGAACGTGCCGTCGGGGTTCAGGATGCGGCAACCGGCGGCCCCGGCGTCCGGGTGGGCGTCCATAAAGGCGACCATCGTGCGCAAGGTGTCCTCCTGCAGGATCGTGTCCGGGTTGAGCACCAGCAGGTAGCGGCCGCCGGCCTGGCGGATGGCCTGGTTGTTGGCGACGGCAAAGCCCGGGTTGTCCTGGTTCGCGATCAGGCGGACCTCGGGAAAGCGCTCGCGCACCATCTCCGCCGAGCCGTCCGCCGAGTCGTTGTCCACGACCCAGGTCTCGACCGCGAGGCCGGCCGAGGCGCGCTCGACCGAGCGCAGCGCCTGCTCCAGGAACTCGCGCACGTTGTACGTCACGATCACGACCGACACGTCGACGGCGGCGGTCGCCGGGGCGGCGGGGGAGACGAGGGGGCGAGGCGTCACGGGCGTCAAACTAGGGGCGCTCGCGCGAGGCCGGGGGCCCCAAAGGCGGTGACCCACCGCGCGCGCGCGCCACGCCGGCCAGCATCGCCCGTGCCGCCTCGATCTCGTCCGGGTGGACGGCGTGCCCCAGCCCGGGGTAGACGCGCAGGTCCGCCGACGCGCCGAGGCGGTCGAAGACCTCGGCGCTGCGCTCCATCCGCGCCCGCGGGATGTGCGGGTCGACGTCGGCGCCGCCGATGAACACGGGCGTGCCGGCCAGGTCGCCGGCGTAGTCGAACGCCTTGTCGGGGTAGCGCCCGCCCATGCCCGAGACCGGCGGCGCACCGGGTGCGCCGGGGCCGGTCCCGATCAGGCCGCCGCTCAGCGCGAACACGCCGCCCCAGCGCCCGCCCGCTCGGGCGACCGCTTCGAGCGCCAGGCACGCGCCCTGGCTGAACCCGCCGACGACGATGTGGGCGCGCGCGACGCCGGCCGCCTCGGCCTGCCCGACGGCTGCCATCACCGCCCGGACCGCCGACGACAGCCAGGGCTCGTTGGCGTCGAGCGGGGCCAGAAAGCTGTTCGGGTACCACGCGCCGCCGGCCGCCTGGGGCGCGAGCACCGCCCATTCGGCCCCGCCCACCTCGGGCGCAAGCTGGAGGATGCTGGCGGCCGTCGCGCCGCGGCCGTGGAGCAGGACGAGCGCGCGGCCGGCCTGGTCCACGTCCGGACCGAGGCGGGCGACGGGCTGGCCGGCGTGCGGGTCGGTCACCGCGTGGCCTCGGCAGCAGCCGGCTCGGAGGGGGCGGTCTCGGAGGTGGCGGTCTCGGAGGTGGCGGTCTCGGAGGTGGCGGTCTCGCGGCGCACGACCGGGGCCACGACCTCGCCGAACAGCTCGATGCTGCGCCGCACCGCCGGGTGCGGCGTCGGGCCGACGGTAAACTGCACCAGCAGCCGGCTGTTGCCGAACAGGCGGTGGATGTCCAGGATCTTGTCGGTCACCTCGTCCGGGCTGCCCACCAGGATCGCGCCGCCCGGCGCGCGCTCGGCGTCGAAACGGCCGCGCGTGGGCGGGCTCCAGCCGCGCTCGCGCCCGATCCGGCCCATCGTTTCGAGGTAGGGCGGGAACGCGAGGTCGGCCGCCTCGGCCGAGGTGTCGGCGATCAGGCCGTGCATGTTGACCGAGACCGGCAGCGCGTCGGCGTCGTGGCCGGCGTCGGCGGCGGACTGGCGGTACAGGCCCACGAGCGGGGCGAAGCGGTGCGGCTCGCCGCCGATGATCGCGAGCGCGAGGGGTAGCCCCAGCCGGCCCGCCCGGACCACCGAGGCGGGCGTGCCGCCGACGGCCACCCAGATCGGCAGGTCGCCGACGGGACGCGGAAACACGCCCTGGCCCGTGAGCGGCGCGCGGTGGCGCCCGCTCCAGGTCACGCGCTCGGACGCGCGCAGGGCCATCAGCAGCTCCAGCTTCTCGGTGAACAGCGCGTCGTAGTCGCCCAGGTCGTAGCCGAACAGGGGGAACGACTCGATAAAGGAGCCGCGCCCGGCGATGATCTCGGCGCGCCCGCCGGAGAGCAGGTCGAGCGTCGCGAAGTCCTGGAACACGCGCACCGGGTCGTCCGACGACAGCACGGTCACGGCCGACGACAGCCGGATCCGCTCGGTGCGCATCGCCAGCGCCGCCAGAATCGTGGCGGGGCTCGACGCGACGTAGTCGGGCCGGTGGTGCTCGCCGACGGCGAACACGTCCAGGCCGACGCGGTCGGCGAGTTCGGCCTCTTCGACAAGGTCGGCCAGGCGCTGGCGCGCGCGGTCGGCGGGTTGGCTCGCGCCGTCCCTGCCGGGGTGGCTCGCGCCGTCCCTGCCGGGGTGGCTCGCGCCGTCCCTGCCGGGGTGGCTCGCGCCGTCGGGGCGCGTTTCGGCAAAGGTGTAGATCCCGAGGTCCATGGCTTAGGCGGGCAGGGTGAGGGCAGGCAGGCGGGCCTCGATCTGGGCGCGCATCGGCTCGTACTGAGCGGGCAGCTGGAGCGACTGCCCGAGCGCGTCGGCGGGCTCGTCGGTGGCAAAGCCTGGCGGGTCGGTCGCGATCTCGAACAAGATGCCGCCCGGCTCGCGGACGTAGACCGAGCGGAAGTACTGGCGGTCGATCTCGTCGGTGGGATGCAGGCCGGCGTAGATGAGGGCGCGGCGGATGCGCTGCTGGGCGTCGGTGTCGGGCACCCGAAACGCGACGTGGTGAACCGTGCCGACGCCCAGCCGGGCCGCGCCGTCGCCGGGCGTGCAGTACAGGTCGATGGCCGCCGCGCGGTCGGCTTTGGGATTGACCAGGCGCGTCCGCCCGTCCTCGGCGCCCTCGATCTTGTAGCCGAACACATCGAGCAGCAGGTCCTGGGTGACCCAGGGCGCGGCCGAGCACAGCGTCACCGAGTGGAACGCGCCCAACGCCATCTCCGGACCGACCGGGCCGTCGGCCCAGCCCGCGCCGGGCGCGCCCGCCTCGATGATCTCGACGGCCAGGCCGTCCGGCGCGCGCACGGTCAGGACCGCCTCCCCGAACCGCTCCGTCCGCTCCCAGACCACGCCGGCGCCGCTGAGCCGGTCGCCCCAGGCGTCGACGCCGCCGGGTGCGACGGCGTAGGCGAACGCGGACGTCTGGCCCTGCCCGTCCTTGCCGCGCAGCGCGTCGCCGGCCCAGGGAAAGAAGGTCAGGACCGAGCCCGGGGCCGCGTCAGCGTCGGCGTAGTAGAGGTGGTAGGTGCCGGGGTCGTCGAAGTTGACGGTCCGCTTGACGAGCCGCAGGCCGAGCACGCCCGAGTAGAAGTCGACGGTCTCCTGGGCGGGGCCCGAGATGGCGGTGACGTGGTGGAGGCCGGAGGTCATGGCGGGGAGGAAAGGGAATGGGTGGATCGACGCGCGCGCGCCGGGTTCCTTACGCACGCCGCGTGGTCGCCTCCGCCGGCCTCGCCGCCTCCGCCCGCCCGCCGCCTCCGCCCGCCTCGGTGTCTCCGCCGGCCATGCCGCGCGTGGTCGCTCTCGGCTCCTCCCAGGCCCAGCCCGAGGGGGGCGAGGCCGCGCGTCATGCGAGCCGAGGCGCGTCTACAGGTCCGCCAGGTGGCGGTGGACAAACGCGACCGCGACCGAGCCCTCGCCGACGGCCGAGGCGACGCGCTTGACCGACTCCGCGCGGACGTCGCCGGCCACGAACACGCCGGGCACGGACGACTCCAGCAGAAACGGCGCGCGCTCCAGAGGCCACGCCGCCAGGTCCGCCTCGGTCAGGTCCGGGCCGGTGCGGACAAAGCCGCGGCGGTCGCGCGCGACCGTCGCGGGCAGCCAGTCGGTGTGCGGCGCGGCGCCGATAAACACGAAGACCCGGCTGGTCTCGAGGGTCTCCTCCGAACCGTCGGCTGTCGTCAGCACGACCGATTCCAGGTGCGACTCGCCCTGGCAACTCTCGATCTCGGTGTGCAGCCGGACGTCGATGGTCGGGTGCGCCTCGATGCGGTCGACCAGGTACTGGCTCATGCTCTTGGCCAGGCTGTCGCCGCGGACCACCATCAAGACCCGGGCCGCGTACTCCGCGAAGTGCAGCGCGCCCTGGCCGGCCGAGTTGCCGGCCCCGACCACCACGACGGTCTCGCCTTCGCACCCGATGGCCTCGGTCATGGCAGCGCCGTAGTAAACGCCGGCGCCCTCGAAGCGCTCGGCGCCGTCGGACGGCAGGCGGCGCCACTCGACGCCGGTCGTCAGCATCAGCGCGTGGCACGACAGCTCGCGGCCGCCGGCCAGTTCCAGGATCTTGTACGGGCCCTCGGATCGCAGCCCGGCCACGTCGACCGGGGCCAGGATCTCGACGCCGAAGCGCTCGGCCTGGGCCACGCCGCGGCGCGCCAGGTCGGCGCCCGACAGGCCGGACGGGAAGCCGAGGTAGTTTTCGATCCGCGACGACGTGCCCGCCTGGCCGCCCGCCGCCTGGCGCTCCAGCAGAACCGTCTTCAGGCCTTCGGACGCGCCGTAGACGGCCGACGCCAGCCCGGCCGGCCCGCCGCCGACGATCGCGAGGTCGTAGAACTCGCGCTCGGCGCGCTGGCGCAGGCCCACGTGCTGCCCGAGGTCGGCGGTGCTGGGGGCCTCCAGGCGCGTGCCGTCTTCCAGAATCACCAAAGGCAGCGTCGCGCCCTGGACCAAGGTGGCCGCCTCCGTGCTGCGCTCGACGTCCTCGAAGCGGTACGGGACGTTGTTGCGCGACAGAAAGTCGCGGAGCCGGTGCCCGTCGGCGTTCCAGCGGTCGCCGATGACGCGCAGGCCGCCGTAGCCGGGCCTCCAGGCCGCCCGCCAGTCGGCCAGCAGGTCGTCGAGCGTGGGGAAGAGCTTTTGCTCGGGCGGGTCCCAGGGCTTGAGCAGGTAGTAGTCGACGCGGCTGTCGTTGATGGCCGCGATCGCCGCGTCGGTGTCGGCGTAGGCCGTCAGCAGGACGCGCTTGGTCGCCGGCGAGCGCTGGGCAACGTGGCTCAGCAGCGTCACGCCGTCCATGTGCGGCATCCGCTGGTCGGAGAGCACGAGCGCGATCGGCTGGCCGCCGCTCAGCAACTCGTCGATGGCCTCGGTGGCGGCTTGGCCCGAGTCGGCGCGGAGCACGCGGTAGCTCTCGCCGTACTGGCGCCGCACGTCGCGCGCGACGGCGCGGAGCACGTCCGGGTCGTCGTCGACGCACAGCAGGATCGGTTTGACGTCGGCCATCAGCGCAGAAAGTCGGAGGTGAGGCGGGCCGTCTGGCCGGGCGCCTCCATCATCGGCGCATGGCCGATGCCGGGCAGGATCTCGACGCGGACGTCGGGCAGGGCGCCGGCCCAGACGGGCGCGGCGGACGGGCTGAGCACACGGTCGCGCGCGCCCCACATCAGCAAGACCGGCTGCTCGATCTCGGGCAGTCGCGCGAGCAGGTCGCCGGGCGTGTCGTTGAGGGCGGCGAACAGGGCGCGCAAGAACGGCGCGCGGCGCTGGGCGTCGGCGACGAGCACGTCTTTGGCGATGCCGGGCAGGTCGGGCGGCGTCACGAACGCGAACGACAGCAGCTGGTCGTACTCGGCGCGGGTGGTCGGGATGAGCGGGTTCGCGCCGGTCGCGACGAGCGAGTCCAGGCCGCTGCGCTCGGGCGCGGTCACGCCAGCGGGGTCGAACAAGACCAGGCGGCGCACGGCGGCGGGAAACTCGAGCGCCGTGATCGTGGCGACGAGGCCGCCCATCGAGTTGCCGCCCAGGTCGACCGGCGCGCCGGCGACCTGGCCCAGCCACGCGCCGAGGTCGGCGGCGTAGCGCGGGCCGTCGTAGCGCGCGCCGGGCTCAGCCGGCGACTCGCCGTGCCCGGCCAGATCGGGCACGAGCACGCGCCGGCCCGGCGGAAGCGCCGCCACAAAGTCGAGCCAGGCGTCTTTCTGGGCGCCGAAGCCGTGGACCAGCACGAGCGCGGGCGCGGCGCCGGGCCGTTCGAGGTAGGCGACGGTGCGGCCATCGACGGTCGCCTGGCGCGCTTGCAGGCCCGCCTCGGCGCGGCGCGCGGAGACCTCGCGCGCCACGAGCGACTCCTTGACCGACTGGCAGCCGGTGATGCCGAGGAGCAGGACGAGGACGGCGAGGGCAGAAGGCTTCATGGCGGTGGGACGACGCGCCGCGAGCCGAGTTCGGCTCCGCCCGCCTCGGCTCCGTCCGCCTCGGCGCCGAGGCGGGCGGGGCTAGAGCGTGTTATGGACTCGCGGCGAGATGAGGCAGCGCCTGGCCCAGCATCACCATCACGAAGCCCGCCAGGTGGATGCCCGCCACCGTCTCCGGTAGCCGCTCGTAGTCGCGCGCCATCCGACGGAAGCGCGCCACCCACGCAAAGCTGCGCTCGACCACCCAGCGCCGCGGCAGCAGCACGAAGCCGCGTTTGGCCTCGGTGTGCTTGACGACCGCCAGTTCGATACCGTGCGCTGCGGCCGCCGTGCGAGGACGCTCACCGGTGTAGCCCTGATCGACGTAGGCCAGCGTCACCGTCTGCCCAGTCACGCGCTGTACGGCCTCGCTGAGCGCCCCGACTTGGTCGCGGTCCTGCGCCTTGGCCGGCGTCACCACCAGCGCGAGCAGGTGCCCGAGCGTGTCGACGGCGATGTGGACCTTGGAGCCCTTCATGCGCTTGCCGCCGTCGTACGTCGCCCGGGCGCCGCTCTCGGGCGTCGAGCGCAGCGTGCGGCTGTCCAGGATCGCCGCCGACGGGTGCGCACGCCGTCCCGAGACGCCGCGCAGCAGCACCCGCAGATCATGAGCGATGGTCTCGAAGACGCCGGCTCGGATCCAGCGCTGGCTCTGCTGGTAGACGGCCGCCCAGGGTGGGAAGTCACCCGGCAGGTAGCGCCACGGGCAACCGGAGCGGATGACGTAGCGGAGCGCGTCGAACGAGCGCCGGAGGTCGTGTCGGCGCTGCGGCGCGGTCTCGGCGAGGAGTGCGAGGTAGGGCGCGACGAAGGCCCACTCGTCGTCCGAGACGTCGGAGGGGTAGCGGTGCGGCATCCGCCGAAGCTATCGCGACGCCTACGAGTCCATAACACGCTCTAGACGCGCTCGACCGCGGCCAGCGCCGTCAGCCGGCTCGTGGTCCGGGTGAACTTCTCGGCGATGGCCGCCGCCAGGCCCGACTGCTCGTCGGCCCGGAACCAGTCGGCCGGGGCCGTGGCGGACGTGAAGAACAGCGTCGGCGGGTCGGGCAGGCCGTACAGGTCGTCGGCCACGCGCAGCAGGCGCAGCGCGTCGTCGGTGTCTTGGACCGTGATGCCGTCGATAAAGAGCGCGCGCGAAGCCGCCAGGTCCGCCGTCAGGCGCGTCCGCTCGACCTCGGTCGTCAGGCGGATCAGGTCGGGAAAGTCGAGCCAGCGCCGGGGCTCGGGCGCGGCTTGGAAGGCCCGGCGCATGGCCGCGCGCGCGGCGTCGGCGTCTCCGACCCAGGCGCGGCCCTCCTTGTCCAGCCCCTGGCGGAAGTCGTCGCCGCCCACGAACACGACGTGGTACTGGCGCTCGAACTCCTCGGAGATAAAGCGCTCCAGGCGGTCGCGACCGAGGCTGGCCGAGACGAACTTCTCGGGCTCGGCGTTCGAGGTCGCCGCGAGCGTCACGCCGCGCTCGCGGAGCGCCCGCAGCACGGCGATCAGGCGCACCTCGCCGGCGGGGTCGTCGAGCTCGACCTCGTCCAGGCACAGCACGCGCGCGCGGCTGGCGACGGCGTCGGCGTAGGCGTCGGGCGTTTGCCGGGCGCGCAGGAGCGCCGACGAGTGCGTGTAGGCGCACGGCACCGGCTCGCCGGTCGGGGGCGCCGTCAGTTCGTGGAAGAGCGACGCCAGCAGGTGGGTCTTGCCCGTGCCGACGGGGCCGACCAGGTAGAGGCCGCCGCGCAGGCCGTCGTCCCGGGTGAACAGCTTCATCCACGACGGCCGCGTGTAGCGGACGCGCGCCAGCCGCACGAACGCGCCGGCCTTGTCGAGCGCCGTCTGCTGGCTGTTCGTCTGGGGCACGTAGGTGCCGAGGCGGGCGTCGTCGTAGCGGCGCGGCGGGCGGAGGTCGTCGCTCATGAGGCCAGCACGAGCGAGCGGTCCGGCCGGGTCGCCAGGATCGCCGAGGTGAGCAGGGCCACGCCGCCCAGCAGGGTCCACGGGCCCAGGACGTCGCCCAGGAGCGCCACGCCGAGCGCCGTGCCGACGACGGGCTCGATGTTGGCGATCACGCCAGCCCGGGCCGCCTCGACGCGCGCGACGCCCCAGTTCCACAGCCAGAACGTGACGGCGGTGCAGCCCAGGCCCAGCGCCACGACGGCCAGCCATACCGAGGCGGGCAGAGCCGGCAGCGGCCCCTCCCTCAGCCCGGCCATCGGGATCAGGACCACAAGCGCGGCCGCAAACTGCAGCGCCGTCGCCGGCAGCGCGCCCAGGCGGCGCGTCAGCCGGCGCGACAGCAGCGTCCAGACGACGGCGCCAGCCATCGACCCGGCGCACATCAGGTCCCCGGCGAGCGTGCGGCCGGCGCCGGGCGAGCCGACCAGCAGCACGACGCCGGCCGTCGACAGCGCGATCGCGGTCCAGGCCATCCGGCCGGCGCGCTCGCCGTCCACGAGCGCCGCGCCGACCGCGAGCAAGGGCGGCGCGGTCGCGACCAGGAGCGCCGCGCTGCTGGCGGTCGTGCGGCTGAGCCCCTCGAACTGGAGCACGAACACGACCGGCCCGGCCAGCACCGCCCCGAGGCCGACCATCCCCAGGTCGCGGCGCGACAGCCGCACCGTGCGCCAGGGCACGAGCGGGAGCATCACCGCGGCCGCGATCACGAACCGCAGCACGATCAGCCAGGTCGGCCCGACGCCGCCGAGCGCGACCTTGCCGAGCGGGAACGACGCGCCCCACAGCGTGCCCGCGACGGCGAGCGCGGCAAAGGCCCGGTGGCGCTCGGTCACCGCGTCCCGGCGGTGCGGGGGCCCGCGAGCGGCAGCGAGACCAGGTTGGCAAAGGCGCGCCAGGCGCCCGGGTTGAGCGCCGCCAGCTGGCGGTACCACACGAGCGGCGAGTAGACGTAGGTGCCGCCGCCGACCTCGGCCAGCAGGAGGCCGGCCGTCAGGGCGTCCTCGCCGTCGTCCGAGAGCGAGACCAGGCGCTCGTAGCGCCCGTCCACGCTGGACGGGAAGTACAAGCCGCGCTCCTGGACCCAGCCGTCCCAGTCCGCCTCGGTGAGCGCGTGGGGAAACTGGAACACCGCGTGGCCGGGGTCGAGGACGGTGACCGTCGCGGCCTCGTCGACGACGCGGTCTCGGCCCAGGCGCAGCGGGTACGGCGCGTAGCGCTCGGCGCCGTCGTTCCACTCGAACGTCTTGTGGTAGCCCACGACGAGGTGGCCGCCGGCCCGCACCCAGTCGAGGAGCGCCGGAAAGTGCTCGCGCAGGTCGGCGCGCTCCAGCGTCGCCCGGATGTCGACGACGATGGTGTCGAAGGCGTCCAGGTCACCGGCCAGGGCGAGCGAGTCCAGGTCGGTGACCTCGGCCCCCATGACGCGCATGGTTCGGCCCATCGTGCCGTCGTAGCTGGCCACGAACCCGACGCGCAGGCCGGGCGCGACCGACACGTCGGGCAGGATCGCGGCGGGGCGCTCGACGCGGAACCACGGCAGGCCACAGCCGGTCGTGCGGGCCTCGGCGAGCACGCGGTAGCGGCCCGGCGCGGCGCCGGCCAGGTCGACGGTGAACGTGGCGCCGCCGTCGGCCGCGGCGACCGCCAGGGCGCGAAACCACACGGCGCGGTCGTCGGCGTCGTACACCGTCACGCCGACCGTGACCGTGTCGCGGGTGGCGTCGTAGGTGGTGAGCGACACCGGGATCTCGTTGCGGCCCGAGGCCAGGCGGATGGGCGACGGGTCGAGGTCGACGGTCGCCGGCGGCGCGATCTCGACCGGCAGGCGCCCGCCGGCGACCAAGGCGCCGCCAGCGTCGCGGACCTCGTACAGCATCGGCGCGGTGCCTTGGCCCGTCCCGTACTGGCTGCGCCAGGCCGGCAGCGTCGGCGTCGTGCCGGGCGGAACGGGCACGCGGAGCTGGCCGGCACGCAGCGAGCCCGTCCGGGGCTCGGCCGCGAACAGGCCGCGTGCCGGCGCGCCCGGCGGAGGCAGGACGGTCAGCGTGCGGTCGGCCGGGCCGGCGGGCCAGATCAGATACGCCGCCTGGCTCGGGACGACGGTCGGAGACGCCACCGAGAGCCCGCCGAGCGGCGCCAGCCGGCCACTGTCCACGAGCGTGCCGAGGTCGAGGGAGCCGGCGTGCGGGTTCGGTGCCAGCCCAGCGGCCAGGTCGGTCGCGCCGGCGGGGAGCGGGGGCACGCCCTGGGCCGAGGCGAGCAGCGCGAAGTAGGTCGTGTCGCGGCGGAAGCGCGGCGCGAACGTGTCGAAGCCCTGGCTGACGTGCTGGCTGGCGGCGGCCACGGCGCGGTCGGCGCAGGCCTCGGCCGGCCGCTGCCCGGTCGCGGCACACGCGTCGCCGACGGGCACGGCCACGTCGTAGGCGCCGGGCGCGCCGGGCGTCCATCCGCCCTGGCGCAGGAACAGACGCGACGGCTGCCACACGTCCACGCCCGCTTGGGCGAGCTGGTCGGGGCGGTAGGCCGGGTCGGCGGCGAGCGAGAAGGCGGCGTAGGCCGACAGGCCGACCGCCTGGTGGTGCCCGTGCTGGGCCTCGGGCCAGGCCGTCGTGGTGTCGTGGTTGGTGAACAGCACGTCGGGCTTGAAGCGCCGGATGGCGAGCACGACGTCCGCCACCAGCTCGTCCCGGCCCACCTCGGCGTCGAGGCGGGCGGGGCGGGCCTGCCAGAAGCCAGCGCGCGGCGCGCTCCACTCGGCAAACGTCTCGGCGGCGCGCTTGGAGAAGCCGAAGTCGTAGCGGTCGAGGTAGACCACGTGCGTGCCCAGGATGCGCGCCGCGGCCTCGGTCTCGGCCGTGCGGATGGCGCCGAGCCGCTCGTAGAGGTCCGGCCCGGCCTCGTTCTGGCCGCCCTCGCCGCGCGTGAACACGACCGAGTGCACGACCGCGTCCTGGTGGCCGCGGTAGTACGCCATCGTCAGGCCGTCCTCGTCGTCGGGGTGCGCGGCCAGGTTCATCACCACGAGCGCGCGGTCGGGCAGGTCCACGGGCCGGGACGGAGGCGCGCTCTGGGCGCGGCCCGGGGCGGCCAGCCCAGCCAGGGCCACGAAGGCGAGGACAAATCGAGGCGTCATCGGAACGGAGGGGACGTGCAGGGCGAACCTACCCCGGGCACTCGGGCGCCGATCCGCCGGGTGCGCGTTCTCACCCGGTCTCCGCTCGGCTCGCGCCGCCTCCGACGTGGGCACGGCTGCCTCCGACGGGGGGCACGCCCTCGCTCGCCTCCTTCCGCCATCCTCACCCTTCGCTGATGCTCTCCGACGACGACCGCCAGTTTCTGTTCGACCTGCTCCGCACGCCGTCGCCGACCGGCTTCGAGGCGCCGGGCCAGCGCCTGTGGGCCGCGCGCGCCTCGGGCCGCGCCGACCGCGTCGAGAGCGACGCCTACGGCAGCGCCTGGGCCACGCGCGACGGCAAGAAGGGCGCCCCGACGGTGCTCCTGGAGGCCCACGCCGACGAGATCGGCTTCGCCATCAAGCACGTCACCGACGAGGGCTTTCTGCGCGTCGACCGCATCGGCGGCTCGGACCACGCCATCGCCCGGGCGCGCCGCGTCGTGTTTCTGGGCTCCCAGGGGCCCGTGCCCGGCATCCTGGGCAACACGGCCATCCACCTGCGCGACCGCAAGGACGACGAGAAGGTGCCGACCGTGGACGAGCTGTTCGTGGACGTGGGCGCGTCGTCGAAGGACGAGGTCGCCGGCCTCGGGCTGCGCGTGGGCCACCCGGCGGTCTACGCGGAGTCGGTCGAGATGCTGACCGACACGCGCGTCACCGGCCGCGCGCTCGACAACCGCCTGGGCGGGTTCGTGCTGACCCAGGTGCTGGGCGAGCTGGCAAGCGGCAAAAAGCCGACCGCCAGCGTCACCGCGCTCAACGCGGTCCAGGAGGAGATCGGGGGGAATGGCGCCAAGATGGCCGCCTACGCCATCCAGCCCGACGTGGCGGTCGTGCTCGACGTGACGCACGCCACCGACAGCCCGGGCATCGAGAAGGCCAAGCACGGCGACGTGACCCTCGGCGGAGGCCCGACGGTGACGCACGGCACCGTCAACCACCCCGAGGTGGTCCAGCGGCTCATCGAGGTGGCCGCGGCCGAGGACATCCCGCTCCAGCACGAGTCGTCGAGCCGCTACTCCGGCACCGACACCGACGTCATCTTCACGACCCGGCGCGGCATCCCGTCCGCGCTCGTCTCGATCCCGATGCGCTACATGCACTCGACCGTCGAGACCGTCGACCTGGCCGACGTCGAGCACACGGTCCGCCTGCTGGCCGCGTTCGTGCGGTCCGTCCGCGCCGACGACGCGTTCCGAACCGAGATTCTCTAGCCCCGTCCGCCTCGGCCCCCGTCCGCCTCGGCCCCGAGGTGGGCGCAGTCGCTCCCGCTCCATGCCCGAGACCTCGCCTGGCATCGCGCCGACCTGCTCCTCGTGCGGATCGGATGCGCTCATCCCGGACGCGTTCCTGTTCGACGGCACGTCGACGATGAACGGCGCGACCACGGCCTTCGGCGTTGGGGTGTACGCGGCGCCCGACGCCCTCTTGCGCAAAAGCCCGGCGACCTCGCGCGCCAGCTACCGCGTCTGCGGCGACTGCGGGTTTGCGATGCTGTTCGCCGACGACCCGCGCGCGCTGTGGGACGGCTACGTTGAGCGCCTGTCCCGAGACCTCTGACGCCATGCCCGAGACCTCCATCACCCCGACCTGCCTCAAGTGCGGCGCCGACGCCATGATTCCCGGCGTCCGCGTGATCGACCGGGGTGAATCGAACGCGCGGAGCCCGACGGAACTCGGCATCCAGACCAAGCCGGACGCAATGCTGTTCAAGGGCGAGGTACGCGTCACGGCCATCGCGCGCGTGTGCGGCGACTGCGGGTTTGTCGAGATGTACGCCACCCGCCCCGGCGCGCTGTGGGACGCCCACGTCGACCTCATTGCCCGCGACCTCTGATGCCCGAGACCTCGCCCGCCATCACGCCGAGGTGCACGCGCTGCAACTCGGACGCCGTCATCCCGGACGCCCACGTGTTCGTCCCGGACCTGGGCTCGTCCCGGATTCAGGTAGGCATCGAGCGCAAGCCCGACGCCCGGATCCTGAAGGACCCCGCGCGCACAGACGTCCGCGTCCGCATCTGCGGCGACTGCGGGCTCGTCGAGGTCGAGGCGGACGACCCCGGCTACCTGTGGGACGCCTACGTGGAGCGGCTGTCGCGCGAGATCCGCTAGAGCGCGAACACGGCCCACGAGCCCGAGCGGTAGACCGGAGCGCCGGCCGGAGGCGTGGGCGTCTGGCGGAGGTCGACGAGCGCGTAGTCGGCGCCGAACGTCTGGGCCAGGGCTGCCCACTCGGCGGCCGTGTGGGCGTGGTAGGCCGGGTCGAGGGCCTCGCGCCAGGCGCGGAGGGCGGCGCGCCCGCCCGAGCGCGGCGGCAGCGGGGCCGGGGCGACCGTGCGCAAGCGCTGCAGCCAGACGTGCATCGCGTCGTCTCGGAACGTGGTCGGCTTAAAGTTGATGGCGACCGAGCGGAGCGCGTGGCTGCGGAACGAGGTCGTCCCGGGCGGCACCAGAAAGACGGCGTCGCGGGGCGTGTTCTGGGCGATCCAGCGCTCGGCCGGGTACACGTCGGTCTGGCGGTGCTGGGCCGGCCGCCACACCGAGGCGGGGCGACCCAGGCCGGCGGCGCCCAGCCCGACCGTTACGGCGAGCGCAGCCACGGCCACGCCCCACCCCACGACGGGACGCGGCCACCCGTCGGCCAGGCGGCCCGCCTCGGTGACGGCGCGGGCCACCCAGACCAGCAGCAGCAGCTTGGCCAGCACCGTCAGCCGGAAGGCCTGCATCTTGGCGACGGTCAGGCTTTCGGCGCCCTCCGTCCCCACGACGTAGAGCGCGACCAGGACCGCGATCACGATGAGGGCTCGCGTCACGAACCGATCCTGAGCCTGCCACCGGCGGCGGTGCACCACGACGCCCGCGGCGACGCCGGCCGCGACGACCGCCGCGAACCGGACGAGCGCGACCGGGTCCTGGGACAACAGCAGGTAGTGGTGCGCCTGGCGCAGCCACGCCGTCACGTAGAACGTGCTCAGGCCGTCGTCAGGCGGCGCGGTGCCGGCCTGGGTGAGCAGCGTCGGGACCAGGATGGGGCTCGCGACGGCAAAGAACAGCGCGCCAAAGCCGACGGCCTGGCGGAGCGCGCGCGCCGGGTCTCCGTCTGCCATCCGCCACAGCCCGACCACGCCCAGCAGCAGGCCCATCTGCAACCCGATCAGGGGCTGAAGCCAGGCGGCGGCGCCCAGCCATCCGGCGGCTCGGTACGGCGCGCCTCGGGCGAACGCCGCCACGGCCAGCAGGACCGGCGTCCAGGCCAGCGACTCCGGGACGAGCGTCCGCGAGATGATGGCGTTGCCGCCCGGCGTCCAGTGGACCGTCGCGATCGTCAGGAGCACGGCGAGCGCGGCGCCGAGGCGGGCGGACCCGAGCGCGAGTGCCAGCCGCATTCCGGCCCAGGCCACGCCCAGCCAGCTCGCGGCGGTCAGCGCGAACACGGCGACGGGTGGCGGGAGCACCACGCACAGCGCTCGGAGCACGCCCAGAAACACGAACCGCACGCTAAAGGCGTCGTCCTCGCCCACGAGGTAGGGGTCGGTCGGGAACAGGCTCGGGTCGAGCGCGCGCAGCAGCTGGGGCAGGATCTCCTCGTGGTCGCCGGTGCCGTAGCCGTAGCCGATCCGCCAGTAGCACGCGACGGCCAGCAGCGCGACGGCCCAGCCCGGGACGGCCCAGCCCGGGACGGCCCAGCCGGAGGCGGCCCAGCCGGAGACGGGGGCCGGGCGGCTCACAGCCGGCCCAGCCGAAACCGAACCATGTCGGCCACGATGCCGGCGACCGAGGCGGGCCCGGCCATCGTGGACGTGCCCGAGACGCGCGGCGTAAACTCGACGCCGATGCGCTCGATCCGGCGCCCGGCGCGGTGCGTGCGCGCCATCAGCTCGACGTCCACGAAGCCGCCGTCGCTCTGCAAGCGGGCCGCCTCGAAGGTCTCGCGCCGCATCATCTTCAAGGCAAAGCCGACGTCGTCGAGGGGCAGCCCGAGAAGGGCGCGGACGAGCGCGTTGTAGCTGCCCGAGAACACGCGCCGCCGCAGCGAATAGCGCTCCCGGTTGACGCGGACGCCCGCGACCAGGTCGGCGCCGGTCTCGGCCAGCCGTTGGTAGGCGCGGCCCAAAGCCTCCATGTCGAACGGCAGATCGGTGTCGGTGTAGCCCACGACGGGCGCGGTCGTGGCCGCGACGCCGGTCCGCAGCGCGGCGCCCTTGCCCCGGTTACGGGCGTGGCCGAGCGCCGTGATGCGCGCGTCAGTCTGGGCGATTTTGGCAGCCAGCGCGCCGGTGCCGTCCGTCGAGCCGTCGTCCACGATCACGACCTCCCACCGCGCCCCGGTCGCGTCGAGCGCGGCCGCGACCTCCGCGACGGCCTGGGTCAGGTTTTCGGCCTCGTCGAACGCGGGCAGGACGATGGCGAGGTCGGGCGGCATGGCGCAAGATCCCACCGCGCCGGCGCGCGCGACAGGCGGATTTGGGGACGCGGGCTAGCGGAACCGGTCGAGCATCCGCAGCGCCGGGTGCGTCACCGTGCGAACGATGGGCGCCGGCGCCAGGCGGGGACCGAAGCGGCGCTTGAACTCGGCGATGGACGGCGTGTTGGCGCCCACCCAGTCGAAGGTCTCGACGCCCTCCGCCGCCAGCCGAGCCAGCACGGCGTCGGCCAGCACCGTCATGGCGGGGCCGGGCACGCTGCCCGCGATCCAGTAGAACGCGCGCCGCCCGTCGCTCGCCACGACCACAGCCGCCTCGGTCGCGCCGCCGCGCGTGGCCGCGAACGCCCGCGCCTGGCCCGCCTCGGTGAACGAATGGGCCAACCCGGCGACGGCGCGCTCGTCCAGCCCCAGGTCGGCGCCTCCGCGCCGGTACGACTCGGTCATCAGCCGGACGGCTGAGCCGACGTGCTCGGCGCCCTCCACGACCTCGAACGCGTCTGCCTGACGCAGCGTGCGGCGAACGGCGGACGAGTAACCGGCCCGCACGTGGTCGCCCAGATCCGAGACGTAGGTCGCGCGCAGCGTGGCGGTCCACCCGGCCCAGGCGTAGGGGCGGAGGTCGTCGCGGCCCAGCGCCAGCGTCAGTTGGTCCGCCTGGGTGCCGAGGCGGGCGAGCAGGCGGTCGAGCGGCGAGTCGCGGCGGTGGCTGGCGGCCTCGGCCAGGGGCTCGGCCAGGAGCGGCCGCAGGACCGGGCACAGCGGAGGCAGCGCGCCGGCGCGAAACGGGCCGCGCCGCTTGACGAACACGGGGACGCCCGCCGAGCCGTCGGCCAGCATCACGACGCGCGCCGCCACGCCAAACGCGTGGGCATACGCCTGCACGGCGGCCGGATGCGAAAACGGCGTCCGACCCGGCGATGCGGTCCAGAGCGCGGCGTATCGGGCGTCGAGAGGGGACAGAGTGGGGGCGGCTACCTTGGTCGAAGGTACCCGCCTCATGCCCGACCTCTCGCCCTCGCCTTCTGGGTGGCCCGCCCCGGGCACCGTCCCGCTCGGCCTGATCGGCGGAACGGGCCGCAGCGGCACGACGGCCCTACGCGACGCGCTCGCGCTCCACCCCGACGTGCTCGCGTTCCCCGAGCTCCGCTTCGCCGTCGACCCCGACGGGCTCGTCGACACCTACCGCCAGTGGCAGTCCGGCTGGAGCCCGTTCCACTCGGACGTCCAGATTCGGCGGCTGCAAGCGCTGCTGCGCCGAGTAACGGACGATGGGCCCGCCTCAGCGGTTGCGCGCGTCGCGCGGAAGCTGGGCCTGGACCGCCGCCTGGGCCGGGCGCTCCCCGCCTACCTCGGCCACCGCGCCCACGCGGTGTGCCCCGCGTTCGCGGACCACGCGCGCCACCTCGTCGAGGCGCTGACCGACTACGGCTACGACGGCGCCTGGACCGGGACGCCGGGCGGCGCTCGGGCCCACGTCCGCGTCGGGGTGAAGGACGCGGAGGCCGCGGCGGACGCACTCGGCGGCTTTTGGCGCGCGGTCGCCGCCGACAGCTTGGCGCACGCCGGGCGCTCGTTTTTCCTGGACAAGCAGACGTGGTCGGTTCTGTGGTTCGACGCCATCCTGGACCTGTTGCCGTCGGCGCGGCTGGTCCACATCGTGCGCGACCCGCGCGACGTGGCCGCCTCCACCTCGGCCATGCGCTGGGGCCCCGGCGACCCGGCCCAGGCGGCGCGCTGGACCGCCAGCGTGCTCCAGCGCTGGACCGAGGTGCGCGACCTCGTCCCGGCCGACCGCGTGCTGGAGATCCGGCTGGAGGACGTCGCGGCCGACCCCGAGCCGGTCCTGCGCCGCGTCTGCGCCTTTTACGGCCTCGACTGGCACGACGCCGTCTTGGCCTTCGACTGGTCGCACGGGCGCTCGGGCCGGTGGCGCCACGCGCCCGGCGCTGCCGTGTTCGACCGCGAGCTGGCCGAGTGGGCGCAAGCGTACGGCTACGAGTAGGCCGGCAGCCCGCTATGCTGCCACGTAGCGCTCGAGAAACCGGCGGACGAGGTGCGAGAACACCGCGTCCGCGCCCAGGCCGGACGGGCTGTGGATGGCGCCGGTCGCCAGGACGGCTTGCCTGGGAGAGCGCGTCGTGAGCGCGATCGTGCCGCCGGCCGAGCCGTCCCAGGCCGGGTCGCGCGGCTGCCACAGCGTGTAGTCGCCGTCGATGGCGTCCGAGCGGTTGAGGCCGCGCGCGACCACCTCCGCCGAGCCGCGCGTGAGCCAGGTCGGCGCGTCGGTCTCGTCGCCGCAGAGGGGCAGCGGCGTCGTGCCGGACTGGCCGAACAGGTCGCCGTCGGCCAGGTCGAGGCCGGCGAACAGCCAGTGCCCGGCGTCGTGCACGCGGTAGGGCGCGTACGTGCCCGTGCCGGGTGTCGAAAAGCGGACGCCCAGCACTTCGTCCTCCGGCCGTCCGCGCCGGCGCCACAGCCCGCCTCGGGCGCCGTCCGCGAACGCCGAGCCGTCCTTGCGGCACTCGACGCGCGAGTGGTCGGCGTTCCAGCGCGCGCGCCAGTAGAGCTGGTTGCCGCCGAGCGCGAGCAGCGACGCGCCGCCCGCGAGCACGCGGTCCAGGCCGTCGCGCATCGCGTCCGAGGCGTACTCGCAGTGGTAGGCGAGCACGACCACGCGGTAGCTGGCCAGCCGCTCCGGGTGCTCCAGCATCCAGTCCGGGTACAGGTCGGCGCCCTCGGCGTGGCCGAGGCGGGCCACCTCGGCGTCGATCCAGGCGAAGGCGGGCGCCTCGGCGGCCATCGCGTGCATCGCGCCGACCGGCGACCAGTCGAGCGCCGGGTTGGGGCGGTGGGCGTGGGCGTAGACCGGGAGTTCCGGCCCGAGTTCGTTGTGGTACAGCGACGTGCCGCCCCACGGGTTGTAGGCCGCCCACGTCGTGACCGGCGCCAGCACCGCGACGCGCCCGCCGGGCGCGCGCGGCCCCACCAAAAACGTCACCGCCGACTGGCGGACGGCCTCGGCGTCGGCACCGTCGGCCTCGATCGTGGCGCGGTAGGTGCCCTGGGCCCAGCCGTCGGTGTCGAGCCGAAGCGTCACCGGCCAGCCACAGCCCGCGCCGGGATGGGCCGGAAGGTCGGGCTGGGAGCGGCCGAACGACACGCGCGCGACGGTCTCGAACCGGTCGCCGTCGGGGCCGTGCCCGACGTAGCGCTCCACGACAAACGAGTTCTCCGAATAGGGCGACCGCAGGCAGAACGCCCTCGGCTCGCCCTGGGCGGCCCAGGCCCGGACGGCGTAGCCTTCCAGTTCGCGCGGCTGCGCCTCGGCGAGCGCGCGATGGTGAACGACCGCCGCGCCACGGTGCCGCCACCGGAGCGCGGGCGCGGCCAGCGCCAGGCCGGCGCGCCGCAGTGCCGACAGCACGCGAACGCCTGAGCCGCTCACGACCCGCCTCGTGTGCAGCCTCGGATCTCTCCGACCCGTCCGTTCGCGCAGGCGCGAACCTCCGTGACCTCACGCACATCACGGGACGGACCGAAAAGAGGGAGAGGCATGCGGGGGCGTCTGCGCGTTCTCCCCAAGATCGCGCACGCGGAGACCGCGCACGCGTCCCGCCTCGGTTGCGTCACCGAGGCGGGCAGGCCCGGGCGGGCGAGGTGCCTGCCCGCGCCGCCGCTCTACAGGATGTACTGGCTGAGGTCGCGGTTCTCGACGACGCCGTCCAGCTTGGCCGCCACGTGGTCGGTCGTGATCTCGATCGTGCCGTCGGAGATGCGGTCGGGCACGTCGAACAGCCAGTCCTCGAGCAGCGTGGTCAGGATCGTGTGCAGGCGCCGGGCGCCGATGTTCTCGACCTCGTCGTTGACCTGGGCGGCCGTCCTGGCGATCTCGCGCACCGCGTCGTCGGTGAACGTCAGGCCGACGCCCTCGGACTCGAACATGGCCGCGTACTGCTTGAGCAGCGCCGTCTTGGGACCGGTCAGGATCTCGACAAAGTCGTCCTCGGTCAGCGACGTCAGCTCGACGCGGATCGGGAAGCGGCCTTGCAGCTCCGGGATCAGGTCGGACGGCTTGGCGACGTGGAACGCGCCCGACGCGATAAACAAGATGTGGTCGGTCTTGACGGTGCCGTGCTTGGTCATCACCGTCGAGCCCTCGACAATCGGCAGCAGGTCGCGCTGGACGCCCTCGCGCGACACGTCCGGCCCCGAGCCGCCGCCGGCCTGCTGGCGCCCGGCCACCTTGTCGATCTCGTCGATAAACACGATGCCCGCCTGCTCGACGCGCGCCAAGGCTTCCTCCTTGGCCGCCTCGCCGTCGATCAGCTTTTGGGCCTCCTCCTGGGTCAGGAGGTCCAGGGCCTCGGGGACCTTGACGCGGCGCTTCTGGCGCTTTTTGCCCATCCCGCCCAGCATCTCCTGCAGGTTGATGCCCATCTCCTCCATGCCCATCGGCCCGAACATCTGGAGGTTGGCCGTCTTGTCGAGCGTGACGTCGATCTCGACCTCGCGCCCGTCGAGCTTGCCGTCGCGCAGGCGCGCCCTGAACTTTTCGCGCGTGCGCTGGAGCAGGTCGTCCTCGGTCGTGTCCGCGCCCGCCTCGGTCGACGTCGTCGCGGAGGCGGCAAAGCCCAGGCCCGGAGCGATGGGCTTGGGCTTGGCCGACGGCACCAACAGGTCCAGGACCAGGTCCTCGGCGCGGGCGCGCGCGGGCTCCTGGACGCGCTCGACCTGGGCGTCGCGCGCCTGGGTGACGGCCAGGTCCACCAGGTCGCGGATCATGCTCTCGACGTCTCTGCCGACGTAGCCCACCTCGGTAAACTTGGTGGCCTCGACCTTGACGAACGGCGCGCCGGTCAGCTTGGCCAGGCGGCGCGCGATCTCGGTCTTGCCCACGCCCGTCGGCCCGATCATGATGATGTTGGCCGGCGTGATCTCGTCGCGCAGCTCGGGGTCGGCGTTGAGGCGGCGCCAGCGGTTGCGCAGCGCGATCGCGACCGAGCGCTTGGCGTCGTGCTGGCCGACGACGTAGGTGTCGAGTTCGGCGACGATCTGGCGCGGCGTCAACCCGGCCAGGTGTTCGGTGGGATCGGAGGGGTCGGGCATGGGGGAGCAGTCGGTTTCGGCGCCTACGCCCCGCTGGCGGTGCGGATGCGGGCCGGGCAAGGGGAACGGATGAAGGGGCGGCGAGCACACGCCTCCCAGATCCCCGAGCGTGCCCCTACATCTCCGCCTTGTCCTCGAACGGCAGCCCATCGTCGGCGGCCTCGACGGGCGCGCCGTGGACCTCCTCGCGCACCTCCACGACCGCCGGGTGCTCGGCGTTGACCAGCAGGACGGTGTAGTCGTACGGCATGCCCTTGCGCCGCTCCAGCCGGATCGCGCCGCACTCCTCCAGGTCCGCGACGAGGGACTTGGGATCGTGGCCCTCGACCTCGCCGATCTCGTCGGACAGGCGGCGCAGCAGCGGCGTGAGGTAGATCTCCTGGTACTGGCCGAAAAACTTCTCGATGGTCTCCAGCGCGTCGTAGTTGATCTCGTAGGCCGGGTCCTGGGTCTCGGCGAACTCGGTGACCTGGATGGCCGCGCCGACCTCGATCTCGGGCGGGAGCGCGTCGCTGGGCAGCAGCGTGGCCGCGTCAACAAACTCGCCGCCGTCGGTCATCTCCAGCAGGTGCGGCGACAGGTGCTCCTTGAAGCCCACCACGACCACGCGCTTGCCGTGCGCCAAGAGCGCCGTCACGACGGGCGCGTAGTCGCGGTCGCCGGCCATGAGCACGAACGCGTCGAGCTCGGGGTGGCGCTGGCGCATCTCGACGGCGTCGACGGCCAGCTGCAGGTCCGTCGTGTTGCGGTGCATCGTGGTGGGCACGTACACCGGCTCGATGGCGTGGAGGTAGAGCGTGCGCTGGACGTGGCGGGTGTGGTCGTCCAGGCCGCTGAAGTCGGCGTAGGCCCGGCCTCGGACCAAGCGGGTGTCGCCGGCCGACAAGCGGTCGCGCAAGGCGCGGAGGAGCACCCCGGCCAGGTCGGCCGTGGACCCCGTCCCGCCGACGCGGCCCTTAAGGTAGTGGTGGAGGTTTTGGTAGTCGAGCAGGAGGGCCGCCTGTTGGGTGCCGGCGGCCTCGGGCAGGATCTCGGACATGAGTCGAAGGCTGGGTGTCGGATGCGCGCGAACGATGGCGCGCAGCGTGAAGCTACGGAGGAGCGGGAGAGACGGGCTGAGCGGGGCGCTCAGGCGGCCGTCCCGCGCCAAACGGCGTCGTCGCGCGCTCGGCCCTTTGCCCACGCTTCACCTGATTTCGGGCGGCGTAACGCTGGGGTAACGCCGAGGCAATGGAGGCGTAACCCTGCCTGGCTAGGATCACCGTCGACGGACGACCTGGCGCCTGCCGGTCGGACACCCACGCCTCCCACACCTGATTTTGATGACTGACACACGACCCTGGCTGGTGACGCTCGCCAGCTTCTGCCTCGCGGTCGGCGCGGCGGCCCAGACCCCCGAGGCGGGCACCCTGACCGGTACCGTCGTCGACGCCGAGATCGCCGAGTCCATGATCGGCGCGAGCGTCTTCGTGGTCGAGACGGGCACCGGCGCCGCGACCGACATCGACGGCAACTACACCGTCCGCGGCCTCCCGGCCGGCACCTACACCGTCCGGTACTCCTACACCGGCTACGGCACCCAACTGGTCGAGAACGTCGCCATCCGGGCGGGCCAGACGACGACCATCAACATTGAGCTGTCCATCGGCGCTGACCTGGCCGAGGTGGTCGTCGAGGCGCAGGCGGTGATCGAGTCCAACAGCGAGATCGGGCTCGACCGGCTGCGCGCTCGCGCGGCCCAGGTGTCGGACGCGATCTCGGCCGAGACCATCTCGGCCTCGGGCGCCAGCGACGCCGGCGACGCGATGGAGCGCGTGACCGGCGCCAGCGTCCAGGGCGGCAAGTACGTCTTTGTGCGCGGCCTGGGCGACCGCTACGCCAGCACCCAGCTCAACGGCTCGACGCTGCCCACCGCCGACCCCGACCGCCGCTCGGTCCAGTTCGACCTGTTCCCGGCGGGCTTTCTCGACAACATCGTCACGCTCAAGACCTTTACTCCGGACAAGCCGGGCAGCTTCTCCGGCGGCCTCGTCGACATCACCACGCGGTCGTTCCCGGCCGAGTTCACGTCGTCGGTGTCGGTGTCGTCCGGGTTCGCGACCTCGGCGATGCCGGGCGACACCTACCTCGTGGACCCGGTCCAGGGCGCCGGCCTGCTGCGCTTTGGGTCGCGCGACCTGGGCCTGCCGGCCCTGCTGCTCTCGACGCCCCGCGAGCAGTTCGTCAGCCCGACCTCGCAGACGAATGGCCCGGGCAGCCCGCTCGTCCGCCAGGACGCCCAGGCCTCGCAGTTTTTGAACGAGCTGTCGAACTCGCTGTCGCCCCAGATCGCGCCGGCGCTGGGCACGGTCCCGGTTAACGCCAGCTTTTCGGCCTCCATCGGCGACCGCGTCACGATCGGCGACGACGCGCTGGGCTACATCGTCGGGCTGACCTCGAGCAACGCGGCGAGCTCCTACGACAACGGCACGCTGTCGCGCGTGGACCTGACCGGCCGCAACGCCGAGACGGGCCGGGTCTCCGCCGACACGACGCAGTTCCGGCGCGACTTCAACGCGACCCAGGAGGCCCAGGTCGGCGGCATCGCCAACCTGGCCTACCGGCGCGGCACCTACACCGAGATCAACCTCAACACCCTGTTCTCGCACGTCACTGAGAGCAACGCGCGCACGCTGACCGGCGTGGACAACGTGATCTCGGAGGGCACCCCCATCACCGACCTGGTGGCCGGCTACACGGAGCGGGTGCTGGGCTCCGGCCAGCTGCGCGGCGAGCACATGCTGCCCCGCGCCAACAACCTGGCCGTCACCTGGCGGACCAACCTGTCGCGGACGCAGCTTAACCAACCTGACCTGCGCCAGGCCGCCATCGTCCAGCGCGACGTCACCGACGACGAGGGCGTGGTGTCACCGACGTTCTCTCTGACGGGCAACCCGCCCGGGCCGCAGCGCTACTTCCGGGACCTCGACGAGACCACGGTCGGCGGCGGCCTGGACCTGGCGCTGCCGTTCCGCGCCTTCGGCTCGAGCGCCGAGGCCAAGGTGGGCGCGCTCGTCGAGCGCTCCGACCGCAGCTACGGCGAGCGCTTCTTCTACTACCAGCTCGACCGCTCGGTGGCGCTGAACGGCACGGCGGGCGCCGACCTCGCGGCCTACCTCGGGCCGGACAACGTGGGCACCGTCGGCGCGCGGACCGACGCCAACGGCGAGGTCACGCGCTACGAGTTCGGCCACTACCTCGTCGACAACACCCAGGACCAGAACCAGTACAGCGGTGCCTTCGACGTGGACGCGGCCTACGGCATGGCCGAGGTCGGGATCGGCCGGCTCCGCCTGATCGGTGGCGCCCGCTACGAAGGCTCGCGGCTGCGCGTCGTGTCCCAGGCCGTCGCCGCGGAGGGCACGCCGGCGGACTCCGTGATCACGGTCGGCGGCACCAACTTCCTGGGCACCGACCGGACCTACAACGACGTCCTGCCGTCGCTCAACATGGTCTTCGCGCTCACCGACGCCATGAACCTGCGCGCGGCGGCGACCCGGACGCTGGCCCGGCCCACGTTCCGCGAGATCGCCCCGATCACGTCCTTCGACTTTACCTCGGACGGCGCGCTCCAGGGCAACCCCGGCCTGCGCCGGACGCTGATCACCAACCTGGACCTGCGCTGGGAGTGGTTCAACAAGCCCGGGCAGGTGCTGGCCGTCAGCGGGTACTACAAGAACCTCCAGAACCCGATCGAGCGCGTGGTCACCGACGCCGAGAACGGCGCGACGACCTACGCCAACGTGGACAACGCCGACGTTCTCGGCGCCGAGTTCGAGTTGCGCCAGCGGCTGAGCGCGCTGGGCGTGCCGGGCGCGCTGGGCGACCGCGTCTCGCTGGGCGCCAACCTGTCCGTGACCCAGTCCAGCATCACCATCACCGACCGCGAGCTGGCGGCCCGGCGCGCGATCAACCCGGACGCGCCGACCACGCGCGACCTGCAGGGGCAGGCGCCTTACCTGCTCAACGCGAGCCTGAGCTACGACGCGCCCACCGGGACCTCGGCGGCCGTGCTCTTCAACGTGGCCGGCGCCCGGCTGTCGCGCGTTGGCAACCCGCTGCCCGACGTCTACGAGCGGCCGTCGCCCCAGCTGGACCTGACGGCCTCGCAGGAGGTGCTCGGCCTGTTCACGCTCAAGGGCTCGGTCAAGAACCTGTTCGCGGCGTCGTACCGTGAGGCATACGACGTGAGCGGGCTCGACCTGGGCGGCGCCACCGAGGTGGCCCCGTTCCTGGACTACAACCGGGGGAGGGCGTTCTCGCTCGGCGTCTCCTTCAACCCGTCGTTCGGCATCGGCTCGCCGAGCCCCATCCCGTCTCCGACCTCGGCGCCCGTCCCGGTGACCTCGGAGGACTAAGCACCCCAGCGGCTGGCCAGCACCCCAGCCGGCCGGAGCGTCTCTCCGCCGCAACCCCTCGTCCGTTTCCCCCCTCTCCACACTGGTCTCATGACTCGCTTCGCTACCCTTCTCCTGCTCGCCTTCGGGCTGACCACGGCCGCCTCGGCCCAGTCGGTCACGGTGTCGCAGGACATCGCCGCCAACGCCACCTGGACGGCGGCCAACACCTACCTCCTGGACGGCCTGATCTACGTCCGCCCCGGCGCCACGCTCACGATCGAGCCCGGCACCGTGATCAAGGGGAAGCAGACCCCCAGCACCGCGACCGGCGACCTGGCCTCGGGCATCGTCGTGATGGTGGGTGCCAAGATTGAGGCGAATGGCACCGCCGAAGCCCCGATCATCATGACGGCCGAGTCCGACGACGTGACAAACCCGACCGACGTCGACGAGTTCGACCGCGCGCTCTGGGGCGGCCTGATCGTGCTCGGCCGCGCGACGACCAACTCGACGCCGGGCATCAACTTTATCGAGGGCGTGCCCGAGTCCGACGACACCCGGTTCGGGTGCGACGCCACGACCGCAGGCTTCGCGTGCAACGACGACGACGACTCCGGCACCCTCCGCTACGTGTCGCTCCGCCACGGCGGCTTCGGCTTCCGTCCCAACTCCGAGATCAACGGCATGACCTTTGGCGCCGTCGGCCGGGGCACCACGATTGAGTACGTCGAGGTGTTCGCCAACTCCGACGACGCCTTTGAGTTCTTCGGCGGCACGACCGAGGTGAAGTACCTCGCCGGCTCGTTCAGCGGCGACGACACCATCGACACCGACCGCGGCTTCCGGGGCAAGTTCCAGTTCGCGTTCTCGCTCAACGGGCCGGGCCAGGACGCCGGTCGCTGCTTCGAGGCCGATGGCGGAGACTCCAGCCTGGGCGGCGAGGACGCGACGCCGTTCTCGATCCCGCTCTACTCCAACGTCACCTGCATCGGCGCGGGCATCGCGGCCGACCAGGGCCAACTCGGTGGCGAGGGCAACTCGGCCGCGCTCCAGCTGCGCGACAACACCGGCGGCAAGATCTACAACTCGATCTTTACCGACTTCCCGGGCTCGGCGCTCGACCTGGAGGCGCTCTCCAGCGGTGAGGACACCGAGAACCGCTTCGGGACCAACACCGAGGGCACCAACGACTTGGTGATCCGGAACAACTTTTTCTTCGGCTTCGGCGACGGCAACTCGGCCGCCGAGTTGGTCAACGACGACAGCGACAACGCGGCGGCGCGCCAGACGGCCATCGAGACGGCGTTCGGCTCGGGCAACCGCCTGGTCGATCCCCAGCTGGCGCAGGTCAACGGACGCACCGGAGGCACGGCGCTGGACCCGCGCCCCCTCGCGTCGGGCCCGGCCGCGACCGGCGCCCAGTTCACCGGCAACGCCCTGGCGGGCGACGCCTTCTTCACGACCGTCGACTACTACGGCGCCTTTGCCCCGACCGCGTCGGCTGAAGACGGCAGCGCCCAGACCTGGCTCGCGGGCTGGACGGTGCTGGCCCAGAACGGCTACCTCTCCGGCCGCGCGGTCGCCAACGACCTCGGCCCCGTCGCCGACGGCTTCGCGCTGAGCGTCGGCCCCAACCCGACGCGCGGGGACGCGACGGTGCGGTTCTCGCTCACCGAGGCCCAGCAGGTCCAGGTCGCGCTCTACGACGTGACCGGCCGCCGCGTGGCCGAGGTGTCGGGCACGTACCCCGCCGGCCCGAGCGCCGTCTCCCTGCCGACGGCCGGCTTGGCGACGGGCGTCTACGTGGTGCGCTTCGACGGCCGCGACGGCCGCGTGTCGCAGACCGTGAGCGTCGTTCGCTAGCCCGGACGCGTACCGAGATCTCGGCCGGGGCGTCCGTCACCGACCCGCCCGAGTCAGAGCGCCGGTCCCCGTGGGAGGGGGCCGGCGCTCGATTGCGTAGGCCGCCTCGGGCGCACGGCCGCCTCGGGCGCACGGCCGCCTCGGGCGCACGGCCGCCTCGGGCGCACGGCCGCCTCGGGCGCACGGCCGGCCCGAGCACCCAGGTGGTCGCCAGCTGCACCGAGGTGGGCGGTGCCGAGGAGGCGGACTACACAACCGTAACGCCTCGGTCTCGCAGGCGTTACCTCCAGCAAACGGCACGAGGGCACCTTGCAGGCGTTCCCCCCCGGACGCCTGTGACCTACCGGACCATCTTCCTGTCCGACCTGCACCTCGGCATGCGCAGCTGCCAGGCCGATCGCGTGCTCGACTTCGTCCGCCACCACGACGCCCAGCGCTGGGTGCTGGTCGGCGACATCGTCGACGGGTGGGCCCTGGCCCGAACGTGGCGGTGGCCCCAGTCGCACAACGACGTGGTGCAGAAGCTGCTCCGCGAGGTGCGCAAGGGGGCCGAGATGATCTACGTGCCGGGCAACCACGACGGCGCCGCGCGCCAGTTTGCCGGCACCACGTTCGGCGGCATCCTGGTGCAGCGCGAGTTCGTGCACACCACCGCCGACGGACGGCGCCTGCTGGTGCTCCACGGCGACGAGTTCGACGGCATCGTGCGGATGGCGCCCTGGCTCAGCAAGGTCGGCGCCCGAGCCTACGAGGCGTCTCTGCTGCTGAACACGGCCGTCGCGGCGGTGCGCGAGCGGATGGGCAAGCCGTACTGGTCGCTCGCGTCGGCGTTGAAGGACCGGACCAAGCGTGCGCTGCAGTACGTGGCGCGCTTCGAGGAGGCCGTCGCGGCGCTCGCCGCCCGGCGCGGCGTCGACGGCGTCGTCTGCGGCCACATCCACCGGCCTGAGTTGCGCACGATCGCGACCGAGGCCGGCACGACGCTCTACGCCAACTGCGGCGACTGGGTCGAGAACTGTACCGCCCTCGTGGAGCACTGGGACGGGCGGCTGGAGATCGTCCGCTGGACGGACGCGCTGGTCGAGGTCGCGGGTGGCGACGGGCAGACGCTGGCCGACGGTGACGCCCTGGCGCACCGGATCGCGCTCGCGGCCCGGGCCGCCTCGGTGGGTCTTCGGCCCGAGCCCATCCTGGACCGATGACGCGGTCAGGGCTTCGGGTGCTGTTCGCCGTCCAGGGCGAGGGGCGCGGCCACATGACGCAGGCGCTCGCGCTGGCGGCGATGCTGCGGCGGCGCGGCCACACCGTCGTCGGCGCCGTCGTCGGGAGCGACCGCTGGGGCGACGTGCCGGACTTTTTCCGCCGTGGACTCGCCGCGCCGGTCGAGACCATCGAGAGCCCGGGCTTCGTCTCCGGCAGCGACGGGCACATCCGGCCCGCGGCGACGCTGCTGCGTGCCCTGCGACGCCGGACGAGGTACCAGTCGAGCCTGGACGCGCTGACCCAAATTCTGGACCGCGTCGAGCCCGACGTGGTCGTCAACTTTTACGAAGCGCTGGTCGGCGTCCACGCCCAGCTTCGCCTGACCGACGCGCCGACCGTCGCCGTCGGGCACCAGTTCATGGCGTCCCAGCCGGGCTACCCGCTCATGCCCGGCCAGCCGCTCCAGCGGGCCGCGATGCAAGCCTACACGGCCCTCGTGGGAAGTGGCGCCCAGGCGCGGCTGGCGCTCTCGTTCTACGACGCGCCCTCCGACGGCGTCTGCGTGACGCCGCCGCTGGTGCGAGACCACCTGCTGGCGCTCGCCGGCCGTCCGCGCCGCGACCAGATCCTGGTGTATCTGATGGAGCCCAAGATGGCGCCCGCGCTCGTCGCCTGGAGCGACCGCACCCCCGGCGTCCGGCTCCACGTCTTCTCGCCCGTCGGCCCGCACGAGCACAGCCCGGCGCTGAGCTTCCACGCCCTGGATGGGCGCGCGTTTCTGGACCACATGGCGGTCTCGCGCGGCGTCGTGTGCACGGCCGGGTTCGAGACCATCTCGGAGGCGATGTGGCTGGGGACGCCTGCGTTCATGGTGCCCACCCCGGGCCACTACGAGCAGCGCTGCAACGCCACCGACGCGGTCGCCGTCGGGGCGGGGCTGGCGGCCCGGCACCTCGACCTCGACCCGTTCGTCGAGTACCTCGACCAGCACCCCGCCGACCCCGAGCCGTTCCGCCACTGGGTGGCGCAGGCCGAGGCTCGGGCAGTCGGCGCGATTGAGCACGCCGCCGGGTGGCCGGCGTGGAGCGGCGACAGCGGCGACGGACGCGCCGAGCAGGGCGACCTCCGCATGACGCCCGGACTCCGGACGTCGCCGGCTGATCGCTAGCTGGGTCCCTCCGCCTCGGGCCCGAGGCGGGCCATGCTGGGGCGGGCCGTGCCGAGGCGGGCCATGCCGAGGCGGGCCATGCCGAGGCGGGCCATGCCGAGGCGGGCCATGCCGAGGCGGGCCATGCCGAGGCGGGCCATGCTGGGAATGCCGAGCGACGGGCCCCGACCCCGCGCTGGTACCTTTCGGTCCCGCCTCCGCCGCACCCGATGACGCCCGCCGCCCTGTCCGACGACCCCGCCGTCACGCCCGACCTCGCGACCGAGCACGGCCTCACCGACGACGAATACCGAAAGGTCCAGGACATCCTGGGGCGCGTGCCGACCTACACCGAGCTGGGCATCTTCTCGGTGATGTGGTCCGAGCACTGCTCGTACAAAAACTCCATCGCGCTCCTGAAAACGCTGCCGCGCGACGGCGACAAACTGCTCGCGGCGGCGGGCGACGAGAACGCCGGCCTGGTCGACATCGGCGGCGGGCTGGCGTGCGCGTTCAAGATCGAGAGCCACAACCACCCGTCGGCCGTCGAGCCGTACCAGGGCGCCGCGACCGGCGTCGGCGGCATCCAGCGCGACATCTTTACGATGGGCGCCCGGCCGATTGCGAGTCTCAACTCGTTGCGCTTCGGATCACTCGACAACCCTAGGGTGCGGTTCCTGTTCGACGGCGTCGTGCGCGGCATCGGCGGCTACGGCAACTCGTTCGGGGTGCCGACGGTCGGCGGCGAGGTCGTGTTCGACCCGGCGTACGAGGGCAACCCGCTCGTCAACGCCATGTCGGTCGGCATCGTCAAGGTGGGGGAGACGGTCTCGGCGACAGCGGAGGGCGTTGGCAACCCCGTGTTTATCGTCGGCTCGGCGACCGGGCGCGACGGCATCCACGGCGCCACGTTTGCCTCGGTCGAGTTGTCCGAAGACTCCGAATCCAAGCGGCCCAACGTCCAGGTGGGCGACCCGTTCACCGAAAAGCTGCTGCTGGAGGCGTCGCTCGAAGCCATCGCGACCGGCGCGGTCGTCGGGATGCAGGACATGGGCGCGGCGGGCATCACGTGCTCGTCGAGCGAGATGAGCGAAAAGGGCGGCGTCGGCATGGACATCCAGCTGGACCGGACGCCCCAGCGCGAAACGGGCATGACGCCCTACGAACTCCTGCTCAGCGAGAGCCAGGAGCGGATGCTGGTCGTGGTAGAGAAGGGGCGCGAGAGCGAGATCACGGCCGTGTTCGACAAGTGGGACCTGCACGCCGTCCAGATCGGCACGGTGACCGACAGCGAGCACGTCCGCGTCTATTGGCACGGCGACCTCGTCGTCGACATCCCGGCCGAGAGCCTGGTGCTCGGCGGCGGCGCGCCCGTCTACCACCGCGAAAAGAAGCGCCCGACGTATCTCGACCAGACGCAGGCGTGGTCGCCGGCCGACCTCGCCGACCTCGGGCCCGAGGCGGCCGGACCTGCGCTCGTGGCGCTCTTGGGCAGCCCGACGATCGCGTCCAAGCGCTGGGTCTTCCGCCAGTACGACACCGAGGTGCGCACCAACACCGTCGCCGGGCCCGGCCCAACCGACGCCGCGGTCGTTCGCCTCAAGGGGACGGTCGGGACGGAGGGCGGCGAGCGCGGACTGGCCATGACGACCGACTGCAACGCTCGCTACGTCTACCTCGACCCGCGCCAGGGCGCCCGGATCGCGGTCGCCGAGGCAGCGCGCAACGTGGTCTGCGCCGGCGGCGAGCCGCTGGCGGTCACCAACTGCCTCAACTTCGGCAACCCGTACAAGCCCGAGGTCTACTGGCAGTTCAGCGAGGCCGTCGGCGGGATGGGCGACGCGTGCCGGGCCTTCGGGACGCCGGTGACCGGCGGCAACGTCAGCTTTTACAACGAGAACCCGGACGGCGCGGTCTACCCGACGCCCACGATTGGCATGGTCGGGCTGGTGGAGGACGTGGCGGCGCACACCACGACCGCCGCCTGGCGGTCGCCGGGCGACGTGCTGGTGCTGGTGTCCCCGGCCGGCTGGTGGCACACGGGCGGCGTCGAGGGCAGCGAGTACCTGGTCTCGGCGCATGGCACCGTCGCGGGCCGGGCGCCGCACCTGGATCTGGACGAAGAGCGAGCGGTCCAGGCCGCCGTGCTGGCCTGCATCCGCGCCGGACGCGTCCAGTCGGCACACGACTGCGCCGACGGCGGGCTGGCGGTCTCGCTCGCCGAGAGCGCCATCCACGGCCGCCTCGGCGCCGACGTGGACCTGCCCGAGACGGACGCGCGCTTGGACGCGGTCTTGTTCGGCGAGGCCCAGAGCCGCGTCGTGCTGTCGGTCGCGCCCGACGCCGTCGACGCGGTGGCCCAGCGCTGCGCCGAGGCGGGCGCCCAGGCGACGGTGATCGGGGTGGTGACCGACGGACCGCTGGCGATCGCGGTCGGTGGGGACGAGGTGCTGTCGGTGCCGGTCGAGGCGCTCCGCCAGCCGTACGAGTCGGCGATCCCGGACGCGATGGGGGAGGCGGTCGCGGCCTAGGCGACGGCTGGGGACGCACCCGCGCCGGGTACTCGGCGGCCGGGCTGGGTCCCAGCGGAGGCGGGTCGCGCTTTCTGGGGTGATCGCATCAGGCGCCAGCCAGGGCGAGGCGGTAGCTAGCGGTCTCCCTTGGTGCCGCACATGCGCTTGTTCCTTTTCGCCCTGGCGCTGCCCAGCTTCTCGGCTTGCACGTCGTACCGGACGGTCTCGCCCGCAGACCTCGCGACCGGCGGCGCGACGAAGGCGGTCCGCGTGGTCCCGTCCGGCGAGCCGGCGGTGGTCCTGGAGTGGCCGACCGTCGTGGGCGACAGCGTCGTGGGACACGTCCAGGGCGTACGTCACGCCTACGCTCTGGAGGGCATTGCGCACCTGGAGCGCCGAAAGCTGGACGAGGGACGGACGGCCGCGACGGTGGCCGGAGGCCTGGCGGCGACCGTGGTCGTGACCACGCTGCTCGCAGCGGCGGCGGCCTTCGCACTCCTCGCCAGCCTGTTCACCAGCGGCGCCGCGCGCTAGGCGCCGCGGCTCGCGGGTCCGCCCGGACCCGGGGCGCCGAGGCCGGCGTCAGGCAGCGACCGACTCGGGCGCTAGCTCCGGGATCGGGCCGCGCGGCAGCACGACCGTGAACGCGGAGCCCTGGCCCCAGCGGCTCTCGACCGAGATTGAGCCGCCGGCCAAGTCCACCAGCCGCCGCGCGACGGCCAAGCCGAGCGCCGTGACGCCGACGGGCGCGCCGCCGGGCACGCTGGGCCGGTGGCGGTACTCGCTGAACATCGTCGGCAGGTCGGCGGCCGGGATGCCCGCGCCCGTGTCGAGCACGCGGAGCGTGACGGTGGCCGCATCGTCCACCACCTCGACGGTGACGCCGCCCACCTCGGTGAACGCGACCGCGTTGCACACCAGCGTCCCCACGACGCGGTCGAGCAGGCTGGCGTCCAGCGTTGCCGGGACCGACCCCGACAGCGCCTCCACGTCGAGCGCCAGGCCTTTGGCCTCGGCCATGCCGCGGTAGCTGGCGGCAATCTGCTCGACGGCCGCGACAGCGTCGAGCGGGACGGGGTGGAGAGGCTGGCGGCCCGCGTCCAGTCGCGCCAGGTCCAGCACGCCGTCCAGCGTGCGCAGCAGGCGCTGGCCTCCGGTCTGGATGGCCTCGACCAGGCCGCGGCTGTCACCGTCGACCTCGTCGTGCAGCAGCTCGGCAAAGCCCAAGACCGACGTCAGCGGCGTCCGGAGGTCGTGGCTCATGGTGTCCAAGAAGGCGCTTTTCTCCTGCACCTGCGCCAGCGCGTGGTCGCGCTCGCGCTGGGCCTGCTGCTCGCGTGTCACCCGGTCCTGGACGTCGCGGGCGACCGTGATCACCCGGCCATCCACCACCCGCGACAGCGCGTCGAACGCCCTCGGCGGGCCGGAGCCCCGCAGCTGGAGCCCAGACCGCGCCGTGCCCACCTCGGCGACCGCACCGAGGTGGGCACGCGCGGCCTGCTGGTCCTCCAGCGCGACCACGTCGAACAGCGACAGCGTGCTCTGGGGGCTCAGTCCCAGCGTGTCGCGCGCCGCGGCATTGGGAGACAGGCCCGTGCCATCGGGAGCGTGCACCAGCACCAGGTCGGGCGCCTGCTCCACGACCGCCAGCGCCCGGGTCAGGTCCGCCTCGACTCGGTCCAGGTGGTGGCGCGCGCGCCGGCCGACCAGCGCGGCGCCGGCTGCGGCGAGCGCGGCACCCGCTAGGGCACCCAACGCCAGAGACGAAACGGACAGGGAGAGCGCGAGAAGGCCGGGGAGCACGAGCAGGGGGAGTTACGAGACCACGTCGCTGAGCGTCGGCGCCGGCGCGGACGACGAGTCGCCCTCGGACGCGGACGGCGGAAGCGCGATCTGGGGAATGTCCGGGATCTCGACGGGGACGTCGTGGGCCGGCGCCTCGGTCGGGACCGACACCTCGAACAGCGAGCCCTCGCCCTTGCGGCTCCAGACGCGCAGCTCGCCGCCCATCAGGCCCGCCAGCCGCTTGGTGATGGCCAGTCCCAGGCCGGTGCCTTCAAAGTCGCGGCCGTGGCCGTCCGACTCTTGCTTGAACGCCTCGAACAGGTCCGGCAGAAACTCCTCGGAGATGCCCACGCCGGTGTCCTGCACCCGGATGGCGAAAAAGTCGGGCGCGGCGTGGAGCGTTACCCGGACCTCGCCGTGCTCGGTAAACTTGATCGCGTTGCCCACCAAGTTGGTGACCACGCGCCCCAGCGCCGACGCCGAGTGAACCGCCGGAACGGAGGCGGCCGACGACTGCAGGTGAAGGCCGATGCCTTTGCGCTGCGCCAGCGGCGCCAGCATCGCGACCGACTCGCGCACCACCTGGGCCACGTCGAGCGGCTCGGGCACCAGCGTGGCCCGCTCGGCGTCGAGGCGGGCAAAGTCCAAGATGTCGTTGAGCGTGTCGAGCAGGCGCTGGCCGCCCGTGCGGATGGTCTCGGCGTAGTCGTAGAGGTCTGGCGGGACCTCTTCGCGCAAGATGTCGGCAAAGCCCAGGATGGCCGTCAGCGGCGTCCGGATCTCGTGGCTCATGTTGGCCAGGATGGACGACTTGAGGCGCGCGGCCTCCTCGGCCTGCACGCGGGCGTCCTCCGACGCCGAGATGGCCGTCAGCAGCCCCAGCTCGTAGGTCCGGCGCTCGCTGACGTTGCGGGCGACGGCGACGAACGAGCGGCTGCCGGCCTCGGTCACGCGCCGCGTCACGATCTCGTAGGGCACCGCGGTGCCGTCGGGCTGGCGAAGCTCGAGCACGGCCGTGGCCAGGCCGAGGCGGTCGGCCTCGGCAAGGTGGTGGGCCGCGTCGTCCTTGTCGGCGGCCAGTTCCGAGAGCAGCAGCGGCGTGCCGTCGCGGCGGTCGCCGTTGAGGTCGACGCCGAAGGCGCGCTGGGCGGCGCGGTTGGCCTCGACGATCTCGCCGCCGCGCTCGACGTCGAGCACCACGACCGGGTCGGCGGCGGCGTCGAACAGCAGCCCGTACCGAGCCTCCGAGCTCCGGAGCGCCTCGGAGCGCCGCCGCACCTGCATCCGCAGCAGCGCCGCCCACAGCAGCGCCGCCAGCAGCAGCCCGACTGCCCCGGCCACGCCCCAGGCCAGCTCTCGCGGAGACCACCCCGCCCGGCGCACGTCGCCGGCGGTCAGCGGAAACACCACGTACGACCCGTCGAACGGCGGCGTCTGGTCCATCTGGCCCGCCACGCCGCGCACGCTGACGTAGTCGCCCAGGTCGAACTCGTCGAACGAGAACGCCGTCGGCCGCAGCCTGTGGACAAAGACCTGGACCAGGTCTGTGCCGCTCAAGAGCACCATCGCCTGCCCGCCGGGCTGGGCGCCGATCTCGACGACCCGGCCCTCGATCTCGACCAGCTCACCCTCGTGGTCTTCGAGATCCGGCCCCTCGCCGCCTCGGGTTCGCTTGACGAGCGACAGCCGCACCGGCGAGACCTCGCGCGGCAGCCCGTCGACCACCCGGAGGTTGGGCTCGATCATCTGAGCCACGCCCGCGTCAAAGCTCACGACGCCGTGCACGAGCACGCTGTCGCCGGTGAGCGCGGGGCTCGTGGTGGACGGCAGCAGCAGGCGCAACCCGCCGGTGCCGTCCTGGATGTAGAGCTCGACCACGTCGGTGCGCATCAGCCCCGTCCCGACGGTCACCCGGCCGCCGACGAGCGCCTCGCTGCCGACGGCGTCGGGGATGGTGTCGCCGTCGTCGTCGGCTCGCAGGGCTTTGATGGTCGACACCGGGAGCCCCCAGTTTGCGTCCGGCGTCGGGCCGGCCTCGGCGACGGCCTGGGCGTGTGCACCGGCGCCGGCAGCGGTCCCGCAGATCAGGACGGCCGCCAGCCGGCAACTGAGAAAACAGAACGAACGGGACACGGCTGTGGTGGAGTCCAGGGCGGTATCGGCGGGCGGCCCAGGTCTCTATAGCGCGTCCGCCGCGCGTCCGGCCGGGGACGGCGCCAGCAGGCAGCGGCTCCGCGTAGCTTGCCGTCCCGTAAGAGCGAGGCGGGCGGACTCGTCCGCCTGGGAGCCCGCTCCGGGCCCTCGTTCCCCTTTGTTCACAGCGCCCCCTCTTTACCATGTCCGCCTACGTCACCGGCACCGATGCCAACTTCGACGCCGAGGTTCTCCAGACCGACCAGCCCGTACTGGTCGACTTCTGGGCCACCTGGTGCGGCCCCTGCCGGACCATCGCGCCGACCATCGAGGAACTGGCCTCCGAGTACGACGGCAAGGCCAAGGTGGTCAAGCTCGACGTCGACTCCAACCCGCAGACGGCGATGAAGTACAACATCCGCTCGATCCCGTCGCTGGTGTTCTTCAAGGACGGCAAGCCGGTCGACCAGCTGATGGGCGTCCGCTCCAAGCAGGAGCTGGCCTCCAAGCTCGACGCCCTCGCCTCGCAGGCGGCGTAGCCATCTGGTGATCGCCGTGCGGTGACCTAAGGGGATGGGGACGGGTCCAGGCCTGCCCTCATCCCCTCGCCGTTGTCCAGCCCCCCAAGACACATGACTCCGACTCCGCTTCCCGAGGGCCTCGACTGGGACGCCGCCGAGCGCCGCGCCGTGGCGATCATCGGCACCGGCCCGGCGGGCTTTACGGCGGCGCTGTACGCGGCGCGCGCCGGCCTGACGCCGCTCGTGGTCCAGGGCCACGAGCCCGGCGGGCAGCTCACGACCACGACCGACGTCGAGAACTTTCCCGGCTACCCCGACGGCGTGATGGGGCCGGACATGATGAAGGACCTGGAGACTCAGGCGACGCGCTTTGGCGCCGAGCTGCGGTGGGGCATGGTGACGCACGTGGACCTGTCCCAGTCGCCGCACAAGCTGGTGATCGACGACGCGACGCCGCTCGTGGCCGACGCCGTGATCGTGGCGACGGGCGCGAGCGCCAAGTACCTGGGGCTGGAGAACGAGAAGCGACTGCTGGGGCGCGGCGTCTCGGCGTGCGCGACGTGCGACGGCGCGTTCTTCCGCGACGAGGAGATCGCGATCGTCGGCGGCGGCGACACGGCCATGGAGGAGGCGCTGTTTCTGACGCGCTTCGCCTCGACGGTTCACCTGGTGCACCGGCGCGACGAGTTGCGGGCGTCCAAGGTGATGCAGGACCGCGTGCTGGGGCATCCCAAGGTCACGGTCCACTGGAACACCGTCGTGACGGACGTGCTGGGCGAGGACGCCGTCACGGCGCTGGCCACCCAGGACACCCAGACGGGCGAAACGGGCGAGCTGGCCGTGACCGGGTTCTTCGTCGCCATCGGCCACTCGCCCAACACGGACCTGTTCGAGGGCTGGCTGGACCGCGACGAGGCGGGCTACGTCGTGACGCATCCGGACTCGACCTGGACCGACGTCGACGGCGTGTTCGTGTGCGGCGACGCCCAGGACCACGTCTACCGCCAGGCCGTGACGGCGGCCGGGACGGGCTGCATGGCCGCCATCGACGCTGAGCGCTGGCTCGCCGAGCGCGACATCATCGACGAGGTGAGCACGGAGACCGAGTACCACGCCGCCCCGGCCGAGAGCTCGGAGACCGGCGAGCCGGTGGCATGACCCGCCTCGGCGTCTTGGTAGCCGTCGTGGCGCTGTCGCCAGCGGCCTACGCCCAGTCCGTCGCCGAGCGCCTGGGCGACCTGCGGCTGGCGACCGCCGTCCGGCTGGCGCTCGTGGACGACGTGCGGACGCGTGCGCTCGACGTGTCGGTGGTCGCGCGCCGCGGCAGCGTCGAGATCGGCGGCGAGCTGGGCCGGGGCGACCGGGCCACGGCTTCAGAGGTCGCCCGCGACGTTCCCGGCGTGCAAGTGGTGGGCGGCGAGGCGACGGGCCGTGCGCTGGTAGAGCCGAGCGGGCCCCGCGTCCAGATCTCGCCCCGGGCCACCGAGGCGGAGGCATCCGAAGTGAGGCCGTCTCGGGCGGAGCCTCGCTACCACACCGTCGAGCGCGGCGACACGCTGTTCGCGCTGGCCCGGCGCTACGGCACCTCGGTCGAAGCGTTGCAGGCGCTCAACGGCCGGCCCTCGGACGGCATCCAGGTCGGGCAGCGGCTGCGCGTCCGGTAGCCGAGGGTCTCACGCGAAGGCGGGGGCTCGGGCTGGGCGCCGAGGCGGGTGCCGTCGCTGCCGCCAGGTGCGGGTGGTCAGCCCTGGACGAGCGCCTTGAGCACGAAGAACGCGTTCTCTTTGCGCTCGCGCAGCCGGCGCGAAAAGTAGGGCAGCCACTCGGTCCCGTAGGGGACGTAGGTGCGCATCCGCCAGCCGTCCTCGACCATCTGGCGCTGGGTCTCCGGCCGCAGGCCGTAGAGCATCTGAAACTCGAACGCGTCGCGGTCGATGCCGCGCTCGGTCGCGAGTTGCTGGACAGCCCCGATCAACTCGTCGTCGTGCGTGGCGATGCCCGGGTAGCGGCCGGCCGAGAGGAGGGCGTCGGCGTGCCGGCGGTAGTGCCAGCGGATCGTCGGCATGTCCTGGTACGCCAGCGACGCGGGCTCGGCGTAGGCGCCCTTGCACAGCCGGACGCGCGCGTTCAGCGCGTTCATCCGTGCCACGTCGCCGGCGGTCCGGTGGAGGTAGGCCTGCAAGACCGTCCCGACGTGGTCCGGGTAGTCCGGGTAGACCGACTCGAAAAGGTCCAGCGTGGACGCGGTGATGTCGGTGCCCTCCATGTCCAGGCGCACGAACAGGTCGGCGTCGCGCGCCAGGTCCAGGACCGTGCGCAGGTTGGCCTGGCACAGCGCGCGGTCGATGACCTGCCCGATCATGGACAGCTTAATCGAGATGCTGACGGCCTCCGGAGCCAGCCCGCGCTGGTCGCGCCAGTCGGCCAGACGGCCGATGAGGTCGCCGTAGGCGCGGGCGAAGGCGTCGGCGCGGTCGCGGTCGTGGACGTGCTCGCCCAGCAGGTCCAGGGTCACGAACTGGCCCGCCTCGGTGATGGGGTCGAGGGCCCCGAGGGCCGTGTCCAGCGTCTGCCCGGCGACAAAGCGGCGGGCCAGGGCAAAGGGAAGCGTCATGGGCGGGGAGAGACAGCGGGCCAAGCTACCGCGCGCCGCGCCAGGCGCAGGGTGGAACGGTGTGTGCAGGGATGTCCTGAGCGCGCTCCACCACGGCGCGGGCTCTGCCTCAGGGCCCTTCCCGTTACGTATTCTCCCATAATGACCTCAACACCACCTTCCCCCTCAACGACGGGCGTGACGGCCGTCATCGACGGATGGATTGACTCGGGCCGTTTTCCTGAGACCATCGAGCGGCTCCGGCGCGCGCGCATCGTGGTGGTCGCGGGCTGGACGGGCGTCCTGTGCTACGTCAGTCTGGCGACCGCGCTGCTGCTGGGAAGCGCGCCGCTGCTGCCCTTTGCCCAGGTCGCGGTGTCGATGGCCGCGACCGTGCTGGCACTGTCGCTGGTGCGCTGGAGAGGCGTCATCGAGCCGGCGGGCTGGCTGCTCACACTTTCGGTGGCGCTGACGCCGGTGTTCCAGGCGGCGCTGGACTTGGGCATCCGCGACCCTGCGCTCGCCCTGATCATGGTCGCTCCGCTGGGCGGCGCCCTGATGTCGGGTGCTCGGCTGGCGTTTGTGAGCGCCTTTGTGGGAATCATCGGAGCCGTGGTGCTGTTCGCGGTCGATGCCGCAGGGTTGGCCCCCGCCCCGTTCTCGACGCCCGACGATGCGGCAGGGTACGCCCTCGCCATGGTCACCTTCGGATGCCTCCTCACGGCGACCATGGGCGTGCTCTACGTGCGCCACACGCGGAGCCATCTGGACGCGGCCGAGGGCCAGAGCCTGCGCCTGGACGCGGCCCTGCGAGCCTCGGAGCAGCGCTACCGCTCGCTGTTCGACCACGTGCCGGTCGGGATGTACCGGACCTCGCCCGACGGCCGAGTGCTGCTGGGCAACACGTCCCTGGCTCGGATGATCGGCGCGCCCTCGACCGACGCCCTCCGCGCCTTCAACGCCGTCGACCTGTACGCCGACCGCACCGACCGCGACCGCTTCCGCGAGACCGTCATGCGCGACGGGCACGTGCGCCACTTCGAGACGCGCTGGCGCCGGCCCGACGGCGGCATCCGGCACGTCCGGATCGACGCGCGCGTCGCGCTCGACGCCGATGGCGAGCCGCTGTTCTACGAAGGCGCCGTCGAGGACGTCACCGCCGAGCGCGAGGCGCGGCTGGCGCTCCGGCACAGCGAGGCCCGCTTCCGGGCGCTCGTCCAGCGCTCGTCCGACGTGGTCGTGGTCGCCGACGGCACCGACCACCTGACCTACGTCAGCCCGGCGATCCACAGCCTGCTCGGCGTCACCACCGAGGCGACGACGGGCATGGCGCTGCTGGACCTGGTCCACGCCGACGACCAGCAGGCGGCCCGTGCCTTTCTCGACGCGGCCCACCGCGGCGACCCGCCGGCCCAGATTCAGCTCCGCCTGCGCCACGTCAAGGGCCACGACGTGGTCGTGGAGGGCGCCGCGACGGCGCTCTACGACGACCCCTCCGTGGCAGGCTTGGTGCTCAACCTGCGCGACGCCACCGAGCGGCTGCGGGCCCAAGAGGTCCTGCTCCAGGCCAAGCGCCAGGCCGAGGAGGTCGCCGCGCTCAAGAGCTCGTTCCTGGCCAACATGAGCCACGAGATCCGGACGCCGCTGACGGCCATCCTGGGCTTTGCCGACGTGCTCGGCGAGGAAATCGAGGACGAGACGCAGAGCGAGTTCGTCGGGCTGATCGCGCGCAGCGGCCGTCGCCTGATGGACACGCTCAACTCGGTGCTGGACCTGACGCGCCTGGACGCCGTCGGCACCGACGGGCAGGTCAGCCAGGTGGACGCGGCCGAGCTGGCGCGCGAGACGGTCGAGATGTTCGGGCCCGCCGCGTCCGAGGCCGGGCTGTCCCTGGGCATCGCCGCGCCGCCGGCGCTGGACGTGATGGCAGACGAGGGCGCGCTGGGACGCGTGCTCCACAACCTGATCGGCAACGCGATCAAGTTCACCGACGAGGGCGGCGTGGTGCTGGAGGTGCGCCAGGACGGCGACGAGGTGGTCTTTGTCGTGCGCGACACCGGCATCGGCATCGACCCGGCGTTTCTGCCGCGCGTGTTCGGCGAGTTCGAGCAGGAGTCCACGGGGCACGAGCGCCGCTACGAGGGCGTTGGGCTGGGGCTGGCGCTGTCGCGGCAGATGGTCGAGCGCATGGGCGGCTCGATCTCGGTCGAGAGCACCCAGGGCGTCGGGACGGCCTTCACGGTGCGGCTGCCCGTCAGCGTGCCGTCCGAGGACGCCGCGCGCGCGCTGGTGCTGGTCGTGGACGACAACGAGCAGGCGCGCCACCTGGCCGTCCGCTCGCTGGCCGGCGTCTTCCGCATCGTGCAGGCGTCGGACGGCGACCAGGCGCTGGCCATCGTGGAGCGCGAGCGGCCGGACGTGGCCGTGCTCGACATCCACCTGGGCGCGTCCATCTCGGGCGAGGACGTGATGCGCCGCTTGCGGGGCTCCGAGGCGTTTGCGCGCCTCCCGATGGTCGCGGTGACGGCCTACGGCCTGCCCGGTGACCGCGAGCGGTACCTAGCCGCGGGATTCGACGCCTACCTGTCCAAGCCGTACACCCGGGAGGCTCTGCTCTCGGCGATCGAGTGCGTGCTGGAGCCGTCCGAGCCGCGCCCTCAGGACGGTTGGCTCGCGCGCCCGCCCGCCTCGGCGACGCGCTCGGGAGGGGCGGCAGAACTCGCGGCGACGTAGCGCCGTGCGCCGGCCGCCGTGGGCCGGCACGTCTGGCCGCTGGCAGGAGGGCCGGCGAGGCGGCCCGGAACCGTGACGGGAAGCGCCGGTGGACCAGGCCGCCCTTTCCGAATCCATGCCCATCGCCATCGTCGGCGCGGGAGCCGCCGGGCTGGCGGCGGCCCACGCTCTGGACGCTTCCGCTACCGTGTTCGAGAAAAGCCGGGGCGTCTCCGGCCGCGCGGCGACGCGCTGGCGCGACATCGCGGGCCCGAGCGGGATGCTCGACCGCTGGCGCTTCGACCACGGCGCGCAGTACCTCAGCCCCGATCCCGGCAGCGCCTCGGCCCGCCTCGTCCGCGAGGTCATGGGCGACGCCGTGACCGAGGTGGAGGGGGCCGTCTGGCCGTTCGACGACGACGGCACGCTGCGGCCCGACCGGATGCGCCCACCCGGGCTGCGCTGGACCTTCCCCAACGGCATCGCCCACCTCGGGCACCGACTGCGCGAGGCCACACCGGGGCTGGACGTGTGCCACCAGCGCGTCACCCGGCTGGAGCACGGCGACGGCTGGACCGTTGTCACGGACGGCGGGGAGTTGCACGCCGGCTTCGACGCCGTCGTGCTGACGCCGCCGGGGCCGCAGTCGGCCGAGATCGTCCGGGCCAGCGCGGTGCCCCACGCGGGCCGCCTCGCGGACGCGCTCGGGCAGGCGGTGTACCGCTCGCAGTTTACCGTCGTGTGGGGCTTCCGCCACGAGATCGAGCGCCCGGCGGACGTGTACGCGCTCGTGAACGCCAGCGAGCACGGAGCCGGCGACGGCGGCCACGACGTGGCCTGGCTGGCGGTCGAGAGCGACAAGCCCGGCCGCGCGCCCGACGGCTGCTCGATCTTGCTCGCCCAGATGTCCGCTGTCTGGACGCAGCTCCACTACGACGACGCCAAGGACGACGTGGTCCGCGCCGCGACGGCCGCGGTCGCCGGGCTTTGGGGCGCGCTGCCCGAGCCGCTCTGGACCGACACCCAGCGCTGGCGCTATGCCTTGCCCGACGCGCGCGCCGACCTCGACGCGCTGCGCGAGGCGGCCAGCCTGGGTCTGTTTTTCGCGGGCGACTTTACGGCCGGAAAGGGCCGCGTTCACCTCGCGCTGGAGGAAGGGCTCGCCGTCGCCGACCGGGTCCGCCGGGCGGTCTAGCCGTCAGGGTGCCCGCCCGGCGGCCGAGGCGGGGGGAGTCGGTGCGGTCTTGCGCCAGACGAGCGGTGCGTCGGGCGGGCCAGGCTGAGCGCACTCACGCTCGGAGGCCGGTCAAACGCCTCCGGCTCGGCACCACCGGGGAGTCTGAGACCGCGGGCCTGGCAAGGTGCGCCGAGGCGCCAACCCAGCCTCCGCTGGGTTTACGCGGAGTCGCGCTTCCAGTCGGCCAGGGCGCGGTGCTTGACGGCCTCGCCGAACAGGCACAGCCCGGCGTTGACCACGCACAGCGCGACCGTCCCGTAGGCCACGAACGGCTCGCCGCGCCCTTTCCGCAGCGTGGCCTCGCCGACGAGGGACAGCCCGAACCCGACCGACGCCAGGCCCAGCGGCGCCAGCCGTTTCCAGGTGCTCAGGTGAGGCGCGACGGAGGTGGGCGCGGAGACGAGGTCGGGCATCGAACCGGGTGCAAAGGAGGGCGTCCTACTCCGCCCCTGGTCGTTCCCGTTCCCATGCCCGACTCGCTGCCCGACGTCGCCGATCTCCGCCAGTCCTACGAGCGCGGCGCCCTCGACACAGGCGACCTGCCCCCCGACCCGTTCGACCTGTTCGCGGCGTGGTTCGCCGACGCCCAGGCCGCCGGCACGCGCGAACCCAACGCCATGACGCTCGCCACGGCGACGGCCGGAGGGGCGCCCTCGGCGCGCATCGTGCTGCTCAAGGGCGTCGACCACGGGTTCTGCTTTTACTCCAACTACGCCAGCCGCAAGGGGCAGGAGCTGGAGGCGAACCCGCGCGCGGGCCTCGTCTGGTGGTGGCCCGAACTGGAGCGGCAGGTGCGCGTCGAGGGCCGCGTCGAACGCGTCGAGGCCGAGACGGCGGACGCCTACTTTGCCAGCCGCCCGCGCGGCTCGCGCCTGGGCGCGTGGGCGAGTCCCCAGTCTCGTCCCGTCCCCGACCGCCAGACGCTGGAGGTGCTGCTGGCGGAGATCGAGGCCGAGAACCCCGGCGACGAGGTGCCACGACCCGGTTTCTGGGGTGGCTACCGCGTCATTCCTGACGCGGTCGAGTTCTGGCAGGGCCGGCCCAGCCGCCTGCACGACCGGCACGTCTACCGCCGCGCCGGCGATGCGTGGCAGACGGAGCGGCTGGCGCCCTAGCCTCCAGCGCAAGGCGTCGCGGTGTCGACCAGTTCGGAGAGCGTCACCACGCGGTAGCCGCGGCGAGCCAGTTCCGGGAGGACGCGCCCAAGGACGGCGGGCGCGCGGGTCCGCCAGCCGAGCCCGTCGTGCAGCACGATGATGTCGCCCGGCCCGATGTCCTGGAGAATGGTGCGGGCCTGCCAGGCCGCCCACGGGACCCAGGGGTCGTTGGGGTACACCGACCCCAGCGCGATGCGGTAGCCTCGGGCCTGGCTCGCCTGCCGCATCTCGGCCGTGTAAAACCCGACCGCCGGGCGCAGCCAGCGAAGCGAGTCGAGCGCGCCGATCTGCTGCGCCAGCCGGTCCATGTCGCGCATGGTCCGCTCCGATCCCAGCACCAGGGCGGGGGTGCGCGTCCAGCCGTGGAGCCCGAGCTCGTGGCCCTCGGCGACGGTCCGGGCGACGAGGTCTGGATGCGCCTCGACCCGCTCGCCGACGACGAAGAACGTGGCCCGTGCGCCGTGCGCAGCCAGCACGTCGAGCACGGCCGGCGTGTGACTCGGTGCCGGCCCGTCGTCCAGCGTGAGCGCGACGAGGGAGTCGCAGGTGGCGACGGAGAACAGGGCCTCGGGGTGCCGTGCCGCGATGGACTCGACCAGGTCGCGCGAGGGGGCGCAGCCCCAGACGGCGGCGGCGAGCAGCGTCCAAAACAGACGAGGCATCGGAAGGGAGGGCAACGGCGCCTGCCAAGGTAGGCGCCGCCTGGCAGGGCTGGCGACCGAGGGGGTCACCGGCGGCGCTACGGCGATCCGTCCCCACCGCGAGCGTGCTCCTCGCGGTTGTCGGCGATCCCTCGGATGTTGGTGAGCACCAGCACCGCTTGCAGCGCGACGAGGGCCCAGGCGGCGTCGTGCCAGCCCCAGGCGATCCACAGCGCGTTCGAGACCAGGAACAGGCCGAACCCGGCCAGCCGCCGTCGCTCGCTGTCGGAGGCCACCAGCCACGCGGCGACGACGGTCACGGCGAACGCCGGCCACTGCAACAGGTCGAGCCAGTCCATCGGAAGCGGGGAGGGGCCGCTGACACCTCGGGCTGGCACCCCCGGCTCCGGGCGTGCCATCCATAGGAAATGTCCCGACCCCGCCCGCCTCGGCAGCACGCCGCGAGGGCGGGGCCACGCGTGCGCGCCGCGCCACCGAGGCGGGCGGAGCCGGCCCGTCTAGGCCGCGACGGCCGGACGGTCGCGGCGCGCGGCGTCGAGGTCCCCGTCGGGCCGCGCGAGCACGGCCTCCCAGTCGAGACGGCCGGTCGCCTGCATCACCACAAAGAGGGTCGCGACCGACAGCAGCGTCACCGCCAGGCCGGTCACGCCTTCCAGAAAGAACGTCGCCGCGAACGCGACCAGATAGACCATCTGGGCGCCGCCAACCTCGACCAGCGCAAACCGGGCGCCGGCCACCAGCCGCACGTACGACACCACCAGCCCGACGCTCACCGCCGACGCGACCGCCATCGCCACCCCGACGGGCACCACGTCCACCAGGTAGGCCAGCAGCAGGTGGAACGCGAAGCACGCCGCGCCCAGGAAGAAGTAGTGCATCGGGTGGAGGCGCACGCCCCGCAGCAGCGAGAGCACGAACACGGCGAAGAAGAACAAAAACAAGCTCACCGGCGCAAAGAACGTCACCCGGCTCACCCAGGGCCCGGGGTTGAGGCGCTGCGGCATCTCGACGCCGAAGCCCGCCGACGCCACGAGCGTGCCCGGGTCCCAGGTCAGCCGCCAGCCGCGGTCGGTGCGCTTCTTGTCGGTCGGCGACAGCGTGCCCGCCGGAAAGTCGATGGCGGCAAAGTCGGTCGTGACCACCAGCTTGACGTCGCGCGCGGTGCGGACGGCGCTCGCGCGGCGCCCGGAAGCCGGAGCGCTGCGTCCGTAGGTGCCCGCCTCGGCGACGGCGGGGGCAGGGCGGGCGCTTGCGAAATCATACGTCCACGTCCCGATGCCTTGGGAGCCGTAGCGCACGCGGATGGCGGCCGTCTGGCCCGCGTCCAGCGCTAGGGTGTGGCGGATCTCGCCGGCTTCGACGTCCACGTCGGCCGCGCGGCCGTCGACCTCGACGGCCAGGTCGGAGAACAGCGACGACTGCGTCGGGAGCGGAAAGACGAACTCGAAGTCGCCCGCTTCCCCCGGGTTCTCGACGCGGTAGGTGCCCTGGAAGTCCGCGGCGTAGGTGGCATACCACATCAGCCCGCGCTTGCGGTGGGCCAGCCGGAGGTCGGCGGCCAGGTCGCTGCTCGCCAGCGGGATCGGCGCCCGGACCTCCTGGGTCACCACGCGGTCGACGGGCTGGAACGAGCCGTCCGGCGCGCCGGTCGGCTCCTGGCGCGTGACCGTGCGCGTGCGCGTGCCGAGGCGGGCAAACTCAGGCGCGTGCTGCACCTGGGGCCCGCCCCACAGCGCGCCCACGTCGGTGCGCGTCGAGGACGCGGAGGACTCGGTGCGCTCCACGACGGTCGCACCCAGGAACAGCCAGGCGACCGAGCAGCAGGCAAAGATGAAGGCGAGGGCGGTAAGTCGTTTGATCATGGGAGGGAGGGTAGAGGAAGAGTGGCGGCGGATCCAGCGGGCCACGCCGCGTAGACCCAGCCCTGCGACGAGCAGGGCGGCGCCGAGAACGACGAGCAGACTGAGAGCGAGCATGAGGTCAGGCGGCGAGCGTCAGCCCGCCGAACCGGCGCGCGCGCTGGTGGAAGGCCGCGACGGCCTCGGCGAGCGTGTCGCCGGTGACGTCTGGCCAGGGCGTGTCGAGGAACAGCAGCTCGGCGTAGGCGCTTTCCCACAGCAGGAAGTCGCTCAGCCGCTGCTCGCCGCCCGTCCGGACGACCAGGTCGACCGGCCCAGCGTCCGCCCCGTCCGGGTGGAGCACGGCGCCGAGGGCGTCCTCGAACGCACCCTCGGGCAGCGCCAGCCCGTCCGGCAGCGCCAGCCCGTCCGCGCGCGCCAGCCGGGCGGCCGAGCTCGCCGAGGCGGCCTCGGCCAGCCGGCAGGCGGCCTGGGCGAGGGCCCACCGCGACGAGTAGTCGACGGCCAGCCGCAGCGTCAGCCGGGCCCCGGCGCGCGTCTCCCACTCGGCCCGCGCCGCCGCGTTGCGGAGCGCCACCGTCAGCCGGTCGCGGCGCCCGATCAACTGCAAGCGGACCCCAGCGCGCTTGAGGCCGGCGGCCTCGGAGTGGAGGTAGCGCCCCAGGAGCGCCATCAGAGCGTCCACCTCGGGGCGCGGCCGGGACCAGTTGTCGCACGAAAAGGCGTAGGCCGTCAGCGTGCTGACGCCGTGCTCGGGCGCGGCCTCGACGACGCGGCGCAGGGCCTCGGCGCCGGCGCGGTGCCCGGCCAGGCGTGGCAGGCCGCGGCGCTCGGCCCAGCGGCCGTTGCCGTCCATGACGCAGGCGACGTGGAGACGAGAGAGAGTTCTTTGCATTTCAAAGTGTGAGAATGTGGTGTTGGTCTTGAGGTCAACCGAGTGGCCGGCAAGCCACCGCCGCCCGTCGCCATCGGAAGCAGGGTTTACCTACGCGTCGTGTCGGGCGGTGGCCTCGAGCCGCGGACGCTCCGGCACGCGGGACACTGCCGAGGCGCGGGTGAGGGCAGGGGTCAGAACAACAGCGGGAACAGCAGCACGACGGTCGCGCCCCAGACGGCGTAGACGCTCAGGAAGCGCGCCGTCCACGCGTCGCCAGGCCAGGTGCCGCGCCCGAGCGCCCGGCGCCCCAGCGGCACCACCAAGCCCACAAAGTGGACCAGGACGAGCGCGTTCAGGCCGACGATGGCGAGCCGGTTGGGTGTCAGGCCGCCCGCCAGCCGCCCGGCGATGGAGGCCAGCGCCGCGGCATCCGCCACGAGTGCGACCGCGACAAGCGCGAACGCCACGACATCGGTCCAGTGGCGAGGCACGTCGGGGCGCTCAGCCTGCATCAGGATCACGAGCGCCAGCACCGCGACGAGCGCCACGTTGAGCGCCAGCAGCGAGTCGCGGTCCGCCAGCCCGCCGCTGGCCAGCAGGGTTGGCAGGTAGACTACCAGGACCGCGAGCGCCATCGGCCCGAACACGCGTGCCACGAGCGGCGCGACTCGGCCCGCCTCGGCGCGCTGGCCGGCGACCAGGGCGCCGACCGGGAGCACGCCCAGCAGGCCGAACGGGACCACCCACTCGAACATCGCCTCGACATCGACGCCGATGGCGGAGAACAGCGCGGCCGTCAACCCGACCAGGACCACGCCGCCGAGCAGCAGGAGGGCGGCGAAGGCGGCCGTCTCGCTCACCAGTTGGAGGTAGCCCACGCGCGCCTCGGGGTCGCGCCAGCGTGCGCCCATCGCGGCGACGCCCCCGAGCGACAGCAGCAGCAAGGGCACGTGCATCGCCGACAGCCACCCCGCGTCAGTGTCGATGGGACGCACGCCCTGCACGGCCAACAGAGCGACGGCGGCGCCTGCTAGGGCCAGCACGAGGCGCCGTGGCGTGCGGTACCTCAGCACGAACAACGCCAGAAGCGGACCGACGGCCATGAACGGGACGAAGCGGCCGTAGAAGCGGTCGTCCCGCTGGTAGTCGAAGTCAGGGCCGGCCGAGTCGTAGGTGGGCCACCCGGCGATCTGGGGCCACTTGGCCCACAGCCCGGCGGCCGCGATCAGTCCGATGGTGATCCACACCAGGCGCCGCGCGCGCTCGGGCGTCAACCCCTCGGCCCAGACCCAGCCGGTCGCTGCGCCGCGCGGGACGGGGGTGCCCAGCTCGGCGTCGAGGCGGGCTGCCCAGACCTGGAGCGCGACACTCTCGGGCTGGCGGTCCAGGGCGACCGCCAGGGCGTCGGTGAACGCGGCCGGGCGCTCACGGTAGAGCGCCTCCAGCTCGGGCGGGTCGGTCTGAAGCGAGAGGAGGGTCTCAGGAACGATGCTTTGCATTGTAAAGTTGAGGTCCGTGTGACGTTCGGTGCGGCCGATAACGTGCGCTGCGGCCGATGCAGCGTCAGGAGCGCGCGGCGGCGATGACGGCCTCCATCGCGTCGAGGTAGGCGGCGAGGGCCTGGCGGCCCGCCTCGGTCAGCGAGAACTCGGTCAGCGGCGTCCGGTCGGAGAAGGTCTTGGAGACGGCGACAAAGCCGGCGTCCTCCAGCTTGCGCGCGTGCACCGACAGGTTGCCGTCGGTCAGGTCCAGGACGGTCTTGAGGTCGGTGAACGAGGTCGTGCCTCCGCCCGCGAGCGCGCTCAGGATGCCCAGGCGGACGCGCTGGTGCACGACCGGGTCCAGATCGGGGACGGCCGGGGCGGGGCGCGGAGCGCGGCGAAGGGTGGACTTGTTGGGCATGGTTATCCGCCGTAGCGGCGAGCGATCAGAACCCCGAACACGCCGTGGAGCCCGCCGAAGCCGACCGCCATCCAGGCGTCGCCCCAGGCGGCGGGGGAGAGCAGTGCGAGCGCGCCGGTCAGCAGAAACAGCGAGCCCATCATGGGCACGAGCCGGACCGAGAACATCCCGGCCGAGACCACGCCTGCGCCGTAGAGCATCAGCCACAGGCCGGGAAGCAGGCTCCGGCTGGCCATCGCCTCGGGGTCTCCGGCGCGAGCGTACGCGTCGCCCATCGCCCCGACCTCGTGCGTGTAGACGGCCAGCGTCAGCGCCACGCCGACGGCGAGCGCGGGCACGATGCCCAGCAGAAACTTGCGTCCCTGGCCGCTGAGCAGGGGCGCGCCCCCGCGCCGCGCCTTGGCCGTCAAGGCCCAGGCGCCGATCGTCAGGCCGACCAGGGCCTCGGCCGTCCAGACGGTGAGCCACGCGCTAACGGTCGGCTGCCGGTGGGCCAGGTAGGCCGCCGCCAGCGCCGAGGCGCCCATGGCCACGCCGCCCCAGCCCGGGACGGCCGTGAACGTGCTCGTCCGCGCCATCGTCTCGCGGATAAAGCGCAGGCTCGACGCCGCCGAGGCGTCGGGGGCGACGGCCGGCTGGCGGTGGCGGAGGGCGGGGCGGTCGGAGGGCATGGCGAAGAGGCTGAGCCCAGTGTACGCCAAGCACTTTGCGTTGTCAAGTGACCGACGGTTTTCCTGCCCCGCCCGGCACACTGCCACACGCGCACCGAGTTCTGTCTCACCGGCGGCGCGCTCGGCCGACCGCGGGCGGCGCCAGGCCAGCACCGAGGCGGCCCGCCTCGGGGAAAGCGCAGGGGCTCCGGGTCCGCGCCGAGGCGGGCCGCCTCGGGGGAGGCTTCGGCACACGGCGCGCGCCGGTGCGGACCGGCGACACGCCAACGTGCGTCTACCTTTGCGACCCTCTCCTCCCCGCACCCCGATGGCTTCCCTGTCCGGCAAAACGATCTTTCTCACTGGCGGCAGCCGCGGCATCGGCCGCGCGATCGCGATCCGCGCCGCGCGCGACGGCGCCAACGTCACGATCGCGTCCAAAACCGCCGAACCGCACCCCAAGCTGCCGGGCACGATCCACACGGTCGCCGCCGAGATCGAGGAGGCCGGAGGCCAGGCGCTGGCGTTGCAGGTGGACGCCCGCGACGAGGACCGCGTCGCCGAGGCCATCCAGGAGACCGTCGACCGCTTTGGCGGCATCGACATCGTGGTCAACAACGCCAGCGCCATCCACCTGGCGGACACCGAGAACACGCCCATGAAGCGCTACGACCTGATGCAGGACGTCAACGCCCGGGCCACGTACTGCACCACCCAGGCCGCGCTGCCCCACCTCAAGGCGAGCGCCACGGCCGGCCGCGACCCCCAGGTGCTGGTGCTCAGCCCGCCGCTCAACCTGGACCCGCGCTGGTTCGGCGGCCACGTCGCCTACACGATCTCGAAGTACGGCATGTCGATGTGCGTGCTCGGGTGGGCCGAGGAGTTCGCCGAGTACGGCATCGCCGCGAACGCGCTCTGGCCGCGCACCACGATCGCGACCGCCGCCGTCCGCTACGCGCTCGGCGGGCAGGACATGATCGATATGAGCCGGACGCCCGACATCATGGCCGACGCGGCGCACGCCGTCCTGACCCAGCCCGCGACCGAGACCGGCCACTTCTACATCGACGACGACGTGCTGGCGGGCATCGGCAAGACGGACCTCACCGAGTACGCCGTCACGCCGGGCAACACCGAGTTCATGCCCGACCTGTTTCTCTAGCGCCGTGACGCCGCCCCGCCCGGTGCGCTTGGCCGCCGACGCCGACGCCCAAGAACTGACCGTCGGCTGGGCCGATGGCCACGTCTCGGTGTACTCCTACGAAGGCCTGCGCCGGGCGTGCCCGTGCGCCGAGTGCCGCGGCGGGCACGGCCAGATGGCCGAGCCCGTCGACCCGGTCGTGTTTCGGATCCCGTCGCTGATGACGTACGAGATCACCGAGCTGCGTCCGGCGGGGCACTACGCGCTCCAGATCGTCTGGGGCGACGGCCACGGCTCGGGCCTGTTTCGGTGGGAGGTGCTGCGGGGCTACTGCCCGTGCGCCGCGTGCACGCCAGCCTAGCCCGCCTCGGCGGCGCGCTGAACCAACTCCAGCACCTGGTCGCGCTGGCTCAGCGTGACGAGAACGGCCAGGTCGCCGGGCTGGCACCAGTCGAGCGCATGCTGCGCCCCCTCCACCGGGTCCGCGAGGCGGACGATGGCGCCGTCGGGCACGCCGCGCTGGCGGTACAACTCGGCCAGGATGGAGGGGACCTCGCCGGGCGCGCGGCCCCGCAGGTAGCCCGGGATGTCAACCAGCAGGTAGCGGTCGGCGCGGAACGTCGCCAGCACGTCGGCCATGGCGGCCAGGTCGCGCTCGGAGCGGTCGCCGGCGCTCCCGATCATCACGAGCCGCCGCCGGGCGCTCCAGTGCGCCGACAGGTCCGCGAGCGCGCGCAGGCCGTGCGCGTTGTGCGCGTAGTCGATCACGACCGCCGCGCCGCTGACGGTAAAGCGGTTGGCGCGGCCCGGGTTGTCGTCCGGGTCGCTCCGGAACGCCCGCAGGCCGGCCTCGATGGCGTCGCGGGACAGGCCCAGCGCCTGAGCGAGCGCCGCCGCCGTGAGCGCGTTGCGGACGACGTGCCGCGCCGCGCCTCCCAGCGCCGCCGGAATCGCCTCGACCGGACAGACCGGCCGCCAGTCGCCGCCGTCGCGCAAGGCGACGCAGCCGTCCACGACGCTGGCGGCGAGCGGGCCCGCGTCCGTGGCGGGGTCGAGGGCCGTCCAGGCGATCGTCACGCCGCGCTCGGCGAGCGCCTCCGACTGGCCGAGCACGGCGGCGGTCGCGTCGGGCTCGTCGGCCGGGGCCACGAGCACGCCGCCCGGCCCCAGCGCCTTGGCGATGACCAGCTTGGCCTGGGCCAGGTCCTCGACCGTGTCCACGCCGTAGTCGCCCAGGTGGTCGGCGGCGACGTTTGTGAGTGCCGCTGCGGTGACGCGAGGGACCGGCACGCCGCGCCGGAGCAGGCCGCCTCGGGCGGTCTCCAGCACGGCCATCGTCACGCGGCGGTCGCGCATCACGGCGCGAGCGCCGAGCGGGCCCGAAAAGTCGCCGCGCTCGACGGTCTCGCCGCCGACCTGGATTCTGTCCGTCGAGCACGTCCCGACGGTCTCGCCGCCGGCCTGGGCCATGCCCGCCAGCATCCGCACGGTCGTGGACTTGCCGTTGGTGCCGGTCACGAGCGCCGTCGGGATCGCGCGCACGGCGTCCCAGTCGACCGTGGCGGGATCGGGAAGCGCGTCGGGCGCGAACGTCTGGCCGCCGATCCCCAGCCCAACCGTGACCGCGTCGTCGTCCCACACGAGCGGGATGCCACGTGCCTGAGCCGCGGCGATCAGCGCCGCCAGCGGCGGGTCGGCCTCGTCCCGTGCCTGCGCCTGGAGCCGGTCCGCCACGTCCCCCAAGCGGGCAGAGTCACCGCCGTCGATCTCGGCGCGCGCCAGCGCCCACGCGGCCTCGTTCACCTCGGTCGCCGTGTAGAGCAGGTCGACGGGCGCCGACAGCGCCAGCGACAGGCCTCGGGGAAACTCCCGGGCGACGAGCGCGGCGTCGGCCCAACCGAGGGCGTCGCACAGCGCTCGTGCGTGCCGTTTCCACGCCGCCGTCGCGCGCGCGCGGACGGGCTGGGGCACCACGACCTCCATCGCGGCGCCCGGGCCGTCGAGCAGAAAGCCCGCGCCGGTCTGGCGGCGGCTGTCGAGGGGAGACGAAAGCATGGGCGTGGGGGAGTCGAGGCGCGTCCGCGTTGCGGGGCGAGCTGCTGGCAACGTGCCCGCCTTAGTCGGCCTCCTCGTCGGCCAGGCGGACGCCCCGGTGGTCGCGGACGACGCGCTGGCCTTCGCGCAGCCGGAACGGCTCCGGCGCGCTCGCCGACGGCTCCGGCGACGGCGCTGCCGAGGCGGGCGCATCGCCCGAGTCGCCGTCGGAGGCGGCCGTGGGCTTGGGCGAGGCGTGGCTGTCCCCGCCGGCCTGCCCGAACGAGACGATCTGCTCCCAGCAGCGCTCGATCTTGTCCCCGAACACGACCACCAGGTCGCCGCGCTCGGCGAGCGCGAGCCCGGCTTCGACCGCCTCGGTCTCGTCGGGGACAACGTGGATGGCGTCGCTGGGGACGCCCGCGGCCGTCAGTGCGGCGCGCAGCAACTCGGGCACCTCGTCCGGCCCGCGCCCGCGCAGCCGGTCGTCGCGCTTGCAGACGAACGCGTCGAACGCGCCCGCCGCCGCCTGCGCCATCGCCTCGATGTCTTGGTCGCGCCGGTCGCCGGGCGCCGCGATCACCAAGATGCGCTGGCCGGACACGTCCATCCGGCCCACCAGGTCAGCCATCGCCTGGACGGCGGCCGGGTTGTGGGCGTAGTCCAGGATCACGCGGAAGGGGTGCCCGTCGAACACGTTGAGCCGGCCGGGCGCCTCGTAGAAGCTGGTCGTAAAGGTCTGCAGCCCGTGGCGGATCTGGTCGAGCGACAGGTCCAGGTCGCCCTCGCCGAGCGCGTACGCGATGCCAGCCGCGAACATGGCGTTCTGGACGTTGTGCGTCGCCTTGCCGTCGATGGTGGCCGGAATCAGGTGCGTGCGCAAGAGCGGGATGTGGCGCCCGCCGTCGAAGACGGTGATCATCTCGCCGGCGATGCCGCGCTCCAGCACGACCGCGCGGCCGCCCTCTTGGACGTGCTCCCGCACGAGGGCGTGCTCCGAGTCCATCGTGACGTAGCAGATGTGGCGCGCGTCGGTGTGCGCCGCCATCGCCAGCACGCGCGGGTCGTCGGCGTTGAGCACGACGGTGTCGGTGGCGACCTCGATGGGGATGCGCTTGATCTCGGCAAGCTGGTCGAGCGTGTCGATGCCGCCCAGACCCAGGTGGTCTGAGGACACGTTGAGGCACGCCGCCACGTCGCACGTGCGGACGCCCATCCCGGAGCGCACCATGCCGCCGCGCGCGACCTCCAGCACGGCCGCCTCGACGGACGGGTCGCGCAGCACGGTCTTGGCCCCGACCGGCCCGGTCATGTCGCCCTTGACCGACAGGCGCCCGTCGATAAACACGCCGTCGGTCGAGGTCATGCCCGGGACCACGGCCGCCATCTGCAGGATGTTGGCGACCATCCGCGTGGTCGTGGTTTTGCCGTTCGTGCCCGTCACCACGGCGACCGGGATGCGCGCCGGCGACCCGGACGGGAACAGCATGTCCATCACCGGCCCGGCCACGTCGCGCGGCGTGCCCTCACTCGGCGCCACGTGCATGCGGAAGCCCGGCGCCGCGTTCACCTCGACGATGCCTCCGCCCACCTCGCGCCACGACCGAGACACGTCGTCGGTCAGAAAGTCGACGCCGCCCACGTCGAGGCCGACGGCCTTGACGGCGCGGACGGCCATGTCGCGGTTGTCCGGATGCACCACGTCGGTCAGGTCGATCGCGGTGCCCCCGGTCGACAGGTTGGCCGTCGAGCGCAGGTAGAACGTCTCGCCGGCCGGCAGCACGGTGCCGGCGTCGTAGCCGGCCTTGGCCAACAGCCGCTCGGCCTGGTCGTCGAACTTGAGCTGGGTGAGCACCTTTTCGTGCCCGATCCCGCGCCGAGGGTCTTGGTTGACAAGGTCCACGAGCTGCTCGATCGTGTGCTCGCCGTCGCCCACGACGTGGCCGGGCACGCGCTTGGCGACCGCCACCAGCTGGCCGTCGACGACCAGCATCCGGTGGTCGAAGCCGGTGATAAAGCTCTCGACCAAGATGGCGCTGCTCGTGCCGTGCTGGCTGGCGTGCTCGACGCCGCGCCGGACGGCGTCGGGCGTGGTCAGCTTGATCGAGACGCCGCGCCCGTGGTTGGCGTTGAGCGGCTTGGTGACGACCGGGTAGCCGATGTGCTCGGCCGCCTCGACGGCGTCCTCGGGGCCGTAGACCAGGACCTGCTTGGGGACGGGCAGCCCGAGCGACTCCAGCAGCACCCGAGTGTCCTCCTTGTCACTCGCGATCTCGACAGCGATGTGCTGCGTCTGGCCGGTGACGGTCGCCTGGATGCGCTGCTGAAAGCGGCCGTGGCCGAGCTGGACGAGCGAGTAGCGGTTGAGCCGGATCCAGGGGATGCCGCGCGCCTCGGCCGCGTCCACGAGCGACTGGGTGCTGGGGCCGAAGGCCAGGCGCTGGGCGCGCGTGATGAACGCGTCGCGCTCGGCGTCCCAGTCGTAGTCGGCCTCTTTCTTCTCGTCCAGCAGCGCTTGCACGTCGTCCGGGAGCAGGCGCAGGATCAGGCGGCGCGCCAGCTCGCCGGCTTCCAGGCCGACGTCCGGTTGCTGGTACTGGAACACCATGTCGTACTCGCCTTTGCTCCGCCCGGTCGAGCGCGTCTTGCCAAACGTGACCTCGTGGCCGGCGACGCCCTGGAGCTCGAGCGCGACGTGCTCCCAGACGTGGCCCAGCCAGGTCCCCTCGTCCTCCACCATGCGGCGGATAAAGCCGCCCGCGCAGCGGTACGAGCAGCCGTGCTCGTGCAACCCGGGCAGCGCCTCGACCAGCCGCTCGGCGAAGCCGTCGAGCCGGGCCGTCGGGTAGTCCTCCAGCGGCCCCAGGTCGATCCGGTGGCGGATCACCGGGAAGTGGGCGTAGGTGTTGGGGCCGACGTAGACGTTGGTCGAGACGACGCGCATGGGCGTGCGGAGAGAGGGCCCGCAACTTATCGCTGCCACGCGGCCCTGCGCCGGTGTCTCCGCGCCCATCTCGCCCGCCTCGGGCGCGCGCGCCGCCCAGTCGGTGGCGCGGCCGAAGCCCAACAAGAAGCCCCGCCGGGCAAAGGCCGGGCGGGGCGTGGGGGCCGGGGCTTTCTGTGCCTAGCTGCGAGAGGGGGCCGAGCGACCGGCGAGCAGCAAGAGGGCGAGGAGAGCCGCCGGTCCTGCGAGTTGGAGCGCAAGGATCATGGCTGTGGCGGCTGGTGAATGGAGGGTTGTCTATTCGTAAGAACGCGGATCGAGTTGCGCCGCACCGAGCGGAGCCCGTGAATGGTCGCAAACCTCCGCTCGGAGGTCCCGCCGTGGTCGCCAACGGTTGTCACCTCGCTCGGGCGCGCCCGAGGCATCACGCAGCCGCCCCGAGGCATGCCGCAGCTGCCCCGAGGCGGGCGTCTTGGCGCGGGACGCTAGAAGTCCAGGCCCACCGAGACGTAGACGCTGGCGTCGCCGAACCTGGCGCCGTCGAACGGCCACGCCCAGTCCAGGCGGACCGGGTAGCCCAGCACCAGCGTCCTGAGGCCCACGCCGGCGCCCAGCAGCACGTCGTCCAGGACGCGGCGCTCGACGTTGGGCGTGGCCGGGTCGCCGTCGTCGTCCACCACGATCGTCCGTTGCAGGTCGATGCCGCCCCGTGCGATCACGCCGGCGTCGAGGAATCCGACCGTCTGGATGTTGTAGAGCGGAAGCGCGACCGGGCCGGGCAAGAGCGCCGCCACGAGCGGCACGCGCGCCTCGACGTTGACGAGCGCGAAGCGGTCGCCGGCGGCCTCGTTGAAGCCGAAGCCGCGCAGCGGCAGGACGGGCGTCGCAAAGATGAAGTCGTCCGGGCCCTCGACAGGCAAGCTCCCCAGGTCGGGGTTGACCCAGTTTTGCACGCCGGCGGCGTAGAACCGCTGAGGGTCGCGTCCCAGGCTCAGCCCCGCCGACCCTCGCAGCGCGACCGTGTACGGGCCGAACGCGCGGTAGAGGCGCCCGTCGGCCAGGGCCGTCGCGAACCGAGCGCCCGGGCCCGGCGCGAGCGCCAGGCTCGCCGCCCAGCGCTCGCCGTCGCGCGGGCCGAGAAAGCCCGGGACGGTCCGGTCGTCGGTGTAGGTGACGCGCGGGACCGCGAAGGCGCGCGTGCGCGGCAGCGCGCCCAGGTCGCGCAGGTCGGTCAGCGACACGCCGAGCAGGCCCAGCTCGGCGTCGACCCGGCGAAACTTGTCGAGCGGGTAGCGCGCGCTCGCGACGACGCCGTAGTTGCGGTAGCGGTAGACCGTCCGGTCGCTCTCCGAGGCGAGCTGCCTGGCCAGGTGGTAGCCCTCGACGCGGTAGTCGATGCGGTGGGGCCGGTACTCGTAGCTCAGCACGTAGTCGGCGTTGCGCAGGTCCAGGACCAGGTTCGTCGAGAGCCCGATGCGGTGGCTGCCCAGCATGTCCGAGAACAGCGCCTGGGTGATCGACTGGACGCCGTAGACGGTGTCGTAGCCGCCGTCGGCGTAGACCAGGTCGAGCGAGAAGCGCAGCCGGTAGGGCCGGGCGATCAGCGCGCCCGACGAGTCGCGGTTCGCCGTCGGGCGGAAGGCGTCGGCGGCCGTCCCGGCGCGGGCGCGCTGGCCGCCGTCGAAGGCGTCCCCAAAGTCGTAGGCGCGGTAGTCCACGCGCGGCCCGCGCTCGGGCGCGGTCGGGTCGAGCGCGACCGTGTCGGCCGACGCCAGCAGGTCCCGCGGCGGACCGAGCGTGGCCAGGATCGAGTCGGCGAGCGCCAGCTCCTGGGCCGTCGGCAGCGTCGCCCGCCTCGGCGGCCGCGCCGGGGGCCGGCCGTCGGCGGCGTCGCGCAGGATGGGGTTGGCCTGCAGCGTCGCCTCCGACGCCAGCTGGAGCGCCGGCGCCGGGCGCGCCTCGCCCGTGCGGCGCTGGGCCCAGACCGTCGGCGCCAACGTGGGCGGGAGGCCGTCGCGGCCAAACGGGCTGAGCACCGACACGACCGACGGGATGCCGTCGTGCAAGGCCAGCATCGCCGCCCGGCTGCCGTCGGCCGAGAGCGACACGTCCAGCACGCCGGTCTGCAGATCCGTGAGCGGGCGCACGCCCGTCGAGTCCAGCCCGTACAGGTTGGGGATCCCGTTGCGGTCGCTGACGAACAGGACGCGCTCGCCGCCGCCGGGCGCGGTCGCGACGGCGGCATTCGTCTCGTCCCAGACCGGGTCGTCGGTGAGCCGGGCGAGGGTGCCGCTGGCGATGTCGAGGCGGTACAGGTCGAACTGGCCGCGGCCCAGGCGGCGCGTGTCGAAGCGGCCCTCGAACGCGTCGCCCGCCGTCGCGCGGCCCAGACGGAGCGCGTCGCCGCGGTCGGAGTGGAACACCAGCGCCGACCCGTCGGGCGTCCAGGCGGGCGCGTGGTCCGAGTACAGGTCGCGCGTCAGGTTGGCGACGGCGCCGGTCTCCAGGTCGAGCGTGTAGAGGTCCGAGTGCGCGCCGGCCGTCCCCTCAAAGGCCAGCCGGCGCCCGTCCGGGCTCCAGGCGACCGACACGACGGCCTGGACGCCGGCCGGTCGGAGGGTCTCGACCTCGCCCGTCTCGACGGTCACGAGCGCGAAGCCGTCGCTCGACCCACTCGTGACCGCGACGGCGAGGCGCGTGCCGTCGGGGCTCCACGACAGGCCCGGAGACAGCAGGCGCAGGCTCTCGAACTGGACCGTCTCCTGGCCGTCGATCAGCTTCTGCACGCGCGGGCGGCCGACCGTCGTGGCGACGTAGACGTCGAACAGGCCGTCCTGGGTCGCGACGTAGGCCACGCGGTCGCCCTGGGCCGAGATCGCCGGGCTGGCGTGGTAGCCGCCGCCGCCGACCTCCCGGCTGGCCACGATGCGCCCGACCGCCTCGGTCTCCTCGCGCGCGGCGACCTCGGGAAAGTAGACCGTCCGCAAGGTTCGCTTCCATCGGTCCGACAGCTCGCGCACGCCCAGCCCGGTCGCGCGCTGGAACGCGCCGTTGACGCTGCGACCCAGGCGGACGCGGTCCAGGATCTCGGTCACCTTTTCGCGCCCGTACTCCTGGGCCACAAAGTCCCACACGCCCTGGCCGCCGCGGTACGCGAAGAAGCCGCCCAAGCGGCCGATGTCGGGCAGGCGGTCGTCCAGGATCGCCTCGCGCACGTAGAGGTCGGACTCGGTGTCCCAGCCCTGGGCGCTGAACTCGGCCAGCCCTTCGTTGAACCAGCCCGGGATCTGGAGCCCGCTGCCCCGGACGAGCGACTGGACGGTGCCGCCGTAGTACAGGTCGTTGATGACCGCGTGGACGAGTTCGTGGTGCACGACCCGGCGGAAGTCGCGCCAGTCGCCGGTGAACGGCACCGCGATCCGGTTTTTGAACAACTCGGTCACGCCGCCGATGCCGTCGGCGTTGATGGGCAGGTCGACGGCGTTCGTGACCGCGAACTCGGCGTGCGTGGGGTAGACCAGGAGCGGGATGCGCCGGGTGACGTCGGTGCCGAACAGCGCCGAGACCTCGCGGTAGGCCTCCTCGGCCGCCTCGGCGGCGAACTCGCCCAGCACGCGGCCGCCGGGCGCAGCGCCGCGCTCGTAGTAGAACACGTCGAAGTGCGCCGTCTGGACGGCGTACCAGTCGGGCGCGGCGTACTGCACGCGGTTCTTGCCGAACGCGAAGTACTGCGCCGACGCCGGGCTCAGCGCCGCGCTCGCGGCGAGCACCGCCAGCAGAACAGGGAGACGCAAGATCCGGCGCGGCACGGCGGTGGGGGAGGTGCCCCAGGCTAGCGCCGAGGCGGGCGGTGTCACAAGGCCGAACGCGGCGCGCCCGCCGGGCCGTGCCTCGGCTACAGGTTGAGGCGAACGGTGACCTGGCCGTCTCCTGCTCCCAGGCCCCAAAGCAGAGGGTTGAATCGCAGCTCCGGCTCCAGCACCACGTCGGCCCGCGGACCCAGGCGGACGGCGACGGGAACGGCCAGCAGGACGCCTCTCGAACTCTCGGTCACGGTATCGCCGCCGACGGTGAGCTCGCCGGGGCCTCCGGCCCGGAACACGAGCGTCGAGGACGTCAGGTGGCGGACGGACCCGTAGAGGCCGAGGCCGGCGAGCACGCGCACCCGGCCGCTGGTTACTCGCAGGTACCGGGCGACGCTGACCCGCCCGCGCCGCTCGAGAACCGACCGCCGGTCCGGGACGACGGTCGGGCCGCCGCCGTCGGGAAAAATGTAGGTGTCGGAGCCTGAGACCGAGACGTTGCCCCCGACCACCACCCGCCACGGCGCGCGCTCGGCCCAGGCGAGCGACGCCTCCAGCCCGGCGTGGATCTCGGCGGGGTAGGGAAACAGCGTGTCGGCCACGGCACCGCCGTAGCCCAGCGTCACGGCGACGTCGACGCCGCGTCCCAGCCTCGCCCCCAGGCTTCCGCTCCGGTCTACGCCGGCCGGCGTGAGCATGGGGAACGGGCCGCCGGCCAGGTCGAGCGACACGATCGCGCCCGGCCGCTCGACGAGCAGGGACTGCGCCCGGACCGAGCCCAGGCTCAGAACCACGACGGCGACCAGGAGCAACACGCGCATGGCACCAAGATGCGCCGGGCGCCCGCCTCGGGCCTGGTGCAGACGCACCACACCTGCCGGGCGCCACGCAGCCGGGTTAGAAGCCGTACGACGCTCGGGCGCCGACGGGCGCGAAGCCGACGAGCGAGTCGAAGTCGGTGGCGATAGCCCCGATCACGTCGAACGCGAACTTGTTGCCGAAAAACCGGACGCCCGGCAGGATCAGCAGCCCCTCGTCAATCCGGTCGTTGTCCTCGAAGCAGACGGTCTGGCCGAACCCGTCGTCGAAGCAGGTCTCGGTGGGGCCGCCCAGGCCGATGGTGCCCAGCGCCTCGACGAACAGCTTGACGCCGTTGTTGATCTGGCGCTCGGCGCCGATGCCGTAGAGGATGCCGTCGGCCACGTCGACGTCGCCGCCGACCGCGCCGATGGCCGCGCCCACGCCAAAGGTGATCGCGCTCGTCTCGTCGCCCAGCGTGACGACGCCGTAGGGCAGCGCCGCCAGCGACGACTCGCTGCTGAACTGGACCTGGACGCTGGTGCCGAGCGCCACCTGGACGCCGTCGCCTCTCCAAACCTGGGCCTTGAGCCCCACGAGGGGCGTGAAGAACAGGCCGTCGCCGTCGCCGCCGGTCCCGCCGCCGATCAGGCCCGAGGCCAGCAGGTCCACGCGGTCGCTCAGGCCCGCCGTGATCGAGGGGAAGATGTAGGTCAGGTCGCCGCGGAACTCGCCGCCGCCCAGCGTGCGCGCCGTCGGGGCCACGAAAAAGCGCGTCTTGACCGGGTCGGTGCGGAAAAAGCGGCCGTTGATGAGCGGCGCCACGAAATCGACCTGGCTGCGCGGGAAGCGGCGCTCGACGCCGTCGGTGGTCGTGACCACGACGGGGTCCGCGTTTTCGTTGGCCACCACGCCCACGTAGACGTCGCCGTTGACCAAGACGACGCGGCGCAGGTCTTGGCTGGACTGCGCGAGCGCGGAGGCGGAGAGCACGAGCGCGACGAGGGCGCCGAGAAGCAGACGGGTCATGAGCCAGAGAGAGGGTGTGACGGGAAAAGCCGCAGGCAGCACGCCTAGAGTATCGCCCGTTTGCCCGAGCGCACTGTGACAATCGTACTAGGCGCGCGACTTGGCCCGCCTCGGGACGGGCGTGGGAGACCTCGGCGCGGGCGCGGGCGTACGTGCTCCATGACTGACCGCCCCACGTGCGCCGCGCACGGCCACGACCGCTACCACCACACCGTCCGCGCCGACCTCAAGCACGGCGGCGGCGGCTGGCTGGCCCTGTTCAACGGGATGTCGAGCACGCCTCGGCAGATCGCGTTCACCTGCGCCGTGTGCGGCGAGACGTTCGAGACCACGCGCGACCCCGAGGTCCTGAGGCAGTACCGCAAGTACCCCTACGTCAACCGCCCCGACGATGCCTAGCCTGCGATGCCCGTGCGGTCACGACCGCCACGACCACGCCGTCCAGCCCATCCTGAAGCGGGGGCCGTGGCGCGCGCTACTGGCGGTCGTGCTCGTCAGCGAGGTCGCGCCGAGCGAGGTCGCGCCCCGCGATGTCGCGCCTCGCGAGATCCGGTTCGTGTGCGCCGCGTGCGGCGCCGAGGTGGAGCGAGCCAGCGACGCCGAGACGCTCCGCCAGTACGGCCGGTGGCCGCGCGTGGACCGCCAGGCGTTGCAAGAGCAAAACGCCGCGTGCTGAGCGGCGAGCCCGAATCCACTGGGCATCCGAGAACGCGGGCCTGGTCTCGCGGTACCCTCCAGCCATGACCGCACGCCCTCAGCACAACGCCTCGACCGCCGACTGGGCCGACTGGCGGTGGCAGATGCGCCACCGCATCAATGACGTCGAGACGCTGGAGCGCTACATCCAGCCCACCGACGGCGAGCGCCACGCCATTCAGGCGACGGCCGGCGTCTTCCGCTGGACCATCACGCCGTACTACGCCAGCCTGATCGACGCGCTCGACCCGGGCTGCCCCATCCGCCAGCACGTCGTGCCCCAGGCCGGCGAGGTCGCGCCCGACATCGTGGGCGTCGAGGACCCGCTCGACGAGGTCGGCCACAGCCCGGTCAAGAACCTGGTCCACAACTACCCGGACAAGGTGGCGTTTTGCGTCACGTCCGAGTGCGCCGTCTACTGCCGCTACTGCCTGCGCAAGCGCATGGTGGGCGACGCCGGCTGGATGATGAAAAAGGACGAGCTGCGCGACGGGCTCGCCTACCTCCGCGCGACACCCGCCATCCGCGACGTGCTGCTGACCGGCGGCGACCCGCTCGTGTTCTCGGACGCGAATCTGGACTGGCTGCTGGGCGAGCTGCGCGCGATCCCGCACATCGAGGTGATCCGTTTGGGGAGCCGGTTGCCGGTCGTCAACCCGATGCGGATCACGCCGGAGTTGTGCGAGGTGTTGGCCCGGCACCATCCGGTCTGGCTCAACACGCACTTTAACCACCCGCGCGAGCTGACGCCGGAGGCGGCCCAGGCGTGCGCTCGGCTGGCCGACGCCGGCGTGCCGGTCGGCAACCAGTCGGTCCTGCTGGCGGGCGTCAACGACGACGCCGAGACGATGCGCCAGCTAGTCGAGGGCTTGGTCGCGATGCGCGTGCGGCCGTACTACCTCTACCACGCCCAGCTGATCGGCGGGACGGCGCACCTGCGCACGCCCATCGAGCACGGCATGGAGATCATGCGCGCGCTGCGGGGCTGGACGTCGGGTTTTGCGGTCCCGGCCTACGTCCTCGACACGCCCGACGGCAAGGTGCCGCTGACGCGCGACTACGTCCGGGGCCGCGCCGGCGACCATGTGGTGATGGACACGACGCGCGGGACGGTGTGGGCCGAGCCCAACGCGCTCGGCGACTGGGCAGGCACCCGGCTTCCGGCGGTCGAGATGCCACCTGAGGCCCGGACCGTCCCGACGGGCGCGCCCACGTTCGTCTATGGCGAGCCGGTCTGACGCCGCCCGCCTCGGCGCCGAGGCGGGCGGGGTGGCAGCAGTCAGCCGTACAGGTCGTCCGGGACGCTCTCGTCCATCGCCCCGGCCAGTCCCCTCCGGGCGACCAGCTGGGACAGGCCCGCGGCGACGCTCACGGCGAGTGTCCAGGCGATGGCCTCGCTCCAGCTGGTCTTGCGGCTCTCGGGGTTGAGCGGCGGGTCCTCGCCCGTCGCGGAGTTCCACCCCTTCGCGAGCGCGGTCTTGGTGAGCGCCGAGGCGGCCATCGCCACGCCGCCTGACAGGAGAAGCCACTTGATCTTTTTGGAATCCATCGGAGAGTCGGGAGGGAAGAGGCTGGTACTCAGCGCCCACGCTGAAGATCGGTGCCGGCGAGAAAGGGAGAGGCGGTGGGACAGCTTCAGGCCCGCCCCGATGGCGGCGGCGCGATGGCGGCGGCGCGGCGGCCGCCCGTGATAGCTTCCGGGCCCTTCCGCACGCAGCCCATGCCCCAGCACATCACCGCGCCCACCCAGATTCCCGGCCCCGGCGGCAAAACCATCGAAGAGCACGTCGGCCGGGTCCACACGGGCACCGAGGCGCTGTCGGTGGCGCACATGATCGCGCCACCGGGCTGGTCGGAGCCCGCCCAGGCGCCGGCCTTCGACGAGGTCACGATCGTGCTCCGCGGCACCATGCGCGTCGAGCACGACGGCGGCGTGCTCGACGTGGGCCCGGGCGAGACCGTGCTGTGCCGGCCTGGCGAGCGCGTGCGCTACCTCAACCCGTCCGACGCGGACGCGTGCGAGTACTGGGCCGTGTGCGCGCCCGCGTTCTCGCCCGGCACGGTCCACCGCGACGCCGAGTAGGCCCGCCTCGGCCGGCCGGGGGGCGACCTGGCCCGGCCGGCCGCGCCCCCCGAGGCGGGGCACCTCGTCCGCCAGCGGCGCGTTGGCCAGCATGGCTGCCGACTTCTACGCTCGTCTCACGCCCGTCGACCGGTTCGACCAGCTGGTCGAGGACGCGGCCTACACGCCGGTGCCGGACGACTGGACGGTCGTGCTGACCGACGTGATGGGCTCGACGGAGGCCGTCCAGGCGGGGCGCTACCGCGACGTCAACTACGTCGGCGCGGCCTCGATCGCCGCCGTCCTGAACGCCGCCGACCGCGCCGACCTGCCCTTCGTGTTCGGAGGCGACGGGGCCACGCTCGTCGTGCCACCGCAGGTCGTGGACGCCTCGCTGGCGGCGCTGGCGGCGCTCCAGGAGCACGCCGTCGAGCGCATGGACCTGACGCTGCGGGTCGGCGCCGTGCCGCTGGCGAGCGTGCGGGAGGCCGGGCACCAGGTGGCGGTGGCGCGCTACCAAGCGTCGCCGCACTACGCGCAGGCGCTGTTCCGGGGCACCGGCTTGGCCTGGGCCGAGCACCAGGTCAAAGACCCCGAAACGGCCATCCGCTTTGCAAGCCTGGCCGCGCCCGCCCAGGGCGGCGACCTGTACGACGGGCTGGAGTGCCGCTGGCAGGACGTCAAAAGCCCCGGCGGCGAGACGGTCTCGCTGCTCATCGAGGCGGTCGGCCCCGGAGCGGACGCCACCTACGGCGAGGTGCTCACCGCCATCGGCGAGCTGTACGGAGACGAGCAAGCCCATCCGGTCGCGATCGACCGCCTCCGCCTGAGCGTGTCGCCGGCCAAGCTCGGGCCCGAGGTCCGGCTGAGGCACCGCAACTCGCTCGGCGCGCGCGCCAAGCTGTGGGCGCTCAACATCGTCGGCCGGGTCCTGGTGCACCGCGGCATCGAGACGTCGGAGACCGACTGGGCCGAGTACCCTCGGCTGTTCCGCGGCTCGACCGACTACCGCAAGTTCGACGGCGTGCTGCGGATGGTGCTGGCCGGCGGGCCCGGCGAGCGCGCCGCGCTGGAGGAGTACCTGGAGACGATGTACCGCGACGGCCGCCTGGCCTACGGCCTCCACGTCTCCGACCGCGCCGTGCTGACGTGCCTGGTCTACGAGCGGATGGGCCAGCAGGTCCACTTTGTGGACGGCGCGGGCGGCGGGTACACCAGCGCGGCCGTCGGCTTTAAGCGACGGCTCAAAGCGCTCGGGTCGTAGCTGGCGCCGTGTCCTACTGACGGACACCATCGGCGGGGACGAAGTCATCTCGTCCTCGTCCAGCACAGGCGCCTGTCCGGCGGGCCCGACGTGGTACAAACGTACCACGCCGGGGCCCGCTGGCTAGTACGTCGCCGGCTTGCGCGCGTCCGTGCTCAGGAGCGATCCTTCGGCGTGTGCCGCCTCATCCTCGCGTTCCTTCTCGCCGCTGGCAGCGTGGCTGCCCAGCCGGGCGCCCGCGTCCAGCCGAGAGGGGCGGCGCTGAGCGGGGCGGCCGCTCACGGCGTCGCGCTCCGGTTCGAGCCGCTGGGCGCCGCCCAGGGCCTGTCGCAGTCGTCGGTACTGGCGGTCCTCCAGGACCGCACCGGGTTTCTGTGGCTCGGCACCCAGGACGGCCTCAACCGCTACGACGGCACCGGCGTGACGGTCTACCGCCACGACCCGCTCGACCCGGCCTCGCTGCCCACGTCGTACATCCAGACGCTGGCCCAGTCTCGCGACGGCGCCATCTGGATCGGGACGTGGGGCGGCGGCCTGAGCCGCTTCGACCCTGCCAGCGAGACGTTCCGCCACTTCCGCCACGACCCCGACGACCCGGCGTCGCTGCCCGACGACATCGTGACGGCGGTGCTGGAGGACGCCCGGGGGCGGCTGTGGGTGGGCACCGGCGGCGGCTTGGCCCGCCTGGACCGCCGGACGGGCCGCTTCCGCCGCGCCCGCCGCGACGTGCTCCCCGACCCGTTCGTGTGGAGCCTGGCCCAGGCCGGCGACGGCGCGCTCTGGGTGGGGCTCTACCGCGCAGGCGTCACCCGGCTAGACCTGGAGACCGGAGCTACGGCCCACTTCCGCCACGACCCCAACGACCCGGCGTCGCTGCCGTCCGACGAAGCCGCCAGCGTCGAGATCCTGCGCAACGGGGACGTCTGGGTGGGCACGGGCGGCGGCGTCGCTCGCGTGGGCCTAGCGGCCCAGCGCCTGACCACCGCCGACGGCCTGTGCGGCGACTACGTCTACGACATCGCCGAAGGAGCAGCGGGCACGCTGTGGGTGGGCACCGGCGACGGCGGGCTGTGCCGCGTCGAGACCGCCTCGGGCCGCGTCGACACCTACCGAAACCGCCCGGCCGATCCATTCTCCCTCCCCAAGGACGTCGTCCGCTCGTTGCTCGTCGACCGCACGGGCACGTTGTGGGTGGGCACCGACGGCGGCGGCGCGGCCCGCTATACCGGCGCCTCGGAGCGGTTCGGCCATTACCGCCCCGACCCGCTCGACCCGGCCAGCCTGAGCCATCCCTACGTGTGGTCGTTCGAGGAAGGCGCAGACGGCGCGGTCTGGGTCGGCACCGACGGCGGCGGGCTGGGACGGCTCGACCCCGTCTCGGGCCGCTTCTCGACGCTCCGCATCGTCGACGGCCTGTCTAGTGATGTCGTGGTGGCGCTCGAACGTGGGCGCGACGGCGGCCTATGGGTGGGCACATTCGAGGGACTCGACCGGGTCGAGAACGGCCGTGCCCGGCCGGTGGCCTTGGCGGGCTCGGTCGTGACCGCGCTATCGCTCGATGACGACAGCGCGCTCTGGGTCGGGACCTGGGGCGACGGCTTGGCGCGGCGCAGCGCTGACGGCGCTCTTACCCGGTTCGTCCACGGCGACGACCCGGCGTCGCTGCCCCACGACGTGATCACGACGCTGGCTCCAGCCGCTGGCGGCGATTTGTGGGTGGGGACGTATGGCGCGGGCGTTGCCCGGCTGGACCGCGCGACGGGCCGGTTCCAGACGTGGGGCGCCGCCCCCGACGGCCCGCTCAGCCACGCGACCGTCTACGGCGTCCACCCCGCCGACGGCGTGCTGTGGATCGCGACGGCGGGTGGAGGCCTCAACCGGCTTGACCTGGACACCGGCCAGGCCCGGGTGTTCACGACGCACGACGGCCTCCCCCACAACATCGTCTACGCCGTCCTGCCCGACGCCGCCGGGCAGTTGTGGCTCTCGACGAATGACGGGCTGGCCGTGTTCGACCCCGTCGCCGAGCGCGTGGTAGCCGTCTACGACGCTGCCGACGGCTTGCAGGGCGACGAGTTCAACAGCGGCGCCGCGCTCCGCCAGCGCGACGGCACGCTGCTTTTCGGGGGGACGGCCGGGTTCAACCGCTTCCGCCCCGACCGCGTCGCGCGCCGGACGCCGCCCCCGCTGGTGGCGCTGACGGGGTTGCGGCGGTTCGGCGAGCCCGTCGACCTGGGCCGAGCGGCGCCCTACGTCGAGTCCGTCCGGCTGTCGCACCAGGACAACTTCATCACGTTCGAGTTCGCGGCCTTGGACTACGCCGACCCCGAAGGCCACCGCTACCGCTACCGCCTGGACGGCGTGGACGACGACTGGCGCGAGACCGACGGGCGGCGGCCGAACGCGTCCTACACTAATCTCCCCGGGGGGCGCTACACGTTCCACGTCCAGGCGGCGGGCGCCGACGGCGCGTGGAGCCCGCACCAGGTCGCGCTGGGTGTCCGCGTGGTGCCGCCGTGGTGGGGGACGGTCTGGGCGCGAGTGTTGAGCATGGCCGTGCTGTTGGCGGCGATGGCCGGCGTGGGCGCAGGCGTCCAGCGGCGGCGTTTGCGCCGTGGCGAGCGTGAGCGCGCCGACGAGCGCGAGGCCCAGCGGCGTCTGGCCGAGGCTCGGGAGGCCGAGCGCCTGCGGACGGCGCGCGAGTTGCACGACGGCCCGCTCCAGGATCTCTACGGCGCCCGCTACCGCCTCGAATCGCTCGAAGACGCGCTCACCCACATGGGTGACGGCGCGCCGCCCGCGCTCGACACCCTGCAAGCCCAGGCGGGCGCGGTCCGCGAGACGCTGCTCGGTGCCAGCCGCCAGTTGCGCGATGTCTGCGCCGAACTCCGCCCGCCCGTCCTGGGTCCCATGGGGCTGGGCCGCGCGCTCGGCACCATGGCAGCCCGCCTGGTCGACGGGCGCTCCGAGACGGTCACGGTCGAGGCAGCCGCCCGCGCCCCACTGGCGGATGCCGCCCGCGTCGCGCTCTACCGCGTGGCCCAGGAGGCCGTCCGCAACGCGCTGCGCCATGCCGACGCCCAGGCCATCCGAATCGTGCTCGCCGACGCTGACGGCCACGCCGAGCTGCGCGTGACCGACGACGGATGCGGCTTCGTGCCGCCGCGTCGGCTGGCCGAACTGGCCCGGCACGACCATCTGGGGCTCGTCGGCGCTGCCGAGCGCGTCGAGGCCGTCGGCGGTACGCTCGACGTGACGTCTGCGCTGGGCAGCGGCACCACCGTCCGCGCCCGGGTGCCGCACCTCCCCAGGTCGCTCGCCGCTCCATCCGAAGACGGTGTCCATTCGAAAGCATGACCGACACTCCCGTCCGAATTGTGCTCGCCGACGACCACCGCGTCGTGCGCGATGGCGTGCGCGACCGCCTGCTCCAGGAGCCTGACTTCGATGTCGTCGGAGAGGCGGCCAACGGCGCCGAGGCGCTGAGCGTGGTGGCGCGTGAGCGGCCCGACGTGCTCGTGCTCGACATCGAAATGCCCGGACTGTCGGGCATCGAGGTGGCCCGGGCGCTGGACGGCACCGAGGGCGCGCCCCGCATCCTGGTCTTGTCGGCCTACGACGACGCCGACCACGTGGCCGAGCTGCTCGACGCGGGGGCAGCGGGCTACCTCACAAAGGACGAGAGCCTGCGAACCATTGTCGACGCCGTCCGTGGCGTCGCTGGGGGGGAGGACGGCTGGCTCTCGCGGAGCGTCGCGGCGCGCGTGCTGGCTCTGCGACGCGGAGACGAGGCGCCGACTGACGCCCGGCCCGGCGGCCTCACCGCCCGCGAGGCTGAGGTGCTGCGCCTGGTGGCGGAGGGCAAGACGAATGCTCAAGCCGCCGCCGACCTGTTCCTGTCCGAGCACACCATTCGCAACCACCTGGCCAACGTCTACGGAAAGCTGAACGTGGGCAACCGCGCCGAGGCGACCACGTGGGCCTGGAAAAACGGCCTGCTGGGGGGACGGGAATAGGAGACGTGCGGGCTCACAAATCTCCAACACCCAACGCCCGACACGGCGCCTGGGCATCCAGACATCCGGTCTCCCAAGCGCCACACCTCTCCGGCGCCTTGAGTGCTACCATCCGCGACAGAATCCCGAGCGGCGCCTGGCATGGTATGTCTGTACCAGACGCGCCAGCGCCCGAATGAGCGGCCTGCCTTATGCGCCCCAGCGGCGGTACCCCGACCTTGGGTTCACACCGCCCCGCCCATGTTCCGACTCCTCCTCCTGTTCGCCGTCGCCCTGCTCGGCTCCGCCGTGCCACCTACCGACGCGGCCGCCATCGACGCGGGCGACGCTGTCGAAGTGCCGGTCTGGTGGATGTCAGTCGTTCGCGCCGACGGTGCGCTGCGGCCGATGGCAGGGTGGCGCATTGTGCTCGGGCCGACGCTGGACGCTGGGCTGATCGGCCCGGGCCCAGTCCGCGCGCTCGCACCCTGGAGCGCCGTCGCCGACGGCCCTGGCGTGCGATGCCTCGTCCGGACCGAGGCGCGGGATGCCGACGCCGTTTACGTCACGGTTCGCATCGAATCCGCCAACCGACTCCCGACGACGTCGCTGCTCCGCTGGGATGTCGCCACCGGGCGGTGGTCCGACGCTCGCTCCCGCTAACCTTTCCGCTCTATTCTCCCTCCCATGCGCTACCTCCTCGCCCTACTCGTTCTGCTGGCCTTCGTGCCCGCAGTTGGCGCCCAGACCGGGACTGCCAACTTTACCGTTTCGTCCCGCGACACCACGAGTACCACCCCAGCCGGTATCCCGGTGACGGTGTACGCCCAGGACCCCGACGGTCCCGTGGTACAAACCGCAACGGCAAGCGGCGGCGCCGTCCGCGTCGATGACGTCCCGTTCGGTGCGTACTACGCGTATGCCTCGGCCGGGTCCGACTATATCACCACACTCGTGCTGGGGGCGGCGCTCGTCGGCGCGGATAACGTCACAGGCTTTACGTTCGTCGAGCCCGTCGACCCGGCTCGCGCCACCGTCCGGGGGCGCCTGACGGCGGACGACTCGGGCGATCCGGTGCGACTGCAGTATCTCGTCGCTGTGGTCTCAGGCCAGTCCCCAAGCGACGGTCAGGCGCCTGCCCTCACCTCGGTCGACGGCAACGGCCAGTATGCGTTCCAGGTGGATCCCGGCTCCTATTCGCTCGACTACGTGCTGGTCGGCAACGGGTCGGCGGAGGCCGTGTTCGCTCCCGCGCCCGTGTCGTTCACGGTCGGGGCGGGCTCCGAGACCATCGTTGACCTCGCCCTGGAGCGGCTGCGCCCGGGTGTGCTCGCCGGCACCGTTACCGACGCCGCCAATGGTGCGCCCGTCCAAGGCGCTCGCGCGACGGCCTACGCCATCGACGGCACCTTCACGGCCGAGACCACGACCGCCGCTGACGGCACCTACCGGCTCGACCTGCCCGAGAACGACTACACCGTCGAGGTCGAGTCCAGCTACCTGACGGCCTACTACGACGGCGCGTTCACCGTTGCCGACGCGACGGCGGTCACGGTCGAGGCCGACCAGACGACCGACGGCATTGATCTGGCCCTGGTGTCCATCGCCGACGACTTCTCCGTCACGCTCACCGGCCGACTGGTGGATGCCGCAGGCACGCCCGTCACCGACGGCACGGCGATGTTCTTCGATGCCGACGTCAGGTTCTCCAATGCCGACAGCAGCCTGGTTGCCGTCCGCGCCGCCGCCGACGGCACTTTCGAGTTCGTGACTACGTCACGGGGCGTGGCCGGCTCGGCGTTGATGGCCCGGTTCAAGGCGCCCGGCTTCGTCTCCGAGTTCTACGACGACGCGCCGACGCGCTTCCTGGCTACGCCGCTCACGGTCGGGGCCCAAGCCGTTGCATTCGACCTGGGCGACATCGAGCTGGCCGCCGAGGGCGCCACGGCCGACGGACTGGCGGTGTCAGGCGTCGTGACTGACGACGCGGGCGCGCCTATCGAGGGCGCCACCGTGATCCTAACCCGCATCGACGGCGCTGGCGTCGCCTACGCCACCTCAGACGCCGCAGGCGCGTACACCGCCGACGGCTTGGACGCGGGCGACTACGTGGTGCTCTTCGCCGCCGAGGAGTACACCCCGGTCTACTACGAAGGCGCCTCCGTTTGGACCGACGCCGACCGTGTCTCGGTGAGGTCCAACCTCAGCGGCATCAGCGCCCAGCTCGGCGGCCTCAACCGGCCCGTCAACGGCAGGCGCTCGCAAGCCAGGAACAGCGTCCGCGGCACCGTCCGCGACGGCAGCGGGCGCCCCGTGGCGGGCTCCCTGGTCGTGGCCCGCAGCCAGACTGGCACCCCGCTCGCCTTCGACTTCGCCGACGCCACCGGACGCTACAACCTGGGCGAGTTCGACGAGATGGTCAGCCTCCGGGTGGACCAGCCCGGGTTCGACCTCGAATCGGGCGTGGCCATGGGCGGCAAGGGCGTGCTCCGGTTCGAGCTGGACGCCCGGGTGAGCACGGCGCTCGGCGATGGCCCCGAGGCCGAAGCGTCGGGCCTGCGGGTTGCCCCGAACCCGGTCACCGGCCGCGCCGACGTGTCCTTCACGTTGGAGACCAGCGCCCGCGTCCGGGCGGAGGTCTACGACGCCTTGGGCCGCCGCGTGGCCGTCTTGGTCGACGACCTCCGCCCAGCGGGTGACCAGCGCGTGACGCTCGACGCCTCCGGGCTGGCCCCGGGCGTCTACGTTGTCCGCGTGGAGGCGGAAGGGCGCGTCGCTGCGACCGCCGTCACCGTCGTTCGCTAGGCTCAGCCGGTCCGGCACAAGCCGCCCGTCGCTCCTCACGAGCGGCGGGCGGTTTTCGTGCAGCCCACTTTCGTGGACGGCGCGCTAAGACGTAGACGCCGATACGCCGATACCCCGCTGGACCGCCTTCCCCAGTTCGTCGATGGCTCTGGCCGAAACCACTCCGCTCTCCCGTCGCGACTCCCCCCAGGCGGAGGTGCGACGGCTTCGGCGACTGCTCGACGTTAGCGTCGCGCTCAACGCACTCGGTGACACGGCTCAGCTGCTCGACTACATCGCGCTCACCACAACGGACGTTCTGGACTGTGAGGCGGCGTCGATCCTGCTGGTGGACGAGACGACGGGCGCGCTCCGGTTCGAGGCCGCGGCTGGCGAGGCGGGCGCAGCCCTCCAAGGCACCGAGGTGCCCCTGCAGGACAGCCTGGCGGGCGCCGTCTTCCGCGACAACCGCATCCTGCACGCCGCCGACGCCGAGGCGGACGCCCGCCGCTTCCGCCCGGCGGACGACGGGACGGGCTTTGCCACGCGCACCATGCTCGCCGTCCCCATGCGCATCGACGGCCAGCCCGTCGGTGTGCTGCAGGCGCTCAACGCCGAGGCGGGCCGGTTCGACCGTGCCGACGCCGAAGCGCTGCTCATCATCGCCTCGCAGGCGGCCGTCGCCATCCGCAACGCGCGCCACGACGCCGCGCTCCAGCGCGCCCACGCCCGGCTGGCCAGCCTGGACCAGCTCAAGACCAACTTCATGGCCATCGCCTCGCACGAGCTGCGCACGCCCATCACGGCGGTCCAAGGCTTTGGGCAGATCCTGGCCGAGGAAGTGCGCGGCGACCTCCACCAGCACGCCCACGCCATCGTGCGCGCCGGCGACCGCATGATGGACGTCGTGGAGACCCTGGACGTGATGGCAGGGCTCCAGGGAGACCTGGGGCAGCACCCGGGCACCTTGGTCTCGATGCGGGCTGCGCTTGAGGAGGCCGTCGCCGAGGTCGCGTCTCACGCCGACGTCGCGGTGCCGCCAGGGCCGCTGCTCGTCGAAGGCGACGCCCGGCGCCTGAGCCTGGCCTTTCGTCACCTGCTCCGCAACGCCGTCCAGTTTTCCGCGCCCACCGCGCCCGTCCGCGTCGAAGCCGGCATCGACCACGGCACCATCCGGCTGGCGGTCCGCGACCAGGGGCGTGGCATCGCAGCCGAGCACCTGGACTCGATCTTCGACCCGTACGTCCAGGTCGCCGACCCCGACTCTCGCGACCACGAAGGGCTGGGCGTCGGGCTGACGGTTGCGCGAGCGGTCCTGCTCCAGCACGGCGGCCGGCTGTGGGCCGAGAGCCCGGGCTTGGGCCGAGGCGCGACGTTCCACGCGCGCGTCCCGCTGGCCGCAGCCGCCTAGCTGCCCCGCCTGGGGCACTCCGTCGGCCGAGTCGCTCGCCGAGGCGGGCCTGGCTGGGGCCTTGGGGAAGGCTATTGACAACCGACTCCGAATGGGCGAACGTCGCGCGCTCACACACCGCAACCCCTTTGGCCGTTCGCTCACTCCTCGCCGGCCTTCTGTGTCTGGCCGCTCTGGGCACCGCCCCGACCGCCACGGCGCAACCCGCCGCGCCCCAAGTCGCGGATTCGCTCGCGCTCATCTCTCTCGACGAGACCGTGTTCACCACGTACTCGACCACGAACGCGGCGACCTCGGTCAGCTATTCGTTCCGGGTCGGGGACGGGCCGGAGCAGTCAGCGGGGTTCACGGGTGGCGGCCTGCGTCCCGCACTGGCGTCGAGCCCTGAGGCCTTGGCCGAGCTGGACCGCTTCCGCCGCAAGCGGACGCAGTCGGTGATCGGCGGAGCCGTTCTGCTGGCAGGCGTCGTGGCCGCCGGCTTGACGATCAACGAGCCGACCGGGGAGAGGGTGTTCGATCCTCGAACGGGCCGGAACGAACCAAAGAACCAGCTCAACCCGGTCGGCCTGATCCCCCTTGGCGTCGGGATTGCCGGGCTGATCTACGCGGGCGCCAACTACACGGGCTCCAGCCGCCACATCCAGCGCGCCGTGGCGCTCTACAACGACGGCGTCGCCGGGCGCGGCCGGACCGCGCTGGCAGTCGCTCCCAGCCTCGGGCTCTCCGGGCCGGGCGTCCAGCTCTCGCTGTCCTGGTAGCTGGTGCGAGCCGCCGCGGTGGCTCCCGCCGCAGCCCCGCCCGCCTCGGTGGCTCCGCCGTCGCTGCGCGGTGCCGAGGCGGGCTAGGCGGCGTCGGGCTCAGGCGCGTCGGGCTCAGGCGCGTCGGTCACGCCCTCGTCGGTCACCAGCGCGTCGCCGGACGGCGTCGGGTCGATGGCCGGCACCTCGATGCCGGTCTCCTCGTCCTCCTCGATCACCACGCGCGCCACGTCGGCGATGGCGTCGTTGGCCTTGAGCGTCAAGACGCGCACGCCCTGGGTGTTGCGGCTGTAGACCGAGATGTCTTGGACCGCCATCCGGATCATGATGCCCGCCTCGGTCGCGATCATCAGCTGGTCGTCGTGGAGCACGCTCTTGATGGCGACGAGCGGGCCGGTCTTGCCGGTCGTCTTCTGGGTCAGGATGCCCTTGCCGTTGCGGCTCTGGACGCGGTACTCGTCCAGGTCGGTGCGCTTGCCGTAGCCGTTCTGCGAGATCGTGAGCACCTGGGCGCCGTCGCGCCGCACGGCGATCATGCCGACGATGTGCTCGCCGTCGGGCAGCTTCATGCCGCCCACGCCGCGGCTCTTGCGGCCCATCGTGCGCACGTCGGACTCGTGGAACCGGATCGCCTGGCCGTGCGAGCCGCCCAGGAGCACCTCGGTGTCGCCGTCGGTCAGGTGCGCCTCGATCAGCTGGTCGCCGTCGACGATGTCGATGGCGATGATGCCTGACACGAGCGGACGCTTGAACGCGGCCAGCGCCGACTTCTTGACCCGCCCGTCGCGCGTCGCCATCAGCACGAAGTGGTTCTCCAGGAACGCGTCGTCGCGGAAGTCTTCCTTCTTGATCCCGATCACCGCCCGGACGCGGTCGTCCTGGTCGATGCGGACCAGGTTGCGGACCGAGCGGCCCTTGGCCGTCCGCGAGCCCTCGGGCACGTTGTAGACGCGCAGCCAGTAGCACTGGCCGTGGTCGGTGAAGAACAGCAGGTAGTCGTGGGCGCCGGCCGTGAACAGGTGCTCGACAAAGTCCTCGTCGCGCGTGCCCGTGCCGCGGTGGCCCGTCCCGCCTCGGTTCTGGGAGCGGTACTCGTCGATGGGCGTCCGCTTGACAAGTCCCTGGTGCGTGATGGTGACCACGACGTGCTCGTCCTCGATCAGGTCCTCCAGGTCGATGTCGCCGCCGCCCATGATGTCGATCTCGGTGCGGCGCGGGTCGGCGTACTTCTCGGCCACCTCGCGCAGTTCGTCGGCGATGATCTGCATCCGCAGGTCCTGGGACGCCAGGATCGACTTGAGGCGCTCGACCTCCTTCATGATCTCGGCGTACTCGGTCGCGATCTTGTCGCGCTCCAGGCCGGTCAGACGCGACAGGCGCAGCGCCAGAATGGCGTCGGCCTGGGCGGACGAGAGCCAGGGCTGGGGCTGGAAGTCTTGCCGCGTCATGGCGTAGCCGCTCGCCTCGCGCTCGCCGGTGATCTCGACGGGTGCCTGCTCGGGGAGACCGAGGCGGGCCTTCTGCTCGGCGGTCAGGCGCTGGGGGTAGAGCCCGGCCATCAGGTTGGCGCGCGCCGCGTCGGTGTCCGACGAGTGGCGGATGATGGCGATGACGGCGTCCAGGTGGTCGAGCGCGACCGTGAGCCCCTCCAGGATGTGGGCGCGCTCCTCGGCACGGCGCAGCTCGAACTCGGTCCGCCGCACCACGATCACGTGGCGATGGTCGACGTAGTGGTCGATCATCTCGCGCAGGCCCAGCGTCTTGGGCCGACCGCCCACCAGGGCGATCATGTTCATGCCAAACGTCTGCTGGAGCTGGGTGTACTTGAAGAGCTGGTTCTTGGTGATCTCCGAAACGGCGTCGCGGCGCAGCTCAAGCACGATCCGCATGCCGTCGCGGTCGGACTCGTCGCGCAGGTCGGAGATGCCCTCGATTTTCTTGTCCCGGACCGCGTGCGCGATCTTTTCGATCAGCGTCGACTTGTTGACCTGGTACGGGATCTCGGTCACGATCAAGGCGTCGCGACCGACGCCGTCGCCGCCGCGCCGCTTGATCTCCTCCTCGTGGATCTTGGCCCGCATCACCACGCGGCCTCGGCCCGAGCGGTAGGCCTCGCGCACGCCCGAGACGCCGAAGATGGTGCCGCCGGTCGGGAAGTCGGGCGCCGGGATGTGCTCCATCAGCGCGTCGAGCTCGATCTCCGGGTCCTCGATCGTGGCGACGATGCCGTTGACCAGCTCGCCCAGGTTGTGGGGCGGGATGTTGGTCGCCATGCCGACCGCGATGCCCGACGCGCCGTTCAGCAGCAGGCCGGGCAGCGCCGCCGGAAGCACGGACGGCTCCTCGAGGGACCCGTCGAAGTTGGGCGTGTAGTCGACGGTCTCCTTGTCCAGGTCGCGCAACAGCTCCTCCGCCAGCCGCGTCAGGCGCGCCTCGGTGTAGCGCATGGCCGCCGCGGAGTCGCCGTCGATGCTGCCGAAGTTGCCCTGGCCATCGACGAGCGGCCCGCGCACGTTGAAGTCCTGGGCCATGCGCACGAGCGCGTCGTAGACCGACTGGTCGCCGTGGGGGTGGTACTTGCCCAGCACCTCGCCCACGATGCGCGCCGACTTTTTGTGGGCGCGGCCCGCGGCCAGCCCCAGCTCCTGCATGCCGTAGAGCACGCGCCGCTGGACCGGCTTGAGCCCGTCGCGCACGTCGGGCAGCGCCCGGCTCACGATCACCGACATCGAGTAGTCGATGTAGGAGGACTTCATCTCCTCCTCGATGTTGATCGGGATGATGCGGGACGAGGAGTCGGGAATCTCTGCCATCGGTGCCGTGGGGGCTGAAAACGAGGTCGGACGGACCTGGCAAAGATACCGCCAGCCGGTGCCATCCGTGCGTCACGCCAGGCGCGGCGACACGTCTGAGTGGCACGTTCACCCAGCGCGCCGACGCTCACCCGCTGCACAGCCTGCACTAGGGACAATCCTGAGTGTAGAACGGGGTGTGCCATCTGGGCCCGGAGGCGCTATTTAGTTGGGGACACATCCTGCACCTATGGCCGAAACGCGCATCCTGATCGTCGACGACCATCCCATTGTGCGCCAGGGGCTGGAGCGGCTGATCGAGGCCGAGCCCGACCTGTACATCGCCGCCGAGGCGGCGACGGCCGACGAGGCGATCCAGGCGGTCGACCGGAAGAACATCGACTTCGTCATCCTGGACATCGGGCTCAAGACGGGCTCGGGCCTGGACGTGATCGGCCAGATCCGGACGCGCAAGCCGGACCTGCCGGTGCTGGTGATGTCGATGCACCAGGAGCGGTTCTACGCCGAGCGCGCGCTGCGGTCCGGCGCCCAGGGCTACCTGATGAAGCAGAACGACCCGGGCGAGATCGTGCCCGCGATCCGCCGGATCCTGTCGGGCGAGCTCTACCTCAGCCCGGCCTTGGCCGACGAGCTGGTGCGGCGCGCCGTGGACGGCAAGGAGGAAGGCGGCGACCAGATGGAGGCCCTGTCGGACCGCGAGGCCGAGGTCGTGCGCTACATCGGCAGCGGGCTGTCGACGCGCGAGATCGCGGAGGAGCTGCACCTGTCGGTCAAGACCATCGAGAGCTACCGCGCCAACGTCAAGCGCAAGCTGGGCCTGCGCAGCGGGTCCGAGCTGGCGCGTTTCGCCTACGACTGGACGAGCGAGTCGATGGGCGTCTCGGGCGGCTAAGCCTCGCGGGCCCGGCCCGCCTCGGCACCGCGGGCCCGGCCCGCCTCGGCACCGCGCTCGGCCGTCCCGAGGCGGGACGGCAGGCTCCAGCGCGGCGCGCTGGAACGGGAGCGCGACCGGGACGCGAGGTGATGGACCGGCGCGCCGCACCGGCCGGCGCCCGCCGATACTCGGTGCCCGACTCCTCTCGCACCATGCGCCTCGCCCTCGCCCTCCTCCTTGCCGCCGCCGCCGGCACCCCCGCCGACGCCCAGGCGCGCTTTGTCGACGCCTGCGTGGCGTCGTCCCAGTCCGAGGACGTGCCGTTCGACCCCGCCAGCGTGTGCGGCTGCGCGGCCACCCAGGCTCTCGTCGCCGGCGCTACCCCGGCCGACCTCGACCGGCTGATGGACCACGTCCGAGACGATGACCTGGAGGTCGACCAACTGCCCGGGCCGCTGCAGCCGACCGGCATGTTGGTGACGAACGCCCTGGTCGAGTGTGCCTTGGCCGACATCGGCGTCGCAGGCGGCGCCGAGATGCAGAGCGCGTACGCCGAGTCGTTCGACCCGGACGTCCCCGCGGTCGCGGTTGTCCCGGCGGCTGCGGGCGCCGAGGCGGGTGCCGCCACTCCGGCGGGTGCGGTCGCTCCGCCGGCGGCCGCTCGGCCCACGCTGCCCACCGGGCTGCGGACGGGCAACGGAGACGCAGCCGTCCGGACGCTCACCCCCAGCCCGGGCGGGGCCATCCGCATCGTCGGGTAGGGCGAGCGGCGCAGGGCCAATCGTGGGCATCGGAAGCGCTTCCGTCGATTTACGCCTGACGAAGGCGGCTCCGATCCGAGGCCGGCGTAGGTTGGCGAGGCCGCTCGCGTGGACGGGCGGCTTCCTCCTTCTGCTGCCCCTCGCATGGCTCGCCCGACCCCTCGCCGCACCAAGATTGTTTGCACGCTGGGGCCGTCGGTCGCCTCCCAAGAGGGCGTCCGCGCCCTGATTGGAGCAGGCATGGACGTGGCGCGGCTCAACTTTTCGCACGGCAGCCACGACGACCACCGCCGGATGATGGAGATCGTCCGCGAGGAGGCACGAGCCGTCGGCCGCGTGGTGCCGGTGTTGCAAGACCTCCAGGGGCCCAAGATCCGCCTGGGCATCGTCGCCGGTGGCGGCGTCTTGATCCACAAAGGCCGCCCGCTCGTGCTGACCAGCGAGCCCGTCGCCGAGGGCACCGCCGAGCGCGTCCACGTGAGCTACGACGCGCTCGCCGAGGAGGTGAGCGAGGGCAACCGCATCCTGCTCGACGACGGCCACCTCGAACTGGTGGTGACCCGCATCGAGGGCGCCGACGTGTTGACCGAGGTGGTCGTGGGCGGGCCGCTGCGCAGCCGCAAGGGCGTCAACCTGCCCCAGCTCAAGAGCGCCCGGCCGTCGCTGACTGACAAGGACCTGGCGGACCTTGAGTTTGGGCTGTCTCACGACGTCGACCTGATCGCGCTGTCGTTCGTGCGCCGGGGCCCCGACGTCGTGGACCTGACGCGCCGCATCCAGGCGGCGGGCAAGGACATCGCGGTGATCTCCAAGATCGAAAAGCCCGAAGCCGTCGACGACTTCGCGGCGATCCTGGAGGCCTCGTCGGGCATCATGGTGGCGCGCGGCGACCTAGGCATCGAGATCCCGATGCAAAACGTGCCCATCGTGCAGAAGCAGTTGATCCGGGCGTGCCTGGAGGCGTCCAAGCCGGTCATCACGGCGACCCAGATGCTGGAGTCGATGATCGACAACCCGCGCCCGACGCGCGCCGAGGCGACCGACGTGGCGAACGCCGTGTTCGACGGCTCGGACGCGGTCATGCTGTCCGGCGAGACCGCGGCGGGCAAGTACCCCATCGAGGCCGTCCGCGTGATGGACGAGATCATCCGCTCGGCCGAGGCCAACCGCCGCGGCCTGGGCGGGCGCCAGGCGATCGTGGCCGTGACCGACCGCGAGGACCCCATCACCGACGCCGTGTCGTTCACCGCCGTCCGGCTGGCCGACGACGTCGAGGCGGAGGCCATCTGCTGCCTGACGCACACCGGCTCGACGGCGCGCTCGATCGCCAGCCACCGCCCCGACGTGCCGATCTACGCCTTTACCGACGACGAGACGGCGCTGGGCCGCATCGCGCTGACGTGGGGCGTCGAGCCGATCGCGATCGAGTTCCAGGAGCACACCGACGACGGCATCCGCACGGTGCACCGGACGCTGCTGGGACGAGGCGACTACCAGCCCGGCACGCGCGTCGTGATCACGGCCGGCCTGCCGCTGCCGGCGATGGGCCGCACCAACATGATCCACGTCACGACGCTGGGCGAGGACTGGGTGTAGCGCCCAGCCTGGCCCGCCTCGGTCGCGCGGCCGGGGTGGCCGGGCACATCGCCGAGGCGCGCCGGCTCGGTCGCGCCGGCTCAGTCGCGCCGGCTCAGTCGCGCCAGACGTAGTCGAACAGCAGAAACGACGCCGAGACGAGCAGCCCCGCGTACGACGCCATCAGCGTCAGGTCGTCGGCGGCGGCGCCCCAGGCACCCGACGCGCTGCCCGAGGCGAGCGTGGTGAGCGTGACCGCCGGCAGCAGGATTGGCACCAGCAGGGGGAACGCGAGCACAGGCAGCAGCGGGCCGGCGGCTCGCGCCCGCGCCACGAGCGCCGACAGCAGCGTCGTCGCCCCGGCGATGCCGACCGCGCCGAGCACGAGCGCGGCGACCGCGACGCCCGGAGCACCGAGTGGCACCGGCACCACCACCCAGAAGCCTGCCGCGGCCAGCGCCACGACCGCCGCCATCAGCGCCACGTTGAAGGCCAGCTTGCCGGCGAACACCTGGGACGGCTGCAGGTGGAGCTGGAGCAGCAGCGACGTGCCGCGCTCCTCCTCGGCCACGAACGCGCGCCCCAGCCCGACCGCCGCCGCGAACACGATCACGATCCACAAGAGTGCCGCCGCGACCGGCACCGAGGGCGCGCCCTGGACCGCGATCCGCACCAGCATCAGGGACGCGGCGACGAACAAAGCCAGCCCGCTCAGCGCGACGCGCGTGCGCAGTTCCAGGCGGGCGTCGTTGGCGACGACGGCCCAGGTGCCAGCGAGCCAGTCCATCAGGCGGGGGAACGAGAGGGGGGAGCCCAGGATAGCACGGCACCTTCCCCGACCCCGCCCGTGCCCGCTTCCTTCCACGACCGACTGGTCGCCACCCTGCTCGGCTCGGCCCTGGGCGATGCCCTGGGCATGCCTGTCGAAAGCTTGAGCCACCAAAACGTCCGCACGTATTACAAGGGGATCAAAGGGCTCGTGGCCGACGGCAAGCGGGGCGACCTGGACGCGGGCCAGTGGACCGCCGACACCCAGCGCGCGCGCGCCATCGCCAGGGCGCTCGCGACCGGCGCGCCCGACAGCCCCGACGAAGTCCGCCAGGCGCTGGCGGCCTCGCTTCCGCCCAGCGCGGACCTGCGGCGCGGCGGCGTCGTGAGCCCCAGCAGCGCGGGTGCGGCGGCGGCGGCTCCGCTCGGCATCCAGGCTCGGCTGCGAGGCCTGGCGGATCTGGCGGCCGCTCGCTGGGCCATGCGGCTGCTCGCCGACATCGACCCGCACCCGGTCGCGGCGGTCGCGACCGCGGCCCAGGTCGCCGCCATCCGGACGTGCCTGGACAAGACGCCGCAGGCGGTCACGGGCGCCCAGATCATGAGCGCGGCCACCTCGGCCGCGCGGGACGCCGAGCGGCTGCTGGGCACCGACGACCGCGTCTCGGCCCGCCTCGGTCGCCTGGCGGGGCACCTCTCCGAGACGCCGCTCGACCTGCAAGACCTTTGCAACGGCACCGGCTCGGCGGCCGACGAGGCGTTCCCGTTCGCCATCGCGATGGTGGCGCGCTCGCCCGAGCTGGCCGAGGCGACGCTGCTCTCGGCCGTCAACGTGGGCGGCGACGCGGCGGCGGTCGGCGCCTGCGTTGGGGCCCTGCTGGGCGCGCTCCACGGCTCGGCCGCGTTTCCGGACGGCTGGCTCGACGCCGTCGAGGACGCCGACGGCCTGCGCGCCGACGCCGACGCGCTGGTGTCGGCGCTGGGGGGCGCGTAGCCGAGTCGCCCGGCGAACGGTGCAGGTGCGCCGTCCCAGTCCCTCGGCGTGCCTGTCGAGGCGGGCCGGGCTCAGGCGCCCGCCGCGGACGAGACGGTGCCGCGCGTCCAGGCCTCCCACGAGCCCGCCCACGGAGCCTCGGCCAGCATCCCGCGAGCGTCGCCGGCGGGGACGGGCTTGGCAAACAGATACCCTTGGGCGTAGCGAGCGCCGGCGTCGCGCAGGGCGCGCAGCTGCCCCGGCGTCTCGACGCCTTCGCCGATGGCGCGCATCCCCAGCTCGTCCGACAGGTTCACGACGGCGCGGACGACCGCCCGGGCCGGCCGCGACGCCTCCAGGTCCCACACGAACGAGCGGTCAATCTTGACCCCGTCGACGGGGAGGGCGTGGAGCAAGCCGAGCGACGAGTAGCCCGAGCCAAAGTCGTCGATGGCCAGTTGGAGGCCGTTGCGCCGAGCCGCCTCGACCACCTCCCGAGCCAGGTCGAGGTCGACGAGCGCGCGCTCGGTCAGCTCGAGCACCAGGCACCCCGACGGGAGGCCGGCCAGGTCGGCGGCGGAGCGGGCGTAGTCGGCGAGGTCCGGGCCCAGAAACGTCCGGTCAGAGCAGTTGACGCTCAGAATCGACAGGGCGTCTAGGGACTCGGCGCCCCAGGTCGCGACCTCGGCGCAGGCCGCGTCCAGCACCCAGCGGTCGAGGTCCACGATCAGCCCCAGCTCTTCGGCGAGCGGGAGAAAGTGGCCGGGCGTGAGCAGCCCCATCTCGGGATGCTGCCAGCGGACGAGCGCCTCGAACCCCGCGACGGTGCCCGTCGTGAGGTCCACGATGGGCTGGAAGTGGGTGCGCAGCTGGCCGCGGCCGGCGGCGTAGGGCAGGTCGTGCTCCATCTGGAAGCGCAGCGCGGCCTGCTGGTGCATCTCGTCGGTGAAGAGCGCCAGCCGGCCGCGGCCCTCGTGCTTGGCGGCGTACATCGCCGTGTCGGCGTCGCGCAAGACCGCCTCGGGCGCGTCGTAGACCTCGGCGTGGGCCACCACGCCGACGCTGGCGGCCGGGGAGACGGCGCGCGGGCCCAGGTCGAGCGCCGGCGCCAGCGCGTCGAGCACCAGCTGCCCGACCTCGGCGGGGCACGCGTCCTCGCTCGGGGCCATCACCCCGAACTCGTCGCCCCCCAGGCGAGCGACCACGGCGCCCGGGACCATTCCGAGCGCGCCGCGCAGCCGCAGCGCGACCGTCTTGAGCAGCCGGTCGCCGGCGTCGTGACCGAGAGAGTCGTTGACGACCTTGAAGCGGTCGAGGTCGACGAACAGGACGGCGAACGGCTCTCCGTCCTTGAGCGCCGACGCGATCCGGTCGCGGAACAGCGTTCGGTTGGGCAGGCCCGTCAGGGCATCATGGGTGGCCTGGTGACGGAGCTCGGCGGACATCTCGCGCTGGGAGGTCACGTCGCGCGAGACGGCCAGCAACCCACGCTCGAGCCCGTTCTCGTCGAACAGGACGCTGGACGAGACCGAGACGAAGCGGCGCTCGCCGGTGGGGGCAAGAAACACCAGCTCGCCGCTGCGCGCCGCCTCGCTGCGCAGCAGGTCTTCGGCCGACACCTCGGCGCCGACGTTGGGCACGACGTACGAGACGACGTCCTGGAGCTGGCGCCCCAGCACCTCGTCGGAGTCGCGGCCGTGCAGCGCCGTCGCGCCGTCGTTCCAATAGGTGATGCGGCCTTGCAGGTCGAGCGCCACGACGGCGTCCGAGACGTGAGCCAGCACGTCGGCCTGGAAGCGGCGCTGCTCCTCGGCGTTTTTGCGCGTGGTGATGTCGCGGACGGCCGTCACGCGCACGGTGCGGCCTTCGTACGGCGTCGGCTGTCCCTGGACCTCGGCCCAAAACCGGGACCCGTCGGCGCGCACGCAGACGCACTCGTAGGGATCGGTCCGGTTGTCGGCGACCATCTGGCGGACGGTGCCGGCGTACTCGGGAGCGGCAAACTCCGCGGCGTTGCGGCCCACCAGGTCTTCGATGCGTTCGTACCCGAACAGACGGGCCACCTGGTCGTTGCCGTCCACGACGAGGCCGTTCTCGCTAAACACGATGCCCTCGAACGTGGACGTGCTGAGGGCGCGCAGGCGGGCTTCGCTCTCGGCGAGCGCGTGGCGGCTGCGGGCCTGGGCCGTGATGTCGAGCGACACGCCGATCAGGCCCGTCACTTCGCCGCTCGGGCCACGCACCGGCCGCGCCTGGCTGGTAAACACGACGCCCTCGATGTCGGCCTCCCACGACGCGGTCTCGCCGGACAGCACGCGCTCGATGGAGGTGAGCGAGAGGGGGTGGTCGGCGTAGATGTCGCCGACGGACTGCCCCACGACCTCGCCCGAGGCGAGCCCCAAGCGGCGCAGGCCGGCGCCCTCGGACAGCGTGAACCGGCCGTCGGCACCGATGCCGTAGACGATGATCGGCGCCTGGTCCACGACGGCGTTCAGGCGGCCCGTCTCTTCGGCGATGCGGCGGTCGCGCGTGTCGCGCTCCAGCACGCTCCCCACCCAGACCGCCAGCAGGCGGACCAGGTCGCGGTCGCTCTCGTCGAGCGGGGCCACGCGCGGCGCGGTCGCGGAGAAGCTGAGCGTGCCCCAGTCCTCGCCGTCGATCCGGACCGGAACGCCGACGTAGCTCTCCAGCCCGAACAGCTCGTAGCACGGGTGGCTCTGGAGCGAGGACTCGCCGGTGCAATGGACCGCCAGCAGGTCGCCTCGCTCCAGCGTCTCGCTGCAGTACGTGTTGCCGAGGGGGAACGCCGTCCCGGGAAAGATCTCGGTGCCCGGCGCGTGCGCTGCGATGACGGTGTAGGTCTCCTCCTCGACGTGGCTGAGCAGGCCGATGTCGTATCCCAGCATGCCGGTCACCTCGACGAGCGCGTGCTGGATGCGGCCCACGAAGGGGCCGTCGTCGGCGATGATCGAGGCGAGCAGGCGCAGGCGGCTGGCCTGCGGCGTGGGTGTGAGAGCCATGCCCGCTGCCCGTGCACGGGCCGTGCCGAGCGGCGTCAGCGACCCAGCGCGCCGCCGAGGCGCGCCGGGCAGGTTCGTTTGGCCCCGGCGAGGGTCGATTCTTCCCCGGCCGTGCCCGCCCCGGCCGTGCCCGCCCCGGCCGTGCCCGCCCCGGCCGTGCCCGCCCCGGCCGTGCCCGCCCTGGTCCTCCACGCCCCGGCCGTGCCCGCCTCGGGCGCGCCACCGAGGTGGGCCCGCCTCGGGCGCGCCACCGAGGCGGGCGGAGCTGGGCAGGCGCGCTCGGGCCCGGCCTAGCGCCGCTCGGCGTCGCGGTGCGCCTCGGGGTGGCCGCCGGGGGGGACGCCTTGCGCGAAGCCGTCGGCATCCTCCCAGCCTGGGGCCGGGAGGACTCCCAAATCTCCGAAGTCGCCGATCATGCCGATCTCGGTGCTGAGCCGGTAGCCCTGCTCGCGCTCGACGGTCTCCTGGACGTAGCCGATCAGGTGGCGCACGTCGCGCGCGGTCGCGCCGCCCGTGTTGATCAGGATGTTGGCGTGGCGCTCGGTCACGAGTGCGCCGCCGATGCGCGTGCCCTTGAGCCCGCACCAGTCGGCCAGCCGCCCCGCGCCGACGCCGTCGATCTTTTTGAAGACGGACCCCGCCGAGGGCTGGATATCGAGCGGCGGGTGCCGGGCGCCGCGCCACTCCAGGTTGGCGTCCACGATCTCCTGGAGGCGCGCGCGGCCGGCCGGCTGAAGGTGGAAGGTGGCGCTCAGCACCAAGTCGTCGGTGACGTGCAACGTGGAGTAGTCGTAGCCAAAGTCGAACCAGGCGTGGTCGACGGTGCGGCGCTGGCCGTCGGCGCCGAGCAGCTCGGCCGACTCGACGACCTCCTCGATAAACATGGTCCGCTCGCGCTCGGGCGGTGGCGACAGAAAGTGCAGGTTTTGCCACAGCGCGCCCCCGACCGTCGACGGGATCCCGGCGTAGTGCTCGACGCCGCTCAGCTCGGCCGCCAGCGTGGCCCGGATCAGGTCCGGCCAGACAATCGCGCCGCTCTCGGCGTGGACGCGCTCGCCGTCGATGCGAATGTGGTCGGCTTTGTTGCGGATCACGACGCCTCGGAACCCGAGGTCGCCGACCAAAATGTTGGCGCCCAGGCCGAGCAGGAAGAAGGGCACTTCGACCTCGCGGGCGGCCGTCACAGCGGCGGCCAGCTCGTCCGCTGAGTGGGCCTCGAAAAACACGTCGGCCGGCCCGCCTATTTTAAACGTCGTGAACGGGGCCAGCGCGACATCGCTCCGGATGCGGCCCGCCGCGTCTCCGAGGTGGGGGGACAGGGCGTCGCGGAACGCGTCCTCGCGACGCTGGCGCTGGGCCGAGGACAGGGGCGCGTCGGGAGCCGGAGAGACGAGAGCCACAGGAGCGTCTGAAATGTGCTGGAGTCTAGCGCGCGCGGCGCCCGAGGCGGGCCGCGCCGGCGGTAGTCTCCCACACTTCAACACGACCGCCGTGGCTGCCGACGACTTTTTCGACCGGGTCTACGCGGTCGTCCGCGAGATCCCACGCGGCCGCGTCACGACGTACGGCGCCATCGCGCGAGCGCTCGGCGCGCCTCGGGCGTCGCGCGGGGTGGGTTGGGCGCTCAAGGCCGTCGCGCGGACGCCCGGCGGGGCGCTCGCCGTTCCGTGCCACCGCGTCGTCAACCGCGAGGGCGCGCTGTCGGGGCGCCACCACTTCGAGACGCCGACGGTGATGGAGGAGCGCCTCCGCGCCGAGGCTGTGCCGTTTCTGCCCGACGGCCGTGTCGACCTGGCAACGTGCCTGTGGAGCCCACACGCAGCCGACTGACGGGACAGGAGCCGGAGCCGGGGTGCGGCCTGAAATGGCGTGAGCACGGCCAGGCGCTTGGCCGTGCTCACGTGTAACGTCGCGGCGGTGCGTTTACCGACGCTTGACGGGGCCCAGTGCCCGGCGGAGCGAGCCACGAACCGTGGCGTCCCGTCCGTAATACACCACCACCAGGGCTCCGTTCTGGTACGTGCGCTTGTCACGCGGCGTGAACCGCTGGCCTCCAATTCCGGGCGCGGCCCGTGCCTCCGCGATGGGGAACACGTTGGCTTGGGCCGTCGCCTCGTCCCGGAAGGGGAAGATCTGGACAACGCTCTGGTCGCCCGATACGCCCGCGCTAACCAAGTACCCCAACACCGGACCTGTCAAGATGCTAGCGTCCAAAAACGAGAGCGTGCTCGTGTATTCGGGGCCCTCCAAGAGGAGACCTTCGTCGCGGAGGTAGTTCGCAAACGTGTCCCCGTTGCTCAGTACGAGGGGGTCGACAGAGGCTCCTGAGCCTTCCGTACTGGCGCAACCAGCTATAATGAAGAGGGATAGGACGAGGGAAAGTGCGCGCATGTGAGAGAGAAATTGGGTGGAGGCGGCTTTGTGACCACACCGGTGGGCGGTCACGTGATAAGTTAATAGTCGAGCTGCGGGATCGCCCGCGGCTGGCTCCGGCGTCACCGCGCGCATTGTATCACACACCCCGTCTGACCCTTGCAACTCTTCACCACCAGGCTGATCGCGGCGTTTGCCGTCCTGATCATGCTGTCTGGGACAACCCAGGCCCAAGGCACTGGCACGATCACCGGCGTCGTCATTGACGCTGCAACGGGCGAATCATTGCCCGTCGCCTCCGTCATCGTCAACGGAACCGGCCTCGGTGCCGCCGCTGACATCGACGGCCGGTTCGTTATCCAGAACGTTCCAGCACGCCCCGAGCCCTACGCGGTCCGGGCGTCCTACACGGGTTTCGCCCCTGTTGAGCTTCCGGCTCAGATTCGCGAAGGCGAGACCGTCGAGCTCAGGTTTGAGCTCAGCGGCGTGATTCTCGACAACGTGGTCGTGACGGCTCTCGGGCTGGAGCGCAACGAGCGCGAGCTGGGCTACGCGGTGACCGAAATCGACGGGGACGAAACCACCGTCGGTGACAACACGAGCGTGGTGAGCACCTTGTCGGGCAAGATCCCGGGCCTCAGCGTGACCGGCCAGTCGGGCGCCGTCGGTGGGTCGAGCCGGATCATCCTGCGAGGCGCCTCCGGGCTCAGCGGCGAGAACCAGCCGCTGTTCGTCGTGGATGGCGTTCCGATCTCGAACTCGAACTTCAACAACGGCACTGTCATCTCGGGCGGCATTGACACGGGAAACCGGGCCAATGACATCAACCCGAACGACATCCAGACGGTGTCGGTGCTCAAGGGCGGAGCCGCGGCAGCGCTCTACGGCCAGCGTGCTCGCAACGGCGTCATCCTGATCACTACCAAGTCGGGCCGCAACCAGATCCGCGCCAACATTCAGGCGTCGAGCGGGGTGCTGTCTTCGGACGTTCTCCGGCTTCCGAGCTTCCAGAACGACTTCGCGCCGGGCACGCTCGGCGCCTACGTCCCGAGCAACCAGAACGGTTGGGGCCCCCAGATCCTGGGCCAGTCTGTGACCGGTAACGTCCTCGACGAGGCGGCCGCAACGACCCTGACCGCGCAGCCGGACAACGTCAGCAACTTCTACGACTCGGGGCTCTCGACGACCAACTCGATCGCGTTCACGGCCGGCAACCAGTCGACCGACTTCCGCCTCGGGTTCACCAATCTGAACCAGGGTGGCATCGTGCCGGCGAGTGAGTACTCCCGGACGTCGGTCTCGCTGAACGGCGGCGCCCAGCTGCCGAGCGGGTTCAGCGCGCGAGCGTCGTTCAACTACACCGACACGGACGTCAACAACCCGGTCCGTCAGGGCGGCAACAACCCGAACGTGCTGACCAGCATCATCAACGGTGTGCCGCGCACCCTCGACTTTGCCGACCTCGCGGAGTTTCGCAACCCGCAGACCGGCGAGCAGCGCTCACTGGGCGCTCTGACCAACAACCCGTTCTTTATCGTCAACGAGAACTCGTTCACGTCAGACCTGCAGCGAGTCAACGGTCAGGGAACGATCGGCTACACGCCGTTTGACTGGCTTTCCTTCACGACCCGTGTCGGAACGGACTTCTACACCGATGCCCGTCGCGAGCTCAGCGTCGTCGGCACGCTGGGACTTGACAACGGCGAGATCGACGACGACGTGTTCCGCGAGAGCGAGACCAACTTCGACGCCTTCGCGGTTGCCAACCGCGAGTTCGGTGGCGAGGAGAGCTTGTTCAGCGTTCGTGCCCTCGCGGGTGTCAACGTGAACCAGCGGCGGTACGACCGAATCGGCAACGTGGCCGAGCGGTTCAACGTCCCGGGGCTCAACAGCTTCCGCAACGCGGATCAGAACACGCCGAGCAACTTCGAGCTCCTCCAGCGGCTCTACGGCTTCTACGGAGACGTCACGCTTGGCTTCAACAACTACGTGTTCCTCCAGCTGACGGGCCGCAACGACAACTCGTCGACGCTCCCGGTGGAGAACAACTCGTACTTCTACCCCTCGGCGAGCCTGAGCTTTGTAGCCACCGACGCGTTCGAGATGGATGCCAGCCTGCTCTCCTACGCCAAGCTCCGCGCGAGCGCGGCGCAGGTGGGCTCCGACGAGGACCCGTACCAGCTCCAGTTCACGTTCAACCCGACGCCGAGCGTGTTCGGGCAGTACGGCACGGGCTTCAACTTCCCGTACCTCGGTACGCTGGTCGGCTTCTCAGCCACGAACACCATTCCGCCGGAAAACCTGCTGCCGCAGACCCAGACGACCTACGAGATCGGAGCCGAGCTAGGCTTCTTTAACGACCGGGTCACGCTGGACGGTCAGTACTACGACATCGCCACGACCAACCAGATTCTGTCGGTTCCGCTGCCGCAGTCCACCGGGTTCGCGGCTCTGCGTACGAACGCGGGTGAGATTTCGAACCGAGGCGTCGAGCTTCGCTTGACGGCAGAGACCGTTCGGTTCGGCGACTTCTCGCACAACTTCACGTTCAACTTCAGCCGCAACCGAAACCTGGTGGTCGAGCTCGTCGAGGGCGTCGAGGAGGTCACGGTGGCGAGCGGGTTCAACTCGCTCCAGATCCGTGGCGAGCCCGGGCAGTCGCTCGGGATGTACGGAAGTGGCTTCGAGCGCGATTCCACGACGGGGCTTCCGGTCATCAACCCGCTCACGGGCCTGCGCATCGCCGCTCAGGGTGACGTGCGCCTCGGAAGCGTCGACCGCGACTTCGAGATCGGTTTCCAGAACACGTTCCGGATGGGTCCCTTTAGCCTCGGCTTCCTGCTGGACTGGAAGCGGGGTGGTGTGATCTACTCGGAGACGGCCCGGAGCCTGCGTGCGTCCGGACTGGCCGAGGAGACCGCAGTCAACCGCTACGGCACCATCATCGACAACGGTGTGATCGACACCGGCGAGGTGGACGAGGACGGCAACGTCATCTACAGAGAGAACGACGTGCCGGTCGTGAACATGCAGTCCTTCTGGGGCCAGTTTGCGAGCGCATCGGTTCAGGAAGGGTCGGTCTTCGACGCGTCCTTCGTCAAGCTCCGTGAGCTGACGTTCGGCTTCCAGGTGCCGGCTCGGTACCTCCGGTCGGTTCCGTTCACGTCGGGCACGATCTCGTTCCAGGGTCGCAACTTGGCCCTGCTCTACAGCAAGGTGCCGCACATCGACCCCGAGACCAACATCTTCGGGCCGGTCTCGCTGGGCTCTGGCTACGAGTTCAACAACCTGCCGACTACACGGACACTGGGCATGAAGATCGACTTCGCGTTCTAGATCAGCCAGGACGACGGCTGGCGGCGAGTGCTCGCCGCCAGCCAGTTCGGCTTCTGTTGCAGACTCACCCCCTGACGTATAGGGCGCTTGCCGCCCCCACCCTGACACACATGTCTTTCAAAAAAGCACTCCTTACTGGATCGCTTGGTCTTGGACTCCTCGCCAGCACGGCTGGCTGCGACGGCTTCCTCGACGTCAACGACGATCCGAACTCGGCGACGGAGGTCTCCGGTTCACTCCTCTTCCCGACGGCCGTCGCGACGGTCGGCTCGACCCGGGCGATTGAGGTCAACCCCGCCGGCGCGCTGCTGTCCCAGCAGTGGACCACGGAAGGCGCCTTCGGCGTGTTCGCCAACCCCGAGATCTTTATCATCTCGCCGTTTACGACGGGTAACTACTGGTCCTCCAACTACGTCGCCATTCTCGGCAACCTCAGCATCCTGATCGATCAGGCGGAGTCGACCGAGGATGGCCCCGCGAGCCCGAACGAGGCGGCGCAGGCCAAGATCTTCTCGGCCTACGCGTACTACTCCTTGACCGTCCTGTTCGAGGACATTCCGTTCTCGCAGTCGCTCCAGGCCACCGAGTTCGCGCAACCCGAGTTTGACTCGCAGGAGGAAGTCCTCCGCGGAGTCAACGCCTTGATCGACGAGGCCATCGCGCAGTTCGACTTCGACAACCCCATCCGAATCGACCGGGGCGACGTGTTTTACGGCGGCGACCTGCAGCAGTGGGTCCGCCTCGGCAACTCGATCAAGCTGAAGTCGCTGATGCTCCTCCGGGGCGGCGGCGTCGATGTGGACAGCGAGATCGAGGCTCTCATCGCGAACCCGGACTTGATCAGAGTCAACGCCGACAACGCGCTGATTCCGTTCAACGACACGACGCCGAACCCCATCCAGCGTCTGCTGGTCAACTTCCCGTTCCGGTACAACTTCTTCGCGGCCGGGCTTCCGCTGGTGAACGTCATGAACGAGCTGGACGACCCCCGTCGTCAGACGTTCTTTGACCTGGTCATTGCCGGGACCGACGTCGCCGCTGCGGAGGCGAACCCGGCGGTGTGCTCGAACGTGGCCGATGGGATCTACCAGAGTGTCCGGCCTGGTCAAGGCTTCGGGGCCAACCCCCGCCGGTGCCAGGTGCCGTACGTGAGCCTCAACTTCCAGCAGCCGACGTCCAACGAGCGGTTGGTAACGGCCGACGAGATTCTGCTCCTGGAGGCCGAGTACCTCGCCTCGAAGAACCGTCTCTCCGAGGCGGACGCGAAGTACCGCCAGGGCATCACGGCCAACTTCGCCTACACAGTGTCGGAAGGCATCGTTGGCCCGCAAGGCCCTCTGGCAGACGGTGCGCAGACGACGTACATCAGCAGCTTGCCGGCGCTGACGTCGCTGTCTTCGTCTGAAGCGGTGGCCGACGTAGTCGAGCAGCACTACATCGCCACGTTTGCGCGAGGCATCGATGGGTGGACGCTGATCCGCCGGACCGGAGACGTGGGCCGGATCGACCGCCTGTTCCCCGTCGGAGCGGTTGAGTCGGATTTCCTGACTCGTTTCCCCTACCCGCAGGCCAACGAGCTCACCAACAACCCGAACGCGCCGGAGCAGCCCGCTCTCACCGCGCCCATGTTCTTCATGCGCAACTCCGCAGGTAACTAGCCCGATGACGACCACCCTCATGACCAGACTCCTACTCCTGGCCGCCGTCGTCTTTGTAGCGACGGGTTGCGACCAGAACGCCTTCGAGGAAGATTACCCTGACCCGGAGACTGGATTGGGCACCTACGTTGCCTTCAATGCAGTCGCCATCCAGAGCGACTTTTCCAGCTCGTTTGATGATGACAACCCGGGACTAGGGACCGTCATCAACGTCCGTCTCGATTCCACGAGAGCCCGCACCTTCGGGGTGCCTGTCCGGCTTCCGGCTGCGATCGGTGAGGACGTGACTGTTTCCTACACAGTCGAGTCAGGTGACGCCCTCGGAACGGAGTTCAACGTGTACAGCGATAGCGTGAGCACGGGGACCGCGGCCTCGCTGGGCGCTGGCAACCGACTCGTGATCGAGTACGACATCACCCAGACGGGCTCGTTCTCCGAGAACATCGTGTTCACAGCACCCATCACGTTCTCGGACGTCCCGACGCGCACGTTCTCCATCACCCTCAACGAGGCCGTGACGGCCAGCGGCCAAGCGCTGACGATCGGTAGGCTTCCCAACGGCCGCGACCAGAAAATCACGGTCAACCTGTTGCCTCCGAACCCTGCCCCGCCGCCGCGGAGCTAGCGCCTCGGTTTGAGCTATAGCAGGACGCTTTGCAGATGGGCGGCGGGGGAAACCCTGCCGCCCATCCTGTATTCTGAGGATCTATGCCGCTCCTGATCTTCGTCATGCTGGTGGCCTCGGCGGCCGCGGCTCACGGGCAAGCCGCGCCGCTGGCCTCCCTGGTGGACTCGGTCGAGGCAGGGGAGGCCACGTGGGATCCTGCCACTCGCGCGCGACTACTCCAACTCGCTTCCGGTGCGCCCAGGCCGTTACGCCAGCGGGCCTGGAGCGTAGCTATCGCGCAGGATTCGGGTCGTGCAGAACAAGCGAGCACATTCGAGCGGGGGCTCCGAGAGAACGCAGTAAGCGTGAGGTTGGCGGAGAAGACGCTGCGTGACGTACTCCGAGCCGAGGGCCAAGGCGACTCCGTCGAGCGCTTTGTGACTCAACTCGAGCTTTTGCACCCAGCATCCGACCCGTCGGCTCCGTTGGCCGTGCGGGCGGCGCGCTTGCAAGAGGCACTAGCGACGTTGGACCCGGCCCCGGCGACCTCGGTGAACGAGCGCTTGGTGATTCACGTCGCAAGGCTTGGGCACGCGCTCCGGATGTACAGCGACGACGAGTCTCCAACAGGGCTCGACGCTCGAGGAGACACGTTCCTCCGGTACGGCGAGCCTGACAGGATGCGATCCGTGACGTTCAACGATGGCGAGATCCTGCGCGTAGCTCGCAACCGCGGGATCCACGTCAGCCGCGCCGACTATCCCGAAAACGAAGTCTGGATCTACGACCGGCTCTCGAACCAGGGCATTTTCATTTTTGTGCAGGGCCGAGACAAGCGGTACGCGCTAGGGGACACGAATGAGCTGATCCCCCGAGGGCTGCGATCCCGGGGCGGGAACCGGGGACCACGCGCGGCGGGGTACACGGAAGTCGGACTCATGACCATGCGGCACGTGTTGGGGCAGCTCGCGCTGTTCCACCCCTCGTACAGTTCGCGGTATGCCGAGGTGCAGAACTACGTGTCCTACATCGAGGAATCTGCTCGGTCGGGCCGGCGCAACCCGAGCGGCGTGTCCCGGATGCCGGATCTGGTCACGTTCGACCGGGACGGGTCACGGGGGTTTATCGAGTCCCTCGCCAGCAACGCAGTCAGCGACGAGGGAATCGCCGCGGCTCGCCAGGAGACCATGCCAACACAGGCGTCGCTCGCTGTTTCCAAGCCACTTGACGTTCGCCTGGTACGGTTTCTCGATGGTGACAGAACGGTGCGCGAGCTGTTGTGGTCGAGCCAGGCCGGGGACCGCTCGACGGTGTGGCAGGTGGCGCCGACCCACAGCGCAATCGCGGACACCCTGGCATCTGGCTTGGTTCGGCTGGACGTGTACGTAGAGCCAGGAGGGCAGGTGGGCGTCCAGATCGACCGGGTCGTCGGGGACGCCGAGGCGGGCATCTGGCGCCCGGAGGCGGCCGGCTACGCAAGCGTGAGGCCGAACCTAGACACTGGGGCGACGATCGAACTGAGCGACCCGCTGCCGTTTGAGTCGGGAAACGTCACGGTTGATGGCGACTCCCTGAGAGCGCGCATAGGGCGCGGGGAGATCCAGCCGCTTATTGCGCCGAGCCTGGAGGGTCGGGAAGGCGCGGGCGTGTACCTCGAAGCGTACCTCGCCAATCCCCGAGGGTCGATGCAGGTCCGGTACAAGATCGTGACTCGCCGGCGTGGACGGCTCTTCCGGCCCTCCTCCGCGACCGAGGAAGAGTTTGTGTTCGTCCGGCTCGTCAATGGCAAGGTGACGCCGATCGCGTTCTTGGTGGACCGTGCCAACTGGGAGGGCGCTGACGAGGTCGACTTCGAGATCGAGGTCGAGTACCTCCCGACAGGCGACACGGCTCGCCGCGTGGTGTCGTTCGCGGTCAACTGATCGCGGACGGGGCGTTAGGTCCTATCGACAGATCCGGCGGCAACGGCGTTGAGGGCGTCCCAGAAGTGTGGGAATGAGACCGCCGCAGCCTCCGCGCCGTGGATCCGGGTCGAACCGTCGGCCACGAGCGCGGCGACGGCGGCCGCCATCGCGATGCGGTGGTCGTCGCGCGCGTCCACCTCGGCGCCCCGGAGCGGGGAGCCGCCCTCGATGACGAGCCCGTCTGGCGTCTCCTCGACATCGGCACCCATCGCGCGCAGAAAGGACGCCGTGGCCTCGATGCGGTCGGTCTCCTTGACGCGAAGCTCAGCCGCGTCGCGGATCACCGTTCGGCCCTGCGCGCACGCCGCGGCGACGGCCAGGACCGGGATCTCGTCGATCAGGTTGGGAATGATGGCGCCACCGATCTCGACGCCGACGAGCCCGCCCGGCGCCTCAACCCGAAGATCGGCGAGAGGTTCGCCGCCGCGCTCGCGCTCGTTCGACGTGCGGATGTCGGCGCCCATCGCGCGCAGCACGTCCACCACGCCGCCCCGCGTCGGGTTGATGCCGACGCCCGTCAGCTGGATCGTGGCCGCCTCGGCGATGCTGCCGGCGACCAGGAAGAACGCCGCCGCCGAGATGTCGCGCGGCACCACCCACTGCCGCGCGCGAACGCGCGTGCCGCCATCGACCGAGATGTGGCGCTCGCCGCCGATCTCGAGCACGTCTAACTCCAGCATCCGCTCGGTGTGGTCGCGCGTGGCGACCGGCTCCACGACCGTCGTGGTCCCCGAGGCGGATAGACCTGCCAGCAGCACGGCGCTCTTGACCTGGGCCGAGGCGACCGGCAGGCGGTACGTGACGCCGGACAGCGAGCCGCCGTGCAGCGTGATCGGCGCCCGGCCGTCGGTCAGGTCGATGCGGGCGCCGAACTGGCGGAGCGGGTCGGCGATGCGCGCCATCGGCCGGGCCGAAAGCGAGGCGTCGCCGGTCAGCGTGGTAGGGAACGACTGGCCGGCCAGGATGCCCGCCAGCAGCCGCATCGTGGTCCCGGAGTTGCCGCAGTCGAGCGGGCCGCCTGGCTGGCGGAAGCCGGTCACGCCCACGCCCTGGACGAACAGGCTGGGCGTGCCATCCGCTCCGAGCACGTCGTCCCGGGTCTCGATCTCGACGCCGAGCGCGCGCAGGCACGCCAGCGTCGACTGAGGGTCGGCGGCGTCCGAGAAGCCGACGATCTCGCTCTCGCCCTCGGCCAGGGCCGCAAACAACGCGGCACGGTGAGCGACCGACTTGTCGGCGGGGAGCGGTGGCGAGCCCGCCAAGGCAGCGGCCGGATGGACGGTAACGGTCATGCGTCGAAGGTCAGTCGCGAGCGAAGGTCACGGGCCACGCGTCGGGCGGGCGCGGGTCGTCGCAGTCGGCGCGCGCGCGGACATGCTCGATCTGAGCGCCGCCGTCGGCCTGAAGCTGGTAGCGGACGTCGATGCCGCACCCGTCGTGCTCGGCGCCCCGGGTCAGGATGCGGAAGCGGCTCGGCGCGGTGTCGCGGTCGTGCGACAGGACGCCGAAAAAGCTGGCTGTCGTGTCGGCCGTCGGCACGCCGTCCTCGTCGACGCCCAGCGCGCGCACCAGGCGCGGAGGGCGCCCTCCTCGGGCGTCGACGAGCGCGAACGTGCTCTGGAGCGGGAACTCCTGGCAGGTGATGGCGGCCAGCGACCACGTGTCGTCGAGGTGGGCGAGCGCCAGCGTGCCTCGTCCGGGCGCGGTCGGGTCGTCCTCGCCGCACGCCGTCCGCCAGTCGACGGCGTCGAGCAGGCGGTCGGTGAGCGCGATCTGCTCGGCCTCCGTCTCGGCCGCGTCGACGGCGCGCATCCACTCCTGGGGGTCGAACGGCGGCGACTCCAGGGCCTCGGCGTCGGGCGTGGCGGCAGGTGCCTCGGCTGCGGGCGAATCCGCCGAGGGCGCGTCCGCCGAGGGCACGTCGGGCGCGGGTGCCGTGCAGGCCGCCAGAACCAGGAGGAGGGGAAGGACGCGCATCGCTCGAGAAGGCAGAGTCCGGAGGATACCGGATGAAGCGAGAGGCCGGCCGAGATTCCTCGCGTCGCAGGGTGCCCACCTCGGCGCCGAGGCGGGCCGGCTGGCTAGTCGTCGGCGGGCATCGCGATAAGCGGCTCGACCTCGGCCAGCAGGGCCCGCTTCTGGTCGTGCGGCAAAAACGCGTGGCGGAAGCCGTTGAGCACGATCTCGCGCAGCGCGTCGGCGGGGATGCCGCACCGCGAGTGCGCCAGCCACAGCTCGTCGGTCGTGGTGGTGTGGCTGAAGAGCGTGTTGTCGGTGTTGATCGTGATCGGCACGCCGGCCTGGACGTAGTCCGCGACCGGGTGCGCCTCGTAGCTCGCCACCGACTGCGTCTGGACGTTGGACGTGGGGCAGACCTCGAGCGGGATCTGGCGGTCGACGACGTAGCGCAGCAGGTCGGGGTCCTGCCCCAGCGTCACGCCGTGCCCGATGCGGTGGGCGCCGCACTTGAACAGGGCCTGGCGAATCGAGGCCGGGCCAAAGTTCTCGCCCGCGTGGACGGTGATGTTGAGCAGCTCCTTGCGCGCGTGGTAGAACGCCGCGCCGTGCATCTCGGCCGGGTTGCCGCGCTCGCCGCCAGCCAGGTCGAACCCGATCACACCGCGGCCGCGGTAGCTCGCCGCCAGCTCGGCCTGGGCGAGGGACGCGCTCTCGCGGCGGTCGCGCAGCCCGCACACGATCACGCCCGACTGGATGCCGTGGTCGCGCTCGGCGTCCGCCAGGCCGGCCAGGACGGCGTCGTTGACCTGCCACATCGTCAAGCCCTCGTCGGTGTGCAGCGTCGGCCCGTAGCGGACCTCGAGGTAGCGCACGTTGTCGCGCGCCATGTCCTGGGCCAGCTCGTACGCGATGCGGTGCAGCGCCTCGCGCGACTGCATCAGCGGGAGCGAGTAGCCGAACCAGGCGAGGTACTCCTCCAGCGTCGGCGAGCCGTCGATCTTTTTGAGCTCCTCGGCCATGCCCGCCTCGGTGTTGGCGGGGAGCAGGTCGAGCTTGCCCTGGGCGCGCGCCAGCTCCAGCATGGTGCCGAGGCGGAGGGAGCCGTCGAGGTGGCAGTGCAGCTCGGCCTTGGGCCAGGCGTAGATCGTGTCGCGGGAGAGGGCAGGCATAGGGCGAGAAGGCGTGGCGGAAGCTAGCCGCGGCCGGCGCGGGCTCCCGGGCGCGCGGTCTCTAGACTCGGCGAAGACGCGAGCGCCTGGGCACCTCTGCGGAGCCCGCCCGTACCTTCAGCTCATCTCACTCGACACGCACGGCTATGTCATTCGGACCAATGGAGATCGCGCTCATCTTCCTGGTGATCCTGCTGATGTTCGGCGCCAAGCGGATCCCCGAGATCGCGCGCGGGCTCGGCAAAGGCATCCGCGAGTTCAAGGACGCCACCAACGACATCAAGCAGGAGCTCACCGTCGAGCCGCCGCGCCACCAGATCCCGCCGGCGCCGCCGGTCCAGGCCCAGGCTTCGCCGCCGGCCACCTTCAGCGCGCCCCAGCCGATGACCCCGCCGCCGGCCGAGGGCCAGGCGCCCGAGTCGCAGGCCTAGGGCGCACCCGTCCGCTCTCTCTCTCTCGGCGCCCCGGCGCCCCCGACACCGACCGACCCCGCTTCCGCATGAGCATTCTCATCGACAAAGACACCCGCCTTGTCGTCCAAGGCATCACTGGCAAGGAGGGGTCCTTCCACGCCGAGCAGATGATCGAGTACGGCACGACCGTCGTCGCCGGCGTGACGCCGGGCAAGGGGGGCACCACGCACCTCGACCGGCCGGTCTACAACTCGGTCGCCGAGGCCGTCGAGAAGGAGCGGGCCAACGTGTCGGTGATCTTTGTGCCGCCGCCGTTCGCGGCCGACGCGATCCTGGAGGCCGCCGACGCCGGCGTCGACACGGTCGTCTGCATCACCGAGGGCATCCCCGTCCAGGACATGATCCCGGTCAAGCCGTTCGTGGAGTCGCGCGGCGTGCGCCTGGTGGGCCCCAACTGCCCCGGCCTGCTCACCCCGGGCGCCTCGGTCAAGGTGGGCATCATGCCGACCATGATCTTTACGCCGGGCAACGTCGGCGTGGTGTCGCGGTCGGGCACGCTGACCTACGAGGCCGTCGACCAGCTGACGCGCGCGGGCCTGGGCCAGACGACGGCCATTGGCATCGGCGGGGACCCCATTATCGGGACGCAGTTTATCGACGCGATCCGGCTGTTCAACGAGGACCCGGAGACCGAGGCCATCGTGATGATCGGCGAGATCGGCGGCTCGGCCGAGGAGGAGGCCGCGGCCTTTATCAAGGAGCATGTCAAGAAGCCCGTCTTCGGCTTTATCGCCGGCCGCACAGCGCCTCCGGGCCGCCGGATGGGCCACGCCGGCGCCATCGTCTCGGGCGGCCAGGGCACCGCCGAGGCCAAGCTGGAGGCCATGCGCGACGCCGGCGTCACGACCGTCGAGAGCCCGGCCGCCATCGGCGAGACCGTCAAGCAGCACATCGCTCAGGTCGCGTAGCGGCTCGGCACGAGAACAGGGGCACGAGGGACGGGGCGACCCTCTCTCTTGCCCCTTTCCGTATCCACGCTCCCATGAAGATCAAAGACGCCCGGTTTGTGCTCTCGGCGCCGTCGTGGGGCTCGCTGCCTCCGCCCGGCGCGCCCGAGGTGGCCTTTGCGGGGCGCTCGAACGTGGGCAAAAGCTCCCTCCTCAACGCGCTCTTGCAGCGCAAGCAGCTCGCCAAGACGTCGGGCACGCCGGGCAAGACGCAGGCGCTCAACTTTTTCGCCGTCAACCCCCCGCCGGAGTCGGCCGGGTTTACGGGCGGCCCGCGCGAGCCCGAGCTCTACCTCGTCGACCTGCCGGGCTACGGCTACGCCAAGGTCTCGCAGAAGCAGCGCGCGCGGTGGCAGCAGCTGATGGGCCGCTACGTGATCGAGCGCGCCGAGGGCACCCCCGGCGCGCCTGGCCCGCTCAAAGCCGTCGTCCAGCTGATCGACAGCCGGCACCCGCCGACCCCGCTCGACCAGGAGCTGATGGCGATCCTGCTGGAGAGCCCGGCGCCGCACCTGATCGCGCTGACCAAGGCCGACAAGCTGGGCGCGAACGCGCGCCAAACGGCCGTCGCCGGCCTCAAGCGGTTTATGGAGCCCTACGGCTTGGAACTGCCCGTCGTGCTGACGTCGTCGGAGAAGAAGCTGGGCCTGGACGACCTGTGGCGCTGGATCTGGACCGTGATCTAGGCCGCCCCGCCCGCCTCGGTCTCGTCACCGAGGCGGGCAGAGCCGAGGCGGGCGGTGCCGAGGCGGGCAGAGGTGGGCAGAGGCGGGGCGGGCGGAGGCGGCGCTAGAGCCGCACCCAGACGTTCTGCTGCCCGCTGGCGGGGTTCTCCAGCCGCAGCGTGTCGCCGTCGAGCCGGACGCGAAACCGGGCGTCGTCGATCTGGTCGCGCAGCGTCAGGACCGAGTCGCCGACGATCTCGTAGCGCGCCTCGTAGGCCTGGGGCTCCCGGCCCGGCGGGCGCTCGATGATGCGCGCGGTGCCGTCGGCGCGGAACGTGTAGCGCATCCCGAGCGAGTCGGGCTGGGCCGACCGCCACGTGCCGACGTAGCGCGCGTTCGGCCCGCCCTGGCAGCCAGCCGCGGCCAGCGCCAGCAGCACCAGCAGGAATCGGAGCACGGGACGGAGCATGGCGCAGCGGGGACCGTCTAAGCTAGCCGCCTTCCCCCCGCCGTCGATGCTCCAAGACCTGCTCACGCTGCCGCCCGTTACCCAGGTCATGCTGACCTTGAACGTCTTGATCGGGGCGTACACGCTGCTGGCCAACCCAGCGCTGATCGACCGGTGGGCGTTCAAGCCGTACCGCGTCGTCCGCGACCGGGAGTGGAGCCGGTGGCTGACGGCCGGCTTCGTGCACGTCAGCTTTATGCACCTGCTGTTCAACATGGTGACGCTGTACTTTTTCGGTCCCGAGATCGAGAGCGCCGTGGGGTCGGCGCGGTTCCTGGCCATCTACGTCGGCTCGGAGCTAGCGGCGAACGCGCTGACGTACGCCAAATACAAGGACAGCCCGGAGTATTCGGCGGTCGGGGCGTCGGGCGCCATCTCGGGCGTGCTGTTCGCGTTCTGCCTGTTCGCGCCGTTCGCGATGCTGTACGTCTTTTTCGCGATCCCCATGCCCGCGATCGTGTTCGCCGTGCTCTACGTCGGTCTGTCGATCTACGCCTCGCGGCGCGAGGTGGGGCGCGTCGCCCACGAAGCCCACCTCGGCGGCGCCCTGGGCGGGCTGGTGCTGACGCTGGTCTTGTACCCCGCCTCGCTGGGCATCTTCCTGAGCCAGATCGGGCTGGGGTAGTCCGGATGTACCTGGACGTCTGGACGCCGAGGGCGTAGGCTACCGGCTCCTCGACGTCCCTCCCGATGCGCCTTCTCCTGCCCGCCCTCGTCCTGATTCTCGCCGCGTGCGACTCCGAGACGCCCAGGGCTCCTGAGTTCGGCCGCTTCGATGCCGAGGTGCGCGGCACCATCGACCGCGACCTGGAGGGCGACGCCACATTCCGGACGTCCACGGTGGCCGGCCCCGACACCGAGCTCCTGACCCTCACCCTGTCCGACCGCGCCGAGCGCGGGCGCTTCGTGAGCGTGACCGACTACCAGGGCGCGCTTTCCACGACCGGGACCTACGCCGTGGGTGCCACGCGTCTCGACGGGCCGAGCGTGCTCTACGCCGACCGCTTCGGCGACCTGGACGAGGTACTCGCCGCCACCGGAGGCACGATCCGGATCACGGCCGCGACGGGTGACCGCATCGAAGGCGTGATCGAGGTGCGGATGCAGCGCGTCGGCAGGAGCGAGGCGGCCGAGCTGTCGGCCACGTTCGAGGCCATCCGCCTGGAGGTGCCGTCGTTGTAAGGGCTCGGGTGCGCTGCAGCGCTTGAGCGCGCGCCTCCGTACCGCCAGTGAAGCCTTCCCTCCCGTGCGCCTCTCCATCGCTCTCGTCCCGCTCGTCGCTCTGGCCTGTCTCGTTGCCCTGGCGGGGTGCGACAGCGAAGCCGTCGTCTCTGACCTGGACTTGGTCGAGTTCCGCGGCGCCGATGCCGCCATCGACGGCGAGGTAGGAGGCTTGGCCTCGCACAACCTGACACATGCCGAGGCCAGCAGGCTCGTCGCGGTCACCATCCGGCTCGACCTGCGAGGAGACGACGGCGCCGTGCGGACGGCTCAGATCGTCATCCCGATGATCAACGGGCTGCTGGCTGCCCGGACGTACGCCCTTCCCAGCCGAGCGTCGGCGGACGCCAACCGCTGGGTCTCCGACACCTTCGGGGCTGGGGCCGACCAGGTGACCGCCACCGGTGGGGCCGTCACCGTCACCGAGGTGCGCCGCTCCGCCGACAGCGCGGAGATCGTGGGCTCGGTCGAGATCGCGTTCGACACCGGCACGCTGACGGGCGCCTTCCGAGCCGTGGAGTCGCACACCCGGATGTCGGGCTGCGACCAGGCGGAAGCCGGCTGCGCCGACTACAGCGCCAGCCGGTCGAGCAGCTCCGTCCAGCCGTCGAACACGAACGTGCCGTCGGGCGCGCGCTCGGCGTCGCCCCGGATCCAGGCGACGGGCCAGCCCGCGCCGCTCCCGCCGACCACGTCGGAGTGGTACGAGTCGCCGACGTAGAGCAGGTCGCCCGCCTCGGTGTCGCGGCCGAGCACCTCGGACGCCTGGCGGCGGACGTGCTCGAACAGCCGCGCGTCCGGCTTCATCACGCCGACCTCCTCGGAGATGGTCACAAACGCGGCGCGCTCGGCGATCTCGGGCAGCCGCGCCAGCTTGCCGCGCTGCTGCTGGGAAAAGCCGTTCGTCAGGATGGCGACCGGGACGGCGTCGGCGATGGCGAGGTAGGCGTCGCGCGCGCCGTCGGCCCAGCGCCAGTGCGCGGCGTAGCGGTCGAGGTAGTCGCGCGAGAACGTCTCCGGGTCGAGGTCGCACGCCATCGCCTCGACAAAGCGCTCCGAGCGCAGCCGCTTAAGGTCCGCCGAGGAGATCTCGCCCCGTCCGAAGTCGCGCCACAGCGGCACGTTGCACGCCCGGTAGGTGTCCTGAACGTGGGCCAAGTCGTGGTGGCCGATGTGCCGTCGGTGCAACTCGTGGACGTCGGCCAGGGCGGCGCGCTCGGCAGCGCGGTGGTCGAGGAGCGTGTCGTCGAGGTCGAAGACGATCAAGGCAGGGCGGAGGGGCATCGGGGTCAGAGAAGAAACCGGAGGGGGCGTGCCGTGTGCGGCGAGAACGCGTCCCGGCGCTCGCAGGATCACTCCGCCGCGGTCAGCGTCCTCAACGGAGAACGCCCCCGCCGCCGAAGCAGCAGGGGCGTCCCAGGTGTGCCCGCCTCGGTATCGAGGCAGGGCGTGTCGGGGCTAGGCCTCGACGGCGTCGATGTGGACGTACTTGCGCCCGCCCTTGCCCGCGAAGCGGACGCGGCCCGAGGCCTTGGCAAACAGCGTGTCGTCGTTGCCACGGCCGACGTTGACGCCGGGGTGGAACTTGGTGCCGCGCTGGCGGACGATGATGGTGCCGGCGTGGATCACCGCGCCGCCCGGCGACTTGACGCCGAGCATGTTGGGGTTGGAGTCGCGTCCGTTCTTGGACGAGCCTACGCCTTTTTTGTGTGCCATGTCAGTGGGGGGCTAGCTGGGTCTGCGGAGCTTAGTTCAGCGACAGCGCGCCGATCTTGATCTGGGTGTAGGGCTGGCGGTGGCCGTTCTTAACCTTGTAGCCCTTGCGGCGCTTCTTCTTGAACACGATGATCTTGTCGCCCTTGACGTGGCCCAGGACTTCGGCCGCGAGCGAGGCGCCGGACACGACGGGGGCGCCCACCTGGACGCCGTCGTCGCCCGAGACCAGCAGGACGCGGTCGAACGTGAGCGAGTCGCCCACCTCGCCCTTGAGGCGGGGGACGTAGAGGCGGTCGCCTTCGGCGGCCTTGAACTGCTTTCCAGCGATCTCGACGATTGCGTACATCAGGGTGCGGGCTTGGCCCTGTCGCTGGCGGTCCCGAGGTCGGGCAGGCCGCGGCAGGGGCGCGGAACGGAGCCCGAAAATCTAGGGACGCCGTGGGCCTTCAGATCGGGGGATTCTGCGAAGACGAGGGCGCACGGCAAGCAAGCGCACCGATCTTGGCGTCCCACGTGGCATCTCATTCCCATCGCGACAGATGACGGGCTTGTTCGGCGGCACCTTCGACCCGCCCCACCTCGGGCACCTGGCCGTGGCAGAAGCCTGCGCCGACGCCGCCGGCCTGGACCGCGTCGTCTGGATGCCCGCCGCGACCTCGCCTCACAAGCGCGCGCGCGCGCAGACGCGGCCTGAGCTGCGCCTGGCGATGGTCGAGGCCGCGACCCAGGGCAACGACCGCTTCGAGACCTCGGACCTGGAGATCCAGCGCGACGGCGTCAGCTACACCGTCGACACCGTCCGGCAGCTTGCCCGAGCGGGCGGCCTCGCGCTCGTGATCGGCGGCGACAGCCTGGCGAGCTTCGAGACGTGGCGCGCGCCGCGCGAGATCGCGCGCCTGGCACGGCTGGTCGTGTACCGCCGTCCCGGCGACTCGGTCCGCCTCGGGAGCCTGCCGGGGTGGCTGGCCGAGGCGGTCACGGTCGTGGACGGGCCGCCGCTGGACCTGTCGAGCACCGCCCTCCGGGCGCGCGTGGCGGCGGGCCAGACGGTGCGCTACCTCGTCCCGGATGGCGTGCGCGCGATCATCGCCCAGGAGAGACTGTACCGCGAGGGCGGCTGACCGAGGGCGGCTAACCGAGGGCGGCTGACCGAGACCGCAGGGCGCGGCACGTCTCGCCGCGGCACCGTTACGCCTCCGACATCTCGCCGGCGCCGAACTGGCGCCGCACGTCGGCGCGCAGGGCGTCGGCGTCGGCGGCGATCTGGTCCATCTGGCCCGCCTGGTCGTCCAGCGCCGCACGCGCGTCGAGCGCCAGCGCGGCGACGGGCTTGACGAGGGCGCGCACCTTGCCGACGGCGGCCTCGACCTCCTCGTTTAGCTCGCGGTCCAGGCCGGTCCGCAGCTCGGCGCGCAGCGTGTCGACGCGCGCCGAAAAGTCCTTGACGGCGCGGCGCCGCTGGGCTGGCAGCACCACGAACCCCAGCGTGGCCAGCGCGCCCGTGGCCAGCAAGCCGCCGGTGACGTCGAAGGCCGTCGTCGCGATCAGCACGACCGCCACGGCCCCGATGCCGACCGCCGTCGCGCCGCTGACGGTCAGCGCCGAGCGCGCGTTTTCCAGCAGGCGCCGGGCCTCCTCGCCCATGTCGTACTGGTCGATCGTGCGGCGGGCCTCCCGGAGCACGTCGCGCAGCACCTCGTCGCGGTCGTACATAAAGGCGCCCTCCGCCTTGCCCTGGGCGCCGCGTCTCAGGTCGGAGAGGCGCGTGTAGGTCTCGTTCCACAGCTCGAACACGCGGCGCAGCAGGGCGTCGGCGGCCTCTCCCAGGCGCGTCTCGATGCGGCCCTCGGCGTCGCGGATGACCTGGCGGTCGAACTCCTCCCGGAACGCGTTGCGGTCCCGAATCAGGTTGAGGCGCGACACCCGGATCGTGTCGTCCAGAAAGCGCGTGCCCCGCTTTTCCATCTCCAGCAGCTCGCGGTCGACGTCCGAGACGGCGCGCTGGGTGATCTCGGCGAGCGCCTCGCGGACCTCGTGGAAGCGGGCGTTGAGCGCCGCCAGTTCCTTCTCGTCGGTCGTGAGCACGTCGCGCTGCGCGTCCAAGCGGGTGCGGGTGTCGGCCAGCAGCGTCGCCGCGGCGTCGAGCGGCGTCGAGAGCTTGATCGCCAAGCGGTCGCCCTCGGTCAGCGTCTCGGTCAGGAAGCGCTGGAACGGTCCGAAGCGGGACGCCTCCCAGCGCGGATCGGCGCGGTAGCTCTCGTCGCCGCCGGCGGCCTCCTTGGCCTGGAGCGCGAGGCGGCCGGCGACCGGGAAGATGAGCGGCGAGCCCGCGTCGGGGATGCCCGCCTCGGCAAAGATGCGGGCCAGCCCGTCGCGCACGTGGCCCAAGACCTGGGCCAGCGCCGCCTCGGTCTCGGCCAGGTCGGCCTTGTTGACGATCACGACCAGGCGCTTGCCCCAGGCGCCGCGGATGTACTCCAGAAACGTCCGCTCGGAGTCGCTCAAGGGGCGGTCGTAGGACGTCACGAACAGCACCAGGTCGGCGCGCGGCACAAAGTCCTCGGTGAGCGCCTGGTGTTCCTTGACGATGGAGTTGGTGCCCGGCGTGTCGACGAGGGCCAGGCTTTCCAGCAGCGGGTGCGGAAAGTGGCGCTCGGTGATGAACTCGCTGCGCCGGTGCGTCGCCTCCGGCCCGTGCTTCAGGACCGTGATCTTGTCGGTCGTGGGGACGGGGCCTTCTTCCATGACGCGCCGCCCGAACAGCGCGTTCACGACCGTCGACTTGCCGGCGTTGAACTCGCCGGCGACGACCAGCAGGAACAGCTCGTCGAGCGTGCGCGCCAGGTCGGCCAGGCGGCGGCGCGTGTCGTCGGGTGCCTGGGCCTGGTCCAGCAGCTCGCCGAGGCGGCCGAGCAGGGACCGCTCTCGGGCGAGAAGGTCGTGGGCGGCGGAGGCCGGGGAGTCCATCGGCGTGGGGAGGGTGCGCGAAGAAGGTAGAACGTCCCAGCGGGAATGCTCCAAAACCAGTGGATTCGGGCCCATCCTGGAAACGTGACCGGAACTCTCCTGGGGGAATCTGCTTAGGAGCAGACACCGGACCGCCGATTCCTCCGGTTGTCTGTAGTTTCACCCCGCTCTTCCACTCCCCGTTCCCCCCTTTAACGAGGTCCCCCATGCTACACGTAGCACTCGCCGGCCTGATCGCCGGATCGCTCGCTCTCACCCCGCCGGATGGCACGGGTGACGACAAAAAGAACCCCGACACTGACAAGCCGACCACGGAGTCGGTGGCCACCCCCGGCGTCTTCGAGACCGCTGACCAGGATCCCAAGTCGATCACCGTCGACACCTACGCGATGGGCCGGCCCGTTGCCGTCGCCCCGATCAAGCTCTGGGTTCAGTACGCCTACGGCACCGCGGAGGACATCTACGACCGCTCGGGTGAGACCCAGGACCTGACGTTCAACGGCGTCTCGGCGCTGGGCCAGCGCGAGGCCGTCTCGCAGCGCATCGCCGTCGGCGCGCAGATCAACTTTCTGAGCCTGCCCAAGTTCGCCATCGGCGCTGGCGCTCAGCTGGGCATCGCCAAGAACGAGCTCAACGCGATCAACCAGCCCAACAGCACGGCCATCGGCGACCTGGAGAGCTCCTTCGGGCTGCAGCAGGTCAAGGTCTACGGCACGGCCCGTGGCCGCGTCCTGGGCATCCACGGCGGCTACGCCTTCGACTTGGGCGAGGAGCAGACGATCGCCGGTGGCGTCCCCACCGACCTCGCCAACTCCGACGGTCGCGACGCGATCTTCTTCGGCGCTGACTTCGACTACCCGAGCGAGCGCTTCCGCCTGTTCGGTGGCATCGACTACTACGCGCTCGAGAGCGGCGAGAACACCGACCTGTTCGAGGGAGGCGACTTCCTGAACTTCGCCTTCGGCACCGGCCTGCGGTTCGGCATCGGCGAGATCGGCGCGGCGTTCCAGCTCCAGACGCGCTTCGACGCGCCGACGCTGCAGAACGTGGGCACCGTCGACGGCATCGGCAGCCACATCGGCACCGTGGTGCCGTACCTGCGCATCTCCCCGCCCAGCCTCCCGGCCTCGATCTACATCAAGGGCGCCACGCCTGACGAGTACTTCGAGTACGGCCTCGGCATCGGCGGCGCCAACTCCGTCAAGCCCAAGATCGGCTTCACGGCTGGCCTCTCGATCGGCTTCAACTAGGCCCATCGGGCTCCGCCCGTGGGGGCCGTCTGGCAGTTGCCGGGCGGCCCCCTTTTCGTTGGCCGCCGGGTCGCCGGCCGCCGGTTCGCTGCCCACCCGCTGCGGCGCCCGCTCCCGCCACTGCCCCCGTCCCGCGCCCGAGGCGGGCCGGGTGGCGACCTCCGCCGTCCGCTATGCGCGTTTACTCTCTGCTCGCGGCGATGGCCGTGCTGGCGGCCTGCACCGGCGCCGAGCCCGTCTCCACGGGCCCCGCGGCGGTCCCGTCCACGCAGGCGCTCGCGTCGCTTGCCGACTCGCTCGCCTCGGCGTCGTCGCCGGGCGAGCGGCGCGCTCGCATCGCTCGCGCGTTCGCGCGGAACGGCCTGACGCCGCTCGCGGACCTGGGGCGCCCAGACGCGCGCCACCCCCGCTTCGGCGAGAACGGACCGGTGCTGGCCGGCTTTGTCCCCGGGCGCCACCCTCTGGCCCGGCCCGACCTGGTGGTTGTCGGGACCGAGGCCGACGGCCCCCACGCCGCGCCGCTGCTGGAGGCGGCGCGCGTGCTCGTCGAGCGGTCCGAGTGGGCGACGGTGCCGGAGCGGACCGTCCTGGTGGCGCTGTGGAGCGGCACGCGAGGCGCCGAGGCCGCGCTCCGACTGGGCGTCTGGCCGCGCGACAGCGTCCGCGCCGTGATCCAGGTGGGCGAGACCGGGGCCACGGTCCAGGACCTCCCCGCCATTCGCATCGTGCCCGGCGCGGACGCGCTGGATCTGGCGCAGGGCATCTTGGACGCCATCATCGACCAAGCGCGCCGGCCGGCGCGCTCCGACACCACATCCGCCCCATGATGACGGCCTGGACGACGGACACCGCCACTTCGGACGCCGCGCGCGCGGTCCGCCTGACACTGCTCTGGGGCCTGGACGGCGTCGTGCTGCGGACCGTCGGCGGCGGCCGGGTGCCCGAGATCACCGAGGGGCCGCTCCGGCGGCGCCTGGACGAGGCCGAGGTGCCCGTGCTGGCCATCGACCCGGGCTTGTTCGAGGGGCGCGCGGCGTCGCGCGCGGGGTGGCTGGACGACCTCGACGCGCTCGACGCGGTCGCCGCGTTTTGCACGCGGTTCGGCTGCGGGGTGGTCCGCCTCGGTGCGCTCGCGGCCGACCCGGACACGGCGCACGCCGCCGGCGCGCTGCACCAAGCCGGCGACCGCGCGGCTCGGCACGGCTTGCGCCTGGCGATCCGCAACGAAGCCGGGACGGCGGTCGCGACCGGCCGCGCCCTGGCCGATCTGCTGCGCGCGGCCGACCACCCGGCGCTCGGCGCCGACTGGCGCCCGGCCGACGCGCTCGAACACGGCGAGGCGCCGGCCCAGGGCCTCGCCGCCTTGGCCGAGGCGGGCCAGGTGCCCATCTGCGTCAGCGTCGTTGATGCGCTGCGCGGAGGCGAGGGCATGGACTGGAATGAGCACCTCCGAGCGCTGTCGGCGGCGGGCGCGGAAGGCCCCCTGGTCATCGACCGCCTGCCGCATCCGGCGCGGACGGCCGGCCTGGCGACGGCGACGGCGCTCGTCCAGGCCGCGCGCACCGCGGGGCGGTGATGAGGCGCCGCGGTCTTCACATCGAGCCGCCTCCGCCGACGCTGGCCCATCGCCTGTGGTACGGCTGGGCGGTGGCGTGGTCGCTGCTCGTCACGCTTGTCCTGAGCCCCCTGCTGGTGCTCCACTCGGCGTTCGAGCCGACGGCCCGGACGCTGCGCACCTGGATGCGGCCCTGGGCGCGCGCCATCCTGCCCGCGTGCGGCGTCCGCGTCGAGGTCGAGCAGCAGGCGCCGCTGCCCGCTGGCCCGGTCGTGTTCGTGTCCAACCACATCAACCTGCTCGACATCGCGGTCGCCTCGGCGGTGATGCCGCGCCCGTTCCTGTTCGTCGCCCGGCACGAGCTGCGCGGCTGGCCGATCGTCGGCTGGGTGCTGGACAAGACGGCGTGCCTGTTCATATCGCGCGACAACCCGCGCCAGGCCGTCGCCGACCTGCGCGCCGTCGCCGACCGGATCCGCCAGGGCGAGTCGGTGCTGCTCTACCCCGAGGGCGGCCGCAGCTACGGCCACGCGATGCTGCCGTTCATGCGTGGCCCCTTCGTGCTCGCCATCGAGGCGGGCGTCCCCGTCGTGCCGGTCACGGTTGTGGGCCACGCGGGCGTGCTGGACCTGCGGGCGTCGGCCGCCCGGCCGGGGCGGACGCGGTTCGTCATCGGCGCGCCCATCGAGACGGCGGCGCTCCGGCGCACCGACGCCTCCGCCCTGGCCGACCAGGTCCGCGGCGTGCTGGATGCCGAACTGACCCAGCACGCGTAAACGGACGCGGAGTGTGGGCGGCTATCTTGGCGCTTCTCTGCACCCTCCGGGATGGCACGACTCTTATCGCTGGCGATAGCCCTGAGCCTGGGCGGATGCCTGTTCAACGACTGCTCCTTCGACACTGAGACGCTGGAGAGCACCGGCACGCTCCAGGCCCAGGCGGGCCTGATAGGCGACACGCTCACGGTCGCGTTTGTCGACACGCTCTACCCCAGCCTGGACGTCTACGTCCGCGCCGGGCTCGACGCCAACCCGGTGCCCTCGGGCGACGGCACGGTCCGCCTCGGGTTCAACGCGGAGTCGTTCGTGTTCCAGAACTCCGCGCCGACGCGGTTCGACGCCGTCGTCCTGGGCGACACCGTCTACGTCTACGTGGTGGGCGCCCTGGGCTCCGAGGTCTTTACCCAGGTGTGCTCGCCACCCGAAGAGCGCGTCCGCCTGGACGTGGCGTTGATCTCGGCGCCTGCACCCGTCCGAGCGATCCGGACCGTGCGTGTGGATCCCAACACCCTGCGCTCCCAAACGGCTCGCGTGCTCCGCCAGCGCGACGCGCACCGCCCCACCTCCGTCTAGATGGCCAAGCTGAGAAAGAGTGCTCCGGGCGCCGGCGCCGGCCCGGCCCCGCTGGAAGGCAACGACGTCTGGAAAAGCCGCAGCCGCGTCCGCCGCACGGGCGCGGTCGTGCGCGAGGACACGTGGTGGGAGCGCCAGAGGCCCGGCGTCCAGCACGCGATCTGCATCGGCGCGCTCGTGCTGGTCGCGCTCGGCTTCTACGCGCCGGCCACGTTCGGCAGCAAGGCGCTGATCGGCGGCGACACCGTCCAGTGGGCGGCCGGCGCCGAGGCGATGCTGGCGCACGAACGGGCCACCGGCCATCCCAGCGAGTGGGCGCCCAACATGTTCGGGGGGATGCCGGGCACCATGATCCTGAGCGGGTCGCGCGTGGCCGGCGTGGACACGGCCGTCAACCTGCTGCGCAAGGCCGGCCTGTGGCCGGTGGCGCACATGCTGGTGCTGCTGATCGGGACGTACCTGCTGGTGTTGTACCTCACGCGGTCCAAGCTCGCCGGCGTCGTGGGCGCGGTCGGCTTCGGGCTGTCGACCTACCTGCCGATCATCCTGAGCGCTGGGCACAACACCAAGTTCGTCGCGCTCGCGTACGCGCCCTGGCTGCTCTACGCCTTTGCCGCCGTGGTCCGCCGGCCGCCGGAGACGACCAAGATGATGAGCGGGCTGCTGATGCTGCTGTTCGCGATCGCGGCGTCCGTCAACCTGCGCGCCGGCCACGTCCAGATCACGTACTACGTCGTGTTCGCGGCCATCATCTGGTGGATCGCCGAAGGCGTCTCGGCGATCCGAGAAGGCAGAGGGGTGACGTTTGCCGCCTCGACGGGGCTGCTGGCCGCGGGCTCCGCAGTCGCCTTGGCGATGGTCGCGGACCCGTACCTGATGCAGGCCGAGTACAAAGCCTTCACGACGCGCGCGGCCGGGCCTGGCGGCGGGCTGGCCTGGGAGTACGCGATGTCGTGGAGCCAGGGCTTTGGCGAGCTGCTGACGCTGGTGATCCCGGGCGCCTACGGCGGCGGCGGCGGGACGTACTGGGGCGCCAAGCCGTTCACGGCCGGGCCGCACTACGTCGGGCCGGTGATCGCGCTGCTGGCGCTCGTCGGCGCCATCGGCGTGACGCGGCGCTCCGTCCTGGCATTCGTCGTCGGCACGCTGGTCATGGTCGGGTTCTCGCTCGGCGAGAACCTTCCGCTCCTGAACCGGCCGGCGTTCGAGCTGCTGCCGCTCTTCGACGCCTTCCGCGTGCCCGAGACCTGGCTGTCGGTGGCCGTGCTGCTGGTCGCGCTGCTGGCTGGCTGGGGCACCTACTACATCCAGCGCACCGAGGCCTCGCCCGAGGCGGACACCCGCAAGCGCCGCATCGTGCTGGGCGCCGGCGCGCTCTTCGCGCTGCTGATTGGCGGCCTGTGGGTTACCGGCGGCGCGGGTCTGGACTTTGCCAAGCCGGGCGAGGGCGCCCAGGTCGCGACCGCGATCGCGCAGCAAAACGGCTTGTCCGTGGACGACCTGCAGGTGCGGCAGGCCGCCGGGCAGTACCTGTCGGAGGTCGAGGGCGAGCGCGAGTCGCTGTTCTCGTCGGACGCGCTGCGCTCGCTGCTCTTTCTGGTGCTGGCCGTCGGGGTGATCGTGGCGCACCTGCGCGAGACCATCCCGGGCTGGGCCGTCGCCGCAGTCCTGGGGCTGCTGGTGACCGTGGACCTGTGGGGCGTGGACCGGCGCTACTTCAGCGACGACATCGAGGCGCTCAAGCGCACGTCGCGCATCGACTCGCAGATCCGCCCGACCGACGCGGACCGCTTCGTGATGGAGCGCGTCGCCGAGGCGGGCGGGCCCGGGCGCTTCCGCGTGCTGCCGGCCAACTGGTCCCAGAACGCCGTCCCGAGCTACTTCTACGAGTCCGTGGGCGGCTACCACGGCGCCAAGCTGGCGCTGATCCAGGACTACTTCGACCGGCTCCTGCCCGACGACGAGACGGGCCTGAACCGCAACGCGCTGCGCTTGATGTCGACGCGCTACCTCGTCCTGCCCGGCACGGTCCCCGGCGCCGAGCCCGTGTTCCAGGACCCGGCCACGGGCTTGGTGGTCTCGGTCGACTCGTCGGCGCTGCCGCGCGCCTTCCTGGTCGACTCGGTGGCCGTGGCCGTCAACGACAAGGCCGTGGCGGAGCTTATCCGGGACCCGGCCACCGACCTGCGCCAGGTCGCGTACCTCGCCGACGCGCAGGGGCTGGACGTGGGCGCGCTCTCGGGCGCCGCCGCCGACTCGGGCCGCACGGCGGTGGCGCTGGAGCGCTTCGATCCCGACGAGGTGGTCTACCGCGTCACGACAGACCGGCCGCGCCTGCTGGTGGCGAGCGAGGTCTACTACCCGGCGGGCTGGACGGCGACGATCGGCGTCGAGCCCGTCCCGATCGTCCGCGCCAACTACCTGCTGCGTGGCATCCCGGTGCCCGCCGGCCGAGACCTGATCGTGACCATGCGCTACCAGCCCGAGGCGCGCTCGCAGGGCGTGATTGTCTCGTCGATCGCGGCGCTGCTGGCGTACCTGGGCGTGATCGCGCTGGCGGGCCTGCTGTGGTACCGCCGCGGCCACCCCGCCGGCTAGCCGCGCCCGCCTCGGTGGGCTCGGGGGCACGCTCTTGGGCCCGCGGCGAGACCGAGGCGGACGGAGAATAGAGGATGGAGGTTGAGGCCGGAGACGGCACCGCGGCGTGGCGCGCCTACTCTGCGGTGTCCCCCGCCGCCCACCGTGTCCGTCCGCCCCAAGAAACGCCTCGGCCAGCACTTCCTGACCGACCCGGAAGCCGTCCGGCGCATCGTGGACGCGGTCCAGGCGCCGGCGGGCGGGCGCGTGGTCGAGATCGGCCCGGGCGAGGGCGCGCTGACGGGCGACTTGCTGCGCCGCTTTCCCGACCTGACAGCGCTGGAAGTGGACGCCGAGGCCGTCGCCCACCTCGGGCGCCGCTTCCCCCGCCTCGACCTGCGCCACGTCGACGTGCTCGACGCCGACTGGCGCGCGCTGGCAGCCCAGGCGAGCGACGCGGGCGCCCAGGCTCCGCCGGCGGCCGCCCAAGCCGGGCTGCACGTGGTCGGCAACCTGCCGTACTACATCACCTCGCCCATCCTGTTCGCCCTGCTCGACGCGCGGCAGTCGCTCGCCCGAGCGGTCGTGATGGTGCAGAAAGAGGTCGCCGACCGGCTGGCGGCGCCGCACGGCAGCAAGACCTACGGCACGCTCTCGGTGTACTTCGCGCTCTACGCCCGCACGACGCTGCTGTTCGACGTGCCGCGCCAGGCGTTCCACCCGCCGCCCAACGTCGAGAGCGCCGTCGTGGCCATCGATTTTCAGGCGGCCGACCCGCCCGACGTCCCGCTCCCCGCGCTCCAGCGCGTGGTCCGGGCCGCGTTCGGGCAGCGGCGCAAAATGCTGCGCAACAGCCTGGGCGCGCTCGCGGCCACCGCCGGCGCCGACCTGGGCGCCTTTGCCACGCTGCGCCCCGAGGCCGTCACGCCGTCGGACTTTGTCACTCTCGCCCGAATGCTCCACGTTGACTGAGCCTGCCACCCTGGATCCCGCCGCGCTCGTCGTCAACGACGAGCTGGTCGAGGCCGTCGCCGAACTCATCGAGGCGGGGCACCGCGGCCACGTGCTCAACCTGGTCGCGGACCTGCGCGCGGCCGACGTGGCGTCGCTGCTGCGGCACCTGCCCCAGGACTTGGCGCGCGTCGCCTTCCGCTGGCTGCCCGACGAGATCACCAGCCAGACGCTGCCCGAGCTGGAGAGCGCCGAGCGGATCGACCTGCTCGACGGCCTGTCGACCGCCGACCTGGTGGCCTTGATCGACCCGCTCGCGACCGACGACCAGGCCGATGTCCTGGCCGACGTCGACATCACCCAGGCCGACGACGTGCTCGTCCGCCTGGAGGACGCCAGCGACGTCGAGGCGCTCCTGAGCTACGGCGAGGACACGGCCGGCGGGCTGATGGCAACCGAGGTCGTCGCCATCCCGACGACGGCGACCGTCGCCCAAGCGACCGAGGCGGTCCGGGAGCAGGCCGAGGCGGTCGATCCCGTGTTCGCGGTCTACGCCGTGGACGACGAGGGCCGGCTCGTGGGCGCGATCTCGCTCAAGCGGCTGCTGCTGTCGCGCGCCGACCGGCCCGTCGCCGAGATCGCCGACACCGACGTGGTGTCGGTCGAGCCCGACCTGGACCAGGAGGAGGTGGCGCGCATCATGGAGCGCTACGACCTGGTGGCGCTGCCCGTGGTCTCGGCCGGCGGCCGCCTGCTGGGCCGCATCACCATCGACGACGTGGTGGACGTGATCCGGGAGGAGGCCGAGGAGGACTTGCAGCGCGCCGTCGGCATCACGGGCGAGGAGGAGCTGTCGTCGAACGTGTTCGCGGTTAGCCGCGGCCGGCTGGTGTGGCTGCTGCTGGGGCTCGTCGGCGCCTACGTGTCGGGCTTGGTGATCGTGGGGTACGAGGAGGCCCTGGCCGTCGCGCCGGTTCTGGCGCTGTTCATCCCGATCGTGATGGCGATGGCGGGCAATGCGGGCATCCAGTCGTCGGCGATCGCGGTCCAGGGCCTGGCCTCGGGCGACCTGTGGCGCGGCGACCTGGCGCGCCGCATCGGCAAGGAGCTGGCCGTCGCGCTGATCAACGGTGCCGTGCTGGCGGTCGCGCTGGCCGCGATCGTGCTCGCCTCGGGCCTGGGCGACGACACCCGGCGGCTGGCGCTGACGGCGGCGATCGCGCTCCAGATCGTGATCGTGCTCTCGACGCTGATCGGGGCGACGGTGCCGCTGGTGCTCAACCGCGTCGGCATCGACCCGGCGCTCGCGATGGGGCCGTTTATCACGGTCTCGAACGACATCCTGGGCCTGGCGATCTTTTTCGCCACGGCCACGCTGCTTTACCTGTAAGCGACGGCGCTGGGCATCTGCCGGCCGAGTCTCGCTCCCCACGTTCCCGACTCGCCATGTCCACCATCACCGCCGTCCGCACGGCCAGCGGCACCGCGCTCGCGACCGACGCGCTGACCTCGTTCGACGGCCTGCGACTTCCGCCCGACCTCGACGCGGCCGGCGAAAAGGTGGTCCACATTGGGGACAGCGTGGTGGGCATCGTCGGCTACACGGCGCACCACCTGGTGATCCAAGACGCGCTCGAGCGGCTCGAGGACGCCGACCTGGGCAGCCGCCGGGGCATCTTCGAGACGTTCCGCGTGCTCCACCCGATTCTAAAGGACGAGTACTACCTGCTGCCCGAGACCGACCAGGACGGCGACCCCTACGAGAGCACCCAGGTGTCGCTGCTGATCGCCAGCCCGACGGGCATCTTCGGCGTCTACGACATGCGCGAGGTGCACGAGTTTACCCGCTTCTGGGCGCAGGGCTCGGGGGCTCACTTTGCGCTCGGCGCCATGCACGCGCGCTGGCCCGAGGTGGAGGCGGGCGGCCTGGACGCGGGCGCGCTGGCGGCCGTCGGCGCCGAGGCCGGGTGCCGCTTCGACCCCGCGAGCGGCCCGCCGGTGACGGTCTACGAGGTCGGCTAGCGCCGTCGCACGATCGTCTGGGACGCCCGGGCGACGGCGATCTCGGTCCCGTCCGGCGCGGTCACGGTCGCGTCGAACACCAGCTGGCGCCCGGCGCGCGACACCAGCCGGGCCGTGACCTCGACAAACTCCGTCCCCTCGCTCGCCGGCGCGAGGTACGTCATGGTCAGCTGCGACGTCACCGACGGCGGGGCGACCAGGTAGCTGAGGGGACCGATCACGCCGTCGACGGCCGCGGCCACCATGCCGCCCTGCATCACGCCCATCGGGTTTTGGTAGCGCTCCAAAACCGGAAAGCGCGCCGTCATGGACGCGCCGACCCCGCCCGCCTCGGTGTCGCCGGGGCGGTAGTCGCGCACCTCGGTCTCCATGTCGGTGAAGATGGGCGGCGGCAGCTTGAGGCCGGCCGCGCCCTGGCTCGCCATCACCTCCATGAGGTGCTGGGGGTCGAACGAAAGCGGGGCGCTGGGTACAGACATGGGAGGGCACAGGGTGAGGGCTTGTGCACGCCCAGAACGCGAACGGGGTCCGGCGGGCGTCGCGCCTGCCAGACCCCGCGGTCGGTTCGCCGAGGCGGAGGGACTAGAACTGCGCGGCCTCGGTCGAGTGCTTCATCGCGCCCGTCGAGGCGGTGCCCCCCGACACCACGTCGCGGACGCGGTCGAAGTAGCCCGTGCCGACCTCGCGCTGGTGGCGCGTGGCGGTGTAGCCCCGGTCCTCGGCGCCGAACTCGCGCTCCTGCAACTCCGAGTAGGCCGTCATGCCCGACGCGGCGTAGCCGTGCGCCAGGTCGAACATGGAGTAGTTGAGGGCGTGGAAACCGGCCAGCGTGACGAACTGGAAGGCGTAGCCCATCTCGCCCAGCTCGCGCTGGAAGCGGGCGATGGTGTCGGTGTCCAGCCGTGCTTTCCAGTTGAAGCTGGGCGAGCAGTTGTACGCCAGCTTTTTGCCCGGGAACTGAGCGTGGATGGCGTCGGCGAAGGCGCGCGCCTCGTCCAGGTCGGGGTGGCTGGTCTCCATCCACAGCAGGTCGGCGTAGGGGGCGTAGGCTAGGCCCCGAGCGATGCCGGCCTGCAGGCCGTTCGTGACGGGGAAGAAGCCTTCCGACGTCCGCTCGGCGTCGGCCTTGATGAACGGCCGGTCGCGCGCGTCCACGTCCGAGGTCATCAGCGTCGCGCTGTCCGCGTCGGTCCGCGCGATCAGGATGCTCGGCACGCCGGCGACGTCGGCGGCGAGGCGCGCGGCGACCAGCTTGGTGATGAACTCGCCGGTCGGGACGAGCACCTTGCCGCCCAGGTGGCCGCACTTCTTCTCCGACGCCAGCTGGTCCTCGAAGTGGACGCCCGCGGCGCCGGCCGCGATGAGCGACTTCATCAGCTCGTGCGCGTTCAGGGCGCCGCCAAAGCCCGCCTCGGCGTCGGCGACGATGGGGGCGAGGTAGTGCGTCGCGTCGTCGCCGCCCTCGGCCACGGCGACCTGGTCGGCACGCAAGAGCGCGTTGTTGATCCGCTCGACGACCTGGGGGACCGAGTTGGCGGGATACAGGCTCTGGTCGGGGTAGACCTGGCCGGCCAGGTTGGCGTCGGCGGCGACCTGCCAGCCGCTGAGGTAGATGGCCTCCAGCCCGGCCTTGACTTGTTGGACGGCCTGCCCTCCGGTCATGGCGCCGAGCGCGCGGACCGTCCCGCGCTCGTTCATCAGCTCCCAGAGCCGCTCGGCGCCCAAGCGGGCCAGGCTGTGCTCGACGTGGACGCTGCCACGCAGGGCGAGCACGTCGTCGGGGGTGTAGGGGCGCTCGATGCCGTCCCAGCGGGGGTCGGTGGCCCAGCTGTGGGCGAGGGCGTCGGCGGTGGCGATGCGGGCAGCGTTGAGTTCCATGAGATGGGGAGTCGAGGGGGCGTTGAGAAATGGGACGTGGTGGGTGGGGGCGTGGCGCCCCCGAGGCGGGCTAGGCGGGGCGGGCAGTTGCAGGCACGGCGTCGGCGGAGGCGCCGTCGCCGCTGGGCGTGGTCGAGACCGGCGCCAGGTCGGAGGCGAGCGACAGGAAAGAGCGCATCTCGCGCTCCAGAAAGACGGCGCGCGCGTCGGCGGCGGCCTGGGCGACGGCTGCGCGCTCGGCGTCGGCCGCGCCGGGTGCGGCCACCTCGGCCATCTCGTCGGCGATCTGGGCGGCTTCCTGCTCGAACACCTGGGCCACGAGCGCGTCGGTGACGGTCTCGCCCGACTCCAGCGTCACGGCGTTGGCGCGCCACTGGAACGTCTGGCCGCGGCTGATCTCGAGTGTCGCCAGGTCCTCCATCAGGTCGTCCCAGGCCACGCAGCCGACGTCGTCGTTCCAGCCCTTGAGGTAGGCGATGCCCACGCGGACGTTGGTCCTCAACCCGTCCATCGTGTACGGGCCGCTGCCCTGGGGCACCAGGTCGGGCGCGTCGAGGTAGGGGATGACGCCCAGCTGGTTGCGCGCGCCACCCAAGGTTTTCAGGAACGGCTGGAGCGCGGGCCCAATAAAGTAGGGGTGCGACACCCAGCAGCCGTCGTGGCCGATGGAGGCCTCGAACTCTTTGTCCGCCACGACTTTGGCGGTCTGCTCGGCGCGGCGCTCGGGGTCGCGGCCGGGCGTGAAGGCGGCCATGCCGCCCATCGCGAACGCGCCGTGGCGGTGGCAGACCGCGATCAGCTCGCGCGCGTAGTCGCGCATCCAGGGCCGGTTCATGCCGATCGTCGCGCGGTCAGCGAGCACCCGGTCCGGATGGGCTCGTAGGCATTTGATGTCCGAAAAAATCTTGTCCCAGCGGCCGCCGTTGAGGCCGGCGGCGTGGGCCCGGATCTCGTACAGGATGGCCTCCATCTGGAGCGCGGCGGGCAGCGTCTCGATCAGAAACGTGGCGCGCATCGTGCTGCGGTCCAGGCCCAGCCCGTCCTCGACGAGCGCGAACAGGCGGTCCCACCAGCGCGCCTCGGTGTGGTGCTCGACCTTGGGCACGTAGTAGGCGGGCGTCGTGCCGCGCTGGAGCAGCGCCGGGACCGAGTGGACGGCGCACAGCGCCAGGTCAAGTAGCCCCGCCGCGACCGGCTGGCCGTCCACGCGCACGTTGGACTCGGCCAGGTGCAGGCCGCGCACGCGCACCATCAGGACCGGCATGTCGTCCGGGTCGAGGGTGTACGTCTTGACGACGGCCCCGCCGGCGTCGGTCTTGACGGCTTGCAGGTCGCCTCGGGCGGCGGCGGCGACGTTCTCGACGCCCGCCATCACGTTTGCCCACGACGGCTTCAAGCTGTCCTCGAAGTCCACCATCGCCGCGTCGGCGCGGTGGCCGTCGGCGCCGCGCGACAGCATGTTGATGACCATGCGGGCGTCGTGGACCGGCCCGGTGATCTCGACGCGGCGCGTCAGCAGGTCGTCGGGCAGCGGCGCGACGCGCCAGTCGCCGGACGCCTCGGGCGTCGTGACGCGCTCGGGGAGCGCTCCGGCGTCCCAGGCGGCCTGGCGCTCGGCGCGCGCGGCCAGCAGCGACTGACGCTCGGCGTCGAGGGCGCGGTGCAAGGTGGCCACGAGCGCCAGGGCGTCCGGTGTGAGCACGCGCCGGGCCGCCTCGGTGTCGGCGCCGAGGTGGAGGGTGACGCCGTCGGCGGCGGTGGGAGTGGGCTGGAACGGCATGGGCAGGGGAGAAGAGAGTCGCTAGCGAAACTTCGCTGAGGGTACGGTCATGACGCGCTGCGGCGCAAGCGTAATTTCGCTGAGCTCCATTTTTAGCCAGCCTGGCCCGATCTTTCTGCCCCCGTTCCGCTGCCAGCGAACTCTCGTGCCCGATCGCCTCCGCCTCATCCTGGGCGTCAAGCTCCGCTCGCTCCGCCAGTCCCAGGGCCTGGGGCTCAAGGACGTCGCCGGCCGCGCGGGCCTGTCGGTGAGCTACCTGTCCGAGATCGAGAAGGGCAAGAAGTACCCCAAGCCCGACAAGCTGGTCGACCTGGCGCACGCGCTCGGCGTGGCCTACGACGACCTGGTCTCGCTGCGCGTCGACAAAGGGCTGGACCCGGTCAAGAGCGCCATCGACAGCCCGCTTGTCCGGTCCTTCCCGTTCGGGCTGTTCGGCGTCGACCCTGAGGCGCTGATCGCGATTCTAGCCGCCGCCGACGACAAGGCCGACGCCTTGGTCCGCGCCGTCTCCGACGTGACGCGGGCCTACGACGCGCGCGTCGAGGACTTTCTGCTGGCGGCGCTGCGGGCCTACCAGCAGATCCAAGGCAACACATTCCCCGACCTGGAAGCGGTCGCCGACCGCCTGCGCGCCGAGGTGGGCGGGACGAGCGCCAACGCGCTCCGAGAGGCGCTCCGGGCGCGCGGCTACACCGTCGACACCGAGCGCCTGGCGTCCGACCCGGCGCTGGCCACCTTCCGCCAGGCCCTCGGCGCCGACACCGGGGGCGGGCCGACGTTGTACGTCAACGGCGCGCTCCAGCCGGCTCAGCTCGCGTTCCTGTATGCCCGAGAGCTGGCGTTTCTGGAGCTGGACGCTCAGCACCGGCCGCCGTCGTCGCCCTGGGTGCGCGTGGACCGGTTCGAGCAGGTGCTCGACAACTTCCGCGGCTCGTACGTCGCGGGTGCGCTGCTGATGCCGGCCGACGACGTGGACGCCGCGCTCGCGCGCCTGGCCCAAGCGCCGGCCTGGGACGCCGGCGCGCTCGACGCGCTGATGGAGCGGTTCGAGGCCACGCCCGAGATGCTGTTCCACCGCTTGACCCAGCGCGTGCCGTCGGCGCTGGGGCTGGAGGAGGTGTACCTGCTGCGCTTCCACCACCGCACCGCCGCCGACCAGTTTGTGCTCACCAAGGCGTTCAACCTGAGCCGCGTCCCCGTCCCGTACGGCGTCGAGGCGGACGAGCATGACTGCCGCCGCTGGCCCTCGCTCCAGGCGCTCGCCGAGCTGGACCGCCGGCAGGCGCGGGCGGCGGGGCGCGGCGAGACCGACCCGGGCCCGGTGATCCGCGCCCAGCGCCAGCGGTTTGTGGGCGCGGAGTCGGAGGGCGGCGGCAGCGAGTTCGTGGTTTGGACGATTGCGCGGCCGCTCGCGCTGCGGCCAGGCGTCAACTCGGCCGTGTCGCTGGGGCTGCGGCGGACCGAGGCGAGCGCCGAGCGCGTCCGGTTCTGGGACGACCCGGCGCTGCCGCTGCTGGACGTGGGGCTGACGTGCGAGCGGTGCCCGATCTCCGACTGCCGCGTCCGGGCCGCGCCCGCCTCGGTGCTTCTCGCGCGCGAGGAGCGCGACCGGCGCGAGCAGGCGCTCGGCGCGCTCTAGCCCGACGCCACGTGGTCCAGCTCTGCCCGGATCGCGTCGATGATGCGCTGGACGCGCGCTCGGTTGACGCCCAGGTCGCTGCGCCCGACGACGGACGCGCTCCGGATCCAGGCGACCGCACCATCGCCGTCCGGCTCGACGGCGACCGTCAGCCGGTCCCGAAACGGGCCGACGGCAAACTCAGCCCTGAGGCCACCGTCGGTCGGCGCGACGGAGGCGATGCGGCCCAGCCACCACGGCAGATCGCTGTTGACGGCGGCACGCGCGGCCTGCTCGACCCGATCAGGGTCGGCCTCCAGCGGCACGCGGACGAGCGCGCAGTTGGGGTGGCGAGAGCACGGCGCCAGCGGCCCGTCGCCGTACTGCGCGTCCGGTCGGGAGCCCAGCACTCGGCTGGCGACGGCTCCGCCCGCGACCACGGCCAGGCCCAGAAAGACGGCGCGCTTGGTCATCGCCCCGCCCCCGATTGCATCGAGGCGGGCGTGGTCGGGATCGCGCCGGGCTGGGCGTCCTCGTAGCCGCCCTCTTGGAACTCGCCGCCCTCGTTGTACTTCGACGGGCACTTGACCAGGATGTGCTCGGCGGCGAACACCTCGCCCTGTTCCTGCTGCACCATCTGGCCCTGGACCACGACCCGCTCGGCGTCCTCGAAGTTGGCCGGCTTCGGGTTGGCGTACACCACCGAGCGGACCGCGCCCGACGTGTCGGCCATCGTGAACGTGAACACGTTGCGGTCGCGGTCGTAGCCGGACGGCGCCTCGCGCAGCCAGGTCCCCACGACGTGGGCTTTGCGGCCGGACGCCGCGGCGTCGTCGAAGGTCTCCCAGCCGCCCACCTGTTGGCCAAAGCTGGTCACGACCAGAAAGCCGAAGATGCCGACGAAGGCGATGCCGAGAAGGGTCGTGGGGCGCATGGCGAGGTGGGTTAGCGGTCGTCGAGCCGGCGCTCGATGCGGGAGAGGCGTCGGTCGGTGCGGAGCAGCAAGAGCGCGATGCCGAGCCAGATCACGAGCACGACCGCCAGCACGACGGGCAGCTTGTCCTGGGCCAGCATGACACGCTCGATGCCCTGGACAGGTTGCTCGGTCGCCGCCTGGACGGCGCTCGGGTCGAGAACGGCGATCGTGGTGTCGGCGGTCTGCACGCTACTGGACGACGGGCGAGGGGAGGGGGGCGTCGGCGCTGAGCGCCTCGACCCGGAGCTCGGACACCTTGGCGCGGACGCGCTGGGTGTAGAGCCACCAGCCCAGCATCAGGAAGCCGACCGCGGCGGCGTAGAAGATCCACCGCATGTCGGTCGCGATGTCCATCTCGCTAAAGGCCGGGTTGCCCTCGGCGCCGGGGTGCAGGCTCGCTTGGCGGCGCGGCAGGACGTAGGTCAGGAACGGCAGCGACGCCGTCGCAAAGAGGGCGTAGACGGCCGAGAGCCGGGCGCGCTGCCGAGGCCGGTCGAGCGAGCCGCGCAGCACGAAGTAGGCGCCCGAGATCAGCAGCTGGATGGCGACCATGTTTTGCCGCGGCTCCGGGCTCCACCACAGACCCGTCCCCTGGTACCACGTAAAGCGCGACCACACGACGCCGGTCAGCAGCGCGATGGCACCCGCGACCGTGGCCACCATCCAGGCGGCCTCCGAGCGCACGTCGTGGACCGTCCGGCCGGTCGCGAGGTAGCGCCCGGCGTGCCACGCGCCGACGACCGAGCCGGCGTAGAGCACGAACCACATCGGCACGTGGAAATACAGGTTGCGCGCGGTGTGCTCCAGAATCGGCAGGTTCGAGACCGGCCCCAGGATGCCGAGCACCAGCACGACCGAGATCCACACGACCACCACGACGCCGAACAGGCGGTAGACGAGGCCGTAGTCGGGAAGGGCGAGGTCGCGGGTCACAGGCGCGGTGCGCGGCGGGCAGGGTGAACGCCCATGATGCGGCGTCGGCGCCCGCAGTACCGTGAATTGGGGATTGGGCCCGCCGCGCCGTCTCGGCTCGCTCCGCCTCGGGCGCGCTGCCGAGGCGGGCGGTCTCGGCTCCACCAGCGCTTCGACCCGTCTCCGACCAAGGCTTGCAGGGCGCGCGCTAGATTCGGCGTCCACCCAGCCCCCACGCGTGTGAGCCGTCACGGCCGCGTGCTCGTCGCCATGAGCGGCGGCGTCGACTCGTCGGTCGCGGCCGGCCTCTTGCACGAGGCCGGCTACGAGGTCGTGGGCGTGACCATGAAGACGTGGGACTACGAGACCTCGCTCGCGGGCAGCGGCGTCAGCCGCGCCCAGTCCGGGTGCTGCTCGCTGGATGACATGAACGACGCCCGCGCCGTGGCCGTCAAGCTGGGCGCCAGCCACACCGTCGTCGACATCCGCCAGGAGTTCGGCGACTGGGTCGTGGACCGCTTCGCGGAGGACTACCTCTCCGGCCGCACGCCCAACCCGTGCGTGCTGTGCAACACCCACATCAAGTGGGCGGCCCTGATGAAGCGCGCCGACGCGCTCGGCTGCGGCCACATCGCGACGGGGCACTACGCCAACGTGCGCCCCGAGGCGGGCCGCTGGGTCGTGAGCCGCGGCCTGGACGCCACCAAGGACCAGTCCTACGTGCTGTGGGGCGTGGCGCAAGCCCACCTGGCGCGGACGCTCTTCCCGCTCGGCGCTTTGCCCAAGACCGAGATCCGCCGGCTGGCGGCCGAGATGGGGATGGAGCACGTGGCCGGCAAAAAGGACTCGTACGAGATCTGCTTCGTCCCCGACGACGACTACCGCGGCTGGCTGCGGCGCCGCGAGCCCGCCACCGCCGACTTGGCCGGAGGCCCGATGGTGTGGTCCGAGACCGGCGAGACGGTCGGCACGCACGACGGGACGCCGTTCTACACCGTCGGCCAGCGGCGCGGGCTGGGCCGCGCGTTCGGCGAGCCCGCCTACGTGGTCCGGATCGAGCCCGAGACCAACACCGTCGTCGTCGGCCCGCGCTCGGCGCTGGCGGCCTCGACGCTGCGCGCGAGCGGAGCTGTCTGGGGCAAGTGGGACGGCCTCGGGTCGGCCGGCCTCGGCTCTGCCGGCCTCGGCTCTGCCGGCCTCGGGTCGGCCGGCCTCGGGTCGGCCGGCCTCGGGTCGGCCGGCCTCGGGTCGGCCGGCCTCGGGTCGGCCGGCCTCGGCGCCGAGGTGGGCCTGCTCGGCCGCATCCGCCACCACGACGCCGGCACGCCGGTCGTCGCCCGGCAGACCGCGCCCGACGCCTTCGAGGCCGTCTTCGACCGCCCGCGCGACGCCGTCGCCCCGGGCCAGGCCGCCGTGCTCTACGACGGCGACGACGTCGTGGTGGGCGGCTGGATCGACCGGCCGGCCGCGCCGCGAGCCGACGAATCCGCCGAGTTTATCGCCTTGCCGACGCTATGACCCGAGAGTGCCCCTCGTGCGCCATGGACGTGCCCGCCGCCGCCGAGGAGTGCCCGATCTGCGGCTACGAGTTTCCGGTCGCCAAGCCCGGCGTCCGCCCGGCGGCGTGGCTGTTTGTGGGGCTGATGGTGCTGTTCGCCCTCCCGCTCCTCGCCTGGCTGGCCGGCTGGTTCGGGTAGGACGCGGTCGCGTCGCGCACGCCGTCGGGTGCGAACCGGACGCGCCGACGCGTCCACGAGGCAGATCCCGCGCCGCCCGATGCCGACTCTCCGCCTGTTCGCCGTCCTCTGGTCGCTTCTGGGCCTGCTCGCCTGCGACAGCGCCGCGCCGGCCGACCCACCGACAGCCCGCGCCGACGCCCGGTACACCGTTACGCTGGACGCGACCTGGAGCGCCGCCACGCACCCTGACGCGTTTCCGCCCAACCCGCACTTTTCGCGCCTGACCGGCGCGACGCACGGCACCGGACTCCACCTGTGGCAGACGGGCCAGCCCGCCTCGGGCGGCGTCCGGAGCATGGCCGAGACCGGGGCGACGGCGGCGCTGCGTGCGGAGGTCGAGGCGCTGGGCGCGCGCGCGGTCTACGTCGAAGGCGGTCCGCTGCGCTTGTCGCCCGGGACGGCCAGCCTGGCCCTGACGGTCACCGAGGCGCGGCCCCTGGCGACGGTCGTGGCCATGATCGCGCCGAGCCCCGACTGGTTCGTCGGCGTGGATGGCCTCGACCTGCGCGACGGCGACGGCTGGGCCGACCGCGTCACGGTCGACGCGGTGGTGTACGACGCGGGCACGGACGACGGCGCCAGCTACACCGCCGCCGACGCCCCGGCGTCGCCGCGCGCCCGGATCGCCGTCACGGGCTACGCGCCGCTGGCGGGCTCGGTCGTCGGCACGCTCACGTTCGACCGGCTGCCGTAGCTCGCCCGCGCCGCCTCGCCCGCCTCGGTCCCGTCACCGCCTCGGTCCCGTCACCGCCTCGGTCCCGTCACCGCCTCGGTCCCGTCACCGCCTCGGTCCCGTCACCGCCTCGGTCCCGTCACCGCCTCGGTCCCGTCACCGCCTCGGTCCCGTCACCGAGGTGGGCCGACTCGCCGGTGCGGGGAGGATGCCGAGCCGGCAGACACGGGAAATCCTGTCCACACGGCAGCGGGTCTGAGCGCATTTTGTCAAGACTCTGCCTCCACGTCTGACATGGTCGACCGCCGCCGCTTTCTCGCCTCCGCCGGAGTCTTGGCCGCCGGGGCCGCGCTGCCTCCGCCCGTCCACGCGCTTCCCGCGCCCCTCGACGCCCACGCCCTCCGCCTCGGCGCGCCGCCGGACCTTGCCGACGGGCGGGCCGAGGTGACGGTCGAGGACCTGGCGCGCGCCGAGGCCGTCCAGGGCCTGGACTTTACCGCGGCCGACCGCGAGATGATGCTGCCGGACGTGCAGGAGCGGCTGGCCGATCTCGACGCCATCCGCCAGGCCGAGCCGCCCAACCACGTGCCTCCGGCGCTCGTCCTCGACCTGACCCTGAGCGGCCGCCTCCAGCCGGAGCCGGGCCGCGGCCCCAACATCCCAGCGCTCGACCCCGTCCGGGTGCTGCCCGTGGCGGGCGACCTCGCGTTTGCCACGATCCCCGAACTGGGCGCTCTGCTGCGCGGAGGCGCCATCACCTGCGTCGGGCTGGCCGAGTTTTTCCTGGACCGGCTGCGCGCCCTCGACACCCAGCTCCAGGCCGTCGTGACGCTGCTCCCGGAGCGCGCGCTCGCGACGGCCCGCCAGCGCGACGCCGAACTCGCCGCGGGCACGGACCGCGGCCCGCTGCACGGCATTTCCTGGGGCGCCAAGGACCTGCTTTCGGCGACCGGCGGCCCGACAACCTGGGGCGCGGAGCCGTACCGCGACCAGGTCCTCGACGCCGACGCCGAGGTCGTGGCCCGGCTGGAGCGCGCGGGCGCCGTCCTGGTCGCCAAGCTGACGCTCGGCGCGCTCGCCTGGGGCGACGTGTGGTTCGGCGGCACCACCAAGAACCCCTGGAACACCGACCAGGGCGCGTCCGGGTCGAGCGCCGGGCCGGGCGCCGCCGTCGCGGCCGGCCTGGTGCCGTTCGCCATCGGCAGCGAGACGCTGGGCTCGATCGTCAGCCCGTCGACGCGCAACGGCGTGACCGGCCTGCGCCCCACGTTTGGGCGCGTGCCCACCGAGGGCGCGATGGCGCTGTCGTGGAGCATGGACAAGCTGGGCCCGATGACGCGCTCGGCCGTCGACGCCGCGCTCGTGTTCGACGCCATCCGAGGCCCGCTCGGTGGGGCACGGATGGACGTCGGCGACGCGCCATTTCCGTTCGACCCGCGCGACCCGCTCTCCGCCTTGACCATCGGCACGCTGGTGCCTGCCGAGGGCGACGACCTCGGCACCGAGGCGGACCGAGCCACGGTCCAGGTGCTGCGAACGCTGGGCGCCAACCTGGTCGAGGTGGCCTGGCCCGACGACCTGCCCGTCGGCCCGCTGCGCCTGATCCTGGAGGCCGAGGCCGCCGCCGCCTTCGACGGGCTGACGCGCTCGCGCGAGTCCGACCGCCTCGTCCGCCAGGAGCGCTTTGCCTGGCCCAACGTGTTCCGCCACGCCCGCCACATCCCGGCCGTCGAGTACATCAACGCCAACCGCATCCGCACCCAGCTGATGCGCCGGATGGCGGCCGTGTTCGACACCGTCGACGTGCTGGTGACGCCCAGCTTCGACGCCGGCCTGCTGATCACCAACCTGACGGGCCACCCGGCGGTCGTCGTCCCAAACGGGTTCTTCCCCGTCGAGGGGCACCCCGAGCGGCGGGCGCCGCACTCGGTGTCGTTTGTCGGGCCGCTCTGGGGCGAGCACCTGGCGCTGCGCGCCGCGCACGCCGTCCAGTCGGCCACGGACTTCCACCGCCAGCGGCCCCCGGTACGCTGATGGGTGGCGGGAGGGGCAACGGGACGTACCTAGTCCGTCCGTCTGTGTGCATGGGTGACCTAGGTGCGAGACGATCTCGCCCGGCGTTTGGCGGATCGGGACGGCCACCGATAAAGTCTTGCGACCCGTCCTTCCCCGTTCCGCTCTCCCACCACGGTATGAATCGCCTTCTCGTCGCCACGCTCCTGGCCCTGGCCGTCACCGTCACCGCCTGCGACTCGGCGGAGACGTCCCAGACCCGGATCAACGTCCGCATGACGGACGCTCCGTTCCCGTTCGACCTGGCCGAGTCGGCCGACGTCACCATCACCCGCATCGAGCTGCTGGCGGCCGAGGACGACGGCGACGCCGACAACGACACCTCCAACGCCGAGCGCGTGCTGGACCGCATCGTGCTGTTCGACGGCGACCCGGTCTCGCTCAACCTGCTCGACCTGCGCGACGGCGTCGACACGCTGCTCGTCGAGGGCTTCTCGATCCCGGCCGACGGCAGCTACAACCGCCTGCGCATCTTCATCGGCGACGACGCGATGGTGCGCTTTTTCGACGGCTCGGAGTACGCGCTCAAGCTGCCCAGCGCGCAGCAGAGCGGCATCAAGGTTCGCCTGCCCGACTACGCGCTCGACAGCGACGCCGACGAGATCGACGTGCTGATCGACTTCAACGTCGAGCGCTCGTTCGTGACGCGCGGCAACCCGGACTCCGCCACCTTCAAGGGCTTCCTGTTCAAGCCGGTGCTGGAGGTCGAGTCGTTCGAGATCGTGGACCGCGCCCCGGCCGGCGACGCCCCCGAGGGCACGTCCGGCAGCGAGAGCTAGCGCTCCGGCCCTGCGCACGGCGCCCCCGCTGGACCGGTCCAGCGGGGGCGCTCTGTGTTCTCGGAGCCTGCGGCCTAGCTCTCGGTGATCGTCACCGAGTCCATCGTGTCGCCCTGGCGGATGGCGTCGACCACGTCCTGGCCTTCCGCGACCTTGCCGAAGACGGTGTGGCGGCCGTTGAGGTGGGACTGCGGGCTGTGCGTGATAAAGAACTGGCTGCCGTTGGTGTTGGGGCCGGCGTTCGCCATCGAGATCACGCCCGTCTCGTGGGTCAGCGGGTTGCCCTGGGTCTCGTCCTCGAACTTGTAGCCCGGCCCGCCGGTGCCGGTGCCCTGGGGGTCGCCGCCCTGGATCATGAAGTTGGGGATCACGCGGTGAAACGTGAGCCCGTCGTAGAAGCCGTCCTTGGCGAGCGTAACGAAGTTGTTGACGGTCTTGGGCGCGTGCTGCGCCTCCAGGTCGAGCACGATGTCGCCCTTGGGCGTGGAGATGGTGGCCCGGTAGCGGGTGCTCGGGTCGATCGTCATCTCGGGGGGTGCGCTGTAGGTCTTGGCCATGGTGTGGGTTGGGGAGAGAAGGGGCGGTTGGGTACCCGCGGCACCGCGTCGGGTTCGTCGCCGTGACTCTGGGCGCGCGCGCGGCGGCTGAGACCCCGCGCCTGCCCGCCTCGGGAACGCCCCCGAGGCGGGCAGGCGTAGACGCGTCCCACCACGACCGATCCCACCACTCCGTCCCCATGACCTCCCGACTCCACATCCGCGCGGCGCTCCTGGCCGGCGCGCTCGCGCTCTCGTCCTGCGCCACGCTCGGCGGCAGCAACTACTACTCGCTCGACCAAGAGTGGGAGATGGGCCAGCAGCTCCAGGCCGAGCTGCGCACCCAGCTTCCGCTGTCGCGCGACCAGACCCTGACGCGCTACGTCGACGCCGTCGGGCAGTCGATGGTCAGGCAGACCTCGATGCGCAACCGCCGCTGGAATTTCTACGTGGTCCAGGACGATGCCATCAACGCGTTCAACATCCCGGGCGGCGCCGTCTACATCAACACCGGGCTGATCAAGCGCGTCGGCAGCGCGGGCGAGTTGGCGGGCGCCATCGCCCACGAGGTCGCGCACGGCGTGGCGCGGCACGGCACGTCGCGGCTGTCCAAGGCGCAGGAGGCGAACGTGATCGCGGGCGCCGTGCTGGGCCGGAGCCAGGGCGTCGGCCAGATCGCGGCCCAGGTCGCGGCTCAGGGCGCGTTCGCGTCCTTCTCGCGCTCCGACGAGCGCGAGGCCGACCAGATGGGCGTCGAGCTGATGGTGGCCTCGGGCTGGGACCCGGACGGCCTGGCGGCGCTGCTGTCGCGCCTGGCCCAGGCCGAGCGCGGCGGCGGGGCCAAGTTTTTCCGCTCGCACCCGCTGTCGTCCGAGCGGATGCAGACCGTCCAGGCCATGGCGCGGCGCTACGACGGGCGGCGGCTGCGCACGAACGACGGCCAGTTCGCGAGCGTCCAGCGCCGCGCGCGCTGACGCCGGCGCCAGGCAGGAATCAGGCGTGAGGAATCAGGACCCCGAGGTTTGGCGCCGAGCCTGCCTCCATCTTGGGCGCGACCCCAGTTCCTGCCGCCTCGTGCCCGACGCCTCGCTCTCCGACTACGCCTTCGACCTGCCGGGCGCGCTCATCGCGCAGCGCCCCGCCGACCGCCGCGACGGCGCCCGGATGCTGGTCCTGGACCGCGCCGCCGGCACCGTCGCCGACCGCCACTTTACCGACCTCGGCGACTACCTCGCACCAGGCGACGCGCTCGTGCTCAACGACACGCGCGTCGTCCCGGCGCGCCTGGTGGGCCGGCGGCCGACCGGCGGGCGCGCCGAGCTGTTCTTGGTGGAGCGCCGCGCCGACGGCACCTGGGAGGCGCTCGCCAAGCCCGGCCGGCGCCTCCAGCCTGGCGCCGACGTCCTGTTCGACGGCGGTCTGGCAGCGACAATCGAGGCGGTCGTGGAAGAGACCGGGCGCCGCGTCGTCCGGTTTTCCAGCGGCGGCGCGCCGTTCCCCGACGCCGACGCCGAGCGGGACGCGCTCGACGCCATCGGCCGGATGCCGCTGCCCCACTACGTCGACCGCGACGCCGACGCGGCCGACGCCGAGCGCTACCAGACCGTGTTCGCGCGCGCCCGAGGCGCCGTCGCCGCGCCGACGGCCGGGCTGCACTTTACGCCCGACACCTTGCGCCGCCTCACCGAGGCGGGCGTCGTCCAGGCGCGCGTGACGCTGCACGTCGGGTACGGCACGTTCGAGCCGGTGCGCGTCGACGATCTCGCTCAGCACCGCGTGGCGGCTGAGCGCGTCGAGGTGACGCCCGAAACCGCCGCCGCGCTCGACGGCGTCCGCCGGTCGGGCGGGCGCGTCGTGGCCGTGGGCACCACCTCGACGCGCGCGCTGGAGACCTCGGCCGACGCCGTCGGCCGCTTCCGCCCCGTCTCCGAGCCGACCGAGTTGACTGTGACGCCCGGCTACCGCTTCCGCGCCGTGGACGCGCTGCTGACCAACTTCCACCTGCCCGAGTCGTCGCTGTTGGTGCTGACCGCGACGTTCGGCGGGCTGGGGCCGGTGATGGACGCGTACCGGCACGCCGTCCGCGAGCGCTACCGGTTCTACTCCTACGGCGACTGCATGCTGATCGTGTGACGCCTCCGCCGCCCGCGTACCGAGGCCGCTCAGGCACCGAGGCGGGCGTGGCTGAGCGCCAGCGCGGTGTTTAGACGCGCGTCGCGGGACGCCAGAGCGACACTTCGGTGCGCAGAGCCTGTGCAGGCTCGCCCGGGCGCACCGTTGGACAGCAGCGCGGAGCACGCCCGCCGTCCCATGCGCTCCACGTTCGTCCTCGGTGTCCGGTTCGATGTCGCGTCGGCCCGCCAGGCTGCGGGCCGCGTCGTTGGCTGGGCAGAGGCTGGCGAGTGCCGCTACGCCTGCGTCTCGGACGCCCGCAGCGCGCTCGATGGGTTCGACGACCCGGCGTTCGCCTCGCTGCTGAACGGCGCCAGCCTCAACCTGCCCAGCGGCGCGCGCATGGTCCGCGAGATGCAGGCTCGCGGGATCCAGCTGCCCAGTTCCGCGCCGGACCTCGCGCTGGCCGTCGCTCGGCGCGCAGCCGTGCGCGGAGTCCCCGTCGCGCTCTACGGCCCGACCGAGGCGGCCCTGGCCGCGCTCCGCCAGCGGCTGCCTCGCCTGGCGCCCGGCCTGAAAATCGCGACCGCCGTGCCGCGCCCGCTGACGGCTCAGCAAGCCGCAGCCTGCGACGCCCAGATCCGCGACTCCGGTGCCCGCATCGTCTTGGTCGGCCTCGACCGTCCGCACCAGGAGCGCTGGGCCGCCCGCCACGCCCAGACGACGGGCGCCGTGTGCGTGGCCGCCGGGTGGTCGCTCGACGCTCTGGCGGGGAGTGCCTGCCAGGCGCCGAGGTGGGTCCGGCGTGCCGGAGCCGGCTGGGCGGTGCGGCTGGCAGCGGCGCCACGCCGCCTCAGGCAGCGCTACGCCAGGGCGGCTCCGCGGTTTGGGGTCGAGGCCGCCCGGGAGCGGTCGACGCCTCCAGGCCCGGACGCCCCGTCGTCACGCCCGTCGGCGGCTCCGGGGTGAGGGGTGGTTCCTCGCGCCTCGGTGGCTGTCAACGCCGTGCGCGCGGCCTTGGAACGCGCGCGTGGGCGAGTGACACGCCAAATGGTCAAATCAGACGCACATCGGAGGGCTGGAAACCGGGCGACGGATGTGGTGTAGTAAAATGTGCGGAAGCAAAACGGACTCCCGCAACCCACCCCACCCTCAGTCATGGCCAAGACAAAATCTAGCCGCAAAGACACGGCATTCAAGTTTCAGACCATCTCTTCAAAGGAGGCCAGCGAACGCCGAAGCGTGAAGGGCACTCGGCGTAGCAAGTATTCGCCCATCGGAGACCAGTTCGACAACCTTGGTAAGGACCAGGTGCTGGCCTTTCAGGCGAGCAAGAACGAGGTCCAAGGAGTGCGCAACTATATGCGGCGCAACTTCGACGACGAGCACAAGGTGAACAGCCGGCGTGCGGAGGGCGACATGTATGAGGTGCACATCTCGCGTGTCTAGAGACACCTTGTCGCCGGCACAGACTGGGGCCGCCCGAAGCGTTCGGGCGGCCCCAGCTTATGGACACGCTGCGCGGACACCGCGGCTCTAGGGGCTACGGACCGCCTTTGCCCACCGCCTGCCGCGCCGCCTCCGGCAGGCCTCACAGCAAAGCACGGCGCTCCAGGACGAGGCGTGCGGCTAGTAGGTCGGTGGATCCTCGATGGAGTCGCCGGCCCAGACGACCCACAGCCTCTGGGCGACAGGCAAGCCGAGGCCCGGATCGAGCACGAACGCCTCCGAGCCTCGGCACCCAAAGCAGAGCGCGCTCGGGTCCTCCTCCTGAACGGCGCACGTTACCGGGTAGCGCCAGCCGTCCTCGAGATCCAAGCGGACAAACCCCATCGTGGCGGCCCGGCCGGACGACACCGAGCAGGACACGACCGTCGACGTGCTCGAGACCGAGAGAACGTCGCTCCGGTACGCGCCGCCTTGCTCAGCCAAGTCCACCAGGTCGCCGCCGACCGTCGCCTCGACCGTGAGATCCGCCGCCGGAGGGGCCAGGCGAACGCTCACCAGCACCTCGGCCTCGCCGCCGAACAGCGAGCACCCGGAGACGCTGAACAGGCTAACGGCGAGAGCGAGCAGACGCGGCATCGGTAGGCGGGTCGTGTAGAGGCACTACGGAGGCCGCCGCCGGTCTGCTGCACGGCCGGCCTCAGTCGTAGCCCGCCGCGTCCAGCATCTCGCGTGCCGCCTCCGCGCTCCAGCCCTCGATGGTCTCCGTCCCGACGGCCACCAGCGGGATGCCGCCCGTGCCGCCCATCCGCTGGTACTCCGCCGACGCTTGCGGGCTGGCCTCGATGTCCACGACGCGATGAGGGATGTTCTCGGCCGCCATGTACTCGCGCGCCTGGGTGCAGTACGGGCACCACTCGGTCACGTAGAGCACCACGTCGGGTCGGTCTCCGGCCGCCTCGGTGGCGGGCTGGACGGACTCGGGGGCTGGCGGCGCCGAGGCGGGCCGGTCCGCGGTCTCGACGCGGGGGGCGGGCGCCTCGGCGCGGGGCTCGACGCGGCAGCCGGTCAGCAGGGCGACGAGCAAGAGGGGCAGGACAACGCGCATGGGCTTGTCGGAGGGGAGACGAAAGGTATCAGCAGGTAGGGCTGGCACCTTGACGCCGCCGCGCCGCGCGCTCGCACGTTGGAGCCGAACCGTCCGCCTCGGCGTCGTCTGCCTCCGGGCCGCGGGGTGGTGGGATCCCCGGCCGGGCCACGCCGTCCGACGACGCCCCCTCGCCACTGTCCATGTCCGAGATCGCTCACCCCGCCTTCGACTACGTCCGCGCCGCCGGCGGCATCGAGGAGTACCGCCACCGCGGCAACGGCCTGTCGGTGCTGCTGGTCCAGGACGCCGCCGCGCCGGTCGTGGCCTTCCAGGTGACCTACCGCGTAGGCAGCCGCAACGAGGGCGCCGGGCTGACGGGCGCGACGCACCTGCTGGAGCACCTCATGTTCAAAGGCTCGGAGCGGTACAACCGCGACCTGGGGACGAGCGTGTTCCAGATGCTGCAGGCCGTCGGCGGCCAGATCAACGCCACGACGTGGTACGACCGGACCAACTACTACGCGCTCTTGCCGAGCGAGCACCTGGAGCGCGCCGTCGAGATCGAGGCCGACCGGATGCGAGGCGCCCGGGTGCGGGACGAGGACCTGGCCTCGGAGCGGACGGTCGTGCTCAACGAACTCGACCGGGGCGAGAACGAGGCGCTGCGCAAGCTGCTGCACGCGACCTACGCCACGGCGTTCCAGGCGCATCCCTACGGCCACCCCGTCATCGGCTGGCGCTCCGACGTCGAGACCGTCACCGCCGACGGGCTGCGCCACTTCTACGACACCTACTACTGGCCCAGCAACGCGACAGCGACCGTCGCCGGCCAGTTCGACCGCCAGCAGGCCCTGGACCTGATCGAGACCCACTTTGGCGCCATCGCGCCCGGGCCGGAGGCCGACCCCGACGCTCCTGCGCCGCTCGTCCACCGCGACCTGGACGCGGCGGTCACGCGCGAGCCGGAGCAGCGCGGCGAGCGCCGGGTGACGGTGCGGCAGGCCGGCGAGCTGGGCGCGGTCTTGCTGGCCTACAAGGCACCGTCGGGCCTGGACGCCACCGCCGACGCGCTCGACGTGCTGGTGCAGGTGCTGGCCGGTGGCAAGAGCGCGCGGCTGTACCGCGCGCTGACCGACAAGGGGCTGGCCACGTCGTGCTCGGCCTACTTTCCCCGCCTCCGCGACCCCGGCCTGTTCGTCGCCTACGCCACGCTCACGCCCGACGTGACGCACCACGACGCCGAGACGGCGCTCCAGGACGCGCTCCGGGCCGTCGCCCGAGACGGCATCACGCCGGAGGAGCTCGCCAAGGCGCGGCGCCAGGTCGTCGCCGACGAGGCCTTTGGGCGCGACGGGCCGATGGCCGTCGTCTCCGAGATCAACGAGGCCGTCGCGGTCGGCGACTGGACCCTGTTCGCCGACTACCGCGACCGCGTCGAGGCCGTCACCGAGGCGGACGTCCAGGCGGCGGCTCAGGCCGTCATCGTGGACGACCGCCGCACGGTCGGCTGGTACGTCCCGGACGAGGGCTGACCTCGCCCGCCTCGGCAGATCAATTGGCACACTCGGCGCTGGGCCGAGACCTGGGCCGCGCCGGAGACACGGCGCCGGCGGCTCGGCTGGAGGCGCCGCCGAGCCGGCCGCTGTGTGCGATAGTGCATCTGGATCAGAGGCCAGAGCGGGCGCACGGTCTACCATGAGGCCTCCTCTCGCTCACGCCATGTCTCGCGCCCTCCTCGCCCTCGCCGTTGGTGTCGGTCTCGCAGCGTCGGCCTCGGCCCAGCGCCCCGTCCAGTTCGACGTCACCATCGGCGTCTCCACCGTAGACGGAACCCCGAGCCCGTCGATCGCAGCGGCCGTGACCGCGTGGCCGTCGCGCGTTGGGTTCACGGTCTTCGGGGACTGCGCCGCGCAGGTTCGATTTCTCGAGTCCTCGTCCCAGTCGGCAGGGGCGGTCGGTGTCCTGGCCGCGCTGGCCGTCCCCGCCGCGGAGGCCCTCGTGACGCTGGCCTTCGGCCCGAGCCTGTCGCGCGAGGACGAGCGGCCCAGCACCCTGGAGGAGCCGCGCGGCTGGCTCCCAGGCGCCACCGGCCGAGCCCAGCTTGCGGTTCCTGCTGGCCAGACGGTCGGGCTGGCGCTCGGCGTGACCGGCACGGCCTCGGAGCGCGGCATCCGCCCGTCCTACACGGTCGGCCTGACCCTGCGCCTGAGCGACTAGCGCGCGGCCGACGTGCGCCTGCACGCCGGCGGCTCGACCGGCTGCGGCCCTCGGCGCCCCGGATCACCGCTCGGGCCGGCGCGTGTAGAGGCGCCCTCCCCCGAGCCTCGTGTCTGACCTGCATCTCGCGCCGCGCATCACCGACACCACGTCCGGCCCGGCCCGGGTGCTCGTGCTGCCGACCGGCGTCCGCGACGTGGTCAGCTTTCGCGCCTCGTTCGAGACCGCGCCCGACTTGGGCGCCGACCAGGACATTGTGCAGGGCGTCGTGGCGTCGGTGCTGGACAAGGGGACCGTGTCGCGCGACCGCTTCGAGATTGCCGACGCGCTCGACGGGCTCGGCGCTCAGGTCTCGTTCTACTCGGACGGGTTGCGGATGGGCGTCGCGGGCCGCGCCCTGCGCGACGACCTGCCTCAGGTCCTGGCGCTCGTCGCCGAGCAACTTCGGGAGCCAGCGCTCGACGGGGACGAGATCGACAAAGCCATCGTCCGCGCGGTCGCCGGCGCCCGGCGGTCGCGCGAGTCGACCGGCGCCCAGGCCGCGGGCGCCTTGGCGCGGCGGCTTTATCCCGAGTCGCACCCCAACTACGTGCTGAGCCCGGACGCCCGGTTGGCCGTGCTGGAGACCCTGACCGCCGACCACGTGCGCGCCTTTCACGCCGCTCACGTTCGCCCGGACGGGTTTACGCTGGCGCTCGTCGGCGACGTGCCGGACGCCGCCGACCAGACGGTCGCCGACGTGTTCGAGGGCTGGACGCCGCACGGCCGCGCGGCGACGTTCGCCGCGCACGCCGAGCCCCAGCCGCCCGGCCGCGTCACCGTCGAGATGGCCGACCGGCGCAACCTCGACGTCTACCTGGGCCATGCCGTGGACCTGCGTCGCGACAGCCCGGACTTTCTGGCGGCCTACGCGGGCATCTTCGCGCTCGGGGGCAACTTCTCGGGCCGGCTGATGCAAACCGTCCGCGACGAGCAAGGGCTGACGTACGGCATCGGCGCGAGCCTGGGCGGGGCGTCGGTGGAGCACGACGGCCACGTGCGCGTCCAGGTGACGCTGAGCCAGGAGAACCTGGCCCGTGGCATCGCCGCCACGCGCGCCGAGGTGGACGGCTTCGTGGCCGACGGCGTCTCGGCGGACCAGCTCCGCCAGACCCAGACCACGCTCGCCGGGCGCCACGTGGTCGGGCTGGCGACGACGTCGGGACTGGCCGCACGGTTGGTCATCAACGCCGAGCGCGGCTTCCCGCTGTCCTACCTCGACGACTACCCCGACGTGGTGAGCGCACTCACGGTCGACGAGGTGACCGCGGCGGTGCGCACGCACCTGCGGCCGGCCGACCTGCACGTGTCGGTGGCGGGCACGCTGCCCGAGTAGGGACTCCCCCTAGATCGGCCCAGGAATCGTTAAGAACGGCGCCGAGGGGGGCCCAAGTGGAACGGCGGCGAGGGCAGCCCGGTCCAACGCGTCTCCCTTCCCAACCCCTTTCCCATGGACCGCACCGAGATTCTGAACGCCTACGTCACCGACATGTCGGCCGTCGAGACCCACATTCTGCAGGCCGTCGAGGGTCAGCTGGAGTCGGACGAGATCAAGCAGTACCCCGACGCCGTGCGCGTCATCTCGTCGCTGCGGGACGCGCTCAAGCGCCACACGACCGCGCTGGGAGCGTACAACGACAAGACCGAAGGCGGTGGCCTCAAGGAGGCGGCCAAGGAGGCCCTCTTCGGCGCCCTGGGCGTCGCGGCTGGCATCTACGACAACCTGCGCCAGAAGGACCCCGTCTCGCGGATGATCCGTGACGCGTACACGGCCACCAGCCTGGCGACGGTGAGCTACCACATGCTCTACACGACCGCGCTGGCGCTCAAGGCCGACGATCTCGCCAAGCTGGCGCTGACCAACCTCAAGGACCTGACCGGCCTGATCGGCCAGCTGTCCGAGGTCGTCTGCACGGTCGTGGCGGCCGAGTTGACCGCCGAGGACAAGACCATCGACCCGACCGTGGGCTCGAAGGCCGTCGCCGAGACGCAGAAGGCCTGGCAGAACGCGGACTAACCGCGACCGGCGCTCCGCGTGCCGAGGTTTCGGGGCCGCTCCAGACTGGGGCGGCCCCTTTTTTGTGTCCTCCCCGCGCCGGGCTCGCAGGCCGAGTCGGCGAGACCAAAGACGAGCTGCACGCTGGGGCCTGCGCACGGGCTCTGGCCGACGGCCCAAGCGCGATGCCGTGCCCGCCTGGGGCCCAGCCACGCCCACCTCGGCACGCCCACCGAGGCGGACGCAGCGGCGGACGCAGCGGCTAGAGCGAGACCCGGACGAAGGGGTCCTCGTCGCTGCCGCCGCCTTCCTCGTTGCCCGTGATCATTGACAGAATGATGTACGGGACGATGGCGCCGCCCTGGGAAAAGATGGTCGCGAGCACCCAGCCGATGCGCACGACGGTGGGGTCCAGGCCGAAGTAGTTGGCCATGCCGGCCGACAGGCCGGTGAGCTTGCGGTTGGCGCGGTCCTTGAGCAGCTTGGTGCGGCCTCGGCGCCGAGCGTCGGCGCGGCGAGCCTTGGCCTCGTCCATGGCACGCCCGGCCACGGAGCCCGCAACGCCGAGGGCTTTCTCGGCCTGGGCAAACGCGCTGGCGGCACGGCGCCCGGCCTCGTCGGTCGGCGTGCGCTTGCGGCCGACGGTTTTGCGCTGGGACCGCTGGCGGCTCTCGCGCTGCTTGCGGCGGCGCGCGGCGCGCTTGCGTGCCTTGGCGCGCCGCCGCGCCGCCGGGCTCCACGACAGCACGCCGAAGCCGGTCAGCATGATGAGGACGGCCGCGAAGATGGGCAGCACCTGGACCAGGCCCGAGAGGTCGAACCCGAACGGCAAGAACCCGAGTTGCTGGATGCTGTAGAGCATTCCCAGCCCGATCAGGCCCATGCCCGACGCCGTCTGCAGGTTCCAGAAGCCGGCCTGCTTCTTTTCCTCGGTCTCCTCCTCAAGCTCCTGCTCGGCCATGTAGGCCAGGACGTCGTCGTCGGAGACGAAGCTGAACTCGTCGTCGTAGGCCTCCTCTTCCTGGCGAGACCGCGGGCGCGAACGAGTAGACATGAAGAGATGGGGACAGGCAGGCCAAACCTACGGCTCGGGCGGTGAGGGGTTGCGCCCGGCGTGAGCCGCGGCGGCGCGCCAGACGGAGCGCGCCCGGGCTCAGAGGCAGCCTAGGGCACCCGCCACACCTCGCCGTCCGTGACGACGACGTCCATGCGCGCGTCGTGCGCCTGGTGCGGCACGGCATCCACCAGCGCCGAGCCCACGGCGACGCCGAGGCGGGCCGCCTCGGTGCGCGCGAGGGCGGTGTCGTAGAAGCCGCCGCCAAAGCCCAGGCGCGAGCCGTCGCGCCCGAACGCCAGCCCGGGCACAACGACGGCCGACAGCGCCTCCGGGGCCACCTCGTCGGCGTCCGGCCCGGGCTCGCGCACGCCCCACCGCCCGACGGTCAACGTGCCGGCGTCGTGGAACCGTCGCCAGGCCAGCTGCCGGTGGCCGACGACGGCGGGGAGCACGACGCTCGCGCCGCGCTGGCAGAGCGTGTGCGCAAGGGGTCGCAGGTCGACCTCGCCGGGCAGCGGCCAGAACAGCGCCACGGCGCCTCGTGCGGACGGCTCGGCCAGCAGAACGGCCAGTCGGCTCGCGATCTGGTCGCTCGCTGCGGCAAAGGCGTCGGGCGCCCGGGCGTGGCGGTCGGCGCGGAACCGCTCGCGCCAGCGCGCTTTCTCGGCCGTCACCTCTGCCTCAGACATGGACTCCTCCGGCGACTCCCGGCTCGACCGCTTCGACGCCTACCGCGCGCGCATGAACGCCCGCATCCTGGACGACGGCGCGCACCTGGGCATCAAGCGCTTTTTCAACCTCGACACGGCCGCCTACCGCGACGGCGCGCTCGACGGCCGCACGAAGGAGCTGTTGGGCCTGGTCGCCAGCGCGGTCCTGCGGTGCAACGACTGCATCGACTACCACCTCGAGCAGTGCGCCGAGGCGGGCTACTCCGACGACGAGATGCTCGACGCCATGAACGTGGCGCTCATCGTCGGCGGCAGCATCGTGATCCCGCACCTGCGCCACGCCGTCGAGACGATGGACTTGATCCGGGAGCGGCACGGCGTAGGAGAAAGCGAACGGCCCACATAGTAGGCTTGCCGTGTGGGCTACAGGTGGGCAAGTTGCTGGAGGTACGCGGCCGCCTCGGTGGCTTCGTGCCACTCGGCCGACATCGTTTGTACCGCAAGGGCGTGGTCGGCCGCGGAGAGCCCGGACTGATTCCCGAGCACAACCGCTGCGTTGCGCCCCTGCGTCAGCGTTTGGTAAGCGTGCAGCACGTCGCGCGCAATCTGCGCCCGCTGGGTGGACGACAGGGCTGGGCCGGCGCGGTCGACGAGCCGGCGCACCAAATGGGTGTCGGTCGCGCGCACGTCGGCCAGCGTATGGGCGTAGAAGGCGAATGTTTCTGGATCGGTTCTTCCGGGATACGCAACGAGCGTGTCGGCGATAGCCGTCGCGAGCGACTCCGTCAGGCGCCAGCGCCAGTAGGGCTGGTCATAGCCGTCGACCTGCCTGAGAGCCCTCCGCACCTGGCGCTCCGTCTCGTGAACAGGGGCGTCGAAGGCCAGGAGTGCGCGGACGGGTCCGGAGATCGGCGCCGTCACCGTCACCATCTCCAGCTCGGCTTCTTGCCGGCGCGGGTCAGAGTGCGGCAAGCGGAATGGGGAGTCCTCGGCCACGAGATAGGGGGAGTCCTCCGGCAGGCCTCTCGAGATCCCGATCGCGCGCATGTCGCCCAGGGCGGCGTGGCCCGCAGGCTCGGGTGTGGAGGCGAGCCTGTCAGACTCAGGTGTGGAGGAAGGAGAGCAGCCAGCGACTAGGACGAGAGCCGAGAGAGCGAGTGGATGCCACATGGAACAGGCGGAAACGGCTGAAGAGGGCCGCCTCGGCGCGAAGACGGACTCGCGCTGTGAGGAGCAAGCCCAAACTTAGGACAGCCCTCCCCGGCAGGCTAGCGCGCGGTGACAGGTCGGGAGACACAAGTCCCGCTGGGACGCTCGCCCACCCCGAGGCCAGCCCGGTCGCCTACCCCTCCAAATCCTGCCACGCCACCAGCGCCGGGAACAGCGGCAGCAGGTAGCGCTGGCTCGTGACCAGGTACGGCATCCCGCCGCCGCCCGTGCCCGAGCCGTCGGCGACGTGGCGGCGCACCGTGCGCCGGTGGACGCTCAGAAACGTCCCGTCCGACGGCGCGTGGAGCGCGTCGTCCAGGGCGACGATGCGGGACAGGACGTGGGCGAGGGCACTGCGAGGCGCGCGCGCCTGCAGCGTGTAGGCGCCCTGGCGCGCGGCGCCAAGGCCGGCACGCCTGGCGTTGTCCGCCTCGGTGGCGCGCTCGAGGTCGTCGCGGAACGCCCTGGTCGCCTCGTCGGCGGCCTCGTCGGCGGCGCCCAGCGTCGCGCGAAAGCGGTCGACCGCGCGGTCGACGTCGTCGGCGTGGATGCGGCGCACGCCGGGCGGCGGCGGAAGCTCGGGCCCGAGCGACGGGATCGTCGCCAGAAGCCGGTGCGCGGCGGCGTCGAGGCGGGCGGCCTGGGCGGCGGGGTGGCCGGGCGGCGGCGAGGCCGCCTCGGCGCTTCCCTGGAGCACGAGAGGGTCCGCCAGGGCGACGTGGCCACACGGCGAGCCGGTGTAGTGGCGGCCGTAGCTGTCGCCGGGAAACACGCGCAGGTCCAGGAGCGGCGCTTTGCCGAGCGCGCGCTGCACCAAGCGGAGTTGGGCCGCCTGAAACCCACTCGACGGCTCCAGCGCGGCGCGGAAGTAGCCGAACTCGATGCGCGAGAACAGCACATCGTCGTCGCCGGAGCGGCCCATCAGCTCCATGATGGGTGGCAGGATGCGGCGCGCGGCGTGTCGCAAGCGGTTCGAGGCCGTGATGGCCGGTCGCCAGACCCCGGCCGCCTCGGTCTCGTGGTCGACCTCGCCCTCGGCCAGCGCCAGCCGTGCCCGCTCATCCGGATTCAGCGCCAGCAGCCGCTCCAGCGTCGCCGTCACGACGGCCAGGTCGAACGTCATCTGCTTGAACACGACCTCGCACAGCTGGTGCACGATCACGAACGCCCGTTCGTCCGGCACCGTAGAGGCGGGCGAGCCGGCGCCCAGCAGGCCGTCCAGGCCGAGGTAGCCGGCGTAGTCCAATCCCAGCCGGCCGTCTGAGGCGGGCGGGTTGACGAGCGGCGCGCCGTCGGCGCCGCGCTGGCGGTTGGCGTCGGGGTCGGCGCGGACGGCCGGGTCGAGGGCGAAGGCCCACCACGGGTCGGAACGCATAGGGCGGATGCGGGTGAGAGCTACGGCAATCCAAGGTAGGTGCCCGCCTGCCGGCTCCCATGACCTCCATCCCCGGTTCTTCCGCTCGCTACGCGTTCGACATCGATCCTGAGGCGGGCCTCGCCCTGGTCTGCTCGGAGGGGACCTTAACCGGAGCCGACATGCAGCTCCTGGTCAGCGTCCTGCACGCCGACGCGCGCTGGAAGCCTCACTTCGACGCCATCTGGGACTGCCGCGCCGTCGCCACGCACGTCGTCCGCCCCCGCGAGGTCAAGCCCATCGTGGACGAGGTGGTGGAGTCGGACACCGGCGAGGTGCCAATCGGCCGCGACGTGCTGATCGAGGCGGGCGGCATCGTCGACGTCGCCATCTCGCAGCTGCTCGCCGCGCTGTGCCGCCGCGAGGGGAAAGACGTCCGCGTCGTGACGACGATGGAGCGGGCGCTCGACGCGCTCGACCGCGCCGCCGTCCTGCCCGACTGCCTCCAGGCGCTCACCGAGGCGGGCTAGCCGAGGCGGGCTAGCCGAGGCGGGCTAGCCGAGGCGGGCTAGCCGAGGCGGGCTAGCCGACCGTCACGAGAAGCTGGGCCGTCTGGCACACCGCGCCGCAGTCGATGCCGTTCGGGTACACGTCCTGGTACGCCGGCTGGAGGATCTGCCGGAAGACGAGCGCATCGTCGCGCGTCACGTCGATCTGGAGGCGGCCGGTCAGGGGGGCCAGAAACAGAGTGGCGCCTCCGTCCTCGCCCTCTCGTGCGATCACGGCGCACCGAGCAGCTTCGTCAGAAAGCTCCCCGCCGGCCCCGACCGTGAAGGCACAGTCCGCCACGGCGCGGTCGCCGTCCAGGGCACCGACCGAGACGGCGTAGCGTCCGGGCGCGAGAGCTCCATCCGGGCCGGTGACCGTGAGCGCCAGCGAGTCGTCGCAGCCGATCAGCGTGCAGGCGACCGGCGCTTGGTCGCAGCTGGTGGTGATCAGGGCGAGGGCGAGCAGCGAGAGCAAGCGCATGGCGCGGAGGGGCGAGGTGTGTCGAGGTACGGACGGAGCCGCCGAGGTGCTGCAGGCCGTGCGCCGTCTCCGCTTGGGCTTCACTGGCATCACGGGCCGGGCGTTTTACCTTCGTGTCGCCTCGTCCCGGACACCCGGGCAGGGCTACGGCCGCACCGGGTAGAGGTTTTTCGGTACCCCCCGCGACCCCGCCCCGCCTGCGCGGCCCGCCAGACCCCCTGGCGCTCGCTGCGACCCCCTCGTCCCACCCGGCACTCCCGAATGTTCGATACGCTGTCCGACAAGCTCGACGCCGCCCTCAAAAACGTCAAGGGCGAAGGCCGCATCAACGACCTCAACATCGCCGAGACGATGCGCGAGGTGCGGCGGGCGCTCCTGGACGCCGACGTCAACTACGGCGTCGCCAAGGAGTTCACCAACAAGGTCAAGGCCCACGTCACCGACGACAAGGTGCTGCAGGCCGTCAACCCGGGCCAGCAGTTCGTCAAGCACGTCTACGACGAGCTGGTGTACCTGCTGGGCGACGTCCACGTCGACCTCAACAAGGCCAAAAAGCCGCCCACGGTGATCCTGGTGGCGGGCTTGCAGGGCGCCGGCAAGACCACGTTCGTGGGCAAGCTGGCGCTGTTTCTCAAGAGCCAGGGCCGGAGCCCGATGGTGGCCGCGGCCGACGTGTACCGCCCGGCGGCCGTCGACCAGCTCGAGTCGCTGGCGGGCCAGATCGGCGTGCCCGTCTTCGCGATCCGCGACGCCGACGGCGTGCCGGAGAAGGACGCCGTCGCGGTCGCGCGCCAGGCCGTCGCCGAAGCTAAGCGGATGGGCCGCGACACCCTCATCATCGACACCGCCGGCCGCCTGCACGTGGACGAGGCGATGATGGACGAGGTGGTCGCGATCAAGGCCGCCACCGATCCTGACGAGATCCTGTTCGTGGTGGACGCCATGACGGGCCAGGACGCCGTCAACACGGCCAAGGCGTTCAACGACAAGCTCGACATCGACGGCGTGGTGTTGACCAAGCTCGACGGCGACACCCGAGGCGGGGCCGCGCTCTCCATCCGGTCAGTCGTCGAGAAGCCGATCAAGTTTGCCGGCACCGGCGAGAAGCTCGACGCGCTGACCGAGTTCTACCCCGACCGCATGGCCCAGCGCATCCTGGGCATGGGCGACGTGGTGTCGTTCGTGGAAAAGGCCCAGGAGCAGTTCGACGAGGCTGAGGCCGAGAAGCTGCAGCGCAAGTTCCGGAGCCAGGAGTTCGACCTGCAGGACTTCTACGACCAGCTGCAGAAGATCAAGAACATGGGGTCGCTCAAAGACCTTTTGGGCATGATCCCCGGCGTCGGCAAGGCGGTCAAAGCCATCGACGTGGACGACGACGCCTTCCGCCACATCGAGGCGCTCATCCAGTCCATGACGCCCTACGAGCGGGCGCACCCGGACAAGATCAACGGCTCGCGCCGCCGCCGCATCTCGCAGGGCGCCGGGATGGAAGTCCAGGACGTGAACGCGCTGCTCAAGCAGTTCCGCGAGATGAAGAAGATGATGAAGACGATGGCCAAGCTCCAGGGCAAGGGCCGCAACATCGACCCCAACCAACTGTTGGCCGGGCGCTAGGCGCCTGGCGGTTCGGGGCGCGAGGCACGCCCCGGACCTTTCTCACCCCCGCCTCCGATTACACCCCCGCATTATGTCCGTCAAGCTCCGATTCCGCCGCATGGGCCGCAAGCAGCTGCCCGTGTTCGGCCTGGTCGCCACCGACAGCCGCTCGCCCCGCGACGGCCGCTTTATCGAGGACCTGGGCCGCTACGCCCCCGTCGCCGAGCCGTCCACGTTCAGCTGTGACACCGATCGCGTGCTGTACTGGCTCGGCCAGGGCGCCCAGCCGTCGGACACCGTCCGCAACCTGCTCCAGAAGGAGGGCATCCTGCTGCGCTGGGCGTTGACGCGCCAGGGCAAGGAGAGCGAGGAGATCGAGACCGCGGTCACCGAGTTCCGCGAGCGCCAAAGCGCCAAGTCTGCCGGGACCGTCAAGAAGACCCGCGCCGAGCGCCGCGCCGAGGCGCTGCAGGCCGAGAAGGCCTCCGCCAAGGAGAAGGCTGCCGAGATGGCCAAGCAGCGCGCCGAGCGCGAGGCCGAGCTGGCCAAGCAGCGCGAGGAGGCCGAGGCCGAGGCCCGCAAGGAGGCCGAGGCCGCGCGCGAGGACGCCGCCGCCGCCGCCGCCGACTCGGAGGCGCTGACCGAAGCCGCCGACGCCACCGAGCCCGCCTCGGGCGACGCCCCGGAGGCCGCCGACGCGCCGGAGGCCGCCGACGCGCCGGCCGACAAGGCCGCGCCCGACGAGACCGAGGCCGCCGCTGCCGCCGCTGTCGCGGAGGCCGCCCCGGAGGCCGTCGCCGCCGAGGCGCCGGACGCGGCCGAGGAGCAGCCCGCCGCCCAGGACGCCACGACCGAGGAGGTCGCCGCCGACACGGCGACGGCGCTCGCGGAGCAGACCGAGGCCGGCGGCAAGCAGGCCGACACCGTGACCGAGGCGCCCGCCACCGAGGCGCCCGACGTCAAGGGCACCTCGGGCGAGGAGCCCACCAGCGAGACGCCCCAGGCCGACGCCGCGCCGGCCGAGACTGCCAGCGACGCGACCGGCCCCGACGAGACCGCCAGCGACGACGCGACCAGCGCCGACGCCTCGCCGGACAAGCTGAGCTCCATCTCGGGCATCGGCCCCAAGTACTCCGGCATCCTGAGCGACGCCGGCATCACGACCTTCGCCGCGCTGGCGGAGACGTCGGCCGAGACGCTGCAAACGGTGTTCACCGACGCCGGCTCCACGACCGGAGGCAACGAGGACGCCTGGATTGAGCAGGCCCGCCTGCTCGCCGCCGGCGACACCGACGGCCACACCGCCTACGTCGAGTCGCTCAAGTCGTAGCGCACCCGCGTCCGATCTCTGGCGGGGCTGGCTTCGGCCGGCCCCGCTCTGTTTCAGCCTTTGCCTCCGATGCCCGATCCTGACCGCCTGCTTCTGATGGGCCGCGTCACAAAGCCCCACGGCGTGCGCGGCGAAATGAAGGTCGCGCCCGACACCGACGACCCCCAGCGGTTCGACGGGCTGGCGCGCGTGTTCGTCGGCCGCGACGTGGCGTCCGCGCGCGAAGTCGCCGTCGAGGGCGTCCGCTTCCAGTATCCCAAGGGCAAGACCGTCGTGCTGCTCGCGCTCGACGGCGTCGACACCGTCGAGGCCGTCGAGGACCTGCGCGGCGCCCAGGTCTTCGCCGACCTCGACGAGCTGCCGCCGCTCGGAGAGGGCGAGGCGTTTCTGCACGACCTGATCGGGCTGACGGTGGTCGAGATCGGCGACGATGGCGCCGAGGTGGGCGAACTCGGCACCGTCCGCGACCTGTACGACGGCTCCCAGCTGCTCTTCGCCATCGCGCGCCCCGGCGGCTCCGACGTGCTCCTGCCCGACGTGGACGAGTTCGTGCGCCGCATCGACCTGGACGCGCGCCGGATGTACGTGCGCCTGCCCGACGGCCTTCTCGACTAGCGAGCCCTCGATGACTCGCGAGCCCTCGACCCCCTCGACCTGCACGCACGCCGCCTCGTGATCCGTTTCGACCTCGTCACGTCTCTGCCCGGCTTGGTTCGGAGCCCGCTGGAGCACTCGATCTTGCAGCGGGCCCAGGACAAGGGCCTCGTCGAGGTGGCCGTCCACGACCTCCGCGACTGGGCGCCCGGTCGGCACCGCCAGATCGACGACATCCCGTACGGCGGCATGGGCGGCATGGTGCTCAAGCCCGAGCCCTTGTTCGCCTGCGTCGAGGCGCTCCAGGCCGAGCACGGGCCCTACGACGAGGTCGTCTTTCTAACGCCGGACGGCGAGACGTTCGACCAGCCGATGGCGAACGCGCTGTCGCTGGCCGGCCGCCTGCTGCTGATCGCGGGGCACTACAAAAACATCGACCAGCGCGTGCGCGACGTGCTGGTGACGCGCGAGATCTCGGTCGGCGACTACGTGCTGTCCGGCGGCGAGCTGCCGGCGCTCGTGGTGATCGACGCCGTCGCGCGGCTGATCCCAGGCGTGCTCGGGGACGCGGGCTCGGCGCTGAGCGACAGCTTCCAGGACGGCCTGCTGGACGCGCCGAGCTACACGCGGCCCGCGACGTTCCGCGGCCTGGACGTGCCGGCCGTGCTGCGGTCGGGCGACCACGGCGCCATCCTGGACTGGCGCCAGGCGCAGCGGGAGGCGCGCACGCGCGCGCGCCGCCCCGACCTGCTCGGCCTCGGCGATTCGGCGGACGGACCTGCCGAGGCGGGCGGACCTGCCGAGGCGGGCGGACCCGGCGTGCCGGGCGAAGAATCCCCGTAGACCGCCGCCCGGCGCCGCGTCGGGCGATTCGCTTTCTACCTTCCTTGTTCGCGCTTGACACCGGGCGCATCTCCCAGACCGACGACTGACATGGCGACCGACCTCTTGAGCCTCGTGGAGGCCACCCAGCTCCGCGACGACCACCCCGCGTTCGCGGCGGGCGACACTGTCCGCGTTCACGTTCGCGTGATCGAGGGCGACAAGGAGCGCATCCAGCTGTTCGAGGGCGTCGTGATCGGCATCCAGAACGGCGGCGTGGCCGAGTCCTTCACCGTGCGGAAGCTGTCCAACGGCGTCGGCGTGGAGCGCATCTTCCCGTTCGCGAGCCCGCGCGTGGCCAAGATCGAGGTCGTGCGCTACGGCCGCGTCCGCCGCGCCAAGCTGTACTACCTGCGCGGCCTGCGCGGCAAGGCGGCCCGCATCACCGAGCGCCGCCGCTCCTAAGGTCCCGGCGCCGGAGGCCGTTGCTCTAGGCGCTGCTCCCTCCGCCGCTCGACATGCGCCTCGCCGTCTGGCCCGTCGCCCCCGCCCGAGCGCTCGGCTCGGCCCTGGCCGACCTGGCGACGGAGATCGTCGAGGTGGAGCCTCACCAGGCGCGCGCCGCGCTCGACGACGGCCGCGTGGACCTGGCGCTCGTGCCCACGCTGGACGTGCTGCGCGCCCACGACGGCCTGTCGGTCGTGCCCGGCGTGGCGCTGGCCGGCGAGCGCAGCCCGCGCCGCCACCTCGTGGTCGGGTCGGCGCTGGACGCCATCGAGTCGGTCGGCTTCGACCCGCGCGACGCCCAGGAGGCCCTCCTGACCCAGATGATGCTGCGCGAGCACTACGACGCCGCGCCGACGTTTGCGCTGGCCGCGCCCGGCACCCCGCTCGCGGACGTTCTGGCCCAGCGCTCGGCCGCGCTCGTGGACATCGGGCACGACCTGCCCTTCGAGACGTTCGCGCTCGACCCCGGCCAGGAGTGGACCGACCTGACGCTGCGGCCCTTCCCCTGGGGCCTGCTGGCCGGCCTGGCCGGCACGATCTCGGTGGCGACCGCCACGCGCATCCGCGCCACCGTCCAGGCGACGCCGCCCACCGAGGCGCTCGTGCACGACGGCGTGGGCGTCTACCAGCTCACCCTGGACGGCTACGCGATGGACGGCCTGGACCAGTACGCCGAGATGCTGTTCGCGACGGGCAGCTTGGACGACATCCCGGCCGTCCCGTTCGTCGAGATCCCCGACGAGGACGCCGCGTAGCTTGCCCGCCGCAGCACGCCCCGCCTCGGGGGCTGCGCCGGCGAGCACTCGCCCGGCGGACCGACCCCACCCCTCATGGCCGACGGCATCAAGATCATCGTCACCAACCGGCGCGCCAGCTACGACTTCGAGCTGACCGACCGGTTCGAGGGAGGCTTGGTGCTGACCGGGCCCGAGGTTAAGTCGTTGCGCGACGGCAAGGCCAACCTGCAGGACGCCTTCGTGCGCCATCGCCAGGACGGCATGGAGCTGATGAACCTGTACATCGCGCCCTACGAGATCGCCACGACCGTCGAGCAGGTGGCCTCGCGCCCGCGCCGCCTGCTGCTCAACAAGTCCGAGATCGCCAAGCTGGTCAAGGGGACCGACCAGAAGGGCTTTACCATCGTGCCGACCAAGCTGTACTTCAAGCGCGGCCGGGCCAAGGTCGAGATCGCGCTCGGGCGGGGCAAAAAGCAGCACGACAAGCGGGCCACGATCTCGGAGCGCGAGTCCAAGCGCCGCCTCGACCGCGTGATCAAGAGCCGGTAGCCCAGGACGCGGAGTGGCCTTGACCTGGCCCGCCTCGGTGCCGACGTTGGCAGGCCGGCACCTGACCCGCGCCGGCACCTGACTCGGTCGGTCGGCGTTCCCCCGGTCCTCGCCTCCGTGCCCATGCGCCCGCTCGCCCTTCTGCTCGTCTTCCTCGCCGCTGGCGCCTTCCTCGCCGCTGGCGCCAGCGCTCAGACGGGCTACGACCAGGCAACCGAGGCGTTTCGCGACGGACGCTTCGCCGACGCCGTCCGCATTCTGGACGCGGCCGTCGCGGCGCAGCCCGGCGACGCCGAGACGCACTACCTCTACGCGCGCGTGCTCCACGACGCCCGCAACCCCGAGCGCGACGTCTCCGAGGCGGGGCGACAGATCGCTCGCGCCATCGACCTCGACCCGGACAACGTGCTCTACCTGGTGGCGCTGCTGGAGCAGGCCCGGGCCGACTCGCCCAACCTGCTGGTCGAGATCCGGCGCCGTGGGCAGCGGCTGTCGGCCGCGCGGCGCATCCTGGCGCTCGACTCGCTCAACGCCTACGCCCACGAGGAGCTGGGCATCCAGGCCATCCACGACTTCTACGCCTACCGCAACGCCATCCGGATGCCGGGCATCTCGCGAGCCGTCGTCGACTCGTTCACCGACGCCGACCAGCAGGCCGACGGTGCCTCGGGCCTGGACGGCGGCGGCAACGCGGGAAGCAACGAGGGCGAGGATCCGGGCCGGGTCGAGCTGGCGGGCGACGACTCGCCGGACGGCAACCTGGCCGTGACCGACTTCTCGGTGACGAACGGGCAGTCGTTTTTCGAGACCGAGCTGGGCGCGGGGATCCGGGACCGCTTCGACATCGAGCGGCTGGAGAGCCAGGGCGTGGCCGTGACGGAGTACACGGCTCGGGCGCAGGCGTCGTACAACCGGGCCATCGGCCACCTGCGCCAGGCGCTCGCCTCGGACCCGCGCCGGCGGCCGGTCTACGACCACGTGATCCGGCTGGCCGTGATCGCGGACAACTACCAGGAGGCGCTGCCCGACCTGACCGAGATGTACGTCCAGTTCCCCGAGGACGCGGGCATGTGGCTCTACACCGGGCTCGCCAACCACCGCCTGGGGCAGTACGAGGCGGCCGACGTGGCCTTCCGCCAGGCCCTGCGTACCATGACCGAGGCGGACCGGGCCGTGTTCACCGACCTGACGCTCATCCTGCCGCCCGGCGAGCACGCCGCCTACCGCGCCGACCCCCAGGCGTTTGCCGAGCGCTACTGGACCAGCCGCGACCCGCGCTTTCTCAACACCGTCAACGAGCGCCGCACCGAGCACTACGCGCGCCTGACGACCGCCGAGCTGCTCTACCGCTCCGACGACTTGAACCGGCCCGGCTGGGAGTCCGAGCGCGGCCTGCTCCACGTGCGCTACGGGCCGCCCGAGACAGACGTCGTGATCGAGGGCGGCTTCGGGGACGTCGTGGAACGGTTCGTCGGGCGCGACGACGCGTACCGGCCGCCGGACATGCTGCGCACGGCCAACCGCTTCAACGTTTGGGACTACGGCGACGGCACGCGCCTGGTGTTCGAGGACCCCGACCGCAGCGGGCGCTTTACGCTCTACTCGCCGCCCGCCGACGTGTTCGGGTTGCAAGGCGTCGACGCCTCGCGCCTGGACTTTGTCGAGATCGCCCAGGACGAGGTGCGTCGCCGCCCCGAGCGCTACCGGTTCCAAGCGCCCGGGCGCGCCGTCGAGCTGCCCTACCGCGTCACGTCGTTCAAAGGCGCCGGCGGCCAGACCGACCTGTACGTCAACTTTGGCGTGCCGATCGGGGAGAGCAGGCCGGCCGTCGATGGCGTCCAGCCCGACGTGAGCGTGACCATCCGGACGGGCGCCTTTCTGGTCGGGCCCCAGCGAGACCTGCTCGTGGAGCGGCGGCGGACGGTCTACGGGCTGCGCGGCGCCCAGATCGTGCCCTTTGCCGCGACGCGGCTGTGGACCAGCACCGAGGCCATGACCGCCGCCCCGGCCGACGGCTACCAGGTGTCGCTGGAGTTCGAGACGGCCTCGGGCCAGACGTCCGCCGTCCAGCGTCGCGAGTTCGACGTGCCGTCGTTCGCCCAGGCCGGGCTCCAGCTGTCGGACGTGCTGCTGGCGTACTACGTCGAGGAGGCCGACCGCGCCGAGCCGGGCCGCGTCTTCCGCGACGGCATCTCGATCCAGCCCGCGCCCTGGGGCGTGTTCCCGGTCGACGACCCGATCTACCTCTACGTCGAGGCCTACGGGCTGGGCCTGCGCGACGGCCGGTCGGACTACCAAGTCGAGGCGAGCCTGCGGCCCAAGGACACGTCGCGCGGCGTGCGCGGGCTGGCGCGGCGCATCTTCGGCAGCGACGGCACGGCGGTGTCGTCGGCGTTCGAGGTCCAGGGCGACCGCGCCGACGACCCGGTCTACCTGTTTCTCGACGCCTCGGGCCAGGAGACGGGGCTGTACACGCTCACCGTCACGATCCGCGACCGCGTGACGGGCGCTCAGGCCGACCAAGAGACGGACCTGTTCCTGGAGTAGCCGGCTCCGAACCGAGGCCCTCCGCCTCGGGCGCCCAGTGGGCTGGGCGTCCGGTGGGCTGGGCGTCCGGTGGGCTGGGCGTCCGGTGGGCTGGGCGTCCGGTGGGCTGGGCGTCCGGTGGGCTGGGCGTCCGGTGGGCTGGGCGTCCGGTGGGCTGGGCGCCTGGTGGGGCCAGACCGTCACCGAGGCGGGCGGGTCTGCGACGGGGCGCCGCTCTGGTCGGGCGCTCGGGCCTTGTCGCCGACCGACCGGTCCATCTCGCCGACGAGGTCGCGCAAGTCTGCGCGATGGCGGTCGAGCGCGTCCGCCAGCGCGTCGTCAGAGGTGGCCAGGATCTGGACGGCCAGCAGCGCCGCGTTGCGCGCCTGCCCGATGGCGACCGTCGCGACGGGCACGCCGCCGGGCATCTGGACGATGGACAGCAGCGAGTCCAGACCCTGCAGGTGACGCGTCGCGACCGGCACCCCGATGACCGGCACGACCGTCGAGGCCGCGATCATGCCCGGCAGGTGCGCCGCGCCGCCCGCGCCCGCAATGATCACCTTGAGGCCGCGCTGCCGCGCCGTCTCGGCGTAGTCGGTCATGGCCGCGGGCGTCCGGTGCGCCGAGAGCACGCGCGCCTCGAACGCGACGCCGAACTCGCGAAGCACGTCGGCGGCGGCCTCCATCGTGGGCCAGTCGGACTCAGAACCCATCGCGAGGCCGACGAGGGGGGACGGATCGGGCATGGAAGCGTGCGCGGTGTCCGGCAAGATCGCCTCGTCGCCGGGCTACTGGTTGCCCTCGAACCGGCGGTAGCGCGCGTTGACCCAGCAGTAGAGCCCGTAGGCCGCCAGGCCGAGCCCGATCAGGCCCAGCAAGATCGCGCCGTACGGCTGGTCGCGCAGCGTGGTAAGCGCGCCGTCGAGCCCGACCGCCTCGTCGGGGTCGGCCTGGAGGGCGGCTGTGCCCAGGGCGAGCCCGATGATGGCGTAGACGACGCCGCGCGCCGCCAGCCCCGCCCGGCCCAACGCCTTGATGCTGTCCCGCCGCTGGGCCGCCTCGCCGTTCAGCGCCAGCTTCTCCATAAAGCTGGCCTTGTTGGCCCGGACCAACTCGTACACGCCGTAGCCGAGAACGATGAGCGCGACCAGCGCCAGCACCCAGCGGCCTCCGGGAAGCGAGAGGGCTTTGGCTGCCCCTTCCTCCGCAGCTTCACCCGAGCCGCTGCCTGAGCCCTCGAGGATCCGGTACGCCACAAACGCCAGCAGTCCGTAGGACACGCCGCTCACAGCGTAGCCGATGCGGTGCGCCAGGCCCTCGGCGTCGGTCCCGTTGCGCTCCGGGTCGAGCGCGGCCATCGCGAGCCGCCACAGCGAATACGCCGCCAGCCCGATGGCGAGCACGGTCAGCAGGATGCCGCCAAAGGCGCTGTCGGCGACCGCCTGAAGCGCGCCTTCTTGGCCTTCCGTCTCGCCTCCGCCGATTGCGGTGTCGATGGCCAGGACGCCGAGCAGCAGGTACAGCACCCCCTTGAACGCATACCCGATGCGTCCGGCGGTTTCCAGGGGATGGGTGGTGGGATCGGTCACGAGCAGAAGGGGAGAGAAGGCAAGGGCAACGCGCCCCCAGCCACCCGAGGTCCGCTGGAGACGAACAGCCAGTATCTCCTCCACGGCGCGTCGGTGGGCGTCACCGACCGCAGTGCGATGCGGCCCATGGTGCCATTGGGTTGTGCCTCAAGCAGCAAGTGGGGGCACTCGATCCAGCAACCTCCAGCGGTGCGCCGAGGTGGACTGTCGTGATTTCCGCAAATACGGATGGCCCCCGATTTGCCCGCTCGCCTAGTCGGCCGTGCGGCCATCTCGAAAGGAGCGAGGGTCAGTCGGCGCGCAAGGCGCGCACAGGGTCTCGGCGGGCGGTGCGGAGCGCCTGCACGCCCACCGACACGAGCGCGAGCACGACCGCCGCCAGCGCGGCCCCGATCAGCACGAGTGGGCTGAACGGAGCGGCGTAGGCGAAGCCGTCCAGCCATCGCTGCACCAGAACCGTGGAGATGGGCGCCGCCAGAAGCGCCGAGAGCGCGACCAAGGCGAGGTACTCGCGAGACAGCAGGGCCACGAGTTCGCCTTCGCTCGCGCCGAGCACTTTGCGGATGCCGATCTCCTTCGTCCGCCGTTCGGCGGTGTAGGTCGCCAGGCCGACTAGGCCGAACGCGGCGATCAAGATGGCGATGAGCGCGAACAGCCCGAACGTCCGCGCCAGGCGTGCCTCGCTGGCGGAGAGCTTGGCGAAGTCGTCGGCGACGAAGCGGGGCGAGAACGCGGCGTTGCCCGCCACGGCGGTCCAGGCCGCGCGCACGGCCGCCAGTCCCTCGGCCTCACAGCCCGGAGCCAGGCGGACCACGATTCCAGGATAGCTCGACCCGTCCCCGCTTCCGTTCGCGACGCCGTCTGGACGAGCCGGGCCCATTACGACCGCCTCGATGGACTCGCGGAGGGAGCTAAAGTGGAAGTCGTCCACGACGCCGACGATCACGTTGAGCGTGTCGCCGAACCCGGTGCGGACCTCGCGCCCGACGGCGCGCTCGGGAGTCCACCCCAGCGCCTCGACGAACGCCACGTTGACCACGACGGCCCGGGTGCTGTCGTCAGCCGTGTCTCGGAGCCAGCGCCCTGCGGTGACCCGGAGGCCCAGGGTGCGGGCATAGTCTGCGTCGCCGTCCACGATCCGGTAGTCCACCTGGCGGCCGGGCTGGGCGGGGTCGGGCTCGCTGGCCACTCCGGTGTAGAACGCGGGCGGGACGAACGACGCCCCGGCCGCCGCCACGACCTCGGGGACCTGAAGGAACGCCTCCTTGACGACCGCCGACTGCTGCGCCAGCGTCTCGTCCGTGATCGGGACAAAGACGAGCCCCTGAGGGTCGAGCCCCAGCGGCTTCGACTGGATGTAGTGGAGCTGCTGAGCCACAGCCCCCGTCCCGACGAGCAGCAAGATGGCCGCCGTGAACTGGAACACCACCAACCCGCGTCGCAGCCACGTCCGCGTGAGAAACGCCTCGCCGGCGGCCTGCGCCGGTCCGCCTCGGAGCACGCGGACCGGCTCGAACTGCGACAGGTAGAGCGCCGGGTACAGCCCTGCCACGATGCCCACCACGACGACGGCGCCCGCCAGTGCGGCGAGGAAGCCGGCGTCGAGGTCGCCCAGGACGAGATCGGTCGCGAACGTCGCGTTGAAGAACGGCAGCGCGACCGCCGCCAGCACCAGTCCCAGCGTACCCGCGAGCAGGCTCAGGAGCACGCTCTCGGTCAAGAGCTGGCGCACGAGCGCGCCTCTGTCGGAGCCCAGCGCCTTCCGCACGCCGATCTCCTTGGCCCGACGTGCGCCGCGCGCGGTCGCCAGGTTGACGTAGTTGATGGCGCCCAAGAGCAGGATCAGCCCGGCGATGGCTGTGAACAGGCGGACGAACACCAGGCTTCCGCCGAATCCGTCCGGATCCTCTAGCGTGATGGAGACCTCGGAGAGCCGGTAGTCACGAACCGGGATGTCGAGGAACGGCACTCCCTCGGGGCCTACGGCGTCGAGCGCTCGCTGGATGGCGCCCGCCTCGGTCCCCGCGCGGCGCAGCGCGAACGTCTGGTAGATGGCACCGTCCCACCCCGTTCCGACGTCCGGGTTCAGCGCGCGCCATCCCGCAAAGGACGCCACGACGTCGAACGGGAAGTTCGAACGCTGCGGCGGATCGGCCACGACGGCGCGGACCGACACCGTGGTCGTGTCTCCGAGCGCGACGGCGAGCGTCTGCCCCAGTGGGTCGGTCGTCCCGAATAGCCGCTGGGCCGTCGACGCCGTGATCACGGCCCCGTCGGCCGTGCCGAGCGCGGTGGCGATGTCTCCCGCAACAGCCGGGTAGGCGAACACGTCGAAGTAGAAGGCATCGGCGAACAGCAGCCGAACCTCCACGGCTTTGCCGCCGGCATCCACCACCGAGCGCGTGTTCCACCCCCCGTAGGTGACGCTCGCCGCCTCGATCGCTGGGGCGTCTTGCCGGAGCGTGCTCGCCAGCAGGTAGGGCGTCGAGCCCACGGTCTCCTGCTCGCCGCCGAACTGGAGCGTCGTCGCGAGGATCGAGACCCGGTCGGCGTTGGGCAGGGTGCGGTCGTAGCTCACCTCCTCGCGCACGAACAGCGCGATCAGGACACACGCCGCGATGGCGACGGCCAGGCTCAGCCCCCCAAGTGTGGCGCTGCTCTTGTCGCGGACGAGCGTCCGGAGGGCGAAGCGGAGGTGGTGGAGAATCATAGAGGGTCGCCCACCTCGGCAGTCTCGCCGAGGCGGGCCGTGTGCCGGCTCAGGCAGGCTCGGGCATTGCCACGTTCAGGGTCAGGGCTGGCCGGCGGGCTCGGCTCGCCATGACGTGCTCGCTCACGATGCGCCCGTCGAACAGGTTGACGACGCGCTGCGCGTACTCGGCATCCGAGGGCGAGTGCGTCACCATGACGATGGTCGTGCCCGCCGCGTTGAGGTCGGCGAGCAGGTCCATCACGGCGCCGCCGTTCGTGGAGTCCAGGTTGCCCGTCGGCTCGTCCGCCAGCAGCAGCGACGGTCCCGCGACGACCGCGCGGGCGACCGCGACGCGCTGCTGCTGCCCGCCCGAGAGCTGGGGCGGCGTGTGGCTGCGGCGGTGGGCCATCCCCACGCGGTCCAGCGCGGCCTCCGTGCGCCGCGCACGCTCGGCCTTGCTGGCCTTGAGGTAGAGGAGGGGAAGCTCCACGTTCTCCGCGACGGTTAGATCGTCGATCAGGTTGAAGCTCTGAAACACGAATCCTAGCATCCCGCGGCGCTGGCGGGCGCGCTCGCGCTCGCTGAGGGCGCCCATTTCCTTCCCGTCCAGCTTGAACGAGCCCGCCGTGGGCCGGTCCAGCAGGCCTAGCAGGTTGAGAAGCGTCGACTTGCCGCAGCCCGACGGTCCCATGATGGCGACGAACTCGCCCGGCTCGATGGAGAGCGAGACGCCGTTGAGAGCAGTCGTCTCGACCTCGTCGGTTGAGTACACCTTGCGGACATCGTGGGTCTGGATGAGGGGCGTAGACATCGAAGGGGCAGGTCAGAGAGTGCGCAAGATGCGGCTTGCGTCGCCGAGGTGCGGGAGGCCGCGTGGCGACTGGCGACTGGCGGCCCAGTCGGATGCGGAGGCGGACGCTGCTGGCACAGCCCGGCCCGTTGGGGGCGGGCAGACCGCGTCTCGCACAAGCGCCGTGCCGAGAGGAGCACCGCTGGTTTCGCGGCGTGCAGCGCGACTCCAGTGTGCACCACCGCACACCGCCTGTGCGCGGGTGCACAGTGCCACGCGCTCTGCACGCTTCGGAGACGCTTTCGGTTGGCGCGCACGCCGTTTGCCCGTAGGCTCCGTCCCGACCGTCACTCCCCGATGCCAGCCTCCGACCTGTCCGTCCTCGTCGTCGACGACAACGAAGACATCCTGACCGCCATCCGGCTTCTGCTGCGCGACCACGCAGGAACCGTGCACACGGCCACGAGCCCGTCCGCGCTGCCCACGCTGCTGCGCGAGACGCGCTACGACTGCGTGCTGCTGGACATGAACTTCAGCCGCGACGCGTCCTCGGGCCGGGAAGGGCTGCAGTGGCTGGAGAACGCACGCCGGATCGACCCCGGCGTCGTCGTGGTCATGATCACCGGCTACGGAGACGTGGACCTGGCGGTCCGCGCGATGAAGCACGGCGCGGCGGACTTTATCACCAAGCCGTGGTCCAACGAGCGGCTTCTGGCGTCCGTCGAGGCCGCCGCCGCGCTGCGCGCCGAACGCGAGGCCCGAGTCGGCGCGGCGCCCGCACCGCCCGCCTCGGTCTCGATGTCGGCAGGCGCCGAGCCGTCGTTCCCCGGGCTGGTGGGAGAGAGCCCGGCCATGCAAGCCCTCTACACCACCCTCCGCAAGGTGGCCCCGACCGACGCCAACGTGCTGATTCTGGGCGAGAACGGGACCGGCAAAGAACTCGTCGCCCAGGCGTTGCACGACCACTCGCGCCGAGCCCGAGGCCCGTTCGTGCCCGTCGACCTGGGTGCGGTCCCGTCGTCGCTGTTCGAGTCCGAGTTGTTCGGCCACGCCAAAGGTGCGTTCACCGGTGCCGTGGGCGAGCGCCCAGGCCGCTTCGAGGCGGCCTCCGGCGGCACGCTGTTCCTGGATGAGATCGGCAACGCCGAGGCGACCGAGCAGGCCAAGCTGCTCGCGACGTTGCAGCGCCGCGTCGTCGTTCGGGTGGGCGAGACCACGACGCGGCCCATCGACATCCGCTTGGTGAGCGCGACGAATGCTCCTGTCCACGAGCGCGTCGCGGACGGCTCGTTCCGTCAGGACCTGCTCTACCGCATCAACACCGTCGAGCTTCGCCTGCCGCCGCTGCGCGACCGCGGCGACGACCTCGACCTCTTGGCCGGCCACTTCCTCGCGCGCTACGCTCGGGACTACGGCCGAGCCGTCACCGGCTTCACGCCCGAGGCCCGCATCCTGATGCGCGGCTACGGCTGGCCGGGCAACGTGCGCGAGCTCCAGCACACCGTCGAACGCGCGGTCATCCTCACCGACGGCACCGTGATCGACAGCGCGGACCTTCAGTTCTCGGCATCGACTCCGCCCAAGTCGTCGGGACCGGGGTTGGGAGCCGCCAGCCTGGACCTGGAAGAGATCGAGCGCGCGGCGGTGCGGAGCGCGCTCTCCAAGCACGCGGGCAACATCACGCACGCGGCACAGGAACTGGGGCTCACCCGCAAGTCGCTCTACCGCCGCATCGAGAAGTACGGGCTGTAGCCTGCCTCTTTCGACGCCTCGCCACATGACGCCCACTTTGTCTCGCTTCTGGCGCCAGTACCGCGTGCGGGTCGTGGTGCGGCTCGCCGTTCTCGTCGCGGCGGCGTGTGGGGCGACGCTTCTCGCGATGCAAGGCGGAGCCTACAGTGTCGGCGGTGCGGTCGTGCTGGCGGTGATCTCGGGCAGCGTAGCCCTCGGCTTGGTCAAGACCGTCGAGCGACCGGCGCGGGACCTGACGCGATTCCTGGAAGGCATCCGCTACGACGACGTGTCTGCCCGCGTGTCCTCCCAAAGCGGTGACCCGCTCATGGACGGCCTGGCCCAGGCGTTCGGGTCTGTGGAGGCTGCGTTTCGCACGGTCCGCGCCGAGCGTGAGGAGCAAGTCGGCTATCTGGAAGCCGTCGTCCGGCACGTCGGCGTGGCGCTCGTCGCGTTCCGCGCCGACGGGACGGTGACGCTGTTCAACCTGGCGGCGCGGCGGCTGCTCGCCGCTCCGCGCCCGCGCTCGCTCGACGCCCTCGCCCAGCGCGCGCCCCAAGCCGCGGCGTCGCTTCGCGCGCTCACTATTGGCGAGCGCACGCTGCTCCGCTTCGAGACCGCCAGCGGGCCGCACGAGCTGGTCGCGTATGCGACGCGCGTCACGGTCTCGGACGAGACGCACACGCTCGTCTCGCTCCAGGACATCCGCCAGGAGCTGGAGGCTCGCGAGCTGGAGGCCTGGCACCAGCTCACGCGCGTGCTCACGCACGAGATCACCAACTCGGTCGCGCCCATCTCGTCGCTCGCCGGTACTGCCCGAGGCCTGATGGAGCACGCCGACTTCGCCACCAGCCGCGCGGACGACGTGCGCGAGGCCCTCGGCACGATCGAGCGGCGCAGCCGCGGGCTGGTCTCGTTCGTGGACGCGTACCGCACGCTCGCCAGGCTACCTCAGCCCGACGCGCGCGTCCTCTCAGCCGCCGAGCTGCTGGGCGACATCGCGATCCTGGCGCGCGCGACAGCCTCAAGCCGAGCATCCGCCGTCACTGTATCCGTCGAGGTCACGCCCGAAAGGCTGGAGATCATGGCCGACCCGGACCTGGTGGAGCAGGCGCTGGTCAACTTGGCGCTGAACGCCGTGGAGGCACTTGCGGACACGCCGGACGCTCGCCTGACCCTCCGCGCCTTCGCTGGGTCGACAGGTCGCCCGGTCGTGGAGGTGGAGGACAACGGGCCGGGTCTGGTGCCCGAGGTGCAGGAGCGCGTCTTCCTGCCCTTCTTCTCGACCAAGCCCGGGGGCAGCGGGATCGGTCTGAGCCTGGCCTTCCGGATCGCGCGTCTCCACGGCGGCTCCCTGACCGTCGTCTCGGAGCCAAACGTGCGGACGGTGTTTACGGTGCGCTTCTAGCCGACCGTTCGGGATCGTGCTCGGGCGCCGCCAGTGGGCGCGACGTCGCGAGCCCGCCGCGCGACTGGCGGTTGTGACTGCGACGCCGCTCTGAGCCGTGCCCGCCGGGCGTGGAGGGTGACGAGGCACGCGGGCTCGGGCAGCTGCGAGAGCCTCGATGCGGTCGGCGTTGCGCCAGCACCGAGCGCCGTCCGTGTGCGCTGCCGCCCAGCCAGTGTGCACCAGCGCACACCAAAATCGGCCCCCACGGCGCGGAACGGGCGTTGGGCCCAGCGGGCATGGCCTTTGACTTTGATCCGGGTGTCCGATCTGCTCCGCCGACGGCGCCACCCCGGCTCTCTGCCTGGCTCCTGGTTCCAGACGCTCGCCCCCGCTCCCATGTCCATGCTTCCGCACTGCTCCCCCCGCCGTCTCTCAGGTTCTCTCGGAGGATCGAGCGTGATGCTCACGATGTCGCTCGCGGCACTGCTGCTCGCACTCACTCCGTCCGCCTCGGCGCAGCCGTCGCTCCAGCCCGGTACGCCAGTCGAGCGCACGCTGGCCGCTGGCGACGCCCACGCCTACACCCTCGACCTCGCCGCCGGCCAGTTCGTGCTCGGCTCTGCCGACCAGCACACCCTCGACGTGGTCGTGACGCTGACCGGGCCGGACGGCGAACGCATCCGGTCGTTCGACCAGCCCGCGCGAGGTCCCGAGCCTTTCCAGTTCGTCACCGAGGTGGACGGCACGTACACGTTGACCGTCACGCCATACGGCGGCGACGAGGGCCGGTACACGATGCGGCTTGACCGTGCCGAGCCTGTCGCCACGACGCCGGCGGGCACCGTCGACCAGCAGTTCGCTGGCTTCAACGAGCGCACGCCTGGCGCAGCCGTCGCCGTCGTCCAGAACGGCGAGGTCCTGTTCGCTGGCGGGTACGGGTCCGCGAACCTGGAACACGGGGTGCCGATCACGCCCGAGAGCGCGTTCAACGTCGCCTCGGTCAGCAAGCAGTTCACCGCCTTCGCCATCACCCTGCTGGCGGACCAAGGCCGGCTGGGGCTCGACGACGACATCGCGACATACGTGCCGGAGTTCAACGTCGGCCAGCCCGTTACCATCCGCCAGCTGCTCACGCACACGAGCGGCATGCGTGATTCCTACGGACTGTTGGGACTGGCCGGAGAACGCGACGGCGACCTGATCTCGCAAGACGTCATCATCGACCTGATCCTGAAGCAGCGCGGGCTCAACTTCGAGCCGGGGACGGAGTACGCATACAGCAACTCGGGCTACGACCTGCTGGCGGAGATCGTCGAGCGCGTCACCGGCGAGTCCTTCCGGTCGTGGATGCAGGACAGCGTGTTCCAACCGCTCCAGATGAGCCAGACGTTCGTGGGCGACGACTACCGGGAAGTCATCCCGAGCCGCGCCACGTCGTATGGGGCGGTGGAGGGCGGCTACCGAGAAGAGGTGTTTCTCGACGACAGCTACGGGTCGGGCGGGATCTACTCGACGGTGGGCGACTTGGCGCGCTGGCTGAGCAACTACGGTACAGCCGAACTGGGCGGGCAAGCGGTCCTGCGGCAGATGCGCCAGCGCGGCGTGCTGGCGAACGGCGACACGCTGAGGTACGGGCTCGGGCTCTTCGTCGACACCTACCGGGGCCAAGAGCGCATCCAGCACAGCGGAGCCGTCGCAGGCTACCGAACCTTCGTGGCGTACTACCCCGAGATCGACGCGGCCGTGGTGACGCTGGGCAATGACAGCGGGTTCAATCCCATCCGCACGGCCAACGACATCGCCCGGGCGTTCTTCCCCGACGCATTCACGCCCCCGTCCGCTGCGGCCTCGGTCGCCGAGGAGGAGGCTGCGTACGACCCGGCGACCTTCGATTCCTCCACGTTCGACGCCTTCGTCGGGCGCTACGAGAACCCGGATCGGCCAGGCTACACCATGCGCATCGGCCGAGACGGTGAGCGCTACACGCTCCAACTCGCCGGGCAGGCGGAGTGGGAGATCACGCCCGTCGGGCCATCCAGCTTCCTCTATGCAGGCTCCAGCGGCGACTTGGTGATCACGTTCAACGTGTCGCCCGGCGGCTCGGTCGAGACCGTGTCGGCGCCTCGGCTGGGAGACGCGCCGTTCTTCCGGATCGCGACCGAGCCCGAAGCGCTGGTGCTGGCGGACTTCGTGGGCCGCTACTACAGCGACGAGTTGGACACCATCTACACCGTCCGGGTCGACGACGACGGCCTGATCGCCGTCCGGCCTCGCGGACTCCCGCCGGTCCCGCTCACGCACAGCGCCGAGGGGCGGTTCATGGGCCAGTATCAGACGCCGATCTGGAGCATGGTGTTCGAGCGAGGCGCCGATGGAGCGATCACCGGCTTCACCGCAGAAAGCGTCCGGACGTCCGGCGTGCGCTTCGACCGGATGGACTGAGCGGCGGGCGCTGACTGACCGCCATCGCCTACAGACGCACCGCCAGTGCCGCCGCTTGGGCGCGGTGGCGGGCGTCCTCGACCGAGTCGGCGGTGACGGTGACGTGGCCCATCTTGCGTTCGGGACGCGCGTCGTCTTTGCCGTAGAGATGAATGCTGGCGCCGGGTACCTCCAACGCATCACCGAGTCCGGGGGTGCTGGGGCCTTCGCGGTCGGCCAAGACGTTGACCATGCAGGCGGCCGGGACGCGCAGGCCGGGATCGCCGAGCGGCCACCCGAGCACGGCGCGGACGTGGTTCTCGAACTGCGACGTGTGGTTCGCGTCCAGCGTCAGGTGTGCCGTGTTGTGCGGGCGCGGCGCGATCTCGTTGATCAGCACCTGGCCGCGGTCGGTGACGAACAACTCGACGGTCGCGACGCCGGTGACGTCGAGCGCTTCGATGGCCGCCAGCGCCGCGCGCCGCGCCGCGTCCTCAGTTTCGGCCGAGAAGCCCGCAGGCACGCTCGCCGCCCACAGCCGGTGGTCGCGGTGCTCGCTGCGGACGACCGGGTACACCACCGAGACGCCGTCCGCGCGGCGCGCGACGGTGACGGCGGCCTCGGCCTGGAACGGCACGAACGCCTCGACCAGCAGCCCGCCGGGCTGGCCGTCGTCGTCCCCGACGGCGAGCGCTTCCCAGGCTCCCGCCACGTCGTCCGGCGAGCGGACGGTGGCGTTGCCGTAGCCGTCGTACGACCCCTCGAACCGCTTGAGCACGGCGGCGCCAAACCGGGCGACGGCATCGCGCGCCTGGCCGGCGGTCTCGGCCCAGATGTGCGCGGGCTGGGGCAGGCCCGCGTCGGCCAGTTGTGCCCGCTGGCGCCCCTTGTGGCGGATGGCGATGAGGGCCTGGACGCTGGGATTCAGCGAGACACCCGGAGGGAGCACGGTCTCCAGGCGGTCGGCCGGCGCCCACTCGCTCTCGACGGTGACGGCGTCGCAGCCCGTCACCCACTGCTGGAGCACGAACGGGTCGCTCCAATCGGCGACGGTGACGTCTGCGAGGAGCTGAGTGGTTCCGGTCTGCTGGTCGGCCAGGATCGAGACCGGCACGCCCAGCCGAGCGGCGGCCAAGGCCGTCATCCGGGCGAGTTGGCCGCCGCCCAAGATTCCAAGAGTCGGGAGAGACACGAGCGCGCGAGGGGACAGGCCGGAAGCTACCGGCCGACGGCCGTCCAGGTGCGCCCGCCTCGGCGCCGAGGCGGGGAGAGCCGCCGAGGCGGGCGGAGCCTCCGAGACGGGCGGAGCCACCCAGGTCGGAGGAGCCCCGAGGCGGGGCTACTCGTCGCGGTACAGGTTCCACGACGCGCCGCTCTCCGACGGCTGGACGGCGCCCCGGAACCCGAGCACGTGCTGCGCGAGCACGTAGACCACCTTGACCTCGTGGAGCGTGCACGGTTGGCCGTCGGGCGTGTCTCGCGACGGTGGCCGCGCCGGGTCGCCGTCGCCCGGCTCGTACTCGGCGCGCGGGATCGAGAGCGCGTCGGCCTCCGCGAGCGGGCACTGGTGGGGGCGCTCGCCCGGCGGATGGATCCAGGCCGTGCACGCGAACTGCTCGACGGGGCGGTCGATCCAGCCGGCGGCCTCGGCGCGGAAGGCGTCGAGCGTCACGCGGCGTCGGCCACCTCGGGCTCGTCCTCGTCCACCTCGTCGCTGTCGGGGTCCGAGTCGTCGGAGAGCAGCGTGTCGAGGTCGATCTCGCGCACGTTCAGGCCGATCCCGCCTTCGGCGGCGGCGCGCTCTAGCTCCTCGGCCATAAACGGCGCCGTCGGCGTGTCGGCCTGGGCGAGTCCCTCGGGTCGCCCGGCGAACAGCACCTGGCCTCCGCCCGCGCCGCCGTCCGGCCCCATGTCGATCACCCAGTCGGCCTGCTTGGCCACGTCCATGTTGTGCTCGATCACCAAGACTGTGTTGCCCTTGTCCACGAGCGCCTGCAAGACCACCAGCAGGTGGCGCACGTCCTCGAAGTGCAGCCCGGTCGTGGGCTCGTCCAAGATGTAGAGCGTGCGGCCCGTGCCGGGGCGGCTCAGCTCCTTGGACAGCTTGATGCGCTGGGCCTCGCCTCCCGACACCGTCGTGGCCTGCTGGCCCAGGCGGATGTAGCCCAGCCCGACCGCGTCCAAGGTCTTGAGCTTGCGCAGGATGCGGGGCACGTTTTCGAAAAACACCAGTCCTTCGGAGACCGGCATCTCCAGCACCTCGGCGATGTTCTTTCCTTTGAAGCGCACGGCTAGAGTTTCGGCGTTGTAGCGCCGGCCCTTGCACGTCTCGCACTCGACGTAGACGTCGGGCAGGAAGTTCATCTCCAGCTTCATGATGCCGGCGCCCTTGCACGTCTCGCACCGCCCGCCCTTGACGTTGAACGAGAACCGGCCCGGCTTGTAGCCCCGGATCTCGGACTCGGGCAGGCGCGCGAACAGGTCGCGGATCAACCCGAACAGGCCGGTGTAGGTCGCCGGGTTCGAGCGTGGCGTGCGGCCAATCGGCGACTGGTCGATGGCGATGACCTTGTCGACGTGCTCCAAGCCCTCAATGTCGGCGTAGGGGAGAGGCACCGCCGTCGCGTTGTGGAAGTGCGCCGCCAGGATCGGCGCCAGGGTCTGGTTGACGAGCGACGACTTGCCCGAGCCCGACACGCCCGTCACGACCGTCAAGGTGCCCAGCGGGACCTCGACGTCGACGGACCGCAGGTTGTGGCCGCGCGCGCCGGTCAGCCGGATCGACTCGCCCGAGCCGTCGCGCCGCTCGGCGGGCAACGGCGTGGGGACGGCGCGGAGCCCGGCGAGGTAGGCCGTGGTGAGCGACTCCGGCGGGGCGCCGTCGCCCTCGAACGTCGAGATCTCCTCGGGCGGACCGGCCGCCAGCAGCAACCCGCCGAACTCGCCCGCGCCCGGCCCCAGGTCGATCACGAAGTCGGCCGCCTCGATCATCTCGCGGTCGTGCTCGACGACCAGGACCGAGTTGCCCAGGTCACGGAGCGCCGTCAGCGAGTCGATGAGCTTGGTGTTGTCGCGCGGATGCAACCCGATCGACGGCTCGTCCAGCACGTAGAGCACGCCCGTCAGCTGGGTCCCGATCTGGGTCGCGAGCCGGATGCGCTGGCTCTCGCCGCCCGAGAGCGTCCGCGCGGGGCGGTCGAGCGTCAGGTAGTCCAGCCCGACGTTGAGCATAAAGTCGACGCGCTCCCGGATCTCCTTGACGATGGGGCCGCCGATCGTCTCCTGGCGGCCTTGCAGCCGAAGGTCGGCCAGCCACGCGCCGAGGCGGCCCAGGTCGAACTGGACCAGGTCCGCGATCGACACGTCGCCGTCGTAGGTGCCCGTGTTGCCGATCCGGTAGCTCAGCGACTCCGGCTTGAGGCGCCCGCCGCCGCACACCTTGCAGGCCCGGACGCGCATGAACGCCTCGCCCCACGCCTTCTGCGCCTTCGAGGTCGCGTTGTCGAGCGTGTGCTGGACGTGGCCGTTGACGCCGCCGAAGCGGTGCTGGTAGCTTACCTGGCGGCCTTTGTACGAGTACAGGATGTCGAACTGCTCGTCGCCCGCGCCGTCCAGAATGACGCCGCGCTGCTGGTCGGTCAGATCCTCAAACGGCGTCTCGTAGTCGAAGTCGTAGGCTGCGGCTACGGCCGCGAGTTGGCTGAACACCCAGACGTCGCGCGGCTTCCCGAGAGGCGCGAGGGCACCTTGGTCGATGGTCTTTGCGGGGTTGGGGACGATCAGGTCCGGGTCGATCTCCCGACGCACACCCAGGCCGTTGCACGCCGGGCACGCGCCGTAGGGGCTGTTGAACGAAAACGTGTTGGGCGAGGGATCGTCGTAGCTGACGCCGTCCTGGGGCGCGGTCAGGTGGCGCGAGAACAGCACGTCGCCCAACTCGACGGTGGGCACGCCCGCCTCGGTCGGTGTGCCGGCAGGGTCACCGAGGCGGTCGACCTGGACGACGAGGGTGCCGCCGCCCATGCCGAGCGCGATCTCGGCCGCCTGGGCGATCCGGGTCCGCACGCCGTCCTTGATCACCAGCCGGTCGACGACCACCTCGACGTCGTGCACCTTGTAGCGATCCAGCTGCATGCCCTTGGTGATCTCGCGCACCTCGCCGTCGGTGCGGACGCGCTCGAAGCCGCTCTTGGCGGTCTGCTCGAACAGGTCGCGGTAGTGCCCCTTGCGGCCCTTGACGACCGGCGCCAGGATCTGAACGCGCGTGCCTGGGGGCATGGCGGCGATCGCGTCGATGATCTCGTCGTCCGACTGGCGGCGCATGGGCGCGCCGGAGACGTAGGAGTAGGCGTCGGCGGCGCGCGCGTAGAGCAGGCGCAGAAAGTCGTAGATCTCGGTCACCGTGCCGACCGTCGAGCGCGGGTTGCGCGACACCGTCTTCTGCTCGATGGCGATGACCGGACTCAGCCCATCGATAAAGTCCACGTCGGGCCGCTCCATCACGCCCAGAAACTGGCGCGCGTACGACGACAGCGACTCCATGTAGCGGCGCTGCCCCTCGGCGTAGATCGTGTCGAAGGCGAGCGACGACTTGCCCGAGCCCGACAGCCCGGTGATCACCACCAGCTCGTTGCGGGGGATGTCGAGGTCGATGCCCTGCAAGTTGTGCTCGCGGGCGCCGCGGATCAAGATTCGGTCGTCCATCAGGGCGCAGAAGGGAACGGGTCAGACCCAGACCGACGGCGCCCCGTTCCGCCGGCCGGAGCCAGCAATCACGCACCGGCCGGTGCCTGCGTCGTGTCACCCCGCCCGCCTCGGTGGCGTCGCCGAGGCGGGCGGAGTCGGGGCGGGCAGGCCTGGGCCATCGCGCGGCACGCGTCGGCGCAACGCGTCAAGTCGGCCAGCGCAGCCTCCGTCTCCGCCAGCCGCTGAGCGGCGACGTCTGGAACCTCGCTCCGTCCGCCTCGGCGTGTCCGTCCGCCTCGGCATCGTCGCCGAGGCGGAGCGGGCGGCGGATCTCGGCGAGCCCAGACCCCAGATCCTGGGTCCGGCCGATGGCCCTCAACTGGCGCACGGCCCGGTCTCGGCGTGGTGGCCGTGGTGCTGGGTCTGAACGGGGGCTCGCCAGGGTGGCGAGGGCGGCCTAGAGGCGAAGCATGAGGCTAGGAGAGGCGGATGCCGTCGGCGGCGGCCTGGGCGGATGTGACGGCGCGGGCAACCGTCCCGGCGGGATGGTCCCACCAGCCCGGGTCGCGGTCGGTGTCGACGGGCCGGGGACGCACCTTGAGGTTGGTGTACATGCCGCCCATCGTGATGTAGCCGAACGGGCCCTGCTGCCCGACCATCGGGATCGAGTTCTCGGGGACGGGCATGTGGCCTTGCTCCACGTGCGAGCCGTGCTCGTCCATGCCGTTCTCGCCCATCGTGTGGTAGCCCGGCGCGACCGGCTGGACGGCGCGGTTCATCCGCTGGCTGTTCACGCCGACCGTGTTGGGCACCTCGTGGCCCATCTGGTTCATGACGTGGTGCGTCATGTGGCAGTGGAGCGCCCAGTCACCGAGGGCATCCGCCACGAACTCGACCGTCCGCGTGGCGCCGACGGGGACCAAGACCGTGCTCTCAGGCCACTGCCCCGCTGGGGGGATCCGCCCGCCGTCGGTCGCCACGATCTTCCAGGCGTGTCCGTGGACGTGGATCGGGTGGTGGTCCATCGGCGACAGGTTGCCGAACCGGATCCGCACGCGGTCGTTGTGGCCGACGACGAGGGGGTCGGTTCCGGGGAACGCGCGGCCGTTCATGGTGAGCAGGTTGAAGTCGCTCATCACGTTGGGGTCGGGCCGCGACGTGCCGGGCTCGACGTACCACTCGTGCAGCATGATCGCGATGTCGCGGTCGACCGGGGACGGGTCGCGCTGGGGGTGGACGATGAACATGCCTGTCAGCCCGAGCGCGATCTGGGTCATCTCGTCGTGGTGGGCGTGGTACATGAACGTCCCGTTCTGGCGCAGCGGAAACTCGTAGAGGAACGTCTCGCCCGGCTGGATCACCGGCTGGCTCAGCCCGCCGACGCCGTCCATGCCCGAGGGCAGGAAGACGCCGTGCCAGTGGACCGTCGTCGCGACGCCCAGGCCATTCGTGACGTAGATCCGGACGCGGTCGCCCTCGACGCCCTCCAGCGTCGGGCCGTGGACCTGGCCGTTGTAGCCCCAGCACGTCGCCGTGAGCCCGGGCGCGAACTCGTGCTCGACCTCGGAGACGGTAACGTGGTAGACCCAGGCGCCGTCGTCGGCGCGCGTGCCGGTGACCGACGTGCCGTTGGGCGTGTAGACGCGCGCCGGTCGGTCGCCGTCCCACTGCGTCGACAGGTCCGCCCGCCTCGGGGCCGAGGTGGGGGGAGCCGGGGCGGCAGAGGGCGCCCGTGGCGTGGCCGTCGCGTCGGCGGGGAGGGCGCCGGCCGCAGCGAGAGAGTCGGCAGCGGCGGCGGGGTCCCAGGTGACGGGCAGTGCCTGGGCGCGGCGTGCGCCCAGGGCCAGGCCGGCGAGTCCGGCGGCGCCGGTCGCGATCAGGTCGCGTCGAGTCAGGGGTCGGGTGCTCATGGGATCAGTGGTCTTCGGGGGGCTGCATCATCATCGACGGGGCGCTGGGTGCGTCCGCGCCGTCACCGAGGCGGGGCATCCGGCCCTGGCGCAAAGCGTCGACCTCGGCCTGGGCGGTCCAGTAAGCGGCGAGGGCATCGGCGTAGCGCCGGGCGGCGTCGGCCTCGGCGGCCTGGGCCTGGAGCAGGCCAAAGACGCCGGCCTGCATCGCGTTGTACTGGCGGACGGTCTGGGCGGTGATCTCGGCACGCAGCGGCAGCACGACCGACTGGTAGTGCCGCGCCGTGCGCGCGCGGGCGTCGAGGCGAACGGCCAGCACGCGCGCGGCCGACCGCACGTCGACGGCGATGGCGTGCACCAGGGCGCGGCGGCGGCGCAACTCGGAGCGCACGGCGGCGCGGCGCGCCTGGCCCTGGTCGAAGAGGGGAAGCGCGATCTCGACCTCGGGCCCGGCTTGCCACTCACCGTCCTCGCGTTCGGCCTCGGCGCCGACCTCGAAGTCGGGCACGCCCGCTTCCAGGTTGGTGAGGCCCAGGCGCCGGGCGACGGCTTCGGCATCGAGCCGGGCCGCGGCGAGCGCCAGGCTGGCCGCGACGGCGTCACGCTCGAGGCCGGCCGTGCCCACCTCGGCGGCGTCCTGGAGAGAGCTGCCCTCGCTCATCGGGACCGGTGGCAGCGAGCCGGAGACCTGGAAGCCGGCCTGGTCGCCGAACACACCCAGATACCGGGCGAGTGCCTCGCGGCGCTCGGCGGCTTGGGCCTGGGCGGTCACCAGGTCCAGACGCGCCTGCTCCAGCATCGCCTGCTCGGCCAGCAGGTCGACGGCCGGGACGTTGCCCGCCTCGCGCAGCAGCAGCGCGGCCTGGTATCCGGCATCGGCGTTGGCCACGATGCGCTGCTGCATCTCGACCCGCAACTGGCCGGCCTGAGCCTGGACGTACGCGACGCGCGTCTGGGCGGCCAGGTCCAAGACGGCTTCGGCCACGCGCACGCGCGCCGACTCGTACTCCGACCGGGCGACCGAGCGCCGCAGCGGGATCGCGAACACGTCGAGAAACTGCAGCGCCGCTCCGACCCCCAGCGTCGCCGGGCCGCCGCCCTCGGACGGAAACAGGGCGCTGCCTCGGAAGACAGGATTGGACAGCAAGCCGGCCTGGACCAGCGCCGCCTGGGCCACGCCCACGTCCTCGTAGGTGGCCTGCAACCGGCGGTTGTTCAAGATCGCGATCTGGACCGCCGCATCGGCCGTCAGCGAGTCGGCCAGCAGGCGGTCGACCTGGGCCTGGACGGCGGCGTCGTCCGCCGAGCCGGTCGCCCAGGCGACGTCCAGGTCGGTGCGCCCGTCGAGCGTCTCGCGGACGTCGTCGAATGCCGCCTGGGGCTGGACGCCGGCGCACCCTCCCAGCAGGACTAGGGCCAAGGAAAGAAGCCGGGTCATCGGTCGCTGAGGAGAGGCGCGGACGCGCGGCTGCACATGAGCATTCGGGTGCCGAAGTAGGGATTGCGGGCGTCGTCGCCGCGCTGGAGCCAGACGCCGCCTTCGGGCGCGTCGGTCATGCCGCAGGTGTGGCGCACGAGCCCGTCGTGGCCGCCGGAGGCGTGGACGAGGGCGGAGAATGGGGCGCTGAGCAGGCCAAAGGCGGCCCGTGCGTCCTCCAGCGTCTCCGCCTGGGACAGGGCGTTGGCCGCAGCCTGGGCCGCCGTCACGTCGCCTTCCAGGCGATGCCACAGGTGGGGATCGTCGCTGGGCCCGCTCGCGGTCGCCTGGCGCAACGCGTCGGCAAACCGACGGGCGGCGTCCGCGTCGACACGGTCGCCGGCCAGAGCGTCGTGGACGGCCAGGTAGGCGCCGAGAGCATCCGCCAGCGGTCCGGTGCCGGAGGGCTCGGTGCCAGGAACCGGGCGGTCGGTGACCGACGGCATCGCCTCGTGGTCCATCGCCTCGTGGTCCATCGCCTCGTGGTCCATCGCCTCGTGGTCCATCGCCTCGTGGTCCACCGGGTCCGGCCGGAGGGCGGCGGGCAGAACGGGCTGAGCAACGGGGGCGAGTGAGGCCAGCCGGACGGGCGCCGAGGCGGGGGAGGCTGCAGCGGACGAGGGGTCCGAGGGCGACGGCGAGGTCACAGAGGCCGGTGACGCGCACGCGGCCAGGCTGGCGGTCAGCGCCAGCAGTGCAAAACGGGACATGGATCGAGGGGAGGCGACGCGCACGGTCGAGCGCGTCGGGGTCCGAGACAGCCGGCGTCGGTGCCGGCTCCGAGGGGCCCGCACGCCACCGTGCAGGCCGGGCACACCGGTGCCCTGTCCTCGATCAGATCCGCAGTCGTCCCGTGTCGAGCAGCGTTGGGCCGGGCGGCGGATGCGTCCGGGCAGCCGTGGGCGCCGAGGCTGGCGCGACCGCAGGAGGTTTCACGTCGACGGACGCGAAAACGACGGCGCCAGTCAGCACTGGCGCTGCGACGGCCTCGCCCACACCCTCGTTGGGCGCGGCGCAGCACGCCGAAAGGCACCCGGTCTCCTGGCCGTGGTGCATCGGCATGTCGCCCATCGGCATGTCGCCCATCGCCTCGCCCGCCTCGTGGCACGGCGCGGCCTCGGGAGGCATCTCGCCGGCACACAGCGCCGAGGCCGACGGCCCCGCGACCACGCACACCGTCATCCAGACGGCAATCAGGCGAAGGCGGCGAAGGCTGGCGAGCACAGCGAGGCGGTCGGGGCGTCGAGGAAACGGTACCACACCCCGACGAGGTTTCCGCGCGGCGTCGTACGGCTTCGACCAGAGTCCACGATCGGACCGGGCTCACGGTCTCAGACGGCGCGAGGGCATCCGTGACGCGTGACCTCGCCCGCCTCGGCACCCCGCCGAGGTGGGCGGAGGCGGCTACCGGCGGAGGCGTGCCAGCGCGGACCGCACCTCGCTGCCTCGGCTGCGGACCCACTCGGCGGCCGCAAAGCCCAGCCACCGATGCAGCGTCTGGTAGCGCGTGCCCTCGGCATGGGGCGCGTGCGGCAGGCCGCGTCGGTCGAGCAAGGCGGCGGCGCTGCGAGGGGTGTGGCCCGCCTGCGACACCAGGCTCCGGAGGGTGCGGTGCGCGGAGCGTTCGACCGTCTCTTTGCGAGCGGATGTGTCCAGCCCCGACTCGCGGAGGTGGCTCCACATCCGAGAGCGAAGGTCCACCCAGCCCTCCAGGCTACGCCTCATGTCCTGGTTCCACTGAGAGTCGGCACGCCGGCGCAGCAGGGTCAGGGGCACCGGGTCGACCAGGACAGACGCCCCGGACTGCAACAGGCGGAACGCCAAGTCCGGGTCCTCGCTCGTCACCAAGCCCTCGTGCCACCCGCCGACGAGCCGCACCGAGGCTGCGTGCCACAGGTTGGCCGAGGTGATTCCCAGCCGAGCCGTGAGCAGCCCCGCCCACGCGTCCTCGTCCACGCCTGGGACTGAGCGGTCCCCGGTTTCCACGTGGAGCTTGGTGTAGCTGGCCGCGACCAAGCCGGGCGGGCGCGGCGCATCGGCGATCAGGCGGGCTTGGTGCTCCAGCTTGCTCGGCTCAAGCAGGTCGTCGGCGTCGAGAAACTGGATGTAGTCACCAGTCGCCGCAGCGAGCCCTGCATTGCCCACCGGCGGCCTTTGCCCGCGTCCTGCTGGGCTCGCCCGTTCGGGCGGCGACTCACGCACCGCGGCACCGCCAGCCCGCAGGGCCTCCCCGAGGTTTGGGCCCCGCTCAGGGGGGCCCGGCCAAGCCCGACGACACGACGGGCGCCTGCTCCGCCGTCTGCCACGGCTGCTCGGGCCACCAGCGCGCGACCTCGCCCGCCTCGGCGGGTGCCACCGAGGCGGGCACGACCGACTGGCCGGGGCGCGGCACCGCAAGCGGGACGCCGGCGCGCTCGGCGGCCACGATCACGCGCTCGGCAGGCTCCGTCCAGCCGTGAAAGGCGAGGTTGAACGTGCCCCAGTGGACGGGCAGCATTAGCCCGCCCCGAGCGTCTTGGACGGCGCGCACAGCCTGCTCCGGACCCATGTGGATGTCGGCCCAGTCGGCGTTGTAGGCGCCGATCTCGGCCAGCGTGGCGTCGAACGGACCCAGGCGCTCGCCTACCTCGGCGAAGGCGCGGTCGTAGCCGCCGTCACCGGTCGCGTAGACGCGGTGCCGAGCCCCGACAACGGCCCAGCCGCACCACAGCGTCCGGTCGCGGTCGCGCAGCGAGCGGCCCGAAAAGTGGCGCGCGGGCGTCGCCACGAGCCGGATGCCTGAGACCACGGTCTCGTCCCACCAGTCGAGCTCCACGATCCGGCCCGGCAGCACGCCCCAGCGCTCCAGGTGCGCCCCGACGCCCAAGGGGCACACCCAGACGGGCACGCGCGGCGCCAGGTCGCGGACCGTTCCCGCGTCGAGGTGGTCGTAGTGGTCGTGCGTCAGCACCACGGCGTCGAGCAGCGGCACCTGCGTCACAGGCAGCGGCGGATCGTGGAACCGGGCGACGCCGAACGCCGGGCCCGGCGACGCGTGGCCTCCGAACACGGGGTCGATCAGAATGCGCGCGCCCTCGATCTCCACGAGCGTCGTGCCGTGGCCGAGCCAGGTCAGGCGCAGGTCGTGCGGATGGGCAAAGTCCGCGGCGCGGCGGCGCTCGATGGGCACCTCGAGATCGGGCTGGCGCAGGCCGCGGTCGGCGGTGAGCCACTCCCAGACGGCCTTGGGCGAGCCGGCCATGACCGACGGCGTGGCGTTGCGGAAGCGCCCGTCGCGCCACTGGGGCGACCGCTGCATCCGGGCCAGGCGCTCGCCCTGGGGCGTGCCGCCAAAGACGGAGTGGCGCAGGCCGGCCGCCACGGTGGCCGCCAGCCCGGCCGTGACGCCGCCGGCGATGGCGAGAGAGCGGGTCAGAGAGGGCATCGGCGGAGGGGGAGACGGCCGCTTCCGACGGATGCGGCGCGTCGGGGTTGCCGCTCGCGCTAGAGTTCGCCCGAGGTGGCCGAGGTGGCCGAGGCGGCCGAGGCGGCCGTGGTTGACGTGGTAGCCGAGGCTGGCGGGCCGGCGGGCCGGCGCGTCTCGCGGTCGGCGAGTGTCCAGCGCCGTGGACGAACGGAGACGGTTTGTGCGTCTCCGGCCTGGTTTGAGGCATCGGCACGGCCGTTGTGTCACTCCGCTGTGACTCCACACCGTTTTGTTGCGGCTTGCCTTTCACGCGCGCCCCAGGCGCCTCCGTAACCCCCACCACAGACCCCCCTCGTGATGAACCGACCGCTCCTCACCGCCGCCGCACTGGCCGGCCTCATCGCCCTGACGGGGTGCGCCGACCTGGGCCGCTACAGCGGCAACGACGGCCGCTACGGCGACTACCGACGCGCGCCCAGCGGCACCTACGGCGACTACGACCGCCGCGGCGGCAACTACCAGCGCGTCGAGCGCGACGCGGCCCGCTACGCCAACGACATCGAACGCTACGTCCGGATCTCGAACCGCGACAAGCGCGCCATCCGCGACCTGCTGGTCCGCCGGACCTACGACCAGCTCGACCGAGGCCAGGCGTACCCGTTCCCGCGCCGGGACAACCGCGCCCGCCGCTTTTGGAACCAGGCCGACCGCGACATTGAGCGCATTATCGACCGGCGCTACCGCGAGCCGTACCGCTACTACAACCGCTACGGCGCCCAGCGCTACAACGACTACTACCGCACCCGTCGCTACGACGCCCGCCGCGGCTGGTACGACACGCGCGACTACTACGACGACGGCCGCCGCCGGGACAAGCGCAGCAAGGCGCGCGACCGTGACCGCCGCGAGGACGAGCGCGCCCGAGACCGCCAGCGCGACCGCCGCGACGACCGCCGCGAGGCGGACCGCCAGCGTGAGCGCCGCGAGGAAGCTCGGCGTGACCAGGCTCGGCGCGATCAGCGCGACCGCGCCCGTCGCGATCAGCGCGACCGGGCTCAGCGCGACCGGGCTCGGCGCGACAACCGCCAGGAGCGCCGACAAGCCGAGCGCCAGCGCGACCGTCGCCAAGACCGTCGCCAGGCCGAGCGCCAGCGCGACCGCCGCCAGGAGCGCAGCCGCCAAGACCGCAGCCGCCGCGACAGCACCGACCGCGAAAGCGACGAGGCTCGCAACGACCGCCGCACGCGCGAGAACAGCCGCGACCGCGACCGCCGCCGCGGCGGCAACGACGACTAGCCCGCCCCGCTAGGCCCGCCTCGGCACCGAGGTGGACGTGCGCCCGCCCCGCTTCGGCTGGGGCGGGCGCGCTCAGTTGGAGCCATCAGGCATCCGCTCCCCGGCGGTCACCCGAAGCTCCAGGCGGTTCTCGGCCGGAGGCAGAGGGCACGAGTACGACACGTCGTAGACGCAGTACGGGTTGTAGGCCCGGTTCAGGTCGAGCGCGTAGCGGCCCGAAGGCTGGAGCTCCAGGTCCAGGTACCGACCGCCGCCGTAGGTCTCGCGCCCGCTCGTGGCGTCGCGGAACGGGACGAACAGGCGGCCGTCGCTCCCCACGGGCTCGAACGCCTCCAGGCGCCACTGCACGCCGCCGGCCTCGAACACCAGATGCCCCGCCGAGACGTGCTCCTGAAGCGCGCCCGACGTGGTCGGGAAGCTGAACGTCTCCTGCCGCATCGCCGGCACCAGCGCCGCCGGGACCGCCAGCGTCGAGTCGTAGGCGAAGTAGGGCACGCCGCCAAACGTGTCGCGCGCGGCGGCGGGCACTGGCGAAACGTCCGAGCGGAACAGCGAGTCGCGGTCCGCCACCCAGGCCTGCCACCCGGCGAACAGCGCCGGCCGGTCCAGCGCCGGGCGCTCGGGTTCGGCGGTGCAGCCAGCGCCTACAACCAGCGCCATCGTAAGCATCATCAGACGATAAGGCACGCGCATGGGGTGACCGTGAGGACGGCGCAAGCTACGGACCTAGCTTGCCGCTCCCGGTCCACATCGCCATGCGCCGACGTTTCGCTTCCGTTCTGTTTCTCGCGGCCCTGGCCGCCGCCTCGGCCTGGGCCCAGCCGGCGGTCAACGTCGAGTTCGCGACGCCGGGCGTCACGTTCGTCCAGCCGGTCGGGGTCGAGGTCGCGCCCGGGCAAAGCGAGCGCCTGTTCGTGCTGGAGCAGGGCAGCAGCCCGTCGCCCTCGCGCATCCTGACGCTCGCTCCGGGAGACGCCGCGGCGACGGTCTTTCTCGACCTGTCCAGCCGGGCCGCAACGGGAGGCGAAGGCGGGCTGCTGGGCCTGGCCTTCCACCCGGACTACGCGAGCAACGGCCGCCTGTTCGTCAGCTACACCGCGCCGCCCGAAGGCGGCGGCGCGTTCACGTCTCGCGTCTCCGAGTTCCGGCGGTCCGCCTCGGACGCGCTCTCCGCCGACCTGGCGAGCGAGCGCGTCGTGCTGTCGCTGGAGCAGCCGCGGGCCAACCACAACGGCGGGACCATCGACTTCGGGCCGGACGGAATGCTCTACATCGGATTCGGCGACGGCGGCGGCGCGGGCGACCCGTTCGACAACGGCCAGGACCTGACCACGCTGCACAGCGCCATCCTGCGGATCGACGTCGACGACGTTCCGGAGGGCCAGGACTATGCCGTCCCCAGCGACAACCCGTTCGTGGGCGGGACGGCCGGCGACCGCCCCGAGATCTGGGCCTACGGCTTCCGCAACCCGTTCAAGTTCGACGTGTCCGCACTGGGCTTGTGGGTCGGCGACGTGGGCCAGAACGCGTGGGAAGAGATCGACCTGGTCGAGCGCGGAGGCAACTACGGCTGGCCCCAGGTCGAAGGGCCCGCGTGCTACGTGCCCGGCTGCGACCTCGACGCGTACCTCGCGCCCGTCGTGTCGTACGGACACGACGCTCAAGGCGGCCGGTCGGTCACCGGCGGCGTCCCGTTCCAGGCGCTCGACTCGACGCTCGACGGCCACTACCTCTACGGCGACTTTGTGTCGGGCCGGATGTGGGCGCTGCGGTTCCAGGAGACCGACCCCGCCGTGCTGCTCGAAACCTTCCCCGACGGCCAGGGCGGGCAGCGGCGCATCAACATCTCGTCCATCGACAACGCGGGCGACCGCGTCTTGGTGACCGACTACGGCGGCACGATCTACCAGGTCGTGCCGCGCAGCACCTCGTCCGGGCCCGCCCCCGAGGCGGGCCGCCTCGGGCTGGCGATGGCCGGGGCCAACCCCGGGTCGCGCGCGGCGGTGCGCGTCGAAACCCTGGATCCGGTGCGCGTCCGCGTGTTCGACGTCCGCGGGCGCGAGGTGGCGACGCTGTGGGACGGCCCGGCGGCGCCTGGGACGCTGGAACTGCGCGGGCTGGCGCCGGGCGTCTACCTCGTCCGCGCCGAGACGATGCGCGAGGCGGCCGTGCTCCGGGTGTCGGTCGTGCGCTGACCGTTTCTGCGCGCTCCATTTGAGGTCGCGGCCCGGCGGGCCGATGCCTGGGGCTCGCCTCTGTACCAACCATGAACGTTTTGTCTCGCCTCGCCGGGCTCACCGTGGCCGCCGGCATCGTGCTCGCGCCCGGGCTCGCGCTCGGGTTGTCGAGCGGCGCCAACCCCGGCTTCGCCGGCAACGTCAGCACCTCGGACGGCACGCCGCGAACGTGCGCCACGAGCGGTTGCCACGACTCGTTCGAGCTGAACTCGGGGACGGGCGGCGTCGAGATCGCGGCCCCCGACAACGCGCCCGCCGGCGCCACGCCGGTCTCGATCACGGTCACGATCGACAACCAGACGCCGATCGCTGGCTCGGCGTCGCGCAAGCGGCAAGGCTTCGAGGCCACGGTTCGGGACCCGGCCACGGGCGACGCCTGGGGCACGCTCCAAATCACCGACGCGGTCCACACTCGCTTTACGAGTGGCTCCGAGGCGTACGTGACGCACACGTCGGCGGGCAACGCCCAGACCAGCTGGACCTTCGACTGGACGCCGGGCGACGCGCGGACCGGCATCGCGCGCGTCTACGTGGCGGCGAACGCGGCGAACGGCGCCGGGTCGGACGGCGACTACATCTACGCCGAGACGGCCGAGATCTCGGTGTCGCCGGTGGCCCAGGAGGCGAGGCCCGACCTCGCCTTTTCGGTCTCGGCGCCGCACCCCAACCCGGTTCGCGCCGGCACGACATCGGTCCTCGATCTGTCGCTGCGCCAGCCCGGCGCCGTGTCGGTGCGCGTGGTCGATGGCGTGGGCCGGACCGTCCGCCGGGTGGCACGGGCCGAGCGCGGCGCGGGCGCAACGCCGGTCACGATCCCGACCGAGGGGCTGGCGCCGGGAACCTACTTCGTGGTCGTCGAAGGACCCGGCGGCCGCCGGACGGTCGCGCTGTCGGTCGCGCGCTAGCGGCGGCCTTGGTACCGGTCAGCCCGTGGCCGTCAGCCGGATCTCGTTCGTGCCCTGGTCCCACCGGTAGGCGGCGTCGGCGAGCGACCGGATCAGGTGCAACCCGTAGCCATGCGCGGATCGCCGCTGGACGACTTGGTCGGCAGCGGGCGTCTCGGCGGTGAGCGGGTCGAAGCGCGGGCCCCGGTAGCGGACCGTGACCGTGAGCCGCTTGCGCCCGACCTCGGCGGAGACCGCGACCTTGCGCCTCGGGGCGAGCCCGTGCTCGATGGCATTGGCGACCGTCTCGTCCACAGCCAGCACCAGGCGCCGCGTCGCGCGCTCGGGCAGGCAGGCCGCTTGCGCCCACTGCGCCACGCGCCGGCGCACACGGGCCAGCTCGGCCGTGTCGGGACGCACACGCAGGGACGGAGGCAGGGCCATGCTAGAACGCCTCGACGGCCGCCTGGACCGTCGCGTGCATGTCGAACACCGCCGGAAAGCCCAGCAGGTCGAACACCTCGAACACGCGCTCGGGCAGGGCCGCGATCTTGAGGTCGCCGCCGCCGTCGCGCGCCGGCTCGACGTAGGCCATGAACACACCGAGGCCGGCCGAGGAGACGTAGTCGAGGCCGGACCCGTCGGCCACCAGCCGGGTGTCGCCGGCGTCGAGGCAGGCCTGCAGCGCCGCCTCGAAGTCGGGCGCGGTGTGGGCGTCGAGCTCGCCGGTGAGTGCCAGCAGGCGGACCGGCGGCGTGCCGGTGCGGCGGTCGAAGGAAACGGAAAAGTGGCTCACGGGGCGAGGGGGAAGGCGGAACGCTCGGTGACCGGCGGGCCATCGGCAGGGAAAGCGGGCGGCGCGTCTCCGCGACCGGTCCACCGGATGACCACGACCGTGGTGTCGTCGTCGGGATCGGAGTCGCCGCTCCAGGCGCGGTTCGCGGCGAGCACATGGTCGAGCACGTCTTGGGCGCACGCACCGTGCTGGGACTCGACGAGCGCCGCCAGGCGGTCGTAGCCGTACTCCTGGCCGTCGGCGTCGCGCGCCTCGACGAGCCCGTCGGTGTAGAGCACGAGCGTGTCGCCCGGCGCCAGCGTGATGCGTTGCTCGACCAGGGTCTGGCGGAACAGGTCGCCTCGGCGGTCGAGCCCGATGGCCAGGCCGTCGCCGCGCAGCAGCCAGCGCCCGCCGTCGGGCCGGCCGGCGTCGCGCACGAAGACGGCCGGCGTGTGGCCGGCGCGCGCCAGCGCGACCGTGCCCGCCTCGGCGTCGATCACGGCGTAGACGGCCGAGGCAAACACGCCGCGGCCGAGCGAGGGCGACAAGGCGTCGTTGGCGCCGGCCAGCAGCTCGCCGGGCGCCCGCGTCAGCCGGCTGCCCGCCTGGAAGATGCCCTTCATCTCGGCCATGTAGAACGCCGCCGGAGCGCCCTTGCCCGACACGTCGGCCACGATCAGCCCCACGCACTCGGCACCGAGGCGGACGACGTCGTAGTAGTCGCCGCCGACCTCCCGAGCGGGGCGCTCGGCGGCGGCGATCTCGAGCCCGTCGAGTTGGGGGAGCGACTGGGGCAGCAGGCGCTGCTGGACCTCGCGCGCCAGCGCCAGCTCGCGCGCCAGCCGCTCGCGGTCCAGCGCGTCGGCGAACAGGTCGGCGTGCGACAGCGACAGCGCGGCCTGGCCGGCGAACGTGTCGAGGGCGGCCAGGTCGTCGGTCTCGAACGCCTCCGCGGTCGACCGCGCCACGAGCAGCACGCCGCGCGTGGCGCCGCCCGGCCCGGCGCCGGGGCTGCCCAGGGGCAGCGCCACCAAGCTGGCGACCCCGTCTCCGGGCCGCGCGCGGACGCGGTGGTCCGAGGCGGCGTTGGCGAGCACCAGGGGCCCGTCTTGGGCCACGGCCGCGCGGTACAGCGCTTCGGTGTCGGCGGCGGCCGCCGCGGCGTCCAGCGCCAGCCCGTGCGCCGCGAGCACGACCGGCACGAGCGTGCCGCGCGCCGGGTCGGTGAGGCCCACCCAGGCCGCGTCGGCCAGGCCCGCCTCGACGGGCCCGCGCGCGATGGCCGTCGCCAGCTCGGCGCGGTCCAGCAGCCGCCCCGACAAGTCCGCGAGCGAGCGCAGCGCGCGGCGCTCCCCGGCCCGCTGGTCCTGGCGGTCAGCCGTCGGCAGCCCGAGCAGCAGCACCAGGCCCGACGTCATCGAGTACAGTCCGCCGAAGGCGAGCGCGAGAAGCGTGACCGCGCCGAGCGAGCGGCTGAGCGCCGCCGCGAACATCACCGTCCCGACCTCGCCGGTGCCGTCGCCGATGGGCAGCACGGCCGGGCCGGCCATCTGGACGTAAATCAAGCCCGCGAGCGCCGCCGACAACGCCAGCGACAGGCCCGCCGCACCCAGCCGCTGCCCCGATGTCAGGGCGCCCACCCAGCGCTGCCGCAGCGCCAAGCCCGTGCCCACCACGACCGCCCCGACCAGGAACGGCACCATAACCGCCGGCGCCCGGTCGGTCAGCGGGCGCCCGGCGACGGTCAGCCCGGCGCACAACATCAGGACGAGGAGCGCGATCCAGGCCCAGACCGTCGCCCGGCGCCGGCGGTGGAGCACGAGCGGGCGCAGAAACGCGAGCACCACAACCGCCAGCGCCGCCTCCGCCAGCCCCACCACGGCCGTCCAGACCGCCGTCTCCGAGGTTGCCGGAAGCGACGTCTTGGGATCGACGAGTCCAGTGTGGAGCACGCCGGCGACCACCGTCAGCCCCAGGACGGCCAAGGCCAGGGCGAGAGGCGCCGAGAGCGAACGGAGCGCGCCCTCGCCCGACGTGCGAATCCCCGCCAGCGCGGCGTACCCCATCACGAGCGCGACCATGGCGCCCAGGTCCAGCCCGACCGCGACGGCGTCGCCGTGCGGCACCAGGCCGGCGCCGCGCGTCAGCGTCCAGATGTGGGACCCGGCAACCCCGGCCAGGCCCGCGGCCGCGGCGGCCCCCAGCGCAGCGCGGCGCCACGGCGTCGCGACGGCGGTGCGGAGGGCGGGGAGGGTGAGCGTCGAGGCCACAAAGGAGGGGGAGACCACCGGCAGCCCGGGTGTTCGTGCGCCAGAGCGGCCAGGTTGCGAATATATCCGGCCCGGCGCCCGCGGCCTCTCTCGGCGCGAGGGCAACCCTGGCGCCGGCGCACCGTAGCGCGCTCTCCATCCTCCGCCCCCTTGTGCGTACTGCGCTCTCGCGTCTTTTCCTGGTCGCCCTGATTGGCGTGGCGGTGTTCGCCGTCATCCGCCTGGCGTCGAGCGGCAGCGGGGCGCTCGTGGCGTTCGACAGCCTGGACGCCGACGCTCTCGAGCACCGCGCGTTCGCGCTCACCGCGACGGCCACGCTCGCCATCGACGCGGCGGGCTCGTACGAAGAACGCGGCACGCCGGCGTCGGACACGACGCTGGCCGCCTACGGCTGGATCGTGCGCCGCGAGGACGGCGCGGTCGCCTGGCGGATGCACCCGCCTCGGCCTGAGCGTGGGACGCTGGTGAGCGTGGCCGACACGGTCCGGCTCCCGGCGGGCACCTACGACGCCTACTTCACGTCGCACGGCGACCCCCTCGTGCGCGCCGACGGGCCGCGCGACGGCTCGCTCGTGGAGCGCGTGCGCGACTTCCTGAGCCGAGGCGGGCGCTCCTGGGTGGGCGAGGCGGCGCGCTGGCGCTTCCGCATCGACGTCGTGGGCGACGGCTCGGTCGCCGACGACCACGTGCATCCCGGAGACCCTGCCGACGCCGAGCCCGGACCCGACTCGCTGCGGCTGTGGCAGGCGCGCGGCGTCCGCAACCACGACCGCCGCGACGTGCTGCTGACGGTCACCGAGGCGGCCGAGGTCACCGTGCAGGCGGTCACCGAGATCACCGACGGCGTCGTCGCGGACGTGCCGTCGATCGTGCGGCTGGGCCGGCGCGACACGGTCTGGACCGCCTCGGGCGACGGCTCGGCCTGGGCCGGCGGCTCGCTCAAGAACCGCCGGGTCGAGGCCCGGGTGCGGCTGGAGCCGGGCGTCTACCAGGTGGCCTTCGACGGCGACCGCTCGCACGGCTACGCCGACTGGGCCGCGAACCCGCCCTGGCGGCCCGAGACGTGGGGCATGACGGTGTCGCGCGCCGCCGGCGCGGTGTCGCTTCTGGACCCGGACGCGCTCGACCTGCCCGTCATCGCGTCTCACGAGTGCGCCGGGCCGGACGAGGACTGGGCCTCGGCGTTCACCGTCGCCGAGCCCAGCGACGTGCTGATCGTGGCCGTCGGCGAGATCGAGTCGGGGTCGCGGTATGACCACGCCTCGCTCGACGTCTTGGACGGCGGCGAGGTTACCGGAGACCCTGACTGGGGGCAGGTCTGGACCATGACCGACGCTCTCGAGCCGGCGGGAGGCGACGCCAAAAACAAGCGCGCGGTCCGGGCGCTCTCGCTCGACCCGGGCACCTACCGCCTCCGCTACCAGACCGACCGCTCGCACGACTGCCAGACGGGCTACAACTCGGACGGCGGCCCCGACGGCGCGCTGTGGGGCGTCATCCTCTACGCGCTCGACGCGTCCGCCGACCCGGCCTCGTTCTCCGTCCGCGACATCACCGAGGCGGGCGAGCCGCCGCCCGCCGAGGCCCCCGTTGCCGAACGCCCCGAGTTTCCGACATCCGGGTTGCTGGCGTCGATCGACCGCGTCGGCGACCGCCAGGACCGCCGCGTCCCGTTCCGCCTGGCCGAGCCGGCCGAGGTTCGCGTGATCGCCGCGGGCGAGCTCTCGGCCTCGCGCGGCTTCGACTACGCCACGATCGAGCGCGACGGCCGCGTGGTGTGGGAGATGGCCTACGCCAACACGTCGCCCGCCAGCGGCGACGCCTACCACCGCCAGTTCGACGGGCCGGTCCGGTTGGGCGCGGGCCTCTACGAGTTGCGCTACCGCACCGACGGCAGCCGCTCCACGGGCGACTTCGGGCCCAGCAGCGACGTCCTGTGGGGCGCTCGCGTGTACGCCCTCGACAGTGCCGAGGCGGCGGTGGCTGAGGGCTCCGACCCGGCCGCCGCGCTGGCGCCGGAGATCGTGGGCGGGCTCCAAGCCGTGCAGGACTTGGTGGTTTACCCCGAGGACGCGCGCCGCGAGGGCGTGCGAGGGACGGTGACCGTCCGCGCCACGATTGGGGTCAAGGGCCGGGCGCTGTCCGTGTCCGTCGTCGAGTCGCCGGACCCCCGTCTGAGCGAGGCCGCCGCCCTGGCCGTCCAGCAGGCGCGCTACCGTCCTGGCGTCCAGGACGGGCAGCCGGTGCCGACTCCGCTCACGATCCCGGTGCGGTTCGGGCCCGAGTAGGCACCCCGGGCGGGACCTGGCGTAGACCGGGTCTCCGCTCCCTCCAGCCGTGCCCGACACCCTGCGCCTGACGCTGCACCCGCCCGACCACGCCCGCGACACGCTCGTCGCGGACCTCGCCGACCTGGGCTTCGACGCCTTCGAGGACGACGGCGACGCGCTCGTCGCCTACGCCTCGGTCGCGCGCTGGGACGGGCCGACTCAGGAAGCCGTCGCTCGTCTGGCCGACGCCAGCGACGCGGGCTTGATCGCCGCCGAGGTGGTCGAGGACCGCGACTGGAACGCCCAGTGGGAGGCCAGCCTGCAGCCCATCGAGGCCGGGCCGTTCGTGGTGGCGCCGTCGTGGACCGAGATCCCGCCCGAGCTGGCAAGCCGGACCGTGCTCCGCATCGACCCTAAGATGGCGTTTGGCACCGGCTACCACGAGACGACGCGGCTGGTGCTCCAGCTGCTGGCGGACGTCGTGCCCCGCGACGGCCGTGTGCTCGACGTGGGGACGGGAACCGGCGTGCTGGCCCTGGCCGCGCTGCACCTGGGCGCGCGCTCGGCCATCGGCGTCGACATTGATCCGTGGAGCGTGGCGAACGGAACCGACAACGCGGCCCTGAACGGCCATGCGGACGCATTCGAGGTCCGCGAAGGGTCGCTCGAGGCGGTGCCGGAAAGCGACTTCGACCTGGTGGTCGCCAACATCATCTCGTCGATTCTGGAGCCGATGCTCCCTGGCCTGGTCGAGCGCGCGATGGGCCGTGCTCCCGTCGTGCTGTCTGGCCTGCTCGCGACCGAGCGGGAGCACGTCGTAGATGTGATGGCTGCGCTCGGCCTCGCCCTCGAATCCGAGGGCTCAGAGAACGAGTGGTGGGGCGGCGTGTTTAGGCGGCGCTGACCTGAGCGCCTGGCCATCTTCCGACCTTTGCCTTCAACCCCCATGCGAATCTGCGCCATCGACGTCGGCACCAACACCGTGATGAGCGTCGTCGCCGACGTGGTCGGCGGCGCGCTGGACATCGTGGCCGACGAGGAGCGGTTTGCCCGCCTCGGCCAAGGCGTGGACGCGAGCGGCCTGCTCGCGCCCGAGGCCATGGACCGGGTCGTGGACCGGCTGGCCGGCGCGCTCGCGACCGCCGAGCGGTTGGGTGCCGAGCGCGTGGTGATCGGGGCCACGAGCGCCAGCCGCGACGCGGCGAACGTGGGCGAGTTGCAGGCGCGCGTCCGGGCCGAGCTGGGCGTCGAGTACGGCATCCTGACGGGCGTGCAGGAGGCCGAGGCCTCGTTCCGCGGCGCGCTCGCGCTCCGGCCCGACCTCGACGCCGCCCTGGTGGTCGACATCGGCGGCGGCTCGACCGAGGTGGCCCGTGGGACTCGGCAGACGGGCATCACCGCGCGGCAAAGCGTCAACGTCGGGAGCGTGAGGCTGACCGAGCGCTGCTTCCCGCAGCGGCCGCCGTCCCCCAGCCAGGTCGGCTCGGCCCTCCGTCTGGCAACGCGGACCTACGCCGAGATCGCGGTCGAGCGCGGCGACGTGCCGCTTGTCGCGACCGGAAGCGTGGGAGCCCTCGTGGCCCGTCTGGCCCGTGCCGAGGGCGCCGTCTCGCGCGCGGCCGTCGCCGACTGGCGCGACCGCCTGCTGGCCTGGACGCCGGAGCAGGCCCTGGCCGCGCGTCCCGACGTGTTGGCTGGCCGGCAGGACGTGGCCGCGGCCGCGCTGCTGCTGCTCCACGCCGCCCTCGTCCGCTTTGGCGCCGACACCTACGCGCCGACGGCCGGCGGCCTGCGGCACGGCCTGGCGCTCGCCGACGCCGAGCGCTACGACGCCGATCCGCGCGCTGCCGAGCGTCCGGCTGCCTAGGCTGCCGGCCTCGGTCGCGCCGCCGAGGCGGGCGGAGGCGCGCGCCTTAGCCGTACCGGTCCATCAGAAACACGTGGTCACGGACGATGGCCTTCAGAAAGGGCTCGGCCGGCATCGCGACCGGCTCCAGCGCGAGCCGTTTCTCGACGGCCGCCTTGGCCCGGCGTGCCAGCGCCAGCGAGCGAGCGTCGCGCTTGGAGATGCGGATGCGCACCAGGACCGCGCGCAGCGTGCGGACGTCGGCGTCGCTCAGGGCCTCCGCCTCGGGAAACTCCACGACGTGGCCGTCCGGGACGGCGGGGTAGAGCACCTCGCCCAGCCGGACGCGCTGGCGCCGCCGCACGACCGTCGTGCCCGCCGCCAGGTCGCCCAGGCGCTGCGACCGCGCCGACAGCACGACCGACAGCAGCGCCCCGACGCCCAGCGTGAGCGACACGTCCACAAAGCGCAGCAGCCAGCGCAGCAGGTACTGGCCCAGCGTCGGCTGGGCGCCGTCGACGCGCGCCACCTGGGTCTTGAGCAGCATCTTGCCTGGCGTCCGGCCCTCGAAAAACACCTCGAAGGCGAGGTGGTAGAGCCCCAGTGGCAGCATCACCAGCACGACCGCGGCGGCCTGCGACATCGCCACCCCGATCCCGTCGATCCCGACCACCAGCACCAGGATCACCCAGGCGGCCCCGATCGCGACGTCGGCGACGGTGGCCAGCACGCGCTCGCCGACGGAGGCGGGCTCCAGGGCCAGCGGCACGTTCTGGGCGGTCTGGATGTCGAGCGAGACGTCCACGGCGGAGGCGAGCGGGTGGAGCGAGAGGATAAGAGCGTCCGCGCAGAGCGGGCCTTCCCGGGCGCGGGTTCTGGGACGCGCGCCGATGCCTCGTGCCCCAGATTCCCGGCCGAGTTTGGCCCTCCTTGTTCCGCCTACCTTATCGGTCCGTTCCCCCTCCGTTGTGCGCGAAGCCGTCTTCGTCCGCCGTCGATCGTCGTCATGGAAGGCCCTGGAGGCCTTGCTCGACGTTCCCCGCCCCGACCCTGACGCCCTGGCGGACGCCTACGTCCGCCTCGGTGACGACCTGGCCTACGCCAAGACGTTCTACCCGGGCTCGGCGACCGCGGCGTTTCTGAACGACCTGTCGGCCGCCGCGCACGCCCAGATCTACCGCAACCGGCGCGAGGAGCGCGGGCGGCTGGCGCGCTTCTGGACGCACGAGGTGCCCGTCGCGGTCTGGGAGAGCCGGCGCGCGCTGGTCGCGTCGCTGGTGCTGTTTCTGGGCGCCGTGTTTGTCGGCGTGGTCTCGTCGATGGGCGACGCGGGCTTCGTGCGCCTGATCCTGGGCGACGCCTACGTCAACATGTCCCAGGCCAACGTGCAGGCGGGCGACCCGCTGGCGGTCTACAAAGACGCCCGCGAGATCGACATGGTGCTCGGGATCGCGTTCAACAACATCCGCGTGTCGTTTCTGGCGTTCGCCGGTCTGGTGCCGGTCGCGCCGCCCGTCCCCGGCGGGTCGGTGGGGACGGGGTGGCTGCTGGCCTCGAACGGCATCATGGTGGGCGCCTTCGCGCACTTGTTCGTGTCCCAGGGCGTGGTGGGGGAGTGGTTCCGGGTCGTGTTTATCCACGGCGCGCTGGAGTTGTCGGCGATCGTGATCGCCGGCGGCGCCGGGCTGACCATGTGGAACGAGGTGCTGTCACCGGGCACGTACCCGCGCCTGGTCGCGCTCCGCCGAGGCGCCAGCCGAGGGCTCAAGATCATCGTCGGGCTGGTCCCGGTGTTCGTGCTGGCGGCCGTGCTGGAGGGCGTCGTGACGCGCCGCACCGAGATGCCGCTGTGGGCGAGCCTGCTGGTCATCGGCGGCTCGTTCGCCTTCATCGTTGGTTACTTCGTGATCCTCCCGTTTCTCCGCTCCCGAGATGCTCGACTTTCCTGACGACGGCGCCATCCGGTTCCGAAAGCTCCGCGACGCGGGCTCGGTCCTGAACGCGACGCTGGCGTTCGTCCGCCGCAACGCGCGCGAGCTGGTGACGAGCTACCTGGCCCTGGTGGCCCCGCTGGCGGCGGCCTCGGCCATCTCGTCGGTGCTGTTCCTGAGCGGCCTGGACGAGCTCTACACCGATCCCGAGGCCATCCTGCGCGACCCGCTGTCCATCTTCGGGCCCGGCTACGTAATTGGCGTGCTGCTGGGAGCGTTGGCCGGGACCGTCGCCCAGGCGGCCGTCGGCGGCTACGTGCGGCTCTACCGCCAGGGGCAGGCCGGGTCCATCACCGCGGGCGTGCTGTGGGACGAGACGCGCGGCTTGATCCTGCCGGTCCTGGGCGTCAACCTCGCGTTCGGCGCCGCCGTGGTGGGCACGGCCCTGCTCAACCTGATTCCATGCCTGGGCTCCATCGTCTGGGTCGTGCTGCTGGTCTGGGCGACGCCCGTGATCTCGGTCGCCCTGGTGTCGCGGCTGCTGGAGACCGACTCCGTGGGCGAGGCCTGGACGCGGGCCCGAGCGCTCGTCAAGGGCTCGTGGGGGTTTGCGTTCGGCGCGCTGTTCCTGGCTGCCCTGGTCCTGGTCGCGTTCTCGTTTGTGGTGGGCGTCGTAGGCGCCGTCCTCGGGGTCGCAGTCGGCGTCGGGACCGGCTTCGACCCGGCGCAGGGGCCGCCCCAGGTGTCGGTCGCGACGGCGGTGATCCAGGCGGTCGTCGGCGTGCTCAGCTACGTCATCTACCTCGTGCCGTTTGTGGCCGCCTACTTTATCCACGGCCGGCTGGCCGAGGAGTTGGACGGGGCCATGCTGCACGACGACCTCGACGTGCTGGCCGAGGCGGGCTTCGACGTGCCGACCCCGCCCGCCTTGGCGCCGCCGCCGTCGACCCCGCCCGCCTCGGCGCCGCCGCGGTCTACCCCGCCGTCGCTCGACGACGCGCCGTCTGACGCCGATGAGGCGTCGTCCGACAGCGGAGGCTTCCGCGGAGGCGGGTTTGGCGCGTGAGGGCGGCCGTGCTCCTGGCCCTGGCCGTCCTGCTGACGGCGCAGGCGCCTCCACCACCTCCGCCGCCAGCGCCGGACCGCAGCGGCTCTGAGGCGCCGGTCTCAGACGACCTCGACGCGGCGGACGTGCCGCGCGCGGCCGACACGCTGCGCGCGCGCGCCGTCCCGCCCCGCCTCGGCACCTTCCGCGCCGACCCCGACTTCCAGTACGACACGCCCCAGGCGCGCGGCCCGTCACTGTGGGACCGGCTGCTGCGCTGGCTGTCGGAGACGTTTCTGGCGCCCATCGTCCAAAACACCACCTGGGGCTTTTGGAAGACGGTGCTGGTCGGGCTGGCGCTGGCCGCGCTCGGCTGGGTGGCCGCGCGGCTGCTGAGCGCCGAGGGCAGCCGCGCGTTTGGGCGGTCGCCGGCCGTCGGCGCAGGCCCGCTGCTGGACGTCGAGGACATCGCCGAGGTGGACCTGGACGCCCGCCTCGGCGCCGCGCTGGGCCGGGGCGACCTGCGCGAGGCGGTTCGGGTGCGCTACCTGCTGGTGCTGCAGGCGCTGGACGGCGCGCGCGCGCTGGCCTGGCGCCGCGACAAGACCAACCGCCAGTACGTGGCCGAGGTGAGCGCCGCGCGCGCCGACCTGGCCGAGCCCTTCGGCGCGGTCACGCGCGCCTTCGACGCTGTGTGGTACGGCGAGCGGGCCGTCTCGGAGGCGCTGTACGGCCGGCTGGAGACGCTGTTCGACCGGGCCGCGCCGTGAACCTCCGAGGCTACCTGCTGCTGATCGGGGTGCTGGTGCTGGGCCTGGTGTGGGCCGAGGCCACGCGCGAGCGCCCGCTCGACCTGACCGTGCGCCTGGACCCTGACGGGCGAGCGCCGTTCGATGCCCAGGTGTTTTTCGAGACCCTGCCCGACTGGCTCGGCCAGCCCGTCGAGCGGGTCGCACGGCCGCCGTTCGAGCACCTGGCCGGCACGACGGTCACGGGCCAGACCTACCTGTTCCTGGCCCCCGACTTCGTGCCCGACGCCGCCGAGGCGGGCCGAGTGCTTGACTTCGCGGCGCGCGGCAACACGGTCGTTGTGGCCGCCCACGACATCCGGGGCGCGTTCGGGGACTCGCTGGGAGGCATCCCGCCCGAGACCCGCCGCCCAGGCGTGCGGACGCAGATCCGGTACGCCCGAGACCGCACGTTCGGGGTGCCGGTGATGGCGGGCGCGCTCGACCCCGACACGCTGGTGCTGGTGTCGCCGGGCGTCCGCCAGGCCTACCGGCTGCCCGTGCAGTCGCAGGGCTGGCACCTGGTCGGCCTGGACTCGGCGCGGACCGAGGTGCTGGGCACGTTCGGCCCCGACGGGCAGATCCAGGTGCAGCGCCGGACGCTGGAGGACTCGGCGCGAACCGAGACCCGAGCCACCGTCGGCCCCTGGCGCGGCGGCGGCATCTCGCTCGCCCGGGTGCGGTGGGGCCGGGGCGAGGTGATCCTGTGCTCGACGCCGCTGGCGTTCTCGAACGCGGCGCTGACCGGCGACGGCGACGGCCCCGCCTACGTCTCGGCCGTGCTGGCGGCGCTGCCCGACCAGCCGGTGTGGTGGGCGGCGCACGCAGGGTCGCCCGGCCAGGCGCAGGGAAGCACGCCGCTGCGCTACGTTCTGGCCACGCCCGCGCTCCGGTGGGCGTACGGCCTGCTGGTGCTGGCCGGCCTGCTGTACCTCGCGTTCCGCGCGCGCCGCTGGCAGCGCCCGATCCCCGTCGTGGCGCCGCCGCCGAACGCCCAGCGCGACTTTGCGCGCACGGTGGGGCGGCTGCACTACACGCACCGCGACGAGTCGCGCCTGGCCCGGCGGCAGGCTGGGCACGTGCTCGACCGCGTCCGCACCGAGCTGGGCATCGCCGACCCCGACCTGACGCCCGAGACCGCGCGGCGCGCGGCGCCCCGAGCCGGCGTCCCGGCCGACGAGGCGCTGGCGCTGTGGGCGACGCTGGCGCGCGTCTCGCGCGAGGCCCGGCCCGACCCTGACACACTCGTGCGCCTGGACGCCCGCATCGCTCGTTTCTTCCGCCACACCGGCGCACGCGCGCCCACCGACTGATGGAGCCCTCGCCCGACCCCCACGCCGCCCCGCCGACTCCGCCGGCCTCGGTGCCTCCGCCGGCCTCGGTGCCTCCGCCGGCCTCGGTGCCTCCGCCGGCCTCGGTGCCTCCGCCGGCCTCGGTGCCTCCGCCGGCCTCGGTGCCTCCGCCGGCCACCCCGACCGCGGACCCGAGGCCGGCGGAGCCAGCGGAGCCGGGCGAGCCCTCCGACCCGTTCGCGCCCACCGCCGACCTGGCGCCGGTCGCCGACGCCGTCGACGCGCTCCGCGCCGAGATCGGCAAGCTGGTCGTCGGCCAGCACGCGCTCATCGACGAGCTGGTGGCGTGCCTGCTGGCCGGCGGCCACGCCCTGATCGAAGGCGTGCCCGGCGTCGCCAAGACGCTGACGGCCAAGCTGCTCGCGCGGGCGACGGGCCTGGACTACAGCCGCGTCCAGTTCACGCCCGACCTGATGCCGGCCGACGTGATCGGGACGACGGTCTTCTCGCCCACCGACGCTGAGTTCGCGTTCCACCCCGGGCCCATCTTCGCCGAGCTGGTCCTGATCGACGAGATCAACCGGGCGCCGGCCAAAACCCAGGCGGCGCTGTTCGAGACGATGGAGGAGCGGCAGGCGACCGTCGACGGCACGACGCACGCGCTCCCCGACCCGTTCATGGTGGTCGCGACCCAGAACCCCATCGACCACGAGGGCACGTACCGCTTGCCCGAGGCCCAGCTCGACCGCTTTCTGTTCAAAGTCGTCGTGGGCTACCCGTCCCAGGACGACGAGGTCGAGATGCTGACGCGCTTTCAGGCGCACGGCGGCCAGGTGGACGAAACGCGCGTCGAGGCGGTGCTGGACACCGACGCCGTCCGCCGCGCCCAACAAGCGGTTCGCGGCGTCCGTGCCGAGGCGCCGGTGCTGCGGTACGCGGCCCAGATCGTGTCCGCCACGCGCGCCCACCCGGCGCTGTCGCTCGGCGCCAGCCCGCGCGCGACGCTGGCGCTGGTGCGCGGCGCCAAGGCCGTCGCCGCGATGTCGGGGCGGGACTTCTGCACGCCCGACGACCTGCGCGCGATCGTGGCGCCCGTGCTGCGCCACCGCGTGCTGCTGACGCCCGAGCGCGAGATCGAAGGCGTGGCGCCCGAGGCAGTCCTGAGGCGGATTGTGGAGTCTATCGAGGTGCCCCGGTGAGCGCGGCCGGTACGCCGCGCGCCGAGGAAGCGGCGCGGTCCGCGGCGGCGCGGCCCGCAGCCTCGCCCGCCTCGGCACCTCCGCCGGACGAGCCGAGGGCGCCGGACGAGCCGAGGGCGCCGGACGAGCCGAGGGCGCCGGACGGGTCGGGGGTGCGCCCGCGGGGCTCCCGAGGCGGGCGCACCGGGACGCCGGCGGCTGCCGCTCGCCGGCCGCTCGGCAACCCGTTCGCCAACGTGTTTCTCTCGTCCCGCTTCTTCTGGACGATGCTGGGCCTGGCGGCCAGCTTCGTGGCGGCTTTCTTCTGGAGCCCGCTGCTCGGCGTCGCCCAGCTGGCCGTCGGCGCGCTGGCGGTGGCGGTCGCGGCCGACGTCGCCCTGCTGTGGGGCCGGGGCAACGTGGACGGACGCCGCGACGTGCCCGACAAGCTGTCGATGGGCGACGCCAACGAGATCACCGTCCGCCTGGCGAGCACCTACCGGGTCCCGACGCTGGTGCGCGTGCTGGACGAGGTGCCGGTCCAGTTCCAGGAGCGCGGCGGCGGCGCGCTCGTCTCGCTGGCGCCACGCGCGCACCAGACCGTTCGCTACACGCTGCGGCCGACGCGGCGCGGCGTGTACGCGTTTGGCCGGCTGCTGCTCTACGTCCGCACGCCCATCGGCCTGGCCGTCCGCCGGATCGTCGCCGACCAGGGCGCGGAGGCCCGCGTCTACCCGTCCCTGGTCCAGATGCAGCGCTACGCGTTTCTGGCCGAGAGCGACCGGCTGCGCGAGGTGGGCGTCAAGAGCGTCCGGCGCCTGGGCCACACGATGGAGTTCGACCAGATCCGGCCCTACGTCGCCGGCGACGACCGGCGCTCGGTCAACTGGAAGGCGACCGCCCGGCGCAGCGCCTACCAGCCGCGCCTGATGGTGAACACCTTCCAGGACGAGCGCGAGCAACCGGTCGTGGTGGCGCTCGACATGGGCCGCGCCATGCGGTCGCCGTTCGAGGGCTTGACCTTGCTTGACCACGCCGTCAACGCCGCGCTCGTGGTCCTCAACACGGCGCTGCAAACGCACGACCGCGCCGGGCTGGTGGCCTTCGACCGCGAGGTGGGCACGGTCGTGCGGCCCGACCGCCGCCGGGGGCACCTCGGCGCGCTGCTCGACGCGCTCTACCGGCTCGACCCTGCCTACACCGATCCGTCGTACGAGGCGCTCTACGCCACGCTTCGCCAGCGCCTGCGCCAGCGGTCGCTCGTGCTGCTGTTCGCCAACTTCGACACCGTCGCCGGGCTGGAGCGCCAGCTGCCGTACCTGCGCCAGATCGCGCGCACGCACCGCCTGGTCGTGATCCTGTTCGAGAACACCGGCATCCGCGACCTGCTCGCGGCGCCGGCCGAGCGGCTCGAAGACGTCTACGTCAAGGCGACCGCCGAGGCCCTCGCCGTCGAGAAGCGCGAGATCGCGCGGACGCTCGAGCGCTGGGGCATCGGCGCGGTGCTCACGACGCCCGAGACGCTGACCGTGGACACGGTCAACCGCTACCTGGAGATCAAGGCGCGCGGCGCGTTCTGACCCCGCCCGCCTCGGCGCCGAGGCGGGAGTACCGAGGCGGGAGTACCGAGGCGGGAGTACCGAGGCGGGAGTACCGAGGCGGGAGTACCGAGGCGGGAGTACCGAGGCGGGAGTACCGAGGCGGGAGTACCGAGGCGGGAGTACCGAGGCGGGAGTACCGAGGCGGGAGTACCGAGGCGGGAGTACCGAGGCGGGAGTACCGAGGCGGGAGTACCGAGGCGGGAGTACCGAGGCGGGAGTACCGAGGCGGGAGTACCGAGGCGGGAGTACCGAGGCGGGAGTACCGAGGCGGGAGTACCGAGGCGGGAGTACCGAGGCGGGAGTACCGAGGCGGGAGTACCGAGGCGGGAGTACCGAGGCGGGAGTACCGAGGCGGGAGTACCGAGGCGGGAGTACCGAGGCGGGAGTACCGAGGCGGGAGTACCGAGGCGGGAGTACCGAGGCGGGAGTACCGAGGCGGGAGTACCGAGGCGGGAGTACCGAGGCGGGAGTACCGAGGCGGGAGTACCGAGGCGGGAGTACCGAGGCGGGAGTACCGAGGCGGGAGTACCGAGGTGGCGCGCGGCTACCCCGCGCCGACGTCTGCCAGGCGTGGGTGCCGGCTGAACACGCCATCGGCACGAAGGCTGTCGAGCACGACGCGCGCGTCGTGGTTGCCGCGGCGGACCTGGGCGGCGAGGGCACGCAGCGTCTGGCCGGCCTGGTCGAACTCGACGCCGGGCCGAGGGTTGTGCTGGGCGAGCCGGCGGCAGTCCTCAAAGGCGTCGATCTGCTGCGACACCGTGCGCGCCGAGAACGCGCGGTTGTGCGTGGCGTAGGCCAGCTGCAGGCACGCCGAGGGGTCGCCCGCTTGGACGGCGCGCTGGAGGTGGCCGCGGTGGTCGTCGCGGAGGTCCAGGTTGTGCGCGAGGTAGGCCAGCCGGAGCGGGTCCGCGCCGAGGCCGACGAGCCGGCGGTAGACGGCGCGCGCGGAGTCCCGCGCTGGCGCGCGCGTGTCGCTGTGCCAACTCTGCTCATGCAGCATCGCGGCAAACCGGAAGAGCGCGTCGTGGTCGCCCGCGTCGGAGGCGACCTCCAGGGCGCGGCGGTAGTCGGCATGGGCGGCTTCGGCCTGGCCGGGCAGCACCAGAAACGGATGGGACGCCTCGATTTTGCCCGGCTGCCAGCCGCGGTACCAGTCGGTGCGGAGCTCGCCGCGGCGGTACGACCGGGCGCGGTACTCCAGCGCGTCCAGGTGCCCCGCCTCGGCCGCCTCGCCGAGCAGCGCGAGCGCGCGTGGCACGTCGCCCTGGCCGACGGCCTCCAGCGAGGCCCGGTACGCGGCGTCCGGGCTCAGGCCCGACGGCGGCGGCCCGCACCCGGCGGCGAGGACGAGCGCCGCGCCGGCGAGCGCCGCGACAAGCGTGCGCCTCACGACTGCGCGGAGGTCACGGGTCCGAGTGCCTCGGCCAGCTCGGGGTGTCGCTCGAACACGCCCAGGTGGTGCAAGCTGTCGAGCGTGACCGTGGCCGCCGGGTTGCCGAGGTCGATCTGCGCGCGGAGCTCGCGCAGCGGCCGAGCGGCAGCGGGGGGGATCGGGTGGCCGGGCCGGCACGCGGCGACGCGGTCGTAGTAAAGCGCCAAGCCTCTCGTGTGGCTCGTGGTGGTCTGGGTGCCTTCCTCCTCAAACCAGACTTTGAAGGTGCACGCCGTGGGGTCGCCCAGGGCGGCGGCCTCGGTAAGGTGTCGGCGGTAGGCGGCGGTGTCCCCAAGCGCCCGGGCGAGCAGCCCGAGGTGTAGCGGGTCCACGTCCGCGTTCGCGACTTGCCGGTAGACCGCGCGCATCGAGTCGCGCTGGCTGGGCCGCAACTCGGCCGGGACCATCCGGCCATCGACCATCCGAATCGACTCGAAGCCTTTCCGAGCCGTCATGAGCAGCGCATCCGGCTCTCCGGCCTCGGCGGCGCGCGTCAGGTGCCGCTCGAACCGCCACGCCTCCAGCGAGGCCTGGCCGGGCCACGTCTGGATGGCGACGTTGACGCCCATCCCGCCCAGCGAGTCGGGGAGCCGAACGTAGCCGTCTTGGTACGCCTCGCTCAGCATGGCATGGGCTGCGAGGTGGTGCGGGGCGTGGTCTCGGAGCATCCGCAGCGCGCCGTCGGCGTCGCCCGCGGCCAGCTGGGCCTGGACGGCGGCCCGGAGATCGGCCGGCGGCGCGGCCGGTGGCGAGGGGCGGCACGCGCTCAGCACGAGCGCAAGCGCGAGAAGGACTCTCATGGGGTCGAGGCGGCGAGGGCGGGGTAGCGGTCGAACAGGCCCAGCGTCGCCAGGCTGTCGATCATCTCGGCTGAGCGCGGCGTCTCGGACTGGCGGATGGTGTCGACCAGGCCGGAGCCGTCGGCGAAGAGGGCGGGGTCGCACGCCGCCATCTGGTCGAGGTGCGCCGCCAGCCCCGCCGCGGTGTGGTAGTCGGGCGGCCCGTGGAGCGCCAGGACCTTGTGGACGCACGCGCCGGTGTCGCCCTCGGCAATCGCCCGGTCCAAGACGGCGAGCGCCCCGGTCGTGTCGCCCAGCGCCAGCCCGAGGCGGGCCAACTCGGTCCGGTCCCAGCCGCTGAAGTCGGCGCCGTCGAGGCGGGCGTAGAGCGCGCGCACGGCGCCCACGTCAACGCGGTCCCAGTACCGTTCGCGGATCTCCGGCGGGAGGTCGGCGCGCGTCGGGGCGTGCATCCGGAGGCCCATCGCCTCGACGGCGGCCCACAGCGTGGCGCGCGGGTTGCCCACCTCCACGGAGTCCGACAGCGCGCGCTGGTAGGCGCGCTCCAGCCGCTCGGCGCGGCGCGGCGACGGGTCGAGAAACACGGTCGGCGCACCCGGCTGCCCGCTGGCCGACAGCGAGCCGTGCGCGTACGCCCTCGTCAGCTGGCGCAGCGCGTCGAGGTGGCCGACCTCGGCCGCCTCGGCGAACAGCCCGAGGGCCCGGTCGGTGTCTCGGGCCTCGACGGCGCGGACGCCCGCCTGGTAGGCCGCCTCCGGTGCCAGGCCGGAAGGCGCCGGCCCGCACGCAGCGGCGAGCGCCATCCAGCCGAGCACAATCAGAACGCGCGTCATCGGAGCGGGGTGCTGGCCGGAGGCGTCGCCGGGCGCTCGGCGGCAAGCGGCGGCGCGTCCAAGCGGGGGCAGTCGGGCAGAAAGAGGTCGTCGTCCACAGCCGGCCGGGTCGGGAGCGGGCCGCGCAGGGCCTGGTCGAGCGCGTCGGAGACCGTGGGGTCGTCGCGGCGGGCGCGCAGGATCTCGCCCACCGACCACGTCTCGTAGTCGCTCATCCGCACCAGCTGCATCGGGAGCGGCGCGGCGAGCACGAGCAGGCCCCACATCAGCGAGCCCGTCGCGACGAACATCACGCCGCACGCGACGGTCCAGATGGCGGACAAGGTGGCGGCGGCGTGGCTGAGCGTCATCGGGCGCGAGGCGGGCGAGGTGGGGTATCGCGCGACCCGGGGCAAGGTGACAGCCCGGAGCTTTACCCGCCCGCGACGTCACCGAGGCGTGACGGGCACCGCGCCTGTCCTGGCCGGTACCCCGACTCCCCAGCACGCCGCCATGAACCCCCAAGGAGACCGCGAAGCGAACCGCCTCGCCGACGCCAACAGCCCGTACCTGCTCCAGCACGCCCACAACCCCGTCGACTGGTGGCCGTGGTCGGACGCCGCCTTTGCCGAGGCGCGGCGCCGCGACGTGCCGGTGTTCTTGTCCATCGGCTACGCGACGTGCCACTGGTGCCACGTCATGGAGCACGAGTCGTTCGAGGACCCCGTCACCGCGCGCCTGCTCAACGACGCCTTCGTCTGCGTCAAGGTCGACCGCGAGGAGCGGCCCGACGTGGACGGCATCTACATGGCCGCCGTGCTCGCCGCGACCGGCCGGGGCGGATGGCCGCTGACCGCGCTCGTGACGCCCGACGCGCGCGAGCCGTTCTGGGTGGGCACGTACCTGCCGCGCGAGAGCCGGGGCGGCCGCATGGGCGTCCGCGACCTGGCCGCGAACGTGTCCCGGTTCTGGGCCGACGATGCCGAGGGCGTGCGGCGGTCGGCCGAGAACCTGTCCGGGGCCGTCCGCGCGATGGCCCAGGCAGAGCCGGGCGACGCGCTCGCCGAGGCCGACGTGGAGGCGGCGGCGCACGCCCTCGCCCGCCGCTTCGACTCCCAGCACGCCGGCTTTGGGCTCGCGCCCAAGTTTCCGACGCCCCACCACGCCCTGTTCCTGCTCCGCCGCAGCGCCCAGACCGGCGACGCCGACCTCGCCGCGATGGCCGTGACGACGCTGCGCGCCATCCGCGCCGGCGGCATCTGGGACCACGTCGGCGGCGGCCTCCACCGCTACTCGACCGACCGCGAGTGGGTAGTGCCCCACTTCGAGAAGATGCTCTACGACCAGGCGCTGTTCGCGCTCGCCTGCACCGAGGCGGCACACGCCACCGGCGCCGCCGACCTGGCCGACGCTGCGCGCGACACGCTCGGCTTCGTCCTCCGCGACCTGGGCTCGGACACCGGCGCGTTCCACTCGGCCCAGGACGCCGACTCGCTCGACGCGTCCGGCCAGCGCCACGAGGGCGCCTTCTACGTCTGGACCTCGGCCCAGCTGCACGATGCGCTCGGCCCGGACGACGCCGCGTTCGCCGTCGACGTCTGGGGCGTGACCGCAGAAGGCAACTACCTCGACGAGGCGACCCGGCGCCGCACCGGCGCCAGCATCCTGCACCTCGCCGAGCCGGACCTGACGCAGGGCCCGCTCGCCGCCGCCTCGGCCCGCCTCGGGACGCCGGTGGAGGACCTGGCCGCTCGCCTCGGCGCCATCCGCCCGGTGCTGCTGGCGGCCCGCGCTCAGCGCCCGCCGCCTCTGCTGGACGACAAGATCCTGACCGACTGGAACGGGCTCGCCATCGCCGCCCTCGCCGTCGCGGCGCGCACGCTCGACCCCGGCTACGCCGACGCTGCGACACGAGCGGCCGAGTTCGTCCTGGCCGAGCTGCGCACCGAGGCGGGCGACCTGCTCCACCGCTGGCGCGACGGCCGGGCCGGCATCGACGGGATGCTGGACGACTACGCGTTCCTGGTCTGGGGACTCGTCGAGCTTTACCAGACCACGTTCGACTCTGCCCACCTCGGCGCCGCGCTCGACCTCCACGACCGGATGCACGCGCGCTTTGCCCGGCCCGACGGCGGATGGTTCGTCTCGCCCGCCGACGCGCCCGACCTGCTCGCGCGCCAGCACAATTTGGACGACGGCGCGATGCCGTCGGGCAACAGCGTCGCCACGCTCAACGGCCTCCGCCTGGCGCGGCTGACGGGCCGCACCGACCTGGAGGACGCGGCGCGGGCGGCTCTCGCGGCGCCGGACGTGGTGCGCGAGCACCCGTCGGGCTTTACCCACCTGATGACGGCCGCCGCGTTCGCGCTCGGCCCCAGCCAAGAGGTCGTGATCGCCGACGGCGACGGGCGTGCCGAGATGGTCGAGGCCGTGCGGTCGGCGTATGCGCCGTTTGCCGTCACGGCGCTCCGCACGCCGGGGACGGGCGACGCCGAGGTCACTCGGCTGGCGCCGTTTCTGAGCGCGCAGACGGCCCTCGACGGCCGGGCCACGGCCTACGTCTGTCAGGATCACGCGTGCCAAGCGCCGACCTCCGACCCCGAGGCCGCGCGCCGAGCCCTGGCCGGCGCCGTCCGCGCCTAGCGGGCGTCGATGCGGATGCGGCCGCTGCCCGTGCGGACCTTGAGGTCGGGGCCGCCGCCGCCGATCTCGCCTCGGGCCTGGCGGCGCTCGCGCTCGCCCTCGAAGCGCAGCGCGCGGTCGATGGTGACCGAGCTTCCTTCGAGGTCCACGTCCCAGCCGCTGCGGCGGGGCACGGCGACAGTCGCGCTGCCGCTGCCCGTGTCGATCTCGACCGCGTGGCGCCCGCCCACGGAGACGCTGGCGCCGCCCGAGCCGGTGTCGATGGCGACCGGCCCGTCGACGCGTCCGGCCGAGACGCCGCCCGAGCCCGTGTCCACGCGCAGCGACCCGCTCACGTCCTCGACGCGGACGCCGCCCGAGCCGGTGTCGACCACCACGTCGCCCCGCACGTCGCCGACCGAGACGCCGCCTGAGCCGGTGTCTACGTCGACGTTGCCCCGGACGTCGCCGAGGCGGACGGCCCCGGAGCCGGTGTCGACCGTAACCTGGCCGTCCAGCGAGGCGACCGTGACCGCGCCCGAGCCCACGTCCACGGAGGCGTCGAAGCGGCGCGGCACGTCGATCATGACCGAGAACCGCGCGTCCGTGCGCCCGCCGCCGAACAGCGACCACCGCCGCCTCGGCGGGTCCGTGCGGATGGTCAGCCCGCCGTTGTTCGCGAGTGCGGCAAAGCGGCGGCGCTCGAACTCGTCGGCCGCGTCGCGGCCCGTCCCCTCGACGCGGACGCGCGCGCGCGTGCCGGACACCGTGCGGATCGTGACCGCCTCGGCGCCCAGGTCGACGGCCAGCGCCGCGCCCTGGCGCACGGTAAACGTCTCGTCGAAAAGAATGTCCTGGGAGACCGAGGCGACTCGGGCCGCGTCGGCCAGTCGGGAGACGCCGAGCGTCAGGAGGAGGCCACCCAGGACCGCCAGGGACAGGCGTTGCAGACGAGTGCGGAACATGGGCACGGGGGCAAGCGACAGAGAAGGTGGCGCGCCGTGCGCCGATGCCGTCCCAACGAGCCGCCGGCTCCGAAGGTTACACCGATGCCCCTGATCCTCGATTCTGACTTCTACGCGCGTCCCACGCTGGCCGTCGCCCGTGACCTGCTGGGCGCCCGGCTGGTTCACGAGTCGCCCGACGGCCGCTTGTCGGGCCGGATTGTCGAGACCGAGGCCTACCTCGCCGACGACCCGGCCATGCATGGCTGGAAGGCGACGTTCGGGTCGGACGGTCGCGTGCTGCCTCGGGGCCGCGCCGCCGGCTTGTTCGCCGCGCCCGGAACGGCCTACGTCTACAAGATCTACCACACCAACTGGCTACTCAACGTGGTCACAGAACCCGAGGGCATGGCCGGGGCCGTCCTGATCCGTGCGCTGGAACCCGTCGAGGGAGAGGAGGCGATGGCCGAGAACCGCCCGCCGTCGGTCCGCCGCCGCCGCGACCTGGCGAATGGGCCGGGCAAGCTGACCCAGGCGCTGGGCATCAGCGAGGCGCCGGACGCTGTCCGCAGCCGCTTCCACGGCACCGACCTGACCCGGCCTCCGCTGTTCGTCGAGGCGGGCGAGCCCGTGCCCAACGCCCAGGTCGAGACCTCGTCCCGGATCGGCATTTCGCGCGGCGCCGACCTGGACTACCGGTTCGTCGTCGCCGGCAGCGCGTTCGTGTCGCCGGGCGTGCCGAGCAACATCCGGCTGGCGCGCAAGACCAAGCGGAGGTAACGGTCAGAGGGCCCGCCGCTCGACCGCGTCCCGCAGCGTCTCCGGCGTCGCGACATCGCCCGCCTCGATGAGCCCGGCGCGGACCAGCGCCTGGACGCCGTCGGCCGTGAACCGGTCTGGCACGGCCACGACCGCCAGCCCGGCGGCGACGGCGCCCCGGACGCCCGCCGGCGAGTCCTCGATGGCGACCGCCTGCTCCGCACGGGCGCCGAGGCGGGACAGCGAGAGCGCGTAGCCCTCGGGGTCGGGCTTGGTGTCGTCCACGTCGTCGGCCGTGACGACGGTGTCGAACAGGTCTGCCAGTCCCAGCGCGGCCAGCACCAGTCCGGCGTTGTGGGCGTCGCTGGTGGTGACCACAGCCACCGACCGCGCGAACGTCGCATGGTCTCGGGCCAGCGTGACGGCGTGCTCCCGGGCGTAGGCCCGGACCAGATCGCCATCGGCCAGCATCTCGCGGTACTTCGCCAGCCGAATACCGACGTAGCTCTCCCAGGGCGCGACCGAGCCGTCGTGCTGGCGCGCGGCGCCCTCCAGGCCGAAGCGGTGCAACAGCGACAGCGAGATCTCACGCCGCGACAGTCCGATGCAGTCGGAGTAGGCGGCCTCGACCGCCTCCATGTCGACGTCGGGGAGCAGCTGGTGAGCGGCCCAGGCGTAGGACTCGGCCTTGAGCGTCTCGGTGTCGGCGAGCGTGCCGTCGAGGTCGAAGGCGAGAAGGTCGAGCACGGGCGTACGGGAGAGAACGCCTAGGGTACGGAGCATCGGTCGGCAGCGCTGCCCGCCGCTCGTTTCGCCTCGGCACCGAGGCGGGCGCGGTGCGAGTGGGGCGCGTGGCAACCACGAGTCCTGGATGGGCTGCCACGGCATCATCACGCGCTCGCTGATCGAACTCCACACCGCCATTCCGTTCTTTCCGGAGTGGTACGCACTCAAGGACGCGCTCGCCACCACCATCACGGCTGCGCTCAACCGATTCGTCCTCGCGCAAGACGCGTCTGGGCGCCTCCGCGACGAGCATCCCAGCGCGTCCACGGGCGAGACGAAGGGACGCGCGCGCGTGCGCGCTCAGCGGGCGGTTTTCGACGGCACGCGGTTCCGGCCAGCGGACGGCGAGGCCGATGCGCGGGGCTACGACATGGACGCACTCGCCGCCGCCCACGCGCAACTCGGCGCCGACGCGCGACCGCTGCACGGGCTGATGCAGGCACGCTCGGAGGGGCTTACTAACCGCTACGAACTCAAAACGCTCGCCCTGGGCCGGTACCTGTCCGTGCTTCGCTAGGGCCCGCCCGCTGGCTCCGTCCGCCCGCCGGCTCCGTCCGCCCGCCGGCTCCGTCCGCCCGCCGGCTCCGTCCGCCCGCTGGCTCCGTCCGCTCGGCGGTCGAGGTGGGGAGGCTGGCGGGGCGCGTCGGTAGCTTTGGCGCGCACCCCGCCCGACCCATGCCCGCCGACGACCGCTCCCACGACGACTTGTACGCCGACCTCGACCGCCGCCGCGCCGAGAGCCGCCAGGGCGGCGGCCAGGCCCGCGTCGACCGCCAGCACGAGCGCGGCAAGCTGACCGCGCGCGAGCGCATCGAGATCCTGCTCGATCCCGGCTCGTTCGTGGAGACCGGCGCGTTCGTCCGCCACCAGGCGACGGGCTTCGGGCTGGAGGACAACCGCCCCTACGGCGACGGCGTGGTCACCGGCTGGGGGACCGTCGAGGCGCGCACGGTCTACGTCTTCTCCCAGGACTTTACCGTCTTTGGCGGGTCGCTGGGGCTGGCGCACGCCGGGAAAATCGTGCGCCTGATGCAGCTGGCGATGGAGAACGGGGGGCCGGTCGTCGGCCTCAACGACTCGGGCGGGGCGCGCATCCAGGAGGGCGTCGCGGCGCTCGGCGGCTACGCCGACATCTTTCTGCAGAACACCTTGGCGAGCGGCGTCGTGCCCCAGGTCTCGGCCGTCCTGGGCCCGTGCGCCGGTGGCGCCGTTTACTCGCCGGCGATCACGGACTTCACGTTTATGGCCCGTGGCACGAGCTACATGTTTGTGACGGGTCCGAACGTGGTCAAGACCGTCACGAACGAGGAGGTGACGCAGGAAGAGTTGGGCGGCGCCGACACGCACGCGAGCAAGTCGGGCGTGTGCCACCGCGCGTTCGCGAACGAGGGCGCGCTTTTGCTGGGCATCCGAGAGCTACTGGGCTTTCTGCCGAGCAACTGCGAGGACCCCGTCCCGGCACGCCCCACGTCCGACGTCGCCAGCCGGGCGGACGCCGAGCTGGACACGCTCGTCCCGACCAACCCCAACAAGCCGTACGACATCCACGGCGTGATCTCGCGCGTCGTGGACGACGGCCGCTTTTTCGAGATCCACCCCGACTTTGCCGGCAACATCGTGGTCGGGTTCGCCCGCTTGGGGGGCCGGTCGGTGGGCGTGGTGGCCAACCAGCCGGCCGTGCTGGCTGGCGTGCTCGACATCGACGCCTCCGTCAAGGCCGCGCGCTTCGTCCGCTTTTGCGACGCGTTTGGGATCCCCCTGGTCGTGTTCGAGGACGTGCCCGGCTTTTTGCCCGGCACGGACCAGGAGTGGAACGGGATCATCCGCCACGGGGCCAAGCTGCTCTACGCGTTCTGCGAGGCGACCGTGCCCAAGATCACCGTCATCACGCGCAAGGCCTACGGCGGCGCCTACGACGTGATGAACTCGAAGCACATCCGTGCCGACCTCAACCTGGCCTGGCCGACGGCCGAGATCGCGGTGATGGGACCCAAGGGCGCCGTCGAGATCATCCGCAAGCGCGAGATCGCCGCCGCCGACGACCCCGCCGCCGCCGAGGCCGAGTTTACCGAGGACTACCGCGAGCACTTTGCCAACCCCTACGTCGCCGCCGCACGCGGCTACGTGGACGACGTGATCCGCCCGTCCGAAACCCGGGCCCGCCTGATCGCGGCGCTGGCGATGCTCAAGGACAAGGTCCAGACCCTCCCCCGCAAAAAGCACGGCAACCTGCCGCTCTAGCGGCGCGGCAGCTCTCGGAGCATCGGGCAGCGCCGGGCTCCTCGTCGCCGATGCCCAGCGTCCGGGCCCGCCTCGGCGCCGAGGCGGGCGGAGCAGCGAGATCCGACCTGGCGCGCGTACCGGCGGGCGCGCCGCCGCGTCTCGTTCTCTGGGGCGAGACGGGACGCACGCGCTCCAATCTGGCGGTCTCACGCTCGCGGTGCGCGCGCGGAGTTCATCTAGCCGCGCGGTGCAGTCTTTTTTGGGTGGGCGCACATGTCACGGACGGCCCTGAGTAGCTTCCGGCAAGCGATTTGCGGTCTCCGCTGCTGAGACCCTACTCGCGAGCCATGATCCTGCTTCACATTCCTCCCCCCGTTGCCATGCCCCGCCTCCTCCTTGCGGCGGCTCTCCTCGTCGGAACATCGGCTCTGGCCGGTGCTCAGACGGCACGGACGGACATCGCGCCTGCGCGCCCCGCCCAGCCCTTGGTGGCCGGTGCGGACGCTCAGTTGCCCGGCTTCGTCCCCGCCGACTCCCTTTCCGACGCCGAGTCCGCCCGCCGCCTCGCTCTCTTTTACGACCGCCAGGCTGCGCTTTTGCAGGCCGAGGCCGACGGGGACCCCGCTCGGTTCGCCATCCTCCTGGACGACCTGGTGGCCGACGTGCAGACGGCGTCGCAGCGCTCGGGCGCCATGACGGAGCCGCGCTTCCGCGCGCTCTACACGTCCGTGCTCACCGAGTACGAGCGGTACTACGACCGCCCCGCCCTCGACCGCGGCGAGGTGTACGCGCTGCGCGAAGCGGGCATCTCGGCCATCGAGCGCGGCTTCGACGCCGGCGCGCCGCTGCTGGAGCACGTCACGCTGCCCGACGTGGCGACGTTCGAGACGGAGTTCGCGATGGACGTCAACCCCAAGGTGGAGCGCTACCTGCAGTTCCTGCTCAACCGGCCCAGCCACGTCCAGCGCCTGCGGAGCCGCGCTGACACCTACTTCCCGATGGTCGAGCGCATCCTGGCCGAGGAGGGCGTGCCGGACGAGTTGAAGTACCTGGCGATGGTCGAGAGCGCGCTCGTGCCGGTCGCCCAGAGCCACATGGCGGCGGCCGGGCTGTGGCAGTTTATACGCGCGACGGGTAGAGCTTACGGGCTGCGCGCCGAGAGCGACATCGACGACCGCCTGGACCCCGAGGCCTCGACGCGTGCGGCGGCGCGCCACCTGCGCGACCTGTACGACCGCTTCGGCGACTGGCAGCTGGCGCTGGCGGGCTACAACTGCAACCCGGCCGTTATCGCGCGCGCCGTGCGCCGGTTCGAGAGCCGGACCGGCCAGCAGGCCACGTTCTGGGACATCGACTCCGCGATCCCGCGCGAGACGCGGGCCTACGTGCCCATGTTTATCGCGACCTCGCTGATCCTGTCCAACCCGGACGCCTACGGCTACCCGGCGCACGAGCCCGGCCCGGCCTACACGTTCGACCGGATTCCGGTCGCCGGCGGCACCACGCTAGCCTCGGTCGGCCGCATCATCAATGTGGACGTCGAGGTGTTGCGCGCGCTCAACCCGTCGCTGCGCCGCAACCGCGTCCCCGACATCCGCGGCGCGCACATGCTGCGTGTCCCGGCGGGCAGCCACGACGAGCACGCGGACGCGCTCGGCAAGCTTTCTCCGCCCGAGGCTCGGGGCGAGCAGTACGCCGCCCGGACCGTGTCGTTCGGGTCGCGCGCCGTGCGCCCCATCGCGCCGCAGGAGCACGCCGAGGCCATCGCCGGGCTGACCGCCCGCCGCTCCGCCGCGCGCCGCAACCAGCCGAGCCGCGTGCGCCGCGCCTCGCCGGTCCCGGCCTACGTCGCCCAGGCGCCCGCTGACGTTGCCAGCGCCGAGGCGCGCCACGCGATCGCGGAGCGTGCCCGCGAGACGCAAGCCCGCCAGCCGGCAGCCCGGGCCGCCTCGGCGGGGCCGGCGACCGAGGCCATCGCCGAGATCGCGCCGTCGGCGCCTGAGGCGGAGCCCATTGCCCGGGTACGGCCCGAGGCGGCCCAGGTCAGGGTCGCGCCATCCCGGCCGGTCGCGGTCCAGGCGCCTGAGCCGGACGCGCCGCCGGTCCGCGTGGTCAGCACGGCGCCGGAGACGGCCTCCGTCCACCGCGTCCAGCGCGGCGAGTACCTGCTGCGCATCGCTCGTCAGTACGGCATGTCGCTGGAGCAGATTCGCGCGCTCAACCCCGGCATCGGAAGCGATCTGGCGGTCGGCCAGCGCGTCCGCGTCAGTGGGACGCCGGCCTCGACGCGCCCGGCGGCGCCGAGCCGCCCGTCGACGCACACCGTCCGCCGAGGCGACCACCTGACGGGCATCGCCGAGCGGTACGGCGTCTCGGTCTCCAACCTGCGCGAGTGGAACGGCCTCGACGGCGACGTCATCCGGGTCGGCCAGCGCCTGCGCCTGCGCGCGCGCGGCTCGCGCGGCTAGCCCTCCGGCACGGACCTCCGAGTTGCACGGCGCCCCACGGGGGGCGCCGTGGCTAGGCCAGGCCCCAGTCCTGGACCAGGCCCAGCAGCTTGCGCTTGGCGACCGGCACCAGCGTTTCGCGGACGGGTAGGTCCACCTCGGCGCTCAGCCGGAAGGCCGCCGGCGCGGCCAGGTCCGGCGCCGCATCCGCCAAGGCGGACTTCCAGACGCGGGGCGGAGCCAGTGGGTCGAGGGGCACGTCGACGCGCGACGTGCGCAGCGTCTGGTACCGGCCGTCGGGGCCGGTGATGGGCGAGACGCGGTAGCGCAGCGTCCAGACCTGCCTGCCGTCTGCCACCAGCAGGAAGCCTTCGCTGCGGTAGCCGGGCAGCACGCCGACGGCCTGGATCTCGGCGTGCTCGTCGGCGAACTCGTACAGCGTCCGGCCCTCGACCAAGACCGCCTCGACGCGCGGCAGCGCCCAGCGCGCCAGGTCCACGGCCAGCGGCGCCGGCGGGGCGTGGCCGTCGCGGATCAGGCGGCCCGCCTCCCAGTCTACGCCCACGGCGCGACCGTGGGGCCGGATGGCGTCGGCGCCCGAGACCAAGGCGCGCAGCCCGGCGTGCAGGCGCACCAGGTCGCCGAGGTGGGGGGAGACGCAGTTGCGGGTGAAGGCGTCGTGGGCGGCGGCGAGACCCGCGAGGACGCGGTAGCGGGCGGCCTCGGCGTCGCGCGCGCCGTCGAACAGAGCCAGGGTCAGCGGAGTCATGCGTGTCAAGATGGGCGTTCATGGATTCTTCCAAGAACCGAGCCAGTTTGCGCGATTCGCGGATGCGCCCTCTCGGCGCTTCTCCGGATCGCCCAGACCCGGACGGAGGCGCCCGCCTCGGGTGCGCTCGCACGAACCCTGGCACGTCCGGCGCGCGTTGCTCGCAGTCCCGGCCGTTTCGCGCTCGGGCCTTTCCCCATTCTCGACATCCATGGACAAGCTCGTCATCCAGGGCGGACGCCCCCTCGTCGGCACGATTCACGTCGGCGGCTCCAAGAACACCGCGCTCCCGCTCATGGCCGCCGCCATCCTGGGCGACGGCGTGACCACGATCCACAACATCCCCGTCCTGAAGGACGTGGCGACGTTCTCGAACGTGATCCGGGTGACCGGCGTCACGGTCGACTGGTCCCCGGACGACGACCCGAGCACGGCGGACTCGATCGTGATCGACGCGTCGGGCATCCACCACTTCGAGGCGCCGTACGACTTGGTCAAGCAGATGCGGGCGTCGTTCTACATGCTCGGCGCCCTGCTGGGCCGAGGCGGAAAGGCCAAGGTGTCGCTGCCCGGCGGCTGCGCCTGGGGCCCGCGCCCGGTCGACCTCCACATCAAGGGGATGGAGGCGCTGGGCGCCCGCGTCCGTGAGGAGGCCGGGTACGTGATCGCCGAGGCTCCCGACGGGCGCCTGCCGGGCGGCCGGATGCGCTTCGAGCCGGTTTCGGTCGGGGCCACGATCAACGTGATGCTGGCGGCGGTCACCGCGAGCGGCGAGTCCGTGCTGGAAAACTGCGCCGCCGAGCCCGACGTGGTGGTGTTCGGCGAGATGCTGCAGGCGATGGGCGCCCAGATCGAGGGCCTGGGGACCGACACCATCACGATCCAGGGCGTCGAGACCATGAACGCGGTCGAGTTCACCAACTGCCCCGACCGCATCGAACTCGGCACATACATGATGGCCGCTGCCATCGCGACCCCGGTCGGCGAGACGCTGACCATCACCGGCGCCAACCCCGACCACCTGGGGCCGGCCTTTACCGACCGCTTCCGCGAGACGAACGTCCCGTTCCGCTTCCACGGGGATGTGGTCGAGGTGGACGGCGTGGACTCGATCACGCCGGTCTCGATCGAGACGGCGCCCTTCCCAGGCTTCGCGACCGACTTGCAGGCCCAGTGGACGGTGATGATGATGCGGGCCGACGGGCCCTCGACGGTCCGCGACACGGTCTACACCGACCGCTTCAAGCACATCCCCGAGTTGCGCCGCCTGGGCGCCGACCTCAGGGTGGAGGGCGACACGGTCCACGTGCCCGGCAAGGGTGACAAGCCGCTGTCGGGCGCAACCGTCATGTCGACCGATCTGCGCGCGTCGGTGTCGCTCGTGATGGCCGGCATGGTGGCCGAGGGCGAGACGGACGTGCTGCGCGTCTACCACCTCGACCGCGGCTACGAGAGGCTGGAGGGCAAGCTCCAGCGCGCCGGCATCGCCATCGAGCGCGAGCAGTACGACGAGGCGCATTCGGAAGGCGTGGCGGCCTAGCCTGCGCACCGCCTCAACGTCCGCCCGTCTTGCTAGCCCCGCCCGCCTCGGTCGTCGTGCCGAGGCGGGCGGTGTCGTGTCAGGCAGCGTCGAGTCAGGCGGGGACGGCTACCGGGTCGGGCACGATCGTGTCGAGCACGCGCGCCGACGACAGCACGCCCGGCATCCCGGCACCCGGGTGCGTGCCCGCGCCGACCAGGAACAGCCCGTCCACGTCCTCGGACGCGTTGTGCGGGCGGAAGAACGCGCTCTGGAGCAGCTGGGGCTCGAGCGAGAACGCCGCGCCCTTGACCGAGAGATAGTCGTCCAGGAAGCCCTGAGGCGTTAGCGTCAGGCTGGCCGTCAGGTGCTCGCCCAGGTCGGGCAGCACGGTCTCGGACAGGAAGTCCTCGATCTTCTGGCGGTAGCGCTCAGCCTCGACGGACCAGTCCGTCCCCGAGTCCAGGTGGGGGACCGGCGACAGCACGTAATACGTGTCGTGGCCGTCGGGCGCCATCGACGGGTCGGTCGCCGTCGGGCGGTGGAGGTAGAGCGAGAAGTCGTCGGCGAGCGTCTTGTGCTCGAAGATGTCCTTGAGCAAGGCGCGGTAGCGCGGCCCGAGCAGGATCGTGTGGTGGGCGACGTCGTCGTAGGTCTTGTCCGTGCCGAAGTACCACACGAACAGCGACATGGAGTGCTTCGACTTGCCCAGCTTGGCGTCGGTCCAGACCTTGCGGTGGTCGGCGTGGACCAGGTGCTGGTAGGTCCAGGCCGCGTCCGCGTTCGACACCACCACCTCGGCCTCGATGGCCTCGCCGGACTCCAGGCGGATGCCGGTCGCGGCCGGCCGGGCGCCGCCGGTGCGGACGGTGATCTCGTCCACGGTCTCGCCGAGGCGGAGCGTGCCGCCGTGCCGCTCGAACAAGGCGGCCAACTCCCGAATGATCGCGCCGGTGCCGCCCATGGCGTACCACACGCCCCAGTGCCGCTCCAGGAACGCGATCAGGGCGTAGATCGAGGTCGTCGAGAACGGGTTGCCGCCGACAAGCAGCGGGTGAAAGCTGAAGACCTGGCGCAGCTTCTTGTTCTTGATGTACTTGGACACCAGCCCGTAGACCGAGCGGTGGCTCTCGAGCGCCACCATCGACGGGACGATCTTGGCCATGTGGTGCGTCTTGTCGAACGGCACGTGGCCGAGCTCCAGAAAGCCGGTCTCGAAGATGGTCTCGCTCTTTTTGAGGAAGCGCCGGTAGCCCTGGACATCGGCCGGGTTGAAGCGCGCGATCTCGCGCTCCATCGCCGCCCCGTCCCCGGTGTAGTCGAACACGTCGCCGTCGTCGAAGCGGATGCGGTAGAACGGCGTCGTGGGCACAAACTCCAGGTGGTCCTCGCGCCGCTCGCCGGCCAGCGCCCACAGCTCGTCGAACAGGAACGGCGCCGTGATCAGCGTCGGGCCCATGTCGAACACGTACTCGCCGCCGTCCGGGCCGGGCACGCGCTCGACGCGCGCCCGCCCGCCGGGCTGCTCAAGCCGGTCGACGAGCGTAACGTGGTAGCCGCGCGTCTGCAGGCGGATGGCCGCCGCAAGGCCCCCAAAGCCCGCGCCAATGACGACGGCGTGGGGAGAGTCGTCGGTAACCGGGACGGGCGGCCCCTCGGTCCGCAAGCGGGCGTCGGAGCGGGTGGCGAGGCGGCGGATCCAGCTGGGCACAGGTCGGTCGGAAGGGGGGCTTCGAGAACCGGCCCTCGGCGCCTCCGTTCCGCCCCGTGCCTGGCTAGGGCGTCGCCTGTGTAGAGTCGGGAAGCGCCAGGTGGCGCACCGTCTGGCCGGTCGCGACCGCGCGGCCGCCGCGCTCCTCGAGGCCGCCGGCAGGCGACCGGTGGCCGCCGGGCGCGTCGAGGCCACCGAGCGCGGGGTAGGCCACCAGGCCGAGCGACCACGCCAGCGGCAGAACGGCCAGCCCGGAGGCGGACCAGCGTACTCTGGACGGCTTGGCTCCGCCAGCGCGACTTGACGGCGGCGTAGACAACGGTCCCCCGTCCGACTCCAAGCGCAAGGCCAGCCAGCAGCAGGTGCCACGCGACCAGGCGCACGAGGCCCCTGGCGGCGAGGGTCGCCGCGAGCGGCACCAGCCCCACGACGAGCGCCGCCAGCGGGAGTCAGCGCCCGATGCGTCGTCTGCGCCGCGGTCGGGCCGTCGCGTCTCGCTCCGTCATGGCTGCTCGAACTGAGCCTGGACGGCGTCGATAAACGCGACGGCGCAGTCGGTGTAGGGGTTGACGCTCCGCTTGCGCAACACCTCGGACGAGATCACGGCCGTCGCGTCGGTGTAGCTGTCAGCGGCGTGGATGGCGCTCAGCGTGCGGTGGTAGTCGCTCGGCGAGCCGCCAAACAGCTCGGCGACGTACCAGTCGCGGCGCTCGCGCGCGTCGGCGCCCAGCACCTGCGTCTCGAGGTGGTCCAGCGGCAGCTGCGGCGCGTGCGGAGTCTGAGGCGCTGGAGCGCTGGGGACGAACGAGTCGGCCAGCGTTTCGGCTGGCTCCGCCTCGGGCAAGCGCTCGGCCAGGTCCGACTGGGCGAACCGTTTCCAGAGCGGCTGCTCGTCGTCGGGCGCGCGGTCCTCGGTTGGAGCGGCCGCAGGGGCGGCGTCCCGCTCCCGAGCCAGGCGTTGCCACAGCGGCTCGTCGTCCGCAGCGTCGCTGTGCGCGAGAGGCTCGCCGGGCGCGAGAGGCTCGCCGGGCGCGAGAGGCTCGCCGGGCGCGAGAGGCTCGTCGGGCGCGAGAGGCTCGTCGGGCGCGAGGCGCGGGGGGGCTCTGGCGCGTCGCCGGACGCATCGACCGCCTCCTCGGCCTCGTTCCCGATCGGAGGCGGCTGGGGCGCCGCGGCGCGCGAGGCCGCGTCCGCTTCGACGGGCCGAGCCGGGCCGAGAATGTCGGACTCGGGCGGCTCGGACTCGGGCGTGGCGTAGCGCGAGCCGATGATGGGCGGGCCTGCTTGGCGGCCGAGTTCCGGGCTCGTCTCCGCGGCCGGGTGGGCGTCGGCGACCGCGTCGGGCTCCGTCGTTAGGTCGGGCTCGACGTCATTCGTGGCGTCGGACTCGGCGGAGGGCGGCACTCTCGGCGCGGGCTCGGTTGGCACCTCCGCCGGAGCCGCTGAGATCGCCGGAGCCAGCGGGGCCACCGAGGTGGGCGGGGTCGCGGTGGCCGGCGGGGGCGGGCCGACGACCTCGGCCACCAGCCGGCGCAGCGCCTCGGCGTCCACGCCGTCGACCTCGTCCAGCGCGTCGTGAAGCGCCGTCGCACCCTTGGCCTGGAACAGCGCCTGGAGCAGGCCCGCCGGGACCGTCCCCGGCGGACGCCCGACGGGCCCCACCCAGTCGAACAGCGGCGCCACCAGCGTTACCCAGTCGTGGGCGCCGAACGCGCTTACCATGCGGCGGTCGATCCGGCGCAGCAGGCGCTCCAGGCCGGCGCGGTCGATGTGGCTCAGGTTTTTGCGCTCGACGTAGCGATCGGTGATCTGGGCGAGGTACGGGTAGGGGCCGAACGCGCGAACGCGCGCCAGCGCCGTCTCGACGGGCAGGGGCCCGGTCTCCCCCTCGAACGCGACCGCCGCGGCGGTGTCGGCCGGGCGGAGCAGGTGCGCCAGGGCGCGCTCGGTCGCCTGCCGCACGACCGCGTCGCGCTGGTCGGCCGGGAGACGCATCGTCGAGGCGGCGGCCTCCCGCCAGGCGGCACGAGCGTCCGCGGTGGCGTCGGCGTCGATCCAGGCGCTGGCCGGCGTGGCCCGGTCGAGCTCGGCGTCCAGGCGGGCCAGGAGCAAGCGGGCGAGCGGCGGCGCCAGGCCGGCCAGGTCGTCCCGCCTCGGCGCCTCGGGCAGGCCGCGGAGAGCGCGGCGGGCGAGGGCATCGGCCGTGGCATCGAGCGCGGCGTCGGACATGGGCGGAGCGGGGCGGGGGGAGGCGAAGCTACGCGGACACGCGCGCTGCCGATCCGCGCAGCACCGCGCCGAGCCGGTGGGCGCGCTGGGCCGGTCAGCGTGCTGGGCCGGTGGGCGCGCCGAGCCGGTGGGCGCGCCGAGCCGGTGGGCGCGCTGGGCCGGTGGGCGTGCTGGGCCGGTGGGCGCGCTGGGCCGGTGGGCGCGCTGGGCCGGTCGGCGCGCCGAGGCGGGCGCGGTCAGGGCGCCTCGGCGTGGGACTCCGCACCCGAGCCGTCGCCGCCCGCCTCCCCGAACTGGACGCCCACGAGGCGGCTGATGCCGGGCGTCGGCATGGTGACGCCGTACATCCGGTCGGCGGCCTCCATCGTCAGCTTGTTGTGGGTGACCAGGATAAACTGGGTCGAGTCGGAGAACGAGCGGATCAGCGACATGAAGCGGCCGACGTTGGCGTCGTCGAGCGGCGCGTCGACCTCGTCCAGGATGCAGAACGGCGACGGTTTGACCAGATAGATTGCAAACAGCAGCGCGGTCGCGGTCAGCGTTTTCTCGCCGCCCGAGAGCTGGGCGAGCGAGACCGGGCGCTTGCCGCGGGGGCGCGCCGTGATGGTGACGGGCGCCTCCAGCGGGTCGTCGCCGTCGAGCGCGACGTCGGCCTGGGCGTCGCCGCCAAACAGGTCAGAGAACAGCTGCTGGAACGCCGTGCGGATCTGGCCGAAGGTGACGTCGAAGCGCTCGCGCGCGGTCGTGTTGATCTCGTCGATGGTCTCCAGCAGCGTCGCCTCGGCGCCGGCGAGGTCGTCGCGCTGCTCCTGCAAAAACTGCAGGCGCGTCTGCTCCTCGTCGTAGCTCTCGAGCGCGAGCGCGTTGACGGCGCCCAGGTCGCGGATCTTGTGGCGCAGGCTGGGGATCTCGACGCGCGCCGTCTCGGGCTGGAACAGCTCCTCGGCCTGGAGCCGCTCGAGCTCCGCCGACGCCGCGCCCAGGTCGGCGGCGTGCTCGTCGGCCAGGCGCTCCAGCGTCGTCTCCTGGCGCGTGGCGACCTCGACCAGCCGGCGCTCGGCCTCGCCGCGCGCCGTCGCGGCGGCCTCGCGCTGGGCGCGCGTCTCGCGCAGCGCCTTCTCGGCGTCCGAGATGCGGACGCGGCCCTCTAGGACCTCTCCTTCGGAGGCTGTCGCGTCGCGCTGGAGCGCGTCCGTGCGGCGGCGCTCGTCGTCGAGCCGGGCGGCGAGGTCGGAGGCGGCGGCGCCCGCGGTCGCGATCTCGGCCCGGACGCGGTCTTGCTCCGCCTCGCGGTCGGCTTGGCGGCGGTCGACCTCGTCCAAGGTCCGCTGGGCGCGCGTCTCCAGGTCGCGCGCCGACTGCAGGCGGGCGCCGGCCTGGGCGCGCGAGAGCCGGGCGTCGCTCCAAGCCGCCTCGGCGGCGGAGCGGGCCTGGGCCGCGGCCTCGAACGTGGTGTCGGCACGCTGCTGCCGCGCCTGGGCGTCGCTCGCGGCCGAGGCGAGGGTGGAGACGCGGTCCTCTAGATCCGCGGTGGCGGGCAGGGCAGCCAGGCCCGCGCCGACCTCGTCGGCGCGCGCTGTCAGCCGGGCGAGCCGGTCGGCGCGCGCCTGGGCATGGGCTTCGAGACGGGCGGCCGCGTCGCGCGCGTGGTCTCGGGCGTCGCGCCGCGCCTCCCGCTCCGCCTCCGCGCCGAGGCGGGCGGACTCGGCGGCGTCCCACGCCTGGCGGACCGCCTGGGCCCGGGCCTCGGTGTCGGCGAGGGCGGCCTGGGCCGCGGCCAAGGCGGCGCCGGCCTGCTCCTGGCGCTCGCGGAGGCCGAAGCGGCCGGCGGACGCGCTCGGCGTGTCGCTGCCGCCGTGGACGGCACCGGACGCGTCGGTCCAGGCGCCCCCGCGCGTTACGAACCGGACCCCGGGGTGGGCGTCGCGCAGCGCGCGCGCCGTGTCCAGCGACTCGACGACGAAGGCGCGGCCCAGCAAGGCCGGGACGAGCGGTGCATAGGCCTGCGGCACCCGGGCGAGCGCCGAGGCGGGCGTGGCACCAGGCGGCGCCGGCGAGCGCTCCGTCGGTGCCGCGGCGAGCCGGTCGAGCACCAGAAACGTGGCGCGGCCCTGATCGGCCTCGCGGAGCCGGTCGATGGCGGCGTCGGCGGCGTCCTCGGTCGGGACGACAAGGGCGTGAGCCCAGTCGCCGAGCGCGGCGTCGAGCGCCAGGCGGTCGGCGTCGTCGGCGGCGAGCACGTCGGCGACGGTCGAGACCTGGAGGTCGGGGTGGGCCGTCAGAAACGCGACGGCGCCGTCGCCGCCCGTGCCGGCGTCCACCATGGCCTGGAGAAGCGAGGCTTCGGCCTGAGCCGCCTGGACGGCGCCGCGCGCGCTCTGGCGGACGCCGTCGGCGGTCTCGAAGGCCACGCGGGCGTCGTCGCGGGCGGACGTGGCGCTGGCCAGCGCGTCTGTGGCGGCCTGGAGCGCGGTCTCGGCCTGGACCAAGTCGTGCGCCGCCGGGGCGCCGGCCGGTTCGGGCGCCACGGCGGCGCGTTCGGCGGTGACTCGGTCCGCCTCGGTCTGTAGAAACGCGCGGCGGTCGCGGGCGCGGTCGAGCGCCGCCTCGGCGTCACGCAGGGCCGCCGAGGCCTGGCCCGCCGCGCTCCGGGCGGACTGCGCGGCTTCCCGCCGGGCTCCGGCCGCGTCGTGCGCTTCGGCGCGCGCGCCCTCGGCGGCCTCCAGGGCGTCCGCCTGGGCCTCGGTCTCGGCCTGGGCCGCCTCGATCTGGGCCTGGGCGTCGGCGCGCTCGGCGGCGGCGTCGCTGGCACGCGCGGCGTCGGCGTCGCGCTCGCGTGCGATCCGCTCCAGCGCGCGGCGGCCCGACTGCTGGCGCTCGTCCCCGAGCCGGATCTCGGCCTCCAGCGAGCGGACTGTGCCGGCGTGCGCCTGCAGCGCCCGCGCCGCGCCGGCCATGGCCTGCTCCAGCCCGACGAGGCCCGCGCGGGCGGCTTCGAGCTGGGCCTCGCCCGCCGAGACCTCGGCCCCGAGTCCGTCCGCCTCGCGCGCGCGCGCGCGGACGGTCGCCTCCAGCGTGTCGCGCTCGGCCTGGAGGCGGGCGTGGTCGTGCGCGGCCATCGCCAGCTCCAGCCGCCGCAGCCGCGTCGCGAGCCGCTCGTGCCGCGCCGCCTTCTGGGCCTGCCGCTGCAACGAGCGGACCTGCTTCTCGACCTCCTCGACGATGTCGTCCAGGCGCGTCAGGTCGGCCTGTGTGGTGTCCAGGCGCCGGAGGGCTTGGGCGCGGCGCTTTTTGTACTTGGTGACGCCGGCGGCCTCCTCGAACAGACGGCGGCGGTCGTCGGCCTGCTCCGACAGGATGTCCTCGACCATCGACAGCTCGATCACCGAGTAGGCGCCGGCGCCCAGGCCGGTGTCCATGAACAGGTCCTGGATGTCGCGCAGGCGGCACGTGGTGCCGTTGAGCAGGTATTCGGAGTCGCCGTTGCGGTACAGGCGGCGCGTGACCGTGACCTCGGAGTACTCGGTCGGCAGCACGCCGCGCGTGTTCTCGACCGTGAGCGAGACCTCGGCCAGCCCGAGCGGGCGTTTGCCGGCGGCGCCGTTGAAGATGACGCCGGCCATCGACTCGCTGCGCAGCGTCCGGGCGCGCTGCTCGCCCAGGACCCAGCGCACGGCGTCGATTACGTTCGACTTGCCGCACCCGTTGGGGCCGACGATGGCCGTGACGCCCGGCGAGAAGTCGACGGACGTCTTCTGGGCGAAGCTTTTGAAGCCGTGGAGGTCGAGCCGGCTGAGGTACATGGGCGGCAGGGGACGGGCCAAGATACCGGCGGCCTCGGCCAGGCCGGAGGCCATCATGCTCCGCCTCGGTGGCTCGGTCGGGGGCGCCACCGAGGCGGGGCGGATCTCGGCACGCTGGGCCGCGTCGGTGCGGTCTCCCTTTCTCCACTCCCATGTCCGACCGCGCGCCTGTTTACGTCTTGATCGGGGGCACCGGCGGCATCGGCGCGCCGCTTGCGCGTCGGCTGGCGGCCGAGGGCGCGACGGTCGTGCTGGGCGCTCGGGACGCCGACCGGCTCTCGGCGCTCGCCGGCGAGACCGGCGCCCAGGCGTTCACGCTCGACGCCACCGAGGCGGACGCGGTCGAGAGCCTGGTCCAAACCGTGGTGTCGGAGCACGGCCGTCTGGACGGGCTCGTGAACCTGGTCGGGTCGATCGATCTCAAGCCGGCGCACGCGATGTCGCCCGAGGCCTTTCGCGAGACCATCCGGCTCAACCTGGACACGGCGTTCTTCGCCGTCCGGTCGGCGGCCAAGGCGATGCAGCGCAACGCCGAGCCCGAGGGCGGCGCCATCGTGCTGATGGCGAGCGTGGCCGCGCGGCTCGGCCTGGCCAACCACGAGGCCGTCGCGGCGGCCAAGGCGGGCGTGATCGGGCTGGCTCAGGCCGCGGCGGCCACGTACGCGCCCAAGGGCATCCGCGTCAACGTGGTCGCGCCCGGCCTGGTGCGGACGCCGCTGGCGGGGCGCTTGGTGGCGTCCGAGGCGGCCGTCGCGGCGTCGGCGGCGATGCACCCGCTGGGCCGCATCGGCGAGCCCGAGGACCTGACGGACGCGCTCGCGTTCCTGCTGGACCGTCAGCGGAGCGGCTGGATCACCGGCCAGACGCTGTCGGTCGACGGCGGCTTCGCCAACGTGCGGCCTCGCTGACCTCGCTCGCGACGCCCTCCGCCTCGGCGCCGAGGCGGGGACACCGAGGCGAGTGAACCCACTCAGCACCTCGGCGCTACGTTGGCGCTCCGAGACGCGGCCTCCCCGGTACGCACCTGTCACCTCGTCCCATGCGCTTCTCTGGACTCGTCGCCGCTGCGGTCGTCACGCTGTCGGGCTGTTTGTCCTCGTCGCCGACCGTGTGGACTCACTCCACGAACGCGGACAATCTCCGCGTCCGATATGCCGAGGATCGAGGCCACATCGCCAAGAGTCTCATGGAGCGGGGCTGCACCGCCCAGAGCCCGAGTCAGTATCGGTGTGCCATCGAGGGCCCGCGTGGACCGCTGGTCGTTGCCCTGGCCTTCTCTTCTCCTGTCGCGCCCGGCCAGGTCCAGGAGCGGCCCGAGAAGACTCAGGAGCGCGTCACCGAGCATGCGCCCGAGCCCGAGCGATACCTCCCCGAAGGCGCGACCTACTCGATCGCCCCGACGAGAGGCGGAAACCACTCGTTGGCCTATCGCTCAGCAGGGGCCACCCCGGTGCTCGGGCTGCACGCGTACGTCCAGGTGTTCGACGGCGACACGCCGATTCGGTTGGCCGGCGACGAGGCGGAGGCGGTCCGGGATGCTCTCTACGGACTGCTGATCCAAGACCTCCCGGTTATCAAGGCGTACTACCTCGACTAGCCCGGCGGACGGCGCGACACCAGGAGCCCTCGCTCCGAGCGGCTCGCGATCTGACGGGCGCGCCCTGGCTCCCACCGGAGTCCGGCGCCCAGGTGGTACCGCCGACCGGGCAGGCACCGCCCGCCTCGGCACCGAGGCGGGTGAACCCAGCCAGTGCAGGCGTTACGTGGGGCCGCCGAGGTGCGGCCTTGCACTCACACTCTCCGTCTCCGTCATGCGCGTCTCCGTGCTCGTCGCCGTCCTGACCCTGCTGTCAGGTTGCTTGTCGTCATCGCCTCGCGTCATGGTCTGGTCTGAGGATGCGACCGTGTTGAGCGTGCAGTATGCCGGAGGCCCGGACGCCATCGTGGAGGCGCTTCAGGCGCGCGGGTGCGTGCCGACCCGCGCCGATCGCTTCCAGTGCCCCGTCGCCGCCGACGGCCGGCAGTACACGGCGGGCGTGACGCTAACCGGTCTGGCGACGCCGCTCCAGCCCCGTGCCCAGGACGGGGAGCGAACCGAGTCGCCTCAGAGGGACGAGAACCAAACCACCGCGGTCACTCAGGCGGAGACGCTCCCCCCACCGCTCTCGCAGGAAGCTGTGGCAGTCTCGCACGAGTTTCCCACGGCGACCAGAGCGCCGCTCCCGCTGATCCGCCTGCGCTCCACGACGCGCATCGTGGGGGACAGCGGCGAGCTGGTCCGGCTGGGAGGCACCGAGAGCGCCGCGCTGCGGGCGGCTCTCTCCGCGCTCGTGGTGCAGGACCTGGAGGTGGTGCGGGCCAGCTACGACAGGTAGCGGGTCTGCCCGCCTCGGCGCCGAGGCGGGCCCAGCCGGGTTCTCCAAATCGCGATCTCCCGTCTCGGCGGCCGGGGTAGTTTGGGAGCGCCCCCCTTCCCCGACACCGTGGCCTCCCGAGACCGAACGAACGACGAGTGGCTGGCCGCGCTCGCCGGCGACGGCCGCGACCTCGACGCGGCCTTGCGCGACCTGCGACCGGTGCTGCACCAGGCGCTGCGCGTGACCGTCGGCCCGCGCGTCGACCGGGGCGCCGACGCGCTCGTCGACGACCTGGTCCAGGACGCCTTGCTCCAGGTGCGCGACCGGGCGGGCCAGTTTCGCGGCGACGCGCGCTTTACGACCTGGGCCCAGCGCGTGGCCGTCAACCTGGCCTTTAGCGAGCTGCGCCGCAAGCGCTGGGAGGACGTACCGCTGGACACGCTCCTCGCCGACCCGCCCCAGACGCCCGATCCGGGCGCCGACGCAGTGATGGAGCAGAACGAAGCCGTCACGCTCGTCCGCCAGCTGGTGCGCGACGAGCTGACCGAGCGGCAGTCGACGGCCCTCCAGGCCGTGCTGGCCGGGATGCCGCTCGACGAGGTCGCGCGCCGCCTGGACACGAACCGGAACGCGCTCTACAAGCTGCTCCACGACGCGCGCCTGCGTCTCAAGCGCGCCTTCGAGGACCGCGGCCTGGCCGCCGAGGACCTGCTCGACCCGACCGATCCGTAAGCCAGCGCCGGCTCTCGGCGTCAGGTGATCGCACACCCATCCGCAGATGACCCTCACCCCCTCCGTCCTCCAGTCGCTCGTCGCCATGGCGCACGCCACGCGCACCGATGAGGTGGTGTGTGGGGACTGCGAGCAGAGCGTCGACCGCTTTGCGGAGATGAGGCTGCAAGGCCTCGACACGGCCGAGGCGCTGCCCCTGGTCGAGGCCCACATCGCCGGGTGCCGGTGCTGCGGCGAGGAGTTCGACGCGCTGATGGAGGTGCTGCGCGCGGCCGAAGCGAGCGACCCGACCTAGCGCCGCCGAACAGGCGGGAACGTGGAACGCCGCCGTGGAACGGGCCGCGCCCCAGCGGGTACCGGCCCAAACCGGACCCCGCTCGCATGGCTGACCCGTCGCCCCTGGCCGACCTCGCGCTCTTGTCGCTGGTCGTCGCTCACGGCACCGACGCCGACCTGGACCCCCGGGAGTCGCACGAGGTGGTCCGCCAGCTGGACCACGTCGCGGCCGAGTTCGGCGACGAGATCAGCGGGGCGGACCTGAGCGACTTGGTCGAGACCGCCGTCCGCGTCTACGGAAGCCTGAGCGTGGTGGGCCTGGACACGGTCGTCGCGCGGCTCCGGGCAGCGCTCGCGCCGCCTCAGCTCGCCCGGGCCCACGCCGCGCTGGTGGGCGTCGCCGACGCCGACGGACGCGTCCACACGATGGAGAAAACCGTGCTGCGGCACATCGCCCAGGCGTGGGGGCTGGAGTAGCTAGAGCGCCAGCTCGTAGGACGCAAACGCGGTGTCGCGCCGGTAGCCCAGCGACTCGTAGAGCGCCCGTCCGCCGGCGTTGTCCCACTCGGTCGCCAGCTGGAGCGCGGCCGCGCCGTCGTCGGTTGCGAAGGCCCGGGCCGCCTCCATCAGCGCCCGGCCGTGCCCGCCTCGGCGCGCGTCCGGAGACACGTACAGGTCGTTGAGCAGCCAGACCCGCCGCATCCGAACCGACGAGAACAGCGGGTAAAGCTGGACGAACCCGACGAGCCGGCCGTCCGCCTCCGCAACAAAGATCACCGAGTCGCCGGCGTCGAGACGGTCGGCGAGAAACGCCCGCGCGGCGCCCGGGTCGGACGCCTTGCGGTAGAACTGACGGTAGCCGTCGAACAGCTCCGCCAAGGCGCCGAGGTGGGCAGGGGCGGCGCGCGCGACGGTCATGGCGGGAGGGGGCACAGGCGGATGTTACTCCGCCACGCCCAGGTCTCCGCTCTCGAACGGCGACAGCTCCAGCCGGTCGAGGTAGCGGCCGGCCGCGGCGCGGTGCGCGTCTCGGGTGTCCGGGCCCATCCGGTCCAGATGGCTGGTAATAATGGACATGCGGTGGTAGCCCTCGATGGCGTCGCGGTGGTCATCCAGAAACGTCCAGTACAAGCCGTCCCACTCGGCCTCCCAGTCGCCGCCGGGGTAGTGGCTCATCTTGCGGAGGTAGTTGGAGCCTGACATGTACGGCTTGGTCGTGATCAGCGGGCCGGCGGCGTGCTGGCTCATGCCGTAGGTGTTGGGCACCATCACCCAGTCGTACGCGTCGACGAACATCTCCATAAACCACCGGTACGCCGCGCGCGGGTGGACGCGCGTCAGGAACAAGGCGCCGCCCAGCACCATCAGCCGCTCGATGTGGTTGGCGTAGCCGGTCTGGAGCACGCGCGGGATCACGTCGTCGACGGGCGCCAGGCCGGTCTCGCCGGTGTACCACGCGTCGGGAATGTCGCGCTCGAAGCCCCACACGTTCGCCGTGCGCATGGTGACGCCCTCCAGGTCGTAGACGGCTCGCATGTACTCGCGCCACCCGATCAGCTGGCGCACAAAGCCTTCGAGCGAGTTGAGCGGCGCGCGCTCGACGTGGTCCATCACGACGTCCAGCACCTGCTGCGGCGTCACCAGGCCGACGTTGAGCATGGGCGTCAACACGGCGTGGTAGAGGTGCGAGCGGCCGGGCTCGATGGCGTCCTCGAACGGGCCGAAGCGCTCCAGCCGCTCGGCGGCGAAGACGGCCAGCCAAGTGGCCGCGGCGTCGTGCGTGACGGGGTAGGGGAGGGGAGCGCTCGCGCCGACGTGGTCCGGAAAGTGCTGCTCGACGTAGTCCTGGGCCTCGCGGACCCGGTCGTCGGGGGCCACCTCGGGGAGCGGAGGCACCTGAGCGAGCGCTTGGCGAGTCATCTTGCGGCGGTTGTCGTGGTCGAAGCTCCAGCGGCCTCCCAGCGGCTCGCCGTCGCCGTCCATGAGCAGGTCCAGGCGGCGGCGCTGGTGCTTGTAGAAGTCGGCCTGGTGGTAGCGCGCGCGGCCGGCGAAAAAGGCAGCGTTCTGGGCGCGGGTGTTGAGAAAGAGGGGCGTGTCCAGCACCTCCTGGGCCAGCCCCGCGGCCTGGGCGGCGCGGTCCAGCCGGCGCTCCAGGATGAAGTCGACGGGCTCGCAGTAGCGGACGGCCGTGACGCCGTCGGCCGCCAGCCCGGCCAGGACGTCGGCCGTCGACCGCCGCTCGGCCCACTCCACGACCTCGACCGTCCAGCCCTGGTCGCGCAGCCGCGCGGCGTAGTGCTGCATGGTGGCCCGGTGGAGCACCAGCCGCAGCTTGTGGTTGCGCGCCGGGTAGCGCGGGTCGTGGAAGAACAGGTCGTCCTCGATGAGGACCACGCGGCGGGCCTCCGCGCCGCCCGCCTCTGCACCACCCACTTCGGGGTCGCCCGCCTCGGGGCCGAGGCCGGGGTGGTCGGCAAACAGCTGATTCGGAAAGACGAGCGTGGCGACGGTCGCAGCCATGAGGACGTGGGAGAAAGACGCGAGAGCTATCGACTATGAGCCACCGGCGGCGCGGGTCCGGCCTGCGGCTCGGTGAGGGCTGCCCTGAGGAATCGCCGCGCACGGTCGGGCGTAGTCCCCGCCCCGCCTCTGCCCCTCGTGCCCGTGTCCGACCGCTCCCCCCTCGACGTGCTCGCGCTGGCCGCCCACCCCGACGACGTCGAGCTGTGCGCCGGGGGCACGATGTGCCTGCTCGCCGACCAAGGCTACCGCACCGGCATCGTCGACTTTACGCGTGGCGAACTGGGCACGCGCGGCACGCCCGAGGGCCGAATGCGCGAAGCCGAGGCCGCCTCCCGCATTCTGGGCCTGGCGGCGCGTCACAACCTGGGCCTGCCCGACGGCGACATTCAAAACACCAAGGCCACCCAGGGCGCCCTGATCCAGGTCGTGCGCCGCTACCGCCCGCCGATCGTGCTCGTCACCGCCGAGCACGTCCGCCACCCCGACCACGGCGCGGCCACCCGGCTGGCGGTCGACGCGCTGTTCTACTCCGGGCTGGCCAAGGTCGAAACGTTCGATAGCGACGGGACCGCTCAGGAGCCCTGGCGCCCTCACCACGTGCTGCACTACCTCCAGGCGCTCGACGCCGAGCCGACGTTCGTCGTGGACGTGTCGAGCGTGTGGGAGCGACGCATGGAGGCTTTGCTGGCCTACGAAAGCCAGTTTTTTCAAGGCGATGCGTCTGGCGGAGACGACGAGCCGGAGACCTACATCTCGAACCCGCGCTTTCTGGCCTGGGTCGAGGCGCGCGCCCGGACGTTCGGTTACCGCATCGGCGCCGACTTTGGCGAGCCGTTCGTGTACCGCCACGGCCCCGTCGGCGTGGACGATCTGGTGGCCGTGCTGAGCCGGGAGAAGCCGTTCCGCTAGCCGTCGACGGCGTACGCGACCAGGTCGGCGGCCGACTGAAACGGCTGGCCGTCCGAGATGGTCACCGCGGCGACCGACTGCAGCGCTTGGTCCGCCGCGACACCGAGGTGGGCGCGGAGGTAGGCCTGGAGGCCGGCGAACAGCGCCTGCCCGGCCGCGGGCGTGGACGCGGGCAGCACGACCGCAGCACGCGCACGCGCGCCATCGACCAGCAACTCGTCACCCGGACGGAGCACCGAGCGCAAGCCCGCCTCGACCGTGCCGAAGTACGCCGCTTCGGGCGCCGAAACGTCCATCCGCATGGCGACGACTTGGAACGGGGTGCCCGTAACGCGCGTGGCGAACGAGGCCGCCAGCGCCGAGTGAAAGCCGGCGTTCGGATCCGGAGCGGCCGCGGGAGCCCCACCCAGGGGCGCGAACGACGGGAGTGCGACGGGAGCCAGCGAGGCCGCGGCCGAGGGCAGCGCGTGCGGCAGAATCCCAGAGTCGGCCAGGAAGCCCTGCTGAAAGAGCGCGTCGGCCGGGTCGTCCCCGAACGGGTCCGAGCCTGCGTGCATGAGCGACGGGTCGGCCGGCGGCGGCGCGGTAATCTCCGCCTCGGCGGACTCGCGGACGTGAGCGGCGGGCAGTCCCGAGGCAGGGGCGGAGAACGCTGCGGCCGCGGCTGCGGCCGCTGCGGCCGCATGGCCGGTGTCCCCAACCTGGGCGCCAGGACCAAAGGACGGCGGGCCGGCAGGCGTCGGCGCGACGGGAGAGGGCACAGCGCTGGGTGGGGGCACGGTCGCGGCAAAGTAGCTGGTCTCAAGCTCGGCCGGAGCTGCGGTCTCGATCGGGCTCAACGCGGTCGGGACAGGCGCCGAGGCGGACGGGACAGGCGCCGAGGCGGACGGGACAGGCGCCGAGGCGGGCAGGGCGGCGTCTTGTGCCGGCGGCTCAGGCGCCAGCGGCTCGGGCGCAAACGACTCGAACGCGGTCGGCTCGGGCGCAAACGGCTCGGGCGCGGTCGGCTCGGGTGCGGGCGGCGGGACGGCCTCGCGCGACGACCCGTCGCTGGACGGGTACTCGATCTCGCCGTGCGTCGACAGCACCAGGTCCCCGCCCGCGCCCAGCCGGATCGTGCCGTCGACCACCTCCTCGACCACCTCCAGCAGCTGGCGCGAGGCGTCGTTGGCAGGGTCGCCCAGCCCGACCAGCAGCGTCGTGCCCTGGTCGCGCAGGCGTCCGACCAGGTCGGAGAAGGCGTCGCGGAATCGCCCGAACGTGTCGAACTGGACGAGCGGCGTAAAGTCCTCGATGATGACGCGCGCTGGACGGTCGCTCGCGACCAAGCCGGACAGGTCGCGGTACGACGTTGCCAGTCCTTCGGGCCCTCGGGCGGCCAGGTCGGCGGCGCTGGGAATGCGCAGCAGGCGCAGCAGGCCAGCCGCGTGCGCGGCGGCCAAGTCCAGGTCCACGCCTCGGCCGATCTCGACCAGCGACTCCGGCGCGCGAGGGGAGATGATCAGGCAACGCTCGCCGGCATCCACGGCCGCCCGAGCCGCCTGGAGCGCAAGCGCGGAGCGGCCGGAGCCAGCCCGTCCCACGAGCAGATACGCCCGTCCAGACGCGAGACCACCCCACTGGTGGTCGACGGCGGACAAGCCGGATGGGGACGAAGCAGCAGCGATCATGGTCAAGCAAAGAGACGCGACTGGGCAAGCGCAAACGGTGTGCCATCCCCCGTCCGGGGGTGCCACGACACGCGAGAACCTACCACGAGGCTAAATTCGAGGGCGAGTTGTACCCGGCCTCGGCGCAAGCGTAACTCCACCCGACCCAAGGACTCAAACCTTATCGGTTGTCGCGGTCTTTGTGTGGCTCTACCGGTCGGGCACGTCGCGATACCTGGACGTCTGGCGTTGCTGTTGCGGAGTTCGGCGGTGCAGCCTGGCTACCTTTCGGCCTGCCCCCTCCGCCGATCATGGACGCCGATCTCCGCACGATTCAGGAAGCCCGCGACGCCGTCACCGCCGCGGCTCGGGCGCAAAAAAAGTTCAGGACCGCCGACCAGGCCGCCGTCGACCGCGTCGTGGCGGCGATGGTGGAGGCCGGAGCGCGCGAGGCCAAGCGCCTGGGCCAGCTCGCGCATGACGAGACCGGCTTTGGCAAGCCCGAGTCCAAGGAGCAGAAAAACCTGTTCGCGACCCGCACCCTGGCCGCCCGCATGGAGGGCATGCGGACGGCCGGCATCATCGACAAGAGCGCCGACGGGATGGTCTGGACCGTCGCGACGCCCATGGGCGTCGTGGCCGCGCTCGTGCCGTCCACCAACCCGACGGCGACGGCGCTCTACAAAGCCATCATCGCGGCCAAGGCGCGGTGCGGCCTCGTGATGAGCCCGCATCCGCGCGCGGCGCGCTGCACCGGCGAGGCGCTCGACGTGGTCGCCCAGGCGGCCTACGCCGCCGGCGCGCCCGAGGGCTTGTTCGCCTGCCTCGGTCAGACCGAGGCCGGGGTCTCGCTCGAAGGCACCGACGCGCTTCTCGAGCACCCCGACGTGGACGTGATCCTGGCGACCGGCGGCGGGCCGATGGTGCGCGCGGCCTACTCCAAGGGCAAACCCGCCTACGGCGTCGGCTCGGGCAACGTGCCGGTCTACGTGGACCGATCCGCGAATGTCGACAAGGCCGCGGCCGACATCCTGACGGGCACCTCGTTCGACTGGGGCACGCTGTGCTCGACCGAACGCTCGGTCGTGGCCGACGCGCCGATCCGCACGCGCCTGCTCGACGCGCTGCGTGAGCGCGGCGGCCACATCTGCTCCGACGCCGAGGCCGCCCAACTCCGCGCCGTCATCAAGCCTGGCGGCCGCTTCAACACCGACATCGTGGGCCAGAGCCCGATGCGCATCGCCGAGATGGCGGGCTTCTCGGTCGCGGCCGACACGCGCGCGCTCGTGGCCGAGGTGGGCGAGGTGGGGGCCGGCGAGCCGATCTCGATGGAGACGCTCTCGCCCATCCTGTCGTTCTACGCCGCCGACGGCTGGGAGGCGGGCTGCAAGCGCTGCATCGAGATTCTGGAGTTCGGCGGCATCGGCCACACGCTGGCGCTGCACGCCCAGAGCGAGCGCGTGATCGAGCAGTTCGGCCTCGAAAAGCCGTCCATGCGGATCGTGGTCAACACCGTCGCCGCGCTCGGCTCGGTCGGGATGACCACGGACCTGTTCCCGGCCATGACGCTGGGGCCGGGCACGCTCGGCGGCTCGATCACGTCGGACAACGTGACGCCGATGCACCTGGTCAACCTCAAGCGCGTGGCGTTCGAGACGGCGCCGCTCAACGACGACGCCGGGCAGCCGCTCCAGGCGTCGGCGCCGCGCTCGACGTCGAGACTGCCCCCCAGGCCTTCCGCCCCCGCGGCCTCGGCGCCGAGGCGGGCAGCGTCGGCGACGGGCGGCGACGGGTCGTGGATGGACGAGATCGAGGCCCGGCTGGTGGCACGTGCGGGCAACCCCGCCCGAGATGCACCCTCAGCGCCCGCCCCTGCGGGCCCGAAGCGTCCGCCAGGCGCGGCGTTGCCGCTGGCCGACGACCAGATTTCGTCGCTGGTGCGGAAGTTCAGGAAGTAGCCCGCGCCCCAGTCGGCCGCCTCCGCGTGCGCCGCCCCAGCGTGCGCCGCCCCAGCGTGTGCCGCCCCGGTGCCGAGGCGGGCGAGGCTAGCCCAGCCCGTACGGGTCGCCGGCGAACCAGACCGCGCCGGCGTCGTCGGCCCAGGCCGGGAAGTAGGCGATGGTGACCGGCACGCGCTGCGCCAGGTCGACCTGGCGGTGCTCGCCGACGGCCATCGCGTCCTGCACCTGGTCGTAGACCCAGCCCTGGGGCCCGAGCAGCCAGGCGCCGAACGCGACCGGATCGTGCAGGCGCACGCAGCCGTGGCTCAGCGCGCGCTCGTCGCGGGCGAAGTAGCTCCGCGCGGGCGTGTCGTGGAGGTAGACGTTGTGGACGTTGGGAAACATGTACTTGACCAGCCCCAGCGCGTTCGACGGCCCGGCGGCCTGGCGCATCAAGAGGTGGCCGTCGGCCAGCCGCTGCAGGTTCTCGGCGGTCATGGCGTGCACCTCGGCGTCCGGGCCGAAGCTGCGGACGAGTTGGTAGCCGCCGGCCTCCAGCGCCTCGGGCCCGTCGGGGAGCAGCTCGCCGACCGCGATCGAGGTCGGGATGTTCCAAAACGGCCGGAAGACGGCGTACTCGATCTCGTCCGAGAACAGCGGCGTGCGGTGGCCCTCGTGGTCGGCGCCCACGACCACCTTCATCGCGAGCACCTCGCGGCCGTCCTCGAAGGCCCGGACGCGAAACTCGGCGACGTTGACGAGCACGAACCGGCCCGCCGCCGGGACGGCCGGGACGCGCTCGATGGCCCGGCGGATCTGGTCGGCGCGTTCGCTGGCTGGCACGTTCAGGGCGGCGCGCGTCTTGGGGCCGATCACGCCGTCGCCGTCGAGCCCGAGGCGGCGCTGGGCCTGGCGGAGCGCGTCGGCGAGCGCGGGGTCGAGCGTGTCGCCGGTGCGGGCGGCGGCGGCCAGCGCGCCCTCGGCGGCCAGGCGCTCGCGAAGGGCGGGCACCTGGGCTGGGTCGGTTTCGCCCGGGCGCACGAGCGGGCCCTCGGGTATGGCGGTCCAGCCGGCAATGCGCTCGTAGCGGTCGAGCGCGTCCACCAGTCGGGCGCGGGGTTCACCGGGGTGAGGCTCGCCAGGGTGGGGCGGGGCCGCCCAGACGGGCGCAGCGAGCAGCAGGAGGGCAGCGTAGCGGGCGAGCATGGGATCGGCGGGGGGACCGGGGTTGGCAACGTACGGCCAGCCTCGGCCAGTCTGCGCCCTCGTCCGGTCCGCGCCCTCGGCCGGGCCTGTGCGGCGCTGCCCGCCTCGGGCACCGCGGCGAGTCTGGCGGGTTGAACCGCCTCACGCTCGCGCCCGCCCATGCACCCCGACCAGAAGACTCCCGACTCGCACCGCTTTAGCTCGCCGGACAGCAAAGACCACGCGCCCGAGCAGGACCAGTCCTCCGACGCCATCGAGCCGGACCGCGACGCGGCGCCCGCGGCCCAGGAGGTGCCCGGCGGCGCCCGCACCGCCGAGGCGGGCAATGCCTACGTCGGGCGCATGATGGACGACGCGCTCAAGTCGTCGCCGCGCGTCGAGGACGGCGACGAGGCCGTCGACACCGATCCGACGACGGCGCGCGACGACTAGCGGGCCCAGCGCGGGCGGCTTCTAGAGCGGCCAGACGGCGCCCTCGGTGCGACCGTGGCCCGTCTCGGCATCGTAGCGGTGCTGGCTGGCTTCGATCTCCGCCTCCAGTCGCTGGAGACGCTGCTGAGCCTCGGCCTGCACCATGTCGCACGTGACCCGGCGCAGGCCGTCGAGCGTGCGCACGATCTGCTCGGCCCCGCGTTCGGCGATCTCGCCGTGGCGGCCCTCGTGGCGCACGAGCGCTCGGCTGAACCGGCCCCAGTTGCGAGACAGCTCGGGCGGCGTCTGGGCGAGCGGCGTCCACTCGGGGAGCGTAACCGTGAGCGTCAGGTCCACCTCGACGTCGGCCAGGACGCAGCCGGCGGCCGTGGGGACGGTGCGGTAGCGGAGGGAGATCTCGGCGGCGGTGAGGCCGAAGTAGACCTCGCCGTCCGGGCGAGGGCCCTGGGCGATCAGCGACGTCAGGATCTCGTCGTCTGTGGCGCCGCCTACCGGGTAGGTCTGGGTGGCCACCGAGGTGCGCACACCCGACGTGCTGGGGCGCGCTGCCGGAGCGGATGCCAGGACGGCCGCGCCCGGTGCGTCGGCGGCCCCACCTGCCTCGGCCACGCCTGCCTCGGCCGCGCTGGGCGCCTGCTCGCTCGCCAGCCCCAGATAGGAGCCGGCGCCCAAGACGGACAAGCTGAGGATCAGGAAGAGCGGACGCACCGAGGCCGGGGGGGACCCGACGGGTATCGCCGTCCGACCGGGTCTCCTCTACCGTGGCTCCAGACGGAACGCTAGCGTTACGCGACAGCCGCCGCAGGCGCGGGATCGTAGGCCAGCACAGGCCCGAGCCAGCGCTCGGCCTCCTCGACCGACATGCCCTTGCGCGCGGCGTAGTCCGCGACCTGGTCGCGTGCAAGCACGCCCACGTTGAAGTAGTCGGCGTCGGGGTGCGCGAAGTACAAGCCGCACACCGTCGAGGGCGGCGTCATGGCCAGGTGGTCGGTCAGTCCGGCGCCGGTGTGGTGCTGAGCGTCCAGGATCTCGAACAAGGTCACCTTTTCGGTGTGGTCGGGCTGGGCGGGGTAGCCCGGCGCAGGCCGGATGCCCCGGTATCGCTCCCGAATCAGGTCGGCCGTGCTCAGGTTCTCGTCGGGCGCGTACCCCCAGGCCTCGCGGCGGACGTCGGCGTGGAGCTTCTCGGCGTAGGCCTCCGCCAGGCGGTCGGCGAGCGACTGGGCCAGGATCGCGCGGTAGTCGTCGTGGGCGGCGCGCGCGGCCTGTGCGACGGCCTCGGCGCCGTGGATGGTGACGACGAACGCGCCCAGATGGTCGCCCTCGGCCGCGACCAGGTCGGCGAGCGCGCGGTTCGGCTTGCCGGGCGTTTTTTGGGTTTGCTGGCGGAGCGTGTGGAGCGTGACCAGGCGGTCGACCCGGTCCGCCTCGGTCGCGTCGTCGGAGAGGTCGGGTGTGCCGAGGGACGTGTCGAGGCGGAGGTCGTCGCCGTCGCGGTGTGCGGGGAACAGGCCGAACACGGCGCGCGGGCTGAACAGGCCGTCGCGCTCGGCCTCGTCCAACAACGCCTGGGCGTCGGCAAAAAGCTTAGTCGCCGCGTCGCCCTTGTCGGGGTCGTCCAGGATCTGGGGGTACTGGCCGCGCAGCTCCCAGGCCGCGAAGAACGGGCCCCAGTCGATCCACGGGCGCAGGCCGGCGACCGTGGCCGCGTCCGCCGAGACGCCTAGGCGGGCGGGCACGGGGCGGTCGCGGTGGTCGAGCGCGGGCGCGTTGGCGCGCGCGTCGGCCAGCGACAGCATCTTGGTGGCGCGCTGCCGGGCAGCGTAGCGCTGTCTCACGGCTTCGTACTCGTCGGCAACCCCGGCCGCGTAGGCCCCGGCGTGGTCCGAGACCAGCTCCGACACGGCCGGGACCGACTTGCTGGCGTCGAGCACGTGGATGGTCGCGCCTGAGTAGTGCGGCGCGACCTTGACGGCGGTGTGCAGCTTGGACGTCGTGGCTCCGCCAATCAACAGCGGCAGCTTGATCCCGGCGCGCTCCATCTCCTTGGCGACGGCCACCATCTCGTCGAGCGACGGCGTGATGAGCCCGGACAACCCGACCACGTCCACGTTGTGCTCGCGCGCGGCGTCCAGGATCCGCTGCGACGGCACCATCACGCCCAGGTCGATCACGTCGTATCCGTTGCAGCCCAGCACCACGCCCACGATGTTTTTGCCGATGTCGTGCACGTCGCCCTTGACGGTCGCCATCAGGATCTTGGTGCGCGCCTGGGCGGCCTGGCCGCCGGCGGCCTGCTCGGCCTCGATAAACGGCGTCAGGTGCGCGACCGCCCGCTTCATCACGCGCGCCGACTTGACCACCTGGGGCAGGAACATCTTGCCCGCGCCGAACAGGTCGCCGACGCGGTTCATGCCCGCCATCAGCGGCCCCTCGATCACCTCCAGCGGACGGTCGTAGGCCAGCCGCGCCTCCTCGGTGTCGGCCTCGATCCAGTCGGTGAGGCCCTTGACGAGCGCGTGCGACAGCCGTTCGTCGACGGGCAGGCGGCGCCACGCCTGGGCCTCCACCTCGCGCTCGGTGCTCGTCTCGCGCAGCGACTCCGCCAGCTCTACCAGCCGCTCGGTGGCGTCGTCGCGGCGGTCGAAGAGCACGTCCTCGACGGCTTCCCTGAGGCCGGGCTCGATGTCGTCGTAGACGGCCAGCTGGCCGGCGTTGACGATGCCCATGTCCATGCCGGCCTGGACGGCGTGGTACAAAAACGCCGAGTGCATCGCCTCGCGGACGACCTCGTTGCCGCGAAACGAGAAGCTGAGGTTGGAGACACCGCCCGAGACGCGGGCGTGCGGCAGGTGGGCCTTGATCCAGGCGACCGCCTCGATAAAGTCGATGGCGTAGCGGCGGTGCTCCTCCAGGCCCGTCGCGACGGCGAAGATGTTGGGGTCGAAGACGATGTCCTCGGGCGGCATCCCGACCTCGTCCACCAACATGCGGTAGGCGCGCTGGCACACCTGGGTGCGGCGCTCGACGGTGTCCGCCTGGCCGTCCTCGTCGAACGCCATCACGATGACGGCCGCGCCAAAGTCGCGCGCGCGCTGGGCCTGCTCGCGGAAGGCGTCCTCGCCCTCCTTGAGCGAGATCGAGTTGACGACCGGCTTGCCCGGGACGCACTTCAAGCCGGCCTCGATGACCTCCCACTTGCTGGAGTCCACCACGACCGGGACGCGGGCGATGTCGGGCTCGGCCATGGCCAAGAGCAGGAACCGCTCCATCGCCGCGACGCTGTCCAAGAGCCCTTCGTCCATGTTGACGTCGATCATCTGGGCGCCGGCCTCGACCTGCTGCGCCGCCACCGACAGCGCGTGGTCGTAGTCGCCGGACTTGATCAGGCGCGAGAAGCGCTTCGACCCCGTCACGTTTGTCCGCTCGCCGATGTTGACGAAGTTGGTCTCGGGCCGGATCGCGAGCGTCTCCAGCCCGGCCGCCCGAAACGTCCGGGTGGGCCGAGACGGCGCCCGAGGCGGCCGGTCCTGAACGGCCTCCGCCATCGCGCGGATGTGGGCCGGCGTGGTCCCGCAGCACCCGCCGACAAGGTTGACCACGCCCGCCTCGGCGTACTGCCGGGCTTGCTCGGCCATGAACTGGGGCGACTCGTCGTAGCCGCCGAGCTCGTTCGGAAGCCCGGCGTTGGGGTACAGGCTCGTGAAGACCGGCGCGGCGGCCGACAGCTCCTCGATAAACGGCCGCATCTGGGCGCTCCCGAGCGCGCAGTTGAGCCCCATCGACAGCAGCTCGGGTGTGTGCGCCAGCGACTGGTAGAACGCGTCGACGGTCTGGCCCACGAGCGTGCGGCCGGACTGGTCGACGATCGTGCCCGAGATCATGACCGGCGGCAGGTGGCCGGTCGCGCGGCGGTGCTCGCGAAGCGCGACGACGCACGCCTTGGCGTTCAAGGTGTCGAAGATGGTCTCGACCAAGAGGACGTCGGCCCCGCCATCGACCAGGCCGCGGATCTGCTCGGCGTAGGCGGCCTTGACCTGGTCGAAGGTGACCGCGCGGAAGCCGGGGTCCTCGACGTCGGGCGACAGCGACAGCGTCCGGTTCATCGGGCCGATGGAGCCGGCCACAAAGCGCGGCTTGTCGGAGGTGGCGGCGGCGTCGCAGGCTTGGCGCGCGAGGCGCGCCGAGGCGACGTTGAGCTCGTAGGCGAGCTCCTCCATCTCGTAGTCCGCCAGCGAGATGGCCTGGGCGTTGAACGTGTTCGTCGTCACCACGTCGGCGCCCGCGTCGAGGTACTGGGCGTGGATGTCGCGGATCAGGCTGGGCTGGGTCAGGCTCAGCAGGTCGTTGGCACCGGCCAGCGACGTCGGCCAATCGGCAAAGCGCTCGCCGCGCACGTCGGTCTCGGTCGTGCCCGCGTTCTGGATCATGGTCCCCATGGCCCCGTCGAGGACCAGGATGCGCTGGCGCAGGATCTGGCGCAGGGTGTCGAGCGAGGTCATGCCGGTCGGTTTCAGGCGAGGCTGAAAGGTAGAACCCGGGAGCCTGTCGGCGCGTGGAGGCTGCGCGGAGCGCGCGCCTCCAGCTCGCCGGCCCGGCGGGCTCGGCACCGAGGCGGGCACCGAGGCGGGCACCGAGGCGGGCACGGCGCGCGGGGCGCGTCTTCGCTACAGGCCGAGCGCCTTGCGCAACCGGTCGCCGCGCACGGTGACCGAGGGGACGACGATGAACGTGTCGTCGCCGGACAGCGGGGACGGGCTGTAGAAGATGCCCAGTTCAGGGCTCAGCGCCAGGTCGGGCCACCCGAAGCGGCCCCCCGCGAAAATCCCGATCGCGGGCGACGAGTTCAGCCCGCTGCTGCCGAACGGCGTCAGGTCCTGCACCCGGAGCCCGGCGTACGGCACCACGCGCGGCGCGATCTGGAGCGCGCCCGGCGAGGCGACGAGCGTCGCCTCGGCGTGCAGGTGCGAGGTCCCGATCACGCCGCCGCCGACGATCAGGGCCGTGCCCCGGTCCGACTCCAGCGGCCCGCTCAGCCGCCGCTTGTAGGTCGCGGTGATGCTGCCCAGGCCCACGATCGTGACGCCGACGTCCGAGCGCGAGTCGAGGCCGAGGCGGGCCGAGTTGGCGATCGTGACGCCGGCGCCGCGCGGGTCGTCGCCGCGGTCGAGGTCGCGGCGCGACGAGACGGCCTGGAGCACGGCCGACGGCTCGACCTCGCGCGCGGCGACCGTCTCGGCCGTCGTGCCGACGGCGTAGGGCACGCAGCCACCGAGGCCGGCGAGGGCGGTCAGCAAAACGAGGGGCAGTCGCATCAATCCAGGGCGGAGGTGCCAAGCTAGCCGCTGGCGCCTCTGCCGGGTGGCGCAGCCTCGGTCGCGGCGGCCTCGGTCGCGGCGGCCTCGGTCGCGGCGGCCTCGGTGGCGGCGGCCTCGGTGGCGGCGGCCTCGGTGGCGGCGGCCTCGGTGGCGGCGGCCTCGGTGGCGGCGGGCGTGTCGCAACGATCACGTCTGCGTTATGCACCTCCGAGGCTGGCGCCGTACCCTTGGGCCATGTCTATGCACTCGCTCGTCGGCGCGCTCGTCCTGCTCTCCCTCGCCGGCTGCCAAACGCTCCGGTCCGAGGCCCCCGACGTCCAGGCCGAGGTCGAGGCGCACTTCGCCGACGTCGTCGCCGCCGCCGAGTCGCCCGACGCCGACGCCGCGTCGTTCGCTCGGATGGTGGCCTGGCGCGACGGTGCCGGAAGCTGGCGCGACACGCCTCGGCCGGAGTTCCGCGCCGAGGACGAGGCGGCCCGCAACGCTCACGCGGCGACGCTGCTCTCGGCGGTGCGCGGCATCGCGGAGCAGGCGCGCCAGCCCGACGGCCGCCTGGTCTACTCGGTCGACGAGTACGTCACCGACGGCGCCCAGGGCGTGCGGTGGCACGTGCTGCGGGTGTCGTTCGACGCGGGCGGAGGTGGGCGCATCCGCGAACTGGAGGCAAGCTTTGTGGGCACGCCGCGCGGCTTCGCGCTGGGCAGGGTCGATCTGTAGCCGAGGAGGACGTGTAGCCGAGGGCTCGTCCGCGTGTGCAACCGAGTCGCAAAGCTGCCGTAGCGGCCTCATTCGCTTGCTCTCCGTCGTGTTGACGCCGAATCGACACAACTTAGGTCTGGCGGCTCCGTTGCAGCGCCTTCGTCTCTCCCCGCCGTCTCATGCTCGTTCGCCTTCTCCTGTCTGCCCTCACGCTGCTTCTGGCGGCGCCCAGCTGGGCCCAAGGGCAGCCCCAAGGCTCCGTCACCGCCCGCATCGTAGACGCGGCAACGGGCGAAGGCCTGCCCTCGGCGACGTTGTCGCTGTACTCGGGCCGGGACTCCAGCTTCGCGACCGGTGGCGCGGCCGACCTGGACGGCAACGTGACCATTGACCCGGTTCGCCCCGGCGCCTACACGGCGCGCGCCAGCTTTATCGGGTACGAGTCGGCCGTCGTGGCCTCGTTTACGGTGACCGCGGGCACGCCGGCCGCCCTGGGCGAACTCCGCTTGGTGGAAGGCGCCGCGCTGCTCGACGAGGCCGAGGTGACGGCCGAGCGCGACTTTGTCGAGCAGCAGGCCGACCGGACGGTCTACAACGTCCAGGAGCAGTCCATCACGGCGGGCGGAAGCGCGCTCGAAACCCTGGGCACGCTGCCCTCGCTCGACGTCGACACCGACGGCAACATCTCGCTGCGGGGCAACCAGAACGTGGTGATCCAGATCAACGGCCGCCCGACGCCCGTCCGCGGCGCGTTCCTGGCGGCGCTGCTGCGCCAGATCCCGGCCGACAAGGTCGAGCGCGTCGAGGTCATTCCCAACCCGTCGGCGCGGTACGAGCCCGACGGCATGAGCGGCATCGTCAACATCGTGCTTGCCGAGGGCACCAACCGCGGCCTGTCGGGCGGCCTGACGTTTGGCGCGGGCACGGAGTTCAGCGGCAACGTGGGCACCAACCTCAGCTACCAGCAGGGCGACTGGGACCTCAACGGCCAGTACGGCCTGCGGTACGGCCAGCGCGACGTCTCGATCATTACCGACCAGACCCTGCCCGACGGCACGCCGCTGGTGAGCCAGACCGGCTCGACGGACAGCGATGACCTGTCGCACTTTCTAAGCGGCTCGGCGACCTACACACTTGCCGAGGGCACGACGCTGGCCGCCGAGGGATCGCTCGGCATCCGGTCGGACGGCTCCGACGGGCTGACCAACTTCGTCCGCAGCCCGGGCAGCCTCAGCGGCCCGACCGAGCGGGCGACGGACAACGACGGCGACGGCCTCAACGGCGACCTCGCGCTCGTCTTCCGCCGTCAGTTCGCCGCGGGCGGCGGCGGGCAGGGCGGGCAAGCAGGCGGCGGCGGGCGCGGCGGTCGCGGCGGCATGGGCTTTGGCGGCCCGCGCGGCGGCGGCGGTACCCAGGGCGGCCACGAGCTGGCCATCGAGACGCGCTACACCCGCAACGGCAACGACGGCCTGGGCCGGTTTATCAACGACCGCGTCTACATCGACGCCTCCGGAAACGACGTGCTGCCGTTCACGGCCCAGCTCCAGGACCAGACCAACGACGAGGCGTCGTTCCAGGTCGACTACACGCGGCCCATCGGCGAGGCCAAGCTGGAGGTCGGCGGCAAGCTCAACGCCGAGTGGGTCGCGAGCGACACCGGCGTCGAGGACGGCATGGACGAGGGCACGACGACGGTCAACACGTTCCAGACCAACGCCTTCGACTACGACCGCCAGATCGCGGCGGTGTACCTCCAGGGCGCGCGCGGCATCGGCCCGTTCCAGGTCCAGGCGGGCGTCCGGGCGGAGTACGCGCAGCGGGCGTTCAACCTCGACAACGAGATCCCCGAGATCTACCGGATCGGGCTGGGCGCCGACGCGACCGACCAGAACTACACAAGCCTGTTCCCGAGCGCGTTCGTGACGTACGCCATTGAGCCGGGCACGCTCGTCAAGGGCTCGTACAGCCGTCGCATCGAACGCCCGCGGACGTTCTTCCTCAACCCGTTCCCGGACCTGTCCAACCCCGACTTTGTCCGCGCCGGGACGCCGGACTTGCTACCCGAGTACACCGACTCGTTCGAGCTGACGCTGCAGTACAAGTTCTTCGCGACCCTGACGCCGTTCTACCGTCACACCAGCGACGTGATCGCGCGCCGCCTGTTCACGACCGACGACGGCATCAGCATCTTCCGGCCCGGCAACCTGGAGTCCCAGGACAACTACGGCGCCGACCTGACCTTTTTCGGGCAGTTCCTAGGCGGCGCTATCCGCGGCTTCGCGTCGGGCAGCCTGTACCAGTCGGTCACCGCCGACCCGGACCCGGAGCAGGCCGATACCGAGGCGCTGGCCTACGACTTGCGGACGAGCCTGCAGCTCAAGGTGCGCGAGGGGACCGAGATCCAGGGCTTCGCCTTCTACCGCGGCGCCCAAAAGACGGTCGACGGCGAGCGCGGCGCGTTCATCTTCTCGAACATCGGCATCAACCAGTCGCTCGGCGAGCGCTGGCGGCTGGCCGCGCGCGTCAACGATCCGTTTGGCCTGGCCAAGTTCTCGTTCACGACCAACCGCGGCCAGTTTTTCCGCACCACCGAGTTCGACCCGGCCATCCAGAGCGCGTCGTTCACGCTGACGTACACGTTCGGCAGCAACCAGAACCGTCCTCAGCAGCGGCCCCAGCAGGGCGGCGGCATGGACGACGGTGGCTTCGGGATCTAGAGCCCCGGGAGGGGTGAGCTGGGGACCGGGGGCTCGCCTCCGGTCCCCAGTTCCGTTGGGCGCCTCCGGCCGTCGCCTCCGGCCACGACGCGAGACGGCCCGCCTCGGTGAGTCGTCGGCCCGCGTCGCCGAGGGGAGTCGCTCGGCCGCGTGGCCGAGGCGGGCGGAGTCAGGGGCCTGCGACCTCGTCGAACAGTGCGTCGAAGCGCGGCGCCTGGAGCGGCCACGCCAGGTCAGCCGGGATCTCGCGCAGGACCTCGCCTGGCAGGCCCGGGCGCTCGCCGCGCAGGATGGCGCGCAGCGTTTCGAACAGGCCGTCCTCGGTGTCGTAGAGGACCGGCGCGTGCAGCAAGGGCTGGTGGAGCCGGTCGGGGATCAGCTCGGGGTAGGTGAGCCGGTTGGGCAGGAGCGGGTGGCATCCGCAGTGGATGGCCTCCAGCATCGAGATGCCGAAAAACTCGTGGACCGAGGTCGAGACCACGACGTCGGAGCGCCACAAGAGCGCCGCGTAGTCGGCGAAGGACTCGGCGAAGCCGTAGTGGAGCACGCGCTCGGCGTAGCGGCGGAAGCCCTGCTCGAAGCCCTCGGGCTGCTCCTCGAACGTCTGCCCGGCCAGCACCAAGCGGAACCGCTCGCCGGCGTCGTCTAAGCGGTTGATGACGCGGAAAAAGGCGGCGGGGTCTTTGTCGTATTCCCAGCGATGGTTCCACAGGATCACCGGCGGGCCGGGCTCCCGGGCTCGGCGCGCCTCGGCGTCGGCGCGGGCGGCGTCGAGCCCGTCCAGGTCGAGGCCCAGGCGCAAGACGCCGGACTTGCTGCGCAGGCCCGCCAACTGCCCGACGTGGGCGTAGTCGGGGAAGCGGCGCAGCAGGTCGGGGAGGGCGGCGAAAAACTCGTCGCGGTGGAAGTCGGAGTTGAACACCACGCGGTCGGCCACGAGCGCCGACAGGTAGTTGACCGTCGCGTAGGTGTAGTCCCGGTCGCGGGGCGGCTCGCCCGGCCCGGTCGGCCGCAGCGGGTAGGTGAGCTGGTTCTCGTGGAAGTAGAGCACGACCGGGACCTGGGCCAGCCAGTCGCGCGACAGCGCCAGGAACGCGGGCAGGTGGACCATGTCCGAGGCCAGCACCAGGTCCGGCGCCCAGCCGTCGGCACAGGCGTGGCGGGCCTTCTCGGCCAGCGTCACGGCGCCGCCCTGCATGCGCCACTTCCAGTAGCGCGGCGTCATGGTGACCGCCCGGATCTCGGTCGCGCTGTGCGCCGCGAGCCCGTCCAGGAAGCGCCGGTGCGAGCCGCCGTACCACGGCTCCAGGGCGAGCACGTTCACGGCGACAGCGCCGCGCGGAGGCCCCGGCTCATGAGTCGCTCGCCAGCTCGGCGTCGAGCGCGGCCGACTCCTCGGGCGTCGTGGGGCGCACGATGGCGATCGTGCGCAGCTGGAGCGCGTTGCGCAGGATCGGGTCCTTGACCTCGACCGGCGACACGGGCCGCTCGTCGCCGGGCGCCAGCGACACCGTGCGCGTGTCGAGGCGCAGGTCGAGCGCGCGCTCGGAGACGTTCTTGATGATCATGCCGCGGCGTTCGGACATCGGAGGGGCGGTTACGTGGAAGGGATGCTGCGGGTCAAGATATTCCCCGCGCCGTGCCGCTTCCCATGCCAGATCTCCACCTCGTCACGGCGCGCCTGGGCGCCGGCGTCGCCAGCCTGGGGCGTGGGCTGTCCGGGTTCGGGCGCGGGCTGGCGGGCCTGGCCTACCCGGCGCTGTGCCTGGGCTGCGAGCAGCGCCTGCCCGATGCCGACGCGGCGCTGTGCCCGTCGTGCCTGCGCGGCCTGCCACGCGCCGACGCTCAGGCAGCGCGCGCGATGCTCGCCGGCGTCTCGGTTGCCGAGGTGGTGCCGCTGTGGGCGTACGACGCCGGAGGGACGGTCCGCCGCGTGCAGCACGCGCTGAAGTACGGCGGGCGGCCGTCGCTGGGCCGTGCGCTGGGCCGGGTCTTGGGCCGCGCGGTCGCCGAGGCCGGCGTGCGCGTGGACGGCGTGGTGCCCGTGCCGCTGTCGCGCGTCCGCACGCTCGAGCGCGGGTACAACCAGGCGGAGGCGCTGGCCCTGGGCACCGCCGACGCGCTCGAGGCGCCGGTCGCGCACGCGCTTGTCCGCACCCGAGCGACGCGCCGGCAGGCCACGCTGCGGGCGTCGGCGCGGCGTGCGAACGTCGAGGGCGCGTTCGCGCTCGCCCCAGGCGCGGCCCTGGGCGGCGCGCACCTGCTGGTCGTGGACGACGTGCTGACGACCGGCGCCACGCTCGTCGCGGCTGCCCGTCCTCTCACCGAGGCCGGCGCAACCGTCAGCGTGGCTGCGCTGGGGCTGGCCGGAGCCTAGAGCGTGTTATGGACTCGCGGCGAGATGAGGCAGCGCCTGGCCCAGCATCACCATCACGAAGCCGGCCAGGTGGATGCCCGCCACCGTCTCCGGTAGCCGCTCGTAGTCGCGCGCCATCCGACGGAAGCGCGCCACCCACGCAAAGCTGCGCTCGACCACCCAGCGCCGCGGCAGCAGCACGAAGCCGCGCTTGGCCTCGGTGTGCTTGACGACCGCCAGTTCGATACCGTGCGCTGCGGCCGCCGTGCGAGGACGCTCACCGGTGTAGCCCTGATCGACGTAGGCCAGCGTCACCGTCTGCCCAGTCACGCGCTGTACGGCCTCGCTGAGCGCCCCGACTTGGTCGCGGTCCTGCGCCTTGGCCGGCGTCACCACCAGCGCGAGCAGGTGCCCGAGCGTGTCGACGGCGATGTGGACCTTGGAGCCCTTCATGCGCTTGCCGCCGTCGTACGTCGCCCGGGCGCCGCTCTCGGGCGTCGAACGCAGCGTGCGGCTGTCCAGGATCGCCGCCGACGGGTGCGCACGCCGTCCCGAGACGCCGCGCAGCAGCACCCGCAGATCATGAGCGATGGTCTCGAAGACGCCGGCTCGGATCCAGCGCTGGCTCTGCTGGTAGACGGCCGCCCAGGGTGGGAAGTCACCCGGCAGGTAGCGCCACGGGCAGCCGGAGCGGATGACGTAGCGGAGCGCGTCGAACGAGCGCCGGAGGTCGTGTCGGCGCTGCGGCGCGGTCTCGGCGAGGAGTGCGAGGTAGGGCGCGACGAAGGCCCACTCGTCGTCCGAGACGTCGGAGGGGTAGCGGTGCGGCATCCGCCGAAGCTATCGCGACGCCTACGAGTCCATAACACGCTCTAGCCGCCGGCTCCCAGGTGCACCCGCCTCGGGCACAGCTCGGCCTCGGCGGGGTCGTTGGTGGCCAGCACCACGACGCGGCCAGCCTCCGCGACGAGCGACGCCGTCAGGTCGCGGCCCGCCGCGTCCAGCGTGGCGCCGGGCTCGTCGAGCAGCAGCACCGGCGGGTCGTGCACGAGCGCGGTCGCGATGCGCAGGCGCTGCCGCATCCCGGTCGAGAACGCCGCCACCGGCTCGTCGGCGCGGTCGGCCAGCCCGACGCGGGACAGCACGTGCTCAACGCGCGAGGCCGCCTGGGGCAGAGCCCGCGCGCGCGTCAGGAAGCGCAGGGTCTCGCGCGCCGTCAGGGCGTCGTACAGGTTGAGCGCAGGCGCCACATACCCGACGTGCAGCGGCCGCTCACGAACGGGGACCGCAGCGCCGTTGACCTCCAGCCGGCTCTCGCCGCCCGTCGGCGTCAGCAGGCCGGCCAGGATCAGCAGCAGCGTCGACTTGCCCGAGCCGTTGGCGCCCACGACGGCCAGCGGCGCGCCAGGCTCCACGGTCACCGTTAGGCCATCGAACAGGCGGCGGCGACCAAAGCGCATCGAAAGATGCTCGGAGATGAGTCGCGGGGCCACGATGGAGCGTACACCTGAAACCCCCAAGCTAGCCTCCCGTCCCCCGCCGTGTCCCGCCTGGCACTCCTGCTCTCGGCCGCCGCAATGCTGGTGGCAGCGGTGGGCGCGTGCGCCCAGCCGGAGCCGCCGGCCGACGCCCAGCCTCGCACGGACTCTGCCCAAGCGAACGTGGCGGCGGCCGACACCGTCGACGTGAGCGGCGTGTTTCAGGCGCGCGCGCGCGTCCAGCCGGCCGCCGGGGGCCGCGCCACGGGCGTCGTGACGCTGACGCGCATTCCGGGCGGCACGCGCGTCCAGGCCCGCCTCGACGGCTTGTCGAGCCGGGAGTACCACGCGCTCCAAATCCTGCGCGGGCGGACGTGCGACGCCGACCCCGACGTCCACCTCGGCGCCGACGCGGGCACCCCACACGGCGGGCCGTACGCGCCCCCGGGCTTTCGCCACATCGGCGACCTGGGCAGCGTCCGCGGAGACGAAGGCGTCGGTCGCTACGACCGCATCGCGGCGGATCTCAGCCTGGCGGGCACCACGTCGCCGGTCGGGCGCGCGGTCGTGGTGCGCCAGACCCGGGACGACGCGACCTCGGCCGGAGGCGCGGCGGGCGCGGTGATCGGCTGTGGCATCTTCGAGGAGGTCTGATGCGCCACGCTGCGATCACGACGGCTGCGCTTGCGCTGGGATTCGGGCTGGGGTGGATGGTCCACGTCCAGTCTGAGCCTCCGCCGCCGCCGCCACCTCCTGCGGCCGGGAGCACGCCCGCCGTTGACTCGCTCGACGCGTTCGTCCGCCGGCTGCGCGGCCGCTTCGAGCAACTCCGCGAACCGACCTCGGACGAGGAGAGCCGTTTGCGCCGGCCTCGGACGCCCTCGTACCGGGAGCACCTGGCCGCTGCCGACTCGTTCGGCGTGGAGCCGCTGAGCTCGGAGCGCGAACTCACCCGGCACCTCGCCACCGGCGCGCTCGTGCCGCTCATCGACAACCGCTACTACCTCGTGCGCGTGCTGGAGCACTCCAAGCCGTTCGTGCTCCCGGGCCTGCTCGACCGACTCGACGAGATCGGCCGGCGGTTCCAGGCCGGGCTGGCCCAGGCCGGGCTGCCGCCGTACCGCTTCACGGTGTCGTCGGCGCTGCGCACGTCCGACCTGCAGCGCGAACTGGGACGCACCAACCGCAACGCGACGGCGGGCCGGTCGACCCACGAGTACGGTGCCAGCGCCGACATCGTCTACACCCGCTATGCCCTGTGGCCCACCGAGGCGGACTCGCTCGTGGTCCCGTTCGCCGACCCCGCGCTCCCGGCCTCCCGCCGCCTGGCGACGCGCTGGGCCGACGACCTGGCCGGGGCCTACGACGACCGTCTGTTCGGCGTGCTCACGCGCGTGCTCGTCGCGATGCAGGACGAGGGCAAGCTGCTGGTGTTGCTGGAGAACGAGCAGCCCGTGTTCCACGTCACGCTGGCCGAGTAGCGGCGGCGACGCCGGGCGCGGTACCCTGTCGGGCTGTGCGGCGTTGGACGGGTTCGCCTCTTTGCCGACGTGTCTGACGAGTTGCCCACCCACCGCCCGCGGCCCGAGTCTGAGCCTCCCGCCTTTGTCGAGGCTCGGCCCGCCCGCGAGTTGCCCGCCGCGCCGCCGCCCGCCGCGCCCCTGTCCGCCTCAGAGCTCGCCGTGCCCGCCTCGGCGCCGGTGGCGGAGGAGTCCGGGGCCGACCCGCTGGGCAAGCCGGTCGCTCGGCGGCGTCGCCGGCCGTGGAAGCGCTGGGTGCTGCTGGGGGTCGCGATCGGGCTCGGAGTCGTCGGCGTCCGCGCGGTGGAGGGCCTGGAGGGCGTGGAGGCGATGGACGACGCGCTCGCAGCCTGGGTGCGCGAGGCCGAGGCGGCCATGGAGTCCGTGGACCTGCTCTCGGACAGCGAGATCGCGACGCTCAGGCGCTCGCGCAACGCCCGCCACGTCCGGCTCGCCCAGGAGTTCGGCATCGGCCCGCCCGACACGCGCGCCCACGCCGACAGCCTGGCCCAGCGCTTCGACCTGGTCGCCATCGAGACGGACTCGCTCTACACCGTCTTGCCGGGCCAGTACTCGCTGCCGCTCTTGACGCCCAGCGCGGCCGCATCGCTGGACAGCGTCGCCGTCCGCTTCCGGGACCGGCTGGCCGCGCGCGGGCTGCCGCCGTTCCGGTTCGCGGTCTCGTCGGTCTGGCGGACCGGCGCCGACCAGGCGGCGCTGCGCGGCGTCAACGCCAACGCGGCCGCCTCGCGCTCCAGCCACGAGTACGCCACGACCTACGACATCACCTACAACCCGACGCGCTACTCGCCCGCGCCCGACGCGCTCCGCCCGCCGCCGCCCGTCGACGCTCGCGTGCCCGGTTTTCTGCGGCCGGCGGTCCAGGCGCGCCTGGTCGAGGCCGAGCGCCAGGCCTTGGACCGGCTCGCCGCCGACTACCCGTCGCGGCTGACGGCGCTTTTGGGCCGCGCGCTTATCGAGCTGGAGGACGAGGGCGTGCTCGTGGTGGTCCGCGAGCGGCGCCAGCCCGTCTTTCACGTCACGCTGGCGCGGCGCTTGGTCCAACTGTTGCCGTAGCGCCTCCGGTGTCGCACCGCGGCCCGGCCCGCCCGCTCTCGTCCGGCGCGTGCCCGCCTCGGCGCGTGCCCGCCTCGGCGCGTGCCCGCCTCGGCGCGTGCCCGAGGCGGGCGGGGTGACGGAGCGCCGTCGCCGGTGCCGGGTACACTGGGCACGATGCCTGCTTCCGCCCCTTCCACCGAGGACGACGCGCTCCTCTACGGCCACGACCCCGCCGAGCGGATCGTCGCGCTGCACCCGGTCGGCCCGGCCATGATGCGGCTGTACCGCCGCGAGTCGCCCACGTCGGTCACGACCGAGGACGTGCGCGTCCACCCGTTCTTTTTCCTGTCCGACCTCGACCTGCTCGCGGAGCCCACGAAGGGCCAGCCGGGCTTCCCGCTGGAACGCTTCCGGGCGAGCGAGCTGGCCGGCGCGGGCTTCTTCAAGTACGCCGTCGCCTTCCCCGACCGGGGCGCCTACTTCGACGCGCTCCGCCACGTCGAGCGCGCCGTCGGCACGGACAAGCAGCGGCCCGACGAGGTGTACCTGCCCGGCGGCCCCGAGCAGCAGTACCTCATGCAAACCGGGCGGACGCTGTTCAAGGGCATGGCCTTCGAGGACCTCAAGCGGTTCCAGCTCGACATCGAGGTGTACAGCCGCGACGGCTTCCCCCAGGCCGCTACGCCTGAGCACCGCATCATCCTGGTCGCGCTGAGCGACTCGACGGGCTGGTCGCGGCTGGTCGGCGCGCCCGGAATGGACGAGGCCGACGTGATCCGCGAGACCTGGGACCTGCTGCGCGAGCGCGACCCGGACGTGATCGAGGGCCACAACATCCTGGGCTTCGACTTTCCCTACCTGTTCGAGCGGTCGCGTCGCCACGGCATCCCGGTCACGATTGGACGCGACGGCTCGGCACCGCGGAGCTTTCCCTCGTCCATGCGCTTTGCCGAGCGCCAGCTCGAGTTTCCGGCCGTCGAGATCGCCGGCCGCCACGTCCTGGACACGCTGCACCAGGTGATGGCGTTCGACGTGTTCAAGCGCGACCTGCCCAACTACACCTTGAAGGGCGCCGCGAAGTACTTCGGCTTCGCCCCCGAAGGCCGCACCTACGTGCCCGGCGACGAGATCGCCGAGGTCTGGGACACCGACCCGCACCGGCTGATGGAGTACGCCATCGACGACGCGACCGAGACCGAGCGGCTGGCGGCGCACCTGTCCGGCAGCACGTTCTACCTCACCCAGATGGTGCCGATGTCCTACGGCCAGGGCGCGCGCACCGGGCCGGCGGCCAAGATCGAGTCGCTGTTCGTGCGCGGCTACCTGCACGCGCGCCACAGCCTGCCCCGCGCCGACTTTGGCAGCCAGGTCGTCGGCGGCTACACCGACGTGTTCGTGACCGGCGTCGTCGGGCCGGTCGTCTACGCCGACGTCGAGAGCCTGTACCCGTCGATCATGCTCAACTACGACGTCCAGCCTCGGGGCGACGCGCTGGGCCTGTTCCCGCGCCTGCTCCAGCGGCTGACCGACCTGCGGTTCGAGACCAAGGGCGCCATGCAGTCCGCCTCGGGCCACGAGCGGGCCGAGCTGGACGCCCGCCAGAGCGCCTTCAAGATCGTGATCAACGCCTTCTACGGCAACATGGGCTTTGGCTACGCCCTGTTCAACGACTTCGCCGAGGCGGACCGGGTCGCGGCGACGGGCCAGGACCTGCTGCGCCAGATCATGCGGCTGGCGCGCCGCGCCGGCGCGACCGTCGTCGAGGTGGACACCGACGGCGTGCTGTTCGTGCCGCCGCCCGACGTCGAGGGCGAGGCCGCCGAGCGCGCCTTCGTCCAGCGACTGAGCGAGCAGATGCCCGACGGCATCCGCATCGGCTTCGACGGCCGCTACCAGCGGATGCTGTCCTACAAAAAGAAGAACTACGCCCTGCTGAGCTACGACGGCGCGCTCAAGTTCAAGGGCTCCAGCCTGGTGTCGCGCTCGTCGGAGCGCTTTGGCCGCGCGTTTGTGCGCGAGACCATCCGCCTGCTCCTGGCCCAAGACGTCGCCGGGCTGCACGACCTCTACCTGCGCCACCGCCGGCAGATCGAGGCGCACGACTGGCAGGGCGTCGAGAGCTTCCAGCGCACCGAGACGCTCAAGGCCTCGCTCGCCGACTACGACCGCGCCGTCGCCGCGGGCGAGCGGACGCGCGCGGCCGCCTACGAGGTCGCCCGGACGCAGTCGGCACGCCGCAACCGGTCGCCGCGCATCGGGGACCGCGTGGCCTACTACATCGCCGAGGGCGGCGGCCGCGTGTTCGAGGCCGCCAAGGCAGCCGACCTGTGGGACCCGGCGGCGCCCGACGAGTCGACGGCGTTCTACCTGGACCGCCTGGACCAGCTCGCGGCCCGGTTCGCGCCCTTTTTCGAGACCGACGCCCAGTTCCGGCTCGTGTTTTCGGAGGAGGACCTGTTCGGGTTCGACCCGGCGGGCGTCCGGCTCGTGGTCACCGAGCGCGCGCCGGAAGAGCTGGAGGACGACGTGCCGTTCTAGGCGTGGGGCTCAGGAGCGCCCGCCACCCCGCCCGCCTCGGTGGCTGCGCCGTCGCTTCGGGGTGGCTGCGCCGTCGCTTCGGGGTGCCGAGGTGGAGGGAGCCGGAGATCCCGACCTCAGTTGGCAAACGTCGGCGGCCCCTCGCCCGTCACCACGGACACGTCCTGGACGGCGAACCAGCCCTCGCCTTCGCCTCCGGCGGAGTTGGCGTAGGGGACGGGCTCGCCCTGGGCGTCGCGCCCCGGCTCGATGTCGACGACGTAGACCAGATCCTTCTTGATCGCGCGTCCGCCACCGTCCGTCCCGACCACGACGCCGGGCGACACGTCGGCAGCGCGGCCTTCGATGGCGCCCAGCAGCTGACCTTCCCGCGTGTACAGGTGAACGCGGACGCGCTGGCCGACGAGGCTGTAGTTGGCAGACATAGGGCGTGGAGGACCGGGACCCGTCCGGCGCTAGACCGCCGGCGGCGGCGCGCCGCGCTGGACGGTGTCGGTGCGCCGCGCGACCTCGTCGGCCAGGCGCTGCATCTCGTCCGCCTCGGTCGTCGTGCGGGGCGGCGTCGCGGTGTTGAGCGAGTCGATGGCCTTGGAGCGCTCGGTCTGGGTGACCGTCAGCTCCTTTTCCACCTTGTTCGCGCGGCGCGCGGCGCCGATGCGGCCCGGCAGCCCGATCAGGTAGCCCAGCCCCAGGCCCGCGCCGAACCAGCCGGCGATCATCCACAGCACCGAGCCCGTCCAGTCGGCCTGGACGAACGGAAGCGCCAGGCGGACCTCCTCGGTCAGGTTGGAGGGCTGGGTCGCGAGCAGGACGCCGAGCACGACGACGAGCAGCAGCGAGATCAGGGCGAGGCGCATGGCACTGGGAAGGAGAGTGGCGGTGGGGGAGAAGAGAGGCCAGTGTACGCCGCAGCACTCGGTTGGTTGTCCTGACCCGCCCCACCTCGGTGCCGAGGCGGGCCGTGCCGAGGCGGGCCGTGCCGAGGCGGGCCGTGCCGAGGCGGGCCGTGCCGAACGCAGCCGCGCGGGAAGCCTGCGCGCGCGGCGGCGTTCCAGCCGGACGCCCCCCACCCCCATGCGCCTCACCTTGGTCTTGCTCGTCGTCCTTGTGCTGGCCGGATGCGGCGGCGGGCCGGCGCCGGTCGGCGCGTCGGTCTCCGTCGCCGAGGCCATGTCGGGCGACACCGTCGGGTACGCCCGCGCCGACCGCCTCCGCGACTTCGCGTTCCCCGCCGACCACGGCCCGCACCCCGACTTCAAGGCCGAGTGGTGGTACGTCACCGGCAACGTGCGCGCGACCGACGGCTCGGAGCGCCGCTTCGGCATCCAGTTCACCGTGTTTCGCTCGGCGCTGACGCCCGACACGTCCCAGGCCCGAGCGTCCGGCTGGGCCACCAACCAGCTCTACATGGCGCACGTCGCGGTCGGCGACATCGCGGGCGAGCGCTTTTTCAGTTCGGAGCGGTTCTCGCGCGGCGCCGCCGGCCTGGCGGGCGCGTCCGCCGATCCCGTCTCCGCCTTCCTCGGGACCGCGCGCCTGGACGCTGCCGGCCCCGCCGGCGGCGCCGTGCCGCTGCGCCTGACCGGCGACGCCGACGGCGCCACGTTCGACCTGACCGCCCGCCCGCTCAAGCCGATCGTGCTCCAGGGCGATCAGGGCTTGAGCCAGAAAGGCGCCGGCGCCGGCAACGCGAGCTACTACTACGCCCAGACCCGGATGGCCACGACGGGCACGGTGACGGTCGGCGGCGAGGCGATTCCGGTCGAGGGCCTGACCTGGCTCGACCGCGAGTGGTCCACGTCGGCGCTGGCGCCGGGCCAGGTGGGATGGGACTGGTTCGCGCTCCACCTCGACGACGGCCGCGACCTGATGCTGTACCAGCTCCGCCAGACGGACGGGAGCAAGGACCCGTTGTCGAAGGGCTCGCTGATCTCGACCGACGGCACCAAAACGGCCCTCGACGCGAGCGAGTACGACCTCGTCCCGCTCGACACCTGGACGAGCGACTCGGGCGGCGCCTACCCGACGCGCTGGCGGCTGCGCGTGCCGAGCGCGGGCCTAGACCTGGAGGTGACCGCGGCCCTCGACGCATCCGAACTCGACGCGACGATCCTGTACTGGGAGGGCGCCGTCGACGTGACCGGCTCGGCGTCGGGCGTCGGCTTTCTGGAGATGACCGGCTACGCGGACGCCGCCGAGGGGACCGCGCGGCCCGGCGCGTAGGGCGCGTCCACGACGCGCGCGTCCACGACGCGCACGTCGGTCAGGTCGCCGTGGACATCGAGCCTGGCTTCGAGCTGCGCGCTGGCGACCAACACGCGCGTCGACAACGCATGGTCGGCGCCGAAGACGAGGTCGAGGACCAGCGCGGCAATCGAGAGCGGCACGAAGACAGCCGCGGCGAGACCGGCGATCCAGACCTTGGCGTTGTAGGCACAAACAGCCGAAACGAGCGCGGAGCGAGACATGGAGGCGATGGACGCGAGGGTGCGCTACGCGTCCGGCCGGCGCGTGTTACGCGACCCGAGTGAGCGACCGGCCGTCCCAGGACTGGGCAAATCGCAGGAAGCCATCCAGCGTGGCAGGCAACTCGCTCATCCGGACCATCCCCATGGACCAGATCGGAAACAGGCGGCCCTGAGGGTCGACGAGCGATTCGCCGGACTGGGACGCGAGCTCGGCGCTGGGGCCTCGGCCGAGAACGTCAACGTCGGTGTGCCTCGGGTCGGCGCGGATGGTCTCAAACAGCGCGTCGACAGACGCCTTCGGCCCCTCCATCCACTGGAGAAACAGGCCTGGCGCTCCAGGGACCATCTCCATCTCGGCGTAGAGCAACAGCCCGGTGATGCCCAGGTCGGGGTTGTTGCGCTCGGCGGACTCGATCAGGTCGTTGAGATCGCGAGCGAGAAGCTGCCGACTGGCGCGAGAGCGTGACCGGTAGAGAAGGGCGTGCATAGGTCCCCAACGACAGCGACGCGCGCTCAGTCCGCCCCGGCGCCCGGTTCAGGCATTCCCCGGGCAGCCCACACGCCCAGGCGGACGGCCAGCAGCAGCGCGATCGGGAGCAGGGGCAGCGGGAGGCGCTGGGGCAGCACGGCCCAGCCCAGCACCGTCGCCCCGGTCACGAGCGCCGCAGCGAGCAGGTAGATCCGCCACCGATTCCAGAGCCCGCGGGGTCCTGAGCGGGCGAGCGCGACCGCCAGGCCCAGGTGCGCCGGCCAGGCCCACAGCAGGTTCCAGTTGGGCCCCATCACGTCGTGCGTGGTCGCCGTCCACAGCAGCAGCACAATCACGCCGACCGCGCCCACGACGCCGAACAGCGCCACGTCCGCGAGGCGCCCGAGGCGGGACGGGCCGCGCCGCCAGCCGACGACCGAGGCCGCCAGCCCGGCGGCGGCGACCGCCCAGCCGAGCCACAGCGGCCACCTCGGCGACGGCGCGGGCAGCCCGGCGCCCTCGATCCAGAACAGCGTGTCGCGGCTCGCCACGAGCGGCCGGCCGCCGACGGTGGCGCGGTCGAACTGGTCGGCCAGGCGAACCGGCAGGAACGTTTCCTCGCGCGCCGTCGCGCGCCGGTCCCCGGGCGAGCCGAGCGCCAGGTTGAGGCCGGTCTCGGTGAGCGGCTGTCCCACGAGGTAGGGCGCGAGCAACTCGCGGAAGGTCTCGGGCTGGGCCATGTCGGGCAGGACGGTCCGCGGCTGCCCGGCCTCCACCAAGGCGCCGTCGATGGCGTCGATCATCCGCGTCGAGCAGTTGTCCCAGAAAAAGTCGTAGCGGTAGTCGCGGTTTTCGGGCAGCGCGTTGATCTCCAACCGGTCGTAGAGCGCGCGCGCGGTCTCGGGCGACAAGGCCAGCGTCTGCTCGATGACGGGCCGCCCCTGGAGCTGGTAGTCGCGCAGCAGCAGGCCGAACGGGGCCGTGGCGAGCGAGTAGTCGAGCGAGCCGCGCAGAAAGCGGAGCACGAAGTACGGCTGGTCGAACGAGAACGTCCCGAAGTTGTACGTCCGGTCGACGCCCGCCGCGTCGTCGCGGATGCGGATGGCGCTGTGGCCGAACAGGCTGTAGACCGCGCGGCCGGGCAGCATGGTCAGGAGCGACACCGAGGCGGCGTCGCTGAGCCCGACGCCGGGCGCGGCGGCTCCGCCCGCCTCGGTGGCTCCGCCCGCCTCGGTGGCTCCGCCCGCCTCGGTGGCTCCGCCCGCCTCGGTGGCTCCGCCCGCCTCGGTGGCTCCGCCCGCCTCGGTGGCTCCGCCCGCCTCGGTGGCTCCGCCCGCCTCGGTGGCTCCGCCCGCCTCGGTGGGTCGCGGAGGCGAGTCGGGGAGTCCGGTCTGGCCAGCGGCCGAGGCGGGCAGGGCCAGCAGCAGAACGAGGAGCACGCGCGTCATCATGGCCACAAGCTAGCCGTCGCGCGGCGGCGTCCTGGAGCGGTAGGGGAGGAGCCCAGCCGCTAGCTTGGCTGCCCGGCTGGTGGAGCGCGTCCACCAGCGAAAGCGTTGCCCTGAAGCCCTGTGACTCGAAAGGAGAAAGCCGCCGTCGTCCTCGACCGCCTGCACGCCGCCATCCCGGCGCCCGAGACCGAGCTCGACTTCCGCAATGCGTTCGAGCTGCTGGTCGCCGTGATCCTGTCGGCCCAGTGCACCGACAAGCGCGTCAACCTGGTCACGCCGGCGCTGTTCGAGGCGTACCCAGACGCCGAGCGGATGGCCCAAGCCGAGGCGGACGAGATTGCCGAGCACATCCGCTCCATCTCGTACCCGAACAACAAAGCTCGGGCGCTCGCCAAGACGGCGCGGATGCTGCGCGACGACTTTGGCGGCGAGGTGCCGCGCGCCCACTCGGACCTGACCACGCTGGCCGGCGTCGGGCGCAAAACCGCCAACGTGGTCGTGGCCGTCGCCTTTGGCGAGGCCGCCATCGCCGTCGACACGCACGTCTTTCGGGTCGCCAACCGCATCGGGCTGGTCAACGACCAGCCGACGCCGCTGGCGGTCGAGAAGGCGCTGCACCGCGTGCTGCCGCGCGACGAGTGGGGCGAGGCGCACCACCTGCTGATCCTGCACGGCCGCTACACGTGCCTGGCGCGGTCTCCGGCGTGCGAGCGCTGCCCGCTGACCGACGTGTGCGACTACTTCGAGGCGCTCCGGCGCCTGCCGTCGCCGCTCGCCGGCCTGGACGCAAGGCGCGGACGCTACTTCTGCAAAACCACGGGCCGCTACCTCGACGAGCCCGCCACCAAAACCGACCGGCGCGGCGTCGAGCAACTGTGCGACCCCGTCAGCGGCTCGATGAACCTGTACGACGCGCGCACCGGCGCGACCACCAAGCGCGCCAAGGACTACCGCGTGTAGCCGCGCGCCCCCGCCCACCTCGGGCGCGCCCCCGCCCACCTCGGGCGCGTCCCCGAGGCGGAGACCCGCCGCCCGGCGAATCCCGCCGCGCCGGGCTGCGTAGGTCGGCCATGGAAGCTCCCTCCCGACGGATTCCCCGCCTGCTGGCCGCGCTCGTGGCGGTGTTGCTGGTCGTGGTCGCCGTGCTGGCCGCGCTGCTGACCCGGACCGGCACCCTCTGGACCGAGGACGACATCCGCGAGGCCGTGCGGACGGGCATCCAGGCCGAGGCGGCCGAGGGGTTCGTGGTGACCGGGCGGCTGGCGTCGTCGGCGTCGGGCGCGAGCACGCAGCGGCGCCGCGTGCGGCTGCTCGACATTGAGGTCGGGACGGCGCGCGTGGGCGTCCGCGTACCTGCGACCATGACGTACGGCTTCTCGCTCGACGACTTCGACGCCGACGCGATTCGGTTCCGCGACGACGGCGTCGTCGACGTGGTGCTGCCGCCGCTGTCGATCTTTTCCGTCGAGCCCGAACTGGAGGAGGCCGAGATCGACATCGACGTGACCGGGACGGCTCGGCTGTCGCCCGAGATGACCGAGCGCACGGTCGAGCGCACGCTGCGGGGCGTCCGCCCGGCACTCCGACGCCAGGCGGAGGCCCACCTCGGCGACTCCGACCAGCCGCGCATCAACTCGGCGCGCGCGCTGCGCCGCATGCTCGCCGCCCCGCTCGAGGCCGCCCAGGTGGACCTCGACGCGGTCCGCTTCCGGTTCGTCGTCGCGCCTGGCGACACGCTCGACCTGGGCGCGGACGGCCAGCGCCGAACCGTGGGCGACCGATGAAGTGGCCCGGCACCCGTCCCGCCCGCCAAGCGCCGTTCTACGTGGACACGCCCGCCGGCCTGCTGGCGGCCGACGGCACGCACTACCGCACGACCGAGCCGCTGCTCCGCGACTATGCCGGCGACGTGGTCGAGGCGGTGGGGCTGGCGACGCTGCTGCGCCAGGCGGGCGTCTGGCTCCGCTCGCCCCAGGCGCTGGCCGTCCTGTTCCTGCCCGCGTTGCTGGTCGTGATGCCGTGGTGGGCCGCGCTGGGCACGGCGGTGCTGCTGTGGGCGCTGTGGAGCGCCGGCGCGCCCGGCGTGGTGCTGCCCGGGCTGGTGGCGCCGCTGCGCGTGCTGGAGCACCCGGTAACGCAGGGCCTGGTCTACGTGGGCGTGCTGAGCGCGTTCGCCGCCGGCGGCCGGATCGACGCCGTCTGGGCGGGCGTCGCCGGGTTCGTGGCCTTTCGCCTGGGCGTGGTCGAGCGCGTGCTCGGCCCTGTCGTCGAGTCCATGCAGGAGGCGCTGCACCCGCTGCCGGCGGCCGACCAGACGCTGCGCAGCCTGATCGTCCGCCACGCGCTGCGGCGCGGCATCGCCCTCGACGGGATGGAGGCAATTGAGGCCAAGGTCCGCGCGTTCTGGCGCCGCGGCGACTCGTTCCGGCGCAAAAAGTAGCCTTTCCGCCCCTCCTCACCGATGCCCGTGTCACGTTCTCTGCTCACGTGCGTCACACTCTCGCTGGCCACGGTGGCGTTCTCCGGAGCGACCGCCGCACAGTGCCTGTGCGCCTACTACGACGCCCCCGTGTCGTACGAACAGGCGACGGTCGTCTTCGTCGGGGTTGTTGCCGCGCGAACGGAGATCGAACGCGGGTACGCCGTCACCCTCGACGTCTCGGAGGTCTGGAAGGGCGAGGTCGGGGAGCAGGTGACTGTCGAGGAGAGGATGTGCTTGGTCGGCTACCGCGATGGAGAGCGCTACCTCGTCTACGCCCACGAGCAAAACGGCGTGCTCGCGGCTGGAATGTGCAGCCGCAGCCGCCCAGCGTCCGAGGGCGAACCGGACCTCGAAGCCTTCCGGCGTGCAGGGTTGAAGCCGCAGTAAAGGTCCGAAACCCACCGGCCGAGCTTGGCTGGTGGCGTCGGCGGTGGTTCGGAGTGGGCGTGTGCTGTGCCTCGACCCTCGCCCGAGTCGACTCGGTCCGGCATTCAGCCAGACCCTCCATCTGGACCGCGGGCATGGTGCGAGTGGACCAGGGCCGGCGCGGTGTGCGGCGGTAGTCTCGGTGGCCCACTCTCGCGTGCTCATGAGGATCTCCGCGCTGTGCATCGTGCTCGCTCTCCTCTCCGGATGCGTCGCGCTCACGTCCATGGAAACCGGCCGCGCCATCGGCAGCGGTCAGGAGGCCTTGCGCGTCTCGGCCAGCTCGGGAGTCTTTTCGGAGATCTCCATCGACGGCGACCGCGACGACGTCTCCGACGAGCCCCTGCCCCTCGACTTCGTCCCCGTCGTTGGGGCCGGATACACGTTCGGCATCGGCCCTCGGACGGATCTCGGCGTTCAGGCCGACATGGCGGGGTTCGCGTCCGTCCGCGTCAAGCACCAGGTGGTGGGGTCCGCGGCGTCGCCCGTCGCGGTGGCCCTGGGCGCCGAGGCCGGCACTCACGTGGGCGCGCTCCTCTTCGGCTTCGGGTACGTGGTCGGGAGCGCGACGGCGACGGCGTCGGTCCACCCGCGCCCCGGGGTGGCCGTGTTCGCGTCGTCGCGGCACACCGTCGTGGCGGTCGAGCCGCTCTCGCCGCCGCCGGAGTCGAGTCGGACGCAGGGGTCGGGGTGGAGCTTTCCGAGCGTGACGTACGGCGTGGCCGTGGGCCGCCAGCGCCAGGTCGGGGTCGAGGTCACGCACGCGGGTCTGGGCGCGCCCTCCCAGGTGTCGGTCGGGTACCGCTTCCGGTTGCCCTGAGCCGCCGCCGTCCGTCGCGGGCTCAGCCGTCGCCGCGCAGCTTGGCCAGCACCTCGGGGTCCAGAAGGTCCGCCAGCGAGGACGACGCCGACGTGGGCGCGACGCCACGCGGGGCCGAGCGGTCCGAATCCGGCCGTCCCGAGCCGGAGCGCCTCGGGTCGGTGCGTCCCGAGTCCGCGCGTCCCGAGCCCTTGGGCCCGGACCGGCGCGGCGGCGTCCCCGGCGCGCGCGCCTCGTCCCGCCTCGGTAACGAGGTGGGCGGTGCCGAGGACCTGGGCTCCGGCGCGCGCGGCGTGTTCGTCGACAGGTCGATGGTCTCGCGCACGACCGGGCCGTGGCCCAGCGCGTCCGAGGCACGCGACGGCCGCGGCTGGGGCGCCTTCCGCGACAGGTCGAGCGCCTTGCCGACACGCACGTCGGGGTCGGGCGTCACCGGGGGCCGAGGCGCGGGCGGCGGCGCAGGCACGGCGGGGCCCGTGGACAGGTCAAGCACACCCCGCACGGGGAGAGCGGGCGCAGGGTCGGGAGCGTCGTCGGCCATCGGAGTCGAAGAGGATGGGCGGAAACTAGCGTCCGGCTGGCTCGCTCTGGCCGCCGACGACGGAGTAGCCCGCCTCGGTGATGGCGTCGGCGAGCATGGCGCGCGTCGCCTCCGGCCCGGCGTCGACGTGGGCCTGGCCGATGTCGACGGTTTCGACGATGGCGCCGGAGACCGACTCCAGCGCCTCGCGCACAGCGCGGACGCAGTGGTCACAGGTCATGCCCTCGATCTCGAAGGTCTCGGCGTGGCGGTCGGGCATCAGGTTGAACATGGCGGAGAAAACGTGGGGAGAGGGTTCGCTACGACGTGAGGCGGCGGCTTGGTCTCGCAGAGCGGGGCCGCCCCGGCGCAGTGCTGAAAGCGGAGCGCTGAAAGCGGAGCCGGCGGTGGCCGGTCTACGCCCGGGGTCGGGTCACGTTCGCCACCAGCCACAGCCCGACCACCACGTCGAACGACAGGCACGCCCAGACGTACCACTCGGGCGCAAGGGCGAACCCTCCGGGGCGGTGGAGCCCGTCCCAGACCGGGTGAAGCAGCCAGCCCGCCGCCAGCCATCGCCGGTCGCGCAGTCCCAGGCCGGCAAGGCCGCCGTAGGCCACGACGCCGCCGACCTCGAACGCGGTCGCGACCGGCGGCGCGCCACGGGCCAGCGCAAACCCGACATAGATCGACGCGGCTACGACCAGTCCGCTGGCCCACCACATCGGCTCGGCGCGGCCGTCCAGGCGCCGCCCGATCAGGATGTAGAGAGCCGCCAACGTCGCGCCCAGCGCTAGCCAGGCGAGCGGCGTCAGAGACGAAAGCCCGGCGGCCGTCATGGTGCGACGACCGCCGTGCGGAGGATCGCCGCGTCTGGGTCGGTCCAGGCCACGAGCGCGCGACTTCCCAGCGCCACCACGCGCGGAATGCCGGTCGCCGCGCCCGCCGCAACCACGGCGACGGTGCGGCTGGCGGCGCCCAGCACGCGGAGCCGCACCTCGGCGGCGTCCCCGGCGCGTTCGAGCCAGGTGGTCGCCACGCGCCCGTCGTCCAGGATCGCTACGCTGACGCGGCCGATGGGCGCGCCACCGTCGAGGCGGACCGGCTCGTCCCACGTCGCGCCGCCGTCTGAGGATGCCGACACGCGCACCGAGGCGGAGTCGGCCGCGGTAAACCACGCCAGCGCGACGCGGTCGCCGCGCGCCGCCAGCGCGGGTCCGTTGACGGGGCAGCCGTCGATCCGCCAGCCGTCCGGGTGGGGCACCGCCGGCTCGGTCCAGACGCCGTCCACGAGCCGGACGACGGCGATGTCGCGGATCTCGCCCGGCGCGCGGTCGCGGTAGGCGGCCACGAGACCGCTCGCCGTGGCGACGAGCGCGGTCGGGCAGCAGTCGCAGGCGCGGGCGTCGAGCACGGTCTCGTGGCCGCGCGTGCCGTCGGGCGCGAACTCGGCGTAGCGCAGCATCATGTCGCCCGCGTGCGGGCCGGAGGCGGCGGCCTGGGCGCGTCCGTCGAGCCAGACCACGCCCGCGCCGCCGTCGGCGCGCGCGACGGCCGAGACGAAGCCGTGCTCGGCGGCCAGGCCGTCGGTGTTGAGCAGGCGAGCCGGGCCCCAGGCTCCGCGTGTCCGAAAGCGAATCCGGGCGTCGTAGGCGTGCGCGCTCGGCCCACGCGTCAGAACGTGCGCCAGCATCTGGCCGCCCGCCAGAGGCACCGCGCCCGGCGTGTCGGCGGGGTTGGCGACGCGGCCCGGGCCGGCGTCTGCGACCTCGGGCTCGCTCCATCCCGCGCCCGTCCACCGCGCGACGAGCAGGGCGTGGCCGTCGCCGTCGGGCTGGGTCCAGGACAGCACCGGCTCGGCGCCTGCGACCAGGCGCGGGCCGCTGGCGCCGGAGTCGGCCGGGACGCCCACCTCGCCCACCTCGGCGGCGCTGCCGACGCTGCCGGGGTCGGGCGCGTCGGCGCAGGCGCCCAGGGCGAGCGCCGCGATGGCCGCGAGAGAGCGCGAGAGGGATGTCATGGCCTCAGGATAGGGACGGCGCCGCGCCCAGGCGAGGTTACGCCGTGGCGGCGCTCCGGTCTGTCGGGGCCCTCCCGCGCGCCATCATGCCCGACTTTCTCCCCGGCATCACGATCCACGAGCCCGACGTCGCCGAGGTCCAGATCGGCTACGTCCCCATCAACGAGCGCCCCGAGGCGGACCGCCCGCGCGAGCGGCTGCTCCAGCACGGCCCGGCGGCGCTGTCCGACGCCGAGTTGGTGGGCCTGGTGTTCGGAAGCGGCACGCGCGTCGCGGGGCGGAGCGTGTCGGCGGTCGAGTTGGGCCAGGCGCTGATCCAGGCGTACGGCTCGCTCGCCAAGCTGGCGCGGCGCGACGCGGCACAGGTGGCCAAGGCCACCAAGGGCGTCGGGCCGGCCAAGGCGGCGCAGCTGGCAGCGGTCTTCGAGATCGGGCGGCGCGTCGAGGCGGCGCCGCCCCAGGACCGCGTCCAGGTCCGCAGCCCGGCCGACGTGGCGGCGGCGTACGGCCCGCGCCTGCGCGACCTCAACCGCGAGGTGTTCGTGGTGCTGCACCTCAACACGGCCAACGTGGTCACGGCCGAGTACACGCTGACGACGGGCGGGCTGGCCGCGTCCATCGTCGAGCCGCGCCAGGTGTTCGAGCGCGCGATCCTGGAGCACGCCGCCTCGGTCGTCTGCCTGCACAACCACCCGTCGGGCAACCCCGAGCCCAGCCGCGAGGACGTCGCCATCACCCGCCAGCTCACCGAGGCGGGCCGGGTGCTGGGGATTCCGGTCCACGACCACATCATCATCGCCGGGCGCGGCTTTACGTCGCTCGCCGAGCGCGGGCTGATGAGCGGGTAACGCTGGCTGATTCGGAGAATCGCTGCCCAGAAGCAAGGGGAGACGGGGTCGAGCGCTCCGCGCTACGTTGCGGGACCCTGCCCCGTCGCCATGTCCCCCGACTCCTCCCGCCTCGGTGCCGAGGTGGCCGCTCCCGCCCGGCTCGTCTCGCTCGACGTGTTCCGCGGAGCGACCATCATGGGCATGATCCTGGTCAACAACCCCGGCACGTGGGCCGCCATCTACCCGCCGCTCCGGCACGCGGCCTGGCACGGCTGGACTCCGACGGACCTCGTCTTCCCCTTTTTCCTGTTCATCGTCGGCGTGGCGATCCCGCTCGCGTTCACCAAGCGCCTGGCGCGCGGCGCCGACCGGGGCGAGTTGGTGCGCAAGACGGTCAAGCGGGCAGCCGTCCTGTTCGGGATCGGGCTGGGGCTGGCGTTCTACTCGCGCGGCTGGCGGTTTCTGGCCGGGGAGGGCATCGACCTGAGCGACTTCCGCGTCCTGGGCGTGCTCCAGCGGATCGCGCTGTGCTATCTCGCTGCCTCGCTCCTGTTCCTCTACACGTCGGCGCGGACGCAGCTCGCGGTCGGAGGCGCGATCCTGCTCGGCTACTGGGCGGCGATGACGCTGGTGCCCGTGCCCGGCATCGGGGCCGGCCACCTCGGCGTCCCCGCGGAGACCCTCGCCGCCTGGGTGGACCGGCTGCTGCTCGGCCAGCACCTCTGGGCCGGGGCGGACAAGCTGTGGGACCCCGAAGGCGTCCTGAGCACGTTCCCGGCCATCGTCACGACCCTGCTCGGCGTCGCCGCGGGGCGCGCGCTCGGAACGGACGGCCCGACCCCGACCGACAAGGCGGCGTGGCTGATGGCGACAGGCGTCGCGCTGGCAGCGGCGGGCGGCGCGTGGGGCTGGGTGTTTCCGGTCAACAAGGCGCTCTGGACCAGCTCCTACGTGCTGCTCACGGGCGGCTTCGCCTTCAGCGGGCTCGGCGTGTGCTACTGGGTCGCCGACGTCCAGGGGCGCCGAGGCTGGACGCGGCCGTTCGTGATCTACGGCGTCAACGCGCTGCTGGTGTTTGTGGGGAGCAGCGTGCTCGCCCAGACGCTGGCCCGCATCCAGGTCGGCCCGAGCTCGCTGCAGGCCTGGATTCACCGGACCATTTTTGCGCCCCTGGGGCCGCCCGAGCTGGGCTCGCTGCTGTTCGCCCTGGCCTGGGTGGGCGCGTGGTTCTTGGTGCTCCGCGTGCTCTACCACCGCGGCATCATCTGGAAGGTGTAGCCCAGCGACCCCGGAGAGCGCTACGACGCGTGCGTCGTCGGCTCCGATGCGGGAGCACGACCGCCAAGGTGCTCGCCGAGTGCGGGGCCGAAGTCGTGCGGCTGGAGCCGGCCAGCCGCGGTCCGTCGAGGTGGACGCCTGCGACGGCGGCTGGGACATCCCCGGCGAGCCCTACGCCGCCGGGCACCGGCTGGCGCTGGTGGCGCGCGCGGATGGTCCGACCAGTCCCGCCTCGGCCTCGAGGCGGGCGACCCAGGGCGGGCGGCCCAGGGCGGGCGGCCCAGGGCAGACGCACCGGGCCGACCGGGGGCGCCGACGTCGACACCGAGGCGGCCGGCCTTACTGGCCGATGGGCGAGCCCGGCGGGGCCGTGAGGGGGGAGGGGCCCGGCGCGGCGTCCACGTCGCGGTCCAGGAACCGCTCGATGCGGCGCGAGAGCCAGCGGTCGTACAGAACGTCCTCGGTCAGCGTGTCGAGGTCGCCTGGCGGCTCGTCGTAGACCTGGAGCGCGTCGGCGACGGCCTCCAGCACGCCCTCGGTCTGGGACAGCACGGCGGGCGCGGCGTCGCGGTTGGAGCCCAGCTCGATAAGCGCCCCGATCAGCGTCGACAGCGTTGAGCGGCGGACGGCGTCGTGGTAGTCGGTGGCCGTCTCCTGGCCTTGGACGCGCTCGAACGCCCGCAGCATCACGTCGGCGAAGCCCGGCGACGCCGGGTTGCGGTCGTGCTGGTAGGCCAGGCGTGCGGCGCGCGCGGGGTCGAACAGGTAGCTGAACACGAGCGCGGCGGCGGTCTCGGCCGGGGCGATGGGGTCGAACGTCAGGCCCGTGCGGCCGTCGAACAACTCGCGCGTGGCGCCATAGCCCGGCGGGCGCGGCGGGATCAGGTCCACGACCGCCACGGGGAGCGCCAGCGCGTCCGGCTCGACGGTGTCGAGGAGGGCGTCGAGGGCGGCCCACTGGGTCGCGGCGTCGACCGGGACCGGCGCGGCGGTGCCATCGCCGCGCGCGCCGTAGCCGTAGGACACGCCGCCGACCAGGTGCGCGGTCGCGTCGACTTGGTAGCGGTGGCGGAGGTAGAGCGGCACCAGCACGTCTTCCAACGTCGCGAGCGGCCGGCCGTCGCGAATCACGGCCTCGCTGAACCGGTCGAGCGCGGCGCGGCGGACGGCCATCTCGTCGCTGAGCGCCTGGACGGCGTCCGCGCCGTTGTCCCACAGCGCGCCCGTCGGCGAGGCCGCGCCGGTCGGCCGGGCGTCGTCGTCGGTGATGTAGCGCAGCCCGCGCGCTCGGTTCTCGGCCAGCACCCGGCCCGCCTCGGCGTCGTCCGGCGCGTAGCCGTAGCGCACCGCCTGCACGTCCCACTCGCCGACGCCGACGCCGTAGGCGTCCGACACGTCGACGCGGCCGCCGGCGAGCGTTGCCAGCGGCGCCGGGTAGTCCATCACCGTCGACCGGCCCTGGGTGCTCCCGGCAAAGTTGTGGGCCAGCCCGATCGTGTGGCCGACTTCGTGCGCCGAGAGCTGTCGGAGCCGGGCCAGCGCGAGGGCCAGCATCGGGTCGGCGTCGGGCGCGAACCCGGCCGCGTCCGCCCCGACGTAGGGCGCCAGCAGCCCCTCCGCCAGCAAGTAGTCCTGGCGGACGCGCAGCGAACCGAGAGACACGTGGCCCTTCAGGATCTCGCCCGTGCGCGGGTCGGTGACCGAAGCGCCGTAGCTCCATCCGCGCGTGGCGCGGTGCACCCACTGGATGGTGTTGTAGCGCACGTCCTGCATGTCGGCACCGTCGGGCAGCATCTCGACGCGGTAGCCGTCGCGGAAGCCCGCCGCCTGGAACGCCTCCGCCCACCACCGCGCGCCGTCGAGCAGCGCCGAGCGCACAGGCTCCGGCGTGCCGGGGTCGAGGTAGTAGACGATGGGCTCGGCGGCGTCGCACATTCCGTCTGCGTCCGGCGGAGCCGCGCACTCCAGCCGGTGGCGCGTGATCACGCGCTGGATGATGTCGTCGCCAATCGGCGCGCTGTAGTCGGCCCAACCGAGGGGGAAGTAGCCCGACGCAGGCGCGAAGGCGCGGGGCTGGTAGCCGGCGTCCGGGAGCGCCACAAACGACTGCCGTACGCGCACGGTGACGGCGCTGGGGTCGGCGGCCACGTCGCGGACGTAGCGGCCCGGCGCGTCGCTCAGAAACGTCAGCCGGGCTTCGAGTTCGGTGTTCCGGGGGAACGCCTTGAGCTGGTCCGGGACCGGCGCGCTGCGGTCGGCCGCCAGCCGGAAGGCGCCCTGGCCCGTCTGGCGCAGCCGGTCGGCCACGCCGTGCGCGTCGCGGACGACGAACGCCGTCGCGTCGATCAGCACCCGGCCGCCGGTCTCGGCGCTCGCGTCGAAGCCCCAGACGACACTCTCGGCGAACGCGTCGCGGACGGCCTGGGCCTCGGCCGCGTTGTCCGTCGAGGCGCGGAACCGCAGGTTGGGCTGAACCAGCAGCACGCGCTGCCCGACGCGCTCGAAGCGCACGACGCGCTCGCCGCTGAGCTGGCCTCGGTCGAGCCCCACGTCGTTGGAGCCCAGACCGGCAGGCAGCGACACGACGTGCAGAAGGTCCGTGTCGAGCGGCACCTCCAGCCAAATCTTGCCCTCCGACGCGTTCCACCAGACCGGCAGCAGCCCGTCGCGGCGCTCCAGCCCGGCCGTTTTCTCGATGATGCTGGGCAGGCCCGCCTCGGTCGGCGTGGGGGCCGAGTTGTCCGATGGCGCCCCCGAGGCGGGCGGGGCGACGGGGGCCGTGGCGGTGCAGCCGACGACAAAGGTTGCCAGGGCGGCAAGGAAAAAACGGGGCATGACGGCGTGGGGGAGTGTGGGAATCTAGTCCGGCGGCGGAGCGACTCCGAGCAGGTCTGGCAGTCGCTGGCGCAGGATTTGGACGAGCGCTGGGTCCTTAAACGCGAAGTCGTCTGGGACGCCGAGCACGACCACGCGCGTGTCGCGGAGCAACGCGCCGAACCGCTGCGTCACCCGGCGGCGGTGCGCCGCCTCGAAAGCCACGATGATGTCGGCCCACTCGACCAGGTCGGCCGAGACGGGCGCGTCGGCGTCGGGCGCGGTCCCGGCCGAGATCGCCCGGACCGAGGGCCAGCCGGCCACGACGGCTTCGGCCGTCGGGCTGCGCAGGCGGTTTCGGCTGCACACGAACAGCACGCGGACAGGCTCGGGCATTGGGCTCACTCGCGGCGGGGTAGGTTACCCCGCATGACCGACCCTCGACCCTGATGACGGCCCAGCCCGGCTGGCAGAGCCGGTCGGCGGCGGCCTGGGACGCGCTCGTCGCGGCCGTCGCGACCGGCGCAGCGGTTTACGTGCCGCTGTCGCTGCTGCCGGGCTTCGTCGACCCGGCGCGCACGGTCGGCGTGGAGTGGCTGCTGACGGCCGTCTTCACGGCCGACGCCGTCGTCCAGGCCCAGCGCCTGCGCCGCGTGCCCTCGCCCCGCCTTGGCCTCGCCCGCCTCGGCGTGGTCGCGGACGTAGTCGCGGCGCTCCCGTTCTTCCTGATCGGCAGCGCGCCGATGCTGCTGCTGCGGCTGGCCAAGCTGACGCGCGTGGTCGGAGCGATGCGCGCCGTCGGGCGCCACCGCGTGGGCCCGGTGAGCCGGCTGCGTCTGGTCTGGTTCGCGTACTGGCTGGCGCTAACCGTGCATCTGGTCGCGAGTGGCTTCCTCGCGCTCGGCGGCATTCCCACCGGCCCCGGTGACGCCGAGCGCTACGTCGACGCGGTCTACTGGGGCGCCGAGACCCTGACGACGGTCGGCTACGGCGACATCGTGCCCCGGACGTCGCCGCAGAAGCTCTACGCCGTCGGGGTAATGCTGATGGGCGTCGGGCTGTACGCCTTCCTGATCGGCAACATCGCGTCGCTACTCTCCAACCTCGACCCGCTCCGTGTCGCGCATCTGGAGCAGCGCGAACGGCTGGACGCGTTCGTCCGCTACCGCGCGCTGCCCGTCGCGCTGCGCCGCCGCATCCAGGCCTACCACGACTACCTGTGGGAGCAGGGGTTGGTGGCCGATGAGGACGATGTGCTGGCTACGCTTCCGCCCAGCCTGCGCGACGACGTGGCGCTGCACCTGCGCCGCGACCTGGTCGAGGGCGTGCCCCTGTTCCAGACCGCCTCGGACGCGTTCCGGCGCGAGATCGCGCTGCGGATGCACTCGTTTGTGGCGCTGCCCGGCGACGTGATCGTGCGCGCGGGCCAGCCCGGACGCGAGATGTTCGTGCTCGCCCGAGGCAGGGTCGAGGTGATCGGTGACGGCGGCCGCGTGCTGCGCGAACTCCACGACGGCGACTTTTTCGGCGAGGTCGCGCTCGTCCACGACGTCGAGCGCACTGCGACGGTGCGCGCGGTCACGGCTTCGGATCTCTACGTGCTCGACCGGGCCATGTACAGACGCGTGGCGGAGGGCTACCCCGAGGTGGCCGCCGCACTCGCCGAGGCGGCCCGCCAGCGCACCGAGGTAGCCCAGGCGCTGAGCCCCCCTCGGCACTAAAGGGGGCGCGTTAGTACGCCCGGATCCAGTCCACCTCCAGCCGGAACGGGCCGTCGATGCCGTCGGCGATGTAGATGCCCAGCGTCTGGATGGCCGTGCGGTCGAGCGCGTCGACCGTCACCGGGTCGCCGTGCGCGGTCGTCTCCAGGTCGGAGAACGGCACGCGGACCGTCGCCCAGTCCTCGGTGGTCGGGAACGGCGACTGGCGGTTGACCTCGCGGCCGCGGTGCGTCGTGCCGTCGTCCACGTCGAGCTCGAACGTGCGCCCGCCGCCGCGGACGCGCAGCTCGATGCCGTCGTAGGCCGACAGGTCGACCGCGCGCTCGCCGCGGACCGAGGTGAAGCCGCCGCCCTCGGTCACGACCTCGCCCGTGAACACCATCGTCCCGCCGTCGGTCTCGACGAACCCCTTGGACCGCCCGCCCATCACGCCATCGTTCTCGATGGTCCACCGCGGGGCGTCGGGGCCTTGAAAGTCGAACAGCATCATCGTGGAATCGGCCGGCATGGCGAGCGGGGGCGAGGCCGGCGGGCCGGCGGTGGGGGAGGGACTGGCGCAGGCAGCCACGGCTGCGAGCAGGAAGGCAAGGCGCATGGCTGGCGTACGAGGCCGGCTCGCGCATGGGTCCGCCAGAGACCCAGAGTCGGAGCGCCCCCGACCCCAGCCACCGCGCGCGAGGGTGCCCGCCTCGGTGCCGAGGCGGGCGGTGCCGAGGCGGGCGGTGCCGAGGCGGGCGGGGCCGAGGCGGGCGGGGCCGAGGCGGCGACGGTTTTCGACCGGCGTTCGCGGCGCCCTGTCCTGGCCGCCGCGATCTTGACCGACACCCTTCCGCTCTCGCGACCCGTATGGCCGACCTCGACACGCTCGTCTCCCTCTCCAAGCGCCGCGGCTTCCTGTTCCCGTCGTCCGAGATCTACGGCGGCCTCGGCGCCGTCTACGACTACGGACCGCTGGGCGTCGAGCTCAAGCGCAACGTGCGCGAGCGCTGGTGGAACGCGATGGTGCGCGAGCACGACAACGTGGTCGGGCTGGACGCGGCGATCCTGATGCACCCGACCGTCTGGAAGGCGTCCGGCCACGTCGACGCGTTCTCGGACCCGCTCATCGACGACCGCGCCTCGGGCCGCCGCTACCGCGCCGACCAGCTCATCGAGGGCGCCATCGCCAAGCTGGAGAAAAAGGGCCGCACCGACAACGCCGCCGCGCTTCAGGCTCGCTTTGTCGAGGCGCTCAACGCCACCGACGCCGCTGGGGCGCTCGGCGAGATCATCCAGGCCGAAGAAATCAAGGCGCCCGACTCGGGCGCGTTCGACTGGACCCCGGTGCGCCAGTTCAACCTGATGTTCGAGACCGCGACCGGCGCCTTGGCTGAGGAGGCGAGCAAGCTGTACCTCCGCCCCGAGACCGCGCAGGGCATCTTCGTCCACTTCAAGGACGTCGCCGAGACGGCGCGCCAGGCCGTGCCGTTCGGCATCGCCCAGATCGGCAAGGCGTTCCGCAACGAGATCGTGGCCCGGCAGTTCATCTTCCGGATGCGCGAGTTCGAGCAGATGGAGATGCAGTTCTTTGTCAAGCCCGGCGAGCAGCACGACGCCTACGCCGAGTGGTCCGAGAAGCGGATGGCGTGGCACGTCGCGAATGGCATCCGCCCGGACAAGCTGCGCTGGCACCAGCACGAGAAGCTGGCCCACTACGCCGACGCCGCCCAGGACATCCAGTACGAGTACGGCTTCGGCTGGAACGAGATCGAGGGCGTCCACAGCCGGACCGACTTCGACCTCAGCCGCCACCAGGAGTTCTCGGGCAAAAAGCTGGAGTACTTCGACCCCCAGACCCAGGAGCGCTACGTCCCGTTCGTCGTCGAGACCTCCGTCGGCCTGGACCGCACCATCCTGATGATCCTGTCCGACGCCTACCGCGAGGAGGAGGTGACGAACGGCGACAAGACCGAGAGCCGGACGGTTCTGAAGTTCCACCCTGCACTCGCGCCGTTCACCGCCGCCATCTTCCCGCTCGTCAAAAAGGACGGGATGCCGGAGGCGGCCCACAAGATCGAGGCCGACCTGCGGAAGCAGTTCAACGTGACCTACGACGAGAAGGGCGCCGTCGGCCGCCGCTACCGGCGCCAGGACGAGATCGGGACGCCGTTCTGCCTGACCGTCGACGGCGACACGACGGAGCACGGCACCGTCACCGTCCGCGACCGCGACACGATGGCCCAGGAGACCATCCCGGCCGACAACGCGCGCCGCTACCTTGAGGACCGCATCGACGTCTGGACGCCCGCCGCCTGACCCTGCCCGCCGCCTGACCCTGCCCGCCTCGGCGAGCCTCCGGGCAGTCCTGCTCAGACGCCGGCCTCGGTCCCCGGGCCCACCGAGGCGGGACGACCCACCACTGTGATGCACGCATCGATCGACTACCCGGCGCGCTACCCCGGCGAGATGATCGTCGCGTTCGCGCGCGACCTGCTCGACGCCTGCACCCGTTTGGACCGCGCCGGGCAACAGGCCGATGCCGACGTGGTCCGGGCGGGGCCTGCCGGCCGAGGCATCGTCTGGCTGCGGCACCCGGACCTGATCCGCGCCGTCCTGATCGACGAGAACAGCGGCGTCACGAAGGCACGGGGGCTGAGGCTGGCCCAGGCCGTGTTAGGGCTGGGGCTGCTGACGTTGGAGGAGCCTGCGCACGGCCCGCGCCGCAAGCTGGTGCTGCCCGCGTTCCACCACCAGCGGCTGCGCGGCTACGCCGACGTGATGGTGGGCCAGTCGCTGGCGGAGGCCGAGACGTGGACGCCGGGCGAGCCCTTCGACCTCGGGGCCTCGATGGGCCGGCTCGCCCTCGCCGTCGCGTCCCAGACCCTGTTCGGCGCCGACGTGGACCGCGCCCGGATCACGGCCGCCGTCGCCCAAGGCCAGCGCGCGTTCGACGGCGCTCAGCACCCGTTCGGCGAGGTGTTCGCCCGGCTGCCGACGCCCAACACGTTGCGCACGCGCCGCGCTCGGGCCGCGATCGACTCCGAGGTCTACCGCGTGATCGCCGAGCACCGCGCCGACGGCTCCGACGACGGCAGCCTGCTCGACCTGCTGCTGGCCGCACGCGACGAGGACACCAGCGAAGGCCTGACCGACGCCGAGGTCCGCGACGAGGCGGTGACGCTGCTGCTGGCCGGCCACGAGACCACCGCCGTCGCGCTGTCGTGGGCCTGGCCGCTCGTCGCGGCGCATCCTGACGTGGAGGCCCGGCTGCACGCCGAGGTGGACGCCCTCGGCGGCCCGCCCGGCTTCGACGACGTGCGGGCCCTGCCCTACACACGCCAGGTGTTCGCCGAGGCGATGCGGCTGTACCCGCCCGCCTGGGTGATCGGCCGCCAGGCCGCGCGCGACCTCGACCTGGACGGCGTGGCGGTCGCTCGGGGCACGACGGTGCTGCTGCCGCCGATGCACCTCCAGCGCGACCCACGCTTCTGGACCGACCCCGAACGGTTCGACCCGGACCGCTTCGCACCGGAGCGCAAGGCAGGCCGGCACAAGTTCGCCTACCTCCCGTTTAGCGCCGGCCGGCGGGGCTGCATCGGCGAGCAGTTCGCCTGGACCGAGGGCGTGCTGATCCTGGCAGCGATTGCCCAACGCTGGCGCATTCGGATGGCTGGAGCGCTGCCCGCGCCGGTCGGGTCGGTCACGCTGCGGCCGTCGGGCCCGATCCCGGTCCGGGCCGAGCGACGCTAGGTCCTCCCGCCTCGGTGGCTGCGCGGGCCGAGGCCCCGAGGTGGGCTGCGTCGCAGCTACAAGCCGGTCACCTGGATGACGCGCTCGGCCCACAGCTGGTAGACGCGCGGCCCGGGATGGAAGCCGTCGCGCGACATCACCGCCGCGACCGAGGTCTCGGCCCGGCTCATCGGCCCGGTCGCGCTGGCGCCCGTCTCGACGTAGCGCACGTCGGGCTGGCGCTCGCACCACGCCCGGAGCGCAGCGTCGTGGCGGTCGCGCTGGCGCCCGATCACCCAGCGCATGGGCTGGGGCAGCGCCGGGAACTCGCCGATCGGTGGCAGGCCCGAGACCACAACCTGGCCGGGCGTGAAGCGGTCGCGCAGGACCTCGGCCAGCCGGTCGTATCCCCGGAGCCACTCCGCCAGCCCGGCGCCGGCGAGGACGTCGTTGAGCCCCACCGACACCACGACGACGTCCTGCCTTGACGGCTCTTGCCTGGCCAGCCAGGCCGTCGTCTTGGGAATCGTCGAGCCAAAGCGAGCGTGGAGCGTCCACGTGACGCGGTGCCGCTGCGCGAACCCGGCCACGAGCCGGCCGAGCAGCGCCTCGTCCTGGGTGCCGACGCCGTAGCCGGCCGCCGCCGAGTCGCCGGTGACCATCAGCGCCAGCGGAGGCCCCTCGCCGGCCGTGCCGGCAGGGTCGCCCGTCGGGGCGCCGAGGCGGGGCATCCGGGCGAACATCCGCGTGCCCTGAACCAGGAGCACGGGAGCGAGCAGGGTGCGGACGAGATCGGGCACGGGCGGAGAGAGTCGGGCGCGCCAAGGTCGCACGGCCGCGGGCTACTCGTCGGGGAGGGGCAGAAAGTCGCGGGGGACGCGGTCGGCGAGGCGCTCGAAGGCCATGTGGCCGGTGGACGAGATCGCGAACGGGTCGACGGGCGTGCCGTCGAGGTCGAGGGCGGCCCCGACGCGCTCCACCGTGAGCGCCGAGCGCTGCACCGGGGCAGGACGACGGCGCGGCCCCTGGAACCACTCGGACCGGAGGTAGCTCGGCTCCTCAGGCTCGCGCGTGTACTCGACCACAAGCTCGCCGCGGACGACCAGCGTCGGTACGCCGCCAATGGCTCGCATCAAGCGTGCCCCCGTCGTGGGCAACGCGAATCCCGGTTGGCGGCGGCCAACGTCTGCGGTGCGCCGCGACAGCACGAACCCCTCCGCCTCGGCCGTCCCGTCGACCAGGGCGCGGAGCAGATGCTGGAGCGATCCCCGCCAGGCGCGGCGCCGCACGGCGGCCCAGCGAAACCCTTCTGCGGCCGACGACGGGGTCATCGGCTCGAACACCTCGTCGCCGTCGTAGCGGACGACGCTGCTGCTGGCGCTGAACGCCGACAGGTCGTAGCGCAGGCGGTAGCCCAGGGCGCGGTTCTCGATCACCAACGGCGCGCGAGCGGTCGCGCGCAGTGTGCCCCAACGCGACGAGAAGTCGAGCACCTCGGGGTTCAGAATGCGCGTCGAGTCGGCGTTGGCGGACTCGCCCAGCAGCGTCTCGCTGAACCGAGCGAGGTGGCGCTGCCAGCGGCGGTCGGCCTGGGCCTCGACGGTCACGGGCGTCAGGTCGGCGGTCTGCTCGGACAGGGTCAGGTTCGCCACCAGCGCGGCGCCGGGCGCCAGTCGGATGGAGTGGCCTGCGGGCTCGAACCCGACCATCGACCCGATCAGGCGGTAGCTGCCCGGCGCGACGGCCTCGATCCGGTAGCGGCCGTCGCGGTCCGACGCTGCCCCGCGCGTCGTGCCGGACAGGTAGACGCTGACGCCAGGCAACGCCTCGCCGCTGGCGTCGCGAACCGTCCCGGACACAGCCGCAGGCTGGGCCTGAGCGCCCAAGGCCAGCGCCACACAGGCCACCATCCCGACGAGAGACTGGAGCGCGCGTCGTCGCATCCGTTCAATCAACGACACGACATCGGCCTCGTCAAGGCGGACCGACGGACCCCCGCGCTGCGCTTGCCGTTGACCCGCTCTCGCTGCACGCTCCGCCCTCGCCATGCCTACCCTGCCCGGCACCGACCTCGTCCGCGACGACGTCGTTCGTGTCCCCACCTTGTTCGTCAATGCCTTCCTGGTCGGAGCACAAGATGGCTGGGTCTTGGTCGACACGGGCGTGCCTGGGACGGCGTCGTGGATTCGGCGCGCCGCCCGAGCGCGGTTCGGCGACCGGCCGCCCACGGCCATCGTCTTGACGCACGGGCACTTTGACCACGCGGGCAACGCGCAGGCCCTGGCGAACGATTGGAACGTGCCGATCTACGCGCACACTGACGAACTCCCGTTTCTGACCGGCCGCTCCGACTATCCGCCGCAAGACCCGACCATGGGCGGGGCCATCGCATTCCTGTCCCGATTCTTCCCGACCTCCGGCTACGACTTCGGGGCTCGGGTCCGCCCGCTCCCCGCCGACGGGTCCGTGCCCGGGCTGAGCGGCTGGCGCTGGCTTCACACCCCGGGCCACGCGCCCGGCCACGTGTCGCTGTTCCGCGAGTCCGACCGAACGCTGATCGCCGGTGACGCCGTCGCGACGATGGACCTGGACTCGTGGGTGGCCCAGGTCACGCACGCCCGCCGGGTGTCTCGCTCGCCCGTCCCGTTCGTGCCCGACTGGACGGCGGCGTCGGAGAGCGTCCGGCAGGTGGCCGCGCTGCGCCCGGCAGTGCTGGCGGCCGGGCACGGCCGCACCATTCGCGACGGCGCGGCCGAGCGACTGGTAACCTTCGCCGACCGCTCGCACCGGCCTGCGCATGGGCGCTACGTGCCCACGCCCGCCCGCTTCGACGGCGAGCGGGGCGTGGTCCAGGTGCCTCCGCCCGCCTCCGACCCGGGCCCGCTTCGGGTCGCGGCGCTGGTGGGCGCCGCCGTCGTCGTGCGCCGCCTGCTGCAGCGTTCGTCTCGGGCCTAGGCCGCTGCCTGGGCGGCTTGGTCGAGCGTCTCGAACAGGTCGTCCGGCATCTCGATCTCGGCCGCCGCCGTGTTCTCCTCCAGGTGCGCCACGCTCGACGTGCCCGGGATGGGCAGCATCACCGGCGAGCGCTTGAGCAGCCAGGCCAGCGCCACCTGACTCTTGGACGCGCCGAGCTGCTGAGCCGCATCATCCAGCACGGCGGCGTCGGCCAGCTTGCCGGCGTTGAGCGGGTACCACGGGATAAAGCCGATGCCCTCCGCCTCGCAGAAGTCGAGCACGTCCTCCGACTTGCGCGTTCCCAGGTTGTACTCGTTCTGGACCGTCGCGACGGTCAGCCCGGCGTCCTGAGCCGCCTGGATCTCGTCCACGCCGACTTCGCTGAGCCCGACCAAGCGCACCAGGCCCTCGTCCTGAAACTCCTTCAAGACCGCGAACTGGTCGGCTGCGTCCACCTCGGGGTCGATGCGGTGCAACTGGTACAGGTCGATGGTGTCGAGCTTCAATCGGCGCAGCGACATCCGCACGGCCTGGCGCAGGTAGTCGGGCTTGGCCAACAGGCGCCAGTCGCCGGGTCCGGTGCGGAGCAGCCCGCCCTTGGTGGCGACGACGAGCCCGTCGGGGTAGGGCGCGAGTGCGTTGGCGATCAGGTCCTCGGACACGAACGGCCCGTAGCTGTCGGCGGTGTCGATAAAGTCGATGCCGAGTTCGACGGCGCGCTCGAGCACCCGAATCGACTCGTCATGGTCCGCGGGCGGCCCCCAGACGCCGTCGCCGGTGATGCGCATGGCGCCGTAGCCCAGGCGGTGCACCTCCAGGCCGTCCCCGAGGTGGAAGGTGCCGGAGGCGCGGGCGGGTTGGTCGGAGGTGGCGGCGTAGGGCATGGGGCGGCAGACGGGTGAGGGGGGTCTACTCGGCCCTGCCCGCCGAGGTGCCGTCAAGCGTTGGCGAATCGAGAGTGGCGCGCAGCTGGCCGAGGGCGTCGGGTGTGGCGAGCAAGCGGCTACCGTACCACGAGAACGCCTCGCCATCGACCAGCTGGATCTGGGCGCTGGGAACGAGAGCCTGGACCTCGGCGATGTGCGCGTCTGTAAACGGGTACGGCTCCGACGAGAGCAGGACGGCCTCGGGAGCGAGCGCCGTCAGGTCGCCGTCAGTCAGCGACGGGTAGCGGTCGCGGTCGGCCAGGACGTTGGAGAGTCCGGCGCGCGCCATCACGTCGGCGATGATGGTGTCGCGGCCGGCCGCCATCCAGGGGTCGCGCCAGATCAGGTAGAGCGCGCGGACGGGCGGCCAGCTGGGCAGCGCGCCGAACGCCGCCTCGATGCCGTCGGCCAGGCGGCCCGCCTCGGGGGCGCGGCCGGTGACCTCGCCCAGGTCGCGCGTCATGGCGAGCGAGTCCTCGACCGTGGCGACGTCGGTCACCCAGACCGGGCAGAACGCCGCAATGGCCTCGACCTGCTCGCGGACGTTCTCCTCGCGGTTGGCGATCACCAGGTCCGGCGCCAGCGCCCGAACGCGCTCGACGTCCACGTTCTTCGTCCCGCCGACGATCCGCTTGCGTGCCTTCCAGCCGTCGGGGTGGACGCAGAACCGGGTCAGCCCGACCACCTCGGCGTCGAGCCCGAGGTAGGCCAAGAGCTCGGTCTGGCTGGGGACCAGCGACACGATGCGGCGCGGCGGGGCGGCGAGCGTGACGCGGCGGCCCAGGGCGTCGGGGCGGTCGGCGAACGGCGTCACGACGGCTCGCCCAGCGCCGCGGCCAGCTTGGCCACGAGTCCGTCGAACGAGCCGTTCGACATGACCAGCACCAGGTCGCCCGGGCGGAGGGCCGCGACCAGATCCGGCAGCAGCGTCTCGGCCGACGCGTACGCCGAGGCCGAGGTGCCCGCCTCGGTGACCGCCTGGGCGATGGCGTCGGGGTCGACGAAGTCGGCCGGGTCGTCGTTGTGGCGCAGCGGCGGCGTGGACAAGAACAGGGCGTCGGCGGTCGCGAGCGCTTGGGCGTAGGGCGCCTGGAAAGCCGAGCGGCGCGACGAGTTGGAGCGCGGCTCGAACACGGCGACCACGCGGCGGCCGGGCCAGCGCTCGCGCGCGCCCTGGATGGTGGCCGCGACGGCCGTGGGGTGGTGCGCGAAGTCGTCCACGACCAGCACCTCGCCGTCGTGGCGCACCTCCTGGCGCCGCTTCATGCCCGCGAACGAGCCCAGCCCGCGAGCGACCTGGGCGGCCGTGGCTCCGGCGTCGAGCGCGACGGCGGCGACGGCGAGCGCGTTCAAGGCGTTGTAGCGCCCGCCGAGCGGGAGGTCGACGTCGGCGACGGGCTCGCCGTCCACCACGAGCGTGAACGCCTGGCCGCCGTCGTGGGGCCGCAAGCCGCGCGCGGCGACGTCGAACGCCGCGCCTTGCGCCTCGCCGCTGTCGGCCTCGATGCCGTAGGTCTGGACGCGCGCCCAGGTCCAGCCGGCCAGTTCCATCACGTCAGGCTCTTGGCCGTTGAGCACCAGCAGGCCGTTGGGCGGAGGCAGCGTGGCGAAGGCTTGGAAGGCGCGGCGGTACTCGGCCCAGTCGGCGTAGATGTCGGCGTGGTCGAACTCCAGGCTGGTCACGATGGCGCGGTGCGGGCGGTAGAGCACCATCTTGGGCCGCTTGTCGAAGTAGGCCGCGTCGTACTCGTCGCCCTCGACGGCGAAGACCGGCCCTGAGCCGGGCGCGGCGGTCCGCTCCTCGCCGACCAGCACGCCGCCGACCAGGAAGCCGGGGTCCAGGCCCGCCGTCCGCAGCACGTGGACCAGCAGGCCCGTCGTGGTGGTTTTGCCGTGCGTGCCCGCGACCACAGCCGGCTGCCGCGCCGACAGGAACAGGTGGGCCAGCGTCTCGGGCAGCGACGCTTGCACCAGCCCGCGCTCGCGCGCCGCGGCCGCCTCGGGGTGGTCGGGCGTGGCCGCGTTGCCGACCACGACCAGGTCCACTGGGGCGTCGAGGTGGGCGGGGTCGTAGCCTTCCAGGACCGTGATGCCGGCCGCGGCCAGCCGCGTTGACATGGGCGGGTAGGCGGCCTCGTCAGAACCTGAGACGCGGTAGCCGGCGGCGGCCAGCAGCTCGGCGAGGGCGCCCATGCCCTTGCCGCAGATGCCGATCAGGTAGACGCTCTCGATCTGGTCCGGCGGCGGCAGCCCAGGGCGCTGGAACTGGCGGAGGTGGGCGTCGGGAAAGTGGTCGAGGCGGCGCATGGCGCAAGCTACGGCGATGCCGAAGACGCTTGCGCGGACCGAGCGCGTCGCCCGCTGCGACGGGTCCTGGCTCTCCGCGCGGCGAACGCCTCGGGGTGTCACGAGCCGTGTCACAGGCGTCCGCCAGAAGCGTCGTTGGGAAATCTCCCGCCGTCAGATCCGGGACTCCTCCATAGGAAGGCGAGGGGGTCTGTCCGATGTTGGGGTCAGCCCTTCTTTTGTTCGATCGTCCCATCCTCTGTGCCTCCGATGCCTTCCGACCGTCCCTCTGCTTCTGACCGTCTGCTCGCGATGGCGAACACCTTTGCGCGACAGGGGCGCCCGGCGATGGCCGAGGCGGCCCGCCGCGCCGCGGTCGCGCCGTCTGCGCCGCTGGAGTGGAGCCCCCCGCGGGCGCGCGCAGACGTTCGCGACGTGCCGGCCTCGGCCACGCGCTGGACCGCGTGACCCGGTCCGAGACCGACACGCCCAACGTCGGGTAAAGCCCGGAAGGCATCAGAACGGCCGCGCACACCTCGGCCGCCGTTGCCACCGAAGGTCGGGCCTCACGCCGACCGTCCAGGCTGCCGCACGCGGGCGGTGGGCGACGCGGGCGGTAGGCGCCTGAGCCGGAGATTCTCCGCAGGGCCGCTGGCGGCGTCGCCCGCCCGCAGGGCCAGGGGGCCTCAGGTGATGGCGGGCGGCTCGCCACCGGTGATGCCGAACTGGGCCGCGGCCTTTGCGTCGTGAGACGCCTCCGCGACGGCCGCCTCCGCCTCGGCTCCGTCGTGCACGATGCCGAGGCGGAGCGCCCGCTCGGTCCACTGCGCCCGCGCCTCGGCCTGCATGTCGTGGTGCGTGTCCGACTCGTCCTGGATTTCGAGGCCCAGCAGCGTCTCGACCACGTCCTCGACCGAGGCCACGCCCGCGGTGCCCCCGTACGGGCCCACGACGAGCGCCAGGTGCTCGCGCCGCTCCAGCAACTGGTCGAACAACTCGGGCAAGGGCAGCGAGGCGGGGACGGTCAGCAGGTCGCGCGAGAGAACGGAGGCGGGCTCGTCGCCCCGGCCCCCGGCGACGGCCGACAGCACGTGGTCCTTGAGCACGAAGCCGGAGATGTCGTCGCGGTCGGTGCCGTAGATGGGCAGGCGCGAAAAGCGCAGGTCGCCCTGGGCGATCTCGGACAGCGGCGTCGACTCGGGGTAGGCCATGATGACCGTCCGGGGCGTCATCACGTCGCCGGCGGTCAGCTCTCGGAAGCGGAACAGGCTGCGCAGGATCCGGCCCTCGGTCTCGTCGAACACGCCCTCGTCGGTGCCGATCTGGGCCAGCGCCGCCAGCTCCTCGCGGCTCACCTGGCCTTCCTTTTCGCCACGCGCGATCAGCTTGGTGATGCCCTGGGAGAGCCACACCAGCGGGATCGTGATCCAGATCAGGATGGGCAGGATGCTCGCCACGAGCGGGGCCAGCCCGCGCCAGTAGACCGCGCCCAGCGTCTTGGGAATGATCTCGGACAGGATCAGGATGCCCAGCGTGAGGACGGCCGAAAAGATGCCGATCGACGCTTCCCCGTAGTAGGCCGCGGCCTCGGCGCCGGCGCCCGCCGCCCCAATCGTGTGGGCCACGGTGTTGAGGCTCAGGATCGCCGCGAGAGGGCGCTCGACGTCGGTCTTGAGCTCGCGCAGGCGGTCGGCGACCTTGGGCTTGCTGGCGGACAGCGTGCCCATGTAGGCCGGCGACACGCTCAGCAGGACGGCCTCGAGGATGGAGCACAGAAAGCTGACGCCGATGGCGACCGAGACGTAGATGATGAGCAGCGTCAGCGAGCCGGAGCCGGCGGCGGCACCAGCGGGGCCGGGGACGAGGGCGAGAGCGAGCGGCATGGCGGGGGCAATGGGAGCTCCCCGTACTCCGATGGGATCCCGAGGGGTCCGGCGTTCTGCCTCGGTCTGGGCGCAGCGTGGCCCGGCCCATGCCCGCGCCGAGGCGGGGAGGGTGGGTTCAGCCGAGCGCGCAATGAGCGATACTGAACCGGTCCCTCTGCGCTCGTGCTGGTTTCGCTCCTCCGCCTCCAGGCGCTCGCGTTTTGGCGAGCGCCCTCCCTCGCCGGCCGGCTGGCGCTGGCGGCGCTCAAGGCGGCCGGCGTGGTCTACGCGGTCGGCGCGGCGGCCATCCTGGGCGTGGTGCTGCCCGACCTGCTGGGCGTCGTGGCGCCGGGCGTGGACGCGCTCGCTCTGGTCGAAACCTGGCTGCTGCCCGCCCTGGGCGCGCTGACCGGCGCGCGCCTGCTGTTTCAGTCGGTCCCGACGCGCGGGGCCCAGGCGTTTTTGCTGCTGCCCGTGTCTCGCCGTCGGGTCGCGGCCGGCGTTCTGCTGCGGTCGCTGGTGTCGCCGTTCAACGTGGCGCCGCTGGCGTTCGCGATCCCGTTCGCGGTCCGCGTGGTTTGGGCTGCCGACGGGCCGGGCGGAGCCTGGGCGTGGGCGCTGGCCGTCGTCGCAGTGGTGCTGCTGTCGCACGCGGTGCTGGTGGCCTGGAAGACGCGTCTGGGCGACCGCCCCGCTGCGGTGGTCCTGGCCGTCGCACTGAGCGTGGGCGGCGTCGCCGGCCTCGACCTGGCGACGGGCGGACTGCTGGCTCAGTCTCGAATCGGCGGCGTGTGGATTGCGGCAGCTCTGCTGGCCACCGCCGCTGGCGCCCTGGCGTGGGGCGTGGCCGGCATCACATCCGCGCTGTCGCTCGATGCGGGAGGCGTCCGGACGCGGCGGGGCGGCAGGCGCGCAGGGTTCGAGCACCCCGGCGTCCGGGCGTTTGTGGACCTGGAGTGGCGGCTGATCACGCGGACGTCGTACCCGCGCGGCATCACCGTCAACGCCGTGCTGCTGAGCATCGGCCTGACCGTCGTCGCCGTGGTGCGGGACAGCGAGTTGCTGGCCGACCTGGTCCTGGTGTTCTCGTCCGGCGCGCTCGCGGGCTCGGTCGGTCAGTTTGCCGTCCCGTTCGCCAGCGGCCACTACGACCGGCTGATGACGCTGCCCGGTGCTGTCGACGACTTTGTCCGCGCCAAGATGGCCGTGATGGTCGCCGCGACCGCCGGGCTGGGGCTGGTTCAGGCGGTGGTCGTGCTGGCGCTCAAGCCCCAGGCGGTCTGGGTGATTGGCGTGTCGGTGCTGTTCAGCCTGGGCGTGCTGGCGCCGGCGGCGCTGTGGGGCTCGACGCTGGGCCCCAAGCCCATCGACCTGTCGGGCCGCGTCGCGTTCAACTACAAGGTCCAGTCGTTCGGCGGCCAGGCGATGATCGGCGCGACGGCGTTGCTGGCCGGCCTCCCGATCTCGCTCGCCGGGCCCGCCGCCGGCACCGCCGTCGCGGCTGGGCTGGGACTGGCCGGCCTGCTCGCATCCCCGTGGTGGATGCGCGCGCTGGCCGCCCGCATCACGCGCCAGCGGCACGCCGTCGGCGCCCGCTTCCGCGCCACGCTCTAGACTCCCATGCCCGGACTCTCCCTGGTCGCCGACGGCCTCGTCAAGCGCTACGGCGACGCCACCGCCCTGTCCCTGGCCCGCCTCGGCATCGCTCCGGGCGAGGTGGTCGGGCTGGTCGGCAACAACGGGGCGGGCAAGACGACGCTGCTCCGGCTGGCGCTGGACCTGATCGCGCCGACGGCCGGGCACGTCGAGCTGGACGGCGTCCGCGTGGGCGGGGCCGATCTGGGGTGGAAGCGCCGCGTCGGGTCGTACCTCGACGCCGGCTTCCTGATCGACTACCTGCGGCCCCAGGAGTACCTCCGGTTCGTGGGCGGCGCGTACGGCATCGGCCCCGGGGCGATCGACGCCCGCGTCGAGTCGTTTGCGCTGTTTCTGGGCGAGGCGTTGTCGTCGGGGCGGCTGATCCGCGACCTGTCGCTGGGCAATGCCGGCAAGGTGGGGATCGTGGGCGCGCTCATCACCGAGCCCGACCTAGTGATCTTGGACGAGCCGTTCGCCAACCTCGACCCCGGCGCGCGCATCGCGCTGGAGGGCCTGATTGGCCAGGCCGGCGCTCGTGGCGCGACCGTCTTGGTGTCGAGCCACGACCTCGACCACGTTGTCGACGTGTGCAGCCGGGTGCTGGTGCTGGCCCAGGGTTGCGTCGTGCGCGACACGCCCTCGACGCCGGGTACGCTGGCCGAGCTGCGGTCGTTTTTCGCCGCCGGAGGCCTGGCCGCGGACGGCTGACCCCGCCTCGGCCACTCCGCGGAGCCCCTCGGCCACAGCGGCGGGCGCACCGAGGCGGGCGCATTGGACGGAGGCCGTGCGTCCCAGGCGACGCCTCGCCGTCGTGGCGAGGAGCCCTGCCGCCGCCGCTAGGCGCGCGTGACCGAGACCAGCCCCACCGACTCGCTCTTCCCCCGCAGCGCCGCCGGGCCGAGGTCCGTGCGCACGGCGCCAGCGAGCGCTGGCATCCGGGCCATCATCTCGTCCGAGACCAGCAGCCGATGCCCGCGCGGCCGGCACTCGCCCTCAATGCGCGCCGCCGTGTTGACGACGTCGCCCGAGTGGACGATGTCGCGCTTGAGGTCGCCCACCTCGGCCGTCACCACCCAGCCGCCGTGGCAGCCCGCCTTGAAGCGCGGCACCTCGCCGTAGCGCTGCAGGTACCGCTCGGCGTTTTTGGCGACGCGCTCCTCGACCAAAAACACGAACTGGACGGGCGCGGCGTCGCGCAGGGCACGCTTCATGGGCCACGACACCATCACCTCGTCGCCGACGTACTGCACGATCCGGCCGCCCGTGGCCAGGACCGGCTCGGCGACGTCGGCGAAAAAGTCGTTTTTGAAGTCGGTGAACGCCAGCGGGCCCAGGCGCTCTGCCCAGACCGTCGAGTCGGTCAGGTCCAGGAAGACGAACGCGCGCTCTTCGCGCCGAGGCCGGCGGTACGTGCCCAGGAACAGGGCGCGCATGGTCTCTGGGCCGAGCACGCGCCGCAGCTGGAGCACAAAGTTGATGATGAAGCTGGCGACCATCAGCAGCGCCAGAAACACCCAGAACGAGGTCCCCGAGACCATCGCCTCAAACTCAGGGGAGCGAACAGCTTGCAGCAGGCTCGCGCGGGCCTGGATCCAGGCGCCGACCGCGATCATGACGGCCAGCGCCAACACGACCACGGCGGCGTACGACACCGTCCGCGCCATCAGCGCCGCCCACAGCGGAAGCTTGCGCCCCCACCGCGCCAGCGGGCCGCTCTCCAGCCAGGCGGCGGCGATGCCGATCACGAGCCCGATCACCCCGGCGCGGGCCAGGGACCCGACCAGGGTCTCGTCGTCGGGGCCGACCTCGGCGACGCGGGCGGCCAGAAACACGAACACGGCCCAGGGCATGACCAGCGTCGGCGCCAGGCGGAGCGCGCGCCGGACGCGCCCGGCGGTCACGACGCCAGCGGCTCCGACGCCCACGCGACGGCGTCGTCCAGCTCGGCCGTCGGCCACACCTGGACGGTCAGGCCGGGGAGCAGCGAGCCCTGAAGCTGGCCCAGGCGCGCGATCCAGGGCGTGTCGGTGGCGATGGCGTAGCGGTCGACCTTGCCGATCTGGGTGATCAGGGCCATGCTCTTGCCGAGGTTGGCCCCGAGCGCGTCGAGCGTCAGCCCGCCGACGCCGGTGATGGCGCCCACCAGATGGACGTGCCCGCCGTCCATCGCGCGGTCGACCTCGCGGTAGAGCGCCTCGATGTCGGGCTTGGTCACCGTGCCGTCGATCTCGAAGCCGACGACGTGAGAGGGGAGGCCGGTCGTGATGCGGAACATGAGTGCGGTGGGTGTGCCCGCCTCGGCAGCGTCGCCGAGGCGGGAGGGGAGGCCTGGCGCTAGGTCGCCAGGCGCTAGGTCGCCGGGACGGGCGCCGGGACCAGGTCGCCGTCGGCCGAGCCGTCGCCGTCGAACTGGATGGGCGTGCTGGCGGGGTCCGAGGCGGGCGCGACGCTGCGCGCGTCCGCAATCCGCATCGCCAGGCTGTCGAACGCCGAGTACATCACCGGCACGATCACGAGCGTCAGGAACGTGGCGAACGTCAGGCCCGAGATGATCGCGGTGCCCATCGGCCCCCAGAACTGGGTGTTCTCCGAGCCGATCGAGAACGACGGGTTGAGGTCCACGATCAGGCCCACAAAGTCGATGTTGACGCCGAACGTCAGCGGGATCAGGCCAATCACGGTCGTGAACGCCGTCAGCAGGACCGGCCGCAGGCGCGTCGCGCCGCCGTCGACGATGGCGTCCTGCTTGTCCACCCCTCGGCCACGCAGTTGCTCGATGTAGTCGACCAGCACGATGGCGTTGTTGACCACAATGCCCGCGAGGGAGATCACGCCGATAAACGTCATCAGCCCGAACGGCGTCCGCGTCAGGATCAGGCCCAGCAAGACGCCGATCAGGCTCAGGCCGACGGCCACCATGATGATGAGCGGGTTCTTGACCGAGTTGAACTGGGCGATCAGGATGATCGTGATCAGCGACAGGCCCATCAAGAGCGCCGTCGTCAGGAACGCGAAGCTCTCCTGCTGCTCCTCGTCGGCGCCGGTGTACGAGACCGAGTAGCCGGCCGGGGCGGCCTCGATGGCGTCCTCGAGCTCGGTCCGGACCGCGCCCAGGACGGCGTTGGCGTTGGCGCCCGGCGCGGCGTCGCCCAGCACGGTCACCACGCGCTCCTGGTCCAGCCGCGTCACCGAGCCCAGGCCCGACGCCGGCACGATGCTCGCGACCGCCACGAGCGGCACCTGCTGGCCCTCGTTGAAGACCGTCAGGCTCTCGATGTTGCGCAGCGACTCGCGGTCCTCGGGCCGCAGCCGCACCGTGACGTCGTACTCGTCCTTGCCGTCGCGGTACTTGCTCGCCTCGACGCCGTTGACGGCGCCGCGCACGGCCAGGGCCACCTGCTGGGTGCTCAGCCCGAACGCCGCGGCGCGCTCGCGGTCGATCTCGACGCGGTACTCCGGCCGCCCCGAGTTGAGGTTGTCGCGGATGTCGACCAGCCCGGGCAGGCGGCCGGCCTCGGACGCCGCCTCGAGCCGGGCCTTGAGGCCGTTGGCGATCTCCTGGATGGTCTCGAACTCGTCGCCCTTGACCTCGATGTTGACCGCGGCGCCGGTCGGCGGGCCGCCCTGGTCCTGGGTGATGGTCAGGTCCACGCCCGGCAGGCCCGCCAGCGACTCCCGGATGCGGCGGATCGTCTCCGACGAGCGCTCGGCGCGCTGGGCGTAGTCGACCATGTTGAGCGTCACCGTCGAGCGCTCGGCCGAGGCGGAGCCCCCGCCAAACTGGGCGTCGCCGCCCACGCCCACCGACGTGCCGATGTTTTTGGTGTTGGCCGCCGTCGACGCGTCCTCGTCGATCACGGCCTGGACGCGCCCAAACACCTCGCTCGCGACCTCGTCGGAGCGCTCGATCGTGGTGCCCACGGGCGCCTCGGCGGTGATCTGGATAAAGTTGGGGTCCGTCGTCGGGAAGAACTCGACGCCGGTCGGGGCGACGGCGAACAGCGCGATCACCCCAACGAGCACGCCCAGCGTGGCCGTCAGCAGGCGCGCGCGGTTGTCAGTCAGGAAGATGTAGGGCGAGCCGAACGACGTGGTCTTGCGCTCGCGACCCTTGAACAGTGTGCCCAGCAGGCCTGCGCCCACGATCAGAATCGGCAGCAGCAGCAGTTCGAGCACGAGCACGAAGCCGTCCTCGGCAAAGTCGATCCGGCCGGCCAGCGCGAGCAAGGCGATCAGAGCCGCGATAAAGCCGCCAAACCACAGCCCGGCCTTGACGCTCGCGCGCCCGCCCAGAAACGCCGTCTCCAGGCTGTGAAGCACGATCCCGAGCACGCCGACGAGCAGCAGCAGGCCGCCGGGCGCCATCAGCAGAAACCCTGCCGGTGCGGCAGCGGCGTTGAGCGCGACGCCCGCGATCAGCAGCACGAATCCGGCCGAGAAGGTCCCCAGGGCGAACGTGTTGCGGAGCAGGCCGCGCTCCATGCTCAGGTCGCGCTGCAGCATCCAGCGCAGGAAGCTGCGGTAGGCGTTCGTCATCCGCGGCACGGTCTTGTTCGCGAACCGCTGGTGGGCCGGCTCCAGCGCCTTGCGGTAGAGCAGAATCAGGCCCGGGATCGCGATCGCCAGAAAGATCAGCGTCCGCCAGTTGGCGATGCCGACCACGAGCGCCGTGAACGCGACCGCACCCAGGCCGATCATGCGCGCGCGGCGGCTGGGCGGCCGGCCGGCACGGGCCGCCTTCTCGGCCTGAAGCTCGGCGTCGGTCTTGACGAAGTAGCCCGCGATGACCGGGTTGATGATCAGCGCCACGAACAGGCTCGACGTCAGCGTGATGATGAGCGTGAGCGGCATGTAGCTCATAAACTTGCCGATCGTGCCGGGCCACAAGAGCATCGGCGCGAACGCGGCGACCGTCGTGGCGGTCGAGGCCGCGACGGCGAACGCGACCTCGGCCGTGCCCTCCTTGGCCGCCTCCCACCGGCTGTAGCCCTCCTCGCGAAAGCGGTAGATGTTCTCGATGATCACGACCGCGTTGTCGACCAGCATCCCGAGCGCGATGATGAGCGAGAACAGGATGATAAAGTTCAAGGTCTGGCCCATGACCGAGAACACCAGGAAGCTCAGGAACATCGACAGCGGGATGGCCAGCCCCACCAACGCGGCGTTGCGGACGCCCAGGAAGAACAGCAGGACGGCGATCACGAAGATGATGCCCGCCAAGATGTTGTTCTCCAGGTCCTCGACGAGCGTCTTGACCTGGTCGGACTGGTCGCCGGTGAGCACGTAGCTGGTGCCCGTCGGGAAGTTGAACGCAGCGATCTCGGCCTCGACGCCCTGCACGACCTCGATGATGTTCTCGCCGGTCGCCTTCTTGACGTTGAGGCGGATGACCTGCAAGTTCTCGGCGCCCTCGACCGGCACGAACTCGCCGGCCTCGGTCTCGGTCTGGAGCAGGTCGAGGCGGGCGTAGCTGGAGCGGTCCTTGTACCCGAACCGCACGTCGGCCACGTCGCGGACGTAGACCGGGATGCCGCCCGGGCTGTCGACCACCAGGTCCAGGATCTCGGCCGGGTCGCTGATCTCGCCGTCCACGCGCACGAGGTAGTTCTCGGGCCCGACGTCGACCGAGCCGCCCGGGATGTTGGTGTTCTCGGTCCGGATCGCCTCCACGACGTCATTCGTCGAGATGTTGTAGCCCTGGAGCGCGGCCAGGTCGATGTCGACCTGGACCTCGCGCTCGAGCCCGCCGATCAGGTCGACGCCGTTGACGCCCGGCACGCCTTCGAGTTGGTCCTGCAGGTCCTCCGCCGTGGCGCGCAGCGCTGTGAGGGATCCGTCGGTGAGCAGGTTGACGGTCAGGACGGGGAAGTCGGCAAAGTCGATGTCGGAGACGATGGGCTCCTCGACGTCGCTCGGGAACTCGACCTTGGCCCGGTCGACGGCCTCGCGCACCTCGCGGCCGGCCTCGTCGATGTCCTTGTCGGGCAGGAACTCCGCGATCACCGTCGAGACGCCCTCGGTCGAGGTGCTCCTCAGGTCGTCCAGGCCGGACAGCGTGGCGACCTCGCGCTCGACCTCCTGGGTGATGATGGCCTCGACGTCGGACGGGCTGGCGCCGGGGTAGATCGTCGTGACGATGATCTGGGCAAACTCGATCTGGGGCTGGCTCTCCTTGGGCAGCGTCACGTAGGACACGAGCCCGCCGACGGACAGCGCCAGCGTGAGCACGATGACGGCCGTGCGGTTGGAGATCGAGAGGTCGGTGATTTTCATGGGTCGGAAAGCTGGGGGGCGGAGCGTGCGGGACGGCGCGGGCCCGTCAGGCGTCTCCGGTCACTCCTCGTCTCGGACGGCCGCCGAGGGGGTACGTGCGGCCGAGGCGGTGGTCGGGGCTGACTCCGGCTGCGAGGCCACCGAGGCGGGCCGGCCGGCGGCCAGCGGCGCGCGCGTCTCGGTGACCCGGACGCGCTCGCCCTCGGCCAGGTCGCCCGCGCCGGACACGATGATCTTGTCGCCGGGCTCGACGCCCGACCGGAGCACGATCGTGGCGCCGGCGTTGGGCCCCAGCTCGACCACGCGGCGGCTGGCGATTGTCCCCGACGTGTCGCTGGCGACCACGAACACGGACGTGCCGCGCTCGTCGCGCACGATCGCCTCGCTCGGCACCACGATCACGCCGCTGAGCACCTCGCGCGTCACGTCCAGGCGAACCACCATGGACGGCTTGAGCGAGCGGTCGGCGTTCTCGACCGACACCTCGATCGGGAACGTGCGCGACTGGGTGTCGATGGCGGCGCCCACGAACGAGACGCGGCCGCCTCGGGGCTCGACGGCGTAGGCGTTGGGGCTGACCGCCACCTGGGTGCCCTGCTCGATCTCGCCCGCGTAGCGCTCCGGCACGCCGGCGGTCACCTTGACGCTGCCTGCGCCCACCAGCCGGATCACCGGCTGGCCCGGCGACGCCAGCTCTCCGGTCTCCTGCAGCCGGGCCTCCACGACGCCCGAGAACGGCGCCACCAAGCGCGTCGAGGCCAGCTGGCTCTGGGCGCTCGACACGCCCGCCTGGGCGGCTTCGACCTGGGCACGCGCCGCGCGCACGCCCTCGCGCCCCGCGCTCACCTGGCCCTGGGCCTGCGCGATCCCGGCATCCGCCTGGGCGACCTGGGCGCGCGCCTGCGACACCTGGGTCTCGACCTGGCGGAACTCCAGCGCCGACAGGATCGAGTCGCGGTACAGCGGAAGCTGGCGGCGGTACTGGTCGAGCGCCAGGTCGAGCCCGGCCTGGGCGGCCTCGCGCTGGGCGCGCGCGGCTCGGACGCCCGCCTCCGCCCCGATGACCGAGGCCTGGGCCTGGGCGACGCCGGCCCGGCCCTGGGCGACGCCCGCCTGGCTCTGAGCCACGCCGGCCCGCTGCGTCGTCGCGCGCACCTGGGCGACCGTCTGCCCGGCGCGCACAAACGTGCCGACCGGCGCGACGTAGGTCAGCATCCCGGGCACGTCGGGCGACAGCGAGGCGTCGTTGGTGGCGTCGACGGTGCCGGTCAGCTCGATCGTGTCCTCGAAGTAGCCTGGGTCGGCGACCAGCACCTCGACGGGGACGGACGTGTCGCGCGGGGCGTCCGCCTCGGCCGCGTCGTCGGGGGGGCCGCCGCACGCGGCCAGGGCGAGAGCCGGCAGGAGGAGAAGAGCGTGTCGCATGGGAGGTCGCAGAGGGGCAGGACGAGCCGCGTCCTGGCAAGGGAAAAGCGGTGGCGCCGCACGGCGCCGCGGGCCGGAGGCATCCGGCGAAGGGTCAGTCGGAATCGGTCGCCGCAACCGGCGTGACAACGGCAGGCGTCTCGGACGGCGGGGCCACGTCGAGGGCCGTCGGTTCGATAATGCCCGTCGCGCGCTCGTACGCGCTCCGGGCCACGAGCGCGTCGTAGACGGCCTGCAAGTAGTTGAGCCGCGCCAGGTCCAGGTTCTGGCTCGACACCCGGACGTCGACCTGGCTGGCGACGCCTTCACCGAGGCGGGCCGAGGCGAACGTGAACGCCGTCTCGGCCGTGCGCACGGTGCGCGCCTGGGTGCCCAGCCGCTGGCGCGCGCTCTCCAGCTGGCGGATGGCGCCGGCGACTTCGAGCGAAGCCGCGTTGCGGACCTGCTCCAACTGGATCACCGCCTGGTCAATCGCGATCTGGTTTTGCTGGATGCGGCGGCGCGTCTGGAAGCCGTCGAACAGGTTCCAGTTGGCGCGCAGCCCCACCGACAGCGCGGGTTGCCAGTAGTCGCCGGAGAAAAAGCCGGTCGAGCCGGTCTCGAACGTGAACGGGTCGGACGGGTTGGGGGCGGTCACGAACGAGCGGTCGTCGGGGACGTTGGCGTTGTAGCTCGCGTTCACGACCGCGCTCAGCGTGGGGTAGAGGCCGGCGCGCGTGATGTTGCGCTGCACCTCGTTGAGGCGGATGGCCAGCGCCGCCTGCCGCACGTCGGGCCGCAGGCCGAGCGCGCGCTCGGCCGCAACCGCCAGCCCGACCGTCTGGAACAGCGCGTCGGCGGGAGGCGCCAGGCGGCCGTCCAGCACCACGTCCGCCTCGACCGGCAGGCCCAGCGTCAGCAGCAGCTGGTCGCGCGCCGACGCCGCCTGCGCCTCCGACGTCACGACGCCCGTCTCGGCGTTGGCCAGGTCCACCTCGGCGTTGAGCCGCTCCAGCACGGGCCGGACGCCCTGGGCCACCAGCAAGGCCGCGTCGCCGTAAGTCTCGCGCGAGCGCTGGAGCGAGGCGCGCTGGACGTTGGCCTGCTCCTGGGCCAGCAGCGCGCGGTAGAACGCCTGGCGCGTCTGGTCGATCGTCTCGTCCTGGCGCTGCTCGACGGCCACCTCGTTGATCTCGACCAAGCTGCGCGCCCCCTTGACGGCTGCGAACGCCACGCCCGAGTAGATCGGCTGGCTCAGCGACAGCGTGTTGGTAAACGAGTTGTCCGTTCCGAAGGGGTTGGCGCCGCCCTCGCCCGGGTTGAAGCCGGCCGCCTGCTGGCCCTGGAGCACGCGCTCGTTGTACTGCTGGAACGAGATCGGCACGGTCGTCGGGTCCTCGTCCGTCCGGGCGCTCTCGTTGAACGCGATCCAGCCGATCGCCCCGAGGCCGCTGAAGATGTTGCCCGCCGACGAGCCCGCAAAGGGGTTGGCCTGGATAATGTTGCGCGTGTAGCCCGACGACGCGTCGAGGCGGGGGTAGAGCGAACCGTACGCCTCGCGCACCTGGGACTGGGCCGTCTCGACGTCGAGCCCGGCCAGGCGGATGGCGTAGGCGCGCTGGAGCGCGATCTCGATGGCCCCGTCGAGCGTCAGCCGCAGCGTGCCGGCCGGGGCCGAGTCCTGCTCAAACGCCCCAGCGACGTAGGCCGAGTCGACCCGGACCGTCTGGGCGCTCGCCAGGCTGGCGGCGGACGCGAGGAGCAACAGGGAGAGCAGCCGGGTCATGCGTCGGAGGACGGGCGCGCGCCAGGAGCGAGCAGGCCGTCGAAGAGAACAGTCGTGAGAAACTCGGCGGCCTCGTCGGCCGAGCCGAACGGCGCGGGCGCGAGCGTGCCCGAGGGGTCGCAGTCGGCGTCGATCTCGGACATCAGGAAGCCGCGCACGTTGCCCATCAGGACATGCGCCAGGGAGTGTGCCGGGAGAGGACGCAGCGCGCCCGCCTCGATGGCGCGCTCGATCGGCCGAGCGACGGCCTCCATCAAGCCCGCATGGTGCCGAGCGAACGTGGCCCGGTGCTCGGCGCTGATCTGAGTCCGATGCCCCTCCTTCATGAACATCAGCAGCGGCCCGCGCGCGTTTTTGAACTGGTGCAGCAGCCGAGCGATAAAGGCGCGGAACGCCGCGCGCACCGAGGCGGGCGAGGTCAGGTCGAGGCCGCTGGGAAACGAGGCCTCGATCACCTCGCGCAGGCCCCCCGACACGCGCTCCTCGAACAGGGCCATGTAGAGCTCGTCCTTGCCGTCGGGGAAGTAGTTGTAGATGGTGCCCTTGCCGAACTCGGCGCGCTCGGCGATCTCGTCGACGGTCGCGCCCTCGAAGCCGTTGTCGGCGAAGACGGTCAGGGCCGCGTCGAGCATGGCCTCGCGGCGTGCGACGCGCTCGCGTTCCCGGCGGCTGAGAAGGGGGGCGTCGATTTCCACGTGGGCTGCTGAGTCGGAAGGTGACCGGGTGGTCACTTTGGGAACTTCCGCGTCAGTACGGGCTCCCAGGCGTCCGGTTTCACGCTTTTCGGTGAAGAGGCAAGGAACGTGCGGACGCTGACACCCCTCGGTCTCAGGTGCGAACGCTGTGCGCCCTGACGTCCCCGCCTCGGCGCCGAGGCGGGCCAGGTCGCCGCTGCGACGACCCGGGCTCAGTCTCCGAGCAGCCGGAGCAGAGCGTCAATGCCCGCCTGGGCGATCTGGGCGTCCTGCACAGCCTGGATCCCGCTGACGCCGACGGCCCCGATCACCTCTCCGTCCACGAGGATCGGGAGGCCGCCTTCGACGGGCATCACGTCTGGAAGCGCGTGGACCGCCGCGTCGCCGCTGGCCAATCGGTCCGCGAAGGCCGGGGTTGGGCGGCGGTAGAGCGCGGCCGTCCGGGCCTTGCCTTGTGCGACGTCCAGGCTGGGCAGCAGGGCACCGTCCATCCGCAGGACCGCTACGACGTGGCCTCCGGCGTCGACGATGACGATGACGACGTCCCATCCGTTCGCGCTCGCCTCGGCGTGGGCCGCTGCCATCACGGACTGCGCGCCGTCCAGGGTGAGCGCCTGCCGGTCGGTCACGGGCTGGGCTTGGACGCCCACGGCGCACGCGCAGGCGAGAAGGAGCCGGGTCAGTTGTCGCGCGAGCATGAGGATCGGGGACGGGGCGACGTCAGAATACAGGGCACGCCCACCTCGGCGCCGAGGCGGGCGGGGTCGCTGGCGGCGCGTGCGCGGTGTCGGCGCGGAGGCGCGAACGGCCTCCGGGCATTCCTGGCCTTTAGACGTACTGGGCCATGCCGTGCACGCCCAGAAAGTCGACCACGTCCTTGACCTTTTGGGCCTGTTCGCGGTGGCACACCAGGACCGCGTCTCCGGTGTCGACGACGAGCGCGTCGGTCATGCCCACCAGCACCAGCAGCCGGCCCTCCGAGCTGCGGGCGTAGCTGCGAGCGGTGTCCTGCAGGATCACGTTGCCCTCGGCGCGGTTGCCGGCGTCGTCCTTGTCGGCGATCTCGTGGACGGCGCGCCAGTCGCCGACGTCGCTCCAGCCGAACGCGCCGGGCACGACCTGGACGCCCTCGGCCTGCTCCATGATGCCGTAGTCGATGGAGATCTTGGGGCTGCGCTCGTAGGCGTCGGCGATGGCCGCGGTCTCGCCGTCGGTTCCGAACGCGTCCGCGAGAGGCGCGAACAGCTTGTGGACCGCAGGCAGGTAGCGCTCGAACGCGGCCAGGATGGCGTCGGCGCGCCAGATGAACATGCCGGAGTTCCACAGGAAGTCGCCCGCGTCGAGAAAGCGCTCGGCCGTCGGGAGGTCGGGCTTCTCGGCGAACGTGAGCACGGGGTACGCCGCCGGCGGGGCGCCGGCGGGGAGCACCTCGCCGGGGCGGCCGTCGCCTTCCAGGTCGTACTGGACGTAGCCGTAGCCGGTCTCCGGGTGCGTCGGCTGGATGCCAATCGTGACGAGCGCGCCGGCCTGGGCCGCCTCGACGGCCGCCTGGAGGACTTGGTGGAAGCGCCCGACGTCCGCGATCAGGTGGTCGGCCGGGAGCACGATCATGGTCGCGTCCGGGTCTTGGGCGAGCAGCTTGGCCGCGGCCAGCGCGATGCACGGCGCCGTGTTGCGGGCGACGGGCTCGCCCAGGATCTGGGCCTCGGGGACGGCGGGCAGGTGCTGGTGCGTGATCTCGACGTAGTTGTCGTTGGTGACCACCCAGACGTGGTCCGGCTGGACGAGCGGCTGGAGCCGGGCGAAGGTGTTCTGAATCAGGGAAGCGTCGCCGAAGACGTCCAAAAATTGCTTAGGCGTCGAGCGCCGGCTGCGCGGCCAGAACCGGCTGCCGACACCGCCGGCCATGATGACGGCGTGCAGGGACATAAGAGGTGGGAAATCAGAGGGGAGAGGGTGAGACGGGCCGGGCGGCGGCGGGTTCGCCGGGGCCGAGGCGCCGCGCCGTTTCCGCAGACGCTGGGGCCGGCGTGCCAGCTTGGGGCGTGCCAGCTTGGGGCGTGCCGGCCTCGGGCGTGCCGCCGAGGTGGGCGCAGGCCGTGCCCGTGCCGGCGCTCCCCACACTACCTTGCCACCCCGATCTCCCCGACTCCCATGCGCCTTCTCGCCTTCGTCCTCCTCGTGGCCCTCGCCGCCGCCCCGGCCAGCGCGCAGCGCCTGGACCTGATCGGGACCGTCGAGCTGCCCACCATCCCGCGCCCCGGCGCCGACCAGCCTCGCGACCCGGACTCGATCGGCATCCCCGACGTCGTCGGCGGGTCGGACGTGTGGGCCTACACCGCCAACGACGGCTCGGAGTACGCCATCATGGGCAACGTCGAGGGCATCGCGATCGTGGCCGTGCCCAGCCTGGAGATCGTGGCCCAGATCGACGGGCCGACAAAGGACGCGCCGTTCTACTGGCGCGACATCAAGACCTACGGCTCGTTCGCCTATGTCTCGACCGAGGCCTACGGCCCCAACGAGGGGCTTCAGGTGATCGACCTGCGCGGGCTGCCGCACCACGCCGTGGAGATCGCCGTCGTGCGCGGGCAGGACGACCGGCTGGTGTCCAGCCACAACCTGTCCATCGACACCGCGACGGGCTACGCCTACATGCTCAACTCGGACGGCAACGAGATCGTCGTGATCGACCTGTCCGATCCCATCCGCCCGGTCGACGTGTCGTCGGTGCCGGTCCCGGACTCGCACGACATCTTTGCGCGCAACGACACGCTGTACGTCGCCGAGGGCCGCAACCCGACGTTCTCGATGTGGGACCTGTCGGTCAAGACGCAGCCGACGCTGATCGGGCGCGTCGACGTGCCCTCGCCGGGCTACGTGCACAACATCTGGCCCTCGGCCGACGGCCGCTACGCCATGACGACCGAGGAGACGGTGGACAAGACGGTCAAGGTCTGGGACCTGTCCGACGCGGCCAACCCGACGCTGGTCGGGGACTGGCTGGGCGAGAGCCGGCTGGCGCACAACGTCCAGATCGACGGCCAGTTCGCGTTCGTGTCGCACTACGCCTCGGGCGTCTACGTGCTCGACATCTCGGACATCGCCAACCCCGTCGTCGTGGCCCAGATGGACACCCACCCCGACAACGACGACGCGGCGTTCTACGGCAACTGGGGCGTGTCGATGCCCAGCCCGGGCGGCTACCTCTACGCCAGCGACTTGGAAGGCACGCTGACGGTGATGAAGTGGGACCCCGAGGCCGTCGAGATGTAGCCCGCCCCACCTCGGTGGCGCCGGCGGGGACGTCGGCGGGGACGCCGAGGCGGGGGGACGGGCCGGACGCGGCCGACGGTGTATCCTGACGGCCCCTTCTCCAGACCCATGCGCCTGCTCGTTGCTCTGCTTGCTCTCTCGGCCAGCGCCAGCGCGCAGACGCTGGAGCTGATCGGCACCGTGGATCTGCCCGCGGTCGTGTCGGACTCGCTGGAGACCGGCGGCTCGGACGTCTGGACGTACACCGCCAACGACGGCGCCGAGTACGCCCTCATGGGCGACCTCCAGGGCGTCTCCATCGTCGCCGTGCCCAGCCTGGAGGTCGTGGCCCAGATCCCCGGGCCGACCGAGCGGGCGCCCTGGTACTGGCGCGACATCAAGACCTACGGCGCGTTCGCCTACGTCACGACGGAGGCGTACGGCGCCAGCGAGGGCTTGCAGATCATCGACCTGCGCGGGCTACCGCACCACGCCGAAGAAGCTGCCGTCGTGCGCGGGCCGGACGACGCGTTCGTGTCCAGCCACAACCTGTCCATCGACACCGTGACCGGCCACGCCTACGTGCTCGACGGAAACGAAGGCCTCGTCCACGTCCTCGACCTGGCCAACCCGGTCGCACCGGTCGTCGTCGGCCAGATCGACGTCGGCGACGTGCACGACGTCTACGCCCACGCCGACCGGGTCTACATCGCCGAAGGTCGCCAGCCGACGTACTCCATCTGGGACCTGACGGACAAGGCCGCGCCTGTCCGCATCTCGCGCATCGACGTGCCGAGCGCGGGCTACATCCACAACATCTGGCCGACCGACGACGGCCGCCACGTGGTCACGACCGAGGAGACGGCTGGCAAGACGGTCAAGGTCTGGAACGTCGAGGACCCGGGCAACCCGGAGTTGGTAGGCGAGTGGCTGGGCGCCAACCAGATCGCGCACAACGTGCTCGTGAGAGGGCGCTACGCCTTTGTGTCGCACTACACGGCGGGCGTCTACGTCTTGGACCTGATCGACCCCGAGACGCCCAAGGTCGCCGCGCGCTACGACACCTACACCCGCAACGACGACGTGACGATGGACGGCACCTGGGGCGCCACGCTGCCCAGCCCGGGCGGCTACGTCTACGGCAGCAACGGCGACGGGCAACTCACCGTCCTGCGCTGGAGCGAGTGATGGCTGACGTGTCCAGTCGTGCGTGCCTCGCAGCGCTCGGCCGCCGCGGGGTCGAGCGCGAAGCCTGGCCACACCGGACGTCGGCTGGCAGGACAGGTGCGATCAGTCGCCTGCTCAGCCGCAGTCCGGTCAATCGCCGCTCGATTCTCGAGGCGGGTCTGGAAACGGACGTTGTCACGGGGACGCTTCGCCGGCGGGGCGCCGGTCGGAATCGGCATGCCACCGGCGTCTCGGCCGGCGCCATCGGCGTGCCTTGCCGCGCCGAGCCCGGCACCGAGGCGGCCGTAGCCACCGTGCTCGAGATGCCGGACACGTCCGGCACCAGTCTCTGCGGCGAGGCCCTGGCGAGCCATGCCGTGAAGCGCCCCGAGCAGCCTAAAGCGCGACTCGAAACTCTGGCTTGCGGCCGCCTCGGCGCGCGCGCGGACTACCCAGCGGGACACGTCCAGTTTTGCATCGGCAGCGTTCTCGCGCTGCGTCGCGACGCCCGCTCGCCGGCGCCCACGTCCAGCGCGCGAACGGCTCTGCGGACGAGGCCCGTGACCGACAAGTCTGGCTCGACGGCGACCGGCTGATGGCCCTTCCCGTCCTGATCGCTCACACCGGCTACAGCCCCTACCTGGAGTTCACGCTGCGCCAGGCCGTCGAGCGGGCTGGCCGAGAGGGCGTCGTGTTCCTGGGCGACCGCTCGAACGACCGCTTTCCGTTTATCCACCACGTCGACGGCGACGCGCCGGTGTTCCAAAAGGCTGCGGCCGAGATCGGCGCGGTCTACCGCCATATGTCGACGAACACGAGCGCGTTCGAGCTGGCGGCCATCCAGCGCTGGTTCCGACTGCACGCGCTGATGGAGCGCGAAGGCCTGGACCGGGCGCTGGTGCTCGACTCCGACGTGTTGCTCTACGCCTCCCCGGCCGACCTGGAGGCCTGGGTTGGCGCGGCCGAGATCGGGCTGGCAACGCCGGACGCGCAGCCGGCGTTCGGCTGGGAATCGAGCGGGCACTCGGCGGTCTGGAGCGCCGAGCGCCTGGGCGCGTGCTGCGCCTACGCCGTCCGCGCCTACACCGAGCCCGCCGAGCGCGAGCGGCTGGAGGCCAAGTGGCAGCACCACCTCGCCACCGGCGACCCGGGCGGGATCTGCGACATGACGCTGTTTTACCTGTTCGCCGAGCGCCAGCCGCCGGGCTCGGTCCTCAACGTGACCGAGGCGCGCGACGGAGCCGTGTTCGACCACAACGCGGCCATGACGCTGGGCACGGCGTCGGGCGAGTACCCGCTTGGCACGGACGGCCTCAAGCCGGTAGCCTGGCGCGACGGCCAGCCCTATGTGTCGCGCGCGACGGGCGAGGCGGTGCGCTTTCTGACGCTGCACCTCCAGGGTCCGAGCAAAGCCGCGGTGCCGGCGCTCTACCGCGGCCCCGACTTTGCCGGCCGCGCCGCCCTGGGTCGCCAGCTGCGCCGCTACCACCGCGCGCGCGGGCTGGCCGGGCGCGTCAAGTACGCCGCCTGGACCGGCCTGCGTCGCGCGCTGCGCCGGCGGCCCGGTTGACCGGCGCCCTGGCTGGACGCCGAGACGTTCGCGCTGGCCTACGGCCAAGCCGGGACCGGCAAGCGCGTCTTCAAGCGAGCCACCGAAGACGTGCTGCCGTGCCTGCTCGGCCCGGTGTGGTCGCGGCTCTACCACGGCCACTGCGCCGCGCTGTGCACGCGCGCTAGCTGACCTCGGCCACGAGCGACCGCCACAGCGCACCGACCACGTCGGGGTGGAACGCAGCGTCGAAGCGAGCGCGAGCGGCACGCGAGGCCGCGCGCCACACGTCGGGCTGGCGGAGCCGGTCGAGCGCTGCCGCCAGCGCGGCCGGGTCGTGGGCGGGCACGAGCGCGCCGGCGCCGTCAGAGATCATGTCGCGCAGGATGGGTCGATCGACGGAGACGACGGGCGTGCCGGCCGCCAGCGCCTCCAGGATGGCGATGGGCTGGGTTTCGGTGGGGTGCGTCGTGGGCAGCACGAACACGTCGGCGGCCAGGTGGATGCGCGCCACCTCGGCGGCCTCGGTGACCCCGCCCACCACGTCGACGCGGTGGGTGACCCCGAGAGCGGCGGCTCGGCGGCTGAACGCAGCCCGTGCGCTCGCGTCGGGCCATCGCCCGGCGACCGTCAGGCGGATGGCCACGCCCTGGGCGTGCAACCGTCCCACCGCCTCCAGCACGTCCGCGTAGCCTTTGTCGGGCAGCAGGTTGCTGAGAAACACGGCGTGGAGCGGCGTCCCCGGTCCGGCGGCCTGCCTCGCGTGGACGGCCGCGAGCGTCGGCACGAGCGCGTCGCGGACGGTGTTGGGAATGATCCGCCACGCGTCCTCCGGCACGACGCCGGCGCACCGCCGGGCCAGCGCCGGGCTGTGGAACACGACCGCGCGCATCTGGGCGGCCAGCCGCACCGCGCTGGCGGCCGTCACGGGCGAGGCGGCCAAGGCCTCGAAGCCCGCCCGGTGGAACACCGCCACGACCGGCTGCCTCGGCGCCAGCGCGGGCAGGGTGGCGATGCGGTCGCGGAGGTGCCCCAGGGGCGCCGGCGAGACGGCGTGCCACACGACGGGGGAGCCGGGGTGCTCGGCCAGGGCACGCGCCAGGCGGCGCCGCAGTCCCAGGTAGTGGCGAGCGCGGCGCCACGACCACCGAGGGTCGGCGGAGAGCGGGTCGGTGCCGGGCACCTGGGTGTCGAGGCGGGCCACCTCGAAGGCGTCCGCGAGGAACGCGGCGCAGCGCTCCGTGGCCAGCGTCTGGCCGTCGGCGGGGGGCGGGAAGCGGCCCAGGACGGTGACGCGCGTCACGCCGCCACCTCGCGCAGATGCGCCACGACGCGCCCGACCGCCGCGTCCCAGTTGAGCTCGCGCTCGAACCGTGCCCGCGCCGACCGGCACAGCGCGCGGTAGCCGTCGGGGTCGGCCACGAGGCGTTGGACGCGGTCGGCGATCTCGCCCGGCGTGGGGCGCGCGGGCACGAGCACGCCGTTGACGCCGTCCTCGACGGCCGTCGGCACGCCTCCGACGGCCGGCGCGAGGCTGGGGATGCCGTAGGCGCTGGCCTCGCAGAACACGCAGCCAAACGCCTCGGCGCGCGTCGGGAGCAGCAGCGCGTGCGAGGTCGCGAGCAACCGGTCGAAGGCCGCCGTGCCCTCGGCGGTGCTCTTGTCCAAAAAGCCGACCGCTCGGACGCCCGGCCCCTGGTCTTGGGCCGGCACCGGCGACCCGGCGACCACCAACTCGGCGTCCACGCCTCGCCGGCGAAGCTCGCGGACGGCGCGGACGGCCACGTCTCCGCCCTTCCGTACCCAGCCCGCGCCCAGGAACAGGAGTTGGACGCGGTCGCCGTCGCGCGCCTCGATGGCGCGCCCGACGGCCTCACTCGGTGGCGGGTCCGGGAGGTTGGCTCCGAACGGAACGAGGGCCACATCGGCCTTGCCGTAGTACCCCTGTGCCGACCGCAGCGCGAACGCGCTCGGGTAGACCGCCAGCGCGGCGCGGTCCAGGGCCCGCTGCTCGATGGCGTGCCCCTCGGCTACGTTCGCCGCCTCCAGCCCGGCGTAGGCGTCGTAGAAGTAGAGGTTGGACTCGAAGGTGGCGTCCACCCAGGTCACAATCGGTGCCGGCGTCTCGACAAAGCCGACGGGCGTCGAGCCGATGGCGAGCACCACATCGGGCGGGTCGAGGCGGAGCTGGGCGCTCGCCTGCTCGCCCATGAACCGGGCGACGGGCACGGTGTGCTGGCGGAGAAAGCGCTCGCCGCGCACGCGGGCCTCGATCTGTCGCACGCGCAAGCGGGGCGTGGCCGCCGGCCGCCGGAGCGGGCCGACCAGCGACACGCGCTCCACCTGGCGCCGCAGCGCCTGGGCGATAAAGAACGGGATGCCCGACCACGCGCCGACGTCGCGGGTGTCGTACTCGGAAACGATGGCGACGTGCATCTAAGCCTCGACGGCGTGGAAGGCGCGGTGGCGCCGGGCGAGGAGCGACAGCAGGCCCAGGACCGCCCGGGCGGGCACGGAGAGCGGCCGGTTCGCGCGCGGCCGTCCGGCTTGGACGGCGTCCCAGAGTCCATCGGCGAAGGCTTGAGGCGAATACGCCGCGATGCGTTGGCGCGACCGCGCGCCCATCGCGGCCCGGTCGGCGTCGTCGGCGGTGGCCCAGGTCAGGAGCGCCGCCAAGGCCGGGGCGTCGTCGGGGTCGAACGTGCGACCGTTGTCGCGCACCAGGTCGGGCGCGCAACCGGCTCCGCGCGACACCAGCACCGGCAGCCCGGCGGCCATCGCCTCGTTGACCACCAGGCCCCACGGGTCGGCGTGGGCCGGGTGGACGTAGACGCCTGCGCCCCCGTACCACGCCGGCAGCGCGTCGATCTGCTGGAAGCCGCCCCACACGACGCCGTCGCCGGCGAGCGCTGCCAGCCGGTCGCGTTCGGGGCCGTCGCCCAGCAGCACGAGCGGCCAGGGCGCCCGCCGGTCCGCTTGGGCCTGCGCGCGGTACAGGCTGTAGGCGCGGATCAGCCCGTCCACGTTTTTGCGCGGCAGCAGGCGGTTGACGCTCAGGAGGTAGGGCCCGGGGTGGGGCAGGCTGCCGCGGGCTCGGGCGCGCTCGGCGCCTCGGGCGAATCGGTCGTTGTCGACCACGTCGACGGGCCTGAACGTGCGGTCCGGCGGCATCCCGAGCGACGCGAGGTAGTCGGCCTGGGGCGTGCCCGCGACGAGGGCGGCGTCGTACTGGCGCACCAGGGCCCGCTTGACGGCCTCGCGCCAGCGCTGGCGCTCGGCGTCGGCGGCGCGGCTGTCGAACAGCATCACCGCCACACGGCGGTGGCGGCGGCACCACCGGAGCGCGGCCTGGGCGTCGGGCGTGCTGTAGCTGGTGATGGCGACCGCGTCGGGCCCGAGGCGGTCCAGGGCGGCCGTGACGGCCCGGCGCGTCTGTCGCGGCGGCGCCGACTCCGCGGCGCGGTCCAGCGCCACGGCGCGCGCGAAGCCGTGTGCGCCCGCTTGGGCGTCCCAGGCGTAGGTCTCGTCCTGAGCCGAGGTCTCGAGCGCCGTCAGGGCCACGCCTTCGCGCTCCAGCCGCTCGGCTGCCGCCGCCAAACGGGCAAGGTGGTACGGGCCCAGACGCGGCCAGTGGACGCACACGTGGCGGATGGGCTCGGCGTGGCTCACGAGTGGTCGAAGGCGAGGTAGCGCCACAGCGCGCGCGCGGCCTGGCTGCGCTGGCGGAGCCGGTCGTCGTCGGGGCGCACGCGCGAGGCCGCGCCCAGCAGCACCGCGCGGACGGCGAACGTGGACGCGCCGAGCGCGCGGTGAAACGCTACCAGCCCGCGCGACCCGTGGCGGCGCAGGAACGCCGTCGCGCTCTGCATGGCCAGGAGCTGATGCTCGACGTAGCGCTCGGCGCTCGCCACGCCGCCGTAGTGCGTCACGCGAGCGCCAGGCACGAACCAGTTCTGCCGCCCCGACCGGGCCAGCGCCAGGCACAGCTCGTTCTCCTCGGCATACATGAAGTAGCGCTCGTCCCAGCCCCCCACCTCGTCGAAGGCGTCTCGGGAGACCGCCAGCGCGCACCCCTTGACCACGTCCACGGGCCGAGGTCGGTCGCGGCGCGGGTGCGGCGCGGGGAGCGAGAGAAAGTGCCGTGCCAGCGACAGCGCCGTGTCGAACCGGCCCGTGCTCGGCTGGTCGCTCCCGTCGGCGTTGACGACGTGCGGGCCGACGGCGCCCGCCCCCACGTGGCCGTCCAGAAACGATGCCAGTCGGGCGATGCCGTCGCCGTGCGACACGGTGTCGGGGTTGAGGAAGTAGAGCAGCCGGCCCGCCGCCACGCGTGCGCCGACGTTGTTGGCCGCCGCGAAGCCCAGGTTGTCCGCGCGCTCGATGACCACGACTCGGTCGTCGCCGCTGAACGCGCGGCGCAGGCGCGGGCCGCTGCCGTCGGGCGAGTCGTTGTCGACCACGACCACCTGGTGGTCCAGACCGGGCGCGGCCTCCAACGCCGTCCGGACCGCCTCGCGCGTGAGCGCGAACGTGTTGTAGCTGACGATGACGGTGGACACGTCCATGACTAGTCCTCGATGGGGCGTGCAGCCTCGCCGGCGTCGAGGCGGCAGGCCCAACGGATGGAGACTGCGCGGTCGGCCACGCCGTGAGCGAGCGCCAGGTTGAGCACCACCACCAGCATCAGGTCCAGCGACGAGAACGGGTTGGAGGTGATCGCGACCAGCGACAGCGCCACGACGGTCGCCATCGCGCCCAGACCGCCGGCTCGGGCCGCGCCCTCGAGCCGGCTCTCGTGGCCCGCGAGCGCGCCTCGAACCACCGCGCCCAGCCACACCCAGAGCATGAGCCCCAGGCCCCACAATCCCGTCTTGAGCCAGAGCGCGACGTAGCCGTTGTGCAGGAACGCCCACCGCGCGGTCCCCTCCGAGATCAGGCTGTAGTAGGTCACCTGGACGCCCCACCCGTACCCCAGCACGGGGTTTACCTTGATCATGTCCCAGGCCGCCCGGGTCTCGGCGAACCGGTTGACGAGCGACACGCCTTGGCCTGCCGTGGCGATGGAGGCCAGCCGGTTTAGCGACCCGTCGAGCACCAGCGAGATCTGGTCTGCCAGCAGAACCACGCCAGCGACGGCGAGCACGACTGAGCCCGTGACCAGCCCGCCCAGCAGGCGCCGCCGCTGGACCGGGCTGCTGGCAGCCCCCAGCGCGATCACGCCCAGCACCGTCGCGACCCAAAACCCGCGCGACTTGGACAGAATGAGCCCTCCCAGGAGCGCGCCCGCAACGGCCAGCAGCAGCCACCGCACTCGCCGGTCTCGGACGGTCAGCACGCCCGCGAACGCCATCAGCACGCCCGACACCATCGACGCCTCGTTCACGACGGGCCGCGCGTCGGCGATCTCCCACGCCATGGTCGCGTCTTGGATTGTCTGGCGGAAGAGGAGGGCGCTCTCGACGGTCGCCGCCAGACCCAGCGCCACCAGGGCCCCGCCTATCGCCAGCGCGCCGCGCGGATGCTGGGCCACCACGTCCTTGACGGGCAAGTACAGAAGAAACGGGAGCGTCGCCAGCAGGTCGGCGCGGAAGTCGTAGGGGTCGGCGCCGTAGATCTGGCCGAGCACGGCCGCCGCTGCCAGGCCCAGCGTGCCCCAGGCCAGCGCTGCCGCGTCGAACAGAGAGGTGACCACGCGGCGCCCCGAGCCCCACGTGGTGAGGTACCACCAGCCCAGGTAGCCCACCAGCGCCAGCCCGCCCAGCACCTCGCCGACTTGGAGGCCCCGCCCTCCGCCAAACTGCAGGATCTGGAGGGCCAGCACGCCTGTCAAGAGCACGAGCGGCGACGGCCGGACGAGTGCAAGCGCCACCCCGATCACGACGGCGCCCGCCAGCACGCCGCCCACCACGCCGACCCCAACGAGCGATCCGCCGGCGACCACCAGCAGCAGCACCGCGATCAGCACGGCGGCCACCGCACCGAGCGCGACCGGAACCCCATACCTGGACAGTGCGGAGGCGGCCATCACTGGACCGACCGGGCGCGCCGGAACGTTCGGAGAGCCTGCTTGTGAAGGCCCTCACCGTAGAACAGGCGCCACAGCGCTCGGTCCAGCGGCGGAGGCAGCACGGAGGCGACCCGCGCCACGGTCCCTTGCCGGCCTCGCGCCGAGTCCGGATGCGCGGCCAGGCTGCGGACGGCGGCGCGGAAGCGACGGCGGTCTGCGCTCAGGAACGCCATCTGCGTCTGCAAGCCCAGCCAGCCCCAGTCGTCGGCCAGGGCGCCCAGGCGCTCGGCCACGGCGTCCCCGTAGCGCTCGGCGAGGAACGCGCGCTGGTGGCCGTGGACCACCTCGGCCACCTCGGCCATCCGCTGGACCCCAGCCTGGGACTCGGCCACCTCGGCAAAGTGGTTGGCGCCGTGGACGCGGTACCGCATCAGCGGCTCGGGGACGGCGGCGATGCCCGTGACGAGGGGGGCGGTGCGCTGGATCAGCGCGTCGGTGGCGATCCGAAAGCGGGCGTTGACGGGGAACAGGACGTCGGCGGCGGCGCGGCGCAGCGCCATCGCCGAGGTGGGCGGGGAGGCCGGGACGCCGCCGCCGCGCCCAAGGATGGCACCAGCCTGCCAGCCCGCCTCGGGAAGCTCGGTGCGCGTCGCGATCACCGCCCCGTCCGCGTCTGCGATGTCGAAGCCGTGGACCAGGTACCCCGCCTGCGGTCGGTCGCGGAAGCCCTGCACGACGCGCGCCAGCTTGTCGCGGCGGAACGTGTCGTCGGCGTCGAGAAAGCACAGCACCTCGCCCTGGGCCATCTCGTAGGCTGTGTTCATGGCCGCGCCCTGGCCCGCGTTGGGCTGGCGGACCAAGTGGACGCGAGCGTCGCCGGCAAACGCCGCCTCGACGCGGTCCGCCGAGCCGTCGTCCGAGCCGTCGTCGACCACGATCACCTCGACGGCGCCGTGCGTCTGGTCGAGCGCGCTCTGGACGGCTTGCACCACGAACCGCTCGTAGTTGTAGCACGACACCAGCACCGACACCAGCGGATGCTCGGGCAGGGGCGCCAGCGGGATCGGCGCGAGGGGGAGAGGGGCGGTCGCAGTCATCGGCCCCGGACGGCGGCGAGGTCGGAGGCGCGCACCAGCCCCAGCGCCCAGGCGGCAGCGGCAACGGCCGGCACCGCGAGCGCGGCGCCCAGGCCCCAGGGCCAGCCCAGCGCCAGCGCGCCACCGACGGGCACGCCCACGCCCAGCGCGGCGACGGCCAGCGCCACGGCCGTCTCACCCAGGGGCAACGTGCCGAGCGTCCGCCAGTAGACCGCGCCCAGGGCGGCCAGCACGGCGGCCTCGGCACCCAGCGTGGCCCAGGCGGCTCCCATTGCGCCAAGAGGCGGGATCAGGAGCACGTTGAGCACCACATTGACCAGCGCCCCGGCGCCCACGGCCCAGAAGTAGGGCGTCTGCAGGTCCCACGCCAGCAGCGGCTGGCCTAGGGCCAGGTTGAGGTACACCACGCCCACGTTCACCATCAGCAACGCCAGCACAGGACCCGCCGGCGCAAACTCGGCCCCGGCCAGCAGGACCACCAGCGGACCGGCCAGCAGCGTGCCGCCGAGGGCGATGGGAAGGCCTATGCCCAGGTTGACGCGAGCGAACGCCCGCGCTTGGCCGGCCATGCGGTCGCGGTCGCCGTGCGCCGCCGACAAGGTCGGGAAAAAGGCTTGGACGAAGATGGTGGCCGGCACGAGCGCTACCATGACCCAGCGGTAGGCGGCTTCGTAGAGGCCGACGGCCCGGTCGCCGCGCATCCCGCTCAGCATCAGCTTGTCCAGGCTGTAGTAGATCAGGATCATCAGCGCCGAGGCGGCGATGGGGAGGGCTGGGCGGAGCAGCGCCCGCCACGCGCCCAGGTCCACGCGCAGGCGGATGCGCCCAAAGTCGCGCCGGAAGGCCACCCACAGCGCACCCGACACAACCGCCAGCGCCACGCCCTGGATGGCCGCCGCCCACACCAGGTCGTCGGGCGAGCGCACCAGGACCAGCGCAGCGGCCAGCTGGAGCGCCGAGGCGGCCACGTTGCGCACGGCCAGCACGCCCATCCGCTCGACGCCTTGGTACACCCAGTCTAGGGCAAACGGCTGAATCAGAAGCGGCAGCCCGATGGCCCACAGTGCCGCGCGCTCGACGGGCGGGCGCTCCAGGCCGGCTACCACGCTCGCGTACAGCACCGATGCGGCCAGCGCCAGCGCCAGCTGGAGCGACGTCACGTCGGCCGCGAGCTCGCGCACGCGGCCGTGCTCGCGCGCGAGCTCGCGCACGGCCAGCGTTTCCAGACCGGGACGGGCCGCGAGGGCGAAGAAGCCGTAGAGCGCCAGCCCGAACCCCAGCACGCCGTAGCCTTGCGCGCCCAGCGCTCGGGTGACGTGCGCCACCATCGCGAGCGTCAGGAGCAGCGTCACGCCGCGCGCCAGGGTGAGCGCCCCCACGTTGCGCGCGATGCGCCGCGCCGTGCTCTCCGGCGGCGCCGTCGCGGGCTCGGCGCAGGCGTTGCGCGCCGAGCCGCGAGCACCGGTCGTGGGCGGCGGGGCTCCCGCGACGGTCGGGGCGGGGGGCGGCACCGTCACGCTAGGGAGCCTGAGAGGCCGCGCGCAACCGAGCGGCCATCTCCGGGCCCACGCGCCGCCAGCCGGCCAGCGCCAGCACCAGCGCGATGGCTACCAGCATGGCCGAGGCCGAGGCCGCCAGCACCATCATCGAGCGCCGAGGCTCGGCCTTGCGAGACGGCGCGACCGCCGGGTCGATCACCTGGACGGCGTCGGCTTGGCGGCGCTCGGTGAGCAGCGACTGCTCGTAGAGCGGCTGGAGCTCCTTCAGGATCTCGGCCTGGAGCAAGATGCCTTGCTGCAGCTGGGCGTAGCGGCGGCCCACCGAGGGAAGCTGGCCGATGGCGATCGGCATGACCGCCTCGCCGCCCGAGGTCAGGCGGTCGCGCTGCGCGCGGGCGGCGGCCAGCCCGACGGCCGCCGAGCGGACCTGGTCGTTGTCGTCGCCCAGTTCGGAGCGCAGCATCTGGTAGCCCACCTCGGCCTCGGCCACGAGCGCGCCCGCGGCGCTGAGCGACGTCATCAGGGCAGCGCTCTGGGCGTCCGGCTCCACGACGCCGTAGCGCTCCTGCAGGCTCTGCATCCCGCCCATCAGCGAGTCCAACGCGGCCTCGGACTGCCGGAGCCGCCGCTCCAGGTAGACCCGGTTGGTCGAGGCGCTCTCCTGATTCAGGGCCACGTTCTCGCGGTTCAAGATCTCGACGTAGACGTTCGCCATCTGGGCGGCGCGCTCGGGGTCCTCGTCGAGCACGTGGACGGCCAGATAGTCGTACTCCAGGCTCACGTCGAACTCGGTCCGGGAGGCCAGCTTGCGGACCGCCGCGGAGACGGGGTCTGGCTGGTTCTGAGTTTCGTAGACCCGCACCAGCTCGAAGCGCTCCACGACGTCCTCCATCGAGGTGCGTGCGCTCAGGATGGCGAGGTAGCGCGTGTAGCCGCCGCCGCCGCCGCCCAGCAGCGCGGCCGCCGCCGAGGACCCGCGGCCGACCATCGCGCCCAGCCCCGACGAGCGCGAGTCGGGCAGCAGCACGCGCGTCTCGGCGCGGTAGCGGTTCGGGATCTGCAGCGTGAGCCAGACGGCCAGGCCGGCCACCAAGACGGTGATGGCCGCGATCCACCACTTGCGCCGCCAGACCACGCCGGCGGCCCACCAGAGCCGCTGCTGGACGCGCGCCGCCGGGTCGAGGGGGTCCGCCTCGGGCCCGAGGGGGGCGTAGTCGGCACGCGCGCCGCCGTCGCCGGAGACGCCGACCTCGGGGTCGAGCCTGGGGAGAGGGTCGGGCATGGCTAGTTCCGGTTGATGGCGCTGATAATGCCGATCGCGGAGACGACGGTGCCCACGACCGAGATCGTGGTCTGGATCAACTGGAAACGGGCCTGCCGCCGGTCGCGTGCGTCCTGGCGCTCAATCTGGAGTTGCTGGATGGCCAAGCTCTCGTACTGCGCGTTGTCGGCCGTCGGCTGGCGGTCCACGAACACGGCGTCGCCGGGCCGGACGATGCCGTCGGGGCCGGCTGTAAGCTGCCCCGTCGCGGCGTCCACGACGTAGACCTGGGTGGCGATGGGGCCCAGGCCGCCGGCGGCCTCGACGTAGTCGCGCGCGCTCCGGCCCGCGGCGAAGGCCACGTAGCCGCCGCGCCCGACCTGGCCGAACACGCGGACGGTGCCCAGGTCGCGCGGCACCACGAGCCGGTCTCCGTCCTGGAGCACGACGCTGGACCCGCCGGCGAGCGCCGCTTCCAGATCGACGGCCAGCCGGGGCGTCCGCTGGATCTCCTGGGTGTAGTAGCGCCGCCCGACGAGCGGCAAGCTGCTCAGCGTCCCGATGTCCGTCGCCAAGGTGTCGAGCGAGCGCGACGTCACGCGGTCGGCGAAGCCGAGGGCGCGCGTGTCGACGGTCTCTTGGGCCTCGTTGCGCGCGCGGCGCTCCAGCGCGGCGCCACGGGCGAGGGCGTCGGGCGACAGCCCGCCGGCCATCTCGACGAGCGACGCCAGCGTCGTCTGGCCGGCGGTGATGGGGTAGGTGCCCGGAAACCGGACGCCCTCCCCAACGACGCTCGCCTGGCCGGCGTCCGGGTCGGCGGCCAGGGCGTAGACGCCGTCGCGGGGCAGGATCTCCAGGCTGCCGGCCTGGGCCAGCGAGACCTCCACCGACTCGACGCCGGCGGCGGTGCGCCGCGTGCGCCGGACCCCGCCGATCCGGCCGCCGAGGTCGGCACCGGCGGTGACGGCCAGCAGGTCGGCGGCGGTGTCGCCGGGACGCCAGTCGTAGGTGCCCGGCCGGTCCACGGCGCCATCGACAAAGACGCCTTCGCGGTCGGGGTCGAAGGTGGGGAGGGTGATCGCGTCGCCGTCGCGCAGGGTCGGGTTGAACGCGAGCTCGCCGGTCGAGAAGTAGCGGGCCAGGTCCACCAGCCGCTCGGTGCCGGTTCGGTCCACGACCTGGACGTTGCGGAGCGCGGGGCGCCGCTCGACGCGCCGCTCCGAGGGCTGGTCGTAGCGCGCCAGGTCGCGAGGGCTCTCGGCAAAGCGCGGGTCAGCGCCTCGGTCGGGGTCGGCGGTGGCGACCGCCAGCGCGTCCTCGACGCGGCCGACGGCCGAGATCAGGTGCCGCCCCGGCCGGGGCACGGCGCCGGTGACGTGGATGTAAAACAGGCGCGGCACGGCCAGCGCCACGCCAGTCTGGACGTTGGCGAACTGGCGCCGCAGCCCGGCCAGCACAGAGCTGCGCACCTCGCCCAGGTTGCGCTCGGCCGCCTGGAACGTCCCGACGCTGGGCACCACGAGCAGGCCGTCGGCGGACACCGTGGCCAGGCTCTGGAGCGCCAGGCTTCCGCCGACGGTGACCGAGAACACGTCGCCCGGGCCCACGATGTAGGCGTCCTCGTCGAGCGCGCCCTCGAGCGCGATCTGCTGGATCGTGGTCGGCGCCTCCATTCGGGCGGCGGCGCGGCCCACCGCGCCTCGGTTGGCGCCGCGCGACGGAGGCGACAGCTGGGCGTCGGCGATGGGGGACAGGACGAGGACGATCGCCGACAGTACGGACAGAGCAGTCCCGCGTGCGGGGTGGGCCATGGGGCGCCGGGAGGGGAACGTGCGTAGCAACCGTGCGCGAAGGTACGGCCGGCGCGACCGAGCAAAAGGGCGAAGCGGAGGGACGCTCGCCTCCGCCCGCCTCGGTCGCGGCCCCGAGGTGGGCCGTCGCGGCCTGGGGAGCTCGCGCCGCCGCCGATGTGGGCGCATTTTGTCCGGGTCTCCACCTGTCGCCCGTGCTCGCCCGACTCGCTCCTGCCAAGATCAACCTGGGCCTGCACGTGCTGCGCCGCCGCGGCGACGGGTTCCACGACCTCGCCACAGTCTTTCTCCCGCTCGGCTGGTCGGACCGGCTGGCGGCGGGCCCAGCCGCTGGTCTCTCGCTCACGACCTCGGACCCGGCGCTCCCCACCGACGACGGGAATCTGGTGGTCCGGGCGGCTCGGGCGCTCGCCGAGCACGCCAACACGCCGCCGCGCGCGCGCCTCCACCTCGACAAGCGCGTTCCGTACGGCGCCGGCCTGGGGAGCGGGTCGTCCGACGCGGCCGCGGCGTTGCGGCTTCTCGACGGGTTGTGGGGCCTCGACACGTCGGAGGCCGACCTGGCCCGGTTGGCGCTCGGCCTGGGCTCCGACGTGCCGTTTTTCCTGGACGCCGTCGCCGCGCACGGCACCGGCCGAGGCGAGCACCTGGATCCGCTGCTCGACGCCGCCGGCGGCCCGTATCGGTGCCCGTTCCCGATGGTGGTCGCGGTCCCGCCAGTCCACGTGTCGACGGCGACGGCGTTTCGCGGCGTCACGCCCGACGACGGCGGCCGCGCCGACCTGGCGGCTGCGGTCGCGTCCAACGACCTCGACCGGTGGCGCCGCGAGCTGTCCAACGACTTCCAGCCGGCCGTCGAGGCGGCGCATCCCGGCGTCCGGGCAACGCGTGAGGCGCTGGAGGCCAAGGGCGCCGCGCTGGCGATCCTGTCCGGCACCGGCTCGTCGGTGGTCGGCGTGTTCGAGTCGCATGGCCGGGCGCGGGCGGCGGCCGAGGCGCTGGCGGGCGCGCACCGCGTCTGGCTGGAGGCGCCGGCCTAGCCCTCGCGCTCCACCTCCTGCTCGATCTCGAGCGCGGCCTCCACCAGGCGGTCCTTGATCGTGGCGAGCGTCTCGTGCTGGTCGACGTAGCGCTCGACGGCGTCCCGGAGCGACGTGTCCGACTGGACGGTCGTGCGGCGGCGGCGCTCGACCGGCTCCGCCTCGCGCTCGATGGCCGCGACCACGTCCGCCTCGGCGAGCGCCTGGCGGATGGCCGCCTCGTCGACGGCGCCCGCCTGCTCCTCGCCGGTCTTGTAGCGCACCCGGACGACCGCGTCGGCGACGTCGTGGCGGGCGATCTCGGCCAGCACGTCGGCCGTGGGGTCGGCCGACGCGCTCACGTCGCAGGCGATGGGCACGAAGCGGCGCGCCGGCGTCGGCACGAACTCGTACGTCGTGCGCCGCCCCGGCTCGCCCGACGGGTCGATCTCGACCAGCACGAAGCCTTTCTGGGCGTCGTGCTCCTTGAACGAGATCCGCTCGATCGACGAGCTGTAGACGACCGGCGGGCCCTCGCCTCGCTCGAACGCCTCCAGGTTGCGGTCCTGGTACCGGTGGATGTGGCCGAGGCCGACGTAGTCGACGCCGGGTACGGCCAGCTGGCCGACCGTGAACGTGGGCTCGTGCGCGATCAGGCTGGCCCGCTCCGAGCCCGACAGCTCCGAGCCCTGGACCGTCAGGTGCGCCGAGACCACGAGCGGCACGGCCGGGTCGGCCTCGGCGGCACACCGCGCCACGAACGCCGTGTAGTAGCTCTCGATCGTCGACCGGATCTCGTGCGGCGTTTTGCCGCGGTACTGCTCCTTGGCCAGGATCTTGGAGCGGATGGGCCAGGGCAGCGCGATCAGGTTGAGCGGCCCGCTCTGGGTCTCGATGGCCCCGCCCGGGTGTCCCTCGGCCCGAAACGTCGGCGTCGTGAACACGTCGACGCGCCCGTCGAGCACGCCGAAAATGTCCACCGACGACGCCTTGCCGAAGCTGACCGGATGGTCGTGGTTGCCCACGATCATCGCGACGGGGATCCCGGCCTCGGCGAGCGGCAGCAGCGCCTCGGCAAACTGGCGCTGCTGGGTCGGCGTCGGGTCGGCGGTGCGGTAGGCGTCGCCGGCGAACAGGAACAGGTCCACGCGCTCGCGGACGGCCCGGTCGATCAGAACGTCGAACGAGCGGCGGAAGTCGAGCAGGCGCGTGTTGAGGCCCGTCGCCGGGTCGAGGCGCCCGTGCGTCTCGTACCCGAAGTGGATGTCGGCGCAGTGGAGAAGCTTCACAGCTGGGCACCGGGCGCGAGCGCTGGCCCGGCGCCCCGGTGGCTCCGCTGCATGCGGGTCGGTCGCGGCGTCACCACCCGATGCGTCCGCCGGAGCCGCCGCCTTGCGTTTGCGGCCGCGGAGCGGGCGCTGCGGGCGCCGCGGGCCGGTTGTCGCGGTTTCGGTTCTGGAAGTCGTTGAGTTGTCGGCGCGCCTGGCCCGAGCCCGAGCGGCTGCCAGACTGGCCTCCGCGGCGCGTGCGGGCGCGGCTGTCGCCCGGCCAGTAGCCCGCCTCACCGATGCGGCTGCGGCGCGTCGGCGGCTGGTAGTTGTCGGGCTGCTCCAGGTCGAGCTTGGCATCGAGGCGGACGAGCGAGTCGCCTTCGGTTTGCAGCAGGCTCAGGAACCGGCCCACGTTGCGCAGGCCCGTCCGCCCGCCCTGGCCGATGGACGTCGAGGGGTAGGTGATGCGGCGGTCGTCGAAGCCTGTCCACGAGCCGACCACCAGCTGGGGCGTCATGCCGATAAACCAGCCGTCGGCGTTCTCCTGCGTCGTGCCAGTCTTGCCGGCCACGTCGAGCGGCCCGACGCCGGGGAAGCCGCCCAGGCCGCGGCCGGTGCCAGCCGTCACGACCGAGCGCATCGCGTCGAACGTGGTGTAGGCCGTCGACGGGTTGAGCACCTCGCGCGCGACCGGCGTAAAGTCCTCGATGACGTTGCCGTAGCGGTCCTCGATGCGGTCGATGGCGAGCACGATGTGGGGCGGCACGTCCGAGTTGCTCGGCCGGTCCTCCTCGAGCGTCGGGCCGTGGTAGACGCCGTAGTTGGCGACGGTCGCGTAGGCCGTCACCATCTCCAAGAGCGACACGTCCTGGGTGCCGAGCCCGATCGAGCGCGGGTAGCAGTCGTTCTTGCGCGCCTCGTAGGGGCGGCACTCGGCGGCCCACTTGTCGGCCGGCACCGAGATGGCCTTCTGGCCCGGCGCGCACGTCAGGCCGAAGCGGGCCAGGCCCTGGCGGTCGCGCCCGCAGTCGAGGACCGGCGGCGCCAGCTCCATCGGCGTGCGGATGCCCATCTGGTAGGCCGTCCGCGCGATCTCGGACGTGCCGAAGTGCTTGGTGATGCGCGCGGCGACCACGTTGCGCGAGGCGCGCAGGCCCTCGGAGAGGGTCGTGTAGCCGGCGTAGCTGTTGCCCGAGTTCTGGGGGGCCCAGTCGCCCCACTTGAAGGGGCTGTCGAAGACGCCCGACTGCGGCGAGTACCCGTTGTTGAACGCCGTCGCGTAGACGAACAGCTTGTACGTCGAGCCGGGCTGGCGGCGCGCCTGGCCGCCGTGGTCGTACTTGTTGAGCACGAAGTTGCGGCCGCCGACCCAGGCCTTGACCTGGCCCGAGGTGGGGTCCATCGCGATCAGGCCGGCCTCCAAAAAGGTGCGCGCCGTCTTGAGCGAGTCCATGAACACGTCGTTGCGGCGCAGCTCGGCCACGGCGTCGCCGGCCTCGGTGCCGCGCCCGACCAGGTCGCGGTAGCGCTGCGTCTGGCCGATGTATTCGTTGACGACCGCCGTGTTGCGGCTCCACCAGTAGCCGAACGGGTTGGCCGTCGAGCCCCAGCTCCGGTCGACGATGCCTTGCAGCCGGTCCATCTCCTCCTGCACCGCCTGCGTCGCGAGCGCCTGCATCTGGCTGTCGATGGTCGTGCGGATGACCAGGCCGTCGGCGGTGGCGCTGTAGCCGTTCTCCTCGGCCCAGTCCCGGAACCACAGCCGCAGCACCTCGGCCAGGTGCGGCGCCAGGTTGTCCTCGTGGCTGTAGACGTCGAACGCCAGCGCGATGGGCGCCGCGTAGGCGGCCTGGTAGGTGGGCTCGTCGATGACGCTCTGGCTGCGCATGTTGGTCAGCACCACGTTGCGGCGCGTGACGGCGGCCTGGTTCTGGCTCTCCGTCAGCGCCTCGCCGTCGGCGTCCAGGCACTCGGCCGACGTGCCGCCCGGCGCGAGGCACGGGTTGTAGCGGCTGTTGGCGGCCAGCATCCCGACAAGCGTGGCGGCCTCGGACGCGTCGAGGTCGGCTGCCGCCTTCGAGAAGAACGTCTGGGACGCGGCCTCGATGCCGTAGGCGTTGTACAGGAACGGCACGGTGTTGAGGTAGGCCTCCAGCACCTCCGGCTTGGTGTACGTCCGCTCGATGCGGATGGCGATCAGGATCTCCTTGGCCTTGCGCACGACCGACCGCTCGCCGATGCGAAAGCCGGTGGCGTCGCGGTACAGGTTGCGGGCCAACTGCATCGTGATCGTGGACGCGCCGCGCGCGCCGCGCCCGGTCACGAAGTCCTTGATGATGGCGCCGATGGCGTAGGCGTCGACGCCCCAGTGCTCGTAGAACCGGCGGTCCTCGGTGGCGATGAGGGCCTGAGGCACGAGCGGGCTCATCTCGCCGAGTGACACCCAGGTGCGGTTCTCGCCGTCGTAGTAGCGGGCCAGCTCGACGTTGTCGGCGGTCAGGACCTGGGTGGCGAGCAGGTTGCGCGGGTTCTCGATGTCTGTGAACGACGGCAGCCCCTGGCTCAGCCAAAAGATGATGCCCAGGCCCGCGGCGACGCCCAGCCCGAGCACTCCGAGCACGAACGCCAGCGCCTGCCCGACGCGGCGGCGGCGCAGCGCGGTCGGCCCGGTCGGCGGCGGCGGCGCGGCGGGGCCGGGAGGCGGCGCGAGGCGGGCGCGCTCGACGTGGTCCGGGTGGTCCGGCGAGTCGAAAAACGAGGCCAGGTCGGTGTCCTCGTTGTGCCCGTCGCCGCCCGAGGGCTCTGGGGCGCGGCGGGCGTCCAGGGCGGCGTGGCGCGCGTCGGGCGAGCCGAAAAAGGCTTCGAGTTCGTCGTCCAGGGTCGGGTCGTCCATGTCGGTGCCGGGGTCAGAGGGGGAGCGGCGTCGCGGCGCCGTCGTGCCAGCGCATCAGCGCGGGGCCATCGGCGCCGAGTCGGGCGTAGGTGCGCGCGCCGAACCAGTAGCCGGGGTTGAGGTAGGTGCCGCCTGGCGTCACGTCCAGGGCAGGCGTGTGGCTGTGTCCGAACGCCACGACGTCGGCGTCCGTATGCGCGAGCCGGTGGCGAGCCGCCTGGGCCAGGCCGCGGGCGGCGTCCGGGTCCGGAGCGCCGTCGGTGCCGAAGCGGCGGGCGGCCCAGCGCGCGAGCGCGTACCCGGCGTCGCCGGGCAGGGCCATGCGGTACAGACGAGCCATCGCGCGTGCTCGCAGGAGCGGCTTGAGTCGGAGGGAGAGCCGTTCGGAAGGCGTGTGCCCATCCCCGTGCGCAATATACAGAGCGCGGCCGTCGCGGCGCGTCTCCCATGCGTCCGCCACGACCGTCACGCCGATGTCGCGCGCGAAGTAGTCCAGGTGCCACGGGTCGCGGTTGCCGACGACGTAGACCACCTCGGTGCCGGCGTCGGCCCACTCGGCCAGCAGCCCGGTCAGGCGCGGCGCGGCGCGGGGGACGAGGTGGCGGTACTCGATCCAGGCGTCGAACACGTCGCCGAGCAGCACGAGCGCGCCGCCATCCTGGATCTCGCGCTGGTGCGCCCGGAGCATCGCCACGGCGTCGCGCTCGGCCGCCTGCGTGTCGCTGCGCGTGCCGCGCCCGAGGTGGAGGTCCGAAAGGAGAAGGAGCACGGGTCGGGGGAGGCCAGCCCGTCCAACGTCGCTCCGGTCGCGCCCGCGCGCCTGCCGCGTTTCTTCGACGGCGCTCCAGACCACCAGGGCGGCCCCGCCAGACCCCCGAGGCGGGCACGGCTGGGACATCCCGGCCTGCGCCGTCGCGGAGAGGACCCGGCGGCCCGGGCGGGCGACGGGCCGGGGAACGCGTTTGGTCGCGGTCTCGTGCGCAACTTGGGCGCTGCGCCTCCCGTTGCCTGCCGCCCCCGCCTGTCTGTGCCGAACGCGTACCGCCCTCCGTCCTCGGATCTGTTTCCGGTCGTGATCAAGAACCTCTTGATCGTGAACGCGCTGGTGTTTCTGGCCCAGCAGATCCCGCCGCTGATGCAGTACCTCGACGCCTACGGGGCGCTGTGGCCCATCGGCATGTCGGTCGAGGTGGCCGACGCCCCGCTGGCGGTCGGGTTCTACCTGTGGCAGGTCGTCACGTCGGCGTTTATGCACGCCGACTTTTGGCACATCGGCTTCAACATGTACGGGCTGTTCCTGTTCGGGCGCGGCGTGGAGCAGGCGCTGGGCTCCGCGCGGTTCGCGATCTTGTTCGGCGCCAGCGTGCTGGGCGCGAGCCTGCTCCAGCTGGCCGTCGTGACGGCGACGTTTGCCCAGACCGGCGTCCCGACCTCCACCATCGGCGCGTCGGGCGGGCTGCTGGGCGTCGTGGCGGCGTGCGCGATCCTCTTCCCGCGCGACGAGATCTTCATCATCCCCTTCCCGATGCCGATCCAGATGCGGTGGCTCGCCGTCGGCTACGTTGCCCTGGACCTGCTGGGCGGCTTTGGCGCGACCCAGAGCAACACCGCCCACTTTGCCCACCTCGGCGGCTTCGCCACCGGAGCGCTCCTGATCCAGTTTTGGCGCGGGCGCCTGCCCGTCCGCCCCCGCACCCGACTCGCCTGATGGCCGATCCGAACTCCCCGATCACGCGCTTCCAGCTGTGGCGCGAGCTGCTCCCGCCGGCGCTGCGCATCCTGCTGACGGTCAACATCGCGACCTACCTGCTCTACGTGCTGATGAGCATCGTGGGCGTGGGCGAGTACCTGCGCGTGCTGGCGCTGCCGCTGGCGCCGGGCGAGATGCTGGTCCGCCCCTGGACCCTCCTGACGTACGGCGTCACGAACGTGTACCCCGGGTTTTTCGGGCTGATCTCGTTCGGCTTCGGCGCCTACTGGCTCAACTGGCTGGGCCGCGACTTCGAGCAGGAGCAGGGCAGCGCCGGGCTGATGGGGTTGTACGTGTTCGCTACGCTGGGCGGGGCGGCCCTGGCCGCTGTGCTCGGCGCGTTCGTGCGCGCCGACGCGCCCGGCGTCGGGACCTGGCTGGGGACCTGGTTCGGCATCTGGGCACCGGCCTTGGGCGTGCTGTGCGCGGCCGCCACGCTGCACCCCAACCGCCAGGTGGGCCTGTTTCTGCTGGGCGTGATCTCGTTCAAGTGGATCGCGATCGCGTTCGTGGTGCTGGAACTGGCGTTCTCGAAAGACCCGACGCACCTGGGCGCGGCGCTGTTCGGCGTGCTCTACGTGCGCGCCGGCCAGCGCGGATGGGACCTGGGCGCCTGGGCGCGCCCGCTGTTCGGCGAGCGCGCGTCGCGCCGCGCCCCAGCCCCGCGCGCCTCGGTGTTCTCGAGGACGCCGCCGGACGCGGACGCGGAGCCGGCCCCGCGCCGCCGCCGAGGCGGGCTGACCAGCGTGGACGCCATCCTGGACAAGATCCTGGAAAAGGGCTACGACAGCCTGACCAAGGAGGAGCGCGCCATCTTGGAACGGGAGGGCGGTGACTGACACCCGGACCCGTCGCGCGCGCGTCGCCTGGGCCGTGCTCGCGCTGGTCGAGGCTCCCGTCGTGGCCGCCGTCGGCGTGGGCCTGGCGGCGGCCTACCTGCCGCCGCGGCCGTACTGGTGGACCCAGCTGGCGGCCATCGGGCTTCCGTACGCAGCCTGGGCGCTGGCGGCCTTCACCGTCCTCTGGCTTCTCGGCAGGCGCTGGGGTGCGGTCGCGTTCCAGGTGGCGCTGCTCGCGCTCGTCGCCTGGCGGACCAGCCCCGTCGACCGGTTGTCGTCGCCGGGCGCCCCGGAGGCGTTTGTGCTGACCACGTTCAACGTGCCCCAGGTCGGTCCCAGCCGGGAGGCGCTGGGCGACTCGGTGGTGGCCTACGTCGCCGCCACCGAGCCCGACATGGTGCTGATGCAGGACGCCTGGGTGGTGGGGCGCAACGAGCGCGAGTCCGGCCAGGCGGTCCAGGTGGAGGCCGTCGACACAAGGCTCCCGTACACGCTCCAGGTGCCGGCGCGGCTGGCAGGCTTTCCGGGCTGGCGCTCGAACGCGACCGGCGTGCCGGTGCTGGTCCGCGACGCGGCCCAAGTGGAGGTGCTGGAGCAGGAGGCGCTCGTGCTGGGCGTCGAGCGCGACGCCGACGTGTCGCAGGCGTTGCGGACGCACCTCCGCTGGGGCGAGCGCGAGCTCGTGGTGTACAACGTCCACCTGCGCTCGTTCGGCGCCTCCAAGCCCTGGGAGGACGACACGGTCCGGCTGACGCGGCCAGGCACCTGGAAGCCCTACCTGCGCCGCTACCGCGGGGTGTACGCCAAGCGGGGCGACGAGGTGGCCGAGATCGCCCAGCGCGTCGCCGACGAGACGCTGCCCGTTGTGATCGCGGGCGACCTCAACTCGACGGCCGACAACTGGAGCTACCGCGCGCTCCGCACGGCCGGCGGCGTCTCGCGCGCCGACGCCCAGCGCACCGCCGGCGGCTGGACATGGGGCCGGACGTACCACGCCAGCCGCCCGTTCGTCCGCATCGACTTCGTGCTCGTCGACCCTGCCCTGGAGGTGGTCTCGGCGCGCACGACGCCGGTCACCTTCTCGGACCACCGGCCGGTGCGCGTCGGTCTGCGCTGGCGGCCAGACGCCGACTAGACCGTGCCGGCCGTGCCCGCCTCGGCGCCGCCACCGAGGCGGGCAGGGTGACGAGGTGGGGGGGCGCGCGAGGGGTGGGAAAAAGAATCTGGCTTCATAGTCAACCCGTCCGGTAACCCGCTGCAGACTGGAGCGTTGGAGCTGGACCGACTCGCTCCGCCTGATGTCTCGCTCCGCCTCCCGCACCACCTGTCCGCACGGCCTGACGGTGTGCCCGCGCGGCGCGTGGCTGGGGCTGCTGGCGGTTCGAGACCGGTAGCCAGACGGGGCGCGTTGCCCCACCCGCGCCCTGCTGGCGCGCACGCCTCCCGGCTCGTTGCGAGCCGTCCCCGCCGCAGTGGTTCGGCGAGGTTCTCCTGGACTCCCGCGCTGCGGGGCCACACCCTTGTTTAGATGCAGACCTTGATCCGCCCGTTCCAGTCCTTTTTCAAGACCGAGGCCGCCGGAGGCATCGTGCTGCTGGTTGCTGCCGCCCTAGCGCTCTTGTGGGCCAACAGTCCGTTCGCCGCCAGCTACGCCTCGCTGTGGGAGACGTATGTGACCGTCGGGGCGGGCTCGTTCGAGATCTCAAAGCCCCTGCTGCTCTGGGTCAACGACGGGCTGATGGCCATCTTCTTTTTCGTGGTCGGGCTCGAGATCAAGCGCGAGGTGCTGGCGGGCGAACTGGCCGAGCCCCGCAAGGCCGCCCTCGCGATCGCGGCGGCCCTGGGCGGCATGGTGGTCCCGGCGCTGCTCTACTTCTCGGTGACGGCCGGCACGGACCGCGCCGTCGGCTGGGGCATCCCGATGGCGACCGACATCGCGTTCGCGCTCGGCGTGCTGGCGCTGCTGGGAAGCCGCGCCCCCCTCGCGCTCAAGGTGTTCCTGACCGCCGTCGCCATCGTCGACGACCTGGGCGCGGTCGTGGTGATCGCCATTTTCTACACGGCCCAGATCAAGGTCTCGGCGCTCGTCGCGTCGCTGGTGACGGTCGCGATCTTGGCCGTCGCCAACCGCCTGGGCGTGCAGAAGACCTGGGTCTACGCCATCCTGGGCGTGGTCGCCTGGGTGTTCATGCTCAAGTCGGGCGTCCACGCCACGATCGCCGGCGTGCTGGTCGCGCTCACGATTCCGGCCACGCGCCAGATGGACGAGGTCGCCTTCGCCGACCGCGTCGGCGAGTTGCTGGACCGGTTCCGCACCGGCATCATGGGCTCGCCGACCGACCCCACGCCTGACCAGGCGGCGGCGGTGCACAGCATCGAGGTCGCGTGCGAGAAGGTGGAGGCCCCGCTGACGCGCCTGGAGCACGGGCTGCACGGCATCGTGGCGTTCGCCATCATGCCCATCTTCGCGCTCGCCAACGCGGGCGTGGCGCTGGGCGGCGGCGTCGGCGCGCTCTTGACCGACACCGTCGCCCTCGGCGTGATGCTGGGCCTGGTCGTCGGCAAGCCCGTCGGGGTGATGCTGCTGGCGTTCCTGGCCGTCAAGACCGGCCTGGCGGCGCTGCCGTCGGGCGTGACCTGGCAGCACGTGCTGGGCGTGAGCTTTCTGACGGGCATCGGGTTCACGATGTCCATCTTTATCGCCAACCTGGCCTTTGGGCCGGGCGAACTGCTCGACAGCGCCAAGGTCGGGATTCTGGCCGCGTCGCTGGTGTCGGGCGTGCTCGGCGCAGTCACGTTGCTGCGGCTGGCGCCAACGGCCTCGGCCGGCCGGTAGCAGGCTCGGGGGGCACGAGCGGGACTTCTTCCAACCGACAACGGCTCAGGCGTAGGTTTGCGCGGTCCCCCCCGGATGCCATGACCTTGACCCAAAGCTTGCTCTCGATGGGCGGCGGCGTGCTGCTGCTGCTGGCAGGCGCCGAGGCACTCGTGCGCGGCGCGTCGGCGCTGGCCTTGCGGTTCGGGATCTCGCCCCTGGTCGTGGGGCTGACCGTCGTGGCCATCGGCACCTCCAGTCCCGAGTTGGTGGTGAGCGTCCAGGCGGCGCTGGCCGGGCAGGGCGGCGTGGCGATCGGCAACGTGGTCGGGTCCAACATCGCCAACCTGGCGCTCATCGTCGGCGTGGCCGCGCTGCTGTCGCCGATGGCGGTGGATCCTAAGCTGGTGCGCCACGACATGCCGGTAATGTTGGGGTCGATGGCGGCCCTCGTCGTGTTTCTGCTCGACGGCGAGCTGGCCCGGTGGGAAGGCGGGCTGCTGCTGAGCGGCGCCATTCTCTACACCGTCCACGGCATCCAGACGTCGCGGCGCGAGACGCGCGAGGCCAACGCCAAGCTTCCGCCCGAGGTGCAAGAGGCGATGGCCGAGGCGCACGAAGGCTTTAAGCGCCACTTCCTGTTCGTCGTGGGTGGCATCGCGCTGCTGGTCTACGGATCCGAGCTGCTGCTCGACGGCGCCATCTCGGCGGCCGAGATGCTGGGCATCAGCGAGGCCGTGGTGGGGCTGACGCTGGTCGCGCTCGGGACCAGCCTGCCCGAGCTGGCGACGACGGTCGTGGCGGCCAAGCGGGGCGAGGGCGAGATCGCGCTGGGGAATGCAGTCGGGTCCAACATTTTCAACGTGTTCAGCGTGCTCGGCCCGGCGGCGCTCGTGCGCCCGATCGTGTCGACGGGCGTGGGCGCGGACGTGCTGGCGATCATGGTCGGGACGGGCCTGCTGACGCTGTTCTTCATGGTGTCCGGCGGGCGGACGCGGCGCTGGGAGGGGGCCGTGCTGCTGGCCGTGTACGGCGGCTACATCTGGTGGATCGTGCAGTAGCCACACCCGCCTCGGCACCCCGTCCGCCTCGGCACCCCGTCCGCCTCGGCACCACGCCGGCCTCGGCACCCCGCCCGCCTCGGCACCCCGCCCGCCTCGGCACCCCGCCCGCCTCGGCACCCCGCCCGCCTCGGCACCACGCCGGCCGAGGCGGGCAGGGCCGGCCAGCCGCTGCTCCGGAACGCGGCACCGCGCCGCCGGGTTGGGCCGACTCCGCCCACGCTCGCCATGCCCACCGTCTACGTCACCCGCAAGGCCCACTTCAACGCCGCCCACCGGCTGCACAACCCCGACCAGTCGGACGACTGGAATCGGGACACGTTCGGCAAGTGCAACAGTCCCAACTGGCACGGCCACAACTACGAGCTCGACGTCACCGTCGCCGGCGAGCCGGACCCCGAGACCGGCTTCGTGATCGACCTGGCCGCGCTCAAGCGGACCATCGAGGCGCGCGTGATCGAGCCGCTCGACCACAAAAACTTGAACCTCGACGTGCCCTTTCTGGAGGGCAAGAAAACCTCGACCGAGACCCTCGCCGTCGCCGTCTGGGAGCAGCTGGCGCCTCATGTGCCCGGCTTGTTCGAGGTGTCCCTGCGCGAGACCCACAACAACTCCGTCGTCTACCGTGGAGAGTAACCAAGCCCCCGAGTCGCCGCTCCGCTACGAGCGGCGCGACGTCTACGACGCCGACACGACCGAGCGGCTGGCGGCGCTCGCGCGCGAGCACCTGGCGCTGATCGGCGAGGACCCCGAGCGCGAGGGGCTGGTCAAAACGCCCGAGCGCGTCGCCAAGGCCGCCCAGTTCCTGACGCACGGCTACGGCCTGGACCCGGACGCGATCCTGCGCTCGGCGCTGTTCGAGGAGGACTACTCCCAGATGGTCGTCGTCAAGGACATCGAGGTCTACTCAATGTGCGAACACCACATGCTGCCCTTTTTTGGCCGCGCCCATGTCGCCTATATCCCGAACGGCCGGATCGTGGGGCTGAGCAAAATCCCGCGCGTCGTGGACGTGTTCGCGCGCCGCTTGCAGGTGCAGGAACGCTTGACGCTGGAGATCCGCGACGCCGTCGACCGTGTGCTCCAGCCCGAGGGGGTCGCCGTCGTGATCGAGGCCCAGCACCTGTGCATGATGATGCGCGGCGCCGAAAAGCAAAACTCGATGACCACGACCAGCGCCATGAGCGGCGTGTTTCTGGACCAGCCGGACACCCGGGCGGAGTTTATGCGCCTGATCTCTGGCTAGACGGCTCCGCGCCAGGCCCGCGCCCCCGCCTGCCTCGCCGCGCACGGGAGACGAGCCCGCGTGTGCCTGCGTTCTGGTGCTGTGCGTTGCTCCGCGTGGTTGCTCCGCGTGAAGGACAGCGCTGCCCGTCAGGGCTAGCTTTCCCGCCCTCGCCCGAACCGCCCCGTGCCCGAGTTCCACCGCCTCGACGCCGACGCCGACGCTCGCTTTCTGCGCGCCCGCGTCGCCGACCCTCTGACCCAGACGCCGTTCCAGCCCGCCAACTCGGTCGTGCTGTGCGGGAGCTGCGGGCTGGTGTCCCTCCGCGAGACCTGGGAAGCGCTCGGCGGCTGCCCCAACGGCCACGACGTGGCCGCCCGCTGGGACCCCGCCACAGCGCTGGGAGCCGGCGACGGCGCCGCGACGCCTCCGCCGCGCCCGGCCTCGGCGGTCCGGACCTCGGCGGCGGTCCCGGCCTCGGTGGCCCCGGCTGCTGTGGCCCCACCGCCCGCCGCACGGGCCCGCTGGGTGACCCCGTTTCTGGTGGCCCTCGGCGTCGCCGGACTGGCCGTGGCGGGCGTCGTGGCATTCGGGCTCTTGCAGAGCGACGACCCCGAGCCCCCCGAGGCGGGCGTGGTCGAGACCGTAGAGCCGACCGGGCCCACCGGCGTCTCGCTTACCGAGCCCGGCCTGACGGAGGGCCGGCTCGCCGACGGCGACTATGCCGACGAGTCGGGCCGCTACCAAGACCTGTACACGTTCGCCGCCGACTCGTCGGGCAAGGTCGTGTCGTTTACCGTCACCTCGGACGACTTCTTCCCCGAACTGGTCGTGCAGACGCCCGAGGGGGACCGGCTGGAAGCCGAGACCATCGAGTCCGACGACGACACCGGCACGCGCGTCGTGGCGGTTCGCGACCTGCGCAACCCGGGCCTCTACCGCGTCCTGATCACGTCGCGCCTGCCCGCGGCGTCGGGCAGCTACTCGCTGAGGGTGCGCCAGGAGGTGCCCACGCGGCCCCTCACGCCTGGCGGCTCGGCCGTCCAGGCCGAGCTGGGCGCGTTTAGCGAGCGCGCGGACGGTTTCTTCCGCGACCGCTACCAGTTCTCGGGCAGCGAGGAGCAGGAGCACACCCTGACCGTCCGGACGAGCGCCTTCGCGCCGACGCTGCAAGTGACGGGACCGGACGGCGCAGTGCGCGGGCAGACCGGCCGCGCCGGCGGCGTCGTGACGTACGTGTTCACGCCGACCCGCTCGGGCACGCACACCGTCGTGGTGTCGTCGCAAAGTCGCGGCCAGAAGGGCGCGTACTCGGTCCAGCTCGCCGTCGAGAAGGTCCAGGAGGAGGCCGCCGTCCGGGTCGAGCCGCCCAGCGCGGGGACGCTGCGCCCGAACGCCGTCACCTCGGACTCGCTCGCCTCGGGCGCGTCGGCGTCCTACTCGATGCGCGGCCGCACCGGCGACCGCGTGTTCCTCGAGGTCCGCGCCGACGGCTTTACGCCGTCGCTGGTGCTGATCGGGCCCGACGGCACGCGCACGGCGGCCTCGCCCGACGGCGACCGCGCTCGCGTGCGGTACACGCTGCCAGGCACCGGCACCTACCGGGTCGTGGTGGGCGCGTCCGGCGGGTCGGGTGACTTCCGCCTGTCGCTGGAGCAGCAGGCCGCGGTGACCGGCGAGGAGATCCCGCGCACGCCCGGCGCCGACACGCCGCGCGAGTCGCGCGGGCGCGACGAGGGCGAGCGCCCGCCCGACGGCGACCAGCCCCAGCCGGTCGACGGAGGCCAGGGCACGCGCTAGCGCACCGCCGTAGCTTTCCCGTTCTTCAGCCGGGCGCCCGCCCTCCGCATGAGCGACGACGACGACACCATCCGCGTTTCCAAAGCCCGCCTGCGCGAGGTCAAGGCCGAGATCGACCAGCTTACGCAGGAACTCGCCGACCTCCGCCAGGAGCACGAGAGCTTGCGTGCCCACCTCAAGGGCTCCATCCAGGAGGTCGCGCGCCTGACCGAGGAGAACGAGACGCTTCGGCAGTGAGCCCATCCGGAGAGGTGGCAGAGTGGTCGAATGCGCTGGTCTTGAAAACCAGAGTGCCCTCACGGGTACCGTGGGTTCGAATCCCACCCTCTCCGCATCGCAACCCCAGGCGGATGCCTCCGTCTAGAGACGCCGACCGGTTCTGGTGTATGCGCCCCATCGCTCTTCTCGCTGCTGTGCTGGCGGCCGTCTCCGCCACGCTGGCGGCCTCCCCCAGCGCCTCGGCGCAGGCGCCAGACTCGACGGTCGTGACGCTCGCCGAGGCCGTCGCGCTCGCGGTCGGCCAGAGCACGGACGTGCGGCGCGCCCTGGCGGCGGACCGTGGCCGTGCCGAAGCGGTGCGCGGCGCGCGCGCCGGCCGCCTGCCGTCGGTCTCGCTCCAGGTCAGCCCCGGCCAGCGCTACGGCCTGGGCTTCGACCAGACGACCGGCCAGGCGGTCAGCCAGACCGTCGAGACGTTCAGCGTGGGCGTCGGCGGCTCGCTGTCGCTCTACGACGGCGGGCGGACGCGGGCCCTCGTCCGCGAGGCTCAGTTCCAGCGCGACGCAGCCGTCGAAGGGCTGGACCGGACGCGCCAGCGCGTCGCGCTCGACGTGGCGCAGCAGTTCCTGACGCTGCTGCTCGACCGCGAGGTGGCCGAGATCAGCACCGAGGCGCTGGAGGCCGCCGAGCAGCAGCGCCAGCAGGTGGAGGAATTGGTCGAGGCCGGGGCGCGGGCTCGGGGCGACCTGATCGCCCAGGACGCCGTCGTGGCCGAGCGCCGGACGGCCGTCATCGTGGCCCGAGGCGCCGTCGAGCGTGACCGCGTGATCCTGATCCAGCTTGTCGGCCTCGACCCGCTCGTGGCCTACCGGTTCGAGGGCCCCGACCTGGAGCGGCTGGAGGCGTCCGGTTTGCTCGACGCCGAGATCGCGCCCCTGGCGGAGTTGCTGGCCGCCGCCCAAGCCTCGCGCGCCGACCGCCGGGCCCAAGGGCTGACCATCGCTGCGGCCGAGGCGTCGCTGGGCACCGCGCGCGCGTCCGGCCGGCCGAGCCTGGACCTGAGCGCCTCGGTCGGGACGGGCTACTCGAGCCTGCAAAGCCGGCTCGCTGGCCAGGGCCCCGACATCCCGCTGACGCTCCCCGACGGCACGCCCATCGTTCTGGGCGGCCAGCCGTTCACGTTCCCCGGCGACCGCCAGTTCGAGTCGACGCCGCTCTTCAGCCAGTTTGGCGACAACCGGTCGGGCTCGATCGGCGTGACGCTGTCGGTGCCGCTGTTCGACCGCTACCAGACGCGCCGCGCGGTCGTCGAGGCCGAGATCCGGGCCCAGGACGCGCGCATCACGCTCGACCAGATCGACCGCCAGATCGCGTCCGAGGTGCAGCAGGCCGTCGTGGAGGCGACGACCGCCCGTGCCCGCCTCGACGCCGCCGAGGTCCAGGTCGACGCCGCGGCCGAAGCGCTCCGCGTCGAGCGCGACCGCTACCGCCTGGGCGCGGGCACGCTGTACGACGTCTCGGCCGCCCAGACGCGGCTGTCGGAGGCGCAGTCGGGCCGCGCGCAGGCCGCCTACGGCCTCGTCTTCCGAACCGTCCTGGTGCGGCTGGCCGTCGGCGACCTCGGCCCGGCGGCGCTGGCCGCGAGCCTGGCGGGCGAGTAGCGCCGATCTTGGCGTGCCCACCGCGACCTCCCCGATGTCCCGCTTTCTGACCGACTCGCGCCTCGCCTACGGCTGCATGACGCTGGGCAGCCTGGCCCGCCCCGACGCCGAGGCGGCCCTGGACGCCGCGCTCGACGCGGGCATCACGCTCTTCGACCACGCCGACATCTACGCGCGCGGCGCCTCGGAGACGCTGTTTGGTGAGATGATGGCCGGCCGGCCCGGCCTTCGTGACCGCATCGGGTTGCAGTCCAAGTGCGGCATCCGCTTTGCCGACGACCCGGCCGGCAGCCCCAAGCGCTACGACCTCAGCCACGGCTGGATCACCGCGTCGGTGGAGGGCAGCCTGCGCCGCCTCCAGACCGAGCGCCTCGACCTGCTCCTGCTCCACCGGCCCGACCCGCTCATGGAGCCCGACGAGGTCGCCCGGGCGTTCGACGATCTCCACCAGTCGGGCAAAGTCGGCTCCTTTGGCGTGAGCAACTTCTCGACGGCCCAGGTCGACCGCCTGGCGCGTGCCGTGTCCCAGCCCTTGGTGGTCAATCAGATCCAGCTCAGCCTGGCCCACCTCGGCCCCGTCGAGGCCGGGGTGACCGTCGACATGGCGGCCCCGGCAACGGGTGCCGACGGGCTGATCGACGGGTTGGCCGCGCGCGACATCGCGGTCCAGGCGTGGGCGCCGCTGGGCGGAGGCGCGGTCTCGCGCGACTCGCCCGCTCCCGAGCACGCCGCGCTCGCCGAGACGGTCGGCCAGATCGCCGAGGCGCACCAAGTCACTCGGCTGGCGGTCGTCGTGGCCTGGCTGGTGCGCCTCGGTGCCCAGCCCGTCATCGGGACGACGAATCCGGAGCGGATCGCGGCGTGCGCCCAGGGCGCGGCGCTCGATCTGGCGCGCGACGACTGGTACCGCCTGTTCGAGGCCGCGCGCGGCGAGCGCGTCCCCTAGCGGTGCCGCTGGGTCAGGCTTCAGGCGCCCGGCGCGCGGACGAACACGGCATCAAACTGGAGAAGAGACTGGAACCCATCGTCAGGGTCGAAGATGATCGGGTGGATCTGGCCGATGCGGAAGCCCAAAGCGTCCATCCGCGCAATGAGTGCCGACGCGAGCTGCTCTCCCTCGTACAGCGCACGGACGCCCAGTTCGAGCTGGACGCCCTCGACGCGCTCGAGCGCCGCTGCGGCTCCGTCGAGCACGTCGGCCTCGTTGCCCTGGGTGTCGATTTTGACGAACGCGCGCTCGCCCGCACGGACGGCCTGAGCGAACACGTCGTCCAGGCGCGCCACGGCCACCTCGACCGTCTGGACCGTCCGGGCGCGGCCGTCGAAGGCGCGGCCTTCGGGGAGGACCTCGCGCAGCGAACTAAACACCGACAGGTCGGAGATGTGCAGCGTGGACGTTCCCGTGGTGCGTGCCAACGCCATCTCCCGGACGTCCCAGGTCGGGTCGGATGCGGCCAAGGCGCGGAGCCTGGCGGCGACCTCGGGGATGGGCTCGAACGACACGATGCGGCCGCCGTATCCCCACGCCCTTAGCTCGGTCGCAAACTGGCCCTCGTTGGCCCCGACATCGAACACGACCGTAACGCCCCGCTCACGGAGCCAGTCGGCTAGGACCGGCCGCCGCGTGACGACATCGTAGCCGCGCCGCCGCAGGGCCGACCGGAGGCGAATGCGGGTGGGAGACGACATGACTAGCTGGTCCCCGTCGAGCCGAAGCCGCCGGCGCCGCGGGCGGTCGCGTCCAGACTCTCGGCCTCCGCCATCCGCACGCGCTCGTAGCGCGCCACGACCAGCTGCGCGATCCGCTCGCCGCGCTCCACCACGAACGGCTGGCGGCCGTGGTTGACGAGCAGCACGCCGACTTCGCCCGAGTAGTCCCGGTCGATGGTGCCGGGGCTGTTCAGGACCGTTACGCCGTGCTTGAACGCCAGGCCCGAGCGCGGCCGCACCTGCCCCTCCATGCCTTCGGGCAGCCGGATCTGCAAGCCGGTCGGCACGAGGGCGAACGCGCCCGGTTCGAGCGTGAGCGGCTCTGACTCGGGCACGGCCGCGCGCAGGTCCAGGCCCGCCGAGTCGGGCGTGGCGTGGGCGGGAAACTTGAGCCCCCGGCCGTGGGGAAGGACGACGACAGCAACGGACACGTCGGGCATGGCGAGACGCGCGGCTCCCCCCGCCTCGGGTGCCCGAGGCGGGGGGAGCCGTCAGGCATGAAAGGGCTAGAGCGATGTCGAGGAAGGCCCGGACTCGGCCCTCGCCATCATCTTCTTGAACGGCCCGGCGATAAAGAAGAACAGCACGCCCGAGATGATGGCGATGGAGGCCACAAACCCGATAGAAGCTCGGGCAGCTTCGAGTCGATTCGTAGAACGACGCGATAAAGCCGGCGAGCGAAGTTGCCCACCGACGCCCCGAGGAACCACACGCCCATCATCAGCGACGACACGCGCGCCGGCGCCAGCTTGGTCATGGCGCTCAGGCCCACCGGCGACAGCGTCAGCTCGCCCAAGGTGTGCAGCAGGTACGTCAGCGATCAGCCACACGGCGACACGGGCGCCGCCGCCGGCCGCGCCGCCAGGCGCCCATCATCACCACGAAGCCGAGGCCGACGAGCGTCAGGCCGATGCCGAACTTGATGGGGTCGACGGGTCCTTGCCGCGACGACCCAGCCACACCCAGATCGACGCCACGACGGGTGCGATGGTGAAGATGAAGAGGGCGTTGATCGACTGGAACCAGGCGCGGAACGAAGCCGTCCGGATCTCCAGGCCCGGGACCAGGAGCCAGCCCGGCGCGCGGTATCGTCGCTTGGCGAACAGGTTGAGGCTGGAGCCCGCCTGCTCGAAGGCCGGCCAGAACATGGCCGCCCCAAGAACAGCAGCCCGATCAGGTAGAGGCTCTTTCGCTCCAGGTCGGTCCAGTAGCGCGCGTAAACAGCCAGCCGAAGAGACCGATCACGATCGCCACTAGGATCACCGTAGTAGATCCGCGTGATCGTCGTCTCGTCGAGCACGTAGAGCCCGGCGGCCGACAGACCGTAGATGGCGCCCGCAAGCAGGGCCAGCACGGCCGACGATGCCGATACCGAGCGACGACGGGTGCTCGCCGGCTTCTCCGCCTCGCGCCTCGGCGTGAGGTGCCCGATCTCGCCCAGATTTCTTGCCGATCAGCACGTAGACGATCATGCCGATCATCATGCCGACGCCGGCGGCGGCGAAGCCTAGTGCCAATCGTGTTGACCGCGAGCGTAGCCGCACACCAGCGGCGCCACGAACGCGCCGATGTTGATGCCCATGTAGAAGATCGTGAAGCCAGCGTCGCGTCGGGCGTCGTGGCGGGGTAGAGCTGGCCCGACCATCACCGAGATGTTGGGCTTGAGCAGGCCCGTCCCGAATGATGATCAGCCCCAGCCCGATGTAGAAGAACATCGTCTGGGGGACGGCCATCGTGAAGTGGCCCAGCGCGATGATCGTGCCTCCGACGAGCACCGACTTCCGCTGCCCCAGCAGCCGGTCGGCGATCCAGCCGCCGGGCAGGTTGACGAGGTAGACCAGCGACGTGTAGAGCCCGTAGATCAGCGTCGACTTGGCGACATCGTAGCCCAGCCCGCCGGTCGACCGTCTCGGCGGTCATGAACAGCACCAGCAGCGCCCGCATCCCGTAGTACGAGAAGCGCTCGAAGAGCTCGGTAAAGAACAGGTTCGAGAGACCCAGCGGGTGACCAAAGAAGCGCGTGTCGTCGGCGCCGAGCGCGCCGGTCATCGCACCGGGCGAGATCTCGGCCGCCGCGAGGGGAGAGGACGCTTCGGCGTCGGGTCCTTTGCTCATGTCGGTGGGGTCAGGGGAGAGGAGCGGCCGTGAAGATAGCCGCGCGGTACGGGATGCCCCACAGCCGCGCCGGAGGCGACTCGGGTCACCACGCGGGCTCCCTCGGCGCAGGGCTGGACAGCCTCAGGGTGCGCCGCTCCGGGGCTGGGGCGACTCGGGCGCCGCGTCGAGCACGCGGGCCGCGAGTCGGTGCGGCGCACGGTCGGACGGGTCCAGCTGGCGGACCGCGTCGGCGAGCGCGTCGGCGCGGCCGTCGGCCCAGAACGCGCGCCGCCACCCCGCCTCGACGAGTCGGCGGACGCGCCGGCGCAGCCGCTCGGCCTGCACCACCGCGGCGTCGAGGCGGGCATGGTGGGCGTCGAGCGTCTCGACCAGCCCGGCGATGCCGTCGGCCTTGAGCGCCGACACCTGCACGACCGGCGGCGCCTCGGTCGCCCTCAGGTGCAGCATCGCACGGAGCGCTCGGGCCAGCTGGGGCGCCTCGGGCTTGTCGGCTTTGTTGACCGCGAACACGTCGGCGACCTCCATCAGCCCGGCCTTCATGGCCTGGACGGCGTCGCCGGACTCCGGCACCAGCACCACGAGCGTCGTGTCGGTCGCCTGGGCCACGTCGATCTCGCCCTGCCCCACGCCGACGGTCTCGACGATCACCACGTCGTAGCCGGCCGCGTCGAGCACGTCGCAGGCGGCTTCGGCCGCCTCGGACAGCCCGCCCAGGGCCCCGCGCGCCGCGAGCGAGCGCACGAACACGCCGTCGTCGAGCGCCCAGCCGTCCATCCGGACGCGGTCGCCCAAGAGCGCGCCGCCCGTGAACGGGCTCGACGGGTCCACGGCGACCACGGCGACGGTCTGCCCACGTTGGCGGAAGGCGCCGACGAGCCGGTCGGTGAGCGTCGACTTGCCCGCGCCCGGCGGGCCGGTGACGCCGACGCGCCAGGCCCGGCCGGTGTGCGGGTACAGCGCGTCCACGAGAGCCTCCGCGCCATCGAGTCCGTTCTCGACGGCCGTCAGCGCCCGGGCGACGGCGCGGCGCTGGCCGGTGAGCACGTCAGGGGCGAGAGCGGAGGCGTCGGGCATGGCCCAAGATCGCTCCTCATCGCTAGCGTTGGGCTTGTGAGTCGGCGTCCGAGCACCGCGTGGTCTCCGGAATGACGAGCTAAACGCGATCCGCCGGGCGCCGTCCGATACTCGCCCTTCCTCATGCTCTGTCTCCGATGACGTTCTCCTCACCCGTGATGCGCCTCGCGTTGGCCACGGTTTGCCTCGCGTGGTGCGTGCCAGCGTCGGGCCAGGTCACGACGGCCGCTGAGTTGGTCCAGGCCGTCACCGGCGGCGCGCCGGGCGACACCGTCCGAGTCGCCGCCGGGACGTTCGAGCTGTCGGCGCCCCTGCGGCCCCACCCCGGCATGGCGATTCTGGGCGCCGGCGCGGGCCGGACTGTCCTCACCGGCGCGCCGGGGTGGTCGCCGGGTACCGCCGGCCTGCCCGACGGCGATGTGAACAGCGCCTCGGTCAACCGCGACGCCTACCTCGTCGACCTCGGGGACCGCGTGGAACGGGTCACCATCGCCGACCTCACGCTGCGCGGGCCTAACCTCCACGGCGCCATCACGGGCAACAACTGCGACTACCTCGAAGTGCGCGGCGTCCACATCGAGGACGTGCTCTGGAGCGGCATCCGTACGTTCCGGATGGACCACGCGCGCATCTGGGGCAACACCTTTACCGACGCCGGCGGCAAACACGGCCGCATCACCGGCGGCGCGGTCTACGCGACGTGGTTCGCCGACTCCGAGATCTGGGACAACACGATCGTGCGGAGCTCGTCGGAGGCCCGGCCCGTCTACGGGATCAAGGGACGCCAGGCCAAGCGGGTCCGGATCCACCACAACACGATCCGGGTCGGGTTCTCGATCGAGTTGCCGCACGAGAACGACCAGGATGTCGAGATCGACCACAACTACGTCACCGGCCCGATCTCGATTCCCAAGTTCGGCGGCGGCACGGTCCCGGCCAGTGGACGCACGTTCCACATCCACCACAACTACTCGTCGCGCTCGTACGCGCTCGAGTGGACGCGCAACGGGGCCGAGATCGACCACAACCTGTTCGACTTCTCGACCGAGAGCGACGGTGGCAACCTGATCAGCAGCTTCGGGACCGAGCCGTCCCAAGGGCCGACGCTGTTCCACAACAACCTGATCAAGAACCCGGGCCGGGGCGTGATGTGGACGCAGGGCGTCGTCAACAACGTCTCGTTCTACCGCAACCACGTGATCGCGAACGAGACGGCGACGCCGCGGACCGACGGGCTCTTTGGGTTCAACCCCAACGCCGACTTCTCCACGGTCACGATCCGCGACAACATCATCGAGGTCGTCGGCCGGACGCGCGGGCTCATGCGCAACACGGCGAGCCGCGCGGCTGTGATCGAGAACAACCAACTCGTGAACGTCTCCGACGTCACGGGCTACGCCAACCCTCAGACGGGCGCGCCCCAGGGCCCAGCTGAGCCGCTGGCGTTCCGCGCGGGCGCCTATGGCGAGTTCAAGATCGACGGCTGGACCGTCCGGCCCTATCAACCCCAACCGCCAGCGGGCCAAGCGATCTGGCTGCGCGCCTCGGCCAGCGGCCGCTACGTCGCGGCATCGGCGGGCCCGCTCGTGGCCGACCAGGATGAGGCCGCGCCGTTTGCCGTGACCGACGGCGACGATGCCGACGACGCGACGGTTGCCTTGCGCGACCTCGCGACGGGCCGGTTTGTGACGGCTGCGCCGGGCCAGCCGTTGGCGGCGACGGCCAACGCGGCCGGCGACGCGGAGCGGTTTGCCTGGCAGCTGCTCCCCGACAGCACCGTCTGCCTCCGGAGCATCGCCACGGGCGCCTTTGTCACGACCAGCGCGAGCCGAGCCTGGACGCTCCGCGCCGACGCCGCGACTTGCGTCGCCGGCGCACGGTTCGCCTGGGCTGTGGCTGACGTCGCCACCGGTGCCGAGGCGGGCGAGCCTGAGGCGTTCGAGTTGGCGGTCGCCCCGAACCCGGCGCGGTCGCGGGCGACGGTTACCTACCGGCTCGACGCCTCCGGCGAGGTGTCGCTCGCGGTGTACGACGTGTTGGGGCGGCGCGTGGCGGTGCTCGCCGACGGGCGCGCCGCTGCCGGGCTGCACCGCGTGGCACTGCCCGAGGCACTCCCGTCGGGCACCTACGTCGTCCGGCTGGTCGCTGGCGGCCGCGCCGTCGTGCGCCGGCTTTCGGTCGTGCGCTAGCGGCGGCAGCGGGTCGCCCCGCGTCTCCGCCCCGGCGGCCGGGCTTAGTTGCTGGCCCGGTCGATGAGCAGGACCACGATGCTCAAGACCGAGAGCCCGGTCGAGATCAGATAGGTCGTCTGCATAAACTCAGCCTGGGCCTGGGTGTTGCGGGCCTCGGCCTGCTGGGCGTAGAGCGACAGGAAGGCGACCTCCTCGTCCGTCAGCGACTCCGAGGGCCGGGCGAGCAGCGACTCGGCGTACGACACGGCCTCGGGCGTCGGCGTTTTGGCGTCGTAGCCGTAGGGGCTTACGGTGACACAGCCCGAGAGCGGGGCGAGGAGCAAGGTCGCCGCGAGGGCGAGAGCGGACAGGCGCATGGAAGCGGGAGAGGGTGAAGGCAAGAGGGCCGCATGGAGCGGCGCGAACGTAACTCAGATCCGCCCGCCTTCCGCTGTGTCTCTGCCGCCCGCCTCGGTGCCGCCCGCCTCGGTGCCGCCCGCCTCGGTGCCGCCCGCCTCGGTGCCGCCCGCCTCGGTGCCGCCCGCCTCGGCCCCCTCGGTGGCGCGCTCGGGCCGCGCTCGCCGCCCGCCTCGGTGCCGCCCGCCTCGGTGGCGTGCCCGAGGCGGGCAGGGCCGGCACTCTCCATCCTCGATCCTCCATCCGCCAGGCCCGGGCCGTCTAGCTTTGGCGTTCCTCGCCCCCGCATCCATGTCCGACGCCGCCCGCCTCACGCCCACCGACGCCCCGACGCACGGCGACCGGACCGACACGTGCGGCGCGCTCCGCGCCAGCGACGCTGGGCGCACGGTCGTGCTCAAAGGCTGGGTGGACCAGCGCCGCGACTTTGGCGGGCTCAACTTCGTGGACCTGCGCGACCGCTACGGCATCACCCAGCTCGTCTTCAGCCCCGAGCTCGACGCCGGGCTGGCGGCCCTGGCCGACAAGATGCGGGGCGAGGACGTGATCTCGGCCCGGGGCGAGGTGCGCCTACGCGAGCGCCCGACGGACAAGCTGGCGACCGGCGCCGTCGAGGTCTACGTGACGCACGTCGAGGTGCTGGCCGTCGCCGAGACGACGCCGTTCGTGGTGTCCGAGAACGACCCGCGCGCGACCACGCCGAGCGACGAGGTGGCGCTGACGTACCGCTACCTCGACCTGCGCCGGAGCAAGCTGCAGCGCAACCTGATGCTGCGGTCTGCACTCTACCAGTCCGTGCGGAGCTACTTCCACGGCCACGACTTTGTCGAGGTCGAGACGCCCGTCCTGATGAAGTCGACGCCCGAGGGCGCGCGCGACTACCTGGTCCCGAGCCGCGTCCACCCGGGCCAGTTCTACGCGCTCCCCCAGAGCCCCCAGACCTACAAGCAGATCCTGATGATGGGCGGCCTGGACCGCTACGTCCAGATCACCAAGTGCTTCCGCGACGAGGACCTGCGCGCCGACCGCCAGCCGGAGTTCACCCAGATCGACGTCGAGATGACGTTCGCGACCGAGGAGATGATCTACGGCCTGGTCGAGGGGCTGATCCAGCACATCTGGCGCGACACGCGCGGCATCGAGATCGAGACGCCGTTCCACCGCGTGCCCTACGCCGACGCCATCCGCCGCTACGGCTCCGACAAGCCCGACCTGCGGTTCGGCATGGAGATCGCCGACGTGACCGAGCACGCCCGCGCCTCGGGCTTCGGCGTCTTCGACACGGTCACCGAGGCGGGCGGGGCCGTGGTCGCGATCCGGGTGCCCGGCGAGGGCGAGCGCGGCCGCAAGCCGATGGACAAGCTGGACCGCGACGTCGTCCGCAAGCAGATCGGCGCCGGCGGCCTGTTCTACGCCAAGCTCCCCGCCGACGGCTCGGACTTTAGCCAGTCGGTCAAGGCCGAGGTGTTCGGTCGCGACCGGATGCAGGCCATCATCGACGCGGTCGGCGCGGCCGCGGGCGACCTGGTCCTGATCCTGGCCGGGCCGCAGCCGACGGTCTTCGAGCAGATGGGCGACCTGCGGCTGCACATGGCACGCGAGACCGGCCTGATCCCCGAGGGCGCCGACGGCCCGTGGAAGTTTCTCTGGGTCACCGACTTCCCGCTGTTGGAGTGGGACGAGGCGTCGGGCCGGTTCCACGCCATGCACCACCCGTTCACGGCCCCGACCGGCCAGGACATCGCCAAGCTGACGAGCGACCCGGGCGCGGTGCGCAGCCAGGCCTACGACTTGGTCTTGAACGGCTCCGAGATCGGCGGCGGCTCGATCCGCATCCACCGCTCGGACGTGCAGAGCCGCATGTTCGAGCTGCTCGGCATCTCGCCCGACGAGGCCCAGCGGCGCTTCGGCTTCTTGCTCGACGCGCTCAGGTACGGCGCGCCTCCGCACGGCGGCATCGCGCTCGGCCTGGACCGGCTCGTGATGCTGCTGACCGGCGCGACCTCGCTCCGCGACGTGATCGCGTTCCCCAAGACCCAGCAGGCGACCGAGCTGATGTCGTCGGCGCCCGACGTCGTGGACCCCGAGCAACTCGCCGAGCTGCACATCGCGACGACCTCCAAGACGCCGGCCGTCACGACCACCGGCCCGCTCGCCTCGGACCCGACCTAGCCCGCCTCGGCGCCGAGGTCGCGAGACTCGCCGAGGGTCGGGAGCGCCGAGGGTCGCGAGACTCGCCGAGGCGGTCGGCGCCGCCCTCTGAGGTGGACGGGCCCGGCGCGAGCGGCTAGCTTCGGCGCTCCACCCCGGCCCGCCATGAACTGCCCGCTCTGCGACCGCGCCCTCGACCCCGCCACCCTGCTGGACGCCGAGGCCGGCCGCGACGCGCTCCAGGGCTTTCGCTGCCCCGACGGCCACGGCCTGTTTCTGCCGTCGGACGTCTACCTCGACTGGCAGGGCGAGGCCACCGGCGACACCGACCTGGACTCGGTCTCGGTCGACGCCCAGGACGTGGGCGACGTCAAACGCGCCAAGCTGTGCCCCCAGGACGGCCACATCATGGGCCGCTTCCGCGTGACGCCGGGCGGCTTCTGGCTCGACCGCTGCGGCACGTGCGGCGGCGCCTGGTTCGACGGCGACGAGTGGACGGCGACCGTGGACGCGGGCCTGCACGAGCACCTGACGAGCGTCTTCAGCGACGCCTGGCAGCGCCGCGTCCAAGACGCCGTCGCCAACCAGGAGCGGCGCGAGCGCCTGGCAGGCGCAGCAGGTCCCGACGACCTGGAGCGCGTCGACGCGTTCCGCGAGTGGATCTGGGCGCATCCCCAGCGCCACCTGCTGCTGGCGCGCCTCAACGACCGCCCCGCCGCCGACTGACTCGGCCCGCCTCGGCGCCGAGGCGGGAGACGCCGGAGGCGCCTAGCTGGGCTCGGCGTTGGGCGTGGACGCGGTCTCGGGCCGCAGCAGCGGAAACAGCAGCACGTCGCGGATGCTGGCCTGGTCGGCCATCATCATCACCAGCCGGTCGATGCCGACGCCCAGGCCCGCCGCGGGCGGCATCCCGTACTCCAGCGCGCGCAGGTAGTCCTCGTCGACGGTGTTGACGGCCTCGTCGTCGCCGGCCGTCGCGAGCGACACCTGGGCCTCGAAGCGGGCGCGCTGGTCGATGGGGTCGTTGAGCTCGCTGAAGGCGTTGCACAGCTCCTTGCCGCCGGCGATCAACTCGAAGCGCTCGACCAGGCCGGGCTTGCTCCGGTGGCGCTTGGCGAGCGGCGACAGCTCGACCGGGTAGTCGGTCACGAACGTGGGCTGGACGAGCGTCGGCTCGACGGCGGCGCCGAAGATCTCGTCGATCAGCTTGCCGGCGCCCATCGACGCGTCCACCTCGATGCCGATCTCGCGCGCGACCGCCGCGATGGCCTCGCGGCTGGCGACCTGGCCCGCTTGGGCGTCGTAGAGGGCATGGCCCGTCGCCTCCGCGATGGCGTCGAAGATGGGGACGCGGCGAAAGGGGGCGGAAAAGTCCAGCGTGACGGTCTCGTCACCGGTCGTGCGCGTCACGTCGGTGCCGCCGGTCGCGGCGACCGCCACGGCCTCCAGCATCCGCTCGACCAGGCCCATCATCCAGTCGTAGTCCCGGAAGGCGACGTACAACTCGAGCATGGTGAACTCGGGGTTGTGGAAGCGCGAGAGTCCCTCGTTGCGGAAGTCCTTGGCGATCTCGTAGACGCCCTCGAACCCACCGACGAGCAGGCGCTTGAGGTACAGCTCGTCCGCGATGCGGAGAAAGAGCGGCATGTCGAGCGCGTTGTGGTGCGTCGTGAACGGGCGCGCCGCGGCGCCGCCGTAGAGGGGTTGGAGCGCCGGCGTCTCGACCTCGACGTAGCCGGCGTCGTCCAAAAACCGCTGGATCGTGCGCACGATGCGGTGCCGCGTCTTGAAGGTCTGGCGCACCTCGGGGTGGAGCGCCAGGTCGGCGTAGCGCTGGCGGTACCTGAACTCGGGATCCGAGACCTCGTTGAACGTCGTCGTCTCGCCGGTCGCGGGGTCGGTGACGCTCTTTTCGACGGGGAGCGGGCGCAGGGCTTTGGCGAGCAGCACCAGGCGCTCGGCGCGGACCGACACCTCGCCCATCTGGGTCCGGAACACCTCGCCCTCGATGCCCAGCCAGTCGCCGGTCCCGAGCAGCTTTTTAAAGACCGTGTTGTACTCGCCCTCGGGCAGGTCGTCGCGGCGGACGTAGATCTGGATCTGCCCGCTCTCGTCGGCGAGATGGAAGAACGCGGCCTTGCCCATGACGCGCTTGGTCATCATGCGCCCGGCGATCGTGACGCGCATCGGCGCGGTGCCCTCCGCCTCGGGGTCGTGCTGGGCGTCGTCGTAGTGGCCCAGGATCTCGGCGGCGTGGTGCGTGGTGGGCCAGGTCGCGGCCGGGTACGGCTCGACGCCGTGCTCGCGCAGCGCGTCGAGGTGGGCGCGGCGGATCTGTTCTTGCTCGGTCACGGGCGGGGCGGCAGGTGGCCCGCAAGATGCCCCGAGGCGGGCGGTGCCGCACGGGCCGGCGCCGGTCTTCGCGGCGATATCGGGGAACGGCCGTCGGTGGCTCAGTCCACCATGCGCGCGACGTCCGCGAGAAGCGCCTGGCTGTCGGCGCGCAGCGTGTCCGCCACGCGCTCGCCCAGGCAGCGCGCCGACGACGAGGCAGGCTGAGCGTGCGCCAGCGTCCGGGCGTGCTCGGCGGTCTCGCCGAGCGCTTCGACGGCGGCGGCAACGGCGGAGACCCAGGTGGGCGCGGCGTCGGCGCGCTGCCGCCAGCCGGCCGTCGGCCGGAGCACGGCGCGGACCAGGTCGCCCGGCGTCCGGCGCGGCGTCAGGCACCGGCCCTCTGTCGAGACGCCCGCCGCCAGGGCGCCGAGCAGCCCGTCCAGGTGGGCCGACACCTCGTCCACGGTGTCCTGCTGGCGCAGGCTGAGCGCGGCGGCTCGGGCCCGGGCGACCGGCTCGCGCGTCGCGTCGACGGCTCGGGACAGCGCGGCCAGCAGCGCCTGGAACGAGGGCACGGAGTCCTGGCGGACGCTCCGTTCGGCGAGCGCCACGACGGCCTCGCGTGCGAGGCCATCGGGCAGGGCGGGGCGGTCGGTCAGGGTCGAGGGTGTCGTCATGCAGAAGCGGAAGGCAGAGGCCAGTCCGCGGGGGTCAGACAGCGCGAGGACGCCCAAGAACGCCACGCGATTTGGAATCTGCCTCCACGGTGCCCGATCCCACACAGGCTTGGCCGGGTCGTCGTCCAGGCTCCACGGTCTCTTCGCGGCGCCTCTGCGAACCGGCGGCGAGCGGCCGGGGCGAGGCCAGACAGACGCACCGACCGGGCGATTTCCTAGATTGACGCGTCTCCCCCTGGTGCCGCGATGCTTCGTCTTCCCGCTTTTCCCGGTGTGCTTGTGGCCGTCGCCGGCGCGGCGCTGCTGGCCGTCGGCTGCCGCCAGCAGCCGCAGCCGCTGGGCCTCGGCGCGCCCGAGGCTGAGGCGTCGCAGCGCCCCCACGCCGGACTGGCGGCCGACTCCCTCGGCCTTGGGCCCGAGGCGGGCGCGGTCGGCACGGCCTTGCCCGGCACGACCCCGCCCGACACCGTCCAGGCGCCGGCGCTTCCCGACGGCTTCGTCCGCTTAGGCGAGGTCGCGCCGTCGATCGCGCAGGAGATCCGCTACACGACCGCGTTCAACTTTGTCGGCGCGCCCATCGACGGCTACCTCGCGCCCGAGTGCATCCTGACCGAGCCCGCCGCGCGCGCGCTGGCGCGTGTCGCCCGGGCGCTCCGCGCCGACGGCCTGGGCCTCAAGGTGTACGACTGCTACCGGCCCCAGGCGGCCGTGACCCACTTTGTGCGCTGGGCGAACACGCCGTCCGCGCTTGAGTACCGCGACGCCTTTTACCCGGACGAGCCCAAGGGGCGGCTGTTCTCGCGCGGCTACATCGCCACGCGCAGCGGCCACAGCCGCGGCTCGACGGTCGACCTGACGCTGGTCGCGATGCCCGTCCAGGCGTCGGTGCTGACCGAGTACCCCCACCCCGACGACGGCCCGCTTCCGCGCTGCACCGGCGCCCGGGGCGAGCGCCTGGACGAGCGCGACCTCGACATGGGCACGGCCTACGACTGCCTGAGCGAGTACGCGGCGACCGACCACGCGGGGATGCCCGCCCCGGTGCGCCGCAACCGCGACCGCCTGCGGACGGCGATGAGCGCGGGCGGCTTCCGCAACTACTCCAAAGAGTGGTGGCACTTTACGCTGCGCGACGAGCCCCACAGCCGGACGTTTTTCGACTTCCCCGTCGAGTAGCCGCCTCGGCCCGGCCCGCTTCGGCCGGGGGCGCGCCCGCCTCGGCTGCGCCCGCCTCGGCTGCGCCCGCCTCGGCGGCCCGAGCGCGTGGAGACGCGCCGAGATCGCCCGCCTCGGTGCCGAGGTGGGCAAAGCGGCTCCGTAGCTTGGCCGGCCCCCTCCACTCCGAGAGAGCACGGCGACATGGCAGGCTACCCGCACGACGACATCGAGACCCGCTGGCAGGCGTACTGGCGCGACACGACACCTTCCGCCAGCCCGGACCCGGCGACGACGGCTTCGACGCCGAGAAGCCCGGGTACTACGCCCTCGACATGTTCCCCTACCCGTCGGGCGCGGGCCTGCACGTGGGCCACCCCGAGGGCTACACCGCGACCGACATCGTCGCGCGCGTCAAGCGGATGCAGGGCTTCAACGTGCTCCACCCGATGGGCTGGGACGCGTTCGGGCTGCCCGCCGAGCAGGCCGCGATCCGAGACCGGCATCCATCCGCGCGTCACGACCGAGCGCAACATCGCCACGTTTCGGCGGCAGCTCCAGCGGCTCGGCTTCTGGTACGACTGGAGCCGCGAGGTGGACACGACCGACATCGACTACGTCCGCTGGACGCAGCACATCTTCCTGACGTTGTACGAGCGCGGGCTGGCGTACGAGTCGTTCGCGCCCGTCAACTGGTGCCCCGAGCTGGGCGCCGTGCTGTCGAACGAGGAGGTCGTCGATGGCAAGTCCGAGATCGGCGGGCACCCGGTCGTGCAGCGGCCCATGCGCCAGTGGATGCTCCGGATCACCGAGTACGCCGACCGCCTGCTCGACGGCCTGGACGACCTCGACTGGCCCGAGTCGGTCAAGGCCATGCAGCGCAACTGGATCGGCCGGAGCGTCGGCGCCGAGGTCGACTTCCAGGTGTTCGGCTTCCCCGCGTTGCAGATCCAGGTCTTCACCACGCGCCCGGACACGCTCTTCGGCGCGACCTACATGGTGCTCGCGCCTGAGCACCCCTTGGTGGACGAGATCACCGACGACGCGCACCGCCAGCCGTGACCGACTACGTCCAGGCCACGTCCAGAAAGACCGAGCGCGAGCGGATGGAGGACCGCTCCAAGACCGGCGTCTTTACCGGCGCGCACGCCGTCAACCCGGCGAACGGCCAGAAAGTCCCGATCTGGATCGCGGACTACGTGCTGGCAGGCTATGGGACCGGCGCCATCATGGCCGTCCCGGCGCACGACGCGCGCGACTTCGCGTTCGCCCAGGCGTTCGGCCTGCCCGTCCGCCCGGTCGTCCGGCCGCCGGCGGCCTGGCTGCCGCGCACGCCGGCCCGGACGTGCCCACCGGCACCGAGGCGGACTTTCTACGGCCGCTACCACGACGCGCCCGAGCACTGGACCGAGGTCTACACCGGCGCCGACGGCGTGCTCGTCAACTCCGACGCCTCCGGCGGCCCGGTCAGCGACATCGCCCGCCTCGGCGTCGCGCTCGACGGGCTGGACGTCGCCGACGCCAAGGCGGCCATGATCGCCTGGCTGGACGGCGAGGGCGTCGGCCGCCAGCGGACGACCTACAAGCTGCGCGACTGGCTCTTCAGCCGCCAGCGCTACTGGGGCGAGCCGATCCCGGTGATCCACGTCGACGGCGCGGCCAAGCCGCTGCCCGACAGCGCGCTGCCGCTGCGCCTGCCCGAGGTCGAGAGCTACCGGCCCGCGCCGACGGGCGAGAGCCCCCTCGCCCAGGTCACCGACTGGGTCGCGACCACGATCCCGAGACCGGCCAGCCGGCGTTGCGCGAAACCAACACCATGCCTCAGTGGGCCGGCTCGTGCTGGTACTACCTGCGCTACCTCGACCCGGCCGACACCGAGCGGCTGGTCGATCCCGACAAGGAGGCCTACTGGATGCCCGTCGACCTGTACGTCGGCGGGGCCGAGCACGCGGTCCTGCACCTGCTCTACGCCCGCTTCTGGCACAAAGTCCTGTTCGACGCCGGGCTGGTCTCGACCGACGAGCCGTTCCGCACCCTGGTCAACCAGGGCATGATCCTGGGCGAGGTCGAGTACACCGGCTACCGCGTCGAGGCGGGCGGAGACGCCATCGGCTGGGTCTCGGCCGAGCACGCCGTCGAGACCGAGGACGGCTGGCAGGACGCGCGCGACGGCGCGACCCTCGTTCAGACTCAGGTCGCCGAGGGCGACGTCAGAAAGCAGGGCGACGGCTTCGTGCTGGCGGCGCATCCCGACGTGCGCGTGACCAGCCGCGCCCACAAGATGTCCAAGAGCCGGGGCAACGTCGTCAACCCGGACGACATCGTCGACGCCTACGGCGCGGACTCGCTGCGGCTCTACGAGATGTTTATGGGGCCCCTGGAGCAGGTCAAGCCCTGGAATACGCGCTCCGTCGACGGCGTCCACCGCTTTCTGGCGCGCGCCTACCGGCTGGTCATCGACCCGGACACCGGCGCTCGGTCGACGGGGTGACCGACGCGGCCCCGTCGCGCGACCAGTCGCGCGTGCTCCACGCCACCATCCAAAAGGTGTCCGACGACGTCGACGGCCTGCGCTTCAACACGGCGATCGCGGCCATGATGGAGTTTGTCAACGCGGCCACCAAGTGGGACGCGGTCCCGGCCGCCACCGCCGAAACGTTCACGCTCCTGCTGGCCCCGTTCGCGCCGCACCTGGCCGAGGAGCTGTGGCGCGCCTCGGCCACAGTGAGACGCTGGCCTATGCCGCCTGGCCCGTCGCCGACCCCGACCTGCTCAAGGCAGACTCGGTCGAGATCGCGGTTCAGGTCAACGGCAAGTTGCGCGGCACGGTCGAGCTGGACGCCCAGGCGGGCAAGGAGGCCATGCTGGAGGCCGCGCGCGCCGAACCGAATGTGGCCAGGTATCTCGCGGAGGGAACGCTGCGCAAGGAGATCGCCGTCCCGGGCCGGCTCGTCAACTTTGTCGTGTCGTGACCGAGGACGAAACCGAAGCCTGGGGTCAGCGCTGCCGCGCGTTCGTCGCGAGCCAGCCCGGCGACGCGGCGCACGACCTGGGCCACCTCGGGCGTGTGGTCGCCCAGGCCCGCCGGCTGGCCGAGGCGGAGGGGGCCGACCCGGCGGTCGTGGTCCCGGCCGCCTGGCTGCACGACTGCGTGACCGTGCCCAAAGACTCGCCCGACCGCAGCAGAGCGTCTCAGCTGGCCGCCGAGACCGCCGGGCGCTGGCTCCGGGCCGAGGGCTACCCCGCCGCCCTCGTCCCGGCCATCGAGCACGCCGTCGCGGCACACAGCTGGTCGGCCGGCGTCGCGCCCGAGACGCGGGAAGCCGAGGTGGTCCAGGACGCCGACCGCCTCGACGCGCTCGGCGCCATCGGCGTCGCCCGGCTCTACGCGACAGCCGCAGGCCTGGGCTCCGCGCTGGTGCACCCCGTCGACGCCACGGGCGCCTCCGGCCGCGCCCTCGACGACCGGCGCTGGGCGACCGACCACGTCGCGGTCAAGCTGCTCGGCTTGCCGGCCACCATGCGCACCGAGGCGGGCCGAGCCGAGGCCGAGCGGCGGGCCGCCTTCCTGCTGGCCTTCGTCGAGCAGCTCCGGTCCGAGGTGGAGCCCGGCTCGGGGCCGGGTGCCGCCGGCGCTCAGGCGGCCCTGCGCGGCTAGCGGCACTGGGCGGATAGGAGGCGAAACCTGAGCAGACTGGGGAGACTCCGCCCGTGCCCCGGCGTAGACCTCGCTCCTCACAGTCTTGCCGGTGCACACTGCTCTCTGGTTCATCATCGCGGGCACGCTGCTGACGGTCATGGCGCTGGCCGCGACCACGCTGCGCCGCCTGCCGCTCTCGTCCAGCCAGCTGTACCTGCTGGTGGGTCTGGGGCTGGGGCCGCTCGGGCTGGGTCTGCTGATCGTGAACCCGATCGAGCAGGCCAAGCTGCTGGAGGTGGTCACCGAGATCGTGGTCACGCTGTCGCTGTTCGCGGCCGGGCTCAAGCTGCGCACGCCGCTCTCGGACGGACGCTGGAAGCGGCCCGTCCGCTTGGCGACCTTGTCGATGACGCTGACGGTCGCCGGCATCGCTGCGGTCGGGCACTGGTTTCTCGGCCTCCCCTGGGGCGCCGCGGTCCTGCTGGGGGGCGTCCTGGCGCCGACCGACCCCGTCCTGGCCAGCGACGTCCAGATCGAGAACCCCGACGACACCGACCGCCTGCGCTTCTCGCTCACCGGCGAGGCCGGCTTCAACGACGGCGCGGCGTTCCCGTTTGTGATGCTGGGCCTGGGCCTGCTGGGCCTGCACGAGCTCGGCGACGGCTGGTGGCGCTGGTGGGCCGTCGACGTGGTGTGGGCGGTCTTGGGCGGGCTCGCCATCGGCGCCGCGCTGGGCATCGCCGTCGGCCGCCTGGTGGTCTACCTCCGCCGGACGCACCGCCAGGCGGTCGGCTCGGACGATTTCCTGGCGCTCGGGCTGGTGGCGCTCAGCTACGGCGTCGCGCTGATGCTGAGCTCGTACGCGTTTCTGGCCGCCTTTGCCGCCGGCCTGGCGCTGCGCTACGAGGAGCGCCGCGAGTCGGGCGACCAAGCCTCCGCCGAGGTCGAGGCGATGGCGCGCGAGGGCGAGTCGGAGGAGGTCGCCGTCGACGCGCACGTGGCGCCGGCCTGTATGGCGTCGGCGGTGCTCGGCTTTTCGGAGCAGTTCGAGCGCGTCGGCGCGTCGCCCTGGTGGTCATCGTCGGCACGCTGCTCCACCGGGCCGAGTCGAGCGTCGAGGCGGCCGTGTTCGTCGCGGTCGTGGTCCTGGTGATCCGGCCCTGGCGGTCTACCTCGGCATGGCGGGTTCGTCCACCTCGGGGCTTCAGCGGGGGCTGCTGGCCTGGTTCGGCGTGCGCGGTCTGGGTCGATCTTCTGCTGATGTTCGCCGAGACGCACGACCTGTACGACAGCTTCACCGAGCGCTTGCTCGGACTCGTGCTGACCACGATCACCGTGAGCATCGTGGTTCAGGGGCTGTCCGTGACGCCTGTCATGAAATGGTGCAGCCCGCCGCGCCAAGGGGGAGGAGACCAGGCCGTCGCCGCCGGATAGCCGGCGCCCACCGGGCCAGCGGACGACCGGTGAGCAGACGCGTCCGCCGCGTCGCCACCCCCGCCTCCCGCCGCACGACGTCGACGCCCGCCGCCAGGCGCGACACGTCGAGCGTGGCCGTCTGCTCGCCCGCCGACCGTGTGCCTTCGGGCAGCACGGCTACGCGGCGGACCAGCAGGTCCACGACCGAGAGCGCGACCTCGGCGATCTCGCCGGCTGGTTCCTGAGCGTCGTCCCCGAGGCGACAGGTCGGCACCGGCGTCGCCAGCGCGAGTCCAGACGTGTCCTAGGATCCGGCTCGGCCGCGTGCTGCCCTCGCGCGTGTAGAAGCGGGTCGCCGCGCCTTCGAGGTCGGCCATCGACGTCGTCGCGCCCGCCTCGACGACACCTCTCGCTGGATCGGTCGCCTCGGTCGAGTCGATCCGTGCCGAGCCGGGTCAGTGGCCAGCTCCCCAGGGCAGGCGTCGGGGTCGGCGCCACGGCGGAGGCGGCCAGGGCCTCGAACGCGGCGTAGTCGTCGCCGACGGGGTGGTAGGCGTAGATGCGCTTCGTCGCGTTGCCCGTGCCCGAGGCTCCCTCAAAGGGCTGAGGCCGAGAACCCGAGTTCGCACTCGTCCGTCGCCTCTGTTCCGGAGTCCGCGAGAGGGTTCGGACCATCTCGACGTCGTCGGCCGGGTCGTTTGCCTGGCCCGGCGTGGCGACACCGAGCTGCCCAGATCTGGAACGGGACGCGAATCACGCGGCGGGTTTAAACACGTAGTCCGCGTCGCTCCCCTCGTCTCCGGCACGCCCGATCTCGTCCTCGTCGGGGCAAAGCCACCAAGCGTGATGAAGAGCGAGCCTCGGGGCGCAGGTTGTCCGTGGGTAGCGCCGGTCCCGTTCAACGACGAAGACACGAGGTTCCGGGGCGGACGGGATCAGCGGTGAGCCGGGCGGCGGGCATCCAAAGGTGGAGATGGCCTCGGCCCACAGGGATCGGCGCCACCTGGCCAACCACCTCGCGAGGTAAGAGTCGGGAATCGCTCCTTTCGGCCGAAGCGGAAGGTCCGGGCCTCCGACCACGGCCCGAAGCGCACCTCTCCGCGCCCGGACGCGCCAGTAGACCGTGACGTCAGGGCGACAAAGTCCTGACCCACACGGGTGGGTACCGCTCGTCCCGAAGTGTTGAACGTGCTCGCTTCGTCGAACACTGACGATTCGCTCACTTGGTCGAGATAGTCTGTCGCTCCGTCGACAGACGACCAGGACGACGGAACGTCCTCGTCGGCGAAGCTGGCCCCACCCTCAGGTCCGGCCAGGGACGGGGCGGAGGGAGACGTCCCTACGGGAATGTGACAGGACGAACAGGGCGCCCGCATCGTCACGCTGCTGGATCTGGTCGCTCGCGGCGCGAGCTGCGTGACAGTCCAGCCGGTCGGCACCCAGCGCGTCGACGAACGCGACGTCGATGGTCGGCGTCTCGCCGACGCCAACCGGCCGGCTCGCTCGCCACGACGCGGCGGTCCCCGGCGTGCTGCGACGGTCTCCGTGTTCTCCTCGCTCCAGAACGCTCCGGCGACGGGGTCTCCGGAAGAGCTGAACGTCGTTGCCTCGCCGCCCTGGTTGTATCCGGTCCCGTTCGCCGTCGTGGCGTGCCGTCGGGCCAGATGCCTTGCATGACGCGGTCGTACTGCTGGACGTTGACCGGATCGCTTCGGTCGACCTCCCCGCCGTGGCGTCGATGAACGCCGTCATCTGGGGGGCGCGGACACGTCTCCACCCAGGATGTCGATGCCGAGTCCGGGCGGGTGGGCTCCGTCTCCACCCTCGTCGTTGTCGTCTGCGTTGTACGTGTAGCCCATCGACCGCGCCGTGTCGCGCCGATGATGTCGTCCCCTGCGTTGCCCAGGTCGGTGTCCGCCCAGACAGCCATCCGCGCGTCCTCGATGTCGGCCGGTTCCGGTTGGTCACGGCGTAGCGGAAGACCGACGACTGGTAGAGCGCCAGCGTCTCGCTCGAGGTCACGAACGCGGTCACGGCCACCTCGATGCCCAGCGGGGCCGAGCCGGTGGACATGTGCTCGTTGCCGACATCGTTCATCACCCAGAACGCGGTCTGCGTGCCACGACAGGACGCTCGCCGCCTGCCAGGTCCAGCACGCGCGTCCGATCGGCGCCGGCGATCGGCTGTCCGCCGGCGTCGACGCCGGCGCGCCCAGCCGACCGGCCAGTCGCGGAGGTCATCGGTGGCCGTGCCGGTGATGTCGTAACGGCTACGTCTGCGCGGTGACCGCCCAGATGCGGTCGTAGGCCGAGCAGTCGGCGGGGTCGGGTAGCGCGCGCCGTCGTCGAGGGGTCCGGGCCAGAACTCGAAGTGCTCGTCGTTCGCCCGCCCTGGCCGTATCTCGACCTGCCACGCGCAGGTCGCCGTCCACGGTCCACCGATCCATAGCTGGCGGCGTACACCGCTGGGTCTGCGTCGCCTGGGCACGTCGTACTCGGCCGCCGCGGTGCTGGGACGTAGAAGAGGCTTCCGGTGAGCGGAAAGCTGGCCAGGACGTCGCTGGCGTCGAGCGTGCCGGTCGCCCGGCCGGTCTCGCAGGAGCCGGGTGTCTGGGCGCTGCGGCAGCGGTGAGCAGGATCAGAAGCGTCGCGAACGTGCGCATGGACGATGGATCGAATGCCTGTCAATCTACCGCTCCCCGACCGGATGACGATCGCGGCACATCGTTCTGACCCAGCCGGCCACACGGGCGCCCGCCGGCGCGAAGCCAGCGGGGCGCGAGTGGCCCGCCTTGGTGCGCCCTTCGACGCGCCGAGGTGGGGCTAGTAGCGCGTCGTGACGGCCTTGCGCTTGAGGGCCGAGAGCCAGCGCGTGATGTCGATGCCCTTGGGGCACGCCTGGACGCAGTTGAAGATGGTGTAGCACTTCCACAGGCCGTCCTTCGAATCGACGACCTTGAGCCGGTCCTCGGCCTCGGTGTCGCGGCTGTCGAAGACGTAGCGGTACGCCTTGAGCATCGCCGCCGGGCCCAGGTAGTCCGGGTCGGCCCAGGTGCTCGGGCACGAGTGCGTGCACGCGCCGCACATGATGCACTTGGTCGCGTCCTCAATGACCGCGTGCTGCTCCGGGCTCTGGACGCGCTCCTTGACCGGGACCGACTCGTCGTTGATGAGCCACGGCATGACCGCGCGGTACTTGTCGAAGAAGCGCGCCTGGTCGACCACCAGGTCCTTGATGACCGGCGCGGCCGGCAGCGGCTCGAACGTGACCGTGTCGCCGTCCTTCAGGCCCAGGTCCTGGACCAAGATCGAGCACGCGAGCTGGTTCTCGCCGTTGATCTTCATCGCGTCCGACCCGCAGATGCCGTGCGCGCACGACTTGCGGAAGGTCAGCGTCCCGTCCAAGTGCCACTTGACGTACTTCAGCAGGTCGAGCGCGCGGTCCATGTTCTCGGCCGGGACCTTGAACTCGTCCCAGCACGAGCGCTCGTCGGTCTCGGGTCGAAGCGGCGCACCTTGACGTTCAGCGTCATGGTGGCCGCGTTCCCGGACGCGGCGGGGCTTGATGCCTTTCTCGGCGTCTCGACGCGGTCCTCGATGGGCTCGGCGACGGGTGGGCTCGGGCAGGGTGGCTTTCCATCATGAATGCAGGGAGAGGGATGAGGCATAAAGCAGCGGAAAGCAGTCTGCGTCCCCCATCGCGTCATCCCTGCCTAGTACTTGCGCTCCTTGGGCTGGAACTGGGTGATCACGACGTCCTTGTAGCCGATCTCCGTGCCGCCCTTCTGGTCGCTCCACAACAGGGTGTGCTTGAGCCAGTCGCCGTCGTTGCGCTTGGCGTAGTCCTCGCGCAGGTGCGCGCCACGGCTCTCGGTCCGGTTGCGCGCCGAGACCGTGATCGACTCGGCGTAGTCGACCATGAAGCCGATCTCGACGGCGTCCATCAGGTCGGTGTTGAACCGCTAGCCCTTGTCGTCGACGGTGACGGGCGGCGCGCTCGCGCAGCGTCTGGAGGTCGTCCATCGCCTCGGTGAGCGTCTCGTCCGTGCGGTACACCGAGACGTTGCGCATCATGGTCTCCTGCAGGTCTGTGCGGACGACGACGGCCTTCTCGCCCGTCGTGCGGCTCAGGATCGCGTCGAGCCGCTCGCGGGTCTCCGCCTCGGGGCGCTCGGGGAGGGTCTCGCGCTGGGCGCCCTCGCGGATCTGCTTGGCCATCTCGATGCCCGTCCGGCGTCCGAAGACGACCAGGTCGAGGAGCGAGTTGGTGCCGAGGCGGTTGGCGCCGTGGACCGAGACGCACGCGGCCTCGCCGCAGGCGAAGAAGCCCTCGACCTGGTCGTCGCGGTCGGCCGAGCGCGCGACCTGTCCGTCGATGTTGGTCGGGATGCCGCCCATGGCGTAGTGGCACGTCGGCGCGACCGGAATCGGCTGCTTGACCGGGTCGATGCCCAGGTAGACGCGGCTAAAGGTCGAGATCTCGGGCAGCTTGTGCTCCAGGACGTCCTTGCCGACGCCCGTCATGTCGAGGACGACGTGGTCCTTGCCGTTGACGCCCCGCCCTTCGCGGATCTCCTTGTAGATGCACTGGCTCACCATGTCGCGCGGCGCCAGGTCCTTGACCGTCGGCGCGTAGCGCTCCATAAAGCGCTCGCCCTCGGAGTTGCGCAGGATGCCGCCCTCGCCACGCGCGCCCTCGGTGATCAGGATGCCCAGTCGGTACAGGCCCGTCGGGTGGAACTGGATAAACTCCATGTCCTCCAACGGGAAGCCGTTGCGGAGCGCGATCGCGAAGCCGTCGCCGGTGCCGGCGTGGGCGTTCGAGGTCGTCTTGAAGGCGCGGCCGTAGCCACCCGTCGCGAAGCACGTGATGGTGCTGTGGAACGTGTGGACTTCGCCCGTCAGGATCTCATACGCGACGCAGCCGCTCACGGTATCCGTCGAGTCGTCGGGCTTGATCAGGTCCAGCACCTGGAACTCGTCGTAGAACGTGACCTTGTTCTTGACGCACTGCTCGTACAACGTGTGCAGGATCATGTGGCCCGTGCGGTCGGCGGCGTAGCACGCGCGGCGGACAGGCGCCTCGCCAAAGTTGCGGGTGTGCCCGCCAAAGCGGCGCTGGGCGATCTTGCCCTCCTTGGTGCGGCTAAACGGCACGCCGTAGTGCTCCAACTCGATGATGGTGCGCGGCGCGTCCTGGCACATCTGCTCGATGGCGTCCTGGTCGCCCAGGTAGTCCGAGCCCTTGGTCGTGTCGAAGGCGTGCCACAGCCAGTGGTCCTCCTCCTCGTTGCCGAGCGCCGCGCCGATGCCGCCCTGGGCCGCGCCGGTGTGGCTACGGAGGGGGTGCAGCTTGGAGACGACGGCCACGTCGGCTCCGCCTTCGGAGGCGTAGAGGGCCGCCATCAAGCCTGCGCCGCCCGCGCCGACGATGACGATGTCGTGTTCGTAAACCATGGGAAGCGGGAGCTGAAAGGTGTCGAAGGTGGACGGCTGGGCGCCGTCAGGATTGCCGCCGGCGGAGACCTCGCGAGGTCTCCTTGCGCCGGGCTACCCGGTGTAGCCGAGGCCCGCCACGATCACCGAGTAGGCCCCGATGACGAAGAGCACGAGCGCCAGCGTCCACGACAGCACCGTCGCGCCGACGCGCGCCAGGTCGTTGCGGATGTAGTCGGTGAGCACGTTGTTGAGCCCGTAAAAGCCGTGGTGCAGCGCGAACGCCAGGAAGAGCAGGTTGAAGCCTTTCCACAGCACCGCGTACACCGGGTCCGCCAGCCGGAGCATCAGGATCTGGTACGGCGTTGGGCCCGCGTTCTCGCCCGGCGGATGCGTCGGGCCGGGCGCGTCGCCCTCGATCTGACCGAGGCGGGCGTCCTGGGCAGGGATCACGCGCGGCGTGCCCTCGGTGGGGAGCGCGTTGCCGCGGGCCTCGAAGGCGCGCACAGCGGCGTCGGCCTCGTCGGAGTAGCGGGGCAGCACGCCCGCCTCGGCCTCCTCGGCCGAGACGACCGAGTGCGAGATCGAGGCCGTGGTGCGGTTGTAGTGCTGGACCCAAAAGTGGGTGATCAGCAGAAAGATCAGAAACGTGCCCGTGATCCGGTGGACAAACCACTGGAAGGCGCTGGAGCGGGCGGTGCGGCCGTACTGAGTAGCCATAGAGTCGGGGGGGCGTGTCGCTCGGGAGAGCGGCGCGGCTAGCCGTTGAGGTAGTCGACGAGGGCGGCGATGGACGGGTAGCCGCCCACCACGAACAGGACCGCGGCGACGGCGCCCAGCGTCCAGAACAGCTTGCGGTGGTTGGGGCTCCAGCCCATAAAGTCGATCAGCACGATCCGCAGTCCGTTGAGGGCGTGGTACACGACCGCGCCGAGCAGCAGAAACTCGCCGATCTTGAAGATGGGCGCGTGGTAGCTCGTGATGAGCGCGTTGTAGGCGTCGGGGTTGGTGATCGCCTTCAGGCCCCAAATGTGGACCACGAGGTAGCCCACGAGCGCCAGGCCGGTCAGGCGGTGCAGGATCCAGGCGAACATCCCGACGCGCATCTTGTAGCGCTGGACGGGGAGGGGGCGGGCGGGCTCAGCGGCGACGGCCATGGCCTAGTCGGTGGGTGTGCGGAAGGGCTACCAGAGGGTACGCGCCAAGGTTTCAGTTTAGATTGAAAGTTCGGCGTGTACCTTCTCAAAGGTACGGCGGGAGCCCGGCCAATGGCACCGTCGCAGGCTCGGACACGCCGACGTAGGGCCCGGCCCTAGACTGAGCCGGGGCGTGGCCCAACGACCACGCCCCGGCTCGGTGCGCCCGAAGGCGCCCGCCTCGGCCGCGCGCCCAGGTGGAGACCACGGCTAGCTGCGCCCGCCGACAGGCTGCACCGTCAGGTCGCGCGCGCCGACGTACTCGGCCCGGGGACGGATCAGGCGGTTGTCCTGCCACTGCTCCAACAGGTGCGCCGTCCAGCCGGTCATGCGGCTGATGGCGAAGATGGGCGTGTACAGGTCGGTCTCGATGCCCAGCAGGTAGTAGACGCTCGCCGAGTAAAAGTCCACGTTGGCGTCCAGGCCCTTGGTCTCCTTGACCGTCGTGCGGATGGTGTCGCTCATCTCGAGCCACTTCATCTCGCCCTTCTCCTCGCTCAGGCCCGACAGCATGTCGCGCAGGATGGTCGCGCGCGGGTCGAGCGTTTTGTAGACGCGGTGCCCGATGCCCATGATCTTCTCCTTGGCCTCCAGCTTGCGGTCCACGAACTCCTGGGCCGTCTCGCCGCTCTCGTCGAGCGCGATGAGCGTCTTCATGACCTCGATGTTGGCGCCGCCGTGGAGCGGGCCTTTCAAGGCGCCCATCGCGCCGACGACGGCCGAGTACATGTCGGACAGCGTCGAGCCGATCACGCGGCACGTGAACGTCGACGCGTTGAGCCCGTGCTCGGCGTGGAGCACGAGCGCGGCGTCCATGATCTTCTCGGCCTCAGGCCCCGGCTGCTCGCCGTTGAGCATGTAGAGAAAGTCGGAAGCCATCGAGCCTTCCTGCTGGGGCGCGAGCGGCTCCTTGCCTTTGCGGATGCGGTCGAAGGCCGCGAGCAGCGTGGGCAGCTTGGCCGTGATGCGGATGGCCTTGCGGTAGTTGGCGTCCGCGTCCATCACGTCCGCCTCGTCGTCGTAGGCGGCCAGCATGGACAGCGCCGTGCGCATGGCGGCCATCGGGTTGGCGCCCTTTGGCGTGTGGTGGCGCAGGTGGTCCAGCAGGTCCGGGTGGACGGGGCGAGCCTGGCGCAACTCAGCGTTCAGGTCGTCCAGCTGGGCCTGGGTCGGCAGCGAGCCTTTCCACAGCAGGTACGCGACCTCCTCGAAGCAGGCGTTTTCCGCCAGGTCGCGGATGTCATAGCCGCGGTAGACGAGCTCGCCCTTTTGGCCGTCGATCGCGGAGATCTCGGTGTCGAGAGCGGTGACGCCTTCGAGGCCTCGGGACTTGGTGGGGGCGGGGGCGGTCTGTGACATCGGGGGTGAGGAGCGGGTCGGTCTGGAGAAACACGTCGGGGCGGAGAGTCCGTACCCCGAGTCGGCGACGGGGTTCACCGGCACGTCTGGACAAAACGCCGCCTGCGGCCTGCCGCCCGAGGATTCGAGATGGAGACTGGCAGCGCTTCCAGGCGGGCGCCGTCGGCCTCGGTGGCGCTCCGGAGACCCTCCGCTGGGTGCCAACAGACGTGCCGAGGCGGACGGGCCCGGCTGGGGGCGCCCGCGGGCACGCCGCCGGGGCGCTAGCGGGTACGTGCGCTCTTCGCGGTCGGGCTGGATCGAGGCATCGTACCTTGACTGCGTCAACGGCGTGCTTCTAATGGAGATCGCCGTCGGCACCGTCTTGCGCCGGGTGGCCCGCTTGTCGCGGTCCGCCCTCAGCGACGCCCCGCGTCCTGCGCCCATGCTGCACACCGTGCACCTCATTCTCCGCGTGATCGCCCGATGGGCTGCGCTCCCAGCCGGCAGGCTGGCGAGCGCGCTCGTTGCGCGCCCCCCGCATCCTGCGCCCTGTCCCGCGCGCGCCCTGGCTCTGCCAGCTCGGCGCCGCGCCACGTCTGCCGTGCGAGCACGACGTGATCGGGAGCGGCGCTCCGCCCCCCCAGCTAGTGAAAAAGCAAATCGTCATCAACGCGAGCAAGGACCGCTCGCGGATCGCCATCGTGGAGGACGGCGAACTCGTCGAGCTCTACATCGAGACGCCCGATAACGTCCGCTCGATCGGCAACGTCTACCTCGCCGAGATCCAAAAGGTCATGCCCGCGCTGCGGGCCGCGTTCGTCGATGTCGGCCAGAAGCAGGACTGTTTCCTGCACTTCTCGGACCTGACCGACAACCTGCCCCAGCTGCTGGCGCTCGCCGGCGAGGACGTGCCCGGCCTGGACGAGCCCGTGCTGTCGCTCGCCCCGCCCAAGCGCGTCGCCGACGACGAGAACGAGCCCGACGTCGAGGAGTCGCTGGAGATCGAGCCCGCACCCGAGGAGTCGCGCAGCCGCCGCACCAGCCGCCGCCGCTCGCGAGGCCGCGGGAGAGGCGGGCCGCGGCCGCAGCGAGGAAGAGGAGGAGCAGGAGGAGACGCCTCGGCGCGTGCTGCCGTCGGTGATCGACCTGACGGCGCCGGCCAAGCCGCGCCCCACGCGCCGCGCGCCCGCGCCGCCCAGCCCCGAGCCGTCCAGCCCCGAGCCGTCCGACGAGGCCGACGCCTCCAGCGCCGACGCCAGCGCGTCGGTCGAGGACGCCGCGCCGCCCAAGAAGCGCACGCGCGCCAAGGCCGCCGACGCCGCGCCGGCCGACGACGCTACTGCCGACGCCTCGCCGGCCGACGACGCCACCACCGACGCAGCGCAGGAGCAGCCCGCGACGTCCGAAGACGACTCCGAGTCCGCGCCCAAAAAGCGCCGCCGCCGGGGCCGCAGAGGCCGTGGTAGCTCCGACGCCGACCACGAATCGGCCGACGCGTCGCAGGCCGAGGACTCCGCCTCGGGAGACGAGCCGGCAGAGTCGCAGGACGGCGCCGACGAGAACTCGACCGGGACCACGAGGTCGCGCCGCTCGCGCAGCCGCCAGACAGACGCCGCGAGCGCACCGGACGACGCCTCAGACGCGGACGACGCGAGCACCGGCGAGCCCAAAGCCTCCAAGTCGAAGGCCGACAAGCCGAAGTCGGGTCGCAAGTCGCTCCCGGCAACGCTCGACCTGACCTCAGGCTCCACCTCCCGCAGCCGCACCGCGCCCGCCAGCGGCGACGCCTCCAGCGACGATCCCGCCAGCGACGACGAGAGCTGCGATACCCCGAGCCGCAGCCGCCGAGGCACGCGCTCCGACGGCACAAACGGTGCGTCCGGCCGCAGCCGGCGGAGCAAGCGCGCCGACGACTCCAGCGACGGTCCCGGCGACGAGTCGTCTCCGCGCGGCTTCAAAAAGCCCGACACCGCGCCTGACGAGTCGGCGGACGCCGAGTCGCCGGCGTCCGAGGCGACGCAGGCGCGCGAGCCGTCCCAGCGCAACCGGGAGGACTCCGCCCAGGACTCTGCCGAGGCGGGCGAGGCCACCAGCCGCCGCCGCTCCGGCCGCGGCCGCACGGCCGAGCCGTCCGGCGACGCAGACGCTCGCGACTCGGCCGCCGATGCCTCCAGCGACGACCGCTCCGAGGAGACCACCAGCAGGGGACGCTCGCGGGGCGGCCGCTCCGGCGGCGACACGTCCGGCGGCGCACGTCGCGGCGACACGTCCGGCGGCGACACGTCCAGCGACGACGCCTCCGGCGACGACTCGCGCAGGCGCTCGTCGGGCAAGGAGTCGGAGGGCCGCTCGGGACGAGGCCGCTCCGGAAACGGGCGGTCCGACTCCGGGCGCTCCGGCGGACGCTCGTCGGGCCGCTCCGGGGGCTCGTCGGAGGGCCGCAGCAGGGGCCGCACCTCGATCCCGTCCAACGAGGAGCTGCTCAAGCGCGGCGGGCGGATCATCGTCAAAATCACCAAGGAGGCCATCTCCAACAAGGGCCCGCGCGTCTCGACGGACCTGTCGCTGGCGGGCCGCTTCCTGGTCCTGGTGCCGGCGGCCGACTACGTGGCGGTCTCCAAAAAGATCGAGAGCGCCAAGGAGCGCCGCCGCCTGCGCACGCTCGCGACCAACCTCAAGCCCGACGGCTTCGGCGTGATCGTGCGGACCGTCGCCGAAGGCCGCGATGCCAAGTCGCTCGACACCGACCTGCGCCTTTTGGCCGACAAGTGGCGCAAGATCCAGAACAAGCTGGACGAAAAGCCCAACCCGCCCGTCCTGCTGTACCAGGACGTCAACATGGTGTCGTCGGTGATCCGGGACCTGTTCTCCGAGGACTACGACCGCATCCTGGTCGACGACCAGAAGGTGTTCAAGAACGTCCAGGCCTACGTCAAGGCCGTCGCGCCCCAGATGGCCGACAAGGTGGAGCTGCACAAGGGCCGGGGCCAGGTGTACCGGTCCCTCGGCATCGAGAAGCAGGTCGAGGAGGCCTTCTCGAAGCGCGTCAACATGAAGAGCGGCGGCTACCTCTTTATCGAGACCACCGAGGCCATGCACGTCGTGGACGTCAACTCGGGCCGTGCCGGGCGCGGCAAGAGCCAAAAGCAGAACCTGATCGACGTCAACGTCGAGGCCGCTCGCGAGATCGCCAAGCAGTTGCGCCTGCGCGACCTGGGCGGCATCATCGTGGTCGACTTTATCGACCTCAAGTACGACCGCGACCGCCGCAAGGTGACCGACGCGCTCAAAAAGGCGTTCGACAAGGACCGCGCCGTGACCAAGCTGCTGCCGATGTCGGACTTCGGGCTGGTCCAGATCACGCGCCAGCGCCTGCGCCCCTCGATCACGGCCAACGCCGTCGACGAGGACGGCGAGCCGCTCGACGGCCTGGACGCGATGGCCGCGTCGGGCGCCGGCGAGATCGTGCAGCCGGGCAAGTCGCTCGACGTGGGCCTGGAGCCCGACTCCATGCTCCCGCGCGACGACCAGCCCCGCGACGACCGCTCGCGCGACGACCGCTCGCGCGACGACCGCCCGCGCCGTGCCGAGCGCGCCGCCGTCGCCCCCGAGGACGCCACGCCCCAGGCGCTGGCCGGTAAGCTGCGCGGCTGGCTGGAGCACTACCGGCAGTCGGTCGGCGAGGCGTACCGCGGCCGGCCCATCGTGGTCCGCGTGCACCCGCTGCTGGGCGACTACCTCAAGCGCGGCTTCGTGCCCCAGGTCACGCGGTGGCGCCTGTCGTCGCTGCGAGGCATCACGTTCCGCGTCGAGCCGGACGCGAGCATCGACCCGACGGAGTTCGACGTCCGCGACGAGAAGTCGGGCCGCTCGCTGCTCAAGAAGTACGACGCGTAACCGGAGACCGGCGGAGCGTCGCGCTTCGCCGGTTCCCCCCCCGTGCCCGGATGAAGCCTTCCGCCGTCGTCGCCGCCTTCGAGGACGCCCTGGGCCGGCTGGGCGTGCGCGTCCGGCGCGAGCGGGGCGGCTTCCGGGGCGGGCTGTGCGTGGTCGAGGGCGCGCCGACGGTCGTGCTCAACAAGCTGCACCCGCCGGACGCCCAGGCGGCGGTGCTGGCGGCCGCGCTCCGCGAGCACGGGGGCGCCGACGAGCTGTACCTGACGCCGGCCGTGCGCCAGGCCCTGGACAGCGCCGAGCCCCCCGACCTCGGCGCCGAGGTGGACGATGCCGACTAGCCCGGCGCTCACCGTCACGCTGCTGGGAACGGGCACCTCGACCGGCGTGCCCGTGCTGGGCTGCGACTGTGCCGTGTGCACGTCGAGCGACCCCCGCGACGCCCGGCTGCGCACCTCGGCGCACGTCGTGGCCCACACCGGCGCCGGCGACGTCCACCTGCAGATCGACGCCGGGCCGGACTTCCGGACCCAGGCGCTCCGCGCCGACGTGCGCGCCGTGGACGCGCTCCTGGTCACGCACGAGCACTTCGACCACGTCGCCGGGCTGGACGACCTGCGCCCGCTGTTCTTCCGCGTCAAGACGCCCATCCCGGTCCATGCCGCGCCGCGCACGGCCGACGCGCTGCGCACCATGTTCCGCTACGTCTTCGACCGGACGTACCCCGGCGCCTCGGTTCTGGACCTGCACCCGGTCGACGGCCCGTTCACGGTCGGCAGCCGGACCGAGGCCGGGGCCGCCGTCGAGGTCACGCCGCTGACCGCGCCGCACGGCCGGTTCGAGGTGATGGGCTTCCGCATCGGCGCCTTCGCCTACCTGACCGACGTGGGCGAGGTGCCGCCAGCCGCGCGCCAGGTTCTGAAGGGCGTCCGAGTTCTGGTGCTGGACGGCCTGCGCCCCGAGCCCCACCCGACGCACCTGACGTTTGCCCAAGCGGCCCAGGTGGCGTCGGAGCTGGGCGTGCCCGAGACCTGGCTCGTCCACGTCACCCACAACGCTCGCCACGCCGACGTTGTGCTGCCGCCGGGCGTGCGGCTGGCGTACGACGGGCTGGTGCTGGAGATCGCGGCCTCGGGCGCCACCTGACAAGCCCCGCCGGGGGCCGCGAGCCGCGCTCCACGTCGGGGAGACTCCGGCCGGGAGCGGCGGGCGCGGCGCGGTCGCTACCTTGCCGGTCCCTCTCTGCGCGCATGTCCAGCCCCAAGCCCGGCGTCCTCGTCCTCAACGGCCCCAACTTGAACCGTCTAGGCGCGCGCGAGCCCGAGGTGTACGGCGCGGTGACGCTGGCCGACCTGGAGTCGGACCTCCGCGAGCGCTTCCCGGAGACCGCGCTGCGGTTTGTGCAGAGCAACGACGAGGGCACGCTGATCGACGCGCTGCACGACGCCGACACCGTCGAGACGGCGGGCATCGTGTTCAACCCCGGCGGCTACGCGCACACGTCGGTGGCGCTGCGCGACGCCGTGGCCTCGATCTCGACGCCGGTCGTCGAGGTGCACATCTCGAACGTCTACGCGCGCGAGAGCTTCCGCCACCACTCCTACATCTCGGGCGTCGCCGCGGGCGTGATCGTCGGGTTCGGGATGGCGGGCTACCGGCACGCCGTCCGCCACTTTGCCGGCTGACATGGCCCACCCGGACGACCTCGGGGGCGGGACGAGCGGTGCGGACGGCCACGAGCGAGCCTCCCGGCCCGCGCCCCAGTCGGTCTCCGAGCCTCAGAACGAGCCCTCGCCCGACGACTCGCTCTCGCCCTCAGGCCTGAGCGCTCCCGCTGAGGGCGCCGAGACGCTGCCCGAGGCGGACGCGGCGCCGGGCTCGCCGGCCGAGGACGCGCTCGACGCCGAGCGCGCCTCCCAGCCCAGGGGCAGCGGCGCGATGCTGGTCGCGGCGGGCATCTTCGCCAGCCGCGTCATCGGCCTCGTCCGCGACCGCGCCGTCGCCTACTTTTTCGGCTCGGGCGCCTTCGCCGACGTCTACCGGCTGGCGCTGCGCGCGCCCAACTTCCTGCAGAACCTGCTGGGCGAAGGCACGCTCTCGGCGTCGTTTATCCCGATCTACAGCCGGATGCTGGAAGAGGGCCGGGACAAGGAGGCCGGCCGGTTCGCGGGCGCCATCTTCGGCATCCTGGCCGCGGTCGCGTTCAGCGCCGCGATCCTGGGCGTGCTCCTGGCCGAGCCGTTCGTGGCCGTGATCGCGTCGGGGTTCTTGGACGACGCCGACAAGCTGGCGGCCGGCGAGATCGTGATCGACCGCTACGCACTGGCCGTCACCGTGACCCGGCTGACGTTCCCGATGACCGCGTTCCTGGTCCTGAGCGCGTGGTGCCTGGGCGTGCTCAACAGCCACCGCGAGTTTCTGCTGTCGTACTTCGCGCCCGTGGCCTGGAACGTGGCGCTCTTGGCGGCGCTGTTCGGCGGCGCCTACCTCTACCTCGACGACCCGCTCGGCATCGGCGACCTGGCCGTCGTGCCGGCGGACGCCCTCAGCAAGGTGTTGATCGCGGTTTTTGTGGGCGGCATCGCGGGCGGCATGCTCCAGTTCGCGGTCCAACTGCCGACGGTCTTGAAGCTGCTGACGGGCTTCCGGCCCAGCCTGTCGCTGTCGGTGACGGGCGTGCGCGAGGCGATTGCGGCGTTCGTGCCCGTCGTGCTGGGGCGCGGCGCGTACCAGCTGTCCGGCTACCTCGACTTCTGGCTGTCGACGTTTGTCGCGGCGGGCGCGCTCGGTGCCATCGGCTACGCCCAGACGCTGTACCTCTTGCCGATCTCGCTCTTTGGCATGAGCGTCGCCGCGAGCGAGCTGCCCGAGCTGAGCCGGATCTCGTCCGCCGAGCTCGACACGTTTCTGAGCCGGGTCGCGGGCTCCATCCGCCAGATCTTCTACCTGATCATCCCGACGGTCGTGGGCTACCTCGGGTTCGGTGCGCTCGTGGTCGGCGCGTTCTACCAGACGGGCCAGTTCGGCGCCGACGACACCTGGCAGGTCACGTTTGTGCTGGCGGCCTACTCGCTCGGCATGATCGCGACGACGGCCGGGCGCCTGCTCCAGAACGCGTTCTACGCCTTGAACGACACCAAGACGCCGGCCCGGATCGCCGTCTGGCGGGTCGCGATCTCGGGCGTGATCGGCGCGGCGCTGATGTTCGCGCTCGACCGGTACTCGGTGACGGACGTCACCGGCGTCGTCGCCGACGGCGACCCGCTGCGCCTGGGCGCTGTCGGGCTGGCGCTCGGCTCGGCCGTCGGCGCCTGGGTCGAGCTGTGGCGGCTCGTCCGCGCGCTGCAGGCGCACGACCCCGCGTTCCGCCTCCCCTGGAACGGCGCCCTCCAGATGGCCGGGCTGGCCGGGCTGGCGGCGATCCCGGCCGCGCTCGTGCGCTGGCTCGTCCCGCTCGACGTGGCGCCGGTCTGGCTCTACGGCGCGGGAGTGATCGCCGTCTACGGGCTGAGTTACCTGGTGCTCGGCCACCTCGCGGGCCTGCCCGAGTCGGACGCCTGGGTCGGGCGCTTCGTACGCAAGATCAAGCGGTCTTAGTCTTGATGCTAATGTGCGCCATTACGCATACTCACCCGCCGCCAGTCTTCGAATGAGGAAAGATCAAGTCCCTCAGTACCACGAGATGATGAACCCGCTGCTTGCGGCTCTTCGTGATCTTGGCGGGTCAGGTTCAATCAGCGAGATCAACGAAACGACTGCCGGTCGCCTTGATCTGCCCGATGAAGTCCTAGAGGTCCTTCACAACCCAGAGAAAAGCAACCAGACTGAGGTTGAATACCGTCTTGCGTGGGCGCGAACCTACTTGAAGAAGTTCGGCTGTAGGCTTCCCCGTTTTCCGGCCCACTCATAAATAGAGACTCGGGGGTCAGGGGAGGGCGTCGACCGGCGGCCGGTAGCCCAGTGATTTGTGTGGACGGTGGTGGTTGTAGTCGTGTTGCCACGCCTCGGTCTGCTGTCGCACCTCGTCCAGCGTACGGAAGACGTAGGCGTCGAGAAGCTCGCGACGCAGGCTCCCGTTGAGGCGCTCGATGTAGGCGTTCTGCGTCGGCGAGCCCGGCTGGATATAAGCCAGCGTCACGCCGCGCTCCTTGCACCATGCGTCGAGCTTGTGGCTGATGAACTCAGGACCGTTGTCGACGCGGATCATGGCGGGCAGGCCACGGCTCTCTTCGAGCCGCTCCAGCACCCGGATCACGCGCTGCGCCGGGAGCGACGTGTCGACCTCGATCCAGAGGACCTGCCGGTTGAAGTCGTCGATCACGTTGAGCAGCCGGAAGGCGCGGCCGTCCCACAAGCGGTCGTGCATGAAGTCGATGCTCCACACCTGGTTGGCTTCCTCGGGGACGAAGAGCGCCTGCTTAACGCGAGCGGGGAGCCGTTTGCGAGCTTCCGAGCGCGTCGTGGACCAGCGAGAGATCGGCGTACATCCGTTGAGGCGTGCGTTCTCAGTCTCGAGGTCCTTGACGCGCCGGAGCTCGCTGGCGCTCATGCCGCCGTACTTGGACTTCCAGGCGTAGAACGTGGGCTCGCTGATGCCGAGGTCACGGCAGATGTCGCGGACCTTCTCACCGGTCTCCTGTCGGCGAAGGACAGCGATCATCTGGGTCTCGCTGAATCGGGATTTCCTCATGGCTCGAAAGTAGGCTGGAGCCTCTACTTCCGAGTGGGCGGAGAATGGGGAAGCCTACACCGTGAGAGAAGCGACGCGAGACGGGGCCTCACCAATCGACCTCATTGACGGCGACCTACTGGCGGATAAGCTGAAGGAGCTTGGATTGGGCATCGAGATAGAAACGGAGGTGGTGGAGCGAGTTCATATCGACGACAAGTGGTTTCATGCCGTTTGAGTATGCACAAGTCGCCACTCTAGGTCGACCGCAGACGCTACCGTCGCCAGTCCCACCAAGCCTTCCAGGCTTTGACCCACTGCCATCCAACTGCGGGGGCTGAGCGTCCAACGGTCACCAACGACCTCGGCGCCCAGGCGGACGGGGTGACACGACGGGCACCCATCGGCCCCTGGCGGCGTTCCGTCTGGGCACCAGCCGAGGCAGGCCATGACTCCCGTCATCGTTCGAGACCCAGACATCTTGGGAGGCACGCCCGTGTTCGTGGGAACGCGCGTGCCCGTCCAGAACCTCATCGACTACCTCTCCGCAGGCGATGATCTAGCCGAGTTCCTCGGTGACTTCCCGACGGTCCGCCGCGAGCAAGCTGAGAGGTTCCTGGAGCAGGCCAAGGACGCGCTCGTCGCTGCCGAGGCCGCGTAGCCGTGCGCATTCTCCTCGACGAGTGCCTGCCCGGCCGGAAGCTGAAACCGGCGTTCCCGGATCATGACGTGCGGACCGTCGCGGACATGGACTGGCGCGGCGTCAAGAACGGCGCCCTACTGGCGAAAGCCGAGGCGGAGTTCGACGCCTTCATCACTGTCGATGGCAACCTCCAGTACCAGCAGAACACGCCAGAGGTGGACCTGCTCATCATCGTGCTGCGGGCGCGGAGCAATCGGCTAGAGCACCTGCTCCCACTGGTGAGCGAGGTGAACCTGGCGCTCGCTCAGGACGGCGGAAGCGGAATGGTCGTCATTGGCATCTGAGCCCGCCCCCGCCCACCTCGGCCCCGAGGCGGGCGGGGTGACACGACGGGGCACGGCTCGCGCGTACCCTCTCGACTCACTCTTCCTCGCCCCGTGGCCGGATACAAAGGGCACCTCGCCGGCGCCACCGTCTTCTTCGGCGTCTACCTCGCCGGGCTCGCGCTCGTCTACTCCGTCGACCAGGCGTACCTGCGGTTCTCCGACCCCGAGCTGGTGGCCTACCCCGTCGCGCTGCTGGGCCTGTGCCTGATGTTCGGGCTGTGGCCCGACGTGGACACCAACTCCAAGGGCCAGAACCTGTTCTACACGCTGTTTTTCCTGGCCGACCTCACGCTTGTGGTCACGCGCCAGTTCGAGTTGGCGGCCTACCTCGGCCTGTTCTGCATCCTGCCGGCGCTCGGCAAGCACCGCGGCTGGACGCACACCTACTGGGCGATGCTGCTCATCCCGAGCCCGCTCTTGGCACTGCCGATGTTTCTGACGCCGGACACGCCGCTGCTGGGGCTGCCGTTCTACGGCGCGGCCGTCGTCGGCTACTTTAGCCACCTGGTGCTGGACGGCCTGGTGTTCCGGCTGCCGGGCCGGCGGCGCGGCGCGGGCTGGTAGCCTCGGGCGCGGTCTAGGCCACGGCGCCGGAGAGGTACTCCAGCGTCTGCGCGTCGGCGTCGAGGCGCGCGCGCAGGCCGATGGGCAGCGTCAGCACGGGCGACGCGTGGCCGATCGGCGCGCCCAGCACCGACGGGCACCGGTACTGCAAAAGCTGGCGCCGGATGGCCTCCTCGGCCGACCACGACGAGCCGCCGGACCGGCACTCGGAGCACTGCCCGAACGCGAGGCCGGCCGGCTCGCGCAGCACCTCGGCCAGGCCGAGCTGGACCAGCATCCGGTCGAGGCGGTAGGCGTCCTCGCCAACCTCCTCGAAAAACACCAGATGGCCGTCGAAGTCGGGCAAGAAGCCGGTGCCCGCCAGCCCCGCGATCACGGACAGGTTTCCGCCCACGACCGGGCCCTCGGCCACGCCCCCGCGGATGGTCTCGCTGCGGTCGCGGTTGCTCCGCGTCTCCGGCATCACGACCGGCGCGATGCCGTCTACGAGCGTGCGGACAAAGTGGCCCGACGTCAGCCCCTGCCACGTGGACACGCCGACGGGCCCGTGGAACGTCACGAGCCCCGTTCGGGCGTAGATCGCGAGCAGTCAGGCCGTGATGTCGGAGTAGCCGACAATCGGTTTGGGGTTGGCTGCGATCTCGTCGTAGTCCAGAAGCGGCAGGATCCGGGCGCATCCCCACCCGCCTCGGACAGCCAGGACGGCGTCGACGTCGGGGTCGCGCACCATCGCCATAAAGTCGCGCGCCCGCTCGGCGTCGGTGCCGGCCAGGAAGCCGAACCGGGCCAGCACGTTGCGGCCCACCTTGGTCCTGAACCCGAGTCCTTCGAGCGCCTCGACCGCGTCGCGCAGCTGGCCCGTCGAGCGCAGCACGCCGGCCGGCGCCACCAGCCCGATGGTCCCCCCGGCGGGCAACCGAGGCGGGCGCACGACGGGTCGAGGCGTCCGGATTCGGCGCATCTGGCCGTCGCGGTCCAGCGGCATCACCTCGGCCGGCGCAATAGGCGGCGGGTCGAGCGGCGGACGCGGCGAGTACACAACCGGCGTGGACGGAGGAGGCGCCAGCCCGAGCGCGGCGCAGCCGGCCACGGGCAGCATTGCGGCTGCCGTGCCGAGCGCGCGCACCGCGTCGCGGCGAGAGAGAGACCGTGCGTTCATCGTGGGGGGGACGAGGCCGAAACGTACGCCAGGCCAGACAACGGCAGACCGCGACCGGACGTGCGCCGACCACCCAAATGACACGGCCGGACGGCCTACCTTGACGCGCCCTCCCACCGAGTCTGTGTCTCGCATCATCCACGCCGGCGACACGCCGGCCAAGCGCCGCCGCGCCCACACCCGAGCGTCCGCCGAGGCGATCCGGCTGCTCGCCCAGCGCCCCAGCCTGGCGTCGGGCGCCTTCGACGACGAGGCCAAGGACCTGGTCGCCTACCTCGCCTTCCACCTGCGCGGCATCGGCGACACGATCGAGGGCAGCGCCCAGTCCTGGGACGACCGCAACTACTGGAAAAAGGCCGAGCAGCTGCGCGCCGACTACCGCTGGGCGCCCCAGACCGCCGAGCGGCTCGAAACCCTGGCCGTGGCCGGCGACTGGCCCGAGGTCGTTGCTGAACTGCTGGGCCTGATCCCTCGGTTTGCCGACGTCAACATCGGCAAGATGACGCGCGACGCCGACCACTGGGTGGGCGCCTACCGCGCGCTCGTCCGCCGCCGCCAGTGAGCGCGTTGCGCACGCGTCAGGACGGTGACCGGACGCTCGTCCACGACCCCGTGCGCCGCCAGTGGGTCGCGCTGACGCCCGAGGAGGGAGTCCGGCAGCGGCTGCTGCTCGACCTGCTCCGCCTCGGGTACCCGGCGGGCCTGCTGGCCGTCGAGCGCGCGGTCCCGTTTGGCGGCAAGGTCTGGCGCGCCGACGTGGTGGCGTACGCGCGCGACCAGCGCCCGGCGCTGGTCGCCGAGTGCAAGGCGCCCGGCGTGGCCGTCTCGCAGGCGGCCTTCGACCAGCTCGCGCGCTACAACGCCGTGCTGGAGGCGCCCGTCCTGCTGGTGGACAACGGGCGCGAGCGCTACTGCTGCGTTCGCGGCACCGAGGGCTGGGCGTTCGTGGACGCGATCCCGGCCTTTCCGGGGTAGGCTCGGAGGCCGCCCGGTGTGCCCGCCTCGGTCAGGCCTCGGGCGGGTTCGGCGGCGCTAGGCGCTGCGGCGTTCGTGCTCGCGCAGGATCTCCTCGGCCAGCGGCACCGCGCGCGCGGTGTAGTGAGCCACCAGAAGCCTCCGCTCGGCGTCCCCGAGGTCGGCGTGGTGGCCGGTGCGGCGCAGGCGGTCGGCGCGGGCGTGCGCCAGCGCGAGCGCCGCGGCCACGGACACGTTGTAGCTCTGCACGAAGCCGTCGAGCGGCAGCAGGACCGCGGCGTCGGAGGCCTCGATCATGGCCTCCGACGCGCCCGCGTGCTCGTTGCCGACCACGAGCGCGGTCGGGCCCGAAAAGTCCCAGTCGCCGATGGGGAGCGCGTCGTCGCGCAGCGCCGTCACCACGACCCGGCCGCCCCGGCCATGCACCCAGTCGACGTAGGCGCCGGGCTCGCTCCAGGACTGCACCTCGACCCACTTGTGCGCGCCCTGGCTGGCGCGGCGCGCGGCGCGGCGGTCGGCGACGGGCGCCTCGTCGCCTGCGGCCAGTTGGTCCAGCCACCCGGCCGCCTCGCCCTCCAGCGCGACCACGTGCGCGGCGCCAAAGCCCAGGCCCTCGGCGCTTCGCAGGACGGCGTTCACGTTCCCGGGGTCGACCAGCCCTTCCAAGACGGGCACCACGCCGAAGGCGCGCGCGGCCACGACGGCCTCGATGCGCGCACGGCGCGACTCGCTGAGGTAGGGCCCGAGCACCTGCTCGACGGTGGCCGGCGACACAACGCGATCGCCGACCAGCACCGCGTCGTCGAGCGTGAAGAAGGGGGAGGCGGTGGGGTCCATGAGCGCTTCGAAGCTAGCGCGATCGGCCGGGCCGTAGCTTCGCCTGCTCCCGCTCTGCCGTGCCATGCTCCGCCTGTCGCTTTTCGCCTCGCTGCTCGTCGTTCTGGGGGCGTGCCGCCCCGACGCCGACGCGCCCGAGGCGGCCGAACTCACCTCGGCCCAGGAGGTCAGCGATGCCATGATGGCGGCCTTCGATGCCAACATCGGCGCGGTCGAGGGCTTCACGGTCCGCGCCGAGGGCGCCGAGGGGCGCTACACCGTCCGCCCGGACACGGCCTCGATGGACCGCGTGGCGCTGGAGGTGGTGCCGCCTGGACCGCTCGACCGGCCCGGACCCGGCGCCCAGCTGGTGTACAACCACGTGCCCAACGTCCACCGCATCGCCAAGGGCTTGCGCTCGGCCACCTTTGAGGGGCGGTCGTCGCGGGACGGGCGCCCGGTCTATGTGCTCTCGACCGACCGCCCGGAGTCGCTGCTGGGCGAGGGCGGCGTGCCCGCGATGGCCGGCGAGCGCGCCCTGCGCGTCTACGTCGACCCGGAGACGTTCGACATTCTGGAGATCTACCAGAGCTTCGAGGCGGACAGCTCGGCGTTCACGACGCGCCTGATCTACAGCGACTTCGAGACAACCGACGGGCTGCGCCTGGCGCACCGAGTCGTTCAGACGACGACCGGGCTCAACCAGGCGATCCCCGAGACGCAGCGGATCGCGGTGGGTGGGCAGATCGGGTTCGCGCTCCGCCAGGCCGAGCAGATGCCCCAGGGGCCGGAGCGCGCGGCGCGCATCGCCGAGCTCGAATCCGAGCTCCGGGCCGTGACCGAGGGCATCCAGGAGCTGACGCTCGAGATCACGAGCGTCGAGGTGGGCGTGCCGGCGCCGGCGCCTCGGCCCGCCTCGGGCCCGCCTCCGCCCAGCGCGCCGTAGCCGGGATCGGTGGCGCCGAGCGGGCGTCCGACCCGACCCCTCGCCTCTGATTCTATGGACCTCCACGACTCTGTCGCCCTCGTCACCGGCGCCAGCCAGGGCATCGGGCTGGCCACCTGCCGAGCGCTGATCGCCAAGGGCGCGCGCGTAGCCGGGCTGGCGCGCTCCCAGGACCGCCTCGACCGCCTCGCCGAGGCCTTGGGCGACGCGTTCACGCCGGTCGTGTGCGACGTCACCGACGCCGGAGCGGTCAAGACGGCGGTCGACGGCGTCGCGAAGGATCTGGGGCAGATCGACGTCTTGGTCAACAACGCCGGGCTGGGCCGCTTCGGGCCGGTCGACGAGCTGTCGGTCGACGACTGGGACCTGCAGGTCGATACCAACCTGTCGGGCGTGTTCCACTGCACGCGCGCGGCCGTGCCCCACATGAAGGCCCAGGCCGAGACGCGCGGGCCCGAGGCGACGGCCGGCTTCATCGTCCACGTCGCCAGCATCGCCGGGCTGATCGGCAACCCCAACCTGAGCGCGTACAACGCGACCAAGCACGGCCTGCGCGGGTTCTCCGACGCGACCATGAAGGAGCTGCGGCCGTTCGGCATCAAGACGTGCTGCGTGTACCCGGGCTCGGTCGACACCGGCTTTGCCGCCGCCGCCGGCCACACGTCCAGCCCGAACGCGATGTCGGCCGAGTCGATCGCGGACACGATCCTGCACGTGCTCCAGGCTCCGCACGGCACGCTGATCTCCGAGGTGGTGCTGCGGCCGATGGTCGGCCGGTCCTAGCTCGGCCCGCTTGGGCCGCGTGCCGGCCCGCTTGGGACGCGTGCCGGGGCGAGCCCGCGCCGCAGCGCCCGTGCACCGCCCGAGGCGGGACGAGTCGATCTTGCGATCTCTCTCGCCTTCGTGCCGATGCACCGCCTAGCTGCCTTCGCCGTCCTGCTCACCGCCGGCTGTGCCGGCACCGCCGAGATCCCGCCGCCCCGGCTGGCGCTCCAGGACTCGGGCACGGAGTCGCTGCTGATCGCGGCACACGCCGTCTCCGCTGACGTCGTCTGGGTGTCGGGCGCCGGCGGCGTGGTCGGGCGGACGACCGACGGCGGGGCGACCTGGCGCACCGCCGTCGTGCCGGGCGCGGATACGCTGCAGTTCCGCGACGTGGTCGCGTTCGACGCCCAGACCGCCTGGGCGCTGTCGATCGGCGCTGGCGCTTCGTCGCGCATCGTCAAGACGACGGACGGCGGCACAACCTGGCGGACCGTGTTCGTCAACGAGCGGCCCGAGGCGTTTTTCGACTGCCTGTCGTTCTGGGACGCTCGGCGCGGGCTGGCCTACAGCGACTCCGTCGACGAAACCTTCGTCATCATCACGACCAACGACGGCGGCGAGACGTGGCAGCCGGTGCCTGCCTCGGCCCTGCCGCGCGCGGCCGATGGCGAGGGCGGGTTCGCGGCCAGCGGCACCTGCGTCGCCACGCGCGGCGCCGGCCTGGCCTGGATCGCGACCGGCAACGCGGACCCGGCGCGCGTGCTGCGCACCGACGACGGCGGTACGACGTGGGCGGCCAGCGCCGTGCCGGTCGTCGCCGGGCCGGCCCAGGGGCTCGCGTCGATCGCCATGCGCGACGACCGCAGCGGCGTCGCCGTCGGCGGAGACATCGGTGACGCCACTGCGGATGCGGACGCGGTGGCGCGCACCTCGGACGGCGGGCAGAGCTGGCAGCGTGGCGGTCGCCTGCCGTTCCCTGGAGCCGCTTACGGCGTCGCGGCGGTGCCGGGCGCGTCGGCCTACGTCGCCGTCGGCCCGGGCGGAGCCGCGGTCACGCGCGACGACGGCCGCACGTGGGAGTCGCTCGACCGCCGCACGTGGTGGGGCGTCGCCGCCGCCGGCCCCGGCGCGGTCTGGCTGACGGGCCCCGACGGCCGCATCGCGCGCCTGCGCGTGGACGGCTAGGCCCGCCTCGGCCGACCGCTGGCCAGACCCAGGCGGCCGCCAGGCGGGCTCGGCCCGCCGTCGCACCCGAGGCGGGGGAGGCGAGCGGCGCGAGCAGTCAGGGGCTCCCCGGTCTGCCTCGCGCCGCGGACCCGGGCGCACCCCGGCCCGGTCTCCCCGGTCCTCTCCCCGCCACCCATGCTCTTCCAGACCGACCCCGCCGCCGACCCTGACGGCCCCTACGACCGCGCGGTCTCGTTTGCCGAGGTCGGCGAGCGCATCGCGTCGGTCCCGATCGACGGTTCGCCGCACGAGATGCGCGAGGCGTACGAGTGGCTGTTGCGCGGCACCGCGAGCGGGACCGGCATTCCCGTCGGCCGGCCGGCACGCATCGGCCAGATCCAGGGCTGGGCCATCCCGCCCGGCCGTGACGCCGAGATCGCGCCCGACCTCGACATCCGCGTGGTCTGGCTGCATGGCGGCGGCTACGTCTTTGGCGCGCCCGAGACGCACTGGCGCGCCGTCGCGACGTTTGCGGCTGCGCTCGGCGAGACCGTGTTCGTGCCGCGCTACCCGCTCGCGCCCGAGACGCTGTGGCCCGCGCCCATGCTGACCGCGCTCGACGTGTCGCGCGACATCCTGGACCGCGGCTTAAAGCTGGCACTCATCGGCGACAGCGCCGGCGGCCACCTCACCTTGACGACCGTCCTGGAGCTGGCGCGCCAAGGCCAGCCCGCGACCGCTGCCGTGGTCCTGTCGCCCAACGCCGACCGGACGGGCCTGAGCGACACGCGCGAGGCCAACTCCTCGACCGACGCGATGAACAACGACGAGGACGACCGCCGCTGCGCCTCGATCTCGACGGGCCCGCTCGACCTGCCCGACGACGACGTCACCATCTCGCCGCTCGTCGACGACCTGTCGCTCTTGCCGCCGCTCTACGTCGAGGTGGGCGGGACGGAGGTGTTGTTGGGCGAGGCCCAGATCCTGGCCGAACGCGGCACCGCCGCCGGCGCCGACGTGACGCTGCACGTCGAGCCCGACGCCTTCCACATGTGGCAGCTGTGGACGCCCTGGCTGCCCCAGGCGACCGAGTCGCTGGGGCGCTCGGCGGCGTTCCTCAAGAAGCGCCTGGGCGAGTAGCCGTCTGCGCCCGCCTCGGCTGCGCCCGCCTCGGCTGCGCCCGCCTCGGCTGCGCCCGCCTCGGCGCCGAGGCGGGGAGGGAGGCTGCGCAAACAAACCGAAAACGCAGAGTCCGCCGCGCGGCCGCGGGGTAGGCTGCGGGAAACCGACTCCCCCCGATGCGCTACCTCTCCCTCGGCGATACCGACGACATTTCCGCCAGTTGCCACCACGTCACGTTCGGAGGCACCGGCCTGGTCCTGGACGCCGGGATGGACCCCAACGAAGACGGCTACGCGGCGCTGCCGCCCTTCGAACTGCTGCGCTCGCGGCCCGTCGACCACATCGTGGTCTCGCACGCGCACCACGACCACCTGGGCGCGCTGCCCGTGCTGGCCCAAGAGGTGCCGCACGCCCCGATCCACGTGTCGCGGGCCACGGCCATGCTGGCCGAGCAGATCCTGCCGTCGTCGGCGCGCCTGCAGAAGCGGCGCGTGCGCGAGGGCTCGACCGACCAGGCGCCCGTGTTCGACGTCGAGACGGCCGAGGCGCTCGGCTACATCTACGACACGCACCTGCTGGACGCGCCGTTCAGCCTGGCCGGCGCCAAGGCCGAGGGGCCGCTGTCGGGCACGTTCTACCACGCCGGCCACGTGCTGGGCGCGGTCGGGCTGTTGGTCGAGGGCTACGAAAACGGCACGCGGCGCCGCCTGTTCTACACCTCCGACACGTCCGTCCGGCCGCAGACGATCCTGCCCGAGGCCGACTTTCCCGACGGCCCGGTCGACGTGCTGCTGCTCGAGTCCACGCTCGGCGCCGACCCCGACGCCGAGACGGCGTCACGCACCCGCGAGCAGAAGCGCTTGGGCGCTGCCCTCGCGGCCGTGCTCAAGCGGGGCGGCGTCGCGCTCGTGCCCGTCTTCGCGCTCGGGCGCAGCCAGGACGTGCTGGCCATGATCGGCCAGTTCAAGAGCCAGGGCGTCATCCCCGACGACACGCCGGTCTACACCGCCGGCGCCATGCGCGGCATCGCCGAGATCTACGACAAGACGCGCGTCACCACGCCGCGCCTGGACCCCGACTTCGAGGTCTACGGCGTCGACCAACTCCGCCTGCCGCGCGGCGGCAAAAAGCTGGACGAGGCGTTTTCGCGACCCGGCATCTTTGTCGTGACGTCGGGCATGCTGTTCGAGCGGACGCCCTCGTTCGCGCTCGCCCAGCGCATGGTGACCGACGAGAAAAACGGCATCTTCTTCGTCGGCTTCAGCAAAGAGGGCTCGCCGGGCGACACGCTCCAGAAGGCCGCCGAGGCGGGCGAGAAGATGACGTTCGACGACGCCCAGGGGCCGCTTACGATCCGCGCCCACGTCGAGCGCTTCCGCTTCTCAGGCCATGCGCACCGCCGCGACCTGGTCGGCATCGTCGACCGTGTCCAGCCGCGCACGGTGGTGCTGGTGCACGGCGAGACCGAGGCCAAAGAGTGGATGAAGGCCTCGATCCAGGAGTTCCACCCCGACGTCAAGGTCATCATTCCCGCCCAGGGCGAGGAGCTGGAGCTGTGAGCGCGCCCGACCTCGCCGGCGAGCCCGGCTGGCAGCCGCTGACGCCGTTCTGGGAGATCCTGGGCACCCGCTCGTTCGTGTCGTCCGAGGACGGCGACCGGATCCGGGCGCGCTACTACCAGTGCGCCGACGGCGTCCGGGCGCGCGCCTGGTTCGGGCCCGGCGCCGAAGGGCCTCCCGGTCACGTGCACGGCGGCGCGCTGGCGGCGCTGCTGGACGAGGCGATGGGCATGGCCGCGCTCTCGACCGGCCGCGTCGTGGTCGCCGCCCGGATCGAGGTCGACTTCCGGTCGATGGTGCCGCTGGGCGAGACCGTCACCGCCGAGATGACGCTTGAGCCCGGGACGGGCGCCAAGGTCCCCGTCCGCGCCACGCTGCGCCGCGCCGACGGGACGGCCACCTGTCAGGCAACCGGCCTGTTCGTCGAGATCGGCTCCGACGCCCTCGGCGGCGTCGCTGAGCACGCCACGCGCTGACCCCGCCCCGCCGGCCTCGGGCGTGCCGGCCTCGGGCGTGCCGGCCTCGGGCGCGCCGCGGAGCGACCTGGCGGGGCGCCTCGCGAAGGCCTCGGGTAAGGGGCCTCTGCCCGACGCCGTCCACCTCGCCCCCCTTTTTGACCTCATGACCTCGCACATGCCGCCCGCCGCCGTCTCCCGCCAATCCGACTGGGAGCAGGGCATTTCGTTCGAGGCCTTTCTCGAGCACGCCCAGGAAAACTGTGACCTGTGGACGAACGCGTACCGCCGCGCGACGCCGCCCGACGACCAGCTCGCCCGCCTCGACGGCGTGGCGGGCACCTGGCGCCTGCTCGCCCTGAGCGCCGACTGGTGCCTCGACGCCACCGCAACGGTCTCGCCGCTGGCTGCGTTCGTGGACGCGGCGCCCAACCTGGAGCTTCGCCACCTCGACCGCGACGAGCACCTCGACCTGATGGACGAGCATCTCACCAACGGCCGCGCCCGCTCCATTCCCGTCGTGATCGTGCTGGACGAGACCGGCGCGGAGCGCGCCTGGTGGGGGCCCCGGCCCGCCGACCTGCAGGCGTGGTTCGAGAGCTCCGAGGCCCAGGCGCTGCCCAAGGAGGAGCGCTACCGCGAACTGCGCAAGTGGTACGCCCGGGACCGGGGCCGCACCACCATCACCGAGATCGTGTCCCTGATCGAGCAGGCCGCCGGCGGGCCGAGCGTCGCCTAGCCATGCCGCTCGACCCGCCGCTCTCGTCCTCCGATCACGTTGCGGGCCGCGACGACGCTCCGGTCACGCTCGTCCAGTACGGCGACTTTGAGTGCCCGTACTCGAAAGACGTCCACGACCTGGTGGCCGACATTCGGGAGCACCACCCGGACGGCGTCCGGTTCGCGTTTCGGCACTTCCCGCTGCGCCCGCACCCGAACGCGCTGTCGGCCGCGATCGCCTCCGAAGCCGCCGCGGCCCAAGGCGGGTTCTGGCTGTTGCACGACCGGCTCTACCAGAACCAGCTGCGCCTGCGCCCTGACCAACTGGCCGGCCACGCCGACGCGGTCGGCCTGGACGGAGCCGAGGTGGCCCGCGCCGTCACCGAGGCGGAGGGGGCGGACCGCATCCTGGCCCAGAAGCGCGCCGCCATCCGCGCGGGCGTCAAGACCACGCTGGGCCTGTGGATCGACGGCGCGTGGTTCGAGGAGGACGCGCTCGAACAGGCCGTCATCGACCGCGTGATCTACCGGCTCCGCGACCTAGACGCATAAAAAGGCCGGCGGCACGCGCGTGCCGCCGGCCCCAGGTGCGCCCGCCTCGGGCAAGAGCCGGGCGCTCTAGCCCTTCTGGAGCTCGTCCCAGTCGGCCAAGAACTTTTTGAGGCCGGAGTCGGTGAGCGGGTGCTGGATCAGCTTTTTGATCACGTCGAGCGGCATCGTCGCCACGTCGGCGCCGTACTTGGCGCACTCGACCACGTGCATGGGGTGGCGGATGGACGCGGCCAGCACCTCGGTCTCGTAGCCGTACATGGCGTACGTGTCCACGATCTGGCGGATCAGGTACATGCCGTCCGACGAGATGTCGTCCAAGCGGCCGATAAACGGGCTGATGTAGGTCGCGCCCGCCTTGGCCGCCACCAGCGCCTGGGTCGACGAGAAGCACAGCGTGCAGTTGGTGGCGATGCCTTCCTGGCTGAACGTCTTGATGGCCTTGATGCCGTCCAGGATGAGCGGCACCTTGACGACCACGTTGCCGGCGATCTGGGCCACCTCGCGCCCTTCGCTCATGATGCCCTCGTAGTCCGTCGCGGTCACCTCGGCCGACACCGGGCCGTCGACGATCTCGCAGATCTTGGCGATGTGCCCGTGGAAGTCCTTGACGCCGACCTTCTTCATCAGCGACGGGTTCGTGGTGACGCCGTCGAGCACGCCCATGTCGGCGGCTTCCTGGATCTCGTCGAGGATGGCGGTGTCGATGAAGAACTTCATGTCGTGGGCGGGAGGAGAGGGACTCCGTGAACGGCGCCGGGCGCCGGAGGTTCGGCCGGTACCGGCCCGCTCGCGCCGTCGCCGGCCGCATCCGGCTGGGCTGCGCGTGACGCCGGCGCCCACCGGTGCGCCCGGCGCTCCGATCTTGCGGTCCCTGCTCGCTGCCTCCGACCCGCTCTGCGCCGCCCGCTCCTCCTCGCTCTCGCCGCCAGCGCGGTTCTGGTCTGGCTCTACGGCGCGCTCGACCCCGTCGTGTTCGCCGAGGCGGGCGTCAAGTACTACGGGCCGATGGCGGAGGCCTCGCCCGCGCTCGACCTGGGCCAGCCGCAGCCCTACGTGTTCCGGTGGCTCGGGCCCTGGCTGGCCGGGCTGCTGCCCCTCGCCGTGCCGGCCGCGTTCTGGGCGTGGGCCGTCGTGGGCTCGCTGGCCCTCGTGGCCCTCATGGCCGCCGTGTGCCGCGCCGACGGCCGAACTCCCACCGTCGCCGCTCTCGCGGGCGTGCTCCTGGCGATGAACCCCTACCTGTTCGGGTTCAACGTGTTCAACATGTACCAGCTCAGCGACCTGATCGCCCAGCTTGGCCTGGGCGCCGGGTTGCTGCTGCTGTGGCGGCGCCACTACCTCGGCCTCGGCGTCGTGCTGGGCGTGACGGTGCTGGCTCGGGAGCCCGCCATCCTGATGGTGCCCGTGGCGCTGGTGTGGGCCTGGGAGCGCAAGCGGCTGTCCACCGACGGCGCGCGTCTGCTCTTGGCGCTCGTCCCGGTCGTGGTGCTGTTCGCGGCGCCTCGGCTGTGGATGGCCGAGGCCGAGGGGCCGCACCTGGTCCAGACGTTCCTGAACGCCAGCGGAAAGGCGGCCGAGCCCGGGACCTGGCTTCGGCTGCTGGTCAACGCCTGGGTGCCAGTCGTGGCGCTCATCGTGGTCTGGCCTCGGGACGCCGCCGCGTGGGCCCGCGGGCACCTCCACCTGGTCGCGCTGTTCGGGCTCACGTTGGCCTCGGCGTTTTTCGGAGGCGACCAAGAGCGGCTGATGCAGCCGGCCATCTGGGCCGTCTACCCGGCCGTCGCCGCGATTCTGGACGCACGATGGCGCACGGCCCCCCTCGCCGCCGGCGTGCTGGCCGCCGCCGGTGTGCTCGCCAGCCTCCACCACATCACGGCGCGGTTTCCGCTGCCCGACCGTCGGCTGACGGCTGGCCTGGCGGCGGTCTCGCTGGTGCTGGCCCTGGGCGCCGCCGTCTGGGTCCGGCGCTCCGAGACGCGCGGCGCTCACGCCACGCAGCCCGAGCGGTCTGCCTAGCCGAGCAGCACGCCGGCGATGGTCGCCGTCATCAGGTTGGCCAGCGTGCCGGCCAGGACCGCACGCAGCCCGAGGCTGGCAATCTCGCCCGTCCGCTCGGGCGCGAGGGGTCCGATGCCGCCGATCTGGATGCCGATCGACGACAGGTTGGCAAAGCCGCACAGGGCGAACGTGGCCATGACGATGGTCTTGGGTTCGAGCGCGCCCGCCGCCAGCAGGTCGGCAAACTGGCTGTAGGCCACGAACTCGTTGGCGATCACCTTGGTGCCGAGCAGTCCGCCGAAGGTCGTGATGTCGGCCATCGGCACGCCGACGAGCCAGGCAACCGGCGCGAGCGCGACGCCCAGGATGCTTTCCAGCGTCATGGTGTAGCCGAACAGGCCGGCGCTCCAGTCGATGATGCCGTTGATCATGGCGATCAGCGCCAGAAACGCGATCAGCATGGCGCCGATGTTGAGCGCGAGCTGCATCCCGTCGGCGGCGCCCGACGCGGCGGCGTCGATCAAGTTCTTGGGGCCGGGGTCGCCGAGCGCGTCCTGGGCCGCCTCGGTGGCCTCGTCGCTGGAGGTGGCGGGCAGCGTCGCCTCGCCCGCGTCCGTCGCCAGCGCGGCGTCCGCGTCGGGGACGGGCCGGGTTTCGGGGATCAGGATCTTGGCGAGCACGAGCGCGGCCGGGGCCGCCATCACGCTCGCGCCCAGGAGCTGCTCGGCGAACAGCTGCTGCCCGGCCTCGACCGCGATGCCCGCGACGGCGGCGTAGCGCTCGCCCAGAAACGCGACGTAGCTGGCCAGCACGCCGCCCGCAATCGTGGCCATGCCGCCCGTCATGACCGCCATCAGCTCGGACCGCGTCAGGTTTTTGATGTAGGGCTTAATCACGAGAGGCGCCTCGGTCTGGCCGACGAAGATGTTGGCGCTCACCGACAGCGACTCCGGCCCCGACGTGCCGAGCGCGCGGCGCACCACCCAGGACACGCCCCTGACGATCACCTGCATGATGCCGAGGTAGTACAGCACCGACATCATGGACGCGAACACGATCACGGTCGGCAGCACGTAGGCGAAGAAGAAGAAGCCCAGCGAGCCCTCGGCGCCCGGCGACAGCGCGAGCGTGCCGAACACGAACGTCGCCCCGGCCTCGACCGCCGACAGGAAGGCCACGAACAGCCCGGCCACGGCCGAGAACGCCAGGCGCGGCCAGCCGAACGGCGCGAACGTCTCCGCGAGGACGTCGCCCTTGAGGAACAGCACCGCGAACACCAGCTGGAGCGCCAGGCCTGCCCCGACGGTCCGCCAGTTGATGCGGCGGCGGTCGGAGGAGAACGCGAAGGCGAGGGCGAGGATGCCGGCCAAGCCCAGCAGGCCGCGGCCGATCGAGACGATGTCCATGCAGGCGGGGAGCGTGAAACCGCGAAGATACCGGCGCCCGGACGCGGAGCCGCCAGTGGGTCCGCCTCGGCACGTCTGGGGGAGCCTGGCGCCTTGACGCAGGTCGGCCCGTCCAGACGGGTGTCCAGACGGGCCGACCGAGGCGGGCAGTGCCAGGGCGTCCGGCGCCAGGGCGTCCGGCGCCAGGGCGTCCGGCGCCAGGGCGTCCGGCGCTACTGCGGGGGGAACATGCCGGGCGGCATCTGGCGCGGCGCGGCGCCCAAGACCTCGACCAGCGTGACCTCGAAGACCAGCGGGGAGTTGGGCGGGATGCCGCCCTGGCCACCGGGGCCGGGCTGGCCCAGCAGGCCGTAGGCCTGGCTCGGCGGCAGGTAGAGCGTCCGCGTCTCGCCGGGCGACATCGACAGCAGCGCGTCCCGGAAGCCTGGCACGACCTGGTTGACGCCCAGGACGGTCGGCTCCTCGCCCGAGGCGTCAAACGTCTCGCCGTTGGCGAACGTGCCGGTGTAGCGCACCGCGACCTGGTCGCTCAGCGTCGGCGAGGCGCCCTGGCCCGGCGTCGTGACGGTGTAGAACGAGCCTTGGCCCAGGCGCTGGACGCCCGGGCGGCGCGACACGGCCGTCATGAAGGAGTCGGCCGTGACCGCGTTGCGCTGGATCAGGTCCAGCCGCTGCTGGGCCATCGGGTCGCGGGCGGCCTGGCCGCGCAGGCGGCGGATCTCCAGCGAGTCCTCCACGACGCCCTGGGCCAGCTGAAACTGCTCCTGCGTCACGCGCCCCGAGTCGCCTCGGAGCGCCGACCGCAGGCCGGCCAGAAACACGTCCCGGTCGATGGCACCGAGGGTGTCCTGGCGCACCTGGAGCCCGTACTGGACGCCCACGGCGTACGCCAGCTCCACCGAGTCCCCGTCGACGCCCTTGTTGAAGCCCGCCACGAAGCGGTCGAAGTTGAACGACGAGTCCTGAGCCAGAAACTGCTGCCCAGTCTGGAAGCCGACGTTGTAGGCGACCTGCTCGAACGGTCCAGCGTCCTCGATGCCGTCGAGGTCGGCGGTGCCGGAGGAGCCGCCACTGTTGCAGCCAGCGAAGGCCACCACGGCAGCCAGGAGAGAAAGACGGATGATCATGGCGGAAGGCGGGAACGAAGCCACCAAGCTAGTCCGCAGCCTCTGAGGAGCCGTGTGACACTTCGGGGAATGCGTCCGCCCTGCAGGCGGTGGCCGGGGGGTCGGCACGGAGGCCGCCGAGGACGCGCGCGCCGTGGTGCGGTGCGCCCAGGCGGGTTGCTCCGCGCCCAGGCGGGTTGCTCCGCGCCCCTCGGCCGCGCGGCGTCTTCTCGGTTGGTCCCGTCGGGGAGGCCGTGGTGGGAACGCGGTTCCGCTGCAGACTTGGCGAGCCCGCTCTCCACAACCAAAAAAACCGCCCTTTCCAGTGAAGGAAAGGGCGGTTCGTACTGAGCGAGACACGAGACTCGAACTCGCGACCTCCACCTTGGCAAGGTGGCGCTCTACCAGCTGAGCTAGTCTCGCAGCGTCGCACTCCTTGGGGAGCGGACGCCAAATCTACGGGACGGCCTCCGCCTGAGTCAACGACCTTCCCGTCCTCCTGCCTGTCTTCACCGCGTCTCAGTCCCATGCCTTCCGACTCCCCCCGGCCCTGGACGGCTCTGGCGTCCGCCCTTCTCGTCGACCGCTGGTGGATGCGGCTGCGCGTCGACCGCGTCCAGCTTCCAGGCGGGCCCGTCTTGGACGAGTACCACGTCGCGGAGTACCCCGACTGGGCGTGCGTGCTCGCGCTCACCGACGCCGGAGACGCCGTCCTGGTCGAGCAGTACCGCTACGGCATCGACCGCGTCATCCTGGAGCTTCCGGCTGGCGCCATCGACCCGGGTGAGGAGCCCCTGGCTGCCGCCCAGCGCGAACTGCTGGAAGAGACCGGCCACCAAGCGCGCGAGTGGCGCCGCCTCGGTCGGCTGGCGGTGGAGCCTGGGCGCCACACCAACTACGGCCACCTGTACGTCGCCGTCGGCTGCCACAAAGTCGCCGAGCCTGACCTGGACCCCGCCGAGGACCTGCGCCTCCGTCTGACCCCGGCGGCCTCCTTGCCCAGCCGCGTCGAGGCGGGCGACATCGCGCACGGCATCCACGCGGCCGCCGTCTTCTGGGCCCAGGCCAAGGGGTGGCTGGATGAACCCCGGCCCGAGGGCGGCGTTTAGTGGCCTCCACCTCTCCCACGCACGTCACCATGCAGAAAGAAACCAGCACCCTCCTCGTCAGCGTCAACGTCGAGGAGCACGACGGCCAGGACGCGCTGTTCAACCAGATCGGCCAGAAGGTGGGCCAGGGGTGGAAGGTGATCCAGGCGATTCCGGTCTCGGGCGAGGAGGCCAGCCCCGGCGGCCTCGCGGAGGACTTTATGCGCTACCAGGTGACGGTCGAGCGCGAGATCGACGCCGACAACGTGGTCGTGGACGCCGACCGCGGCGGCGCGGCCGACCTCAAAGACGTCGGCCAGGTGTCGGCCGCCTTTGGAGGCCCGATCATGGACGAGGACGCCGCCTCCGACGAAGAGGAGTAGCTAGCGGCGCGCGGCGCGGTAGCCCGCCTCGGTCAGCGCCCGGACGGCCCGGTCGGCGTCGGCGGCCGTCTCGAAGCCAAAGCGGAAGGTGCCGAGCTCGCCCGAGCGGACGCGCAGCAGCTCGGCATCGCGCAGGTTGAGGCGCGCGCGCGCCAGGACGCCGGTCAGCGCGTGAAGAAAGCCGGGCTCGTCGTCGGCCCAGACGGCGACGTCGGCCAGGGGCGCCAGCGACCCGCGCGAGGCGGACGGCAGCGCGGCTCGGGTCTGGCCGGCCCGCTCGAACGACGGCCCCAGCGTGCCGTCGCCCGCCTGGACGGCGCGGCGGACGGCGTCGAGGCGGTCGGAAAAGTCGGCCAGCGCCCGGCTCACGGCGTCGCGGTTGTCGCTCAAGATGGGCCCCCACATGGACCACGGCGAGCCCGCGATGCGCGTCATGTCGCGGAACCCGCCGGCGGCGAGTGCGAGGGCGTCGTCGCCGGCGTGGGCGGCCGCTTCGACGAGCGCGACCGCCAGCAGCTGGGGCAGGTGGCTGATGGCCGCCACGACGGTGTCGTGCCGCTCGGCGTCCATCACGACCGGCCGCGCGCCGACGGTCTCGACCAGCCACAGCGCCCGGGGCGCGTGCGTGGCCAGGTCGGTGCCTGGCGGTGGGCACACCACCCAGACGGCGTTCTCGAACAGCAGGGGGTCGGCCAGCGACGGGCCGGCGTCGGCGGCGCCGGCCATCGGGTGACCGCCGACGAACCGGAGGGCGGGGTGCGCCTGGGCGGCCCGCATCACCGGCCCTTTGACCGAGCCCACGTCGGTGACGAGCGCTCCGGGCGGGACGTGCCGGGCCACGTCCGCCAGCAGGCCAGGGACGGCGTCGAGCGGCGTGGCGAGCACCACCACGTCGGCACGGGCCACGGCGTCCCCGAGGCGGGCCATGCGGGTCACGGCGCCGCGCGCCACGGCGGCGGCGGCGTGCTCGGCGTTGGGGTCGCTCCCGACCACCTCGACGCCGCGCTGGCGCAGCGCGAGCCCGAGCGACGCGCCGATCAGACCGGTGCCGATGACGGCGACTGTGGGACCCTGGGACACGGACTCTCGGTTGGCGGGGCAACCTACCTGCTCGGGGGGAGACGGGCGCGCCAGGTGCCCGTCTCTATCCTCGTTTCGCTACTCCGCCGCCACGATGCTCTTCCCCCTCAGCGACGACGACCAGCACCTTAGCGGTCGGGCCTGGGCCACCATTCTGTTCGTGGCGCTCAACGCGCTGGTGTTCGTGTACCAACTCAGCGACCCGGACTTTACCTACGGGTGGAGCGTGGTCCCGCAGGAGATCACGACCGGCCAGGACCTGGTCAACGACCAGCCGACGTTCGAGGAGAACCCGAATGCGCAGATCACGTCCGCGAGCCAGCTTCCCCAGCGGCCCGGCCCGGGCGGCGCGCCGCTGATCTACCTGACGATGCTCTCGGCCATGTTCATGCACGGCGGCTGGGGCCACCTCGGTGGCAACATGCTCTACCTCTGGATCTTTGGCGACAACGTCGAGCATCGGTTTGGGACGGCCAAGTTTGTCCTGTTCTACCTGGTCAGCGGCATCGCCGCCACGCTGACCCAGGTGGCCATGCATCCGTCGGGGCTGATCCCCAACCTGGGCGCCAGTGGCGCCATCGCCGGCGTGCTGGGCGCCTACCTGGTGCTGTTTCCGCGCAACAAGGTGAACGCGGTGTTCTTCTTCCGCGTGGTCGCGATTCCGGCGGTGGCCGTGTTGGGGCTCTGGATCGCGATGCAGTTTTTCAACCAGTGGGGCGCGACCGCGGCCACCGAGGAGACCGGTGGTGTCGCCTACGGCGCGCACATCGGCGGCTTCCTCGCCGGCATGGCGATGGCGCTCGTGGTGCGGATGATGGGCGGCACGGAGCGCCCGAGCCGCCTGACGCCTGCCATCGAGGCCGACCCTGGCAACCGTCGTTTGTGGTGAGCGAGCCAAGTCGTGTCACGGGCACGTTCCTTGCGTGAGGCACGTTTGTATCTGAGCGCCGTTTGTCCGATCTTCCAAGGCCTCCCCACGCCGATGGCTCACCGCTACTCTTTCGTCCTGCTCGCCGCCTTGTTTGCCGGCGGTCTCGTCGCGCCGGTCCAGGCGGCCGTCGCGCCGGCCAGCGACGTCTTGGTGCTCGTCCACGAGGACGACACGCCCCAGCCGTTCCGGCTGTCGGTGCCTAGCCCCAACCCGTTCCGCACGGAGACGCGCCTGACGCTGTCCGTCGACGCCGCGACCACGATGACGGTCGCCGTCCACGACGCTCTCGGCCGGCGTGTCGCGCTGATCCACGACGGCGATGTACGCCCCGGCACTTACACGCTGCGCGTGGACGCTGGCCAACTCCCGCCGGGCTTGTACCTGGTCCGCGCGACCGACGGGCGGGGACGCTCGGCGACGCGCTCGGTCTCGCTCGTCCGCTAGCGACCTTGGCCGGCTCAGTCTGACGCGCCAGTCCCTCGCGGGCTGGCGCGTTTTCTATGGTGAGGTCTCGCTCCGCGCTGATGCCCGACATTCCAGTCTCGTCTCCCGCCAACCCGCTGGCAGCGCCTTCCGCTGGTCCACCCGGGGGCTCCTCTGTCAACCGGTGTGCAGCGTGCGGGACGGAGCTAGCTGGGGCGTACTGCCATGCCTGCGGCGAGCGCGCCCTTCGGCCCGACGGCGAGTCGCTGTGGCGCTTCGCCAAGGACCAGTTCCACGAGGTCACATCGGCCGATGGCCGGCTGTGGCGGACCGTCAAAGCGTTGGTTGCGCCGGGCAAGCTGACCGAGGAGTACCTCGACGGCCGCCGGAGCCTCTACGTCCGCCCGATCCGCATCTTCCTGGTCATCAACGTGCTGATCTTCTTCGCGCTGTCGGGGTCACCGGGCACCATCCTCAAGGGGCCGCTCCAGTCTCACTTCGGCGCCGCTCTCTACGGCGGCGCAGCCCAGACGCTTGCCGGGGCCAAGGCAGACCAATGGGACGCCGCGCGACGGAAACTGATGGCCTCGGACGACCCTGAAGCTGCTGAGCAGGCCACCAAGATCGTCGACTACGAGGCGGCCTTCAACACCCAGGCTCAGGCGCTGGCCCCGTCGCTTATCGGCGTCCTGATCCCTGGCTTCGCCTTGTTGCTCGCTGTTTTCTTGTGGCCAGCCCGGGCATCGGGGGTCCGCCACCTCGTCTTCGCGACTCACCTTGTCGCAGCGATCATCGCGGCGTCAATCGTGCTGATCTTGGCACTGGAACTCGCGCTCGGCGTCGTGCGAGCCGTCTGGAACAGCCCTTTGTGGGCCGACAGCATGGACCCGATCTTGACGCCTCTCGCGACTCTGACCTTTGTCGTCTACATCGGGGCCGCCGTGCGGCGGGTGTACCGCGTGCCCGTCTGGGCGTCCGCGGTCACTGGAGTGTTGCTGGGGACGCTCGGCTTCGCGTTCGTCTTCTGGTGCTTCCGGCTGGTCCTGTTCGGTGTCACGCTGTGGACGCTCGACGTGCCCACCTGAGCGCCCGCCTGACCCTGCCCGCCTCGGCCACACCGCCGAGGCGTCTCAGCAAAAGACCGCCGCCCGCCTCGGTGCGGGGACCGAGGCGGGCGGAGTGGGGGAGAGGCCGGAGTGATTACTCGGCGTCGGGCTCGGCGGGGGTCTCCGCCTCGGACTCTTCGGTGGGCGTCTCCGACTTCTTCTTGCGCGGCTTCTTGGTCTTGAACGACAGCTCCTCGCCCTCGCCCGAGTAGCCGACCGTGATCTTAGCGCCTTCCTGCAGGTCGCTGGTCAGGATGGCCTCCGCCATCGGGTCCTCGACGTACTTCTGGATGGCCCGGCGCAGCGGGCGAGCGCCAAACTGCGGGTCGAAGCCCTTCTCGACCAGGAAGTTTTTGGCCTCGTCCGTCAGCTCGATCTCGATGCCTAGCTCGTTGACGCGCGCGAACAAGTCCTCCTTCATCACGTCGATGATCTCCAAGATGTGCGACTTCTCGAGCGAGTGGAAGACGATGACGTCGTCGATGCGGTTCAGGAACTCGGGGTTGAACACCTTCTTGAGCGCGTCCTCGACCGTCGACTTCATCTTGGAGTAGTCGAACGTCTCCTCGGACAGCGAGAAGCCGATGCCCTTGCCCAGGTTCTTGATGTCGCGCGCCCCGATGTTCGAGGTCATGATGATGATCGTGTTGCGGAAGTCCACGCGGCGGCCGAGGCCGTCGGTCAGGATGCCGTCGTCCAGCACCTGGAGCAGGATGTTGAACACGTCCGGGTGCGCCTTCTCGATCTCATCGAGCAGGATCACCGAGTACGGCTTGCGCCGCACCTTCTCGGTCAGCTGGCCGCCCTCCTCGTAGCCGACGTAGCCGGGAGGCGCGCCGACCAGGCGCGACACGGAGAACTTCTCCATGTACTCCGACATGTCGATCCGGATCAGCGCGTCCTGGCTGTCGAACAGGTACTCGGTGAGCCGCTTGGCCAGCTCGGTCTTGCCGACGCCGGTCGGGCCCAAGAAGATGAACGAGCCGATGGGCCGCTTGGGGTCTTTGAGCCCGGCGCGCGTGCGCCGGATCGAGCGGGCGAGCTTGACGAGCGCCTCGTCCTGGCCCACGACCTTGCCCTTGAGCTCCTCCTCCATGTTGAGCAGCTTGGCGCCCTCGGTCGTCTGGACGCGGTCGACCGGCACGCCGGTCATCATGGCGACGACGGCCGAGATGTCGGACTCGGTCACCGGGTAGGTCTCGTCCTCGGCCTGGCGCTCCCACTCCTTTTTGACGTTCTCCAGCTCCTCCTGGAGCTTTTTCTCGGAGTCGCGAAGCTGGGCCGCCTTCTCGAAGTTCTGCGACTTGACCACCTGGTTCTTCTCCTCCTTGACCGCCTCGATCTGCTCCTCGAGCGCCACGACCTCTTGGGGCACCTTGATGTTAGCCAGGTGGACGCGCGCGCCCGCCTCGTCCAGCACGTCGATGGCCTTGTCGGGCAGGTGCCGGTCCGAGATGTAGCGCTCGGACAGCTTGACGATCAGCTCGATCGTGCCCTCGTCGTATTCCACGTTGTGGTGGTCCTCGTACTTGCCCTGGATCTGGGTCAGGATCTCGACGGCCTCGTCGGGCGTGGCCGGGTCGACCAGGATCTTCTGGAAGCGGCGGTCGAGCGCGCCGTCCTTCTCGATAAACTGGCGGTACTCGTCGAGCGTGGTCGCGCCGACGCACTGGATCTCGCCGCGCGCCAGAGCCGGCTTGAACATGTTGGACGCGTCCAGGCTACCCGACGCGCCGCCCGCACCCACCAGGGTGTGCAACTCGTCGATAAACAGGATCACGTCCTGGTTCTTCTCCAGTTCGGTCATCACGGCCTTCATCCGCTCCTCGAACTGGCCGCGGTACTTCGTCCCGGCCACGAGCGCCGCGAGGTCGAGGGTGACGATGCGCTTGTCGTACAGCACCCGGCTCACCTTGCGCTGCACGATGCGCAGCGCCAGGCCCTCGGCAATCGCCGTCTTGCCGACACCGGGCTCGCCGATCAGGACCGGGTTGTTCTTTTTGCGGCGGCTCAGGACCTGGGCCACGCGCTCGATCTCGACCTCGCGCCCGACGATCGGGTCGAGCTTGCCTTCCTCGGCCATCGTCGTCAGGTCGCGGCCGAAGTTGTCGAGAACGGGGGTCTTGGACTTGTCGGCCGCGTCTCGCTTGCCGCCACGGGAGCGCCCTCGGCCCGACGACGGCTCATCGGGCTCGTCGGTCGCCGAGGCGCGGGGGCTGGCCTTGCCGCTAAGGATGGAGTCGAGTTCGGAACGGACGGCGTCGTAGGACACGGAAAAGGCTTGCTGGAGGATCTGGGCGGCGACGTTCTCGTCGTCGCGGAGAAGGGACAGGAGCAGGTGCTCGGTCCCGATCACGTCGGACTTGTAGAGCTTGGCTTCGAGGTAGGTGATCTTCAGCACCTTCTCGGCCTGCTTGGTGAGCGGGATGTTGCCGACCGTCAAGGTGCCGCCGGTCGAGCGGACGGTGTCCTCGACCGACTTTTTGAGCTTGAACAGGTCGCAGCCCAGGTTGCGCAAGATCTTGACGGCGATGCCCTCACCCTCGCGGATGATGCCGAGCAGCAGGTGCTCGGTGCCGATGTAGTCGTGCCCGAGCCGGATCGCCTCCTCGCGGGAGTACGAGATCACGTCGCGGACACGATTGGAAAAGTTGCCTTCCATTGGAGTCAGTAGTCAGTAGGTCGGTAGATCCAGTCAGTTGGCGTTGAACGCAGGCTACCGACGCACTGGTTCGCAGGCGTACCGGTCAGGCGGAAAACGACGATCCGCAGCCACACGTCTGGGTGGCCTGGGGGTTCTCGAACACGAAGCCGCGCGCGTCGAGCCCGTCGTGGTAATCGACGGTGGTGCCCATCAGGTATAGCCCGTGGCGCTTGTCCATGTAGACCGTGATCGGGTCTCCGTCCTCGGCTTCGATGGCAAACGACAGGTCGTGGTCGCGCTGCTTGTCGAAGCCGAGCACGTAGCTCATGCCGGAGCAGCCGCCGCCCTTGACGCCCACGCGCAGCCCGTACTGAGCCGGGATCTGCTTGTTGGCAACGATGCGGCGCACCTCGGTGCGGGCGCGGTCGGTGAGCGTGACCGGGGGCGGAAGCGCGGGCGCCGAGGCGGGCGCAGTGGGCGTGGGAGTCGGGGTCATGGGTGGCGTCGCTCGGCGGGAGCGGGTCCGGTGGAGTCGAATCGGGAACGGGCGCCGCTGTTCCATCCGTGCCGGGTGGCGCGATGGATTCTCAGCCCGCTCTAGACGCCTCAAGGGTCGCCGTTCCTACCCGCACAAGGTATCGCCGGGGGCGCATCCGTCTTGCGCCGGAAGGCCGGTTGCGCCCGCCTCGGACGCGCCGGCCGCATGGTCCGTCGTGGCGCCGAGGCGGGCCGTCCTGGAAGGGCGCGCCCCCGTCGCGGGCGACGGGCGGCCCGGCAACGGCCGGCCCGGCGACGGCTATTCGGGACGGGCCAGCACGACCGCGCCGCGCAGCGCGTCCGTCGTCCCGCCTTGGGCGTCGACGGCCTCGATGAGCACGACGTAGATGCCGGCGCGCTGGGGGCGCCGGTCGTCGCCGGTGCCGTCCCACACCAGCGTCGCCGTCTGGCCCGACAGCCGCCCGGCGTCGAGCTGGCGCACGAGCCGGCCGCCGCCGTCGTAGATCCGGGCGCGGACGAGCCCGGCCTCCGTCGACAGCGTGTAGGTGATCTCGGCCGCTTCGCCGCGCGTGGGCGCGAACGGGCTGGTGATGGTGAGCGCCGTCTCGCGCTCGACCGGCGTGCCGGAGACCGACAGCGAGTTCTCCGCCGACGGCGTCCCGCCCAACGCCGCCAGCGACGACGACCAGTTGGCGGGGTCGTTCGAGCCGCCCGCCGGGTCGCGGCGCTCCAGCGCGATGCCCGTCGCATCCTCGAGCTCGACGCGGTGCCAGTCGGGGTCGTAGAACACCGAGTCGAGCACAGCCGCGCCGGCCCGCAGGACCACGGCCTCGCCCGAGTTCGACAGCCCGACCACGGAGCCCACCTCGACGAACGCGGCCTCGGGGAACGCCTGGCGGAAGCCGTCCCCGTCGCGCACGAGCGCGAGGTACTCGCTGGGCAGGAGCACCTCGGTGACGTCGGCGAGGGGGTCGCCGTCGCCGTCGCCGTCGTCGAGCGTGATCGCGGACAGGTCAAAAACGCGGTCGGCGGTCGTGTTCAGGACCTCGATGTACTCGCCGTCGCTGCCGTTAGCCGGGTCGTACAGGATCTCGGTGAGCACCACCTCGCCGGCTTGAGGCGTGTCGGCGGTGCCGAAAAAGACGCGCGCCGTGGCGTCGGCGTCGTTGCCTGCCAGGTCGGTCACGCGCGCCGTCAGGGTGTAGAGCGTCCGCTCTTGGAGCGGCTCGGGAAACGTGATGTCCACGACGCGGACGCCCGCGACGCTGCCCACGTTGTCCACGGCCTCGACCACCTCGGCCGAGGCGGCCGTGCCAATGCCGCCGTCGATCGAGTAGCGGGACGCCCCGGCGCCGGTGCCAAACGTGACGCCCTCGGAGAACGTGACCCGAACGACGGTCGCCGACTGAGCGACTGCCCGCAGGATCGCCGGCGGGGTGCCGTCCGCGTCCAGCACGGCCGTCACCGAGGTGGACGGGGTCGTGTTGCCGATCTCGTCTCGCAGCCCCGTCGCGGTCACCGTCACCGACCCGGGTGCGAGGGCTTGGCCGGGCTCGAACCCGATCACGACGGTCACAGTGCCAGGCTCGTACGCGACGGCGGACACGGCCGGCCCTCCGTCGATCGTGAACGCGGCGGGCGTCACCGAGGCGGGGTCGAGCGGCTCGTCGACGGTCAGCAGGATGCCGCGGCCGTCGGCGCGAACGCGCGCCTCGACCAGCACGGGGCCGGTCAGGTCGGGCGCGAACTGGCTGTTCTGAGCGCCCGGCGTGCCGCCGCGCGGGTCGGTCGTGGTCGCGAAGTTGGCCCTCCCCGACGGGCCTTCGGGGTCCTTGCGCTCCAGCGACGCGTCCTCGCCGCCCCACGCCGGCGTGTAGCGCAGCGAGTCGATGCGGACGCCCTGGTAGCGCAGCACGACCGAGTCTCCCGAGTTGTTGAGCGCGCTCCACGAGGGCTGGTCGACAAACGACACGCCCGGAAACTGGGCCGCGAACGCTTCCGCGTCCTCCACCACGACGGCGTACTCGCCGGGCCCGATAAACACCGGCTCGTTCGAAATCGGCTCGTCGGATCCGGTGTTGTCGTTGAGCGTGAACTCGCTCAGGTCGAACGTCTGGTCGGACCGGTTGTAGAGCTCGACAAACTCGCCCGGGTTGTCCGACGTCGGCTCGTCGTACAGGAACTCGTTGATGACCAGGTCGCGCGGGGCCGGCACGGCGCCATCGCCAAAAAAGAGCGTCGCGGTCGCGGTCTCGATGGCGTTGCCCGCGACATCCGCGACGTTTTGGACGGTGATGGTGTAGCGAGCGGGGCCGGTGAGCGGGGTTGCCAACGCCAAGACGACCTGGGTCGGGTCGGGCTGGAGATCCGCCATGACAGGCGCGCCGATGCCGTCGCTGACCGAGTAGTTGGCTTCCATCTCCGCGCTGGCCGGGTCGAGGGCTTCGCTGAACGTGAGCCGGACCGACTGCGCGTCGAGCGCGACGGCCGAGACCAGCGTCGGCGCGGCCACGTCGGGGTCATACTCGACGGTCGTCGCGGTGGTGGCCGTCGAGTTGCCGCGCGCGTCGCGCAGCCCCGTCGCGGTGACCGTCGAGGTGCCCAGGTCGAGCGCGGCCGACAGCGTGAGCGTGACGGTGAGCGCGTCGCCGTCGTAGGCAGCCGCCGTGACGGCCGGGCTGCCGGTGACGGAAAAGGCCCCGGGTGTGACCGAGGCCGGGTCGAGCGGCTCGCCGACCGTGACGGTGACCGTCCGGCCGTCGGCGGAGGCTTGGGCGCTGACGAGCGCGGGGCCGGTCACGTCGGGGGCGAACAGGGAGTTTTGCTCGCCCGGCGTGCCGAACTGAGGGTCGGTGGTGGTGCCAAAGTTGGCCGCGGCGGTGCTGGGCCCGAGCGGGTCGCGGCGCTCCAGCGAGGCATCCGACCCGCCCCACGACGGCCGGTAGGGGACGGCGTCGATCTCGGCGCCGTTTATCAGCAGCGCCGGCCGGTCGCCGGTGTTGTTGAGCGCCGGGAAGCCGGCCAGCTCGACAAACGCGACGCCCGGGTAGGCCGCCGCAAACGCGACTCCGTTGTCGACGAGCACCAGAAAGGCGCCGTCGGCGAGCGTGGTCCCGGCCGGGACACCTGCCGACGGCGTGCCGCCGTCGGAGACCGCCAGCCCGGAGACGTCCAGCGTGCGCCCCGACACGTTCAGCACCTCGACCCATTCGTTGCCCGAAGGCTGGGGCGCCGGCGGGTCGTACATGATCTCGTTGACGACCAGGTCGCCGGGCGCGGGCGCCTGGGCCAGAACGGGAACGGAGACGACGGCGACCGCGAGGGCGAGAATCCAGCGCATGAGCATCGGGGGCATCGCGCAAGGTAGGCCGAGCCTCCAGGCTGGGGCCATCTGCGGGATGCCCACCTGGTCCGCCTCGGTCGCCTCGGCGAGGCAGACCATGCGAGGTGCCGACCTGGCTCGGGTGCCCACCTCGGCACCGAGGCGGAGCGGCTAGGCCCGGTCGGCCAGGTCGCGCAGGCAGACCTCGGACATCAGCCGCGCCGCCAGCGGCAGCGCGCCTTCGTCCAGGTCGAAGCGCGCGTGGTGCAGCGGGTAGCGCGTCTCCGGCCCGCTCGCCGAGCCGACGCGCACCATGGCGCCCGGAATCCGCTGCAGGTAGTACGCGAAGTCCTCGCCGCCCATGCTGGGCAGGGGAATCTCGACCGCAGACGTGTCCCCGAACAGGTCGCGCGCCGCCTGCCGCACCCGGTCCACCTCGGGCGCCGTGTTCACGACCGCCGGCAGCGCGTCCTCGAACGCCACCTCGACGTCGGCTTTGTAGACCGCGCCGAGTGCGCCCGCCAGCCGGCGGATCTTCTCGCGCAGGTAGCCCAGCGTCTCGCCGTCCACGCAGCGCAGCGTACCGCCGAACTCGACCTCGGACGGGATCACGTTCAGGGCGTCGCCGCCCTGGAACCGGCAGATCGTGAGCACGGCCGCGCGCCGAGCGTCGGTGACGCGGCCTGCCAGCTGGTACAGGTCGTTGGCGATCTGGGTGGCCACCCAGACCGTGTCCACGGCCTCGTGCGGACGCGCGGAGTGGCCCGAGCGGTCGCTGCGCACCAGGATCCGAAACGGCGCGCACGCCGCGGTCAGCGGTCCCGCCCGGACCCCAAACCGCCCGACGGGCAGCGACGGGTCCATGTGGACCGCGTAGACCGCCGAGACGCCGTCCAGCACGCCCGCAGTGATCATGGCCGGCGCGCCCGAGGGCGTCCGCTCCTCGCAGGGCTGGAAAAACACGCGCACGGCGCCCGCGATCTCGCGCTGCCGCTCGCGCGCCAGCACCGCCACGCCGCAGCCGACGCTCATGTGGGCGTCGTGGCCGCACGCGTGCATCACGCCGGGCGACGTGGACCGGTACGGCGCCTCGGTCTGCTCCGAGATGGGCAACGCGTCCATGTCGGCCCGGTAGGCGACCGTCGGGCCGGGCTGGGCGCCCTCGATCTCGACGTAGAAGCCCGTCCCGGCGAGAGGCCCGACGGTCTCGAAGCCGCGTGCGTGCAGCCAGTCGCGCACCCGGCGCGAGGTCTCGACCTCGGCAAACCCCAACTCGGGGTGGGCGTGCAACTCGCGCCGCAGGGCCGACAGGTCGGCGCCCAGCGTGGCGTCGGTGACAGGAGGGGCGTCGGTGGCAGTCACGAGCAGACAGGGGGGAGGCAGCGCAAGATCGGTACGGGCCGCCTCCTCTTCTGGTCCCCAGACCTGGCGCAACCGGTGGCGCGCGTCAGGTCGCGACCGCGCTGATGCTCGTGCGGAACTCGCTCGCCAGCGACGCCACCACGTCGGGCAGCCGAGGCGAGTGCTTCATCACGGCGCGCTGGCGTTGGTAGCTGGCGCCGTTCTCGATAATGTCCAGGATGCCCCGCAACTCGTCGAGGCAGCCCAGCTTTTGGGCGACCGGCTCGAGCCGCGCGATCAGGTCGGGGAGTTGCTCGCGCAGCGGGGCGTGGTCTCCCTCGTTGTCGCAGATAATGTCCGCGTCCAGGCCGTGGCGGCACGCGCGCCACTTGTTCTCGCGCAGGATCCAGGGGTTGAGCAGGGAGATGGGCGCGCCGTTCTCGTAGCGGTCGCCGAGCGCCACCACCAGGCACTGCACCAGGGCCACCAGCGACGCCAACTCCTGCATGGTCGACGGCGCGTCGCAGATCCGAATCTCCAGCGTCCCGAAGTTGGGGTGCGGGCGGATGTCCCACCAGATCTCGCGGATGCTCTGGATGGCCTCCGCGCGGACCAACGTGTTCATAAACTTCTGGAACTCGCCGTAGTTGGCCAGCCGGTAGGGCAGCCCCGCCGTCGGCATACCTTCGAAGATCTTGGACCGCGTCGAGGCCAGGCCCGTGTCCTCGAAGTCCACGTAGGGGCTCGACGCCGAGAGCGCGAGCAGGTGCGGCAGGTAGCTCGCGAGCGCGTTCGACACCGCGATCGCCTTTTCTCCCGATGACAGCCCAACGTGGACGTGCAGGCCGTAGATCAGCAGCCGCCGCGCGGGCCACTGGATGCGGTCCACGAGCGACTGGTAGCGGTCGTTGGGGAAAATCTTCTGGTCGCGCCACTGCCCAAACGGGTGCGTCCCGGCCGACGCGAACGTCATCCCCAACTCGTCTCCGAGCGCGTACATCTCGCGGATGGAGCCGGTCAGGTCGGTGACCGCGCCGCCGACGTCGTCGCAGATGCCCGTGATCACCTCGATGGTGGACTGCGTCAGCTCCTGCTTGATCTTGGGGTGGTCGTGCCCCAGGCGGTCCAGAAGGGCAACCGAGCCTTGCTTCAGGCTGTGGGTCTGGGGATCCAGGATCTGGAGCTCGATCTCGACGCCCAGCGTGGGCTTGGGCGACGAGTGGAACGGGATGGGGGCGAGAGCGTCGACCGCAGAGAGGTCCATGCAGGGGGAAGCGCGAGCGGTCTGGAAGAAACCTCCGTTCGTGAAGGAATGGCAAACGAACTATTACCGCGCGGCCGCCGGCGGGCCCGGCCGCCTCGGGCGTGCCGGCGGCAGGGGGGAGGCGGCGGCAGGGGGGAGGCGGCCGGGCTCCGTCCAGAGGTCCGGGCTCTCGGCTAGGTCCGCGCGTCCACCGAGGTGGGCTCGGAGGCGCCGTCGCCACCCGGCGCGCCGGGCAGCGGGGCGCCGGGTGGCGGCTCGAGCGGCGCGTCTCGCTGCTCGCGCTTGGTCGCCGCCCACGACACCGCAGCGGCCGTCGAGATGCAGCCCACCACCACCAGCAGCGACACCCAGGTCGGGATCTCGAGCCCGCGCGGCTCCAGAAACGGCTCGGCGAGCATCTTGGCGCCGATAAACACCAGCACCGCGCCCAGCCCGATGTGCAAGTAGCGGATCCGCTCGATCACGCCGGCCAGCAGGAAGTACAGCGCGCGAAGGCCGACGACGGCCATGATGTTCGAGGCGTAGGCCAGGAACGGGTCGGTCGTGATGCCCAGGATGGCCGGGATCGAGTCGACGGCGAACACCACGTCGGTCAGCTCGATCATCACCAGCACCAAAAACAGCGGCGTCACCCACAGGCGCCCCATCTTGCGGACGAAAAAGTGCTCTTCGTGGTACCCCTTGGTCACCGGCAGCACGCGCCGGAGCATCCCGATCAGGCGGTTGTTCGAGATGTCCTCGGCGTCGTCGCTCTCCTTGAACATCCTGAGCCCGGTCAGCAGCAGAAACGCGCCGAAGATGTAGAGCACCCAGTGGAAGCGGTCCACGAGCGCCACGCCCAGCAGGATCATCGCCGCGCGCATCACGATGGCGCCGAAGATGCCCCAGAACAGCACGCGGTGCTGGTAGCGAGCCGGCACGGCGAAGTAGCCGAACAGGACCGCGATCACGAACAGGTTGTCGACCGAGAGCGACTTCTCGACGAGGTAGGCCGTCAGGAACGTGACGCCGGGCCCGTTGCCGAGCCCCTGCTGGGTGCCGGCCCACCAGACCAGGGCGTTCACGACGAGCGAGGCGGCGACGAAAAACGCCGACAGCCAGGCGGCCTCGCGCCACTCGATCTCGTGCGCCTTTTTGTTGAACCCGAGCAGGTCCAGCAGCAGCAGCGCGACCACGTACGCGTTGAACGCGACCCAGGCCCAGGTAGGAACGTCGAGGTGGGTTGGCATGGCGCTCTGAACGCCGCGCGGTGGCCCGGGTTCAGCCCGGCCGCTCGGTCGCCGAGGCGGGGCTAGCCGGCGCTCAGGTCGCGGTGCCCGAAATAGAACAGGCAAAACTTGAGCTTGGCCGCCTTGCCCGGCCCAAAGCCGGGCAGCGCCTTGACGCGCGCCTCGACCGCTGCGCAGTCGCCGTCGGCCCAGATCTGGCTGGCGTCGCCGCCGTAGTCGTCGGCGACGCGCCGGGCGACGGCCTGGGTCGTGTCCACCATCGTGTTGGTGAACCGGTGGACGGCGGGGGCCTGCACGAACACCTCGGCAAAGGCGTCGCGGTCCATGTCCGCGATCCGGCGCAGGTCGAGGTGGCCGAGCCGCTGGTGCAGCTTGTACCCGCCGGCGAACGCCGTCTCGGCCAGCACGCGCTGGTCGTAGAGCAGGCCGAGCAGGATCGCGTTCGGCTCGTCGCGCAGGAACTGGTCCACCTCGGGGTCCTTGGTGGCCGTGCCCTCGGCCTGGAGCCGGTCCAGCATGCGGACCAGCCCGCCGTCGAGGCTGGAGTAGTCGGAGGCGTCGAGCGGCATCGGCGGGCGGGGGGGCGGGGAGCCAAGCTACCGGCAGGCGCCGAGCGGCTGCACCGGCCGGCACAGCGGCATCCGGTTGAGCACACGCAACCCGAACGCCTCGTCGCACGGATAGGGCCGACACCTCGCCACCTGCCATGCGCCGCCCTGCCACGTTCGGAGACTTTGTGACGGCGGCGGTCTACGCGGTCGGCGTGGTGCAACTCGCCGTGGCGGGGTTTGTGGCGCTGTGGACGCTGGGAGGCACGCTCGCGACCGCGGGCCGCCGCGGCTTCGGGCTGCCGGAGTGGTTGTTCCCCACCGACGTGGTGCTGTCCACGCTCGCGGTCGCGGCGATGGCCGTGGCCTACCGGCGCGGCGCGCTCGACTCGTACGACGTGCGGCGCGGCCGCCAGCGCTAGGCCCGGCGCCAGGTGGGGCCCGACGGCGTGTCCATGACCACCACGCCCAGAGCGTCGATCTCGTCGCGGATGGCGTCGGCGCGGTCCCAGTCCTTGGCGTCTCGCGCCTCCGTCCGCTGGGCCAGCAGCGCCTCCACCTGCGCGTCCAGTCCGTCCGCCTCGGGAGCGTCCGGGGCGGAGCCGAGGCCGACGATGCCCAAGAGGGCGTCGAGGCGCTCCAGAAAGCGCTGGGCCGTCGCCGCGCTGGCGGCCGAGAGCGGCGCCAAGCGGTCGGCGACGATGATCTCGTTGGCGCCTCGGTAGGCGGCCGCCAACGCCTGGGGCGTGTTGAGGTCGTCGGCCATCGCGGCGAGGGTCTTGGACCAGGCCGTGTCCACGGCGTCGGCGAGCGCGTCGGCGCCGTCGCGGTCGGCGTCGAGCGCGTCGGCGACGGCCTGGGCGGCGTCGGCGTAGCGCTGGCGGTTTTTGGCGGCGTCGGCCAAGGTCTTGCGCGTCAGGTTGAACGGGCGCGCGTAGTGGCCGGAGATCAGGGCCAGGCGCAGCGCGAGCGGGTCGAGCGGCGCGTCCCAGTCGGCGCGTCCGCCGTCGTCGGGCGCGGCCGTCAGGTCGCGGACGGTCAGGAAGTTGCCCTGCGACTTGGACATCTTCTCGCCCTCGACCTGCAAAAAGCGCGTGTGCATCCAGTAGCGCGAGAACGGCTGGCCGGTGAGCGCCTCCGCCTGGGCGATCTCGCACTCGTGATGGGGAAACCGCAGGTCCTCGCCGCCGCCGTGCAGGTCGATGGTCTCGCCGAGGTACTTCTGCGCCATCACCGAGCATTCGAGGTGCCAGCCGGGAAAGCCCCAGCCGTCGGCGTCGCCCTGCACGAACGGCGAGTGCCACTGCATCAGGTGGCCCGGGTCCTTTTTCCAGAGCGCGAAGTCTCTCGGGTCGCGCTTGCCGCCGTCCTGCACGACCTCGCGCGTGCCGTCGAGCGCGTCGGCGTCGGTGTTGCCGCTGAGGGCTCCGTAGTTCGGGAACGACGGCACGTGGAAGTAGACGCCGTCGGCGGTCTCGTAGGCGTGGCCCGACGCCATCAGCGCCTGGACGGCCTGGATCTGCTCGCGGACGTGCTCGGTGGCGCGCGGCCGGATGTCGGGCTCGACGAGGCCGAGCGCGTCCCAGTCGCGCTTGAGCGCGGCCGTGTAGTGGCGCGCCAGGTCCCAGACGGTCTCGAACGCCTCGCCCTCCTTGGACTCCAGCGCGCGCGCCATCTTGTCCTGGCCGCCGCCGTCGGCCACGTCGTCCTCGGTCAGGTGCCCGACGTCGGTGACGTTCGAGACGTAGCGGACAGACCAGCCGAGCGCCTGGGCGGTCCGCACGGCCAGGTCGGCGGTCAGGAAGGTGCGGAAGTTGCCGATGTGGGCGTAGCTGTAGACCGTCGGGCCGCAACTGTAGAACCGCAGCAGCGGCTGGTCGCCGTCGAAGGCGACGGGCGTGACCTCCTCGACCTGGCGGGAGAGCGTGTTGGTCAGGCGGAACGGCGGAAGCTCGGGCATGGCGGGGGGGGCTGCGCCAAGCTACCCGCCGTCCCCGCCGCCATGCACGCCAGCCTCCCCCGCCTCGGGCCCGAGGCGGGCTGGGCCGTCGGGCTCGGTGCGAGGCGGCCGAACACGGGACCGAGGCGGGCCCGGCCGGCGCCACGCACGCGTCCCTCGCCCGATCTCACCACCGGCGCTCGGACACGTTGAAGCCCACCAGCAGGCTCGCGCGCGGCCCGTCCCGGCCCAGCACGACGGCCAGGTTCAGCGGCACGTTGACGTCGCCGATCTCGTTGTTGACGCCGACCGCGATGGCGTAGGCCGCGCCGCTCAGCGAAAGGTTCGGCCCGACGCCGATCTCAAGCCCGCCCGGCGCGCGGACGCCGGCCAAAAACGTCGCGCTGGGCAGGAACAGGCCCTGCTCGGCGCCCGCCACCAGGAGCACCCACTCGGTGACGCCGGTCAGGCCGCTCTCGGCCTGGAACATCCGGCGCTCGAACTGCCACCCGAACTGGGTGACCACGGGAAAGCTCTCCGAGATCGTCGGGCTGTCGTCGCAGGGCGGGTTGCTGCAGAAGCCGTCGTCGAACGCTTCGTTGAGGCGGCGCACCAGGGCAGGGCTCAAGACCGTGATGCCGGTGCGCGGGCCGCCCAGACGGCGCGGCCCGCGGATCGTGTCGCGCGTGTAGCCCACGATGGGCGCCGGGCGCCGGACGACCACGGGCTCGGGTGCCGGAGCGGGCGCCTCGGCCTCGGGCGTCTCCGCCTCGGGGTCGAGCGGGACGCCCTGGGCGACCGCGGGCAACGAGAGCAGGGCGAGTAGCAAAAGCAGGCTGGAGCGCAGCATGGCTCGGGGTGCAGGTGGAGACCCAAGGTCACCAGGCCTGGGCCCGGCTCCCTGGTCTGAACGCGGGCGTCGTGTGGTACGATTGCACCACGCCGCGCCGGGCGTCCCCCGATGGCGCGACGGCCCCGCGCGGCGGAGCTTGGCCTCAGCCTCTACCCGCCATGCCCGACACGCCCCCCGGCCTCCGCTACGTCGACGACAGCCGTCCCGGCATCACGCGCGTCGGCCGAGGCACCGGCTTCTCGTACCACCGCGCCGACGGCGAGCTCGTGGCCGACGCGGTCCGCGAGCGCATTGAGGCGCTGGTCATCCCGCCGGCGTGGGACGACGTCTGGATCTGCCCTCAGCCCAACGGCCACCTCCAGGCGACCGGCCGCGACGCCAAGGGCCGCAAGCAGTACCGCTACCACGACGGCTGGCAGGCCCATCGCAACCGCGCCAAGTTCGACCGCATGGTCGGCTTCGGTGAGGCGCTGCCCGCCATCCGCGCCCGCGTCACATCCGACCTGCGCAAGCGGTCGCTGGGTCGGGAGAAGGTGCTCGCGCTGTGCGTCCGGATCCTCGACGAGACGCTGGTGCGCGTCGGCAACGAGCAGTACGCCTCGCAAAACCACACCTACGGGCTGACCACGATCCGGGACAAGCACGTGTCGTTCGACGGCCCCGAGGTCCGGTTCGAGTTTGTCGGCAAGAGCGGCAAGGCGCAGTCGCTGTCGGTGCGGGACGCCCGGCTGGCCCGGCTGGTCAAGGCGTGCCAGGACATCCCGGGCTACGACCTGTTCCAGTTCTACGACGAGGCCGGCGAGCGCCACGACGTCGAGTCGGGCCACGTCAACGGCTACCTCCAGGAGACGACCGGCGAGTCGTTCACGGCCAAGGACTTCCGGACCTGGGGCGGGACGGTCACGGCCGCCGAGGCGCTAGCGGCGCACGAGGCCGTCGAGGACGGGACCGAGGACGGGCTGATCACCCAGGCCGTCAAGGACACCGCGGCCCGGCTGGGCAACACGCCCGCCGTGTGCCGCCAGTACTACATCCACCCGGACGTGCTCGACGCGTTTCGGGAGCGCGACCTGCGCGAGCGGCTGCGGCGGCGCAACGCGGGCAACACGCCCGACGGCCTGCGCCCGGCCGAGGCGGCGGTGCTCGACCTGCTGGCCGAGCGCGCCGGCTGACCCCGCCTCGGGCGCGCCGCCGACCCGGCCGGCGGGGCCCGCGCGGCGACCGAGGCGGGCACAGTGAACCGGGTGCGGTGGTGAATTCGGACCAGAGCCCGAGCCCGCAGGCAAGCTAGGATGCGGCTCCTCGCCCCTGTATCCGTGCGCTGGCTCCTGCCCCTGATCGTGCTCTCTGGCTGCGTCCCCGCTTTCCTGGGGCTCGATGGCGAGCTTCACGCGGCGGCAGAGCCGGTCTCCGACGGGTCAGCGGTGCTCCAGACCCAAGGCTACTACGTCACGGACACGCTCTGGGTGGAGCGGGTGGTGCCGCCCGGCACGTGGTCGCCCACGTGGTCCTATCCCTCTCCGCCGCCGGAGGCCTACGAGAACCGCTACCGGCTCTTCGTCCAGGTCGTCTGGTTCTGGGCCGACGGGTTGGCCGCGTCCTCGCTGATGGTCCGGGCCGACTCGGCATTCGCGGAGCCGTACGAGCGCGGGTCGGAGCGGTGGGCGTCCGAACACGAGAACGCCCTCGCCCAGCTGGAGGCCTACTACCGGACCGGACGGGGCGCCCGCCCGAAAACCCCGAGCCTGACCTGGGGCACGTACCAGATCCGGTCGGACTCGCTCGAACTCCGCACCTTGTCGCATTCGCCCGAGGCGTGGCCGCACGTCGGCAGCGTCGGAGGCTGGGCGGGCCGAATCGCGGATGCCGAGCGCTTCGAACAGATGCGCAGCACCCACGACCTGCGCGACGTTCCGAGCCGAGCCCGCACGTGGTACCGGTTTCGGGACTCGACGCTGCGCCCGGCCCGCGACGGCAACCCGACCGAGCGGTACCGCCCACCTCGGGACCGCCCACCTCGGGACCGCCGTGACCAGGGCTGAGTGCCCCCGGCGACCGACCGAGGCGGGCCGACTCAGGCGGCCTCGGCCTCGGCGACCAGCGCCAGCGCCGCGCGCTCGATGCCGTCCGGCCCGATGCCCACCTCGTCGTGCAACTGGCGCTGGGTGCCGTGCTCGATGTAGCGGTCGGGCAACCCCAACCGCACGACCCGGGTGCCGTCCATCACGCCGGCGTCCGAGGCCCACTCGACGACCGCCGAGCCCGCGCCGCCGTCGCGCACGCCGTCCTCGACCGTGATCACGCGGCGGTGGCGCCCGAACACCTCGGTCAGGAGCGCCGCGTCGATGGGCTTGACAAAGCGCAGGTCGTAGTGCGCCGCCTCGATGCCGCGCGCGGCCAGGCGGTCGCAGACCTGGGCGGTGTAGCCGGCGATGGCGCCGTAGCTCACAAACGCCAGCGCGTCGCCGTCGCGCAGCCGGCGGCCCGTGCCGATCTCGATGGCCTCGAACCCGTCGCGCAGCGCCATGCCCGTGGCGGCGCCGCGCGGGTAGCGGAGCGCGAACGGGCCGTCGTGCTGGAGCGCGGTGTACATCAGGTCGCGCAGGTCCTGCTCGTCGGACGGCGCGGCACAGACCAGGCCCTGGACGGCGCGCATGAACGCGATGTCGAGCGCGCCGTGGTGCGTCGGGCCGTCGGCGCCGGCCACGCCGGCGCGGTCCATGCAGAACACGACCGGCAGCTTTTGCAGCGCCACGTCGTGGACCACGCCGTCGTAGGCGCGCTGCAAGAACGTCGAGTAGATGGCCGCGAACGGCCGCAGCCCCTGCGTCGCCAGCCCGGCGGCGAACACGACGGCGTGCATCTCGGCGATGCCCACGTCGAAGGCGCGCTCGGGCATCACCGCCATCATCTTGCCCAGGCTCGTGCCGGACGGCATGGCCGCGGTCACCCCGACCACGCGCTCGTCCTGCTCGGCCAGCTCGATGATCGCGTCGCCGAACACGTCCTGCCACTTGGGCGGCTTGGCCCCCGAGGCGGTCGGGGCCGCCAGGCTCTTGCCGGTCAGCTTGTCGAACGGGCTGGACTGGGCGTGCCACTTGACCTGGTCCGCCTCGGCGGGCGCGAAGCCCTTGCCCTTGACCGTGAGCGTGTGCAGCAGGATGGGGCCGGGCAAGTCGCGGATGTCGCGGAGGCGCTTGGCCAGCGAGACCACGTCGTGGCCGTCGGTGGGGCCGATGTAGCGGAAACCGAAGGCCTCGAACAGCATCCCGGGCGTGAGGGCGGCCTTGAGGCCATCCTCGACCCGGCTCGCCAGCCGCTGCATCGTGCCGCCGCCCTTGCCCTTGAGCTTGTCGAACAGGTCCCAGACGTCGGTCTTGAGCGCGTTCCAGCCCTTCGACGCCGAGATGCCCGCCAGGTACTCGTGCAGCGCGCCCACGTTGGGGTCGATCGAGATGCGGTTGTCGTTGAGCACAACGACGAGATCGGAGTTGGCCGCGCCGGCGTTGTTCAAGCCCTCGAACGCCAGCCCGCCCGTCATCGACCCGTCGCCGATCACCGCGACGACTTTGCGGTTGGAGCCCTGAATGTCGCGCGCGACGGCCATGCCCAGGGCCGCCGAAATGGACGTGCTGGCGTGCCCGACGCCAAACGTGTCGTAGTCGCTCTCCGACCGCTTGGGAAAGCCGCTCAGCCCGCCGTACTTGCGGTTGGAGGGGAACGCCTCGCGCCGCCCGGTCAGGATCTTGTGCCCGTACGCCTGGTGCCCCACGTCCCACACGACCTGGTCGTGCGGCGTGTCGTACGCCCAGTGCAGCGCGACCGTCAGCTCCACGACGCCCAGAGACGCTCCAAAGTGCCCGCCGTGAACCGCCACGATGTCGACGATAAAGTCGCGCAGTTCGTCGCAAAGCTGGGGCAGCTGCTCGACCGAGAGTGCGCGAACGTCCGCCGGGCTGGCGATCGTCGCCAGCAAGGGGCCGGGCGTGTGGAGCGGGGCGTCCGAAGGCATAGGCTCGGCGAGGGAAAGGCCAAAGATAAAGGGGCCGGGTTCGGACGGGTCGGTGATGTGGCCTGTTTCAGTCGAAGTTGAAAGGGAGACGCGCCTCGCGCGAGGGCGGAGGCGCGAGGGTGGAGACGGGCCGGGGGAGAGGCGTACGCGGAGGGGCGTGGTTGGCCGGCGCCACCAAGCTGACCCTCGCCGCGGCCCGGTCCGCCTCCGACCCGGTCCGCCTCCGACCCGGTCCGCCTCCGGCCCCGCCCGCCTCGGGCGCTCGGCCCGCCCCGACCCCGCCCGCCTCGGGCGCTCGGCCAAGACCCTCGAAGGAGGTGGCGGGCCCAGACGGTCCGCCGGGCGACCGAGGCGGAGGCAGCGGGCGCCTCGCACCCGGCCCGCCGCCGCGCCGGCAGCGCGTCCGTGCGATCTTCGCACCGTGCGCGCTCCGCCCGTGTGACCCTGGCGGCTCCGGGCGCGGCTGACCTCTCGACCCCGGGCCGACGCCCGATCCCGCCCATGACCTTCGACATCACCACCGTCGAGCGCGCGCAGACCGGCGACGCCGTCGCCCGCGACGCCCTCCTGGCGGGCATCACGCCCATCCTGCGCGGCTTCTTCCGCAACCGCATCGGCGGCGCGTCCGAGGTGGACGACCTGGTCCAGAACGCGCTCATGCGCGTCCACCGCGGCTTCGACGCGCTGCAGCGGGCCGACCGCTTCAAGGCGTTCGCGATGAAGGCGGCGCTCTACGAGTTGCAGGATTTCTACCGCGGCCGCTACTCGTCTCGCGAAGCGCTCTTCGACCCCGACCTGCCGACGCCCGGCTCGGTCGGCCCCGACGACGTCGCGCTCAAAGTGGACCTCGAGCGGGCGCTCTCGACGCTGTCCGAGCACGCGCGCGCCATCCTGGAGATGCGCGAGCTGGGCTACCCCTACGCCGAGATCGCCGACTCGCTCGGCACGACCGAGGCCGCCGTCAAGATGCAGGTCAAGCGCGCCTTTTCCCGCCTCCGTGACGTCCTGACCGCCACCGCTGCCCTGGCTCTCGCGCTGGGCCTGGCCTTTTAGATCCCACCATGATCGACACCGACGCCCTCGCCTTCTACGACGCCCTGCCGCCCGACGAGCAGGTTGCCCTCGACCTGGCCCTGGCCGAGCAGCCTGCCCTCGCCGAGGCGTTTGCCCGGTGGCAGAGCCTGCGCGCCGAGGTGCGCGCCAGCCTGGCCCAGGCCATGCCCGACCGCACGCTTCTGGTCCTGCACGCGCTCTCCGACCGCGACCTGCTCTCGGACGACGAGACGGCTCGGCTGGACGCCGCCCGCCCCGAACTCGACGCCGCGCTCGCCCAGCACCCTGGCCTGGCAGCCGCCGCCGCCCGCGTGCAGTCCGACCGCGACGCCTTCGAGGCCGCGTGGGAAGAGGCCGCTGCGCCTGTCGCCCCGCCTCGGGCACGCGCTGAGCAACCTCGCGCTGGGCGGCCCCGCGCTGAGCGGCCCCGCGCTGAGCGGACTCGTCCTGAGCCGGCGGCGAGCCGTCGGGCCGCTCGGCGCGCGCGCCCCACGCGCTGGGCCTGGCGCGTCGCCGCGCTCACCGCGGTCGTCGCGTTTGCGGGCGTCCTGACGATGCTGTGGAACCGAGACGCCGGCTGGGAAACCGTCGTCGCCGACGGCGCCCGGACGGTCGCGTTCGCCGACGGCTCCACGGCCGACCTGGCCGACGGGGCCCGCCTGGCCGTGCCCGGCGGCGGGCTCGACGACGCTCGGCAAGCCCGGCTGCTGGCCGGCCGCGCGCTCTTCCGCATCGAGCGCAACCCGGCCGACCCGTTCGAGGTCACGACGCCGAACGCCGAGGTGGCCGTGCTCGGCACCACGTTCAGCGTCCAGGCCTCCGACGTCGAGACCGAGGTGGTCCTGGTCTCCGGCGTGGTCACGCTGGCGCCCCGGGCCACGCCCGGCGCCGCGGTCACACTCGCACCTGGCCAGCGCAGCACCGTGCTGGCGCTCGACGCGCCCTCGCCGCCCGAGCCCGCCGACCTGGGCGCGCTCGACTGGTCCGGGACGGTGTTCGCCCGCGACCTGACGCTGGGCGAGCTGGCCGAGCGGCTGAGCCGCCAGTCGGGCACGCCCGTCGTGGTGGCGCCGTCGCTGGCCGGCCTGAAAGTCGCTGACGAGGAGTACGGCGCCGACGGCCTGCGCGACGCCCTCGACAAGCTGGCGATGACGTTCGGCGCGCGGCTGCAGATGGAAGGCTCTGGCTTCCGGCTGGCTCCGTAGCGCCATGATCCGTCCGGGCTCTGCCAGCGCGGGAGATCCTGGAAGCGCGGAAAGGCATGAGACGCCCGTTGTGGGCACCTCTATCCTGCGCTGATGCGTCCGCCTGTCCTTGTTCTCGCGCTTTGCGCCGCCGTTGGTCTGGCGGCGCCCGTCTGGGCGCAGGCCGAGGCCGAGGTGGTCTGGAACGACGTGCCGCTGGCCGACGCGCTCTACGAGCTGGCCGAGGTAGCCGACCTCGAGCTGGTGTTCGCGCTGCGGCTGGTCGAGGACCTGCGCGTCCGAGGCCGCTACCGCGTCACCGACGACCCCGACCAGGCGCTGCGCTACGTCCTGCGCGGGACCGGCATCCGCGCCGAGCGCATCCGCCGGGGCCAGTACGTCCTGATTCGCGAGCCGCCGAACGTGACGCCCGACACCGGCCCGGAGGCGTACACCGGCACGCTCGACGGGCGCGTCGTCGACGCCGAGACGGACCAAGCGCTCGTCGGCGCCCACGTCTGGCTGGTGGACCTGGGGCTGGGCGACGTCGTGGCCGCGAACGGCGAGTTCGCCGTTCCCCTCTTGCCGACGGGCCGCTACGTCGTGCGTGTGTCGCACGTCGGGTACGGGGCCGTCCGGCTGGAGCTGGACGTGTTTCCGGAGTCGTCGCGCCTGCCGCCCACGGTGCGGCTGCAGCGCAGCACCGTCGAGACGCCGGACACGCCGGTCGTGGCCGGCCCCAACCCGGCCGGCCCGACGCCGGGCTCGACCGACCTCGACGGCCGCCAGGCCGCCGCCATCCCCTACGCCCTGGGAGAGGCCGATCTCGCGGCCACGCTGTCCTGGCTCCCCGGCCTGACGCGCACGGGCGGCGCGTCGGGCGCGATCGTGGTCCGAGGCGCCGACCCGCACCGCACGCGCTACCTCCGCGACGGCGTGCCGCTCTACGAGCCGTGGCACGCCTTCGGGCTGTTCTCGTCGTTTCAGCCGGAGGCGCTGGCGCGCGTGCGGTTCCACCGAGGCTCGCTGCCGGCGCCGCTCGGTGGCGGGCTGGCGGCCGTCCTCGACGTGGAGACGACCGACGCCCTCAGCGGCGACACCGTCCGCACGGTCGGGCTGAGCGCCGTCGCCGGGCGCGTCGTGGCCGACGTGCCGGTGGGCGACCGCCTGGGCGTCCACATCGGGCTGAGGCGCTCGCTGCTGGGCGTGCTCCTCGTGCCCGGCCTGCGCGCCGAAGGCGGCGCCTGGGTGCTCGACCCGACCGGCGGCGACGTGTTCCGCCGCGACCGGCCGCCGCGCATCGGGTTTGCGGATGGCGCGCTCAAGGTGAGCGCGCGCCTGGGCGAGCACACCGGCGTCCATCTGGCCGGCACCGTCGGCGGCGACCGCGTCCGCCTCGACCTGCCCGCGGCCGGGGCCGGGTCGATGGACTACGGCTGGCGGACGCACACGGCGTCGGCGCGGCTCCAGTCGCTGCGCGGCTCGCGCACGCTCGTGACGGCGCTGGGCTACCGCACCGGGCACGCCGCCGACGAGACGCGGGTGCTGCCGCCGGCGGCCGTCGAGACGGCGCAGCGGCTGGTCGAGCACGGCGCGTCGCTCGACGTCGAGCGCTTCGAGTCGCTGGCGCACCAGGTTCGGGGCGGCGTCCAGCTCGCGCACCGCGAGGTGTCCGGCACGCGCACCGAGGCGGGGGACGTCACGACGGGGCGCCAGGCGGTCGCCGAGGTGGCGGCCTACCTCCAGGACGCCTGGCGGCCCGCGCCGGGCTGGCAGGTCGTGCCCGGCGTGCGCGCCGAGGCCTTGGTGACCGACGGCGGCGTGTCGCACGCGGCGCTCAGCCCGCGCCTGTTCGCACGCTGGACGCCCGACGAGGACCGGCTGGTGGTCCGCGCTGGGCTCAGCCGCCAGTCCCAAGCCGTCCACCGCGTCCGCGACCGCGTCGCGGGGCGCTACGCCCTGGCCACGTCGCGGTGGCTGCTGGCCGAGCCCGGCGTTCCGCTGGCGACGGCCTGGCAGCTGGGCGCCGGCGCCGAGTGGGCGCCCGGCCGCGTCGCCTTCAGCGCGGACGTCTACGGGCGCCGCTCGCGCGGGCTGCTGGAGCCGGCGACCTTGGCGGCGATGGGGCCGGCGGGCGTCGAGCCGGGCGTGTTGCTGGCGGGCCACCCGCCCCACCTCGGGCGCGCGATGGGCCTGGAGCTGGCCGCGAGAGCTGCAACTGGCGACTGGGTGCTGGGGCTGAGCGGCGCCCTGGCTCGGGCCCAGGTGCGGCCCGAGTCCGGCGGCCGGTGGCGGGCGTCGGCCTACGACCGGCCGGTGTCGCTGGGACTGCTCGCCCAACGCTCGCGCGGCGCCTGGACGGCCGCGCTGCGGCTGGACGCCGAGTCGGGCCTGGCCGATGCTGGCGGCCGGCGGGACCCGGTCCAGGTGCGCGCGAGCGCCGCCCTCGGCGCGTCGGCCCGGCTTGCGGGGCTGCGGTGGACGGCCCAGGCCCAGGCGACGGCGCGCGCGCTCGGGCCCCAGTCGCGCGCCAGCGCGCCGGGCATCGGCCTGCCGCTGGCGACCGACGCGCGCGGGCTGCCCGGGTGGCCCGTCGTCAGCCTGTCGGCGCGCTGGTGACGCGAGCCCGGGTCTGGGCCGAGCCGCGCAAGGCGACTGAACCTCCGCCCGGCGCGCCGGCGTTGACGCGTCATGGCCTTCAACTCCACCCGAACAGAGCGCCCCGACCCCGCCGACCTCGACCTGGCCGACGGCACCATCACGCGCCTGGCGCAGCAGAAAAAGGACCTCGACCGCGTCAGCGTCTTTCTGGACGACGCGTTCGCGTTTGGGCTGGCCATCGACCTGGTGATCGAGGCCAGCCTGAGCAAGGGGCAGCACCTGACGGCCGGGCAGCAGCGCGCGCTGCTGGTGCGCCAGGAGACGTTCGCCGCCAAGGCGTCGGCGCTCAGCGGCATCGCCAACCGGGCCCGCACCCGCAGCGAGGTCGCCGACGCGCTCGCGCGCAAGGGCTTTGCCGAGACCATCATCGCGGACACCGTGGCGGACCTGGAGCGCCTGGGCCTGGTGGACGACGCGGCTTACGCCCGAGCGTTTGCGCGCGGCCGGTTCAGCGCGCGCGGCTACGGCCCGGCCCGGCTGCGCCAGGACCTGCAGCGCAAGGGCGTCGCGCGCGAAGCCATCGAGGCGGCCCTCAGCGAACTGACCGAGGCCGAGGACATGGGCGACGCCGCGCGCGAGCAGGCGGCCAAAAAGTGGCGCTCGCTGGCTTCCGAGGACGACCTCCGCAAGCGCAAAAAGAAGACGATGGACTACCTGGTGCGGCGCGGCTTCGGCTTCGACTCGGCGCGGTCGGCCGTGGACGCGGTCTCGGCGGAGGACGAGGAGGAGTCGTGGGACTGACGGCGTTGCGGCGCGTCGTGTGGGCGAGTGCCGCGCTCGTGGTCGGGCTGGGAGCGGCGTTTCCGGTCGTGGTGGGGCAGGCGCTGGGGCTGGACGTGACCCTGGCGGTCGTGGCGCGCGGCGCCTTGGCGTCGCTGGCGCCTGGGCTGGCCGTCGTGCTGGTGGGCCGGCTGGCGCGCGAGAGTCGGTCCGCAGCCTGGACCGCCTCGGTGGGCGCGCTGCTGGTGCTGGCGCTGGGCGCCGCGCTCTACGCCGCCGCGCTCGCCTCGCCCTCGGTTCGCGCGCCGTATGTGGCCGCGCGCCTGGTGCCGTTGCGCCAGCTCGCCGCCTGCGCGGTCGCGGCCTGGGCGGTGTGGCTCGTCCGGCGGAGCCGCTAGAGCGATCTTGGGCCTGCGACTCGCTGCCCTGCGCCTCTCCACACAGACATGACCTTCGACTCCGCCGCCGACGCCCGCCAGACCGCCGAGGCGGTCGCTGCCGTTCGCGCCCGCACCGACGTGGTGCCCCGCCTGGCGCTCGTGCTGGGGTCGGGACTCGGCGCGCTCGCCGACGAGGTCGAGGACGCCGTCGTGATCCCGACCGGTGACGTGCCGCACTACCCGGCCTCGACGGTTCAGGGCCACGCCGGGCAGCTCGTGCTGGGCACGATGGCGGGCACGCCCGTGCTGGTGATCCAGGGGCGCGTCCACTTTTACGAAGGCCACTCGGCACGGGCCATCGGCTTCCCGGTCCGGCTGGCGGCGGCGCTGGGCGCCAAAGGGCTGGTGCTGACGAACGCGGCGGGCGGCATCAACCCGGCGTTTGGGCCGGGCACGCTGATGCTGATCTCGGACCACCTCAATCTGTCATTCGCGAATCCTTTGGCCGGGCCCGTCGGCGACGGCGAGAGCCGCTTTCCCGACCTGTCGAACCCGTACAGCGCGTCGTGGCGGGAGCAGGCGCGCGCGGTCGCGCTGCGCAACCGGGTGCCATTTAAGGAGGGCGTGTACGTCTGGACGTCGGGCCCGTCCTACGAGACGCCGGCCGAGATTCGGTTTTTCGCGCGTGCCGGCGCCGACGCGGTCGGCATGAGCACGGTGCCGGAGGCGATCCAGGCGGCGGCCTTGGGGATGCCCGTCCTGGGTATCTCGACCATCACCAATCCGGCCGCCGGGCTCGACGCGGCGCCGCTCGACCACAACGACGTGCTGGAGGTGGGCCGCGGCGTCCGGGAGCGGCTGTCGACCTGGGTGCGGGGCATCGTGGCCGAGACCGACCTGGGCTGACCCGGCCCGCCTCGGCCCGAGGCGGGCGGACCTGGGGCGGGCGGACGCAGGGCGGGCGGTCCTGGGGCGCTGAGTTCCGGGGCGCCATCCCTCACCCTATATCCCCGAACGCGCCCGTGAGGCCCGGGTAGGTTGGCCCCATGCCCGCGCTCCTTCCCATCGTCCGCTACGCCGACCGCCACGCCCGCTTGGGCGCCGTGCTGGACCGCCGCGCCGTGTTCGACGACGCCATCGAGGCCAGCGTGCGCGCGATCCTGGACGACGTGCGCCAGCGCGGCGACGCGGCGGTGCTCGACCTGACCGAGCGGTTCGACGGCGTCCGCCCCGCCGCGCTGGTCGTGCCCGTCTCGGCGCTCGACCGGGCGCTGTCGGAGTTGGACCCGGACCTGCGCGCCACGCTGGAGCAGGCCATCGCGAACGTGCGCGCCTTCCACACGCGCGAGATGCCCGCCTCGTGGTCGCACGACGACGGCGACGGCGTGCGCTACGGCCAGCGCGTCTCGCCCGTCGAGCGCGCCGGGCTGTACGTGCCCGCCGGGACGGCGCCGCTGCCGTCGAGCGTGATCATGAACGCCGTGCCCGCGCTCGTGGCCGGCGTGGACGAGCTCTGGGTCGCCAGCCCGCCCGGGCCCGACGGCCTGCCGCACCCGCTGATCCTGGCGACGGCGCGCCTGCTGGGCCTGGACCATGTCGTCGCGGCCGGCGGCGCCCAGGCCATCGGCGCCCTCGCGTTCGGGACCGACACGGTTCCGCGCGTCGACGTGATCGTGGGCCCGGGCAACGCCTACGTCGCGACGGCCAAAAAGCTGGTCGTGGGCCAGGTCGGCATCGACTCGGTCGCCGGGCCCAGCGAGGTGGTCGTGCTGGCCGACGCCGACGCCAACCCCACGTTTGCCGCGGCCGACCTGCTGGCCCAGGCCGAGCACGACGCGCGCGCCTCGGCGGTCCTGGTCACCCCGTCCCAGGCGCTCGCCGAGGCGGTCCAGGCCGAGGTCGAGCGCCTGACCGCGACGCTGCCTCGCGCCGACATCCTGCGCCAGTCGCTGCCCGCCTACGGCGCGGCCATCGTCACCGAGTCGATGGATGACGCCATCGCGTGCGTCGACGAGCTCGCCCCCGAGCACTTGGTCATCCTGTCCGGCGACGCTGACGCGCTGTGGGGCCGCATCCGCCACGCGGGCGCGGTCTTTCTCGGCGCCGACTCGCCCGAGCCCGTCGGCGACTACTTCGCCGGTCCCAACCACGTGCTCCCGACCGGCGGCACGGCCCGCTTTGCCTCGGCCCTCGGGGTCGGTGTGTTTTTGCGGCGCCAGTCCGTGATCCGCTACAGCCCGGCCCGCCTCGGCGCCTGCGGCGAGGCCATCGCCCGGTTTGCCCAGGCGGAGGGACTCGACGCCCACGCCTTGGCCGTCCGCGTTCGCCTGGATGACACCCTCTAACGACATGTCTGCCCCCATCCACTTGGTCCGTTCCCAGATCCGCGACGAGCGCGCCTACCGCGTGCCGACGACGCTCGCGGCCGACGCCAAGGTGGACCAGAACGAGAGCCCCTACGACCTGCCGGACGCGATCAAGCGCGCCGCGCTCGACGCTTTTGCCGCGACGCCCTGGAACCGCTACCCCGACGACCGCCCGCACCGGCTCGTCGCGGCGCTGGAGCAAGAGAACGGCCTGCCGCCGGGCTCAGTCATCGTCGGGCGTGGCTCGAACGAGTTGACGCACACGCTGGCGCTGTGCTTCTTGGACCCGGGCACGCCCGTCGTGCTGCCCAGCCCGATGTTCTCGCTGTACGCCAGCGTCGCCCGGATGCACGGCGCCGACATCGTGGACGTGCCCGCCGAGCGCGACCTCACGCACAGCGCCGACGCCATCCTGAGCGCGGCGCGGCGCTCGGGCGCGCCCCTGACGATTGTCACGACGCCCAACAACCCCACCGGCCAGACGATCGCGCACGCCGACTTGGAACGGCTGGCCGAGGGCGTCCCCGGCGTGCTCGTCATCGACGAGGCGTACTACGAGTTTCTGGACGGCCCGACCGCAACGGACTTGGTTCAGCGGTTCGACAACGTGCTCGTGATGCGCACGTTCTCCAAGGCGTTCGGCATGGCGGGCGTCCGCCTCGGTGTGCTGATGGGCCACCCCGACTTGATCGCCGAGATCGAGAAGTCGCGGCTGCCGTTTCTGGTCGGGCGGCTGGGCGAGACGGTCGGCCTGGAGATGCTCAAGCGGCGCGACCTGGTGGCCGAGCGCGTGGCCGAGCTCAAGGCCGAGCGCGCGTCGATGGAAGCCTGGCTGGCCCGCTTCGACGGCGTCGAGGTGCTGCCCGGCCAGGCCAACTTTTTCCTGGTGCGGACGCCGCTGCCGGCCGCCGACCTGCTCAGCCGCCTGGCCGAGCGCGGCGTCCGCATCCGCGACGTGACCGGGTACCCGGCGCTCGCGGCCCGGGACGGCACGCCCGGCTGGGCGCGCATCTCGATCGGCGCGCCCGACGAGAACCGCGCCGTCCGCGCCGCGCTGGAGCACGTGCTGGCCCTGGCCCCCTCCGCGTCCTGACCTCGGCCCCTGCCGCACTCTACTACGCTCATGACGTTTCTTGACGACCTCGACTGGCGCGGCGCCATCTCCGACCAGACGCCGGACCTGGCCGAGCACCTCGCCCAAGCGCCCCGCGTCGTGTACTGCGGCTTCGACCCCACCGCCGACAGCCTGCACGTGGGCTCCCTGTTGCCCGTGATGGCGCTGGCGCGACTGCAACGCGCCGGCCACACGCCCATCGCGCTCGTCGGCGGCGGCACGGGCCTGATCGGGGACCCGTCGGGCAAAAAGGACGAGCGCCAACTCCAGACGCCGGAGCAGGTCGAGGCCAACGTCGAGGGCATCCGCGCCCAGCTCGAACGCTTCCTTCGCTTCGAGGGCGAGGGCGCCGCCCAGATGGCCAACAACGCCGACTGGCTGACCACGATCACGGCGACCGACTTTCTGCGCGACGTCGGCAAGCACTTTACGATCGGCTACATGACGGCCAAGGAGTCCGTCAAGAGCCGCGTCGAGACGGGCCTGTCGTTTACCGAGTTCAGCTACATGCTGCTCCAGGCCTACGACTTTCTGGTGCTCCACGAGCGCCTGGGCTGCACGGTCCAGATCGGCGGCAGCGACCAGTGGGGCAACATCACCGCCGGCACCGACCTGCTGCGGAAGTCGGCCGGCGAGCAGGGCCACGCGCTCGTGATGCCTCTTGTGACGAACGCGAGCGGCACCAAGTTTGGCAAGACCGAGGCGGGCGCCGTCTGGCTCGACCCACAGCGCACGTCGCCGTACCGCTTCTACCAGTTCTGGCTGAGCGCCGACGACGCCGACGTGGTCTCGTACCTCAAGTACTTCACCTGGATGACGCGCGACGAGATCGAGGCGCTGGAGCAGGCGACGGCCGAGCAGCCGCACGCGCGCCAGGCCCAGCGCGCCCTGGCGCGCGCCATGACGACGCTCGTCCACGGCCACGACGCCACCGAGGCGGCCGAGCGGACGGGCAAGGTGCTGTTCGGCGGCGACGTGGCCGGGCTGGGCGCCGCCGACCTGGCCGAGGTCTTCGCCGAGGCGCCCAGCCTCGACATTGAGGCAGGCCGCTTGGGCGATGGTGTGGCCGTGCTCGACCTGCTGGTCGAGACCGGGCTGGCGGCGTCCAAGGGCGAGGCCCGGCGGCTGGTCAGCGGCGGCGGCGTCAAGATCGGCGACGAGCGCGTGGCCGACGACGCCCGCCTCGTCACGCTCGACGACGCCGTCGACGGGTCGGTCGTGGTGGTGCGGAAGGGCAAAAAGTCCGTCGCCGTCGTCCGGGTGGCCTGAGCCTGGACCTCGGCACGCCACGTGCCGTATCCGCAAAAGCCGCCGGCGCCCGGCCGTACCTTTGGCGTCTCGAATCCGTCCGGTCACCGCCTTACATGGACTATATCCAGGTCGACATCATCGGGCTCTCGACGAGTCCCTCGTCCGGCGGAGCGTACGCGCTCGTGCTGGGAGAAGTGGGCGGCAACCGCCGGCTTCCCATCATCATCGGAGCCTTCGAGGCCCAGGCGATCGCGCTGGAACTGGAGAAGATCCAGCCGCCTCGGCCCATGACGCACGACCTGCTGCGGGCGCTGTTCGACGCGCTCGACGCCGAGGTCACCGACGTGGTGATCGACGACTTGCGCGAGGGCACGTTCTTCGCCAAGATCCGCTACACCGCCGACGACGAGGAGGCCACGCTCGACGCGCGCCCCAGCGACGCCGTCGCGCTGGCGGTGCGCACCGACGCGCCCCTGTTCGTGTCGGCGACGGTCCTGGACGAGGCGGGCATCCCGGCCGACGACGACGAGGTCGGGGAGCGCGTCGAGTCGGACGCCGAGCCCGACCTGGAGAGCGCGGTCTCGTCGGCCATGTCGCGGCTCGACCGCTTGGAAGGCCAGCTCGAAAAGGCGATCGCCGACGAGGACTACGAGAAGGCGGCCAAGCTGCGCGACGACATCGCGCGGATGAAGGAGGGCAACTGATGGCGCCGCGCGTCGAGGCGGTCGCGCACAGCGAGATCGGCGCCTCGGCGTTGTTTCAGGCGCTCCTCGACGGCGAGCCGACGGCGCTGGCGCCGTACCGCTGGAGCCCGTGGTCGGCCGGCGACCGCGCCCAGGCGGCCCGGGTCGCCGCCGAGTCGGCCCAGCACCGCGACGCCGTGGCCGACGTGCTGCTGGAGCAGAACCGCGCCTGGGGCGCGCCGCCCGACGTCCTGGCGATGGCGGACGCGCTGAGGCAGCCCGCCTCGGTGGCCGTGGTGACGGGGCAGCAGCTCGGCCTGTTCGCGGGCCCGCTGTACACGATCTGGAAGGCGCGCTCGGCCGTCCGGCTGGCCGCGCGGCTGGCCGACGAGACGGGCCGCCCCGCCATCCCCGTGTTCTGGCTGGCCGACGAGGACCACGACTGGGCCGAGATTCGCACCGCGACGTTCGCCGAGCGCGGCGACGTGCGCCGCGTGACCTACGACGACGGACGCCCTCCAGACGCCGACCGAGGCGGGGTGGGCCGCGCTGTGCTCGACGCGGACGCGGCGGCGCGCGTCTTGGCGGATCTCGACGCCGCCCTCCCCGCCGGCCCGCACCGTGACGACGCAGTCCAGATGGCGCGAGACGCCTACCGGCCCGGCCGGACGATGCGGGACGCGTTCGCCCGTTTGCTACGCGCGCTCGTCCCCGATATCGTCCTGGTCTCCGCCGACGACGCGCGCCTCAAGCGGCTCGCCCTCCCGCTGTTCGCCCAAGAGATCGAGCGCTGGCCGGAGACGCGGGCCGCGCTGGACGCCCAGAGCGCGGTTCTGGCCGACGCCGGATTCCACGTCCAGGTCGCGCCGACGCCAGTCAACCTGTTCGAGATGGGCGACGGGCGTCGGAGCCCGCTCGATCCGGCTGCGGACGGCTTCGTGCTGCGCGCAAGCGACCAGCCGCTCTCGGCAGACGCCCTGCTGGCTCAGCTGGCCGACGCACCCGAGTCGATCAGCCCCAACGTGATCCTGCGCCCGCTGCTGCAGGACACGCTGCTGCCGACGGCGGCCTACGTCGCCGGCCCGGGTGAGGCGGCCTACTTCGCCCAGTTGGGGCCGGTCTACGACCTGTTCGGCGTCCCGATGCCGGTGATCGAGCCGCGCCTGAGCCTGACCATCGTCGAGCCTGGCGTCGACAAGGTCTTGGAGCGCTACGGCCTCGGCCTGGCCTGCCTCGGCGGCGGCCCGGACCTCGCCGAGACGCGGGCGGCGTTGTGGCGCCGGCTGGCCGCCGAGGCGTCGGACCTGAACGCGGCGGCCCGGTTCGAGGATGCCCGCCAGCGCACCGAGGCGGCCCTGGCCGACCTGGAGGCGCTGGCGCTCGCGGCCAGCCCGGCGCTGGACGGCGCCGTCGGCGCGGCGCGGGCGAGCGTGGGCCGGGCGCTCGACCGGCTCGAAACCAAGGTGGCCCGCGTCGAAAAGCAAGCGCACGACGACGTCCGCGAGCGGCTGGAGCGGGCGCAGGCGGCGCTGTGGCCCGGCGGACGCCTGCAAGAGCGCGCGCTCGGGCCCCTGGGCGTCGTCGCGCGCCACGGCGTCCAGGCGCTGGCCGCGTTCGCGGACGCCGTCCCGCTCGACGCGCGCCGCCACTACCTCGTCCGCCCATGACGCTGTTCTCTCCGCTCGTCGAGCGCGCCATCGAAACCGCTGCCGAGTGGCACGACGGGACCTCGCGCAAAGGCCGCTCGACGCCGCCGATCGTCACCAGTCCGGACGGCCACGCGTCGCGCGTGCCGACGATGGCGCACTTGGCGACGGTCGCGCTCACGGTCCAGCGCGCCGGATGGCCGGACGAGGCGGTCGCGGCGGCGTTCTTGCACGACACGCTCGAGGACCCCAACCGCTACGGCCAGCGCCTGGCGCGCGAGACGCTGGTCGCCGTGGTCGGCGAGAGAGTGGTCGGGCTCGTCGAGGCCGTCAGCGAGCCCCAACTCGACGCCGACCGGCTTCCCTGGCGCGAGCGCAAGGACGCCTACCTGCGTCACGTGGCGGGCGGAGCGCCCGCGGCGGCCGCGATCTCGCTCGCCGACAAGCTCCACAACGCGCACGCGATGGCGTCGAGCCTGGAGGCCGGCGTCGACATTTTTACCACCACGCAAGACCGCGTCGGGCTGTCGGCCGGGCCCCGCGACCAGTCGTGGTTTTTCCGCGCCGTGCTGGACGCCACGCGCGTGCACGGCGATGCCCGCTTGGGTGCGATGCGCGACCGGCTGGCGGCCGAAATCGAGCGGTTCGAGCGCGCCGCCGGGCTGGCCTAGCGCGCCAGCGCCGCGTGGTCCACCATCAGGCAGCGGTCGGCGACGTAGGGAAGCCCCGCCTCGGCCGCCAGCTGCTCCGCCTGAGGTGACGAGACCCCGATCTGCGTCCAGATCACCGGCGTTTGGCCCGTTCGCTCGGCGCGGTCGGCGGCGTCGCGCACCACGTCGGCGGCGAACTGGGGACGGCGGAACACGTCGACGATGTCCACCACGACGTCGTCCGGGATCGAGACCAGGTCGGGGTAGGCGGTCGCGCCCAGGATCTCGTCGTGGTTGGGGTTGACCGGGATCATGTCGACGCCGACGCCCTGGATGTAGCGCGCGATGCGGTGGCTGGTCTGGAAGCCGCGTGGCGAGCACCCCACCACGGCGATGGTGCGCGCAGAGCGCAAAACGGCGGCGATATCGGGCGAACTCGGCATGGGCGTCGTGGCGTAGAACCTGGACAACCCCGCTCGCGCACCCGTGGATTCCACCCGCACCGCCTCGCCCGTCGCCACCCGTCCCGTCGCCGCGGGCCCCGTTGCGGACGTGGCCGAGGTCGCCGACGCGCCGCCCGGCGGCCTGGCCCGCCTCGGTCGCCTGCTGCCCGGGGTCGACGTCGTCGTCCGGGCCGCCTACCGGACCGCCGCCCTCAGCGCGACGGCGGTTGCCGTCATCTTGTACGCCCTGTGGGACTGGCGAGCCGAGCGCATGGTGCCCGGCGACCTGGCGGTGATCGGGCTGATCCTGCTGCTGCCTGCGGCGGCGGTCGCGCTCGCCGGCTGGACCCTGGCCGACGTGGCGCGCTTGCCCGGCCAGCTTCGCCAGGCCGCGCTCCAGGCGGCTGGTCGCGAAGCGCCGGAGGCCAGGGGAAGCCGGGTCCTGCGCGTCGTTAAGTCGCTCTGGGCCGCGCGCGGGCTGGCGCTGCTGACGCGCGGCGGCTGGCTCAAGGCCGTCGGCGCGCTCCGGTTCGTTCGGCTGGCGAGCCTGCCGTTTGCCCTGGGCCTGGTCGCGTTCGTGGCCCTGAACGGCGTCGTGATCGTGGCCGGGCTGGTGGCACTGGCGACGCTCGTGCTGTGAGCGAGCCCGGCGTCCTGCGGTTTCTGCGCCGCCGCGTCGCCCGCGGCGTGCCTTACGGCCTGGCCACCACGCTGGCGTTCGCGTTCGTGGTCGTTGCCGTCGCGGGCTTTTTCGGCCTGGTCGGCCTCGCCACCGAGGCGGACGACCTGACGCGGTTCGACCAGGCGGCGCACGGCGCTCTGTTCGAGGCCTGGGGCGCGAGCCGACGTGCCGGCTTGGCGGTGACCTGGTTCGGCAACAACGCGACGGTGATCGCCTTCGTGGTGCTGGTGTCGCTGGCGCTCGTGGTCACGCGGCGCTACTGGGCCGCCTTCCGCGTCGTGTTCGCGTCCGGCCTGGGCGGGCTGGTGGTGGTGGGGCTGAAGTCGCTGTTCGCACGCGCGCGGCCACTCGACCAGGTCGTCGAAGCGACGGGCTACAGCTTTCCGAGCGGCCACGCGTTCGCCTCGACGGTGTTCTACGGCATGATGATCTACCTCGCGTTCCGCTTTACCGAACGCCGCGCCGTCCGAGCGCTCGCCGTGGTGCTGGGCGTGGCGGTGATTGGCGCCGTGGGCCTGTCGCGCGTCTACCTCAACGTCCACTACCCGACCGACGTCGCGGGCGGATGGCTGGCCGGAAGCGCCTGGCTGGTGGCCAGCCTGCTGCTCGTGGACGCCGTCGAAACCCGAACGCGGAGCCGCGCCGAGGCCCGCGAGGACGCCGCCCGCCCCGACGACGCCGACCCGCAGCCCCACACCGCGGCGCCGTAACCTCTGGCATCGCGGCTGTGCCTCGCCTTCAGGTCAGCCCGCCTCGGTGCGGTGGTCGGCGCCCCGCCAGTAGCGCGCCGCGCCGGTCGCGACCGCCTGCGTCAGCACGGCGCCGGCCAGCCACGCCGCCGGGCCCACGGCCAGCACGAGCGTGGTCACGGTCTCGTAGCCGTGCGCCGACGAGTCCCCCAGGTCGCTGGCGATGCCCCACAGCGCGACGACGGCGACGGCCGACAACGCCCCGCCCAGCGCCGAGGCGGGCAGCGCCGCCCACCCCGTCCGGCCGGAGCGCGCGACCAGCCGGCCCACCGCGACGCCGACAAACACGATCACGGCGAGCGCGACCAGCACGGCCGCGACCTGGAACGGGACGCGGAGGGGGGAGAGGGCGCCCGCACCGAGAGCGCCAGCACGTCGCCCGGGACGCCGGGAAACCGGCCCACCAGCGCGTCGCCGTCGCGGCGCAGCGGAACCGACGCGGCCGCGTCCCAGCCGGGCGGAAGCTGCACCCGAACGTCGAGCTGGCCGAAGCCGGCCCACCGCCGCGCCGGCGCCAGGCTGTAGGCGAGCTGCCACACGCGGTTGGGATGGCGGCCGTCGTCGAACGACCCGGGCCGGACGCCGTAGGCCACCCGGACGGTGTGCTGGCCCGGTGGGATCGTCAGCACGAAACCCAGGCCTCCAGCCTGGCCCAGCGCCTCGTCGGCGGCGTAGGGGACGGGGTCGCCGCCGAGCGCCGGCGTCTCGGTGACCGTCCGCCACAGCGCGGGTACCTCCAGCGCGTCCAGCGCCAGCGCGGGCACGGGCTGGCCGTTGATCCACACCCGGGCCGCCTCCGCGTGGTCGCCCAGGGCCAGGAACCGCAGCGGGACGACGCGCGCCGGGCCGGCGTTCACGATCCGGTACTCAGCGTCCACGGACGCCAGCCGGGTCCGGGCCAGCGGCCGCAGGTCGAGCGTCAGGACCTCCCGCGCCACCCTCAGCCCTGCCAGGTCGGCGGCGGGCTCGCCAGCCGGCGCGCCGGGCTCGACCGGGCTGGCCATGTTGGCGCTCGCCGAGCTTGCCAGCACCAGCAGGAGGGCAGGGAGGAGGCGTCGGGGTGCAGGCATGCGACAAGATCGCGGTTGTCTGTGCCCACGTTGTGGCGCCGCGGCACCGCCCGCCTCGGCGCCGAGGCGGGCCGGGCTGCCAGCCGGGTGCGGATCGAGCGAAGGCGCGGGCGCGGCGCGGCCGGATAGCTTCGCCGGATGCCCTCCACGTCCCCGTTCCGCGACGTCCGCCCGACAGTCGTGCTGGCCGTCCCCATCGTGCTGGCCCAGCTGACCCAGATGTCGATGAGCTTTGTCGACGTGGTGATGGTGGGGCGGCTGGGCACCGAGGCGATGGCCGCGATCGTGCTGGGCTCCACGTCGTTTTTTACCCTGTCCCTGGTCTGCGTCGGCGTGCTCGTCGCCGTCCAGCCGACCGTGGCTCAGGCCGTCGGCGCCGGCGACGAGGCCCAAGCCGGCCGAGGCGCGCGCCAGGGCCTGTGGCTGGCCACGCTGCTGGGCATCCCGTTCACGATCGGGCTGGGCTGGATGGAGGAGGTGTTTCTGTGGACCGGCCAGGCGCCCGAGACGGCCGCGCTGGCCGGCGCCTACGTCGGCGCGATCCGCTGGGGCTTTGTCCCCAACCTGTGGTTTACGGCGCTGCGGGGGCTGGCCGAAGGCGACGCCCGCCCTCAGCCCGTGTTGGCGGTGACGCTGATCGGGACGGCGTTCAACGCGGGCCTGAACTATCTGCTGATGTTTGGCGGCTGGGGCCTGCCGGCGCTGGGGCTGGTGGGGACCGGGTGGAGCTCGGCGATCACCACCGCGATCATGTTTGTGGCGCTGGCACTCTACGTGCGCCGGGGGCCGCTGGCGCGCTTCCGCGTGTTCTCGGACCTGCGCCGGCCCGACCCCGAGGCGCTCGGCGCGCTGTTCCGGCTGGGGTGGCCGATTGGCGTGGGGTTCGGGCTGGAGGCCGGCCTGTTCACCGCCGCGACACTCATGGCGGGACGTCTGCCCGATCACGAAACGGCGCTCGCGGCGCACCAGATCGCGCTCAACGCCGCCAGCGTCACGTTCATGGTGCCGCTGGGAATCGGGATGGCCGGAGGCGTCCGCGTGGGGCAAGCGGCAGGCGCTGGCAACCTGGACGCCGCCGCCCGGGCCGGGTGGACCGCCGCCGGGCTGGGCGCGGCGTTTATGCTGTGCTCGGCGTCGGTCTTCTGGCTCCGGCCCGACGTGGTGGTCTGGCTGTACGCGGGCTCCCAGCCGGACGCCGAGGTGGCCCGGCTGGCGGTCGGGCTGCTGGGCATCGCGGCCGTGTTCCAGCTGTTCGACGGCGTCCAGGCGGCCGTCGCAGGCGCGCTCCGAGGCCTCAAAGACACCGTCGTCCCGATGGGTGTGGCTGCGGTCGCGTACTGGGGCGTCGGGCTCACCGTCGGAGGCGTGCTGGGCTTGCAGATGGGCCAGGGCGCGCGCGGCCTGTGGTGGGGCCTGACGCTGGGCCTGGGGGTCGCGGCCGTTGGCCTGTCGGCGCGCTTTGCGTGGCGAACCCGCCGCGGGCGTAGCCCCGAGTGAACCTCGGCCCGCTCCCTTCCGCCAGCTCCGCCGCGAGGCCGGTTTTGGGCGTGCCTTAAGGAAGAGTCCCGAAGGCCGGGGGGGAGTCTCCTGAGGCCCGCAGCCGCCGCTTCGACCTATATTCGCCCCTGCCCAGGAGAGGCTGCGTTTAGTTTCGAGAACGCACCTCACGAGTCCGGGGACCCCCCTCACCCAGCGGTCATGCCTCAGCTTTTCCCCCGCAACGCCAACGCCCTGCCGACGCTCTCGCTGTTCGGCGCGCTCGGCGGCGGCGTCCTGGTTGTTCTGCTCGCCTGGTACTACCTCTCGCCCGAGTTTTACGAGGTCGGGTACATGCCCGACCAGCCCGTCGAGTACAGCCACGCGCTGCACGCCGGCCAGCTCGGCATGGACTGCCGGTACTGCCACAACCACGTCGAGCAGAGCCCGCACGCCAACGTGCCGAGCACGCAGACGTGCATGAACTGCCACGGCGTCGTGGCGACCGAGTCGCCCAAGCTGCTGCCGGTCCGCGAGAGCTGGGCCACCGGCGTGCCGGTCGAGTGGGTCAAGGTGCACCACCTGCCGGACTACGCCCAGTTCAGCCACTCGGCGCACGTCAACGTGGGCGTGGGCTGCGAAAGCTGCCACGGCCGCATCGACCAGATGGTGGTCGTCCAGACCGTCGAGCCGCTGTCGATGGGCTGGTGCCTCGAGTGCCACCGCAACCCGGAGGACCACCTCCGCCCGCCGGACGAGGTCACGACGATGGGCTACCTCGCCGCGATGACCGACGCGGACCGCGAGGCCAACCTGGTGCGCATCTCCGAGGAGGGCATCGCGCCGCCTCAGAACTGCTCGGCCTGCCACTACTAGCAGAGTGTTGAATGTGCGGGGTTGAAAGCGAAACGTTCGATGTTTGCCTTTCAACCTTCCACGTTTGAACCCTCCACGTTCAACCCACTATGATTGAGCTCGACGTCCTGAGCGCCGCCGACGCGGCCGCCGACGCAGACGCCCACAGCCCAGGCCGCTACCGCACCTGGCGAAGCGTCGCGGCCAAGTCCGGCCGCCTCGACGCCTCCGTGGCTCAGGACGAGTTCCTGACCGGCGCCCCGGTCACCGAGGCCGACGCGGGCACCAGCCGCCGCTCGTTCCTCAAGGTGATGGGCGCCAGCGCCGCGCTGGCCGGCGTCACGGGCTGCCGCCGCCCGGTGGAGACCATCCTGCCGTACGCCCGCAAGCCCGAGGAGGTGATCCCGGGCATCCCGAACTACTACGCCACCTCGATGACGCTGGGCGGCGTGGGCCACGCGGTCCTGGTTCAGAGCCACGAGGGGCGCCCGACCAAGGTCGAGGGCAACCCCGAGCACCCGATCTCGGCCGGGGCGACGGACCTGTTCGCCCAGGCCTCGGTCTTGCAACTCTACGACCCCGACCGCAGCCGCCACGTCTACCGCCGAGGCGGCGACGGCGACGCGCAGCAGGCCGACTGGGGCTCGTTCGTCGCCGAGGCGGCCCGGCTGCGGCTCCAGGGCGAGCGCGTGGTCGTGCTCGCCGAGCCGTCCGCGTCGCCGTCCGTGGACGCGCTCCGCGAGCGCTACCTCGCCGCCACGCCCGGCGCGCAGTGGGTCACGATCGGTGCCCAGATCGACGACTACCAGGCGCTCGGCACGCAGCAGGCGCTGGGCCAGGCCGCGCGCCCGCTCTACCGCTTCTCCGACGCCGAGGTGATCGTGTCTCTGGACGCGGACTTCCTGGGCGGCGAGGACTCGAACTCGGTCTGGAACAACCGCCAGTACGCCGCCTCGCGGCGCGTCGACGAGCGCGGCACGATGTCGCGGCTCTACGCCATCGAGTCCACGATGACCATGACGGGCGGCATGGCCGACCACCGCCGTGCCGTCAAGGCGGGCGCGGTCCCGTTTGTGGCCGCAGGCATCGCTCGGGCGCTCGGCGTCTCGACCGGTGCGCCGTCGGTGATGGGCGGCGCGATGCAGCCGTTTATCGATGCTATTGCCCAGGACGTCCAGGCCGCCAACGGCCGAGCGGCGTTTGTGGCCGGATCGACGCAGCCTCCCCAGGTGCACGCGCTGGCGGCGGCGCTCAACGGCCGCTTTGGCGGCGGCGTGGTCGAGTACCTGGCGACCGGCGAGACGGCCGAGCCGGCCAGCGAGCAGCTGGTCCAGCTGGTCACCGACATGCGCAGCGGCGCCGTGGGCACGCTGCTGATGCTGGGCACGAACCCGGTGTACACGATGCCGGCCGAGCTGGGCTTCGAGGACGCGCTCGCCAACGTCCGCACGTCGATTCACGTCGGGCTGTACCGCGACGAGACGGCCCAGCGCGCGACGTGGCACCTGCCGCGCACGCACTACCTGGAAAGCTGGGGCGACGCCCGGGCCTACGACGGCACGCTGTCGATCGTGCAGCCGCTGATCGAGCCGCTTTTCAGCGACGCGCACTCGGACCTGGAGATCCTGAACACGCTCGCGACCGGCCGCAACGTGACGGGCTACGACCTGCTGCGGCAGCGCCTCCAGGGCACCCTCGGTGGCGACTTCGAGACGGCCTGGCGGACGGCGATCCACGACGGCTTCGTTCCCAACACCCGGTTCGCCTCGCTCGGTTCGGGAGGAGGCGCCGCCGACCTGAGCGGCCTGCAGGCCCCGGTCGAGGGCGCCATCGAGCTGGTCACGCGACTCAGCCCGACGCTCTACGACGGCGCGTTCTCGAACGTGTCGTGGAATCAAGAGCTTCCGCACCCGGTCACCAAGCTGACCTGGGATCCCGTCGCTCTCGTCTCGCCCGCAACGGCGCTGAGGCTCGAGCTGGAGGACGAGGACCGCTTCGAGGCGGGCCTGGTGGACGACGCCGACAAGTACGAGGGCACGGCCGTCGTCAAGGGCAAGAACCTGGCGCAGGTGGTCAAGATCACCGTCGACGGCGGCGCCGAGGTGGAGCTACCCGTCTGGGTCCAGCCCGGCCACCCGGACGACTCGATCACGGCGTTCCTGGGCTACGGCCGCGACCTGGCGACCGAGCGCGTGATCCGCGACCGCGGCCTGATCGAGCGCGTGTTCGACAAGGACACCGACGTGTACCGCCCCGGCCCGATCTCGTCGCTCGTCGGCGCTGATCTGAGCGCAGGGTCCGCCTCGGCGCGTGTCGAGCGGTGCCGCTCGCTCGGCAACACGGCCATCCTCCCAGGCGTCGAGGTGGCTTCGGTCGCCGACGGCTACCTGCTGGCCAGTACCCAGGACCACGGCTCCATGGAGGGCCGCGAGATCGTCCGCATGGCGTCGGTGGCGGAGTACACCGCCGACCCCGAGTTCGCCAAGATCCGCGACCACTACGTCGAGGACACGCCCTGGGAGACCTTCGAGCCGCTGTGGGGCGAGCAGAACTCGGGCGCCGAGCAGGTGCTGGAGAGCGAAGGCACCGACCTGATGTACTACGAAAACCAGTGGGGCATGACGGTCGACCTCAACGCGTGCACGGGCTGCAACGCGTGCGTGGTCGCCTGCCAGTCGGAGAACAACATCCCGGTCGTGGGCAAGGACCAGGTGTCGCGCGGTCGCGAGATGCACTGGATCCGCCTGGACCGCTACTACGTGGGCGGCGACGTGTCCGACCCGGGCATGGTGCACCAGCCCATGATGTGCGTGCACTGCGAGAACGCGCCGTGCGAGCAGGTCTGCCCGGTCAACGCGACGGTGCACTCGCCGGACGGCATCAACGCGATGGTGTACAACCGCTGCGTCGGCACGCGGTACTGCGCCAACAACTGCCCGTACAAGGTGCGGCGCTACAACTTCTACAACTGGACCAAGACCTTGCCGCTGGAGGTCCAGATGCAGTCCAACCCCTACGTCACGGTCCGCTATCGCGGCGTGATGGAAAAGTGCACGTTCTGCGTCCACCGCGTCCGCCAGACCCAGCAGTTGGCGCACATCGAGGACGAGCCCCTCGCCGACGGCGCCGTCGTGACCGCCTGCCAGCAGGCGTGCCCGGCCGAGGCGATCGTGTTCGGCGACCTCAACGCCGAGGGCAGCAAGGTCCGCCGCAGCAAGGAGAGCCCGCGCAACTACGCGGTCTTGGCCGAGCTGGCCGTGCGCCCGCGCCTGACCTACCTCGCCCGGTTGCGCAACCCGCACCCGACGCTCGAAGACCACCGCTTTGACCACCCGGGTGCCCACGGCGCCACCGAGGTGCACGCCGAAGAGCCCGCCTAGTCCACCCGCCAGCACCCCGCCCCTGTGGCTACTGTCACCTCTAAAAACGCCTACGGACGCGCCGCCACCAGCGGCGATGGCGCCCCTGCGTACCCGGACGGCACGCCGATGACGCTCGAAGACGAGCCTCTCGTCCGCGGCAACCTGTCGTTCCACGACGTGACCGAACTGGTCGCGCACCACACGGAGAAGAAGACGCCCATCGGCTGGTTCCTGGCATTCGGCGCGGCGCTGACGGGCCTGGGCATCATGGGCATCGCCATCGCCTACCTGGTCTGGAACGGACCGGGCGTGTGGGGGCTCACCAACCCCGTGTTCTGGGGCTGGGCGATCGTCAACTTCGTGTTCTGGGTCGGCATCGGCCACGCGGGCACGCTGATCTCGGCCGTCCTCTTCCTCTTCAGGCAGAAGTGGCGGACCTCGATCAACCGGGCGGCGGAGGCCATGACCTTGTTCGCGGTTGCGTGCGCGCTGGTGTTTCCCACGTTCCACGTCGGGCGCGTGTGGCTGGTGTACTACCTGCTGCCGCTGCCGAACCAGATGGCCATGTGGCCCAACTTCAAGAGCCCGCTCTTGTGGGACGTGTTCGCGGTGTCGATCTACGGGACGGTCTCGCTTCTGTTCTGGTACGTGGGCCTGATTCCCGACCTCGGCACGTTGCGGGACCGGGCCGCGCGGATGGGGCGGACCGTCCGCGCCACGATTCTGGGGTTCCTGGCGCTCGGCTGGACCGGCTCGAACCGCCACTGGCGCCACTACGAGCGCGCCTACCTGATCTTGGCCGGGCTGGCGACGCCGCTCGTGCTCTCGGTGCACTCGGTCGTGTCGTTTGACTTCGCGATCTCGAACGTGCCGGGCTGGCACACGACCATCTTCCCGCCCTACTTCGTCGCCGGCGCCATCTTCTCGGGCTTCGCGATGGTGATGACGCTGATGATCGTGGCGCGCAAGGTGTTCGACCTGGAGAACCTCATCACGCTCGACCACATCGAGAAGATGAACATCATCATCCTGGTGACGGGCACGGTCGTCGGCTTCGCCTACATCACGGAGTTCTTTATGGCCTGGTACTCGGGCGTGACCTACGAGCAGTACGCGTTCAAGAACCGAGCGCTCGGGCCGTACTGGTGGGCGTACTGGTCCATGATGGCGTGCAACCTGATCTTCCCCCAGCTTTTCTGGAAAAAGAGCTTCCGCCGGAATCTCAAGATTGCCTTTTTCATCTCGATCACCACGAACATCGGGATGTGGTTCGAGCGCTTCGTGATCACCGTCACGTCGCTGCACCGCGACTTCCTGCCGTCGAGCTGGGACTACTACAGCCCAACCATCTGGGACGCGCTGCTTTTCCTGGGCACCTTCGGGCTGTTCTTCACCCTGTTCCTGCTGTTCCTGCGGTTCGTGCCGATGGTGGCGATCGCGGAGGTCAAGGGCGTCATGCCCCAGGCCGACCCGCACTTCTACCACCACTCGGGCGACGGCCACGGCGCGGCGCACGAGCTGGCGCCCTACCAGCAGGACGCCTACGCGCAGAGCGCCTCGACCGCCCCCACGGACGTCAACGACGACGGCATCCCTGACGCTCCTCGCCGGCCCGACACCGACGACCTCGACCCTTCCCGCACCTAAGTCATGCTCAGCGCCATCCGTCAGCGGCTCGAGGACCGGGCCAACCAGCACGTCGGCCTCCTGGCCGAGTTTTCCGACCCGGGAGCACTCGTCCACGGGGTCGAGTCGCTCCGCGAGAAAGGCTACTCCCAGATCGACACGTTCTCGCCGTTCCCCATCCACGGCATGGACCGCGCGATGGGCCTGCCCACCTCCAAGCTGGGCTTCATGGTGTTCGTGGGCGGCATCACCGGCGCGTTCCTGGGCTGGTTTCTCCAGTGGTGGACGAGCGCAGGTCCCCAGCCCGAGTGGGTCGACGTGATCCTGCAGGGCTACCCGATCAACATTTCCAACAAGCCGCTTTTCGCCTGGGAGTCGTCGATCCCGGTGATGTTCGAGCTGACGATCCTGTTCTCGGCGCTGACGGCCGTGGGCGGCATGCTGGCGCTCAACGGGCTGCCCAAGCCGTACACGCCGCTGTTTTACTCGGACCGCTTCGGCCGGGCCACCGACGACGCCTTCTTCGTCCACGTGTCGGTCCGCGACGGGGCGTTCTCGCGCGACACGACGGCCGCGGACTTGCGCGAGGCGGGCGCGATGGACATCGAATACGTCGACCACGAGGGCGCGGAGATGGTCGGCCTCGGGGGCGAGCCCGAGATGGCGCCCGCCGACGGCGCCCGCCTGGAGGCTCCCATCGTTCCTCAGCACACGACCGGAGAGATCTAGAGCACGCGCGCGAGCCATCGCGCGCGACGCAGCCAACCCACACATCCATGACCTCCCGACTCCTTCTGCTCGCTCTCGCCTCCGTGGTCGCCCTGGGCGGCTGCCGGGGGATGACGAGCGAGGCTCCGCCGATCCACCCGAACCTCAACATGGACTACGTCCAGCGGTACGAGGCGCAAGAGGCCAACCCGCTGTTCGCCGATGGCGCCGCGATGCGCCAGCCGGTCGCCGGCACGATCTCCCGAGGCGGGCTGCGCACCGAAGGCAACGCGCCCTTCTACTACGGCCGGACGGGCGACGGTGCCTACGTCGGTGAGATCCCGATCGAGGTCTCGGCGTCGCTCTTGATGCGCGGCCAGGAGCGCTACGAGATCTACTGCACGCCCTGCCACGGGACGGCAGGCGACGGGCGCGGCATCGTGGCCGTCGGCAACGGAGGCCAGGGCTACGGCTTCGTCGTCCCGAGCTACCACACCGACGCTCTGCGCGCGCGACCGGACGGCTACGTCTACGACGTGATCCAGAACGGCGTCAACACGATGCCGAGCTACGGCCACGAGATCGCCGCGGCCGACCGCTGGGCGATTGTCGCCTACGTGCGCGCGCTCCAGCGCAGCCAGAACGCGACCGCCGACGACGTGCCCGTGACCGAGCGCCAGCGCCTGGAGACGGCCAACCCCAACGTCCGACAGAACTAACGAGGGAGGCGTGACGCCGTCACGCATGCCCACCGCGCTCCGGCGCCGCTTCCGCATCTGACACTCATGGCGAACCCTCTCTCGTTTCTCCTCGACCCCGTGGCCGCCGAGGGCGACCGCGTGCCCCAGCGGCACCGGTTCATGGGCGACCAGCGCTGGTGGATGACGCCCCTGGCGATCGGCGCAGCGCTGCTCGTGATCGGGCTCGTCGCCGGCCTGGCGGATACGCCCCGGATGTTGTTCGCTTACCTGATCGGCTGGGTGTTCTGCGTCTCGATCTCGCTCGGCGCGCTGTTCTTCGTGATGATCCAGCACGTGACCCGGGCGCGGTGGAGCACCACCATCCGCCGCATCCCCGAGGCGCTGGCAGCCAGCTTCCCGATCTTGGCCCTGGCTGGGCTCCCGATCCTGCTGTTCGGGATGTACGACCTCTACCACTGGACGCACGCAGACCTCTACGCAGGAGGCGAGCACCCCGACCGCCTGCTGATCGGCAAGGCCGGCTACTTTTTCATCCCGTTCGTCGAGTCGTCGCACGGAGGCTTCCCGTGGTTCTTCGTGCTCCGCTACGTGGTGTACTTCGTGGCGTGGTCGTGGCTGGGCAGCCGGTTGTGGAGCATCTCGGTTCGCAACGACACAAACCCGAGCGTCGAGAACACGCGCAAGCTGTACCGGATCAGCGCGTACGGCATCCTGATCGCCGCCGTCACGACGGCGTTCGCCGGCTTCGACTGGCTGATGTCGATCGAGCCGCACTGGTTCTCGACCATGTTCGGCATCTACTTTTTCGCCGGCGGATGGCTGGGCGCGCTGTGCCTGATCACGTTTATCGCGCTGCTGTTCAAGAAGGCGGGCATGCTCCCCTCGGTGACCGTCGAGCACACCCAGGACATGGGCAAGTTCATGTTCGCCTTCGTCGTGTTCTGGACGTACATCGCCTTTAGCCAGTACATGCTGTACTGGTACGCCAACATCCCCGAGGAGACGTTCTGGTTCCACAAGCGCTTTACCGGCGGCTGGGAGACCGTGTCGTGGGCACTGCTGATCTTCAACTTTTTCCTGCCTTTCCTCATCCTGCTGCCGCGCGCGACCAAGCGGATCGCGCCCGTGCTCGCCACGATGGCCGTCTGGCTGCTGGTCATGCACTGGGTGGACCTGTGGTGGATCGCGATGCCGTCCATGTACGTCTCGGCGGATGCCGCCTACTCCGTGGTCGCGTCCGGCGGAGGCGACCTGCTGGCCAGCCTGCAGGCCCTGCCCGCCGCCGAGGCGGCCCAGGAGGCGGTCTACGGCTCGGCCGAGGGAATGAACATCAAGGTTATCGAGCCTCACCTGCCGCTGCTGGAGATGGCCGTCGGGCTGGGACTGTTCTTGCTCTACCTCGGCGCCACGTTCGTCCGCATGAGCCGGCACGCGCTCACGCCCTACAGCGACCCGTACTTCGCCGACTCGCTTCGCTTCGAAAACGTGTAAGCACTCCGGCGCAGCCTGCGTCTGCACACGCGATTGAGAGTGCGCGCGGGCCGATCGCGCTGGTTCGCGGAGCTTTCAATCAAAACTGAAAACAAGCGGCGCGACTCGCCGTTGACCCACCATGGACGACCAACTTCCCCCGTCTCCCGACCGCGTCCCTGACCCGCACCGCGGCAAGCCCGTGCCGGAGCAGGAAGAGGGCATGCGCCCTGGCGTGGACCCCGCGGTGCGCCCGGCGCAGGACGAGGAAGTCGGGCCGCTCGAAGGCTTGATCGGCACGGCCAGTGCCGACGTCTCCGAGGAAGCCTCGGAGGTGGTCGGCGACCAGGACTCGGAGGCGCAAGCGCTGCTGGAGCAGATGGGCGTCGAGGACGAGAACATCGCCTCGGGCCAGTTGCTGGGCATGGTCGCGGCGGTGCTCGCCTCGGTCGCCGCGCTGGCGGTGATTCTGATCTATCTGTTCATCATCCCGTACCGCACCCAGACCGCCCAGCGCGTCGACGGGGAGGCGCAGTACGAAGAGCTCAACGTGGTCCAGACCGAGGGCATGGCCAAGCTGGGCCCTGTCGCGTCGCGCACGGACGACACCTACGGCGTGCCGATCGACCAGGCCATGGGCTTGGTCGTCGCCGACTACGGGACGGGTGCCGACGCCAGCCTGCCCCAGACCCGGCAGGAGTGGAACCTGCTGCCGGTCATGCGTGGCTTGGGCCGCGCGGTGCAGGAGATCGAGCGCGAAGACGTTCAGCCGCGCTTCGACGACCCTGAGCTGGTCGAAGACGCGCGGCAGGACATCGACCAGGAGGTCGGCGTCGAGACGCGCGCGCCCGAAACCACGGTCGGCGTCGAGACCACCACGTCCATCGAGTAATGATCCGCTCTGCCCTCCTGCTCGTTTTGGCAGCCGCGTTCGCGGTCGGGGCACAGGCGCAGGTAACGAGCGCGGGCCAGTTTGCTCCGCTCGACGGCCAGCCCGGGCAGGGCAGCCTCCCCAACCGGCTCGCGGGCGAAGTGGGCGTGCTGGAAAAGCTGGCCGCGCGCGTGCCCACCGACCTGACGTTCGTAAACGAGCAGGGAGAGACGGTCCAGCTCTCCTCCATCGTCGACGGCGAGCGGCCGACGGTTCTGGCGTTCGTGTACCACACCTGCCCCATGCTGTGCAGCCTGGTGCTGGACGGACTGGCCGACGCCGTCGCCCGTGCGGACGCCATCGACCTCGGTCCTGACTACCAGGTGTTGGCCGTCTCGGTCGACCCCAGCGACACACCCTCGCGAGCCGACTCCGTCAAGGCCCGCTACGCCCGCCTCGGTGACCTGGGCGACCTGGACGCGCTCCACATGTGGACGCTGGCCCCGGGCCACGAGCAGGACGTCAAGACGCTCGCCGACGCGGTCGGCTTCGAGTACGCGTTCGACATCCGCACCGGCGAGTACGCTCACAACGCGGCGCTCATCCTGCTGAGCCCCGAGGGCAAGATCACGCGCTACCTCTACGGCATCAGCCACCAGCCCTTCGACTTCCGGCTCGCCGTCGTCGAGGCGGGCGAGGGCGAGGTCGGCTCCACGCTCGACAAGTTCCTCATCACGTGCTTCGAGTATGACGAGGACGCCCAGTCCTACTCGCTGGCCATCCTGAACTGGACCAAGCTCGGCGGGATTCTGCTGATGGTCCTGTTCGGCGGGATGCTGATCTACTTCTGGCGCCGCGAGGCCGGGCGGACGCCCGACTCGTGGAACGATGCCCGCCCCGAGCCAAGCACCTGACGCACCGCTGGCACTCGTGCCCTCTATCCTGAGATGATGCAAGCTGATTCCACCGCTGCCGCCGCCGTCGGCCAGCCGACCCGCCAGTCCTTCTTCACCGAAGGCGGCTCTGTCTGGCTTCCGCCGCAGGAGTCGACCACGGCGCACGAGATCGATGCGCTGTTCTACTTCATCATGTACGCGTCGATCATCCTGACGCTGATGGTCAGCGCGGCCATGATCTACTTCGTCTGGAAGTACCGCCGTCGCAGCCACGCCGACCGCCCGGTCGACGTACACGAGAGCAAGTGGCTGGAGATCAGCTGGATCACGATCCCGACGCTGTTGGTGCTGGTGGTGTTCTTCTGGGGCTTCCGCGCCTACGTCGGCACCGCGATCCCGCCGTCGGACGCCATCACGATCAACGTCAAGGCGCAAAAGTGGAACTGGCAGTTCGAGTACGCCAACGGCACCAATGTCGTGGCCGAGATCTGGGTACCGGTCAACACCCCGATCCGGCTGGAGATGACCAGCCAGGACGTGCTGCACAGCTTCTACGTGCCCGAGTTCAGGATCAAGCACGACGTGATCCCCAACCGCTTCTCCTACGTCTGGTTCGAGGCGCCGCGCGAGGGCACCTACCAGGTGCTGTGCACCGAGTACTGCGGGACGGCGCACTCCAACATGGGCGCCCGCATCCACGTCGTCTCCCGCACCGAGTACTACGCCATCTTGCGCGATGGCCCGCCCGGCACGGTGCAGTCGCCGGCGGCTCTCGGGCAGACCATCCACTCGCGCCTGTGCGGCGCGTGCCACTCGGTGGACGGCACCCAGAAGAGCGGCCCGAGCTGGCAGAACATCTGGGGCCAGCCGCGCCCCGGCAGCGAGCAAGGCGTCGTCAACTCGGCCTACCTCCGCGAGTCCATCTTGTACCCGCAGGCCTACATCACGCCGGGCTACGAGAACGTCAACATGCCGTCGTTTGACGGCTCGCTCAGCGACAAGGACCTGGCCGGCGTCGAGGCCTACATTCGCGTGCTGAGCGGAGCCGAGACGGCCGCCGACACCACCATCGTCGACCCCAACGCGACGGCCATCGGCGAGAACGCGCCCGAGGGCGGCATGGGCGACCCCGGCGTCCCCGTCGCTGACCCCGTCGACCCCGAGGACCGCGAGGCGGTCCGACAGGACGGCGCCGCGCCTCAGCAGTAAGCACCCGCAGCACCCAGCCCGGCCACCTCGGTGGCTCCATCCACACCCCTCATGGCGACGCTGACCCCAGCTCCCCCCACCAAGACGACCCCGGTCGCTCCCGTGCCTCGCGAGGCCCGGCAGTACCCCGTCGGGCACGAGCCGATCCACAACTACCTGCGCGAGCCGCGCCCCGCCGACGACGTCCGCGGCCTGGCGCGCGGATGGGCCTGGTTCAAGCTGTGGGCCCTGACCGTGGACCACAAGCGCATCGGCATGATGTATCTCGTGGCCGTGTCGGTGTTCTTCACCGTCGCAGGACTGCTGGCGATTGCGATCCGCACCGAGCTGTTCTTCCAGGGGGAGACCATCATGGGGCCGGACACCTACAACCGGGTGTTCACCATGCACGGGCTGATCATGGTGTTCCTGTTCATCATCCCGTCGATCCCGGCGACGATGGGCAACTTCCTGCTGCCGATCATGGTGGGCGCCAAGGACGTGGCGTTCCCCCGGCTCAACCTGCTGAGCCTGTACGTCTACATCGCGGGTGCGATGATCGCGCTGTACTCGATCACGACCGGAGGCATCGACACCGGCTGGACGTTCTACACGCCATACTCCAAGGAGACCGGCACGGCGGTGATCGCGATGGCGCTGGGGGCCTTCGTGATGGGCTTCTCGTCGATCCTGACCGGGCTGAACTTTATCGTGACCATCCACAAGATGCGGGCGCCGGGCATGACCTGGAACCGGATGCCGCTCTTCCTGTGGTCCATCTACGCGACTTCGATCGTCCAGGTGCTGGCGACGCCGGTGATCGGCATCACGATGGTGCTGCTGGTGATGGAGCGCGTGCTGGGCATCGGCATCTTCGACCCGGCGCTCGGTGGCGACCCGGTCCTGTTCCAGCACTTTTTCTGGTTCTACAGCCACCCGGCCGTTTACATCATGATCCTGCCGGCCTTCGGCGTGATCTCGGAGCTGATGGGCACGTTCAGCCGCCAGCGCGTCTACGGCTACCGCGCCGTCGCGCTGTCGTCGGTCGCGATCGCGCTCTTGGGCTTCCTGGTCTGGGGCCACCACATGTTCACGTCCGGCCAGAGCCCGGTGTCGAGCATCGTGTTCTCGCTCATCACGTTCCTGATCGGCATCCCGTCGGGCATCAAGATCTTCAACTGGGTCTGGACGATGTACCGCGGTAGCGTCTGGCTCAAGACGCCGATGTTGTACGCGCTGACGTTCCTTTTCCTGTTCACGATCGGCGGCGTGACGGGCATCATGGTCGGCGCGCTCGCGGTCGACATCCACCTGCACGACACCTACTTCGTCGTGGCCCACTTCCACTACGTGATGATGGGCGGCACGGTGATGGCGTTCCTGGGCGGGCTTCACTACTGGTGGCCCAAGATGACCGGGCGGCTCTACAACGAGACGGCTGGCAAGATCTCGGCGCTCTTGGTGTTCCTGGGCTTCAACATGACGTTCTTTATCCAGTTCGTGATGGGCAGCCAGGGCATGCCGCGGCGCTACTACGACTACCCGGACATGCCCTGGATGGAGCCGCTCCACCAGGCCTCGACGATTGGTAGCTACGTGCTCGGCGTCGGCCTGGCGGTCGTGCTGTGGAACGGCATCTACTCGTGGTTCAAGGGCAAGCCTGCGCCGGGCAACCCCTGGGGCGGCGCGACGCTGGAGTGGACGCACACGACCAGCCCGCCGGACCACCACAACTTCCACCACACGCCGCTCGTCACGCACGGCCCGTACGACTACGAGGTCCTGTTCCGCTCGTCCGGCGACAGCCAGGGCGACGGCCAGAACGGCCCCCACGGCGCGCCCATCCCGAACGTCGAGGTCGGCGCTCCCCAGGAGATGAACAAGACCGTCGACGACGGCACCTCGCAGCCCGACTCCGCCACCGACATGTAGGTCGTGCCGCCTCGGGCGCCTCCGTGGGCGTACCGAGGCGGGCCGCCTGCACCCTCACGCTCTCCGCTCTCCGACATGGCGACGTCCACTCCTCCCACCGTCACGGTCGACGACCCGCACGCCGACGTGCACGACGCTCACGGCGGCGACGGGCACCACGGCGACGCGCCCATGCTGATGGGGCACGACGGGCAGATGCACCCGTCCAACCTCCAGCACTTTTTCGTGTCCTCGGAGCAGCAGTTCGAGGCGTCGAAGCTGGGCATGTGGCTGTTCCTGGCGACCGAAATCCTGCTGTTCGGCGGCATGTTCGTGGCCTACGGCATCTTCCGCGTGCTCTACCCGGAGGTCTACGAGGCGGCCAGCTTGCAGCTGGACACCGTGCTGGGCGCGACCAACACGTTGGTGCTGCTGCTGTCGTCGCTGACGATGGCCTGGGCCATCCGCGGCGCCCAGATGGACAACCGCAAGGTGCTGATCTACAACCTGGTCGCGACCATGGTGCTGGCCTCGGGCTTTCTGGTGGTCAAGTACTTCGAGTACAGCCACAAATTCCACGAGGGCATCTACCCGGGCGTCGGGTTCGAGCTGCGCGACGGGACACCGTCGGTGTCGGACTTGAACGGCGCGATCCCGCTGACCCCGATCTTCGCGCCCGAGCGGCACCACCAGTCGGAGGGGGCTGAGGAGGGCGACGACGCGAACAACGGCCTCGAAGCCGACACCGCGCCGGCGGTCGTCGGCGCCGAGCCGATGACCGACCCCGAGGTCGTCGAGTCGGACATGGGCGAGATGGCCGTCGCGGACGCTCCGCTGACGGGTGCGGACCAGGCGGCGGGCACGGCCTCGGGACCCACCGAGGCGGACCTGGAGGCTGCGCGCGCCGCGGCGCCCGGCTTGGCAGGCAACGCGGGGGCCAACGCCCAGCGAGCCGTCGAGAGCGAAGTGCGGCGCTCTGGCCTCGGCGCCGAGGAGGGTGAGATGAGCCGCTCCGAGGCCAAGGAGGAAATCTTCTCCAACCGCCGCGCGGGCATCTTCTTCGCGATCTACTACATGATGACGGGCATCCACGCCATCCACATCATCATCGGCATCATCGCGATCGGCTTCCTGACCTTTTTCGCGTCTCGCGGGCGCTACTCGTCCGTGTGGTACACGCCGGTCGAGAACGTGGGCCTGTACTGGCACATCGTGGACATCATCTGGATTTTCGTCTTCCCCCTCATGTACCTGATCTAGCCGCGCCCGCCTCGGTCCCTTGATGGGGTCACCGAGGCGGCGTGATTTGGCTGGACAACTCCTTTCATGGCAGACCACACCTCCTCTGAGGGACACACCGAGCACACGGGCCACGGCGGCCACCACGTCATGGACGCGGGGATGCTCAAGAAAACGTTCGCCATCTTGGTCGGGCTCACGATCCTGACCGTCGTGCTAGCGCTCTGGGAGCGTGGCTTCGCGGACATCTTCGGGCTCCAGTTCGAGTTCCCCGCGCTTCCCGTCGGTTTCCTGAGCGTGCCCCTCGCGCTCGGCATCGCCAGCGTCAAGGTCTACTGGGTCGCGTCGCGGTTCATGGGGCTGAAGTACGAGTCGTCCAAGACCAACACCCTGGTGTTTCTGGGCAGCATCTCGTTCCTGTTCGTCTTTTTCGGCTTTACCTGGCTCGACTTTGCGTTCCGCGACTCGTTCGAGGAGTTGTCGGCCGTGCCGACGGACGTGTTGGAGGAGCAGTCGCTCGCAGCCGAAGAGGCCGCCGCCGGGATCGCGGCCGAGTTGGAGGCGGCCCCGCTCGTGGCTCAGCCCGATCCAGAACTGTTCGGCACGTCGCCTGCAGGCGCAGGCCCCATGACCGAGGCGCCGACGGCCCCCGACGAGGCCGTCGCCGACGACCCTAACCTCTAGCCCCATGCCGCCGCTCGGCGCTCTGATCGCAGGCTTTTTCTTGGTCGCGCTGCCGGCGATCCTCCTGATGTCGATCTGGGCCAGCGTCACGGCTTGGCGCCTGCTCTTCCCCAACGAGCCAACGCCGATGGATCCCGTGGCGCGCCGCCGCCAAGCGACCGAGCGCGGTGCATTCGTCCCGGTCCGCCTGCGAGACATCGTGGACGACCAGCGCGCGCGCCAGTCCGTCGTTGCCGAGCGAGACCTCCCGGAGACGCCCAGCTTGGACAGCGACCTGTGGCTGCGACGCAACTAGATCGCACAATGCGCCCGCCACGGGGCGGCTGGTTTGCTTCCGAACACCCTGACACGACACGCCTCGGCCCATGAAAGTCACCGAGCACTACGACCAAGCGGACGGCCCGCTGTTCTCGTACGAGATCATACCGCCCACGCGCGGAAGCTCCGTCTCGGACGTGCTGAGCGTCGTGGAGGCGCTGGCGCCCTACGACCCGCCGTTTATCGACGTCACGAGCCACGGCGCTGAAAAGATCTACGACGAGATGCCGGACGGTACCGTGGTAAAGCGCATCAAGCGCAAGCGGCCCGGCACGCTGGGTTTGTGCGCAGCCATTCAGTACCGATTTGGCATCGACGCCGTCCCCCACATCCTGTGCCACGGGTTTACCCAGGAGGAGACCGAGGACGCGCTGATCGAACTCAACTACCTCGGCATCCACAACCTGCTGGCCGTCCGCGGGGACGACACGGGCGTCTCGAAGGCCCACCGCCCGGAGCGTCATCACAACGAGTTTGCCTCCGACCTGGTCGCCCAGATCAACCAGATGAACGGCGGCCGCTACCTCGCCGACCTGCTCGACGCGGCGCCGACCGACTTCTGCGTCGGCGTCGGCGGGTACCCTGAAAAGCACGTCGACGCGCCCAACCGAACTTGGGACGTGCTCAACCTCAAGCGCAAAGTCGACGCCGGCGCCGACTACGTCGTGAGCCAGATGTTTTTCGACACTGCGCACTACCTCGGCTGGGTCGAGCGGTGCCGCGAGGTGGGCATCACGGTGCCGATCGTGCCGGGCTTGAAGATCCTGACGTCCAAGCGGCAACTCCAGTCGCTGCCCCGGACGTTCTACACCGAGATCCCCGAGGCCCTGGCAGCCGAGGTCGAGGAGGCTCGGGACGAGCACGTCGCGGATGTCGGCATCGAGTGGGCGCGGAAGCAGGCCGAGGAGTTGATCGACGCCGGCGTGCCGGGCATCCACTTCTACATCATGTCCACGGCGCGGCACGTGGTCAAGGTGGCCGAGCCGCTGCGCAAGCTGGTCGGCTAGCCCGCCGCGGCCCCGCCCGCCTCGGCTGCGCCCGCCTCGGCGCCGCCCGCCTCGGCGCCGCCCGCCTCGGCGCCGCCCGCCTCGGCCCCGCCCGCCTCGGCGCCGCCCGCCTCGGCCCCGCCCGCCTCGGCGCCGAGGCGGGCAGCGTCACACCGAGGCCGCAGCGAGGTACCGGTCCTCCAGCTCGCGCATGGCCTGGCGCTGGGCGTCGGTGGCGTCGTCGTGGCCGGCCAGGTGGAGCACGCCGTGCGCGACGTACCGCAACGCTTCGCGCTCCGGCGTGGCGCTGAACTCGGGCGCCCGCTCTGCCGCCGTGTCCAGGTCGACGTAGACCTCGCCGTCGATCACGCCGCGCGCCTGCGCGTCCTCGTCGAGCACGAACGACACCACGTCCGTTTCGTAGTCGTGGCCCAGCCAGTCGCGGTTGAGGGCGTGCACGAGCGCGTGGTCGCCCAGCACCACGTTGAGACTGGCGACCGTCACGCCCTCGCCGGCACACACCGCCTCGGCGACCGCGCGGGCCTGGTCGGGGTCGAGGTGCCGCGCGCCGTGCGCGTTGTGAATCTCCAGGCCCGACTCCGCCGGCGGCTCGCCCGAGGCGGGCGTCACGCCTCCGTCTCGGGCGTCCAGTCGCCCTCGAACAGCGGCTCCGACAGCGACAGCACGACCGCCGCCTGGGCCACCTCGGGCGCGACGGACAGGAAGTCGGCCGAGAGCAGGCGCTCGGCGACGTTCGCGTAGAGCGAGCACGCCGCCTCACGCTCCACGACCAGCCCGGCCACGCGCCCGCCGCCGCGCGCGAAAAAGATGACCTCGCCCAGTTCGTCGGAGGTCACGAGCCCGGCGCAGTCGTGCAGTTCCAGGTGGGCCTCGGTCCCGTAGACCTTGACGATGGCTCCGCCCTCGCCCGACGTCACCTCGACGGCCAGCCGCCGGCCGCTGGCTGGGTCTGAGAGCGCCAGCCGCGTCAGGGCGCCGTCGCGTTCGGCGCCGACGCCCAAGACGGCCGCGGCACGGTCGAGGTCAGCGGCGGAGAGGATCGGCATCTGGGGGCGGAGGCGGGGTGAGGGAATCTACGGCGACGGAGCACCCGAGCCGCCGGCGGGCGACGGCGGAGCTTGCTGCTGGCGCATGGCCTCCGTCTCGCGGCGGATGTCCTCGGCCGACTGGCGGAACGAGTCGTCGCCCAGGGTGTCCGCGATGCGGCCCATGAACGCCGAGGCGGCGTCGAACCGACCGCTCAGCACGTACGACGACTGGATGTACTGCACAAACTGCATCCCGTCCTGCGAGCCACGCGCCAACTCGCCGAGGGCCAGCGTCTCCGCCTCGCGCAGCACGCGGCCCGCGCCCTGAGCGTCGCCGATCTGCTCGTAGGCGTCGGCCATCCGCAGCAGCGAGCCGAAGCTTGCCGGGATCACCGAGGTGGGCACCTCCGTCGTCAGGCGGTCCAGCAAGGCGCGCGCGCGCGCCGTCTCGCCCTGCCGCGCCAGCTGGGACGCGATCGCGCCGAAGCGGACGCGGTAGCCGTCGGCCATGTTGCGGGCGTTCTCGTCGTGGTAGACGTCGGGGTCCGCGAGCCCCCGGAACTGGAAGCGCTCCAGCCGGTCGAGCGTCACCGCCGGCACGACCACGCCGTCCGGGTCTGAGCTGGGCCGCTCCAGCGGCACCACGCGGCGCGCCAAGCCCTCGTTCTGGAAAAACGACTGCAGGCCCAGTTCGGACGCCTGCGCGACCGTGCTGGCAAAGTAGACCGGCCGCTTCCACCCGCCCTCGGCGACGGCCTTGAGGATCTCCAGCGCCGCGAGGTCGGCGGTGTACAGGACCGTCTGGCCCTCGCCATAGGGCGTGCCGCGCACCGTCCACGACATCTGGCTGGGGACGTTGGTGACGGGCCCGGCGAAGCGGTCGCTCGAGAACGCGCGGGCGTCGACGGGGAGCGTGGCCGTGGCCTCGGGGATGGGGCGGGGCACCAGCTTGCCGCGCGGCATCTCGCCAAAGGGCACGCTGATGCCCTCCAGGTCCTCGTCCGAGATGTCCATCGGGATCGGGGCCGACTCCCGGCTGGCCTGGTCACGCAACTGGCGGATGTACCACGGCGTGTTGAGCAGCGACAGGTTGACCACGCGGACGTCGCGGCGCACGCCCTTGACCTCCTGCAGGTACCACAGCGGAAAGGTGTCGTTGTCGCCGTTCGTGAACAGGATGGCGTTCGGCGCGGTGCTCTCCAGCATGTTGCGCGCAAAGTCGGTCGCGATGCGGCGGCCCGACCGGTCGTGGTCGTACCAGTTCTCGACCGTCATCCAGCCGGGCACGGCCAGAAACAGGAGCAGGGCAAGAGCCAGCCCGGCGACCCGCTGAACGCCGACGCTCTTTTTGAGCGCGTCCGCCGCCAACTCGATCAGTCCAGTCGCGCCGATGCCGATCCACAGCGAGAACGCGAAAAACGACGCCACGTACGAGTAGTCGCGCTCGCGCGGCTGGAACGGTGTCTGGTTGAGGTAGATGATGATGCCGACCCCCGTCACCAGGAACAGGACGCCCACGGCGAGGGCGCGGCGCCAGTCGCGCTGGACGTGCACCGCCATCCCGATCAGGCCCAGCAGCAGGGGAAGGAAAAAGTAGGCGTTCTGGCCCGACCGCTCCGACGGCGTCGTGCCCGGCGGAGGCCCTCGGTCGGCGACGCCCGAGATCCAGCCCGAGTCCTGGACGTCGGCGGCCTTGCCGACGAACTGCCACATAAAGTACCGGCCGTACATGTGGCCGATCTGGTACTGCCAGAAGAACGCCCCGTCGGAGTCGTACTGGGCGTAAACCGAGCCGTGAGCCGGGGACGAGGAGTGGCGCCGGGGAAAGAGCTTCTCCTTGTCCACACGGCCCGTGCGGTCGTTGAAGCTGTCGCCCGAGAGCAGCGGCGTCGAGCCGTACTGCTCGCGCTTGAGGTAGCTCACGATGGCGTCGGCGGTCTCCGGGTCGTTCTCGTCGATCGGCGGATCGGCGGCGGACCGGATAAAGATGAGCGCGTAGGACGAGTACCCGATCATCACGGACGTGGCCACGAGCGCGATCAGGTTCAGGATCGGCCGGCCGTTTTTCTGGGTCCACCAGACCGCGCCGACGAGCAGCGCGACCACGAACAGCAGGAACAGGACGGGCGCGCCGCTGGCGCCCGCGATCGTGGGCAGGATCTGGACGATGCCCGGATAGATCATGCCGAACGCCACGAGAGCGATCACGGCGGTGACCGCCAGCCCGCGAACGCGCTGCCCCGAGCCCCAGTCGTCGCGGTCCACCTTTTGGAAGAACACGATCAGCGCCAGGAAGAACAGCGTCAGCACGTTGAGCAGGTGGACGCCAATCGCGAGCCCGAACAGGTAGGCGATGGCGACCAAGTAGCGGTCGGCGTGCAGTCCGAAGGGGTGCTCGCCGCGCCGGGCGATGTCAGCCTCCTCGGCGCGCGTCGCGTCGCGCCAGACGAGCGCCAGCCAGACCACGACGGCCGTAAACAGCATTGACATGGCGTAGACCTCGGCCTCGACGGCGTTGAACCAGAACGAGTCGGTCACGGCGAACGTCATGGCGCCGATCACGCCGCCCGCGTTGGCGCCGACGCGCTGGACCGGGCTCCAGGTGCCCGGGTGGCCCGTCCAGATCCGCACCAAGCGCACGATGACCAGGTGCGTCAGCAGCACCGTGAGCGCGCTGCACAGCACCGACACCAGGCCGACGGCGTACGCGACCGGCTCGGGGCTGAGGCCGGCGAACAGCGGCGCGGCCATCGCGAACAGGCGCCCGACCAGCATGTAGAACGGCGCCCCGGGCGGATGGCTCACCTGCAACCCGTTCGAGATGGCGATAAACTCGCCGGAGTCCCAGAACGGCGTCGTCTCGGCCATCGTGGCGAGGTAGATCACCAGGGAGGCGAGGAACACGGTCGCGGCGACCACGCGGTCGATCAGCTTTCCGGTCATGCAAGCGTGGCCGGGCGGAGCCCGGAAAAGTCGTGGGACGGAGCGCGAAGATAGCCCGCGCGCGACGCGCTTCCCGAGACGGTCGGCGGCGCGCCCGAGGCGGCCCGCCTCGGCAGCGGTGCGAGCCCAACGGACGCGCGAGTTGGGTTCGTGCGGGCGTCACTTCGTGCGAGTGCCTCTTCGCGCCGTCGTCTCCAGCGAATCGTCGCGGGACGGGCGATCGCGCTGCGTCCGAGCCGGGCACCCACCGTGCCGCTGCCGCGTTGACCGGCGATGCGCAGACTCGCTCCCTGGCTGCTCGCCGTCGCCGCGGCTGTCCTGTGGCTCCGCTCCGACGTGGGCGCCCGGTCTCTGGCCTGGCGCGCCGTCGACCGCGACCTCGCGGCCCGCTACCCGGACGTCCCATCGATTCCGCCCGACGTGCTGGCCCAGCGACTGGCCTCCGGCGCGCCGCCGCTCGTGCTGGACGCCCGGACGCCGGCCGAGGTGGCCGTCTCGCACCTGCCCGGTGCCCAGCGCGTCGACCCCGACGCGGACGTTGCTGCGCTGGCGGCGGCCCTCGACAGCGTCGACCGGTCGCGTGAGATCGTGGTGTACTGCTCGGTCGGCGTCCGCTCGGCGGGCGTGGCCGAGCGGCTGCGCGCGGCGGGGTTCGAGAACGTCGAAAACCTGAGCGGCTCGATCTTTCGGTGGGCCAACCAAGGGCGTCCACTCGTGCGCGACGGCCAGCCGGTCCGGACCGTCCACCCGTACAACGCGGCGTGGGGCCGCTTGCTCGAGCCGGGCCTGCGGGCCGACGTGCCGCGCTGACTCAGGCCGCTTCGGCACCCAAGCGGACCAGGCGGGGCCAGGCGCCGAGGCGGACCGGGGACTCGCTCCTGATCCGAGCGGCCGTCGTGGACAAGCCTGCCGGCTACCAGTCTGCCCGAGCGCCGTCGACGGCTGCCGCCAGTTGCTCGCGCGTGATCTCGCCGTGGTTGAAGGCCGTCGCCAGCAGGCCGCCGCGGTTGAACACCCAGGTCGTGGGAATCCACGTCACCGGCAGGCCACAGAGCGTCATCCGCCGGTCCGGAGGCTCGGGCTTGGAGCCGGGCATGACGATCTCGGGCGCCGAGACGCCGTGCTCGCGCAGCGTCTCCGCGCCCGACCGGCCCTCGTTCCAGACCGTCACGAAGGTCACCGAGTCGGCGCCGGCGTCGTGCGCCCAGACCGGCGCCAGTTCGTGCAGAGAGTTGTCGCACCACGGCGCCCAGACGTGGACCACGTGGACGCCCTCCCGAGAGGTCGCGTCACGAACCTGTCGGTCGGCGTCAGTCATGCATCCAGTCGTTGCGGGCGTCGGCGATGGCCTGGTCGAGCATCTCGGGCGAGACCTCGCCGTAGGCGAAGGCATAGGCGAGCTTGCCGCCTCGGTTGTACACCAGCGTCGTCGGCGTCCACGAGAGCGGGACGCCCAGGAACGAGCGTCGGCGCAGGTCGCGGTCGCCCGACGGCCCGCGGTCGGGCTGGGCCGCGACTGTCACGCGGCCGTCGTCGGTCGGCGTGATGCCGTAGCGCGCCAGCATCGAGGCGCCGTCGCGCGCGTCGTTCCAGATCGTCACGAACGAGAACGTGACGTCAGGGTGGGCCTCGATGGTCTCGTACAAGCCGGCCTCCAACTCGGCGCGCGAGTTGCCGCACCACGGCGCCCACAGCCGCACCACGTGGACGCCGTCGGCCGAGACGCGCTCGTGCACGGCCTGCTCCACCTCGGTCCGGTCGTCGGCGGGGTGGGCCGCTGCCTCCGTCGAGGCCGGGACCGAGGCGGGCGGGGCGAGCGGTGCCGGCTGGGCGCACGCCGACACGGCCAGGCCGACTAACAGGACGAGTCTCCGCATCATGGGGCACCTCCGACAACCACGACGATCTCGCCGCGCACTTTCGCTTGGGAGCCGTACCACGCGCCCAGCTCCGTGACCGTTCCGCGCCGCACCTCCTCGTGCAGCTTGCTGATCTCGCGGCCGACCGCCGCCGGGCGCTCCGGGTCCAGAAACTCCGCCAGTTGCCCGAGCAGCTTGACCAGCCGGTGCGGGCTCTCGTAAAGCACCATCGTGCTCCGCTCCTCGGCCATCGCCTTGAGCCGCGTCTGCCGGCCTTTCTTGTGGGGCAAGAAGCCCTCGAACACGAACCGGTCGGTCGGCAGGCCGCTGGCCACGAGCGCCGGCACGAACGCGGTCGCGCCGGGCAGCGCCTCGACGCGGATGCCGGCCTCGGCCGCGGCGCGCACGAGCAGAAAGCCGGGGTCGGAGATGCCCGGCGTGCCCGCGTCGGACACGAGCGCGACGGTCTCGCCGGCCTCCATCCGCGCGACCAGCTGAGTCACGCGGCCGTGCTCGTTATGGATGTGAAAGCTGAGGCGCGGCGTCGTGATGCCGTAGTGGCTGAACAGCGTGCCGGTCGTGCGGGTGTCCTCGCACGCGACCACGTCGGCCTCCTTCAAGATGCGGAGGGCGCGGAAGGTCAGGTCTTCCAGGTTGCCGACGGGCGTGGGAACGAGTACGAGCACGGGCGGGGAGAGGGGTGGGGAGGAGCGTCAGCCGCGGCCCTTGAAGCGGCCGGCGAGCGCGCGGATGGGGTCGCGCCACGCGGGGTCGCGCGTTTCGCGGACGACGAGGTAGATGCCGAGCAGCCCCACGATCACGTTCGCGGCCCACATCCCCAGCCAGGGAGGCAGCAGCCCGCGGTCGGCCAGCTTCTCGCCCTGAACGAGTGTGATCCAGTAGAACAGGAACGTAAATACGGCCAGCGACGCCACCACCCCGACGCCGGCGCGCGGCACGGCCAGGCCCAGGGGAATCCCGACCAGCACGAACACCAGGCACGCCAGCGCGATGGAGTTCTTTTTGTAGATCTCGACGCGGAAGCGGTCGGCCCGCTGGCGGTCCCACTCGCGCGACGACACCGCCAGGTCGGCGCTGCTGCGGACGGTGCGGGCGCGGGACTGGGCCAGGTCGTAGGCGGCGCGGCGCGTCGGGTCTCCCAAGCCGTTCAAAACGGCGCGGTCGGTCCCGAGCGTCGGCGCAGCCGTGGAGGTGTCGCGCGGAGCGATGGCGAGCACGCGCGGAACGTCTCCAGCCGACTGCCCCAGGCGCGCGAGCGTGCTTTGCAGCGAATCGGCCAGCAGGTCGGCGCGGTCGTCGAGCGAGTCCACGACGGCCAGCATCTCCGACGTGCGCATCGAGCGGTCGGTGCGGCCTCGGTCCTCGCGCTCGCGGCGCTCGAAGCTGGACAGGCTGGACAGGTCGAACGCCATCCGGTAGCGGCCGAACGAGATGCGCTCGTAGGCGTCCGGCCGGCCGGGCGTGCGGCGGTCGATGTGGCCGTTTTCGAGCAGCATGGTCAGGCGCTGGCCGCCGTACTGGCTCTGCAAGCGCGCCCGCTCGGCGGTCAGGGTGGACGAGCCGCCGGCGGAGTTTCCGCTCTCGAACACGGTCACGCCCACGAGCAGGCCGGCCGAGTCGGTCGGGATGGTGTCGGCGCGGATGGCGTAGCCCGAGACCTCGGTGTAGAACTCGCCGGGCGTGAGCGCGAATCCGGGCCGGCTGACCCGGATGTCCTGCCACAGCCCGTTCATGCGGTGGTTGGCCTCGGGCAGCATCTCGTTGTTGAAGTAGGCCATGCCCGCGGTGAGCAGCATCCCGACCACGAGCGCCGGCCACGCCAGCCGCACCAGCGACACGCCCGCGCTCTTGGCGACCAGGTAGCCCCGGCTCTCGGCGAGGCGGCCGAACGAGGCCAGGAGCGCGATGAGCCAGGCCATCGGGACGGCCAGCGTGACCATGTAGGCCAGGCTGTAGGCGATCAACTCCCCGACCGCGACGATGGGCAGGCCGCGCCCGACCAGGTCGGGGAGGTAGTTGATCAAGAACTGCATCAGCAGCAGAAACAGCAGCGTCAGCAGCGCCGCCACGAACGGCAGCGGCAGCCAGCGGAGAACGGAGCGGTGGAGGCGCGTCAGCATCGGCGGCAAGCTAGCCGGTGGGCCCGCCTCGGTCGGCGCGTCGGCAGGGCGGCGCTCGGCAGGGCGGCGCTCGGCAGGGGCTCGCCGCCGGGGCCGGCACGTCCCCCGAGGCGGGCGGGGCTGCGAGCGGCCGAGCGGGGCGTGCGAGCGGCGCCGGCCGGCGCGTCTGTCTGATGTGTTCCTGAGGAACCGCCCTTTGCGCGGCCGTGGCGCGCTACACCTCCGTCTTCGCTTGAAATAGCTTGGCGTCTGGGGCGTTCTTCCGCTCCGACCTCCGGCTCACCTTGCCTTCGTTATGCGCCTCCGAATCCTCCTCGTCGCCGCGTTCGCCGTCGCCAGCCTGGCCGCGGTGCCTCCGGCCTCGGCCCAGGGCGGGCGCTCGCTCTACAACCAGGACCGCCTGGCCGAGCTGCTCTACGCGCGCCGCGACAGCCTGGACGCGATCCCGGCCGTCCAGTACCGCTACTACACGCTCGGCCACGACAGCGGCAACTCGATCCTGGCTCGGCACGCGCTCTACCAGCACGCCGGCAACGGCGACGCGCGCCAAGGCCGCGACCACCTCAACGGCATGGTCGCGTTCTTGAACGGCGTCTTTATTCAGGACCTGCGCGTGGGCGACACGATCGTGCTGCCCAGCATCACCGACGCCGACCCGCGCGCGTTCAGCCCGTTCCCGCGCACCTATGCCGGCGGAGCGGGCTTCGACAAGCTGTTCGTGATCGACAAGGGCGTCCAGGCGTGGGCGGCGTACGAGAACGGCCGGCTGAGCCGCTGGGGCTTGGTCTCGACAGGTGCCAAGGGCTCCGAGACGCCGAACGGCCGCTTCAACTTCAACTGGAAGGAGGTGTACCGCGAGTCCACGCTGGCACCGCCCGGCGAGACCTGGGTGATGCGCTACGTGTTCAACTTCCACGAGCGGCGCGGCATCCACATCCACCAGTACTACGCGCTGCCGACCGACGGCGCGGCCAGCCACGGCTGCGTGCGCCTGATGACCGCCGACGCCAAGTGGATCTACGACTGGGCCGACGGCTGGACGACCACGAACGGCACGGCCAGCGACGGGCTCCCCAGCGTGGGCCGCGTCCAGCGGCAGGGCACGACCGTGCTGGTACTGGGCGACGAGCCCGGCGGCGCGCCTCAGCGCTTCCGCGACGTCGACGGCACGCCTCAGTTGGTCCAGGTCGAGCTGCCGGCCGATCCCTACGCGATCCCGGCCGGGACCCCCCAGCAGGAGCAGTTTGACCGGCTGCGCGCCCGGCAGGCCACGAGCCAGCCCTAGCGACTCGCTCGGTTTTCTCTGACTCGCCCCGCCTCGGTCCCGAGGTGGGGCGAGATTCGTTGGTCCCCTCCTTCGGTCTCCGTGTCTGTCCTTCCGCTCGCCGCCGGCTCTCTGCCCTTCGTGGGCGAACTCGCGGCGCTGTTCGCGGCGGGCGTGCTGGTCGCGTACCTGTGCTACCGCGTCCGCCTGGTGCCCATCGCCGGGTTCTTGCTGGCGGGCGTCGCCATCGGCCCCAACGCGCTGGGCTTTGTGACCGACATCGAGTTGGTCGGCGAGCTGGCCGAGGTGGGCGTGATCCTGCTGCTGTTCTCCATCGGCGTCGAGTTCTCGCTGGGCCAGATGGCGCGCCTGGCGCGACCCATCTTTTTGGGCGGAGGCGTCCAGGTGGCGCTCACCGTCGGCGCCGTCTCGGGCGGGCTGGTGCTGCTGGGCGTCGGCGCGGGCCCGGCCGTCTTCACGGGCTTCCTGGTGTCGCTGTCGTCGACGGCGATCGTGCTCAAGGTGCTCGCCGAGCGCGCCGAGTCGGACACGCCGGTCGGCCGCGTGGCGCTCGCGATGCTGCTGTTTCAGGACCTGGCGATCGTGGTGATGGTGCTCCTGGTGCCGGCGATGGCCGGCGAAGGCGGGTCTCCGGTCGAGGTCGCGATCGCGCTCGGCAAGGCGGCGCTGGTGATCGCAGCCGTCTTGGTCGGTGCGCGCCGCGTGGTGCCGGCGCTGCTGGAGCGAATTGCGCAGACCCGGCGGACGGAGCTGTTCATCCTGGCGGTCGCCGCGATCTGCCTGGGCACGGCGTGGGCGGTGTCGCTGGCCGGCGTCAGCCTGGCCTTGGGTGCGTTCCTGGCCGGCCTGCTGGTCTCCGAAAGCGACTACGCTGAGCACGCCCTCAGTGAGATCTTGCCGCTCCAAACCTTGTTTACCGCCGCGTTCTTCCTGTCGGTCGGGATGCTGCTCGACCCCGTGTTCTTGCTCGCGAACCTGGGCTGGGTGGCCGCGGCGGCACTCGGCGTGCTGGTGCTCAAGGGCGGGCTGGCGGCGCTTGGCGCGCGCGTGCTGGGCTACCCGCTCGGCGTGGCGCTGGCGTCGGGGCTGGCGCTGGCCCAGATCGGCGAGTTCTCGTTCGTGTTGGCGATCGCGGGCGCCGAGGCGGGCCTGTCGCCCGCCGGCCTGGGCGAGGCGGGCAGCCAGGGCCTGATCGCCGTCACGGTCGTGCTGATGCTGGCCACGCCGGGCCTGATCGCCCTGGCGCCGCGGCTGGCAGCGCTCGGGCGCCAGGTGGAGGCCGGCGGCGAGGGGTCGGGAGGGCA